>NZ_SMRT01000002.1 GCF_004354045.1 Paenibacillus piri | reverse complement strand
GATGAAGTCCCGAAGCATAAGCACAAAAGAGCCCTCGTCCTATCTTCACGAAAATTGGTACGGTTGGTATTCATGCTACTGAAGACCAACAAAATGTACACACCACCCGAGAGGAGGAATCCATAGGATTTCCAGATTTCTACTCTTTTTACATGTTGCCCATGCCTGTAAATAGTCTGAAAATTCAGACTAAATGGTGGGGTTAGTTTAGTGATGTCTTTTTTTAGCTCTGGGTACGCTTTAGGCAATGTTTTTTCCAATTCTTATCGATCATCCCCTTGACATATCACCGCTGGGCTGTATCGTAAAGCAGCCGCACCGCGGGTCTGCGGTGCGGCGCCTTGGCATTATTTGCCCGCTTCTTTGGCCTGCAGCGTCCGGGCCGTACGCGAATTTCCGATATACAGCGTATCATAGGCTTGCTGGGATGAAGTAAACGGCGCGTCGCCCTTGCCATGCCAGCCCAGATTCGTATACATCGGATTGGTCCGGCCTGTCTCTTGCTCGCGGCGGTGAATATGCACCTCCATCCGGGCGGTCAGCAGCGCCACGATTTCCGGTTCCCGCTCAGCTACATTATGGTTCTCGAGCGGGTCCTCAATCAAATTGTACAGTTCCACTTCCGGCTTGAAGTGGAAATCCGGCTCCAGCGCGCGGATCAGCTTCCAATGCGGCGTCCGCCAGCCATGCTTGCGCATCCAGGTGCATTCCGTAATATAAAACTCGCTGATCCGCCGTTCCGGGCTGCCGTTAACGAACGGCAGCAGGCTTTGGCCGTCCGGCTCCAGCCGCTCGTCGATGTCCAGCAGCTCGAGCACGGTCGGCATAATATCGCTGATTACCGTCGCCTCCGGCACTCTCCTGCCGGCAGGCAGCTTGCCGGGAAACTTGATGATCAGCGGGACGATCAGCGTGCAGTCGTACAGGCCGTGATGATCGAAATAGCAATCATGCTCGTACAAGGTCTCTCCATGATCGGAGGTGACGACGATCAGCGTATCGTCCGTCAGCCCGAGATCGTCAACGGTGCGCAGCAGGCTTTGAATGGAGGCGTCCATATAGGCGACCGCCCCGTCGTATTGAGCGCTGACGTATTCCTGATCCGTGACGCCTTCGGGAATCCACGATTTGAGGAAATCGGCGAATGGCTTGAAGTCATAAACCGGCTCCATCGAACGATTGGCCGGATCATGCTCATCGCCACCGTAGAAAATGCGTTCGAACGGCTTCGGCGGCAAATAAGGCGAATGCGGGTCCATATGCCGCAAAAACAGAAAAAACGGTTGATCTTCCCCGGCCAGCCGGCGCAGCTCCGGAATCGCCACCTCGTTCAAATTTTCCGCCTTCGGGCATTTGCCGGTTTCGTCCGGCAGCCAGGCCTCATAGTCCAAATAACTGTCGAAGCCGCGTGCTGACGGATTGCCGGTAAACCCGACGCATGTCGTATTGTAGCCGTATTCCCGCAGCACCTCCGCCAACGTTTTGGCGCCGACGTCGCCTTTATGCCGCAGCGCGACCACATCGGTGCCGAAGCAGTCTTTGCCTGTCAGCATGCCCGCATAGGCAGGCGTTGTCGGAATGCTCGGGCTGAAATGCTGCTCGAACAGCACGCCTTCTCCCGCCAATTTGTCGAGATGAGGCGTTGTTAACCGCAGGTAGCCGTACGAGCTCATCCGGTCCCGGCGCAAGCTGTCAATGCCGAATATAATCAGATTGGGCTTTTTTGAATGCGTGGACATGCCGTTCACTCTCCTTGAATGGGTAAGTATACGTTGCGCGTTAAGAGACTGTCGTTGAATAGCGGGACAATCTCCGTTACGGCCGTTAACGCGACGGTTAACGGGCGCCAAGCTGCTTCAGGCAGGCGTTCAAATAACCGTAAGTTTCGGCGGCGATGATCGAAACTTGCGCCAGCGAATGCTCCGGCTTCGCTCCGATTACTTCCAGCACGACAGGCCCGTCATAGTTGTTGTCGACCATCGCTTTGCAATAGGCGAACAGGTTAATGTCGCCGCGTCCGCATGCCTGCAGCTCGATCGGCCCCGGCCCCTGCTCCCGTCCTTTGCAATCGCGGATATGGACGTGCTTAACGCGGCTGATGACCGCCGGAAGCGCCTCCTCCGGATTTTCATTGGCCCGGAATATATGGCTCGGGTCCATATCGATGCCGAATGCGCCGGACGATACTGCCGCCATTGCGCGCAGCGTTGTCGGCGTATCGTGAACGGACTGCCCGATATGCGCCTTCACGCACAGCGTTACGCCAAGCGCCTCCGCTTTCTCCGACATCCGTTTCAGCAGGTCGATGGAACGTTCTACATCCTCCTCCACCCCGGTTTTCCCGCCGGGACCGATATTGACGATCGGAATGCCGATCTCCGCAGCCGCTTCGAATGCGCTCAGCAACCGCTGCTCGTCTTTTACGCTGCCGAATTCCATCGAGAGGAAGCTCAAGCCGTTGTCCTGAACGATCGACCTCAGTTCTGCCGCCTGCTCCTTCCAGCGCGCCAGATCCAGGTGTTCGCACATCCCTTGAATCGCCGAAATTTCCACGCCGTCATAACCGCTGAGCGCAATATGATGCGCGGCCGACGCAAAATCAAATTCCTTGAACAAAACCGAGTTGACGCCAAGCTTAATCATGGGCGAACACTCTCCTTATTTGTTTGATAAACATGCGAATGTCATGGCAAATGCTTCCCGGCTGCTGTTGCCGCCAGTAGAACGGACTGCCTCCGCTCTGCTTACATCGACAGCGGATCGCCGTGGAACGCCGGCAGCGGATGCGGTCTGACGATGGCGCCTCCCTGTTCATACGATTCGATAACGGCGAACGTATACTCCAGCACGGCCAGCGCATCGCGTCCGGAAGCGCGGATATGCTCTCTCGGCACGCCGTTCGTAATATCTTCCAGAAAGGCGTGCAGCCGGTTGCTAAAGGTCGTGTTAAATTCCGTCACGCCCGACTCCGTAACTTCCGGCTGCGGGTGCGCGCCGATGGCGGGAACGCCCTTTTGCGCTCTCCAGTACGAAACTTTTTCCACGCAATTTTCGATGCAGAAGGTTCCCTTCGTGCCCCCCACTTCCATGCTCCACCAGCCGCCCAGGCCGTATGTCGCGTCTCCGCGCTGACTCAGCAGGTAACCGGCCGCGCCGCTGGCGAATTTCACGTGGATGCTGTTGATCGATACCATAATATCGCTGGCGCTTTTGCGGAAGCCGGCTTGATTGGAAAACGTTTGAATATGGGTAATGTCGCCGCAAAAATAACGCATCACGCTGAACGGGTGGGTCAAAAAAGCTTTCATATGGAAATAGGGATGGCCTTTGTCCTTCGGCGATTTGGGCGGGCTGTATGTATCCTCCCCGCCGTTGAAGCCCATCTTATGCAAGCAGTACACCGTTTCGCCGATATCTCCGGCTTCGATATATTGACGCGCTTTCTCCGCGGGTGCTGTAAAATAATGATTCAGGTTGCAGCCCAGATACACGTTCTTTTCCGCTGCGAAACGGACCAGCTCACGCCCTTCGCGGATATCGTTCGCAAGCGGTTTCTCGATCAGCACATGCTTCCCGGCCGCAATCGCCTGCATCGCCGGCTCGAAATGCCAGCTGCCGTTATCGATCCCGCCCGTCGTGACGTCGACGATCTCAAGCTCAGGCTCGCCCTCCAGCATATCCTTCAGGCTGTAATAAGCTTTAACGCCGTATTTTTCCGCCGCTTTATCCGCCTTTTCCTTGACAACGTCGCAGACGGCGACCACATGCGCAAGCGGATCATGCGCATAGCACTCCGCATGACGCATACCGATTCCATTCATTCCGACAATTCCTATTTTCAATGCCATCCTTACGTCCCGCATCGGCCGATTCAATCGCGCCAACCGGGACTGCACCACCTTTCATCTTCGAATTGGGCACAAGTATTATTCCAACTTGCGTGCAAGCGCTTCCTCTAAAGCATCATACCGTTCGCGCTGCGGGTTCGCGATCCACGACTCCCACGTCAATCCGACGGCGCCGAGAATCGACTCGATCCGCCTCCGGAACGGCAGCTGCGCCTCGCGGATCTGGACCATCATCGGGTCCGGCCGTCCGCTCAGCTTGCCCGCCACGAACGCGTCCAGCCGCCGTTCCATCGCTTCCGCGATTTGCGGGAAAGCTTCCGCCGCGTTGTACCGCTCCTCCGGGTCCCGCTGCAAATCGTACAGCTCGACGGCCGGACGCCGGAACGGTCCCGTGTCGTAATTGCGGATCAGCTTGAACTGCTCGTTGCGCACCGCCCGGGCCGCCTGCCATGCGCATTCGCTTAAATACACCTCGTCAAGCGTTCCTTCGGCCTCCCCGCGAATGGCGGGCCACAAGCTTCGCCCGTCGTACTCCGAAGCCGGCCTGAGCGCTGCCCCATCGATTTCCGCAGGCGCTTCTGCGGCGATTGCCTCCAGCAGCGTCGGCATCAGATCGGCATGCTGCACGAACCCGCGCACCCGCCGGGACGCCGGAATGCGCCCGGGCCACCGCATAATGAGCGGAACGTGCACTGTCGGCTCGTACAGACCGCAATGATCCCAGTAAATGTCATGCTCGGTCAAGCTTTCGCCATGGTCGCCGAACAGGATGAGCAGCGTATCATCCCGTATGCCCGCTTCGCTCAGGCAGTCGTCCAGCTCGCGGAGCCGGTCGTCCAGGTAGCGGATTTCCGCATCGTAAAGCGCGCTGATATACGCCGCATCCGTGACGGGGCCGAGCCGCTTGTAATGATGATGCTTGAAAAACGGATACGCCGGATGGGAATACGCCCGCTCCATGCTCGTATTGCCCGAGGCATACGGATCGCTCTCCTTGTCGTAAAAAGGGGCAATATAGTCTTTCGGCGGCAAATAAGGCGTATGAGCGTCCCAATAATGCAGAAATAAAAAGAAATCGTCATCCTTATGCTCTCGGATCCATGGAAGCGCGAGCTCGTTCACCGTCCGGCCGTCGATCCACCGCTTTTTGCCCGAGCTGTTGATGTAGTAACGGTAACCGCGGGCAAACCATTCCTTCAGGTTGTACAGGTTATCGACCGCGCCGGTTACGAAGCCGGCCGTCTTGAGCTTCGACGGCAGCCATTCGACCGATTTGGGCAGATAGGCCAGCTCGGAGCCGTGGGACACGATTCCCGTCGTCAAGCCGATGCATCCGGTAAAAATGGCCGAATGGGCCGCCTCGGTCGGAATGTCCGCCGCATAGGCACGTTCCATCAGCACTCCTTCGGAGGCGATCTTGTCGAGATGCGGGGATGTTGGCTTGCCGTATCCGCAGCAGCCGAGCCGGTCGGCGCGAAGCGTATCCAACGAGACCATAACGATTTTCATCGGCCGTCTCCCTCCGGTGGGCACGCAGCGTCTCCAGGCCGAGCGGAAACGCTCGACTCTGCCACCGGCGCCAGCTCCAGAGCGGCTGCTGTGTATTGCTGTGCGACATCGGCGCATGCAGACGGCTCATCCCCCGCCTCCGCGACCGCGCTGTCACCGTGTCCGTCCCGCGCCCGATTCAACCACTCCACAATACGCAGCGCATTCGCCTGAACGGAACGGTGCTCCGTACTAATGACCAAGTCTGCCCGCTGCGGTTCGTCGTACACGTCGGAAACGCCGGTGAACATGCCGATTTCATGACGGCGCGCTTTGGCGTACAATCCTTTCACATCCCGCGCTTCGCAGACCGCCAAGGAGCACTGCACATAAATTTCCACATATCCGTTGACGTGCTTCCGCAAATAATCGCGCATCTCCTCATAAGGAGTAATCGCGGAGACGAGAACGGTAACGCCGTGCCTGGACAGCAGGTTCGCGACAAACGCGATACGGCGTATATTTTCCATCCGGTCGTCCCGGCTGAAGCCGAGCCCGCTGCAGATCGCCTTGCGTACGGCATCCCCGTCGAGCAGCTCCGCCGGTCGACCGGCCGCCGCCAGCCGCGCATAGACCTCCTGCGCCGTAGTCGTCTTGCCTGAGCCGGAGAGACCGGTAAACCAAAGTACATTACCGCCGGTGCTTTCCATGTACTTTCCCCCTAATCGCTTCATGCATGAAGTCGGCCTTGCCTGAAGGAGCCGATCGGTTAATAATAAAATGCTTAGCAGCTCTGTTCGGCCTTCATATCTTCATCATAATGCGCTCCGGACCGGTTATCATTGTTCATTCAGCCATTCGAATAGCCGATGCGGCCGGAACGGCAGGCGATATTTCCGGCCCGGCTAACCCTTCACGGAGCCAGCCGTCATGCCGGCGACGATCTTCTTATTGAAAAAAATAAACAAAATGAGCGGCGGGATCGAGATGAGCACGACATCCGCGAACAGCAGATTCCACGATGTTATGTACATGCTCATGAAATTGTACAGCGTCAGCTGAACGGTCGCATTTTCCGAGCCCGGCAAAAAATAGAGCGGATTGACGAAATCGTTAAAAATGTTTACCGCCTGGATGATGACGATCGTTGAAGTTACCGGCTTCAGGAGCGGAAATATAATGTAGGTGTACAGCCTCAATCCGCCGCAGCCGTCCATAAAGGCGCTTTCGTCAATATCCCGTGGTATGGTAGCCGTGAACGCTTTGTATAAAATAGCGCAAAACGGGAAATGCAGCGCGATTTCAACCAGGGTGAGACCCGTCAGCGTTTTGAACAAGCCGACCGAATTGAGCACCCAAATCGTCGGCACAACCGCAGGCGGAATCATTAAACCGGCCAGCACCAAAAAGTTGAACGTCGAGGAAGCCTTGCCCCTCTCTCTGCGCTGCAGCACAAAGCCGGCCAACGAGCTGACGATCACCAGACCGACGACCGATAAGATGGTAAGCAGCGTACTGTTGTAAAAGGCTCGGACGAGCATGTTGTCGGCGGCGGTCAGCACCGATTTGTAGTTGTCGATAATATGCAAGGTGTCCGGCCATTTCATGTTCATATCCGCCGCTTTCGTGCTCGATTTGAACGAATTGACGATGACGAAATAAAAGGGCACCCAGAAAATGAGCGTTGAAAGCAGAAGCATGATCGCGCTGACCGCTATTTTTTGCAGCTTGGCACCTTGGCTCATAGGTCCACCTCTCTCCGGTTCAGAAACATGTACAGCGGAAACGCCAATACCGAGATGCCGATAAACAAAATGACGTTGCCGGCAGTGGCGAGGCCGTAAAATCCGGCTTGATACTGCTTATAAATGATCGAAGCGATAAGGTCGGTTGAAAAGCCGGGCCCCCCCTTCGTCATTGCCCAGATCAGGTCGAAGGTGCGCAAACCGCCGATAAACGCCAAAATAATGACCGAGTTCATCGCCGGACGGCTGAGCGGCAGCGTAATATGCCAAAACCCTTTCAGCGCGTTGCCCCCGTCGATTTTAAGCGCTTCGTAGTAATGCAGCGGAATCGCCATAATACCCGCGATGTAAATAACGGTAGCGATCCCGACGCCTTTCCAGACATCCACGAAGGCGACGGACAGCAGCGCCAGCTTCGTATTGCCGAGCCAGTCCGGTCCTTCGATGCCCATGGCGGCCAGCGCGGTGTTGATGACCCCCTGAGTCGGATGCATCATCGTGCTGAAGGCGATCCCAACGGCGATCGTACTGAGCAGCGTCGGGAAAAACACCATCGAGCGGAAGTAATCTTTAAACCAGATCCGGGACGTCAATATGGTTGCGAGCAGCAGCGCCAAAACCACCTTCAGGGCGCAGGTCACGACCGCGAAGATCAGCGTGTTCTTGAAGCCGATCTGCAGCGACGATTCCTCGAAAAACATTTTGTAATTGTCAAATCCGATAAACTGCCATTTCGTCAACGTCCAGCGGGTCAGGCTGAAAAAAAACGACATCACGGTCGGCAGCAAATAAAAGACGAAATAAATGATGCCGGCGGGCAGTAAAAATAAATACGAATACATCCGTTTTTGCGCTATTCTCATCATGATCTCCTTCCGGTTTGTGCTCTTCTTATCGAACCGGCCCTGCAAACAGCCGCTTGCAGGGCCGATGAAGCTTTATTGGTTACCAGCCCGGAAGGTTCAGCTGCTGAGCCTGCTTCTTGACATCCTTGTCATAATCGGCCGCTCCGTCCGCAGCGGACTTTTGACCGGTTCCGACTTCGATCAGGATGCTCTCCAGGTTCGGTCCTTTGACGGGCGATACGAACTCCAGCGCAGGCGATGTTTTGCCGCTGTCGAAGTACGGCTGCATATCTTTGACCCCTTCGTACGCGTCATCGGGAACCTTGACCCCTTTGACGACATAGGGTCCGTTCGCCTTGCTCTTGGACATATACGCCTTCTGCCCTTCGGGCGACATGTAAAATTCGATGAATTTTTTGGCGGCGTCGATGTTTTTGCCCTTCTTGTTGATATAATAGGAGCCCGGCATCCAGACGGTGAAGCCGTTGATGTTCGGATCGTCGCTAGGCGTCGGGAAGACGCCGATATCTTTGACCTTATCCGGGTAATTTTGCGCAAGCGCATCGATGGCGCTGGTCAGCATCGGGTATTGGACGCCCGTTCCTTCGGCCAGCATTTTCAATCCTGCATCATAGGTCGTGGCCAGGAAATCTTTGTTATAATAGCCTTTCTTGAACACCTCACTCGTCATTTCGAAGCCGCGCAGCGCGGCCGGAGTTGTCGCAAATTTGGCTTTGTTGGCCGTGTAATCCTGCACGAAGTTCGGCACTTTAGCCTGCACGTTGTAATGGTTGCCCAGCACGAACAGCTGAGACGTCCAGGTCGTCTTGTAGGAGCCGATGATCGCGGTTTTGCCCGCAGCCTTGATTTTATCGCTGTTGGCGATAAATTCCGCCCATGTTTTCGGCACGGTCAGGCCGAGCTCGGCGTACACTTTCTTGTTGTAGAGCACGCCGCCTACATTCGACGAGCCGACCGGAACACCGAAAACTTTGCCGTTTGCAGATACGGTCTGCTTGTACGAATCGAGCAGGTTGGCAACGTACGGTTCGTTCGCCAAATCGACGAAGTTTTCTTCCGGATTAAGCGCTTGCAGCAGCGATCCGGAATTGTAGGACAAAATATCGGCCATTTCACCCGTCGCCAGGCGCGTTTTGACCAGGTTATCACCCTCCGTGCCATCCGGCTTGATGTCGAATTTGATCTTGATGTTCAGCTTCTTCTCGGCTTCCGCAGCAACAGCCTGGGTAGCCGGATAGGCGGTTCCAGTCGATCCGATCAGCAGCGTCAGCGTCACCGGCTCGGCCGGCTTGTTCGGTGCCGGCGTTGACGAAGCCGGGCTGGCGGGTGCCGGCGAATTGCCGGCGGCAGGCTGGGATGAAGAGCAGCCTGCGAATAAGGTTGAAAGTAAAGCGGTGTAAGCACAAGCAGTCAAAATTTTAGCTCGACTCATTAGGTTTCCTCCTTAGCGTTTTCAAGACAAAAGCTTCATCATGCGTTGGTCTTCGACCCCACAGAACCGATATTTGGATCCGGTTGTATGCGATTGTCCGTGGTCTAAGTAAATTGTACGTACGCCTCCGCCGTTTGCCTACATGCGATTTGTACCGATTCAGGGGGGTGATTTTTCCTTTTTGTAAGCGTTTTTAATAAAACCTGGAATCATTGCCTTTGGTTGTTCCGGGTCGAACGGCTGAGGCTGACATCGCTCTGCTTACGGCGTCTTGCATACATCATCGGCGTTTCGCCGACCAGCTTTTTGAACAAGGCGCTGAAATGCTTGGCATCCTCATATCCGACGAGCTCGCTTACTTCCTGCAGGCGCTCCACTCCGGCATTCAGCAGCTCTTTCGCTTTGCGTATCCGGTAATTGGCCACGTAGTCGGAGAACGTTATTCCGGTCTGGCTTTTGAACATTCGGGACAAATAACCGAGGCTGACATGATGCTCGGCCGCAAACTGCTGCAGTGAAATCGTTCCCTGATAATGCTGGTGGATCTGCTGAAGCAGCACGGGAATGAGTCCCTTCGGATTCAAATCGTCCGGCTCCTGCCCGCAGTACAGGGCGACGATCGTCTCGTCCAGCCATTCGAACAGCCGTTCGAAATCGACGAGGCCGTTCAGCGTTCCCGCCTCCTCCTGCACCTCATGGATGCTGATCATCCCTTTCCTCGCGGTAAGCCATTTAAATTTCAACGAATACAGCATATCGTGGATAAACAGCTTGAGCTGATGTTTCGTGACGCGCTGCTGCTCGAACTGCTTCAATAGCTGCCGCAGCACCGACCGGCCTTTAAACAGGTCGCCCTTCTTGAAATGCGTTTCCATCACGCGAACCTTTTCCCATATGCCGTCGAGCTCCAGTCCCCTCTGCTTGGAACCCGGAACCACGAAGGTCGGCTGAGCGAACGCTATTTGCTCCTCCATGTCCGATTTCAATGCGGCGAACGCTTCGAATAACGGGCAAGCCCCGGATTTAAAGGCGTAGCCCAAATGGGCCGGAACCGGCAGCAGCTGCAACTGATGAAAAATTTGCGATAATTGCGAATGGATCGCCCCCGATTGCGCGGGATCGGTCTGCGGAATGAGCAGCACGCGCTGCCGGCAGTTTAAATCAACACCGAATACATCTTGATTATGAGTCGAAGAGGTAGCGAACCGCCGCTTTAAATCGGCCATATGGAACCATGTTTGATTCCATCCTTTCAATGTTCCCGTCGTCTCCAGCAAAAGAAGCACGATATAGCAGTCACTCGAATTTACGGCGCGAAATGCCGCATGATCGGGAACATCCGACGTCAACAGCATTTGCGCGATCGATCCGTTCAACCATTCCTCAGTCCGTTTAACGTCCGTCTCAATGGCCGCAATCGCATTGTCTACAGCTTTGTACAGAACATCCTTCTTGACCGGCTTCAGCAAATAGTCGGAAACTCCGTATTTCATTCCCTGCCGTGCATACTCGAACTGGTCGTGCACGCTCAATATCATGCATTTGATCGCCGGATCGAGCCGATACAGCTGCTCAATAAGCTCCAGACCGTCGATTCCCGGCATATTGATGTCGGTCACGACCAGCTGCGGGCGAATCTTGACTGCCGCCGCCAAGGCATCGTCGCCGTTCTCGAATGCAAATACCTGGTGGCGGGTCTCGTATACCTGAAACAGCTGTGCCAGCTCGGCCAACGCCCAACGTTCATCCTCGACGACGAAAATATTCATAGCGCCGCTTCCTCCCCTCGCTGATTATGCGGAGCTGCGGCGAGCGGGATCGTCAATGCGACCTTCGTTCCCTCGCCGGGTTTGCTTGACAGCTCCAGGCCGTACGGTTTTCCGTAAAACAGCTGAATGCGTTGGTGAATATTGAGGAGCCCGATGCCTTGTGTCGCATCGCGAACCGGATGATGCGAGAGGGAAGCGTCCAAATCGTATCGCAGCTTCGCGAGCTCGGTCTCCGCTATTCCTTCTCCGTTATCGGAAACGGTTGCGATCAACGTCTCGTTCTGCAGCCAGGCGCGAATCGTGATGCAGCCTCCCGCCTTCACGCGCCGCAAGCCGTGGTTAACGGCGTTCTCGATCAGCGGCTGAAGGGTCAGCTTTAAAATCGGGGTCTGGCGCAGCCCTTCGGGAATCTCGCACCGAAGCTCCAGCCGGTTGCCGAACCGGTGCTGCTGGATGTTGAAGTAATTGAGGATATGATCGATCTCTTCCCCGAGCGTAACCGGATGGTGCAAGTTTTTCATGCTGTATTGAAACAGACCGGCCAGCGATTCAGAAATTTCGGCCACTTCCTCAACGCCCCGCAATCGGCTGATCGACTTCATAATGTTGAGCGTATTGTATAAGAAATGAGGATTGATTTGCGCATGCAGCGCCGACAGTTGGGCGCTCTTCTCGGCCAGCTTCGATTCGTAAACCTCATGGATCAACCGCGAAATGCTGTCCAACATATGGTTGTACATCCGGCTTAACCGTCCGATTTCGTTTCTGCCCGCATACTCCATCCTTTGATTGAAATCGCCCAGCTCGACCCGGGACATTTTGCGCATCAGCTTGTTTAGCGGAAGCGTAATTTGATGGGACAGCATATAGGACACCGCCGCAATGAGCAGCATCGTCACCAATCCGACGATGACGACGATATCCTGAATCCGCTTCTGCTTGAGCAGCAGCACATGCTTCGGAATGAGAATGACCGTGCTCCAACCGGTATAGCTGGAGGTTTCGATCGTATACAAATAAGGAACGTTCTTCCACAGAAGCTCTCCATTCGTTTTGGATCGGCTGAAAACGGCAGTCTCGAATACGGATCGCGGCCGACCGCTCTGGCCTGCTCCATTCTCGAAGATAACCTGCCCTTCGTCGTTCACAATCAGCACATGCATCTGGTTATCGATTTCGCTTGCTTTCGTGTTGGCCAGCACCATTTTGAAGGCGTTCACATTGACATTGATGCTGGCGAGGCCGATAATCGTCTGGGTCGGAATTTTTGTAATTTTGCGGATAAACGATACCGTATTGCCGGTCGGCTCGCCATTGGACGGCTCCTCGTGGGTAGGCAGCAGCAGGAATGGTCTGCCGTTCAGCTCGCCCGCAATACGCCGCACCTCGTCGAATGACAGCGAGTCGGTCAGTTTCGGGTTGACCAGCTTTGAATAGTAATACCAATGACCGTCCAGCGTATATATGGAGATGCTCTGCACGTAAGTTTTGGGGTAGGAAAAATTGAACAGCACGGGATTGAGCTTGTAGCCTATCGCTTCCTTCTCAATCGGGTCCGCGGTTTTATAGAAATCGAACAGACTGCCCTGGATGGCAGGGTCAATGGAGATTGACAGCGATAGCTCCTCGATATTTTGCATGTACAGATCAATCATTTCGGAGAACTGTTTGGCAATAATTTTCGACAAGGAGAGCGTCTGATTTTTGATGTCGCCTGTGTTCGTAAAATAAAAGATGACGCAGGTGATTCCGACGATAAACAGCGATACGACGGAAAACGAAATGAACATTTTCGTTTTCAGCATCAAGTCATTCCAGCGCTTCATCGGCGTTGCCCTCACGCCGCGCCGTCAGGACGATTCCCTGTATTTTCCAGGCGAACAACCTACCTGTCGCTGAAACAACCGGCTGAAAAACGCCGGATCCTCGTACCCGACCCGCCCTGCGATCGTGATCACCTTCTCGTCGGTTTCCAGCAGCAGATGCTTCGCCCGTTCGATGCGGATCTGATGGATCATATTGACAACGGACATGCCTGCCGTTTCTTTGAAAATCCGGTTCAACTGCCGCGGACTTATATTAAACAGCTCGCATAAATCGGGGATCGTCACTTTCTTGTCATAATACCGTTCAAGGTAGCCGCAAATGCGGCGCACCAGCAGCTGCTTCGATTGGCTGCGGACAGTTGTTTTGCCGTTCCCTCCTTCCGCTTGCCCGTAAGCGCGCGACAGCATGATCAGCAGCTCGACCATTTGCAGTCGAATCAGCGTTTCGCAGCCGCTCTGCCGGCTCTCGAACTCCTGCATGAGTGTTTCCAGCAAAAATAACGTGCGTACCGCATCCTGTCCGTTCAAGTTCAGCCTTCGGTGAAAGCGTTCTCTTTTGTCCAGAAACGGGTGCACGTAAAAATAATCCATCGACTGCGAAATGCCGAGATCGAGCAGCCAGCTGCTTTGAATCAGATCGGGCATGAACAGGCAATTAATAATTTCAATTTCCTGCCCCGGCTCAATGCTGTACGTATGCGCCTCGCCCGGATTAATAATGAACACGTCGCCCGCGCGCAACTCGTAATGGCTGCCGGCAAAAACATGCTGGGCGACTCCCCGTACGACATATACCAGCTCGACGAAATCATGTCCGTGCAGCTGCGGAACGTGCTCATGGTCATGGAAATACCGGCGAATCCAAAACGGAAACGATTGTTCTTTAATATACTGGCTGCTGTGCAACAAATTTACCATGATCATACCTCCAGACAGTTCTCATTCCTTTTGCAAGGTCATTCCAATCCAGGGGTGCAACTATACTTCTATCATACGTTACGTTTTCAATTTCAACATGGTCGATTCAGACATTCTTATAGCGTAATTATACCTGATTGGGGAGAATCGGGAATAGACTCGCGGGAACAAAACAAAACCCGGAGCGGGATTGTCCGGGCTTACGGGGAGGGATTTGCGCTACATGTTTTTAGGGAGAGACGCGATAACGGTAAATCCCCGGTCTTCCCGCCGGTTGATCTGGATGCCGTAATCGGTGCCGTACAGCATCTGGAGCCGGTCGTGAATATTTTTAAGGCCTAACGATTTGCCTGTGCCCGCCATATGCGGATCGGCCGAATGCTTCAATGAGAAGCGGATTTCCTCTATTTTCTCGTAACTGACGACAGCTCCGTCGTCCTCTACGCCGATATGCAGGCTTTGATCGCCCGATTTGGCCCATATGGTAATGGTACCGTATTCTTCCTTCGTTTCGATGCCGTGATAGATCGCATTTTCGACGAGCGGCTGAATGATCAGCTTCGGGATTTGACATTGCAGCAGCTCCTCCCCTATATGGTAAACAAGCTCGAACCGGTCGCCGTAGCGAAATTTCTGGATGCTGATGTAATCCTTCACATGCTGCATCTCCTCATACAGGCTGACAATTGCGGCGCCTTTAATGCTGAACCGGAATATTTTGGCCAGACTGATCGCCATATCGCCGATTTCGGGAGCCTTGTGGATGTCGGACAGCCATTTGATCGACTGCAGCGTATTGTACAAGAAATGCGGATTAATTTGCGCTTCCAGCGAGGCGAGCTCGGCTTCCTTCTGCTTAATGTTGGATATGTACACGGACGAGATAAGGTGCTGGATTTCGCCGATCATAATATTGAAATGCTTGTTCAATGTGCCGATCTCATCCGAATCCTTCACTTTGGCACGAACCGACAAATTACCCTCGGACGCCTTCTCCATCAGCCGGATTAAATTGCGGACAGGCTTCGTAATGCGCCGTGCGGCAAAAAAGGCGATGACCGTGCTTGTAACCGTCGTAATAAGGGCGAGCAGCAATATGATGTTTTTGACCCGGTTGGCGTCGACAAACAGCTCGTTGACGGGAATAACTGTAATCATTTTCCAGCCAGTCGTATGGATGGTAGCGAAAGCGACGAGCTTCTCAATTCCGTTTTCACGATAAAAGTAATGCCCGCTATCTTCAATAAAGGCGTCGCTGAACATCGCGGCCTGTTCCCGGTCCAGCTTGCCGGTAACAAGACTCTTGTCACTGGCCGAAATGACGCCGCTGCTGCTGTCCAGCACATATGTATAGCCGCCGGGGGAAATATTGCCGGAGGTGTACACATTTTCGAGCGATCGTTCGTTTAAATCCATCCATAGCACGCCGAGCAGCGTGCCGTAGGGACTTTTTATTTTTTTCAACAGAGTGACGACATTGGCGTTGGAGCTTTTCGTGTAGCCCGATACCTTGTGGGCCGGAGACCACATCACATCGATTGCGGATTGCGCCATAAACAGCTGATACCAGTCGTACGCTTTAAAATCCGGGTTATCGAGCAGTTGGTTGGCGGAGGAAAATATGGCGCCGTCCGTACGAATCAAATAAAGCCCGTTCATATCGTTGCGGTATATGGCGTATTTGTTCAGCTCATCCTCAATTTCGTGTCCCAGAACGTTTTTGTCGTATTCGGTCGCGTTGCCGTAAGCCGCAATGGCTTCCTTAAACGGGTTCGGCTTGCTGTAGGAATCGAACAGAATGGTGCTGAGCGCTTTCTCCGCGTCCTCCAATATGACCTCGGAATTCAGCGACAATTGATGAACGGTCTGCTTGATGGAGCGGCTGACGTTATTGTTGATGATCTGGGTAGCGACCGTGTAGCCGAAATAACTGACGATCGTCAGCGGCAGCACGATCAAACTGAGGAATGACAGCATCAAGCGGACGAATAAATTGATTCGGGCACGCTTCATGGCACCACTTTCCTGTATTCGCTCGGCGTCATCCCGGTATGCCTTTTGAACATTTGGCCAAAATGCCGGAAGTCCCTGTAGCCGACCTCGTCGGCGATTTCGTAGTTTTTTAATGCGGTGTTGCGAAACAGCTCCTTCGCCTTGTCCATGCGCAAATCGGTGAGAAAATCGGAAAAGTTGCGGCCGGTTTCCTGGACGAACAAATAGCTTAAATAGCTGCGGTTGAGGTACACATGATTCGCCGCGTCCGCCAACGAAATGTCGTGTCTGAAATTCACATTCAAATAATCGATCACATCGCGGATCACCTTCGTGTACGGTCTGAGGAATGTGCTCTGCACCGCCAGGCAGGCTTTATGAAATACATCGTTCATGCGTTCAATAACATCCTCCAGCGTATCGCAAAAATAAAGCGTTTCCCTCACCTGCTCGTCGATTTCGCTTTCCGCGCCTCCGCGTTCGTTATAAACCGATTCCAATATGCCGGCCATATCCCAAAAATACGCCTCGATGCTATCGGGGCTGTACGCTTCCCCGCCCGCAAGCAGCCGCAACGCCTCCTTCAGCTTCTGCTCTACGGGCTGAATATCGCCAATTGCAAGCGCTTGAAACAGCGTCTTCAAACAGTCGGCTCCAGGACGCGGAAATGCCGTCAGCTCGGGAGCGTCGGATAAGGAAAACATTCGCCGTTCGGGCTGTATCCAGCGCAGCATCAAGGCTCGCGACGCCTCGACGTAGCTGCGGCGCAGTCCGGCCGCCCCGCTGTCATGGATGCTGCCGATACCCCATGCCGTCTGTACCCGGATATATTCGGTAAGCGCTTTCTGCGCTTGGCTCACGAAACGCTTCAGCGTTTGAGGATCGCCAGGCCGCAGCACGAGGCAGAAGCTGCCAAGCCGCAAATCGACAAGCTCTCCGACCTGATGTATGCGCAGCAGCTCCTCCAATATATTTTGAACCGCATAATGAAGCAAACCGCCATCCCGGAAGACGGCGCTCTTTTGTTTAAACGAATGAATCTTGACGAGCGCGACTGCAGCTCCTCCCTTAAGCGTGCGGTCCAGACCGAGGAGACTGCTGTAGCGATCCAGCTCCAAGCTCGCCGTCTCGCCGAACAGCACGTCCTTCAGCACCTTTTGCCGGGCGATGCCGACGGTTTGCTCGAGCTTATAGGACAGGCTGGCCCGTTTCTGCCGGTCCTGCTGCGCCTCCGTAATTTCGTTCACGATCTTATCCATTGCCTGCGACAGGCTGTTCCCGTCGATCGGCTTCAATATATAGTCGGTAACGCCGTAAGAAATGCACTTTTTCGCGTAAGTGAAATCATCATAGCCGGAAATAATGATGACTTTGACATGATTCCATCGTTCCTTCACGATTCGGGACAGCTCCAGACCGTCGATTCCCGGCATTCTGACGTCGGTAAGCAGTATATCGGGCTGCTGCCGCTCCATCATTTGCAAAGCGATTCTCCCGTTCGGGGCCGTGGACACCTGGTGAACACCGTAGCCGTTCCAATTGAGCGCCAGCTCGATGCCTCGGCGCATCAGCGGCTCATCGTCAACAATCATGGCGGATAACTTCATGCGATCTCCTCCTGAGCTCAAGAAAGTTCTGCAAGAATAATGCCACTTCCAAACTTCGCATTTCCGATGCACGGTCCCTATTACGATAAGCGTTACCGGACGAGCCGGCTGACAGCAGCAAAATCAAGGTCGCCGTCTGTTCTTGCCGCGATTTCAAACAACTGGTCGGTCAGCGATGCGAGCGGCAAGGGCAGGCCATGACCTTCCTTACTTTTTTTGTATCATCCTTTCGGATCGACGCTCTTCATTTTGGCAAATTCGCTGTCCACTTCCTGCTGAGCCTGATTAAGCGCCTCTTGAGCCGGCGTATCCTTGAGCAGTACTTTTTCCATCGCCCGCGTCAGCGCAAATTTCGCGGTCGTAAACCAGATCGGCGACATCCGTTGGGCTTGGCCGACCATGCTGAACATTTTCTCATCCAGCGCATCCGGCTTGTAATCGGGGCCAAGCGCCTTCAACGATACCGGCATCATCGTTTTCGTTTCCCACAGGAATCGCTGTCCGTTGCCGACGGACATCCATTTTACGATCTCCCAGGCCAGTTCCTTGGCCTGGGCGTTTTTGACCATTTGCACGCGAATGCCGCCCAGAAAACCTCCCGATCCGTCCAATCCTTGGGGGATCATGGCGACGTCGTACCGGTCCGTCAGCTTGAGGGATCGGAATTTTTGCATCTGAATCGCCGGCAGGTTGATATAGATCGCAATATTGTTTCTCGGCGTCGACCATTTCTCTCCGCCCTGCCCCTGAATCATTCCCGGTGGCGCGAAAGGCATCAGCGACTTCAAATAGTTGGCCGCCTTCACCATGCCCTCGCTATTCAACGATACCCGGTTTAAATATTCCTTGTACCCCATCCGACCCATATCCGCGCCGAACGTATTGGCGATAATCGACACGTTGTAGCCGACGTGGTCGCTCGGAATCCGCATGAACACACCGTAGCACGTCTCGCCGGTAACCGGATTGATACCCGTCAGCCGCTTCGCCTTATCCGCTATTTCGTCCCAGGTCGGATGATCGGAAATGAACGGCACGCCAAAGTCTTGAAACAGCTTTTTATCGTAGTAAATGCCCGAAGCGTCAACGGCAATCGGCAGCGCGTTGTTGACGGGCTGGCCGGTTTTGTCCACCTCCAGCGGGCCGGTGAACAGCGATGGCGAGACGTAATGATCCTTGCTCCATTCCTTGTCCTTCTCCAGCCATGGCGACAAGTCTTCGCTCAAGCCCTGGTTCCACATAAACTTGCTGTCCGATTCGACGGAAACGTCGATTTGCCGCGACTCGATCAAAGCTTTCACCTTTGCCTGATGGTCTTTGTACGGGTACGTTACGACCTCGAAATCGATATTCGGGTAATCCAGCTTCAACCGCTTTTTCAGTTCATCGGCGCCGTAAACGGTGTCGCCCATCAATGGGTCAGGCGCCGTCTGGTCGTTCAAACCGACAAAGCCGATCCGGATTTTCCCTTTCAATTCGGGCTTGGCTTTAACCGGTGTCGACGTCCTCTCCGGCTTATCGGCCAAAGAATCATGGGCCCGTCCCCCGCGGGGTTCGGCCGCCGTCCCGCCGCAGCCCGCCGCCGAAAGCGCCAGAGCCGCAGCGAGGGCAATCAGCAGCGGCGAACGATGCATGGATCGATGCATGGCAAGTCCCTCCTTACCGTTGTATCTCACAAGTCTATTGTATCGCATACGGGCCCGCTTTGTTAGACTGTCGGAAGGCAGTGATAGAAGGCAGTGATGGAAGGCGCCGATGTCAGTACTGGAAGTAGACCGCTTTCGTTTCGGTGAAAAATTCCATGTTCGAATGCCCGATCGAAAAAGCGCCGAAGCCCGATTGTTTGACGCCGCCGAACGGCATATGCGCCTCGCTGGCCGTTCCATGATTGATATGGACCATGCCGGCTTGCAGCCTTTCGGCAAACCGGTAGGCGGCGGTCAAATCCCGCGTAAATACGGACGATGCCAAGCCATAGTCGGTATCGTTGGCCAGCTGCAGCGCCTCGTCAAGCGACTCCGCCGTCAGGACGGCCAGTACCGGACCGAAAATTTCTTCCCTGGCGACCCGCATGTCCGCCCTGACGCCGGTAAGCAGCGCGGGCTTCATAAATGCGCCCAAGGCCAGCTCTCCTTCCGTCAGCGGCTCGCCTCCACCGGCCAGCCGCGCTCCTTCCTCCAGGCCGATCCGCAAATAACGCTGCACCGATTCGAGATGGCTCCGGCTGACGAGCGGCCCCATCGTGCTGCCCTCCCGCGAAGCGGGGCCGACGACGAGACCGGCCATTTCGCTTTGCAGCGCTTCGATCAGCCTGTCCGCATAAGGCTCCAGCACGATGACCCGGCTGATCGCCGTACAGCGCTGCCCGCTGCAGGCGAAGGCGGCGGCGACGATCTGGCGGGCCGTAGCCGCCGGATCGTCCAAATCGAGCACGACGGCGGGATTTTTCCCGCCCAGCTCGAGCTGGGTCCGGGCCAGCCGCTTGGCCGCCTGCTCCTGGATCGAGATGCCGAGCGCGGTCGAGCCGGTGAACGAAATCCCTTTGACCAGCGGATGCTTGATCAGCGCGTCGCCCACCCGGCTGCCGCCTCCCGTGACCAGATTGACGACGCCGGGCGGGGTGCCGGCTTCCTGCAGCAGCTCCATTAGCCGGACGGATGTCCACGGCGTCAGCGATGCCGGCTTATAGACAACCGTGCAGCCGTACGCCATCGCCGGAGCTATTTTCCTGACCGGAGTGACGACGGGGAAATTCCACGGCGCAATCGCCGCAACGACGCCAAGCGGCTGGCGGACAATGGAATTCCATACGTTGGCGCGCTCGCTCGGCAGCGTCGCGCCGTCCATGCGCAGCGCCTCGCCGGCGGCAAAGCGCGCTTCCCTGGCTGCCCGCGTCACTTCGCCGCGCGATTCGGCAAGCACCTTGCCCTGCTCAGCGGAAAGCATAAAGCCAAGCTCCGTCCGGTTGCGCTCCAGCAGATCGGCGAATGCCATCAAAATTGCCGACCGGTCCGGCGCCGGCACCTTCGACCAGTCCGCGAACGCGGCATGCGCCGCCGTTACCGCTTCGTGGACGTCCTCCTCGCCGGAGCTCTGGAAATGGCCGAGCAGCTGCCCGCTGTCGGCCGGATTGTAGACGGCTGCCGTGCTGCCGCTCGCGCTCGGCTTCCATACGCCGTTGATCCAATTCCAATACGTCCCTCCGCTGTTTTCGTCAAGCCATTGGCTCAATTCGTTGGCCATTCGACTCTCTCCTCTCCGATCCCGGTCAGTTCATCGCTTTCCGGCATATTTGCTTCAAATCGTCCAGTGTCGGCTTGCGCGGATTCACCGGAACGTTGCCTGACAGCATCGCTTCTTCCGCGATGAAGCCGAGATGCTCCTCCCGCAGACCGAAATCGCTGAGCGTCTGCGCAATGCCTACATCCTTCTTCAGCATGCGCACGGCGTCGACGGCGCATTCCGCCGCCTCCCGTTCGGACAGGCGAACGGTCCGCTCGCCGAAGACCGCGGCAATTTCCGCAAATTTGGCGGTATTGCCGATCACGTTGAATTGCATGACCTCCTGCAGCAAAATCGCATTGACGGTGCCGTGCGGAATATGGAAATGCGCGCCGAGCGGCAGCGCAAGCGCATGCGCCAGCCCGAGCCGGGTCGAGTTGAACGCCATGGCGGCGATCAGGCTGGCCATCAGCATGTCGTGGCGAGCCTGAAGGTTTTCGCCCTGCACGACGGCCAGCCTCAGGCTCCGGGCAATCAGCTTCATCGCTTGTAACGCGAGCCCTTCAGAAATCGGCTGCGTCGCCTTATTGACATACGATTCGAGCGCATGGGTCAAGGCGTCCATGCCCGTTGCCGCCGTCACCTGCGGCGGCAAGCTGACGGTCAGCTCCGGATCGCACAGCGCCAGATCCGGACAGTTGAATGCGCTGCCGACGCTCAGCTTGACTTTATGGCTCCGGTCCGACAAAACCGACCAGATCGTCATTTCGCTCCCGGTCCCGGCCGTTGTCGGGACGGCGATGACGGGCGCGCCTTTGTGCGGCACTTTGTCAATCCCGACATAGTCGCGGATATGCCCGTCATTGCAGAGCATCAAGCCGATCGCTTTGGCCGTGTCGAGCGAGCTTCCGCCGCCGACGCCGATCACGATATCGCAGCCTGACGATTTTGCGGCCTCCGTGCCCTTTTCCACCGATTCGATGTCCGGATCGGATTGAATGTCCGAAAACAATTCGGATGGCACCGACGATTTCCGCAGCACGCCGCTCAGCCGGTCGGCAATGCCTGCCTTGACGACGCCGGGGTCGCCGACGATCAGCGCTTTGCGGCCGCCCAGCTTGCGTACATGATCGGCCAGCCCGTTGACGGCCCCGATCCCGAATTCGACGGCTGTCGGAATTTCATAGCGGAAAATACGGTTTAACTGCATACGGATGTCCTCCTTATCGGGTCGCTTACATACAGCATGCGGATATTTGCTTTGCGGCAACGCGCCGGCCGGCAAATATCCGCTTGCTTACAGCAGTTGAAATCAAGCTTTACTATACAACAGTATGGTCGAGCTCCCAGCCAAGCTGTTCATAAATTTTGCGGCGGCCGGCCTTATCGTTGTTCAGCTCCTGGTGGGCATACTTGGCAACCGAAACGGCGAGCTTGCGCGGTACGACAATGACACCGTCCCCGTCGGCCACAATAACGTCGCCCGTATTCACGACCACTCCGCCGATATTGACCGGCACATCGAGCGCGTCGAAGCGGATGCGGCCCTGGTCCATTTTTTGCGAAATGAATTTCGACCAGACGGGCACTTCCTGCATGATCACCTCGTCGGTATCCCTTACACCGCCGTTCGTCAAGTAGCCGACAATCCCGTCGCGAATTCCGGCAAGCGAGTTGTTCGAGCCTAGAATGCCAACGTCGACGCCGCTTTGGTCGAGAACCATGAAGTCGCCCTTCGTAATGCTTTTATGCCAAGGATCGTAGCAAACCTCCTTGTAGTACCATTTGGCCCATTGGGTATATTCCTCCGGGGTCAGCTTAGGCACCGACTCCTCGAAAGGCACGTAGCGGGCCGTTCTGGCAATCCCTACCACACGAGTTCGGAACAGCGGGCGAATTTCATAGTGCACCGAGCCGTAATGATGCATCATGTTCCAATCCATACCGTCGCGTACGTCCGCCACCCGCAAATCTTTATACAATTCCAAAATTTTCGCTCTATCGTCCATTTCAACCTCAACCTTCTTTCATTATTTTTTATATGGCCTTGCGCCTGCAGTCTTCCGATGAAGCAAAACAAACTTCTAGATCACCGACGCATCCAATTCCCGACCCATACTTTCATAAATCCGGCGGCGGCCCGCCTTGTCCGCCTTCAGTTCCTGATGCGCGTATTGGGCTACCTCCTTCGCAATTTTACGCGGTACGGCGATCACGCCGTCCCCGTCGGCCACGATCACATCGCCCGGCTGGATCACGACGCCCCCGATGTTGACCGGCACATCGTTTGCTTCAAACTGGATGCGGCCCTGATTCATTTTTTGCGAAATGAATTTGGACCAGACCGGCACCTTTTGCATAATAAGCTCATCCGTGTCGCGCACCCCGCCGTTCGTTATAAAGCCGACAGCGCCCTGCGCATAGTAGGCCAACGAGTTGTTCGAGCCGAGAATGCCGACGTCGACGCCGCTCTGATCGACAACGATGAAATCGCCGGGTTCGCTCGCCTTCATGCCGGGATTCGAGGTTATATTCGCATAATACCATTTGACCCAGTCGGTATATTCATCCGGGGTCAGCTTCGGAATTTCGTGCTGATACGGCACATATCTCGACGTCTGCGCTATCCCTACCGCTCTCGTACGAAACAGCGGGCGAATTTCGTGATGAATCGTGCCGTAATGATGCATCATGTTCCAATCCATCCCGTCCCGGACGTCGGCCACCCGCAAATCTTTGTACAGCTCCAGCAGTTCCTGCTTCTCGTCTTGCGACATTTTCAAATTGGCTCACTCCCATAATAGTTTTTATTTTTAATCCCCGTCCGCCATTTAGCTTTCAGGGAGCAAAAATCGTTTTCACAGTACGAAACATTACGATTCGCGAATTCATCCATTCCTTTGCTTGGCTACCCTTTCAAGCCGCCGGTCGATATGCCTTCGATCAAATACCGCTGGAAAAATATAAAAATTGCGAAAACCGGCACCAGCGACAAAATCGACATCGCGAACAATGCGCCCCAGGAGTTGTCCCCCATCGAGTCCGTAAACATCCGCAGCGCCAATGCGACGGGAAACAGCTTAATTTCGCTCACATACAGCAGCTGGCTGAAAAAATCGTTCCATGTCCAAATGAACGTAAAAATCGATGACGTCATCAGCGCCGGCACGGTTAGCGGAATGATCAGATGCCAGTACATTTTGAACGGACCGCAGCCGTCGATTTCCGCAGCCTGGTCGAGCTCGCGGGGCAGCGAGCGAATAAACTGCACGATTAGAAATATGAAAAACGCTTCGACTCCGAAAAATTTGGGCAGTATTAACGGCCAATACGTGTTCACCCAGCCGAATTTGTTAAACATGATATACTGCGGAATGACCGTCACATGGAACGGCAGCATGAGCGTCATCAGCATGATCGAAAAAAACGCCTTTTTCATAAAAAACTGCAGCCGGGCAAACGCATACGCCGCCATCGAGCACGAAATCAATGTCCCGATGATGCACATGGCCACAAGAAACAACGTATTTGCAAAAAACGTCCCGAACGTATACCCCGACAATCCCTTCCATCCTTGCTTGTAATTGTCAAACGTTATTTTCTCGGGGATCAGCGATGTGTTCGTAAAAATTTCCGTATTCTCCTTAAATGAGCTGACCAGCATCCACAGCAGCGGATAAATCATGATCAGACATCCGCAAATAATGAGTACATGCAGAGCGATACGTCTGGATTTGCCCATGGCCATAATCGAGATCACCTCTATTCCTGATAATGAACCCATCTCCCGGAAGTGGCGAATATGAGCGAAGTGATGATCGCAATCGTAACGAGCAGCATCCACGCCATCGCGGCCGCATACCCCATTTCGAACTGCGTAAAGCCTTTCTGGTACAGGTACAGCGTGTAAAACAAGGTCGAGTTCAGCGGACCGCCGGAGCCTCCGCTCACAATATAAGCGGGCGTAAACGCTTGAAAAGCATGTATGATCTGCATGATCAGATTGAAAAAGATGATCGGCGTCAGCATGGGAAAGGTGATGCTATGAAATTGCCTCCACCGTCCGGCACCGTCGATTCTCGAAGACTCGTACAAATCGGACGGGATTTGCTTCAAGCCGGCCAGAAATATAACCATCGACGAGCCGAACTGCCAGGTCGACAGCACAATCAACGTGTACAAGGCCGTGTTCGGCGTAGCGATCCAGTTCATGCCCTCCAGGCCGAAGCTGCGCAGGATGCTGTTGATGAGCCCGTCACCTCCGAACAGCTGTCTCCACAGCAACGCGATAGCGACGCTGCCGCCGAACAGCGAGGGCACATAGTAGATCGCCCGGTAAATCCGCAGTCCCCGGATGCCCCGATTCAGCAATAGCGCGATGGACAGCGCGAACGTTAGGGAGAGCGGTACGCCCAGCAGCACATACTCCGTCGTGACGGCGATGCTGGCCAAATATTTTTTGTCGTGGAACATTTCGATAAAGTTGCCGAGCCCGATCCATTTCGGAGCCGAAAACAGATCGTAGCGGGTAAATGCCAAATATAGCGAGAAGCCCATCGGGAAGGCGCTTAGACCGATAAAGCCGAGCAGCCATGGCGTGATGAAGACGTATCCGACCCAGCTGTTTTTCCATATGGATTTGATAGAGTTCATAGATTCGCTCCCTTGCTGCGGCCGAATGGAAATGGATGAAAGCGGATCGGCGGTGCTTGATCCGGATTGCCGCTTCCATTGCCATTTCCGTTGCGGCCTCCAGTATAGTTGGACGCCTTATTTGTTCAAAATAGCAGCGGCTTTGTCGACGAACTCTTGCGCGCCTTTTTCCACCGTGTTTTTCCCAAAGGAGATCGACTGCGCGGTTTCGGTAAGCAGCGTGCGCACCGCGCCTTGTCCGGCCGGAGGCAGCGGCAGCTGGCCGGCTGTTTTCAGGCTTGTCTGAATGGCGTCGATCGTTCTCTGCTCCGGCGGCGTCAGCAGCGGCTTGATCGTATCGTTCGCTTTGGTCGAGCCAAGCGCTCCCTGCTCCAGCTTGAACACTTTGACCGCTTCGTCATTGTTTACGAAAAAGCTCATAAATTCGGCGGCTTCCTTCGGATGCTTGGAGTTGGCGGAAATCGCCAAATACGCGCCCTCGATGAATTCGCCTTCTTTGCCCTTCGGATCGGTAGGTCTGCGGAGCGCCCGTACCTCGCCTTCTTTAATATAATTTTGATAAAGCGGAATCTGATTGAACGGGAACACGGTCAAAGCGACTTTGCCTTTTACGAACAACCCTTGATCCAATGAAACGTTCGAGTACTGCTCGGACGTCGCTGCATCCGGAATCGCTTTCATTTTGCGGAGCCGGTCCCACATGGAGAACCAGGCGACCATATCGTCTTTATCGACACCCAATTTTCCCTCCGCCGTAAACAGATCCTTCCCGCGTTGGCGGGCGAATACTTGAAGTCCCGTTATATCTCCGCCGGCATCGGTCGATGCCCATACCCCGTTGTCCTTGATCGCCTTTTGAAGCTCCGTCACCTTGGCGATAAAATCGTCCCATGTCCAGTTATAGTCGGGATATTTGACGCCCAGCTTGTCGAACATCGCGGTGTTGTATTCCCAGCCCGTCATCGTGACGCCCTGTGCGACCATGACGGTTTTGCCGTTGACCTTGCCGGCTTCCTGAACGGCGGGAGGGAAATTTTTCACATCCAGCGTCCCGTCCTGAATATATTTGCCCAAATCGAGCAGCGTATTACGGCGCGCATAATCGGCCACATACGTCGCATGCATCCCGATCACATCCGGCGCGTTGCCGCCGGCGGTTTGCGTGGTCAGCTTGTCCCAATAATCGTTGAAGGCGCCGAATTCCCGCACAATTTTGACATTCGGATGCTGCTTTTCGTACATATCGGCAATCGCGTTATATTTTTCGTGCCGTTTGCCGTCTCCCCACCAGGCGAAGCGGATCGATACCTGTTCCTGCTTTTTCGCTTCTGCGGGGGCCGGAGTCGCCGCCGGACCGTTAGCGCCGGCAGGCTTGGAGCCGCCGTCCCCGCTGCAGGCGGTCAATCCGGAGACGAGCATAACCGAAGCGGCGGCAGTTAGAAACGCTTTTTTATTTTTCATACGATGTACTCCTTCTTGTTAATAGTTTCCGACATTACTGGAGAGCCGCTTATGTCCCGTGCGGTCGTCATGCAGTCCGCAGCTCCTTGATGATTGCAGGGCCGGCGCTTCATCATGTCATGCCGCCCCCTTTATTCTGTGCATTATCGCTCCTTTCCGGATGCTGACTTGCCCGAAACCGAGCCCCTTGCAGCAGCGCCGTTCGTTGTAATTTCAATTATAAATCGTCCATGCGGCAATAATAGGCGGCCCGATTTGGATTATGTTGACTATGTTTGGTACATGCTCTTTTCGAGGCTGCGTCACCTGTAAAATGCGAGATAGTTTACGTCATGCGAGGAGCGTTTATCTGGATTAAGCCAAAAAAACCGCCCCGGCGTAATGTTTCACTACGCCGGGACGGCCTTGGTTTCTTCTTGGATTCATATACTTGCAGCGGTCAACGGGAAGGCTGTTCTGCTGCCTTCGTCTATTTTGCAGTAAATGGTGCGAATGAACGGCTGGCTCGCCCTATAACGACTCTCCAGTCCGATGCAACCTCGAAAGGGAGAATTGGGGCAAAATAACGTCATCTCAGTGCGTTACACCTCGGCCTCAATCGAACGGCACCTAGCACGGTCGAATACGGCGGGCCACAAGCCATTAGCGCGAACGTTAAACGATCTAGTCGAGCGAGCTTTCAGGAGCATGATTCATCATGTTCGTCCGTCTTGTCCGTCAACTCCGACCAACAGCCTTGTCACGGCAGCGGCCCAGCTTCCTGCCGAATCCGCCAGCACTGTCTGCCAGCCGAGCGCGGCCGCCGGGGGCAAATTTTTGGACTGGTCGTCCACATAGATAACGAGAGCCGTTTCACTGCCGAACCGTGAGCGGACATGCTCGAATATGCGCGCATCGGGTTTGCACAGCCCGACCTCGCTTGAGACGGTCATCGTGGCAATATACCGTTCATATGGCGCCAATACCGGCCGTACCCATTCCGCTCGATGGTTGCTCAGCAAATGAATATCGGCCCGTGCGCTCCACAGCGCAAGCTGCTCCAATGCGGGCAGCGGCTGAAGATTGGCGGCCAGCAGCTCGCGGGCTTGAGCGGTCGGCAGCGATGGGAGGCATTGCGCGAGCCATGTCCAGAACCGGTCCTCGCCGATGCGCCCGGTCCACAGCTCCTCCCGAAGGTCCTGCCTGAACCGTTCCTTCAGCTCCTCCCCGTTGACATGACCACAATCTTCCGCCTGCCGCCAAAACGCCAACGACAGATTGGTCAACAGCACGCCGCCAATATCCAGGACGAGCTGGGGCCGGTTTTTCGTTATCGTTTGCAGATGAAGCCCCTCCCCTTTAATGAGCTTGAATTTTAATAAATGAAGCTAATATTTAATGTAATTAACTATCTAGGAAGCATTTCAACCAACCCGCACTGCTCCTTTCCGCAAGCAGCTTGTTCAACCGCTTTTAAACCGGCCGACAAGCGCAGCCGTATCGATTTCCCTGAAATCGTAAATAATCCAATCACATTCGCTCAAGTCTTCCTGCACATGGTCCAGTCCTCTGTAGCCCACACAGCTCATGCCCGCACGCTTGGCCGCAGTCATCCCGTTAAAGGAATCCTCGAATACGATACATTCCTCCGGTTCCACACCAAGACGCCTGCTCGCGGTTAAATAAATATCCGGATGCGGCTTGGACTGTGCAGCATCCTCATCGCACACGCAATGGCGGAACAGCGCGTGCAGTTCAAACATCTCCAAAACCGCATTCATCCGCCTTCTGGAAGCGCTTGTCGCCAAAGCTGCAGGCAGACCGTGCTTGGACAAATCCATGAGCAGCTCGCGCACGCCGGGAATCAGTCCGATCTCGGTATACATCGCAATCTCCCGCTCCACATCGTACATACCGATGAGCTCCGCGACGGATTGCCGCAAATGAAACTGCTCCTTTACCTTTGCCCAAAACTGCCGCGAGCTCAAGCTGCCCCAGGTCTGGATTTGCTGGATCGTCAAGCCGCAGCCAAGCGCATTCGCCGATTCACACAACAGCTGAGAAGCAGCCTTATGCGAATCGATAATGACACCGTCCATGTCGAAAATAACCGCTTTCACCACAGCACCGCCTTCTATAAAATTTCCAGCCGGGGCCAAATCGCTTTCCAATTTTTGTTCTGTTCCGAATGTGCATTCTCGCCTGATTTTTGACCGACCAAATCGATCTGCCGGTTTGTTCGTTTAATTGCCGCTCGATGATTTTCTCGAACTGCTCGCTCATTTCTTCAAGATCGTAGTAGATGACGTCGATATCGTTTAACGGCGTCCGCTCCTCGTATCCGTGCAGCCTGTCCCAAACGCAATTCCGCACATAGCCCGCGGCGACATGCACGTCGGGTAGCTGAAGGCTCCTGAGCAGGGCCAAATCCTCCATTATCTCGTTATTGCTTCGAATCAGCTGCAGCAGCCTGTCCATGTATGCAGTCAAAATAACGTTTCCCCTCATCCCGCAAACGTCCTGACCGACTCAGCGGCTATTTATTATTTTCACGGTTCCGTCGTTATAGCCGACCACAACTTGATGCGCCATTTGGACGAACAATCCGTTATCCACGACGCCCGGGATCATATTTAACTGCAGATGGAGCTGTGCCGGATCGGCAATCGGTCCGAACGAGCAATCCGCAATCCAGTTTCCGTTGTCCGTTATAAATGGCTCCCCGTTTGCCAGCCGTATTTGCGGTTTTCCCTGCAGCCGCTCAAGCCTGCGGATGGTCAAATTCGCGGCAAAAGGGACGATTTCAACCGGCAGCGGAAATGCTCCTAAACGCTCGACCCGCTTGGATTCGTCGACGATAATGATCAGCCGCTTGCTGTTGGCAGCCAAAATCTTCTCTCGCAGCAGCGCGCCGCCGCCGCCTTTGATCAAATTCAAATCAGCGTCCACTTCATCGGCGCCGTCAATTGTCATATCGATTTCTTCCAGCTCCGAGAACGGGATGAGCGGGATGCCCAGCTGTTTGGCTAAATCCTCCGATTGGATGGAGCTGGCGACTGCGCGGATGCGAAGACCTTCCGATACTTTCTCCGCCAGACTGCGGATAGCCCAGTACGCGGTAGAGCCGGTGCCCAATCCGACGATCATGCCGTCGTTAATATGTTCGACCGCTTGTTCTGCGGCCAGCTGCTTTGCGTTCATCGGTGTCTCTCCTTCGCTGATTCACTTGGTTAAGCCCGCTGCCAGGCTATAGAGGTTTGCGCATTTTGATCCCGACAAGCTGATTGCCGTCATGATCCTGGGCCTGCTTGATGTCATACGGCTTGAATCCCATTTTATCATAGAGGAATAGAGCTTTCGTATTCGTGTTATGGCAAACTAACAGAAGCTCCTTCATCCCTAGCTCGCTCGCGGCTCGATTCGTCATCGTTTCGATTAAATAAGCGGCCGCCCCCTGGCCCCGGTATACCGGATTGATAATGACATTCCCAAGCCAGCAGCACTCCCCCTCCTGGACATCGTACAGGCAGCTGTAGCCTGCAAGCTCGCCGGACCGTTCGATGACAGTAGGAAGCTTCCTCGTTTGCGAAACTGCAAACAGCTGTTCCGGGTCCAACGGAAATGAGCCTTTTGGAAACATGTAGAATGACTCCTGCTTATTAACCGGGAATGCCGCGATTGCTGTAAAATCCTTCTTTTTCGCATCTCGATAAGAATACATCCTAACCCGCCCCCCGAAAATGAAATTATATGATTACCCGTTGTCGATCTGCTTTAAATAAAACTTAATCCCCGCCCGATCAACATTTGAAAATTGCAAAGGATCGCGCACCATCATAACCGAAAGCTCCTTTACACCGATCCATCGGATATCCGAAGTTTCATCGCCTTTGCGGACAAGCTCGCCCTCCGCTTTGCAGCGGAAATAATAGCCTACGGAATCGATGGGCCCGTGAACGGTTTGATAAGCGGCAAACGGCTTCAAACATTCGACCGCGAATTCTGGACTGATGTCGGATGTGTCCACTCTTGTCTGCTCGCCTTCGATTTCCGTAAGCTCGAGCCCCGTCTCTTCCATTACTTCTCTCCTTAATGCCTGTGTCAATGGCTCGTAAGGCTCGATTCTTCCCCCGGGCAGCTCCAGCTTCAGCGGCTCATTCGGTTTATTTCTCGTCTGGATGACTATTTCGGTATCATCGTTCAATTGCCGTTCAATTATCGCTCTGGCATTAACGAAAAACATGCTCATCCTCCATTCTCTCAATTCTTCAAAATTTGACAATCAAATGCCGGATAGCTCGAAACAGGTTATGCGAATTCGCTTTTTCATAATTCCATAGCATAATGACGTTCAGCCGCTGCTCCGGAAACTGCCAAATCTCCGATTTAAAGCCATGGGTGCCGCCGCCGATCAGCCGAAATCCGCTGCCTATAAACCATCCGTAGCCATATCGAAGCGATGGGTCAAAATCTGTAACTGCATAAGGCGTTAACATACTTTTCATTGATTGCTGCGATAATACTTTTCCGTCCAATAAGGAATCGCACCACAGATTTAAGTCCCCGACCGTAGAATAAAGCTCTCCGGGGGCGTCGACAGCCGCCAGCTTGTCATGATCCGCGTGAATATAGACGCCGTCCTCCAACGTATGTCCATAGGCTCGTCCGGGATTGATCTTGATCGGATTGTCCACGCCTGTGTGCTTCATCCCCAAAGGCTGAAAAAATAGCCGGCTTAATGTTTCTTCAAAGGTTAATCCGGATATTTTCTCCAATATGTATCCCATCATAATATACCCGGTGCTGCTGTAATGCCATTTCACTCCCGGCTTGTACAGCTGCTTCAGTCCTGCCAAATAGGGAAGAAACAGACCGTTCTCCAGCTTCAGCCTGCTTATTTCAAAGCGAACATGGGGGACTGCATAAATATCGGAAAGACCGGATGTATGGCTCAACAAATGGTGAATCGTGATACCCGAATCGATTTCTTTCAGCTCATCCACATATTGACCCGGATGATCGTGCAGCTTCAATAAACCTTGTTCATTATATTTTAAAATGGCTGCGGCGATAAACATCTTCGTTACGGATGCGATATGAAATTTGGTATGCTTCGTATTGGGCACATGAAGCTGCATGCTGGCCATGCCAAATGATTTTTCATACAATACTTTATTGTGTCTGGTAATCAGCATAGACCCGCTTAAATAATGCTCCCGCTCATAGCGCTCGATAATTTGCTCCAGCTCTTTCAATAGCTCGCCTCCACTTCAAAAAACACCGGTAAAAATTCAGCTTGGACCGCTTAATGCTCCTGCATATTGTCGATCCGTTGCCTATCTATCTATTTCCTTCAAAAGTATACACCGATGAAGCATGCAGCATCGCCTCAAGCTGGCCCTCATAATAGGGCATCAGGCTGACGACTTCGTCCGGGCTGACCCAACAAATCTCGGAAATTTCGTCCGGATACTGAATGTGAATAGTGCCCCCGGTAATTTCGGTCCGGAAAATAATAAACAACACATGCTCCTGCTGCTTCTCGAAAAAACATTCCCGTATACCTGCAATATGTTCGATAGCTACCGTAAGTCCTGTTTCTTCATACGTCTCCCTGATGACCGCCTGCTCCAAGGTTTCTCCTTGTTCAACCGCCCCTCCAGGCAAAGACCAGCGGTTCGAATCTTGGTTGTACACTACCAATATTTTCCGATCATCCTCGTTGTAAATAAGCGAATAAGCGACCTTAACGTTCTTCATCCCAACATCCTTTCCCAATCCGATTCAAGTGATTGCTTCCTCAGTTTACATGTATCATTCGTGCCGTCAGGGACCTTTTCCTCTATTTTACTCAATGGAGCCTAATAAGCGTTCGCTGCCCAGGCGGTCTTTCGGCATTTCCAGCACCTAATCAATAAAAGGAGTTCCCTGAAACGCTCTAAAATGTCCTAACACCTCCTGCTGATGTTCACGCCAATAGCCCGGTTCGATCTGCGGCAGTGCATTGAGCGAAAAAAAGGCGGCGTCCACCGTCTCGTCGGTCGATTGCGCAATAGTGCCGGACCAGCGGTCCACCCGGAATAAAAACTCACAGCCTTGATACGCGTCGCCATAACTATTGACGACCGAATGCTTCGGCCCAGAGTATAAGGCGATGAATGTCGCCTGATGTACCTCGAGTCCGGTTTCTTCCCTCACCTCGCGCTGCAGACAATCGTAAATCGATTCGTCCAGCTCGATCCCTCCCGCCGGCAGCGCCCATTGACGGCTGCCCCGTCGCTTAATAAACAACAGCTGCCCCAAGTCGTTCAAAATTAAGGCGCGAATCGACGGTATGATCAATTTGCGATGCCCCACAGCCTGACGAAGCTGGCCTACATATGAATCCCAAAAGCTTTCCGGCATTAAACCATCCTCCTTTAATTTGCTGCACCCTTTCATCCATTTTATTCCACTCGCCGCGAGATAAAAAATAGGAAAAAGACATCGTTTCATTCTCAAAATGAGAACGGTTGCAAGGTTGAGTCCCCGATAGCATAACTCGCCCTGAGCCATCCTCCAAGCCTTATCCCCGTTTAATCGACAGCCTTCTCAGGCCCGTTGCATCGCGTCTCCAAGCGATCGGCATTTTTACAAGCTTCGGACTCGGAGTCCCCTAACACATACTAAAAAGACCCGAATTCGCGCCGCGGCGGCGCAATCGAGTCCTTCATCCCTATAGAGCTATCGGGTGTATCGCGATTCAAGTTTCCGTCCCATAAACCAGATCAATACAAGCAGGATGCCGATTGCGGCCATTTTCCAAGGCTGATTGAGCAGGTTGCCCAGATCATGTCCGGCGACAGCAACCATCAGGATCATGATGGCTTTGCCGAGCGCGGTTGCAATTAAAAACACTTTGGCCGGCAGCTTGGAAACGCCCGCTACAATGTTCACGAAAGCGGACGGCGTAAACGGAAAGCAGGCGAGCACGAATATCGGGGTAAAGCCGTGCTGCTCGACCCAAACGATAAATTTTTGCGATCGCGGATATTTACGTTCGACGAAACTGCGAAAGCGGCTGCCGAATTTCCGGAAAAACAAAAAAACGCAGAAAGCTCCGGCTACAACACCGATCCATGAGAGCAAGGCGCCTTCCCAAATTCCGTATGCATTCACGTTGGCGACAATGATCGCAATTAACGGCAGTATAGGCACGATCGATTCGATGAACGTCGCCAAAACACCCGGCACAGGGCCAAGCGCCTCAAACCGGAACAATAACAGCTCAATGTCTTCCCAGGTCAGCCCGGTCAGCTTGTCTATCCAGCTCATACGGATGGGTCACCTTTTCTTTAATCATTTTTCAAATGAAGCGCCGGCTTAACCGAACATGATCACTTATACGGACTTTGCGGCCGTTACGTTTCCGAAACGACTGCGAATATGGACGTCCATGTCTTCCCTGCTTCGTACGATGTATCGTTTTGCGCTATGCTCGCTTGTAAGCTCCAGCGTATCGGCAAGATCGAATCCATGATTCCATTTGACGATCATCTTCCATAGATTCCGGACCGACTGCTTGTAATTCCAAGGCTCGATGCCGGTCCGGCTGCGGAAAAACCTCCGCAGAATCCGGTAATCCCTAACCAACACATGCGGATGCAAAATAAAGATGAGATCGGCCATAGCAAAGCTCTCGAGTCCCCACGCGGAGTGAACCCCTTCGATAATCCATGCGTCTTTATTCATGATTTCCAGTAACATGGCATTTCGCTCGGCTTCGGGACGTCTGCGGTTTTCGGGAAAAGTTCTATCCCATACTAGGTTGTCCATTTCGTAGAAAGGGATTCCGTAGCGCATCGAAAGCATCATGGCCGCGCTGGACTTTCCGCTGCCGCAGGAACCGATGATCCGGATTTTCATAGACGTCCCCCTGATTCAGCGTTACACAGGCATCGGCGTAGGTGTCGGTTTGGCGAAGCCGCTTTTATATTTACCGTCGATGTAATCCCGAATCTCTTTATCCGATAGCCCGTCCTTGTTCAATCTGGCCGATTCGACTGCGATATTAAGACATACGCCGCATCTCGTTCCATGATCATCCCATACGACGGACCCGTCCTGATTGATTTCCTTGATGAAACAATTTTTGTTGCTTTGATGGCCGACGCTTTCCCCGCAGCCGCAATAACAAGGGATATGCTGCAGCAGCTTGGCATGAGTGCCGGCTATTTGATACACAAGACGGATCTCCTCGCGCTGATTTTTCAGAAATTGCGGAAGCTCCTGCAGCGAGGCGGTTTTCTCCTGCAAATCGCCTTGTGCATGCTCCGCCGCCGCATGTCCTGTGTGCGCAGTTTCTTTGGCGGAAGTGCATGCTGTCAAGGCTGCCGCCGTTAGACCGACCAATAAAGTTTGGGCAAAAAGCTTCTTCAAATCGTCACCTCAATATGAAAATTTAAAAATAGTGTGTACTTGTATTATATACCTCCCCGCATTCCATTTCATCTTTTGACAAGCATCTGTTAATCCGTCACGCTTGAATTATATGAGCCTCATCGTTTCAAGAAAAGGTCTTGTATAAGCGTCGAACTTGTCCGTATCATGCAGACCGATCCAGGCGGCTTCCACAATATCCTGATTATGCTCCTGGCTCTTGTCTACAAACAGCTCGCCGCCCACAATCTCGGCGCTGAAGGTGTATTTATCGTTATGCAGGTGAAGCAGCTCAATCAGCCTGACGTCATAGCCGGTCTCTTCCTTAACCTCCCTGATGCACGCCTGCTCGGGCGATTCGGAAGGTTCGATACCGCCGCCGGGATAATTCCAGACGATGTCCCCTCTCTGCACATATTGCTGTACCATCAACACTTTGCGATCCTGGATAATGACGGCTTGAGCGATCATTTCGTCCCTCTTCTCTGGTTATTAGACTTCAATTTGCAAGTCCATACGGATACAGCGCTACCGCCGACCGCGACAACCGGGCTTCCGAACGGGAGCTCTGCCCGAATCCGGTTCATGCCAATGCCCGGCTTCAATATCCGGGAAAGTTTCCGTAACATTCACCGTCGTCTTAAGAGCTCCCTTCGATTTTATTGTATCCGACCGGCTTGCTTCGGGTCATCCACCCGCCTAACAGCAGCAGCAGGCCGCTTGCCCAAAAAATCGCGGTTATACCTGCCACCCCGCCGATCGACCCGAAAACGAGCGGAACGATAAATTGCGAAGCCCTGTTGAACGTAATGCGCAGCCCAAGCACCTCTCCCCGCCGTTCAAGCGGACTTACCTGAATCGTGTAGGACAGGCTGAGCGGTTGTCCGAGCCCAAGTCCGGCTCCAAGAATAGCGATCAGTACGGTCAGTACGACAGCGAGCGGAATGGAGGGCGTCATAATATAAATAGCTCCGCTTATATACAGCGCCCAGGTAAGTACGTTCATTCTGCCGAAACGCCGCACCAGGTAAGGCTGCGTCATCCGGATAATCATCGATGCGGCGCCCATAATCGACAATATAATGCCGATCATCGAAGGGCTCAAATTCATTTTCTCCCCCAGCAATGGAAAATAAGCCGCAAATATTTCGCGGTTCGACAGCATGAGTCCGCTGATGATTACCGCGTTGCGTAAATCCCGCTGCCTCAACATATTCCAAATGCTGCCTCCGTTGGAGCTGTCCGCCGGTCCGTCGGCTGCGGCGTCGTCCCCCTTGGCGATTTCCCAGGAGCTCCGCGTGACCAAATGCACGATAACGATGGCAATGAAGCAAAAAACGGCATTTATCATGTACGAGAACCGGAAATCGTAATGCTCGTACAAAAAAGTGCTCATCGCCGGGCCGACCATCGCGCCAAGCGATCCGGCAAGACTGAAGGTCGCGATTCGCTTCTCAATGTTATCCGTCGTGCCGATTCTTTTTTGCATGGCCACCACTTGAAAGGTAAACGCGACACCCATCATTCCTTGGGAAAATACGAACGTGAGAAAATGAGGGTACGCCACAGGCGCGATCAACGCGATCAGCAGGCCGATCCCGCCCAAGGATACGAGTCTGCGGATTCCGTAACGATCGATCCATTTTCCGATATGAATCGCCAGAAAAGCGGGCAAGAAAGCGAATATAGCAACGATAATGCCAATTTCGAGCGGCGTCGCTCCGAGCTTGGATGCGTACAGTGATACAACCGGTTTCGTTCCGGCAACGATCATCTGATTAATAACGCTTATCGCATAGATGATGTAAATGATCAAGTGCAACGCCTGCCTTATACTTATGTAATCGAACAGTAACATTATAGATCGTAATTGGCAGCATGACTACAACAATGTTTACAATTATTTAATGCGGCGACTCGATCGCTGTCCGTATACAAACGAAAAACCCGCGCTCGTCCGCAGGTTTTCTTCCATTTGTCATATCCCGGTTTTCTATTATTTAATCTCATTAATTGTTTATGCCATTTAGTTGTATCCGCGCATCCCGTACGGTTGCACTTGTTGAAGCCATTTGTCCTCCAGCTTTTTGAGCGCATCCTTTTCGTCGAAATAGCCGGTTTCTTTGCGGGCGAGCACTTCCAACGTTTCAATGACAAACGCATCGGCGCCGTATTCGTTCCATTCGTTTTGCAGCTGACGGTTCAGGTGGGTGCCTGCCTTCAACGCAAATGTTTTGCCGTTTAACGTTTTCAGGTTTTTTGTGCTGCCGATAAAGACTTTGTTATTGACCGTATTTCTGATTTGAAAAACGCCGGCTTCGGTTTTGATCTCCTTATATTGCTGCACCAGCTCTTTTCTGCGATTCATGCCTATCTTCTCCTTCTCCGAAATTGATTATGCTTTCAGCCAATATTCGCTGCCGTCCGCCTTGCGGTCCATAAATCCGTAATCGATTAAATATCTCCGCAGTGTGACGAAATCCGAATATACGCCGCCTAAAATTTGATTGATTTCTTTTTCATCGTAAACTTGCCCGGGGTTGAATCTTTTGACGATCTCACGGAGCACGACCAGCTTATGCTTCTCCCTTCTGGAAAAAGCTTTAAGCGGGCCATCCGTTCCTTCGGGAAAATATTTATTCAATATTTGCTCCTTTTCTTCCCGCGTCACATTATAACGCTCATCGACCATCGTCGCCGACTTATGGATATCAAGGAAGGCCGGGGCATGGCTGTCCTTTTCCTTCAACAGCTCCATCATGGCCAAATATACTTTCGCCTGGCGTTCTTTTTCCTTCAAGGCAAAGCGATGATTTCTGATGGTCGAAGCACTGCCGATTCCGAGCTCCTTCTGTACTTCGGCATCGCTTTTCCCTTGAAAAAACAGGCGCAGCAAACTATTTTGATGGTCGGTAAGTCCTGTCAGTTTTTTATCCAGATGGATCAAATATTCAAATACGGACCGGTGAGCCCGTTCGATGTGTACGCGCACAAATCTTTCGGCCTCGTAAAGCGTGCCTTCATCCGAATAAATAATTCCTTGTTCGAAGCTTTTGCCGCAAAGCAAACAGAACCAATGGTCCCCTTCACGTTGATAGCCGCTTTTCAATTCCTCAAGAGACGCGCTCCAAAAACGATCCGATACTTCCATGATGCAAACACATCCTTAATACGTTTATATTACTATAGACATAGTATATGTTTGTTTATTAAAAGTCAACCAAGGATAGTTGCGCGATACCTGTGATGGGATCGATGTAGAGCCTTGTTCGGGTTCATTCTGCTTGATATCGGACACAAAAACGGCACACCCTAACGATAGGATGCGCCAGTGCACAATGGCACTATTTGCCGATTGAATTCGATGTACTCCGCAGCCTCCGTTCGCCGATCCGATGCCAGCCCCAAATCAGCAATGCGATCACGGTCATGCTCCCGCCGACTGCGCATACGCCGTTCCAGCCCCATAAGCTCCAAGCCAAGCTGCCCAGCGCCGAACCTATCGAACCGAACAGGAAGGTGGATACCATATAAACGGTGTTCAAGCGGCTTCGCGCCTCGGGAACGAGACTGTAAATTCGCGACTGGTTGGCAATTTGCCCTCCTTGAACACCTAAATCAAGCAGGAATACGCCGAGAATCAGACCCCACAGATGATTGCCGAACAGCCCGAAGCAGACGAACGAGAGCAGCGCGATAACGATAGCGAAGCCTATAATCGTTTTGCCGTCAAACCGGTCCGACAGTCTGCCGGAAAGCGGAGCCGCAAGCGCGCCCGCCACCCCGATCAAGCCGAACAATCCGGCAATTTCACTGCCGTAACGGTACGGCTCTCCTTCAATATAAAATACAAGCGTGGTCCAGAACACACTGAAGCTTCCGAACAGCATCGCCGCGATCATCGAAGCTTCGCGCAGCGTTCTCTGCTCCCTGATCAGCTTCCCGATGGACAGGACCAGCTCCTTGTAGTTCAACTGCGACTGCGGAAAGCTTTTTGGCAAAAAGTTTCTTACAATTACCGCCAGGATTATCATCATTCCCGCCGCGATCCCGAACATGGTGCGCCAGCCCCATGTTCCGCCGACGATCCCGGAGACGGTCCTCGCTAATAAAATACCGATGAGCAGTCCGCTCATGACCGTGCCGATCACTTTGCCCCGTTCGGCAGGCGGCGCAAGCTGCGCGGCAAGCGGGATCATCATTTGCGGGATGACCGTCGTAATGCCGACCAGCAGGCTTGCGACGCTGATCCATAGCAAGTTTTGCGCGGTCGCTACGCCGGCCAGCGAAGCGGCGACTGCTATGAGCAGCGTGCACAGCAGCTGCCGCTTCTCTCTCATATCGCCTAAAGGCACGAACAGAAACAGCCCCGCCGCATATCCGATCTGGGTCAGCATCGAGATGATGCCCACCTGCTTCGCCGTTACGTCAAATGTGCGCCCGATATCCGCCAGAAGCGGCTGGTTATAGTATAAGTTAGCTACGGTCATCCCGCAGGCTGTTGCCATAAACAAAATTAACCCTTTCGACAGACGCCGGCTCCGCTCGCCCGGCATTTCACTCGCAATGGAATTTGTCCCCAATTGGCTTCCCCCGTTTGTTTATCCTTATGTATTGCGATCTATTGGAAAGCGCTCCCAATCAATCTTGAAACTGCGCGATCAATTGGCCTTCCCGGGCAATGACACCGTAAGCATCCAAACGTTTGCCGGGTATATTCAAACAATCCCCCGTATGCGCATCAAAGCACCAGCCATGCATATAACAGACCAGCTCCCCATCCTCCGCCTCAATCAATGCGCCTGCGTGCGGACAAGCTCTGGACACGAGCCGATAGGACTCCTCATCCTTCAATAAATAATAGAACATGCGATCAATTTTAATTTCGTAGGGCAGCTCGGTTATTTCCGCTTCCATGCCTAGAATGACTTCTTTCAACTGACTTCCCTCCCATATGGTATAACGTGCTCCGAACAACATTCTCAGAATAGCAAGTTTGCTTCAATAATGCCAGCGGCATTTATTGCAGGCAGCCATTGCGAAATCTATTAAATTGAGAGAAAATTCCAATAAAAAGGTTGACTGCGAACAAATGTTTGCTATAATAGATTTATAGAACAAATGTTCCTATTTATGAGAGGGGTGCAGACAATGAAGGTTATGAATGCCAGATTTATTGAACGCGATTATTACAAAAATTTGATGATAGCGAACAGCGAGTTCATGTCCGAAAGTCAGATTGAAAAAATTTTGGATGCTGCCGATTCATATTGGCTTGATTTAACGTTTAAATTTTTCGATAACGGTTCGATGGTCATCATCGATAACCACACTGAGCTGCAGCTCTCTCTGCGCGATCTTAAAGGAGCGGCGTACGATTTTTATGTCAAGCAAAGAATCCGCATGATCCGCGCTAATTTGGAGGAGAAAATATTGCAAAGCGCATAATCGATACTTTTCGTCAACCAATTGCCAGCGTTAACCGCTGTATTTCATACTACTGATATAGCCATTCACCCGGTTTATTTTTCGTCTTCCGCACTTCTCCGCGAGCCTTCTTGAAACAGAAGAAAAACCGCGTCAAACGCGGTTTTTCGCTCACGGTTTTTCCATTCATATAATTCTGTTTAATTTTTGCCGCTACGCCCGTTTCCTTCCTGCCGCAGTCCCAATCTTTCGTATTGCTCCGGAGGAGCATCATGCTCCTTCATGAGCAGCTCTATATAATCCATCATCTGCCTCTCGACGGCATCATCGCGGTAAGGATGCTCTTGCTGCGGATCAGTTGACAGGTCATACAATAAGTTCCCGTATTCGTGGGTCCGTATATAAGAAGCCGCCGGAATTTTTAATGTTCGAATGCCTTTCGTAAAGGAGAACGGCTCAGCCAGTTCCAGTTTCTGCAGCTCCGCAACCGCAAACATGTTCGCCATATGTGCGGGCATTAACGTATAGTTGTACAGCGGCGTATTATCCGATCGAACCGGGGCGCGCATATAGACATGCCTGCCATCGGTGCAGTTTACATGCCCACCGTGAATGCCGAACAGGACGGCCTTACGGAGCGGCTTATCGGATCGCATCGCTTCCGTCCAAGATACCCCCAGCATATCGGCCGGCACAGGACATCCGAAAAACTCCAGCAGAGTCGGCGCCAGGTCGATCAGCTGCGTGAGCGCGCCGCATCTGTCATTTTTTCGTCCTTCCCGCGGATCCCATAAGAATAAAGGCGTTTGCGCGATTTCATTGTAAAACGGCATCATGTTTTTGGCCCACCAATCATGCTCGCCCAGTAGCAGCCCATGATCCGTCGTAACGATGAGCATCGTATCATGCCACAGCTCATACTCGTCCATGATGTCCAGCACATGACCGAGGTAAGAATCGCACATGCTGAGCAGGGCAGCGTACTCGAGCCTGCAATGCTCCACTTCCTCGCTTGTTTCCTGCACGCGCTGATAGTTGGGCCAATCGAAATGTTTACCGGAATACGCATGCGGATACAAGTCCTTATAGGCTTGATGCGTGAAGAACGGCTCATGCGGATCGAACGCTTCGATTTGCAGCAGCCATCGATCCTCGTTCCGGTTAGTCCGGATAAATTCGATGCCTTTCGCGAACGTTTCGGATTGGGGATGAAGCTCCTCTTTCGCCATATATTTGCGGTTGATCCAATCTTGACGGAACAGCTGGGCCCGATAGCCGTCATAGCTGCCGACATGCTCGGGAATATCCGGGTCCGCTACTTCGCCCTTCCAAGGATCGCCTTCCTGGCCGCGGACGAATTCCCATGTAGTGTATTGGCTGTGATACGTCGCTCCGCCCGGCTCCCAATAATGGTAATGATCACTTACCAGATGAGAGTATACGCCTTGCTGTTTGAGGAGCGCCGGCAATGAGTCGTCGAACGGCTCCAGCGGCCCCCAGCTTCGGTGCAAAAAATTGTATCGCCCTGTGAGCATATCTCGTCTGGCCGGCATGCACGGCATGCTTCCGACCCAATTGTTGTCGAAAGTAACGCTATTTTGAGCCAATCTTGCAAAGTTCGGCGCATGAATCCAGTCGCAGCCATATGGAGGGAGCATATGCCTGTTCAGCGAATCGAACAAAAGGATGATCGCTTTCATCGGTTTCCCCCCTCCTTCAGCAGCGATTGATACCAGCCCTGTGCATCTTCCTCGAGCCTTTGTACAAGTTCCGGATATTGACCAGCCACATTAAATCGCTCCCCCTGATCCCGTTCCATGTCGGAAAGATGCAGCGTGTCGGCCGCTTTCCGATTGAAGTCCAGCTTGCCGTTAATGACGAGCTTCCACCTTCCTTCGCGCACAGCCAATTGATCGCCGTATTCCCAAAAGAGCTGCCGGTGAGGACTTGGAGCCGCCTCGCGAATTGTGCTGCACAGACTTTTTCCGTCCGGTTCAAAGGGCTCTGAAGAAATGCCGGATAACTCTAATAAAGTTGGAAACAGATCCATCATGGCGCACACTTCGTCCTGAACTTGTCCCCCGGCGAAGCCTGAAGGATAACAAAGAATGGCAGGTTCGCGGATGCCGCCGTCGAACAAGCTGGCTTTATGACCGCGGAATCGGCCCGCGCTGCCGCCGTAGTACAAATCCTCCGTTCCGTCCAGCCAGTTGCGCGATTCTGTAGACGGACCGTTATCGCTGGAAAAGAAAATGATCGTATTTTCATAAATACCTTTCCGTTTCAGCGTTCCAACGATATCGCCGACTCCATCGTCGACAGCCGAGATCATCGCTGCCATCAATTTGCGGTCCCACGGCAACTCCGGGTATCTTGCTTCATATTGCTTTGGAGCATGCATCGGGTAGTGCGGGGCATTGTAGGCCACATATAGAAAAAACGGCTGTTCGTCGGGCAACGCCTCAATATAATCGACCGATTTGCCAGTGATCAGTTCGGTCATGTACTGACCGTTTTCCCATACCTCCGTCTCGTTATGCCACAGATCATGCACCGGGTTGACCCCCGCCGCTTGTTCCCAATAAAAAATATGCGAGTAATAGTCGATACAGCCTGCCCGAAAACCGAAAAACTCGTCAAATCCGTGAGCGTTCGGACCGTGCTCGGCCGATGCGCCCAGATGCCATTTGCCGAATAGCGCGGTTCGGTAGCCATTTTCTTTAAACGCTTTTGCCAGCGTAGGCTGCTCAAGCGGAAGTCCGGCCGTTCCCCGTTTTCCCCCCAATATATGACTAATGCCCGCCCTCGCCGGATATTTCCCTGTCAACAGCGATGCGCGGGAGGGAGAACAGACGGGAGAATTGCTGTACCAATTCGTAAACCGTATGCCATCATCCGCAAGCCGGTCCACATGCGGAGTTCGGACGACATCTGAACCGTAGCAGCCTAAATCCCCGTATCCAAGATCATCGCAATAAAATATGATTATATTCGGTCGTTTCATATACCCTCCAAATGCGTTCATATTTTCCCCGTCAGATTGGCGCTCACGGAAGCTGATGCACGAGTTGAGCCTAAGCCGACATATAATTCCGTTGACGCGGCGGCGTCCTCCTTCCGTGCGGCTCACTTTCATGCATGAGCCGACAGAAGCACATAATCCCTGCTTCTGCAGGGATTATAGTGTCATGCAGTATCCATCGCATAAGCCGTAGCGGACTAGCTAGCACCGTTGAATCGGACCTGCCGAAACATCGGCCCGCCGCTCTTCAATCGATACGCAGCGCTGTCCTCCGGGTCTCGAAGCAGCCGGTTCTATAATGACGGCGGATTCGCCGGCTTCCGACATACGCTTCATTAATCGTTCCCGTAAATCGTCGGAGACGCTTCGGTAGCTGTCCATCCCTGCCAGATTAGTCAGCTCGTAAGGATCGGCAGCCAGGTCGTATAAGCACTGCTCCTCGTAGCGATCGGAGCCCGCATCGGCCCAACCGTCGCGATCCGGCGCATGTACGCTGTATTTCCATCGCTCTGTACGGATCGCCCGGGCTACCTGGGATTCGCTGATTTGGACGAACACATCAGACGGCCATTCCATCTTCTCCCGCCGGATGAGCGGCATAACGGATCTTCCCTGCATCAACTCCGGCACCGGAATGCCTGCAGCATCGAGCAGAGTGGGCGGCAGGTCGATTAGGCTGACCAACTGGCGGATTTGCCCGCCGTTCAGCCGACCGGGCCCTAACAGAGCCGCCGGAATCCGAATCGAGCTTTCATGGCAGGACCGCTTATATTCGCCGTTCCGCGTCTTGAAGTGGCATCCGTGATCGGACGTGAACAAGACGAGGGTGCGCTCCTGCAGCCGCAAGCTTTTCAACGTATCCAGCAGCCGCCCTAATGCCTCATCCAGACGTTTCACCATCCCGTAATAGCCGCCCAGATGCTGCGGCGAGGTGCCGCCCAGCGCCTGCAGATCGGGCGGCGTCCATCTGCCCGCATACATCTCCTCATAGCCGTCGGGCGTCGGATAATTGTCCGTATGATTTTGATGATGCGGCTCCAGATAGGATAAGAACAAGAAAAACGGCTCGGCCTGATGTTGGTCGATATAGCGGATAGCCGCATCGGTTTGCGCATCTACCCGGTATCCGGGCAGCTTCACTTCCCGATTGTCGTTATCGTACAAAACCGTGTCATACGCGTCGGATGAAAATTCCAGAAGATTGGCTGCCAGCCATTCTTCATACCCGCCTCTCTCCTCCTGCGGCACAGGCTCGTGTCCGGCTAAATGCCACTTGCCGATATAGCCGGTCGTATATCCGGCATCCTTGAAATAATGAGCAAGCGTCCGGGTCTGCCTGGGCAGCGGGATGCTGTTGCGGTAACAGCCGCTGGCCGTTGCATACAGTCCGGTCTGCAGACACGATCTGGCGGGTCCGCACACCGGCTGGCACGTAAAGGTGTTGTACAAATGAGTCCCGTTCCGGGCCATCCGGTCAAAATGCGGGGTCAAGCCAAGCGGATTGCCATGAACGCCGGTCGTATCCCATCGCTGCTGGTCGGTGAAGAAAACAATTACATTCAGTTGATCCGCCATCATTTTTGCTCCTGTCATTTTTTTACCGCTTCATAGTCCTTTGCGGTGTAATCCTTTTTCGGGTCCCAATTGGAGAAGCTGAAATCGCCGGGCTCGACTTTGACGCCGCTCTGCTTCATCTTATCCAAACCGTCCTTGAAGCCTTTGGTCATCTTTTCGTTGTACTGCTTCAGAGCCGCGTCAGGGTCTTTCTCCGCTCCGGTAATGATGGCCTGCAATATTTCATTGAAGCTCGGTTTAATTTTCGGCTGACCCATTCCGCCGATTTCGACAAGCACTTTTACGACTTCCGGGTTGCGCACCAGCGGGTCCGGACGAAGCCGCAGCAAATCTTGATGAAGCTTGGCGAACGTCTCGTACTCCGGATACGGATATTTGGATTTATCCGCGTTCAGCTTCTCGATCGGGGACAGCGCAACGCCGCTTTTCATAAACCGCTCGTAGAACAGGTCGGAGGCCAACCCTTCTTCGATAAATTTGCCTACGGCCTCGGGGTATTTCGTCTTATCGTTAACCATGAAGCCCGAATTGGTCGCTAATGTATGATGCATAATCATCGGCTCGCCGGTTGGCGTCGGCAGCGGGGCCATTCCGAATTTTGCATCCGGCGTATCCCGCTTGATCAACCACATTCTCCAACGCCCGTCGAACAGGAAGGCCGCTTTTCCTTGTCCGAACAGCGCTCCCGCCTCCGGATGCTTCAAGTTGTACGCCGAAGGCAAAATGCTGCCGTCCTTCTTCAAGTCGAGAATAAATTTGACCGAATCGGATATCGCCTTCGAACCATATGTGTAGGCGCCGGTTTTATAGTTGAAGCCGTTGATGCTGGCTTCGAGGTTGTTGATACCGGCCGCGAATCCGGTTACGGTGTTCGTTGCATAACCGTTTTCAGCCATGGCGAATACCGCTCCGAAAATGTCGCCTTTGCCTTTTTCCGTCACCGTCTTCGCCATGCTTCTCAGTTCATCCCAAGTTTTCGGCGGCTTTTCCGGATCGAGCCCGGCATTTTTCAGCACATCCTTATTGTAATAAAGCAGTTGATTAAGCTGCGGACCGAAGATCGGCCACGTATACGTTTTGCCCCCGATCACGTTTACGCCCTCGGCGAACGCGCCGTCATAGAACTGCTTTTTCCACGCATCCGATACCAATCCGTCAAGCGGCCGAATCCATTTGGAGGCTACGACCTGCTGGAAGTCGATATTTTGCGGCAAATTAAAAATATCCGGCAAATCATTGGACGTTACGGCCGCCTGGATCGCGGTATTGTATTCCGCCCATGGCATATATTTCATCTCGACGCGGATGCTGCCTTTATATTTTTCGTTAAAAATTTTGACCATTTGCTGACCGGGACTTTCATCGCCCTTCATAAAATCATGCGGGCCCCACACCCGGAGTACCACTTCCTTACCCGGCTGCTGGCTTGCGCCTCCCGCATCGCCTTTCGATTTACCGCCGCCGTCGCCGCCTGAGCCGCTGCAGCCGGCCAATACGGAAGCTGCGAATGTCGCGGCCGTTATGGCGGATATCGTTCTTCGTTTGAGCTTCATTACCATACTCCCCCTCTAATTAATTTCGCCATCAGCCGCAGCTACAAGATGCTTGCACATCATACCACAGGCTGTGACATCATTGTAACCGCTAACAATTAGAGGCTAAAGGAGCGGTTTATTACTTTCAGGTGTCGATTTCTTACTCCGCCCAGTCTGCCAAACCTTCTTCGCGGGCATGGGATCGCCGGTATTCGCTAGGCGTCATGCCGATCTCGCGTTTGAACTGCTTGCTGAAATGCTTGTCGTCCCAATAGCCGACTTGTCTGGCGATTTCGGATACTTGCAGCTCCTGGCGGCTGATGAGCAGCTGCCGGGCGACCTGCAGACGAATTTCCGTTACGTATTGCACATAGCCTTTTCCCGACTCCTGCTTAAAAATACGGCTCAAATAAGATGGATTGAAGCCTGTTTGATCCGAAATGACGGATATGGATAAATCGTCCATATACCTGAGCCGCGCTTTCTCCCGCATCATGTTTACGATCTGATCCCCCCGGCGAAGCTCCGTTTCCTTGAACGATTCTTCCGGGCAAATCTCGACCGACACTGCGGATTGCTCAGCCAGCTTTCGCTCGAGTCTTTCCAATACTTCCGCAATTTCATTACGGTCCACCGGCTTGAGCAAATAATCATATACACCGTAACGGATCGCCGTTTTGGCATAGTCAAACTCATGATGGCCCGAGATCATGACAACCGGCAGGCTCCAACCCTCCTCCCGCATTTGCCGGACCATGTCAAGCCCATCGAGCCCCGGCATGCAAATGTCTGCAAACACCACATCGACCTGCCGATCCCGAATCGCCGACAGCCCATGCAGCCCGTTATCCGCGGTGCTTACGACGCGGAAGCTCGGACGCACCTTATGGATGATTTTGGCCATCGCTTCACACATCCAGGCCTCATCGTCTACAACCAGCACCTGATACATGCCGCACCTCTTTCCTCCTATGGATACCGTTCGAGAGGAACGCTTAATTCCACTACAGTGCCCCGACCCCAGCTGCTGTCGAAGAAGATGGAGCCCTTCTCGCCATAATGCATACTGAGCCGCTGTCTTACGTTCAACAAACCGATGTGTCCGGTCAATCCGGTCAGACGGTCGTCAGACGAATTCTCCTGTTTCTTCAGCTGAGCATGAAGCTCAGCCAGCCGTTCTTCCTTTAGCCCGATACCGTCATCCGTTATCCGTATGATCAACGCTTCCTGGCGCGCTGTAATATGTATCCAGATATTTCCTTGACCCATCTTCTGCCCCAGTCCGTGATTCACGCAGTTTTCGACAATCGGCTGGACGATCAGCTTGACGACTTTGACATTATTGAGAAGAGGCGGAACGTCGACATGAAACTGTATTTTTTCGCGAAACCGGTATCGGATAATTTCCATATACGCCTCTACATGGTCCAGCTCCTCGGCCAGACTGGCGTAATGATTCGGACTGATGCTGTATTTGAACATGTTGGCCAAACATTTGCTGATAACGGATATTTCTTCGACCTCGTTAACTTCGCCAATGCAAGTTATCGTATTTAATGTATTGTACAAAAAATGCGGATTGATCTGTGCCTGCAAAGCCTTCAGCTCGGCTTCCTTATGCAGCATGTCCAGCTTCAATTCCCTGAGCCCCGACAAATATATTTCTTCGCGCATCCGCTCGAGCTCGCCGACCATCCGGTTGAAGCGTCTGCCGAGGCGCCCGATTTCATCTCCGCTCCCCACCTCCACCGCTGCGGCGAAATTGCCGCTTTCCACCTCTCGCATATTATGTTCCAGCAGCTTCAACGGCTTCGTAATCGCCTTGGATAAAACAATCGATAAAAACGCGATAAGAACCGTAGCCAGCACGACGATCATATACAGCATGAAACGCACATTTTTAATGCCGCCGGCAATTTCCTCGAAAGGCACCACGCCGATAATTTTCCAGCCCGTCGAAGCCGAAGTATGAAAGCTGACCATCATTTTGACGCCCTGATCGGGAACGATCAGATGTCCGTTATCTTTTTTCAGCCTCTCTTTAAAAGAAGGAAGATTCACAAGCCCTTCGGGAAACTTGCCGGATGGACTGACCCTCTGTCCGTCAAGCGTCATCATAAAGACGTAGCCGGTTTTGCCCAATTGAATATTTTTGCTCATAAACGAAATGACGTCGGGATTAAAATTAATCAGCAGCGTCCCCCGGTCCTGGCCCCGGTTAAAATCAAAAATCCGTCCCGCATAGCTGACCGCCGGCTGACCGTCCACATAATCCTGCTCCCTCACCGGATACAAGCGGAACTGCTTGTTCTTCATAATTTCTTTGTACCAGGGCTGCTGCGAAAAATGATAATCCGTTTTCATCAAACGATTTTCCGCATTTCCATAGACAGTCAAACCGTTGTCGTTAATCATATAGATGCCTGACAAATAGCTGCGCAGGTTGCCAATGGACCAAAGCAACTTGCGTATTTCCGCATACGTCTGAATTGTGAATAGATCGTCCGACTGCTCCTTCATATCCAAAAAATTAATTGTTGCCTCGCCAAACCGGACCATATTCGCCAACCGTTCCGTTTCCAGCATAAATGAACTGAGGCTGCTGTCGACCTGCTTCAAAATTTCCGCCGTATTCGCACCCAGTTCTTCCTCCAACGCTTTGGAAGCGCTATCATGGAACGTAACAGCCGACACGATGAGCGGAATCAAACTAACCAGGCAAAAGACGATGAACAGCTTTTTGACGACGCTTGCTCCATGTAAGGCCCGCAACGTCCAATCCTTGATCGCTCTCACCGGACAACACCCGATTCATTACCCTTTGACCGAACCTGCGATCCCTTCCACAAAATAACGCTGAAACAACAGGAAGATTGCGATAATCGGCAGCAATGACAAGCTTGCGGCGGCGGCCATCCCCGTGTAATCGATACTATGCTCCCCAACGAATTGATACATCCCCACTCCCAACGTCCTCAGGTTTTCTTTACCTAAAGTAAATACTAATGGAATAAGGAAAGAATTCCAAGTCCACATAAACTGCATAATGGCAGTCGTCGCGATGATCGGTTTTGACAGCGGCAGCATAATTTGAACGAACGTCCGAATGAAGCCGCAGCCGTCCATTTCGGCCGACTCCTCAAGCTCTTTGGGCAACCCGCGGAAATGGGTCATAAATAACAAAATGAACAGCACATGCGCACCGCCGGATTCCGCCAATACGACGCCGAGCAGCGAATTATTAAGGCCAATCGCATTGATCAGCGAATAAATCGGGATAATGGTAAAGCCTTTGGGCATAAACATGGTCGCCGTAACCGCGGATACGAACAAGATCCGGCCTCTAAACCGGTATCGGCCCAATGCATAGCCGGTCAAGGAACAGAGCAAAATGACCAGCGCTACCGTAAACAGCGTGACGAAAACCGTGTTGAAAAAGTAGGTCGAGAAATTGGCGGTATCCCACGCCCGGACATAATTTTCAAATTGCAGCTTTGCCGGCAGCAGCGTCAGTCCACCCGTCAAATATTCCGAATTCGTTTTGAGCGATGAGGCAACCATCCATATAAACGGATAAATCCATACAATTCCGATGGCTGTGAGAAGCGTATGCAGTAGCGCCTTGGGCAATCTTTGTTTCATTTTATGCTGAAGCATAGCCTTGCTCCTTCCTGAATATCAATGTCCGGGCGATGACTTCCCGCCTGTCAGCTTCACCAATCCGCCCAAAATCAGCGATATGAACAATACCGCGATGCCGTAAAAAATTCCCGCCGATGATGCAAACCCGACTCGCGCTTCCCCCGCGCTGGAGAAGGCGTAGCGGTAAATATACAGATCGACCATATCCGTCGCGAAAGCCGGTCCCCCCTCCGTCATCGCTTTAACCAGATCGAACACATGCAGTGCATTGACGGCGGACAGCAGCAGAATGACGCTTCCTACCGGGAGCAGCAGCGGAATCGTGATGAAGCGGAATTGATGAAACGCCGTTGCGCCGTCCACTTTGGCAGCCTCGTAAATTTCTTTGGGCAGCGATTGAAGACCTGCGAGCCAATAGATCATTTTCATCCCGAAGCTTTTCCAGATTCCGACAATGATAACGATCAGCAGCGCCGTATCGATCGAGCCGATCCAGTCCACAGGCTTATCCAACAGTCCGAGCTTTATAAGCACCTCATTCACAAGTCCTTTATACGCTCCGAAAATAAAGCGCATCACCAGCCCGACGACAGCCGTCGTCGTCACGACAGGCAAAAAGTAAATAGCCCGGTAAAAGGCCGAGCCCTTCAGCCAGCTCGCGTTCAAAATCAGGGCCAAAACGAGGGCCAAAGGCACTTGAACGCATACCAAAACGACCATGAAAATAAAGTTATTTTTGAATGCATTCCAAAATACGGGGTCGTAGACCGTCTCGATAAAATTATCGAATCCGATAAACTCCTCCAGCGGCCCGTAGCCGTTCCAGCGGTAAAAGCTGTAAACGTAGCTCATCAATATCGGGTACAGCGTAAAGACGATAAACATAATAAGCTGCGGCGCAATAAACGCATAGCACCATAAAGCCTTGCGTCGCTGTTGGCGATTTAAAGACTTTGCCGGCTTGACCTGTTTGACAGCCCCCGACTCCCGGGCAGCGGTATTCCCCTCCAGCTTCGCCGAATGATTCAAGACTGTTCACCTCCAATTTCGTGTAGTAGCTTAATTGTAATCGCTGTCATCCCGGCCCGAAAGAATCGCGTTTTTACAATCAAGTGTGTTTTTCTTACTTTTTGGCGCACTAAAAAACCGTCCTGAAAAATCATAGGACGGTCTCGATGTACAAACCCATACGTTGTGCGTAAAGAGGGACTGGTGTGAGGTTCCATCCGTTATCCCCCCTCGCACCTGTTGCCTGGATGCATTCCATTCTGCGCAGTACGGTTGGATTATTCATTGCAAATGCATGCAGTCAGTCTGGAAAATTCATTGCAAATCGTCCAAAGCTGACAATTCCTGCTTGTGCGGCCACCAGACGCCTCTTTCCCATGCTAATGCAAACGACTCGGTTCTGCGGTTGTCCGGACAGGAGGATAAGTCGCCGAAATAACGTTCGATTGCTAAAATTTGCGACGCATGCGCCTTGAGCGCTTCGGCTTTTATGTCCCACTGCGGTTTCGTATCGATACTAAGAGCAGGAATATGTCCCTGCTGCCGCAATGTGTCGGACATGCTGTAATACAGCTTTTGCACAGTCGGGCATTTGCCGCTCGTTACCGCAGCGGTTGCCATTCTAGATATAGCGATGTGATCGGGATGAAAATTGCCGCCGTCCTCGGGAAAGCTGAAAACGACCTTGAGTCCGTATTTATTGATAAAAGCGGCCACCTGCTCTACGAAGCCCGACTCCTCGACCTGGTTCAGCTTCCCGTCCGGATGACCCAAATGCTCAACGACCGGCAAGCCCAATATCGCGGCAGCCCGTTCCATCTCCCGCTCCCGCAATGCGGCAAGCGCCTCATTCGTAAAATGGGCGGCATGGCCGTTCTTCTTGCCGGCATCCCCTTTCGTCGCCAGCAGCAAAACCGGCTTCTCCCCTTGATCGGCAAGCTGTCTGATCAAGCAGCCGCTCAGAAAAGTTTCATCATCGGGGTGGGCATAAATAAAACCGACGTTATAAGATGGCTCCAACTATATCGCCTCCTTCGCTAACCTGTATACCTTTATCGTAACATACTCCGGCGAATCAGACAGCCCGGCTCAGAAATAAGGGAGTCCCGAATATCCACAGAAATTAGTTGTGTACCATTACTTAGCAACAAATAGACCTCCCCAAAGAAGGAAGGTCATTTATTTATTAACTGAATTAAATATTAATAAGATTCATTATTCCTTTATGTCGTAGCCCTGATCCTCGATCGCATCTTTTATCACTTTCAGCGAAAGCTTGCTTTCGTCGTACAGGACCGAGACGGTTTTCCGGGCGAGATCGACTTTCCCCGACGCGCCGGTCTGCTTGACGGCACCTTCGACAGACTGCGCACAGTGGCTGCAGGTCATTCCTTCCACTTTCAGCGTTACGCTTTGCATGACGACGACCTCCTACGGATGAAGCAAATTGGACTCCTTACTCCCATTATAGCAGCCGCAGCCCCTAACTATGTCATGCGTCTTCCGTTTCATTCGCACCAAATCGAGAAGCCTGCATTTGGATTACCTGATCTACGCTTGCCACCGGGTATGATCTGCCTTCGCACGGCCGAACGGCGACTCATCGTTAAGCACCGGATTACTGCTTGGGTGCCATTTCAGCGGCTACACGGATTGCTGTCAGCAAACTTTGCTCGTCGGCTTTGTTGCGCCCGGCGATATCGAAGGCCGTCCCATGATCGACGGAGGTCCGGATAACGCCGCCTTTCAATCCGGCGGTGATGTTGACGCCGGATTCGATGCCGAGCACTTTGACCGGCGCGTGGCCCTGGTCGTGATAGCAGGCCACTACCATGTCAAAGTCGCCGCGAGCCGCGCGGTAAAACAGCGTATCCGCCGGATACGGCCCCGACACGTTAATCCCTTCGGCAACGGCGCGCTGGATGCCCGGAACGAGCTTTTCTTCCTCCTCGCCGTTCCCGAACAAGCCGTTCTCGCCCGCGTGGGGATTGATGCCGCACACCGCGATCCGCGGCCTAGTCATGCCGGCATGGGTCAATGTATCATGCGCCAGCTTGACTACCTTGTACGTTCGTTCCGGGTTGATCGATTCGATCGCTTTCAGCAGCCCCACATGCGTCGTCAAATGAATAACTCTCAATTTCGGCGTATACAGAATCATCGAATAATCTTCCGTACCGGTGAGACTTGCCAATATTTCCGTATGTCCCGGATATAGATGGCCGCCCTTATGCAGCGCTTCTTTATTTAAAGGCGCCGTACAGATTGCGTGGATCTGTTTGTCCAGAGCCAATTCAACCGCTTTAGCCACATAATGGAAAGCCGCATTGCCCGCGGCCGCCTGCACTTGCCCGTAAACTAAATCGTCGGGCAGCAAATCCAAATCCAGCACCTCGATGACGCCGTATTCGTAACGCGCCTCCGATATACTGTGTATCGCTTTAACGGCAGCGCTGCCGTTTACGATGCGGACCGCCTTTTCAATCATTTTGGCGTCGCCGATCACGACTGGCCTGCACATTTCATACAGCGGTTTATGCTGCAGCGATTTAACGATAATTTCCGGTCCGACTCCTGCACCGTCGCCCATCGTAATTCCGATAACCGGTTTGATCATGCTGTTGTATCCTCCCCTCGTAATTGCCCGATAGCGCGGATAAGCACCTGCTCCGAGCCAAAACCTCCTGCTTTGGTTACCGCTTCGACCGTCCGGCCGTCGCCGATCAGACGTCCTCGCGGAATGCCGCTTTCCAGCTCATCGAGCAGCTCGAAGCTGTACGCCCCCCAATGCAGGCACACCTGCTTGGCGGTATCGCCGCCCGTCAGCACGACGCCTTGCAGCGGATGCGACTTCATCAGCATAGCGGCGGCTTCGCCGAGCATATCGGCGACCCGTTCGCTTACGGCAGTCGGATCCAGGCCGAACCGCCGTCCGACTTCGTTCGCTCTGTCGATATCCGCCTGATCGCCGGAGCTGAACAGCGCGACATTCATCCCCTGGCGCAGCGATGCTTCCGCTTCCCGGCAAATTCGCGCAAGCTCGGCGTCTTTCGCAGCGCCTCCTTCTACGGATGCATAGGCTTGAAGCTTGACCGGCTGCACGGCATCCCGTACGCGAAGCAAAGCGTCCAGCTGCTTGCGCGACTGGCCGTTGACGCTTCCGACGACAAGCAGCACCGGCAGCTTCGCCGCAAGCTTGCCGCTGCGCTCCTCGCCCCCAATGGCTGCGTCGTTTGCCTGTATGGCATTGCTTTCGGTCGCGGAATCCGTAGAAGCGCTCGCCTGAACCATCGGCAGGAAGTTCGCCAAGCCTGCCGAACCGGCCCATACGACACGGCGTCCCGACTGCTCTATGCAATTTGCAACAGTCCGCAAATCGGATTCCGAACCGGAATCGAACAAGATGTAACGGATTTGTCGATCCAGCAGCGAGCTCAGCTTTTGCTGCATATGAGCGCCGCCCTGCCGCAAATCGTGATGGTCGATCAAGCCGACCTCGCGCTTCGTTTGCAGCTTGAGCAGCGTCGGGATATGCGACTCCTTCACCGGCGTTTTAGGGTCCGAACCCGCAGCCGTTTCATGCACCGGGATGCCGTTCACATACAAAATCCCATCCCGAACCAGCCGACCGGTCTGCGGGAAGGCCGGCGCGAGCACAATCAACTCGGGCTCGACCGCATCGAATACAGCATCAAGCTCAACACCGATGTTGCCTCTCAACGTTGAATCCATTTTTTTATAGATCGTCCCGCAGCCCAACTGCCGGACATAAACGGAAGCCTCCTTCACTCTGCGGTAAGCTTCCTCCGGCGAGGCGGCTCTGCTGTCCGTATCGAGCACAACCGCATCCAGCCTGCTGCAGGCTTCGTTTCCGGCCTCCATTTGGATCAGCACGGATGTTTTCAACCCCCGGCGCGCCAATTGGACGCCGGTGTCGTTAGCGCCGGTTAAGTCATCTGCGATAATGGCCAGTTCCAACGTTTCACCTCTTTTGCCAAATTCATTTTCGCGCTGCTGCCTTCATCATCATTCATGGCTACTATCAATTTAGTATACATCACTTCATTTTGCAACAATTATTTCTCGTCGATTATAAAACTGCTACTAAGTGTTGCAATTCGAATCATTGATTCAACAAATTACGATTCATGCTCGTTTTGCTTCAGCTTCCGCCACAAGGTTGACCGGTTAATGCCCAGACGCTTCGCTGCATTGGACTGATTCATTTGTTCCTGCTTCAGTACGGCCTGAATAACGTCCCGTTCAATCGCTTCCAGCGTCTGATTGAGATTGATACCGCCGCTGATGCCCGCTTGATTTCCGGAACCCGTATTGCGCCAGCCTTCGCTTAAAGCATCATGCTCCAGCCCGGCTAATGCCGACTCATCGATAAAATCGCCCTTCGCATAGTGAACGAGCCTATCGATCGTTTCTTTCAGCTCATTGAAGTTGCCTGCCCAGGGACGTTCGAGCAGCGAGTTCAGCACATCCGGCCGCAGCCCGACGATCTGCTTGCCCGACGTTTCGTTCGATTTGGCGATCAAAGAGCGGATCAACGCTTCCAGCTCATCCCGCCTGTCGCGAAGCGGAGGAAAGTATCGTATCCGGTCCTGCAGCAGCTCGAACAGCGCGGACCCAAGGTGTCCATCCCGGCGCAGCTCGCCTGGCGAACGCTCGAACGATAATATAACTTGAGCCTGTGCCGCCGTTATCGCTTCAGCCAACGCATTTTGCTGCGAAGCATCCATATCCTCCACACCTTTAAGGTAAAGAACGGCCGACTGATCCAGACGCGCAAGCCATTGCTCAAGCGTAATTAGCGAAAGTTTGCCCGCTTTCGGCAGCTCCGCCGCGATGAACAGCCGCTCTTGTTCAGCCTGAGCCGTATGTTCGCCGCCCGACCATGCTGCGCTCCACAGCCGCTTGCCCGAGCCTTTTTCCCCGTACACGGCAATCGGAAGTCCATCCGGCGCGTCTCCCGCGGCGAGAGAGCCTGCGTTGGCTGTTTGCCCGAGCGGCTGCAGAAACGTATTGCCCTGACCGGCCTCCGTCCAAAAGCTGACGCTCAGCACGTGCTCAGCAGCGGAATCGGGCTTGGAATCGGATTGAACGTAATAGAAGCCGGCTTCCGCCGCATGCGCGGCCGCGCTTACAAGCATCGGCGTCGAATGCGCCGGCCTGCAGGTTAATGCGACCCGGTCGATATCTATGCCTAGCTTCAAGCATGTGATCAGCTTGGACAAACAAGTGCCTCGTTCTATCGGCGCATCATGAAGCGGCTTGTCTCCGGAAATTCCCCATTGCGCGCAAAAAGCATCGTTCACGTACTGGAACCGGTTCTGTTCGTTCAATACGGCGAGGCCCGCGTCCAGCTTGTCAAGCAGGTGCTCATAAACCGTATATTTTTGTTCATAACGCGCTGCGATCGTCCGCATATATCTCGCTTGGGCGAAAGCTTCCAGCACAGCTTCTTTGCCGGAAGTAATCAGAATGCCTTCCATCCCCAGCTCCTGCGCTTTTCTGACGGTGACCGTATCTCCGAGCACAACGCCGACGCCTTTTTCCTTCGCGCGCGCAACCGCCTGCGACGCTTCTTCCTCGCGACCGATTTCCGTATAAGGGATGTCAATCCCCATAATCCGCGACACCGCAATAAAGCCGTCGATTACATTCGGAAAACCGATCATTTCCACACGGGACGAAATGCCTTGCACCAGCGTAAGAATACGCATCATGTCATAGCCGGAAACGTGAATCTCGATAACCGGAATCGTAACAAGCTGGCGCAGCAGCCTGGCCGTACCGCCGCGGCTGACGATCACATCGTACTGCCCTTCTTCCATTTGCCCGACTAACGGCAGAACTTCGGAGAGGTCGCCCTGCAGCATCGTAAGACGAAAATCGCTCAATTCTTCCTTTAAGCCCGATACCAACTCGAATAAACCTTTATAAGGTGCAATCACCAACGCATGAATCATCATTATTTAACCTCGTTGCATTTTGATACACTCATTATAGTTGCTTGACAGTCAAAATAAAAGCGCCTTTCTTTAAAAGGCGCCCAGCCGCACTCACGCAAAGAAAAGCTTCGCATAACGTTCATAGCCTTCCCGCGCCAAATCTTCTTTCGGTATGAACCGCAACGCAGCGGAGTTGATCCGGTAATGCTGCCCGGAAGGCGGGGGTCCATCGAGAAACAAATAACCGAGATGGGAATTGGACAGTCTGCCGCGGATCGCCGTTCTCACCCGGCCGCCGCTTAAATCCGCTTCCTTGGCGATAAAGCCTTCTTCTACCGGCTTCGAGAATCCGGGCCAGCCGCTCCCTGAGTCAAACTTGTCATGCGAGCTGAAAAGCGGATCGCCGTTCACCGCGTCCACATACAGCCCTTCTTGAAAATGGTTCCAGTACGCATTCCGGAATGCAGGCTCGGCAGCCCGGTTTTGCGTAACGTCATACTGCAGTTCCGTCAGCCTGCGGCGCAAACGTTCCTTGTCTTTTTTCCCGTTCCAGTGACGCTGTGCGAATTCATCGCGTCCTGAGCTGTCCCGGTATAATTTATAGTGCATGTAATGGGTCTTATAGTAATCCTGATGCTCCTCTTCAGCCGTGTAAAACGGACCTGCCTTTACAATTTCCGTTACGATTGGCTTTTTGAAGCGTCCGCTTGCTCTCAGCTCGTGCTTGGACGCTTCCGCCTCCTTCCGCTGAGCCTCATTATGGACGAAAATCGCCGTCCGGTAAGAATAGCCCCGGTCATGGAATTGTCCCTCTTGATCCGTAGGATCTATCTGCTTCCAAAATAGTTCCAGCAGCCGCCGATAAGGAAATACCGCCGGCTGAAACGTAATTTGTACCGCCTCGGCATGTCCCGTCGTTTCGCTGCCGACCTCCTCGTAGGTCGGATTATCCGTATAGCCGCCCGTATAGCCGGAAATGACGGAGATAATTCCCGGCAGCTTATCGAACGGCTTTACCATACACCAGAAGCAGCCTCCCGCAAATGTCGCAAGCTGCAGTTCCTGCTCCGCTTCTTTCATTCGACTGATTCACCTTCAATCCGATTCGCATCGCTTCGCCCGGAAGCCGCTATTATTATAAAAATAACATATAGACGCCCTTGCCCTCTATTTTTTCAAACCCAAGGTCCTCATATAGAACGCGGGCGGGCACATTCGTTTCATCTGTTTCAAGTTGCAAACGGACGGCCTGCTTCGTTCGGGCCAAGCCAACCGCATATTGCAGCAGCTTTTTGCCTATGCCCTGATTTCTGTAGTCCGGAGATGTATACAGAGCTTCCACACGCAAAACCGGACGCCCTTTGGACATCGAAAAGCTCCATGAGAGGAGCATAAACCCAATGTGCTGCCCGTCCTGCACGGCCATGTAAAGCTCCGCTAGTCCGGAGCTCAACAACCGTTCGAGAAGCGGTACGCATGATTGCGCAAGCTCGGGGGTCACTGCAGGTTCATCAGTTCCATTTGACGAAGAAAACAGATAACCGCTGACCATTCTGCTCGCTTTTGCAACAAGCGATGCTTCCAGTGCGACGATTTCGATCCCCATTGTTGTTCCTCCATTAGCAGCCTTATTTGACTTTGTCGTTCGCTTCATCGCGAAACATCCGCCCAACGACAATAAAAGCTTGATTACTCAAGCTTTTGCCGCCGCATTTCGCTTCATCGATTTATATTGCAGGTCGGCTTGCCGCCGCTTAGCTCCCGTTTGCACTCATTTGCTCGATTGCCGCTTCCCAATAAGCTTTCATATCGGCGCGGACATCTGCGCTATCCAGCTTTTCTTGATGAAAGCTGACGGTCGTCTTTACCGGTCCGCCCGCTAGCAGACGGATTTGCAGCGTCGATCGCTGCGACCAGCCTTGCTTTTGCCATGTAAGACGAAGCTGCTCATACGGTTTGACAACCCGCAGCTCCCCGGTAAAGCCGTCTTTCGTCGTATAAATCTCGCCTTTTTGAACGGCCAGTGCTCTGCCGCTGCTCAGCCACCGTTCAAGTCCTTCCGGCGAGACGATATACGCCCATGCATGCTCGGTTGAAATGGGCAGTGTCCTTCTCACTCCGATTTGATAACCGGCGGAGGCCGTCAGCCCCACTGGTTTGGTATCCTTTTGATTCGCCATGCCGGTCTAAGCTCCTCTACAAGTAGTTCGTGCCCGTTTAAGAACCGAATTGCGCCTTGTGCAATCGGCTGTATACGCCCCCTGCTGCGATCAGCTCCTGGTGACGTCCTTGCTCGGTCACTCCTTTTTCCGTGACGACGACAATACGGTCCGCATTTTTAATCGTGGCCAGTCGGTGGGCAATGACCAAAGTGGTACGTCCGGCCGACAGCTCGGAGAGCGACTGCTGTATGGCCGCCTCCGTTTCCGTATCGAGCGCCGATGTCGCTTCGTCCAGAATAAGAATCGGCGGGTTTTTCAAAAACATCCGGGCAATCGCAAGACGCTGCTTCTGGCCGCCCGACAGCTTGACGCCGCGTTCGCCAATGATCGTTTCCATGCCTTGAGGCAGCTGACGGATAAACGGTTCCAGCTGGGCCCGTCTCGCCGCCTCCCAGACTTCTTCCTTCGTCGCGTCCAGCTTGCCGTAAGCTATGTTTTCCTGCAGCGTACCGGAGAACAAAAATACGTCCTGCTGCACGATGCCGATCTGCTTGCGCAGCGAGTTCAACGTCATATGCCGGATGTCGATCCCATCAATCTGAATGCTGCCGGCGTTCACTTCATAAAAGCGCGGCAGCAGGCTGCATATCGTCGTTTTCCCGGCTCCAGACGGTCCTACAAAGGCTACCGTTTCGCCTGCCCGAATGGAAAGATCGATGTTGCTAATAATTTTTTTATCGGTCTCGTAGCCGAACGTTACCTGATTGAACCGGATATCGCCGCGCAGCTTTTTCACTTCGATCGCATCCGGAGCATCGGCAACATCCGGCTCCGTTTGCAATATTTCAACATACCGCTTGAAGCCGGCAATCCCTTTCGGATAGCTCTCGATAACGGCGTTAATTTTTTCGATCGGGCGGAAAAAGACGTTGGACAACAACAAAAACCCGATAAAACCGCCGTAGGACAGCTCGCCCCGGATGACAAACCAGGTGCCGCAAATCATAACGAACATCGATACGAGCCGCATCATCATATAGCTGACCGACATGCTCTTGGCCATAATTTTGTAGGCAAGCAGCTTCGTCTCGCGAAAACGTTGATTGTTGATCGCAAACAGCCGCTTTTCATATTCTTCATTGGCGAACGATTGCACCACGCGAATTCCGCCGACATTATCTTCAATCCGAGCGTTAAATTCAGCCACATCGCCGAACAGACGGCGGTAGGTCGAAGTCATTTTGCGGCTGAAAAAGATCGCCAGCCAAGCCATGAACGGAATGATGAGGAACGTCAAAATAGCCAGCTTCCAATTAATGAACAGCATTAAAATAAATGCGCCGACCAACGTCATAATGGCGATGAAAATATCTTCAGGACCATGATGCGCAATCTCCCCGATCTCATTTAAATCGTTCGTAATGCGGGCGATCAGATGACCGGTCTTATTGTTGTCAAAAAATCGGAAAGACAGCTTCTGGATATGCTCGAACAGTTTTTTCCGCATATCGGTCTCGATGTTGATCCCCAGCATGTGGCCCCAGTAGGTTACGACAAATTGCAGCACCGTATTCAATACATACACCGCCAGCAAGCCAGCGCACGCCCATAAAATCAAGCCCCAGTCCTTGCCCGGCAGCAGCTTGTCGACAAACTGGTTGACGGCAAGCGGAAACCCGAGCTCGAGCAGCCCGGCGACTACGGCGCAGACGAAATCGAGCACAAACAGTTTTTTATAGGGCCGATAATAAGAGAAAAATAGCTTCAACAAGCCGAATCACTCTTTTCGTTCAAATTTTTTCGTTAATCCCGCTCTATCCGATCCTCTTCTCGTAGCAAATGCTCAGTTCGCAGGCCGCATACTCGCCGAACTTGTCAATTTCCCGGTAACCATGCTTTTCATAAAAACGGAGCGCCTCCGGCTGCCCGGGACCCGCTTCCAATTTGATCGTTTCGAAGCATTGCTCCTTCGCCTGCCCTTCCAAAAACGCCAGCATGCGGCCCGCTATGCCTTGCTTCCTGTAATCGCGGTCCACAAAAAAACGTTTCAGCTCCGTACTCTTCGAGTCCAACGGACGGATCGCTCCGCAGCCCGCAGCGTCGCGGCCCGCATACGCAATAATAAATACGATCTCGCGAACGCGGGGATCCGTGACATCCACTCCGTGTACTTCCTCGGCCGGATAACGCTCCAGCAGCTCCTCGTCCAGCTTGGCGATTAAACGGAGCAGGTCCGGATCGTTCGGCTGCACCTTTTTAATTTCAACGTCGATCAATGTATTCCCTCCCCGTTTTTCAAAAGTCCTTTGAGCTTTCGTCTCGTTTCGGCGAGCCGCTGCCCCGCATAATGCGTATCGGCCGGCTCTACCCAGGCGAAGCCGTCCTGCTTGTATCTTGGAAACACATGCATATGGTAATGCTTCAAATCATTGAATGCTCCGCCGTTTTGCATCACCGTAATGCCATCAGGCGCAAATGTCCTTTTCAGCAACCTGGAAAGCACAGCGGATGCCATCATCACGGCAGCTGCCGTATTTTCGTCCATTTCGTCAAGATCGAGCACATGCGATTTCGGCAAAATCAGCATATGCCCCTCATGTATGGGCGCTATGTCGAGCAGACAGGTCACGTATTCATTTTCATATACAATTTCGGCAGGCATCCGGCCGTTCGCCAAGCTGCAGCCTAAACAATCGGCTGATACCGATAACATCCGAATTCCCCCGCTCTCTTATCAAATCCCTTTATGACTGGCTGGCAGGCTCGCACGCAAATCTTTTATAAACATGTCCGCGAATTGCTGCATTTCCTTATAAATGAATTGGGCTTCCGGCAAATAACAAACTCCTTTACTCAACACATGGGCTTCAAAATAATCCAGTGTTTGCTCCAGACTTTGACCCCTGGCCGTACCTGTACATAACGATTTTACGATCAGGTACGTTTTACCCCCTTCTATTCGGTGCGCATCGTGCAGCAGCTTGCCTTCGAGCGATTCAGGCACCTCGTCCTTTTGCGATTCCCAGGCAGCGGTAACGATTTTATCAATATAAGTTCCGGGGAGGCTCAAGCCATTGAGATACAGCCGGATAGCTGACTCATGCGAATAAATAAAACCGTGAAAATAACAGCCGTACACGATCAAGTCATGATCGGTAATTTCGGGATAATGCTTTAATAAGCGTTCAGCGGAATGAAGCATTCTGTCGATATGAGTCAGATCATGCATGAGATCCTTGCTTTCGTAGAATGGTTTTGCAAAGGAAATAAGACCTTCCAGATCCATCCACTATCCCTCCATTATGAATAGAATCGCTGATGCAACCTTGGTCAACTAAACGATCCCGGCTTTTGGCAGATGTCACATCACAGCAAAAGCTCTCCGGCTCCGGACATCCTTAAATTCTGCTGCTTTCATTGATTATAGCCGGAATTGCATTTTTTGGAAATATAAGAAAAACGCCTTGCGGCGTCCTTGGTGTAAGATTTACGTTTGAGCGTGGGGAGGGATGGATGTGGGGTTACAGCCGTTGTTGAAGTCGTGTTCCTTCGATTAGACTAGGCAGGGGGAGCACGACTTCAAAGACGGCCCGTAAACTTTCCACCCCACATCCATGCCCTCTTACTGTTCTACCCTTGTGTCTTCTGCTACCTCTTTTTTTACTAACCGGTCTTCGATCCGGTATTCATAACCATGTACACCTTTGTAGTATTCCGGGTACATGGCTCCGCCGCAAGCTTCACATGCGAATTGCGGGGGCACTTCCGGGTCTCCATCATCCATCCTATCGAAGTCCCGGACCACACTAAGCGGTATCTTTTCGCTTTCCGAACACGTCAGACATACATAATTGACGGCCTCTTTCGACTGTAGGTACTTGCTTAGGATCAATGGCTTCGGTTTCTTTTTCTTTCCTGGTTTTCTTTTCTTGGATACCGGTGACAGGGTCGATCATCCTCTCTAGCACTGCCCTTGTATTTTGGCATGCCGCATACTTTACTACAAGCTGTCCGTCCTCAGGACAGACTTCTCCCTTGTATTCATAATAACATTCGCATTTTGGGCAGACCATTGGATCTTGTCCTGTTCGTTTCTCTACTTTCTCGTTCCATGTTTGACGGCGCAGAGTACGTTTCGCTTTCACAATCCATCTTCTCGCCTCCTTTTGCCAAGCGGTGATGAGCTTTTTGGCAAGCTTTTTGGTACGGCGAGAGTATACTCCGTAATGACGGATCGTTTTAAACTGTTCATCCGGAATATGACGGATCAACAGGGCCATAAACTCTTCCACCGTGACGGTTTCTCTTTTCTCCGCTTCTTCCGTTTTGTTCATATAACGAAAGGTAACGTATTGTCCGTCATAGGCCTCGATCCGCCTTACTGCAATCGCGGGTCGACGCATATAGCGGCCAATGTATCCCAGTTGCGCCTTCACATCTCCTTTCTGCTTCGGCGCATGCACATAGAAGCCCTCCTCATTTTCTGTGAAGGCCTTCTGCAGCAAAGGCTGCACTTCCTTTTTTTCCGCGGTACTCAAGTTTCGACGAATCAGCTTCAGTACGACCGTTTGCCATTGTTTTCGCAACATTTCAAACGGTATATAGTCATACTTCTTCCACTCTCCATTTGCTTTCATGCCCCCCATGGTCACTACCATATGGATATGAGGATTAAAGTTTAGCCTCGATCCAAACGTATGCAGCCCAGCGATAATCCCGGGTGTGACTTTATGCTTTTTTTCGAAGTATTCCTTTACAATTCTTACTCCTTCGTTCATGAATTCCTTCAGTAAGCCGCGATGTTTCAGGAAAATATCCCTCAATCCTTCATCGATCGTCATCATGACATGCCGATGATTCACTTGAAATGCTTCCTCTGCTAACACCCGGCTCCATTCTTCGGTTTCATTGCATGAGGAGGTTGTACAAAATCGGCCTTTACACCGGTATGGTATGACTTTCATGTCATGGCAGCCTTCGCAGATGAGCAGTTTAAATCCTTTCTTTGTATTTCCGCAGTTCTTGAACTTTTCTACTTCTTTCATGACGACTGGCCGTATTTGTTTCCCATGCTTCTTTACAAAGTTTTCCCAATGGTTATGTTCATCAAAAAATATTTGTCGTAAAATATTGGTCTCCATAACTCTACTTACCAAAAAACTTAAAAAGGGAAACACCTTGGTTCCCCGGATTTTATACTTTGGGCTTCCAATCGCTGTTGAAATCGTGTTGCATGGAATTGATTCGGCGGTAATAACACGATTTCAAAGGCGACCGCTATCGCTTTTCCAGCCCATACCCATCCCCTCACTCCATTTGCTGACTGCAGCTTCTTTGGACACTAAACAACAGATTACTAAGTTGCCCGATTCCTGTCGACAATCCTAATAGTATCAATTGTAGGAAATATTCATCGGTGCAGGCTCTATAATCCTCAAAGCACATGAAAGCCGCTCTATCTTTCCATTTCTGTGGAAAAAGCGGCTCCTGTAATGATATTCTACTCGAATATTGAATCATCGGTGCTTTTCACGATACTGTCCCGGAGTCATGCCTTCCATCTTACGGAAATAGCGGATAAAGTTCTGGGAATTGTGGTACTGGAGCTTTTCAGCGATCTCGGTAATCTTCATCTCGGTCTCTACCAGCCATTGCTTAGCTACCGAAAGTCTATATTTGGAGAGATAGTCGCTGAAATTACTGCCTGTTTCTTTGCGGAACACCGTCTTAATATAGTTCGGGTGATAATTCAAACGAGATGCGCACAGCTCCAAGGTTAGATCACTCTCGAATTTGCTATGAATCATATCCAGCATACGTTCGGATATTTTCTTATTCTGGCTTTCCCAGCGTTGGTGCAGCGCGGCCATCATCGGATCAATAACATTATGAAAGATCCATTCCTCGATCTCCTCAACCGTCTTTAGCTCCAGCAGATGCTCGTTAATAGGCTTCCCGGATACGTGTAGAGGGGTCATCGTTTCCCCGGCTTCCTGCCACTCCCTAATCAAATCAATCAGCAAGCGGGTTAGAGCCATCTGAAAATCATAGTAACGCGGATAATCCACAAGCACCTTCTGAATAAACTCTTTTAAAATGTCGCGTGCTTTATCCCGTTCTTCCATCTTAACCGCTTCAATCAGCTCTTTCTCAAGCCAATCAGGATAGGCCGCAGCAATCCGGGTGTCCGGTAATACGCTATCAAAAGGTAGAATTACTTGCTCGCCAAACCGAACTCTGTAGGTTAAAGCTTCAAGGCTTTGCTTATAAGCATGTGAGGCATCGTTAATATCCATAAATGGACGACTGATACCTACGCTGATCTTGAGGTGAAGCAGCTCGCGGATCGTTGCTTGAATCCGTTCGGCATATTGGTACAAGTCATTCCCGTAGTCACGACCTTCTACTATACTGCTGCGGCATATCGTCACTTGATTATTCACCATAACGACAGGCTCTAAACGATTGGTGGCCGGAATAAGCTCACTCACAATGTTATTAATCGCAAACATCAGTAAATCAAGGTCGCTCTCACTATATCTTGAATTCTCTAAGTTATCGATCTGAACCGTCATAACTCCGAACTGGGCAGGCTGTGTATCATAGGCGAACTGCGCCCAGCGCTCCTGTGTTTCCTTGGGCCGGATTTCTCCGTGCAGCAGCCTGCGGATAAAGAATGCCTCCAACTGTTTGGAATGCTTGTGCAGTTGATCACGCAGCTCGGTCTGTGAATTTCGAAGAGAATGAATATGATCTCCTATTAATTGAAGCTCATCCTTGTGGTGGTCGTCAGTGGACTGTTCACCTACTGCAAAGGACAAGACGCGTTGGATCGGTGAATACAAACGTTTGGATCCGGCCCACGATAAGATGAAGATGATCAAGAATACCCCGAGGCAGACAAAAAGAGTGTACCAGCCTATGGATCGGGAATCCTTAGTGATATCGCTTACGGATGAAAAGGACAAGTATTTCCAGCCATTATAGTCAGAACTGCGATACATGACTCCAATCGTCTCATTATGAGTCTTAAACGTTAAATAACCTAGAGCCGGGTTGTCCGATTGCTTAATGCTTTCAATAGCATGCTGCAGCTCGTCCGAAGACTGGATTACGCGACTTTGAGGCTGCGTTAACAAACGGTATTCACTATCCAGAATAACCGTCTCCCGGTCAGCCGACTCATTGAAAACAAGCTTCTCCAACGAATAGGCCGGAAGCTCGCCTATAATTACCCCAGTGGTATTCGGCGAGTTAAGTGGGAGCTTCTTTATGAGCCTAACGCCTGAGGCAGGTTCATGAGTTACGCTTGTCCAGTAGGAAGCTGCTTCAGCATTAAAGTAGCTCTGGACAGCTCCTTTCATGTCCGAATTATCCAGATTTGAATAGCCTTGGTTGGATATGATCCAACCGTACTTATGATTAGCCAAGTACACGTTCTTGGCGCCCAATTCAAACGGCTGCAGCTTATTCAGCCCCATTGCCAGCTCATTTGCCATTTCAAAGTTTCGCGCGGTGATGGACATTTGGAGCGCTTCCCTGACCAGTAAGGTGCCCACATACTGCGTCATGAGATTTTCAAATAGTTGCAGCACCTGCTCTACGTTCATTTGTGTCTGCTGAAGCAGCTGCATATTACTATCATTAACCTTCTGCTGAACGCTGTCCTTGGCCCGAATGAAGGATAGGGTTCCTAATGTAACCACAGGAACGGTTCCGATTAAGAGACTAAATATGAGGAGTCGTACCAAATACTTGGATGTAAACAGCCTTGACATACACGATATCCTTCCATACAACATGAAATATATACAATATTAACATTGTATTATATTTAGTAAAAAAGCTCAAAAGGGATTACGGCCATTGCCACTCGACAAGATCGTTACTCCACGCAATCCCAATACAGGCATGAGTATCAAAAACAATGCGCTCATCCTCAGGACCAGTCCCGTGAAAGAACATAAGAAACTTCTCGATCCCCTCTACATATCTGCAGTCTAATACAAAACCCGCTGTAATTCTCCCCTTTGCCCAATCCCATTCCTGCTGTCCAAAAGTGAGCAAGCCCTCGTCATGAACCCAGTTTTCCAAATCGGTCGATCTCATAATCCCAATGCCGTTCTCCGGAGAGTGAAACATAACGTATTGATCCTTTTCATTCAATATACAAACGTTCTCCCCAGCGTTTTCGTTTCTATAGAATGTCCAACGCTTCAAATCGTATGAGTACGAGAGACTTACGCCATTCTGTTTATAAAAGCATAACCATTTCCCCGGCTCATCCTTACTTTCAATAAAGTAGGGATCAATCATCCGCCCCATCTGTTCAATTGGAGTTTCCTCACCCTTCAGCAGCAGCAGCTCCGGTTCAGTCCAACGAACGAGATCCATGCTCTCCATGGTCCAAATCCTGGAGCTCGCATTACCGTACTTCTCCCCATTAGGCCTTGGATATGTTTGGAGACACATCACCCAACGGTTGTTATGACGAATGATGTTGCCTGGACTTGAAAAATTCAAGCTGTTGTCTCTCGGGGTCAATCGTCTCGACTCGCTCCAATTCACCAGGTCCTGGCTTTCACTCATGGCCGTATACATATATACCTGTCCGTCTGACTCGGTCTCGACCAAGGTATAGTACAGCCTGAATACACCTTCATCATAGTGTGCCGTAGGATCACGGTAAGCGATATGACTATTGCCTTGAAGTACTATAGGTGACTGAATATGGTTCAGAATAGAGGTGTTCAAGTCCGTCCCTCCCATCAATCTTGCCCAGTATGAATGACTGCCGGCCTTATACGTAATTCTTCATCAAATTCTACCTTCAATATCCCCGGACGTTCCTTAAAAGGTGCATTGGAGTTGTTACCAAAGAACGTACTCCACCACTGTCCATCCTTATCCTGAAAGAACATGTTATGTCCGCCATGCGGAACCGCCAGATAACGGTCACCATAGGGACCATACACATGCTCAGAGCTCGCAACGAAGCAATGATAATCACCATCAACGAAGTCGGCTCCGGCTAGATGATACTTGCCATGAGCTTTAAACAAAAACGTGCCCTCAAACCCAACATGCTCGGCATTAGCTGGAGCTAGAAGGCGCAGTTCCTCCACCAAGCCCGTCATGTCCTCATTCATCCGGGCAATCTTACCGTTATCGCACAGAAAATATACGGTTCCGTCCTCGTCTTGGAAGAGTGATGCATCGATATGAGGACTAACCGGCGAGTTCGCCGAGATACAATCCACATAAGGCCCTTCAGCGCTCCCGCTGACGCTCTTTAACAAACCGTTCCCGAGTCTGGGAATGCTGTACGTGAGCCAGAAGGTACCCTTCATATAATGTATCTCAGGCGCCCAGAGCGGGCGGAATGGCGCGTCGTCCCGAAGACCTGTCTCCTTCTGCCAAGTACCGTTCCGATCCACATTCCATACGGTGGAACATTTGCGCGGCTTCGTTATAACGGGATTCCACTCGATCAGGTCTGCCGATTTCCACACCTGGATATCTCCCGTTACGGCCCACCAATCGGGAGCTCCTGTTGTTCCCGTCAAATAATAATAACCGTCCTCCCCAAGACAAATTGAGGTGTCGCGGATCGGATAGTTGAATAAGGGCTCAAACGGCTGTGGCAAACGAATGCTTTTTGTCATTATCATCATTTCCTTTTATTCAGTATTAAATATGAACAGATGCTAAAAAGGATTCCGCCGAAGTCTCGGCGGATTCCTATAGAAATTCTGTTTATTTACCGTTACTCTTGTTATAATCGGCGGTAAATTCCTCGATGATTTTGTCTCCGCCACCTGAGCGCCACTTGGCTACAACAGCCTCCCAGCCCTTCTCGTCCAGCTCACCAAGAACATATTTGGCTTGTGCATCCGTAACAGCTTTCTTCAAATCAACTCCTTTTTGAGTGTTCATGTCGGAAAGCAGAGCAGCACTTATGTCAACAACCCCAATTTTTTCGTTATCCGTAAATAGCTTATCGATCTTTTGCTCAATCGGCGTTTTCATAAGCTTCACGCCCGCGTATGGATTGCCCCATCTAAAGTTTTGCCAATCGTCAGATCCCTTTGATCCGTCAATTTTCTTTGCGGTTCCGTTTTCTGTCTTATAGTCCGTTCCTTCTATGCCTGCATTGATTAAGGATAGCATCGGCTCATCGCCCATTTTATCCAAGAAACCAAGGACTTGCTTCAATTTTGCTTCATCTTTCACGTTTGACTTAGGGATTGCAATCAAGGAGTCATACCCGTTAGTGCCCCTTACCCGTTGTCCCTGCGGCCCGTCGAAGTTTTGCGCGACATCAACCACTACTTTAGGATCCTGCTTTATCATATCTATATGGCGGCCGTAGCCGTCGTCGATAACAGAGAAATATATGCCGGCTTTGCCTTGATTGAAGTAATCATATTTTTTAGCAATCGGGAAATCCGCAGCTATAATTTTTTCGCTGACCATTTTCTTATACAAATCCAACGCGGATTTGAATTCCGGATACAAGAAATCCGGCGTAACCTTGCCGTCCTTCAATCCCCAACCGTTCGGACCGCCGTTGTAAATAGTCAGTTGCTTAAGCAGCTCCATGGTGGCGTCTTCCTGAATGCCGAATGTATTTTTCTTGCCGTCTTTATCCGGATCGTTCTCGCTAAAAGCTTTAGCCACCTTGTAAAGATCATCAGACGATTTCGGCATCTGGAGCCCCAGATTATCCAGCCAATCCTTACGGATAATCATTCCATAACGGGAAAGCACACGCTCGCGCGGAATACCATACAGCTTCCCGCTTATACTTGCGTTCTTGGCCGCTACCGGACTCATTTTGCTCAAATTTTTGTAGTCTCTCAGGTAAGGAGTAAGCTCCCAGAATACACCTGACAGCTGCGCATTCAAATTTGCCGTCTCTTTCGTTTTCCGGAGCAAGATCAGATCAGGTAAATTTCCTGAGGCAATCGTAGCGCTTACTTTATCGTCATAAGCTGTTCCCGCTCCCGGTACCCACGTGATATCCAGCTTTGTATTCGTGTACTCCTCGATTTTCTTTAAAAAGGGGCTATCCTTTTTCGGAGGCTCCGGGGATTGCTGAATCATCATGACCTTCAATTCCAACGGCTTTGCCGGGGTGCCCGCCGGTTGTTGAGCTGACGGAGTTTCTTTCTTAGTGGAAGAACACGCTGCAAGCATCGAAGCTGTTAAGCAAGTGGCACAGATAACAGTGAGCAATTTTACAGACTTGCGGGATATATTCTTTTTCATTCAAAATCTCCTCTTCATTAATATAAATTTTTACTATAGTTTTAGCCTTTCACTGACCCCAATAATGCTCCTTTGGCAAAGTGCTTTTGCAAAAACGGATAGACTATCAAAATAGGCAATGTCGAGAGCACAATAACCGCCATCTTAATGGTTTCCGCCGGTGGTGGAACAAAATCATCGCCGAATTGCGAAGAATCCCCAATCCCTCCTTGAGATAATATAACAATTTGTCTTAACCATACTTGGATAGGCCAGTATGTACTATCATTGATGTATAAAATGGCATTAAAGTACGCGTTCCAATGCCCTACCGCATAAAATAAAGCGAGCGAAGCAAGTACGGGCGCTGACAAAGGAAGCACGATGCGGAATAAAATCCCTATATCGCTGCAGCCATCAATCCGTGCGGCCTCCTCAAGCCCATCCGGAAGCTGCTGGAAGAAACTGCGCATAATAATCAGGTTAAACGCGCTTATCAAGCCCGGAACAATGAGCGCGGCTGGATTGTCGAGAAGCCCCGTCTCCTTTACAACAAGATAGGTTGGAATCATCCCGCCGCTAAACAGCATAGAGAACACGACCATCTTCATGAAGAAGCTCACACCCATTAAATCCCTTTGGGCAAGAGGATACGCCATTAACGCGGTGAAAAACAAATTCGCCAAGGTTCCGACAACGGTTATACCTATTGAAACGGATAAACTAGATAGAATAACATCGGTCGACAAAATATATTGATAACCGACAAGTGAAAATTTTGTTGGAAATAAAATAAATCCTTTTTTTATCAATTCCTGTGGATCTGTAATCGATGCAGCCAATATATAGATAAACGGCAACACACAAGCAGCAGCGATGAGCAATAGCAGCAAATAATTGATTCCATCCAATATTCTACTGGATAGACTTTTGTCTACCATACCGGTGTCCTCCTACCGTTAGTAAATTCCGTCTTCGCCGAACCGCTTAGCTAAACGGTTGGCAACTACGACTAGAACTAATCCAACAATTGATTTAAACATGCCTACCGCGGTACTATAGCTGAATTTCCCTTGGGAAATACCCGTACTGTATACATACGTATCGAACACTTCCCCTACCTCGCGGTTCATCGGATTAACCATAAGGAAAATTTGCTCGAACCCGGAATCAAGGAAATGACCGATTCGCAAAATGAGCAAAATAATAATGGTGCTTCGGATAGCAGGAAGCGTTATGTGCCACATTTGGCGCCAACGGTTGGCTCCATCTATTCTCGCTGCCTCGTATAAGCCGGGATCGACACCTGCGAGCGCAGCAAGGAAGATGATAGTGCCCCACCCAGTCTCTTTCCACATCACCTGTGATGTAATGATTGTGCGGAACCAGTCCTTGCTAAGCAAAAAGTTGACGGGCTCACTACCAACGCTAACCAATACATTATTGACGATGCCGCCATCTTTTGAAAAAAACAGGAAGCTGATCCCAATTACCACAACCCAGGAAACAAAATGCGGAATGTAAATAAAGGTTTGGATAAAACGCTTAAAAACATCCTTGCGCACTTCATTTAACATCAGGGCAATAACAATGGGTAAAGGAAAAAAGAATAAAATATTGTATACTGCCAGAATAAACGTGTTTCGAAATAGCATCCAGAATGTCTCTTCCATGAAGAACGTCTCGAAATGCTTAAGTCCAACCCACTTGCTTCCGAAAAATCCCTGGAAGGGTTGAAAATCCTGAAAGGCTATCAGAACCCCCCACATAGGCACATACTTATAGATTAAGAAGTACAAGAGTCCGGGGAGCAGCATCAGATAAAACCATTTTTGCTTCTTGAACCGGCGGTTGAATATTGCCATCTTGGAAGCGGCAACAGATTGAATTGCAGTAGAACTGTTCTGCATCACACATCCCTCCAAAGTTTCCCGTCTGTTTGTAATCACTAGGGATAGTCCTAACTTACCTGTCTTCCAGATTCATGTCTATAATCACCGTGGCAGATAATTACTGAATAATGGCTGTAAATGCTGATGTACTGGGGTTTTAGCTAATCTATAATCAATACGGCAGATTCAATAATCATGAGGGATTACATGCAAATAGAAGCCCAATCGAACCGTGTTTTAGTTGAAGCACACACATTCGGGGATTCATCCTAGATTAGTATAATATCCATCGCTCCATATTGTCATCAGCCACCGTCATCATCCATCCTGTCGAAGTCGCGGACCACAATAAGCGAAATCTTCGCTCAGCGTATAGGTCAGACCTATTTAATTGACCTTCTCTTCGACCGCAGGTACTTGCTTTCTTCAACTAAAAAAATACCCCCAATGCAGGCGGCTTTAAATGCCGCGATCTGCATTGAGGGTATCCTTTATTCAAACCGCAGGTTATATCCGGTTCGCGGATTTATCGCCCCGTTAAAGCGGGGTATCGTTCCGCATACGACTTGGAAATGCGGCGCAGCTGCTCAACCTCGAGCCGGTGAGTCGCCGTAAAATCGAGGACGCTGCGGGTACGGCAGTTCATCGCTGCGTAAACTCCTTCCAGCATAAGATAATACTTCGCGTTTACCGGATACAGCTGCTTCTCGATCAGTGATGTCATACTGAGGAAGCAGCTCAGATGCTCGGCTTCCTCCGGGCTTTGCCGCCAATGGCGGAGCAGCCATACATACAAGTCAGGATGGAAATTGGCCATAATGCCGCTGTAGCCGGTCACTCCCGCCTTGAGCGTTTCCAGCAAGGTCGCCGAATTCGCGTTGTAAATTTGCAAATCGGTGCCTTGAACCGCAGCCAGCTTCGCCTTCATATTGTCCACATCGCAGCTCGTATCCTTCAGGAACAGGAACCGGCCGGTGCCTGCGCACCATTGCAGCAGCTCCGGAGCAATGAGCCGTTTATACGGAAACGGACATTCGTAGAAGCCTAAAGCGATATGCGGCGGAATCGCTTCAAGGAGCTTCTGCAGATTGCTTTTCCATACCGCATCCGATTCGTCCTCACCTGCGAGCCGGTTCGTAATAAGAACGAGCGCATCGATGCCGGTCGCGGCAATAGCCCGGAGCTCTTCGACCTGATCCTCGAACGAATCGGAAATATGGCCCGACGCGATGACCGGAACCCGACCGTTCGCCTGCCGCTTAACGAATGCCGCAAGCTGAACGCGCTCCTCCAGACTGAGCCGGAACATTTCACTGGATTGGCAGACGGCGAACAAGCCGTCAACGCCGCATCCGATATACCATTCAATCGCGCGTTCCAACGCAGCGTAGTCAATTTCGCCTTGCTCGGTAAATGGGGTGACCATCGTGGGCCATACGCCCCCGGCCATTCGTTTCATCTTTCCGTTTCCTCCCTGCGATTCAATTATGATTTTGGCTCCCGGGTACTATTTCGGCTCCCGGATGATCCATACCTCGGATACGTTCAGCCGCTTGAAGCCGCTGACCCGTTTCCATGTAAGCACAAGCCGGCCGTCGCTATAAGCAGCAGGCGGCAGCGGCGACTCCACTTCGCTGCAGCGTCCCTGCGCGACAAGCACATTCGCATGAATGACCGGGCCGTTCTCGCCTCCGCCTGTCAGCGTCACGTGGTAATCCCGCGAAATATCGCTTGCTGTATCGCCAACGTAAGCGACCTTTATGCGGTACGAAGCCGCCGGGTCCAACCGCTCGTACCGCACCGTAAACGGCGTATCCGCCAGCGTATTGACATGCCGGACTGAAGCAAGCGGCGGAATAACGTTTCGATCGAGCGGCTTCTCCGACTGCAGTAAATACGTACCCGGAGCCATCCGGGGCGATTCGAGATAACCGGGATCCTGCGCCCAGCCTTTGCCTGGATCCACCTGCCGCAAGCCTGTGTAAGAGCCCAGGTTATTGTAAAAGCCGCCCGGTCCCGGGTTGGTTCGGTTCAAGACGCGATCGATAGCATCCAGTTTGCCGGTTTCATCCGGCAGCTCGCGAATGGCGGCTGCCTGTGCCAACAGCCAGCCCGCATCGTTCAGCGGGAAATCGATCGCGTCCATGAACGCTCCGCGTCCCAGCGCAATCGCCTGATGCCGGATTACGGACAGCTGCGCCCCGATATTGCGGAATAGCTCGTCGGCCAGGTCCCAGCAGCGCTGCCGGCAGACAGACTCGACCGGCTCGGTTCTCGCTTTCGCCAAAATCGCCTCCATCCGCTCCAGTGCGGCCATCGCACCGACCGCAGATGCCGAACGGAGCGCATCCAGCGCCCTCGCTTCCAGCTCGGTTTCGTACAGCAGCCGACGCTTAATATACGCATCGTAATAAGCGCGCAGCAGTCCCATTTGAAACCGGTAATTGTTCAGCACCTCCGGCGGCGCGGACCGCTCCATCGACTGCCACATGCTTAATGTCCGGTCGATCGTTTCATTGGCGGCCAGCGGCCCTTCCCAGTTTTTCTCCAACGCCAGCAGCCCGTGCGCAACGCCTTCCGCGTAAGCCTCGCCAATAAAGAAGCGGGCGAAATCGCGCAGCGTCTCGATCGCCTCGGTGCGCGAATCCCAATCCTGATCGCTCCAAATAAATTTGTTTACGTCATCGTTTATGCCCTCGGAATATGAAATATTCCCGATTGCGTACGATTCCAGCACATTATGAATATGCTTCTCGGCAAGCGGACGCGGATTGATGCTCTCGCGGCCCAACGTGAGCGCAAACGCAAGATCCCAATCCACCACCGGGTACTGGCAGTGAAAATTATGCGTAATATCCTCGTAGCGGCGAATCGGATATTGGGAAGGGATACGGCGGCGCAGCTCCGGCAGCGGAATATCGACGTGGGGGCCGAATACGATCCCGCCCAGCCATTCCGGCTGCAGATCGACTTGGGCAAGGAAGCCTTCCAGCCATTTGCCCGGCTCATGCGACATCACCTGCGGCGAAATCCACAGCTTCGCATGGGGATGATATTTCCGCAGCAGCGCCGCCACCTGCGCAGACCAGGCGAACAGCACATCGGGCTGCAGCTCGCCCGGGTCGCTTCCGGGGATAAACACGGCGTCGATATAAGGCACTTTGCCGAATATTTCCTCCCGCTCCCGCAGCTCTTCGCGAAGCGTGTCCGGGTCGGTATAATCATCGGCCATATTTGGGTACCAGACCCATGTATCGAGTCCGTACGAATGGATGATTCCGGACAACCGGATCATCATATCGAGCGGCCCCACCTGCATCAACGGACCCGTCGCATCGTCGTCCGTTCGCGGCGGCATAATTTCGATGCTGTTGGCGCCGAATATCGCAAGCTCGCGGATATACTGGTCGAATTGCGCCGGCGACCATGCATCGTATGCATTCGTCTTGGGGCGGTAGCCAAGCTGATGCCCGCGGCAGCTATGGCGGGGTGTGCTGGAGACCGCCATGTTCGGTTCGATGCGAATCGAATTGCGTCCGAATTTCGCCTTGCGTAAAAAATGGCCGATGCCGTACAGCATGCCGCGCGGGTCGGCGCCGGCGATGAGCACAGCCGGCCCCCGTTCTTCAAGCCCCAGCACCCGGTAGCCTTCATTGCCGGGACGGGTGAGGCTTTCCAATGCCTGCCGGTCGGACTGTGTCAATATCCCATTTAATGAAGCTTCCGTCCCTGCCGCAATGACCGCCCGCGCTTCAACCGGCCATTCGGTTGTTACCGGAAGCATGATGCCGGTGCGTTTCTCAATTTCTTCAAGCAGCACGGCAACCGCCTTGGCCGCCGCCCCTTCGAGTCCTGCCGGGACGACGACGGCGGCACCGGAAAAGTCCCAACGGACCGTTGCCTCTCCTGCCGACTTACGATTTGAATTCATATGATCACTCCTGTTATCCTGATTCATGTTTATACGTCCGGTGAATCATTGTCGGCTGCGCAGACGAAACATCCATCGATCGCTGCGAACGCTGACGCTTCTCCAGAACGATTCCGCCCGCTTCGCCGCTTGTTCGCCGGACTTTTAAATATGGATGCTGCCCGCCGAGCTTGCCGAACGGTCGCCAAGACTCTGCTTGATCGTTTGCAAGTCGCGGGACATGCTCTCCGCAAACGCCGTCATATCGGATGCATGGATGAACAGATTCAGCCCTTCCTTGCCCCAGCCGATTTCCTGGTCGACGCCGAAAAAATAATGAATGCCGGCGGCCACGCCCGCCGCCCGCGCCTTCTTAATAATCGTTTCAACCGCCTCTGTGAACACCGGATGCCGGTACTGCTCGGGGACGCCCAAGCTGCAGGACAAATCATGCGGGCCGATCAGAACGGCGTCCAGACCGGGTACGGCCAATATATCGTCCAGCGCTTCCAGCGCAGGTCCGCTCTCGATATTGACAATCATCAGATGCCGCTCGTTGTAATCTTCCAGATAAACGGCCAGCTCCGGCTCGGCAGCCTCCGAGCCGTCCAACATTCGCTGCAGCTTCCGTCCTTTGAGCGGCCGCATTTTCACCGCACCGCGCAGCGCGACGACCTGCTCCACCGTCTCCACGTAAGGAGCGACGACGCCGGAGGCGCCGGCATCCAGCGCGATCGTCGCCTGATGCGGGTCCGGATACGGAATCCGGACGATCGGCGCCATGCCAAGCGCTTCATACGTACGGCACATCCAGGAGAGCTGATCGCGGTCCATCGACATATGCTCGGTATCGAGAAATACAAAATCCAAATCGAGCTTTTTCACTTCCGCCGGCCAACGGGGGGACGTCGAAACGATCAACGTCCCGTATACCCGGCCGCCTTGCTGCATATGGGCTTTCAATGCCAGACTGTCCACAGCTTCATCCCCTCCCCAGCTTGATTTTGAACACCGCTTTTTTTACCGGAGCGGACCCCGAGGCGGTTGCCATGCACGGCATATGCGCATCGTCCGGATAAAAGATGACGAAGCTGCCCGGGCGCACATCCACGAAATCGCCTTTCCCTGCCAGTACCCTGTAATCCTTTTCGTCCAGATGGTCTTCCGTTGTCGCCAATTGACCGGCATAAGCATAGCCCATCCGCTCCGTACCTTCGAGCATCACCTGAATGTCGATGTAGCTGCGGTGCGCTTCCCAGAAGCCCTCTTCCTCCGGTCTTGTCCGGTAGCTCTGTATCATCAGAAACAGCTCGGAGCCTTCGAGCTCATAGGTGCCCGGCCCCAGCTGGCCGGCCTCCTGATTGTTCAAATATTCAAAGCAAGCGGCAAACTTGTCGTGAACGCCGTAGTACAGCGGCGCATTGCGGATATGGTCGATGATCATTATACGGTTCCTCGCTTTCTGTCCGAATTTATAATTATTTCAGCCTCGCGTTCGCGTCGTTATAAATTTTCTCAATGTCCAACGCGCCTTTGTCCGTCAGCTGTTTGGCGAAATTGTCATAATCGCTCAGCTTGCGGGTGCCCATGATGAATTTGTCGATTTCCTGCTGAACAAGCGTATCGACCTGGGTTTTCAGCTGCTTCAGTTTATCCATTTCCTCTTTGTTGAACGGCGGGTCCATAATATTTTGGAAATAGCCTTTATCCTGCTCCATCAGCTTGCTCCATGTCTCCAGCTCCGGCGGTGAAATGGCGATCAGCGGCCTTTCGTCGACATAAGTGGCGAATGCGAGCAGCCCGGTGCCGAGAGCGGATTGCATTGCGTGGAACGGATCCTTTTTATCCAAATATTTTTGCAGCACGCTGTCCAGAACGACCGGTTTGCCGTTATCCAGTTTGTAATGCTCGCCCTCGGCGCCGAAATTGGTTGCCAGTACGCCCTCGTCGCTGTACATCCAATCCATGAATTTGACGACCGCCTTCGGGTCCTTCACTTTCGAGCTGACGGCAAACATATGCCACCAGTCTTTCGGATATTCGTAATTGCGGATCTGTCCCTTGTCGTTTTTCATAATGCGAATCTGCTCGAATTTGGCTTGCGGGTCTTTAGCCTGAAGCGCTTTTGTAAATGTGAGCCCGTACGTATTGTTGTCATAATAGAACAGCGACTTGCCGGAGCTTAATTTCTCCTGCCACGTTTGACCGGTATTGACGGCATAATCCGGGTCCAGCAGCTTTTCGCTGTACAGCCTATTCAAATAAGTGAGCACCGGCTTGAAATCGGAAGCATGCGCAGGACCGTACACATATTTGCCGCCGTTTACGTTCGGATCGTAATAGATCGGGTAGCCCGAACCAAGAGCATACGCCATATACGGCAAAAAGTTGGCAATTCCGTTGCGGAACGTAATCGGATACGTATCGGGATACGCTTCCTTGAATTTCTTCAGCACCTGATACAGCTCTTCGAACGATGTCGGCGCCTGTAAATTGAGCTTTTTCAGTAGATCGTCGCGGATCAGCGGCAGTTGGCCGTAACGCACCTTCCATTTGCCCATAACCGGAAACCCGTACAGTTTGCCGTCAATCATCATTTTTTTAATTTCCGGATTTTCCTCGATTACCTTTTTCAAGTTCGGAGCGACATCCAGATGATCCGTCACCGCTACGAACATCCCCGCTTTGGCCAGCGGTGCCGAATCCAGAAAATTCGTTTTCGGAATGCGGATTATATCGGGAATGTTGTTCGTTGCGAGCAGCGTTTGCACCTTTTCCGCATAATTCGTGTCGGGCGAGGGCTGCAATTCGATTTTTACATTCGTCTTTTTGAATATTTCCTGAATCGCCGGCGCGTCCGCCACAATCGGCTGAGAGGCGCCATCCGGCAGCATTACCTTCAATGTCATCGGCTGCTCGAACAATTTGCCGCCGGCGCTTTTACCGTCCGGGCTTTTCTGGCTCTGGCCCTCTGTCTTCGGTGAGCTTGCCGGCGGCGGAGACGAGCTCTGCGAGCTGCAGCCGGCTAACGCGACCAAGGTTAATGCGAGACTTGAAGATAATGCGATCATTTTTTTGTTCTTTTTCGCCATACGTCGTTCACTCCGTTCTTATAATGGCTTGCATGCAGCGGCTATCCCTTCAGTGAGCCGACCATAACTCCTTTGACAAAATATTTTTGAATAAACGGATAAATCGCCACAATCGGAATAATCGTAATGATAATGACTGCGTATTTGATATTTTCCGCCGACACCAGTACGCCTACTTCCGAGCCGCTGGACGCCATGCTCTGATTGCCCATCTGACCGGAGACGACAATTTTGCGCATCATGATTTGCACCGGAAACAGCTTCTGATCGTTCAAGTAAATCATCGCCGGAAAAAAGCTGTTCCAATGCCACACCGCATAAAACATCGTCATCGTCGCCAGCACCGGCATGGAAAGAGGCAGCACAATGCGCAGAAAAATATGAATGTCGTTCGCGCCATCGATGTAAGCGGATTCATGAAGCTCATTCGGAATGCCCGAAAAAAACGTACGCATCATGATCATATACCAGACGTTAACCGCCGGCGGCAGCAGGATCGCCCACATCGAATCGAGCAGACCCAATTGGTTCACGACCAAATAATTGGGGATCATCCCGCCGTGAAAAAACATCGTCAGCACGATCAAAAACGTAAACACCGATTTGCCGTACAGCTTGCTTCTCGACAACGGGTAGGCGCACAGCGCCGTCATTCCGACGTTAATGGCCGTTCCGAGCAGCGTGTATACTAACGTATTCCCGTAGGAGCGAATGATCGCCGGATCTTCGAGAATCGTTTTATACGCTTCCCAATTGAAGCCGGCCGGCCATAGCTTGACCTCACCGCGCGATACCAGCAAACCGTCGCTCACCGAAATGATCGCCATGTAATAAATCGGATACAGCGTAACAAGGACAAGCGCCGACAGCAATACATAATTGATCCCGTCAAAGAGCCGTGGGCCGATGCCTTCGCGAGTTCTCACTTTTGCCACTCTCATTTCTACCATAGGCTGGTTTGGCTTACTTTTCTTGAGATCCAGTTGGCGGAGCCTACGAAAAGCAGCACGATCACCGACTGGAACAATTCAACCGCCGTCGCAAAGCTGAAGTCGCTGCCGACAAGCCCTCTGCGGTATACGAAGGTCGAAATGACGTCTGCCGTCTCATACGTAGGGCCCGTGTACAGCAGCAATATTTTTTCAAAGCCGATCGACATGATGTTGCCCAAATTCAATAAAAACATGATTGTAATGACAGGCGCGATACCGGGTAGGGTTACATGCAGCATCTGCTTCCAGCGGTTCGCCCCATCCATCGTCGCCGCTTCGTACAATTGCGGATCGATGGTCGTGAGCGCAGCCAAATAAATGATCGCTCCCCATCCGACACCCTGCCAAATTTCGGAGCTGACATAAATCGTGCGGAACCAGTCCGGCTGCATCAAAAACGGGATCGGTTCATAACCCAAGCCGGCAAGTACCCGGTTGACAAGCCCCTCGTTCGTCAAAAAATTGACTATCATCCCGCAAATGACGACCGTCGATAAAAAATGCGGCAAGTAGCTGACGGTCTGCACAAATTTTTGGAATAGCTTGTTTTTCATTTCATTCAGCAAAAGCGCAAGAATGACCGGTGCCGGAAAAAAGAAAATAATCAGATACAGGTTCATCAGCACCGTGTTCCGCACCAGCTTCCAGAAATAAGGGTCGGTCAAAAACTGCCGGAAATATTTGACCCCTGCCCAATCGCTGTTCCAGATGCCCTGAAATACGTTATAGTCTTTAAATGCGATCAGCAGTCCGAACAAGGGACCGTATTTGAAAATAACAAAGTAGGCCATGGGGAGAAGCATCATCAAATAAAGATACTTGGACTGCCCGATCGCTTTTCCGGCTGCGACCCAATTCACGGTCCGTCTAATACGAATACCTCCTTTCGTTTAGGCTGATCCAGTTGTAACACGAAGGAAGCTTAAGACGTAACGGCCAAATCGCGCTTCGCATGTTCCATTTCGGGAACGGCCGGCCTTTGTTTCATCTGTCCTCCCTTTGTTTCAATCTTCCGCATACAGCTTGCAGCCCATCGTTTTCCGGAATTCGTTCGGCGGCAAGCCTTCGAATTTTTTAAACAAACGTATGAACGTCGTTCTGCTGTAAATGCCGACCTGCTCCGAAATATCGCTTATATTCCGGTCGGTGCTCATCATCATTTCCTTCGCTTTCGTAATCCGGACCAAACTGATGTAGTCGGTCAAATTCATCCCTTTCTTCTGTTTGAACATTTTGGACAAATATTTGGACGATACGCCCAGCTGATCCGCAAGCTTCTCCAAATACAAGTCCTGCCCGTAATGGTCTTCGATGTAGGCGATAATGGCGGAAACAAGCTGATCCGCTTTGCTGGAAGCGTACGATTTCTCCCGGTTTCGGTCCGTCAGCTCTGCGATCAGGAAGTCATGCCGCGTATCCGCATGTCCGAGTACCGTTAACGCATCGTTATATGACTGAATCATGCCGTCGGTTCCGGAGTAAACATTGCCGATCCCGATATGAATGCTGCAATATCTGGAATCTTGGCGGAATGTTTGAATGATGGCGTCCAATGCGTTTTTCAGTTCGCCGACCCCTTCCTGGCTGTCGATGTTGGCGATACAAGCATATTCGTTTGGCTTCGGTTCGACGATGTAGACCGTAACATAAGGGGCGATGAAGCCGGCTATAATTTTTTTAATTTTATTGACGATCAAAAGCCGCTCCACATCCTGGATTTCTTCGTAAAAGGCAGGTTTAAACGTAAATTTCACATGACAGCATACAATTCCGTCTTTCGCAAACTGCAGATCGTCCTGGAGCAGCTTGACCAGCTCTTGATCGGGCACCGGTTTGGCGCCGGATAATGCATTCATCAACACATAATCGGTGTATTCCGTCGAATACATATCCAGCTTTTTCTTGAATGCGTGGCTCCGTTCAATAATTTGATGGATACCGATGCCAATCCATTCAAGCTCGTTGCGCTTTTTGGCGGTCCGATTTTTGTAATCGCTTTCATCCGCTTCGTGAATTAAAATGTTTCTGATTTTTTGGATCGGGGTGTACAAATGATATGCATATACAAACGATAATACGCAGCCGGCCATCAGTAAAATTACACAAACCGAAGCGACGGTAACGAATATGTTCGTCGATTGGGCGGTAAATTCGGCAAACGGCGTAACCGCATAATAGGTCCAGCCGTATGTATCCGATTTTACATGGGTCAGCACATACCGTTTGCCGTCGATCCGCAGCTCGCCGCTGTTGATCTGCTCCTGCGTAAATCCGTTTTCACGCAGCCCGCTGCCCCATCGGTTCAAATCGTTCGCACTGGTCCAAATGATATGACCGCTGTTGTCGACGATCAAATAATGGGCGGAAGCAAAGCCGGCGTTATTTTGAATCGTCTGCGCGATCCGCTCCACCGAAACGGTCATGACCATGACGGCCTGATGGCCGTTGACCGTTTTGGCGAATACAAACGGGATGGCGTTTTTTTCCAAAGAATGGATATATGTAACCTTGGAGGGGTTCAACAGCTCCAAATAGTTGTCCGTGGCGAGCCTGCTTTTCCAAAAAGCTTCATCGTAACCGGCGAACTGATATATCGTGCTGAAAAAATAATCGAAATTTTCAAGACCGTCTTTCGTGTATACTTTTTGATCGTCGACATACACGAAAATCGTATCGATCAAATCGCCGATATTGTTGGAAATGCGGGCCAGCGTATACGGAATATTGGGAAGATTGACCTTATCCGCGAGGCTGTAGAGGGAGTACGGCAAAAGCAGCGACATGACGTTTTTGTCCGTGTAGAAGCTGAGGCTGGTGCGCTGGGCGGTTTGCAAATAAACATCGATGAAATCCGCCGATGCCTGCAAATTGAGTTCAATTTTTTGCTTGAAATCGCTCTTGGCCTTGTCGTGAAAATGAACATACAAAAACGTTCCGATAATCAGAATCGGCAGCAGCAGCGATACAAAATAAAGCCATATCCGGAGAAACAATTTATTTTGCAGCGGGAGGTAAGAGCTAATATTGACCGGTTTCATCGTCAGGCAGCCCCCTTTTTCAAGTGTTGCACCCTTTAGTATAGGGGTACAACGGCCGCCTTGTACATGGTCAAATCGGCATTTTATGTTTCAAATTTGCCCATCAGCGGATGTTCCGATTTTCGCCGGCTGTTTCAAATAGCCTCCTGTCGGTATCGGGATCGGTTCCTTTCGTCTCCCGGCCAAGAAACAGCACTGCCATAGCGCCGATAACTATCGCCACGAAGAAGATGATAAATATGATGGCCATGGAAACCCCGCCGGCTACAAGCATCCCCACCAAATAAGGACCGATTACTCCGCCCAGCCGGCCGAACGAAGCGGCGCTTCCGACACCGGTCGAGCGTACGGCCGTAGGGTACAGCTCCGGCGTATAAGCGTACATGCCGCCCCATGCGCCCAGGTTGAAGAAGGACAGGCAGATGCCTGCCGCCAACAGCGTGCCTGCAGATTCGGCCGTACCGAACCAGATGGCGCTCGCGGCCGTTAGCAGCAAATAGGTGACCAGAACAAATTTCCTTCCGTATTTCTCGATAAAATAGGCGGCGGTGAAATAGCCCGGCAGCTGCGCCAGCGTCATGATGAGCACATATTCGAAGCTTTTGACAAGATTGAACCCTTTCATCACCATCACGGTCGGCAGCCACAGAAACATGCCGTAATATGAGAATACGACAGTGAACCATAAAATCCACAGCATCATTGTAGAGCTGCGATGCCTGTTCGACCACAGCGATTGCATCCGTTCTGCAAACGTTAACGTCCCCCCTGCTCCCGATGCGGTAAAACGGGGCGAGTCCTGGATGGATGTTCTCAAATATAACGCATACAGCGCAGGCAGCGCACCAATGACGAACGCAGCTCTCCAGCCGTATACCGGGATGACGAAGAAGGCGATCAGCGCAGCGACGATCCAGCCGGCCGCCCAGAAGCTTTCGAGCAGGACGACCGCGCGGCCGCGTTCCGCCGCCGGCACCGATTCGGACACGAGCGTCGACGCAACGGGCAGCTCGCCGCCCAATCCGAAGCCGGCCGCAAAACGGAGCACGCACAGCAGCGCAAAGCTGGCGACCAATACTGACAAGCCGCTGGCTATGGAAAAGATCAGGAGCGTCCAAAGCAGAACCGCTCTGCGGCCATACCGGTCCGCAAGCGATCCCGCAACGACGGCGCCGACAGCCATGCCGATCGAATTGATCGCCGTCAGCAAGCCGATCTGCTGGGCGCCCAGCCCCCATTCTACGGCCAATGCGGCAGCGATGAAAGAGATGATCCCGACGTCCATCGCGTCGAACAGCCAGCTCAAGCCGACGCTGAACAGCAGCTTGCGCACTTTTGGTTGTCGCAGCCATACGGCTTTATCCATCGTGAACACTCCTTTATACGGCCGGATAAGACAAAACGGTTTATGATTATAACGGATACTTATAAAACTATTCCTATTATGGTCCGAAATGGCTCATTCGATGTACATTCGTCCGAGGTTATGCAGTTGGGAGCCGCTTACCATACATCGAGCAGATCGCCCGCGAGCAGCGAAGCGGTGTACATGCGCCCGCTTGCGGCGCGGTCCCCGGCGGCGCCATGCAAATAAACGCCGAGCGCAGCCGCCTGCGTCGCCGTAAAGCCTTGTGCCAGCAGGCCCGTGATGATGCCGGTCAGCACGTCGCCCGTCCCTCCCGTCGCCATGCCCGGATTGCCGGTGACGTTGATGTACACGTCGCCGTCCGGGCAGGCGACGACCGTTCTTGCGCCTTTCAGCACGAGTGTGACACCGTGCCGTACGGCATAGCCGCGGGCTATGCGGATGCGGTCGCGCTGTACCGCCGCCGTATCGAGGCCGCATAAGCGCGCCATCTCGCCGGGATGCGGCGTCATGACGACCGGCGCAGTCCGGCGCGGCCATGCGGCGAAATCGTCCGCGGCGGCGATCATGTTCAGCGCATCGGCGTCAAGCACAAGCGGGCAGCGCGTATTCGTCCAGACGCTGCGGAGCCATTCCGCATCGCCCGGCCAGCGCCCCGCACCCGGCCCGAAGGCGAGCGCAGCCTTATCCTCGGCGAGCTCGTACAGCGACTGCGGCGCGACGGCGCTCCAATCGCCGCGGCCGGCGTCGGCCATGCCGCGCAGCATCGCTTCGGGCAGCCGGCCGAGCATCGGCGCAAGCAGCGCATCGGGCAGCGCCCAGGTGACCAGCCCGCTGCCCGTGCGCAGCGCCGCCGCGGCGCACAGCAGCCCGGCTCCGGCCATAGGGCGGCTGCCCGCCGCGAGGAGCGCGTGCCCGTAGGTGCCCTTATGCGCATTTGCGCTCCGCCGCTCATACTGCGGCAGACCGAGCCGGTCCGTGAGCAGTTGCTCGTCGATCCGGTATGTCCGTACGCCGAATGCGGCCGCGAGACCGGCCGGGATGCCGATCGGCCGGACGACGACCCGTCCGGCCAGCCGCGCCCCCGGCTCCTGCTCCAGGCCGCATTTCGTAAACGCCAGCGCTACCGTGACATCGGCTTGGATGCACGGCTCATACGCCTCGCCGGTATCCGCATCCAGCCCGCTCGGAATATCGAGCGCGATCACCGGCAAGCCGCTGGCGTTCGCTTCACGGATCAAACCCGCATAATCGCCGCGAGGAACGCCGCGGCTCCCGGTTCCAAGCAGGGCATCGATGATCCCGTCATACCGATGCCACATGATGTGCCCGGCCGCATAGCGGATGATCGGTATGCCCAGCTTGCCGGCAATATCCCTTTGCTGCGCGGCCTCCGACTGCAATGCGGCCGGATCGTCCGCATAGATCAGCTCGGCGGTGCAGCCCGCCTCAAGCAAATGGCGGGCGGCAACCGCCCCGTCCGCTCCGTTGTTGCCTTTGCCGGCGAGTACGGCAAACCGGCGCAGCCGCCGGCCGTCATAAGCGGCCGCTTCCTCGGCCGTAGCGCGTCCCGCATTTTCCATCAGCACCAGCGCGGGAATGCCGATCTGATCAATCGTATGGCGGTCCAGCTTTCTCATCTCGTCCGCATTCACTACATACATACAAATTCCCTCCTATGCGCGCATATGGCCTAAATAAACGGCTTCCTTTTCCTTAGGGGACGCGCGCGTTTATCAAGGTTGTGCGAAGAAGCTGAAAAAAAAGAAGCAGCCGGCCAAAACCGGTGCTTCTGCCTGGCGCCCTATCCTATCGAACGGCCCATTCCTCTTTATTGTTCCAGTCCTTCGCTTTCCAGCGGAGCGTATCCGGCGTACACATATGCATAATTTCTTTGAGAAAGCTTAATGTTTCCGCATCCGTCATCGGTTTGAAATTGTTCGCAACGGCCAAATTTTTCTCCAGCTGCTCCATCGACGAAATGCCGACAATCGAGGTGGATACAGGCAGGCTGAACGTGTAACGAAGCGCTTGCTCGTACCAGTCGGCCAGCTTGCCCAGACCGAGCAGCTTCATCCCGATTACGGCCACACCTTGCTCATTCGCCTTCGGCAAAAATTCATGCGCGAAGCTGTAAATAAAATGATCCGCCGCGGATACGGCGACGAGCGCGCTGTCAAACGGGAAGCGGTTTATCGCCTCCAATTGCACCCGCGGATTCAAATGTCCGCTAATGCTGAGATATTTGATGACGCCTTGCTCCTTGGCTTCGATTAACGCCTTCAGCGCGCCGTCCTTTGCGAAAATTTGATCGAGCTCCTCCATCGTGCCGACCGCATGCAGCCGCCATTCTTCCACGTGGTCGGTTTGCAGACGCTTCAAGCTTTCCTCCAGCTTGCGCCAGGAGCCGTCCCTTGTGCGCTCGCCCGTTTTGGTGGCGATCCAGATTTGGTCGCGCCGTTTGCCGAACGATTTGCCGAGTCTTTCCTCCGATTGTCCTTTGGAGTAGGTAGGCGCCGTGTCGAAATAAGTAATACCTTCGTCGATGGCCCGGTTTACAATTTGAATCGCTTCCTCTTCCGTACAGTTATGCTCGTCCACAATACGTTGGGCGCCAAAGCTTAAAATCGGAAATTCATAACCGGTTTTGCCAAAATTTCTTTTTTCCATATCCCCAAAAGTCCCTCCCATAATTTGACTCGCATCCTGCTGATCTTATTATATCCTATACGGGGTGGAATATTAAACCATTTCGGCGGGCTCCGCTAAAAAAAGAAGCCGCGGCTCCTAACCTCGCGAGTTAGGCAAGCTGCAGCTTTTTGTATTTGCGTCCGAACTTCTGGGAACCGTATTTATGAAACAAAGACTCCACCATCGCGATTTCCGGTTTTGACAAATGCATCACTTTAATATAAGCTTTCGTTTTTTCATTCGCCGCGAACTGCTCCCAGGTCAGCTTCGTGCCGACTTTAATGGCTTGGTCCCAGCTAAGCGAAATCCATTTTTTAATGCCGCCCGTACAAATTTTAAATTCATTCGGCGCAAAATATTGCTCCGATGCCCCCGTCTCCGGCTTCAGCCGCATAAGCTGCGCCGCGTTTAAGGCGTCGTCAAGTGCGGAATGATGCTGTCCGATCGGCGTCAGACCGTGAGTCTCCAGCGCCTGCTGCAGCCCGCCTTCAAAATATTGCGTCAAATCAATCAAACGCCCGAGCCAGCTATTATCGATGCGGTTCACCCGGCAATCGACGAACAAATTGAAAAAATCGCTGCCGCCCCAAGCGAACAGCTTATAATCGTTGCCGCAAAACGCAATAAACCGCCGGATCACTTCATTGAAGGAAGGGCTTTTGTACAACGTTTCCTTTTCGATTCCGCAAAATTTAAGCGCAAACCGGTTCAGCTCGAAGTTCGGGTTCACGTAGCTTTGGAATGTATCGATTTGATTAAAATCGGCATCGAGCTTAACCGCGCCGATCTCAATAATTTCCATCGGATATATATCATAATGTTTTCTTCCGTTAAATTCAAGGTCAATCACAATGTAGTTCATGCTATCTACCTCCACTACTACAACAATAACACGGAAGACGCAATTTTCAAATAGAGCATTCGTTACCAATCTCGGCAATTATGCCATATTTGTGAAAAAAACCTTCGCCTGCCGATGAACGGTCAAGGCCGAAGGTTCTGATTTCAATGCGGCTGCCGAATGCGCCACGTATGCACTTCGAACGGTTCGGTATGGAAGCGGAACCGGTTCATGCCGGCGCTGTCCATACGTTCCAAAGCAACGGATGCCGTTTCGTACTCGAGCAGGTCGGTTTTCACGATTTCGCCCGCTCTATCGGCGATACAAACTGCAACATCGCGGGACTGACCGAGCCAATCGCGAACGCGCAATATATAGCCATCTCCGTCTTCCGCCGGTTTGAAGCAAGTCACGGCCATCCCATCCAGACCGTGCGGCAGCAAATCCGTGGCAGATGCAGCCGTTGCAGCAGCCGGAGACAGGCATCCGGGAGCAGCGCCCGGCGAATTTACCGGTTCGGAAGCCGCAACGACGGCTAAATGATCGGAAACCGCGGCGGCAGGTGCAGCCCATTCGGCATAGCCGCCGTCCTTCACGACCGCTGCCGGAGACATCGTCTCCTGTGCGGTTTTCCATATGCCGCCTTCCGCCCAGTCGCCCCGATGCGGAATGAGCCGGAACCTGTAAGTCAGGTCGCCGCCGGTCCACTGCGGGAAATTGGTTCCCCACCAGTTGTTGAACAAATTGAAGTTCAGCTCCGGCTTTTCCGGCTTGTAGTCATGCTCGAAGTCCCACATTCCGTTGCGTCCGATAAATAGAAGCGGCGAATCGAGCGGCACGACCGCCATGCCCGCAGTGCCGTCCGATACGTCGATGAAGTTCTCGATGCAGTGAAGCAGCGTGCTTGACGAGCGTACCGTATCCTCGCACGGATCGATGACGCTGCCCATTTTATTGATCCGGTAGCTTGGACGTTCCAGCTTCAGCGGGAAAACGATGTGGCCCGACTCGGCAAGCGGCGTCTCTTCCTTGCCGGTTAAACGCCATTCCATATCGATATACGGCGAGTCCTGCCTGAGCAGGATGCTCCAGACGATTTCACCGGCATTGCCGTATGCGGCCGTTGAGGACGGGTCGGATGCTGCATGGCATTCCAGCCGGACAGCGCCGGGCTGCTCGAACAACCGAATGTCCATGACATGCGGGACGAAGGACACACGTTTTTGCTGCTCGGGATAATCCGTCTTGCCGAAGTCGTGAACGCCCCAGTCATAAAAGCGGTACGCATATTTTTTTATATAACGGGTAATATCCTCGTTCGAATAAATATTGTACTCGTACTGGCCGAAGCCATAGGCGGATTCCGCATCGACCCACTCCTTCCGCAGCGCTTTGTCGTACAGGCTCTTGATCCAGCCCGTATTTCGATCGACTTGCACACGGACAAAATCATTTTCCAGCACGACGGCGTCACCGGTCATCGTGCCGGTTACCGCTGCACGCCGCGTACCGGCCGCTGCATTCGCAGCCTCGGCTCCCGGGGCGGACGCTTGTTCCGCAGCGTTGGCGTCAGCGGCTTTATCAGCTGCAAGCACTGCAGCTTCCGCAGCTGCGGCGCCTCCTTCGGTGCCCGCCATCACAGTCGCAGCCGGAGTCCCGCCATGCTGTTGAAGCACGGACAGCTTGACGCAAGCAATCGTCGTCCAGCCCAGTGCAGGCAGCCGTCCGACGTTCACCTGCACATCGCCGTTTGCCGTCAGGCACCACGCCAATCGTTCACCCGTCGACGCATCGATCCAGGCTTCATCCGCTTCCGGTACGGCTTCTCCGCTCAATACTACCGCTGCTGTGCGTTCCCAGCCTAAATAATTATAGATCCGGTACGTCTTGACCGTCTCCTCATTTTCCCTTTGCTCAGCATTATGCAATCGTCCGCCCAGCATGTCCAATGCCTGCTGCAGCGCGCGCTCCGCGTTATTCAAATAATCGGACTGCTCCTGCCAGGAGCGCTCCATCTTGCGATACCGCTCGCTATTCTTGTCGTCCCTGAACGATTTTTTATCGTAAGCTCTCGGGAATAAGAAGCTTTTGCAGTCCATCCCCCATGTATGCTCGCCGAATAAAAGCGTCTGCCCGTAGCTCTCGTCCAGCTTGCGCTTGATCGCCTGCGCATCGGCACAGGCGTCTCCCGCCTCGCCGGCGAGCAATCTTAGCGCCAGCGCGCTTTCCGCCGCAGCGATGCGGCCTCTCAAGCCGCGTACGCGGGCCGCCTCGCGCGGCGCCGTACCGACGCCGTGAATCCAAGAGTCGGCCAAATCGCCGCGGACGACCGGCAGCTGCGGATCGCCGGCCAGGAAAGCGTCGGCGAAATCCGTCAGGCTGCCGATGTGCAGCTCTGCCTGCAGCCCGCTTTCCGCAATCGCAGCCTTCATTTCATCAATGACGGCCGCATCGTGCGGACCGTGGTTATCGCTGGTCTGAATCATCGCCAGCCATACCGGGTGCTCCCAATCCTCCGGCGGCAATATCCCCGTCCCGTAAGCGCCTTTCGAATAAAACGTGAGCAGCCGTTCCCCATCCGGCCCTTCCCAGAAAAAGACGGGCGGCACATCGGGCGGTGTCGAAGCCGGATTGCAGCCGAGATGCAAAATTCGGACGCCGGCCTTTTTCAACAGCGACGGGACGATCCACGTGTGGCCCGGTACATCAGTCATTTTCGCATCCTTCGGCCGGTAGCCGAACCGCTCGCTCAGGCTGCGGGAAACATACATGCCGCGGATCCATTCCTCCAAGCCGCAAAACTCGGTATGCGTCGTATAAGGCAGCATGTGCCAGATCAGCTGGCGGTTATCCAGAAACGGCTGAACAAGCGCCCGATCCTGCGGGCTGCTGCCCAGCAGCGACTGCTGAAGCGGCCATGCTGACATCGTCCACACATAGCGTTCATTCCGCTCGTTCCCGTTCGTCCGCTCGCATATATCGATTACCTGCTTCAGCATATCGGTGCTGTATCTATCCACGACCTCCGATACGAGACCGGTAAAGCCGATGTCAAAATGGGTTTTGAATACGACCACTATTTTTTGCAACCGTTCGCTCATAGGCTTGTCTCCTTCATTCTGTAATCGCAAAAAGGCTATCCGGATGCCTCGCCGCTGCTTAACCGCAAAGCGGACACGACCGGATAATGGTCGGACGGGTAAGCGCCGTCGATAAGTCTGCGGTCCACCTTCGTTTCCAGCACGTCGATGTCGGGAGATACAAAAATATAATCAATCGGCTCCCCTGTGACCAATCCTTTAAATTCATGAGCCGTCATGCCGATCTCGCCAGGCAGCGAGCAATAAGCATCCTTCAGCCATGACTGCCGTCCGGCACAGTCGGTTTCGCCGCGCAAAAAGCGAATCGGCAAATGGTCGGGGTGGCTGTTGAAGTCGCCTGTCAGAACGACCGGTAATCCGAACTCCTGACGCTGCGAGCGGATGTGATCCCAAATGAGCACGGCGCTTGAATCTCTGGCCAGCTGACCGATATGATCGAAGTGGGTATTATAGATTAAAAATTCGCCTCCGTTCACCCGGTGCTTGAAATGCGCCCACGTACAAATTCGCGGCAGGTTGGTGTCCCAGCCTTTCGATGCGACGACATGCGGCGTCTCCGACAGCCAGAATTGACCGTTATGGATAACGTCGAGCTCGGCTTTTTTATAAAAAATCGCGCAATGCTCGTTCTCATGCCCGCCAAGCCGTCCTTGCCCGACCCAGGCATAGTCCTCCAGCCGCTCGTTCAAGCTGAGCAGCATCGCATGATAGCCTTCTTGCGTGCCGACGATTAGCGGTTGATGGTCGCGGATGATATGCGCCGCACGGTCGATCCGATAAGGCCAGCTGTTGGCGCCGTCATTCGGCGTATTGTAACGAAGATTAAAAGACATTACCGTCATATTCAACTGAAATCACCTCATGTCACTGATTGAAATAAATCGGATTGGTCAAAGCGGCGAGCACAAAACCGCCGCCCGGCCGGACCGGACGCCATACTTCCGCCCGCAGAAACGACAAATGCTCCGCATCCGCAAGAAGCTCCGCCGTTCCGTCCGTCGTCTCGGGGGCAACATCAACTACAACCCCATTATTGCCGATCAGCTTGATCCGGTCCCCCGCCCGCAGCGCATTGGCCTGCAGCCGGATTGTCCGGTTCCGTTCGTCCTTCGGCACCGTTTCGCCGATCGTGTAATTGCCGCATTGCAGCTCCACGAACGGCCCTTCCGGCGAGCAGCTGATGGAGACATGCCCTGCGTCGATTCCGTCCAGAATGTCGTCCACGGTTTTGGTCTCTGCCAACACCCACGTACACGGCTCCGCATGCTTGATGTACGGATCGGGGCTGTGCACGTCGCTGCCGCCGACCGCCGTCAATCTCCGGCCGCCGGCGAGCTGTTCCTGCCACCAGCGCAGCGTGCGTGCGTTGCGCTCGCTCCACGGTCCGTTCCAAACTTCCACCCAGTCATGATCCACCTGAAAATCCCATTCCCAGGGACAAAAATCGCAATGCGGATGGTTGAGTACGATTTTCGCCCCGCGCTCCCGGGCCGTACCCAGCCTGGCATGTACATCATCCTGACTTGCCACCCGGAATTCGTCGAGCGGATCGGTCACGCCGAGAAAATTGCTGTGGCCGAAGTTGGTCGTAAATTCATAGCCCGGAATCATAACGACGCTTGTGCCGCGCGGATACGTCCGGTTTTGACTCGACGTATTATGATCGGTCATCGCAATAAAATCGCAGCCGAGCTGCTCCATGATCGCCGCATTTTGCTCCAATGTATACTTTCCGTCGCTGTTGACGCTATGCGTATGCAGGTCGCCTTTCAGCCAGCGCCGGGTCCGTTCGTAAAAAGTAATCGTCACCTCGACCGTGCAACCTTCCTCCGGTACCTTGTAGGCATTATGCAGCACCGCCCAGCCGCCGGGTGTCAACGGACCGGGCAGGTAGCCGGGCGTCGCCTTTTCCAGGCCAAGCCGGAATTCCGTCCGGGCTCCGCCGCTCCAGCCCCGCACCCGCTCTTGATCGCGCACGCCCAAGTCGATAACGGCCTTCGGCCCACCATGGGAGTTCACCTTATAGCTGACTGTAATTTCCTCTACCCGCGTCGGCATTTCAAACGGAATTTCCACATAAGTGCTCTGCTCCTCATGTCGGATCGATCGTGAAAAATTGACAGTCGTCGATTTGCGGTTGTCGCTGTTCATCGTTCGGTTCGCTCCATTTCAAGATGAATTGGTTCTGCTCTACTCTTTGTTGGCCCCGATCATAATGCCCTTCACAAAATATTTCTGCACATACGGATATATGATAATAAGCGGAATAAGCGCAATGACGATGCCCGCCATTCGCACGTTGGTCGTAATAATAAAATTGCTGGACGTCGCATCCGTGTCGATAATCAGCGATTTCAACGCGATTTGCAGCGTATATTTGGCATGGTTATTAATATACAGCAGCGCGGGCGTAAACTGATTCCAGCGGCTGACGAATTCAAACAGCGTAACCGTTGCAAGACCCGCTTTCGCCAGCGGCAAATACATCGTGAAAAAAATGCGGATATCGCCGGCGCCGTCCATTCTCGCCGACTCTGACATTTCAAACGGAACGCTGAAAAAGAAATTGCGCATCAGCAGCACGCTGAATCCGGACACCAGGCCGGAGATGATCAGCGCAGACAGCGTATTCAACAGCCCCAGCTCTTTATTCACCACATAGAGCGGAATCATGATCGCCTCGCCCGGCACCATCATCGTTACCAGAATGAACGATACCATCAGCTTTTTGCCAGGCAAGCGCGGCTGCACCAGCACATAGCCCGCCATCGCGCACAGCAGCACATGCCCGACCGTTCCGACTACCGTAACGATGACATTGTTGGTGAACGGCAAGTACAGCTGCATCCGGTTCCAGACCGTGCTGAACCCTTCTATGCTAAACTCCTTCGGCCATAATACGATACCCGGCTGCATGGAGGCGAAATTCGTGGAGAACGCTAACGCGAATGTGTTCAAAAACGGAATGATCATCGTCGAGACGAGCAGCAGCAGAAACAAAATATTAATGACGTCGAACACGCGGCTCGACAAGCTGGTATACGCCTTGTTCATGTTATTTGTCTCCCCCATCGTCGTAGCGGATGATCGCTCTTGTAATAAACGTCAAAATCAGGGTCGCAAATATGACCAAAAATCCGGAGGCTGTAGCCAATCCGATTTTGAATTCCAATATCCCCTTTTGAAAGGTGTACATCATAATAACATCCACCTTCTTGGCAATGGCACCGTTTCGCATCACATAAATTTGATCGAACATGCGCAGAACGCCCAACACGTTTAACATGATTACGACCTTCATCGTCGAAACGAGCGACGGCAAAGTAATGTAACGAACGAGTTGCCAACGGTTGGCGCCGTCGATTTTGGCCGCTTCGAACAGCGATGGATTGATCGATACGATAGCCGCCAAATATAAAATACAAGTGAAGCCCATTTCCTTCCAGACCGAAGTAAACACCATTACAGATCGCGCATATTGGGTACTGGACATGAAACTGATCGGCTTGTCGGCCCCGAACAGCAGCAAAAGCTGGTTCACAATGCCCGTATCCGGCGAAAGCATCAAAATCCACATACCGCCGACCACAACCCATGAAAACAAATGAGGCAGGTAAACGATCATTTGGGTAACTTTTTTAAATACAGTCGAAAGCACTTCATTGAGGCATAACGCCAATACGATCGGCATAATGAAACCGATAACGAGCGTGCTGCAGCCGATGACGAGTGTATTTTGGAGCGTATCCCAAAAGCTGCTGTCCTTCAACACTTCCATATAATTGTCAAAACCGACGAACGGCCGGTTCCCGATCAGCCGAAAGTTTTGAAAGCTGATAATGAAGCCCCTAACAAGCGGATAGTAGGAAAACAATAAAAAATAGGCGAGGATAGGAAGCATCATGACATATATCGTTTTATATTTCCAGACGGCTTTCAAACAACAGCCACCACCTTATCCGATCAATGTTGTTAACAGAGGGAGCACGGGATGCATGCTCCCTCGTATCCGGATTCACTTGAATAAACCGCAAATATTTTATGCCATTAATCAATTAATTGCTTCGATTTCAACTGCTCGCGCATTTTTTTGACCGCCTCGGCCGCAGGCATTTCGCCCAGAATCGCCTTGAATGAATATTCGTTAATAATTTTTTCGGCATCCGCCCATTTAGGCGGCGTCAATTCGAGAGCGGCATATTTGACAACCAGCTCCTGAGCTTCTTTCACTCCGGGCAGCAGACCGAACGGCGGTTGAACCTTTTTGTTGTACCAGAATGGAACGCCATGGTCCATCGCATGTTCTTTGCCTGCTTTCGTCAGCTCGATTTTACCGCCGTTATCGGTATAATCGTTATCCTTGATCCCCAGACTGCCAAGTGTAATGCCTTCCTTGGAATGCCACCATTCGATGAATTCGAAGGCAGTTTTCGGATGCTCGGCATTTACCGGAATAACCCATACGTCCGGATCGCCGCGACGCAGCATGTATTTGCCGTCAGGTCCGGCGGCTCCCGGCAATCCTTTGGCCTCAAACGCCGTTTTCGGATCCTGCTCCAATCTCGTATTGTTCAGCATGCCTACCCAGGCGTCCCAGTAGGTGATGATGCCGACACGGTCCGCGAGAAATAAATTGCGCATTTTACCGGTATCGTTGGTCGCAAAGTTTGGATCCAGAATGCCTTCCTTGTACAGCTTGTTCAGCCATTCGTACACCGGAATCGCGGCATCGGTCGAATAAGGCACATCCTTCTTGCCGTCCTTCTCCACATAACGCTGCTTCAAGCCGGCGGCGCTGAAGAAGCCCTGCAGCTCATACATGCCCGCCGTCGACAAGCCGTATGTGTCCTTTTTGCCGTTGCCGTCCGGATCCTGCTCGGTGAACGCCTTCATCACTTTGTAGTAGTCGTCCAACGTTTTCGGCTCGGGCAGGTTGAGCTTTTTCAGCCAGTCGTTGCGTATGATCGGCATCGTGCCGCCCTGGAATTTTGTAAATACGCCGTATATTTTGCCGTCCTTTGTTTTGACCTGATCCCATTCCTGGGTCGGAAGCACGTCCGGGTCCTGCAGCACTTTGGATGCCTTAACCTGATCCGTCAGCGGAGTCAGCACGCCCTGATCGACGAGTAGGTTCATTCTTTCCTTGCTTACCTGCAGCAGGTCGAACTTGTCGCCGGAGGAAATAGCGGCCATCAGCTTCTGGTCGTAATCGGAAGCGGGCTTGTCGAGCTTGGCCTTGATTCCGGTCAACCGTTCGATTTCCTTTTCAAACAGCGTATTTTCTTCCGGGTTTTTGCCGCCGATGACGGACGACATCATACGCAGCGAACGTTCCTCCTTCTTGGCGTCGGTTTTGGCGTCCGTCTTAGGCTGAGAGTTCGAATTGTTGCTGGAGCCGGTTCCTGAATTGCCAGCAGCGGAATCTCCGCCGGAGCAGCCTGCCAGCGCACTCCCAAGCAGCATCAACGCTGCGATCGAACTTACGGTTTTTGTTCTTGTACTCATAGTAACCTCCCATTGGTTATACTTTTGAACACAATAGCTTCAATACGAATGATCCGGTATAATTGCGATCCGATGCAGCCCGCGGCATCACCGCCTTTACGAAATATTAATAAAGCGCTTTCAATTCATGCCCGCCTCTTCATGAGGCATTAGCTCAGCCTGCGGCACGATTCGCGAATGATAAGCTTTGTTTCTATAATTGATTGCTGCACGATGTTCATGTCGTTCATTTTCCGGATAAGGATTTGCGCAGCCTCCGCTCCCAGCCGCTCCGCCGACAGCTCAACCGAAGTCAGCTTGGGCGTAACCTCCTGCGCCAAAATCGCATCGTTGCTTAAAGCGATGATGGAAAGCTCTCCGGGAACGTCGACGCCAAGCTCGCGGGCCGCACGCAGCACGCCGAGGGCAACGCGATCCGTATCTGCAATCACAGCGGTAAAAGCCGACTGGCCGTACATATTCATAAGCGCGGTGTAACCGTATTCGGTAGCAGACGAATTGATTTTTCTGGAGAAGTTCATGACATGAACCCGGTCTGCCGGTTGGCCGCTGTTCGCAAAGGCTTGCATCAGACCGAGCTGTCTGTCCGACGCTACCGTCATATCGGCGGCGGCGTTGAGAAACAAAACCGATTTATGACCGTTTTCCAGCAGATGGGCACCGACCTGCAGCGTCAAATTCGTGTTGTCGTTGTCGACAAAACTGACGGTCGGGTCTTCCGGATCCGGCCGGCCGATCAGCACCAGCGGGATGCCCATTTGATTGTATCTTACAATGCGGGGATCCTGTCTTCTCGGGTTCAGCATAATGACGCCGTCTACCGGGTCGATGGAAAACTGGGTCGGATCGTCATGCTCCGGCAGCGGGTCGAGCAGCACCCGGTAGCCTTGCTTGGAGCATTCGCGAATAACGCCGTTAATCAGCTGAATTTCAAAGCCGGACATCGTGTTGTCTTTGGAAATCGGCATTTTCAGCCCCGCAATCATCGTCTTCTTAATGGCCAGACTTCGGGCCACATGGTTCGGGAAATAGCCCAAATCTTTGGCGACCTCCAACACCCGCTCCGTTACTTGCCGGCTGATCGGCCGTTTTTTGCTGAATACGCTGGAGACCGTCCCTTTGGAAACGCCTGCCCTTTTAGCCACATCATCAATTGTTGCCACACGATCCCCCCTGTTTGCGAATCGAAACTCAATTTATTAAACCGGTTTAATGATTCTCCTAATAAAAACCAGTTCGTTAAACCGGTTTAATTGGATCTTGTTTCCTATTATACATTCGATACATCTCACTTACAACCCATTTATGTTAACTGGAAGTAAATTTTAGGTAAAGCGCTTAATCTTGCATATAGAAAGGCTTCTCACAATGATTATTCGCTATCTTCAGATGTTCTTTCCCTGCCTGTCCCGGCGGGTCGGCGCAAGCCTGTCTGTCATGCAAGGACCTCGGCCATTCGTGAACCTTTTTCGAACAAGCCGCTCTTCCTCTACAGTTCATTCCGTTTTTCATATATACTGGAAGATGGTTCATTAAATCGTTAAATGAGGTGCAAAATATGTTAAGTACTGCGCTCGGACGTTTTCGTATGGTCGGTTTGTATGAAGGCATTTCGTTTCTTGTTCTGCTTTGTATCGCTATGCCGCTGAAATATTACGCCGATATTCCGCAAGCGGTGAAAATTGTCGGCATGCTGCATGGCGTGCTGTTTATTATGTATTTGCTCGCTCTCGTTCATGTCACGATAGTGAAGCGCTGGTCCATTATTCGCGTTATTGGCGCACTGATCGCTTCCCTGCTACCGTTCGGCACCTTTGTTCTCGACGCCCGACTGCGGCGCGAAGCGTAACCCGCATTATTGATCCCTCTGCCATTATTACATGAGTCATAAACGCCCAGGTTAAACGGCTCCGCCTTCCCTCGGGACGAGCGTGTTTGCCAAGGTTGTGCGAAGCTAAGTATAATATCTTATACTTACTATTCAACAAAAAAAGGGCTGCTCAAAGCAGCTCTTTTGCATAGTCGAATGCTGACGAGGAAACGGGGAGATCGTTATCAAGCTATGGCATGTCGCCCTCATGTACGGATTAACCGCTATCATCTTTTTTATATACCGGCATCCCATTTACGATTGGATGCTGCATGACCGTCCTTCGCTGCCCGTCATTTTTTTGCTCGCCCTGGGATTCGTTTTATTTCCCGTGCTTCCTTTTAAAATCGTCATCGGGATGCTTGGGATCATGTACGGTCCGCTGCTCGGCGCCCTGATCAGCTGGACTGCCGCTTCGGCCGCTTCGGTGATCGTTTATATGCTGGTGAAGACAACCTTTCATGAGCAGGGCCGCGCTTATTTGGCCAAATTCAAGCAAATGGAAAAGCTGAAGCGGATGATGGAAAAAAATCCGTTCATCACGCTCCTGATCGCGCGGCTCATTCCGATTTTTCCGCAAGCATTGATCAATATTTACCCCGCCTTCCTGTCGATCCGGCTTCGGACTTATGTTGCGGCATCCGCCTTGGGCAAAATTCCCGCCATGCTCGTGTACGCCTATTTAGGGAGCAGCCTATTGACCGATGGCCGCAGCGCGCTGATTGCCGCATGTATTTATGTTGCGTTTTTAGCGTTGATCCTGACCCTTTACAAGCTGTGGTTAAGCAAAAAAGCCTGATCGCTCAGGCTTTCTTGCGGCATGTCAATCGCCCCCGATTGAATATTTTTATTTGTTTTCCAACAGGTCGCACATGATATCGATGGCTTCCTTCTCGTCATTGCCCCGGGTCTGAATCGTAATACGGGTTCCCGACCGCAAAGGCACGAGCATCATGCCCAATATGCTTTTGGCGTCCAGCTGCATGCTGTCCTGCTCGAACTTGATTTTAATGTCGGAGCTGAATCTGCTTGCCTGATGTGCGACCTCCTGCAGGTATTGCGGCTGTAGGTCATGGCAAATTTGAATCTCGTGTACCCTCATCTGTCTTCCTCCGTTCATAGCCTCATGATGAAACCCAATTTTGGTTCTACCGCTTATCCACATGTTACATCAGATTTTACAAGCTGAGAAGTATATGAAATCGTTTCCACACATGATTATTTTTGCTAAATTAAATTATCCATACTCGCCTATCCGTACGCCGGACAGTATGTCCTACCCGAGTGTGCGGTTCCATCCGGACAAGCCCGGATTTTTTCAGTGAAGCGCCAAAGATTAACGACTTCGACGTCCTTATAGGCAAGCGCGTTTGTCAAAGCTGTGCGAAGCCGAGTATAAACATTACGCTCGCTGCACAACAAAAAAAGTCCGCAGCGGGACTTCCTTGCCGGATATTATCCGTTAGCGGGCAGCTTGCTTTTGGCTGCGTTGATTAACGAATCGTACAGCTCGTCGTCTTCCTCGAGCAGCTCCTCCAAAGCGTCAATCTCTTCCTCGCTGCCGGATTCATGCAAAAAGTTCAAGCTGTACATCCATTCTTTTCCGTTTTTGCTGTACAGCGTAATTTCATAGGGCTGTTTGTGTTGTTCCACACGGAATTCCACCTTGCCCACGTATCCGTCTTCCTTGCTGTGTGTCATGCTTGCTTCCAATACAGAGATCATACCCTTTGTCCTTCTTTCGTCGTCCATTTTCGTTGACTGAATCGTTCCATAGACCATGTTAAAATATTACGGGTCAATATGCAAACGGTTGATTCGTCGGCTGTCCGCGCCACGGTACCGATATGATCCTGAGCGAAGCAGCTTGCTATACGCCCTTCTGCACCGCCACGGGCCCAATGATAACCTTCCTGCACGCTCGCGCCGGCGTTTTGTCACGGTCGGCGCTTGTTCGCTTCAAGCGATTGCCTCAGCTCCGCCACTTCCGCATCCCGGGCGGTTTTCTCGCCGTAGCGAACGCGTTCGTACACGGAAATTAACGAATCGGGAGCCGGCTGCCGGCTGCGATCCCAGCTTTGAATATCTTGGCCCGTTTCTTTCGGCGTCAAGCTGTGCTTCGGCTTGTAGCCTTCGCTTGCGACGCTTTGCACCCAGCTCCGGTATAAATAACGGACCCTTTCGCGGTTATCGCGCAGGTCCTCCCACTTGACGCGCGTCCTCTTCCGCGGAAGCCATGACTTCATGCGCGCAGCCAGCTCTCCGCGCAGCGCATCCCAGTCCATCAGGCTCTCCACATCATCCACATACCCGCCTGAGCCTCTCCGAAGCTCCTTGCGCGCGAGAATATCCATCAGCTTCGCATACAGCTTCTTGACCAGCTTGGGCAGCCGCTTGCCTGCCTGATAGAGCAGAACAAGCACCAGTACAATAAATCCCGCCTCCACCAACAGCATGGCGGCTTTCTCCAGCCAAACCAGCCATCCGGCCGCCTGACCGCCTTCGCCGAGCCCGCTCATATCCGGCGGGGGTGCGGCGTTGTCGGGCTGAGGCGGGTCGGTCCGGCGGCTGAGCAGCTCGCGCAGCCAAGCCAGCAGCTGCTCCTTCAGCCACAGCACCGCCTGCTGAAGCTTGCGGAACATGACGGCGATCACGATGATCGCCAGCACGCCCAGCACCAGCATCCGGTTTTGCCAGACGACAGGGCCGGCCAATACCGGATCCTTATCGCCGGACAGCGTCTCCTGCTTCATATTGGACTGATTCGTCATCAACAGCGCGATCGCAAGCGACGCGAGACCGGCCCACAGAAGCAGCGTCAAATACGGCTCATATACAGGAAAGAAGGGCATCATCACGGAAGCCAAAAAATAAATAAGCAGGCTTATGCCGTACAGGCTGGCCGGCAGCAGCACATGCCATGGCAATGCAACGGATTTGACCCCGCGGGCCGTAAAAACCGTACCGACCGGAAGCCCGACCAACATGCCGGCTGCCATGCCAAATACCGGGTACGAGGCCAATGCTCCGGCAGCCAGCGTGAACGCGAGCAGCTGATATCGTTTGCGCAGCGTCAGCACATTGCCGCCGATGGCTCCCGCCGCGTAGCAGATCAGCAAGGAGAGCAGCCATAGCGCCAAGCTGCCTTCGTCCGGCAGCAAGTATACGATAACGGCAAGCAGCAGCGGAAACGCCAGCAGCAGCTCCACGGCGCCCTTCGCCAGGCTCCAGCCGATTCCTCTTAGGGTCGGATTATTCATGCTCCCGCACCTGCCTGTTCTACAGAGTCGGCCGTATGCTGCTCGTTCCGGAGCAGATACACGTCGACCCCGTTGCCGTTATCGATAAGCCGGTCTATGACCGCCTGCATCTTGTCGCTCACATAAGCGGAAATAATGAGCAGATCCAGGCGCGATCCGCCATGCCCGGGCTCTGCGAACTGTTCCAGCAGCTCATCGAATGGCATGCTGCGGGCCACAACCAGCCTGGCCATCGTTTCCAGCAAATAGGTCATTTGATCGGGGCCGCTGCGCGGCTCTACAAGGACCCGCTGCTTCGGTTCATCGATCAGATGGGCGTTCGAGGCAAAGCCGGCCTCCATGCCCTGCCCAACCGCAGCCTGCGCGTAGGCGGCGGCGCAGGATATCCCGTGTTCGAACAGCTCCGGGTCGTTGACCTGATTCCACATTTTCTCGTGATCCTCCACATTGAGCACAATCATCAGGCGATGATCCGCCGTATAATCGCGCTGGTGCACCTGCAGCACGCCGCTGCGGGCCGTCGCCTTCCAGTTGATCCCGTTCAACGGATCGCCGTAGCGGTATTCGCGGACGCCGGAGATCATGAACGGATCGTCGACAATCCAGCGGCGCACGGTCATATCCCCCTGCCAGCTGTGGGAAGGCAGCGCCAGCTCGGACAGCTCGGCGATTCTCGGGTAGACGAGCAACTCGACATCCAGCGTCAGGCGCAGGCTTTGCCGGTAAAGACCCATCAGGTCTCCGAACGTAAGCGATGCGGAATTCAGCCGGTAACAGCCCCGTTTCGAACACATGATCCGATGCTTTCTCGTAATTTGCGTAAACGGCATCAGACTGAAGAAGCTTTTATGATTTTGAAACATCGAACCGCCGCTAATATCAAGACCGGCCTGGCTGTGAAATTTTAAGCTGAAGTGCATTAAGGCCTCGAGTCTGAGCCAGGGCACCGGCATCAGGCTGCGGTTCGCGATCCGCTCGACCATTTCCGTCTCCTCGCCCTGAAAACAAGCCCTTTTACTGAAATAACGGTCGTATTTCAAGCCCTGCCGCCCGAAATAGCGGAACAACAGCGCCTGGATAATAATGACGATAATTGCAACCAGCAGAAACCAATGAATCGCCACGCGTCCACATCCTAACTGGAGAGCAGGTTGGGCTCCGCCGGGACGGAAACCTCCCGCAGAATTGCGGCCACAACCGCTTCCGCCGCCTCGCTGCGGGAGCGGAACGAGCCTTTAATCATCATCCGGTGAGCAAGCACCGACGGCGCCATCGCTTTTACGTCATCCGGGATGACAAAATCTCTTCCCCGCAGTACGGCGTGCACTTGGGCCGCCTTGAGCAGCGCCTGGCTGCCGCGCGGGCTGACCCCGGTCGTCACATCAGCATGCGAACGCGTTTTCTCCACAATCGCGAGCAAATAAGCCAGCAGATCCTCGCTTACGGCTACCTTTGCATAATGCTGTTGGGCAGCGGCAATATCTGCCGCATCGGCAACGCTGGAAATCGTATCCAGCGGGTTCTCCGCTTTAAATCTTTTCAAAATATCGAGGCCTTCCTCTGTGTTCGGATACCCCATTTGAATTTTGAATAAAAACCGGTCCAGCTGCGCTTCCGGCAGCGGAAACGTGCCTTGATTCTCGACCGGATTCTGGGTCGCGATGACCATAAACGGGCGCTCCAGCAGCCGTGTTTCCCCGTCAATGCTCACCTGCCGCTCTTCCATGCATTCCAGCAGGCTGGATTGCGTTCGTGGCGTCGCGCGATTGATTTCGTCGGCCAGCAGCAGGTTCGTGAACAAAGGGCCGGGACGAAACTCGAATTCCGACAGCTTCTGGTTATAAAAGTTAATTCCGGTCAAATCGGACGGCAGCAGGTCGGGCGTAAACTGAATCCGTTTGAAGCTGCCGTCGATCGATTTGGCCATCGCCTTGGCCAGCAGCGTTTTGCCCGTGCCCGGAACATCCTCGAGCAATATATGCCCGGAGGCGATGAGTGCAATTAACAATTTGTCGATAACCTCGTCTTTGCCTACGACCACTTTTTGAATATTGGCTTTAATGTCATGCGCCATTCGTTGAATTTGTTCGAGCTGCATCTCAATGCTCCTCCGTCTTCCGTTAGTGTGAAATTCGTTATTCGATTCCGTTGTCCGCTCGCTTCGATCCGCTCTTATTTCATTGCATGCAATCGTTTTCAAATTAACTCTACCATAACCGCCCGGTAAAAAGCTACGCATGCGTTACCGTGCCGACATTATACCGCCCGCTCCCGGTATGGAAAGGCGCTTTCTTTAAGCGAACGTCTGTACTATACTTAATTTACGCTGTTTTGCGTTATTTTTCCATCTATTTTATCATTCCGGGGTGTTTAGCCTATGAATATTATTAAAGTGAAAGACCGTCAGGAGCTGGATAAAAAAATTCCGTCCATGCCCTGGTACGTAGAAAAGTTTATCAATTACAAGCTGCCGGATCTGTCTCCGTCCTCTTTGCTCGAATATGTCCGCGACTACGAAACCTTCTTCTCATGGCTGCTGGCCGAGGGATTGGCCGATGCGGATTCGATACGGAATATTCCGATCGAAGCGCTGGAGCGGCTGCATATGGAAAGCGTCGACAACTTCCGGATGTTTCTTATGACCCGCACTGAAAATGCGAACAGCCGGACGACCATTTCCCGCAAGCTTTCCTCGCTTCGCTCCCTGTTTCATTATTTAAGCCAGATCGCCGAGGACGAGCAATTTTACCCTTTGCTGAAACGGAATGTCATGGCCAAGGTTCAGATCAAGCGGACACACAAGCCGAAGGATTCCGCGGCCAAGCTGGAGGGTAAGCTTCTTCAGGAGGATGAAATTCAACAATTCCTCGACTATATCCGCACGGGCTACGGGCAAGATGTTGCCAATAACAAGCAGGCGCTGTATGCCTATGAGAAAAATAAAGTCAGAGACGTCTGCTTGGTCAGCCTTATTCTGAACTCCGGTTTGCGGGTGTCCGAAGTAGTCAATTTGAATGTCGATGACATCGATCTGAAAAAGCGGCTTACACATGTTTACCGGAAAGGTAAAAACGACGATACGTTCAAAACGCCGGTTTATTTCCGGCAGGATGCGATCGAAGCGCTTAAATCGTATTTGGAGCTGAGACAATCGCAATACAAAGCCCCGCGAAAAGAGAAAGCCCTCTTTCTGGCCGTAGCCAACGGCAAAAAAGAAGGCGAACGGATGACCAAACGCGCGATTCAGGAAATGGTCGTCAAATATGCGAAACGGTTCGGCAAGCCTTACTTATCCGTTCATAAGCTGCGCCATTCGTTTGCTACGGATTATTACATGCGCAACGATCTGTATAAAACGCAGGAGCAGCTCGGTCATGCATCGCCGGAAACGACGCAAATATACGCCCATCTGACCGACAAAACGATGGCGGAAGCGATCGACAGCCCAAAGGAGTAACCTTGCGGTCATCCGGCAACGGCGGCCGGATTGGGGTTCTTCGGCTGTCATGGCAAGTCAGAGAGCAAAAGAGCGCCGCCGACTGCCTACTAGCCGGCCCTGCGAACGAGCCTACAAACAGTGTCAACTCCGTCCGGACAACCGTACCGACGCCCGTTTCGCTCGCTACACTGCTTAATCCGACCCGGAAATACGGTTCGAACCGATGAATTCGAGGATTGAATCGTTAACATAGAGCGGACTTTCCCTGAGCATATGCGGCCGGTGACTGCCCTCTTGAACTACAAGAAACCGTGATCCTTTAACTAGGGAGCTCAAATATTTTATTTTCGCTTCGCCGACAAACGGGTCATGTTCCCCGGTAATAAATAATGACGGGCAGCCTATGCTGCTCAGCTGTTCGATTGAAAGTCTGGGATATAGCCGCCAATCTTTTGCAGCCTGACGCATATGTTCCTGCCAATTGCCTTTGTGCGCATCCTCGTGTCTTTCGATCATTTGCTGGATCGTTTCATGCTTCCCATGCTCGACTAGCCACTCCGGCTCAAATTGCTCAACACCTGTCGGGTCGGCAAATCCGGCGGTACCTATTGTAGTCAGTGTAGCCACTCTTGTCGGGTACTGAACTGAGCAATACAATCCGACGTTCGCTCCCAAGCTGTAACCAATTAAGTGGGCTCTAGCAATATGAAGCGCATCCATGAATCGAATGGTATCGTCCATGAGTCGAGGCGTGCTCCATGCAAGACTTTCGCATCGGGTCCTTCCATGGCCCCTGAAGTCCGGATAATAGCATGTGTAATTTTTTTGGAAATCGAGCAGTTGACTGGCGAAAGCAAGTATTCCTCTGGAATAGCCGCTATGCAAAAAAATAACGGGCTCACCGACGCCCATTTTTTCGTAAAAAAGCTCCAGATCATCAATCTGTATGTACGGCATCTTACCCTCCCACTTATGAATATCGCTTTTTTCAATAACGCTCAATCAAAGAATGTATGTTCCCATTATACCGAATGTTGGACAAGTCACTAATATAGAAAAAGCACGTTTGCTATGCGTTACATTTCGACGAGGCGCCCGTTTTCATATTTATAACGGTGCGGACGTTCATCCCGCAACTTGCCTATTTCGATCACCGTACCGGAGCTTTGCATCGCAAGCCGGGCGTATTCGGGATCTTCCGGATTTTGTGCGGCCACCGCTTGGGCGGATTCGAACTCCCCATTATGGAAGCGGATGATTTCGACATTTGGGAAATTCAGGTGCGTGCCTTCGAAGGCAGCGACGAGCTCCGTTTGACCATCGGCGTCCAAATCAATTACTTCGGGACTCCCTATTGTTTCGAAGGTGAGCAGCTTACCGCTTGATTTATTGAAGGCGACAACATTCCAGACTGTTAAGTTCGTGCCGATACCCGCTATAATAATGACATCATGAAACGACCCTTCCAATTTTCGAATTTCCGTTTGCCTCAATTGGAATGGATTTGCACCGAGCTCATAGAGCTGTTCTGCATGTCGGATCATAGCGTGCACGTCGGCTTCGCCGTTCTGACTATCCTCCGAATAAAGGAGCATCGAAATCGGCTTGCCGTCTGCCGTTCCCAAATCAACTGTCCGGATAACGATCCATTCAACTTCCGGCTTGGTATCGTGGAGCTCGTTCAATGAAACGCGATTGAATGTCAGCTCATGGCCGCCGTCTTGGGCAGCCCGTTCCGCAGAATCCGACTGCTTCCCTTGCTTTTCTCCGCAACCGGCCGCGGACAATGATATAACGATAATCAAGATCAGCATTAGCTTTACCCGCATACATATCCTCCGTGTTGAGCTGTCAAAACATTAAACGTCTCTTATTAATGTAGGTTGCGCAATGCTGTCCGCAAGCTCATATAAATTCTGATATTATCAAAAAAAATTTTAAATATTCCTTTACAGGAATATTCCTTATAGTGTATATTGAATATGTGAGTACGGTAACTAGCAAATGAAACGAGGTGGTCTGATATGGCTGGAACTGAAGGAAAAGCCCGCGGCGCCGTACACTCTGCAAACATCGAATTCATCAAAGGAACAGCTGAAGCATGGATATAACGACATTTAGCGCACTGGCCGAACCGAACCGCGTCCGCATTGTGGAACTGCTGCTCGACGGTCCGTTGACCGTAGGAGACATCGCCGAACGACTCGGGCTCCGTCAGCCGCAAGCCTCGAAGCATCTGCGCGTCCTGCTGGAAGCCGGGCTGGTCGAGGTACAGGCTGTCGCCAACCGCCGCAACTACATGCTCCGGCTGGAGCCGTTCCAGGAGCTGGACGCTTGGCTTGAAACTTATCGTGGCGTATGGGATGAACGACTCGACGTTCTGGAAAATTACTTGCAAAAATTGCGCTCCAAAGAAATCAATCCAAACTAATTTGAGGAGGATTTGTCAATGTCAAACGAAATGATTACCAAGGTGGAAGGAAATGTTCTTATACTGGAGCGTGTTTTTAATGCGCCGCGCGAGCTTGTATTCAAAGCGTTCTCGGAGGCCGAGCATCTGAAAAATTGGTGGGGCCCCCGCGGCTGGACCCTTCCGGTTTGCAATATCGATTTTCGTCCGGGCGGCATCTGGCATTATTGCATGAAGTGCATCGATAAGAATCAAGGGGATTTTTATGGGGCCGAATCTTGGGGTAAAGCCGTCTATCAGGTTATTATCCCTACGGAGAAGATCGACTATGTCGACTACTTCTCGGATGCCGATGGAAATATAGCCGAAGGGATGCCCTCTTCTCAAATTTCAATGCTATTTGTTGAACAGGAAGGTAAAACAAAGCTGATCAGTCAGTCGCAATACGCTTCTGCCGAAGCGCTTAAAACCGTCATCGATATGGGAATGGAGCAAGGCATTACAGAGACTTGGGATCGTCTCGCCGAGCATCTGCAATCCATTCAATAACTTTCAAATCCACAAGACCGTCGGCATAGAACATAGAGCCGGCGGTTTTTTTCATGCTTGCAGAATCGTTCCCCATTTCCCGAAATTTACCGTTTACCCCATGAAAATGTCGAGGGGACTCGAATGATGTAGGATGGCCCTACTTATTTAAAATGAACGGCACGATTTAGAGATGGAGGTGCACACCTATGAGTAACACGATGCGCGGATGGCAAAAGCAATTCGAGCGCTTGAAAGACAAAGCCAATCATCTGATCGCCGGCACCGAAGAAATCGATGTCAGTGTTGAACTTAGTCCGGTCATGCTGGAAAAATGCAAGGAATTGGCCAGTGCCGGACAAATGACCGTAAATGAAGTGGTTCATCAAATACTGGAGCAATATTGGATTCAACGCAGCCAGGAGCTGTCCATTCCGATTTCAAGGGAGCAGATTGAGCGGAATCCGCTGTTTTTGTTGGATGCGCTGGCCGATCGGAACTTCAGACCGTTTGCCGCTGAGGAGGACGTCGTTTATGAACCTTCATGAGCAAATGGAAATTAATTTCGCGCAATCCGTATTTGTCGATCTGACGGCTTTTTCGTCTTTCATGGACCCTCATGACGCTTATTACGCGAAGGCGCGATCCTTGTTCCTTGATCTGGACGATCTTGACCGGACCCTGGTTACGACCAATTACGTCATGTTTGAAACCCATCAATGGCTGAGAAACCGGTATGGCTTTGAGCATGCTCAATTTTTTTTGGAAACGATGGATAAGGCGGCCGCCAAATCGAAACTGACGATTATTTCCGGTCAGCCCGAATTCGAAAGCGAATCCAGACGGCTGATCACCGATTGCCCCGATCTGCAGCTTTCGCTCAGCGAGGCAGTGACTGCCGTAGTGATGATTACATATCAGATCAAGCGTATATTTACTTTCAATCCGAACTATGCCTTTTTGCCCAAGCTGGATTCGGGAATCAAAGTGCTGCCCAGCATGTGGTAGCCTTGGCTTTCCCGGCTTGCGGCATGGCGCATAAGAAAAAGGGTGCCGCCAAGTCACTTTCGACTGCTGCGGGCGCCCTTTTAATCATTCAAGGACTATTCTACGAGCGATGCCCTACGTTTATGATTGCTTCATCATGTCGTGATCGACATAACGTTCGCCGTTCAGCTCGCTTATAATATTGATTGCCACTTTCGCGCCGTCGCCAGCCGTAATAATGGTATGTACGCTCACACCTGCAGCCGTGCCGGCAGCCCAAATGCCTTCTACCGACGTTTTGCCTTCCGACGTAACATCGAATACGGTTTTGATCCGCGGTTCAGTACCCGGCTTCGTCTTTAATCCGGTTTGTTCCGCCAAATCCGTCATCAGACCGGTAGCCAAAATAATATGCTTGCCCTCATAGCTTCCCGCCTCGGTCGCTACGGAAAAGCCTTCTGTGCCTTTCGTAATTTGACCGGCTTTGCCTTGAACAAGCTCGGCTCCAAATTTGGCCGCCTGCTTTTTACCGATTTCAACAAGCTCAGGACCTGTAATTTCCAACACTCCGTAATGATTCTCCACCCATGCCCGTTTCGTGATGCTCTGGTCGCTGTCGATGACCAATGTTTTCTTGCCCGCTTTGGCGGCAAACAGGGCGGCGCTTGCCCCTGCGGGTCCTGCTCCAATCACAATAATATCGTACATTCGGTTAGTCTCCTCTCGTATTGGAATCCATTGTACTGACATGCATGTCTGCATTTCTAATGCTACACAATATGAATGCCAATGTCAAAATGAACCGCTTACATCGACCGCGCAGCTTGGATCGGCCCGACACTTCATTAAGGCCATTAATTATAGACGGCTCCCGGTTCTTTACGAAACTTCTTGTCACCCGCAATATTCCCATGTAAACTGAGTTCACTTGACCCAATTGACAAAGGAGTACGATGTTCGATGCTGTGGCGTTCACCCTATCTATTACTGGTGTTGGCAACTTGCTTATGGGGAGGCAATTTTGTCGTCGGCAAAGTGCTGGTCGCCGAAATTCCCCCTATCATGCTGGCGGCGATCCGCTGGTGCATTGCGCTGCTGGCGATGATGCCTTTTATGGGACGCGAGATGTGGAAGCAGCGCGCATTGATGCTTTCCAATTGGAAACCGCTGCTATTTTTGTCCTTAACCGGCGTCGCCGGGTTCAATACGTTGACGTATATCGCGGTTCAATATACCGGATCAATTAATGCTGCGCTGATGAATTCGGCGACCCCCGTTCTCATCGTGCTCATTTCAGCGGTTGTGCTGAGAGAGCGGTTTACTGCAGCGGTACTGCCCGCTATTGCGCTATCGCTCATCGGTGTCCTTTGGATTATTAGCCGCGGCAGCTGGACGGCGATCCTGCAGCTTTCCTTCAATCAAGGCGACATGTGGATGGTCGCCGCGATCCTATGCTGGGCGTTGTATTCCGTATGGATGAAAAAAACAGCGGGTCAATTTCCGCCGCAAGCGTTGTTTTTTTGGCAAATCGCCATTACCGTGGCCGTGCTGATCCCTGCTTCCATCGTTGAATATGCGGCACTCCGACCTAAGCTGCACGGCTCATTCGGTCTGATCCCCGGCTTGCTGTACCTGGGAATATTCGCCTCGCTGCTCGCGTTCACCGCCTGGAACAAAGCGATTGCCATGATCGGTCCTTCCCGCTGTGCGGGATTCCTTAATTTGATTGTCGTGTTCAGCGCAATCTTTGCAACCGGATTTACGGGTGAACAGCTTCATTTATATCACTGGATCGGCGCGGCGCTCGTATTGGCCGGCGTCTACTGGACGAACCGGATATTGAGGTCTATTCAAAGCGGTCCGCAAGCCGGCTCGTAAAACAATCGCCGAAATCCTTTTTTTCGTCCATTATTTGTGCTAAAATTTGTGCTAAATTAATGGCAATTATCATTTTCTACTTTGTTCGAGGGGATGAATGCAAGCAATGAATGACAATGCACTGGAGCAGTTGATTCAAGCCGCATCCGACCAGGAGCTGGCTCAACTTCAAGCCACCGTTCAGCATGGAGGCTACTCGGCTTTTCACCAGCTGCTGGAAAGCTATAAACAGCTGTTGAAAGACATGAAAGACGAACAGGTTCAACAGGTGTTCGAATGGGTTCATAAGGGGGCGCGGCCCGGGCGCGTTCAGTCCGTCCTGGCTGCATATATGGGAGGAGCTCGAACATATAGCCGCCATCAAGTCGCAAATCATGAAAACGATTCCCGTTCAGGAAAGAAGCGGCGAATGGCAAATTATTATCGATAACCCGTTTTCGATTCAAGAAGTGGTATGCCACCCCGGATTATCGTTTGACGAGGCCGCTTATTTATACAGTTATTTTCGGCCTGGCTTGGAAAAGAATGAATATATGCGGCTGCAAAAAATTCAAAATATGTTTGTTGAAGTCGGATCTTAGGTCGAATGAAGCCGCTGCTCATGCAGCGTTCGACATGCTCGACACGATCGGCACCGCCTTCATGCCGTACAGGCTGTAATATGTCGAACCGGTTACGATTTTAGCGAGATGTGCGCTTGCCCGGGAAATGAACGCCATTTCCCGAAATATGAACAAGAGCCCGGCTTATTATCAAAGCCGGGCTTTTGTTCGTCAATCGTCAGACTGCCGGCTGTATACTGGCTGGCATGGGCTTACGGTAAAGTCCGAAGCCGGAGCTAGTGCCGGTTGTTCGGCAAGCTTTTGTCCGGGTGCCCATCCCCTTGGCGCTTCCGGTTTTGCTCATCCTTCGCCTGCTTCTCCTTCAGCTTCCGGATTGAGTTCTGCTCTTGCTGCTGGGTCACTGCGGGGCCTCCTTCCTGTTTCAACATCGGAAGTAGTATGTCCCGTCTGTCCTGCAGCTACCCGGCTCGCTACACTTCACAGACTCATCTCCAAAATTTGCCTGACATCGTTCTCCTGCAGCGGATTGAATGAACCGAAACGACCGGGCCAAGCCGCACCGTTCCTTTGGCCATCGTGTCCAGCTGCAAAGCATAGATATTCAGCTCGCCGAGCCTGCTTGGAGCTCCGATGCGGTTAAAAAGACGACGGTCCCAGCATCGCGCCGGCCTTATCCTTCAAATGAATAAAAATCGATACGGCCGAGTCGCCCATCGGCACAATAAATGCGTTCCACAGCAAAATAAACGTCAGCGTAATACATAGGCTTTCCACGATAAACCCGCTAAATTTCCCGGTGCTCATGAGCGGGATGCGCCATTTCCATTTGAGCGGCGGAAGCGGCTGAATCCCGTGCTTGGTCAGCATATCGCACAGCAGATGTATGGTGTACGCCGCAGCACCCGCCGTCCAAAGCGGGACTCCAAGCCGCAGCGAGGCGAAATACAGCACCGTTCCCCAGATGAATACCCCGTAGACTGAATGCGTTAATCCCCGATGTGGCAGCACCGCGCAAACCATAAGCAGAGCGCCGATCGTAGCCAGCCAAGGACCGGCGGTGCCGCCCGCAAACAGCATAACACCGCCAATTACAACCATCAGCAGCTGACGGAACAGTCTTTGATGGATGAGACAAGCCGCGATCATGAGAGCGCCGACCAAATAGCTGTAAGGGACATAAAACGATTGGACATAGCTGAACAGCATAAGTCCGATCCCTGCGGCAACCAGGCCGAGCTTGATTTTGTTCAAAACCGTCTTCGGCATCGTCTTCTGCAGCAGCAGACTGTTCGGTTCGTCAATATCCGGCAGCAAGGAGCTGACGGCGGCAACGGCGACGGCCGGCAGCGTAACCTGCTGGCCCGCCATGCTCAGGACGGACAATGTTACGCCTGTGCCGACAATGAAATGGGTTCTACCTGTCATTAATGTATGTACTTCCTTTCGCGAGCCTGTGATGATGGTAACCATGAAGTATGGTTCTATCATAACACGGCATCGCGAAAAATGCGAACAAACATTCCCGGTTTGTCCGGCTGTAATGCATTATGCGTTCGGCACGGTCGTTCGACGATCGCGGTATTCCTGGGGCGTCATCCCGTAATGCTTTTTGAATACATGGTTGAAGGAATGCGCCCGCTGATAGCCGAGCTTTTCGGCAATTTCATAAATTTTATCCTGACTGTTAATCAGCAGATAGGCCGCTTTCTCCATCCGCAGCTGAAACACATAATCGGTTATCGTTTGCTTTGTATCAAGCTTGTATATTTTCGACAAATAGACCGGGTGCAAATAAACGTGGTCGGCTATCGCCTGAAGCGAGACATCCCCGCTCAAATGAAGCTCTACATACTGCTTTACCCGCCGTACGACGGAAGCCCGCGAATCTTGGACCTCGCGGTCCATATCGCTCTTCAGCAGGCTTAGCACCCGCAGGCTCCAATCCCGCAGCAAACTTGCGGAGCGGAACGGAACGCCTTCCGTCAGCCGCAAATAATCGTCGCCGATCAGTTCGGCCAACTGGCGTCCATTTTTGTGGGAAATGTAGGAGAAGGCCGATGAAACCGCATAAAACACTTCCAGAACATGCTCCTGCGACTGCGCCCAGTCTTCGTTCAGCTCCGCAAAAACCGATTGCAGCTTGTCTTCGACCTCGCTCCATCTACCCGCTTCGAGCAGCTGCGCCAACGAAGGCAGCTCGTACAGGCGCTGCAATGTTCCGTATGACGCCGGAGCCGGCTCTTCCTGAGAGGTCATAAAAATATCGTGCTCGCTGCCGATCCGCTTGCGAAACAACGACAAGGCTTGATTGTAAATAGCGGGTACTTCCGCCGGAAAGCAGCCCCATGCGCTGACCAGCACGGATACTTTGCCTTTCAGGAATGTGTTGACCGCCTTCTGCAGCTCGCTGGCCGTACGCTCCAGGTGCTGCTGCCGCTCTTCCCACTCCTTGCCGCCTTGCATAATTCCCTCCGCCGTCTCCGTCCCGACATGCGGCTCCTTCCGGGCTGAGCTCTTCTCCGCCGCATCTTTCCACTTCAGCATAAACACTAAATAGTCGTGGTCGTCCTTGCAATGCCACAGCTCGTACTGCGCGGCGAACAGCTCCTCGGCGATATTGCCGATCGCATATTCAAACAGCGACAAGCTGGTCGCATCATAATGCAAAAACTGTTCTTCCATCCGCACCAGCACCAAAACTACGGCTTCGTTATGAAAGGAAGGGACCTTCAGCTCCTCCATTTTATACCGCCAGCCTTCGTCGCCGTACCTTCTTCCCTGCAGCAGCTCCTTCAGCAAATTTCCTTTCAACAGCGGCAGGTGCTCGTTCAATGTATGCTGAAGCCGCTGCTGGGACAATATTTCCTCCCATTCGGCACGAATTTGGTCCAGCACGCGACGAACGGTTTCCTCAACCTGTTCCTCGGACACAGGCTTCAGCAAATAATCGACGGTGCCGTGCTGAATCGCTTCCTGGGCATAGCTGAAATCCGCATAGCCGGACAGCAGAATGCATTTGGTCCTTTTCCATTTTTCCCGGACGATAGCGATCAGCTCAAGACCGGTTAGGCCGGGCATTTGAATGTCTGTGATCAATATGTCGATGGTTGTCGTGCTTAATATGGCCAGAGCCTCGTCGGCCGAGTACGCTTTGTGAACCGCTTCAATGCCAAAGGAAGTCCAATCCATCGTACCGGATAAACGATCCACGACATGCACCTCGTCATCCACGATCAGTAATTGATACATCGGCGGGCTCCCTCCATTTCACAATCGATTTAAAGCCCGTTCCATCACCGGCTGCACTCAGCTCCAGGCCGGCGGATGTGCCGAAGCGGTGTCGGAGCCGCTGGTGAACGTTCCACATGCCGTAGCCCATTTGCTCGCTCATAGGAATGTCCAGCTCATGCTGCAGCTCGGCCAAGCGCTCCTTCGAGACGCCAACCCCGTTGTCTTCAATCGTGATGCAATGCCCGGAGCCGTCGGTTTCGCCGTAAATACGAATCAATCCTTTGCCGGTTTTCCGTTCCAGCCCGTGAATGACCGCATTCTCGACCAGCGGCTGGAGCAGCAGTCTGGGAATGATCAAGGACATCATCGCCTCCGGAACATCGATCTCGAACGATACCCGTTCCATCCGCAAATTTTGAATCGTCAAATAATGGGTGACCAGCTGCAGCTCCTCGCGTACCGTAACCTGCTGCTTTTCGGCCCGCGTCGTATACCGGTAGTAATCGCCCAGATTGTTAGCCATCGCGACTACCGCATGCTTGTCCTCCAGCATCGCCATATTGCTTATGAAATAAAGGCAATTATACAGGAAATGAGGGTTGATCTGTGCCTGCAGCTGCTTTAATGTCGCCTCCCGCGAACGAAGCTGCTCCGCATATACTTTTTCGATCAGCTCTTGAATCTCCCTGGCCATATCGTTGAAGCGGCGGATCAGGAAGTCGAATTCATTGTTCGGCTGGTAATCGATCCGTGCGGAATAAACCCCGAGCTTGAGCTGGAGCACGCCCTGCGTCAGCTTGGCGATCGGTTTCTGCACATGACGGTACAGCAAATAGGCGGCAACCATGCCGGCGACGAGCAGCAAACCGATCGACACATAAAAGAAGTTGCGGCTTTTTGTGATCGGCAGCAGCGTCTGCTGAAGCGGCACATAATCGACCAAATACCAGCCCAACGTGCGTGATTTCACATAATTAACCAAATATTTATCCGTACCCAGCTCAAGCACACGGTTTCCTGTCTCCGTTTCGATCGTCTGCTCGTCCAGCTGGCCGATAAGCGAGCCGGCAAGCACCGGGTTGACACTGTGATTGAATATTCCCGGCATGCCGGGAATGTACAAAAACGGGTCGCCCTTGCCACCCGACTTGAAATGATCCAGCATCGACCGAAGATTTTCAGCGGAAAATCTGACCTCATAAACTGCGCGGGCCTGATCCAGGCTGGCTGCCGATGCAGGCTCCGTTATTTGCCGGATGAACGATTCGTTGAACGGCTTGCCGTTGCCTTTATCGAACGTCCAGGTCGCTTTAATCGGCTGCTTCATGTAGGCGTCAGTATATGTGGCAAAAATGGTCGAAGACAGCACCTGCTTTTCTTCGGCCAAATAAATGTTCAGTTCGTTCGTCCACTCGCTGGATGCGCTCTGGTAGCCGAGCTTTTCGATTACTCTCGACTGCAGCAGCAGCTTCTCCATTACATGATTAAACTTCTTGTCGACATATTCGCGAATAAACGGATCGTGGCCGACGATCACCGGAAACATGGACAGTTGATCGACGGCCGCATCCACCTGGGAAATAAAAAATTGTTGACGGTTCAACAGGTTGACCTGAATTTCATCCCTCAGCACATTGACGCTCACTTGATGCGAAAACATGTACACACAGGCAATGGGAATGAGGAGAAGAAAAATGATCAGCACCATGCGGCGAAACGTATTTCTCTTGGCTGTCATGTTGAACCCCCCGCCCCGTTCATGCTGTAAACGTACAGTTTGCCCTTGCATGCCGTTACCCTTTCACCGCTCCGGCTGCCAGCCCGCTTACGATATAGCGCTGAGCGAGCAAAGCGATAATCAGCACCGGCAATGTAATAATACAAGCCGCGGCCATCAGAGCGCCCCAATTGATCTCGGAATACGACATAAAATTAAACACGGCAATCGGCAGCGTTTTTGTTTTATCACCTGCCAGTATAATCGAGAACATGAAATTGTTCCAGGAAAAAATAAACGACAGCAGCGAAGATGTGATGATCCCGGCTCCGGAAATCGGCAAAATGATGCGCAAAAATACTTGCGTACGCGTACATCCGTCGATCAGACCGGCTTCTTCAATTTCCGTCGGAAGCGCCTCGAAAAACGATATCATGATCCAAATGATAAACGGCAGGCCGACCAGCATGTGGCTTAAAATTAACGCCAAATACGTATCGACGAGATGCAGATTGGAAAACAAAATGAACCAAGGAATAAGAAACGTGATCCCGGGCACAATGCGGGCCACCAAAATAACGAGTCCCAAGCCTTGCAGGCGGTATCTTGCGATTGCGTAGGCCGCCGGCAAACCAAGCAGCAGAGATCCGATCGTAGAGCCGACGGCGACGATAAAGCTGTTCACGATAAAACGCATGAACTCGTATTGACTGAACACATTCACATAGTTTTTCGCTGTCGGGGTAAAGAACAGAAATTGTCCTTTGGACATGATCTGCGCCTGCGTTTTGAACGAAGCGAGCAGCATCCATATAAACGGAAAAGCGAATACCAAAATAACGACCAGTGTCAGTAAAGGATAAATCCACCGTGTGGCGCCCTTCTTTTTCATACCGTTACTGCACCTCCAAACGTTTGCGCACCCAAATCAGCGCGAGTGTAAACGCCATAACGATGGCGAAGAAAATGACGAGCAGCGAAGACGCCATACCCAATTTGAAATATTGAAAGCCGAGAACATAGCCATACAGGTTTAACGTTTCCGAGGCCAGATTCGGTCCCCCCTGCGTCGTCGCGTAAATAATGTCAAATGTTTTCAAAACGTCGATTAAGCGGAGCATGACAGCCACGATGATGGTAGGCCTCAGCAGCGGCAGCGTAATGTTCGTGAATTTTTGCCAGGTGGATGCTCCGTCCACATCGGCGGCTTCATAAGGATCGCTCGGCAGCGTAGATAAACCGGCCATAATGATCAATGCGATCATCGGCGTCCATTCCCACACATCGACAATGATTAACGACGGAATAACCTGACTTTGCGAAGCCAGCCAAAGCAGCGGCGAGAGCCCCATGCTTTTCAGCATCGTATTGGCTACCCCGATCGTCGGCTCGTAAATGAGCATCCAGACAAGCCCCATCGCAACGGGTGTTGCCACCATGGGCAGCAGGAAAATCGTTTTTACAATGTTTTTGCCGCGGAACTCCCGGTACAGCAGCATTGCGATCGCGAGCGCCAATACCGTCTCAAGCACCAGCGCGACGATCGTAAAATAAAAGGTGTTAAAGACCGAGTGCCAAAAACGACTGTCGTTCAGCAATGCGGCGTAATTGCTCCATCCTACCCAGGTCGGAGGCGTTGTAGCCGACATGCTCCATTCGTAGAAGCTGATTCTTAATGTATACAGAATGGGAAATACCATCATGATCAGTACAAACAAAAGCGCCGGCATCGTATATATCCATTTGATGTTACGGTCAAACCAGCTGTGATTCATTCGTTATCCTACCTTTCTGAACTGAAGAAAGGGCCGGCTTGAGCGCCGACCCTTCTCTCCACCGCTTATTTGCCCTTTTCTTTGTCGATGATGGCTTGCAGCTCTTGGTTGGCTTTATCGGCGGCAGCTTTAATGTCTCCGCCGCTCATTCCTTGCAGAACGATGGCTCCTACCGCATCGCGCGCCTCACCGACGCCGATCAGAACCGGACGGTCATGGTCGACGCCGCCTTTGGCGGATTCTTTAATGACCTGAACCATTTCTGCCGGGAAGCCTGACGTGCCGTCGGCGCTATCCCATACCGAAGCGCGGGCGCCGGGATTGCCCAGCTTCTGGGTTTTCAATACGACATCTTTGCTTGTCGCCCATTTAATAAATTCCCAGGAAGCGTCTTTATTGGCCGTTTTCGAATTCATCCCGAGACCCCAGGATGTGATGTTGTATGGCTTGGAGCCCGCTTTGCCGGCCGGGAATAAAGCGAATCCGACATTATCGGCAACGGTCGATTTTTCTTTATCGGTTACGTTTTTGTACAGCGAGTTCGCGTCTGTCAGGAAGGCGACCTTCCCTTGGGCGAAAATACCGAACGCCTGCGGCCAGGACATATTCAATACTCCCGGAGGCGCATAATCTTTCAGCAGGGAGCTGTACGTTGTGAACGCTTTAATCGCTTCCGGCGTATTGACTGTCGCTTTATCGCCGGTTGTAAAGTCCCCGCCTTCCGAGAACAGGAACGAGGAAACTTGCGTAACCAACGGCGAACGCTGGCCGCGGGCTACAAAGCCGTACATTTCGTTCTTCGGATCGTGAAGCTTCTTCGCGGCTGCCGTCAGCTCGTCCAACGTTTTCGGCACGGCGATTCCAGCCTTCTGCAGCAGGTCTTTGCGGTAATATAAAATTTCCTGCTCCGTAATGATCGGAATACCGGACAGTTTGCCGTCTACGGTCGTGGAGCCGATAGCCGATTTGGAGAAGTCGTTAAAATCGTAATTGGCGTCCTTCGTCGTATATTCATCCAACGGGGCCAGCCAGCCGTTCTTGAAGAACAGCTTGCCCTCCTGAAGCGGGCGGTACATGAACACATCCGGCGTTGCCGAATTGGAGGTGAATTGAACCGTCAGCTTTTGCGTCAGCTGATCCTCGAAAAAGCTTTGCAGTTCCACCTTCATCCCGGTTTGCGCTTCGAATTCGGGAATTAACGGTTTAATCGCTTCGCCCCATGGATGATTCGCGGTCACTACGGTCAATTTTTTGCCTTCAAACGGTTTGGCTGCCCCGGCTTTGCCAGGCTCGGGAGCGGCTGTATTGCCTCCGGTTCCGCATCCGGCCAGCATCGTTGTCACGAGAACGGTTGCCACCCCGGCAGTCAGCCATCGTTTTTTGTTTACTTTCATATTGGAAGTACCCCCTCATAATTGCATGGAATCGTTTGTTCGATCCGTATGTATAGCGTAATCGATTTTAAAGTCCCCCGAAATAACGCAATTTAAACATCGATAACGGGAATGCAACGGGTTTATACGGTTTATTGCTTTTTAGGTCGAAGCAAGCTGCCGGAGGAGGATGTCCAATGAAAAGAGCCCTTCCCGATCGGGAGGGCTCCTCTTTCATTGCTTCAGTATCCATTCTATCGTCTACCGCGAATTGGATTTCCTTGATCGTTTCATCCCGTCATTTTATCAGCAGCCTGCGATTTATTGTCGCCGAGCATCCGGGCGCTTCGCCAATTTCCCCAAACGTAGTAGCAGATCGACAATACGATTCCGACCATGAACCCGATTGGAAAGCTCCACCATATCGCATCCAGCCCATACTGGTCGCCCAACCAATAAGCAATGGGGATACGGATGCACCACAGCGCCAATAAAGTCGTCACCATCGGCACGATGACAGCCCCGGTCGCCCGCACGACGCCGGATACGACGAACGTGATGCCGAACAATATAAACGCCCATAGCGTAATTGAATTGATCTTCATCCCGATCGCAATTGCGGCTTGATCCTGCAAAAACAATCCAAGCGCCTGCTTATTGAATAAATAGATGAAGCCGACCAAGGCGCCGGTCATTACAAGGTTGATCGCAATGCCCATGACGGTCGTTTTATGTACCCGGTCCCACTTGCCTGCGCCGACATTTTGAGCGGCGACCGTCGACACAGCCCCACCGATGGCCATGGCCGGCATCTGAATATAGCTGGACAGCTGCATGGCGGCACCGAAGGCAGCAGTAGCCACCGATCCAAAACTGTTAACGAGGTTTATAAACGCAAGACCGCTCGTGGACACGATCAGCATCTGCAAGCCCATCGGCAGCCCTTTTTTCACAAGTGAGCCGATAATCATGCGGTCCAAACGAATATATGGCAGATCTGCACGCGTCAAGCGCAGGAAATGCTTTTTCCTGTACAAAAAGACAATCAGACATGCCAGGCTGACGAACTGTGCGATGACCGTAGCCACGGCGGAGCCTGCAATACCTAAAGCAGGAACGGGACCGAGTCCGAAAATCAATAACGGATTCAGTGCAATATCGAGCACAGTCGAGATGAGCAAAAAGTAAAACGGCGTCTTGGCATCGCCCGCCCCCCGCATAATCATCATCAAAAAGTTGTACCCGTACATAAACGGAAGTCCGATAAAAATAATCCGCAAATAATCCGTTGCAAATTGAAGCGCATCCGGCGGCGTATGCATTCCCGTCAATATGACCGGAGACAGCAATACCCCGGCGATTGTTATCAAAAGCGCGAGACCGACAAAAAACAACCCGCTTGTCCCGACCACCCGCTTCGCCTGCACCTCGTCCTGCGCTCCTACGCTTTGGGCAATCAATATCGTAGATGCCATGCCGATTCCAAACACAAGGCTGAGCAAAAAGAACATAATATTGTTGGCGTTCGACGTGGCTGCGAATGCGCTTTCACCAAGAAAATTGCCAACCCATATCGCATTGATCGTCCCGTTCAACGACTGCAGCACATTGCCCATCAGCACCGGCAGCGCAAACAGCAGCAGCTTTTTCCCGATCGGACCTTCCGTTAACGAAGCATTCATCTGATAAGCCATGCCCATCTCTCCCCTATCATGGATAACACGACTGCGCCGTCCTTAAGCGGCGAACGCCATTGTCAAGGCCGTGCGAATCAAAACCGGATACTCATTGCAACGCATAAAAGGCAGCCGAAGCTGCCTTCCCGTCACATGCCTATTTAGACGCGGCGAATCAAAAAAGAAGAAGCGAATGCAAACAAACAGCCGATAAACCCGAACAAAAACAAATGCTCGAAGCCGACGAAAAAGCTGGATCGGGCCAAAAATGCGCCCATGATCGTAACCCCGATCGCCGTTCCGATGTTGGAGGCGAACAGCTGGATCGAAGTGGCGACCCCTTTCTGATGCGGTTCCACGAGCTGCTGCGAGCCGATCGTCGATACCGTCAAAATGAGTCCGAAAGCAAGTCCCTGAATGACCATTGCCGCAAAGGCATGCCAGAAGCCGGACCCTTCCTTCATAGTCAGCAGGAATAAGCCGGATATGACGAGCAAAATGTTGCCGGCCAAAATTAATTTGGCGTATCCGTATCGCATTATCCATTTGCCCGAAGGTACCGAGACCGCCATCCAGCCGAACGACATCCCGAGCAGGGCGACACCGCTAATAAATAAGGAATACCCTTCCCGCTGCAAAAACAACGGCAAAAAGCTGGACGTCCCAAACAAGGAGACGCAAGCCAAAAACGTATTGACCTTCATCCAGGCAAACGGTTTATTGCGGAACATCGCAAGCGGAATGATCGGCGAGCTGTGCCTTTTCTCAAACAAATAAAAGCCGACCAGCACGGCAGCACCTACGATTCCGTAAATCGCCGCCCCTTGCTCCACAACGGTTGTGGCCAGCAGCAGGCTGACTCCGACCGCAAAAATGAGCGCCCCGAATACGTCCACCTTCGATTTTTTCGGTTCGTATACTTCCTTGTACGCGGATAGCAGCACGAAGGAGATGATGCAGATCGGAATGTTGATAAAAAAGATCCAGCGCCAATTGGCAAATTCAACGAAAAATGCACCGAGCATCGGCGCCAAAATGGCGGACAGCCCCCACATCGCGGTAAACAGCGCCTGGATTTTCCCCCGCTTTTCCACCGGAAACAAGTCGCCTGCGATGATCGCCGGAAAAGGCATCATGACGCCGGCCCCGATCCCTTGAACGGCGCGGAAGATAACGAGCTGCACCATCGAATTGGCAAAGCCGCATAGGACCGAGCCGAGCAAAAATAAGATGAGTCCGGCTCCGAAAATCGTTTTTCTCCCGAACAAATCCGATATACGTCCTGCCACCGGCGAAATGACCGTGGACATGATCATATAAGAGGCGAAGCTCCAGGCATACAAATTAAAATTGCCCAATTCCTCTGCTATAATCGGCATCGTTGTATTAGCAATCGTTGTATCCATCGAAGCAACCAGCATCGCCAATACAATACTGATCATGACGGGCAGCTTGCTCTTGGCGGATACGCGAACAGCTGTCGACGCTTCAGTTGCCATAGTAAATCCCCCTTTGTAAGTATCATCATATGTAAGTTTTTTACACACGCGTAAACTCAGATTATCACAATTCCGGAGCTCCGCGCAAAACAAAAAACGCCTGCCCCTTGAAGGAAACAGGCGCTTGACGCACTATAAGCAAGCTTTCACTAGATTACCGCACTTAACCCGCCATATTTGGAAATAGCGAGCAGCAAATCGTTATGAATCGGTAAAATAAACTGGGCGGCACCCATCGGAAACAAGCCGCTCCGGTTGTGCAGCACCGCGCTGCGCACATAGAAACGGTAATGCGGACTTCCGGATGACATATTAATAATTTCATTGCCGGAGGAACGGCGGTTATGGAACGTGATCGCTTTGACATTCGCATTTTCGAACGGAACGATGCTAACGATATCCTCCAGCTTGATATGGTAGTTCGCATGAGGCTTTTGGTAAATTAACTCCTTGGTCGAAACCGTAATGCCGAAGTCTCTTTTTTTGTGAGAAATTTTCAAATCTCCCTGGAACGTCTTGATCGCTATGAAATTTTCATTCATCCGATACTTCCTCCTTTGGCATTAAAGAGATTAAGGGATGGGAGTGCTTGTCCTAGAGCATACCACAAATGGATACATACTCGCTACAACTCCTATCAGGTTATAGAGTTCAGACCCGGTTTATGCATGAAGCGTTTATCGAGCCTTCCAAAAAATATGCCGACATCATTATCCCCGAAGGCGGGCATAACGAAGTCGGCATCAACCTGCTTACGATCCTGACGGAGAAGCACTTACGCGAAGCGTCCGGTTCTCATCATCCCAATACAAAGAGAGCTGCGGATCATTCTTTAATTTGACATTGCACATTTTCAACTGGTTTTCGGTAAGCTCAAGCGGCTCCCATGCTTCACCGTTATCGACCGATTGCGCCAGCAAAAACGGTAATGCTTCCGCCGCAGCCGTATCCTCATCATCCCAATATTTAGTACCATAGTAAGGCAGCCTGTAACCGTTGATCAAAGTACAGGTATAAATCTGCGATGTTAGATTATGTTTCAATACGTAAGGCAACCGTTTCTCCTCCGTTTCACTGAATGATGAAACAAGGCACGATCTCCATCGGAGATGGTGCCTTGTTTGATGTTAATGCCTGCACAATCGCTTGATTCGGGAAATGCTCCCAAGCAGCCCGGGTCTGATTTCCCCGAATCATTGCTTCCTCTGTCGACGAATTTTACAAATACTCGTTTTCGTGCTTCGCTTTGAGCATGTTCCAGCGGCGCTCGACTTCCGTCTCGAACATTTTATAAGACTCCTCGTACTCCGGTTTGGTCATATGCTTCGTTTTACCCATCGTTTTGAGCCAATCGGAGAGAGGTACTTTCTTGCTTTTCTCTTCCGGATTGTACGTAATGGTCGTTACGCCGTGCTCGACTTCATAGAGCGGGAAGAAGCAGGAATCGACGGCCGCACCGACGATATTGGAGCCCTGCTCATCCTCGGACAGCCAGTTCAGCGGACAGGCGATCAATATTTTGCCGTAGACCAGACCTTCGTTCTGCGCATACCATTGGGCTTTGGCGGCTTTGCGCACCAAGTCCTGCGGGAACGCTTCGGAGCCGGTAAATACGTACGGAATATGAGTGGCGGCCATAATTTGCGCCGTATCCTTATGATGGAACACTTTGCCGCCCTGCTTGGAGCCGACGTTGGAGGTCGACGTTCTGTGGCCCATCGGCGTCGAATAAGACAGTTGGGCCCCGGTATTCATATAGCCCTCGTTATCGTATTCAAGAATGATCATTTTATGATTGCGCAGCGCGGCTCCGATCGCAGGACCCATTCCGATATCCATACCGCCGTCGCCGGTAATCATGACGAATGTGAAATCATCTTTCAGATTCAACGAATCCAGTTCGCCTCTGCGCTTGCGTTCCCAGAACATTTCCACGACGCCGGACAAGGTTGCGGCACCGTTTTGGAACAGGTTATGAATATAGGTCGCTTTATGCGCGGAGTACGGGTAACCGGTCGTGACAACCATCGCGCAGCCCGTATGGAACAAGGCGACGATATCGCCTTCAATGCCTTTGAAGAACAGCTCGAGCCCGGAGAAAATACCGCAGCCCGGACAGGCTCCATGACCCGGCGCAATCCGCTTCGGCTTCTTCGTCAACGCGCGCAGCGGCGGTATGCGGACATTCAGCTTGCCTGTTGCTTCATCCGGCTTCACCGTAATCAAGCCCGTATTCAAATCTTCATATTTCATCGGGTTCAACACGCGCTTAGGCGCTTTGGCAGGATCCCCCGGCGTGTGGCCGTAATAATCGAACGGAACTTCCACCTTGCCTTTTTCCACTGCGTCGATGGCAAACTGGAACATATTGTGGCCGTCCTCGGAATAAAAGTCTTTGCCTCCGAGTCCATAAATACGGCTGATCACCATCGTATCGCGGTTGCCCATCGTGAACAAAGCGGCTTTGATCTCGTTCACCATGTTGCCGCCGTGGCCGCCGTACGAATCCGCGCGGTCGCCTACCGTTACCGCCTTTACGTTTTTCAGCGCTTCGGCAATCGCTTTTTGCGGGAATGGACGAATCATGTTCGGCGCGATGGAGCCGGCTTTGATCCCCTTTTCGCGCAGCTGGTCGACGACGTCCTTGATGATTTCGGAAGCCGAATTCATCAGGAAGACGGCAACCTCCGCATCTTCCATCCGGTACAGGTCGAGAATCGGATAATCGCGGCCGGTCAGCTCCGCATATTCCTTGCGGACCTGGTCGTACACATCCTCCGCATTGTACATCGCTACCGATTGCTGGTAGCAGTTGTTGATATAATCCGGCTCGTTCATGTACGGGCCGACGGTAATCGGATTGTCCCGGTCCAGCGTATCCGGGAAGCCTGTCGGCGGCTGCGCGCCGATAAAGGCATGCACGTCTTCGCGGTTCGCGAACGTTTGAACGCGGCGCTTTTGGTGGGAAGTGAAGTAACCGTCGGAGGCTACAAGCACCGGCAGCCGAACTTTAGCGTCTTCCGCCACCTTCAGCGCCATGATGTTCATGTCGTACACCGCTTGCGGATCGCGGCACATCAGAATCGGCCAGCCGGTGTTCAACGCATAATACAAGTCGGAATGGTCGCCGTGAATGTCCAGCGGACCGGAAACCGAACGGCATACCAGATTCATGACCATCGGGAACCGGGTGCCGGATTGTACGGGCATTTGCTCCAACATGTACAAGTAACCGTTTGCACTTGTCGCATTAAACACGCGGCCGCCCGCTGTCGAAGCACCGTAGCACACGCCCGCCGAGCCGTGCTCGCCGTCCGCCGGAATCAGCTTGATGTCATGCTGCCCGTTCGCCTTCATCAAATCGAGAAATTGCGCAACCTCGGTTGACGGGGAGATCGGAAAATACCCCATAATATGATAATTAATTTGATGCGCTGCATAAGCGGCCATTTCGTTGCCGGATTCGTAAACAATACGTTGCTCCACTTTACCCTGAGAAATCTCTTTCTTAATCTCAATTGCCAACTGGAATTCCACCTTTCCGTTGCTTTTGTTAGATTTCCTTGCCCAAATCGGCTTATTTCACAGCGAGGTCGAATCTGTGCGGCACGCGGTGCTCCTCGGCATAGCCCTCCGCTTCGCGTGCGCCGGACAGCGCTTCCGTAGGACAGGCCTGCACGCACTTGAGACAGCCTTTGCAATATTGATAGTCGATCCCTTGCAGAAACATTTGCGGACGGCCCTTCTTGTCCGCTTGCTCGTCCCATACGAAGCAGAAATCCGGGCAAACATTGTCGCAGGCTGCGCAATGGATGCATTTGTCGTCGTCGAAATGAGGCATCATGCCCGCGCGCGAAATGCTCAAATCTTTTAAAATACTGTTGCCGGGATTCGTGATCGTTCCGCCCATCGGCTGTGTCGCATAACCGAGCACCGGTGTATCCTGGCGAACGAAGGACGGCATTTCCTGGCCTTCCGCGAGTGCGAACGACTGGAATTGTACCTCGTTGAAACCTCTTTCAAAAGTGTTTAATGCCGGCTGAACGGCTTGAGGGTACTTTTTCTCCAGCGACTTGCGGATAACGTTCTTCATAATTTCCGGGTCGAGGAACGGACATAGCCGGAACAGTGCGCCGAGCATCGCCATGTTGACGCGGTTTTTCTCTTCCAGCGAAATTCCGATCGCGTCGATAACGGCGATGGTTCCACCCATCATTTTCAGCTTTTCCTTCAATTCCTCCGGAGACTTGACCGAATTGACGAGCACAAGGCTATCCTCATAAATTCCGCTTACGACATTGACCGTTTTCGACAATGATTCATGAAAAATGCCAACAACATGCGGTCTTTCAACAGGCGATGTATCGCGGATATTTGTATCAATATCACAGAAACGGATATGCGCCTTAACGGCCGAGCCTTTCTTTTCGGAACCGTACGAGGAAAAGCTGACGCCATTTAAACCGGCACCGACAACTCCGGCCTCGGCCAGCATTTTACCGGCCAGATTGGCTCCAAGACCCCCTATGGATTCCAGTCGAATTTCAAAAAAGCCCAGCTCGTTCGTTTTCGGTAACGTAACCATTGCACGACTCCTTTCGAGAATAAACTGCAGCGAGTAATTATAACCTTAAGCAAGGAGGCCGCTATGTCCGGAGCCGGACGCGAACCGGCGCTTCGAGCTTGATAAGGTTTTTACCAAATATATATTTATATTCTGAATAGATCGACAAATTCCTCTATTGAAAAAAATTTTTATTATGGAATTCGGAACAATCCGTTGCCCGGGGAAGGCACCACAGGCTCCCGGTCCGCCAGCAAGCCGTCGCTTTGACCGTTGAGCGCGATATCGACAAGCCATTTGGTAAAGCCGGCCACCTGCATCGACTGCATCTCCTCCAGGGTGAAAAAGCCCGCCGCATCGACTTCATAGCCGTCAGGCTGCGGTTCGCCGCTCTCGTACTGCATTTCGAAGGCGATGTACACGTTGTGGATAGCGCGGGGCTGATCCCGTACGGCCACAATTCCTTTGACCGTCGCCTGAACGCCTGCTTCCTCCAGTACCTCGCGGGCAATCGTCTCCTCGATAGGCTCCGTCTGTTCGATATAACCGCCCGGATTCGTCCAATTGCCTTTGCCCGGCTCCTGCGCGCGGCGTACGAGCAGCACTTTGTTGTCCTTCACAACCAGGGCGCCAACGCCTACGCTGTAGTTGCCCCAATGGACAAACGAGCAATTCGTACAAGCGCGCCGTTCGACACCGTCCATACTGCGGGTCTCCATCGGATGACCGCAGGACGAACAAAAGTTTACCGACATGTGATCTTTCATCCCTCTCTGCCATTCGACTATGTAATGTTTATTTACACTTGCTACCAGTAATGATAGCCTGTTTGATCCTATCTTTCTAGTCCTTTTTTGGCCGAATGGGCAAAAAAAATGCTCCCCGCCCATACGGGCAGGAAGCACGGTTACAGTTTTCGGTACACCCGCTCGGGGCGTCCGACATCGCCGTATGACAGATCGGCGCGGAGCTGTCCTTTGGAAACGAGGTGCTCCAAATAACGGCGCGCGGTGGAGCGGCTTACCCCGATCAACGCCGCAGCCTGCTCCGCTGTCACGGGAGCCGGACATTCATTCATCGCGAGAATCACTTTATCGAGCGTCAGCTTGTCGATCCCCTTCGGCAAATAACCGGAGCCGCTCTCTTTCTTGACCGCGCCCTGGAGAAGCTGATCGACTTCATCCTGATTGACGCAGCCTTGTTCCGAATGCAGTCTGGCCATCGTCTGATGATAGTGCCGGAACCGCAGCAGCGTATCCTGCAGCCGGTTGAACAGGAGCGGCTTCATGATGAAATCGAACACTCCGCCGCGGATGGCCGATTTGACCGCTTCCACCTCCTTGGCCGCCGTAATCATGATGACATCCGGCTGGCGCTCCTGCCGACGGATCAGCTGCAGCAGCTCCAGACCGTTGGCGTCCGGGAAATAGATATCGAGCAGCACCAGATCCGGCTCCAGCACTTCAAGCTGCGTCAAAGCCTGGGATTCATCCGTAGCGATGCCGACAACGGCGAAGCCGGGTACCTTCTCCACGAATCGCCGGTTGATCTCGGCAATCCGCTCGTCATCCTCGATGATGAGCACTTGTATCGGAACTTCCGTCGCTTCGTTCATGGTCGGCCCCCTTTCTTTTCTCCCTGCCTTGCGCTTGCTTGGGCAGCACTACCGTAAATACAGTGCCGCCATGTGTGCCGGGATGATGTGTAATATAGCCTCCGTAGCTGTCGACCGCATGCTTGACAAGCGCCAGACCGATCCCGCGCCGCTCGCCCTGCTTGCCGGAATAGCCTCTTTCATAGATGCGTGCCGCAATCGTCTCGGGAATACCGGGGCCGTTATCCTCGCATTCGATGATGAGGTCGTTTCCGGCGTCGGTCAGGAACAGCTTTACTTTTTTTCCGTCTTCCCGCTCGCAATCGAGCGCGGCTTCCATCGCATTATCGATCAAATTGCCGATAATCGTGACGAGCATATCCCGGTCGAAGCCGTCCGGTACGTCCTTGAACGTGCTCTCGCCGTCGATTTCGAAGTCGAGCTTCAATTCCTGCGCCCGGTTATATTTGCCGATCAGCAGCCCGCCGATGACGGGATCCGGTATTTCCCGCATAATAAACTGGATCAAGCTTTGATGCACATCGGATTCGCGCGTAATCATTTCAATCGCTTCTTGGTACGATTCCAGTTGAATGAGACCGGAAATGACATACAGCTTGTTGGAATATTCATGCGTTTGCGCGCGCAGGCCCTCGGCGAACCGGGTTACCTGGGACAGCTCCTCGGCAAGCCGGTACAGCTCCGATTTGCTGCGGAAGCTTGAAACTGCGCCGATGACTTGGCTGTGAGCATTGCGGATCGGAATCCGGTTCACGACTACCTCGTGCTCTCCGAATAACATTTCCTCGTCGTAATGGGAATTTCCTGTCAAAATCACTTCGTGCAGTCGCGTGTTCGGTACTATATCCTCGATCAATTGGCCGGTTATATCGGTATCCTCCCGCAGACCGAGCAGCCGCAGCGTCTCTTTATTCGCCATCGTAATAAAGCCCTGTCTGTTGATCGCGAGAATGCCTTCGCGGATCGATTCGAGAATCGCCTGCTTCTCCATATAAAGCATGCCGATCTGCTCAGGCTCCAAGCCGTGTATGGAACGCCGGACTCCGCGGGAAATCATGATGGAGCCGCTGACGCCGATGATCAGTGCCGCGATGGAGATGAGCAGCACTTCCATTTGATAATCGTCGTCCCGTCTGGCGATGTCGTCCATCAAATAGCCGACGGACACGATGCCGATCACTTGCCCTTCCGCGTCGTGGATCGGCGCTTTTCCGCGAAGCGATAGCCCCAAAGAGCCCACCGCTTCGGAGATGATCGATTGTCCTTCCAGCACCGGACCATTGTCGCCGCCGACCATTTCCTTGCCGATCCGCTCGGTTAACGGATGCGAATAGCGGATGCCTTCGCGGTTGCCGACAACGATATATTCGGCGCCCGTTTTCAACCGCACCGCTTCCGCCAACGGCTGTATGATGTGCGAAGGGTCCGGCTCCGCGAACGCCTTGCCGATTTCCGGCATGGCGGCCATCGCTTCGGCAACGGCCAGTGCGCGGATGCCCGTCTGCTCCTCCAGCGCGTTCACCAGCATATATTGGAACACGCCCCACAGCAGCGAAATGACCAAAAACAGCAGCGAGCAAATAATTAAAATCAGCTTTGTTTGCAGACGCACCGCACAGCCTCCCCGCATCATTCATGTCGGTAATCTATTGTAGCAGAACGGTCCGGACTGGCAAATACCCGTCCCCTGCACGGAGGAGACGGGACGGACATGGGGACAATCTTTAGGACGGTCTAGACTTCCTCGTTGACCAGCACTTTTTTACCCTTCAATTTGAGGACAAGCGGTATGATCAGCCAAAGCAGGCCGATAATCAGAAAGATGAGAGATACCGGCTTTTGCAGAAATATCATAAAATCGCCGTTGGAAATCGTCAGCGCTCTCCTCATATTATTTTCCATCATCGGGCCAAGTATAAGTCCCAGCACCAGCGGCGCCAATGGAAAATCGTTTTTGGATAAAAAGTAGCCCGCCACGCCGCAGCCCATAATGAGCAGCAGATCGAACGTGGAGTATTGAACCGCATAGACGCCGAAAACGGAAAAGACAATAATTAACGGCAATAAATATTTGGCCGGCGTTTCGATCACTTTCGCAAAAACCCGCACCATCGGCATGTTGAGAATCAGCAGCATCAGGTTGCCGACAAACATGCTGGCGATGACGCCCCAGGCCAGCTGGGGATGATCCTGAAACAGCAGCGGACCCGGTTGAATGTTGTACATAATAAATGCGCCCATCATGATGGCTGTCGTCCCGGAGGATGGAATGCCCAGCGTCAGCAGCGGAATCATCGCCGAGCCCGCCGCCGCGTTGTTGGCCGATTCCGGTGCGGCGACACCTTCGATCGCCCCTTTGCCGAACCGATCCGGTTTTTTGCTTATTTTTTTCTCGACGATATAAGAGAAGAACGATGCCAGAATCGCTCCCGCCCCCGGCAAAAGCCCGACGCAAAATCCGAGCAGCGAGCCGCGCGCAATCGGCCCCGCACTGTCCTTCAAATCCTGCCCCGTCGGCATGACTCGGTTGATTTTGGCGACTTCCTCGCCCTTCTCGTCCTTCTCGAGAATCGTTTTAAACACTTCGCCCAAGGCAAACATCCCGACCGCGACCGTTAAAAACTCTAGCCCTTGAAACAGCTCGGGAATGTCGTACGTAAACCGGGCCGAGCCCGATACGTTGTCGATACCGATCGTTGCCAGCAGCAGACCGAAAGCGGTCATCATTAGCGCTTTAGTCATCGATTTGCCGGCCAGGCCGCTAATCGCCAGCAGGCCGAGAAACATCAGCGAAAAATATTCCGCCGGGCCGAATTTAATCGCAATCGCCGAGAGCGGGTTGGCGAGAAAAATAAGGCCGATCATCGCCACAATGCCGGCGACGAATGAGCCGATGGCGGAAATCGCCAGCGCCGCGCCAGCTCTTCCCTGCTTGGCCATCTGATAGCCGTCCAGCGTCGTCACGACCGAGGAGGACTCGCCCGGCGTATTTAACAAAATCGAGGTCGTCGAGCCGCCATACATCGCTCCGTAATAAACGCCGGCCAGCAAAATAATCGAGCTGGTAGCCGATTCCTCCGGGCTTAAGCCAGCCGTCAGCGTCGCGGTAATCGGGATCAGCAGCGCTACGCCGCTCATCGGGCCGATGCCGGGCAGAACGCCCACCACCGTTCCGATCAATACGCCGAAAAAGACAAACAACACATTATGCCACTGCATGGCTGTCGACAGCCCATGCAATAAATATTCAATCGTACTCATGCTCTCCCTCCTATGGTAAGCCTAGCCAAGATGGAAATCCCGGGAGTGTTCCGTCCATCACATGGACAAATAGAAAATAAACGCCATACGAGAAGGCTGCCGCAATAATAACGGAAGTCAGCCACTTGCCCTGCTGCATTGTCTGAAAGCCGATCAGCAAAAAGGCGAACGTCGACAGGACGAAACCGACATCTTCAAGAAAGTATGCATACAGCACCGCCGCCGTAAAAATAATGCCGAACCTTTTATAATCGAGCATCTCTTTTTCTTTCTCAGCCGCTTTGTAGCGGAACGTCTCATAGATCAGCCTGACGCTCATCAGGGATAAAAAAATGCCCAGGCCCAAAGGAAAAATGTTCGCGCCGACGTTGCTGCCGTATGCGCTCGACGTGATCTTCTGACTTTCCACGATAAATAGCGCGCCGATCGCCAGAAACGCGATACCGGCATAACGGTCAAATGTTTTATTCATATAAAGCCTCCTGTCAAAAAGAAGGGAGAAGCCGGGTCAGGCTCTCCCTGCGCCTGCGAATGCCCGGACCGGCAATACCGGACTGTGGAGTCGTTCCCTCCGCGCCGGACCGACGCATCCCTGTTGCATCGGATAGTTGCTCTTACTTCTGCATGCCCAAGGCGGTCAGCATATCCTGGATCAGCTTCTCCTGCTGGCCCAGAAACGTATTGAATTCGGCCGAGCTTTTGAAATCGCTTTCCCAGTTGTTGGCCTGCAGCTCTTTTTTCCAGACATCGTTGTCATTCAGCTTCTTCAAGTTGTCGTCCCAATATTTTTTCGCGTCTGCGCTCATGTCTTTCGGACCGAAAATACCGCGCCAAATATTAAATTCCGCATCGACTCCCTGCTCCTTCATCGTCGGAACGTCCTTCAGGCTCCCGCCGAGCCGCTGAGCGGAAGCGACCGCCAGCACTTTGATTTTTCCGGCCTTGACATATTGATCCAGCGAGGAGGCATCCGTACCCAGCACATCCACATTGCCGCCCAGCAGCGCTGTCAACGCTTCGCCGCCGCCGTCGTATGACACGTATTTAATTTTTTTCGGGTCGATTCCGTATTTGTATGCAGGCAAGATGGAAACCAGATGATCCATCGAGCCCGGCGCAGAGCCTCCGGCAATCGTCAGCTTGGTCGGGTCCGCCTTCAAATCGTTCAATAGCGATTTCAAATCGTTGTATTTGGAGTTCGCGGAAACGGCGATCGCCCCGAAATCTTTGGTCAATTGAGCGAGCGGCGTCGTATTTTTGTAGCCGAACGGGCTGTTCCCTTCTTTTTTCAGGTTATTGATCAAAATCGGCGGCGAGCTGACGAACAGCTTGTAATCGTCCTTTTTGCCGCTTGCGTATTCGGCCAGAAATACCGCGCCGCCTCCGCCCGGCTTGTTTTCAACCGTTATCGGCTTGCCGACCGCCTTCGTCTCGGTCAACACTTTCGCGATCGTTCTTGCGGTCATGTCCCAACCGCCTCCTGCGCCCGACGGCGCGACTACGACAATCGGCTTTTCCGGATACTTGGACGCTTCGGCGGCTGCGGCCGGCGCATCATTCGATTTGGGCGCAGCCGCCTCCTTAGGCTTGGGCGCGCCGCTCGCACAGGCCGTCAAACTGACGGCGAGAATACCGGCAAGCATCATTTTGATGGAATGTCGCGGCAATAAATTAAACATACTTTCAGACCTCCTGATTGTTGATGATAGCGCTTTCTTTAAGTTGAGCAAAGCCATTGTAGCATCTATACGATCGCAGCGAACAGCTTAACGCCATAAGTTGAATAAAGCTCATTTGCCGCATTTTGTTCATAAAGATTACGGCAAAGTGACGTGAAGCTCCGAAGCCAATTCCGCTAATCCGTGTCCACCGGGTTTTGTCATGAGTGCAAGCAACTCTTGACCTTTCGTTTGAGGGAGCCCCCGGTCATCCACAGAAATTCGCAGCGCATAATTTCCTGAACATCAAAAAAAGCCCGAGAGCAAAACGGATGTTTTGCCTTCGGACTTTATCAGTTGTAAATAAAGGATAAGTGTCCCTATATTGCTTGGTTTATCCTTGACAATCGCACCCGTCCTGTAGACGGCGAAGCCGGCTATCCTTGGCTTCGGAACCGGGCTGCGGCTACTGCTCCGGCTTTATCGGCACTGCGGTCGTTCCGGCCGTTTCCACGGATGGAGCCGCTGGAGCGGACGGAGCTGCCGGGGCGGTTTTCTGTCCGCCGTCGCGTTGGACGAGACCTTTGACAAGCTTTTCAAGATCGATGCCGCTAACGCTTTTCAGCATTTCGGGCGCGGTTGCCATCAAAGAGGTGACGTAGTTGCTTACGCGCGCCGCTCCTTCCCCATGTCCGGTGTCGACAACGGTCAGCTTGTCGATCGACTTCATCGGCTCCGCCACCTTGCCGGCCAGCTCAGGCAGCATCTTGACGATGATGTCCAGCACCGCGGCCTCGCCGAACTTCTCGAACGCCTCGGCAAGCTTCTGCTTCGCTTCCGCTTCCGCTAAGCCGCGCAGACGGGTGACCTCCGCCTCGGCCGTACCTTTGGCGCGCTCCGCGTCCGCCTCGGCCAAGCCTTGAAGGCGCTTCTGCTCGGCCATCGCCTTCGCTTCCGCCTCGATGCGGTACTTCAAGGCATCCGCTTCGTGAATCCGCTTCTCCTTGTCCGCCTCCGCCGCTTGGACAACGGCGTAGCGGTCCGCGTCCGCCTTCTTCTTCACCTCGGCGTCGTACTGCTTCTCGCGGCGAAGAATTTCCTTCCCTTCCAGATCGATTTCGCGTTCCTTGCGTACAAGCTCGATTTTCATCTGCTCCTCGACAACGCTTTGCTTGGAACGGGCTTCCTGAATATGGTAGGCCTGATCCGCTTCCGCTTTGGCCGAATCCTGCTCTTTCTTAAAGGAGGCGATTTTCAGCTCCTTCTCTTTCCCGGCTTCCGCGATGTTCGTATCGCGCAGCAGTTCCGCTTTCTGCCCATCTTCCTCGGCCTGTGCTTTCTGAACCCGGGCGTCGCGCACCGCCTGCGCCTCCGCAATTTCCGCATCGCGTTTGACGGCCGCAATCCGCGGCTTCCCGAGCGCGTCCAGATAGCCGTGCTTGTCGCGCAAGTCTTTAATCGTAAAAGATACGATTTGAAGTCCCATCTTTTTCAAATCTTTGGCCGCTACGCCCTGCACCTCCTGGGCGAATTTGTCGCGGTTCCGGTATACTTCCTCGACTGTCATCGAGCCGAGAATCGCGCGCAAATGGCCTTCCAGCACCTCCTGCGCTTCTCCCTTCAGCGCTTCCGTCGGCTTGCCCATGAACTGCTCGGCCGCGGTTGCGACATCCTCCACGGAGCCGCCGATTTTAATAATCGCCACGCCGTCGGCCATAACCGGCACGCCCTGTTCCGTATAAACCTCCGGTGTCGAAACGTCTAATTTATGGGAGAGCAGGGACAAAAACTGCGATTGCTGGAACACCGGCAATATGAACGCCCCGCCTCCTCGAACAATCTTGATTTTACGTCCCGATTCGTCCGTCATCACATTTCGCGTCCCCAGAAACGAACCGGTCACGATCATCGCCTCATCGGGGCTGACCGTTTTGTAGCGTGCCCAAAAAGCCAAGCCCAGCACGATAATGACGCCCACAACAATTGCGGGAACTACCATAGCATCCGGCATTCAACACAACTCCTTTACGTTTTTCTCTGATTTCTTCGTTCATGCGCAGACCCGCATGCCGTTCGGACTCTTGCGGCCCGGCACTACGCCCGGTCGTCCAGGCTTGCGACATAAAGCGTCCCATCCACCACTTCCACCGTGACCACCTTCGCCCCGCTCTGAATATCCAGCTTGTCGAAGCTTGCCGCGATATGGTTGGAAACCCCGGCCCCGACTTTAACCAGCACCTCGCCATAGCCGTGCGCCGGGATCGGCACCGACACTTCAGCGACTTTGCCAATCAAATCCTGCATCGAATAGGCAACCGAATTTTCGCTGTTCTGCATCGGCTTGACATAGAAGAGGTAAATGATCGTCGAGCAGGCCAAGGCGCACAGAAGCGCTGCAAGCAGTATCGCTATACCGCCCATCGAGGTATACCGGGTCAGCAAAATTCCGGCGCCGCCCCATACAGTAAGTCCGCTGAACAGCACCATCGGCTGAAGGACATGCAGATGTTCACCTGAAAGAAAATCGAAAACCCCATCCAGAGCATTGCTTAAAAAATCTCCGAAAATAACCGTAACGAGTGCAAACAATACCCCTGTGATCAAAAACCCCCAATACATTCCCAGCATGAACGCACCTCCTCATTCGAAAAGTGTCTGTCATCATCTATACGCAGCTCCGCCTATGAAAGTTGCGAAATTACCTTTTTACTGGAAATTTACGGCTGTAAAACGTCAAAAACTGCCGCATGGAGCGGCAGCCGCTTATCCGATATGATGCGGTTCAGCCAGCGCCGCAAGGGTCGATCGCGTCACACAACGCCCTGCCGCGCCGGGCTCCCGCGGGATGAAGAGCCGGGACAACCGCTCCGCGCGGCTTATTTTTGCCTCAATGCCAGCATTTGATACACCTCGCGCGAATCGCCCTTCAGCTGTTTTTGTACGCTGCGCATTTGCGAGGAGCCGTCCCCGTCGAGGAAGACGCCGTCCACCCCTTTGCTCCGTCCCGCCAATTCCAATACGGCCGTGCGGAACTGCTCCGCGGTTGCCGGGGTATCTGTGACGATCAGCCATAAGCTTTGACTTTGATCGTAAATGACGCCCGAACGAAGCCGCTGCTCGTCGAAGGCCGGTAAATCTTCGGCCAGCGCCTGCCGTACCCAGTGAGCTTCATCCTGAAGCGACATGCTGATTCCGCCCTGCGCCCAATAATGCTGCTTATCCGTCACCTTCAGCTCTCCGGCCTCCTGCACAACCTGCACCGAAAATCTGCGCGTAATTTCATCCCATACCAGCGTCCCCTTCGGATAGTCGATATTGTACCAGCCGGAGCCGTAATCACCTTGTTCCCCTTTCAACGGCCGATCGTTCATTACCGCAATGCTGAGCAGCTCGCCTTCCCAAAAAAAGCCTCCGTTTATTCCGACCTCATCGGTATGTGTCACATTGCTTGTAATATGCTTTAGAACGATATTTTGCGGGACCGTCTGGATCGTGTACAGTTTAATCCCGTTGGAAGCCGTCAGCTCGCGATATGCATAATGCTTCGGGTAATAATAAGGCGAGGACGGCTGAAGCGCGGTCAGCCAGACGGCAATCAAATTGCCGAGCAAAAATCCGGCCAGCATAAGCTGCAGCCTCGGTCCCGCAAGCCAGGCAGGACGCTTGAATGTTACGGCAGCCTTCCGATCCGCCATAGCGGCATACGCTCCTTTGTCTTGTAAAATAGCCATTCGGCAGTCTATGATTCTACTCTATGAATCTCGATCAACAATTATGATAGATTGGAATAATTTAACTTTTTTTAAAATTTTAATGATAAAATTAGGAACTTTTAAGGTATATCGGTTATGATTTGGATAATATAAATATCAAAAGGGGGAAAATGGATTGAACTTCAACCAAATATCAGCTCTCGACAAAATGATATTTTTATATAAATTTATACGTAAGCCGCAATCGATCGGCAGCGTAACGCCAAGCTCGCGCTTTCTGGCCGATAAAATGGTCGACTCGGCGTCCTGGCCCGAAATCAACAGCATCGCCGAGCTCGGCGCCGGGACAGGCGTTATTACGAAAGCGATTTGCCAAGCCGCCGCACCGGGCACGCAAATCCTGTTGTTCGAAAAGGACAGCCATTTGCGCAAGCAGCTGAGAACGCAATATCCGCAAAGCCATACGTATTCGGAAGCGAGACTGCTGCACAGCGCCGTACGGCAGCACGGGCTGGATCATGTGGATTGCATTATCAGCGGTCTCCCCTTTGCCAATTTTCCGAAGCAGCTGCGCGATGAAATCGTGAATCAGGTCGTGCAATCGCTCAAGCCGGGCGGGCTGTTCATCGCTTTTCAATATTCGCTGCAAATGAAAAAACAGCTAAGCGGCTATTTCGATATCGAGATGATCCGGTTTGTGCTGCTCAACGTCCCGCCGGCCTTCGTCTATGTATGCCGGAAAAAGCACGACGCCCCGCCCCTGCCATTGGAAGGCTAATGCGATGTGGAATCGATTGCGTGAATCGGTTACTATATAAAAGGAGCTTGATGCTCATTTCACGCAATTGACAAACGGGGTGTTTGCTTTGGAGAACGTCATTATTATCGGTGCCGGACCTTGCGGCCTGTCCGCCGCCATCGAGCTTGCGAAATTGGGAATTCAGCCGTTAATTATCGAAAAGCAGTGCGTGGCCTATTCGATTTATTTATATCCCACTTACATGCAATTTTTCAGTACGCCGGAGCTGCTTGAGATCGGCGGCATACCGTTTACGACGCCCAACGAGAAGCCGACGCGGCTGGAGGCTTTGCATTATTACCGGAATGCGGCATTGCGGAGCGAGCTGCGCATTCAGCCATATCATACCGTGAACCGGATTGACAGGCAGGATGACGGCTCTTTCGAGCTCAGCCTGACCGACCGCACGGGACTTGACTCGACGGCCCGGGCCCGCAACGTAGTTGTGGCGACGGGATATTTCGATCATCCTAACCTGCTCGGCATTCCCGGCGAGGAGCTGTCGAAGGTGACCCATTATTATCGTGAAGCCCACCCTTACAGCGGAACGAAGGTGACGATCATCGGAGGCAACAATTCGGCGATCGACGCTGCCATGGACCTGCTCCGCGCCGGCGCCGAAGTGACTGTGGTATACCGCGGCGAGAGCTATTCGCCCAACATTAAGCCCTGGGTGCTGCCGGTGTTCGAAAGCATGGTCGATAAGGGCCGGATTAAGATGCTGTTCCATTCGCGCGTCACCCGGATCGGCGAACGGGCGGTTACGATCGTGAGCGGCGATCGGGAAACCGAGCTGGACAACGACTTTGTACTCGCGTTGACGGGTTTCCGGCCGGACCGGAGCATGCTCATTGCCGCCGGCGCGAAAATGAATGAACAGTTGACCGCCCCGATCCATAATCCTGAAACAATGGAAACGACAGTGCCCGGACTGTTCATCGCCGGTGTCGCCGCTTCAGGCAGCAACGCGAACGAAGTGTTTATCGAGACCGGACGGCTGCATGGCGGGATGATCGCGCGTTATATTACAGGAACGCGCCCTCCCGGCTAACTATACTATTCGGAACGGATTATCGGGCACTTTTCCGTAACTAAAGAAGCTTCCGGCCCGCTATACGGCAGCTGGAAGCTTTTTTACCCGGATGGCGCGCCCGGACACCCGTTTTTTTGTTGTTTATATACTAAAGACAGCGCTTTATTTTAGAAAATCAATTCTTTTTCCCGGTGAGTCAATCGTCTGCCCGCAATGTCCACGACCAGCTTGCCGCCGGACAATCCCCAAATCCGCGACCCGAATTTCTCCGCCAATTCCACCTGATGCAGGCTGCAAAACACGATGACCTTATCTTTTTCGCAAATCGCCTTCAAGTCTTCCAGGACGCGCATAGCCGCCTCCGGATCGAGGCCCGATACGGGCTCGTCGGCATAAATCACTTTCGCGCCGCGAATCAACGCCTTGGCGATCGCCACCCGCTGCTTTTCCCCGCCGCTCAGCTTCTCGACCGGTTCATGCGCTTTATCCAGCAGGCCCACCTTGTCCAAATAATCCATGGCCGTCATATGATCGTCATTCGATGTCGTGCCGGTCAACATGCGCCACCACGCTTTATGAAAGAACAACCCGCTCAGCACATTTTTCAATGCAGATTTTCGCGGATTCAAATTCGGCTTCTCCTCAAGAAACGCCCAATCCTTGCGCAGCTTGAACTGCTCCAGTCCGGCTACCCCGGAAATATCTTTGCCATCGTATATATATTGGCCCTCGTCCCATTTTTCCTTAAGCGACAAGCAGCGGAACAGCGTCGTTTTGCCGCTGCCGCTTCCCCCGATCAAGGCGATCAGTTCTCCCTCGTCCGCTTGAAAGCTGAGCCGGGATAATATTTGATGATCCGGCGGAAATGATTTCGATAAATTTCGTACAATAATCATTCGATCGCTTCTTCCTTTCCCACCATAATCGTCATTAGCCTTTATTATATAACAACTTGGCTCTACAAAAAACCATATTTCCAAAAGCGCCGGCGGACGAATACATAAAAACCGGATAACGACGCAAAGTAACTATATCCAATCTTTAGAAAGGTTGTGAAATGGATGCACCGTTCAAGCTTCTCCGCGTGGTTATGTTTATCCGCCGCACTGATCCTTATGACCACCGCATGTGCCGGCAATTCGTCAAGGCAACTGAAGCAGCAGTCGCTTCCTCAGCACGGACAGCCGCCGAGCATGGAACGGAAAAGCGGGGAGCCGCCCGTCCAAATCACGGAGCCTGCAAAAACTCCCAAGCTGTCGGCCGGCCGCGAAAGTGTTCAACGCGAAAATCGCCCGTTGTCGTTAGCCGATTTGCATCATAAATACGAAAGCACTTTTTTATTCAACGGCCCGTCGGGACAACGGAAAGCAGCGCTTACTTTCGATGATGTTCCCGATACGGAGTATACGCCTCAATTGCTTGATATATTGAAGCAGTACGGGGTCAGAGCGACGTTCTTTACGATCGGAAACCGAGCCGAGGCGCATCCCGACATCGTCAAGCGGATGGTGGACGAAGGCCATGCGATCGGGAGCCACAGCTACAGTCATCCGAATTTGCCGAGAGTGAGCGATGCAGTGTTCCAAAACGAAATATTGCGGACCGAGCAGGCGCTCGCGCCTCTTATCGGATATAAGCCGCGATTGTTCAGGCCGCCTTACGGCAATATCAGCGAAGACCAGATCCAATGGATGGCCAGCCTGAATTACCATATTATTAACTGGAATGTCGATTCGCTCGACTGGAAAGGGCTTACCGCCGATCAGGTCAGCGCCAACGTGCTCGGTCACGTCAAGCCGGGCGCCGTCATCCTTCAGCATGGAGCAGGCGGCGAGGGCGAAGACCTGATTGGAACCGTACAGGCTCTTCCCAAAATCATTGAAAGCTTGACCCATTCCGGAATCCAGCTGGTTACAGTGCCTGAGCTGTTCAATATTACGGAGGGCACGAAATCCGACTGAGCGATTGTCAACAAAGCGTTTTCAAAGGATGCGACGAAGCGCATCATCCTCAATCCATGTGCAAAGGCTAACCGGTAATTGTGGCTGACCTAATCATACGAAGACGCCTCCAAAGCCGCTAGCGCAGCGGGAATGGAAGCGTCTTTACATGCAATTTTACGCGGCTTGTCGGCTTACTTGTTGTCGAGCGGGTAAAAAATGAGATCCACCGGGAAAGCCGAACCTGCCGCAGGCGTAAATTCGATGTCCAGGCTTGGCTCGGTGCCGTCCGTCCTGGCCAATATCGTATAGCCTTGATAGTCATTCATAATGCCGGAAGGAGGCGCCTGCACGATTTTGCCGTTAACCTCGAACGGCCCTCTGAATACGCCCCCGCGCGGCAGCAGCAGCACGGCCATTTTGCGCGGCTTGTTGATATGAATGCTGTATACGACTCCGTAGTTGCCCAGGTTCAACGATTCCTTTTTCATAAACAGGTCATGACCCGTTACGAAAGCATCCGTCGCCACATCGCCGATCCCAAGGCTGGACGGCTTGCTGAGTGAGCTCGCATCGACATTCCAGCTTATATCCGAGCCACTGAAGGTGCCTCTGACATGGCCCGCGAAATCCAGCTGCCGATACATCCCGATCGAATCCACATCCGCACCGGCATCCATCGCGACAAACGAGAAATATACGTCCCCGTCGGTTTCCACATCGTAGATAACGTTCATGCCCTGACCCGGGTAAAATTCCGGCATTTTTTTATAAAACGCCGTTTGCCCCGGCTGCAGCACCATCGTTTCCGGCGTCATCCGGCTTTGCAGAAACTCGATGGACGCCTCATTGCCGATCAGGTTCGCGTAAATCGACGGATTTACTTCCCCTTGGCGCGTCGTCGTAATCCGTACAGGCGTCTCCATATTCGCATTGCGGGCAACGATCGCAAACTGTACCTTTTCTTTCATCCCGTTCACATGATCCGCATACAGCCTTGCTTTGCCGTTCACTTTTTCCTGGTATAAAAAGCCTTTCTCCTCGAACGTCTCCGGGCTGTCGCTCACAATCAGCGGCCTCTCCTGCGACAGATGAGCGGCATTGGGCAGCTGCGGGATACCGCGCAAATAGCTGCGCAGCGTCTGCTCCTCCTCCTTGACGAACGTGCCGACCGGCTCATGGTACACTTTAAATTCAAACGGATCGAGATACGGCTCGTTTATGATTTCGACATTATGGGAAAACACTTCGCTTTCCGTCCCCTTGTCGTCGGTCACCTTCAACGAAACCTTAAACAGTCCCGGCTCGAAGATCGCTTCCGCCTTCCCTGTCCAATTCGTACTTTTGATGGCGTCGCCGTCCGGATCGTAGCTCAGATCGGTGTACAGGATCGGCTCGCCGAGCCGGTATTTCTCTTTGTTTACCGCGAACTTCGCAATCGGTCTTGCATTCGGCATCGTATCGTTGTAAAAGCCGGCTTTGCCCGGCATCGCCACATACAGCAGTTCCAACCGCTCCAGCTCCTTGCTGGCGGAAGCTTTAAAGCCGATGTACCGGTTTAACCAATTCAGCTCGATGTACAGCCGGTCGTTTTGCACAAATGCCGTCTCCCCGAATTCCTCTTTAACACCGTTGACAAACAGGCTGCGGCCGGATAATTGAAAGGACAAGAAGCCCGACGGCGTTGTAATTTGCACACTGCCGCTTTCTGCGTCCCATTGCACGGGAATGCCCAGCGTTTCCGGGAGTACGGCCGCCGGGATGTACGATTTATCTTTAAACTTCAATGCAGGGGCAGGCAGCTTGATGGATCTGCCGTTAAGATAGGCTTCGCCTTTGCCGAAATACATCAGCAGCGATCTGCTTTGCGGGGCCGAGGCCGCGTCAGGAGCGGATGTTTTGGCAGCTGATGAATTGTCTGTCGTCGTCTTGGCCGTTGCCGCATTGGCAGTCGATGCATCGGCTGCCGGCTTATCGGCTGCGGATGTTGCCGCGGCAGGCGCATCGGCCGTCGGCGTCTCGGCTGCAGGCATTGTCGCAGCTGTCGCTTCCGCCGCCGGTGTCGCTGCGGCTGCGGTAAGGGAGCCCGCCCACACAAATAGCGCGGCCAACCCTAGGGTCAGTTTATTGAACACGAACATTTCGCTCTACTACTCCTTTGGTATGAATTAAAAATGAAAAATAAGTTCGTAAACGATATGGGCCCGGTTTGCTTTATTCGGCTGCCGGCCGCAGCGGGATCAGGACGAGATCAACCGGAATTTGACTGCCGTCGGCGGCCATCAGCTCAATCACGGCATTTTTCTTGGCCAGCGACGTTCGATGTATAATCAATATATCGTTGGAAGTCAATCCGCCGGACGGACCGGCAACCACATTGCCGTCGACGCGGATCGCCCCCTGGAAATAGCCGCTGCGCGGATGGATCGCTACCGTTGTCGGCCGGCCGGTTTCCAGCTCGAGCCGATAGTGCACACCGGCAAACCCCGGAGCCGGCGCCTCCCGCTTATTCAATGCATCCGTACCGGCAATCGTCGCTTCAACTGTACTGTCTCCGAACCCGATAGCGGTTGGCGCGGTCAAAGTGCGCGCATCCACCTGCCAGCCGACTTCGGAGACGGGGTACGTTCCGTTCCCGCTCTCTTTCAGAGCAATGGTCCGGTAAGAACCAAGCTGGTACAGCTTGTCCTCCGGCTCCATCAGCACATAAGAGACGGTTACAGCGCCGCTGCTCGCCAGGTCGTACAGTCCTTGAAACGCTTGACCGGGCGCTAGCACCGGGCTCGTCTTGTAAAACACCGCAGCTCCGGGTTCAATCGACAGCTCATCTGCGGCCGACCCGCCTGCAAGAAACGTTTCCAGCGTCTTCTGCGCTCTAAGCGGAGCATACACCGAAGGCTGCGACTCCGCCAATTGCTGCGTGGTCACCTTGACCGGCTTCGTCGTACTTTCATTTCTGAGCACGACGGCGATCCGGGCCGGCTTGTCCAGTCCGTTCGCGTATTGCAAAGACAAGCGGGCTTGCTTGGCGATAGTGTCCTGATACAGATAGCCTTTTTCCGTTACAGGCTGTGCGCTGCTTCCGCGGATCAGCGGGCGCTCGGTCGACTGCCTGACCGTCACCGCATCGGCACCCACGCTTTTCACGCTATCCAGCCAGGCCGCCTTCGCCCTCGCCGTCGTTCCGGCCGGTTTAAAATAAAACGGATATTCATCTTCGCCGACATAAAGCTCATCCCGTACTTTCACGCTTTTCGAGAAAGGCTCGCTGCGATTGCCGTGACCGTCGCTCACTCGAAGCGTTACCGTATAAACGCCGGGCTTGAAGTAAGCCTCCTGCTTGCCTGTCCATTCGTAATCGGGCAGCCCTTCGGCGTCCGGATCGTAGCTCAAATCAATAATGTCCACCGGCTCACCTAGCCGGTATTCCGATTTGCCGAATGCAAAAATTGCCGCCGGCTTCGAATTCGGCTGAGCGTCGTCGCCGCGCAGCTGAGACTCTTGGTACGGTCCTGACGGCTGCCGAATAAAGTTGGCCACAACGCTCTTTGTCTCATCCTGATAACGAAACGGAAGATTCGCATAGGGAGCCAGCCAGGCAAGCTGAACGAGCAGCTTGTCGTTGCGAATGACGGCAACCGAATCAAACGGGATCGAGCTGCCGTTTACCTTTATTTTATTGTTCGGAGCGTCAAACTCGATGAAGGCTTTAGGCGCCACGAGACGGATCGTGCGGGTATCGCCATCCCAGTCCAATGACAGGCGCAGCGTATCGGCAAGCCATCTGGCAGGCGCATAAAATTGTCCGTCGATCATGGCCGGAGGCTCGTCAAGATTAAAATTTTGCCCGTTAACGGACGCTTGCGGTTGATCGGCGAACAACTGCAACTGCATCGTCGTTGCGGATACAGCCTCGGCGGCGCGGGGGATTAGCAGCCCTGCCGCCAATGCTGTGCCGAGCAAAGCGGCCGGCTTCACGGCTGCGGATAGTAAACGGCGCATAAAAATCGGTACTCCTTTATGTATGATTAATAATATAAATAATTAATGCAGCTAATATCCAACGTTTGCCACATTGAAATAGTACCATGAGCGAATTCGACAAGTCCATACAAATGCAGCAAAAACCGCCATACGTTACGTAATTGGCGGTTTTTGGTTTCAAAAATTTATTGGGGATTCGTTTGCTTCGATATTTCATTCAAGCTGGCCGGACGTCCTGCCGCTTTGTCCGCATGCATGATGGCCTCTTCCTCGGTAAATTTATTTTCTTTAAAATTCGGGTTGTTTTTTGTGTTCGCTTTTCCGCTATCCATGCTGACCGTTCACCTCCCCTGCGATTATTATTTCTGGAAATCATGCTTCTATTCGGCACAATGTCACAAAAATTTTATATTTTCAATCGACAAATACTTACATTTTTCACAAGAGATTCATATTATAATTGGGCTTCGTCCCGGTAAAAATGCATATGAATGGGGTTGTACAAGATGAAGCATCCTATCCATGAAGAAGCAGCTCTTAAATTGCATCTGGAACAAATGCAGCGAAAGTTGTACAAGCTGGTCGAGCAAAAAGGAACGTTTCTCGCCCCTGAGGTTATAGAGCTGAGTCAGGAAATCGACAGCCTGATCGTGACGCTGCAACGCAATATGCGCAAGCAATCGAGCCTATGATTGTACCGTAAATAAATTTGTTTTCTCCGTCGTTTGCCCTTGAAAAACATGACATGATGTGTTATATTGAAATTAAGCAATATCAAGGCTTTCCGCAATTTTGATCCTTCACTCGTAGCTAAAATCCCCCTATCTTGGTGCAGCAAAACGATCATGTAAAGGAGCGATGACAATGACTTACGAGGCACAAAACCGGCAGGAGAAAACAATCTCAGTCGAGCTGACGTTGAATGAGGCGCTTGCGTTAACCGGTGTTCGTTTTCCACAAAATCATCAGCTGGAAGTTGAAGTAATGCAAAAGATTAAGCGTTCTCTCGAGGATCAATTTATTCAAAACAACAACCGTAAAACCATTCAATAAGCTAGGATAACCCAAAACCTCTGCCGCTCCGTTGAGCCGTCGAGGTTTTTTTGTTTATAATGAAATTATGATCGCAGCAAGCAAGGAGGGCCCACGCATGAAAACAATAATCAACTCCACAATCGACAGGCAAGCGCAGCAATGGATTGCGTTATCGCGGTTTATCGGAGAAAACCCGGAGCTCGGACACGAGGAGTGGAAAGCGTCCGCCCGTCTCATGGAACAGCTGCAGGCACACGGCTTTCAGCTGCAAAATCCCGTATTGGATTTGCCAACCGCGTTTATCGCCACTTATCGTGGCGGCAAGCCGGGGCCGACAGTTGCGTTCCTGTGCGAATATGACGCACTGCCCGAGTTGGGCCATGCCTGCGGCCATCATCTGATCTGCGCAATGGGCGCCGCTGCGGCAGTCGCTTTGAAATCGGCGGTCGACGAGCTGGGCGGAACGATTCGCGTCTACGGGACGCCGGCGGAAGAAACCGCGGGCGCCAAAGTGCCGATGGCGGCGGCCGGCCTGTTCGACGACGTCGATTTTGCGCTAATGGCGCATCCATACCATGCCTATGAAAAATCCGGCCAATCGCTGGCCATGGATGCGCTTCAGTTCGAGTATTTCGGCAAAGCCGCCCATGCCGCGGCAAGTCCTTACGAGGGCGTCAACGCTTTGGACGCCGTGCTGCTGCTGTTTCAATCGATCAATCATTTGCGTCAGCAGCTCAAAAGCGATGCGCGCATTCACGGGATCATTACGGAGGGCGGCAAAGCGGCCAATATAATACCCGAATATGCGGTTGCGCAGTTTTATATCCGTTCCGCAAGCCGGCCTTATACGGACGAAACCGTGCAAAAAGTGCTCCGGTGCGCAGAGGGAGCCGCATTGCAAACCGGCTGCACTTTAAAAACGTCCAACTACGAATTTTCCTATGACGAGCTGATCACCAATGAACGGCTGTCCGGACTATTCACCCGAAATTTACTCGACCTGGGCGTCAAGGAAGAAGAAATCCGAACCGGCAAAGACCACGGCTCGCTTGATCTGGGCAATGTATCGCGGCGCTGCCCGACCATCCACCCTTTCGTCAAAGTTATCGATCAGAAGCATCAGCTGCATACGAAGGAATTCCGCGATTTGGCGATGTCCGACCGCGCTTTCCAAGGCATGCTTCTGGGGGCCAAAGCGCTTGCCGGCACCGCCTGTGACGTCCTCGCCAGCCCTCAGCTGTTAAACGGCATCAAAGAGGAATTTGTCCGGTCTGTACGCCATACTCAAACGTAAGCAAGATCGGCGCGGGCATCTATTTTTGTAAAAAGCGCTGCAAAACCGGCTTGACGCTGCCGGATGGTTCACGTATACTACGATTCATAACGAATCGACGATGATGAAGGGTAAGTAGTCGTTGTTCCCGGGATGCAGAGAGACGGTGGCTGGTGTAAACCGTTTCCCGGCCGACGTACGAATGGACTTCGGAGTTGCTTTGCCGAACCGAGCAGCAGTAGGCGAAGCCGGGTTTTCTCACCGTTACCAGGAGAAGCGTATCGAAAGCGTCTGTATGACAAGCTTAAGTGTCTGGCCGTCTTTCCGTACTTGCGAGTGCATCTTCAATGATGGAGATGAATAAAGGTGGTACCACGATAACCTCGTCCTTTGCGTCGAGGTTTTTTTGCGTTCAAGAAATTACACGCAGCAGTTTCCCGTGGATAATCTGGGGCTTTGTTGCGTTTTTGAAAGGGGGTGATGGCCATGGAGGATGGCTGGTGGTGGCGATGCAGTCGTCGGTTAGTCAAATTACAAATCAGGAGGCAATCCCATGAACGAAAGAGTACTTACCGGAGACCGGATTACCGGCAAGCTTCATCTTGGCCATTACGCCGGAAGCTTGAAAAAACGCATCGAACTTCAGCATCAATATGAATGCTTCGTCTTGCTCGCCGATGTGCAGGCATTGACTACCCATTACGAGAAACCGGAGGTTGTCCGGGACAATCTGCGTCACGTTGCGATGGACTACTTGGCTTGCGGCATCGATCCCGAGCGCTCCACCCTGTTTATCCAATCGATGATTCCCGAGATCGCCGAGCTGACCGTCTATTTCTCCATGTTCGTCACCGTCAACTCGCTGCGGCATAACCCGACGATCAAATCCGAGGCCGCAGAACGGGGTTATAACGAAATGTATTACGGATTTCTCGGTTATCCGGTCAGCCAGGCGGCGGATATCGCGATCTGCAAATCAAGCCTGATCCCCGTTGGCGAAGACCAACTGCCTCATATCGAGCAGACGCGCAAAATCATACGGCGGTTCCATCAGCTGTACGCCCCCGTCTTCCCGGAGCCGCAGGCGCTGGTCAGCGATATTCCGCGGTTAACCGGACTGGATGGCAGCGCCAAGATGAGCAAAAGCCTGGGCAATGCCATTTTGCTCGATTCGACCCGTGATGAAGTGAACGACAAAATTCAGCGAGCCAAAACGGACCCCGCCCGCATCCAAAAGCATGATCCTGGACATCCGGACATCTGCACCATTTATTCGTATCATCAAGCCTTCAATCCCGGGCAAACGAATGAAATACACGCCGGCTGCACCGAGGGGAAGATCGGCTGTAAAGACTGCAAGCTAACCATTGCCGGGCGAATCAACGAGCTGCTGGAGCCTATGAGGGAACGCCGCGAGACGGTCGGACGCAATCCGAAGCGGGTCGACGAAATTCTCATGGCGGGCACGGAGCGGGCCAGACAAACCGCCAAAGAGACGATGGGCGAAGTCCGCGAAGCGATGAGCATCGATTATTTCGGTTGAACATCGATTACTTTAATTAGTGCGGTGCGAAAGACGAACCTGCCGGCATAAAATTTGCATGAAACATTCATATAGTGCGAATCCCGCGCAGCAGTTATTCCAAATAGCAGCAAGTCCCTCAGACGAAGCTGAGGGACTCTTTTTGGTTTGAAGCGAAAACCAGCCGGCTAAGGGCAAAGCGTGTCCATCAGCAGCTCCAGTACCTCCTGATCGTGTATGCCGACCGTAATGTCCACATTCGGCTCGCCGTCCGGTACCGGAACCGTTACGCCGCGGGTATACTGTCCCCTCGTCTCGACCCGCACCGCCATCGGCAGCGTATCGTACAGGTCGCGGCGGAAGCTCCAGATTACCGGCGCAATGTCGAACATGACCGGCCCCGGTTTATGCGCTTTATATGGCCACCAAAGATCGATGCATGAGGTTAAAAACCGGCAATGTCCGCTGTCATGTTTCCGGATGCGCTCGCACAGCTCCTCGGTAATAACGACGCGCCGGGTAATATCCCAGGTGCCGAGGAACAGCGGAACTCCCGATTGAAAAACGACCTCCGCCGCTCTGTCGTCCCAAGTAATGTTGTGCTCCTGCCGGAACCCGCGGACCTCGCCTCCCATCATTGCGATCCAGCTCAGCTTGGAGGCAATGGAGGGCTTGCGGTGCAAGGCGGCCGCCGCATTGCTGAGCGGTCCCAGCGTGATCAGACCGATTTCCCCCGGAAGCTGCTCAATCGTTCGTATGATCAGCTCCACGGCGTCTTCCGGTTCGTCCGCCTCATGGTCCTGCGGCTCGACATCGGACTTCGGCTGTTCGGACAAGTCGATATCCGCGGCGGCCGCATGGTTCAGCACGTAGCCGTTGTTATCGGTCATTTTTTGCAGCTCCGCTTCGCTTAAGCTCCGCATCGGCAGAGCGATGCCCGATCCTACGGGGATGTGCGCTTTTCCGAAGGAGCGCAGCAGTGCACGGACAAGCCGGGCTCGCCGTTCGGGAAACGTCGTCACGGTCGTAATCGCTTTTACATCCAGCTCCGGACGGAGCAATGCGAAGGAGATGGCTAGCAGGTCGTCGATATCGTCACCCGGATCCGTGTCGATAATGACATTTTGAGTGGGTTTCATCAATGCGTTCACCTTACCTTATTTGAAATGAAAATAACTGATGGAATCGCTGCTATGGGAACAATCAGCGGATGATTAGACGGCAGTCCGCCGCAAGCTCCGCCTTCCCATTGCCCTACCCTTTCAGGGCACCGCTCGTCAGTCCCGAAATAATATGCTTTTGCATAATCAAATAAAACAGGACGGACGGAATTAAAATGATAACCATCGTCGACAGCATAATCGGCCAATCATTTGTAAATTCGCCGACGCCTTTATAAATTTCAAGCACGAGCGTCATCGACTTTTTGGAATGAAGAAACAAGTACGCAAACATGAAGTCATTCCAGATCCACATCGATTCAAATATAATAACCGTGACCGTAACCGGCTTCAGCAGCGGAAATACGATTCTCCAAAAGCTCTGCCATAACGAACAGCCGTCGATCGTAGCGGCCTCCTCCAATTCTTTCGGTACCGTACGCATAAAGCCTTGATACAAAAAAAACGAGAACACACATTGCGCCGAGTAAATGAGCATAACGCCGGCGATCTGGTTGACCAGCTGCAAATGTTTAATGATGATAAATAAAGGAACCATCGTCGTATGCAGCGGCACCATAAATCCGATCAAAAAATAGGCCAGCAAGCTTTTGGTCCAGCCGTTTTGCAGCCGTGCGACCGGATAGGCGGCCATGGAACCGAAGATGACGATCAAGGTGACCGACACGGCCGTGATGAGCAGCGTGTTCGTAAAGGACACGGATAAATCCATCTTCCGGAACGCTTCCGTATAGTTGGCCAAAGTCCATTGATCCGGCAAAGTGAGCGAGCTTGCCGCAAACTCGGTACGCGGCTTAAACGTATTGACGAGTACAAAATAAAACGGAAATACGGCGATGGCGGCGATAACGAGCATCGCAAGTTCCATCCATATTTTCCCATAATTCTTTCGTCGTCCCGAACCTGCCGTCATTCGCAAGCGGCTGCGTTGAGCTTTTTCCGGCATGACGTCACTCATTCCATCCGCTCCTCTCTGCGCCTCATGATGATATGTTGAATTCCGGCAATGACGAAGATGATCAATATAAACAGAACCGCCATCGCTGAAGATCTTCCGACCAGCTTGTCGTTAATCCCACGCTCGATAATGATTTGGGTCAGAAGCGTCGTCGCGTTGCCCGGGCCGCCCTTGGTCAGCGCAAACGGCAGCTCGAACACCTTCAAGCTGTCGATCGTCGTCAGCATGACGCTGATCGTCATTGCCGGCGCCAGCAGCGGAAACGTAATGTAACGGAACTGCTGCCAGCGGTTCGCGCCGTCGATATTGGCCGCCTCGTAATAATCTTTGGAAATGCCCTGCAAATTGGCGATATAAATACAGCTGTGCCAGCCGGCCAGACGCCATACGGATACCATAATTAACGACACCATCGCCAGCTTATAATCCGACAACCAGTCCACCTTCTGAAGCCCGATGCCAAATAGCAGCTTGTTCAGTACGCCGTTTCGAGTCGGGTCCAATATGAACAGCCATATATAGCCGATAATGAGGACGCTCGGTACGGAAGGAAAAAAGAAGACCGCCCTTAGCAGGTTTGTTGATTTCAAAGCGCTGTTCAGTACGAGCGCCAGCGGGATTGCGATTAGCGTGATCAACAGCGTGTTAAAAAAGGCAAACACAAACGTATTTCGAAACGATTGCAAAATGGCGTCATCCTGAAAAATCGCGATATAATTTTTGAGTCCTACGAATTGAAATGCGGGAGCATATCCGTCCCAGTTTGTAAACGAATATCCGAAGCTCATCAAAAGCGGAGCTATGCGGATCAATGTATATACGGCAAAGGCAGGAACAATAAACAGGATGCACTGCAGAATGAAGTTTTTCTGCCTTATCAAGCGGTTCCCTCCCTCCATGCTGCGGGCCCAGCGACTTATGTCAGGAGCCCGCAGGCAATTAGTTTTGCGGATTCATCGACAAACCCGGCACCTGCTATTTATTGCTCAAATCTTTACGCTTTTTGTCCATTCGTTTCGGCACGTCCTCCGGTTTCGCTCCGCCGGCAAGCACATCCTGCGAAGCTTTAATCATTTCATCAAGAATGGAGGCGGACAGCTCGCCGAAATAATTTTGCGGCAAATAAAGACCGATTTCATTATTTGAGTACATGCGGTTGAATTGCTCCATGACCGGGCTCACTTCATATTTGACTCCGGGAATTCCGACCATCTGTCCCGTCATTTTCTGATAAGGGGTAATCCCCACCTGCGTGCCGATAAAGTTCAGGAAAGCAAGCGCTTCCTCCTTATGCTTTGTTTTCGCGCCGACCGCGATGCCGACGTTCACCGCGCCGTACAGTACTTTGGTGCCCGGCTCCGTACCGACCAGCGGGAAAATACCAACCTGCAAATTCGGATTCGCTTTCACGATTTTACCCAGATGATCTGCGTTTCCGACCAGCATCGCAACCTTTTCGGCGGCAAAGTCGTTGATGAACTGCTCGGAGCCTACGCCCAGCAAATCTTTGGAAATGAGCCCCGATTGGATGATATCCCGGTTCCACATTTGAAACGGGGCCGTCCATCCGTCCTCGTATTTCTTCTTGCCGTCAATAACCTCTTGATCGAACGCCGGATTTTTGGCAATGACGTCATTGATGAAAATACCGTTGGCCAAAGTCCATAGAAACGTCCCGCGCTCGATAAACGGCGTCATCCCCGCCGCTTTGATTTTTTTCATCACATCCACGAACTCGTTCCAGGTTTGCGGAGGCTTGACCCCGGCTTGCTCAAACTGCTTCTTATTGTACAAAATACCGCCAGCCCAGGCGTCCGGAGCAAAGCCGAACTGCTTGCCGTTGTATTTGTACATCTCGACATTGGCTTTGTTCAAATTTTTGAATACCGGTTGGTCGGAGATGTCCATCGCATAGCCGTTTTTCATCAGATCGAACTTGTTTTCGGCGCTCAGATAAAACAAGTCCGGCGTTTCTCCGGCCACCGTCAGCACCTTCAGCTTTTCGTTGTAATCTTTGACCGGTGGCGCGAATTGCAGATCGATTTTAATGTTCGGGTATTTCTTGTTGAACTCGGCGATGACATCCTTCATACTGTCCGCGTTGTACCACGAGAGAAACGAAAGCGTCACATCCTTCGGCTTGGCTTCGCCCGATTCGCCCTCCGTACCGGCCTGGTTTTTCGGACCGCCGCCATTGGAGCTTGCGCAGCCCGACAATACCGTCACAGCCAACAAGCTTGCCGCAGCCGCAGTGGCTACCATTTTTTTCAAATCAATCAACCCCTTTTCAAATATGTATACTGCTCTTTAACTATAAAAAAGATTGTTGCTATATAAAATGCTATAAACTATCATCTTTTGCGCTTTATTCTTCCCGCCGATCTGCATATCCCGCAACCGGCCGCCCGTGAAGCTCCGACTCATTCGCAAAAATCGGACCATTGCCGCGAATGACGGAGCGCTTCGAGCCGGAATGCGGTCGGCCAGGCGACCAGCCACTGGGATACGCCGTAATAGTTTCCCCACCGCGTATGCCAGCGCGTATGGCAAAAGCCTTCGTCCTGTCCGCCTGGCGGTCGGACGGGGCCGTCCATACGGAGCGAGCCATCGGAAATAACCGCGGTCGCATTCGCCCAGGCGGCCTGCGCTCTTTGCCGCCATGTGTAGTCGCCGGTCCACTGCGTCAGGCGCAGCCATTCCGGAACGATCGCAACGGCAAAATGGTCGATATGATGATGCTGCGCGGACACGGTCGTCCCGCCGAACGTGTCGTAGCCGAGTCTGCCGAGCGCCGAATCCTCCGGAAACGGGACGGTATGATGCATTTGCCAGCTGGCGATGTATCGTGACGCTCTGACCGCATAGTCCAAATACGCGGGCTTTTGCGTCAGTTCGTACAGCTCAAGCCCTCCCCTGAGCAGCGGAATGGCCGATTCTTTGTCAATGCAGTAAGTATCCAGCGCTCCCGCCGTCGAATAGCCGTTGGCGATGAACTCGGCGATGTAATAATGATAGCCCCGGAGCGCACCTCCCAAGTAGCGCTGCTCCTTCGTGGTCCGGTATGCTTCGAGCAGCGCCGGCACCAAATAGCAGCCGATCGTGCCTTCCGGGTCGGCCGCGGTCCCGTCGTTGAACCACGATTTGCCGAAACGGCCCGAAGGGGACTGTGCGCGCAAAGCAAAATCGCAAATGGCGAGCGCGATCTCGGTATAACACGGACGCTTGAGCCCGCATTGGGCGGCGAGCCGCTGCGCTTCGAAATACTGCAAGGCCGCTGTGCTCAGGTTGCAGGCATCCTGTACCTCATCGCCGCTCTTGGCCGTATCCAGCGGATAACCGACGATATGCTGAAAGTGGCAACGGAACAGCCCGTTCGACTGCGGGGCATGCTCGGCCCAGCAGTCGAGCGCCGCAATGCCTTTCTCCAGCGATATACGACTTCCGCCCCGCACATAATCGGCGAGTAGCGAATTGGCAAGCGATGCGTTCTGTCCTACCCAACCGATCTCATACGGCCAATCGCGCTTCTGCCGCCACTCGCCGTCATCCCGGTGGAGCCCCCAGACGAAGCCCCGGAATATCCCGTCCTCCACCCATAAATAATCACGCGCAAACGTAATCCCGAGCTCCCAGATCCGCTCTGGCTCATGCCAAGCTCTAACCGGATGGCAGCCGTGCTGCCAGGCAACGCGCAGCAGCTTATGCCAGCCATGCCTGGCGAGCTCGACCGGCTGCAGCACGATATAAGCGGCCGCTTCCAGTTGGTCTCCGGGCCGGACATGCAGCATTTGCCGGTAAGGCTCCGCATATCCGTCCCTGTATGCATATACCTCCGGCCCTTCCTCCTCCGGCCAAATGAGCCGATGCACAGTTTCGTCCTCCCCGATCACAATCGAACAGGCGCAGCCGATGTCGGCAGGCCTGTCGTTAAGCCGTCCGGAGACAGCAAAGAGAGCCGCCGAATCGGCAGGCCCTTCCGAATATGTGGCTCCGGCTATCGTTGTCCGGTGCGAAGCAAACGACCAGTACTGTCCGTTATGCGCCGCGCCTTTCGGTTCTTTCCCGCAGCCCCATCCGTTGCCGTTATACGATACGCCCGGGATCATCCAATACTCGGGCTTATATGGCATCGCCAGCTCCATCGTCAATCCGCTTACGACTTTGTTAGCCGAGCCCGTGTACACAAACGTTCGCTCCCAGCGAAATACGCCAGGTTCCGTCTCTATGATCCGGTCCGTGTATGTAAAATCGGGGTCCTCCGGCGGTTTGATCGAGGCCAAGCGCCGTTCCCCCGCCCACAATTCGTAATGCTCTCCTTCTGCTGCCATCCACCGGTAAGTTGCGCCCACAGCCTATTCCCCCCGTTATGTCAAATCAGCCTCGCAATAAAAGCCACCTCTAAGACACGAATGTCTCTTCTTTGAAAGGGCTTCGTTTGGAAGCTTTTCTTATTGTACAAACACGGAAGGACGGATGAAATGCGGTAAATGATCGTTTGTTGCTATATATTAAGCAATCATGAAGCAGCGGAATGAATCGGGTCATAAAGCGGCAGAGCGCTGCAGACTCCGTTGCTCAATTGCGGTGAAGCTTGCGGTATTGGGTGGTTGTCAAGCCTACCTGCTTGCCGAAGGTGCGGCTGAAATGATACTCGCTGCTGTATCCGATCAGACTGGCGATTTCAAAATTCGTTTTGTTCGTCTCCCGCAGCATTTGCTTGGCCAGCTCGAGCTTCAGTTCAATCACGTAGTCCCAGAAGTTTTCGCCGGTCTGTTCTTTATACATTTTGGAAAAATGATTTTTGCTGAGTCCAACATGGTCCGCCACATCCTGCAGATGAAGCTGCTCCTCGTGAAAATGAAGCAGGGCGAATTCCTTCGCTTTGCGGATCACCGCGTAATTTTTATTGCTGTCGACCAGCGAGCGCAAAGCCGATCCACTCTTGACGATAATCTCCTCCATGGCCCGCTTTAACGACTCCCAGCGTCGGTATTTCCGGACGCCTCCCGATAGAAGCGGTTCGAACATTGATCCGAACTGCGGGTCGATCGCTGTAAACACTTCATGCAATAAATCGATGAGCTCGACACAAAACCGGTACATATCCTCCGGATTTACGCGATTTTCTCTAAAGCTGTCCATCGTTTGCTCCAAATAACGCTGCAAAGAGCCTATCCGGCCTGATTGAATATCTTCGCTGATTTCCCGTTTTTTCTTGGCGAAATCGCCCGCATTCCAGTCGGGAAACGGCGGCTCGCCTTCATATAAGGCAACAGAAGCCGACGACGTCCGGTAAAAACCGGCATGCAGCGCTCGAACAGCCTGCACATAAGCGAGACAGAAGTCCGACAGCGCGATAACAGATTGGCTGATGCCGCATGTAAGCCGCTGCCCGTAACGGCGCCGGCACTGCTCGTCCAGCTCCATCATCGTCGCGACCACGGTTTGGATCGCGGTTTCCTCCGCCTCATACACGATCGTCAACGAACCGCCGCTTTTATCGCTCCGGATTGCGACGCAGCCCGGTTGCTGCCTTATTGCAGCCTGCAAAAAAGCCGCAGCCTCGCTATCGCCCGTCGGGTCGTTCCGTTCAGCTTCATAGGCAAGGCAAACGAGACAAAATGGCTTGATGTCCGCCAACTCATCGGCGGCCAGCGGGAGCGGGACGGCGTCCGTCGACGTCTCGGCCCAATGCAATAGCTTCTGGTACCGGAGTTCGATCATGGAGCGGCTTTTCGCCATTTCCGACTGCTGCTCCTCCTTGATCGCCAACAACAGCTCCTCTAACTTCATTTCGTCGATGGGCTTGAGCAAATAAGCGTGAATCCCATATTCGATAGCCTGTTGCGCATATTCGAATTCCGCGTATGCGCTGAGAATAATCATTTTGACGCGCGTATTCGATTTCCGTACTTCCTTGATGAACGCAATACCGTCCATCTCCGGCATCCGAATATCGACCAGAATGACATCGGGGCCGATCCGGCGGTATAACGCCAGTCCTTCCGCGCCATCGTAAGCGGTGCCTGAAATCGTGTAGCCTAAAGCTTCCCAATCCAACACCCGCTTGAGCAGTTCAATATTTGTTGCTTCGTCATCGATCAATATAATATTCAGCATCGGTTGTCTCCCGTTTAATGATTTGCGGCCGGATCGCCATTTTCCCGCGGCAGCGTCAGCTTGACCTCTGTAAAGACTCCTTCTTCGCTGCGAACCGAGATGCCGTACTCGGGTCCGTATTTCAATTGAATCCGCTGCCTGACGTTCAGTAAGCCGATACTGTGATCGTCCTGCTCGGCGCTCAATCGTTCGTTTAATTGCGTTACTTGCTCCTTCGTCATGCCGGTTCCGTTATCCCATACGATAATTTCGACGGAGGAGCCGTCTTCACTGCAGCTGATCCGGACATCGATGCGGCCGCCGGATTTGGTTTCGCGCAAGCCGTGAACAAGACCGTTCTCGACAACCGGCTGCAAAATGAGCTTCGGCACGCGCATCCGCGAAACTTTCGGGTCCATGTCGCAAGTAAACTCGAATTTCCCGCGAAACCGCCGTTGATAAATATCGATATATTTGTTGATATACGATATTTCCTCCTGAAGCTCAACCGGCTCGTTGCGGCCATACATCGGATATCGCAGCAGCTCGCCCAGCGTCGTGATAAGCAGGCTGACTTCCTTGTGGCGGCCAAATACAGCTTCCGCCTTCACGAGCTGGAGCGTATTGTACAAAAAATGCGGATTGATCTGATTTTGCAGCTCCTTCAGCTCCGCTTCCTTCTGCTTCAGATTGGAAACGTACACATCCTGTATTAATTTATTAATTTCAAATACCATGCCCTCGAACCGTTGGCCGATGACCGCTACCTCGCCATGCCCGTAATCGACTTCGCGGGTTTTGAAATCATGCGTCTGCACTTTTTTCATCCGGTCAATCAATGCTTTGATCGGCTTCGTAATTTGCCTGGATACGATAACGGAGATCGCAACAATGAGCAGTACGCCCATTGCGAGGATGAGATACGTAATCGTCCGGTTTTGACTCGCCGCTTTCGTAATATGAGCGTACGGAATGTCACCGACCAGCAACCAGCCGGTCACTTTCGATTGCGTGCGGATGATCAGCTTTTTCTCGCCGCCGTCCGTCATTTTAAAAGATCCGGTCCGATCATGAAGCAGCGGCTCAAGCAGTTCGCCGCCGATTTCCGTGCCGATTTTCCTGGGGTCCGGATGGACAATAATTTTGCCCTGCGGGTCGACCATATAAATATAGCCGCCGGAGCCGAGTGAAAGCGATTGAAAAATTTCGCTGAATTTTTGCAGATTGATATCGCATACGACATAACCGAGCACGTTCCTGTTTTCCTCGATCGGCAAAACCGCAGATACGACCTTGTCTTTCGAATAGGCGCCGACATAATAGTTGCTCACATGCGTCGTAACGAACTGAATGCCTCGCTTGTCGCTGCCGACAACCGGCTTCATCCATTCGGACTCGAGAAACGGAAAGCCGCGGGAAATTTCATCGGCCAGCGTAATATTGTAAACAACGCCGTTTCGGCTTACGAGAATAATGTCTTTAATATACGATTTAAACTGGTTAATATTTTGCGTAAACTCGTCCAGTATGCGCTGCATGCTCAACCGGTCCACCCATTCGGCATCCGCATAATTCGTCAATATGTTCAATACGTTCGGATTGCGTGCGATCATTATCATGGGCGTCTTCATATCGGAAAAGTAAAAGTCGGCGTTAATCATCGCCTGATCCATAATTTTTTGCGTGTCCAGAATCATCTGCTCTTCGAGCGCGTGGGAAGACATCCGGTATGAAATCGCTCCGATTATGACAATAACGATGATAAACAGCGTAGAGAAATAGACGATCATTTTATTGCTGATGGAGTGGATTTTCAAACGTTGCAGCTTCAATCCAGCCAGCCCCCCGTGTCCTATAAGCGGTTTTAAAGAAATTATAGCATCCTCCGGATTGGACGGACAGCTGAAATGTCGAATTGCGGCGCTTTCGGTTCCCGCATTCGCCATACAGTGGAAAGTATTGCCATCCTCTCCGGTTTCAGGTATTGTATAAGGGAATCAACTGGAACCTGTGAAAGGAGCGAGCGCTATGAAGCCGATGTTTAAACCCGTCCGGAACGCATATGCCGCTCTCCTCTTTTCGTTTTTTATGAAGAACTAAAGCATCCGCTGCTTTAGTTCTTTTTTTAAGTTCTAAAGCAAGCGCAGCTATTTATACTTGCTTCGCACAATGTTGACAAGCATGCCTATCCCCTAAGGACGGCAAAGCTTTTATCCTTTACAATTATAGCCGGAGGCGATCCAGTTATGAGAGCATACAAACGGATTATGATCAAATTAAGCGGCGGTGCAGTTGCCGGCAGCAGCGAATTCGGCTTCGACCCGACAAGACTGGAGCATATCGCCAGGGAGGTGTTGTCGGTGGTGGAGCTTGGCATCGAGGTATCGATCGTTATTGGCGGGGGCAATATTTTTCGCGGCAATATGGCGGATTATTGGGGGATCGAACGGGCCGAGGCCGACAATATCGGCACCTTGGCCACCGTCATCAACAGTTTGATGCTCAGAGGCGTGCTCAAACAAAGGACAGGCAAGGAAGTGCGGGTCATGTCCTCCATCCCGGTCAGCGCGGTTGCGGAGCCGTACATTCGTCTGCGGGCGATCCATCATTTGGAGAAAGGGTATATCGTCATCTTTGCCGGCGGCAACGGCCAGCCTTATGTTACGACGGATTACCCTTCCGTTCAAAGAGCGCTGGAGGTGAACTGCGATGCGATTCTTGTTGCCAAACAGGGCGTTGACGGCGTCATGAATAGCGATCCGAAGCAGGACGCGAATGCGAGAACCTACGTGTCGCTGCCTTACAACGAAGTGCTCGGCAAAAATTTAAAGGTCATGGATCAATCGGCTTTTATTTTGGCCCGGGATTTCAAGCTGCCGGTGTTTGTATTCAACTTCGATAAGCCCGGAGCGATGAAAGCGATATGCGGGGGACTTCCCGAAGGAACCGCTATTTATGACGGCGCGCCTGTGCAATTGACGGATCGGGGCGGCGTTTGACCCGCTTGGACTTTCGACAGACAGACAGGCAGGCAGGCATCAAAAATCCAAGCGGAATAGTTGAATATTTTTATCGGGTTTAGCTAACCTTACCATCATCGGCAATGGTTGACCGGACCGCCGGAAGCATTGGCTTTCCATAATCGTCAGCAGAGGTGGTTAGCTTCCATGGAAGCAGGAAAAGCAGGCGCACTTCTCTCATTGTCCTCGGTTCCGCTTATTATGACGCTGGGAAATTCGATGCTGATCCCCATACTTCCCGCGTTAGCCGAAGAGCTGCAGGTCAGTCCGTTTCAAATCAGTCTGATCATTACCTTATACTCTTTGGTCGCGATCGTCTTGATCCCGGTAGCCGGCTATTTGTCGGACCGGTTCGGCCGCAAAAAAATATTGATCCCCGGTCTTCTGCTGGCGGGTGCGGGCGGCGCCGTATGCGGTTTGGCTTCGATACTGCCTGGTAACGGCTATCACATCATGCTGTGGGGCAGGCTGCTGCAGGGTGTCGGGGCTGCGGGTGCAGCACCTATCGTTCTCCCGTTGGTCGGAGATTTGTTTCAGCAGGAAAAAGAGGTGAGCGCCGGGCTCGGCGTGATCGAAACAGCCAATACTTTCGGCAAAGTGTTAAGCCCGATTGTCGGCTCATTATTGGCGTTAATCAGCTGGTACACCCCGTTTTACGCGATTCCCGCACTTTGTCTGCTGTCCGTTCTGCTCGTAGGCATCCTGGTGAAAGCGCCGCGAAAGGACAAGCCGGAGCCGGTCGTCAGCTTTGCCAGTTTCCGGCGGTCGATCCGCGAGCTGTTCCGGGAAAAGGGCAGCTGGCTGGGCGCTGTGTTTGCCGCAGGCGGAATATGCATGTTCGTCGTCTTTGCCGCATTGTTTTATTTGTCCAATTTATTGGAGGACCGTTACGGTATTAAAGGCGTTTATAAAGGCTGCCTGCTGGCGTTCCCGCTCGCGGCGCTATGTCTTTCCTCCTACGTGACCGGCAAAATCATCGGCGAAAACAAGCCGTTGATGAAATGGGTCACGTTGGGCGGACTTGTTGTTATGAGCGTCGCGCTGCTCATATGCGGATGGACCGAGCCGGAATCGCTCATTTATTTGCTGCTCCTGCTCGGCTTGGCCGGCATCGGCATCGGGGCCTCGCTGCCCAGCCTTGACGCGCTGATTACGGAGGGAATCGAAAAGGAGCAGCGCGGCACCATTACCTCGATATACAGCAGCATGAGATTCATCGGGGTAGCCGTCGGCCCGCCTGCCGCATCGCTGCTGATGAATATGTCGAGCCGCTGGCTGTTCTATCCCATTAGCGCCGCCAGTGCGCTGGCCGCCCTGCTTGCTCTGCTGGCCATCCGGCCCGGCAAGCAAAAAGCGCCGGCTTGATTCAACCTCGTCCGATTGGTTTAAAAGCGTGCAAAAAACCGGCTGCCTCTGCAACAAGAGGAGCCGGTTTTTTGCTTTTATCGCGACATTACGGCGCCTGCTGCGGCTCGCCGGCCATCGGGGTTTCAGCGTACATGACCCCGGCCCGGTCAAAGCTCCAGAACGGGAAACGGGTCCAAATGCTATTGCCTTCGCTGAATTCCAGCCTGACCCCGTCGCCCTCCTTCATGCCTTCCAGCGGAATCGAGGCCTTTTCCCCTTTAACGACCGGCATTGAGATCGCCTTCGATTCCGGTACCTCCGCCGCGATAATGTCTTTTTGCTGACTGGCGCTCGACCAATATACTTCGGCGCTATGGTTGTTGGACCATTCGTTGAAATACGTAAATTCCAGGTTATACGACTTGCCCGCTGTCAAATCGAGCTTGACGATGCCTCTGTTGTCTTTGCCGTCGAACACAAGCTCGCCGTTCAGCCGCAGCTTCGCATTATGAACATTCCCGGCAGTAATAAATAATGTATACGGCTCGGAATACTTCGGTTGAACGGTCCCTGTCCATTTCCACGCTCCCGGGCTTGAAAAAGCTTGATACAGCTGGTTGGACTCGGAAGCTTCCACCAGAGCGGAGAACGTTTTATCCGTGTAGCGTTCGAACTTGAACATCCCGCCGGAGCGCGCCGGGTATTTCCCGAAGGTGGCGCGTACGGTGCCGCTTGCGCTTGGCGTGAAGGAAACGGCACCGCCGGTTGCCGTCTTTTCCAGCAGCGGCTGCTGCATCACCGGACCGTCCTCCGCTTCTTCGATCAGCAGAATCCTCGGATAATCGACGCTCTGGACATTGACCGTTAAAGTCGAGCCGTCCGCGCTTGCCGCCTCCAACGGAACGGTCGTATCTTGAATCGGGTCGTAGACGGACAGCTTCGCGTTCGCGCCCAGGACGTTGGACAACGTGAGCTCGAACTGCTGCTCCGGCATGTTGTAGCGACCGGTATCGAGCGGGTCCCGATCTTTATCCCAGTCATGCAGCGAATTCCGCGTGACCACATAGTAGCCGACGGCAAACTTGTGGTCGTTCAGCTGGTAGGGCAATACGGCAAATTCATCGCGGTGGTAAACGGTCGGATGCGCAGCCGTTCCGTCCCCTTCGAACACAAGCCGCGGCTTGTATTCGACCAGCTTATCTACCTTAAGCGGCCTTGGAGTCGATACCGGTTCCCCGGTTTTCATCAGCCGGGTCAGGGCGGCAAGCGCCGCAACCTGTGAACCGGCTTCGGCGCGGACGGCATCCGTCAGCACATAATTGTCCTCTTTCAGCTTCGCATAAAACGATTCGGGAATGAAAGCAAAGCCGGTATCGCTGCTTTTGGCTGCATATAAATTCATCGTGCTCAGCCCTTTATGGCTGCTGAACACATATTGACGCAGCACGCTTTTCGCTGCCAAATCATGCATCAGCGTGCGAAGTCGGACATCGTCGCGACCCGCGCCCGTCTGCTCCATGAGCTGTTTGGCGAAATCCTCCTTGAAGAAGCCGGTCTCCGTCATCCACAGTTGCGGCGTTACGCCGCGACCCGGACTCGCATTCCGAAAATGGCCGGTATACGGGCTCGGAAACGGCACGGTATCCCGGCTTACGCTTTCCGTCTGATAAACGGCCCACCACAGCTCGGGATAGGCGGCAATATGCGCCGGCGTAAAAAAGCTGCCCTCCAACGTACGATCCTCATTGTTCGGGTCCTGCACGCCGTCACGATTGCCCTGCGCGTCCTGATAACGTTGCGTCGGACTTTGATAGGCCGATTTCGAGCCCGGAGCAATGAGCGATTTGACCTGATCATAGCCATTGTAATAGTGCCGGCTGTAGCCGGTTTGCCCCTGCCACATCATCGACCCGTCATCCCAGGGACGCTGGTTGGAGAAGCCGTTGATCACACGAACGCCCGGCAGCCCGTTATCCGGGTTTTGCACGTAATCGATCGTCATCGGCAGCAGCACCTCGCCGCCGGTTTGCGTTCTGCCGTCCTTCGTGTAGCTTATAGGATCCTTCGCAAACTCCAGATCAGGCTCGTAATATTCGTTAATATTCATAAAATGATACCCGAATGAAAATTCGTTCCACACTTCGATATCGAAGCCTGCGTCCTCGGTTCCGTCCGTTCCCAGGCTTGCCTTGGCGGCATTTGTAACGGTCGTTACATATTTCATCCATCCGTCGAGCGTTTCCTGCGATGCGGGATTCGGCGTTCCGTCCTTAAAGACAGGCGGCGAAAACGGCTGATACTTGAGCTTGGAAATTTCGGTCTTGCCTGCGGGCAAATCTTGGGGGAGGGGAGCGGAAAGCGTCGCTTTGCCGGTCTGCGGATCGAATTCCGTAATAATCGGATACATCATGAAGCCGTAGTTGGTAAACCCGGTATATTTGGGGCGGATCGTTTCCTTCAGTTCCTTGAAATAGACGGTCCGGTCGCCCGCTTTGGCCGGTTTTAGCACTTCCACCTGAACGCCGGCGCGCGGGTTTGGAGCTCCGGAGTTGAAATTCAGCAAAATCAGCGGCCGAATCCGATGCTTCTGCATGGCCTGCAGCAAAGCTTTCAGCCGATCGTAATTCGCCGCCTTCATTGCGGTGTCGTCGTAATAGTCAATGCTGTCCCAGCCTATTTCAATACGGCCGGAACGAATCCCCGCTTCCTCCAGGATTTGCGCGGTGGCCTCCGCTTCCGGCGCATTGACGTTAAAATTGATGCCCAATCCATCCAAGTACTTTTGCGCGCTCCAGGTGTCCATATAGCTGCGCCATGGATTTCTGAAAAAATTGCGGAATCCATAAGGCACCTCGCCCTGCACCGCATCCACGTACGGACCTGCGAGCTCGGCCTTTTCCGTCGTACCGTCCCATGTCCCGATCCGGTTCAGCTTTTGCTCCGTATCCGGATTGGCGGACCAACTGAAGCCGGTGCAGGCGATGCTCAGCGTAAGCAGCCATGGCATCACTTTTTTAGACATTGCCCTATCACTCCCTCCTATAATTTGGAAATGAGCATATCTAAAAACAGTTTACCATTTTTTATCCTGCACACAAGCATTTATCCGAAATAAGCCTGCGTGTTTGCAGCGTAACGGAAATCGGCTTCAAGCGTGCAAAAACAGCTGCTTGGGCAAATGAATGAAATCATGAAGCTGCTTCGTTAATCCGCCCTTACCGAAACGGAGAATAGGGCCCCGATGCTCCGCCCCGTGCTTTTCTTTGAAATCGTTCAAAAACGCAAGGGTCAACGCCCGCCGGCTTAAAATATCGCGGTAGCCAAAATCGTACAGCCATTGATCGATGGTGTTGTAAATACCCCGATTCAAGCCGAATGTCTGCTGGCAGTAGGCCACGAACCTGATGTCGGGCCAATGCTGCACCCCGGAATCAATTAAGGCCGGATCCATAGCATGTTCAGCACTCATTGAAATCAGCTCCTCTTCATGGAAGTTGAAAAAAGACAGTCACGCTATGCGGAAGGCGCTTCTGCATAACGGAACCGCCGGTCAATCGTGATTTACGCCAGCGCGACGCCGGCACCGCTCGGATCGCCGAGCGGCTGTTTATCCGCTCTCCATACCGTCTCCTGAATAAACGTCCCGGCCACCTTCGATAACCTATGCTCAATCTCATCCTGCAGCCTGAAGCTGCCATCCTCAAGGCGTTCCACCTGCGTATCCAGTATATACGCTCCGGCCAATATGTGATGCGCCCCCAGCGCCGACAGCACAGGCTTGAACGAATGGTCGATAGCCAGCAGATGTGCAATGGTGCCTCCGATAGCAATCGGCAAAACGATTTTTCCTTCAAGCCCTTTTTGCGGAATCAGATCGAGAAAGCTTTTCAGAACACCGGTATACGCCGCTTTATATATCGGCGATGCGACGATTACGGCATCCGCTTCGGCAATGACTCGGTTGGCTTCAACGATAGCCGGACTGTCGAAACGGGAATAAACGAGATCCTCGGGTGCCAAATCTCTAACCCGAATCCAATGGACGTCCAAACCTGCCAATTCCGCCGTTTGTCCAATCCTGTTCAATACGCCTTCAAGCCTCGATGAAGCCGAAGGGCTGCCTGAAATTACTGCTATACGTGCCATTCGAAACACTCCTTATCCATTATTTATATTGAAACCGGCAGCAATCAAGGATAAACGGCTTCGCCGTCCTCCGGGATCGGACGCGTTTGTCAACAAAAAAAGACTTCCCGCAGTGACGCGGCATCAATGCGCGCCCATCCGCTTCAGGAAGCCTCCGGCCGTCCGGTAGACTTGAAACCGACTTGGTTATTTCGACCTGGTCTGCTTGCCATCCGCAGCGTCCCGGTCGCGCAAAGCGGCTTCCGATTCAAAACGTTTGCGTTCCGTACGTTCGATCTGAACAATTCTCCCGTCGTGTACGACAATTTGTACAGTTCCGTATTCAAGTCCATTCACCGAATTCAAAATGCGTTGATTCCACACTTCGTCAATTATCAATGGCTTTGCCATAGCGAATCCCTCCATTTTTTCCGATGAGTATACTTGGTTTATAAATTAAAAAAATTTAAATCGTCCAATCATGCCAATCGTTCTTGCGCTTCTCAATTGACTCCAGCCAATTCGCGGTTGCCGAAACTAATTGCCGGTAAGCCTGACTTGAAGAATAGGTATGATCCGCCTGGAAAATAATCTCTTTATCGCACTGCCCCTGCGATCTCATCCAAAACAGCTTCTGGTACAAAAAGCAGTAATCGACTGGAATGACATCGTCATTCGTACCGTGGATAACCAATGCGTCCCCGTTAAATTTACGGGTTTGCTCAAACGGCTGATGACGCGGCAGCGATTCGAAAAAAGACGGTGTGAACGAATAGCCCAAGTAGTCGGCACTCCCGTATTGCACCGCTTCCTCGTACAATTTTTTGCCGGTTATTTTCAAAATATCATTGAATGGATGGGCCACGGCCGACCATAGGACAAGCGTTTTGATCCGTTTATCGCGCGCCGCCGTCAAAACAGCAACAGCCCCGCCCAGACTGTGGCCCAATAAAATGACTCGGGCAGGATCCACACAATCAATACCCGTTACGTAATCGATAACGCTTCTGGTTTGATCGATTAACGAGTCCAGTCCCCCTGCGCCATAATCTCCGGTACTTTCCCCGCAACCCGCATAATCGAATCGGAGCACCATATACCCCTGCTCGCTAAAATCGCGGGCGGCTTTAATGAATAGCCGGTCGACTCCGATTCGATTGCCGATAAAGCCGTGGGCAATAATGATGACCGGATTTTTCGACCCGGTGGCGGCAGGATAGTGGAGAGTCGCCGCAAGCTCGGCGTCATCGCATTTGATCGTAATCTGGTGTTCCATGGCAACTCATCCTTTCCTAAAAGTATCCGGTGCATACATGCCCGCTGAGGCGGGTGGATCATGGTTTCGATCCTGACGCTTCTTAGCACGATTCCGCTCTCTCCGCTTCTCCTTCACCGGACTCCCATGTTTTCTTAAATATGAACGGGCAACGGATCGGTTTTCAGGCTGTTTTCCACCGTACGGTGCTCTTGACCGTTAAACATATAGACGCGATGGATCAGCACATGAACCGGGTCCGACAATTTTAGTGTATCCAATTCCATGGAACGGTAGGCATTCAGCTTTTGACCATTGACTTCGACCTCCACCTGCCAATGGGTGCCGCGGAAATAAATGTTGGTGACCGTGCCGAACTCGGCTGCGGAAAGAACCGAAATTTCATTCGGATAACCGACTTCGATATATTCGGGCCGAATGATCGCCTTGGTCGGCTTCAGCTCCGCCTGCGTGAAGCCTTTGAACTTGCCGATATGTTCCACCTGATTCGACTCCCCGATAAAGCCTGCGACAAACGGTGTCTGAGGATGCTGGTAAATGTCGATCGGCGAACCTTTTTGTTCAAGTATGCCATGGTTGATAATCATAATCTCGTCGGCTACCTCGACGGCTTCTTCCTGATCATGCGTTACGAATATGGTCGTAATGCCTACGCGGTTGATCATCTCCTTCAGCCAGGTGCGAAGCTCCTTGCGCACTTTGGCGTCAATCGCCGCGAACGGTTCATCCAGCAGCAGCAGCTGCGGCTCAGGGGCAATCGCCCTGGCGAACGCGACCCGCTGACGCTGGCCGCCGGACAGTTGATGCGGCAGCCGCTTTTCCAAGCCTTTCAAGCCGGTTAATTCGATCAGCTCGCTGACGCGCGACGCAATTTCCTGCTTGCTCCGCTTTTGTACGGCCAGGCCGAATGCAATATTATCATGCACGCTCATATGACGGAACAACGCGTAGTTCTGGAACACAAAGCCGATTCCGCGTTCCTGCGGCGGCAGGTTGTTGACTTTTTTGCCGTGAAACAGGATGTCGCCCGAATCCGGCTCCTCCAGCCCGGCCAGCATCCGCAGGATGGTCGTTTTTCCGCCGCCGCTCGGACCGAGCAGTCCGATCAGCTTTCCTTTTTCGATCTCGAAGCTGATGTCCTTGGTAGCTTGAAAGCTGCCGAAGCTTTTCGTCAAATGTTTAGCTACAATATGCATGCTCCCCTACTCCCCTTCCCGCTGATGCTGCTGTCTGTCGTGCTTCCATTCGATAAAGCTTTTGACGATCAACGTTACGACGGCCAATAACACCAACAAAGAGGCCATCGCGAACGAACCGGCAAAATTGTATTCGTTGTACAAAATTTGAATGTGCAGCGGCATCGTGTTCGTCGAGCCCCGGATGTGGCCCGATACGACCGACACAGCTCCGAATTCGCCCATCGCCCGCGCATTGCATAAAATTATGCCGTACAAAAGCCCCCACTTGATATTCGGCAGCGTCACTTTCCAAAAAATACGCCAGCCTCGGGCTCCGAGCGTAACTGCGGCTTCCTCCTCCTGCACGCCCTGCGCCTGCATAAGCGGCAGCAGCTCTCTGGCGACAAACGGGAATGTTACAAATACGGTGGCCAGGACGATTCCCGGGAGCGCAAAAATGATTTTGATATCATGCTCCGCCAGCCATGGGCCGAACCAGCCCTTGGCGCCGAACAATAACACATAAATAAGACCGGAAATTACAGGCGATACGGCAAACGGCAAATCGATCAGCGTGATCAGTACATTTTTACCTTTAAATTTGAACTTGGTGATCGCCCACGCTGCCGATAAGCCGAACAGCAAATTCAAGGGCACCGCGATTGCGGCTGTCAGCAAGGTCAACCGGATTGCCGAAGCGGCGTCCGGATCGGTCAGCGCCTTGAAATACACCTCGGTCCCTTTGCGGAACGCTTCGACAAACACGGAAACAAGCGGCAAAACAAGCAGAAAACCGAGAAACAATAAGGCAATGCCAATTAAAATCCATTTTACGACCGTCGGTTCGGTAATGTGCTTCGGTCTGTCTAACGCACGCGAACCTGCTTTAACGGTTGCCACATATCCGGCCATTGGGTCTCCTCCTGAATCGGTAACTTCGCTTATGCGGTTGTGTTGAAGCGGTTCGCCCGCCACTGCAAATAGTTAATGACAAGCAGCATAAGGAAAGAAATCACAAGCATGACGAGCGCGATCGAGGTCGCGCCGGCGTAGTCGTACTGCTCCAGCTTCGTCATAATGAGCAGCGGCGCAATTTCCGTTTTCATCGGCATATTGCCCGAGATAAATACGACGGAACCGTATTCGCCGACGGCTCTTGCAAAAGCAAGCGTAAACCCCGTCAGCAGAGGCGGCAGCAGCTGAGGGAAAATGACCCGGGTAAACGTCCGCCACCTGCGGGCCCCGAGACTGACGGCCGCCTCCTCCAATTCTTTCTCCAGCTCCAGCACAACCGGCTGCAGCGTCCGCACGACAAACGGGATGCCGATAAACGTTAAGGCGAGCATAATCCCGAACGGCGTATAAGCCAATTTGATGCCGAGCGGCTCGAGCAGGCTGCCCACCCAGCCGTTTTTGGAATAAATGGTCGTCAGCGCGATACCGGCTACCGCCGTCGGCAGCGCAAACGGAAGATCGACAAGCGCATCGACAAACCGTTTGCCCGGAAACGAATACCTCGCCAGCACCCAGGCCACGACAAATCCGAAAACCGTATTGACCAGGGCAGCGCCGATCGCCGTGCCAAAGCTGATCTTATAAGAAGCGACAACGCGCGCATCCGTGATGGTGTGCCAGAACTGCTCCCAGCTAAGACCGGACGTTTTAATAAATATTGCAGATAAAGGAAACAGTACGATCAGGCTGAGGTACATGACGGTAAAGCCCATGGTCAGCCCGAAACCAGGTAATATACTGCGCTCTTTCCAACCTTTAGCCATGGATTTCTCTCCTCTGACGCTTTGGCTCGACACATTTCGCAAGCATGCTTTGAGTCATAGTTTGCTTACGGTTTATAAATCTGATCGAAGACGCCGCCGTCGCTGAAATGGGTTTTCTGTGTTTTCGTCCAGCCGCCGAACGGTTCGTCGTCAATGGTGAACAGATTGATTTTGCCGAATTGCGCTTCGTACTTCTTCGCTACCGATTCCAGTCGCGGACGGTAATAGTTTTTCGCGGCGATTGTCTGGCCTTCCTCGGTGTACAAGTATTCCAAATACGCCTGCGCCACCTCGCGCGTTCCTTTCTTGTCTACCACTTTATCGACGACCGCTACCGGAGGCTCCGCCAGCACGCTTAGCGACGGGGTTACAATTTCGTATTTGTCTTTGCCGAACTCATTGATCGACAGGTAAGCTTCGTTCTCCCAAGCGATCAGCACATCGCCGATACCGCGCTGGACGAACGTCGTTGTCGAATCGCGCGCGCCGGAATCCAGCACAGGCACGTTTTTAAACAGCTTTTGCACGAAATCTTTCGCTTTGGCTTCGTCCTTGCCGAACTTTTGGTAAGCATAGCCCCAGGCCGCGATGTAATTCCAACGGGCGCCGCCGGACGTTTTCGGATTTGGCGTGATCACTTCGACACCCGGCTTAATCAGATCGTCCCAATCTTTAATGCCTTTCGGATTTCCTTTCTTGACGAGAAATACGATCGTCGACGTGTAGGGCGTGCTGTTCTGCTTCAGCTTCTTTTGCCAATCCGGCTGGATCAGTCCGGCCTGCTGGATCGCATCGATATCATAGGCCAGGGCCAGTGTCGCCACATCCGCTTCCAAGCCATCGATAATCGAGCGGCCTTGCTTGCCGGAACCGCCGTGAGACGCTTTAACGGTTACGGTTTGGCCTGTTTTATCTTTCCAATAAGCTGCAAACGCTTTGTTGTATTCCTGGTACAATTCGCGCGTCGGATCATAAGATACATTTAAAAGTTCAACGGCCGGCTTGGCTGCCGCCGGTTTGGCATCAGGCGCCGCTCCGGGAGCCGTACCTCCCGCCGAGGGCGTACCCGAACCGCCGCCGCAGGCGCTGAGACCTAGCAATGATAAACTGACTAAACTAAGGACGGACCACTTTTTCCAATTCAACAGGCTTCTGTTTGACATATCGAATTCTCCCCTCGAAATAACGCAACTGTATAATAACTTCTAATCGCATATGTTAACTTGGTTTTAAAGCCTGTTTGATTCTCCGGTGGTCCGGTTGATATTAACTTTAATTCCGATGCGATTACTTTGTTTTTATAAACAGTATATTATCATCGCCTAGTATTGGTGTCAATCGTTTTTTTACATCATTTTCTAATATTCGGCAACTGGAAAAAAGACGAAAAAAGCCTCCGGACAGAGGCTTCGCATTGACAGGTTTATGGCGTATCGGATACCCGATATCAGGAGTGCGCTTCGTGCGGAAGCTTGGCGCAATCGCTGCAATAACCGAATATTTCAAACCGGTGGTTCATAATTTGAAAATCGTCCGGCAGCTGCGGCACGAATTTCATTGGACAATATTCAAAGGTTACGGTTTTCTCGCACTGTACACAGATCATATGATGGTGGTGATGGGATTGGCAGCGGGCGCGGAATTTAAGCCCATCGTTCAAATAAAACTGCTCCAGCACTCCCATCTCACTTAAAAGGCGCAAATTCCGGTAAACCGTATCAAAACTGACGCCCGGATATTTCTGGCGCATCGATTCATAGACATCCTTCGGAGACAGGTAGCCTTCCGCCTCAGCGAACAACATGGCCAAGCTTTTGCGCTGATCCGTTATTCGCCAGCCTTTGGCAGACATCGCATTCACCATTTCTTGAACCGTTTCTTGCAGATCGTGCTCATGATTTCCCATCGTTTATCCCTCGATTTACGCTTCGTTCTTAGTCTAATAATGCCTTATAAGCCGGCGGGAGTCAATCTTTTTGCACTGCCGCCGCCCGCTCCAGCGCTTCCAATTCCGCAGCAAGCCGCTGTCTGGAAAAGTGTTCCCCGATAAATACGGCTACAATCGGAAGCTCGTCTTTGGGCGCAATTTTTACAAAATCCATTTCGCGGTAAGCATATTGAAACATGAAAGGGCTCGCCGTATCCGTAAACCGCAAAATGCCCTTGGCCCGGTACACGTTGGCCGGAAGCTTGCCGATCAGCGTCTCGAACTGCTCGCTGTCGACCGGTCCATGAAAGTAATGGGTATACACCATCACATGATCGTGAGAATGATGCAGAACCGCATTGTCATTGTCGGAGCGAGCTTCATGCACGTCATGACTGCAATGATCGTCGTGGACGTGATGGTCGTGATGTTCATGATGATGACCGCTGCAGGCGTGATGGCCGCAATCGTCATGCTCGCTTGCCTGACGGCTGCGTTCTTGATTATCGGACTCGGAACCCTCTGCGATATGACGGATGGGCAGCCTGCCGTCACCGCCCGCCGCGTCGTCCAGCCGATCGAACTCCGTTATATCCATCTGGCAGCGGACCGTTGCGGTTACGGGTGCGACCGGATTCCATTCCCGGATCACTCGTTGAAGCTCCGCCAGCTCGACAGCGGACACCAGGTCAGATTTGTTCAAAATAAGCAGCGTCGCGCAGCGGATCTGCTCCTGCATCAGCCTGTATGTCTTGCCAACTCCTTTATTGTGCCGCTCCAGCAGCTGTGCCGCGTCAACGACGGTAATAACCGACTTCAGCTCCAGCTCGGTGAGCAGCGACGCATCGGTAACGCCGTCCAGCATTTCCATCGGATTGGCCGCGCCCGTACATTCAACGAAAATAACGTCGGGCTTATGCTCCAGAACCAATTCTCTCAGCTCCAAGCCCAAATCGCCGCGTATCGTACAGCAAATACAGCCGCTCAGCATTTCCGTCATCGGCACGTCATCTTCGACGAGCATACCGTCCAGATTAACGTCGCCAAGCTCATTCATCAAAACGGCAGGCTTTCTGCCGCTTTCTTTGTAATAATCGAGCGCTTGGGTTAACAGGGTTGTTTTGCCGCTGCCCAAAAAACCGGATAATATATGAACAGGTACCGCTTGCTTCATCGGTTTCTCTCCTTAAAGGGTGACTGTCGTAAAGCTTGCTCCGCAAGCTGCGGCTGCATCGGGCCGTTTAGTAAAATTGTAGCCCTGACGCCGAAAAATGTCAAATTAAGAGTAATAATTACTATTACAATCCTGAAATGCGAGCTTGCAAAAAATAACCGTCTTCTTTTTTGCCGCAAGCCTACATAAAAGCATACTATATAAGTTGAACCAAAGAATAAGTTGAACCAAAGAAAATCCGAGATAAACCTGATGAAATGGAAAAAGGGAATGGTCTTGCCGGTGAGTTTTCTCAATAATCAAACGGTTGGCATTTGCATGACCGGTGAGACCGGCGAGAACAAGAACTGGAGGGATGATGATGGAACGTCTTCTGGGATCGTCGATTCAGATCGACCCTACCTTCGCTTATTACCGGGGCCGGTCCGCCTCCAGCATTGCCGATGAGCTGGAGCTGGCCGGCTACCGCGTTATCCATTACTTCGTAACCGACGAAACGAAGGTGGACGGCGAGCTGATCGGCCATTTCCGCCAACGGGGCTTGGCCGTCTGGGCAATGGTGCTCGGCAATGGGACTTATACGACCGGACATTTGCCTAAGGACTGGCCGGAATGGCAAATGACGCTGTTAAAGCCGGTTCATGACGGTTACTTCCGACTCTCTCCGTTCAGCTACCGGTATGTGGCCTGGAAAAAGCAGGCGCTAGCGAAGCTCGTTCGGACGTATCCGTTTGACGGCCTGGAGGTGGCTGAGCCTTATTTCCCGGAATGGAACGGACTTTCAAACGGCGTGTACGGGGATGTAGGTCCCTATGCCAGAGCTGCCTTCAAGCAGCGGTACGGCTCCGATATTCCCGATTTCAAGCACCGCTCCAGTCCCAATTATTATAAAAACAATCCGATTCTTTATCGCCAATGGATCGAATTCAGAGTTGGGGCGGTCAACCGGTTTCTGTTCGAGCTGATTAACGGCGAAGGAGGCGTCAGGCAGGCGAACCCCGACATCCGCATCGCCACCTGGTCGCTTGGCGTTCACGCCGGGCCCGATTCGGTGGAAAAGCTGCGTGAATTTCAAGGACTGGATGCCGCCGCGATGATTTCGACCGTACGGCCCGACGTCCATTTCATTCAGACCCATTGGCCGGATTGGATGAGACCTATGCTAAAAGCGGATTATTGCAAATATTATGAACCGTTCGTTGCCAAAATCCGCGAGCTTCACCCGCATATCCCGCTTGGCGTGCAGGCCGATATCGGGTCGCTCAAGCGCATGCGGCGCAGCCGCAAATGGCTCGACGATTTCGCCAGCACAGCCGGCAAGCTCGGCTATGCGACCTGGACCGCTTACGAATACCATCTCGGCAAATATATGTACGATGAACCGCCGCGGCCTGTAGACTCCGAGCGGATCGGGGCGGACCGGCTGCTCGTCCGGTTCCAGAAAAGAGTCGACGTGCCGCAGGGCGAACCGTCAGCCGGTATGTTTCAAATCGTGCAGGACGGCAAGATAGACACCGAGCGGCCCGTCGAGGTCATCGAAACGGGCGGAGGCAACGTCCTGCTGTACTGCCGCCGCTTTCCGAAAAGCCCGTTTCAGCTTTTCATCAACAATGTGAAGGATACGCCCGGGCTGCTGCTGTTTCCCGGAGACCGGGCCAATGAAACGGCCCGGCCATGCATCATCGATATTGAGGCGGATGACGGGAAGTGAACTCGTTCAGCTTTGCAGAACATCGGGGAATCAGATGGGGACTCTACCCCACCTGATTCAAGGCCCACCTTAGAATGGGGGTCTTAACCCGATAAAGTCGTAATCGGATAAACGATAAACATATGATGAAGGAGATTGACCGGAATTCGATATCCGATTGCGCCGCCTACGAATATCGCTTGACCGGTCCTGCTAACGTTTGCGCGTACGGCTCTTGAACTGGTAGTACAGAAAGCAGCCGACGCAAAACCCGCAAATCGCGGCCAGCGCGGCGGCCGCGACCATGCCTGCGGCGATATAACCGGCAAGCGGCGAACGAAACACCCAGAAGCAGAGCACGGCGACCGTTAATAAAATAACGGCAAGCGAATTGTTGAACCGCTGGAGCTCGACGGCTTCCGTCGGTGCGCCTGCGGTTCTGGAGGCGAGCCATGGCATGGCGGCCTGTACGAACAGGTTGGCCCGAACGCCGCGCCATAAGCCGATGAGTTGAATCGCCCACAATGCCGCAATCAGCACCGGCTGTTGCAAAATGATGGCAAGAAGCACAAAAAGGACGATTCCGGTTTGATTCGCGCGGACGTACGGCACAGGAATTTCCTGCATAGGATCAGCACCTTTCTTTCTTTATTCATCTCCATGAACGGCTACCGTTCCGGCTGCAGCTCGCCGGTGTTTCTGTTCGTCAGGACGAGCCGGCCGCGGGTGACGTTTCCTCCGGCGTCCGTCAACGACAGGACGCCGCTCTTCCCCTGCTCGATCAGCCGGCGGGCGTCCTGCTCGGACAGCGCTGCGCCGCAGCTGTCCTTCCAGATAACAAAGCCGCAGCCGGCTTTGTAGGCCGTGCAGCCATAGCCGCGCTTGCCGGCTATGATGCGCCCGGCGCAGCCGGCCCGCGGGCAGGCCGCGATGCCCGCGCCAAGCGGCGGAGCCGCAGCCGCCCGCAGGGCGCCGCCCGGCGCGGGCCCGCCTGCGGAAGCCGCGCTGCGCAGCGTCGGCTCCGCCCCCGCAGGCGCAACGCCTGCGGCAAGCGCCTCGGCCGCGCTGTCGCGCTTGGCGCGCGTGCGCTTCGCCGGCACAGCTGCCGCGGCTGCGCTCTCAGCCGCGCTGTCGCGCTTGGCGCGTGTGCGCTTCGCCGGCGCCGTTGCCGAAGCTGCGCCCTCGGCCGCAGCGGCTCCGCCGGCGGTGCGCTTGCGCGTCCGCTTGGCTGCGCCCGCCGGCTGCGCCTCGCTCTCGAAGGCTTGCTTCGCCGCCTTCGACTGCACCCGAACCTTCTCGACGATCAGGTTCGTGAACTTCTTCACGTTCGCCATGAACGTGTCGTCCGAGGCGAGCCCGCGCGCGATTTCATTCAGCCGCCGCTCCCAATGTCCGGTCATCTCCGGCGAAGTCAGCAGATCGACCCCGGCTTGGCGAATCAGCTCGACCGCCGTGCGGCCCTTCTGCGTAATCGCGATGCGTTTTCCCTGCATCACGATGTAACCGACATGCTTGAGCCGCTCGATGACGGAAGCGCGCGTCGCCGGCGTGCCCAAGCCGGAGTCCTTCATCGCGTCGCGCAGCTCCTCGTCCTCGATCTGCTTGCCCGCGCCTTCCATCGCCTTCAGCAGCGTACCTTCGGTGTAAGCCTTCGGCGGCTGCGTCTCCTTCTCCTTGGCCGCAGCCTTGGTGCACAGCACACCGGATTCCGGCTGCAGCTGAAACGGAGTGCTGATTTCCTCCTCCGCCGTCTGCTCCTCGTCCTCCTGCTTGTCCGCCCTGCTCTTTGCTTTGGGCTTCTCTTTTTTCTGATCGGCATAGATCGCCTTCCAACCGACGGAAAGCAGCTGCTTGATCGTGCTTTTGAATGTTTCGTTCTCAACCGTGGTCACAACCGTATGCACCTTATATTCGGCGGCAGGATAAAAATGCGACAAAAACCGCCTGACGACCAGATCGTAAATATGCTGCTCGTCGGCAGAAAGTCCGCTCGCCTTTTTATGCGTAGGCAGAATGGCGTGGTGGTCCTCCACCTTGGCCGGATTGCAGACGGCCTTGTTGTTCTTATGAACGAACCGCTTCTCCGCGCCCGCCGCCAGCTCGTCATAAGCCGTACCGCGCAGCTGATCGAGCGCCCGGTGCATTTCGGGAATATTTTGCTCGTTGACGTAGTTCGAGTTGGTCCGCGGGTAGCTGATGACCTTATGCTTTTCGTACAGCGCCTGTGCCACATCGAGCGTTTTTTTCGCCGAAAACCCGTATCTCGCATTCGCCTCGCGCTGCAGAAGCGTCAAATCGTACAGCTTGAACGGATATTCCTTCGTATCCTTAATCTCGTAGCTGGCAATGGTTCCCGGCTTTTTCCGGCATTTGTCGACCAACGCCTTCGCTTTCTCGGGATCGGTCAGCCGTTCCCCCTGCCACATGCCTTTATACTCGGTATCGTCTTGTGTAAAGAAGGCTTCGACATCGTAAAATGTACTGGAGGTAAACGCCTCGATCTCTTTTTGCCGGTCGTACAAAATCGCCAGCACCGGCGTCTGTACGCGACCAACCGACAGCAGTACCTGGTGTCTGGTCGTAAAAGCGCGCGAGCCGTTCATCCCGATCAGCCAATCCGCCTCGCTTCGGGCGCGGGCCGCCTTGGTCAAATTGTCGTACTCGGTGCCTTCCCGCAGCTCGGCAAAGCCTTTGCGTATCGTCTCCGGCGTCAAATCGGAAATCCACAGCCGCTTGACCGGCTGGGCCAGCTTCAGATGCCGCTGAATCAATGAAAAAATATGCTGACCCTCGCGCCCCGCATCGCAGGCGTTCACCAGACGTTCCGCACGCTTCGCCAGGTCGGCGATGACTTTCAGCTGATCCTTCGTTTTCGCATTCGGCACCAGCTTGAAGCGGTCGGGAATAATCGGCAAATCTTGAAAATTCCATTTTTTGTATTTGTCGTCGTAAGCGTCCGGCTCGGCCAAACCGATCAAATGTCCGATCGCCCATGTGATAATATACTGCTCGCCTTCGATATAGGTCCGGAAATTTTTGGCCCTCGGATCGATCGCCGCCGCTATATTGCGCCCCATGTCGGGCTTTTCAGCTATAACAAGAGTTTTCAACCCATCTCGCTCCCCGGATCATAACTTGCATACATAAACATCGGTCACCCCTAAAAAGGGTGCACGGTATTAGAATAGCATAACTCGAGCGGCCATTTCGACCTCCCGTCTAAAAAAAAGCGTATACTGCATACAAAAATACCATCAAAAAAACCGGGCAGGCAATCACTCGATACGAAACCTTATCGTTTGCCCGATCCTTATCCCGCTAAACTTTCGCCAGTAAACTGCAGAAGCATTTTAGATACTCGTCCTTCATCCGAACCGCTTGCCCGGCCGCTTTTCCCGTTCAAAGTGAACTCATTCAGCTTTGCTGAACATCGGGGAATTAGATGGGGACTCTACCCCACCTGATTCAAGGTCCACCTTAGAGGCGGGGTCTTAACCCGATAAAGTCGTAATCGGATAAACAAACTCCCCTGCTTCCTTATGGAGGCAAGGGAGTTCGCCGTGAAAATAATAATGAAAACGCAACGGACGGCAAGTTCGCTGCGACTAAGCGCGAATGGACCTGTGCTCTTTCCGTAAGCCTTTATGCGTGCAAATGGTTAAACTGCGGCAAATAGTCGCGGTTGGCTGCGAACATTTGATCGACCATCTCTTTAATTTCCGCCAGACTGAGCACGGCTGAGGTGAGAGGATCGTAGCAGATTGCATGGAAAATTTTTCGCGGATCGCCGGTCAGCGCTCCTTCGACCGCCAGCTCCTCGCTGCGGGAGCTTGTATTGACGAGCAATGCGAGCTGATCCGGCAGAGGACCGACATGAATCGGGCTCAAGCCCCGCTTCGATGCCAGCACCGGCACTTCGACGCAAGCGCCCTCCGGCAAATTGTCGATCAGCCCGAAGTTGCGGACGTTGCCGTTAAATTCGAACAGCGTGTTATCGCCGAACACCGCATTGAAAATATAGGCGGCATATTCGTTGCCCCTGTTCAGATCGATCGGACTGTCGCGCCATTCGATCAGCTTGTTTGTCCAGTCGCTGCGCCGTTTTTCATTGCCTTTGATCGACATGGCATATTCGCCTGGATTCCAGCCTGTGCCGTGCGTGCAATATTTCTCGATCAATTCCGGACGCTTGCGGAACCATGCGTTATACTCCGAGTTATGACCGCTCGATTCGGTTACATAGTAATCCAGATGGATGAACATTTCATTGCGAACCTGCTCCTCGTTGTAGATTTCCGGCCGGTTCAACACGGCATCGCGAAGCAGTGGATATGCATCCTTGCCGTTCCATTTGTAATCGAGATAAAACGCCTGATGGTTGATGCCGGCGCACCGGTATGTAATTTCCTCCATCGGCGCTCCGATCCAGCGGGCCAGCATGGCGGCCGTTCCCTGCACGCTGTGGCATAGCCCGGTTACTTCCACCTTCGTCTCCCCCTGCATCGCCCGGCACAACATGGCCATCGGATTCGTATAATTCAGGAAGACGGCATCCGGGCAATAACGCTCGATATCCCGGCATATGTCCAGCATGGCCGGAACGGTCCGCAAAAACCGGAAAATGCCCGAAGGGCCTCTCGTATCGCCTATGTTAATGTCTACGCCGAACGCTTTCGGTATTTCGAGATCGGTCCGCCATACCGACAAATCCCCAACCATAATGGTGCATACTACCCCGTTTGCGCCCTCTAGCGCTTCGGCACGGTTCGTCGTAGCTTCGACTTTGGCGGAATAGCGTCCGGAGGAGATTACTTTTTCCACCATTTGCTTGGCAAATCCGAGCCGCTCCTCGTTAATATCCATCAAAGCAATGGTGCAATCTTCAAAGGCCGGGAAAGTCAGCAAATCTCTCACCAAATTTTTCGTAAATACGAGGCTGCCTGCACCGATAAACGTAATTTTCGCCATTGAAATCACCTTTTTCCCATTTATTGGTTACTATTTCGAGCCAAATTCCATACTTCTTACAAAAACGAACCCGTTTCTCCAGCTCCTTGTCTCTCTGCCTCTCATTCGAAGGACGGCGGCAGGATTCTCACGAATCTTACGCTTCTCAAGCTGCTCCCGCTTCCCAAGCTACTTACACCTCTTAGGGCTTCTCAAACTGCTTCCGCTTTCTCCAGACCGTCACAGCGGCTTCCTGATGCTGCCTCCGCCGTCCACCGCCAGCATTTGGCCGGTTATTTGATCGGCAAAATCCGAGCTTAAAAATACGACCGTATGCGCGATGTCGGTTCCGGTCTGCATGCGACCAAGCGGAATGGCCTGTATCGCCGGTTGCATTTTATCCATATCGCTGCCCATAGACTCCCAGCGCGCCACCTCTCCCTCGGATGCGACCCATCCCGGATGGACGCAGTTAACGCGGATCCGGTGCTTGGACAACGCATGGGCCAGATTGCGCGTAAGCGTAATAAGACCGCCTTTGGAAACGGCGTAGGCCATCGTGTTGTCTTCCCCTTTGGCCGAGTGCATCGAACCGATATTGATAATAACGCCTTTCTCCTGCCTGATCATGAGCGGCGAAACAGCCTGACACATTAAATAAACGCCCTTTAGATTAATGCCGATTACCCGGTCCCACAGCGCTTCATCCGTGCTCTGCAGATCGCCCCGCGGAAAAATTCCAGCATTGTTCACAAGCACATCGACGCTGGCGTAATCTTGTTCAACCGCCTCCATCAGCTTCCGGATGCTTTCCCCGCTGGATACGTCGCACCGGTAAAACCTTACATCATGCCCTTCGACGCGCCAGCGCTCCGCCAACTTTTCTCCTTGTGCGTCGACATCGGCTATCGCCACGTTGGCACCGCCCAGCACGAACTGCTCCACGATCGCAGCGCCGATTCCTCTGGAGCCGCCTGTTACGATAACGGTCCGATCCCGCAACCCCGGGTAATGGATACTCATTTCGCTTCTCCCCCCGCTTTTTCATATGCGACTTTAGGAATTTGCGTGGCCAGCTTCCCGCCGCTCACATCGATCATCGTTCCGGTTATATAATCGGCAAAGTCGGATGCGAGAAAACAGATCAAATGGGCGACATGATCCTTGGAGCCCCATCTGCGCAGAGTCAGTGTGTCGAGCAACCGCTCCTGCTCGTTGTCCGGTCGCTCCGCGAAATGGTTCATATCGGTGGGAATCATGCCCGGCGCATAGCAGTTGACCGTAATATTCCACGGCCCCAGCTCTCCGGCCAGCACGCGCGTAAATTGGCGAACGCCCGCCTTCGAGGAAGCGTACGCGGCGCTGCCGTAGCTCGGCACAATCGCCGCAAAGGAGGCCGCATTAATGATGCGTCCCGATTGCTGCCGCTTCATGACCGGAATGATGCCCTTGCACATCAGGTAAGTGCCCTTCAGATTAATATCGAGATTTAAATCCCATACTTCTTCCTTCAGGGAAGCGACGGGACCGCCTCCAGCCACTCCGGCATTATTGACCAAAATATCGATTTTTCCGTAGGTTTGAACGATTGACTCCACCACCTGCTCGATGCGGGCAAAATCGCGGACATCGCACAAATATTGCGCTCCGCGGTACCCGAGCTCGTCGAATTCCCGTTTGATCCCATCGAGATTCGCCTCGTTGACATCCGTAACGACCGTGACGACGCCTTCCGAGGCCAAGGCGAGCGCGATTTCCCGGCCGATGCCCCGGGCCGCCCCGGTCACGATGGCTACCTTGCCCGACAAATCAATTTGCATGGAGCCAGCCTCCTTCCGTTTGATCGTGAAGCGGCGTATAACCGCGGAATGTACGCATTAAGCCCTGCATATAAGCGATGCTCGCCAACAGCTGATGATTTTCATATGCGATAACCGCCCGTTCCGGCTCGTTCTTCTCGTGTGGCGTCCGCCAGTCGGCCTGCGCCCGTGCATGGGTGTGTACGAACCGCATCGTTTCGGCGAGCTGCGCTGCCGAGCGCGGCGGATATTCCGGCCAATAATCGTCCGCCCATACCCGGGTATGACGCGCTTCAAGCGCACCGACCTCGATGGACATCGTCATCTCAGGGTGATGCTCGGCGAATAATTCCAGCAATGCGGGAAAATCGACAGCGCCTTGACCGATCGGGCAGCGCACGAGACGGTAGCCTTCTTCGGTCAAATAAATCCAATAATCCTTTAAATGGACATGCTTTAAATGCGGCATGATCCGTTTCGCGAATGCGATCGGCTCCTCAGCGGTCGCAAGCGGATTGCCCGTGTCAAGCGTAATTCCGAAATGGGAAGATCCGATCTGCTCGCAAAGCCAAAGCAGTTCCTCCGATGCCACATCCTGATGATTTTCCAGCGCCAGCTGCAGTCCTTTGCGCTCGGCCGTTGCCGTCGCTTTGGCAAGTCCTGCGAGCACTTCCTGCATAAATGACTGCCACCGGCCCGCCATCGGTCTGCGATCTCCGCCGTAATGGGCGCCCCCGACTACGGTGCGAACGGTCTTGGCGCCTAGCCGTACAGCCATATCCATCGCTGTTTCAAGCTTATCCGGATCATAGCCGCCCGACGCAACCGTGACGTAAAGCCGGTGTTTTTCGGCATAGCGGACAAGTGTCTGAATATCTTCCCCCTCCACGACCTGCAGCGGCATTTCCACTCCTTCCAGGCCCGCTTCGACAGCACGCTGCATCAGCTGCATGGCCGTTATTCTCGGCTGCCCCGATTTGGGATGAAGACCCATCATGTAAGTCGTGCCATATACGGAAAGACCCACTTTCATTTTCATCATCCTTTCATCATTTTTTAATGGACGGTCAGCAAAATTTTCGCGATTTTTCCGGAACCGGCGATCAAACGTTCGAACGCTTCCCCGCCCTGCTCCAGCGGAGCGTGGATCGTCCAAGGAGACAAGCGGATGCGGCCTTCGCCGATCCACTGCCATGCGGTTTCAAAATCGTCGGAATGATAGGCAAACGCCCCCTGGCAGCGGATTTCACTGCGGATCATATCGTTAATCGGCAGCTTGCTTGCATCGGCATGAAGGCCCGAGAAAACGACGATACCGCCCGGCTTTAACGCTTCGACGCATTGGGTCCGCGTCGACTCCAACCCGACCGCATCGATTGCCGCGTCGAACGAGCCGATGCCGCCATGCGCCAGCGCTTCCAGGCTGGCCGCGGTTATCGCTCCAAGCTCGGCGGCAATGCTTAACCGCTCCTCGTTAATGTCGATTACGGCGATATTCGTTAAACCGTGTATTTGCGCAACTCGGAGGGTCAATAGCCCGATGGGCCCTGCCCCCATAATAAGCAGCCGTTGCGTCGGCAGCGGCTTCAACAGCCTCGCAATATGAACGGCGCAAGCGAGCGGCTCGGTGAATGCGCCTTCGTCAAAGCTGACCCGGTCGCCAAGCAGGTACAAATTCGTTTCCGGTACGGCGACATATTCCGCAAACGCTCCCTGGCAGTGCGCTCCGATCAGCTTTCTGTTGGCGCACAGCTGGGACGCCCCGTTCGTACAATTGCGGCAACGCCCGCAGGTGATCAGCGGATTCGCCGTCACCCGGTCGCCCGGCTGAAAACGGGTAACGCCCGCACCCAGCTTATGTACCGTGCCGGCAAACTCGTGACCCATTATAAGCGGAGGCTTCCGAAGCGAATTATGTCCCAAATAGCCGCTCAGCTCGGAGCCGCAGATACCCGCCTGCTCGACCCGAATCAACGCTTCGCCGGGTCCGGGCTCCGGAGCCTCGCGCTCCCGTATCACCATCAGCTTAGGCGCTTCATATACCAATGCTTTCACGGCGCCTTCTCCTTTCCATTCCGGGTACTATATATTCAACTACCGGACCTGCCCCCGCTTTTCCAAGCCTTGTTTGAATGCCGGTTGAAAAGGATTCGGCAGCTTTGCCTGCCCCGCTTAATGCCATTTTCCTCATCCTACCCGTCCTTTCGCGTATAATAGTTGCATGAAGCCGGCTGTATGCGCTCATCTGCTACTAGAATACTACTGCGGTATGCGCTTTCATAGTCCCCCCGGAATCACAGGACGGTCTCTCGATGTGCAATCACGAATGTCGGCTTACTTGCGCCTGCCCGTCAGAAACCGGATTGCAGCTGGTTTTTCCGGTAATCGGACGGATAATATCCGAATGTCTGGGTGAACAGCTTCGTGAAATGCCGCGTGCTGTAATAGCCGACCTGCTCCGCGACCTGCCTTACCTGAAGATTGGTGTTCATCAGCAGTTCCTTTGCCTTAAGCATCCGGATGCGCGTTAAATATTTGACGAACATCACGCCGGTCTTTTTATGGAACAGCCCGCTCAAGTAATTGGCCGACACGTTCAGCACGCCGGCGATTTGACCGATGCCGATATCGTCCATATAATGCTGCTCCATATAATGAATGACCTCTTTGACGAGATCGACAGGCGCGGATTCTTTCGCGCTTTTTTCCCGCAGCACCTGCTCGCCGTATTGGCGGAGCTCTTGAATGAGCCGATGAACCGTCAGCGGCTCTGTCGTCCGCTCCTGTTCCGGAAGCGTCTGCGCCCCCGGTACCAGCCGGGAATCCGGCAAATTGAGCCCTAATGCCCGTGTTACATATAAACGTATCGACTCCCGGGTGGTCTCCGCAGCGAACAGCTCGGATTTCTGCAGCAGCGCTTCCAATTCGTTGACCGTATTATGATAATTCAAATACATGCCGTCGCGTAAATATTGACCGATCGCGCACAGCAGGCGGGCCGCCTCCGCTTTGTTCGCCAATGCGGCTTCGTTTTTCAGCTCCGTGTACTCGAGACTGCGTCCGATTCCGCAAACTGCCCTGAGATCGCTCCACTGCTGCAGCTGCTGCAGCCGGCAGTTGACGGCCTCAAAGCCTTGGCACTCGCCGGTTTGCATAATCGTAAGAGTTGTTTCCGCGCTTCTGTACCGGCCGATAATAGGCTCCAGCTTGCCGAAGAAATCGGCCACGCGCCGCTTCGCCTCCTGGCATCTGACCGGGTCCCAGGCTCCCACGGCCGCCAGCTCGCCATTCGCCAGCGCCAGCAGCGCCAAATTCATCCCGCACACAAGCTCATTTTCCATGCAGGCTCGCAGCTCTTTATAAAACTGCTGTTGGATATCGGAGTCTCCGTTCGCGGGCAAGACCGAGTCGATATGGAACGTCCAGCCGATAAATTTGCCTTGATACAGCATGCTGCTTCGTTCTTCATGCTTCAGTGAGGTCAAGCCATGGCACAGCGCAAACAAATTGTTTTCAAACTGCTGGTTCAGCAGCGTTATATATTCTTTATTGTCCTTATATATATGGTTCAGCGTTTTCTCCAATTCGACCGGGTCTACCGGCTTCAGCAAATATTCGGATACGCCCAGCTTCAATGCCTGCTGCGCATAAGTGAAATCGGAGAAGCCGCTCAATATGACCCAATTCGTCAGCGGCGATATCGTTCTGCCGAGCCGGATCGCCTCAAGCCCGTTCAGCTTGGGCATACGGATGTCGGCGATGACGATATTCGGCTCATGCTCAGCAACCATGGCCAGCAGCTCCTCGCCGTTCGTCGCCTCGCCAACGATTTGCCAGGATGTTTCCATGTCCTTGATCATGCTTTTCAAGCTGACCCGTACCAAGTTTTCGTCGTCGGCGATGACCATCTTCATCGTTTGCTCACATCCTTCAACGGAATTTGTATTCGTACGATCGTGCCATGGCCTCTCTCCGATTCCACACTGACGCCAGAGTCCTCGTAAGCAAGCCGCAGCCGCTCCCGAACATTCGTAATTCCGACGCCTTCCCGTTCTGTCCCCGGATCGTAGCCAACGCCGTTATCGGCGATCCGAATGTCCAAGCGGTCCGGATTGTCGTCCAGACCAGAGATGATCGAAGCTTCGATGGTCAAAAGACATGGATTATCGCTTGGTTCAATGCCGTGAATAATGGCGTTCTCCACAAAAGGCTGAAGCAGCAGCTTCGGCACGGGGATGCCGGCCGCTTCGGGACTGTAGTCGATTTGAATTTCCAGTTTTTCGGCAAACCGCATCTGCTGCAGCTCGCAATATTTCGATATAAAATTCATTTCGTCCTGCAGCATCGCCAAATCGTTATGCTCCAGCGTGTAGCGCATCATGCCGCTCAAGGACAAGATGGCGCGCTCCAGCAGCACGCTCTGCCCCGTCCGGTTCAAACCGATAAAACCGTTCAGCGTATTGTACAAAAAATGCGGCTGAATTTGCGACTGCAGCGCCCGGTATTCGGCATTTCGCTGGCCCAGCGCAGCGCGGAACTCGCGGTCGATCAGCTCGCCGAGCTGCGATATCATCGTATTCAAGTTTTTGCCGAGCTGAGCGATCTCGTCATTGCCTTTCACCGGATAAAACGTTTGCAGGTTCCCCCTCTGTACCCGCTTCATCACCTGAACCATCTGCTTAAAAGGCGTTACCATCCAATGGGAAACTGTAAAATACAGCACTAGCGAGATGATCAGCCCGGCGGCGGCAACCAGACCGCCTACCCAATAAATGCGCTGGAGCTGCTTTTTCGTAACCGATTCCGGGAACAGCACGACGATGTACCATTTGGAACGGCTGACCGTCTCGCTCACAACCCGGTAGCTTTCCTGCGTATCCTTGACGATCGGAACGCCGGCCGCCAGCTGCCGCTCCACATTCGCGGGCAGTTTCCGGCTGGCGTAAATGAGCTTTCGCTTATTGTCCAAAATAGCGGCGATCGTACCGTTCTCAAGCCGGATTCCCTGCATCATCTTTTCCAGCGCCGCCGTATCGGCATCGGCCATAATGACGCCGAGCGGCCGTTGTGAATCCGGATCCTTAATCAGGCGGGCGACCGAAAACACTTCGGCCCCCGCGCCCTCCAAATAATTTTGTACATGAACGCTTATAAATGCGACGCTGCCGTCGGCCTTGAGCGCCTCGATATACCAATCCTGTTTTTCAAACGGGTAGCCTTCCACCGCCTTGTTGTCGTAGCCTTTCGGCGATGTAATATAGACGGAATTGTCCATGGGAAGAAGTATCGTGCCGAGAATATCCTTGCGCGTGTTTTTCAAAAATTTGGGCAGCGTATTCGACAGCGTCTGTTCAGCCTCATACTGCTCGAACGGCGTCAATTGTTTGGAGGCTGACGACGATTTCAGCTTGAGCGACCGCATCACGTCATCATTCAAATACGGCGTTATCGTCATCCGGTCCAAATCGTCCAAATACGTTTCGATACTGAAGGTAAGCGCTGTCAATGTCTCCTCCATTTGCGAGGATTCCTGGCTTGTGATCAGCTGTTGATAATAGGAAGGAATTGCAATAATAATGACGACAACGGGGAAAACAATCGTTGCTAAAAAGAGAAGCGTCAATTTGATCCGGATCGATTGCAACCTCATGATTCCTCCAATCGTCACAGCACCGCCTTCTCCTATTATTTTATCATCTCCCGATGATTTGTTCTTTAGCAATATATGTCTGATTTTGACTGAGGCTGCGGCTCATCAACCCTTCACCGCGCCCGACGAAAGGCCGGTAATAAAATACCGCTGCAAAAACAAGTAAATAAAGATCATCGGCATGGCGCCCATGAACGAGCCTGCGGCCACCCAGCCGACCTTGTTGCCATCTTCCGCGAAAAAGCTGGAAAGCGCCACCGTGACCGTTCGCAAGTCCGGCTTCTGCAGAAAAAACAACGAAAACTGAAAGTCGTTCCATACCGAAACCCCGTGCAAGATGATCACCGTCGCCGTTATCGGCTTCAGCAGGGGCAAAATGATCCGGTAAAACAGCCCGAACTGTCCGGCTCCGTCAATCATCCCCGCCTCGTCCAGCTCCCGCGGAATCGTGCTGATAAAGCCCGTGTACAAAAAGATCGTCATCGGCAGATGAAACGTAATATGCAGCAAAATAATGCCCCAATATTGGTTCATCCCGCCCAAATCGACCATAAATTTGTACAGCGGCACCAGACTCGTCAACGGCGGTACGATAAGCGCGGAGATAAACAGCAGATAGACGAATTTATTCCATTTGGTTTGCCTGCGGGAAAGCGGGTAAGCGGCGATCGAGCCGAAAATGACAATCAGGACGATCGAAAACGCCGTAACGATAATATTATTTTTGAACGCAATGCCGAGCTTGGCATCCGCCCATGCATTGATGAAATTGTCCAAATACAGATAGCCCGGCATCACCCATTTGGAGCTCAAATCGTCTACGGCTTTAAACGAGGTCGTAATCAAAATATAAAACGGCAGTATATGAATAAGACAGATCAATATCGACAGAAAGGTCAGCCAAGGTTTTTTGCCGCTCATGCCGAGACCTCCCTTTTGCGTAAAAATATGAGCGAAACCATACTGACAATCGAAATCATAATAAACATCAAAATCCCGATCGTTGCGGCATACCCTGCGTCTTCGCGTCCGAAGTAAAGCAGGTACATCAATGTCGACAGCGAAGCGGAGGCGTAGCCGGGACCGCTGTTCGTCAAAGCCGCAATAACGTCAAACAGCTTGAGCCCGCCGATCAGGTTCAACACCATGCTGACCGTAAACGCCGGCGCGAGTAATGGCCAGGTTACATGGGCAAAGCGGGAAAAAGCTCCTGCTCCGTCAATCGTCGCAGCCTCGTAATAATCTTTCGGTATCGTCTGCAGCCCCGCCAAAAACAGCACCATGGCAATCCCTAGATATTGATACGTATTGACGAACGTAATAATCCAGACGTTAATGTTCGGATCGCCCAGCAAATTCGCAGGCTGATCCTGGAACAGCAGCAAAATATCGTTGATCGCGCCGCCTTGATACTGGAAAAAAAAGTACCAAATATAACCCATAATCAGCGAGCTTATGATGACCGGCAAATAAATGATCGTTCTTACGATGCCGCGCGTCCGAAAGTTCATATTGAGAAACAAGGCGTATAGCAGTCCGATCACATTTTGAAAAACGGAGCTGCCCACCCCGTATATTATCGTGTTTTGAATAATTTTGACGATATCGGGATCGTCCAGCAGGCGCTTGTAGTTTTGCAGGCCAACCCATTTGTAATCCTGATTATAGCCGTTCCAGTTCGTAAAGGAGATCTGAATTCCTTTCAGGAACGGATAAAATATAAATACGAGCAATAAGATGAGCGCCGGCAAGTATAGCAAATTCAGCATAACTCCGCTGCGGAGAAAACGCCTTACAGCCCGATTGCGTGTGTACTGCGCTTGATTGTCCGCCGCGGACACCGTCTTCGTTTCCGCCATCTGGTTCACCCTCCTGTCGGTAGAATAAAGGAAACGGGAGGGCGGGTCCCTCCCGGTCCAGCTATTATTTATTGCGGAGACGTTCGAATTCCTGCTTCATCTTCTCGGAGAACTGCGCCGGCGTCACGCTTCCTGCGAGCAGCGCTGTGCCTGTTTTGCACATGACATCCCACATGCCGTTAGGCAGATAGACGCGGTCGAAATACGGGAACACGCGAATGTTGGAGAACTCGTCGTAGTATTTGGAAAATTCATGTTCGGATTTGATATTTTTCAGACCGGGAGGCAATTTGGTCGAGTTGGCGAATTTCGTCATATTTTCCGGCTTGGCGAAGAAGTCGATTAATTTTTTCGATTCGGCCAAATGCTTGCCGTCTTTCCAGGCGCCCATCGTATAGCGTTCACCGCCGGTAAAGGTCGGTTCGTCGCCGTCTACCATGGAAGTCAGCGGCATAATGCCGATCTTCAAGTTAGGGCTGATCTTGTGCACTTCGTCAGAGAACGTCGGCGCGCCCGTAACGAAAGCGACTTTACCTTGGGCGAAGCGCTGCGGCAGATCGCTCCGTTTGGCAGTCAGCACGTCCACGTTGACATAGCCTTTCGTTTTCAAATCAAGCAGCTTTTGTGCGAGCGGCGTCCATTTGTTCCAATCGAACTTGCCTTCCAGCAAGCTTTGCGCGTCGTTCTGCTTCGGACTTATATACATGGAGCTGGCGTACAGATCCAGGAAGCCTCCGATCATGCCGTTGTCGATGCCTGACATAAAGAACGGCGTGATCTCACCGTTGCTCTCTTTTTTAATTTTCTCGGCGGCAACCAGCAGCTCCTCGAACGTTTTTGGAATTTGGATATTATATTTTTGTAAAATATCCGCATTATACGAAATACCGTCCTTCGCTTCGCTAAGCACAAGCGCGTGGACTTTGCCGTCTTTATCCGTTACGACAGGCTTGATCGTATCCGTCTGCTGCGAAGCCCACGGCGAGTCCTTCAAATCGGCCAAATATTTGCCGTACCGTATAATCGCCCAGCCATGCGTATCGAACACATCGGGCAGATCGTTCGCCGCCATTTTGACCTTTAAAATATTTTCATATTCAGAGCCGGGAAATTGGAACTCGACTTGAATGTTCGGATTCTCCTTCATAAAATCGTTGGCTATACTTTTCATTACATCCTGGTTTGGCGTCGCCGAAGTCGTACTGTACACCGTAAGCTTAATTTTGTCGCCGCCTCCGCTGCTTGCAGCCGGAGCGGTGTTGCCTGCCGCCGGGGCGGGCTTCGTATCCGCAGAAGTGTTCGAGCCTCCGCTCGGACGTTGGGAACAACCCATTGCCGTAATCGAAAGCAGCAAGATTGCGGCCATCATACTTACATGCGTTTTTTTCATACTCTACTTCAATCCTCCCTTTTGCTTCCTATGGATATAGACGCTTACAACATAAAGTTTATCATAATTGACAGCGTTTACATATGCACCAAATCTACGATGTAAGCGCTATATTCCCAAGTGCCGGCGGCACGCCGCATTTATTTCGACACAACTCTACAATGATGCCACATCTGAATAAAGCGGCCGAAGCCGGCCCGTTTTATTTCCATTCGCGTCCGTTCAGCTCCGCTGAAAACATACAAAAAGAGACCCGCCCTAAGGCCGGTCTCCGTCCATCCGGTAAAACGTATGTATCATTTTTAAAATTCGTGTCAATCATCGGTGACTTACAGAGCCGCCCCTTTGCCGCCATCGACATTCACCGATGTGCCTGTAACATACGAAGCCGCATCCGATACGAGAAACGCGATAACATTAGCGGCCTCCTCCGTTTTCCCGATCCGTCCCAGCGGGATATCATGCTTCGGACTGGCGGCATATTCCTCCCATGTCAGCTCGGGCGCGCTGCGCTTCCACCCTTTCTCGATCTGATCGCTGCGGATGAGACCGATGCAAACCGCATTCACGCGAATGCCGTCCGGAGCCAGGTCCTTGCTCATCGCATTCGTCAGCGCCAGCCCGGCTGCGCGGCTGACCGATGTCGGCAGAGAGGATGCGGAAGGCGTCTTGGCCGACGAGGTCGCGATGTTGACGATAGAACCGCCGCCCGCCTGGCGCATATGCGGAACTGCCGCACGAGAACAATGAATGGCGCCGAACAGCTTCAAGTTCAAATCCTGATTCCACAGGTCGGTGCTCACCTTGTCAAACGGATTGGCCGCCGCCGTGCCCGCATTGTTTACCAAAATGTCCAAGCGGCCGAACCGCTCCGCCGCTATGGCCACGGCCCGCTCGCAATCGTTCTGGATCGTCATATCAGCCTGGATATATAATGCATCCACGCCCGTTTGTTCTTTAATCGAAGCGGCCGCTTTTTGCAGTTCCTCCTCATTGCGGGCGCAAATCGCGACGTTGGCGCCTTCCCGGGCCAGCATCAGCGCCGTTTGAAAGCCGATTCCTTTGCTGCCCCCCGTAACGAGCGCCGCTTTGCCTTTTAATCCCAAATCCATGTTCTACCAGCTCCTTTCGCATTTATTACTAGATTACTCCAATTTCAATAGAAAGGCGATAGCCTCCGGGCTTTATTTTTTCTGGATGTCCGGTGAATATAACGATTTGGCAGGCCTGAATTTAGAACAAAGCTGCCGCTGCGGCCAATCTTTGATGTGTCCGATAAGGCGTTTCCCGCTTCTATACATGATATTTGCCGACAGGCTCGTCCAGAACCCATTCCAGCAAGAGGATGGATTGTTCCAGCTGCTCCGCCTGCAAGCGCAGCGCCGCTTTAGCGGAATCGTCTTGCGCCTGCTCCGACCCCGGCAGATCGGCCATCCGGTCCTCGAGCGATTTTTTTTGCATGAGCAGTTCGTTCAGCTTTCGTTTGATCTGATTTTCTGTGCGCATCGTTTCAGCGCTCCTTCATCCGTATTTGACTTCATTTTCATTTCCTAATTGTAGTACACCGGCGCACCGAAGAACAATGTATGCCGGATCTCCTGGGATACTTGGCCGCTTGTCAAATATTGGTTGCGTTTACCAAGCTGATTGTGGTATCATAATTATTCCGCTGCATCATCCTCTACATCTAATTCTTTTAGAACGAACGGAGGTACGATTGTTGGAATCGAGTGTACAGACCGCTTATCAGGAAGAAATGCAACGATTGGAAGAAACATTTTCGGAAATCGACCGCCAATTGACCGCTCTCAAAGACATTCCTCCTTACAAAGGTACCGATCATACCGAGCAGGTACTGGATTCGATCCGGGAATCCCGGCGCCGCAATCTGGCTGTAGCCCAAACAGAGCCTTATTTCGGCAGACTGGATTTTCAGGAAGAAGGCCTCGGCAAGCCGTCACCGCTCTACATTGGAAAAGTCGGCGTGGAAAAAGATCCGTCGCTGGAATTGATGGTCGTCGATTGGCGCGCGCCGGTCGCCAGCCTGTTTTACTCATTTACAGGAGGTACCGATCCGGTACACTATGAATCCCCCGACGGATTGGTCGAGGGGCTTGTTTATTTGAAGCGTAATCTCGTGATCCGCAAGCAAATTTTGCAGCGCGTCGTCGATACGTTCGACCGTACGGGCGATCAGATGGCCGTTACCGACGAATTCCTTTTGTACCGGCTGGGCGAAAACAAGGACAATAAGCTGCGGGACATCGTCTCTACGATTCAGTCCGAGCAGGACGCAATTATACGTGCCGTGAAAAACAGCGCGCTCATTATACAAGGGGTGGCCGGAAGCGGTAAAACGACCGTAGCGCTGCATCGGCTCGCCTTTTTGCTGTATCAGTACAGGGATCAGGTAAAGGCGGAGCGGATGATCATATTTGCTCCGAACCGGATGTTTCTCGATTATATTTCCAGCGTGCTGCCGGAGCTCGGAGTCGGCCATATCCAGCAGACGACCTTTACAGATTGGGCGCTTGAGCTGCTCGATCACGAAGCGAAGCTGGCCGATCCGGCCGAACAGCTCCGCTATTGGTTCCAAACCGGAAGCGCCCGGCCTGCGATGGACGACACAGCTCCAGGGCGATGGAAAGGCTCCGTCCGGTTTATGCGCTGGCTCGATCAGGCGCTTGCCCAATACGAGGCAAGCGCGGTGCCGGCTGCCGATTTCAGCCCGTGGGACGGTGCAAAGCTCACCCATCAAACGATCCGCCAATGGTATGATGTGGAAAACAGGCACGAGCCTTTAATGAAACGCCGCGAGCGGGTGCTGGCCCGCATCAAGCGCTGGATGGAGATGGAGCTCGATAAAGTATGGGAGACGCACCTGAAAAAAGATTACAAGAAAAAAGGCTCCGCCCGGCTGCGCGATTACGCCAAGCATTGGACCGATTATTCGCCCTTCGGCTTCTATAAAGAGCTGTTCGCTGTCGGAGGCTCGAAAGCTCTGAACCTGCCGGGACCGCTATTTGCCGAGCTTCCGGCCGAGCTCGTTGTCTATACGGAAAGCTATTTGAAGAAGAAGCGGGTCCAGCCCGAGGATATGGCTCCGCTGCTGTACATCCGCTCCAAATTTTACGGCATTCACGGTGATCTTACTTTCGATCATACGGTGATTGACGAAGCGCAGGACTTCTCGCCCTTCCAGATCGCTCTGCTCCATCTTCATACGCGTAACCATTCGTTTACGATACTGGGCGACTTGTCGCAAGGGATTCACGCTTATCAGGGCATCCGAGATTGGAAAGAGTTTACGGAGCTGTTTGCGGACGGCCAGACCGCCTACTTCCAGCTGAACCGCAGCTACCGGTCAACTATGGAAATCATTTATTTCGCCAACGAGGTGCTGAAAAATGGCATCGAACAACCGGCCGCATTAGCCGTTCCGGTATTCCGCAGCGGCGATCCCGTTCAAGTGGTCGAGGTGAAGGAAGCCGCTCTGGCCGCCGCTCTGAAGGATGCCATCGGGCGGCTGCAGTCGGGCGACGCCACGACGGTAGCCGTCCTGGCGCGAACCGAAGCGCGCTGCGAGCAGCTCCACAAGCAGCTGACCGCACAAGGGCTGCCGGTTCATCTCATTGCCGCCGGCCAGCAGCATTACGAGGGCGGCATATCCGTCGTCCCTTCGTTCATGGCGAAGGGCCTCGAATTTGACGCCGTCATCGTAGTCGACGTCGATGCGGAGCATTATACCGCCGCGGCCGAGGACGCGAAGCTGCTGTACGTCGCCTGCACTCGCGCGCTGCATGCGCTGCAGCTCTGGTACGAGGGCGCGCCGTCGCCGCTAATCGCTTCGATCGCAGGCGACTTCGTCCAAGCATCGGCGCCATAATCGGCTGCGGCTGCACCGCGCGCGATACGGCCCTGCATGACGGCTGCCGACCTCTTGCAGGGCCGGATATTGCCGGTCCTTATAACAAGGCTATGTTAAATCATAATGTTGATATTTGACCAAAAGAAAACCGCCCTAATGAAAAGACGGCAAATTGAACTCCCATCGTATCCGTTTGTTTATGGGTAAGTCGAAACCTACTTCCGAATATCAGGTTTTTTTACAGGGAATCTTAACACAGTTTTCAACTTTGACGGTTCAATCTTACGGGGATCCGACAAATAAATTTCCCGATGAATTTTACTTGAACGAATAAATCCCTGTACTGTACAAAACTCTTCCATTCGCGCAAAGCTTTCCGGCTCATCGTCAAAGCTTCCAATATGCATCATTTGACAACTCAATCCATCTTCGACATGTTCAAACCGAATTTTCTCAAGGAACGGATTTGAACTTTTCCTTTTCGACTGTTCCAAAAATCGTTCGAAATTTTCTTCAGTCAAAAAATCGGGTTGGCGTATCATAATCGTGTACTTAAAATTGCTTTTGTCTGTCGCGGGCTTTGACCGATCAAGCAAGTCCCATTCGCCTTCAAGTGGAAAAACGGTATATTCATAGTATCCAGCCGGCACATTTTCACTTTTGTAAGACATTCTCACCGCATAGCTCATACTGTACAAAGCTTCTGTTGCCATGGCGAATTCCTCGCCGTTAGGGTCCCCGGAACCACTGACCATAAAAAATGGAATCCGCGGCACTGCCACAATTTCCGGTAACGTTTTTGGCATATAGAGTTGCTTATAATCTTTTTTATAATCTACCTTTTTGCCCAAAGCCAATATCTCCTTTTGTACGATTCTGGAAAATCTTAAGAACAGATTGAACCTTTGTTACTACGCATTTCTCCCGGTTAGTTCAGCAAGAAAAACCGCACGTCGATGGTTGGTGTTTGTGTCTGTTACAAGCCGAAGCGGTTAGCCTGATACGGTTCTCACCGCATCCCGTCCGCAGCTTCGTTCACGCATCGCTTTTTCCCGGCCTCCATCCCGTCTCCATCGACCAGCCGTGCGCTTTTTGCAAAATGGTCCAAACGACCGGCGTCTTGCCCTCCACATAATTTTGCCGCTCATGCCGGTACAATTCCATCAATCTGCGCTTCTCACCCGCATAGATAAGGCAGTCTTCCGGATGCGAGCGCAAGTAATCTCGAAACAGCAGGCTCAACTGCTCCGACCAGCTGCCATGTTCTCTAACATGGATATGCGTTCTTTTATTTCCGGGCGCTTCCCGAAAATATCTTTTCGTCAAATCCGGATTTCCCTCACGAAATACGAATCCGCTGCCTTCAAGCTTCCCCTTGAACGCCTCCAGCCGCTCCAAGCTTAATACCGAAATTTGAATGTCGATAATCGGCTTGGCGTCAAGACCGTACACGGAAGTCGAGCCGATGTGGTCAATCCGGATTGCGGTTTCGCCCAACGACTGCCTGACCCGCTCGCCGACAGCTGCGAATTCCCGGGCCCACGACTCGTCGAACGGTATAATGACGATGGGTTCCATGAAGCCTCCCTCCTCGAACGATGTTGCCGATTAATTTTTAATTCGTTTGATTTCAAACGCTTTGTCCGATCTTTCGAAGCCGAACTTTTCATAAAACCCTACCGCTCCCGGGGCGGATGTTAGCGTATATTTGATTTCTTCATTGCCCAGCTTGTGTATCAGTTTATGGATTAGCGCTTTTCCAATGCCTTGTCCTTGATAGCTTCGATGTACTGCGATATCGGAAATGTAACAGCAGTACGAATAATCCGTAATCGCTCTTAATAAGCCGATCAGCTTCTCGCCGTCTCTGGCCGTTACGATTTCATCCGCATGATCGAGCATTCTTTGAATTCGTTCCAAATCGCCGACAGGCCTCCTGATGCCGGATGCTCTGAAAACATCCGCGGCCTCGTCCGCCCGACAGCTTTCATTGATCCGATATACGATGTCCATCGCCCGCTTCTCCTTCGTCGCCTGGCATCATCCGGTTCCTGATTAGCCTGACCGATTGTTCCAGGGAATCGCTTGTTTTCATTTCGATCACGACGGACAGGCCATGGACTTGAGCGAATTGCAGCCTGTCCAGTATCGGCACGTCCCCGCTAAACAGCGGCTGATGATCCGAAATTCCGTTATAGTCATGCAGATGCATATGCCGAATCGCCTGTCGATGCCTCATCAGGACCGCCGTTTCCTTATAATCCGCCTTTGCGTCATGCCCGACGTCCCAGGTTAGCCCGAACCTGGCAAACGAGCTTAGCTTCCCCAATGCCTCACCTATAAACGACAGATGAAAATTACCCGCATTTTCAATGCAAATCTGAACCCCCGCAGAATCGGCATACGCATACAAGGAGGCATACGACTCAAGCAAATACTGTAAAAAATCCGGCTGATACCGATCGTTAATCCACACTTTCCGGTCGGGCAGCGTAAAGTAAATGCCATTGTTCAGATGCATGTTCACGATCGCGACCCCCGCTTCGCCCGCCCAATCAATCGTCTGCTTGCACCGTTCCAGATGACCGTGACGGATGGATGGGTGAAACGAGGACAAATCCAATTCTTCCGGCAGGTGAACGCTGAATCCGATGGCGTAATCTTCTCCCAGTTGACGAATTTGGCGGGAATCTAAATATTCCGGCAAGCAGATCGGCAAATTCATATTCAACTCGATAAAATCAAGGCCCAGCTCATGGCACAGCCGGACATTTTGATCTACGGTCCGAAACTCGACCAGCGTCGGCATCCCTAGTTTCATACGGAACTCCCTTCGGAAACTGTTGAATTCATAGCGGTTTCGTAAAAAGGTTCGAGCTATCTGCCCAGCCCATAGCGGCCTCGATCATGTACGAAAGCAATGCCCTCAGCATCATCGAAGTTGGCCTCCCGGATTCTCATAAACAATCCCCCCCTCGTAAAGCGCTCGCTTATAGGGTCATGACGCCATCCGACGGACTTTACGGTATCATTCTTACACTGCTTTTGGAGCATTGTATTAGCCGATCTTGTCGTAGATTTCCTCGTAATACGGATAAAGCGCTTTACGAAGCGCGTATTCGAATAAATCGGCATCGGGCATCGAACGCTCCTTGGCGATCCGAATCGCTTTTTCAATGTCGTACGATACGCGTCTCAACTGCACGGAAATATCGCCGCCGGCAATGTCCACGATCGCATAGCTGGCCCGGTTATCCCTGTCAAAGGGCAGGCCGACGCTGCCGCAATTCACCACCGTACGTCCCATCGCCTGCCTCACATAAGCGTGATGTATATGACCGTACAAGACCAGGCCCGTCGTATCGTGCCGGTGCAGCTTGTCCAGCTCCTCCAGCGGCGCCCACGGATATGTGACCTTTCCCAAAGAATCGGGCGCTGCATGATACATCTCAATTTGAATCTCCGGCATCGCCCACGTTTTCCCTACAGGAAGATGAGCAAGCCACAGCTGCTCCTCCTGCGACAGCCATCCCTGATCGTATTCAATCGCGCGGAGCTTGAGCTTATCCTTAAAGGTTTCCGGCTTCCAATCGGGACTTGCGGGATAACGGGTAAAAATATGATCGTAATTGCCTCTGACCAGCGCCTCGCAATTTAACGAACGCAGCAGCTCCACACATTCGGACGGCTGCGGCCCGCGCATTACCGCGTCGCCCAGAAAAACAACGGCATCCGGACTTTGCCGCTTCATATCCTGAATGACCGCTTCAAAAGCGGCCGCATTACCGTGGGTATCCGAGATAACCGAAATACGCAATACATTTCACTCCCATATAAACCGCCGTTAAGCGGAAGCTTTTGTTATGATAAACTATTTGTTCAGCTGCTCTGAAAACGAACCTGTCCATTCTTGTTCGCAACGATAAACGGGATCGTCGTCCCTAAAGGACGAACGCGCTTATCAAGGTTGTGCGAATTTAACTTAAAAATCCTTTGCCTGCCGCAGCCCTGTCTGTCGATCCGGGCCCATCCTGCAGCAAACAAAGGATTCTCTTCTAAACTTATTTCACGAGTTCGTTCAATTCCTGCACGACATAAGCTTTTCCTCCGGTCAAGGCGCCGACCAGGTTTTGAGCGGCCAGCATCGCCATGTCGTAGCGGGTCTTCGTCGTAGCCGAGCCGATATGCGGCAGTGTCACGACGTTAGGCAGCTTCAGCAGCGGGTTGTCCGGCGATACCGGCTCCTGCTCGAACACGTCCAACCCGGCTCCGCGGATCGTACCGTTTTGCAGCGCTTCGATCATCGCCTGCTCGTCTACCGTTTGTCCCCGCGATGTGTTAATGAAGAAAGCCGTCGGCTTCATCATTTCAAAATGCTCTTTGCGGATGTAATGTACCGTCTGCGGTGTAAGCGGAGTCATCAATACGATGAAATCCGATTCCTTCAGCAAATCTTCCAATGCGCGGTACTGCACGCCGTACTGCTCCTCCGCTTCGGGCTTGCGGCTGCGGTTGTAGTAGAGCACATTCATATCGAAACCGCGCGAGGCGCGTTTGGCAATCGCTTCGCCAATCCGGCCCATGCCGATAATGCCCAGCGTGGCGTGATGAACGTCCATGCCGAACCATTCGTCTTCCTTAATGGCGCCTTTCTGCCATTTGCCCTGCTTCACATAAGAGTCAAGCTCCGCGACCCGTCGTGCCGAGCTTAAAATGAGAGCGAACGCGAGATCGGCTACCGTATCGTCCAAGACATGCGGCGTATGGGTGCCGAGCACGCCCCGGGCTCTCATATCTTCAATATTAAAGTGGTTGTAGCCAACGGAAGAAGTGCTGACCGCACGCAGCCGGGGCGCACGCTCCAACAGCTCGGCATCGATCGATTCTTTATTGACGTACAAGCCATCGAAATCCTTGATCATTTCCAGCAGCTGGGGACGCGGCAATAAACCGCCGCCTTCCCAAATCGTGCAATCGCAATGCTCTTTCAAGTAAGCAACAATAGGATCGGGTAATTTTTGATTGATAAGTACCTTCGGTTTGCTAGCCACGTCTGTTCCTCCATTAAAGTAGCGCTTATTTTACTGCTTCTGCATGAACCGCTTGCTGTTCGGCGGGTAAAACCTCATTCAGGCTGCCGGAACGGTAGCCTTTTAAATCCATAGTGACATAAGTGTAACCGATTTCTTTGAGCTTGGCGTGAACCGTGTCCGCTACGGCGAGCATTTCCGCAAGATCGGCCGGCGGCACTTCGATACGCGCCAGATTGTCATGCTGGCGGACACGCACCTGGCGGAAGCCGAGCTGGATGATAAAGTCCTCAGCCTGGTCGATCATCGACAGCTTCAAGGCGGTGATCGCTTCGCCGTAAGGAATCCTTGAGGACAGGCAGGCAAACGACGGCTTATCCCATGTCCGCAAACCAAACTGCCGCGACATATGGCGGATTTCCGATTTTTTAATGCCCGCTTCCAGCAGCGGAGCGCGGACGCCCTGCTCATGAGCTGCCTGCAGCCCCGGACGATGCTCGCCCAAATCATCCGCGATCGCACCAAAAACAACATGCGCATACCCGCGCTCCCGAGCGATCGGAATCAAATGATCGAACAATGAGTTTTTACAAAAATAGCAGCGGTTTGTCGGATTTTCCGCGTATCCCGGAATATCCAGCTCGCTTGTATGAATAACTGCATGAGGCGCATTCAGCTCTTTCGCGAGTGCGATCGCTTCTTCCTTTTCGCGTACCGGGTACGTCTCGGAGTCGGCGGTAATCGCCAACACGCGGTCAGGCCCGAGAAATTCCAATGCAGCCTTTAACAGAAAAGCACTGTCCACGCCGCCCGAAAATGCAACGACAACCTTATCCATCGACCTCAGGATGTCGCCTAGCTTTTGATACTTTTGTTCCATACTCTCCATCTGTATCCCTCCTGAAGCTTCGTTTAAGACCTGCTTCAATATCGCTCTTATTATAGTCCTTTTTGACCGATTGAAAAAGGGCCTATTTGCAAATGAACGCGAAAAAATAACCGGAGAGCTTATTGGGCTAATGAATCAACTGTTTAAATTGCTCCTTGGGGAGCGGTCTGCTGAAAAAATAACCTTGCGCATGCCGGCATTCTTTGTTCAGCAAAAATTGCAAATCTTCCGTCGTTTCAACGCCTTCGGCGACGACCTCCAGCCGCAAATGGTTCGCCATCGCCAGAATCGTGCTGACGATCGCCGCATTGTCGGGATCCTTGGTGATGTCGCGGATGAAGGACTGGTCGATTTTAAGCTTATGTATAGGTATTTTTTTTAAATATTGCAAGGAGCTGTAGCCCGTCCCGAAATCGTCCATCGAAATGCGGACGCCCAAATCTTTAAGCTCGTTCAGCTTGCGTATAACTTGCTCGATATTGTCCATCGCCATGCTTTCCGTAATTTCCAGCTCCAAATATCGCGGATGCAGGCCTGTTTCCTTCAAAGTTTTCACAATATCTCCGATCAGATTATGCTTTTGAAACTGCCGCAGCGATAAGTTGACGGACACGGTCAGCGCCGGCAAGCCTTCATCCTGCCACTTTTTATTTTGCGAGCAGGCGGTACGCAGCACCCAATCCCCGATCGGCACGATAAGCCCCGTTTCTTCGGCCAACGGAATGAATTCGCCCGGCGAAACCATCCCTTGCTTCGGATGCTGCCAACGGATGAGCGCTTCCATCCCGATCAGCCGATTGTTCTGAATATCGTATTGCGGCTGGTAATACAGCTCGAATTCTTCCCGCTCCAGCGCCTTGCGCAAATCGTACTCGAGCTCGAGCCGCTTCAACGAATCGGTAGCCACCTTGTCCTGCGGCAGCCGGTAAATGCCCTGGCCCTGCTCCTTTTCCAACGATTGCACCAATGCCGCATGCCGCATCAGACTATCCATATCTTTGCCATCCATAGGAAATATGGCCAAGCCGATACTGCAGGAGACGACGAATTCGCGTTCTCTCACTTTGAAAGGCGACATCAGCTGCCGGTGCAGCAATCGGGTTGTTTCAACAATTTCCTCGGTACCGACAACCCGCTTATACAAGACGGCAAATTCGTGATTGCCGATGCGGCTGACCGAGTGGTCGTTCCCAAACATCGCCTGCAGCCGCGCTCCGATCTGCTTCAACAGCAGATCGCCCCAATTATGGCCGAGCGAATCGCTCACCATGTGAAATCGGTCGAGACCGATCAATAATACGGCGAAAGGCGTCGTTTCCTCATGTCCGTTTGCCGCAGCAAGCATCTGGGCGAATTGAATCTGGAACAGCGTACGGTTCGGTAGGCCTGTCAGCGTATCGTGATAAGCCATATGCTCGACAAGCTGCAGAGAGCGCTTAAGCTCGGTAACGTCCCTCATTACGACATAAATATGCTGCGATTGCTCCGCTTCCTCGGGGATAAAACGCAGGCTTAACTGAATGATGTGCCCATCGCGATGACGGATTTCAGCTTCCATATTGCTCGTTCTCCCCTGCAAGCCTCCTTGCAAATGGCGGAAATACGAATCGCGGTGCTCCGCCGGCAGCAATTCCTGCAATGATTGCCGCTCCCAATAATTCGTTCCAAACCCAGTAAACCTGCAGCATTCCTCATTCACTTGCAGTACGTATCCTTGTGCGTCCAACAGCAAAACCCCATCCCCGCTGCGCAAAAACAAAGGGTGCGAAGCAGCCGACGACAGCTTCCTTATTTGATCCATGATGTCCTCTCCCCAACCTGCTTCGATAAGTGAAAGCTCCAATAAGCGGAATGACTATATTGCTGCAAAATGAATTTTGGTATATTATACCACACTTTTCGATAAAATTAGCGAAAATGTCGAAATCCGACCCCCACAAAACGAAGTGCAGCGCATATCCGATTCGTATAATAGGAATGATTTTGTTACAATAAGAATCGGCTTGCAATAGCAGCCATTATTTTAATCCGGGAGGGTAAGGCGTGACGGCGGTTATGGCTGCCTTATGCGCCACATGCGAGATGAGTGACATTCAAACCATCCAAAATAAACTGGAGCAGGCAATCAAGCTGCTGGAAAGCCGCTTTCTGGAGCGCGAGGAACTGATCCGCCTGCTGCTGCTTGGCTTGATGAGCAATGAAAACGTGCTCTTGATCGGACCGCCGGGGACGGCCAAATCGCAGCTCGCCCGCGCCGTCTCCCAGCTGTTCGGAGGCGGGCAATGGTATGACTATTTGCTTACCCGGTTTACCACGCCCGATGAAATGTTCGGGCCCGTCTCCCTGCAGCTGCTCAAACAGGACCAATACGTCCGAAAAACGGACGGTTATTTGCCGTCGGCGGACTTTGCTTTCCTGGACGAAATCTTCAAGGCGAACAGCGCGGTGTTGAACGCGTTGCTGTCGATTCTCAACGAGCGGACCTTTTTCAACGGGCGAAATAAAGAGGCGGTGCCGCTCGTCTTTCTCATGGCCGCCTCCAATGAGCTGCCGGAAGAAAACGAACAGCTGACCGCGCTCTACGACCGTTTCCTGATCCGGTACGAGGTCGGATTCCTGAAGCAGATATCGAGCTACGAACGGATGTTTCAGCTGCCGGATGAGCCGCTCCCGAATTTGCTGAGCCTGCCCGACATCCAGTTCGTCCGTGAAGCCGCGGAGCAAGCCGTTATTCCCGAGCCGCTCATCTATATGCTGTTCCAGCTGAAAACGGATATGGAAGCGAAGGAATTTACAATCTCCGACCGCCGCTGGCGTAAAATCGGTCATATCTGGAAAACATCGGCTGCGTTGAACGGCCGTAATATTGTCCATGTATGGGATACCGTCTATACGCCTCATATGCTGTGGGATTTTCCGGAGGATTTGACGGCGCTGCAGGAATTGTTTCAGAAACGGTTTCAGGATGCACTGAAGCAGGAGTCCGAGCGCGAGCTGCCGCTGCGCGACTATGATCTGATCGCAAAGCGGTGGCTCGATATGGAGGACGAGCTTCACTCCTTTCAATTTAAAAATGAGGTCGGCGGCAGGCAGAGCCGGGAACAACAGGAGCAAATGAAGGAGCGGTTGGAGACATGCCGGATCGAGCTGGAGGAAACAGCCCGGCAGCTGCGCGGCCGGCTGATCCAGTGGCAGCAGCGGGAAAAGGATTTGCCCGGTTACATCCGCAATCAAAACTTTTTGCTGCTGCATACCGATCAATTCGCAGTCAAATATACGCATCTCCGCATTCAGGGCGAGCGGATTTTGCAGACGCTGCAAGGATTGTACCGGACCTTGTTCGAACGGGAAATACCGGGCTTGCAGTACGATTACACGCTCTGAAGAACGTGATGTACATCCATTTTGCCGGCGGTGAACGAATATGATGATCCAATGTGCGCGAATCGACCGATATGTGTTCGACGGTTATGTCCATTCCTCCCGCACGGCCCAGGAGTGGATTCGCGAGGCGCAATCAGCAGCAGCCTGGTTTTCGGTGGAGCTGTTTGCCGATTTTTTCATGTGCTTTTATTTGCCGCAGCCGGAGGTCGATCGGTCCAAGGAGGCCGCTCCCTTCCACCGCTGGCTGATCGGTCAGCTGCGAAAGCAGTTTTTTTACCGGTCGATTCATCCAAGAACGATAGGCGAAGTCAACGCATCCTTCAAAACCGCTCTGAAAGCGTTGATGTGGCTGACGGAGAGCTATGCCGAAGAAGTTCGGCAGCGCAAGCAGGATGAGCAGTTGATCAGCGCCGGCTTGAACGAAAAACGTCCGATGCAGGGGCAGGAAAATCCGCAAATCAACGAGCGCTTGTCGGAAAAGCAGATCGAGCGGCTGAAGCTGGTCGGCTATACGCTGCAGCAGGGCAAGCAGCGCGTCGAGGAGCAGCAGGCCGGACTCGACTCGAGGCCTCTGGTCGAAGCGGAAATCGTAAGGCTGAAGGAACGTATACAGGAGTACCAGGATGAGATGCGCACCGACTTCATGAGGCGGGACAAAGCGAAGCAAAAGCTGAAAAAAGCGGAGAACGAGCTGGAGCAGCGGAAACGACAGCTGGAACGCCATACGAAGCGGGAGCGCGACACATTTCGGCAGCTCGAGGAGCAGCTCGGCCAATGGCTGAACCGTTCGCTGAAGAAAAGCTTAAGCCGCGAGGATCGGGAAAGTCTGGACGTGCACGAGCTGCTGCAAGCCAGCCAGCGTATTGCGAACCGGCAATGGGGCAGCGATCTTGGTCGGCTGCACCGGCAGGAATTCGCCAACTACTTGGCATGGATCGACAAGCTGAAGCGGCATCCCGAGCTGATTTCATTTTTGCAGGAGGTCGGACGCAACGTTCAGCAGCTGAAGGCGAAGCGCAAAAAAATGCGTTCCCCCCACATTCCTGAGGCGTATGACGACCTCCGCCAGTCCGGCGACATCTCGCACATGCTCGCCAGCGAAGCCAGTCTTCTATCCGACGAAGACTATGAAATGTATTTTGCGGTCAAATGGCTGGACCGCAAGCTGTTGACCTACAACGTATCCGGCGCAACCGACGAACCGCAAAAAGGTCCGGTGGTGTGCATGCTCGATACGTCTCATTCCATGCGCGGCAGCAAGCTGCGGATCGCGCAAATTTTTGTGGCGACGTTCGCCGCCTTCAGCCTGCTGGAGCGCCGCGACTTCGTGCTGCTCTTGTTCGGCGCGCGGGGCGAGCTCATCGAGCAGCCGCTGTATTGGCGCAAGCCGGACTGGCCCGCGTTTTACGCGCTCAGCCGGCTCGCCTTCGGCGGCGGCACCCACTTCGATGCGCCGATCCGGCGCGGCATCGAGCTTGTGGAGTCGCAGCCGCGCTTCGCGGATGCGGATTTCGTCATGGTCACCGATGGCATCGGGACCATCGGCGCGGCTGTTCGGCAGCAGCTGGCCGAACTCGGGGCGCGCAAGCAGGTGCGGCTGCACTCGCTCATTATCGGCAGCGCGCGCAGGCACTTGGTCAACCGGTACGACATATTGGGCGTATCGCACCAGGTGCGGTTCGCCGCCACCTGGGAAGCCCAGGATGCGGATAAGGGAGAGCTGCTGCTCGACGTGTTCCGCAAACGATGAGCGGCAGGTGCGCGGACTGCGGCTTCATGCCGCCGTGCGGTTTGCCTGCAACTGTACGGCCGGACACAACGCCGTGAGGCCTTCGGAAATCCCGAAGGCCTCGTTTGGCAAGCAGGATCCGGGCATGACCGTTCAGTCCATCGACAGCACCATTGAATCTAGAGACTCCAGAGTCCTTAATGGCGCTCAAACGAATCGTTTATTCAAAGCTAATGGACTTAGGGAGCGGCAATGATCCGAATGAGCGATTGGCTTGCCCCATAGCGTATCACATGTCAGTCAGAATTTAAGAGGCAACAAATCGCGGCAAATAGCGGGTGCCCAGTCCTTTAGCGCAGCGATGAAGCGCCTTGACGAAATACGCTGCACGGATGAATACTCTTTTACGGCTTGATCGGAAAGCCTTCTTCTTGACCGAGGCGAAAGCCTGCCCATTTTAGTCAGCAAAAAAGGCTCCCCCGCCAGTAAATTTGCCTACCGTGGGGATAGCCCGCCCGTCCGCTATCTCGTTATTTTCTTGACTTGCGCCTGTTTCCGGCAAACGTTCGTGCCGCAGCACGTGGTTAATCGCCGCTGCCATCCTGAATAAAAAAACGCCATACGTCCTGCCAGTTATGAACCCTCACATATCCTGTCTCGTGAATATTGTACTGCGCCGTAAACAAGATTCCTTGACCGACAAAACGTTGAAAACGGTTGACCGTGTCATCGATCAAATAATCCGCCTGAATGATACTTTTGTCGCCGCAAAAGACAAAATGCGTATCCGGAATAAAGGGAAAATGCTCCTTAAGCCATTCATATTTGGCTGTAAAGGAAGATCAGCTTTTTTTCTTTGGAATCGACAAAGTGATATACCGGTCGCCAAGCTGCATTTTCGCCAAATAAAGCACTTGGCCCAAATGCTCCGAAAAATGAGTGGCGCACTGGCTCAGCAGCTCATAGACCGTTACCTGCTTATCTCTAGCCGGCACAAGCTCGTACAGCCGCTCTTCACTCACCGTCGAGGCGGTATGAAGCAGCAGCTCGAATGATTGATTCAGCCGGCGGATCAGCTCCTCCGCACCCGCATGAACGCCGTTGTCAAACTCGCTATCCCGGTCGCGACGGTCCTCGCCGCCAAGCAGCGTGGATTCGATGCGTTGATGGATGTTTCCTTCAATATGCACGATCAGGTTCGCAATGCTGTTGCTTTCCTCGTTCGGACGCCAGTTCACCTGTTCGTCGGACAACTGCCGGACTGCCGCAATCATCCGGTCGCGAATGTCCGACAGCTTGACGACCCAATTCTTTTTTACCAGCTCAACCAGTCCTTGTCCGCTTACGCTCATTCTTCCTCTCCTCCATATCGCAATATGATGTTAAAAGTTCTATGAGTGCATTCGATGCCGCATGCGAAATTTCCTTCATTTTTCCATTTATAAATATTATTCCTCTTCGGATTTGCGCCTGATCTTATCGACAATATGCTCCAGCGGCTCCGGCTGCAGCAGCTCGACAGGCAAAATGCCTTTGTCGAACATCAGCCCCTCTCCTTCGATGAGAACGACGTATCTCTCGCCCAGCTTCGCAATGTGCAGCATGTCCCCGAAATCGGCAAGCAGCGCTTTGACGGACATATGTCCGAGCTTCAGCTTCATTTCAATGTCCGGCTTCTGTTCAATCATGATGGAAGAAGCTTCCAGCACTTGCTCTTGAGACCATTTTTCCTGAAGCTCGCGCTGCTCGGCACAGGCCCACAGCTCCGTTTCCTCCATTTCTTTCTCGCGCGCCTCCGGGTTATCCTCATACACCTGCTCGATATATTCATGAACGAAGCCGAGCACCTGCTCATTCATCATTTCCGGCATCGATTTCTCGTACTCGACATATTTCAAAAAATCTTCAAAATAGCGCGCGTGCGACGATTGGTGGATTTTCAGCTCCCACGGTTCCAGTATCCCTTCCTCGGGCATATGCGGATACATGATCGACTTCATATTTTTCGCGTTAATGGCCATCTCAACTTTGTTTAACAGGCTGCGCTCATCGGTGATCCGGGCAATTTTTTGCTCGAAATCGCATTTCAGCACGAAAATAAACGGCTCGTCAAACAGCTTGCTGTGCTTGGCCCGAACGACGAACAGCGCCCCGCCGCGAATCGCTCCCGTATCCATGTACGCTTGAGCCAGCGCTTCCGCATGCTCCGTATACAAGTCCATCGTCTCTGCCACGCGCAGCCGTGCAAATAAATTATAATTCGGATTGCTGTCCAGATCGTAGCCCGGCTCCACGGCAAAGCGGCCGATTTTGGTCGGCACCTGCTCGGCCTTCGGATTGCGCTCGGCGGCTCGCTTGGCGATTTTGGAAAACTCACCGCCCAAAAACGAGCTTAGCTCGCTTTCCGCATAGTCGTCCCCGTCCAGCGTTTGATAATGCTTGCAGCGTTTGCCGCTCTGCCCCTCCCCGTCATCGGTTTGAATGACAAAGAATGAAATAGCTTCCACTTCGAACTTCATTGTTTACAAGCTCCCCTATGTATGCATGATGAAGTAAAACAAAAAACCCGCCCCATCGCTGTCAAACAGCCTCCAAGGCGGGTTCCTTCATCGTAACACAGGATTAAACAAGCGGCAATGCTTCGCTGGTCGCAATCGGGACCGGCCTACATAATGACGCCGCAGGCAATGCGCGCGCCGGAATTTCCGGCAGGGTCAGTCTTATAATCGTCCGGTGATTCATGAATCACCAAAGCCGTTCCGCCCGGCTTCAACAAAGAGTTCGCTTTGTCTTTCACCAGCGTCACTTTCTTGTCGATGAATTCCGCCTTCGCTTTGCCGTCGGAGCCGACTTCCAAATTCAGAAGATCTCCTGCATGGTAGCCTTCCGGATTTTCAAAGCCGTGCTTTTTCCCTTCAGGGTTAAAGTGCTCTCCGGCGGATTTGAAATCCGGTGTCGTGCATACGCCTGTCTGGTGAATATGGATGCCATGCTTGCCCGGAGTCAATCCGGATACATCGACCTGCAGCCTAACCCCTTCAACCGCTTGCGATAGTACAGCCGAGCCGATTTTGGCGCCCTTGCTGTCAATGATGTCGATCTTTTTGGATTCGACCGTCGGCTCTTTGGCCGTTTCGACGGACGTCGAAGGACTGACCGGCGCGGGACTGTCCGCAGAGTGCTGATGAGCCGGTCCGCGGCTGATGACCGTCGGCTGGATTCCCCACTCGCATCCGCTGAACAGCAGCGCAAAACTAAGGGCGATGGCCCCTTGTGCAGCAAATTTGTTCATGACTCTTTCCTCCATAGGGTGAATGGTACTTGCTAACAACTTTCATTGTACCCAATGGAAAAAGAGTTAAACCCTCTCAGCCGTTAAAAAAAGGATTGCGCCATTCCATCAGCATAGCGTAGTTCCGCGATTCTTCATCCTCGAGATAGCCATGCACCAGCTTGACCGGCGTGCGCCCGCAGCGCAGCAGGAATGTCAGCACCGGATCCTTGAGCCTTCCTTCCAGAACCGCGGCCGCATACTGCCCGGCTGTCATGGCATCCGCATGTTTGCCATAGCCAGGCATCCGGCCTCCGCCCAGCAGCCGCTTTAACTTCAGGGCGACCACCACTTCGTACATCGATTGCATCAGCAGCTTGCCCAGCCCGAACTTGCGGTAAGCCGGGAGCGCGCAAATATCGACGATATACAGTGTGTCGCCCGCCGGATTATGGCTGCGGATATAACCGTTATCCGTCATGTCAGCCCATGTATGATCATCGTGCTTTGGATCCACGTCAACCAACAGCCCTGTAATCGAAGCGACCGGCTTGCCCGCAATTTCAACGCACAGCGCCCCCTGCGGAAATAAGGAGACATGGTTGCTCAGCTGCTCTTCATTCCACCACAGCTCCGAAGGAAAAGGCGGCGGGAAGCTCTGCTTTTGAATATCGATAAGATCGGCGAAATCATTCTCCGTATAAGAGCGGATTCGCGCCGGAATCGGGCGGTCCTGATCAAAAATATACTGCTCCTTGCAATATAGCCTTTCGGACATCGGTTTCCCTCCCGTCACGAACGTTCAGCTCCAATCGGTGTACAGGTCCGTCCTGCGGTCTCGCCACGTCGTGACGGAGCCTTTATCCCGTACCTGATGCAGCAGGCCGATATCCAAATCGGCGGTAATCACCATGTCATGGTTAATTTCGCCGGCAGCCAGCACGCCTCCCGGAGGAAACGGAACGTCGTTCGGCGTAATAACGGCCGCCTGACCGTAATTGCCTCTCATGAAATCCACCGTCGGCAGAGAGCCGATTGTCCCTGTAGTAACCACGTAGACTTGATTTTCAATCGTGCGCGCATGACAGGTATAACGGACACGGTGAAAGCCGTGCCGGTCGTCCGTGCAGGACGGGCAAAAAATAACGTCGGCCCCACGCGCCCTCGCCATCCGCACAATTTCCGGAAACTCGATGTCGTAGCAGATGAGGATGGCGATCCGACCTTTCGCCGTATCGAATACTTGCAAGCCGTCGCCTGCGGCCATGTTCCATCCGTGCACTTCCGTCGGCGTAATATGCAGCTTCCGCTGCTCCGCGATCGTACCGTCCGGATAAAACAAAAAAGCCGTATTATACAAGCGGCCGTTCTCTTCGACGATATGCGTGCCGCCGATCAGATGAATGCCCGTGCTCCGGGCCAACGAAACGAACAGCTGCTTATACGCCTCCGTATAGGCCGGCAGTTCTTCGATGGTTAACGCGCCGGGATCGTTTTTTCCCCCGCCTATCGACATTAATTGCGTAGTAAACAGCTCGGGAAACAGAACAAAGTCGGTTTCAAATTCCTCTGCGGTTTTCACATAATGGATGACCTGCGCAGCAAATTCCTCAAAGCTTTTGATGGTATGCAAATGATACTGGACTGCCGATACTCGAAGCTTCATGCGATTTCCTCCTGATCGTTCAACCGATTTACTGTTGCCTCCTGATTTCTTGAATACAACGGTCAGCCGCGTCCTGATCGACACGATCCGTATCCGGTTCCTTTTCCGGACTCAGCCCGATGGGTTTGTTCTCCGTCCGCTGCTCCTCGATCGGTTCAAAAAACAAAATATGCGGCTTTTTCAAGCACCAGGTCGTCATGCATCTCATGTTCTCCACATTGACGGTCTTAAGCGGCTCCAGCATCATGCCCTGCAGCTTCTCCGTCATTTTCACAAGCCGCTCCTCGTCGACGAGAAACCGCTCACTCCCGTCCGGAAGCCTGTAACGCGAAGCGCCGAGCGGTTCCACCTTATCCTCGATGCCGATCGAAGACGCCAGCCTTGCGAACAGCAGCCCGCCCGGACGCAGCACCCGCCACAGCTCTTGCACCATCTGTATAAAATGCGCCTCGTGTTCGGCAAAATGGAGCACCGCATTACAGATGACGACGTCAAAACTGTCGTTGGCAAAGCTCATTTTATCAACCGGCTCGACACGGACCCGCTCATCCGACCAGTCCGGCGCCAGCTTGGCCCCCAGCCGCCGGACGCCGGCGACTGCTTCCTCCGAGCGGTCGACCGCGTACACCTTGTAGCCGCTGCGCAAAAAGTAGACCAGGTTGCGGCCGTTGCCGCAGCCTGCGTCCAGGATGCGCTTCTCAGGCGTAATCCTGCCTTTCAACAGCTGATCGAACAAATAAATATCGATATCGCCAAACAGCTCGCGAGGGTTCATCTCCGCTATCAGCTCTCTTTTCCGTTACTCGTTCCATACAGTTTTCGTGCAGATAGTATACCATCATTATGCGAATAAGACCATGCTTGACCTGATGAAACGACGTCAAGGCTCGCACCAATAAGCCTTTGCAGGCTTACCCGATAAGTAAGCTCGCAAAGGCTCGCGATGGGCGGCGGCTAACGTCTGCCCGTTTTTCGAACAATCCGATCCTGACTGGTTACGGACTGCCGCTGGAACGATTAAATTCCGTTCGTCTTGCCGCCATTGACGGACAAACATTGTCCGGTAATGAACTTCGCTTCGTCCGAAGCGAGAAAGGATACCGCCGCGGCAATATCGTACGGCTCTCCCATATGCTTAAGCGGCACCGTACTCTGATAGCCCCCGGTGTCCGCTCCCGCATGCCGTTCCACTGGAATCCAGCCGGGTGCGACCAGATTGACGCGGATGCCCTGCGGTCCCAGCTCGTTGGCCCATGACCGGGTCATCCCGATCATCGCCGATTTCGCGGTCACGTAACTGGAAAACCGCTCGTTGCCCAGCTGTACGACCTCGCTGCCAATGTTGACGATGCTGCCCGCCGTTTTTGCCTTCATTCCCGGCAGGACGGCTTTGACCAACAGCAGCGGCGCTTTCACGAAAAACTGAAGCTGAGCCGAATACGTGGCCCATGTCTCCTCCTCGATCGGCAGCATCGGCTGCGGTCCGGTCGCGTTGTTGACCAGCACATCAACTGTCCGGCCGAACGTTTGCCGAACGTCTTCCACGAGCCGCTCCACTTCGTCTTCGTCTGTAATATCGGCGCGGAAAGCCCGGGCCGTACCGCCTTCCCCCGCGATGAGCCGTACCGTCTCTTCCGCATCAATTTCGCTGTTCGCATAATTGACGGCGACAAACGCGCCCTGACGTGCCAGCTCGATACAAATCCAGCGGCCCAATCCGCGAGAACCGCCGGTAACGAGAGCAAGCTTCCCGGCGCATTTGCCTGTCTTGTTCATTGCTTGCATATCCATCTTCCCACCCTATCCGCTTGAACTTTAATGCGCGTACCCGCCGTTTCCGGCAGCGCCCAAATACAGCTCCTTCAAGGGTACCATAGATTCCTGCGGAACGTAATATTTAAACGGATTATCGTCAATGACGCCAAGCAGCTGCTTGCGGATCGGGGTTGCATCCCTCAACAGCTTCTCCGATGCGATGCGGTAATCGATCGGACGCATCCAAATCGGGCTATAGCCGAGAAACAGCTGTCGGCGGGTGAAATCCGACCGGTTTGGTGCACCTGCATGCCATAGATTTTGCGCGAAAATAAACACATCGCCCGGCTTGCCGCACACTTGCAGCTCTCCCCGTACGGAATTGCGGACATCCTGATGGTCGGGATGGAACGGCTTGTTGTGCGAGCCCGGGATGATTTTCGTATTGCCGCGGTCCGGCTCGGACATATCGCTTAATATATAACAAGTCTTAATGTAGTAGGTTGACGTAATTCCGTTCATGCTCGGAAACTGCGGGTGCGGTCCGTCCTGATGCCAGTTTATAAAGCTTTGCGACTCGGTCTTTAAGTCCTGCGGATTCGGCTTGCGGATCGTAAGATGGGAAATATGGAGCTGGATGTTGAAGCCGAGCAAATTTACGATCAGCGGCAAAATCGTCGGTTCATCAATCAACGATGCGATCTCCCCGTGCCTTTCCACACTATTGTAAATGTTATGCGCCAACGCATCCGGCTCTTCTGCGACAATCTCGTCGACGGCTGCGTTCAGACGCTCCACCTTGGCCTCCGGCAGCACGTTCGGGAGGAGTAAATAACCTTGCTCATGAAACTGTGTCATTAATTCGGCAATATTCAAGTCCCCGGAACTCATATTTATCCACTCCTTGTTTACGGATCAATGCATTGCGTTCCTATTTTAAATAACCAAGATCTTTCAGCTGTTTTTCGGCGGCATCCATGTAAGCCTTGTAATTCATCGAGCCTTCCAACGTCTTCAGAAAGCTGTCGTACTCGCTGAGCGGTCGTTTGCCGTAAATAAATTTGGCCAGCTCCTCTTCGATATACCGTCCCGCATCCGCCGCGTTATAGCCGTTCGGATAGTCGACAAAACCGTTGAGCGCCTGGATTCTTGGCTGTTTGTTGGCAAATTCGATGTAAGGCGTCTGCTTCGCGAACTTCACCTGCAAATATTCCATTTCCGGCCGGCCCGTAAATTGATACAACCAGAAATAACCGCCTTCCTTGCCCATCAGATCGGTAGGCATCACTTTGCCGCCTTCGAGGTTGTAATGCTTGCCTTTTATACCGTACTGCACCAGCAATGAGCCATCCTTGCCGGAAACGTAATTCAGCAGCTCGAATACTTTTTGCAGCTTTTCCGGGTTTTTCTCCAGCGCCTTCGGAATCGCATACAGACCCGGCGTTTTGCCGATATCCCATGCACTGGCGTTTTTGAGTCCGCCCGGTCCTTTTAACGTCTCGATCTGAACCCACTCCGCCTTCGGATTGACCGCTTTAATCTGCTCGACGAACTGATCTTTCGTCATGTTCGGCCAGTCAATGTAAATGATGCCGGCTTGCCCTTTGATGGCCTTTTGCTGATGCTGCAGTCCGGAGTTCGCCATTAATTCGGGATCGACCGCGCCGGAATCGGTCAGCTTCCTAATAAACGCCAGCGCATCCTTCATGCCCGAATCGTACAGCGCGTTGACCAGCTTGTTGTCCTTCACGTACAGACTCGGGGCCCCTGCGTCAAAGCCGATGCCATACGCTCCGAAGACGGTGTAAAAAGCGCCGAGCCTGCCGCCGGTAATGCCGAACGTATCTTTTTTGCCGTTGCCGTCCGGATCCTTATCCGTAAACGCTTTGGCCACTTCAAGCAGCTCGTCGGTGGTCGTCGGCATTTTCATGCCCAGCTTGTCGAGCCAGTCCTTGCGGATAAAATACGTATCGTAAGGAATTTGCGAAGATTTGGCGATCGCGTATACCTTGCCGTTCATCGTCCCCTTCTTCAGGCTGTCCTCTCCGGTAAAATCTTTTACCGGCTTCAATTTATCCATATAGGGCGTCAAATCCAGCAGCAGCCCCTGCTCGGAAAACTGCTTCAGCTGCTGCCTGTCGACGGCAAACAGATCGGGGAAGTTCGCCGATGCCATGCGCACGTTCAGCTGATTTTTGTAATCGTCGTTGGAGGCGTATACCGTTAAATTCAAGTCGGTGCCGAGAGCTTTGTCCAGCTCCTGCTTAATAATGTCCTGATCGGGCGAAGGCAGTCCGTTGCCGGTCTCGATGATGTTCAATTTGACCGGACCAGCGGTTTTGGCCGCTGCCGGAGCGTCTTTGGCCGGCTGTCCCGACGCGGGGGGTGCCGGAGCCGGAGTTGTTGTCCCCCCTGCCGTACCGCCGCCCGAACCGCCGCAGCCCGCCAGCATTGCGCCCCCAACCATCAGTAACGCCATCGAAAGCGTAAGTGCTTTTACTTGCCTCATTCAAATCCCCTTCTTTCGTTTATATTGAAGCTGTATATTGAAGCGGCGCCTTGGCCCCGGCTGCAGTCCGGAGCGGCAGCCCCGTCGTTCAACCTTTTACCGAACCAAGCAGCATTCCTTTAGTAAAATGCTTTTGGATAAACGGATAGACGACGATCACCGGCAAGCTCGCAATGACGACGGAAGCCATCTGCATCGTCTCGGTAGGAAGCATGTTTTCCGCATTTTCCAGCGGCTGCTGCGTGAGCATCAAAATTTCCCGGATCACCACCTGAAGCGGGAACAAAGTGCGGTCGGTCACATACATGACAGCCTGAAAAAATTCGTTCCAATGGCCGACCAAATAAAACAAGCCAATAGTTAGCAGAGAAGGTACGGATAGCGGAATGACGATTTGCAGCAAAATCCGGAATTCTTTCGCCCCGTCCATTTTTGCCGACTCGAACAATTCTTCGGGAAGATGTTCAAAAAAGCTTTTCATCACAAGTACATTAAAGCTCCACACCGCATTCGGCAAAATCATCGACCAGACCGAATCGATCAGCCCCAGCGATTTTACGATCAAATAAGTCGGAATGATGCCCCCGCTGAACAGCATCGTAAATACGACGAGCAGCAGAAACGCTTTGCGGCCCGGCAGTTTTTTGCGGCTGAGCGGATACGCCATCAGAGCGGTCAATATCAGGTTGATAACCGTTCCGACTACGGTAATGAACAGCGTGATCCAAAATGCCTGCGGAATATTCGATTCGGTAAACAGCTTCTGGTAAGCGGTGAACGTGACGGATTTCGGAATGAGGATAAAACCGCCGTTTTTCAAAACCTCCGCAAATGGTGTGATGGAGACGGAAACGACATACATAAGTGGGAAGACGGCCGATAAGCCGGCAATCGCAAGCACTGCATAGACGATTGTATTTACAAGACGATCCTCGAATCCTTTTACCATATTCCTTCATCCCCCCATTTCTTGGACAGATGGTTGGAGCCCAGCACGAGCACGAACCCGATCGCCGATTTGAACAAGCCGACGGCCGCTCCCATGCTGAAATTCAGCTGCTGCAGACCGGTACGGAACACCCACGTATCCAAAATATCTGCGACTTGATAAACTTGAATATTGTACAAAATGTAGATTTGATCGAATCCGGCATCCATAATGGTACCGAGCTTTAAAATGAACAGCAGGACGATGACATTGCGGATGCCCGGCAGCGTTATATGCCACATCATGCGCAGACGGCTGGCCCCGTCCACTCTGGCCGCCTCGTAAAGCGTCGGGTCGATGCCCGTCATGGCCGCCAAGTAAATGATCGCTCCCCAGCCGAGGTCCTTCCAAATTTCGGACCCGACCAGAATGCCCCGGAAATAATCGAGTGACGTCAGAAAGCCGATCGACGTTCCCCCGCTTTCAACGAGCCAGCGATTGAACAGTCCCGAGCTTTGCGAGAACAGCGCGATGAGAATCCCATAAATGATCACCCATGACAAAAAATGCGGCATATACGTCAAGGTCTGAATCATCGTCCTGAACCAGCGGACCCGGCATTCGTTCAGCAGGAGCGCCATAACAATCGGGGGCAGCATGCCGAAAATTAATTTGTACAAAGAAATCAGACATGTATTGATCATCAGCTGGGAAAAATAGGGCGAATTAAAAAAGGTTTGAAAATGCTTGTACCACGGGTCCGCCCACGGACTGCTGACGATCCCTTCCAGCATATTAAACTCTTTGAATGCGATGATGACGCCGTACATCGGCACATAGCGAAACAAAATATAATACGCGACCCCCGGCAGCAGCATCAGGTAAAAGGCTCTGAAAGCCCATATCGTTTTACCAACGAGCTTGTATCTGGACTCTTTATGCTTGACTGATATGTTTTCTACAGCTAATTCCCGCTTAATTATGTTCACGCTCCTTTTGGTATGGCTCTTACCCTCCCAAACCCTCCCTATAGGGAGGGCCCCAAGGGCTCCGCCCTCTGGACACCCGTAAAGGGCTGGGGGATCACGTACGTTCGCGTTCCTTTGAAACGGATGTGGTTGCAGCGTTTTCGTCCCTACGGGACACACTTTACGGTTGGTGTACCGGCTTTTACCCACCCAAACCCCACGGGCTTTTACCCTCCCAAACCCCACGGGCTTTTACCCTCCCAAACCCTCCCTATAGGGAGGGCCCCGAGGGCTCCGCCCTCTGGACACCCGTTAAGGGCTGGGGGATCACGTACGTTGGTGTTCCTTTGAAACGGATGTACTTGCAGCGTTTCCGTCCCTGTGGGACACACTTTACGGTTGGCGTACCGGGTTTTACCCTCCCAAACCCCACGGGCTCTTACCCTCCCAAACCCTCCCTGCAGGGAGGGCCCCGAGGGCTCCGCCCTCTGGACACCCGTTAAGGGCTGGGGGATCACGTACGTTGGCGTTCCTTTGAAACGGATGTACTTGCAGCGTTTTCGTCCCTGCGGGACACACTTTGCGGGTGGTATGCGGCGTAAAATTTAGCGATAAAGGCGTCCTGGAAAGACGAAAACGCTTCTACACATATGCATCTAAGGAATACTTCCTTCCTCCTGACAGGACAATCAGGTGTATGAAGGCGGCAACCCGGGGGAGATACATTAAGTATAGCAAGCGCTTTCTTATCGATATATACAGTGATCTTGCGAAAATTGTATCAATTTTTGTAACCGCTTTAATCGTATAGAGCCGCTGCCGGCAGACCGATTCGGATAAGCGTCCCGACCTGGGGCAGGCTTGCTATGCTCAAGCCGTATTCGGCGCCGAAATGAAGACGGATGCGCTCCTGCACGTTCATGATGCCGATCCCGGTAAACCGGTGCTTGCTGGGCGCCTTTCTCCTTTCCGTAAATACGCTCTCCAACTGCTCGGAGCTCATACCGAGCCCGTTGTCGCGGATAACGATCATTAGCCTGCCCTTCCGCGTATACGCGCGGATGCGGATGAGGCCCTTCGCCTTCTGAGGCGCCAGACCGTGAAAGATTGCATTTTCGACCAGCGGCTGCAGCGTCAGCTTCAATATTTTGCAATGCAGCGCTTCCGGGGCGACGTCGATGTCCAGCTCAAATTTATCGCCGTAACGGACCGTCTGAATATGGGCATACATACGGAGTCCTTCCAGCTCTTCCTCCAAGGTGACAAACTCGGTGCTTTTATCGAAGCTAAAAGACAGCAAGCCTACCAAAGCGCGTATCGTTTCCCGGACCGCATCGATCTTGTGCTGTTTGGCAAGACTGCTGATGCACGCAAGCGTATTGTATAAAAAATGGGGAGCAATCTGGCTCTGCAGCATTTTCAGCTCGTATTGGTTTTTGCGCATTTCCATCTCTTTCGTCTCCGTAAGCAAATGGTGAATCCGCTCCATCATGGCGTTGTAGCTTTTGGCCAGCCGTCCGATCTCGTCCTCGCGCTGGACGGAAATGCTCGGCAGTACCTCCATGTCGCGGACGCGGTCCATCTTGGCGACCAAGGTTCGTACCGGATGCGTCACATAGCGGCTCATCATGTACGAGCTGATCAGCAATATAACGACCCATACCAAAGCGGCCGTTTTGTAGTTGTTATACAGGCTAATAATATTTTGATAAAAAAAACCGTCCTCGATAAATGCGATAAAATACCAGCCAAGCTTGTTCATGCCCGATTTGACGGCAACCATTTTTCCTTTGGCCCCGTTCAGCTCGGTGATGCCGACCGGCAGATCGCCGATTCGGGTTACAAAATCCGCTTTCAATTCCGGCGGAAAAACCGACGTATTATAAGGCAGCAGGGCGTAATAATAAAGCGGCCAGCTGGCGTCGAACGCATTCACGATGTTGTTTTTGCTGGTAATGATCGAAAAGGTTTGATTGCGCGTATTCATAAACTGCGCCAGCATATTCGTCAAACGGATCAAATCGACCTCGATGATCGCCACTCCTTTGACCTTACCGCCCGACTGTGCCGTGATCGGCAGCGAGAAAGCGACAGTCTTGCCGGATAGAGGCGAATCGTACGGCTCGCTGATCATAATGCCGTAGTTGCTTTGCGCTTGTCTGTACAGCTTGGACAAATGCGGATTGCCGATAATGTCCAAATAAACCTGCGTATTGGACATCGCTTTCCCATCCGCCCGCACCAAATACATCGTTTTGTACAAGGTGCCGTTAATCTCCGCATATTTGCGCAGCGCAGCGCTCGCTTCCTGCTCCATCCCCTGATCCAGCAAATCTTCGCGCGTCGAAAGCAGCAGCAAAATGTTTTGCACATTATCCAGATAAGCGTCCAGGTATAAATTGGTCCGGTCGATAATGACCTGGGCATCCGACAGCACCTGCTTGCGGAAAAGCTGCTCGGCGTCCTGCAAATTGTTCCACGCCAGCAGGCCGAATAAAATCAGCGAGCCCGCAAACAAAAATAAAAAATGTTTAATTGCGATGCTGCGCCCTTTAAGCCATCCTGTTACCCGTTTCATAGCGCGTTTCAACCTTTCTTGAAATCGGTCGGGGCGACGCCCGTACGATTGCGGAATAAGACGGAAAAATACCGGTAGCTTGGAATGCCTACCTGCTCGGCGACCTCATATACTTTCAAATGTGTCGTTTGCAGCAGGTGAATCGCTTTATCGATCCTAAGCCGCGTAACGTATTCATTGAACGACTCTCCGACTTCTTCCCGGAACAAGCGGCTCAAATAAAACGAGCTAAGGCCGACCTCATCGGAAATAAGCGTGAGCGTCAACGGCTCTGCCAGTCGTTCGGCAATCAGCAGTTTGGCCACCGCAACCTCCTTGCGGCACTTGCTCTTTACGCCGTCAGCCGCCTCCAGCTCCCGGACGAAAGCGGATGTCAGCTCGGCCATTGTGCGGGACAGAAGCAGCTTGCTCCGCCTTTTGTCCAAGTCGTCGTCCTTTGCCCCGTCGTTCAACTCCTTGGCCGCCTGCAAGAGCCACCGTTTCAGCTCATCAGGCTCGGGACGGGCTATCGCCGCCCAATCGGTCAGCTCGCTGCGGACAAAGGAGCTCAGTCCGTCTCTGCCGGAAACCGCCGCTTTCCGCAATCGGGCCAGCATCTTATCTTTTTCCTGCACGGATATAACGGGCGCATCCGTCGTCTCCGGCACGCCGCTGCGGTATACGGCTCCGCTGCTGTCGTAAAAATCCGCAGACTGCGGAACCCGGATGACGCCGATAACATCGAGCAGAGCCCCTCCGTCTTCGAGCGGGCTGCTGACGGCGGCGAATAAACGGACTGCTTCGCTGACATAGGAGAGCCGCCGGTCCAATTCGGCCTGCAGCTCCTCCAGCGTGCTTCCCATCTGCCGCACAAGGTCTGACTCGTCCGATGCAGATCGGAACAACAGCAAATAATCCGTATTACCGAGCGGGATCCACCGCAATATTAGTTGCGCAGCCTGCTCCCATTCGCTGAATATGACCTGCAGCTCATGGTGCACGTAAATTTCATTTTCCGCCCCGGCGTTGACATGGACACGCGCCACTCGAAACGGGGGCGGAAGCTTCCAGGCTGCAACTATCGGGAGCGCAGCCTCTTTGAGCGCACTCACTGCCGTCGCCTCTCCTGTCGCACGTGGTCCTGCTCCCTTGCTATCGGCGAGCTGCCGGAGCAGCCCGGATAGCTTCCAGCGCTGTTTATCCGTTTCGCTGCGCCGGTAATTCCGGTCGCGGTCAATCGCTTGCCGCGCGCGATCCAGCGCCTGCTCCAGCTCTGAATCGAGCAGTGAAATTTTCACAAGATATTCCAATGCGCCTAATTTGACCGCATCCCGGGCATAATCGAAGTCGCTGTGGCATGTGAGCAAAATGACCTGTGTCAGCGGAAACTCGCGCTTTATATTTCTAAACAGCTCCATCCCGTCCATCACCGGCATCGTGATATCGGTAATGACAACATCCGGCGACAGCTTGCGGCACAGCTCCAGCGCTTCTTCCCCGTTTTCCGCTTCGCCGGCCAGCTCGGCATTGCAGGCGGACCATGGAAATAATCTCAGTTCTTCGCGCAGCGGCAGCTCGTCGTCCACAACGAGCACCGCCAAAGGATTAATTGGCATAAACATGGACGGATCTCCCCCTGGCATCATTATATTTTTAATTGCCTTTATGGTTTCAAAAAACATATTGTGCAGGCAAGCGCTTTCAATACGGTTTGCATTCATCTTATCACAAGTCAAATACCGGTACCTATACAGTAATGCTGTGAAAAAGTACGAAAATCCAAATGAATTAAAAAAAGCCAGCCTTTACGATCAAACCGCTCCATAAGCGGCTGACCGTGAAGGCTGGCGTTGATATGACGGGACGATAAATCCCCGTGCGATTCAAAATGCAGGACAGTATGCGGCCATTCTATGCGTTATCGGCCTTATACGAGCTGAATGTTTTCCAGCCACTGCACTTCCTCTTTAGATAATTTAATTTGCGAGCCCTCAAGGCATGATTCCTGCTCGGTTTTATTTTGCGCTCCGACTAATGCGGCGCTCGGGAACGGCTGGTTCAAGACGTACGCCAACGCGATCTGAATCGGCGTAACGCCCTTTTGCTTTGCCAGCTCCTCGGCGCGGCGCAGACGTTCCCAGTTGGCGTCGCTGTAATAGACGCGAACCATTTCTGCGTTGTCGCGCTTGTCGGGAGCAAAATTGCCGGTGAAGAAGCCCCCCGCCTGCGAAGACCAGGACAGCAGCGGGAGCTGCGTCTTCTCGTGCCAGGCGAGCGTTTCGGCGTCGGCGGAGATGCAGCCCGCCCAGCGCGCTTCGTTCGGCTTGGCCAAGCTCAGGTTCGGGCTGCTGAACGTAAACCCGGTCAGACCGTTGGCCGCCGCGTAATCGTTCGCTTCCTGAAGCCGCTGGTGCGTCCAGTTGGACGCACCGATCGCCAAGATGCGGCCGGCGCGAATGTGCTCGTTCAATGCGTCCATGATTACCCTCACCGGTATATTCACATCATCGCGATGCAATGCGTACAAATCGACGTAATCGGTCTGCAGCCGTTGAAGACTCGTTGCCAAATCACTGTCGATGTCTTGTTTAGTGACGCGTGGACCGTCTGCGTTATGGTGAGCGCCTTTGGTCAAAATAACGACATTGTCGCGGTTGCCGCGCTCCTTCATCCATTTACCGATCGTTTCCTCGCTCTGTCCCCCGCGATAAATAAACGCCGTGTCGATCGTATTGCCGCCCAATGCCAGAAATTGATCCAGCACGCTGCATACTTTGTCGTATACGTCATGTGTAAAAAAGTCCGAACCTTGAATCAGATGGCTAACCGGTTTATCCAAGCCTTGGATACGAATCGTTTTCATCGTTTCAGCACTCCTTTTAAATATGATTTAAAGAACGACGCGAACGCGTTCTTTGGCGGATTTGAGGCATGCATCGATAACTTTCATATTCAGAATGGAATCCGAACCGTCGAACAACGGCTCCGTTCCGTTCAGAATGCTGCGTCCGAAATCGTCAGCCTGCAGCGCATACTGGTTCACATAAGGCACCTTCACTTCTCTGCGTTCGCCTTTTGCGGTGACAAAGAAATGATCCTCCTCGTTCTGCCGCGACACATAAGCGCAAGGAAGCTCGATCCGCCCGTCCGTGCCAAGCACCTCCAGCACGTTGCGTCCTGCCGCCCACATCCCGCAGTCGAACGTTAAAGCGACATGATTCGGGAATTCCAGCAGACCGGAAGCCATCATATCGACATCGTCATGCTCCGGTGAAAAAAATGCATGCACCGTAGCCGCCTCAGGCTCCTGCTCGAGAATAAACCGGGCCGCGCTGATCGGGTAAACGCCGACATCGTACAGGGAGCCGCCGCCCATAAAGCTATGGAAGCGGACATTGTTCGGGTTATTCGCGCTGTTAAACGTAAACGCTCCGTGAATGCCGCGGATTTGTCCGATTTCGCCGGATTTGATTATCTCTTTGATCATCGCATAACGGGGATGATGGCGGTACATGAACGCCTCCGCAAACTTGACGCCCGCCTTGGCACAAGCCGCCTTCATTTCTTCCGCCTCCGCGGCGTTCAGGCCGACCGGCTTTTCGCAGAGCACATGCTTGCCGGCTTCCGCCGCCTTGATGGTCCATTCCTTATGCAGATGATTCGGCAAAGGTATGTAGATCGCATCGAGGCTGTCGTCGTTCAACAGCGCCTCGTAGCTTCCGTAGGCTATCGGGATGTTCAATTCCTGCGCCGTTTGCTTCGCCTTGCTTTCGTCCCGGCTGGCAATGGCCGCGACGACGCCCGTCTCCGATTGTTGAGTTCCGGGGATAACCGCCCTCTTGGCGATACCCGCGCATCCGAGTATTCCCCATCGCACTTTCCGTTGCTCCATTCCAATTACAGCTCCTTATCGCTAGATTTATTAAGACTATATTGCTATTATAGATAACAAATTTTAATATGAATATAGAAGCTTTTTGCACCAACCTATAACAATATTGTTCTCAAGGGGAGTTGGACCGAACATGCAGAGACAGCGGCTTCTTCCAACGTTGACCGATCATGCGTTTTTTTGTTTGCCCGAGTCGGTCGGCTGGTATAAGGACGTTCCGGAGCATTCCGTGAATCGTCAGGCGAACGCCCTGAATAACTTCAGCCTGCACCTTGTCGTGAAGGGGAAAGGATTTTTGGAGGCGGATCATCAAACCTACAGTCTTCAGGCCGGCGACGCATTTTTGTATTTCCCGCTGCAGCCTCAGCGGTACTATTCCAGCCAGGAAGACCCGTGGGAGGTGCGATGGCTTCATTTCTACGGCTCCAAAGTGAAAGATTATTTGCTGGAAAGTGGGCTGCACCGTTCCCATCTGTGGACGGTTCGCCAATTAAAGCCGCTGGTTCAGGCGTACGATGAACTGCTGCTGGAGGCGGAGGAGCATTCCTTTTACCAATTGACGCGGATGTCCACGCTGACTTACGCCGTTATCGCGGAATTCGTCAATCAGGCCGAGCCGTTATCATCCAGCAAAAGCGAGGATACGACCAGCCGTATTCTTCAGCTGCTCCCTCTGATCCAGCACGATGCCTGCAAGCCGTTCGAGCTTGATTATTGGGCCGCGCAGGCGAAAGTGAGCACGTATTATTTTTGCAAGCTGTTCCGCAAGGCGGTCCAGATGACGCCGATGACTTTCGTGACACTGTGCCGGCTGCAGACGGCCAAACAATGGCTGCTTGAAAAAAGTGAGCTGACAATCCGGCAAATCGCCCTGGACTCCGGTTATCCGAGCACAAGCTATTTCAATAAAAAGTTCCTTGAGCAGGAGGGCATGACGCCTTCCGAATACCGCGAGCTATATTGGAAAAAGAACAAAGTCCCTCAGAAGTGAAATGAAGCTCTGAAGCGGATTCCGCTAACCCGTGTTCACCGGGTTTCATCAAGAGTGCATGCGACTCTTGATCTTACTTTCGCGGGAACCTCCGATCCACAGAAATAGGCTGCGCATAATTTCTGACATTAAGTAATCTGCGTACGCGGCCATCGTCCGGCATGGACAGGAGCGGTATTTTGACGTAATCTGTATGCTATATGGAACCGGAGCGCGAAGGAATCCCGCCGCCCTGTCCCAAAACCAATTTATCGTAAGGAGTCGCTATGAAATCACTCGTATTAGCCGAAAAGCCGAGCGTCGCCAAAGAAATTGCACGCGTGCTGGGCTGTCATCAAAAATCAAAGCATTTCATCGAAGGACCGGGCTATGTGGTCACCTGGGCGTTGGGCCATTTGGTGACGCTGGCTGAGCCCGAGGATTACGACACGAAATATAAAACATGGGAGCTCGGGGATTTGCCGCTGCTGCCCGAACGGATGAAGCTGAAAATCATCAAGGAAACGACGCCGCAGTTCCGGGCCATCTCCCAGCTGGCTCAACGCGGCGATCTGGATAAGCTGATTATCGCGACTGATGCCGGCCGCGAGGGCGAGTTGGTCGCCCGCTGGATTATGGAGCTGATCCGCTGGCGTAAGCCGTTCCAGCGTCTGTGGATTTCTTCCCAGACCGACAAGGCGATCCTCGACGGCTTCGCCAAGCTGAGGACCGGACGCGATTATGACAGCTTGTTTCAATCCGCCGTGTGCCGGGCCGAAGCCGATTGGCTGATCGGCTTGAACGTGACGCGCGCGTTGACCACCAAATATAACGCGCAGCTCGCTGCCGGCAGAGTCCAGACGCCGACTTTGGCGATGATGATGGATCGCGAGCAGGAGATCCGGGCGTTTCAGTCCAAAGACTATTGGCTGCTCAAGGCGCAGCTCGGCGGCTTTCAGGCGATGTGGCGCGGCAAACGCCATCCGGACGGGCGGCTGTTCGACAAAGCCGAGGCGGATGCGCTGCTGACGAAGCTGCAGGGCGCGAAAGGCATTGTAACGCAGCTCAAGGTAACCGAGAAAACCGAACCGCAGCCGCTTGCTTATGATTTGACCGAGCTGCAGCGGGACGCAAACCGCAAGTACGGGTTTTCCGCGAAGCAGACATCCAATGTGCTGCAGCGGCTGTACGAGCAGCATAAGCTGGTCACCTATCCGAGAACGGATTCCCGTTACTTAACCTCGGACATGGTTCCGACGCTGAAGGGAAGGCTGGATAGCATCAGCGTGCAGCCGTACGCCGCCCTCGTTAAGCCGCTGCTCCGCAAGCCGCTGGCCGTCACCAAGCGGATCGCCGACGACAGCAAGGTGTCGGACCACCATGCGATCATTCCGACGGAGCAGGCTCCGCTGCTCCATACGTTAAGCGCGGACGAGCGCAAGCTGTACGACCTGATCGCGCGCCGGTTTATCGCGCTTTTTTATCCGGTCTTCCGGTATGACGAAACCGCCGTCACCGTTGAGCTTGCCGGCGAAAGCTTTCACGCCAAAGGGCGCGTTACGAAGGATGCCGGATGGAAAGCTGTATACGGCGGACACGAGTCATCCGCTGCAGCTGCCGGTTTTGACCCATCGAATGACGAGGACGGCGCTCTAGCGGAGGATGAGCTGCACGGCACCCAATCGCTGCCGGCGCTGAAGCTTGGCGACGAGCTCCGCGAAGCTCGATGCAGCCTGGAAAAGCACGCGACCAAGCCGCCCGCGCGATATTCGGAGGCATCGCTGCTGTCCGTGATGGAGAAGCACAGTCTCGGTACGCCGGCCACCCGCGCGGATATAATCGAGAAGCTGCTGTCCACCGATACGATCGAGCGAAAGATGAACGTCCTGCAGCCGACGGGTAAAGGCGCCCAGCTTATCGAGCTCGTGGTGCCGGCGCTGCGTTCGCCCGAGCTGACAGCAAAATGGGAGCTGGAGCTGGAGCGGATTGCGAAAGGCAAAGGCAGCGTGAACGAATTCATGAAGACGATCCGCGCGCAAACGACTGAGATGGTCCGGCTGATCAAGCAAAGCGACGTCGAATACAAGCCGCATAACCTGACGCATTCGAAATGCCCCGAATGTGGCAAAAACTTGCAGGAGATCAAAGGCAAGCGAGGCAAAATGCTTGTTTGCATCGACCGCAGCTGCAGCTACAAACGTGCGGCGGAACCGCAGCTGTCCAATAAACGGTGTCCGCAATGCCATAAAAAAATGGAGATTCATACGGGTAAAGCCGGAAATTATGCGCAATGCCGCTCTTGCAATGTAATCGAAATGCTGAACGACGGACCGCGGGCAGGCGGTAAAGCCGCGAAGCGGCAGTCAGACCAGTTGATCAAGCAGTACAGCGACAATGCATCCATCGGCTCCAGCTTGGAAGAAGCGCTCAAAGCGGCGCTGCAAAAGCAAAAAGAAAATTAAGATTGCGTTCAAGCAAGAAGCCGGCCCATTCCGGAAAGGGCCGGCTTCTTAACGTATTATGACGGAATACCCGGCTAAATGGGCGTGACGACCTTCGGATCTTCGACGCCGGGCTGCACGAAGTCGGGCGGCAGTGTGTCGCCCCAGGTCAGCTTGCCCTGCTGCACAAATTTGGACACTTTGGTCTCGAAGAATGCCGGCTTCTTCTCCCAAATTTGCTTGGCGACAGTCACGACGAAGTTCCCTTCCTTATCCGGAATCGTGACGGTATACGGCGTCCCTTCAGGAACATTGAGCCCTGCGAGCACACCGGTATACATGGCGCCCGGTGAAGTTACGGCAACCAAAGTCGGCGGCTTGTCATCGATAACCGTCCCTTCTCCAGGCAGCATAATATTGATCTCTACGCTCGTATTCTCGGGCATCCTGAACACCTTGCCTTCCGGCAGCGTATATTTCGTGGTGCCCAGCACGACGGTAATATTCGTTTCCTCGTCCTCGGGCAAATAAAAGATCGAGTAATTTCCGTTTTCGTCTGTCGGTGTCGACTTCCCGAACCCTTCGCCCTCGTCCCGGTCAAACCAGACTACCGCATTTTGCACCGGCTTGCCTTCCGAATCCTTCACGACCCCGCCGATCCGGTATTTATCGACCTGGAAGAAAGAAACCACATCATTGACGCCGGCTACGATTTGTCCGTGCACCTTCACCTTGGAGGAGTCTCCGGGATCATCCTCTACCTTTTTCACTCGAATCGGGTAATGAACGCTGACCGATGTTGCAGCGGCAAGAACATCCTTTGCCATATTGGCGGAGAGTGAATTCCCGGAAACCGTCGCTTTGTCAAGCGATTTGACCTGCAATGTTGTGTTGGTTAGCAGGCTTTGGTCGACAGTCAGCCTGAACGAGCCGTCTTCGCCGGTTATAATGTCTTTTTTCGTATTGGACGCCTGCAAAATGCCATTCGAAACCGGCTGATCGTCCAGCAGCAGCTTACCGTTCACAGAGGTCATATGGGAACCGTCCATTCTCCACTGCTTCAATGAAATTGCCGGCTGGTCAAGCTCAAGCCGAACATTATGCCGTTCTGGCGGCTGCGTCGGTGCCGGAGCCGCCGATTTGGAAAGCTGTCCCGTGCAGCCGGTAAAGCATGATGCTGTCAGTATGAGCAATGCAAGGGACTGGGATAGTCTGTTCATGATCATGTGCTCCTTTCCTCACATTAAACAGGGCAGCACTTGGATTAAGTCCTGCCCTGAAAGGTTCGAAATTCGTTATTTGGTTTGATGCGCATTCGAATCTTCCGCAGCTCCGGCCTCGCCCTGCGTTTTGTCGCCGCCGAGCGCAAACACGTACGCTTTAGGCTTTGTACCGCCAGAGGTGAATGTCATATATTGTTTGCCGTCAACCGTGAAAATCGCCGGTGCAGCCTGAATATTATTGCCGGACGTTTGGAAGGTCCAAATCACTTTACCGGATTTAATATCGAGCGCGTTGATTTTACCATCCAGCTCTCCGAAGAAAGCCAGTCCGGAAGCCGTGCTGGTCAAGCCGCCGCGCATCGAATCTTTCGTCTTGATCTGATATGCCTGCTTTCCTGTATTCACATCCATTGCCGTAATGGTTCCGTACGCCGGTTCGTCGGACGGCGCGGCTGTCGACGTACCGAACGCAGCAGCGCCTGGCGCGTCTGGAGTAGCCGCTTCATCCTGATTTTTCGCAGCCTTGACAATCCCCCCCTGCTCAATGCTCGGAATGAGCACATAGTTGGTTTCGGGATCGTACGTTTCAGGCGCATAGTTCTCCCCGCCGAGGATACCCGGGTAGACGGTTACGCCCTCCGGCGTCGGCTTCGGATGATCGATTTTCGCAAACGGTATACCGTCCCACACCACATCGCCTGTAGCGGCGTCCCATGCGAACCATTGTCCCGATTTTCCGCCCTCAACGACGATTTTTTGTTTATTGCCTTTTACGGTTGCATTTAAAATCATCGGGGAGGCAGCCGCATCATAGTCCCACAGGTCATGGCTTACTTCCTGCTTCGCCCATATCAGCTTGCCTGTCGCCGCCTCAACGGCAACGACCGAGTCCGTGTACGGGTTAGCGCCCGGACGGTCTTCACCGTAAAAGTCCGGCGCCGGGTTGCCGACCGCGAAATACATAATCCCCGTCTCTTCATCGATTGCCGGCGGGTTCCAAACAGCGCCTCCCCCTTGGAACTTGCTGTTGGCCAGCCAGTCCTGCCCTTTAGGCGGAACCGTCCAGAACGGAGCGTCCCAGGCTGGCGTCAGATCGCTTGCTTTATACGCATGGACGAACCCCCTGACACCATTGTCGCTGCCGCTGCTGCCGATATAAATATTGCCTTTAAAATAGACCGGCGCAGTCGTTTCGTAATATCCCTTTTCCAGCGTTACGTCCGGAATGGAGTCGGCAATGCGTACCATTTTAACGAGCTCTCCTGTTTTCTGGTCGAGAGACACGATCTGGTTGTCTATGGTCAGCATAAACACTTTGCCTTCGGCAACGGCGACGCCGCGGTTCGCAATAATCCCCGATTTGCTGAAGGTTGCGGCTTGCTCTGCAGGCGGTTTCCAATGCCATATTTGCTTGCCGGATACCGCATCGAAGGCGAATACCTGATTTCCTGCGGTCGTAATATACACAATACCGTCTACAACGACGGGATAACATTGGTTGCCGTTTTTGACATCGGAATCCAGCGCTTTAAGATCCGCGGACCAGACAACGCCGAGATCCTTGACATTTTCCGCGGTGACTTCTTTAAACGGAACGTGACGGGTATTTTTCAGATCAAAACCGTAGGTTCCATAATTTTCAAAAGTCGTTCCCGTCACCTTTCCGGGAGTAGCGGCAGGCGGTTTGCTTTCCGCTGGAGGCGGTGTCGCATTATTTTTATTGCCGATCGAGCAGGCGCTAAGAGCAAGGCTTGTCGTTAAAAAAGCAATTCCAATGGCTTTCGATTTTTTCATGGGTACCTCTCTCTCCTTCTTAAAAATTGAATTGCATAGGAACCCGGTTTAAAGTCTTATGCAGTTCACCTTGTCAATACTATTTCCTTCAATGTTAAAAAAAATCAAAATAACAATTCCGCCCGCTTGTCCAATATTTTCCTCGATCGCTTGAAAATAAACTTTTCCCGATGACTTTATTTCAATTCACTGCCGCCTTGTTTCGGGTATATAAACGAAATTATTCGGTCATGTTATATAAAGACATCACCACTACAAGCTTTCCCAGATCAAGGAGGGGACTTCATGAAACTCAAGCATCGGCTTATATGGGCAGTAGCGGCACTTGCTATTGTATGGATGTTAAGCGCATGCACTAAAACAAATCCGAACAATGCCGGCAATAATGCGGCTCCTCCGGCAGGCGGAGGTCAAACGAAAGAAATTACCGTGTCCGCAGCCAACTTCTCCTTTACCCCGTCAGACATTAAGCTCAACGTCGGCGATACCGTCAAGCTCACCCTCAAAAATACGGATGGCGTGCATGGCCTGGAAATTCCCGACTTGAAGGTCAATGTGAAAAATGGGGAAACGGCCACGTTCACCGTTAACAAGGCGGGTACTTTCGAATACAACTGCTCGATTCAATGCGGTTCGGGCCATGACAATATGACCGGAAAAATCACCGTGTCGTAATTAGCGGAATGACCAAACAGGAGCTCCCTCGATGGGAAGCTCCTGTTTGGTCATTTCACTCTGCCGGCGCTTCCGGCAAATGCCGCATATAAAAATGAGTCCAGTTTTTATAAACAAAATGCTCGACATCTTCCTCGCTATAATGCTTTTGCAGCAGCTCAACCAGACGGCCGTATTTGCCCGCATGCTCCAAGCCGGCGATCCATTCGGTAATCCCGTCAAAATCCGAGCCGAGCCCGATATGACGGCTGCCGCCGAGCGAGCAAATATGATCGATATGCATGAGCAGCTTATCCATTGTCACCGGTTGCTCCGACTGTACGAATGGCGGAACAAATGTGACTCCCATCACGCCTCCGGCACGTATCAGCTCCGTTATTTGCTTGTTATTCAAATTGCGCGCATGCCCGCATATTTGCTTCGCATTGGCATGTGAAACGATAAACGGCTTATCGGAAAGCTCGGCAAGCTCCCAAAAGCCTTTTTCGGAAAGATGGGCTGCGTCCAGGACGATACCAAGCCTGTTGCATTCGTTAATCAGCTGTTTTCCTTTTGCCGTAAACCCGCCTCCGCGCGGCTCCATCACGCCGTCAGCCGCCCAATTCGCATGATTCCATGTAACGCCGATGCTGCGAACGCCCAATTGAAATAAGATTCTCACATAAGTCAGGTTTCCCTGCAGCGCGTCTACGCCTTCCAATGACAGCATCACCCCGATCCGCCCGCTTTCCATGACGAGCCGCAGATCATCCTTTGACCGGATCAGACGCATGTAACGGTTGGAAGCAATGCGCTGGTGAAACAGATCGACGCTCTCCAGAACGCGGCGAAAATCTCCGGCATCTTTCTCAGGCAAATAAACGGCAAAATTTTGAACGCCGATGCCGGAAGTCTTCATTTTATCCAGCGTAACGTCCAGCAGCTCCGGTTCATGCTCAAAATCGAGTCCCGGGTTTTCCAGCAATTTACTCAGCACATCGCAGTGGGCGTCGAATATTTTCAACGGCGCATCTCCTCTTGAGTTTTTACATGCCGCGATAAGAAAATAATGGTGCGTCCCGGTCATCATCCGGGCTTAGCCCCTGCTCTCTTTCATTCATCAACGCGACAAATTCGGCCAGCTTATGATGATGCGGGGAACGCTGGCACACAGGGTCGGTCAGCCGTGCGTCGCCGGTCAGCAGAAACGCCTGGCAGCGGCAGCCCCCGAAATCCTGAAAGCGGCGATCGCAGCTTTTGCAGGGCTCAGCCATCCAATCGAATCCGCGAAATGTGTTGAACGCCTCGGACTCCCGCCAAATCCAACCAAGCTCATGCTCCTTGACCGACTCGAAACGGAGCGATTTGATGCCGGATGCGGCAGTGCAAGGCAAAACCCGCCCGTCGGGTGTAACCGTCAGCGATATTTTTCCCCATCCGCCCATACATGGCTTAGGAAAATCCTCATAATAATCCGGAAGCACCCAAATCAGTTCAATCGATTTGCCGAATCGTTCTGTGGCTCGCATAAACGCTTGTTCAGCGGCAAGCAGCTGGCGTTTCGCGGGCAGCAGCTGCTCGCGGTTGACCATCGCCCACCCGTAGTATTGGGTGTTGGCCAGCTCCAACCGTTTTGCGCCCCACGACACGCAGAGCTCGATTACGTCTTCGACGAGATGAATATTTTGCCGATGCAGCACGACGTTCATATGCAGGGGCAATCCTCCGGCCCGAATCAGACCCGCCGCCTGCCGCTTCAGGTCATGGGCCTTAAAGCCTGCGATGTAATCGGCCAACTCGGGCTCAGATGCCTGGACGCTCAGCTGCATACTGTCCACACCGGCTTCCGCCAGCTGTTGCACGCGCTTCTCCGTAATGCCTATGCCGCTTGTAATTATATTTACGAAAAATCCTAACTCGCGCGCGCGCCGGATCAGTTGGTCCAAATCCGGCCGCAGCAGCGGCTCGCCGCCGGTAAAGTGCACCTGCACGACGCCAAGCTCGCCGGCTTCCTCCAACACTCTCAGCCACTCGTCGACAGTCAGCTCATCCTCCCGTTTTCGAAGCTCTACCGGATTTGAGCAATAAGGGCAGTGCAAGGGGCAGCGATGCGTTATTTCCGCGGATAGCGCATAAGGCGCACTTATTTCCATGCTTCCACCCACCCTTTGTCAGCCGCTTGCGTAAGAAACTCCAGTATGTCATCCTTGAGCCCCGTTTGATCGTACTTAACCTCCAATTCATCAATGATTTGCGCAACCGTCCGTCGCCCGTCGCAGAGCCACAGAATCGCGCCGGCAGTCGGATTCAGGTTGACGACGCGTTCCGGGAGAAGGAGCATATCCGATTGGCGCGTCTTATCATATTTCAAACGGGCCGGGCTGCGCAGCCTCGGCTGTTCCGATAATTCCCAAGCAATCATGGTTATCACTCCTTGTTCGGGAATGCCAAGCTTAATGCATCCAAAAGCGACCAAAGCACATCGCATTTAAAAGACAATGCCGCCATCGCCTGCTCCTGTTCCTTTAAAGTTGCGCATTCACGGATAACGAGTGTCAGCCCATGGTCGGCATCTCGAGGCGCCTGATGCAGTCTTGCTCTGAAGTATTCCAGACCTTCGGGCCGAATCCACGGGTACAGCTGTTCAAATACGGCGATGCGGCTGGATACAAGCGTTGGCGCAAACAGCTCCGTTAACGAGGAGGCGACGGCGATAGGCCACGGCTGAAGCCGGCAAAAGTTCACGTAAGCATCGACTGCGAAACGGACAGCCGGAAGCACATGGCGTTCGTCCAGCATTTCCTCTCTCGGTATATCGACGGCTTCACCAAGCCGAATCCAGGCTTCGATCCCGCCGTCGTTCCCTTCGCGACCGTCATGGTCGATGATCCGTTGAATCCAGTCGCGCCGGTCTTCCCTTGTCGGAAGCTTCGAAAGAATAAGCGCGTCTTTGACAGGGATGTTTTTTTGATAGTAAAACCGGTTGGCAACCCAGGCTCTGAGCTGCTCGGGGCTCAGCTTACCCTCATGCATGCGCACATGATAGGGATGCTTGTCATGATAGCGCAGCTCGCCGATCTTTCGTAGCCGTTTTATAAATTCCTCACTCGACAAACGCTCGATCATCCGTCAAACCTCCAGTTCCAACCCGTCGTAGCCGACCTCGATTCCATGTTCCGTAATCGTACGATACTCGGAAGATGCGGTGTCGAGAATCGGGTTCGTATTGTTGATATGTATATAGATCCTCCGCTGTGCCGATCGGTTGGTTAACCGTCCGAACGTGCCGTCTGCTCCCGTTATCGGGATATGCCCCATATCCGCCGCCTCCAGCTCGGATGCGCCCAGGTCGCGAAGCTCGGCCGAATGCCAGAAGGTACCGTCCAGCATGATGCAGTCCGCGTCCTTCAGCTGCTGCTCCAGCTCGGCCGTCCATGATTCGATTCCCGGCGCATAGACGACGATTCCGCCCGTTATTTTATCCGTTATCCGGTAACCGACGACCCAGGCGCCTTCCTGCCCCAAATTGGCATCATATACGTAACGAGGAGACTTGCGGCCCAATTGGATAGGATATACAATTAATCTTCCCCCAAAAAGCGGAAATGATTCCCCCGCTCTTACCTCCGTCCAACGAAAGGAGGCATACGGTTCGATGATTTGACGGACAGGGAACGGTCCGGATAAAGCATGGAGTACCGGTGAAGCGGCATATATGTCCAGCTCTGCCGATTGCCTTAGGTGCAGCAGCCCTAACGTATGATCAAGCTCGGCATCCGTCAGCAGAACACCGGAGATCGGCGTGCCGCGCAGGCCCGGGCCCGGGTGAAGCGCAGGATGCGATTCGATCTGAGCGCTCACATCGGGTGTCGCATTGATTAAATACCATTTCCCCCCATCGTCGCTAACGGCTATCGCATCGTTCATACGCGCATGAACCGATCCATCCCCGTTCCGCACGCGACGGCAGTAAGGGCAGTTGCAGTTCCATTGAGGATAGCCGCCTCCTGCCGCTGATCCCAATACTTTTATAACCATCGACCGCCCCCCTTTAAATAAGAGATGCCGGATTTTCTCCGGCATGATGATGTTACTTCTGATAAGCGTACGCGGTAACTTCCGCGCAAACCTCAATCACCTCGAAATCGGGTTTAACCCACATCAGTCCCACCTCCTTACGAAAGATAACTTTGGTCAAGGCTAAACAAGACAAAGAGCAAGGTTTGCAGACGATTTTATTATATGTTTCATTTTCGCTTCTATAACCGGAAAAAATACGGATTTTGACAGCCTGTTTCTCCAAGAAAAACGCTTGACGAGGTCATTGATGTAAGATTTACGTTTGAGCGTTGGGAGGTATGGATGTGGGGTTACAGCCGTTGTTGAAGTCGTGTTCCTTCGATTACGTTTTATTCAACCAAAAAAAGCAAGACGACCTTCCATCTGCCGTTTTGCAGAAAGAAAAGCCGTCTTGTATGATACGCCCGCGTCCGAATTATGATTACGCAGCGTCTCTCTAATACATCATCTTATGCCTCTGACTTGACGAGCTGCAGCAGTCTGGGCTTTACCTGCATGTCATAGTACAGCCGGAGCTGGACTTTTTCCGCCTCGGTGAATTGAAATTCGCAATCGCGGCCTTCATCCTGCGGTACAATCTGAAATATGTCGCCGGTCCGTGTACATATGAGCAATGCCGTCAGATCGGTTAGCTCTACAGGCAGCTCACAGCCCGGCTTGAGCTCGAATCTCAGCTCGACATCGACCCACTGGTTATCCCTGGGCTCAATGGATGCGCGGTATTGCTGAAAAGTGAACTCAGTCGCCTGCTCCGCACCGTATTGAATCATGCTGCCGCCTCCCCTTCTATCGACTGTAAACGCCTGGCGAATATATCCGCCACGCGAACGGATTATGGTTCATTTCTTAGCTTTCTTTTGACTGCTCGATAACGATTACGCCACTCCGCTGCTCATTCACCGGACTTTAAGTTTTCCCCGGCAAGCTTTTCACTTGAGGGTTGAGCAATTGTTCGAGAGCGATATCGATATAAGGATATTTATATTGAAACTCATACTCGATAGCCAGCAAAGGTAGCGCCCGCTGACCTTCAAGCAGCAGCGTCGACAATTCGCCAAACATCAGCTTCATCATAAATGCAGGCACCGGCATCCAATGCGATGTTCGCATCGCTTTGGCCAAGGCGCGGCCGAATTCGTCATTCGTCACCGGATGGGGGGCCGTTGCGTTGATCTGTTCAATAATATCCTCGTTCCCGATACAAAATTCGATCAGCCGGCACAAATCTTCTATATGAATCCAGGACAGCACCTGCCGGCCGCTGCCGACCCGTCCCCCGACCCCGAGCTTGTATGGCAGCATCATTTTCGGCAGCGCTCCGCCGTCCGTACCCAGCACGATCCCGAGACGCAGCTTGACGACCCGGACATGCTGAATTTGATCCATGACCCGCTCCCATTGCTCGACAATACCGGATAAAAAATCCATTACTTTCGGTTCGCTATGCTCGACAAAGGAAGCTTTCTCCGACGTGCCGTAAATGGAAATACCCGATGCGTTCACGACAACGGACGGCTTGCGTTCCATCCTGTCTACAATATCGGCGATCTGGGCTACCGTATCGAGCCGTGACTGCAAAATCCGTTCTTTGGCCGCTTTCGTCCAGCGCTGGTTGATCGATTCTCCCGCCAGATTGACGATCGCCTCGGTGCCTTCCAGCACTTTGACGTCCGACTTGAGCTCGGACCATGTAATATTCCGGATCAACGGGTGTTTCGAGGCTTGCCGTTGGCGCGATATAATGACAAGGCTATGCTTGCGCGCCAAAAAATATTGAGTCAAATGCTTCCCAATAAAACCGGAACCGCCAGTAATGGCTATTTTCATCAATGGTTCCTCACTTTCGGATGTTCTGATTAATTTTCTATTATATCTCAAATCGCTGCGTAAATAAAAAATAGCGTTCGACATCGCCGTTCAATCAAATGACATTATATTACATGAACGTGCCGCTGTATATTCATATTTTCTAGGAGCCTGCAAAAGATCGCTGCGACAGGATCGGTCGGATGATGTCGATTAATGGTACATTTTGTTTAATTGTGTTGCTTCCATAATGGCTTATCAGTACAATGAAGCCATCACCACAGGAACGGAGGCTGCCTTCATGTCATTAAACCTGGACGATTATCCATACATCAAATGGTATGAAAACGGCCCGTTTACCGTCTACCGCGGTCTCAATCCGGCGGCGCGGCAGCAAGGCTGGATTAAAAAGCTGACGGCCGAATACCCGGACCCTAACGAAATTCAGTGGATGACGACGGAATATGAGCAAGGCAAACGGCTGGCGGCGGATCTTCCGCTGGTCGTCAAACCGCTGCGCATCGAATCGTACGACAGCACGTTTCTGCTTCGGATGGAGCCGACCGACGGCCAGCCGTTGGCCTTCATCCTGCAGCAGGGGCCGCTCGCAGTCCGCGCATTTTTACAGCTGGCCGTTTCGATTGCGGACCTGCTCCATAAGCTGAATCAATCCAACACCGTTCATTTCAACATTACGCCGCATGCCTTCATCGTGGAGCCGGACCTGCGAACCGTAAAAATTACCGATTTGAATATGACGGCCGATTGTTCGGAAGGGATGCCTGAACCGGACGGCTTCTTGTTATTTCCCGAAGGCCGTCTTCCCTATATTGCACCGGAGCTGACGGGACGAATGAACCGGCAGGCCGACTTCTGCGCCGATATGTATTCCGTAGGCGCCGTTTTCTACGAAATGCTGACCGGGTCTGCGCCGTTTACCGCCGCAGACGCCGCCGAGCTTGTGCACTGCCATTTGGCCAGGCTGCCTGCCGCCCCTTCGGACATTTCAAATCTCATACCCGGTCCGGTCTCCGACATCGTCATGCGCTGCCTGGCCAAACAGCCCGAGCAGCGCTATCCGACGATGTTTGCGCTCAAGCGCGAGCTGGAGACATATCTGGAGCAGTGGCAGGAAAACGGTTCCCTGGATGCCCGGCTCCCTGCTTCGGCTTCCGGCATGCTGCAGCTGTCAGACGCTATGTACGGCCGCGAGCCGGAGCTGCTGGAGCTGCAAAACGCTTTCCGCCGGGCTAGTCATGGAGGCCGTGAACTTGTGCTCATTTCGGGCATGTCCGGCGTCGGCAAAACGTACTTGATCCAACAATTCAAGAAAAGCATTCCTGCCCGGCAGGCCGTTTATATTTCCGGGAAATTCGAACAGTACAATCGGGATACTCCTTTTCAAGCGCTCAAGCAGGCGGGTCGGCAGTTGATTCATTACGTTCTCACGCTGCCCGAATACGAATTTGCGCAAATCCGCGGCCGTATCATGGAAGCGGTCGGCTCGAACGGGCAAGTGTTGATCGAAATGCATCCCGATATGGTGAAAATCATCGGCGAGCAGCCTCCTCTGCCGAAGCTGCCCCCGGCCGAAACGAACAACCGTTTTCTGCTGACGCTTGAGCAGTTGCTGACGGTGTTTAACTCGAACGGGAAGCCGCTCATCGTGTTTATCGATGACCTGCAATGGGCTGACCAAGCTTCTCTGCGGTTGATCGAAAAGCTGTCTTCCAATCGTGAATCGGGACACTGCCTGTTTATTGGCGCGTATCGCGAACAGGACAATGGCGACAACCATCCGCTGCGCCTTGGGACCGAGCTATTGGAGCGTCTGCAGACGACCCGGATAACACTGAAACCGCTTCAACCGCATCAGGTGGAACAACTGTTAAAGGATACGCTGCAGCCGGCCGCCGGGCAAAATCTGGGCGAGCTGTCGCGGCTATTGATCGAAAAGACGAAGGGAAACCCTTTTTTCACAAAACAGTTTATTCGTTCCATGTATGATCGTCAACTGCTGGAATTCGATTTTCATACCGGCCATTGGACGTGGAACATCGATGTATTGGGAGAGCTGTACATGTCCGATAATGTCGTGGATCTGATGGTCGATAAAATCCGTAAACTGTCTGAGCCCGTCCAGGAGATGCTCACGTACGCCGCTTGTATCGGCAGCGCCTTCCCCGCCGGTTTGCTGGCGCAATCGATTGCGCTGCCAGTCTCCCGGATTGAAGCCCAATTGCTTGCCGCTGCGAAGGAAGGGCTTATCTCCGCTTTGCCGGTCACGGAAACGGAAGGCGCTGCAGCAACCTATAAATTCTCGCATGATCGTATCCATCAGGCAGTATATTCGCTCGTCGCCCAACCGCGGATAGCGCAGCTGCATTACCGGATTGGCCTGCACATGCTGGAGTCGATGGACGAAAGCGAAAGCCAGGAGCAATTGTTCGAAACGACAAACCAATTGAATTGGGGTAAAGAGCTGCTCGTTAGCGAGCGGGATAAAGATAGGCTGATCGAGCTCAACCTGTCCGCCTGCCGAAAGGCGAAGGCCACAACCGCTTACGACACCGCCTTGAAATATGCACAGCACGCGCTGCAGCTGCTCGGGCATAATTGCTGGAGCCGTCAATACGATCGGGCGTTTGCCGTCCATTTGGAGCTGGCGGAGCTTGAATATTTGTGCGGACGGTTCGATGATGCACAGCGCAGCTTCAGTCTTTTACTCAAGCAGTCGCGTTCCAAGCTGGAACAAGCCGACGTATACAATCTGATGATCATTCTATACACGAATCTCGGCTTGCATGAGGAAGCGTTGCGGATCGGGCTGGAAGGATTGCGTATGCTCGGAATGCCGATTCGCTCTCGAGTTTCCAGGATATCCATGATTCGGGATATTGCTGCAGCCAAATGGGATATGATGTTCAGACACCCGGAGGAGCTGTACGAGCTGCCGCAGATGGAGCATCGCGATCATCGCGCGGTCATGAAGCTGATGGTCAATCTGATCCCTCCGGCTTATTTCGTTCATACGGAGCTATATATCTCTTTAATGCTCAAAATGTTCCGCTATTCGCTGCGCCACGGCAACTCAGAGGGCTCCGCGCTTTCCTATTCGACATACGGCGTTATCTCCAGCTCGATTTTCGGCAAGCTGGACGACGGATTGCGCTATGGCAGGCTGGCGCTCAGACTAAGCGATTCGTTTGATTATTTGCCGATCAAAAGCAAAGTTTACTTCGGCCACGGCGCATTTACGAACAATTTGCAGTATCATATCGAATACCACATCGGATATTTGCGCAGAGCCTATCAAATCGGGATCGAGGCCGGAGATTTGGTGTATGCCGGCTATTCGATTGCGTTCAGCTTTTTTCTGCGGCTGTTTAAAGGCGACGCATTATCCGACATTTACGAGGAATCGGAAGCATACCGGCCCTTCATCATCCGCTCGCAAGACAAGGACACGATCTATATTCTAATGGTGCTGCAGCGGTTTATGTTATTTATGAAAGAGGCTCCGCTAGAGCCTCAGCCGCATAACGATCGCGCAAATCCATTTTTCGACCCGGACGAGCTAAGCACACTGCAAAGCTTGAGCAACAAAGCGACCATTCATACTTATTATTCGCTGCAGCTGCTAGCGTTCTATTTGCTGGAGCAGTGGGAAGAAGCCAAGGCGATGATGGAGGAAGCCGAGAACAGCTTGACATTCGTGTTCGGTCTGCTGCACGTTCACCTGTATTATTTCATTAGCTCGCTGATCATGACCGCTCTCTATAAGGATGCCGGCAAAGCCGAGCAAAAACGGTACCGGAGCAGGCTGCGAAAATATTTGAAGTTTTTTAACAAATGGTCGCGCCATTCGTCCGACAATTTTCTGCATTTGAAGCTGCTGCTCGAGGCGGAGGTCAGCCGAATTTTCGGTCGCCGCACCCGGGCCGCCGAGCTGTATGATGAGGCGATCGCTTGCGCCGGCAAACAGCGGTTTATTCAATACGAAGCAATGGCCAACGAATGCGCCGCCAGCTTCTACATGCAAAACGGCAAGCCAAAAATCGCCAAAGCCTACCTGCAGGAAGCCGTATCGTTGTACGGTCAATGGGGAGCCACCTGTAAAACGATTCAGTTGGAGGAGCGGCATCCGTTTTTGATCGGGCGGTCGGCTCCGGGTCAAGTCGCCATCGACATATCTACTGTCACCAAAGCGTCACAGGTGCTGTCCAGTGAAGCGGTCTTTCAAAAGCTGTTGGAAAGCTTTATGCAGATTGTAATCGAAAATGCGGGCGCGGAAAAAGGGCTGCTGATGCTGATGCGGGATAACCGGCTGTACATCGAAGCGGAGAAGATGCCCGGCCATCCGTTTATCGCCCTGCATTCGGTCCGGTTGGACGATTACCGGCACGCCCCTATCACCGCGATTCAATATGCGGCGCGAACCGGGGAAACGGTTCTCCTTCACGATGCAGCCCTGTCCGAGCAGTTTGGCCAAGATGCTTTTATTCAGCGCAGACGGCTTAAATCGCTGCTTATATTGCCGATTATGAAGCTGGGTCAACTGGTCGGTCTGCTCTATTTGGAAAATAATTTGTCCAGCCACGTCTTTCAGGAGCAGCGACTGGATACGTTGAAGCTGCTGGCGGCCGAAATTGCCGTCACGATCGAAAATTCGAAGCTCCATTCCAATCTGGAATACAAGGATTACAAGCTGCAGCTGCTGGAGGAGCAGGAAAAAAACATCCGGCTTCAGCTTGACGAGAAGGAACGTTGGGTACAGTCGTCCGAGGCGACCATGCTGAACATCCGCAAGTCCCAGCATGAGCTCATAAATAATGTACAAACCGTCCATGCCCTGCTCATGATGAACAAATATGATATGGCCAAAGATTATATATCGGTATGGTGCAAAGAAATCGTGCAGCAGTCGGTAGTCAATTCCGTACAATTTCCCGTACTCGGCGTCGTGTTGAACAATATAGGACTGTCTTGCATATCCCGCAAAATCGATCTGCAGGTCGCCGGCAAGCTGGACTGCGCGTTCGACAGGCTCACGCTGCCGATCAGTTATTTCTCCAGTATTGTAAGCAATTTGCTGAAAAATGCGGTCGAAGCGATTCCGCAGGAGGATCCTCTGCGTACGATCCGTCTGACCATTGAGGAGGATGAGCAAAGCTACACGCTTTCGGTGTTCAACTCAGGTTCATTCATCGAGGAACAGCACCGCCACCGGCTCTTTGATAAAGGCTTCAGCACCAAGCCGGACTCGACCAATTCCGGTTTGGGGCTGCATATCGCCCAAAACTATTTGCATCATTATGGAGGCTCGATCGATTGCCAATCCATACAAGACAGCGGTACAACCTTTACTGTACATTTCATGAAAAAGCAAACGGTATCCGGGGCCGAGTCCGCACCAATCGAACCGGACATCGAGTCGTAGCGTTGTTACATCCACCATTTCACATTCCGCCGTCGAGCCGTCAAAGCGATGCTGTCGTTGCCTCGGGGACGCCAAAAAAGCCCTAAAGCCTACAATTCCAAAGCTTTAGGGCTGTTTTATTCGGATGCTACGCCTGATCTTGAGAGCCGAAATATTGTTCGATAAAACCGAGCGCATCCGGCAAATGCTCCGTCCAATAATCCCACGTATGCTCTCCCGGAAATTCCCGGTACGTATGCGCGTAGCCGATCCGGTCCAGATGGCGGTGGTAATCGGCATTCATATGATGCAAAGCATCCTCCGTGCCACAGTCAAAATATAACGCGGGTCTCTGCATATCGGACACCCGGCGGCTGGCGCACCGATGCAAATCATATGATTTGGCATGCGGTCCCTCCACGGGCCCCGTCATTCTGCCAACATCTCTGCGGGCGAAATTATCTGCGACATTCGCGCCCGATATCAATGCGCCGGATAAGCTTGCGGCGGCGCCGAACAAGCCCGGGTTGCGCAGTGAGAGCGAGAAGGCGCCAAAGCCTCCCATGGACAGCCCGCAAACCGCCCGCGAACGCATGTCCTGGATCGTCCGGTAGTTCTTGTCGATATCGGGCATCAGATCATAAATGAAATATTGCTCAAAATTGCCGGTCCCGTCATACCAATCCATATAAAACGTGCCTTGACCGTATCCGCCGTCATTCGGCATGACCACAATGCATTTGCGCAGCTGACAGGAAGACATCATGCGATCCAACGTCTGCTCCGCGCTTCCTTTTTGCAGCCAGTGCGATTCGGAACCGTGCATGCCATGCAGCAAATAAATGACGGGATAACGCTGCTCGGATTGTTCGTCGTACCCTTCCGGCACATAAACAAAACAAGATTTGCGCGCAAACAATGCTCCGGAGAAAAAAGGATGCGGACGGACGCTCATATGCTTCAGCCCCTCCTAATCCAGCACGGCGGTCATATGTGCCCGGGTAACCGACCAATGCGACGTGTTCCAAACCGCTTCCTTGTTTTTGACAAATAAAATTTGCGGGGAAGCGTGCTTGATCCCGGTATCTTCGGCGATCCGGTTCGATACAGGCCGGGATTCGATGACTTTGACAAGCACATAATCAACGCCGGTATTCGGTTCTTTATGCAAATAGCTTTCAAATTCGTCGAGCGCATTCGAGCTTACCGGGCAAGCGGTGCTATGTTTAAGGATGACAACCGGCTTTTGCGCGCTTCCTTCATACAGTTCATTCCACTCTTCCAGACTTGTAATTTCTCTCCATTCAGTCATTCGTAATACCTCCATTTAATGTAGTTATTATGATTTGTCATCGTAATAAAAAAGCTCCGCTTCAATTGCAGGCCCCAGCTGTAAAATACCGTACGAATAATGCGGCTGCCTCCGTTTATCCGTGGGAGAACCGGGATTGAACAGCAGTACTCCGTTGTGCGTCCCCTTATAAGGAATATGGGAGTGGCCAAAAATAATGATATCGACGTTCATCCCGCTGAACACGTCGATTGCCCGCTCCAGCGTCGATTTTCGCCCGCCGTCCCCATGTACAAGACCGATGCGATATCCCGCCAAATGAAGCACCTTACACCGGCCAAACCGTTCGATGATATCAACGCCGTCATTGTTGCCGGCAATACCGTCTACAGGAGCGATCTGTTCGAACAAAGCGACGACCTCCTCATCCATCCAGTCGCCTGCATGGAGAATTTGATCCACGCCATCCAGTCCAGCCGTCAAAGCCTGCGGGAGCATCTTGGCTCTCCCGAACATATGCGTATCGGATACTACGCCTATCCGCACCTGGATTCTCCTCTCTCCAAGTTTTGCTTTGCAAAACTGGCTTCGTAAGCATCTGCTGAGTTTTGCTTAGGCAAAACAAACTTGCATCGTCGGCTTAAGCCGCACTTCATTTTATTTTACCATATCATTGGCAAAAGAAAAAAGCTGCGAAGTGTCCGACCCGATCGTGAACCGCGATTCACGATCGGCAGACGCTGCGAAGCCTGCATGAACTTGACCGGCTCTTAATCGGTTGTACCGAACCAGTCCAACAGCTGCGAAGCCAACAGCTTGCGCTTGCCCTGGAATTCATGGTAAATGTTGATTTTGTACTGTTTGAGCGATTCGATTTTGAAGACGAGCGAATCGTCCTGCCGTGTAATCCGGTAATCGTGCTCACCTAAAGTCACCTTTTTATCATCGTCCTCCGGCGCCGTCTCCAGGAAGAACGTCTCGTCGATGTTCACTTTTCCTTGGCCGTCCGCAAACTGGATGACCAGCTTGCTGCCTTCATTGCTTGTTTCGTAATAGCTGTCCTTGGTCAGCTTGTACGTAAAATTTATTTTCAACTGCTTGCTGTCGAGCCATGTATTGATATTGGACAGGGAGATCGAATACGGGTAGAACGATACATCCTTCAGTGTCGGGCTTACGGCATCGTTCAATGAGGCGAGTTCCATTTCTACCGCGTTAATATACGAATCGGCCTTATCGTCCGTACCGCTCAGTTTCTGGTCCGTGACCGATTCGCCGATGACAAGCCTCAAACCCTTCGTATCCAACTCCTTCGGAAGCTTTCCGGAGAACGACAACAGCGCTTTTCCCTGCGGATTGAGCTTTTGTTTGACCTCGCGAATTTTCGTAGGATACAGCGAATCGTCGGCTGTTTTGAAAAAAGCCGTCAGCTTGGGAATCACATTGGAGCGCTTTTCCATATTGACGATTTCCACCTGCGCCTCAAGCACGCTGCTGCCGCCGTCGGTATACACGTTCAGCTCGCGCGGCGCATAGATCGCTGCGCGGCCGGCGCCCGTAATCGGCTGGGTTTCACCGAAGGCGAGCTGCGGGAGCTCTATCGCCGCGGGGGGCAGCTTGAATTGCGCCATTTCCTCCTTTACCGTATCGCTTACTTGTTCCTCCAGAATGAGCTTCGTTTCGGCAAAAGGATACGTGTACGGGATTTTGGCGACGGCCTGTACATGTACCGAAACGCCGGGCGGCACGCCGACGACCCGATCCGTTTGCACAATTTTGGCGTCCACCCTGACACCTCCGTCCAGCTCATAATATGCTTTAACAGCCGGAAAAGGCATCGAATCGGACTGACGGTGCGATACGGATACATCGGTACTAAGAATGTCCTGATCTTCCCAAGGCATCCTGCGCTGCTTTTCCGCTGCCAGCTGATAAATTCCTTGGGCATTCGAATAATCGACCGTTTCGCCCAGCGGCGGCGTATCGGCTGCATCCGTTGGCATGCGCAATGAAGCGAGCGGATAGTTCAGCTTGAGTTCGCCGCTAACGGGAATTATTTGCTGGACGAGCAAATCCCATGATGCCGACGAAGCGGAGGCCGGCAGCCGGTCCGACTTCAGCTGCAGCTCTTCGGTGACGTCCGGCCGCAGCAGGGGTGCGCCGGCATCGGCCGGTGAAGCGCTCTCGAGCGGATATACCGCCCCGTTGGCGGCACGCAGCGCATACTGGTAGCCGGGCAGCCGGATGCTGGCTTTGCCTTTGTTGGTCAGCTTTAGCGTCAGCCGGGAAGAGACGACGCTGTCATGCTCCCGGATCAACCAGCGGGATACGCTCAGCGCCACGGGCATATTGCCCATCGTGACCGTGCGGCTGCCGGCAACCGGGGCCATGACCGTCGACGCCGGATCGGGAAAACGGATATCGCCGACTGCCGTTTCCAGCTCGGAGCTCGAATAATCCCATCGCGTGACGCGGAACGTAAGCTCCTCGAGCGATGTCGTATCGTTAACGAGCGCATAAAACTTGTAATCCACCTGCTGTCCGGCGGGAACCTCCTTCTTCAGCTTGTCCTGCGGAACAAGCTCCGCTTTGAATTCGGCTCCGGAGCTGCTCAGCACCTTCACCCAGTAATCCAGGAACGACAAGGCGCTTCCGCCGCCGTTCGCTACCGTGATCGTGAAGAACAGCGTTCTCCCGCCGTCCGCCGGCATGACCGCCGCGTGCTTCAAGGCGATCATGCTGTCCCGGCCGATCGCGACCGGCCGCAGCTGCAAGGCCGGTTCGAGCTCGTCCTGCTGGTAATAGCTATCCCCTTCCGCATGCGCCGCGGGCGCGAACGGTACGAGCCACAGTAAAGCGATCGTACAAATACCAACCATCCAACAGATCCATTTCAGCTTATTCGATCGAGTCCATCGAGTCATCTTAAGGCTCTCCCTTCTCCTCCGGAGGCAGCAGTACGATGCGGCCCTCCTCCAGCTGCACCCTTACTTTATTCGTGGATTGAATGCCTACCGATTTTAGCATATCTTCGGGCACCTGCAGCCGCCCGGCTTTATCAAGCACCGCATATTCGACATGCGAATCCTCGTCGCTCGGCAGCAGGCCCTGCTCAAGCTCGATCAGCTCGTCGGCGTACGATTTGCGGCGGATCATTTCGGACGACGTCTTACCGTCCCGGATGGCGACCACCCGGTCCACCTTTTTGGCAAGCAGCGGATCATGCGTGACGATCACGACCGTCAGTCCGAGACGGCGGTTCAAATCGCGGAACAGATCCAATATTTGATTCGCCATTTTCGTATCCACCGAGCCGGTAGGCTCGTCGGCCAGCAGCAGCTTCGGATTGTTGGCCAGAGCGATCGCGATCGCGACACGCTGCTGCTCGCCGCCGGACAGCTGGTTGAGCCGGTTTTTGGTGCGGTGGCTGAGTCCGACCGCCTCCAGCAGCTCCAGCGCGCGTTCGCGCTTTCGTTTCCCCTGCAGCAGAATGGGCAGCTCCACATTTTCCAGCGCCGTCAAATAAGGAATCAAATTGCGCGCATTATTTTGCCAGACGAAGCCGACGGTTTCCCGCTTGTACTTGACAAGATCTTTCTCCGTAAACTTCAGCAGATCTTTGCCGTCGACCTGAAGCTGGCCGGCAGAAGGGCGGTCAAGCCCGCCCAGCATGTTGAGCAGTGTGGATTTGCCGCTGCCGCTGTTGCCGATGATCGCCATCAGCTCGCCCGGTTGAACGTGCAGGTCCAAACCCTGCAACGCCACGACCTCCAGATCGGCCACCTTGTATATTTTGACGAGATTGTCGCAATGAATCATGGCTAATCCTCCCCGAGCTTCACTGCCTGATGGATTTTAACTCTCGACAGCATGGTGCCGAGAATAAACAAGCCCAGGATCAGCATAACCCCTACAATGAGATAAAGCTGAAGCTGGTCGTTCGGATCGAACGTAACCAGGAACGGCGGAACCTGGCTCGATGTCTGCATCGAAAGCTGGAACATCGGAACGAAGAAGCGGCTCGTCAAGTTCCCCGTCAGCATGCCGATGGCAACGGCCGCCCCCGAGGTAAGCAGCTGTTCTGCGACAAGCATCGCCAGCAGCTGCCGGAATGAAATGCCCATCGCCCGCAATATGCCGAACTGCAGCACTCTTCCCGAAAGCGACAGCACCCAATACAGCAAAAACCCAAAAAAACTGATCACAATCGAAATGATAAAACCAAGCGTCATGACGCCGTTAATCGCCAGCAAAAACGGGTCGTTCTTGGATCGGATCAGCTGCTGCTTCGCATCGTTCATCTTCGTGACCGGCACCGCCTTTTCCTCCAGCGCCTGGTACAGCTCCTGGCTGGTGGCGCCAGGCTTCAGCTTCAGCCATACATCATAGGGCTCCAAAGCCAAATTGTTCTGGATATACGACAAATGCCCGACAATCAGCATAGGCGCCTTCACTTTTTTCGTTTTCGAGTTGGCAGCCTGCGCTTGGGAAGTAACTGCCGTCTTCTCGCTGAACAACGGATTCGGATTCCATGACGGCCAGTAATCGACGATCGCAAATACATTGAACATGGCGCTCTCCACACCGTTCCAGCCTGCGTACAGGTGGTCGCCGACCTTGACGTTGTACTGGTCCGCCAGTGTCCGGGAAATGAGCACGGCCGAGGGGCTCGATGCAAGCACGTTCAAATATTCGTAAAAATGATGCTCAAGCAGCCCGTTGCGAAGCCACGCTGCTCGGCCGAAATCGTCCGTGTCGATCCCCATGAGCGTCGCAGCGCCAAGCTCCTTGCCGGAACTGAAGCTTGCATCGGTTTTCGTGAACACCTTCGCCGCATGCTCGACACCGGGCAGCTGCGTAAACGGCAGAAACGGAGGCTCGGAAAACTGCACCTTTTTCTTCGGCTCCATCACGGCTGCCGGATCGGGCTCCCCGCCTCCGTCGCCTCCCGTATTGGGAGGAGGAGCGTCATCCTCCCACTTGACGGACATCGCAATATCGGCCCCGTTGCCGTACATGATTTTTTCCCCGGCGTTTTTATTGATGGTCCGGGCAGCGCTCGCGCTGAACAGCCCCGTTGCCAGCGTTACGCTTAAAAAAACCATGATCGCCTGATACTGCGTCGTCGAGCGACCCACCTGCAGCAGCGTCGAATACAACGATGGAGGCCACCAGCGGCGGCCTGCCCGGTAGACAAGCTGGACCAGCCAAGGATAAATGCGCAGAAGCAGAAAGCTGGCGCCGAGAATGAATAAGGCCGGCACCAGAAACAGCAGCGGGTCCATCCGCAGATCCGTTACATCGAGGCCAAGCGACTGCATATCGCTCATTTTGGTACGAAACGACTGCAAACCGTACAGCGAAATTCCGAGCAAGACGACATCCAAAAAATATTGATGCCAAAAGGACCGTTTGGACTGCCGCGCCATCTGCTGCTTATGGCCGACAATGGTCGTTCTTGTGGCGAACAGCACAGGGAGCAGCGTCATGACCAGGGAGCAGAGCACGGCCAGCATTCCGTACTGGAAAGCGGTCCGGTTCAAACGGACATCCAGCGCAGCCCGCTGCACAAATTCCAGAAATCCGTTGGAAGCGCCAAGCACCTTTGTCAGCCACAAACCGACAAATGGTCCACAGACGAGCGCAACGCCTCCGAGCAGCAGCCCTTCGACCACATAGCCCAGCACGATCTGCAATCGGCTCGCACCGCGGCTTCGCAGTACGGCGATCTCCGTTTTTTGCCGGTCGACGATCAGGTTGGAAACCATGAACAGGTAGTAAGCGAGCATAATCATAACCGGCACGTTCAAAGACCACAGCATGATGCGAAGCTTTTCCTCTTTCACATAATAGCCGTTCAGCGTTACGAGCGCCGGCGCCTTGATTGAATAGTTCGGAAAACGGTTTGCCAAAAAGTTTTCGGTATACCGCTGCGTCCCGATAAACCGCTCGATCGAATCGAGCTTCATTTGGCTGTAATCCACGGCCAAATACCAGCTGCTGGCACGCAGCTTCAGCTTATCGTTCCGCGTAATATCGTTCTCGAACCAATCGTAAGACACGATCAGGCTGGCGCTGTAGCTGGACAGCGTATTATACCAGAACACATCGTTATATTCCTTGCGATCGATGACGCCGACAATTTTGAACTTGACAGGCGTTTTCACCTCGTCATCCTGGATCGTATACTGTTGACCGACCACCATTTTCAAATTTGTCAATCCCTGATCGATCACAACCGCTTCCACTACACCGTCGACCGGCTCTGCTGCAGGCAGCCGGCCGTCAACCAGCCTGATATGCTCCTCCATCCCGCTGATTGCGGTTATATCCGCCGTCCGCCGGACCGATCCGTCTATTTTGCCCACATCCACCGGCACGAAATTAAAGCGGTCGGTCGTCCGCTCCGTTACAAATGCTTTCAACGGAAGCTGAAACCGCAACGGCGCTTCCTTCGCCATAAATTGATCGGCCTCTTGAATCGCCTGCTTCGCCTTCTCCGGCGACAATTCGCCGGTTATATAAGTCGAATTATAGAAAACGCCGGGATACTGCTGGTTCCGCTCCTGAAGCTGCTCCAAATCTTTAATTAAGAGCCGCTGCAAAATAGCCGTCGTATAAATCGGCATACTGCTGACAAGCCCGACCGAGATGATCAAGCCGAGCAGCAGGCTGAATTCGAGCCATTTGTTTTTGACCATTTTGCGGATGATCATCACCAGGATTGCCACCTGTTTCTCACCTCAATTGTTAAGAATCACCTTCTGGCCTTCTTTCAGCCCTTTGCGGATTTCAACCTCCGTCGACGAGACGATGCCTTTCTCAACGTCAATTTCTTTGCGGATCTCTCCCTCCAGCACCTGCACATAATCGCGCCCCATGTAGGAACGCAATCCGAGCTTCGGAATGACCAGCACATCATCCCGTTTCTCGGTCACGATCGTCAAGTCGCCGTTGCTGCCGATCTCCGCTTCCGGCGGAAGCCCTTCGACTACAACCACGATCGACTTCGCGTTTTTATCCTGAATCGCTTTTACATCGCTCTGCGGAGCGGTCGCCGGAATTTGCGCCACCTTGCCCTTATAGCTGTTGGACTTGAATTTTACCGTCGCCTCCATCCCTACCTCGACACCTGTCAAATCGTTCGGCGTCGCCGTCTCATAAACAAGCTTGATCGATTTGGGATCGGAGACGGTGATCAGAGCCCTGTATGCTACAATCGGATCGCCCTGCTTAATCGGATCCAAATAAGTGACGATCCCGTCCACATCGGACACAAGCTTGGTTTTGGCCAGCTGCTGCTTCAGCATTTCGAGCTGAACTTCTTCCTTTTGTACGTCCAGCACCTTCATCCGGATGGCCAGCGCATTGCCTCGCTGCTCATCCTTTGCCAATTCCAACGCTACCTTGGTCTTTTCCAGCACAATTTCCTGCTGACGGATTTTGCCTTCGATTTCACCTTTTTCGAGCACCGCCACAACATCGCCCTTATGCACCTCGGAGTTCATTTGCACGAGCATTTCGGCCAATCTTCCGCCGGACTCCGCGTAATACAAATACTGCATTTTATCCGAAGCGAACGTGCCGACGCCGCTAATCTGCTTGGCAATCGAACTTTTTTTCGCCTCGAATACTTCGAAGTTTTCCTTCACCGGCTTGACGAGCGGCGGCTTTAAAGCTTCCTCTTCTTTCGGAAGCAGGCTGCAGCCCGGCAATGCAGACAACAGCGCCGCGCCGATCGCAACCTGCCATACAAGGCTGCGGCGTCTAGCTTTCATCCACAATGTATCCATCCTCCAATGCATATACTTGATCGACAATTTCCATAATCGCCGGATCGTGTGTCGTTAAAATAATCGTCATTCCTTCCTGCTGCACAAGGCTTTTAAAAACTTTCATAACCTGCAGCCCCATCCGGCTGTCGAGCTCCGCCGTCGGCTCGTCCGCCAACAGCAGCTTGGGCCGATGGGAGATCGCCCTGGCAATCGCAACACGCTGCTGCTCGCCCCCCGACATCTCGAACGGTCTATGCTTCATCCGCGGCTTCAAACCGACAAAATCAAGCGCCTGCTCCGTATAGTCGCGGCGATGGGCGGCAGGAACGCCGGCGATCCGCAAGCCGAATTCGACATTTTCGAACGCAGACATATACGGCACAAGCGCAAACGATTGAAATATTAAGCCAAGCCGGGTGCGCCGCAGCTCATTGCGCTTCTTGTCCGGTATGAAAGTTATGTCCTGGCCGGCAAAATAAACAGCGCCCTCCGTCGGCTGGTCCAGCGCGCCAAGCATATTGAGCAGCGTCGTCTTTCCCGAGCCGGATCGCCCTTTGAGCGCGACAAGCCTCCCCGGGGCAACGCTCAAATTGGCGCCGCGCAGCGCGTGGACAGCCGCGCTTCCCTTACCGAAGGTGCGGGTGACGTTTACGGCTTGGATAATCGGTTCCTTCCCGGCAAATGTGTCGGCTGAAAAACCCATATAGTTGGCAGCTCCCCTCTGAAAGCGTTCTCTATTTAATGTAATCGTTCCCTGGCCATAAAAATAGACACCAATTTGTTAGAATTGGTGTCTATTTGTTCTGTTCCTCATACTCCTTTGGTGTGCATCCGACCGCTTTCTTAAACGCTTTGGCGAACGATTTCGCATCGCCGAAGCCGACCGCGCCGGCAATCTCGTAAACTTTCAAATCACCGGCCGCCAGCAGCCGCTTGGCCGCTTGAATGCGGATACGGGTTAACGATTCGGACAACGATTCGCCGATCTCTTTTCCATAAAGATCGCTTAAGTAGCTGCGGCTCAGCTTGACGTAATCCGCAATGTCCGAGGTGCTGAGCTGTAAATGATAGTTGCGCTGCATGTAAGCTACCGCTTTGCGTATGAACGGATTGCGGGACGATTGGAGGATACCGCCCGTGCCGGTCAGCCGCTCCGACAGATCTTGAATGGCATCCGTCAACCAGCGCCCCAACGGCTCCAGCTGCAGATGCGCCATCACCGCATCCAATGCGACATACTTGCGCTCGAATTCGTCCATTTCCGGCGCATCGCCATGTTGGCCCGCGAAGGCAGCAGCCGACCCCAGCAGCTCATACAGAAAGCTGTAGACCTGCTCGACCGGCGGTTCCAGCCGCCTGATCCGCTCAACCAGCTGCTCCGCCCAATAGGCGGCGGCTTCCGTGTTGCGCCCTGCAATCGCACGCAGCAGGTTTTGCTTTTCCTCCTGCGGCAGCGGGCCGTCCGACGGCAACGAGAACGGGCGGCTTTGATCCGCGTCGGCATCCGTAATCCAGCACCGGCCGCTTTTCCGGCGGTAAAAATGCGCATGGCGGAGAACGTCAAGCTCCTGCGGTACTTGGCGCAGCCGCTCTGCGCCATGAAATCGGGTTAATCCGGCGATACAGTATTCGCCGGCAGCCAAGCCGCCTTCCCCGCGCAGAAAGTCGCTGAGCGCCGCCGCCCGGCCGCCGCCCTCCAGCTCGCCGTCTTCCTGAAACAGAAGCAGCTGCCGCCCGCCGCTTAGCGTTACGAAGGCGGCCGCGGACGGCCAGTCCCAGCCGGCGATCGACCTTTTCCCTGCCGGCGCGACGTCGATCATCCAACATGACAGACTCATGTCGCCGGCAAACAGCTCTGTCTCCAGCTCCAGATCAGGCTGGCCGCTGAGCCACGCTTTGTGCAGCCGGATGCCGCGCTGAGCCTGCTTGGACTGCTGCAGCTGCTCCTGCAGTTCTCCATGCCGCCGCCGTTCGTCGCGCCGCTTCAACAATGCCAGCTTCGCTTCGATCAGCGTGGCGGCGAGCTGTTCGGGCTCCATCGTCGGCTTCAAAATATAGTCGCTCGCCCCCTGCTTCATCGCTTCCTTGACATATGCGAAATCGTCGAGGCAGCTCAGCACCACCACGGCAACATCGGCATCTGCTTCCTTCAACCGCTTTACAAGCTCGAGCCCATCCATGCGGGGCATCAATATATCGGTAACGACCAGATCGATGCCGCCCTGCCGAAGCGTCTCCCAAGCTTCCTCGCCGTCAACGGCTTCTCCGGCCCAGCGCATGCCGTGCGTTTCCCAGTCCATCATCGTTCTCAACACTTGCCGTATAATCGGCTCGTCATCGACGACTAGTACGTTCATGCTTACTCTTCCTCGCTTTGATGTACCGGCAGCGTCAACCGGATCGTCGTTCCCCGGTTGGGCTTGCCGGTCATGTGCATACTGTATCCGTTTCCATAATACAGCCTGATCTTCTCCCGAATATGGCGAAGTCCGATGCCGCTCATCCGCTCACGCATCGGGAACTTACCTCTACTGGCTTCGCCGGCATCCTTGTTGTTAACGCTGCCCGCTTCGCCGCCGTTTTCATCAGCTGCGGCCGCCGCTTCTTCGGCTGCTATTCCGACGCCGTCGTCCTCCACCTGGCACAGCAGCAGCTCCCGCTCCGTCTCCAGCCAGATGCGGATGCGAATCCATCCCTGCTGGCGACCCGGCTCAATCCCGTGAATGATCGCATTTTCGATCAGCGGCTGCAAAATCATCCGCGGCACCAGGCATCCGAGAGCGAGCGGGTCCACCTCGCTCTCCAGACGGATCTTATCGCCATAGCGGAATGCCTGAATATCCATATAGTTCCGGATAAGCTCCATTTCCTCCCGCACCGTAATAAAATCGCCTCTTTTCCCCAGACTCGCCTGCAGCAGCCGAACCAGCGAGGTCACCACCTCGGCGATTTGCGGGGTACGGTGCATTTTCGCAACCCACTTGATCGTATTCAGCGTGTTGTACAAAAAATGCGGATTCAACTGGTACTGCAGCGCTTCCATTTCCGCTTCCTTTTTTAGCGCTTCCTCCCGTTTGACCTGTCTGATCAGTTCCTCCAGCCTGTTCAGCATTTGATTATAGCTTTCGCCAAGCTCATTCCATTCGCTGCTGCTGCGGCGTGTCCAATAAGCGCGAAAATCGCCCAGCTCCGCACGGTTCATCAGCCGGCGCAGCCGCTGCAGCGGTTCGACGAATGAACGCCGCAGCATAAAGGCGCAAAAGGCGCCGAGCAGCAGCAAAGCGAGGATAAGCAGCAGCAGCGTACGGGTTAAAGCTGCCTTATTCGCCGCGGCCAGCGTTTGCGGTACAACAATGCGCGATAGCCATACCGCGCCGGGAAGGTCCAGTCTCTTCTGCAGCGTAAAGCTGCCGTCCACCCACTGCAGCGGGACAGGATCGGGGACGAAGACGCTGCCGTTTACCAATCTCCCCTCATCAGGCGAATGTTCCGACCGGTCCTCGGCCGTTCCGGCATAAACCGTCCGGCCGGTCGAATCGATCAGTCGGCTCCCGAGCAGCGGCATATTGCCGTAAATGTCCTTCATAACCGCATTCATCTCAACCAATACCTGCAGCGAACCTCTGATCACATGCCTCTTGTCCGTTATCGGGATCGAATAGACGACCTCATTGCCATTTTGCGGTCTGTTTTCCAGGGTAAGCGGCGCCAGCGATCTTTCATTCGAATGCTGCGCGGACCTTGCCGCTTCCAGCAGTGCCGACCCTCTCGGGGATTGCGTGCATATCGCATAGCCCGTTTCATCGAATACGAGGCACATTTCCGCCACCTGCGGCATTTGTGCCGTCAAATCACGGATTAAAATATCAGCGTACTCCCGCAGGCTGCGATCTTCCGCGGAATCCCGGACGGCCGCTCCTTCGGCCAGTCGCTGCACGGCATAATCGCGGCTGATCCATTTGGCCGTGCGGTCAAGCTCGTTGAAGGTTTGTACCAGCCTCTGGGTCGCCTGCTCATGCAGCTTCAGCATCTGGCTTGAAGCCTCCTGCCGCATGAGGCTTGAGGATTGGTAAACATAGTATAGAACGAGTCCCGTTATAGAAACAGAGCATAAAAGAACGATATACAGCATCATGCGCAGCATCCGCTTAATCCCACCCGGCTTCTAAAAAACCCATGAGCCGGAAGCTCATGGGTTTTCGCTTTTTCTCGAGACGCATTACGGCGTTCCGGTCATTTGCAGCGCTTGCGAGGAAAGCTGATCTTTAAACCGGGACATGCAATTGCACAAAAAGTCTTTTCTGCAAATTGGGCAAGGCTCATGGAGCAAACGGTTGACATGGGTAGCCACCGGAGCGCCTGTGGCAGCATCCTTTTCATAAATAAGACGGCACGACGTGCGATCCTTTAGGTTCACTACAATTTCAAACAATCCGTTTTTCGGGTTGTTGCTGACAATCTTGGCGTCGACCACCTGCGGTTGATAAGCCATTGTTTTCAGCACCTCTCTTTATGGAAAAGTCTTGTTACTTTATTAACATAGCGGACTGTCCGAAACGTGCAAAAGCCCGCGCGTAACTAGAATAATAGCTTGTTTTACTTATCGCCGTCAAGTGTGTTGCCGAGACCGCCGATAATATTTCCTTCTTCCTTGCGTCTCCCGGCTTTGGCAGCCGAAATGATCCGGTCGTTCCTTATCGACACAAGCTTCATATATCTCGATCGATATCGATTTAAGCGGAGGGCTCGGCTTGCTTGCCAACCTATTCCTTAGGTTCGGCTTATGCGGACGGCTTCATTCATTATTCGTCTTATAATGTAACTAGCGGTTGTCTTACAACCATCTCCCGACCGATGAACGGGAGTGCGGTCTATTGGGGAACGACCTTCAGCAGAGCGGCAGCCTCGGCAGCGGCTTTGCGGGCTTCGTCCGTATCGCCGGCCGTGCTCAACGCAACGGCCATTCGGCGTCCCACTTTCGTCTCCGGCTTGCCGAATACACGGACCTGGGTATTCGGTACGGCTAATGCCCGCTCGATTCCCTCGATCCGGAACTGCTGCAGCTCCTCCCATGCTTTTAGCGTATGCGAAGCGCCGGGCGTGAGCAGACGGATCGACGGGATCGGAAAACCGAGAATGGCCCGCACATGAAGCGCGAACTCCGACAAATCCTGCGTCACCATTGTAACCATCCCCGTGTCATGAGGCCGCGGCGAAACTTCGCTGAAATATACCTGATCCTTACCCAAGAACAGCTCGACTCCGTAAATCCCCGCGCCGCCCAATGCGTCGGTAATCGTTTTGGCGATCATCTGCGCCTGTTCGATCTGCTGCGCGCTCATCGCATGCGGCTGCCACGATTCGATGTAATCGCCGTCCTTTTGCACATGGCCTATAGGGGCGCAAAATGTCGTACCCGATACGGAACGGACCGTCAGCAGCGTAATTTCGGATTCAAAATGAATGAACTGCTCCACGATAACCCGCGTTTTTTTCGCCCGGCCTCCCTCCATCGCATAGTTCCAGGAAGCTTCCGCGTCGCCCGGTGTCCGGCATACGCTTTGGCCTTTGCCGGAGGAGCTCATGATCGGTTTAATGACGCATGGCGTACCGATATCGGCTACGGCAGCTTTCAGCTCTTCCAGACTGTCGGCGAAAGCATAGCGCGCCGTCGGCAGCTTCAGCGTCTCGGAAGCAAGCCGGCGTATTCCTTCGCGGTCCATCGTTAACCGTGCGGCAGTAGCCGTCGGCACGACCCGGAAGCCATCCTGCTCCAGCTCCACCAGCACGTCCGTCGCAATCGCTTCAATTTCGGGGACGATCCAATCCGGCCGCTCCTTTTTGATCAGCTCGCGCAGCTGTTCCCCATCCAGCATGTTGATAACATAATGGCGATGGGCCACCTGCATGGCAGGCGCGTTCGGGTAACGGTCAACGGCAATCGTTTCGACTCCGAGCCGCTGAGCTTCAATGATAACTTCCTTTCCAAGCTCCCCGGATCCAAGCAGCATCATTTTTGGGGCTTGTCCGGATAATGGTGAACCATACATGGAATCAATTTCCTCCTAACAGGAATCGGATTTCCATAAATTATAGCTTATTTGCGCCAAATTCGCATCTGTCCGTTTTGAACCAGCAGGGACAATTACCGCTTTTTTAACAGAATACATGCTAAATCTTTAATAAGGCTGTATAATAAAGAATAAAATATGCAAATTGTATGATTGAATGCTTACTTTTGACAAGTAACTTATGATACACTGTATGTAGAGAATTACCGCTATTTTTAAAGGGAGATGAATGTGATGAGCGAACATTCGCTTTGTCCGAAATTTGAAGCAGCCTTCGAAATTTTGGGGAAACGTTGGACAGGTCTTATCATCCAGTCGCTGTTGAACGGACCGCGCCGTTTTAAAGATATTTCGGAGATGATTCCCGGGATGAGCGACAGGATGCTGGCGGAAAGATTCAAGGAGCTTGAAGCCGGCGGACTCATTATACGCCATGTTTACCCGGAGACGCCGGTTCGTATCGAGTACGAGTTGTCGGATAAAGGCAGAGCTCTGCAGCCCGTTATGGAGGCCGTGCAGGAGTGGGGAGACAGCTGGATTCAGCCTAACTGTCCTGATGCGAAAAGTTAATTTATGGGATAAGTTCATTATGAAGCGGGGTCGGCTTGGAGCCGCCGGAAGGTAAGCTTGCATTACGCGGCTATCCTATGGATACCGGACCCGCTTCTTTATGATGCGCGGAAAGGACAAGCCCTCTGTCATCACGAATTTAATCGTGGGATAATTTCATTGTGGTGAAAGCGTTTGATTGGCCGCGCATCGCTTTAAGAATAAGGAGATCCAGCTCCATGCTCTTATTGACGACCTCGGGGTTGGTCAAGGCATAGCCTTTGACATTAACCAGTTCATGCAGTTCATCGACATACCTATGAATCTTCAATTCTAGCAATGCGGATACGATCATGGCAGTTGCCTCCCTGCAATTGTGATTTTATACTAATTATTACATCAATTTTTTAAAAAAGTTGCTGTATCCCGCTCCAATTTTGTTTATTTTTCGTTTATTTTGCTAACATTTCATAAATAGTCGAAGGAGGGAATTCATGTCTAAAATATTGCTGATTGAAGATGATCGAAGTATCGCAGATATGATTTCCATTTATTTGTCCGAGGAAGATTATCAGGTTCACTGGGCGGCGGATGGCCGCCAGGGCAAGGAGCTGTTTCATTCGGTCGGGCCGGATGTAATCATGCTGGATGTCATGCTGCCCGATATGAACGGGATTGAGCTGTGCCGCGAGCTCCGCTCCCAGTCTCAGGTTCCGATCATGATGATCTCCGCCAAAAGCGAAGTATCGGAGCGCGTCAAAGCGCTGGTCATCGGCGCGGATGATTATTTGTGCAAGCCGTTCAGCATGCGGGAGCTTGCTGCCCGAACCGGTGCGCTGCTGCGCCGGTCGACGATGGTCAAAGCTCCGGCGGCCGAAGCGGATGCCGTTTCCGCAGGCGGGCAATCCATTAAAGTCGATATCGAGAAACGGTGCATCTACTTGCAAAATCATCCCGTCGAAACCACGTTCTCCGAATTCGAAATTATGCGTCATTTTTGGCTTCATCCCGGCAAAGTTTTTTCACGCGAGGAGCTGCTCAACAAAATCCGCGGCATCGACACGTTCGTTACGGAACGGTCGGTGGATGTCCACATTACGAATCTCCGCAAAAAAGTGGAGGTCGATCCGAAGGAGCCGAAACATATTAAGACCGTTTGGGGCGTCGGCTACAAATTTGAGCTTTAACCGGAGGCGGCTGCCCGACAAGATGCAGGCGAACGGATCAATCCATACCATGTGCAAAGACGCCTCCGGAGCCACGTCTGAAGTGGGGACGGAAGCGTCTTTTTGTATGCAGCTCCATGTCGGAGCGGGGTTGAACAATCCCGATAATAATTTGCGGGGCGGCCCTTTCCTGCAGGAGGCTATCTTCTCGTATTGCCGTCGTTCGGGAATACGCGCTGGATCAATGTGTTGAACTCGTTCAAATAGGCCGATAAATCGACGCCTTTTTGCCCTTCCTGTTTGTAAAACCGGACACGTTGTACAAAATTGGGATTCGCCGACACGAATACCCGCTGAACCCCTTCGCGGGTCATCGCCAGCACTTCGCTTTTCATGCGGATGCTTAACGATGTGGTTAAACCGCCAGGGTCGGACCAATTGATCCGCGCATTGCCTTTATCGATTCCGAACAAGCCAACCCCGCCCTTCGACGTCACTTGATGCGACATCATATCGGGGTGGCTTTCCGCCGCAGGATCGTGACCGTCCAGCACGACCGCCACATACGCGTTCGTTTCCGTCAGCAGGACGTCGGCCGACCGAACACCCGGATTGCGGCGCACCAGCTCGTCGGCGAGATCAGGCGCAAACCGCAGCGGCGATTTCGTCAAATGGTAATTGTTCGCATCCAGCTGCTGGAACGACCCGGGATTATCCGGCTTCGCCTTCCCGGCTTGCTCCTCCACCCATTTGGCCTTGACACCTAGCGAGTTGTCCTCGTTATTGCGGCTGTCTCTATCGAATTCGGCATGCAGCTGCGACGATTGCACACCGCCTCCGGCCGTTTTTTGATGCTCGTCATTACAACCCGCGGCTAAAATCAGCAGCCCGATCCAAAGGCCGAACCGCCAAGACGCCGGGCGAAAAAATATTGCGCTCACGCTTATCCCCCTCCTTTTCTTATCATCCGTCTATATGCTTAGGATGGTTCCAAGTCAGGAAAATATGCGCTGCCGGCTGCAAAATGAATTTCCGGTGTGAGCGAAAAAAAGAACAGGCCCCCTATTCGGAGCGCCTGATCCTATAATCGCTTTCCGGCTGCAAGCAAGGCCGGACATCCCTTATTTCGATCCGTCTTTATCGGTGCCGCCGGTCCGGTCCAATTCCTCGAGCAGTTTACTAACCGCCTCCGGCGTCAGCTCCCCCGACTGCCTGAACTTCAGCAGCTGCTCTTGAATTTGTCGGCCGATCTCCTCGTTCTCCGTTTCCTCCTCGATATATGCAGGGTCGAACCAAACGTAATCGCCGTCAGGACCGTTGCGTAAAAACGCTTTATTCCACGCATCCGGATAGTGGAAGGACTGTTCGTTAAAAATAATGCCCAGCACATCGTCGCTGCTCAGCGGCATCAAATGATGAAACGTCTCTTCGCCGCTGCTCTCCGGACCAATTGCCGCCACCTGCCGGTGCAGATAGGCATAGTGAAGGTAGTGCTCTCCCGTCAATCTGTCCTTAGCTACCTCATAAAGCTCGAGCTTGTCGTCTCCGCTTAACGCTCTGACGGTTTCCAGCCGCTGCTCAAGCCATTCGGAAGGGATCCGTTTAAATTCCGTAAACGACATTTCCATAACCCGCAGCCTCTTTCTTCCATGCCTTTTCCCGGCTTTATTTTGTGTCTCCGCCGCGTTTCGTACGGACTGCCGTCGTAGCAGCCAAGCTTAGCGAACGACGCGGCAGACGCCATTTAAACAGAACAGAGAGCATTCTTAAAATTACGATAACAACAAACAGGGAAAGCAAATGAAACGGTCCCTGAAACCAGCCCAGTCCGATCATCAAGCCTGCAAACATGCCCCATACCGCATAAATTTCGTCCCGAAGCACAAGCGGTTTCCGGCCGGCCAGCACATCGCGGATGATGCCGCCGCCAATCCCCGTCATTACCGCGGCCACCATGACGGCGCTGATCGGATGGTTCATGTTGGATGCATACAGAGCGCCCTGGATCGAAAAGGCCGCGAGGCCGATCGCGTCGAAAAGCGATTCCCACGTTTTCCAGCGGCGAATCCAGCTGACAGGGACAATAAAGACGAGCGCCGCGGCGATCAAAGCGGTTTTCAAATACATGCCTTGTCCCCAGAGGGTCGTCACCGGAACACCGATCAGCAGATTGCGCACGACGCCCCCGCCAAATGCGGTAACCAGCGCAAGCACGAATACGCCCAATATATCGTAATCTTCCTCCATCGCCACAACCGCGCCGCTTACCGCAAACGCCACAGTGCCGATGATACTGAATAATTGCAAATTCAGGTCGAGCAGTTCCATATCATTATTATATGTTCCAATCCAGTGTAACTACACTGCCTGTGCGGGATGATTCATAAATGGCTTCCAGCACCAGGCTGTTCGCCAAGCCGGACATCCCCGACGTGATCGGTTCCTTTCCTTCACGAATACATTCAACGAAATGCCGGCTTTGCCGCACGCGGGCGCCTTCGTCGTTGGCGGGAACGGATAGCTCCACATCGGCCGTCCGGTCGAATACTTCTGAAAACAGCTTGCCTTGATCACCGCGCAGCGTCGCCCCTCCCTCGGATCCCATCACGTACAAATACGGCTTATTGTCCAGCAGATCGGTATGCGCCGCCCAGCTTACATCCAGCGTCAGCGTACTGCCGTTATCGAGCTTGATCAACGCGGTAGCCAAATCCTCGACATCGTAGGAGCCGTTCCAATCCGGCTTGCCCCATGTGCCGATCCCTTTGCGCTTCGGTCCGAATTCCGCATACGTCGTGCCGAACACCGAGACCGGCTTGGCATTGCCCATCAGGTGAAGCGACAAATCCAGCATATGAACGCCGATATCGATCAGCGGTCCGCCGCCCGATTTGGACTTTTGCGTAAACCAGGTGCCCCAGCCAGGTATTCCTTTGCGGCGCATCCAGCCTGCCTTTATGTTATATATATGTCCCAACGCGCCTTTATCGATCTGCTCCTTCACCTGTAGGTTAATCGCTTCCCAGCGCATCTGGTGGGCGATCATCAGCGTTTTATTCGATCCGCGATGCGCCCTGACGATATCTTTGGCCGAAGCGGCGTCGATCGCCATCGGCTTCTCCAGCAGCACGTGCTTGCCCGACTCCAGCGCGCGAATTGCGATAGGCGCGTGCATCTCGTTCGGCACCGCGATAATGACCGCATCCAGACCCGGATCCTGCAGCAGCTCTTCATATGAAGCATGCACCTTAGGTATGCCGTGCTCCTTCGCTCTCGATTCCGCCAGCGGCAAATAAATGTCGGTCACGGCGGCGATCGCCGCTTCCGGCACTTGTTTAAACACGTTCATGTGTACGTTGGCGATATTGCCTGCTCCGATTACGCCCACTTGGATGATGTTGTTTACTGCCATCGATTTCTGACTCCTCCACATACAATAAGTATCAAACTGTAACATACTATACCATAAAGTCTCGCTTTACCGCCAATGCAAAAAAGACGGCTTTACCGCCATAATAAGCGGTTTAGCCGTTATAAAATACCCATATCCTTCGCCTTTTGGGCCGCTTCCTTGCTGCTCTTGCCGCCAAGCTTGCGCAAAATATTGCCGACATGCACCTTAACGGTGCGAATCGACACGACGAATTTGTCGGCAATCTGCGTCTGCGTATGGCCTTTCTCGATCAGATCCAGCACCTGTATCTCGGTCGGTGTCAGCAGCTCGCGCAGCTCCTTTACTCTGACCTCTTGCTCCAAATTTTTCAATCGGCGAAACTCATCGCGCATTTGGGCCGCAACACTAGGATGAATCGAGCTTCGGTTCGCGCAGGCGTTGCGGATCGATTGCGGGATTTCCGTATAATTGGACTTGACCATATAGTCCACCGCTCCGACCTTGAACGCCTCGAAAATAAGCTCCTTTTCCTCTATCGACGTCAGCATGATCACTCTCGCCCCCGTACACTGGACGATTTCCGCAGCCGCCCATATCCCTTCAGGACTGTCGGACAGCATGATGTCCATCAACACGACGTCCGCCTCGACCCGTTCAAGCAGCTCTACAGCCGCCTGACCCGACGAAGCATGACCTACGATGTCCAAGTCCGGCTCCCTGCTCAAGTAGCTCATTAAGCCGCGCAGCCAATCCTGGTCATCCTCTACGATGACGACACGAATCCGGCTCATGCTCCAACGCCTCCTTTCTTTTTCGGAAAATTCATATATACCGATGTTCCCTGGCCCGGCTTGCTGTGGATGCTCATCGTTCCTTTATGCTTCTGGACAATGGCGTAGCAATACGATAACCCGAGCCCAAAATTAAGCTTTTTGCCGGATTTCGTCGTATAAAAAGGATCGAACGCTTGCTTCACCTGCTTTTTATCCATTCCCGCTCCGGTATCTTTCATTTCGACAATGAGGCTGCGCTTCGATTCCGTCAGCCTGACGGTCAGCCGCCCGCCCTGCGGCATCGCCTCCGCCGCATTCGTCGCCACATTGGTGAACACCTCGATCAGCTGCGCCCGATCGGCCCATATCAAGCCCGCGCAGCGGTAATCCTTGATCAATTCAACGTTATGAAAAACCGGCGACAGCATGCCGAGGCATTGTTCCAGCAAATCCCGCAGCTTCACTTCTTCCCGTTGCAGAACAACATCCTGCGTCTGCCCCTGAATACGGTAGATCATATCGTAAATATGCTGGGAAGCGTTCATGATCACTTCGATATCGCCGATCAGTTGCTGCGGATCGGGCTGCTCCGCCTCCGCTTTGATTTTTTCGCTGAACAGCTTGATTTTGCCGACATCGTTTTTGATCGCATGGTTTAAAATGGCCGTTCCCGATGTAATCGCCCGCAGCGTATAATCGAGCTTCTGGTTGCGGATCGAAATTTGCAGCCCCATAAACCCGTAACGAAAACTGGAAAAAAGAATAACCGCCAATGTGAATCCGATCACAGCCGCGTTGTAGCGCCACCATTCATACAAGCCGAAAAAGGTCGGCAGCACATACAGCGTGAACAAGGCAAAAAATAACGACGGTGCTGCGGCAAGTGCCGTCAGCATCCGGTGCTTGCGCAAAAACGTATTCCGTTCCTTAAACGCTCCGTGAAGCAGCAGAAAAAGCCCCGCCAAAATATAGGGAACCGTCCAGAACGTCACATAGCGGTACGGAATCGGATCGCCGGGCATCGGCTCGAAGGCAAATGAAACGAGCAGCGGCAGCAATAGCGCCCAGCCCAGCAATCTTGTCCAACGCCAGACGGATGCGTTCGGATGGTACATGAGCGTAAACATAATAAACGTGTATGGCAAGCCATAGTAGCAGATGAGCGAGCATATCGTTTCCGTATGACTCATGATCCGCATGACCGGTTCGCTCAGCCAGCCCCGGGCATTCAAATAAGGGTTGATCTGATCGTTGATGACGGCCGACAGCCCGCCGAACCCCCCTGTGAACGCGATGCTTGCAATCCATCGTGTCGTCGGACGCCTCGGGTCCGTAATCAGCAGCAGCAAGCCGATCGCCCATAATCCAATCAGTACAAACAGCATAACATCCGCCACATCCGTTTCGACAAAATGGGGTTCGTTTCTATTATACAGCGTAGTGCCGTCGAATGGTTGAACGGATTTATTTCAAAACGGCGTAATCCTTTTGCAGCTGCTCCAGTTCCTGCAAACTACGCTCGGCCCATTGCACCGTCTGCCGCAGCTTGTTCATTTCGGCTTGAAGCGACTTCTCCAGCGAAGCGCGGTAATCCTGAACGCTGCCGCTGAACGGCTTGATTGTATGACGCGGCATCAAAGCAATTTCCTGATAAGCCAGTGCCCGGCGCTGGTGGAAAAAAGGAACATCCGGGTCCATCGGATGATGCAAATCGCCTTGGGTCGGATGCTTCACGACAGCCAATATTTTGACCGCTAATTTGCCGGACGGGGAATGCTCCACTACCTCGCCCGTATATATTCCTGTCTTATATTCTGCCATGACCAAGCTGCCTACTTCAAACGTATCGTTCATGACGATTCCCTCCCATTGTCGTTTATTTGCTGAAACCAGCGATGCAAATCGTCGACCGCCTGCATCTTGTAGCGTTTGCGCATGCCGCCGTCCGTTCCAAAACCGACGATGCACGGAACGCTTTCGATTTGCCATTCGATTGCCGTCTGCCTGCAAAAATTAACATTGCATTTCACAATCGGCAGCTGCGGATCAAGCGTCAAGATCACCTGCAGCATTCGTTCGGTCCATTTGCACGTGCCGCATAGCGGGGTATAAAAATAAAAGAATCTGCGCTCAGAACTGTCTTTCATCCAATCCTTCAGCTGCGCTTCTGTCCATTCGGTCAAAACGGCACCGCCTCCTTTCAGCCTCGCCGCCGCTGCGTCATTTGCATGAACCCGACAGATTAATGGCCGGCAAACCGTTCGTCGAGCCGCTGCAGGCTGAGCACGACATGATCGAGCAGGCTCGGGATGTCGTCGATCTGCCGCTCATCCAGCTTTCTTGTAAACCGGACGGTCAAATGATTCGTCAGCTTCACCGGCTGGCTGCCATACGTCATGCGCACGCTTTGCGCGGCTTCGACGCCGTCGCCCCAAATGTCGCGGATGAGTTCTTCCGTCCAGGCGCAATCGGCCTCCATCTCACGGATCGGGTGCATAAACGTCAGCTGCAAGCCGCAGCCCGGCTGCTTATCGGTTTCGGCCAGCAATTCCGCCGCCAGATCGGCAACCGACGCCGTCAACCGGACCCGCCCTTTCGCGGCGCCTGCCGGCTTTGCCGTAAACTCCATGCCAAACGAGCGGGACATCGAGGAAAGCTCCATCCGGTCCATACGGTTCGTAATTTGCAGGACGCCATCGAAATCTTTATCGTACAGCGCGCCTTCCAAAACGACTTTCAAATTATCAAAAATAGTCGGGTCAAACATAAGATTCTCTCCTGTAGCCTTAGCTCATTAAAAGCTATTTTTTCACTTGCTTCCACATGGACAAATCAGTACAATGAAATCATCTAATGCAAGGAAGGTGTACACCATGTCGGACGTGAACGAAACGCCAAACGAACAAGCCCATGAGCCGAAAAAAGTCAGCCTGGCGGACGCAGTCAAAAACAAGCTGGCGCAAAAGAAGCAAGCCCAGAACGATGCCAAGTCCAACACTCAGCAGCGGGCGGGCAACAGCGCCGTCATGCGGAGCCAAAACAACAAGAAGCCGAATAATCAGCGCCGCCGCACCGGCGGAAGCTAAAAAGAAGGATGAGCTGCGTAACCCAAGCTCATCCTTTTTTCTTTTTAATATCAGAATGTATTAGTTTTCAGCGGAGCTGAACCATTCTGATAATGCAGGAAAAGCTACCTCTAAAACACGAATGTGTTTTCATCGAAAGGCCTCGATAGAGGTTTTCTTATCCATGCTTGTACGTACGTTTCGACACCGGTTATGCGTAAAGCGCCTCGCGCTGTTTTTTGATTTCTTCGCTCTCCAAATATTCGTCGTACGTCATCATTTTATCTATCACGCCGTTTGGCGTAATTTCCATGATCCGGTTCGCCACGGTTTGAATAAATTGATGGTCATGGGAAACGAACAGCATCGTCCCATCGAAGTCTACCATTCCGTTGTTCAGCGCCGTAATCGATTCCAGATCCAGATGGTTCGTCGGTTCGTCCAAAATCAGCACGTTGGCGCCGCTCATCATCATTTTGGACAGCATGCAGCGCACCTTTTCTCCCCCGGACAATACGCTCGCCTTCTTCAGCGCTTCCTCACCGGAGAACAGCATCCGTCCCAGGAAGCCGCGCAAATACGATTCGTCCTGTTCCTTCGAATATTGGCGCAGCCAGTCGACCAGGTTCATGTCGGATTCGAAATACGCCGAGTTGTCTTTAGGGAAATAGGCCTGAGACGTCGTTACGCCCCAAGTGAACTCGCCCGAGTCGGCCGGCGTTTCGCCCATCAGCACTTGGAACAGTGCCGTTTTGGCGTTGCCGTTCGGTCCGACGAATGCGATTTTATCGCCCTTGTTGATCGTAAAGCTGAGGTTGCTGAACAATTGCTCCCCGTCAATCGATTTGGACAGACGGTCGACGGTCAACAGCTGCTTGCCTGCCTCGCGCTCCGGCGAAAACTTGATAAACGGATATTTCCGGGTAGACGGCTTAATATCTTCAAGCGTTAGCTTCTCCAGCTGCTTTTTCCGGGATGTGGCCTGCTTCGACTTTGACGCGTTCGCGCTAAACCGCTGAATAAACGCCTCGAGCTCCTTGCGCTTCTCCTCTGTCTTCTTGTTCGCTTCGCGCGTCAGCTTCAGCGCCAATTGGCTAGACTCGTACCAGAAGTCGTAATTGCCTACATACAGCTGGATTTTGCTGAAGTCGATATCGGCGATGTGCGTGCACACCTGGTTCAGGAAATGACGGTCATGGGATACGACGATGACCGTGCCTTCAAACTTGGCAAGGAAATTTTCCAGCCAGTTGATCGATTCGATATCCAAATGGTTCGTCGGCTCATCAAGCAGCAAAATGTTCGGGCTGCCGAACAACGCCTGGGCCAATAGTACGCGCACCTTCTCGTTACCGCTCAAGTCTTTCATCTTCAGCTCATGCATTTCTTTCGTAATGCCAAGGCCGATCAGCAGCTCGGCTGCATCCGACTCCGCCTGCCAGCCGTCCAGCTCCTGGAATTCGCCTTCCAGCTCCGCGGCGCGCATACCGTCTTCCTCGGAGAAATCCGGCTTGGCATAAAGCGCATTTTTTTCTTCCATAATTTCAAACAAACGCGCGTGACCCATGACGACGGTACGCAGTACTTCGACCTCGTCGTATTCGAAATGGTTTTGCTTCAGGACCGCCATCCGCTCGCCGGGCGTAATGCTGACATCCCCTTTGTTCGGCTCCAATTCGCCGGACAAAATTTTGAGAAATGTCGATTTGCCGGCGCCGTTGGCACCGATCAATCCGTAGCAGTTGCCTGGCGTGAATTTAATATTAACATCCTCGAATAATGCCCGCTTGCCGTATCGTAAAGTCACATTGGATACTGTAATCATCGTTGGTCTTCTACTCTCCTTCATGAATGCTTATGGCTCATCATACTTCCAAACATAAATTATAGCACAAAAAGCAGGTTCATTCCCAACCGGATTGTAAAAAATTTACGCTTGCCTAACGGGCGGACCGTATCATACTCATTTTTTGCCGGCGGCGATTTGTTCGACCAGCTCCGACAGCTCGGTCCAGCGGTCCATTGCCTGCTCCAGCTCTCCGGTTAGCTGCTGTTCTTCGGCAAACAGCTCCTGCACCTTTCCGTAATCGCTGCCGGCGCGTTCAATGCCCTGCTTGACCGCAGCAAGCCGCTCCTCGATCGAGGCGATGCGCCCTTCGATTTCGTCCCACTCCTTCTGTTCCTTAAAGCTCAGCTTGCGGGGCCGCGCATTTTCTTTGCCTTCCGCCGCTTCGTGTGCGTCCGATGCAGGCTGCCCGGCGGCGGTTCCCGTCTGTTTCTTATCTATGGCCTGCAGCAGCTGCTCGTCGGCCCGGGTCTTTTCCAAATACTCCGAATAATTGCCGTTAAATTGGTGAACTGTCCCGTTATCAAAAACAAACAGATGATCCGCCGTCCGATCCAAAAAATATCTGTCATGAGATACCGTAATGACGGCGCCGGGGAAATCGTCCAAATATTCCTCCAGAATGGTCAGCGTCTGAATGTCCAGGTCATTGGTCGGCTCATCGAGCAGCAGCACGTTCGGCTCGCCCATCAGCGTCCGCAGCAAGTACAACCTCCGCCGTTCGCCGCCCGACAATCTGCCGATCGGCGTCCACTGCAGGGACGGCGGGAACAGAAAGCGCTCCAGCATTTGCGCGGCGGTGATCGATTCGCCATCGGACAAACGGATCACTTCGGCAGCTTCCTTAATGTATTCGATCACGCGCTGCTTCTCGTCCATCTCCACATTTTCCTGCGTATAATAAGCCAGCTTGACCGTCGTTCCCGTTTCAATCGTGCCTCCGTCCGGCTGCAGCCTGCCTGCCATCATGTTCAGAAGCGTCGACTTCCCGCTGCCGTTCGGTCCGATGATCCCGACCCGGTCATCCGGCATGACGATGTAATTAAAATCGCGGATCATATCGCGCCCGTCAAACGATTTGGCGACATGCTCCAGTTCCATCACCTTTTTGCCGAGGCGGCTGGCTCCAAGCGCCATATCAAGCTGCTCCGCCGGTCCGCTCACCTTGCGGTCGCGAAGCTCAACGGCCCGGTCCACTCGCGCTTTTTGCTTGGTCGTCCGCGCCTTTGCTCCCCGTCGAAGCCAGGCCAGCTCGCGGCGCAGCAGGTTTTGCCGCTTATCCTCCTCCGCCGCTTCGCGCTCCAGACGCTCCGCTTTTCTCTCCAGAAAAGTCGCATAGTTGCCTTCATAGCTGTACAGCTTGCCGCGGTCAAGCTCGATGATCCGGTTCGTCACGCGGTCCAGGAAATAACGGTCATGCGTAACAAGGAGCAGCGCCCCTTTCCATTTGGCCAGAAACTCCTCGAGCCATTCTACCGTCGCATGATCGATATGGTTCGTCGGCTCGTCCAGAATGAGCAGATCCGCCGGTTGAATCAGCACACGCGCCATAGCGACACGTTTGCGCTGTCCTCCGGACAGCAGGCCTACTTTTTGCGTAAAGTTGCGAATCCCGAGCCGGGTCAGCACCGTCTTCGCGACGGTGCTCGCATCCCAGGCGCCAAGCGTATCCATCCGCTGCTGCACTGCAAACAGTCGCGACTGCCGCTGCTCGTCCTCCGGCGCCTCCTCAAGAGAAGCCAGCGCTTCCTCGTAATCGCGCAGCGTTCGCATCAGCGGCGTGTCCCCGTAAAACACTTGCTCCAGCACGGTTGAATCGGCGTCGAACTCCGGATTTTGCGGCAAATACTCGGTACGAAAATGATTCGCATGCACCAGCTTGCCGGAGTCGACGCTTTCGAGTCCCGCGATCGCCTTCAACAACGAGGACTTGCCGGTACCGTTCACGCCTACAAGTCCGATCCGCTGCTTTTCGTTGATTTGGAAAGAAATGTCGTCGAACAAAACTTTATCCCCGAAGCTTTTATGAAAATGCTCAATGGCTACGATATTCAAAACGTTACAACCCCTTAAATTCGTTTACAAGACACGGTTCCTGCACATAGGCCGCGAGCAGCGCGATCGTATTCCACACGGCTTCGCTGTGCGTCCGTTCCATGCTGTGGGAGGCGTGCACGCCCGGGCCGACGAGCGCCGCCCGAATGTTGCTGCCGCCCCGCAGGGCGGCGGTGGCATCCGAGCCGTACTGCGGATATATATCGACGGCATAGGCGAGCCGTTCCCGCTTCGCCAGCTCGATCAGCCTGCTTGTCATCTCATAGTCATACGGACCCGACGAATCTTTGGCGCAGATGGAAACGTCAAATTCCGTGCAGGACAGATCATCTCCCATCGCTCCCATATCGACGGCGATCAGCTCATCGATCTCGGAGGGCAGGTAGGACGCTCCATGCCCTACCTCCTCATAAGTGCTGATGAGCAGCTGCAGCGTGCACGCCGGCGTCACTGCTTCCCGCGAAATCAGCTCCAGCAGGCCGAACAGCGCGGCGACGGCGGCCTTGTCATCCAGATGGCGGGATTTGATATAGCCGTTCGCTTTAAATTCCGCCCGCGGATCGAACGAAATGAAGTCGCCGACTTCAATGCCGAGCTTTTTAACATCCTCTGCCGATTGCACCCGCTCGTCAAGGCGAATTTCCATCACGGCCTCCTCGCGCTTCAAATCGCGGGCATCCGTATATACATGCACCGAGGGCTTGTTCGTCAAGATCGTACCGTCATAGCTGCGTCCGCCCCTCGTATGGACTTGGCAGTATTCATTTTCGACGGAGCCCATCATATAACCGCCGACCGAAGTAAACCGCAGCGTGCCGTTCGGCTTGATCGAGCGGACCATAGCGCCCAGCGTATCGACATGAGCCGACAAGCCCAGTACCCGGTCTGTACGCTTGCCGGGCACTTGGATAAGGCCGCAGCCCTTTTTCGTGAAACCGACCGTATAGCCCAGCTTTGCCGTTTCATTGGCGACCAGCTGCATGATTTTGCCGCAGTAACCGCTGGGACTCGGAGTTCGGAGCAGCCGCTCCAACAGTTCAAGCACATACGACTGATTGATGCGGGATTTCATGAACGTCATCTCCTCTACTCAAGCGGGTCCGGAGTGTTTGCTTCCGACCTGCTTTTCATGTAAGCTTACAAATGTACAAAATGAAGGAGGTTACTACCTATGACTGAACCATTGCCACCGAAAACATGTACCATTGACCGCCTCGTTACGAAGGAGGACGATGTACAGAAAGTAATTCGCGGCGAAAAAACGGCAACCCGCCGGAACGGCCGCTATGCCGATATCGGAGAAATTATGGAGCTTGAGGGCCGCAAATTCGAGGTGCACAAGGTGTACCAGCAAACGCTTGGCGAGTTGACCGACGAAGCGGTTCGAACCGAAGGCTATGCCGACCTGGAAAGCTACAAAAATTACATTTTGTCCATGCATGCCGGAATGCCTTGGCTCCCGCACATGAAAGTATGGGTCCATGAATTCCGCGCCATTTAATTAAAGAACTTTCCTCATCGTATTTTCAACGGTTTCTTTTTGATCATGCAAACAGCAAAAACAGTGTAGTTTTTCATTAAAATGAATGCTACACTGTTTTATTCACCTTTTCAAGTTTGGAGGATCGATTTTGTATCCCTGGCTCGTCTTTGTTCACGCGGTAAGCGCTCTTGTTTCCATTGGACCCTTTATCGTACTTATCCCCATGCTCGGCAAGCTGAGAACAGCGGAAGGCAGCTTGCTTCACGCTTATCTGGACTCATTTCAATTCGTCGTGCGCTTATCCAAGCATTCCGGTCATGTTCTCGTCATCTCGGGCCTGCTCTTGATGTGGCTTGGCGAATGGCCGTGGAAAACGCCCTGGATTGCCGGAACGTTCATCGTCCTGTTCGGTTCCCTGTTTTTTATGGCTCGCGCATTTTCACCGACGATTCGCCGTCTGCGCCAATCGGAGCCTTACGACCGTACGGCGCTTCTCAAAAAGCTTTCCCGCTCGTTATATGTATACTTGTTTATTTTAGTCGTGATGTTATGGCTGATGATGATGAAACCGGCTCTATGGTGAACTTGGTTCACCTGAGCCGGTTTTCGTTTGTTTCGGCTGTTCAGGATTGAAAATCGACGCAGACGCTCGTTCCGTCAAGCACCTGCTTCATATGCGCCTTTACTTCCAGATGCAGCGGGTGATTGTCGTAAATTTTCAGGTCGTCCAACGAATCGAATTTCGTAATCAGAGCGATGTCGTAGGAACGTTCCGAATGAAGCACATCGAGACCGACCTCGATATATTTCAATACATCAATTTTGCCTTCCATGTTGGTGAGAACATTAGCAGTAGCTTGTACGGCTTCGGTGCTGCGGTCTTTCAGCTTAAAAAATACGACATGAGTAATCATGGCCAGCTTCCTCTCTGAAATAAAATGCTTTCTTATGTATGGCAAAAGAACGCGCCGGACCCGACGCTGTTCTTTTGTTACCGTTCCTTTACTTGCTTACCGGTTGATTGGACCAGGCTTCAACGTCCCATACCTTCGTTACCCAATCCTCGTAAAAATCGGGCTCATGGCATACGAGAAGCACCGTTCCCTTATATTCCTTCAACGCTCGCCGCAGCTCTTCCTTGGCGACAACATCAAGATGATTGGTCGGCTCGTCGAACAAAATCCAGTTGCTCTCGCGCATAAGCAGCTTGCAAAGCCGCACCTTGGCTTGTTCTCCCCCGCTGAGCATGCTCATCGGGCGTGTAATATGCTCGTTCGTCAAGCCGCAGCGGGCGAGCGCAGCTCTAACTTCATGCTGATTCATATGCGAAAACTCATTCCATACATCGTCAATCGGCGTTAAATTCGGCGCTTTAACTTCCTGCTCGAAATAGGCGGGAAATAGAAAATCGCCCAAATACGTTTTGCCGCCGAACGCTGGGATGAGCCCCATGATCGTTTTCAGCAGCGTCGATTTGCCGACGCCATTGCAGCCGACAATCGCGATCTTCTCACCGCGCTCGATATTCATATTCAGCTTCGGCAGCAGCGCGGTATTATAGCCGATCTCGAGATCCTTGCCTTCAAATACCGTCTTGCCGCTGGCCCGCGCTTCCTTGAACTGGAACGTCGGCTTGGCGGCTGTTTCCGGACGATCGATCCGCTCCACCCTTTGCAGCTGCTTCTCGCGGCTTTTGGCGCGGCCGGAGGTAGAATATCTGGCTTTGTTGCGCTGGATGAAATCTTCCTGCTTTTTAATATATTCCTGCTGCTTTTCGTAAGCGTCGATGTGCTGCTGTTTATTGATATCTGCCATTTGCAGAAATTTTTCATAGTTACCGGTATAGCGCGTAAGTCTGGAAAATTCCAGATGATACACAATGTTGACTACCTTGTTCATAAACTCCGTATCGTGAGAAATCAATATGAACGCATACGGGTAATTTTGCAAATAATTGGTCAGCCACTCGATATGCTCGACATCCAAGTAGTTGGTCGGCTCATCGAGCAGCAGCGCTGTCGGCTGCTCCAATAGCAGTTTGGCCAGCAAAACTTTGGTTCGCTGTCCGCCGCTCAGCTGTGCGACGTCCCGATCCAGCCCGATCGCATCCAGGCCAAGCCCGTTTGCCATTTCTTCAACCTTAACATCCAGCAAATAAAAGCCGCTGTTTTCCAGCTTGTCCTGTATTTCGCCCATTTGTTCCAGCAGCAATTCCAGCTTGTCCGGATCGGCGTCGGCCATTTGTTCGGTTATTCGCATCATTTCCTGTTCCTGCTCGTACAACGGGAGAAACGCATCCTTCAATACGTCACGGATCGTTTTGCCCGGTGTCAGCTTCGTGTGCTGATCCAAATAGCTGTAATGTACTTTCGGCGTCCATTCGACCTTGCCGCTGTCCTTCAACAGCTGTCCGGTCAAAATATTCATCAGCGTCGATTTGCCGACTCCGTTCGCGCCCACCAGTCCTACATGCTCGCCGGCAAGCAAACGGAACGACACCTGTTTAAATAATACTCTGCCTCCGAAAGAATGGCTTAAATCTTCTACAGTCAACAAACTCATTGCGTTTCCATTAGCTCCTGTCTATTTGTAAGTGAAAAATATATGCTCATGAAGGTATTGAAATGATACCAAGACACTTTATTATATCATTTCCGCCATTCGACAGGGAATAGCATGTAAAAATTTTTACAACGATGAATAAAACGCCGCCATGGCGTGATCCTTGCCGCAGCCGGACGGAGCATTAATACGCTGATATTATCGTTGGACTGCCGGTCCAACGCACGGTCCAGCAGCAGGTCGCACAAAGGCTGCAGCCCCAGACCCGCTCCATCCTCCGCTTTTAGTATACGCTCGATGCCAAGATCGGTCACACGGTCATAAAAGCCGTCGCTGCATAAGAGGAACCGGTCGTTTGGGGTATAAAAGCCGGTACGCGCAATGAGCTTCAGCTCCGTTTGCATGCCAAGACAATGCAGCAGCACATGCCGTTTCGGGTGCTTGCGCACCTGTTGCAAAGAAAGCCTGCCCTTGCGGACCTGCTCGGACGCCCATGACTGATCCTTCGTCAACAGCCGTACGCGGTTGGAGCGAGTCACCTTATATACCCGGCAATCGCCGGTATGGCATAAATAATAGGTTTCGTTCAGCAGCAAAATAAGCGTCAACGTCGTGCCGATCCGTCTTCCGCCGCGTTTGCCCAGCTCGATCAACTGCCCGTTCACGGAATGAAACAAACGTTCCGCCGAAATCGCAAGCGGCTTCCAGCCAGGACCCGCATTCAACAACCCGGGAAGCTGCTCGTCCAACCACAGCTTCACCGCCGCGAGCGCCGTCTCGCTCGCCATCCCTCCGTCGCCGCTGCCGCCCATACCATCGGCAATTGCGGCTGCGGCGTACGGCTCCCCCTGATCCGTAACGCCGATGCGCAGCAGGGAACGATCCTCATTCGTCGTTTGGAATAAGCCTGAATGGGTGGCGACGCCATACTGCCAATGTACGGCAAATGTAGTTTTCAAACTTATGACCCCATTTTAAACATATAATCCGTCGCAATTAGCTTTACTATATCACCTTCCTGCAAAGAATACATCCGGTAAGGCACCAAAATTTCCCCATTGAGGGTTGTTCCGTTGCGCGAACCGAGATCCTTGATCCAGTATTCGCCGCTTTCGCGCACAATTTCCGCATGAACTCGCGACATGCCCTCCTCATCGTGCACAAGGTCAACCTCGCCCCCGGTTCTGCCGATCACGAACGAGGCTTTATCAATGTGCGCTTTTGCCGGCAGGCCGCCGCCTATCCGCTCCAAATAGGGAAGGACCGCTTGTGATGCCCGGCTTTGCATCTGGGCGTTGCTTAATAAAACCGTCGCGTCGCGCGGCGACAGCAAAGTCGTGCGCTGCTCCAGGCTGCGATAATGAGCGTCGGATCGCCGCTCGCCCGGCAATTCGTTCCGCTTGCCCGGCGGAATCGGGTCCATCATCGGATCCGGCTCATTATCATGCTTGCTATCAATCTTTTTATCGAACTTGGCGTCGAACTTGGCGTCGAACCTAGTGTCGAACTTAGTGTTCAACCTGGCATCGATCCCGGTATCGAGCTTGGCAGCAAGCCTTGATTCAGCCGGAATCAATCCCGCTTGCGTCTGCCGCGGCTGAGACTCCGCAGCATTAAAAAACGGAATCAGGCCGGACTTTTCCGACGACGAAGCCAGCGAACGATGGTCACCTTCCAATGCGGCCTGCCTGCGAATATCCCACAGCTCCGGGTCATCTTCATCTTCGCGCGTCTTTGGCGGCATCCAAATCCATAGCGCGATGAAAACAAGATCAGCCGTCAATAAAGTGAGACCCGAGCAGATCATCAGCCAAGCCTCGCCCGGATGATCCAGATACAGCTTCCAAATCAGACATATAGAGAGAAATCCGATCAGCATAATAGGCAGCCTAAGCTTGCGGTGCTGGTCCGCCTCCGCGGTTTCTAACCCGTCCCAGGGCGCAGCTGCCGGTGATGCAGGAGGTTCGACGATCTTCGAGTCGGATTCTTTCATAATGGATGAGCCGGTTTGAACATCCTTTACCGTAGGCTGACGCAAATCAGGCTCAGGGCGGAATGGTTTCACGAAAACCTCCGGCGGCAGCGGCTTTTCACGATGTATCCAAGCAGCATCGCTTTTCAATTCTGCCCCATGACTGATTGGTTGAACTGTCCCGTAGCCGCCCGCTGCCTCGCCTGCCGGCTGGTTCATATGCTTAAGCAGCAGCTTTTTCAGCATCGGCAAATTAAACGACTCGTCAAGCAAGTAATTCATCAGCTCCTGGTAGCCGTTGCCGGACAGCTCCGTCACTTTGTGCACCAATCTGGCGGCCAAATGTTGCAAATCGGCCGACACTGCATTTTTTTCCGGCAGCAGCTCCTTCGGAATGTAGGTCAAATGCAGGTCGTTCCAGTCGTCGCCGCAATAAATATAGTCCTCCTTCAGCACGTACCGGCCTTCCTGCAGCATATAAATGTGGCTGTCCGCAACCGTCTCGACAATTCGATACAGCAGTGTAAAAAACTGCTTCATACTTATTCGTTGAAGCCGCAGCCAATGAGTAAGCATCCGCTTGCCCGTAATGTTATAGTACAGCTTGATCTGCTGGTCCATCTCTTCGACCTGCAAGTCGAGCAGGCAAGGAATTTTATTGGCCAGGAGCATGTTCACCTGAAACGCGGAGAGCTCTTCCCGGCGAAGGCCTTCGGCGCATGACAGCACCATAAAATGCCCGTTGCGGCTGACATAATCCGCCTGTAATCCATATAGCTGCGAAGGCAATGGGCTCCCCTCCGTATTATAAAATTTGATAAAAAACCGTCGCCGCAGCCGGCAATACCGCCCACATGAATGGAAACCGCAAATGTTGCGGCGAGCGGCCGAAAGCTTTCAGCTGCCGGGGTTCTTTGAACCAAGCGAACAGCAGCAGCGACCTTGCGATACGCCCCCCTCTTTGCTTCCATTCCCGTCTCCATATAAGAATCAGACAGCTGATAAAGGCGGCATAAAGGAGCGAATACATAATGCTCTGCAGTACGAATTCCGCACCCGTTAAAGCCCCGAGAGCTGCGAACAGCTTGACATCGCCGGCTCCTACCGCATGCATCCAATACAGCAGCAGCAGTGGAGCAAAGCCTAATGCCGCACCGGTTAAAGCGTAGCCCGCACCGGCTAATCCCTCCATGACCGTATGCAGCAATAAGCCAATAAGGAGGCCTGCAGCCGTCAGCCGATTCGGAATTTTTCGTTTGACGATGTCCGTAGCAAAAGCGGCCGCAATCAGTCCTCCGCTCAATATCGCTGTTATCATCCGCTTCCACCTACCCATGCGCGTTCAAACGCTTGCTTCCGGATAAATACCGTCTTTTTGAAAAAGGGGACATGCAATGGCAGCTCGTATTCCGCCTCGATGCTCATAAACGCATGCTCTTTATGATTTAAATCCGGAAAGGTTACCCGCGTAACCTTAAGCCGCTCTTTCTTAATGCGCGACGGATTCGCGTGCATCGCCACGATCGGGGCGAAGGCACTGTTCAAAACCGGTGTGTAGGCGGCTTTAACACGCTCTTTGGCTTCCTCGGTTTCGGCCTGAGCCAATGCCTCGAGCTGCTCCCGCTCCTTTTGCTCCCATCCTATCAGCTTGACGACCGGATCCGGAATCCACCGTTCATAGTCCTCAACGAATTGCTCCGCATTCACCGCCTTTTGCTGCACGGCCTCGATTTTCCCTTTCGCTTGCTCGATCCATCCGTTAGCGGCACTTTGATCCCATTTGCTCTTGGCTTGGGCATACAGCAGATCAACGGGATACATATGAACCGCCAACACTTTGGTCGTTTCCGAAACGGCCGATTGCAGCGCCATTTCCGTTAACGAGATTTGGATGAATACGATCAGCATCAACACAAAGGAAAGAAACATAGGCAGCACAAGCGCCGCCTCCATGACGATGCCTCCCTCCTGATCGCGGATTAGCTTCATTTTCCACCTCCACAGCTTGCTTCAGCTTACACATGGGTGCGCAGCGGCAAATTACCGGACGAAGTCGTTAACGGCTTCGCCAATACCGGATGAATCTCACGATCCGACAATCAATATGACATCGCTCCGGTTTTCGTAATATAACAGCGCGTTCCAATGACTCTGCACGAATACAGCTCCGAGGCGCCGACCCACTTCATGACGCCCGGCATAAACCAAAGCTTGACCGACGTAGTTGCTGTTCCCGACAAATACGTGGTGCTTTGCGTCAATGGAACCCCCGTATTCAGTTCGATCAATGCCTGCATTCGGGACAGCAGCACTTTATCCCGGCTGTGCAGCAAAAAAAACAAGCGCAAATAATCTTTATAAGTGAGACTGAAAGCACTTCCGAATTTTTTGGACAGCGGTACCGCTTCTCCTTGAACCAGCTTCATCATGTCCATTTGAGCCTTCACCGCGCCTTCGGCAACGGCGGCCAGAAATACAAGCAGCGGGGAGCCTAAATTCAAAGACTGGATATGCGGTTCCGTGAGCGCTTCGGCTGTGCCTACGGCTAGCCGGATGACAAACATTTCCGCATAAGCTGCCGAATAGTTGCCCAGGCACGAATTGGCCCCGTACAGCAAATATTCAAGCTCCTGATTCACAAGCGCATGGCTGTCGGGCCGCGATAATTCATTGGATACTTTGACCTGCCCGTTCATATCTTTCTCCAAGCCAAAAGTACGGTAGTTAAATTTGCTGACCGCAAATTCATCCAGGTAAAACTCGTCTCTGACATCTGCCAAGACGGATTCGATCGAGGAGACAAGGTTCATCGCACTCATCCCCGCTTTATCGGCGTCATCCAGTTTAATGTCCGGCACCGGCTGCGCCAAATCCGTCTGCCGGTTGACGCTCATATAGGCTTGATAAAGCCCGGTGCTTCCTTTGGACGGATCGCCCTGCAGCGTTACATAGCTTGCTTTGAACGGATCGGTTAAACCTGTGAGACTGCAGCTGCCCATCGCTTTCGTCACCTGATCCAAATACGGCTGCGCCTTGTTTCGCTGTTCCCGTTTGGACGTTGTCACGGCCGCTTTATTTTTGTTGCGCTCCGCTTCCTTGGCGCCTTGACGGGTAAACAGCTCTTGGGCTAGCTTCCAAAACGATTGCAGCGTTTGATCGGCATTGCGGTAATTACCTGCATCGAACAGCAGCACATTGCCGAGCTGAGCCTCCAATCCGGCAAATGAGGCGATCGAGGCTGCCGCCTGGCTTCCATACTCGTCCAGCTCCTGTCTCGAGATCATATAAATTCCTTCAAATGCACGCTCGGCTTCCATCGCGGACGTAGAGGAGGATTGCTGTTGGGCGGTTATCGAGCGAAGCTGGTCGTTCAATTGATCGTTAGCACTTTTTGCCCCGGCCAACGCATCCTCAAACGACTTTAACATTGCTTTGAACTCAGCCAAATCGGCGGACGATTTCAGCTTAAGCATCGCCAATAGCGCCACATATTTCTGGACATCCTCCAGCAGCTGATTCAGATCGCTGATTTTATCACCGATATCGGCTATTTGCGACTTTAGCTCCGCTCTCGTTTCCCTCAGTCTTTCTGCGGCGGCGGATATCCCTGCGCCAGCTTCGATAAGCGACCGGATATTCCGGTCGATCTTTCTGACCTGACTCTGCAAATCATCCAAGTCCCGTTTGGCCGACTGCAGCGATTGTTTGACCTCGTCGACCGTATGAATGCCGACCTTGCCGCTGAGCTCATTAAGATCGGAAAGCTGGGTTTGATAAAATGGATGCGCAGCCGCCGCTTTGTTATAAATCGAGCTCCATGCAGCCCATGCCTGATCGAGCCGCCTGTCCCGCTCCTCGAGCAGTCCTTCGATCTGTACCGCATTTTTGGAAAATCGGGATGCTTGCCCCAACGTGGAAGCAAGTCCCGTTTTCTTGAACTTGTCGGCCAGCTCCAAAGCAAAGATCATCGGGGCGCGATATTTCATTTCCTCCAAAATTTGTTTTTTCATTATCGTATGATTGGCTAACGTATACATGGGAGTTATACTCGATCTGTCTTTTTCCAATCGCTGGTCTACCAGCTGAAAACCGCCTTTGGCCACGGAGCCGGACATATTTTCCGATACGGTATGCTGAAACAGTTCTTTCGTTTGCGTCCGTTCCTCCTCGCCGTCCTGCCTTAACGCATACAGTCCATAAGCCTGAAGCTGCCGGGAGAAAGCCGAGAGAGTCGAACGAACGCCGGTTTTTACCGCATTTTCCGCTTCCTTCTCGGCAACCTTAAGGCGTGAAAAATCGATCAGCATCGCGCACAGTAAAAAGACCGGCACAATTATCAACATCAGGTACAACGAGACTGCACCGCACTGACCGGCGATCAGCCTCCTCCAGCGTCTCACGGCGACTCCCTCCTATTCGTGGATGACAACGACGATCCCGTTTCGTTCCAGCTCCGCCCGCAGACGGGCAGACAGCTTCACCTCGCTGTTTTTGGCTTGCTTAAAAAAATGCCAAACGACTCCCTTCACTTCCGTTCCGTTGTTCAGCAATTGTACGTCCTTTGGCAGCTGCTCGTTTCTCAACTGGCTCTCGCTGAACGTATAAAAGGCTTGATGCGCCACCTGATTGGCATCCATCGCATCAACCTGCCGCTTCGTATCTTTATTGACTTGAATCGTACGCTCGCTGCCGTTCACCAACGTTTGCAAATAAGCTACAGCGGATTTATGGCTGTTAATTACAGCCGGTTTATCCGGAACCGTCTGGGGCTCCTTCATTAATTGGAGCGCCGCATCAGGCTTGATTCGATCCTTGATGTCCTGGATGAACGTCCGGGTCAGATCGATAATCCGAATCGATTCGACCGGCTCGACGACATACGCCTGCGCCGATGATTCAACCTTATCCAGGAGATTGCGTTCCGCAAAGCCCGGAGAATGAAACGGCTTGTCCAGCTGAACCGTAACGACCCGGCTGAAGCCGTTATTCCGGTAGTTCATGATTCCGTTCCATTCCGGCGAAACGACGGATCCGACGCGCCGCAGCTTGCCTTCCGGACCGTCGGATGCGGAAATCCCGGATACAGGCAGCGCAATTTGCGAAGCTGCATTCGGGATCAGGAAGCGGAACAGATCCGATACGCTGTCATTGCTCAGCCTCCAATAAAGACCGTCGCCCTCTCCGGCCGAAAACGATCCGGTAATCGGGTCCCGTTTGCTGTTGTCCCAGACGAATGCCGATCGATCCGCCGCCAGTCCTGCCGTATGATTGGCTGCCGAGGTCTGAAAGACGAATAACGCCAAAAACAGCAGCGACAGCGTAGACAACAGCAGCAGCGGGAGCACGAAGCTTGCTTCGATCGTAAAGCCTCCGTTCGATTCCTTGAGCAACCGCTTTGGACAGCCAAGATGCGGCACACTGGGTTCCGGGCGGCGCAGCCTGTTATGGGCTGATCGATTTTGCATTGCTGTTAATCGTACCGGACTGATCGGTAATCTCCGTATTCGCGGAAAGAAACAAATCCTGCACCCACTTCATGATCCATTTTCGAAAAGCAATGGCGATGATAACGAGTACCGCCACGATCAACAAGATCTCAAGCGTGCCCAGTCCGTCCTCATCGTGCCAAAAGCTGCGGATCGCCCGATTTATTTTATTCATAATTGCTGCCTCCTGTCTTTGTACAATCAACCCATCATTAAAATAGCCGGAGCCGCGACGACAATCATCACGACCATAAATATGCAAACCATCGGAAACACCATTTTGGACGAGGCTTCCTCCCCCATCGTCTTGGCCAACGATTTCCGCTTCTCCCATAACGTTGAGGACAGCTCCTTCAATGCCATGACAAGCTCATCGCCGCCACGCTTATAGTTGAGCAGCAGCGTAGTCGTAAATAAAGATACTTCCTGGACGCCGCACCGTTTGTTGAAATCTTCCAACGCCTTGGAAAACGACGCATTCATCCGGATTTCATGTACGGCCGCAGCCAGCTCGACAAGCAACGGGCTGTCCTGTATTGCGGGTTTATGCTCAACGCACCGGGTTAGCGCCTGCTGCACCGTTGCACCCGCATTGACTAGCAGCACCATTTGATTGACCACCTCGGGAAGCTCAAGCAGCATTAGACGTTTTTTCTTGCGCAGCCGCCCTGTCAGCTCCTTGAAAAATACAAACGGCAGCAGTGCGGTTAAACAGCAGCCGTAGAGCAGCATTTCCGCGCCTCCCTCGGCGACTGCACCGAGTAAAGTGCTGCCCGTCACAACGGCGATCCCCGCAGTAAGCACATTGGCCGAAAAGCATTTGGTCCGCACGATCGCCGTCTTGCTTCCGTAAAGCCCGGCCATCGTCTGATGGACGCGCGACAACGCTTCGGACAAGTGATCGGCCAACTTCAGCCGATCGATAAGCCAAAAAGACAGCGGCGCCGCCATCGGCATTTGAAGCTGTGCCCGGTGTTCGGTTACGAATGCTCTGTATTCGGGAAACGCCGCCAGAAGCAGCATGCCGCCTGCTGCAAGCTCTGCGAAAAACAGCACCAGCATCATCAATGGAATCTCACACCTTAATGTTCATGATCAGCTGCGTTACCATATAGCAGCCGGCTAAAATAAGCAGCGACACCGACATAATGAGACGGCCGGCCCCCTTATACATAGGCTCCATATAATCCGGCGAGCTGAAGCTAAGCACGGCAATGACTACGAGCGGCGCAAATGCCAAAATTTTCGACTCAAACCGCTTTTGCGCCAGCATCACTTGAATATCCTGTTGAATATCAAGCTTCTCCTGGATAATCGAAGCCGTTCGGCGCATAACTTGGACAAGATTGCCCCCCGTCCGTTTGCAGATGACAAACACTTCCGTAAACTGCTGAATATCGTCCAAGCCCGAACGGCCGCTTAAATCGTTCAGCGCAGTCTCAATCGTCTCGCCGTTCTCCAAGCGCCGGTTAATCGTTTCAAGCTCTTTGACGATGAGGGCTTGCGGGTCCGGATAGAGCAGCCGCAAATCCGACAGCGCTTCGAGAAAGGCGATCTCAACCGATTTACCGGCTCCCAATGCCGAGGATATCGAAGCAAGCGCCTGTTTGAACTGCAGCTGAAGCTGATTTCTGCGCTTGCGGATTAACTGCTTGCGACGAATGACCGGATAGTACAGCCCGGCTGCGGAAAGCACCAATGCGCCGAACCAGTGATTGTAAAAAATAAAGCCAATACAAGCGAGACATCCTGCGGCAATAACGGCCGAAAGGAACTTCTGCCTGGGGGTCATCGCATATTCGTTATAATCGATCAGTCCCGTTCCCGGAAGCTGTTGATGCGATAACGGCAATGTCCCTGCAGGTTTGCGTCCGGCTGAAAGACCTCGCAGCAAGCCGGCCGCAGCCGGCCAACCGGATACAGGCAGCCGGCGCTTGCCCCTCGCCTTCACATCGGTATCCGCTAACGCGGCTCTGCGTATTCGCTGGCTCTGGAGCAGCGTCCAGCCGATCCAGCAAGCTCCCCCCAGCATAACGATGACTATAAGCATAATCCCAATTGCATCCCTCCTTCCCCTACGGATCACTTGCTCCAATCAGTGAGGCGTCACCCCCGCCATCGCCAGCTTTTCCGCGAATCGAAGCGCATTGCCGGTTGACTGCAGCTCGCCGATCACGCTGCCTTCCGGCGCTTCGCCCCGCTCTACAAATTGAAATAATGGATTCAACTGCACCTCCCCGTCGGACAATCCGATAATTTCGCTGATTTCCGTTATTCTGCGCGACCGGTCCCTTAGCCTTTGCAGATGGATCATTACATCGATGGCCGAGCAAATCTGCTTGCGGATCACTTCCACGGGAAGCGAAGCGCCGCTCAACACCATCGTTTCAAGCCGACTCAGCATATCCGTTGTAGAATTCGCATGACCGGTCGATAGGCTCCCATCGTGTCCGGTATTCATCGCCTGCAGCATATCCAACGCCTCGGCCCCCCGCACCTCTCCGACGATAATCCGGTTCGGCCGCATCCGCAGCGAGGAACGGATCAAATCGCGAATGGTTATTTCCCCCTTGCCTTCCGTATTCACATTGCGCGTCTCCAGACGAACCAGATTCGGGACGGTGCGGATTTGCAGCTCCGCCGAATCCTCGATCGTAATGATCCGTTCATCATCGGGAATATACTGCGACAACGCGTTAAGAAACGTTGTTTTGCCGGAGCCGGTACCGCCGCCGATAAACAGATTGTATTTCGCCTTGACGAGCCTGATCAGAAACGCGGCCGCCTCGTCCGTCAACGCCCCTTTGGCGATCAGATCGGCCAATGTTAGCGGAGACGACGGAAACTTGCGGATCGTCATGGCCGGCCCCTCAAGAGCGACCGGCGATAGTACGACATTGACGCGCGAGCCGTCCAGCAGCCGGGCATCGACAATCGGGCTCGATTCATTCACCGCACGATTGACGCGCGCGACAATCGATTGAATAACATCCTCCAGCTTTTCCCTGCTTTCAAATTTCACATCGGACAATGCAACGCGACCGTCCTGCTCAATGAAAATTTGATCGTGCCGGTTGATCATAATTTCCGTTATCGAAGCGTCGTCGACTAACGGCTGCAGGACATCCAGACCCCGGAACGAATGAAACAGCCGCAGCACCAAACGATGCTTTTGTCCGAAGGTCAAATAGTCCTCGAACGGAAATGCGAACACTTCCTGCTCGATCATCTCCATCAGCTGCTCGTCCGTCACGGAAAACGACAGATCCAGCTTTTCTTTGACGATCTGCTTGAGGATCGCTACCGTTTCATCGGACCACATCGGCTTGCCTCGCTTCGTCGGGAGAATAGATCCCGGTAATCGCTCCTACGCTTTCGCTGAACGCCCCGCGGGCCTGCAGCGTCTCCAGGCTGCCGACCGCCTTCCATTCGGGAACGTAGGGCAAATAGCCGGCTACGGGCAGCTGCTGTGCCGCCAGCCCGCTGCTAAGCGATCCGCCGTACTTGTTTACGACAAACCGCAGCTTCCCGTTAAGTCCGCTGTCCTGCATTCCTTCCAGCCCGGCGAGCTGACTGAGCAGCAGCTTCGTTTTTTCCAAATGAACGCGATCGTCAATGACAAGCCAAAGCACCTGGTCGCTCTGCTTCAACGAAGCGGTCACCCGCGGGTAAAGCGGCGAGTCCAAATCGAGCAGCAAGCAATCGTAGCCTCCGGACGCCAGCACCGATTGGATGAGCGATTCGGTATCGTGTTCGGTTATTTCCGACATTTCAACCGCCGCCGAAACGCCGGGAAAATAATCGAAGCCCATAATCCGGTGTCTTCGCTTATACCGCTCCACCTTGGCCGTCTGCAGCTTCATGTCCGTTTTGCCGTAATACAGCATCCGCGAAAAATAATTGTCCTCCTCTTCAGGCTCCGCTTCCAGCCATGCCGCGGACGGCAGCTGCTCCAGGTTGAGATAAAAAACCCGCTTGCCTTGATCCGCAAGCTCTCTGGCGAGATGTACCGCCGTAAGCGTCTTGCCGCTGCCGCCGACAGCCGAGTAGACGGAAATAACGCGGGAGCTTCTGCTCCCCTTCAGCATCCTATTCGAAGCGTATTCGTTAAAATGAGATATAATATGCGACAACAGCTGATTTAACGGACGATATTTGCAAAGCACCGGATATTCCATGATATCCGCAGCCGACGGCGCGTCGCTCAGCAGAATGAGGCAGCCCAGCTGCCGTTGAAACACATGCTCGGGCAGCGGTATAAACCGCTCATGAACGAGCAAAATATAAGGCTCCCGCGATCGTTCGACAAACGAAAACCCTTGCTCCTTCGACGTAAACACGCTGATCGTGAACGTATCCGCATGCTCCGAGGTGCGGATGTACGAAGACAGCATATCGATGAAATACGAATCCTGCTCCAGTAAAACGAGCTTCATTTTCGCCATTGGCGTCTGGCCCCTCCTCCTTATGCTTCACGGTACCGCACTATGGATCACAATAATTCGAGCTACATCTCCCCCATCAGCTGCAAAATTCCGCTGGCTGCCAGAACTGCCGAAATGATCGCCAGTACGATGGCCGCCTTTAATTTAATCGTAATGTGCATCGCCTCCTCCCAACCGAGAACGCAAAAAAAGCACTCACTGAACAAGTTGCCACTTGAACAGCGGTGCTTCCGCCTGAGTTCTATAGGATTAAAATCGATTATAGCACATTAAAAGGAAATTTCAACCATTTCATCCGATTTTGTTGAATGATCATGCAGAGTTCATTCAGCCGCCGGAAACAATAGGGTGTATGTCGTACCTTTGCCCGGCTCGCTCTCGATTTCAATTTTTCCGTCCATCTTCTTAATGATACCGAAGGAGACCATTGTCCCGAGTCCCGTACCTTTTTCTTTCGTGGAGTAAAACGGCGTCCCGAGCCTTTTTACTTGTTCCGGCGTCATCCCGGCCCCCGTATCGCTAATGATCATCACTACACCATCATGCCGTAAAAATGCTTTCAGTCTTAAGCTTCCTCCTTGGTTCATTGCTTCGATAGCGTTTTTGCCGATGTTAATGAGCGCCTGCCGAAATTTGTACCGGTCGCCGAGGATGCACAGATCGTTATTTTCCGACGGTGTCTTGTCAACCTGAATCCGGTTATAATTCGCATAGGTCAGCAGCACATTGGATAAATAGTCGAGCTCGCCGTTTACGTTAATTTTTTCAACGATATCGGGGTCAGGTTTGGCAAGGGTGAGATAGTCCGTAATAATCAGCTGGGCTCTATCCAATTCGTCCAGACATATTTTCTGGTAAATTTCTTTTTTGTCCGGCTCCAGATTGGCGTTTCCGAACAACTGGATAAACCCTCTGACCGTCGTAAGCGGATTGCGGATCTCATGGGCGACGGAGGCGGCCATTTCACCGATCATTTTTATTTTCTCGCTTTTGACAATCTCATCCTGCATCTGAAAATGGCCGTTTAAAAATTCAAGCAAATACACATAAAAACCGACGATGCACGCTTGAAGCAGGTACGTTATCAATGTCGAGGCCGGCTTGATGGTCAACAGCGTCAGCTGACCGGTGAGCGAAAGGTACAGGCCGAATGCAAACAGCTTAATGACGGTGCATAAAAGAATAGAAACGAACATTTTAGGATACAGCTTAAGCGATTGAAAAGGCTTCAGAGACAGCACCAATAGTATAAATCCGGGCAAAATGGCAAAAAAGTAGTACCAATTATGCGGAGCGCCCAGCATATCCCGGTACAAAATTAGGGTAAAGAACAGCAGTGCCGAGACGAATGTTCCGCCGTATAAAGCTCCGATCACCAACGGTATGGAGCGGAAATCGAAAATTAATCCGTTCAAATCAATCGGAAAAGACATCGTAACGACCAGCGCAAATGCAAACAGTATGTACATCAACGAACAATATAAGCGAGCATTGCTTTTTGTTTTGTAAATATAGGGATAAAATACGAGCGGGGAAAATATAAAGAAAATATTTAAAATAAAATCTTTAAAGTAGGTTAACATAGCAGCCCCTTTAAAACGTAATCGTATTACCTATATCTTGATTGATTTGTAGCCCGCTCCCTATCATTCCGATTCTGTACGATGCTCGTTGACGGACGTCATTTCATGTAAAAAAGCGACGGCCAGGTCGTAGGCGTCCGGATGCATATACCGTTTGGCGAGCTCCGATTTGTTCGACTGAAAAAACATGCGCACCAAGGAGCTGCTGGTCAGCATATCCGGTGTGTAAGGCGATAAATAAACCGTATCGGCGACTGTCGTATTACGGATAAACTGCTCCATCTGGAACTCGTAATCAAGATCCGTCATATTGCGAATTCCTCGGATGACGGCATCGATTTGATTCGCGTTAATATAATTGGCTACGACGCCCTCGAAAGGAACCACATGAACGCGCCCGGCAAACTGATTCCCGATTGACGCTCTCACCAAATCGGTTCTTTGCGGAAGCGAGAAGTAGTGCTTTTTCGAACGGTTGTTCGCTATCACAATGTGGACGTTCTCGAACAGCTTGAACGCCCGCTCAATAACCGACAAATGACCTAGCGTAATCGGATCGAAGCTTCCTGCATATACGGCTTTCATAGTTATGCTCCTAGATTCGGGATTGAAAAGCTTGCTTGTTCCGCTCGATTTGCTGTATATGCCGGCTTACGTGACCGACAAACATGCTCACAATGTCCTTCAGCGTCTGCTTGCCTGCAATATTATGCACGCCCGTCCGTTCCCAATCGTCCGGCTGCAGCCCTTTTAGCACGGCCGTCATTCCGGCACGCTGCAGCTTGAACAGCTCCAAATAATGCTGAAGATCAAGCGATTCATACTTCAGCCGTCCCGCCCAGGCGTCGGGGTCGAATTTGAACAGCAGCGGATTATTTTCGGCGATAATCTTTTTCATCCTGTAGATGGCTATCATTTCCGCATCGCTTACATGGATGATCACTTCTTTAATGCTCCATTTGTCCGGAGCCGGCTTGAAATGAAGCAGTTCCTCGCTCACCCCGTTCAATGCCTCCGTCAATTGGTCATAGCCTTGCGCATACGCCTGAATCAGCTCGTTCATTGCAGACCTCTCCTTTGCCATGAATTTGGTTTTCGCAGCGTTCAACTTGCTCGGTTTCCGAACCTCAGCTTACACCGGACTTCGTAAAGCAAGTTCCCACAGCCGCTTCGGCCGTCCGTATCGGGTCATCACAGCCTCATGCTTGTAAACCGTGCGCCAGTCCTGAAATAAGCGGTCGACCTGGCTCTCGTTGAAAAAACGTTTGCGGCGTCCGTCCTGCTCGAAATAATTCGGCTCCAGCTCGATCCCCCGGCCGGCTCCGAATTCGACGTCATGGACGGAATTTACGCGGCACAGCAGGCAGCCGTTCGGCTCCAACACGCGCCGGATATCGTCGACAATCGCCTCCGTATCGGTCCATGAAAAATAATGCAGGCTCAGATCGGCGATAACCAGCTTGGCGCTGCCGTCGGTGAAGGGCAGCCGCTCTTGAAGATCGAGCCGCAGCGTCTTCGCCTCCGGCACGTGCCTCCGGAGGCGCCGCAGCGCCTCCTCCGACAAATCGCACGCGATAACGGAGAAGCCGCGCTCGCTGAGATAAAGGCTGTCGCAGCCGATGCCGCAGCCAAGGTCAATGACCGGCACGTCCCGGGATGTCTCCAATATCGATGCGTGCTTATCCAGCCAATCGTCGTAAACCGGCTTCTCATCGTTCCGCTCGGTAAAGATCCGGTTCCAATACTTCATTTCTTCGGTCATCATTTCCTCCGCAGCCGTTATTATGCCTTTATTAGAAACAAGGTCAGCTCATCCCGGTTATGGAACAGCTGTTTGGCCTTCTGCAGCGTAAGCGCCGGCGCCAGGTCCTCGAGCAGCTCGCGCACCGTTTGAAACGGCTTTTTATGCATCAGCTTGACCGTAACGATAGCCGTGCCTCCCTGCTGCAGCGCATGAAGCAGCCCTTTGACCAGCTTGGCCATCTGTCTCGGATTCCAGCTCATATCGCATACGAGCAGATCGAAAGCATCCGGCTGCAGCCGGACGTCCCCGGCGTTTTTGGGATAATACGTCAGCTTCGGATGTTTGAGCAGTCCCGCATCGAGCTTCGCCGGATCGATCGCGGTAACTTTAACGCCCCGTTCCAGCAGCAGCGACGTCCAACCGCCGGGAGCCGCACCGATGTCAACGGCCGAGCGGTACTGCGTAAAATCAAGACCGAAAGCCTGCTCGGCCTCCAGCAGCTTGAATTTGGCCCGCGATACTTGGCCTTCCTCCCTGCGGAAACGGATTGCGCCGCCCGGCCAATCCGACAAATTATCCTCAGGCCGCGAAAGCCCCGCATAAGCGGTTTGCGGCGTCAAGAAAACCGACAGGATCAGCTCGGCATCCTTGACGACCGGAGCGATATGGCAAGCCTCGGTCAATACGCTGTCGATCGCTTGCTTGCAGACTCCGGCGGACAAGCCGGATTGAACCTGCTCCGTCTTGCGGACCTGAACTGCCAGTTTTGTTCCTGCAGCAAGCCGAAAGCCGGCGAGAATCGCATCCTGCAGCGTATCGATGGAGCCGTTCCATTCAAGCTCGACATCGACCGGCTGCATATGGCGCAAAAACATCGGCTCCCGTTCGAGCAGGCTTGCGACCGCCTCCGCCCGGCTCACCGGGACGGAAAACATAAAGATTTCGGTCGGAACCATGAAGCTGAACTTCGTCTCAGAACCGAACAGCCTGCGGATTTCTTCCTGCGCCTGCTGTCCGTAGCCGTGATTGGCCGTACCGATAAATACACTGTGATCGGCGGATGGCATCATTACAGCACCTTAATCCACGGACGTCCCTGGAACCATTCGAGCGTAACCGGAACCTGAAAAGCCTTCAGCAGGTTCGCTTCGGTCAATACGTCCTCTTTCCGGCCGGAGGCGATAATTTTTCCTTCGTCAATCAGCGCCACATGCGTGAACATCGGCATAATTTCCTCAATATGGTGGGTGACATACACAATCGTAATATTTTGCCGGCGAAGCTCATTGATCGTTTCCAGCAGCCGCTCGCGCTCGAATAAATCAAGGCCCGAGCACGGCTCGTCCATAATTAAAATCGACGGGCTGGTCATCAGCGACCGGGCCAGCATAATTTTTTTGCGCTCGCCCTGGGACAGAGAACCGAGCGGTTGATCGGCGAGATGAGGCAGTCTGACTTGCTCCAGCATACCCAACGCCTTGCGCTTTACCTCTTCGGGAATTTCCTCATAGAACCGCAGGAAGGCGAATTCGCCGGTAGCGACAACCTCCCATACCGGATCGGCCGGATTCAGCTTCTCGTACAATGACTGGCTGATATAGCCGATATGTTTGCGCACTTCCCGGACATCGCATTGACCGTATGTATGCCCAAGCACCTCAACTTGTCCGCGGGTCGGGAACTGGTATCCGTTAAGCAGCTCCAGTATGGTCGTTTTGCCCGAACCGTTTTTGCCGAGAATGACCCAATGCTCGCCCCCATTCGCCTGAAGCTCGATATCCGATAAAATCGTCCGCCCCTCGCGGATAAAATAAATATGTTCCAAAGATAAGACCTGCATCTGTAAAATCACAACCTATTCTTGTACGGTATTGGATAGCTTCTGGAGTGTTTCGTATAGCATAGGCCCGTTGACCAGCCTGACATTATCCGGTTTGTTCCGGTACAGCAGCTGGTACATTTGATTTTTGCCGCTGAGACTCGAGGTATGCAAATATATTTCGTGCGGATAGCGCCGCTCGGCAATCATAAAGCGGACAACGTCCATTGCATCGGGCTGGCCCCAGCCCAAATCAAAGTCGAGCGACAAAATGCCGACCTCGCATTCCTGCAGCAGCAGGATGCATTCCTCGGCCGTGCGCGCGGCGACCAAGCCTTTGGGACAAGCTCTCAAATCGTCCAAATAAACGTGTATGACAGGTAACGCCTCCCTTTTTCCATAGAGCGGGCTATCGGCGCTCCGACGGACGGATAACGGGCTTTACTTCGTGCCGGCAGTCGGCAGAGCTTGCTTGGCGGCCGCTAATCCGCTTCCAATCTGCTGCTATCTGCTGCTAATTTGCCGCTAATCGAAAGACCCGTTCGATCTCCGATGCATGCGAGCCGTCCGCCGGAGTCGGCGTTTCCAGCACAAGCGGCAACGACTGCAATTGGGGCGTTTGCAAAAGCTGGCGAAACCGTTCATCGCCAATATGGCCGAAGCCGATATTCTCGTGCCGGTCCTTGCACAGACCCCCCGGATATTTCGAATCGTTGAGGTGAACCGCCTTAAGATGGTCGAAATAGCCGATGGAGGAAGCTTTCGCCGCCAGCTCCGCCCAGCCGTCAGGCTGAGAGGACCACAGCCCGCATGCAAAAGCGTGGCACGTATCGAAGCAAAAACCGACACGGTCGCGGCAATCAGACAAATTGCGAATTTGCATCAGCTCCTCAAGCGTCGAGCCCATTCTCGTGCCTTCACCCGCCTGATTCTCAATGAGCAGCATGGCCCGGCCTTGCCAGTCCAAAAGCACTTCATGTACACATTGTATAATATTTTTATAGCCTTGTAACGTATCCGCGCCTTTATATTTGCCAAAATGAACCACGACGCCTACGGAACCGCAAGCCTCGGCGATTTCCAGGTCGTTGCGCAGCGACAAGACGGAGGCGCGGCGCAGCTGGTCGTCCTCCGAGGCCAGATTGATCAAATAAGCGGAATGGGCAATCGAAGCAAGGCCGTGCTCGCGGCTTAGACGGGCGCAGCCTTCGGCGTCCTTCGGATTCCAGCGCTTGACGGTTAGGCTCCGCGGATTTTTCGGAAAATATTGAAAAGCGCCCGAATTCAGCCTGACCGCGTTTCTGGCGGCTTCCTCATACCCTTTGCCGATACTGAGATGGCAGCCTACTTTTAACATCGGCGGCGTCCACTTCCTCCCGATTTTAATGAACTTGTTACATATTTACCGTCACGAATTTTACGAACGAATCGGGCAAAACCGCCGCCCTAGCTTTGGCAATGAAGGCAGCAGAACGATTTTTTGCCCGATACATCCTGCCTTGCCAACGGTCTGCCGCAGCGCACGCATGGCTCCCCTTCGCGGTCATACACCTTGCAGCGGCTGTCATAGCCGCCGGTCAACGCATCTCCGGCAAATAAGGGCATTTCCATATAGCCGCCATAACGCGTCGCTTCCGCTAACACATGCCGCATGGACCGGTACAAACGCTCTATTTCGCCGTCCGCCAGCTGATGGCAGCGTCTGGAAGGCAGCAGCCCGGCCTCGAAGCAAATTTCATCGGAGTAGCAGTTGCCGATTCCGGCGATGACGCTTTGGTCGACTAATGTCGTCTTCAACGTTCCCCGGTTCCGCTGGATGAGCGCGGCGAAACGGTCGATCGTAAAACCGGACTCCAGCGGCTCGGGCCCCAGCCTGCGCAGCAGCTTCTCCGCTTCCGCGGCGTCGTGAAGATGCAAATAGCCGAGCCTCAGTCCGATAAAAAATAAATGGCGGTCCCCCCAGCTTATCGTAACCTGCACGGTCCGTTCCGGCTTCTCTGCAGCGCTGCCGTAAAACATCATGCCGCCGAGCATGAGATGCAGTATGAGCACTTTGGAGCTGTTCAGGCGGAACAGCAGATGCTTGGCGCGCCGTTCGACCGTAAGCACCGAAGCGCCCGCAAGCTGCCGCTGAAACTGTTCCACCGGCATATTAATCGATTTCTCCCTGGTCACTTCCATTGAAGTGATCGGCAGACCTGAAATTCTCGGATTTAGCAGCAGCCTGTAATTTTCCATTTCCGGCAGTTCCGGCATTTGGGGCTCCCCTTTACAAAAAAATAAGAGACACGAAGCGCTGCCATTTGATCGATACTGAAAAATTGGCAATACTTGTCTCTCTATTATGTAACCATTTTTTAACGGGTTTAACCCTTGGCGGCATGCAGACCGGCGCAAACCGGCAGTTAACGCTTAGCCTGCACACGGCTGCGGGGCCGCCCGGCTTGCAGGGTGTCGGCCTGGACAGCCATCCCGGCTCATTTAGAAAAGCAAGCGCGCTGAATGATGAATGACCTGTCAGATCAGTTGATCCATCACATACTGCACGTCCGGCTTCGCGCGTTTCTTACCGGTCGCGGCCGAACTCCGCCGGCCGGCTGCGGTTGATCGCGCACGGTTTGCGGCCTGCGCCGAATCGCTCTGCTGCAGCTTGCGGCGCAGCCGCTCCGCTCTTTTCTCCAACGCGGCGATTTCCTCATGCTGCCGGGCCTTCGTTTCGTCGGCGGCCGCTTCAACATGTCCGCCATGCCGCCTGACACCATCAAGCCCATAGGAGCGTCTCAGCGATTGGCGCTGCCGCGCATGCTGGAGCGCCCATTCCGCGTAATGAAGCGCCCGGCCTAGCTGCTTCTCCCGATGCTCGTAATGCATCGACAGCTCTATAAACGGCTCCAACGAAACCACGCTTCGCTCTCCCTTGCGCTCCGTGTACAAGGTCCATAAGCGGCATGCGTCCGCAAACCGCCGTTGCTGCTTGTACACCTGCGCCAGCGGCAGCATATAGCCGGCGGCGGCCTCCGACTCCATCCCGCCGGCAAGCCGCTGCTCAAGCAGCTCCAGCGCCCGGGCGGCAAGCTCTCCCCGATCCAGCTTATCCAGCCATAAACCGAGCCGGTACAGCTCTTCCAATTCCATCTCCTCGATCCGGCTTTGGCCGTTCAGTGTTCCTGCAAAATGGATCGACAAGCCTGCTAACGACAAAATATCGAGCTCGTTATGTTCAAATATACCCTGCACGATCGATACATCCCGTTCGGCCAAATACTGAAAATAAAGAGCTGGCGCCAACGAGCCCGGCACATCATGTTCCCTGACGACATGAAGCCGCTCCTCCTCTACCTTGCCCAACCGGCACGAAGGCAGCGTATGCTTCCACAGGCTGCGTGACGGATACAAAAAGTCCAGATGCCCGTCAATTTCAGGCTCGGACGGCATCCGGTTCAAGATGTAGCGATTTTTAATAATCGGCCAGTCGAAAGATTTGCCGTTGTACGAGACGAGTACCGGATGCTCCTCCAGCTTCCGCTGCAAATAATGAAGCATGGCCAGCTCTTCGCCGGGATGGCGGATAAACATTTGCTCTACGACCAGCTGCCCGCGTTCATAAAAGCCGATGCCGATCATAAACGGCACGTTGCCCGCTCCGACACCGAGTCCCGTCGTCTCGGTATCCAGGTAGAGCAGCCGGTCGTGCGGCAGCCGACCGTCCGACTGCCGGCCGCCCATGCCACGGCCGGGCTCCGCTGCGCTGCCGCGCCCGGCTGCAGCGCCTTTCTTCGCTGCCGGCGGCGCCAGCAGCGCATGGAGCTGATCGGACTGTCCGATCAGCTCGCCGAGCGCGTAGCGGCCGTGCCGCGCCGCGCTGTCGTAGACGCGGCGCCGCATCACGAAGGCGCCATGCTCGCCTTGCTCCATGTGGGCGCCGAGCTGCGCCCACTCCGCATCGGCCGCGGGCGCGGCTGCGGCGCTGTCCTCCCGTGCGGCAGCGGCAGGCTCGGCACCGGGCTCGGGCCCGCCGCCGGCCGGCTTCTTATGCCGCAGCAGCCGTTCGCGCAGGCCGCTCATCGCACGGCCTCCGGCCGCTTCCGCAGCCTCGAAGACAGCGACCGGCCTGCGAGTACGGTCTTTCCGGCCGGCAGGAGAGGTGCTGCCCTAGCGACAGGCGTGCTATCGATATATGCAAATGCCAGCGGCTCCATGCATGGGAATGCACGTATCGTCACATGAAATTCCTCCTCTGATTCAGATTCGTTTTCACAGCTGTCCTAACAGCTCCATGCTTTTTTGCTTGGCGCTCAGCCCTTCGATTTCCGTACCGATGCACGAAGGGCAGCCGTCTTCGCAGATGCATTTGCGGATCAGGTTTCGGGCGGCCGCTTTGATCTCGTCCATACGTTTGTATACGTCTTCGGCCAAGCCAATACCGCCCGGGTAATGGTCATAGATGAATATCGTAGGCAGCTGCGTATGCTCGGCCCTGATTTGCGAAACGACGTGAATATCGCTTCGGTCGCACATCACATGAACCGGTACGATATGCCTTAACACATTGGAGATGCCCAGCAGCAGCTGCTCCAGCGTTTTCGTGCCTATCGTCGGGTCCGGCTCTTGCAGCTCGATCCAGGTTGCGCTCGTATGCAGCTCTTGCTCGGGCAGGCTGATTGGGCCGTAGCCGATATTTTCGAACGAGGAAAGCTTGATTTTCTTGAAAATCGTCGGCATGGCATTTACGACAACCTCGCCAAAATGGATGGACGCGGTCCTTCTGCTCTCCGTTCTGTCGATATCCAATACTTTAAGCTTTACAGCCAGGTTCGCGTCCGTGTAATACTCGACATCGACTTCCCGCACATAGGCTTTTTTATGGTCCCAGTCCAGCTTCTCGACCTGAAACTGCACCCCTTCATGCAAATATATGGCTTCGTCATGGAGCAGCGTCATCGCGCTGAAACGATCCATTTCGCCAATTATTTTTACGTTCGCCACGTCCGATTGATCGACAATGACGACATTTTCCTGAGCGGCGGATCGCAGGCTTACTTCATTTGCGGGAAAAGACTGGCTCGCCCAATAAAACGTACCGCCCGCATGATGAAGTACCCGTTCTTCAACCAAATATTGCAACAAGTCCTCAATCTCCAAAGGTCCGAACTCTTCCCCCCTCTTAAAAGGAAGCTCATAAGCCGCACACCTTAAATGATCGACCAAAATAATCAAATTTTCCGGGTTGATTCGGGCCGATTCCGGGGACCGATCAAAAAAATATTCGGGATTGTGGACAATATACTGGTCGATCGGCGTATTGCTCGCCACCATCAGCACCAGCGCTTCGCCATGCCTTCTCCCCGCCCGTCCCGCTTGCTGCCATGTGCTCGCTACGCTTCCGGGATAGCCGGTCATGATGCAGACCTGCAACTGGCCGATGTCCACTCCAAGCTCCAAAGCATTCGTGCTGACAACGCCCAATATGTCGCCGTTCCTTAATCCTCTTTCGATTTCCCTCCGCTGCTGCGGCAAATAGCCGCCCCGGTAGCCTCTAATCGATTTGGTTCCGATCTCGTTCTTAACCAGCTCCTGCAAATGGCTTAAAATAATTTCCACCCTGACCCGGCTCCGGGCAAAAACGATCGTCTGAATACGGTTGGCGAGAAATTGCTTCGCCAGACGGTTCACTTCAGCAGTAGCGCTTTTCCGGATGTTTAAAGGCTTGTTCACGATCGGCGGATTGTAAAATACAAAATGTTTTCTTCCTCTCGGCGCGCCGTTGTCGTCGATCAGCCGCATCGGGTTCCCGGTCAGCTGCTCGGCCAGCTCTCTCGGGTTCGCGATCGTCGCCGACGTGCAAATAAACACGGGCTTGCTGCCGTAAAATTGGCAAATTCGTTTCAGCCTGCGGATCACATTCGCCACATGGCTGCCGAATACGCCTCTGTATGTATGAAGTTCATCGATAACAATGTACTTAAGATTGCTGAATAAGCTGACCCATTTCGTATGATGAGGAAGAATCGCCGCATGCAGCATGTCGGGATTCGTGATCACAATATGGCCGGCATTTCTGACCAATTGGCGGATCGCGGGCGCCGTATCGCCGTCGTATGTAAAGCTTTTAATGTCGATGCCCATTTCGCCGATCATTTCGTTCAATTCGCTCTTCTGGTCTTGCGCCAATGCTTTTGTCGGGAACAGGTAAAGCGCGCGGCTGCCGTCGTCTTCGGCGATGGCCTGCAGTACGGGAAGGTTGTAGCAGAGCGTTTTGCCGGATGCGGTCGGGGTTACGGCTACAATATGTTCGCCTTTGCTTACCGTCTCGTAGGCGGTATACTGATGCGTATATAGCCGTTCGATACCTCTTTTGACCAATGCGGCTTTTATTCGCGGATCTACGGTATCCGGTACTGGCCTTGTTCTTGCCTCCTGCGGTTCGACTTCATGCCAGTTGATAATATGTTCGTTGCCTCTCAATTCCGTTATTAATTCGTCCAGCCGTTTCTTACGAATCATGGTTTCTTCACTCCACAGCATGCGATAAAAATAAACCGACGGTTACGAAATCCGGTTACGCCTATTATACCGAATACATGTTCGTGCGGCAATCGTTATTTGCCCGACTCTACAAGAAAAACATCCCTATCTTAAGGCGTTCAAGCGGAAAAGAAAACCCCGAACGGGACAATCCCGTTCAGGGTTATAGTAAATTTACTAAAGTTCATGCATATGCGCTATGGTCCAAAATGAAACAAATACCGTTACAGCAAGTCGGATGAATCGTCATAATCAAACCGCAGGCCATCGTGCGCAACCGTCTGCAGATACTGTCCCTGGATCGCCGCGGTTGCACTCGCCTGCAGCTTTGTCAGCACCTCGCGAAACTGATTCGCTTTCGAGCTTTTGGCTTCATTCTGAATGGCCAGTTGAAGCGCTTGCTCGATGACGGCAATATCTTGACTTGTAAAATTCATACCCAGTCCCTCCTGAGTAACCATTTTGTTTCCTGACCTAGTCTATCCATATTTAGGAGTATCCATTCAAAAAGCGACCTTAGATGGCATTGCGATCCCGCTTCATTTCCGTTTCCGCCGCCTCAGCCACGGTTTCCGGCGACGCTGCCCGTTCCTTCGCTGCAGCCGGTCCGCTTTCATGCGACGCAACCGATTTCTTATTCTTCACCGGCCGTTCAGCCCGCTTTCGTTCCCGTCCGGCCTTCAGGTGCGCTTCAGGCTCCGGCTCCCACCGCTGCTCCGCATTAAACCAATAAAACCATTGCTCCGGATGCTGCCGGATTACACGTTCCATGAAACGGTTTAGTACAAGCGTCGCCTCGCCCCGCTGCTGCTTCGTAAAGCCGGCATACAAATGCAGCGGCTGTTCAAAATTCAATTCATGCTCAAATCCCCGCGTTCTTCGACCGTAAAATGGAATAATCGGCACCCGCAGCTCGATCGCGAGCTTCGCCGCGCCTTCCGGGGACCGCGTTCTTTTGCCGAAAAATCGGGATTCCGGAAACGTCGGCCGCCAAAAATCGCCCAAAATAAAGACGACACCGTTCCCGGCCAAATGACTGCGCAGCTTGCGAAGCAGCTCCAACGGCGGCGTATTGTCATAATCGAGCCCCGGACAGCCCATCGCCTGAAAACGCAAGTACAACGGCCTTAGCTCCGGACTTCCCGCGGTTGCGATTGTAAGACAACGATAATTCCGGCACAAGTACCAATAGTAATAAAAAAAATTACCAGCATGCGGCGTATAGACGATGGCCCCGTGCCCTATCCGGAGCGCCTGCTCCAGATGATCCTCTCCGCGAATGCGGAACGGCCGTTCGACACCGGTCTGCAACCGGTCCGCTTCGAGCATCAACTCGTACAGAGTAAAAACGATATTTTGAAAATAGCGCCTCCGGATCGATCGCCTTTCTTTATCGCTGCGACCCGGAAGCAAGTCCCGCATATTGTTGAGAAGATTGTCCCGCTGCGAACGTCCGGCCAGCAACAGCAGCAGAAGCCCCATACTGCGGCAAGCAAGCAGAATCAAGGGTCGCGGAATCCAACCGCATATCCTGGATAATATCCCCATAAACCGGGAATTCGCCGTTATTTTTCCGATCCATTCGTACATTTCGTGTCCCTCCAGCCCGAGACTGGCCTTATCGGCTCAAAAAATGCTGTTTATATTTGCGGGTTACCCGCTCTTTTTCCAGCACAATGAAAAAATCTACCGTATCGAACTGCGAATCGTAAGCCGGGTCCCCGCCAATTTGCGCGCCCAGCCATTGATACCCCTTCATGAGCGGCGGGAGCCTGCGGAATACTTCTTTTTCATTCCAGCCGCTTTCCAGCACATTCAGTCCTGCAATCCGATGCGTTTCGAGCGGGCGAATACCGTAATGGTCCGTCCATACTTGCTTTTTCCGAAGCATGCTGTATATCTCGTTCAATTCGTTTAATGCCGGAACGTGAACGCTGGCACAGCCGATCAGATGAGAGTGGTGATGCTGTTCGCTATAACCGGCGATGCCTTCCCACAGCAGTTGAATCGCTTTGCCGCCGCGGTACGCCGGATGGATGCAGCTGCGGCCCAGTTCCAAGGCGTGGTCTTTATAATCATGGAATTCGCTTAAATCGAACTCTGTCTCCGAATAAAAGCCGATATGCGCCGCCGCCCGTCGTCCCGGAAGCAGACGGTACGTCCCGACGACCGTGTCATGATCCACATCCTTGACTATCAAATGATCGCAATAAACATCGTACGGATCCTGTTCGAGCCCGGATTCGTTCAGCATCTGCATGTTCTTTTCCTCTTCGACAAATACTTGATATCGCAATCGCATTGCCTGTTCGATTTCTTCGCTGCTTGAAGCCAGCTTGACGGCCAATCGGGCCGTTTGCGTTACCGCTTGCACTGCAGGTTGAGTCACAGTCAACACACCTTTCCTCCGGAAGTTGGTTTTCCATTACGTTCCCAGAGTAGCAGATGATTATTAAGCAGACATTCTCGGGTTATGAATGTTTTGTAAGGACTCGTTTGCAGCCGCTGCATTCAGCGAAGCCATATATAAACCGGAATGAATAAGATCGAAGTCAAAATTGCAGCAGCACCCATCGCGAATCCGCCGACGCTGCCCTGCAGCTCGGAATCTCGGATAATTTTGGCCGTTCCAATCCCATGAGCCGCAGTACCGATAGCCGTTCCGATCGATATGTCGTCGCGTACGCCGCAAAGTCTCAGCAGCGCCGGGCCGAACATGCTGCCGATCAGCCCCGTCAACACGGTCATGACTGCAGTAAGCTCCGGAATACCGCCGGCTTGACGCGATATTTCCATCGCGATCGGCGAAGTCACCGATTTCGGCATCAGCGTGACTATGAGCTGCATCGAGCCTCCCAGGCTCCAAACTAACCCGGCCGACAACAGCATCGCGCTAACCGAGCCTGCCGTCACCCCCGTCACAATCGAAACCATTTTCGAACGGATGTTCCGGGCGTTTTTATACAACGGAATCCCTAATGCCACCGTGGCCGGGCCCAAAACGAGAACGAGCGCGTCGCCGCCCTTCCGATACGCTTCATACGGGATGTGCGCAGCCAGCAAAAAAGCGATGATCAAAGCGGAGCTTATAAACAGCGGATGAAGCCACCGCCACCTGCGGTACAGGATAAGCGCAATGGAATAGCTGATGATGGAAAGCGCCAATCCGAAGATCGGCTGCTCCGAAATATTATGAAGATTCATGCTGCCGGCGCTCCTTCCTGTTGACAAGCTTGACCGTCCACCCCGTGACGAGCAATACGCCGACCGTGCTTGCAAAAAGACTGACCAGCAGCTGAACCGCATAGACGCCGATGAATTGAAAGAACACCATCGTACCGACAACAAACGGAATAAAGAACAACAGCATATGGTTGATTAAAAATTGGCCTGCATCCTCGACCCACTCCAGCTTTACGAGCTTCAAAAACAGACTGGCCGTAAACAATATGAGGCCGATGACATTCGCCGGAATCGGAATATTCAGCGCCGTTTGCAGCATTATGCCTAGCAAATAAAACCCGGTTACAATCGAAAAACCTAACAAAACCGTTTCCCCTCCAATTGCATCTGACTGAACATGCGAATCCGTAAATAAAACTAACATTCGTGATCCTTAAAAAAGCATCACCTGTCAAAAGCCTAACCGGGTATAATTGGACACCGATTGTGGAATTGTAAGCTTGGTGTGCAGTTCGTATACCGATTAATGAAAAAAAGGAGCTGTAATTCCTCATGGCAAAACCGGATAACCGGGAAGATAACGTCGAGCATCTGCAAAACAGCATCGACAACACGATTGAAAACATGGAGCAGACCGAGGCTTATTTGGACGAGCATGCCGACGAAATCAGTCCGCAGGAAAAAGAGACGCTTCAGGAAAAAAATCAGCGCCGCGAAAATAGTCTTCAAAGCTTCCGCAGCGAAATTCAGGACGAGTCGGAACATCAGCAAAGCTGACGTCTTCAGTCTCCGGAATTGACGAAAATCCCCATCCCGCGGATGGGGATTTATCGTTTTTCCGTCACTGCTGCACGTCCGGATTGCCGCCGCCGCCCGTATCCACTTTATTTCGCGGTACCTCGTAAGACCAGAAATCCCGCGCCAAATACGTATGTTCATGTATTTGTCTGGCCTCACGGACCAGCAGCTCCGCCTCGTCCTTCTGATAGCGCGAGCTGATGTGGGTCAAAATTAGCGCTTTGGCCCCCGCCTCGCGCGCAGCCCGCGCCGCATCCATCGCCGTGGAATGATCGTATTCGACGGCAAGATGCTTCTTAAGCTCGGCGAATGTCGCTTCGTGAACGAGCACATCCGCTCCTCTCGCCAGCTTGACGGAGTACTCGCAAGGCTGCGTGTCACCCAGGATGACGACGACCCGCCCCGGATAGGAGGGGCCGATGAAATCGGCCGCCTTCAGCAGCGTGCCGCTCTCCAGCGTCACATCGATCCCCTGCTTTAACCGGCCGAAGATCGGTCCCGACGAAATTCCAAGCGTCTTCAACTTTTCCGCGTGCAGTCGCCCCTTTTGCGGCTTCTCCACAATCCGGTAGCCATAGCTTTCGACCCTGTGAACGAGCGGCGCGGCGCTAACCGTAAACTGTTCGTCCTCGAACAGCACGGTTTCTTCAACAGACTCCATCTCATGGATCAACAGCTCATAGCTCAAATGAGCCTGGCTGAGCTCCAGCGCCGTACGAATAAACTGATTGGTTCCTTTCGGGCCGTACACCGTAAAGGGCGTATCCCCGCCCTGATACGAGCGGCTGGTGAGCAGTCCGGGTATACCGTACAGATGATCGCCATGCAGATGCGTAATAAACAGCTTTTCCAGCTTGCCGATGCGAACCGGAGACTTCAGCACTTGATGCTGGGTCCCTTCCCCGCAATCGAACATCCAATATGTATTCCGTTCGGCCAGCAAATTGAGGATCACGGACGTCACATTCCGCTCTTTCGAAGGCATGCCTGCGCCGGTCCCCAGAAAATAAATTTCCAAACCTCATCTACTCCGTTCACGCTTCATTCATACAAACAATGGGAAAAGAGTGGAGCAAGCTCCACTCTACCCTATAGCATGCCTAACTTTTATCTACATTAAAATACCGGGCTTCCGGATGGGCGAATACGATGGCGGATACCGAGGCTTCCGGCTCCATCATGCTGCCCTCCGTCAAGGTTACTCCGATATCTTCAGGATGCATCAAAGCGAACAGCTGCTGCTGGTCGTCGAGATTCGGGCATGCCGGATAACCGAACGAGAAGCGCTGACCGCGGTATTTGGCTCCGAACCGCTCCTGCATGGACATGTGTGCAGGATCAGGGAAGCCCCATACGTCCCGCATCATTTCATGCACGCGTTCGGCCAACGCTTCGGCTGTTTCCAGCGCTGTCGATTGAAGCGCATGCGAGCGCAGGTAGTCCCCGTTATCGCGCCATTCTTTGGCTTTCTCGTTGATTCCGTGACCTGCTGTTACAACCAGGAATCCAACGTAGTCCATTTCGCCGCTGTCCACGGATTTCAAATAATCCGCGAGACATAAATACGGCTCCGTCCCCTGTCTTGGGAACGTAAACGTCTGAATCACCTTTGCCGGATCGTTCGGATCGTAGATCAGCACGTCATTGCCCGAAGATTGCGCCGGGAAAAAGCGATACATGCCGTGAGCGCGAATCGTCCCTTCTTTTTGCGCTTCGGCGAGTATTTCATCTACGGTTTCCTTCAGCTGCACGGCTTTCGGGTCTTTTTCCGCAAGCAGCTTATCGACTTTGCCCTTTAAGCCGAGATGATGCCCCAGCAGCATCTGCATATTAATGTACGGCATAATATGGCTCATCGGATAATCGCGGATGACGCGGCGTTCCAGATCGGGCGGAACCTGCACAGGCAGCGTACGGTCTACGGATGACGTCTTGACGCGCGTCAAGACCGGAAGCCCTTCGTCCTTTTTACCGGCGTCCATTACGTCCGATTCCATGCTCTCGCGAAGCTCCCTGACCAGCAGCTTCCTTTGCTCGGGGTCCGTCAGCTTGTTGGCAATATCGAGGCCGTCCATCGCGTCCTTTGCATATAGCACCATGCCCTCGTATTCCGGCGCTATGCGCGTCTTCGTAAACTTCCGGGTCAGCGCCGCGCCGCCGACAAGTATCGGCACATCGATCCCGGCGTTTTTCAAATCTTGCGCTGTAATGACCATTTGCTGGGCGGATTTAACGAGCAGTCCCGACAAGCCGATCGCATCGGCCTTTTCCTGGCGATACGCTTCAATCAGCTGCTCCGGCGGTACTTTTATGCCCAAATTAATGATTTTGTAACCGTTATTGGACAAAATGATTTCCACCAAATTTTTGCCGATATCATGAACGTCGCCTTTGACCGTTGCGAGAATGATTTTACCTTTGACTGCGCTCTCCGCCTTCTCCATAAACTGCTCCAGATGGGCGACGGACGCTTTCATGACCTCCGCGCTCTGCAGCACCTCGGCCACAATCAGCTCGTTGTTGTTGAACAGACGGCCGACTTCCTCCATACCTCTCATCAGCGGGCCGTTAATAATGTCAAGCGGCGAATATTTGCCCCTGGCCTCTTCCAGATCGGGGATTAAGCCTTCCTTCGTACCTTCCACGACATAGGATGCCAGCCGCTCCTCCAGCGTCAAATTGGAGATTTTCTCCTTTTTCTCGACCTTCTTGACACGGAAATGGGCGACAAATTCGGCAAGCGTATCGTCGTTCGTATTGTAAATCAGCTCTTCGGCCAATCTGCGTTCTTCCTCAGGAATCGAGGCGTAACGCTCCAAGGTTTCCGTATTGACGATCGCATAATCCAGGCCTGCTTTGGTACAATGGTACAGGAACACGGCGTTCAGCACTTCCCGTCCTGCCGGAGGCAAGCCGAACGATACGTTGCTCAAGCCGAGAATCGTTTGCGTCTCGGGCAGCGCTTCTTTAATGAGACGAATGCCTTCGATCGTTTCCTTCGCGGAACCGATATACTGCTGATCGCCTGTTCCTACCGGGAATACAAGCGGATCGAATATAATATCGGACGGGTTCATGCCGTATTTATTGACTAACAGATCGTAAGACCGCTTCGCGACGTCCAGCTTGTCTTGCGCTTTTATCGCCTGTCCGCGCTCATCGATCGTACCGACGACGGCAGCCGCCCCGTAACGATGTATCAACGGCAATATTTTTTCGAACTTTTCTTCGCCATCCTCCAGGTTAATCGAATTGATGATCGCCTTCCCCTGGGAATGCTTCAACCCTAGCTCAATAACTTTGGCATCGGTCGAGTCCAGCATGAGCGGAACTTTCACTTTTTTAACGACAAGCTCAAGAAACCGGGTCATGTCGCTTATTTCATCGCGGTCCGGATCCTGCAAGCAGACGTCGATGACGGCTGCGCCGCCTTTGACCTGCGCTCTCGCAACCTCTGATGCTTCTTCATACTTGCCTTCCGCAATTAACCGCTTGAACTTCCGGGAACCAAGAACATTCGTTCTCTCTCCGACCATATACGGACGGTTGGCGTCTTCAATAAAGACCGTTTCAATGCCCGAAACCGCCGGCATATGCGGAGCTGCCTGCTCGCGCGGCTTGTAAGCCGCCAACGTCTGAGCCATCGCACGGATATGATCCGGAGTCGTTCCACAGCAGCCGCCGGCAATATTCAGCCAGCCCTGCTCGGCGAAACCGGCCAATTTCGTCGCGAGCGATTCCGGCGATTCGTGATACTTGCCGTTCTCATCCGGAAGCCCGGCATTCGGATAGCAGCTGACAGCCGTTTGCGCCAGTTCCGACAACGTCCGGATATGATCCCGCATAAACTCGGGGCCTGTTGCACAGTTCAAGCCGAACGAAATCGGCTTCAAATGCTCCATCGAAATATAGAAGGATTCGATATTTTGTCCGGCCAGCGTCGTTCCCATAGGCTCGATCGTACCCGAAATCATGATCGGCAGCTCGACGCCCAGCGCCTCGAACGCTTTGCGGATCCCGATGCTTCCCGCCTTGACGTTCAGCGCATCCTGCGACGTTTCCAGCAGCAGCGCGTCGACTCCGCCTTCGATCAATGCCAGCGCCTGCTCAAAGTAGCTGTCCACCAGCTCTTCAAAAGTAACGCCGCCCGTGACCGATAACGTTTTCGTCGTCGGCCCCATCGCTCCCGCCACATACCGCGGCCAGTCCGATGTGCTGTATTTGTTAGCGGCATCCACGGCGAGCTTCGCCAAAATAAGATTGATCTCTCTTGCTCGATCCTGCAGCCCGTATTCCGCCAAGACAACGCTGGAAGCTCCGAACGTATTGCTTTCTATAATATCGGCACCGGCGGCAAAATACGCCTCATGGATTTTGGAAATGACATCGGGACGGGTGACGGCCAAATATTCGTTGCAGCCTTCCAAATCTTCGCCGCCAAAATCATCCGCGGTCAAATCTTCCTGCTGGATCATCGTACCCATAGCACCGTCAAGAATCATAATTTTTTTCTTTAATTGCTCTTGCAATGATGGTTTGCTCATCGTTATCTTCCTTTCAAAGCCATCCGTTCGTCAACAGTTTCAAACTACTGGTGCGAAGCATGGGAAACAGTCGTGGTGTACCGCAAATAGTTTCGAATAATGTAAACTTAAGTGTAACAGAAAGCCAACTTGATGAAAAGACAGGAACTATTTTCATACGAATTATTTTATAATTCCTATCGGATTTATTGTATTAAATAGATCGACATCATGATCAACTTCCACTATAATACATCTTAGGAGACTGTCGATTAATAGGGATAAGGGCTTGGAGAATGGCTTCAGGGCGAGTTTTTTATTGCATTGTTACCGAAAAGTATAATGAAATCAAGGCAATAAAACGTGTTTGAGCTTCGAAGTCATCTCCAAAGCCCGCTCCCGTCCTTTAATCGACAGTCTCCTAAGCATCATTATATTGAATGGAAAGAGGGATGACCATGGCCGAAATTCGAATCCGCAATACGAATGAGCGCATCTCGGGCGAACAAAATGTGAAGGCATTTTTGGATAAGCAAGAAGTGCTGTACGAACACTGGGACGCAGCCAAGCTGCCGGAAGCCATACAAGAGAAATTCATTTTATCCGACGAGGAAAAAGCTCAAATTCTTTCCACCTTTAACCAGGAAATTACCGATTTGGCCGAACGCCGCGGGTATAAAACATGGGACATTATCGCGCTCTCCGACGCAACTCCGAACCTGGATGAACTGCTGAAAAAGTTCGAGCAGGTGCATACGCATACGGAAGATGAGGTTCGCGCCATTACAGCCGGTAAAGGAATCTTTATTATTAAAGGGACCGACGATGTCGGCTATTTCGACGTAGAGCTGGAGGCTGGCGACGTCATCTCCGTTCCCGAGCGCAAACCGCACTTTTTCACATTAATGGACAATCGTCAAATTGTCGCTGTCCGGCTCTTTATCGAAACCGAGGGCTGGATCGCCCATCCGTTCGAAGACCCGAGCTTTCAAAAAGCTTGATCCGTTAAGTGCCGCGCTTCCGCCATCTCGCGGTATGCTGGAGACTTTCACTCCTTAGTCGGCGCGCTGCCAAGCGCACATGAAACAAAACCGTCAGTTCCAATGGAACTGACGGTTTTGTTTCATGAACATATACGACAGCTGTGCCCGGTACGAATAAAATATGTATTAAGAGAGCGAGTCAATAACAACCTGGATTTCGCGCAAGTTCGTAATTTCATGTACGGGCTCGATTTCCCCGGTGCGCTTCAGCTCGTGGCGGTTAATCCACATATTGCGCATCCCGACGCGGTTGGAGCCGAGGATGTCAGTCGTCAGCTTGTCGCCGATCATGACGCCTTCCTCCGCGCGAATGTTCAGCCGTTCCATCGCATGGTGAAAAATAGACACCGCCGGCTTCCCTTCGCCGAAGCTGCCGGAAATAACGATATGGTCAAAATACGCGGCCAATTCCGGTACGCCATCCAGTTTCTCCTGCTGCAAATCCGGCGCGCCGTTCGTTAATAGCAGCAGCTTATACCGACTCTTCAGCTGTGCCAATACTTCAAACGTTTCTTCATATACGATCGGACGGCTGCGCCGTTCCACAGGGAACAGTTCGCCAAGACGATAGCCGAGCTTGGGATTATCCACGCCCAGCGCTTCCAAGCCGCGGGTCCAGGAAGCTGTGCGATAGCCTGGCGCCAGCTGCTGAAGCTTGCGGAAATTTTCGTTGTCGCCTCCGGTAAAATTAGCCCATAGCCCTTCAAACGGGTTAATGCCAATCATCTTCGTAAACGGATACGTCTCATACGATTCGTAAAGCGCGCGCGCCTCATTCCGAACCGCTTCCTCCAAAGCTTCCGGCTGTACCGGTTCGTGCTTGGTCGCTTCCTCGCATGTGGCGCGGAACGCCTCCTTCACGCTGCGATCATCCCACAGCAGCGTATCGTCCAAATCAAATAATACCGCTTGAATCGTCATGTTCCATATTCCTCTTCCCCAATGAAATATTCGTTATCTTTATGTGTGAGTTTTGATGATATTGATCATTCGGATCATCTCTTGAAATAATAAATGCCGACGATTATTCGGATTTAAGAGCTACCCCGTTGAGCTGCGCGAATTCTTTCAATTTATCGGCCATCGCGGACACATCAATTCGGTGATACAGCCGGGTAAATACCCATTTCCCGCCTTTTCCCTGCAACGCTATGACGACAGCATCCTTCGTCAGGACGATTTCCTCAATTTGCGCGGCATCGGCTCTCTTGTCTCCTGTAAATCGGCGCGTTAGCAAAAAGTTTTTACCGATGCGCAAAAACGGGCGTCTTACGAAATAAGTAAAGACACCGAGCAATATATAACAGCCCCCGGTCAGCCAATACAAGGTTTCGTCCTGAGGCGTAATGGCGAACGTTATATAACAGAAAATACCTACACAAATCAGTAAAACCGGCATCAGCCAATTGCGGCCTTTAATCGTAATCGTACCGTCCGATACGGCCTGACTCAGCGAAGGCTTGCCCTGCTTCGCCCTAAGCTTATTCGTTGTTTTCGTATTTTTTTGAACCATCCGTTCCCACTTGCGCGACATGGCATATCTCCTCAAAGGTTGATTTTATAAATATTGCGTCTGGCGTCGGAAACCTCTTTCAACCGATGAGAGTAATCCTCGTCTAAAATGCTAATTTCATTCAGCCGAAAGGTTGTAATCGCTGCGAATGCGAGTTCTTATAAGCTGGTACGCCAAAAAGTCGGAGCACCCGATGTATCTGACTTTCCCAGATACCATCAGATTATCCAACGTTCGCAATGTATTGCATTTTCCCAAAAAACATTGTATTGCATACCGCACTTCTCACCCCTGCTACTGCTTGTCATCTTCATCGACGAATCTAATGTTATCCAACTGGCTGCGCAGTGAATTTTTGAACGCTTCAATATACCGCTTGCGAAGTGTATTCCGCTCATCCAATTCTTCGTCCGTCAAGCCGACGTTTTTTGCCTTGCGGGCCAATTCATTTATTCGTCTGATGTCTAGTTCGTGTTCCGTTTCGTTATTCATGCCAGTCCTCCCGGTATGTCGAGCCTATGCCGTCAAGATTAGTCCGCCGACTGAATGCCGGCGAATGCATCAAACTCTACTTTGACATTACGGGTATCGATTGTCAAGAGCTGAACGGCACTTGCAATTATGGAAGCAGCAAAACCTGGCCTTCTTGCAATATGTTCGATTTCAAACCGTTCAGCTTCTTCAATTCATTAATATATTCACGGACATCCTGTCCCTTATGTACATGTTGACCCGCAATGGACCAAAGCGTATCGCCCATGACGATCTCGACGGATTGATTCGCGGTAGGGCTGGAAGCGGCGAACGCGTCCTTCTCTCCGCCAATCATAGAGGCGCAGATGAAGACGATCAGTATTATCGAAGCCGCCGCAGCCAGTCCAAAAAACTTGGACAGTCTGGAACGGCGCTCATTGTTTGCATGCATATTGTTAACAGACGAGCCGGCAGGACGATAAGCAAAATGATCATTCAAAACCATCATTATCCACTCCCAAACATTTGTTCTTGTTTTTAATTTAACACGAACATCTGTTTGTGTCAATCGTTTTTTCGAACTTATGTTTGTACGAACTCCGGTTCTGTGTTATACTTTTTTCAATAATTACCCATGTGGGAGTGATACTGATGAGCAAGCTTTCCAATCGTCAGACGGCGATATTGGATTTTATCAAGAACGAAGTAAAAGACAAAGGATATCCCCCATCCGTTCGCGAGATTGGCGAGGCAGTCGGTTTGGCGTCCAGCTCTACAGTTCACGGACATTTGGAACGACTGGAGAAGAAAGGGCTCATCCGCCGCGACCCGACGAAACCGAGAGCGATTGAAATTACCGACGGTTCCTCTGCAGAAGGAAGCCAGTTCGCGCTCACGGTCACCCGCGTTCCGTTAATCGGACGGGTAACGGCCGGCGTACCTATAACAGCCACGGAGAACATCGAGGATTACTTCCCGCTGCCGAGCCACTACGTCGGCGACGATAATGTATTTATGCTTAGCGTTATCGGCGAGAGCATGATCGACGCCGGCATCCGCAACGGCGACTATGTAATCGTGAGGCAGCAGCCAACGGCCAACAACGGGGACATCGTCGTCGCCATGACAGAGGATGACGAAGCTACCGTCAAGCGCTTTTACAAGGAGAAAGACCATATCCGGCTGCAGCCCGAGAATACGACCATGGACCCGATCCGGCTCAAGCAGGTTACCATTCTTGGCAGAGTCGTCGGTGTATTCCGCGATATCCATTAATTGACGGATCGCTATATTTAAATACCTGAAACAATAAAAGCCAAGAAATCGGTACCGTCGCCGACTCTTGGTTTTTCAGTTTGCTTTGCAACAATCAAGGATAAACGGCTCCGCCGTCCCTCGGGACGAGCGTGTTTGTCAAGGTTGTGCGAAGCTAAGTCTAATATCTTATACTTTCAACTAAAAAAGCCCCCGAATATGCAGGAACAAACGTTCCGTTACATATTCAAGGGGCTTTCGGATTTATTACAATCCGATCATCGAATGTTAATAAAGCGTCAAATATTGCTCCCGCTCCCAATCGTGAACTTGCGTGCGGTAAATATCCCATTCGATTTCTTTCAGCTCGACGAAATGAGCCAGCGCATGATCGCCCAGCGCGTCGCAAATGACATCGTCGCGAAGCAGCTCGTCGATCGCCGATTTCAAATTGACGGGAAGGCTTGGAATCCCTTGATCCTCGCGCTCGTCCTCGGTCATAACGTAAATGTTGCGGTCAACCGGCGGAGGCAGCTGCATTTTATGCTTGATGCCGTCCAATCCGGCTTTCAGCATGACCGCCAACGCCAGGTACGGATTGGCTGCAGGATCGGGGTTGCGTACCTCGACGCGCGTGCTCAAACCGCGGGATGCCGGAATCCGGATCATCGGACTGCGGTTGCTGGCAGACCATGCAACATAGCAAGGCGCTTCATAGCCGGGCACAAGACGCTTGTAGGAGTTGACCGTCGGGTTCGTAATGGCCGCAAAAGCCCGGGCGTGGCGCAAAATGCCCGCCATATATTGTCTTGCTTCCGCGCTTAAGCCCAGCTTGTCGTTCTCGTCATAAAACGCGTTCGCCTTGCCTCTGAACAGCGACTGGTGGCAGTGCATGCCGGATCCGTTCACACCGAACAGCGGCTTCGGCATAAACGTGGCATGCAGACCGTGCTGTCTGGCAACCGTTTTAACGACGAGCTTAAACGTCTGAATCTGGTCGGCGGCTTTGATTGCATTTTCATATTTGAAGTCGATTTCATGCTGGCCCGGGGCAACCTCATGGTGGGAGGCTTCGATTTCAAAGCCCATTTCCTCCAGTGTCAACACGATCTCGCGACGGCAGTTTTCCCCCAAATCCATAGGCGCCAGGTCAAAATAACCGCCCTGATCGTTAAGCTCCATGGATGCATTGCCTTTATCGTCGGTTTTGAACAGGAAAAACTCCGGCTCCGGCCCGACATTCATCGCGGTAAAGCCCATTTCGTCGGCTTCCTTTAAAACCGTTTTCAAGATCCCGCGAGGATCCCCTGGAAACGGTCTTCCGTCCGGCAAATAAATATCGCAAATCAACCGGGCAATGCGGTCTTCCACGACCCACGGAAACACGACCCAGGTGCTCAAATCCGGATATAAATACATATCGGATTCTTCGATGCGTACATAGCCTTCGATCGAGGAACCGTCAAACATCATTTTGTTGTCAAGCGCCTTCTCCAATTGACTTACAGGAATTTCCACATTCTTGATCGTTCCGAGCAGATCGGTAAACTGAAGGCGGATAAACCGCACATTTTCTTCCTTCGCAATGCGCAAAATATCCTCTTTTTTGTAATTCTTGTCCGTCACTGTGAAATCTCCTCCTTATAAAATTTGCAGCATCTTAACAGCGCGTGTTGGTAAATCGGCTCTAGAGCGGACATGCCCTTAGGGCAAGGGCGACGCCTGTTACTTTTTGAAAAACCTCGAAAGCTCGCCTTGAATCAATGAAACTTGACCCCGCTTGCCGCCGCCCAACAGCTGTTGCTTCAGCATGCGGTGAAGCTGGGAGTCGGAAAGCTCCCTGCGTTTGACTTCCGTTTGCTCGTTGAGAATGGTCGCGTCCTCGGAATCTTTGGACACCGGAAGGAGCACCTGCTTAATGCCGGCAATGTTGACTCCTTTTTCAATGAGGTCCTTGATTTCAAGCAGCCGCTCAACGTCATTGAACGAGTACAAACGTTGATTCCCGCCAGTTCTTGCCGGTATGATAAGCTCATGCTGTTCATAATACCTGATTTGCCTTGCCGTTAAATCTGTAAGCTTCATTACAATGCCAATCGGGAAAAGCGCCATATTACGACGTATATCGTCCGTCACAACTCATCACCTCTAATCTGAAAAGCTACCTTCATTGTAACCTTCCTACATAAACGTGTCAAGTTATGTTAGGTTCATGCAAGATGTTTCATGTGAGCATATTTTACAAAAGGCCGCGGTCCATCATGTTGCTTAGTGCCGTCAGCACGCCCAGCTTGCAATGCGAATAAGTTAACCCGCCCTGCATATAGGCGATGTAGGGCTCGCGGATCGGCGCGTCGGCGGACAGCTCCAGGCTCCCGCCTTGAATGAAGGTGCCGGCGGCCATAATGACCGGATGCTCGTAGCCTGGCATGTCCCAAGGCTCGGGGATGACATGGGCGTCAACGGCGGATGCTTGCTGAATCCCCTGGACGAACGCGATCAAATGCTTGTCGCTCGTAAATTGAATCGCCTGAATTAAATCGGTCCGCGGATCGCTCCAGTGCGGATGCGTCACGAAGCCGAGCTGCTCGAAGACGGCCGCCGCGAATATCGATCCTTTCACCGCTTGTCCGACCAGCATCGGGGCCAAAAACAACCCTTGATAAATCGACCGGACAGTTCCAAGCATCGCCCCGACCTCTCCGCCGATCCCCGGGGCGGTCAGCCGGTAAGAGGCGAGCTCCACATATTTGCTTTTACCGGCGATGTATCCTCCGGTTGCGGCGAGCCCGCCGCCCGGATTTTTGATCAGCGAGCCGGCAATCAGATCCGCGCCAGCTTCGGTCGGCTCCTGCAGCTCGGTAAATTCTCCATAGCAATTATCGACGAAGACGATGACGTCAGGATATAGTTCTTTCACGAAGCGGACCATTTCGCCGATCTGCGCGACGGTAAAGGACGGCCGCCATGCGTAGCCGCGCGAGCGCTGGATGCCGACAACCTTGGTCCGCGCCGACAAACGGCTGCGGATCGCATCGTAATCGGGCCGTCCGTCCGGCAGCAGCGGCACCTCGTTATACGAGATGCCCCAATCCTGAAGCGAGCCGCTGCCATCTCCGGGCTTTCCGATCACTTTATGCAGCGTATCGTAAGGCCTGCCGGTAATCATCAGCAGCTCGTCACCCGGTCTCAGCACCCCGAACAAGGCGGTGCCGATCGTATGGGTCCCCGACACAAAATGCGGCCGCACCAAGGCGGCCTCTGCTCCGAATACGTCGGCGTATACCAGGTCCAGCACTTCGCGGCCGCGGTCATTGTAGCCGTAGCCGGTCGATCCGGAAAAATGATAATCGCTAACTTTATGCTTTTGAAAAGCGCGAATGACTTTCCATTGATTCCGGTCGACAATCCGGTCCAGCTCTTTCGTTCTTCCCTCGATCGTCCGTTCGGCATTGTCCATCCATGCCGTAATGCGCTCATTAAACATGCCCGGTGCTCTCTCCCTCTTGATGTGCCTGAGCATCCGTCGCATAGGCTGCGAGCAAATAGCCCAGCTTGCCGTATTCCTTGTTATTTAACCTTACTTGAAACAGCATGTCGCTGCCTTCCACTTCGTTGTCCAGCACTTCCCCGACCCGGTAAACGAGCGAGATGACGTCGCCTTTATCCGCCGGAATCCGGAACGTTTTGCAATCGCCCATCAGCTTGCTCTCAATGGCGCCGCACACTTTCTCCAAATCGTCCTGACGATAAGCCGAAATGCGCAAAAATTCGCCGTCCGTCGTCAGCATTTCCGTCTGCTCCGGGGAGCACTGATCGATTTTGTTAAACAGCGTAATTTGCTCCGTCTGATGAGCCCCCAGCTCCTGAAGCACCTGCTCGACGACGATCATTTGGGTCGACATCATCTCGGACGAGCTGTCGACAACATGCAATATGAGATCCGCTTCGCATGCCTCCTCCAGCGTAGCACGGAACGCGGCGACCAGATCGTGAGGCAAATTTTGAATAAACCCGACCGTATCGGTCAGCACAATTTCTTTGCCGCCCGGAAGCTCCAAATTTCTCGAAGTCGGATCGAGCGTAGCAAACAGCTGATTTTCAACGTAGACGTCCGCATGAGTCAGCTGCCGCAGCAGCGTAGACTTGCCGGCATTCGTATAGCCGACCAGCGCGACCTGGAACACACCCGTTTTCTTCCTGCGCTCACGGTGCAGCGTCCGGTGCTTCACGACCTCCTGCAGCTGGCGCTTCAATTCGCTGATCCGGTCGCGGATATGTCTGCGGTCGGTTTCCAGCTTCGATTCCCCAGGGCCGCGCGTACCGATACCGCCTCCCAGTCTGGACAGATTGCTTCCTTGGCCCGACAGCCGCGGCAGCAGGTAGCTGAGCTGCGCCAGCTCGACCTGGATAATCCCTTCCCGCGTTTTGGCGCGTTGGGCAAAAATATCCAATATAAGCTGCGTCCTGTCAATAATTTTTACATCGAGAAACTGCTCGAGATTGCGCACCTGCGCACCGGACAATTCCTGATCGAAAATGGCGGTATTCGCCTGATGCTCGTCGATGAGCAGCCTCAGCTCCTCGGCCTTGCCTTTGCCGACGAACCATTTGGAATCGATGGATTCCTTGTTCTGGGTCATCGTCGCCAGCACCTCGACACCGGCGGTTTCGGCCAGACTCACCAGCTCGGACAACGAATACTCCGCATCGTAAGCCTCCTGCTTTTTTTGCTGGGGCGTAACCAGACTCATCAATACAGCCCGGGGCTGTTCATGTTCAATGGCATGCGTCGTTGGTTTCATATGCTTCACCTATCCTTTCAGAAACAACAAAAAGAGACATTCACAGTTATTGTAAACGTCCCTATTAGCAATTACAACTTATTGCATTTTTCATACACATTCTTTCCATGCAATTGAAAGTGCCGACAGCAGGTAATCACGACGAGTCCATCATCCTCATATTCATAAAATCGGACCGCGCAAACGAATTGTCCTTGCTCTTGTCGAATTGAATATCTTCCGGATAAATGCTCATCAGCTCCGTCCTGCTCGGCTTCGAAACATGGCGATTCAGCAGTCTGACTGCCTGGTGCCGGATCGCCTTCTCAATCACGTTGCGGACATATCGGGCATTGCTGAAATGATAGCTGTTCGCTTTTTCGTAATGAAGATGCTCCTTAAGCTTCCTTAACGTTTCAGGCAAAAACGAATATTCGCGTTCATTCAGCATTTTTTCGGAAATTTGCAGCAGCTGCTCGATCGAATAGTCCGGAAAATGAACCTGGATCGGGAAACGCGACGGAAGACCCGGGTTCGTCATCAGAAAGTTCTCGATTTCATCCGTATATCCCGCAAGAATTAAAATAAAGTCGTGCTTGTAATCCTCCATTCCTTTGACGAGGCAGTCGATGCATTCTTTCCCGAAATCTTTCTCCCCGCCTCTCGCAAGGCTGTACGCCTCGTCGACGAATAAAATGCCGCCCATCGCCTTCTTCATCATTTCCCGCGTTTTTAACGCCGTATGCCCGATATATTCGCCTACCAAATCCGCCCGCTCCACTTCGATTAAATGCCCTTTGCTCAGGATGCCCATCGATTTGAGAAGCTTGGCGATAATCCGCGCCACGGTCGTTTTGCCGGTACCCGGATTTCCTTTGAAAATCATGTGAAAAACATGCGAACCTCCCTGCAATCCGGCCTCCTCGCGAAATTGCTTCACCTGCAGCATCGCATAAATTTGAAAGACGAGCTCTTTAATTTCTTCCAAACCGATCATGCTGTCCAATTCCTTGAAAATATCCGAAAACGCCTGGTTATGGGTGAATTTCATTTTCGCTTCTTCCGGCAACGGCTTGGCAGCTGCATCCTGGGTTCGAAATACAACGCTGATTTGATGATCTTTTTGCGTTATTTTACGGTTTTCCGTGCCAAACATCGGATCACTCATGCTCTTCACCTCCGTTGCAACTGTTACACGAAGCGATTGCGCAGTCAGTTGGCAACCCATTAATCCATCATATGCGGCGATGGGCTCCATTCATGCCGTTCCAAATCCGTTCCATCGATTGAAAACATCCCCCGAGGAAACGCAGCCTGTACACATCCGGATTGGACAAACGCTTCCACTCGTCAAAGCCGAAACCGGGTTCAAAACGGTTCAACAGGAGCGCCATGAGATTGCCGTGCGTCACGGCCGCATAACCGGAATGCCCCAGCGCCAGCAGATTATGGATCGCCGAAACGGCACGATTGGCGGCGGTTAAGCTTGACTCTCCCCCCGGATAGCAAAGCTCCGGATCGGCAAACGTCCGTTCCAGACAGGTCAGCCAATCCTCCATCGGCTTCGCGCTCAAAACCCGCTCCGACAGTCTGTCGTCTGTATGAACGTACAGCTTGGCGGCTGCCGCAAACGGCACAATCGTCTGCTGCGCGCACAAACGGACTGGATACGATATATCGAATCGGATAACGGCTTAGCTCGTCCGCAAGCATGTCCGCCTGTTGTCGGCCTTCCGCGGTTAATGCGGCGTCAGCCGCCTGGCCTTCCGCCCGGCAATGACGGATTACATATACGTTTTGCACAGCTCGGGTCAACCTGCCCTTCCATATCATTTATGTATCGCTATAATTTGGTCAGCGCATCCTCCGGTATCATCCCCTCGACGAGCACTTCCTTCGTGCGAATGACGTCGAGCAAAGCCTGCCATTCCTTCTCCGACAGTTCCTTATGATCCTTGGCCATTTTTTGCGAGGACGGCCCGGACTTTTTCTGCTCCTGCTCCGCTTTGCCGACGGCGTCTTTACGATCGCCCTCGAACACATCGAGCATAAAATAACGCATGCCGAGCGACGTGTAAATAGCGGAAATATTTTCGGGATCGATATACGACAGATCGATCAAATACGTGGCGAGCGCATCGAATTCCTTCCCCTGCGGGTTCTTGGCATTGCCGGTGTCGGCCGTGACCGATAAATAATCGGACGGCTTGTGGCCCTGCACATGATGCATTTCCGGGCTCTCGTTTTTGATCTTGTTGCTGCCTGTGCCGCGCGCCTGCTGCTTGTCTCTGGCTCGCGGAAAAGGACTAAGATTGGAAGGATACATTCCGCGTTCCTCATCGTGCTTATCCCCCTTTATTTCATCCCGGTTGTGGCTGGAAACATTACGACGCGTAAACCTCCGGACGAGCTGACCTAGCTTGTCCAGCACAAATTCGTCATTGACGCCGTTGACCGTAATGACATATTGCTTGCCGTTATTTTTGGAGCCCGCATATTTGATATCGTCGCGGGCCAGCGTATCCTGGCGGGCTTTTGCTTCCAGTTCCAGCCGCTCGGCGAGATTCTTCGGCCTGTCGAACGTTTCGTCCGAGCGCTTGGCGGGTTTCTCGCTGCTCTCATCCGCTTCATATTGGCTGAAATCGAGATCGAAATCCCCGCGCTGCCTGCGCAACGCCAGCTTCGCCTCCCGAAGCAGCTGGCCCAGCTCCCGCAGAGCTTTGAAGGTGGCTTGCGAAGTCGGATCATTTTCGCGCATTTTGAGATAGCTTTTCTTCGCTTTGCCGATCCCGAAAGTATCCAGAGTTTCCAGCTCGGCAAGCTCGGATTCACGTTCATTTATAAAGCTCTCGTCGACCTTCCTCACATTCGCTTCGTTTTGCTCCCTGATTTTCTGTCTGCGCGCTTCCTGTTTCTTCTGGTCCGCTTCGGCCCGACGCCCGGAAACGAGCTTGCTCGTATTCGGTCCGGCTCCGGCCGAGTCGCCGAAGACAAGCAGCTCCTGAATGCTTTCGTCAATGGCGTCGTCCGACAGTCCGTCAGCGACCAGCTTGCGCATCCCCTGAATACCCTTTTGCAGCTTCTCTTCGCTCTTTCGAACCCCGTTATGGTGAATCAGCAGCATCGACTCGAACAAACAGTCGCCTGATTTCGACGTCTTGAGCCACTCGGACTCTCCCCCTTTTTTCGTTCCGTCCTGTACGCCGCGGACCACCTCGTAATGGTTGCCCAAGTGAACGAGCGCGAGGCTGCCGACCCCTTTATACGCGGCGCCGACCTGCGTCACCAGACGAAACGTTCCTTTACTGATCACAAATATGGGAGCGTTTATATGCATAATTTCGGCCATCTTCTCCGCTTCCGCCTCGCCTGCCCAGGTGCCCATCCGCTTCATGTCGTCGCGGTAGCCCTGGCGGTCGCCAGGACTTACCTGCATATTCAATTCGGCAGGCGCGTGCTGTTCCGCACCTTTTCCACCCAGCTTGGCCAATTCGCGTGTGAGCGAGAAAATGACGTCGCGGTAAATTTGCACGGACGGATTATTACCGTTTTGATCCATGACCGATTGGGCTTCGGCCAGCTCCAGCTCGATTTTTTTAAGACCGGCGCTGTCTTCCTCGCTGTAGCTGTCCGGAGTTTTGTCCCGCAGCTTCGCGATTTGCGCGCTCAATTCGAACAAATGTTCGAGTTTGTCCTCATCTTTAATGGGAGCCGCTCCCCATTCCTTCAAAATAGCATCCAACAGCGCTTCGTTTCCTTCGGACTGCAGATCGATTACAAGCGCATTGCGCTCGGAAAGGCTCAGCTTGGACGTCTCGATAATGCTCTCCGGGCTATCCTTTTCATTTGCTCTTCGATGGACGTTATCCTTGACGATCGGCATCCGCCGGATCGGCGAATTGCCGCCGGCATGAAGCGACACGGACACAGGCCGGCTCTGCAGCAGCTTGGCCGCCGCGCGATTGCCGATTGTACGCTGAAGCTGTATACCCATATGAGGGGAGAATCCGCCTCCCGCTCCCGCCGCTGCAGCGGTGATGTCCGACTGCCCTGCGCCGGCGTTTGACCTGGCGGCACCGCCGGGCCAGGTCTGTTTGGGGACAGATTTATGTGACGGCTCTGGTGCTGATCTGGACACTAAAACCCCCTCTTTCGACATCAAAATTTCGGATTTTCGGCAATCCGGATCCATCAGCCAAGTCGGGCAGCTTTGGCAATCGTTTCTGACAACGGCATATCGCTCATGGCGGACAGCCGCAGGTCATGCTCTCCGAAGACAAGCGTCGCAGTGACGTCGTTCGGTACGATGACGCAGTACATGCCGGCTGTTTTGGCGGCCAGCGATCCGTTGGGCGAATCCTCGAACGCTACCGCCTCCTCCGGCTGTACCCCCAAACACGATAATGCCTGTATATAAAGAGCAGGATCCGGCTTCACCTTGGCTACATGCTCCTTCGTCCGGATACATTTGAAATAATCAAGCAGGCCGTATTGCTTCAAGTATCCGGTTACCCATGCCTGCGACGAGCTGGACGCCAGCCCGATCTGTAAGCCGAGCGTCTGTGCTTCCTTTAAATAATCCGTAACTCCGGGCCTCGGCTGTACTTCGCGCATACGCTCGGCATATCGCAGCCTGCGCAGGCTGCGGGCCGCTTCACGGTCGTAGGGAGACCCGAGACACTGCTCCAAATGCGTATACGGTTCGAATAAGGAGCCGTCCGTTCCTACACATTGCCCCCATACGTCCAACGTCAGCTCCATGCCGTAATCCGCATACATCGCACGAAACGACTCGTACTCCGGCGTTTCCGTATCGATGATTAATCCGTCAAAATCAAAAACAATCGCTTTGATCAATTCCAGTACACCCCCAACGTATTAATCGCAAGTCTCTCTAAAGCTTCGGCAAAACTTATATAAAATGCCTACCATAAAATGGTACAACGGGATCGCAGAAAAAGGAACACTTATTTGAAAAACGGATCGGCTGTCAGGAAAATATAAGGAAAAGGTAAATTTTGATAAAAGAATTGTATTTTAATGCATTATAATGTATATTTATTCAAATTTATAAATCATAATTTCATCATTAATGAAATGGAAGGTGTCCCCTTATGAATGTCAATCTCCCCTTCGCCGCGGTATCGGCAGCCGAGCTCATTATTCAACTCGAGCGCCTTGCTCTGCATACATGGCCGGCCTCTTCGACTGTTGTCTCCGGCCCCTGGATGTATCGGGTCTCCGGCGGCATTACCAAGCGGGCCAACAGCGTATGGACGGCTGCAGGCCCATCGTTCCCGGACGGAGACTGGCTTGCCGAGGCGGAGCAATATTACCGTGAACGCGAGCAGCCTGTCCTGTTTCACATTAGCGACGCCTCGCCGAGGGCGTTGGACGAGGCGTTAGCCGCGAACGGCTATGCAAAAGAGGTGCCTTGTTCCGTTCTGGTCGCCCGGACCGATACGGTCGTCGCGAATACCGGCACGGACGATGCACATCCTTTTCGGGTAACCGTCCGTCCGCAATATGATGAGGCGTGGTTGTCCAGCTTTTTGCGGATGGAAGGATTCGGCGAGGAACGCCGCGCATTTTACCGCCAGCTGTTCGCGCAGCTTACCCCCTTGGCCGGATTTTTCATGCTGGAGCTGGATGGGCGCAGCGCCGCTGTCGGCACCTCCGTCGTCGAAGAAGGCTGGGCCGGATTTATTAATATTGCCGTCGACGCTTCGCTGCGCGGTCAAGGCATCGGCCGGAGGCTGCTGAACGAAATGGCCGTATGGAGCCGGTGCAGCGGTGCGGAGGGGCTGTATTTGCAGGTGGCGGATGACAATGAGGCTGCGCTCAGGTTATATGCCAAAGCCGGGTATACGAGGCTGTACCGTTACCATTACCGCTGCAAGAATATTTAATGGCCCTTGTCGCATCCTATTGGGGAACGAAACATTTTCCTCAAAAGGAGCGATTATGAATGAGCCCAACGACCCTTACGCCCCAAACGTTTCCGCCGCAGCATCAGGCGCAGAAGCCGGGGATCGAATCGCAAATGAATCCGCTGCCTGCCTTCGAGGACGGACGTTATAAGCCGGCAGGCAAACTAAAAGACAAGGTAGCCATCATTACGGGAGGCGACAGCGGAATCGGCAGAGCCGTGGCTGTAACTTATGCCAAAGAAGGTGCGGACGTCGTCATCGTATATTTAAACGAGCATCGGGATGCGGAGGATACGAAGCGTCAAGTCGAAGAGGAAGGCCGCAAATGCGTGACCGTTGCCGGCGATCTCGGTTCGGAGTCGTTTTGCAGGCAGGTTGTGGAAGAAACCGTGAAGCAGTTCGGCAAGCTGGATATTCTCGTCAACAATGCGGGAGAGCAGCATCCGCAAAAATCATTGGAGGATATCACTGCCGAACAGCTGGAACGAACGTTCCGCACGAACATTTTCGCGATGTTTTATTTGACGAAAGCGGCGCTCCCCCAATTGAAGCTGGGCAGTGCGATCATTAATACGGCATCCATCACCGCCTATGAAGGCAGCGAGCAGCTGCTCGATTATTCGGCGACCAAGGGCGCCGTCGTTTCTTTTACGCGCTCGCTGTCGCAATCGCTTGTTGCGCAGGGCATTCGCGTAAACGGCGTAGCTCCGGGCCCGATCTGGACGCCGCTCATCCCTTCGACCTTCGACGAGCAAAAGGTCGCCAAATTCGGCGGCGATGTGCCGATGAAGCGGGCCGGGCAGCCGGAGGAGCTGGCGCCGGGTTATGTATTCCTCGCCTGCGGCGATTCCTCCTATATGACCGGTCAAATCATTCATATCAACGGGGGCGTCATTGTCAACGGTTAATCCTTATCGACTGCAATTTGTCGCCGCGAAAATCGGGGGCGATGACGCTGCGCGGCACCGCAGAGAGGAAATAGGGTCCGATTACTTTTAGGAGAGCCCCCGGTTATCCACAGAAATGAGTTGCACAGCAATTCTTGACAATAAGAAACCGGCCTGACAATGTCGTCCAGTCCATCGAACGCCACCATGTAGCTCTAACGGACATTATGAGCCCTTAACTGCAGTCAAACGAATAACTTTCAAATATAACGGACCCGGGAGACTCTATTCCGCAGCAAATGGGGCAAATGAACTTCCCGCGCGCCATCATAAGGCTCTCCGGTCCGTTAAAATTTAAAAAGCCCGAAATCAAGGTGAATAACGTCGCTTATGTCCGTTACGCCCTATTTCGAATCGAGCGGCATCTGGGCCCATTACTCCCTGGTTCGAACAAGCGGCATCTGAGTTCGTTGCGCCGCGAATCGGCGGTGTACCTCAGTGTTTTGAGCTTCCGTACCAAAGTATTTTATGACTTAATTCTGTAACAGCTTTACACATTCATACATGTTAAAAAAAAGGGATTGTCCCAAAAGGATATCAGCGAATGAGCCAGTTCCAAACAATCAAGGATAAACGGCTTCGCCATCCCTTAAGGGACGAGCGCGTTTGTCAAGGTTGTGAGAAGCCAAGTATGAGAAACTTATACTTTCGATTCAATGTACAAAGACGCCTCCAAAATCACTATACAAGTGGGATGGAAGCGTCTTTTTGCATGTAGATTCATGTCAAGAGTGGGAGGCAGGAAAAATACGAAAATCGGCTATTGGGACAGCCCCTTTTTCCCGTTTAGCGTCTATATGCCCGAGCTGCAATCAGCTTACCGCCAGTCTTTCATGCGCTCGGCAAGAGTTCCCGTGAACAGCTCCAGCTGGATGCCGTCCGGGTCCAAAAAATTCACGCTCCAGCCTCCCCCGCGTAAGACGGGCCCGCGCACGATCGGCACTTGGAACTGCTTCAGCCTTTCCACGGCATCCGAAAAATCCGCATAGGCGATGGTAAAGGCAGCATGATCCAGGCCCGGACCGTCTGCCGCCGCAGCGTCATGACCGGAACCGTATACCCCGGTTTCAGCATTCTCGCCGCCGGAGCCGGAATGCGGCGAGCTCAAGGCGGAGTTTGCCGCGTCATCAGATGAATTCGATGCCGCCAAAGCGGCTGCGGACGGAGCAGCGGACCGTTCCAGCAAACAGATCCAAGCCGACCCCCATTCCAAATAACTGTCCGTCCTTCCCCGGTGTACCAGCGTCATGCCCAAAATGTCCGTATAGAACGGCAACGAGCGGTTCAAGCTGGTTACGCGCAGCGTCAAATGATTAAATCCGCTAACGTTCATCATGCTTGTATAAGAAGCGCTCCACCGAGTCAAACAGCTCGGGCGCCTCCGCCTCCAGACAGATCATATGCCGCGTGTCACGGAAAAGGTGAAGCTCCTTCTCCCCCCGGAGCTGGCTGTACAGGAACCGGGCGCTCTTGGGGTGTATAATATGATCCTGTTCCCCCTGCGCAATATATGTGGGTACGGTAACGTGCGGAATCTCATGGCGCATCCGTTTGTTGAGAGCGATAAATTGCAAGGTCGCTTTCCACGGCGTCTTCTTCATTTTACCGTTCCATTTATACCAATCGTTGCTGCGCGCTCTTCGCGCGACGTCCTTGATGAGCCGCAGCGGACTCGGATAATAAACGGCCGCATTCAGCAGCACAAGCTTGCGTACCGGAAACCGGTTCGCTATGTACGCGGACAGTAGTCCTCCCATCGAGAAGCCGATCAGATCGATTGCGCCGTAACGTCGGGTCAAGTCGTCAGCAGCCTCCGAAGCCGCGCTCAGCCAGTCGTCCCATTGAACCTGCCCCAACGTCAGCAGCTCGGGATCATGTCCCGGCAGCTCGGGAACGTGACAGACGGTGCCGCGTTTGGATAAATGCTCTGCGAGTGGAGTCAGCTCGTAAGGCCCTCCGGTAAAGCCGTGAAGCATCAAGCAATGTCGTTCATCCACAGCGCGTCACCTCTCCGGCCGCCTGCAGCAGCCGGTCAGCCGTTTCTTCCAGATAACTCCGCAGCGATAGAGCGGCCAACCAATGCTGGGGAATGGCGTTCACTCCGTAATAGGCTCCGGCCAACTGTCCGTAGATCGCTGCCGTCGTATCGGCGTCATCGCCCAAATTAGCGGCCAGCAGGCAGCCTTCTTCAAAGTCGGAGCTCCGGTAAAACGCCCACAGCGCCGCTTCCAGCGCTTGAACCACATAGCCGGAGCCTTTAATGTCCGGCGGCTGCAGCCGTTTGAACGACCCGCGGGCAACCTCCTCGACTTCGGAAACCAGCACGTGCTTTTCCCAGAAGGCTGCGGACGGCGAAAAGCGTTCGGCCAGCAGCTGCTCTTTGGTCGAGCCCTGCAGTGCGCCAATGATCAGCCCTCCGTAATAGCGGCAGGCGTCCACGCTCAAGATTGATCCGTGCGTAGTGAGCGAGCTGTCACCGGACCGGATCATCGCTTCGCGCGGATTGTCCGCAAAATAAAGAGGAACCGGGGCAAGCCGCATGAGCGCGCCGTTTCCCGATGCGCGTCGGCTGATCGAGCCGCTGAACGGTTCGCCCGTCCGCTCGAATCGCTCCAAAGCGTCGCGGACCGTATTGCCGATGTCGAAGCAGACGCCGGTGCTGCTCAAATAGCCTTCCCTGTACCATTTGACATAGCGGCGCATCTGGTCCAGCGGGTGAAACTTGCCGCATTCGAGCAAGCTTTCAGCCAAACATAGCGCCATCGAAGTATCGTCCGTCCATTGTCCCGGCTCCAATTGAAACGGTCCCCCGCTCGCGAGCCCGCGAACCGGTTCAAACGAGCCCGGCGGCTGAAACTCCACCGTCGTACCTACCGCATCCCCGGCCGCCAAGCCGAGCAGACTGCCGCGGTATCTTTCCTTAGCCGATAGTTGAAGAGCCATGCGAACCTCCTCCTGATGACAACCGGATTACTTCTCCTTGATCGTTACCGATTGTATCGATATTTTTTCTTTCGGCGACTCGCCGTTTACAGGCGTATTGGCGATTTTGAGAACGACATCCATCCCCTCGGACACTTTGCCGAAAATGGAGTAGTTCGGCGTTTTGTTCAGACCGACGCTGTCCTCGCCCGTGCAAATAAAAAACTGGCTGCCGTTCGTATTCGGTCCCGCATTCGCCATCGCGACGATTCCCGGCTCGTATTTATGCGGGCTTTTCAACTCATCCTCGAATTTATAGCCCGGACCGCCGCGCCCTGTTCCCGTCGGGTCGCCGGTTTGCACCATAAAAGTAGATATGACGCGATGGAAAATAATATCCTTATAAAAGCCCTCTTTGGCTAAAAACACAAAATTGTTAACCGTTTTGGGCGCATCCTTGGCGAATAAATCGATCTTGAACGTACCCAGCGTCGTAGCGACCGTCGCTTGATACGTTTTGTTGGCGTCGATTTTCATGGCAGGCGGCGAGCTCCAGCTTTTCGGGGCGGCCGGCTGTTGCGCCGTATCGTTTGCCGGCTGCTGCGCCGGCTGACCTGCGGGCGTCTGACCGGCGCTCCCCGAAGTGCCCTGCTGACCGGATAAGGCCGAGCCCTTATCCGCATATTTCGTTCCGCAAGCTGAAAGCAGAAGCGTACAAACAGCGGCGATAGCTGCCCATTTCGCGATTGTTGCCGTTTTGGTTGCTCTCATGATCCACTCTTCAACTCCATTTTTTGTATTTTATGGACTAGCCATATCCCATATTATACTACGTCCGGCTAAAATATAACAAAACGTCCGGATTCGCATTATCCGGACGTCCCGATGAAGGCCCGGCTTCCGCCGCTGTGCGCGGGCGGGGGCCGGGCCGGATAGTTGCGGCTGTGCGACGCAACCTGGCCAGCGCCAGGCCGGGCATGCGCCCCGGCCTAGCGCCCGCCGGAGCCCGGCTTCGCCGCGGACTCCGGCGTTCCGGTGCCGGCGCTCTGCCCGGCACCGGCGGCGGCGCCACCGGTACCCGCTGTGGCGCCGCCGCTGCCGCTGCCCGTTCCGGCAGCGGACGTTCCGCCGGGGGACGATGTCCCCGGCGCGGTTGTGCCCGGCTGGCCGCCCGTTCCCGGTGCGGTCGTGCCGCTGCCCTGTCCCGGCGTCGCAGAGCCGGGACTTCCGCCGCCGGGCTGCCGGTTGCCCCCCGGTGTCTGCCCTTGACCTTGACCCGACGTCTGGACCTGCCCCGGCGTCTGCCCTTGACCTTGACCCGGCGTCTGGCCTTGGCCCTGTCCCGGCGCCTGGCCTTGGCCCGGCGTCTGCCCTTGGCCCTGTCCCGGCGTTTGGCCTTGGCCCTGCCCAGGCGTCAGGCCTTGACCCTGTCCCGGCGTCTGGCCTTGGCCCTGCCCCGGCGTCTGGCCCTGGCCCTGACCCGGCGTCTGGCCTTGGCCTTGCCCCGGCGTTTGGCCTTGACCCTGTCCCGGCGTTTGGCCTTGGCCCTGACCGGGCATTTGCCCTTGGCCTTGACCCGGGAGCTGTCCTTCGCCTTGCCCCGTTCCCGGCAGCCCGTTATCCAGCGGTATGGAGACCGTCACGGCAGCGGACATGCCGCCGGAAGCCCCGCTGCCCGGATTGACGGAGGCGACGGCATATTGATAAGTTGCGCCCGGGGTCACCGTAATGTCTCTAACCTCCGACACGGTGGTCGACAGAAGCGGTTCGGCCGGGAAATCTTTGTCTTTATCCTCTTTGCGGAACACCTGGTACGAGACGCCTTCTCCAGCCGCCGTCCAGTTAACAATTACGGCCCGGCTGTCCTTCACGTATTCGGCCTTCAAATCGGCCACGCCTTTAGGCGGGGCGACCGGATCTTCGACCCCGTCCGGCTTGTTGAATTTCGTCATCGTCCGTTTGGCCAGCGCTTTCTGCATGACCTCTTTAAATATAATTGCCGGCGCGCCGCTGCTCATCGTCACATAATGCTTGGCATCCGGCTTGTCGAAGCCGAGCCATACCGCAGCGCTCCATTCCGGCGTATAGCCTGTGAACCAAAGGTCGCGGTTGTATTTTTCAAGCCCTTTGATCACATTTTGCGTCGATCCGGTTTTGCCGGCGAGCGGCCGCTCGAACTTGGCCGCCGCCCCGGTTCCGCCCGGCTCGACAACCGACTGCATGAGCAGCGTCATGTAATACGCGGTTTTGGCGCTCATCACGGGCGCATTTCTCTCCTGCTTAAACGCCGCTACCTGCGTTCCCTGATCGTTGATGATTTTCACGATGGAATGCGTCGTATTCAAGTAGCCGTTATTGGCAAACGCGCCGTATGCCGCCGCCATTTGAACCGGCGTCGCCCCGTTTGTCATGCCTCCGAGCGAGATCGCCAAATTCGCATCCTTGACCGGATCGAGCGGAATCCCCATATTTTCGGCGAATTTCATACTGTATTTCAGCCCGTTCTCCTTCAGCAACCAGACGGCCGGGGCGTTAATCGACCTTTTGACCGCCTCGAACATGTTGACCTGTCCGCGGTACACGCCGTCGTAATTTCGCGGCGTATAGCCGTTGTAATTGGCCTCTTTGTCCTCCAGCATGCTGTACGGCGTAAACTTGCCGCTTTCAAGCGCGGGCGCATAAACCAGGATCGGCTTGATGGAAGAGCCCGGCTGCTGCATAACGGTCGCCCGGTTTAAGCCGCGCACCACATAGTCGCGTCCTCCGGAGATGCCAACCAGACCGCCGTCTTTATGATTGATAATCGCCATGGCGCCCTGCATTTTTTGCTCGGGGCCGTCCTTTTGAAAAAATTTATCGTTGGCGAACGTTTGCTCGATCAATTTTTGCGCGTTTGCGTCCATGGTCGTATAAATTTTATAGCCGTTGCGCAGCAGATCGTCCTCAGACATGCCGTACAGGTCGTTCGCCTCATTAATGACGTAATCCAGAAACGCCAAATAATCTTTGGAGCCCGCCGTCTCCTTCGGAGGCACATACTCCACCGCATCCGCCTTTGCTCTTTCTTCGGCGGTAATATATTTTTGCTCCTCCATCAGCTTCAGCACGACAGACCGGCGCTCCTTCGACCGTTCCGGGTTGGAAATCGGATTATACGCGGTCGGCGCTTTAGGTATCGCGGCCAGCGTCGCCATCTGCCACAGCTCCAGCTTTTTCAAATCCGATACGCCGAAATATTTTTTGGCGGCCGCCTTGACTCCGTAAACCCGGTTCCCGAAAAAGATCCGATTCAAATATTTCGTCAATATATCGTCCTTGCCGTAATTATTTTCCAAAGCAACCGCGATGGACATTTCCGTCGCTTTGCGGAAAAACGTTTTGTTCGAGCTTAAGAAAACGTTTTTCGCCAGCTGTTGGGTAATCGTACTACCGCCCTCCACGGCGCTCCTCGCCACGATATCCTTGACCAGCGCCCGACCGATCCCGAGAAAATCAATTCCCGAATGCTCGCCAAACCTTTTATCCTCCGTAGCAATGAAAGCTTGCTTCAGCTTGTCGGGTATATCCTCGGGCTGTACAATTTCCCGGTTTTCCCGGTAAAGCACCGCCACTTCGTTTTCGTTCACGTCGTACACGTGCGACGCTTCGTCCATATCCAGCTTGTCGATGTTTTCTTTAAGAATTTTATCCCCGTTAATAATAATGAAAATATAAACGCCCAATGCGCATATAAGTGCGAGTACTGCCGATACGAACGCAAACATCAAAGCTTTGCCGACGCTAAATTTTTGCTTTTTCTTTTTTGGCTTTGTTTTTCCTGCAGTCGTTTTTTTGTTGGTCGCCATCTCTTTGTCACCCCTAGTCCTATCCTGCTAAGCTCAGAATTGTTAAAGTCCGGTGAACCCGTGCCCGGGCGGGAGAATCGTTCAACCGATCTCCATGCCGAAAAGGCTTCGACAATAAAAGAACAACCCTGACGAACAAGGTTGCTCTTATCGTACTTATTCTTCTAAACGCAGCCTGATCCGAAAAAGTTGCATATGCCGATGCCGTTCATCCTTGAACTTAATTGTCCGCGCCGTTCTCCTGCTGCATTAACGAGACGGAACGCTGCGGCGTAAAGGTCGAGATCGCATGCTTGTAAACCATTTGCTGACGGCCTTCGCTGTCAATGATGATAGTGAAATTATCGAACGCACGGATGACACCGCGGATTTGAAACCCATTTGTAAGATAAACGGTCACCGGAATATTTTCCTTGCGCAGCTGGTTCAAAAATGTGTCCTGAATATTAATCGACTTGTTCATCGTGGGCCCCCTCAAATGAGTTTAACGTCCAATTTTAATCTATCTGCTATTATAGCATGAACCTGGTCCAAATGGGCAGAAAAATTTCCCATTTCGCTCACATCCACCCAATGAATATCCTTCATATGGCGAAACCAGGAGAGCTGGCGTTTGGCGAATCGGCGGGTATCCCTTTTCAACAGTTCCACGGCGGCTTCCCAGGACAAATTGCCCTGCAAATAATCGATTATTTCCTTGTAGCCAAGTCCCTGCATCGATATGTATTGTTTGCCGTAGCCTTGCTTCAGCAGCCCCTCGACCTCATCGACCAATCCTTCCGCAATCATCTGATCGACCCGCTCTTCAATACGTTTATATAGTAAAGCTCTGTCCATTGTCAACCCGACGATACATAGTTCGTAAGGCGACTGCTTTTTTTGTACCTTCAGCATGTCGGATAATCGTTCACCCGTCAAGTGGTAGATTTCAAGCGCCCGAATAATGCGCCGTTGGTCGTTGGCATGCAGCCGCTCTGCGCTGTCCGGATCGATCTGCCGCAGCCGCTCCAGCAGCGCTTCGGCACCGTATTCGGCGGCATATGCAGCTTGCTCGCTGCGAAAGGCTTCGTCCGAGCCGCTCTCGCTGAATTGAAAACTGTAGCAAACCGACTCGACGTAAAGACCCGTGCCTCCCACTATAAAAGGCAGCTTGCCTCGCCCATGGATGTCAAAGATCAACGCGGTGGCCCGTTCCTGAAATTCGGCTACGGAAAAAGGGTGATCCGGATCATGAATATCGATCAAATGATGCGGGACGAGCTGCCGCTCCTGCGGCGTCGCTTTGGCCGTCCCGACATCCATGCCGCGATAAACCTGCATGGAATCCCCGGAAATAATTTCAGCCCCGTATTCGGCGGCGAGCCTTAAGCTCAGCCTCGTTTTACCTACTGCGGTCGGTCCGACCAGCACAAGCAGGCATGGCTTATCGTCAGCCTGTGTCACAATCGTATCACTCCGTAAGCTATTTTCGTGGTGGAACGGTGTATCTCGCAAAAGCCCAGACGGTCAAATTCCTTGCTCCCGCGATGCTCCTTCAAAATGACGCATCTGCGGGCCGCCCGCACCGCTTCGGCGATCGCGTCCGGAGTCACCGCCCGCGGATCGGCCAAATCCCGAATAGCGCCGATCGAGCTGGATTCGCGAATCGGCCTGCGAAACATCGGATCGAAGTACACCACGTCGAACGACTTGTCCGGCAGGCTCTTCAAATAATTGTAATGATCCGTCTGGCGTACCCGAATCCGGCGCATCGCCTCGTCCATTCCCGGAATTTCCGAGCGGTAAGACTTGAGCCCTTCGCTTAGCAGCAGGTAAGGCAGCGCCTTGCTTTCCAACGCGGTTACCTCTCCATTACCCGCCAGTGCAAAAGAATAAACAATCGCGTCCGAGCCCAGTCCGGCGGTACAGTCAAGTATCCGGTCGCCGGGCATCACGGCGGAAAGCTGCATCAACGTGTCCGGTTCGCCGTTCATAAGCCGCTTTACGCGGATGGCCGCGGTGCTCGGATGAAAAAACATAACCGGCTGTTGATCATGATAATACTCCAACCGTTCGCGCGATACAAGCAGCACATCCTGGCTTCCGTATCGTTTGCGCAGCTGCGGAATGGAAAACTGCCTGCGGGATACGATGCGAACCGGCTCTGCCAAGCCGGAAAGCTCTTGAAGCTTCTCTGTCACATGAGCTGCCAATTCGAGCTGTTCGGTCTGTGGATCGTATGAGGTCGTAATCAGCAACTGCATCACCCGTTTAACTCATGAATTTTATAAAACAACCGGAACAACTGAATTTTAACAGTTTTTTTTCGCTGCGTCCATGTATCGTTCAATTGGCAAGAAAAGCCTCCCGAATATCATTTAAATGTGCTGCGAGCATTACGACGCAACCAAGGATAAACGGCTCCGCCGTCCTTAAAGGACAGGCGCGTTTGTCATGGTTGTGCAAAGCAAAGTATAAAACTTATACTTCTAATCAACAAAAAAAGACCGTCCTCGCTTCTTCCCGCAGCCAAGCGCAGGAGAGCACAGGGACGATCCGGTTATGACATGGAACAAGCAGCCTCTCGACTAATAACGAAAAACTCGAATAAGTACGTTGGCAACGAATGAGCCTGCATCGGCTACATAACCCGTTTGAACATTTTTTCCAGCTCGTAAGTGGAAAAGCTGATGATGATTGGCCGTCCGTGAGGGCATGTATACGGGTTGCGGCATATACCGAGCCGGTCGAGCAAGGCTTCGATTTCCACCGTGCTCAGACTTTGATTCGCTTTGATGGATGCCTTGCAGGAGCACATAATGGCCGCCTTTTCACGCAGCTTGCTCAGATCGATCGCCTTTCGCTCGGTCAGGAGCCACTCCGTCATTTCCTCGACCAGCGCTTTTTCATCGCCTTTAGGAAACCAGTGCGGGTATGCCCGGACCAGAAACGAATTGCCCCCGAAAGGCTCGATATAGACGCCCGCCTGCTCCAATACGGGCAGCTTGTCCTTTAACCGTTCCGCTTCCGACGGCGTGAATTCGAGGGTGATCGGCAGCAGCAGCTCCTGGCTCGCCTCCGCCGGCTTGCCGAACTTCTCGTAATAATACTCGTAATTTATCCGTTCATGGGCCGCGTGCTGATCGATTAAAAACAAGCCTTCCTCGTTTTGCGCGACGATGTAGGTGCCGTGCATTTGACCGATCGGCGACAGTCTTGGAAAAGCGGGCAGCGCAGGCGCTTCCTGATGCCCTCCCGCAGCAAGCGCGCGCAGCAGAGCTTGACTCGAAGCGGTCTGATCCGCTGCGCTCCGCTCCGGCGCCTCCTGCATGCCCGAAGCTCCTGCGCCGCGTTGCCGGCTGCTGTTGTATGGCTGCCGCTGCATGTCGGCGCGGGACGGATAGCCCCCGTCTGCCGGAACGGCTTTGTCTCCTGCGGTATAACCGCTGCCGCCTGTAGGGTTGTATCCGCCGCCAGACGGGCTGTAACGGCCGCTGCCGGCCGTAAAAGCGCCGCTGCCGCCGGATACTCCCGGCTCCGGCTGATGGCTGTAACCGCCGTTATCTCCGCTTCTGACGACGGAAGCGCCCGCGGTCCCGTCCCGATCCGTAACGCCTCCCGCCGTCGAACGGGAGGCGGAGTCCGGCTGGCTTCCTTCCCGCTGCTTGTCCTTATCGGAAAGCAGCTCCCAAGCACCTGCCGGCGCCTCCTGCTGCGGACGGTACAGCTCCAGCTGCTCCTGGATGACGGCTTGCGGCTTCGTCTTGTCCGCCGCTCCCGCGGGAGCGGGGATCAGCACCTGCCGGTTCAGCACCCGGCGCACCTGCTGCTCCACGAACTGGATCAGCTCCTGCTCCTTGCTGAACCTGACCTCGAGCTTGGCCGGATGGACATTGACATCCACCAGCGACGGATCCATCCCGATATGAAGCGCAGCCAACGGATACCGGTTGATCGGCAGCAGCGTATGATACCCCTGCAAAAGCGCATGAATGAGCGTAAAATTACGGATATACCGACCGTTAACAACGGTCGAAATGCCGTTGCGGTTGGCGCGTGTCGTTTCCGGCTTGCCAATAAAGCCGCGGATCGAATAATCGAGATGCTCGCCTTCGATCGGCAGCATCGTTTTGGCCGCGGCCGTCCCGTAAATGGCCGCAATCACCTGCAGCATATCGCCGTTGCCCAACGTCTGAATCAAAAACGCGCCGTTATGCTTTAAAGTAAAGGCGATTTCGGGATGTGCTAGCGACAGCCGGTACATATAATCCGAAATATGACCGAGCTCGGTTTGTACCGTCTTCATGTATTTCAACCGGGCAGGCGTATTAAAGAATAGCTCCCGCACCTGAATATCCGTTCCGCGTACGGCGGCCGTTTCTTCCAATGCTTTGACCGTACCGCCCTCGATCACAAACCGGTAACCGAGCCCGGACTGTTCCGTGGAAGTGACGCAGGTCACTTTCGAGACGGCCGCAATACTCGGCAGCGCCTCGCCCCGAAAGCCGAGCGTACGAATCGAGAATAAATCGTGGCTGCTGGCGATTTTGCTTGTCGCATGGCGGTAAAAAGCGACCTCGCAGTCGTCCCGCTCCATGCCGCTTCCGTTGTCGGTGACGCGGATCAGCTCCAGTCCGCCCTCCTCCACCGCAACGTCAATCCGCGTACTGCCGGCGTCAACCGCATTTTCGACAAGCTCCTTGACTACAGAGGAAGGTCTTTCCACCACTTCGCCCGCCGCAATCTGATTGGCGATATGCTCGTCCAGTACTTTTATTTTCCCCATAAGCAGCTCCTTATTTGGACGCGGTCACCGTAAACTGCGCTTCGTTATCCGACCATTCCAATTGACGGAACGTCTCGGCAACCCGGCCGATCTGAATATAACTGATGCCATGGTCCAGCTTAAGCTCGCCGGCCGCCGCCGCATAGGTGCCGGTTGCGCCGCCGGCTGCAAGCTGTACCGATTGATCGTCCCCGTTCCAGACGATCGTCCCGCCCAGCAGCGTGCTTAGCAGGCGCGACGGGACAAATACGGCACCGTTCTCGCGAATGACGCCCATATCGTCATCGACGGCAATCCCGTTGATCGTCACGCCTTTTTTCGAACGGCCGACGCTGATTTTACCGATGCCGGCTTCGCGCAATGCCGTGATCAGCTGCGGAACCTCGCCGTCCACTTCAATATCCGGCGTAATGCCGACCTTGTTGACCTTGCGCATCTTCGGCGTCAAATACTCCTCGATTGTAATCTTGATCGCGTCGCCCCCCGATAGCGGGAACAAAGTTTGAACGCTGCCCTTGCCGTATGTTTTCATGCCGATGACCTTCGTCGCGACGTTATAATCCTGCAGTGCGCCGGTCAGCACCTCGGATGCGCTGGCGCTGTATTCATTGACCAAAATATAAACCGGGAATGGCTGGGTCGTGCCGTTGCTGAATTTAACGGGCTCGTCGACGTCATCCCGATCCTTCGTATGAATAAGAACGCCTTCCTTCACGAACAGCTTCGCCATGTTGACGGCCGTATCGACGAGACCGCCCGGGTTGTCGCGAAGATCCAGGATCAGGCTGTTGATGCCCTGCTGCTTCAACTGGCCCAGCTGCTCCGCCGCCGCTTCCGCCGCATCGCTCGAGAAGCTCGTCACGCGAAGATAACCGACGCCCGGATCGAATCTTTTGTTCACAACGACAGGAAGCTGGATCGTTTGCCGGGTCAGATTGAATACGATGCTTTCCCCTCCGCGCTTCACCGTTACCGATACTTTGGTGCCCTCGACACCCATAATTTTTTTCGTGATGTCGTCGATTTTGAGTCCTTCCACCGATTCGCCGTCTACGGCCGAAATCAGGTCGTCCTCTTTCATGCCCGCTTTCTTGGCGGGTCCGTCCATCACATCGAACACATATACGCCGTCATCCTGCTGAACGACCCGCACGCCGACGCCGACATAGTTGTTTTGGAGCGAGCCTTCGAACTTTTTCAGCTCCTCGGCAGTGAAATAAACGGTGTACGGATCGTTCAGCGATGTGACCATCGATCTGATGGCGGTTTCGGACAGCTTCTTCGCATCCGGTTTGCTGACATGATTTTGCTGAATCAAATCGAACACTTCCTTCAGGCGTGCCGAATCGCCGGACGCTTTATCCGCCGCCAGCGCGGAAGACGCCGCAGGGAATAAAAGCGTGAGCGATAAAACGGCAGCCGCTGTCCGCTTCCAGACAGTCCGTTTGCTTTTTGTTGACATATTTTGAGTCATCCTCTCGCCGAAAAGATTTATAATTGCTTTTTCAGATCGAATAAAAAGTTCATCGCCATCATCGGCGTCATGTTCATCAAATCAGCAGCCTTCAGCTGCTCGAGCAGCTGCTCGGCGCGGGGATCCGTCTTCTTCCTGCCGCGATCCTGAACAGGCTCGTCCTGAAACAAGCTCAGCTGCACGATAGCGCCTTCTTGAACCTGCTCCGGTTTCCTGGACGGTTCAGCCCGCTCAGCCGCCCCGGGATGCCCGTTCATGGTGGTCGAAGCCGCGTCGGTCGGACCGCTTTGCGGCTCTTGCTGCATGTCATGAGCGTACCCGGACGCGGCATGTTCCGGCACTTGCTTGAACGGTGCGCCGGCTTCCGCGAACGCTTGCGCCGCAGCCGCCGTGCTGCGATCCGTAATTCCGGGTGCTGCCGATGCGGGAGCCTCACCGCCCGCGACCGACTCGAACGCCCGTTCGCCGGGCTGCAGTCCGGAAGCCCCGGCTTCGGCAGGCAACCGGCCTGCGGCCGTCTGCCCCGTTCCCTGCAGCAGCTCGGCCCGCGCCTCGAAGCCGTTCAGCAGCTCGTAGGAACGGTCGATAATGCCGGCCGGCAGACCGGCGATTTGCGCGCAATAGATGCCGTAACTCGTACTCGCCGCGCCTGGAATGAGCTTGCGCAAAAAGGTGACCGTGCGGCCGCTCTCTTTGACCGCCATACAATAATTGCGCAGCGATCCGAGCGATTCCTCCAGATGCGCCAGCTCGTGAAAATGCGTGGAAACGAGCGTTTTGCAGCCGATCCGGTCGTGCAAATATTCGATGACCGCCTGGGCGATGGCCATGCCTTCGCCCGTCGACGTGCCCCGGCCCAGCTCATCGATGATGACGAGGCTTTTGCTCGTCGCCTTCTCGGTCATAACCTGAATGTCCATCATTTCGACCATGAATGTGCTTTGACCGCCGATTAAATCGTCCGCTGCGCCGATGCGCGTAAATATGCGGTCGATGATCGGCACCTGCGCCGATTTGGCCGGCACGAAGCAGCCGATTTGCGCCATCAGGCAAATAATCGCAACCTGCCGCATGTATGTACTTTTTCCGGCCATGTTCGGACCGGTAATGAGCAGCATGCTGCCGTCCCGCTTGTTTAACGCCGTTTCATTGGCGATAAAGACGCCGTCCTGCATGACCGCTTCAACGACCGGATGGCGGCCTTCCTCGATGCGCAGGTCGTAAAACTCCCCGACCTGCGGCCGCGTATACCGGTTGGCCGCGCTGACGGCCGCAAGCGACTGATAGACGTCGATGGAAGCGATCTGCTCGGCCAGCTGCTGCAGCCTGGAAATATGCGCGGACAGCTTGTCCCGCAGCTGCATAAACAGCTCATACTCCAGATCGACCATTTTCTCCTGGGCTTCGAGAATAAGTCCTTCCTTCTCTTTCAGCTCCGGCGTAATAAACCGTTCCGCGTTCGCCAGCGTCTGCTTCCGTTCATACCGCCCTTCCTCCAGGGAAGAAATATTCGCTTTCGTCACTTCGATATAATAGCCGAACACTTTGTTGTAACCGATTTTGAGCGACTTCACGCCCGTTCGCTCCCGCTCCTGCTTCTCCAGCTCGGCGATCCACTGCTTGCCGTTCGTGTTCGCCTCGCGCAGCTGATCGAGATAGGCGTGATATCCCGCCTTGATCATGCCGCCGTCCCGGATCGAGACGGGCGGCTCCTCCGCGATGGCGTCCCCGATCCACGCCATCACATCGCGGCACGGGTCCATCCGTGCCGTCAGCCGGGCCAGCGTCGCGGAGCCCGACGCTTCGCACACCTGCTTCAGCAGCGGCACCTGCTGAAGCGAGTTCTTGAGCGCGACCAGGTCGCGCGCGTTGGCGCTGCCGTAGGCGATCCGCGCCACGAGCCGCTCCAGGTCGTAAACTTCCTTCAGCGACTGCTTCAGCTCGTCGCGCACGATCAGCTGGTGGTACAGCCGATCCACCGCCTCCAGCCTTTCCTCGATAGCCGCAGCGCTCATCAGCGGCTTCTCGATCCAGCGGCGCAGCAGCCGGCCGCCCATTGCCGTGACGGTCTTGTCCAGCAGCCACAGCAGCGTCCCTTTCTTCGTCCGGTCGCGCACGGTTTCGACCAATTCCAGATTGCGGCGCGTGAACGGATCCATAATCATATGCTGATTTTGCTCGTAGACGCGAATATGCTTGAGATGGCCGAGCGAACGCTTCTGCGTCTCGATCAAATAGGCCATTAATTGGCGGATGCACGCCTCGCCGCCCTTCGGAAGCACTGCCAGCTCGGCCTCGACGAAATAATCGGCCAGCTCCGGCTCCGGCTTGCCCCGTTCACGTTCAACGGGCGTCAGCAACGTCGTTCCCGCCCAAGCGGGAGCGGATTCCTTCAGCCGCTTCAACAGCTCGGGAGCAGCCAGCAGCTCTGACGGATGGTAGACGTTCATCTCATCCGCAACGAGCGTCAGCGTCCCTTCCAGCCGGGTGACGAACAGCTCGCCGGTCGAAATATCGCAGGCGGCGAAGCCGTAGCCTCCGTCCTCCGTCCCGGTTACGGAAACGATGTAATTGTTGGTCTCTCCGAGCGAGCGCGCGTCCATTACGGTTCCGGGCGTTACGATGCGAATGATTTCGCGCCGGACGATGCCTTTGGCGGCGTCCGGGTCTTCCACCTGCTCGCAGATCGCGACCTTGAAGCCTTTTTCTATTAATCTGGCAATATAGTTATCCGCCGAATGATAGGGTACGCCGCACATCGGTATACGCTCCTCGGCGCCCCCGCCCCGTCCGGTCAGCGTAATTTCCAGCTCGCGCGACGCTTCGATCGCATCCTCGAAAAACATTTCGTAAAAATCGCCCAGACGGAAAAATAAAAAAGCGTCCGGCACCTCCGCCTTGATGGCCAGGTACTGCTCGATCATCGGCGTATATTTGGTCATGCCCCCATCCAACCTCCAGCTGCTTGACTATTTTTTCCGGAAAAGATCCGATCCGGCCTGCAGGCCCATCCGGACGGGACGAATCCGTATACGTCTTCCGACATTACGGAGAAATCCCGTCCGGCCAGCTGCTTCGGCCGATCCGCTGCGCTTCCATCCGCGAAGACGAAAAAGCTGCAAGTTCCGCCATTTCCCGCTGTAATCTCTCTCATTTCTACACTAGTAATCATTATATCATGAATTGATAGACGAATGCTCCTTTATGCGAAAAGGACCGATCTTCCACCCGCGGCGTATATCGTTCCGTTCATCCCAGCCTTCCATCCGCAGCAAAATCGACTTTAACGGCGCTGTATATTTTTCATATTTGCGGTAGCCCGGCAGCCTGACGATATCCCTCCACAAGCCGGGAAGGAGGGAGCGGATTTGCGCTTTGTCGCCTTCGTAATACGCCTTCTGAACCGCAGGATCGTTGAGCGGCCGGGCGGTCAGCAGAGTATAATGATCCGCGATCAGCTTGGCTAACGCCAATACCCCTTTGGCGACTGTCGGGGATACCATCCAGCTCGGCAGCACGCGATACTCGAAGCCGTGTCGCTGGCGGCGAAAATCGCCGAGAAAGCCGTATTTCGGCTTCCGGGCGCCTGTCGTCGCAGCCTCCAGCAGCACAAGCGGCAGCGCCAAATAGTTGTCCAGCGCCCGCAGCAGCTCGCTGCTCAGCCAAACGCCGCTGAAATGAATGTGGCCGCCGAGCGGGAAGCCTTTGACCGGCATGCCTCCGGCCAGCCATTGCAGCGATTCGTCGGGTATGCGGCGCGACGCCAGCTGCATCGTGCGGCGCAGATTGACGATCAGCTGCGCCATATCTCGGCTCGGCTCGGGCCGCAGCTCCGCCAGCGGATATATTTTGCGGAAGCTCGGCAGCACAATCGCGTCGCAGCCGATCGGCCCGTCTTTGTCCAAAAAGCGCGAAGCGAATGTGACCTTGCCGCGCTCGTCCAGCAGCAAAAATTCGGGATCCGCGCCGAGCATCGCATCATGCCTGACCTCTTGCACGGCAGCAAGTTCTTCCGTAAACCGGTGCATCGCAGCGGCGAACAGCTCCGCAAGCCGCGGTGTCAGCACAGGCACGGCCTGCAGCTCCAGCACATGCAGCTCTCCGTTCGGCCGCACCCCGATCCGAACGACTCCGTAATCAAGCCCCAGCGCATAGATGGCTTTCACCGCCTCGCGCTTGGCCCGGATCGCATGGTAGGGGGTCGTCTCGTCCGTCAGCTCGGCAAACGGTTCGTTCTCCTGCTTTTGTGGCGGCTTGCGGTCTCCGTAGTAAACCTTCGCGCCGGACGGCCTCTGAAACAGCGTCAGCGTGTTCAGATGAAATACGGGAACCATGTATTCATGGGCGTAGCTCTGCTTGTGCGGAGCCAGATCGCAGCGGATGCCGTGCAGCCGAAGCAGCTCTGTGATTTTGGACGGCGCCGACGCGCGAAGCAGGCTCTTGACCGGCTGCAGCGACTGCCGGCCGGGCCGCTCCGTATGATAATTCCCCCAATGAATCGCGTAGGGGGATTGCTGCCCCTCAGGCAGCTTGGTGCCATGCGGCAATTCCAACCGCTCAAGCAATAAATGCAGCGTAGGTTCATTCGAGTGAAGCAGCCAAACGCGCATCGTACCACCTCCTGTTAGCTTCGTTGAAACGCATTCCGAGCGGCGCCCGCATTATGCCGTTTACGCCGGCTCTTGTTCGGTATGATGCATCTCCTGTCCGACCTTGTACGTCTCCGGCGGTTTGAGCCCATTTTTTCCAAAAACCGCCTCTGAAACAAAAAAGAGGGCTCTCGCCCTCTGCCGAAATGAACCTTAGTGCATATACTGTAAGCAGATATCAGTTCAATTCGTCATCCAACAAATCCGGATCGAGATCCTCGAAATCTCCATCGTCGGCCTGGTCGAAGTCCACCTGCTTGTCGTCGTCATCGTCGCAGCCGTTTGCGCACACCACTACGCAAACCTTCGTTTCGGCGATCATTTCAACCTTGAACTCGCGCTCGACACGGATGACCACACTGTCTCCCCGGGAGGAGATGCCCGCTTCCACGCAGTTCGGCTCTTGGGTAGCGACAGCTGAAACTTCCGCGGACGACGGTCTGTGCTTCTTATCGAGATAAGAAAGCCCGACCAGTTCCGAATACGAAACCGTTTCTTTCGCAACATCGGTTTTGGTATTTTTGTCGTACGAATACCAAATGTTGATGTCGTAAGTACCTACTACTTCCACGCCATCGCCTGATTTTACCGCATCGTACTGGTTGTTGATAATCCAAGCACCCAATATACTCGTCGGAGCATGAGGCGGAGTGACCGTGTTCGTTACTTGTGAAAATTTGCGACCTTTGCCACAGACAGCCTTCGTATAGATCTCTCTGCACTGCAAATCTTTATCTAATGACATCCTTTCAACCTCCTCCATACAATCATTCATTACAATTGTATGCAGGACATTCGTCTAGGGTGACAAAAATTTTGCGCTCTTTTTGGTGATTTTATTGAGATCCGGCACCCGCTGCCGGTTCCATTTGTTTTTTCTCCCGTTTGGCTACAGCCAAATACGATTTGAGCTCTACCATCAGCTGCAGCAGCGCGGAGCGCACCTCGAACTCCTCGCGGGTCGCAGGCAAATTCATAAGACGGAAGCCCTGTTCCAGCGTCTCCAGCTTTTTCTCCGAACGGCCCGTATAATAGTCCGACTTCACATCCTCGCTCAGCTCGTCGAAGACGGATGCCATCAGCTCGCCATGAGGCAGCGTTTCGTACGCCTGCGCTACATACTGGACCATCCGGTCCACCGAATCCATCTGCTGCTTCCGCATTGAAAAGTAGACCGCCCAGGCGGCGTTTCCTTGAAACAGCATGTTTTCCTCGGAACGCCGGGCCGCGTCCAGCGCTTCCTGCAATATACTCCCGGCCTCCAGCAGCTCGCTGCCGTTCCATATGTACGTATTGTCCCTCAGATGATTGGCGATTTCTTTAAAAATTTGCGAGAAGCACGTTTCCAGCCGTTCCCTCAGCTCCTGCAGCTCCCGGTCCGCATTAGGCATATATACGATATTAATAACGGTCGCGGTGCCCAATCCGATCAGCAGCAATCCGATCTCGTTCAGGATCAGTCCGGGGGTCAGCTGTTTTTCGTTGAACAGATGAAACATGACGACCGCGCCGGTTACCGCGCCCTCCTTCAACTGAAAACGGGCCAATATCGGAAATAAGATCAAAATATACAAGCCGATGACCCACAAGTGAAAGCCGAACAGCCAAAACAATGCCGCAGCCAGCAGCAGGCCGAGAAGCGACGCGGCGATTCGCTGCAGCGAGGTGCGCAAGCCTTTCCGCTTCGTCACATCTACGCCCAGAATAGCCAGCAAGCCTGTTGAATTAGGCGAATGCAGTCCGGCGCATTGCGCCAAAAAAATCGCCGCGACTACAGCTACCGCCGTTTTTATAACGCGAATTCCTACAATTCCCATCATCGTCTCCACATGTATGTTTACCTTTATCTTAGCCGTTTTATGCCGCTGCGACAACCGTCTGCGGCTGAGCGGCCAGCCTTCTGTCACCGCGATGAGTTTGTCCGGCTGCCAAACTGCAATCAGCCCGGAGCCGGCGTTCGCCGCAGTCCGGGCCGTTGCGCCGGGCTGGCATTATTTTTTACGGGTCAGCAGCTTTTCCAGAAAAGCAACCGCCTGATACATCAACGTTGCGGCAACTGCAATCAGAAACACACTGCCGATAACGAGCGTAAAATTAAACACCTGAAACCCGTAAATGATCAAATATCCCAACCCTTCCTTCGATACGAGAAATTCGCCGACAATGACCCCGACCCAGGATAAACCGACGTTGACTTTCAAGGTCGATACGATGGTCGGATATGTCGCGGGCAGCACCGCCTTGGCGAATATTTGCCATTTGCTTCCGCCGAAAATCCGGACCACCTTCGCGTAGTTCGGATCCACTTCCTTAAAACTGTTATAGACGACAAGAATCGTAATAATAACGGTCAATGACAGCGTCGTCGCGATAATCGACAGTGCGCCGGGGCCGAATGCGACGATAAACAGCGGTCCCAGCGCCACCTTCGGCAAACTGTTCAGCACGACGATATACGGGTCCAGCACCCTGGACAAAAATCCGAACCACCAGATCAACGCGGCCGCCGCCGTGCCGAGCAGCGTCCCCAGCACAAACCCGACCACCGTTTCCCAGAGCGTAACCCCCACATGCAGCAGCAGACTGCCGTCCGTCCATTTGGTATACAACAGCACAGCAATCCGGCTGGGCGAGCTGAACAGAAGCGCATCGATCCACAGCATCCGGCTTGCCAGCTCCCACATAAATAGAAAGACAACCAACAGCGCCAGCTGTGTTATCCGGACCTGCCATGTCAACACGCGTTCTTTCGACTTAAACTGCCGGTACTCACGCTGCCCCAATGTTTCCGTGGCGTAAGGGTCCGTAGGAGTGAGGCCGTCCAGCTGCAGTCTGCCGTCCCCGCGGCTACCGTTCATCGCGTCTCCCCTCCTTCGTTGTCCATTTGCTCAAAATATCCCCACAGCCTGTGAAACAAATCGTGGAAGCCCGCTGCCTCCCTCGCTTTTAGCGGCAGCGCCTGGCGGATTTGGGGCGGAATGTCGACTGAAGCGAGAATACGTCCCGGATTCGGCTGCAGGACGACAATTCGGTCGCTCATCGCAATCGCCTCGGTAATGTCATGCGTGACCAGGACGGCTGTTTTGCGGCGGGAAAGCAGCGTGACAGCGACCAGGTCTTCCAGCTGCAGCTTCGTTTGGTAATCGAGCGCCGAAAAAGGCTCATCGAGCAGCAGGATGTCCGGTTCGGTCGCAAGCGTGCGCACCAGCGCGACGCGCTGGCGCATCCCTCCCGACAGCTGATGCGGATAACGGTCGGCGAATTGCGACAAACCCATATCGCTCAGCAGCTCCAGCACCAGCTCTTTGCCGGCGGAGTCGAGCCGCCCCATCAGCTCCAGCCCGATCGAGGCATTTTCATAAATCGTGCGCCATGGAAACAAGTAGTCCTGCTGCAGCATGTACCCGACCCGTGGCGTCGGCTGCCCGATCGTCTCGCCGAGTACGCGCACCGTTCCCGATGTCGGCACAAGCAGACCGCTGATGAGCGAGAGCAGCGTCGTTTTCCCGCAGCCGCTTGGTCCGATCAAGCTTACGAATTCCCCCCGGTTCACGCTAAAACCGATGTGTTCCAACGCAAGATAAGCGCCCGAGCTGTTCACATAAACATGGGAAACGCCTTCCAGCTGAAGCGCCGTTTGTTTCTGCATGCCGATCCCTCCCCGAGTCTATCTGTTCTTGCATATTCACCGGCCGGTTTCCGGTCCAGCAGCGCAGCCTCGCATGACTGCCTATTATTTCACCGACTGCTTCGCCTTCTCCGCAAACTGATTATTGACAAGCGTTTTATAATCGGCGCGTGTTTTCAGTTCCCCCGCCGCTTCCATCACATTTTGCAAATTGTTCCATTCCTGTTCGTCGATAATGCCGTCAGTGGCAAACGAGCCTTGATCTTTGTAGCGTTGAACCGAGCCTTTTAAAATATCTTTATCCGTATCGGGAAAATAGGAGCTGATCGCTGCCGTAATGTCGTCCGCGCTCGATGCCTGCACCCAGTTTTGCCCCTTTTGCATGGCATTGGCGAATTTTTGGATCGTCGCGCCGTTTTTGTCGATATAGCTCTTCTTCGTCATAAATGCGGTATAAGGCAACCTGCCGCTTTCAACGCCGAACGAAGCAACGACATAACCTTTGCCCTGCTTCTCAAAAATGGTCGCCTGCGGCTCGAACAGCTGCACATATTCCCCGGTGCCGGAAGCGAATGCAGTCGGAATATTGGCAAAATCGACATTTTGAATCAGGTTCAAATCTTTCTGCGGATTGATATTGTATTTCTTTAACGTAAATTCGCCGGCCATTTGCGGCATTCCACCCTTGCGCTGGCCCAGAAAAGTACTGCCCTTCAAGCTCGCCCAATCGAACTTGCCGCCGCCGTTCAACGGCTTGCGAGCCACCAGAAAGGTTCCGTCCGTTTGCGTAACCTGGGCGAAATTGATGACCGGGTCGCCGCTTCCCTGCTGCTGCACATAAATCGACGTCTCCGATCCGACCAGCGCCACATCGATTCCGCCCGACAGCAAGGCGGTCATCGTCTTGTCGCCTCCAGGAGTTGTTGTCAGCTCGATATCAAGCCCCTCCTCCTTGAAAAATCCTTTACTGATCGCGGCATACTGCGGTGCGTAAAACAGCGACCTCGTCACCTCGCCGATCCTTACCTTCACGGCCTCCTCCGCTTTCTTCGGTCCGCAGGCCGTTGCCAGCAGGATCAGTGCCGCCGCCATTGCCAAAACGGCAACCATGCTTTTTTTGAACATTGGCCAGTCCCTCCATCTTACTTGCGTTGTTTGTTGACACAGTTTATGCATCAGCCCAAAAAATGGTTAATAATGGAGTGATGTCTGTTTGTCAAAAACGCTGCGTTGAGACGGATGTTTTTCATGCGGCTATCCTTTATGATAGGATGTATGGACATCCGGTTATTGCCGGCGCAAAAACAAAGCGTATGCTTCCGATGCCAGTTTTTGCTGGCGCAAAAACTCTTAGGAGAGGTGACAATGTCGTTCGGAGCGAGAGTATTAAAGACGGGGATCGCGGTTACCTTGTCCTTGTATATCAGTATGCTGCTTGATTTTTCATTGCCGGTCATTGCCGCGGTGGCCGCTATTTTCGCCATGCAGCCTTCGATTTACCTGTCGTGGCGCAATTTGCTCGACCAGCTGCAGACAAACACGCTCGGCGCCGCGATGGCGATGCTTGCCGGCATGTTTTTGTCCAAAGACCCTTTTGCGATCGGAATTGTATGCATTCTTGTCATTATGATCTGTTTGAAGCTGAAAATGGAGGAAACGATCGGTCTTACGCTCGTTACCGTCATTGTCGTCATGGAGGCTTCGGGCCAGTGGGATTTTGCGCTCAACCGCTTTTTGCTCAGCCTGATCGGAATCGGCTCGGCTTTCTTGATCAACATTTTGTTTTTCCCGCCCAAGCCGAAGGAGCAGTTCGTGAAGCTGATTCATACCGTCTTCCAGAAGCTTTCGCTGCTGCTGCGGACGGTCGTTTCCGACGAAATTAAAGAAAATGTTTTCCGAGATGAGAAACGCAGACTGGAAGCGGCGGTGAAATTGCTCGGGGAAAAATATTCGCTGTTCGAGGAAGATTTGAAAAAGCTGAACAAAGCGAAATACAGCCGAATCCGCCATATCGTCGTTTACAAGCAGATGCTCACTACGCTGCACAAGGGGGCCGAGGTGCTTGACGCCGTGGAGCAGCATTATTTCCAGGCCGACCGAACGCCGGAAATGGACGCCTATTTCGACCGTCACCTGGAAAGGCTTATTAAATATCATGAGCATGTCATGCTTAAATTCGACGATAAGCTGAAGCCGGACAGCTCGGAAGCGGACCGGATGGAGCGGGATAACGAAGCGTTTATGAAAAAGATGATCAGCGATTATTCCGAGGAGCGCGAAGGGCTGCTCCGGTTGTCGATTGTCGCGGCGGCCATGTACGACTATGGCTACCAGACCGGCAGACTCGACCGGCTGGTAGAGCAGTATAATAGAGGTCCGGAGGAGAAGGAAGCGGTCGAGTCGCTCATCGCCTGGTTTAAAAAACAATTTCCGTTGGACTAAAAAAGCTGCCCTCTCGCACCGTAGTATTTACGCGCGAGCGGAACAGCTTTTTTTAATTTATCCGATTACGACTTTATCGGGTTAAGACCCCCACCTTTAAGGCGGGCCTTGAATCAGGTGGGGTAGAGTCCCCATCTGATTCCCCGATGTTCAGCTAAGCTGAACGAGTTCACTAGGCTATGGCAGCGAAGCAGCGGGTACCGGTTCCCTGTTGGCGGACGAAGCGCCTGGAACGACCGTTCTGCCTTTGCCGAAAGGGATGCACATCGGCGTGCCGTAATACGGATCCGGCAGCACCTGGCAATCCATATCAAATACGGAACGGATCATGTCCGACGTCACAATATGCTCCGGCGCGCCTTCCGCCCAGATGCGGCCTTCTCTAACCGCGACCATATGATGCGCATAGCGGCAGGCCAGATTGATGTCGTGAAGCACCATCACAATCGTCCGGCCTTCCTTCTCGTTCAGCTCGTACAACAAATCGAGCACCTCGATTTGATGCGTCACGTCCAAATACGTGGTCGGCTCATCAAGCAAAATCGTGTCCGTACCCTGGGCCAGCGTCATGGCGATCCATGCGCGCTGCCGCTGCCCGCCGGACAGCGCCTCGACCGGACGTTCGGCGAACGTCTCCATCCCGGTCGCCTGCAGCGACGAGCGAACCATCCGCTCGTCCTCCTCCGACCATTGCTGCAGCCAGCTTTGGTACGGATAGCGGCCTTGCTTGACCAATTGCAGCACGGTGAGCCCTTCCGGAGCTGACGGCCCCTGCGGTAAAATCGCCAGCCGCTTGGCAATCTCCTTCGTCGGCAGCTTGGCCAGCTCGTGACCGTCCAGCACGATCGTCCCTTTCTGCGGATTCAACAGCCTGGCGAGCGAGCGCAGCAAGGTCGATTTCCCACAGCCGTTGCTGCCGATCAGCACAGTAATCTGCCCCTTCGGGATACTGATGTTCAGATCGCTGAAAATCGGCGCTGCGCCGTAGGACAGGCTTAAGTTTTTGGCTTCCAGGGTGTTCATCCGCAGTCATCTCCTCATAGATTCATCGGGTTCATCAGGCTTGTCGGTTCCGGTATAACAAGTACATGAAAAATGGCGCGCCGATTGCAGCGGTAAATACCCCCGCAGGTATGTCGAGCGGACTGAATAAGGTGCGCGCTGCCAAATCGGCCGCCAGTAAAATGAGGGCGCCGATCAGCGCGGATACTGGCAGCACGCCGCCAAAGGCGGGACCGACGAGCTTGCGCGCGATATGCGGCGCCATCAAGCCGATGAAGCTGATGGCGCCGCCGATGGCAACGGCCGCCCCGGCCAAAGCTACGCTAATCATCAGCAGCAAAAACCGGTTGCGCTGCACGACGCTGCCGATGCTGACGGCGATCTCCTGCCCCAGCTCCTGCGCGTTAACTTCCCTGGCCAGGAGCAGCGCGATCGGCATCAATACGATGATCCAAGGGGTCAGCACCCAGACGTCCTTTTCCCATGAAACGCCGTAAATGCTGCCGGTCATAAACGTTAACGATTTGTTGGCCAATATAATCGGCCCCGAAATCATCAGCATATACGAAACGGAACTGTATGCCGCCGACATGCCGATGCCGATCATGACCATCCTAAGCGGCGATACTCCATGCTTCCAGGCGAGCGTATAGATCAGCAGTGTAGATATAAAAGCCCCGGCGATCGCGCAGAGCGGCAGCCAATGAATGCTGACCTTGTCGCCAAGGAAGAAGAAAAAGCTGACGGCGCCGAGAGCCGCGCCTCCGGTAATGCCGACAATGTCCGGCGAAGCGAGCGGATTGCGGATCATGCCCTGCAGGATCGCGCCGGATACGGCCAGCGCGCTGCCGGCCAGCACCGCAATGATCATCCGCGGCAGCCGCAGCGTCTGCACGATGACGGCGTGCGTCTGTTCGCCTGCGCCGATCAGCACCTTAATGACGTCGAGCGGCAATATCCGCACCGAGCCGACGCCTGTACTAATAATGAAAAGAGCCAAAGTCGCGGCAGTTAAAATGACGATGCTCCAGACGGTTTTTTTGCTTATAAGAAAAGAAACTTTACCTGCCCGAAATGCGGTATATTTACTCATTTACGCTCCACTCCCTTGCGCGCTATGTACACAAAGAAAGGAACGCCGATCAATGCTGTGACAACGCCTACCGGCACTTCCTTCGGCATCGCGATAAATCGTGCGCCAAGGTCCGCCGTCAGCAGGAGCAGCGCTCCCAGCGCCGCGCAGTAAGGAATCAGCCAACGGTGATCGGGGCCGACCAAATAACGCGCAATATGCGGAATGATGATCCCGACGAAAACGATCGGCCCGGCCGTAGCGACAGAGCCGCCGGCAAGCGCAATAATGACCACCGCGGCGGCGCATTTCACGTATGCGGTCCGCTGTCCGAGTCCTTTCGCCACGTCATCCCCCATCGACAATACATTCATATGAGGCGACAACAGAAGAGCGCCGATCAGAGCCGTCACGATATACGGGGCTACCGAAGCCAGCATGTGCAGCTCACGGCCCGCCACCGAACCGACCAGCCAGACGAGCACCTGATCGAACGCTTTGCCGTTCGTCAGCAGGATGCCCTGCGTCAGCGACGAAAAAAACGCCGTAACGGCCGACCCGGCTAACGTAATTTTAACCGGCGTCATCCCGTCCCTGCCGAGCGATCCCATCAAATAAACGATGCCCGAGCTGACAGCCGCGCCTGCAAAGGCGATCCAGACGAGCGGGATACGCTCGGCCATCGTTTCCAAATAACTGACGGCCAGGACGATAAAGAATGCCGCGCCTGCGTTAACCCCGAACAGGCTGGGCGAAGCCAGCGGGTTGCGCGTTACCGCCTGCATCAATGCGCCTGCCACCGCCAGGCTCGCGCCAACGGTCGCCGCAATCAATGCGCGGGGCACGCGCGACGATTGAATGATAAGATGTTCGTTGGAGCCGTTGAAATGCAAATAGGCATCGGCAACCGTGCTCCATGAATAAGTTGTCACTCCGAACATCACGCTGCAGACCATAAATAGAGCACATAAGAGGACGAAAATGATAAGTCCGATGACTTTGCTTTGCTGCGAGAGTAATAATGCGTTCATACTAACCTCAGATCGACGAAATTGTCCGCTAGTTTTCCTTTTATTTTCCTTCCTTATTCTATGAGAATCATTATCAATTGTCAATGACTTTGAAAATCATTTTCATTTTAGCCATTTCTAAATTGGACATTGACAGACTGCGAAAAATTGATTAAGATTCTTATTGGTAATGAGAATCATTATCACGATACATATAGGAACCGGGAGGCTTTATAGATGCTGCATACTTTTTTCAACAAACGTAAATTCAGAAACGGGTCTTGGCTCGCTGTCATGATGGTGATGGTTATGCTGACGGCCGCATGCGGACAATCGGCGACAGGCGGTTCGAATGCCGCTCAGCCGGACAATGGAGCCGCGGGCGCATCCGCGGAAGCGTCGCGAACGATAAAGCATGCCATGGGAGAAACCGTCCTGAAGGGCACCCCTAAACGCGTCGTTATTTTGACCAATGAAGGTACGGAAGCGCTTCTGGCTCTCGGTATCAAACCGGTCGGCGCAGTCAAATCGTTTACCGGCAATCCATGGTACGAGCATATTAAAAAGGATATGGAAGGCGTTACGGTGCTTGGCGAGGAATCCCAGCCGAATATCGAGCTGATCGCCAGCCTGAAGCCGGACTTGATTATCGGCAACAAAATGCGCCAGGAGAAAGTTTATGACCAACTGAAAGCGATCGCCCCAACCGTATTTTCCGAGACGCTGCGCGGCGAATGGAAAAACAACTTTGCCCTCTATGCGGAGACGGTCAACAAAAAAACGGAGGGCGACAAAGTTATCAGCGATTTCAACAGCCGGATCGAGGATTTCAAGAAAAAAGCGGGACCGAAGCTGAATCAGACGGTATCGGTCGTCCGGTTCATGTCCGGCAAGACGAGAATATACTTACAAGATACGTTTACAGGCATTATTTTTAAGGAAATCGGTATCGCGCGTCCGACGTTAAAAACGAAGGAAACGTTCGCTGAAGAAATAACCAAGGAGCGGCTGCCCGAGGCAGATGCCGATATGATGCTGTACTTTACCTATGAAACCGGTGACGGCAAAGCTACGAAAACCGAACAGGAATGGATGAACGATCCGCTTTGGAAAAACTTGAACGTGGTCAAAAACGGCAAGGTGTACAAGGTCGATGACGCTATCTGGAATACGGCCGGCGGCGTTAGAGCGGCCAATCTGATGCTCGACGAGCTGTACCAGCTGTATGAGGTCAAACCCTGACTCACCGTTAACCTATGACCGGCGCCCGAACGGGCTGGCCGCTTCAGTAGCTTTTAAACCAAAAGCCCCGCATGCGGCAGCGAGAAACGATTCGCTGCCGTGCCGGGGCTTTGTTAGTTGAATGAAAGTGATTCTATACTTTGTTTCGCACAGCCTTGATAAACGCGCTCGTTCCCGAAGGACGGCGTAGCCGTTTATCCATGCGCGGTAAAGCTGCTCATGGTTATACGTTACAACTTATATATATCGCCGAATTTATGCTCGAAGTACTGCACCAAATAGTCGGGATTCAGCTCTTCCCCCGTTACCGAGGTGATGATTTCCGTCGGCGTGAGCGACTTGCCGTAGCGGTACACCTTGTCCGCCAGCCAGTCCTTGATCGGCAACAGGTTGCCCGCCCCGATCAAGCCGTCGAAGTCAGGCAGCTCCTTGCGGATCGTGCGCATCATTTGAGCCGCATACATATTGCCCAGCGCATAAGATGGAAAATAGCCGAAGGCGCCGCCGGCCCAGTGCACATCCTGCAGGACGCCTTCCCCGTTGTTGGACGGAACGACGCCCAAATAGTCCTTGTACTTCTCGTTCCAAACTTCCGGCAGATCGGCGACGGAGACCGCTCCGCTGAATAGCCCCTTCTCGATTTCATAACGCACCATAATATGCAGGTTATAAGTCAGCTCGTCGGCTTCAATCCGGATTAACGACGGCTTCACCTCGTTCGTCGCGCGGTAAAAATCTTCAACGGCCACACGGTCGAACTGGCCCGGATAATTGGCCTGCAAATCGCGGTAATACCGGTTCCAGAACGGCCGGCTGCGGCCGATCATATTTTCCCAGAATCGCGATTGCGACTCGTGGATCCCCATCGATGTGCCGGTGCACAGCGGGGTGCCGATCAGCTCCGGCGATATGTTTTGCTCGTACAGCGCATGGCCGCCCTCATGGATGGTGCCAAACAGGGCGCTGTTCACATCATCAGGCAAATAGCGCGTTGTGATTCGCACATCGCCCGGGTTAAGACCCGTTGCGAACGGATGAACCGTCTCGTCCAGCCGCCCGGCTTCGAAATCGTAGCCCATCTGCTTGAGTATGTATAAACTGAACGCTTTTTGCTTGTCTTTCTCGAAGTTTTGCCGTAAGAAGCCCGACTCCGGTTTATGCGGCGACGCCTGGATCGAGGCGAGCAGCGGTACGACCTTTTCACGCAATGCTCCAAACACTTCGTCCAGCTTGGCAACCGTCATCCCGGGCTCGTACATGTCCAGCAGCGTGTTGTATTTATGTCCCTCGTAGCCCCACAGCTCGATAAATTCAAGATTGGTTGCCACGATTTTTTCCAGGTACGGCTGAAATTTGGCGTAATCGGCTTCATGCTTCGCTTCTTCCCAGACGGATTCCGCCTGAGAGGTCAGAACCACGTATTCCTGATATTTTTGCGGCGGTATTTTTTTGCTGCGGTCGTAGTCTTTTCTGCATTCCGTCACCATTGTTTGCTCGGTCCGCCCCAAAGCGGAGAACTTATCTGCTTCGGACAAAGAAGCGAGCAGCTCGCCCATTTCGTCGGAAACGGACATTTTGAACAGCTCCCCGGACAGCACGCCTACGACTTCGGACCGCGCGGGGATCCCTTTTTTAGGTGCGCCGGTTCGCATATCCCAATACATCAAGCCAACCGCTTCCTCATAGCTTTTCATTTTTTTCAGCAGCTCTTTAAACTGTGACAGCTCTTGCTCCAACTTGGTGGTTGTCATGGACAGGCACTCCTTTCAATCGTATTGATTTGATCATACTGTGTATGCAAAAGAGAAGCAAATATTATACCGTTTGTGGTACAATATATGGATGTAAAGGAGAGGGTACACATGCATATCACGTTTACCGATCATGCGGTCGAGCAGATCAACAGCCGCTTTGCGCCCGGGGACGGCGAGCTGAAGCTCGTCTTTGATTCGGAGGGCTGCGGCTGCGCCGTGAGCGGCGTTCCGGTATTATGGATTGTCGATCAGGCTGCCGACAAAGAGCTGCGGGCGGAAGGAACACCTTATCGGATCGTGTATGAAAAAAGGCATGAGGTTTATTTCGAGGACCGGATGGTTCTGGATTTCGAGCCGAAGCGCGGCAGCTTCATCTTGAAGAGCGACGGCCAAATTTACAATGCGCAGATGCGGTTAATAGACAAAAGAGCGCAGTGAGTTAAACAATAAACCGCAGCGCGGACGGGATCGTTCGGAAGGAGCGTCAGCTTCTCCGGGCTTCCAGGGTAGGAGTATCCAAAGAGAAAAAATACGGAGGTTTTCTATGTCAACATTACTTTCGAGCATTGTCGAACATAACCAGCATTTCGTCGATTCCAAAGAGTACGAACCGTTCCTGACCAACCGGTTTCCCGACAAAAAAATGGTCATTGTCACCTGCATGGACGCCAGACTGACCGAGCTGCTGCCGAAAGCTATGGATTTGCGCAACGGCGACGCCAAAATTATTAAAAATGCCGGCGCAGTCGTCTCCCACCAGTTCGGCTCCGTCATGCGCAGCATCATCGTCGCCGTCTACGAGCTGGGCGCCGAAGAAGTGTTCGTCGTCGGCCATTACGATTGCGGCATGACCGGATTGAATCCGAGCTCCGTTCTGGATAAAGCCGAGTCCCGCGGCGTTTCGAAGGATACGATCTCCACGCTGCGCAATGCGGGCATTAACCTGGACAATTTTTTGACCGGATTCGATTATGTCCATGACGCGGTCGTCAACAGCGTCAACCTGATTCGTAAGCATCCGCTGCTGCCGAAAAGCCTGATTGTTCACGGCTTGATTATTAATCCCGAGACGGGCCGACTGGACGTCATCGACTGCGGCGATGAATAGAGGAAGCGCCGGTTAGCTAACGCAAAGAAGCCGCAAAATCATTCTGATCATGGTTTTGCGGCTTCTTTGCGTTTTTTTAGGGTATGGCGCTGGAGCGGACGCAGCGGCAAGCGAGGGGGACGGCAAGGCGTCAAGCGGGCGGAGACGCGATCCGGGCCCGCCTCGGCACGACAGCCGGCCGCGCGGCGGGCAAAGGAGCAATTTGGCGCGGCCGTGGCTGTACCCGGGCCAGCATATCGCGCTGCACGGCCGGCGCCGCAGCGCCCGCTTATTTGCCGCCCCCGCGGCTGCGCAGCTTGGCTTCCAGCAGATCGATAAGCTGCTGCTCAATATTTTTGCCGCCCGGTCCGGCCGGTACGGGCCCGGCGCCGGCTCCAGGCAGAGCCGGAGCGCCTCCGTCCTCGCGATTATGATGCGGCGGCGGCTGTCCGTCTCTTTCCTGCGCGCGCTTGGACAAAAATTCGCGGATCATGCGCTCGCGTTCTTCCTCGCTGATTCCTTGCTGCTCCTTAAGCTCCTTAAACTGCTCCTTGCGGAGCCGGGTCTCCTCCAAAAATTCATCCACATACCGCTTTTGATCTTCGGTCAGCAGCGCCGTTATCACCTTTTGATCGGAGGTTTCGAGCTCGCCTACGCTGCTGTTTCTTTTAATCAAGGGGAGTAGGCTCTCCGCCTGGGCCGCGCTTATTTTCAAATTTTCACGCTTGTTCATTTGCAGCAGGCTTTGAAACAACAGCACCATATCCTTTTCGCGGCTGCTTTGAAAATCGTCCTGCCGCTCAACCACGGAAGCGGGAGAGACAGGCTGGACCGGAAGGGGCTTCTGGGTAGCCGAAGCTGCGCAACCGTTTATCAACCCCGCCATGACAATGCCTGCCACCGACATTCGTACAATTTTCACGAGCCACCCTCCATCCCAACGTCCGCCGCTTGTTTTCTTGCTGCAATAACTTCTCCGTACAAAGCTTAGCTTAGTGTCAGAATAGCCCTAAACTTTGATGAAATTATGTGTCATTTGTGAAAAATATGTAAAATCATCAATAGTCCCAGCTTTCGCTCAAAGGAAAGGTCAGCGTAAATTCGGTGCCCGCCCCAAGCTCGCTCGTGACCGCGATCGTCCCTTTCATACCGTTAACCAGATGCTTAACGATCGTCAGGCCGAGTCCCGTCCCTTCCGACAAGGAGGCGCGGGAATGCTCCACCTTGTAGAAACGGTCCCAAATGCGGTGCAATTCTTCCTCGGCCATTCCGATCCCCGTATCGCGAATGACAATGACTGCGCGCTCCCCCTCCGATCGCAGCTCTACTGTAATGGTGCCGCCGGCGGGAGTGAATTGGATGGCGTTATAAAGCAGATTTTGCAATATTTGCGCAAACCGGTCCGGGTCCAATTCCGCAATGACCGGTTCGTCGTCCTCGTCCGGCATTCGTTCCTGAAGCGCGATCCGTTTATCGTTCATCGCGGTACGGAGCAGCTCCAGCGTTTCCCCGATTTTCTCCTGAAGTAGCAGCGGGCGCGTCCGGAACACATCCATCCCGTTTTGAATTCTTGCCAAATCAAGCAAATCGTTGACAAGCCGCTGCAACCGCTGTACCTCGTAATCGCATATTTTCAAATAATGGCCGTAGCGCTCCTCGGGAATCACCTTATCGTTCATGGCGATGATCAAACCGCGCAGCGAGGTCAGCGGCGAGCGCAGCTCATGGGAAACGTTCGCCAGAAATTCCTGCCGGGCATCCTCCCATTGCACCAACTGGTCGACCATGAAATTGAAGCTTTTGGCCAGCTCTCCGACTTCATCCTCCGAGGTTATGGGTACCCTCGCCGTGAAATCGCCTCCCGCCACCTCCAGGGCTGCCCTATTCATCTGCTGCAGTGGTCCGGCGAGCTTGCGCGACAATATGTACAGGATGATGCCGACCGTCAAGAGCGAAAACAACAGCGGCACTACGATATTCCAGCGGACCGCGGCCAGCGCCTCGCTCACTTCCACCGCAGGCACGTTCAGGAAAATGACGATCGGCTGGCCGTTCATCTGCGCCGGCGCATAGTAGGTCAGCAACCCGTCTCTCGCCCGCGGGTCGAACCGGTATTGTCCGGCGATGAATCCGGAATATCCTTTTAACCCTTCGATAAATAAAGGATCCATCGCTTTCGGAATGACGGAGCCCTCGCGCTCGGAGGAGCCGTTCAGCACAACGCCCTGACCGTCGACCAGCCACACGCTTCCGTTGATGCTGCGGGCGATAATCCGGACGCCGAACCGCAGCTCGCGGGTGGAAATGGTCCCCTCCTGCACATTGGGCAGCAGCTTGGATACCTCAGCGAACCTCGAAGAGAGCAGCTCCTTTTTATCCTTATAAAATAAGTCCGTGAAATATGCGTTCCAGAAAAGCGCCAAACCGACGAAAAATAAAATACAGGTGACCAAAAAAGATAAAAATATTTTGATATAAAAGCTTTTGTACCAACGGTTAAGCATGGCGCGCGACCTCGAAGGAATAGCCGATCCCCCAGAGCGTCTGGATAGACCACTCCGGACTCGCCCCCAGCTTTTTGCGCAGGTTTTTGACGTGGGCGTCGACCGTCCGCGTGCCGCCGCTAAAATCGAAGTTCCAAACATAGCCGAGCAAATCCTCGCGGGAGTACACCCGGCCGGGATTGGAGGCGAGAAAATGGAGCAGCTCGATCTCCTTCGGCGTCAAATCTATTCGTTCGCCGTTCATGGTTACCCGGTATTGGTACGGGTCAATCACGAGCGAGCCGATCCGCAGCGTCTTCTTGTCCGGCTCTGCCGGTATTTGGACTGCGGCGATCTGCATCTGGGTGCGGCGCAGCACCGCTTTAACCCGGGCGATCAGCTCGTTCGGATCGAAAGGCTTGACGATATAATCGTCCACGCCCAGATTAAATGCGCGCAGCTTGTCGATCGACTCGCCTTTCGCCGTCAGGAAGATGATCGGCGTCTGCGCCAAAACGCCCGATTCGCCCCGGATGTGTCCGCACAGCTCAAAGCCCGAATAATCGGGCAGCATCACATCAAGCAGCACCAAATCCGGCTGCTGCTCTCTCAGGAGCTGCAGCACTTCCCCGCCGCGATAGGCGATGACCGGTTCATACCCGGCATGCTCCAGGTACAGCCGAATCACTTCCACAATATTCGGTTCGTCGTCCACGACGACGATTTTCCCCAGCTTCAGCTTAGCCACAGTGCTCATGCTTTCCCCCTCTTTGTCCCGTTTTTCAGCTGCCTGCTCCGTTCCCGCTCCTCGATTACCGGGCTGCGGTCCCGCAGTGTGTGCTTATGAATCAAATACGTGTCGGTCAAATCGCTGGGGCGCTGCCAGCCTCGTCCCTTAGCTTCGCACTCCTTCGTGCACCGCTCGATCAGCCGGGGGTCCGCCAATGGAATGTTCAAATCCGTATATTGAAAATTCGGACCTTCCAATTGCGCCAGACGTTCCGTCAACCTGGCGCGAAATTCATCCGGCTGTATGCCGAGCTGCGCCAGATCCGGATCGCTGAAAAGCAGCAATGCGGATTGCAGCATTTTTAAGGCACCGGCCACATTGCCGCGGCGCTGATGGTACATCGATACGGCAACCTGAATGCAGCCCACATAGGCCCGGGACAATGGGTCGCCGGGATGTTCTTTCCAATATTGTTCCATGACCTCATGGCATTCGAAAAAATCCCGGTCGGCATGAAAATAAATTAAGTAATCGATATAAGCTTGAGGATATGTCGACATGATTTCCCGCCTCTGCATATGCTTGAATCGTGAAATATTTGCTAGCTCCAGCTATGAATATTCTTATTGTATCAAGAAGGGATAAAAACTGAAACCTTTGACCAGATTATTCGTAGTGAAGGTATGTGGGTTTTTACTACACAATAATAAATGGAGGGTTAAACGAATGTGGAAAAAATTATCCATGCTCATGCTGGCGTGCACGATTGCCTTTTCGTTTAGTGCCGTCGGTGTTGCAGATGCTGCAAAATCGTACAAAGCGCCTAAGAAAAGCTTCAACTCGAACACGACAACAAATCAGACGCCTAACAGCGGCGTCAACAAGGCGGATCCAAGCGCCTCGAAAGCCCCAAGCTCGGCAACGACTCCGAACACGGCTGCAAAGCCCGGTCTTTTCGGCGGCGGCTTAATGAAAGGCATGCTGATCGGCGGTCTGGCCGGTATGCTGTTCGGCGGTTTATTCGGAAACATGGGTGCGCTCGGCAACATTCTAGGTCTGTTGGTCAATGTGCTCGCCATCGTGGTATTAGTTATGGTTGTCGTCCGAATCGTGCAGTATTTCCGCAACAAGCGCAAATTGGACGAAGAACCGAGACGTTCCTAATTCCTAGTATCAGGCGGGTGTTATCGAAGCATGAGATTAACCGAGCAGGAAATTATTAATGCCATATGTATGCATATGGCCGAACGAAAACGTCTTCAGCCCACGCAGGTCGAAGTGGAGATGATGTGGGATGAGGATTACGGCTTTTCGGCGGAAGTGCATGCCGAAGGCCGCAGTCAAATTATTATCGCCGCCAATATATTGGAGGCAATTGAACGTTACTTGCTGAACCAGCATAACATGCGCGTATTCCGCGATCAGATCCAGCTGCAGCTGGAGGAAGAAATCGTCGCGGATATTCATTAACCGGTCATACCCGTCCTCTGCTCCGTACAAACGGACAGAGGATTTTTTTCGTGCGAAAAACCGAAAGTTGTTCACCGCTTTGCTACAAAACGCCGGCAAATCTTCTTTCTACTATTTTCCTACGCAACTTAACAGTCCCTATTTGCGTTTATATTAGTAGATATAGTAGAAAGAGGATGATCTATGTTGAAGCGATCCACCCTAATAATCTCGACCGTCCTGGCACTTCTGCTGTCTAGCTCAGGCACGGCGATGGCCGCGGATAAAACTTCGAAATACCGTGTCTATCAAGATAATAAAATGTTGATGGAAACCGCAGATTACAAGTCAGCCGAAGCTTACGCCCAGCAGTTTTCCGGCAGCCATGTCGAAGATATCGCCAGCCGCAAGTGGCTCTGGAGCAATTACCCCCGTTACAAAGTGTACCAAAGCGGGCTAAGCAGCTCGTCATGGGAGTTTACCACGCTCGATCAAGCGGTTCGCGAGGCTTCCAAATGGGGCCATGCAAGCGTCCGCGACCTGCAGTCCGGCGGCTGGGTATGGAATAACTATCCGAAATACCGGCTGTATCAAGGAGAAGCGACGCTGGACAGCTGGGAATTCGCCACGTTGAATGAGGCTGTGAACGAAGCCAAGCGATGGGGCAGCGCTCATATTGTCAATCTTCGCGACCATTCCTGGGTATGGGATAACATTCCCGCTTCGCGCAAGGCCGAGCTGCGTTCGTCGGGTGAGCGAATCTATCAAGTCTATCAGGGTACGAATACTAGCGATGCCTGGTCGTTCGCCTATTTGGAAGATGCCGTCAACGAATCGTTGAAATGGGGCAACTCCACGATTGTCAACAGTCAGTCGAACAAGGTTGTTTTTTCCAATGTGAAAAACTATCAAGTCTATCAAAACGGCACTTATTTGGATGCTTATCTTAATCTTGACGATTCAATCAATTATGCCAACCAGTTTGCGCATTCGGAAATTATAACCGCCGATTCGAAACGAAGCATTTGGTCCAACTATCCTTATTATCAGGTTTATCAAGGCGACAACAGGATCGCCGATTATTCCAGCATTGCGAATGCGCTCAGCTATGCGATGGGCTACAGCAATGCATCGATTCGGCTGCTCGATAACAACACGATCATCTGGGACAACTTCCGCAAGCTGCAGTTCTGGGGTTGGAACGGCAGTTCCAGCAATGATACGATCCGCAGTCAGGTTAATAACACAGTCGGGCTTGATGTTGTGTCGCCTACATATTTCAGTCTTGCCGACAGCTCGGGAACTTTAGGCGACACGTCGAACAAGGATACCGTCGCCTGGCTGCAAAAGCAGGGCCACAAGGTGATGCCGCTTGTCAACAATCAGTTTGACTCGGCGCTCACTTCACAATTTCTATCCAATGCCGAAGCGCAAACGAAATTCATTCAGGCATTGGTGGACAAAGGCTCCGCACTCGGCGTCGAAGGGCTTAACATTGACTTTGAAAGCATGGCGGCGAAAGACCGTGCCGCTTATACAAGCTTTTTGAAAAATTTGACCGCTGCCGCGCATGCGAAAGGTTTGCTCATTTCCGTCGATCTCCCGCGGGGCAGCGTCAAATGGAACGCGCAGACCGCTTACGATCACGAACAGCTGGGCGGGATCGTGGATTATATCATCACGATGACTTACGACCAGTACTGGAAAGGAAGTACGGAGCCGGGCTCCGTTGCCGGGTTGCAGTGGGTCGAGGAAGGCATTAAAGAGTTTTTGGCGTATGGCATTCCGCGCGACAAGCTGATCATGGGCATACCGTTCTACGCCCGCGAGTGGCAGGTGGACAGCAGCGGCAAGCTGGTCGATAACCGGGCGCTGCTGATGAAGGACTTGCCAGCGCTCATCTCGAGCAAGAAGGCAGCTTTATCGTTCGATGAAAAATTCGGCCAATACAAGGTTGAATACACCGACACCGATAGCGGCAATAAACGCGTCTTTTGGCTGGAGGACGAGACGACGGTGAAAGCCCGGCTCGAGCTTGCCAAAAAGTATGATCTCGCCGGAGTGGCCGTATGGCGGCTCGGCTACGATGCGGCTGATTTGTGGAACATGATGCTGCAGCAAAAATAACGGCTGTACGTTAAAAGCCCGACACTTCCATATGATGGAGGTGCCGGGCTTTTGTGCGTGATGCGATTACATTGCATTTAAGCATAGCGGTTGGCTGTTGTAGTGCGATATCGCGTGCGCATGCTGTAGCCGTTAGTGCGATGCAATAACGAAATCACGATGTCATAGCCTCTAGCGAGTCGCGATGGCGATATTACGCATCCATATGCCCACATGCCGCTTGGTTTAGTCGGATACTCTTAATGACGGTCAAAGCTGCATCTCATCGTCCAGCTCGTCCAAATCCGTAACCGGCGAATGGCAGGCGAAATTTTCGCAAATATACGCTGTCGCCCGACCGCCCAGCTGCACTTTATCCTGCACAAGCGGAATCAGGCTGCGAACCGCATCGGCCTGACCGTCCATCGGATGAAGCATCATGATCGCATTCGGTAAAAACTTGGTTTGCAGCTTCGCGATCATTTGCTGCATATCCGGTTTCCGCGGATCGCCGGCAAGCACGATCTCCATCGGAGCGCTTACCGTGAAATCGAGCGCCATCAGGAAGAGCGCATGCCCGGACGGATACTTCTCGACCGATCCGGCGAATGCCTTCAACTGCTCGTCGGCTTTCTGGGACAACTCCGCATTGAACGTATATCTGGCCAGCTTGGCCATGTTCAAGGCGGCCGCCGAATTGCCGGATGGCATGGCTCCGTCATAAATTTCCTTGGGCCTTGTAAACAGCTGCTCGCCGTCCGAGCCGTAGAAGAAGCAGCCGCCCTTCTCTTCGTCCCAGAACAGCCGCAGCATGTCCTCGTTCAGCTCGACCGCTGTTTGCAGCAGCTCCAGCTCAAAGGTCGCTTCGTACAGCTCGATCAGCCCCCATACAAGGAAGGCATAGTCGTCCAAATAGCCGAGATAAGCGGCTTCGCCATCGCGGTAACGGGCCAGCAACCGTCCGTCCTCGCGGCGCAGCTCCTGCAAAATAAACCCGGCCGCGCGCCGGGCAGCCTGCGCATATTCGGGCTTCTGCAGCGCCTTGGCCGCTTTGGCCAGCGCCATAATCATCAGACCGTTCCATGAGGTCAATATTTTATCGTCCTTATGCGGATGAATCCGTCGCTCCCGATGCTCGAACAGCTTGTTTCTCGACGCTTCTAACCGCTCTACAAGCTCGGCCAAAGGCATATTCATCCGCCGCGCTGCATCCTCCACCGTCATTTCGATCAGATTCGGGATGCTGTGCCCTTCAAAATTGCCTTCCTCCGTAATATTATAGACACGGCAGTATAACTCACTCTCGTCTTCCCCGAGCACCTCCCGAATTTCCGAAGGCCGCCATACGTAAAATTTGCCCTCCTCACCCTCGGAATCCGCATCCTCCGCCGAATAGAAAGCGCCGCCTTCATCGGTCATATCCCGAACAATATATTGGATAATTTGCTCCGCTACTTCGGCGTAAGCTTGCTTGCCGGTCAACTGATACGCTTCGATATAAGTCATCGTCAGCAGCGCATTATCGTACAGCATTTTCTCAAAATGCGGCACCAGCCATTTCTCGTCTGTCGAATACCGAGCAAAGCCAAATCCGATATGATCGTACATTCCGCCTCGTGACATGCCTTCCAGCGTCTTTTCGACCATAGCCAACGCTTGTTCGTTGCCCGTACGCTTGTAATAGCGGAGCAACAAGGACAAATTGTGCGAGGTCGGAAACTTCGGGGCGTCTCCGAATCCGCCATGCTCCGCGTCAAACAGCCGCTCATAAATGCGAAATGCCCGGTCCAGCAATTCCGCGGAAATTTCCCCTTCCAGATTCGCAATAAGCCTGCTTTGCGTCTCCGACACCACCTGGTGGCTGATTTCGACGATATTCTCCCGTTCTTCCTTCCATTTATCGGCAATTTGCGGCAGCAGCTCCATCAGCCCTTTGCGGCCGTATTTCCGCCCTTTCGGAAAATAAGTGCCGGCAAAAAACGGCTTCTTCTCCGGAGTCATGATAATCGTAAGCGGCCACCCGCCTTGCCCGGTAAGCGCTTGACAAACGGACATATACAGATGGTCGATATCGGGCCGTTCCTCACGATCTACTTTAATGGAGATGAAATCATGATTCAGCAGTCCGGCAACTTCTTCATCCTCGAACGACTCGCGTTCCATGACGTGACACCAATGGCATGTTGAAAAGTCACTTTTCCTATTTTTTTAGCCGAAGCTAGGAATAGCCTATGGACAGAAATACAGGTTTACTCTCCCTTGCTGCTTTTGAGAACGCTTCTTCTCCCCATGCGTACCAGTCAACGGGGTTATAAGCGTGTTGGAGAAGGTATGGAGATTTTTCATGTATTAGTCGGTTGGCTTTCCGGTTTCGGTTATCAAGGAATTCTTTCATTCAGGAAGCACCCTCTCGTGGTTAATTTAGGAAACAAAAATTTGCTACCTCCATTATAACCATTAGTGCTATCTGAAATCCAAAAAAGAATACTTCCGATGAAAAAGCCATAACACAGACTCAACAAATCCGTGGATTTGTTCTTTATACTCGTCAGACCCCTATAGAAAATTTATTTCGATGCTGGGAGGTCCGTTGTCTTCCCTTTTCCATAGAATGGAGCTTATAACCTCTTTGTAGCATTTGTTTAACTCTTCATGATTATCTTGTTCGCTTAATTGCATTGTTCTCCAGAATTCTCGAATTAAGAAGAGTCTTTCTTCATCCGTTATAGATGCTGCGGACTTGCTCTGCTTTTCCAACACCGCCAGTTCCTCATGAAGAGAATCTAACTCTTGCTCGATCTTAATTTTTCTGCTTCTGGCCCGATCCGCTGTGTATAATCCCGCCTCAAACCCTTCTTCAATACGTTCAACCGCTTCCTCCTTCTGTTTGATTTCCCGGTACTTTTGCTGAATCGCATCTTGGATTACTTTGTAATCGTCGCCTTCCTCATCCTTTATTCTGTATACTATTTGATCTTCTAACTGTTCAAGTTTAACCTGTACTTCTTGAATGATAAGTTTTGCACTACCACCCTTATTGGTGCATTTGTTTCCGTAATGGTCACGATGCTGACATGATCTAATCTGGGATGTTTTTATCGGAGACCTGAATATTCGAAGAGACGAATTACAAATCGAGCACCGAACGAGTCCCGACAATGCATGTTTTCCTGCTCGGGCGGCAATCGGTATTTTCCTCCTTTTCATCAGTGAATAAATCAGTTTGTCGTGTTCTTCTTGTGTTTTCACAGGCTCGTGGCAGTTCTCTACGACAACCCAGAGATGTTTCGGTATTTTTTTTAATTCCTTTGCGTTCGGCCTTTTCTTGGCATGACCATCGCCTTCCGATTTGTTCGAAATGATTTTACCGAGGTGAGTTTCATCTCTTAGCATTCGGCTAATCGTCGTTCCAGTCCACTTTTTGTTTCGTGGCGAAGGAATTCCTTGCTTATTTAGCTCCCATGCAATCTCATCACAAACATGCCCCTCCAAAGCGGCCTCAATGACAAATCTATACAACGTTTGTTTGTATTCATTAACGACAAGGCCTTTTCGCTGGGGATCATAATCGTAAGGAAATGGAGGAATTCCATTAGTCCATCTCCCTAATCTTGCACCTATTTTTTTACCGCGATTCAAGCGAAACTTGATCATCTTGTACTCTTGCCGGGCGATAAATGCTTTGGCATCGACATTGAAGTCATCATCATCATCATCATTTAGGTCGTACCATTTTCCAGGAGTAATAACCAGTGTATTCGATTTTTTAAGAGCTTTCTTGATTCGATCAGTATCTCCCATGTCTCCCCGACCGAGCCGATCCCAGTCTACTACGAGAACCGCATCGAACAAACCTTCTTCAATATCCTGTAAAAGCCTCTGAAAAACAGGACGAAATTCGATAAATCCCCGCTTCCGATTTCAGGATACTCGACAAACCTCCATTTATTCCGTTTGCACATTTCCGTTAAAATGTAGTCGTGTTTGATCAGGTCCTCTTCTGAGTCTCCTCTTGATTTCCGGTTGTATTTCGCTACAACTCGCACATCATGCCGAGGATTCTCGCCCATAAACGCAAGATTCAAAAACATCACCTCATTCTTTTGGATTTGTATCAGGTGACATTTTAACTCCGCTTCAACACGTAAGCAAGTTACTTTTCTCGTAAGGATTCTGCTTCGTAGGAGCTAAAAAGAGTTCCGACAGCGTCTATTGAAATAACGGATTCGGTCGCTCCAGTATCAATGACTACATCACTTATAGTAATTGAATCTCCACGATGATCAATAAAAATGGACGAAAACAGTAGTCCATTCGAATAATTAAGATTCATGTGAGGGAATTCTCCTGATCATTGGCTTTGCGCGGACTTCTATGATGATGTTTTCATTAGAAGTATGGTAAACGAATCGTTCGTTTTTCGCAGTAAACAATTCTTTCATTGCTTCTTGGGCATCTTGTATCGGTTTGATAACCGCTACTTCCTCTATATGAAGTTTACTGTCTTCGTAATGTGATTTTAACTCTTCCAACAATACAAACTGATCCGGAAATAGGTTCCGCACTTCCGTCCACAGCATGCTTACCACCTTCTTTGAATGATTTATGATAATTATACCAACCGTTATTACCATCAAACAAGCTGCAATTTTGGAATGCTTTTAATGATTCACACAAACATTTCACTAATGACAAGTAAACTTAAAAAAATTTGTACCCTCTCGGGATACACGGCTTCGCCGTCCTTCAGGAACGAGCAAAATTATCAAGGTTATGCGAAGCAACGTATAAAATCTTATACTTTCAACTAAAAAAAACACCGCCCAAAACCCAAAAGGCGATGTCTTAACATAAAAAATCCTTTTCAATTAAAGAGCCTGAATAAGCAAAGGAATAACCTTCCCTTTATTTACGTCGATTAAGCCGTAATCGGTAATTTTAAGCGCTGGGCTTACCGCCAACGAGTGGGTGCTGAGCGACATAATCGGATTATAATGACGATAGCCTAGCGATTTCATAGCACCGAGCAGCCGCTCTACCTCTTCGGCCGTTTGCTCAAGCGGCACCTCGGTCAGGATACCGCCTACAGGCAGCCGGAGACTGGCCAGCACCGCTCCCGCCTCAACCACGCAAAAGCCTCCCTGACTTGCAATGACCTCGTTGGCCGCGAGCATCATATCCGCGGGATTATGGCCGACGACAAGCAGATTATGATTATCGTGGGAGTACGTTGTCGCCACCGCGCCCCGCCGGATCGTATCTCCACCGATCAGGCCATAGGCGCGATTGCCGTTTTTCCCGTAACGTTCGAACGTGGCAATCAGACCGTAGCCGCTTTCCTGCCACATCAGCCGCCCGCCCCGAACCTCGACTTCGGCTTGCTGCTCCTCGATGAATGTCGAACCGTCCTTTACCATCATAACCCGGCCGATATACCGCCCGTCCCCGGATACTTCCGCTTTAACCTGGAAATCGGATTCGGCAAGCTCTGTCAGCTTCACGCTTTCGTAAAAGTGCTGTGGGAAAGCCCGCTCGCTTGCTTTCGGCTCATAAGGCTCGGTCACGTCATAAACCTTGCGTCCGCATTTATATACTTGCTCCACTGTCAATTCACGAACATCGGACACAAGTACAAAATCTGCAATTTTCCCCGGCGCAATGGCTCCACGGTCATGCATCCGCATTCTTCGGGCCGGTGTAAACGTGCTCGCATAAATCGCCTTCTCCGGTTCCATGCCCATACGGATCGCTTTGCGTACGATATGGTTAAGATGTCCCCGCCGCTGGAACGAGTCGGGCATCACATCATCGGTTACGAAGCAGAAATGCTCGGAAACGTCATGCTGGATCAAATAACCGATCACTTCCGAAGTCATTGATTTTTCCTGGAGCTCAATGAACATGCCGGCGCCGATCCGGGCCTCTATCCCCTCGATGGTTTGATGGGTGTGGTCGGAGTCAACTCCGCTGAAGATCATCTGATGAAGCTCCAGATCGAGCAGCTTCGGAACATGGCCCTCTATGATCAGCTGCGGATAGCTTTCGCGAATGTGCTTCAGGATTTGGTTCGTCTTGCAGTCCGGATCGGTGATCACATCCACATAGTTCATGATCTCTCCGAGGCAAACGATGCGCTCCGTACGAAGCAACTCATCGATATCGGAGATTTCTACGGAACCGCCCGTCGTTTCCATAGACGTCGCAGGCACCGAGCTCGGAATGGCGTAGAACATGTCTGCCACGCAGTCCCGGCTCGCCTTGATCATTTCCTTGACCCCGTCCGGTCCGAACACGTTGGCCATTTCATGGGGCTCCGGAACAATCGTGGTCACGCCGTTTCGAATGAGCGCATGGGAGAACGCTTGGGGGGTAATCATCGAGCTTTCGATATGAAGATGAATGTCGATCAGGCCGGGGATCATGTAACGTCCTTGCCCGTCCACCGTTACTCCCGGTTCGAAGCTCTCGCCCCCCCGCTTACCGATATATATAAATTTCCCGTCCAGCACAGCCGCATTTCCAGGCATAAACCGCTTAAAATAGCTGTTAAAAATCTGTACGTTTTCGATCAATAAATCCACGCGCACGCTGTCTGCACCTCCAAGTAAGCTACTCCACCAAAATCAATTTCTCCACGGGAAAGGAGACTCGAACTTCTTGGGAGCTAGCATAAGGTTCTTCCATTTCTTTGTTTACGGTAAAATCACCGAGCTCCGTTTCAATAACATACTGGTGGCTTCGGCCAAGGAAGGTGCTTACCTTCACGCGTCCGGGCAGCACATTCGAGCCGGACGCCAGTTCTTCGGGCGTGCCCAGCTTCAGATCGTCCGGGCGGATTGCCCCTTTCAGACCCTTTTGCGCCCCCCGGCCCACACCCTGGATGGCACGGAAGGAGTGACCGTTTACCTGAAGCTCAATCTCATTGCCGTTTTCTTGTCTGTGATCAAAGGAAATAAAATTGTTAAATCCGATGAAACGAGCCACGAACTCTGATTTAGGGTACTTGAATATCGTCGACGGTCGATCCAGCTGCTCAATAACTCCCTTGTTCATGACGGCGACCTGATCGGAGATCGAGAAGCATTCCTCTTGATCGTGGGATACATATACGGTGGTGATACCCAGCTCCTGCTGAATGCGGCGGATCTCCACCCGCATATTGACGCGGAGATTGGCGTCCAGATTGCTGAGCGGCTCGTCAAAAAGCAGCAGGTCCGGCTCGATGACCAGCGCCCGGGCAATGGCGACGCGCTGTCTTTGGCCGCCGGAGAGCTCCTTCGGATACCTCTTCTCAAAGCCCGACAAGCTGACGATGTCAAGCATGCTGCGAACGCGGCGGTCGATGTCCGCCCCGCTTACCTTCCGTAAGCGAAGGCCGAACGCTACATTGTCATAGACCGACAAGTGAGGGAACAGCGCATAGCTCTGGAACACGAAGCCGAAATTGCGCTTATTGACGGGCACGCGCGTGTAATCCTTGCCGTTCAAGGCGAACCGGCCTTCTTTTGCCTCCAGGAAGCCGGCAATCAGGCGCAGCGTCGTCGTTTTGCCGCAGCCGCTCGGACCGAGCAGCGAAATCAGGCTTCCTTTTTCAACGGACAGGTTGAAGTCTTTCAATATATATTGCTGATCATAGGCTACAGCTATATTTTCCAAGGTTAGCATGGCCATGGACGCAAGCCTCCATTATCGTTTGGTAAAGTAGGAAAAACCCATCAGACGTTCAATAATAAACATCAATACCGCAGTAAAAAGCATGAGTAAAACGGAGATGGCTGCAACCGTCGGATCAAAGTTGTTCTCGACATAAAGCAGCATTTGGATAGGAAACGTGCTGACTCCCGGACCGGTCATGAAAACCGAAATATCGACGTTGTTGAACGATTCCAGGAAGGCGATAAGGACCGCAGCAATAATGCCCGATTTAATATTCGGCAGCACGACCGTAAAGAATGTCTTTAACCTTCCGGCTCCGAGGCTTAACGAAGCCTCCTCCACGGCAAAATCGAAATTGGCCAAGCTGGAGGCGATGACCCGGATAATAAACGGGAGCATGATGACGGTATGACCAAGCAGCAGCGCCGCGTAAATCGGCAGCTGATAGGTGATGATGACATACTTCAGCATTGTGAACCCTAGCACGATTCCCGGGATCAGCACCGGCGAAATAAAGATGGCGTTCAGCGTATCCTTCCCCCGAAATTGAAACCGGCTTAAGGCATAAGCAGCCGGCAGTCCGAGCAGCAGCGCGAGCAAATTACCCGCCAGCGATACAACTATGGAGGTGATAAAGGACGTCTTGAACATCGTGACTTCGAAAATATGATGATACCACTTGAACGAAATGCCTTGGGGCGGGAATTTCAGCGCGCTTCCCGGCTCAAACGAGGCGAAGGCGATAATCACCAAAGGTCCAAGCAAAAACAAATATATAAGAAGTGTAAACAGGCCGAGCCCACGATTCTTCTCCTGCATGCCTTCTACCCCTTCGGATTTAATTTGTTGGCTAGCTTATTCATGAGCGCGATGATGACGAACGTAATCGCCATCATAATTGTGGCGACGATCGAAGCGAGGTACCAATCGTTCAGTGTAATCGCGTTCTGATACAGAAACGTCGAAATCACCCGCTGCTTGCCCCCGAGCAGCGCCGGCGTTGTGTAAGCCGTGAGGCTTCCGACGAACACAAGAATGCCGCCAATTATCAGCCCCGGCACGCTGAGCGGAATGATGACCTTGCAGAACGCCGAGAATCGGCTCGCGCCCAAGCTTTCCGCCGCCTTGAGCAGGTCGGGATCGATGTTTTCCATGACGCCGACCAAGGTAATAATAATGAGCGGCAGAAACAAATGGATAAGGCCGATCATCATTGCCGTCGGCGTATAAAGAATGTTTAATGGCTCCTGAATCAGCCCTATGGAAAGAAGCGTGTTATTCAGCAGTCCCTTCTTTCCCAATATGATCGTCCAGCTAAACGAGCGAACGACCGAGCTGGTGAGCAGTGGAAAGATCGCGAGCGCCAGCAACAGTGCCTTTTGCCTCGGGTTTCGTCTGGAAATATAGTAAGCAGCAGGAAAACCAAGCACCATGCACAGCGCCGTCGTCACCAAGCTGACGCGCAGGGTGGTCCATAATATTTTCAGAAAATATGGATCCTTAAAAAAGTAAAGATAGCCTTCAACCGTGAAGCGACCCTCATGGTAAAAGGTCGAGCCTACCGTCAGGAGAATCGGTATCACCATAAAAGCAGCCAAGAACAGCAGCCCCGGCACAAGCAATAAAGCCAAATATGTTTTCTTCATATCACTGTTCTCCTGTTCCTTTAGTTCACTATCTGCGCAGCACGCGGATAAAAAGCCGGAGAAATGCGTCCGCCGCCACGTCCAGACAAACATGAACGTTCGCTTCTTGCGACAACCGGTTTTGGAAATCGCATACCGTTTGGCCGTCGCAAAGCTCGCTTCTCGTCTCGACATCGACATAGTATGACTTGACGGTGACAAGCTCCCGGTTCAGCACTACGCCTACCGCCAGCGGGTCGTGCAGCGCACAGGCCCAAACACCGTTGCGCTCATAATAACGCTGCATATAATCGGCCGTACTTTCTCGAACATAGCGGGCCAGCGGCGAATCCCCCAAGGAAGCGATATGCTCCTCGGTCAGCAGCGCCTTGCGGGTCACATCCAACCCCACAAGCGTGAGAGAGGAAAATCCCGCCTTGAATACAAGCTTAGCCGCCTCCGGATCGACGTACATGTTATACTCTGCCGTCGGCGTCACATTTCCGAAGCCTTGAACGACGCCGCCCATCACGACGACCTCTTTTACTTGCCGTACCAGCTCCGGATATTTCATGACGGCAAGGGCCAGATTAGTCAGAGGTGCAGTCATGACAAGCGTCACTTCTCCGGGATACCGCCGAACCTGCTCAATGATAAAATCAACGGCATGCTCGTCCTCCGCTTGCTTATGTACCGGCATGTCCTTCAGCGCCCCGCCCAGTCCGTCCTTCCCGTGCACCCGATGCTCGAAATGCGTGTTGCGCAGTATTGGCCGGTCTGCACCTTTGACGACAGGAATATGCTCCCCTCCGGCCAGCTGCAAAATTTTGCACGTATTGACCGTCGCCTGCTCCAAAGAGACGTTGCCGTTCACCGTCGTAATGCCGAGAATGTCCATCTCACCGCTACGGATGGCCAGCAAAATACCAAGCGCATCATCTACCCCCGTATCCACATCGAGAATGACCTTCATGTTCATCCGTTCGAGCCCCCTATGCTTGTAATGAAATAAGGGTACATGCCGCAACATATACCCTTGTCCACCTCGCCGCGTCTTATTGCGTAACTTCACGGTTAAAGCGATCGATCCATTTTTTCAGGTTTGCGTTGACAAACTTCATATCCAGCTTGTTCAGTTTGCTGATGGTTTCCTTACCGTACGTAATGCCCGTCGCTTCTTCCGGCGTCAGCGTCAGCGTCGTATTTACCGGGGAATCGACTTTGACCTTCGCCGACTTCTCTTGAACCGTTTTGCTTAAATGCCAGTTGATGAAGTCTTCCGCAAGCTGCTTGTTTTTGCTGCCTTTGACGATATTGACCGTATTCATGATCGCATATCCGCCTTCTTGCGGAGTAATGAACTTCGTTTCGGGAACGGCTGCCTTCAAATCCTTCACATACATCTCCATAATCGGTCCCGCGGCGATCTCTCCTTGAGAGAACATAGTCACGAATTCGGATGTTTGGCTGTAATATTTCACGACACCAGGATTTAGCGCCTTCAGTTTCGCCATCGCCTGATCCTCATTGAATGCCGTATTGCCGGCTACACGGGAAGCCGCATCAAGAATCATCGGACCGCTGGTCGATGTGATATTCGGCATCGTCAGTTTCTTGGCGAGTTCGGGGCTCCACAGGTCGCTCCACGACTTGATCTCTTTCCCGCCGGTTGCTTTCGGGTTATAAGCGATCCCTAGTTGACCGATGGTATAAGCCGGACCGTAGTCCTCGCCAAGCGGAGCCTTGGCCACTTCGTAAATATCCTTCAAGTTCGGAATGCGGCTGCGGTCGATCTTCTCGAAAAGACCTGCCTCAATTCCTTGCTGAGCATAATAATCCGACAAATAGATCAAATCGACGGAAGAACCGCCCTGTTTTACTTTGTTCAGACGTTCCGCATTGTTCCCGGCTTCGACGACGATCTGGGCATTATGCTCCTTCTCGAATGGCGCATACACTTCCTTTTTAAAGAAGTCGTCAGAGAAGCCCCAAGTGGAGATGACCAGCTTGGTCGGCTGACCTTTTGGCGCTTCGGTCGATGCGCCGGCATTCCCCTGTTCTTTTGCTCCGCCGCAGCCGGTGGCCACCATCCCCAGAATCGTTAAAGAGGCCAAGCCTTGTACCCATCGTTTTTTCATCATTTCGTTCCTCCCCTTAATTATCATGATCTATAATGGTGAATCGTGAAGCTCCTGCCGTTATGAATAGATTTCAGATAATCTACGTTTTTTAAAGTTCGAATGCGCGTAGAACGCTTGATGAAATCGCAAGAAAAGAAACCTTTCAACCAAGAATGAATCTTCATCGAAGAGGCTTCGATGAGAAGCTTTTTTTCTATGTATTATCCGTTTCAGCTCCTAAACTATACATTTCCCCCCATTGTTTTCCAACATAAAAAGAAAAGTCCCCTTGTTTTAGAAAAAAATCTCTAAACAAGAGCACTTTTCGTTGTAAACAACGTAAAGAGACATCCGTTTCGCTTACCCGGTTTCCTCTTAAGATAAATCAAAAGAGAAACGCCGATCATTAATCGTTTTCATGAAGAATAACATTCGTTATGGCCCATTGGGTGGAAGGGTCATAATCCCTTAATACCGCTTCAATGGACAAGCCCAGCTCTTGCTCCAGTCTCTCACGGATTTTCCTCTTGTAAATCGAGGACATGTAGTAATCCACTTCATACTTCAAGGAAGGAACCTCACCTTCAAGCGCAGCGGAGCGTGGAGATCGGCGGTGCTTGGCATGAACCGTAATAATATTATGATCGATTGACACCTTCAACATCGTCGTACCGAACCCGAACAGCTCTTTCGCAATTTCATTATAGATGTGACTTAGCTTCTTCCTGTTCTCGTTAGAATCGATCAGGGGCATGAGTTCACCTTCCGGCATAATTTAAACCGAAATTTATAATCTAGCATTATTCATAATACATAAGATTATTGAATAAATCAAGCAATAGTTCGGCTTTTGGATACGGAAAGTAGATAATTGCAGAGTTATCCATGCAAGATCAAGCAGATATACGAAATATCCAATAGGTGTATACCGATTCCTCTATCGCATTGCTTCATTACCCTTCGACCACCCTTCACGTCGCTCTAAAATTGTACAGGAGAAGGTCCCATTCCTATTGAATGGTCCCTTCTCCTTTATATTGTCAAGCTATGCTAAGCACGGAAATCCGGGAGCTTCACAAGTTCGCCGTTTCTCATCGAAGATTCATGGGCGCACAGACCTGCACTGGTCCAATTTGCGGATGTTAGCGCGTTTGGAAAAGCCTCTCTTTTTTCGATAATGCTCATGACAAACTCATGCACCAGATGGGGATGGGAGCCTCCGTGGCCGGAACCTTGAATAAACGATAAATGCTGATTGCTCTCCCCGTCGTATACGCCTTTTGTTGTGTATTTCCGGATACCGGGCGGAAGCAGCCGGGCATAATCCGGCACTTTGACTCTCGTTCCTTGTTCTCCGTTAAAAACTACAGGCTCGTCAGCCTCAAGCTGTTGCCATTCAAAGCTCATCTTGTCCCCATACACATCGAAACTTTCGATATATTCTCTCGATGTTTCAAACAGGGAGCGTGTCACCTCTGCCGCCAAATCGGAGTCTCTCAAGCGGAATAACGCCGACTCCACCGCAAATGGAGAACCGTACTTAGCGGTTAATTCCTCCGCGATTTTACCTGAACCCAAGCAGTAGACAAAGTCGGCTTCCTTCTCAGCCAATGCCAGCAGCGGACTAACTGCATGAGTAGCGTAATGCATCGGCGGAAGACCCTCCCAATAGCCCGGCCATCCGGCCATTTCTTGCTGATGCGAGCCGCGCAAAAACTGAATCCTCCCTAAGCGGCCACTATCCCTCAGTTCTTTGGCATACAAAAATTCGCGTGTATACACAGCCGTTTCCATCATCATATAATTTTTACCGGATTGCTGCTGGGCTTTGATAATATTGCGGCATTCCTCCACAGTTGTTGCCATCGGAACGGTGCATGCAACATGTTTACCTGCTAGGAGAGCAGCAATGCTTTGTTCCGCATGAAGATGAATCGGAGAATTGATATGAACCGCATCCACATTCGGATCGGATATCAGTTCTTCAAATGATGTATACCGCTTGTTCACACCGAAATAATCCGCGATTTCATGGAGCTTGCTTTCCGTCCTTTGGCAGACTGCATACATATTCGAATCCGGGTGATCTTGATAAATAGGAATGAATTCAGCCCCGAATCCGAGCCCTACAATCGCAACATTGATTTTACTTTTCATTTACCTAACCCCCAGTTCCATAAAAATTATTGTTGCTGATACCGGTTAAACATCAGGTAAGGTTTAGTCAAGTCCTCGATCAGGTTAGATTTATCTTCGATAGCCAGTTCAACGGTTATGTAGCCCTTGTACCGTAGCTCAATCATCTTCTCGATAAACGTATTGTTGTCCGTCACTCCTTGACCGAACCGAACGAAGCTTTCGATGCCTTTCTCAATGGTTTCTTTCACATGAATATGATTGATTTTCGAATGAAGCTTGTCGATCACTTCGTCCAGCTCAATGTTGGACGCTTCAAAGTGCCCCGTATCCACACAAACACCTATATTCGGAGAATCGATGACCGTAAAAACCGACGTATAATCTTCAATGAATTCCAAGTTATTGTTGGTGTGATTTTCCAAACAAACCAGCACGCCCTGTTCCTCGGCATAGGGCATGATTTGCTTTAGAACGGCTATGATCGCTTCCAATCCCCCTGCCTGCCCTCTCCGGCTCCCGGTCGCCACAATACGATGACATCCCAATTCCCGTGCGGCATCAATCATTCTAAGCTTATGGCATACATCCTTACTGATCTCATTATTGTTGTTTCCGCCAAAGGAAGAGCCGTACACGGCAATCGGTACGAGCCCCGACTCCGCGCATCTCCTCTTTAAATTAAGAATTACCCGGGGAGTCAAATCAGAAGGGTGCCAACAATCAAGCTCAATATACTTATATCCCATCTCGGGCATTAGCCTCAGGCTATTTGTAAACTTGTTGTCACCGAAACCGTCGCAAGACAAGCTTGCGCAAGCCAAACCGATCATACATTTCAGCCTCCTGTCATTGTTTATGTTCTACTGCTTTCTACTGCTCTTCCTTGCGTATAGAGTCCGCCAGCTTCATTCCGAGCAAATCCTCCCAAAGCAAAAACATAGAACCTGAAGAATATACTCCCAATCCCTTTACACGTCCAAGTTTGAACGTTTCATGCACAGCGGCGGCAACGGGTACGAAGCTGTGATGACGGCTTGCTTCCTCCATGACGTAGTCGATATCCTTTCCATGCTGGGCCATATTATGGTTTTGTACCGGTTGCCCCGATAATATTCCTTTTCTTAAACCGCTAAGCAAGCCCGATTTCCCGCCGCCATGCTCAACAGCATCATAAATTTTCGAAATGTCGACCCCAAGCTGTGCGGCAAAGGAAAAAGACTCGGTAACCGAGCAATAAATGGCGGCCATAAGCATCTGGTTAACCATTTTGCTGACTTGGCCGTGTCCGCATGGCCCGATATGAACAATCGTTGACCCCAAAGCTTCCAAAACATCCCTTTGAGCTTCGAATGCCGCCTTATCTCCTCCAACCATAATGGAAAGAACGGCTGCTCTGGCCCCAACTTCACCGCCGGTTACCGGACAATCCAGCATCCATCCTCCCGCCGACGCAACCCGCTCAGCCAGCTCTATGGAAGCTTTCATGGTTGAGGTTGTTGTATCCAAAATCGTTTTTCCTTTGAAATCGACGCTCAGGAGACCATTGGGTCCTGCAATCACCTGCTGCAAGACAGGCACATTAGGCAGACTAAGCACGATGGCGTCAGCCCGTTCGGCTGCATCGGCCAATGAAGCGGCAACCGATGCGCCAATCGATTTCAGGCTCTCCGTTTTTGTATGATCCGCATCGAATACGACAGTCGGAAATCCTTTTTTGATTAAAATTTCAGCCATTGGCTTCCCCATAACTCCCGTGCCTATTACTGCTACTGTTTTCATAGTTTCCCTCTTTTCCTAGGTTTGTTTATGAACCGCACCCAGACTGTATTCAAGCGGGCTCATATCCGTGACTTGCTTGAACATACGGCTGAAATAAGCCGCATTGGGATAGCCTACCATCTGGGCAACCTCATAGACCTTGTAATGATTGGTAATTAAAAATTCCTTTGCTTTATTGATTCGAAAGCGGGTCAGATAAGATACAAAGCTTGTGCCGGTTTCGCGTTTAAAAATATTGCTTAAATAGTTCCGCGATAAGTTAAGCTCTTTGGCGAGCCGCGCAAACGATATTTCCTCGTTGTAATGTTCGGCAACCTGTTTTTTTACATAGTCAACATAAGACAATGATTTTCCGTTTGACAGATGCTGAATGGACAGCATGTATATGTGCTCGAGTTGGTTTCTCATCCATTCTTTTAATCTTTGTCCCGTGTTTTGCTTCTGCAGTTCCTGAAGCGTCGCCAATGGTTGGATCTGCTCTGTAAGTGTTGGAACCGCTTGTAACAGTTCGATTAGCACATTAGTGACAATACCGCTGCAAACGGTCTGCAAATAAGCAAAAGGCACGTGCTTTCCCCGTATCAACACCCTTTCCACATCATTCCAAACCGTTTCAAAGGGCACCATTTCATGCTCTTGCAGCCAGTAACTTACCGTTCCTGCCAGTTCATGCGGATATTGCGGCCAATCCGGAAACGTATCCCCTGTGTCGCCTGCATACAGCATTTGGTTGTATCCCTCAAGCTCGCTTAAAGCGAGCATTTCAACGGATTCCTTGCATGAAAGCGGATATTGTTGAACATCCGGGTAAACACAGCCGATCCCCGCATTCGTATTCAGATTCAAAAAAGTCTCGATCTTATTCATAGTTTCTTTGGTTACCTTTATTGCGTCGGATACCAGCCTTTCCGGGTTATTCCCGCAAAGCAAAACCGGAAGCCGGTCATGATCAAATGGCAGGACATAACCTATCCCTACGTCTGATACAATTTCTTCGGCGACATTGGCACAGGCAAACTTATAAAGCTGCCAATCTTTTTCCAAACGCATCTTGATATTTTCTGCCCTGTGAACCTTTAAGCTGATCACAATACCATTGCGGAAGAGATGGGGATCGAGCTGATAAAAATCAAGGATATGCCGCTGAGTCTCTTCGATAACGAGACCCGAAGTAATCATTTTATGCAAAAAGTACTCCCGCATAACGGGAAGCTGACGTTCCATCTGATCCTGCAGCTCCGCCAGCCTGTCATGCCGCTTGCGTATAGATAGCAGTTCTTCCATTACATTGCGGATTTCCGTTTCAATTTCCGTATATACGGTAGGCTTCATAATATAACGAGTCACACCAAGATGGATGGCTTCCTGCGCATAGGAAAATTCGCCATATCCGCTCAATACGATAACCGGAACGGTAGGATTGACATTTCTTACCTTTCGAATAAATTCGAGGCCGCTCAGCTTAGGCATACAAACGTCGGATACGATCAAGTCGGGTACGTGCGATTGGAATTTTTCCCAGGCTATCAAACCGTTTTTAGCGGTGTCGATTTCAGTGAAGCCAAGCTGATTCCATCCGATCATCGTCCTCAGTCCGTGCAGCACATGCTGTTCATCCTCCGCAATAATAACTCTCATGCCTTCCATCTCCTCCGTTAACCGTCAGCCTGTTTGTACGCTCCCATATCTCGATTTCAGCAAGCGATCGAATAACAGGGAGTATAATCTGTACCCGTACTCCCCCTTTCTCCAGGTTTTGAAGGGAAACACCGTAGTTTGAGCCGAAAAATAATTGGATCCTTTGATTGACATTTGTTATCCCGTATCCGCCGGAACCGTATGCAATACCTGTCCCGATCGTAGACATAGACTCATTCGACAGTCCCGAGCCGTTGTCTTCGATGATCAGCCGAAAGCTTTGCTCTTCCAAAGGCTCTGCTTTAATTACAATCCGGGCATGTCCCTCCTCCAGATCCTCGAATCCGTGGATGATAGCATTCTCTATAAACGGCTGAAGTATAATCCTTGGAACGTAATACAACGAATATTCCGTGTCTATCTTGACAGAATATGAAAATTTATCGTTAAACCGCTCCTGTTGAATAAGCACATAGGTTGCCGCATGCTCCATCTCTTCCTTCAGCCTGATGAAAGGTCCTCCCTTGCCCATGCTTATTCTAAAAAGCCGGGCCAGATTCGCTGCCATCCTGCTGACATCCATGGCCCCTTGCACTGCAGCCATCCAGTTCATCGTATCGAGTGTATTATATAGAAAGTGCGGATTGATTTGACTTTGCAGCATGTTGACTTCCGCGTCTCTTTTCGCCCGATGCTCTTCTTCCAGTTGCTCGAGAAGCATTTGCAGCCTTCGTACCATCAGATTGTAGCTTTGCAGCAATTCATGAAATTCAATTATAAAATTTTGATCCATCCTTTCGTTGAAATTACCGCTTTTCACCTTTTCGAAGCCTTGAAGCAGCATGGAAACCGGTCTAATAATTCGTTTCGACAAGTAGAAGGCTACCGGGACGGTTAATAATAAAGCGAACAGTCCTGTTAATAAGACGATATTCCGTAATTTATTAGCATATTTGTATACTTCTTGCGACTCTATAATATTGACAAGTCTCCAGCTGCCGGTTCCCTCGCTCGAATAGATATACATATAGCTTTCTTTATCTATATCTACAATGGATATTTGATCGTCGTTTTCGTATCCGATCCCTTTCAGCCAATTTTTATGACGTTCCATGTCCCCGCTTTCCGGTGAAAACACCGTGCTCATTAATCTGTTTTTGGGATCGAGAAGCAGAAAGACCTCATTCGAAACGGCATTCTCCTTGCCGGTTTGCAGCAGGCTCTGCAGCACCTTCTCTTTTAAATTAATTTCAACGTAACCGGTCAGCTCTCCCCTTTGATTAAATATTTTCATTACATAAGTCAGTACCGGCTCACTAACGAGTTTCCCCTCATTACGCACCGGCATCCAGATGGAATCAAACTCCCCGAGTAGTTTTGCCGCTTCTTCCCCCCAAGGAATAGAAGAAGCAGGAAGTATCAATTCGCTGATGGAAGGAATCGATTTGATGCTGTATACCTTTATACTTCTTACTTCCGGCTTAACTGCGGTATAACCGGTCAACCAATAATCAATTTCACGCAATGAAAATACATGGCTGTAGATTTCGGCCGTCATCGGTGCGCCGCTTAACACCTCACGCAATTTAGGATTTGTCGAAACTGCAAGTCCCGTTTCTTCGATCTGGCGCAGCAGATTGGAAATTTGACGCTGGTTGGCATCGAGCGCATGCAGCCTTGTAGCCCGCGTTTGTTCGGTTACAGTTACATGGACTACACTATAAAGAGAAATGGTAATAAGCGATAAAAATACAGCATTGAATGCAATTAAAATGGCTAATAGAAAATATCTTAACCTCCACTGCTTCTTCATAGAGTCCCCCCCTTGCTGCAGTCCCCGGATAACGGGAGAGCTATCAGCTGTTGAGCCTATTATACGAAACTCTTGTCTAATCAGGTTCGGAATTTGGAGGTCGCATGAAGATCGGCATCATCCTTTCAAGCCGCCGCTGGCAATGCCTTCAATTAAGTAACGCTGAAATACAATAAATATGAAGAATACCGGAATTAACGACAAGGCAGACATGGCAAACATCGGCCCCCATCTGGATTCGGAACTGGAGTCGAGAAACATCCGCAACCCAAGAGAAATCGTATATTTTTTCAATTCGCTTAAATACAGAAGCTGAGAGAAGAAATCGTTCCACGTCCAAATGAATGTGAAGATTGCCGTAGTAACAAGAGCCGGCAATGATAACGGCAGAATGATCCTTGCGTAAATTTGAAACGGTCCGCAACCGTCAACCGTAGCCGCTTTATCCAGCTCGTTCGGCAGCGTGCGAATGAATTGGACGATTAAAAAAATGAAGAACCCGTCCGCAGCTGTAAACTTGGGTACGATCAACGGCAAATACGTATTGATCCAATCCAGTTTGCTGTAAATAATATATTGCGGGATCATGGATACATGGTGAGGAAGCATCATCGTGACCAGCATCACGGCAAACAACGTTTTTTTAAACCTAAACTCCAATCTTGCAAAAGCATAGGCGGTCAGCGAGCATGACAGAATATTGCCGAGTATGGAGAGTCCGGAGACAAGAAAGGAATTGCTGTAAAATACAGAAAAGGACGTATCCGAGATTCCTCTCCAGCCTTGAATGTAATTAATTAAGGTTGCAGCCTCCGGCAAAAGTCCCGTATCTGTGAATATTCGGTCCGGCTGCTTGAAAGAGCTGCTTATCATCCAGATTAACGGATATAACATCAGTAACGAGCCTGCGATGATCAGCAGATGTAAAATCAGCTTATTTGCTTTGAAAATTACCATCAGACGTATACTCCCGTTATTCATAATGCACCCATTTTTTTGATGAAATGAAGGTTAGAGCGGTAAATACAGCTATGATCGCCAGCAGTACCCACGCCAAAGCAGAGGCATATCCCATGTTGAAATTCGCAAACCCTTCCCGATACAGCAGCAGCGTATAAAACAAGGTTGAATCCAACGGACCTCCGCTCCCGTTGCTGATGATATAAGCGGGCGTAAACGCTTGAAACGCCGATATAATCTGCATAATAAGATTAAAAAATATGAGCGGCGTCAAAAGCGGAAACGTAATATGCAGCAAGCTGGAGAGGCGGCCCGCGCCGTCAATTCCGGCTGATTCATAGAGCTCCTTGGGAATTTGCTGAAGCCCCGCCAAAAAGATGATCATCGGCGAACCGAATTGCCAAACCTTCAGTAGTACAAGTGTATACACCGCATATTCCGGTGAAGCGATCCAACTGACTCCCGTAATGCCGAATACGGAAAGCAATTGGTTGAAAATACCGTCCGCTCCGAACACCTCTCTCCACAATATCGCAATAGCCACACTGCCTCCAAAAAGAGAAGGAATATAATATACGGCACGATAGAAGCGAAGACCTGCTATTCCCTTGGATAGCGCAAGCGCCAAAAGCAACGCAAACATCAGCTCAAGAGGCACCCCAATGAGGACGTAGGTTACGGTTACCTTTAACGATTGGTAGAATCGGTGGTCATTGGTGAACATTTCCTTATAATTATCCAGACCCACCCAGGTTGGCTGAGAAAATAAATCATAATCAGTCAAAGCCAAATAAAATGAAGCAACAATCGGAATGAGAGTGAAAGCCAGCAAACCGATGAGCCAAGGGGTTAGAAATAAATAACCAGCAGCATCCCTTGTAATGCTCTTGTAAAACTTCATCTTTCATCCTCCAAGTATTTATTTTAAAATTTTGTCCACTTTTGCAAAGAAATCGTTAACCGCCTGCTCGATCGACTTCTTACCGAATGCAACTTCTTCGCTCGCTACTTTAAATTCCCTGCTCACTTCCGCTACTCCAAGAGGAGGCGTTACAGCCAGCTTTACTTGATTGGATATTTTACCGACAAACTCGATAACTTTCACTTCTTCCTGATTCAGCAACGGCTTCACAAATTCGTTCATTTTTTGGGAGCCAACCGGACCGTGTTCCGTCTTGAAAACTTTTCCGGCTTCCTGGTCATTAACAAAATAATGGATAAACAACGCAGCCTCCTTCGGGTGTTTGGACTTTACGGAAATGCTCATCCAGGCCCCGCCTAGCGTATCGTTTGTTTTTCCGCCGGGAATCAAAGGTACTCTTGCGATCTCAATCCTGTCTTTTGTAAGTGCTTGATATATTTTTAATTGATTAGCCGGAACGCCTCTCATGCCTGTGTTCCCTTTAATAAACATGGATTGGTCGTGTTCTTTTCCCCCTGCTTCCGCTTGCTTCGCCGCCGGCGGAATTGCACCTGCCTTACGCAATACGTCCCAGTTTTTGAAGTATTCGATCATATCCTCCCTGGTATATCCCAGCTTACCGCTTTCTGTATATAAATCTTTGTCTTTATACCTCAATATGTATCCCAAAAAGCTTTCACTGCCGCTTCCGTCCTCAATAGCCCAGAAATCGTCCCTATTGACTGCTTTTTTCAATTCAATCGCTTTTTTGATAAAATCGTCCCAAGTCCAATTTTCGGCCGGGGGCGTTACACCTGAACGCTTGAATAAATCCGCATTATAGTAAACCGTATCTACAGAATAGCCAAGCGAAACGGCATACTGCTTTCCGTTTACTTTGCCGCTGTCCACGACGGCCGGGCTAAAGTCCGTCAAATCAATTTCTTTGCTTTTAACCAAATCATCCAGTGCCAAGAGCTGGTTTCTTTTGGCGTAATCGGCCAGTTTCGTCTGATGCATATGCACAATGTCCGGTGCATTACCGCCTGCCATCTGTGTTGACAGCTTATCCCAATAAGGCCCAAAATCAGCAAATTCCCGACTCACCTTAATGTGGGGATATTTTTTTTCAAAATTATCAATGATCTGATTGTACATCTTCGCACGAGGCTCTCCCCCCCACCAGCTAATTCGCAATTCAACCTTTTCTTGCTGTTTGGCATTATCTTTCGTCCCGGATTGAGGTGCCTTTGATTGCGAAACAGTTGATCCACTGCACCCTGCCACTCCAAACACAAGCGATGTGCTCACCAATGCAATCACCGGATGTTTATAACGCATTGAACAACCCTCCTTATTGTTTTAACCGCTTACAATCCATACTATAAAGAAAAACATACCCCCTGTGAATGCAGATAGGTATGCTCTTATTGCACACAGGTAAGATCGGCAGGCTTGATCAAGAGCCTTTTCATCTTTGTGATTCATTCATCCTTCTGGTTTATGCCGCTGCTCTTTCTTCTGGCCGGCATGTCAACATTTAGAAACTGCGATATTGCATTTCTTCTCTCAAGATGTCCTTGTGTTATTAGATTTTTACCGCATTGGTTTCCCATTTTTCTTCTCAATTTCAAGTCATACAAACGGAACAACAATTTGCTTCTCTCCTTCTCAATAAGAACATATAAAGGAATCCGAATTTCGGGACAAAACGATCTATTGTATTATGTAAAATGGACTCGAAACCTTTATCGTTTATCAACTACGGAAAACGTTTCAATCTTATGTCCATCTTTGGAAAACAATATAACTTCTTGTCTTTTTGAAAAGACAAGAAGTTATAACTATAAAACAAAAAATCCGCTCAAATCGCGGATTCAAATCGATATATGTTCTTTTACTCTTACAGCTGTCGGTTGACAAGAACTTGATCTCATAAATGACAAGAGCTCGGATGACTACATAAACAGCTGCCTGGCTGCAAAACCTTCAAAACTGTCTTGACATCTTATATTATCATGGCAAGCCGCTTTATAGCGAACCTATGCTCTCTGCATACTCTCTAAAATATTGTCGATGGCAGCTTTGTAATACTCATCCGGCTTTGTCTTGATGACATAGCTGTGATTGCCATTCGGGAGAATTTCGAACGAGTTCCTTCCCGTTTGCTCATCTACTCGAGCTGTCCCGGTTATGGTACGATATCCCGCTTCCGTTTCATCACCTTGGCATGCAAGCAGTACCAGCATAGGATCCCAGGAGCTTCTTCCTCGAGAAGAATTGTGATCGCGCATCGCTTGCGCAACAAGATCCGTCGAGGAAGTCAATGTTCCGCCTGTCAGTATGTTGTTGGCGACTTCCCACCCCAGGAATGTGATCGCAGTCGGCCAATGCACACATAAGTAAGACCCTGCTGCTCTTGATCGCGGATTTCGTGCGAAATTGTTTTCCACCCCGTTGCCCTCATCGCCCCAGTTGCCTGCCATCATCCACAGCTTGTTTACTTTGCAGCTTACCAACTCCAATCCGGTCAGAGGCGAAATATCGTCTCCGGGACTGAGCAGCAAATTCGCCAATACTTGGGGATAACCGATTTCAACGACATCGAGCTTGTCTTGGGCATGGGCCAAGCTTCTTCGATATACTCGTACGGCATCCTCGCAATCCGCATTCGTTCTGGTTGAATGCGTGCCTGCCGCCATATTTTTCTGATAAGGAGGGTTGCCTCCGAAGTCAGTCGCCTTATGATCAATGCCGATCGGCACGCCCGGTCTGCCTTCTTCCTGCAGAAAGGCATCCAGAGACATTACCGAATATTCCATGCAGGCGTTTATGCCAATCGCCATGATATCAATCATCCGCTGCTTCTCTGCCCATACCAGCACTCTCATTGCAGCAACATCGTCACAATCGGTCCACCAGTCTGTTCCCACCAATACAGTTCTAGGCTTCATTGTCCTCACGCTCCTTCACCTTTATTTCGGTTCCCGATTAATTCCGTTTTCAGTGCGAAGCGGGAGTGATATCAGTTTATAGCCTCCCTGTACGGTTTTCCCGCCGGCGGCCTGACTATCAGTTCTTCCATGATAGCCCCCATCTCGGCCCGGTCCATCTTCTGAAGCAGATACCCCTGATTACGCCCCGGCTTCTTCCTCCATACGAACGAGCAGTCATCCTGAATATCGATATAGCCGTCCGCTTCGAGCTCCCAATAATCCCATAATCCTCTGACCGCGTAGAGTACCGCGCTGGGGTCGGCCGTATGATGATTCCAATGACCGAGGTCAAACCGGTCCCGGTGAAGCTGGTAGGCTCTGCGCACAGGATTGTCGTCCGGAGTCTGCCGCAGCGCCTCGCCCACTTTGATATTGTGTCCGATTTCCCGGCCTGCGAATGTTATTCGGCCAGGCCAATTCCGAATGGTATATACGGCAGCCGAAGCATCCCTGGTAAAATTCACGTTGTCCTTGGCAACGTCTACCGGAAAATTGCCGCCCATACAAACCCATTCAGAAACCTTGCGCTCGATCAATTCCAAGCCGCGCAGCGGACTGATCGCGTCCGGCCCGCTCTTCAACAGATTTTCCAAGTTGGACATATAACCGATGGTCAAAATTTTAACGCTGCCAGACTCCGCCTGCTCCAGCACCCTGCGGTACACCTCGACGGCATCCGGCGCCTCTTCATTGGAGGCGAGCCGATGCGGGAATTCTGCAGCCAATTTATCGAGAAAGCTGGAATCGTCCCGGAAAGCGCCCGCTCCGTTCTTGGGCGCCCCGACCGGAAGCTCCGGCCGGTTATAATACGTATTAATCACATCGACGACCGGCGCCGACATCGGATAACGGGAAGAAACCACCGTTGCCAAGATGTCAACCTCACCGGCATCCGCCATCGCATGCAGCATACCCAATGCGGCGGTATCGTCACAATCCGTCAGCATATCCGTATCCAAAATGAGCTGTACCGGCTTCATTTCCGCACCTTCCTTCAACCCTTGATTATACAATGCAAGCCCTCCCAAAGATCCATTCCAACGTCTGCCGCGTCGGACCTTTTTACATTTTTGACCACGCTGTATACGTATCATTGTAAATTTTCAGCACCTTGTCGATACCCATAGATTTTACGCGCTTCACATAAGCATCCCAGTTGCTGAGTGGTTCATTGCCCATAATGAATTTAATAATCATCTCGTCGACATAGGTTTGAACGTCATTCATCACCTGGCGGCGCACTTCATCGTCTTCTTTCTTGAAGCCAAGCTCAGGGATGCCGTCTAACGCATATGGAGCTATTTTGTTCATTGCATCCACGTTAAAGCTCGGATTCATCTCCAGGGTCGTATCCGGATGATGCAGAACAGGCCATGCGCTCTGGATCGGAGAGAACGTGCCGATTGCCTGTTTGGCCGACATGCCGTTCGGATTTTTCTGTACAAAGTCGGAATAGTGATAGCGGCCGCCAGGCTCCTTGGTGAACGTTTTCCCTTCCTCAGGACCAAAGGACAGAAAAGCGGAGCCTTCAGGACCATAGAAATAATCGAGCCATTTCACGGCCTCGGCCGGGTTCTTGTTAGACTTGGTAATAACCGTATGCGCGCCTCCCACGATACCTCCGAGCGGCTCTCTCTGATCGCCGTGCGGCCCTTTCATAGGTATGGTTCCCACCAATTTGAAGCCGGGAATCGTCTTCGGAAGCGTTTCGTTAAACGCTCTTAAATGTCCGCCCAACAGCCCTCTGTAGGAGCCGACGAGATTTTGCGACACCTTGCTTTGGAAAGCCTTCTCATCATTGGTCGCAAATTCTTTATCCAGCAATCCTTCCTTATACAACTGGTTGATCCAGGTGAGCGCCTCTTTAAACCGGTCCTCGATCGGGCCAAAGCGGATTTCCTTGGAGCCCTTCGGAATATAGAACGTGTCCTCCACGTCCCAGGCTCGGGACAGATTTCTTACAAACCCGATGCCGTTGGTGCTGTATGGAATTTCGTCCATCTTGCCGTTTCCGTTAGGGTCTTTCTCTTTAAACGCCTTCAGTACCGTGTACCATTCATCGGTCGTTACCGGCTCCTTCAGGTTCAGCTTCTCCAGCCAGTCCTGGCGGATCTGAAGCGGGTTGTTGATTCGGGATGGTCTGCTGCTCTCGTCATCCGCGTAAAGGCGCGGCAAGTAGTAGATCTTGCCTTCCGGCGTCGAAATCCACTTTTTAATATTCGGGTACTTCTTCATCAGAGCGGTCAGATTAGGCGCATTTTTCTCAATCAGATCGTTTAAATCGATAATCGCCCCCATCTGGGCATATTTCAAAACTTCCGTTATAGGTGTCTGCACAATCATATCGGGCAAATCGCCGGAGGCCATCACCAGATTAACTCTTTCTTTGAAGTTTTCCGCCGGCGGATTGTCCCAATCGATATGGACATTCGTCTTTTCTTCCAATTTCACGAACACATCCATTTTATCGTAAGGCATCTCGTGAGCCGCTTTAGGCACCAAAATTTTGAAGTTGATTTTTTGCTTGGCCGCATCCCCTGCAGCCGGAGTTCCGGCCCCTTTTTCAGGCGGACTGCTTGCCGACGGCTTGCTGGCGCTCGTATTGCAGCCGGCCAGCATGGTGGATGCCATGCCAACCGTAGCCACAACGGCAATTCCGGTTTTGAACTTCATCGATTTTTTCATTCTAACTTCCTCCCCTAATTTTAAATGTTCGAAAAAATACGTTTTCACGCTTACACTACCCTTTGATTGCCCCCACCATAACCCCCTTTACAAAATATTTCTGAAGAAACGGATATAGACAGAGGATAGGCAGGGTCGCGACCACCATCGTGGCGTACTTGATCCCCTCGCCAATCATTTCCTGATCGGATATTGCGCCTCCGGACATATCCTGCGTAGAGCTTTGGATCAAAATTTCGCGTAAAATGATTTGCAGCGGGTACAACGTCCTGTCCGACAGATAGAGCAGTGCCGGAAACCAGCTGTTCCAGTGGCCCACACCGTAGAATAGCGTCATTACTGCGAGAATCGGCGCAGACAGAGGCAGCACGATTTTCCAAAATACGGTCAAATCGGATGCGCCGTCGATAAAGGCTGACTCCTGCAGCTCCACCGGAATCGTGCTCTGAAAGAAGGTTCTCATGATGATCAGGTTCCATGTGCTGACGGCCCCCGGCAGGATCAGTGCCCACATCGTGTTCAGCAGCCCGAGATTTTTCACCAATAAATAACTGGGAATCATCCCTCCGCTGAAAAACATCGTGAACACGAACAGCAACATAAATATATTTTTTCCGTAAAAGTCCCGGCGGGACAGAGGATACGCCCCCAGCGCCGTCAAAGCTACGTTTACGAAAGTACCCACAACCGTGTAAATAATCGTATTTCCGTAGGTACCCCAGATTTCGGGATTGTTGAACACCATATCATAGACCAGCAAGGTAGGATTTACCGGCAGCAGCAGCACCTGTCCCTTTAATACGGCGATAGGGTCGCTCAGCGAGCTGCTTACAATCAGCAGCACCGGGTACAGAACGGATGTGCATATCGCCAACAGAATCAAAATAATAACGGCTTCAAACAGCTTCTCGCTGAAGCTTTCTTTGATATTCATAGTTTTCTTCCTCCCCTACCACAAGCTCGTGCCGTTCATTCTTTTACTTATTGCGTTAAACGTAACCAGCATCACCAGATTGATAACCGAATTGAACAGCCCTACCGCCGTAGAAAAGCTGTATTCGCCTCCCTGGATGCCCCGCCGGTACACATAAGTCGAGATGACGTCGGCAGTTTCGTAGGTAATCGGGTTATACATCAGCATAATTTTTTCAAAACCGACACTAAACAACCCGCCCATCCGGAGGATGAGCATAATCATAATCGTCGGTACGATACTAGGAAGCGTAATCGAGATCAGACGCTGCCAGCGGCTCGCGCCGTCAACGACGGCAGACTCATATAAATGCGGATCGATCCCGGACAAAGCAGCCAAATAAATGATGCAGCCCCATCCGGCCTCTTGCCATACACCCGATAGCACATAAATGGTTTTAAACCAGGCCGGTTCAGCCATAAAATGGACCGACTCCCCGCCAAGCGCAGTAATCATCACGTTGACAATACCGCTGCTGGGGGAAAGAAAGGAAAGAATCATCCCTACGACAACGACCAGAGAGATGAAATGGGGGATATAGACGATCGTCTGAATGCCTCGCTTTAAAAAGTTTTTCTGTACCTCATTAATCATTAAAGCGAGGATAATTGGAGCGGGAAATCCTACTAGAAGCGCATACAAGTTGATCATTAAGGTGTTTCCCAATAAACGTGTAAAATAAACGGAGGAAAAAAACTGCTCGAAATATTTGAGGCCGACCCACTGGCTGCCCCAAACCCCTACGAACGGGTTGAAATCCCGAAAAGCAATTTGCGCGCCATACATCGGGATATAATCAAAAATAATATAGTAAGCCGCTACCGGAGCAATCATTAAATAAAGGTAACGGCTTCTATACAGATTTTTTAGCACTGCACTTCTCATCTCTCATACACCTGCCCAATCTGTTTTTTTGCAGTATAGCATGAGAAAAAAAGGAGAGTAAATGAACGTTAATTTCACATGTTGCTATCTTGCTGAGGTGTCAAAAGTCTGCATTGCTGCTAGGTTTTCGGGCATTTGTATGTGCATTTTTTGCAGCTGTTCATATTTTGCAGCCGCCTTAAAGCGAGGGCACTCAGGAGGATTTGGAGCCGTACATCTCCTTGAAGCGGCCCGGTGTGATTCCCTCATATTTTCTAAACACCCGAATCAGACTGTGGCTGTCGGAATACCCGCAATCCTCCGCGATCTCCGCTATGCTCCTACCGGTATGCATTAACAACGGCTTCGCTCTCGCCAGCCTTAGAGCATGCAAATAATCAACGAAGCTGGTTTCCAACTGGTTTTTGAAAAACCGGCTCAAATACGATTGCGATACATCGAATTTATCGGCCAGGTAGCCTAAGGAAAGATTTCGATCACAGCAGTTGGCTTTGACAAATTCAATGACCTCCTGCTTGAAATCCGATTGTTCCCGCACTTTACTCATGCTGATATGCTCGCAAATGCTTTGATAAAAGCTGACCGTTTGCTTGTAAACCTCCTGCAGCGTCTTGCATTGCAAGAAGGCAGGCAAGGTGTTCGCACGGCGAATAATTTCGTTGTAGTCGTCAGGCTCCAGTTCGGCAAGCGCTTTCATGGCTGTGTTAACAATCTCGAAATAAATGCACTGGGCCATGCTTATCGATGTGGGGCTATGCTCAATTCGATGAATCACCTGATCCAATACTTCGCGTATCCCTTCAAAATCCCCTTGCTTCAGGCAATCCAGTATCTTTTGCTCATGCTGCAGCGTGTAGAAGTGCCGTTCGGTGGAGCCTGTCACGATCTGCTGGAACAAAATAACCGTGTTGCCACCTTTCACCATTCTGTATTCCAAAGCGGATTGCGCCTCCATGCTGGATTTGGAGATTTCCATCAGATTCTGGCACACATTGCCGATTCCGATCGTTAACGTGATTTTAAATCGCTTCTCAAAGAAATCTTTGGTTGATTGAGCCATGGCTAACAGTGTTTCCTCCTGCACAGCTTCCTTCTCGCCAAAATCCAAAACGAGCGCTACCCTATCGATGCTGATATCGACCGTATGGCCTACCGCCTGCGATTCACACATTTCCTTGGCTACATTGGCAATTGAAAACCGGTACAAGCCCAGCAGCGGTTCATTGCTTTCCTGCACCAGACTCTCCGCCGCATCGATATGAAACAGCATGACGGCGAAAGGACCGGAGCTCAGCTTCAAGCCGGTAAATTCGGAAATTTCCAGCGCTGCTTGCCGGTCCCGATATTCCCCTTTGAGAAGGCGCCTGAAGAAATCGGCCTGTACGACAGATTGGTACCGATCCATGCTGCTGCGCAAATCCTTATCCTTGCTAATAATCGTCGTCATGACTTTATCGATCAGATCGAGCTCATGCTTGTAGCCCTCCTGCCCCTGTTCTTCATTTTCCCGATACTTGTAGATGCTGTCGGCGATTTTGCGAATCGGATTGTAATGACGATAGGAGAAATAATAGGCCAATGCGATCCCGATGAGAACGGATAGAACGAACAAGATCAGGACCAGAACCTTCGTGGCGTTTACCTTGGAAAGCACGCCTCCGGAATCGAGCACGGATATACAGGCCCAGCCCGTAGACTCCGATTTGATATAGGAGATGATCTTCTCTTTTCCGTTAATGTTTCTATAATAAACCCCATCCTTGTTCTTTCCCGTCAAAGCCTTCAATTCACCAGCTTCAAGCACATTCCCATCGTTGCTGATACTGTTGACGACTCGTCCTATCGTATCGGTAATGTACATGCTCCCGCTGTAGTTTCCAAGAATGAGGCTCATCATTTTATTTATATTTTGGGCATCCATCGTAATCATCAGCATAGCCTTGTGAGTTGTATCCGCAACCGGCAGCGGTTTGAAATAGACGATCCGATCTTGCTTCGAATTTAGGCCGTCCATCACTTCAACTGGCAGTACCTGTTTCTCGCTGCTGTGATCCAACAGCTCTTTCAACTTCGCCTCCGGCATTCCGGCAGGAGAGAACACGTTATAAAACATGCTAAAGCTGTATTTACTGTCCGCTGAAACAACCACATCGGAATTCCGGTAATAAAGATAGATGTTATCTATAAACGTATTGGCGGTTCGCATATTCTTCAATTCCCGCGAAATCTTATAGAAGTCAAATTCCGGCAAAAGATCTACATCCTGCGCAAACAGCGAGGGGCTTACGCTGCTGTTCTGGGTAAGCTGAACAGCGACGTTATCGAACTCCTTCAGCCTGGTTTGAACCGTGTCCAATGTCTGCGAGACGGTTACCAGCGTTGCGTTCTCTACTTCTTTGTAGAGAGTTTCACTGAAGCGCTGATACAGGAAAATTCCGGTAAAGCAAAGGGGTATCATCAATATGACAATATAGGACAAAATAAACCGGGCAAACAGCGCAAATTTTCCATCGATTGTGAACCGTTTGCTTCGCCGCAGGCTGAATGGTTTCATAGTTACCCCCTTATGTTAAAGCTTACGCTTTTAGGATCTGGTCTAGTCTTATTCGATGTCAAGCGATTGGAATCCTCTCTGTCCTTAGCTACAAGTGTAAAGAAATCCATTCAACCTCGAGAAGAAGATATCGGTAGTCGCTATTTTTGCATGGTCAAAAAATGGCCAGTCTGACTATTTACAGTAATTCACTTCCCTCCAGCCACTCCAGTTCGCCTACTTTCTGCTGGCGGACATATGGCCCGAGTCGGATTCCATAACAATTTTATTGGCGGAGGCTTCATCGCTTTTAAGCTTACTGTCCCATTTGCCCTTCCACTTGAGAAACACAGACAGAAATTCGCAATATGCTCGTTGGTCTGGATCCATTACGCGATGCATGCATTCTCGGTTGCTGACCTGATTATGTTCGTGGTAGAGCCTCATTTAGGGAGAGGAAATTTATGCGCAAGGATTACATCGATTGGCTCAGAAATATAGGCATCCTGTATTTATTCCTTTATCATACGGAAAGAATTTTTGATGACCCCAATCCGTTCTATATCAAAGGAGAAACGAATGTATTGTCATCTCTTGTGATTCCATTCCTCCTTCTGGTTTATGCCGCTGCTCTTTCATCTGGCCGGTATCTCAAGCTTCTATGCGTTTCAAAGGAGAACGGCAGCCTTACTTGCCTTTACTTATGATACGGTTCTCCCCGCGTCAGTAAATGGTAAAGTAGAATCCGTAAAGAATCGTCTTCTGAGAACCAGAAGTCGATATTTTTAATGCTCTTGCGGTCAGCTTCCATGTGTATTTCCTTAATCAGTGCCCGTAGGAGTAACCGTTTTTCATCATTAGTTGCTTCCTTGAAACAAGACCTCGAAATTCTGCAAAGCCTCGAAAAATTCTACGCTGCATATTCACCTACAATACCCACTATTCCAAATCTTGTACGCTCATTTTTTCAATCTCCCTAGTTCTTTTTAATTTTCCACGACAGGCAAAATATACGCCAAGTAAGATTGCCGTTGGAATGTTATAAATGAAAAAAATATAGAACATCTTGAAAATAGTTGCAACCTTAGGTATTTGAACAGTATTTAAAATGGTTTTATAACCTTGCTCGGTTAAGGTTGCCACTGGTGTATAAAGTATAAGTCCCAATGTAGCCATGATAGATATAATCAAAGTAATTGCTGGAAGTATCAAGCCCAACCATTTATTATCTTTCTTCGAAAAGAAAATCTGCAAGAAAACAACCCCAGTTAGAAGCAGCACAGATAAAAGTGCCATTAAAATTGTTTTTATCACAATTATTATCATCCTTTCAATTTTTTGTATTCTGAAATAAGAATCTTAGCTGCATCTAAACCAATCTTTTCGTTTATGACCATTCGCTTTATTAAGTTAATATATGGTTCATTCGAATTATTCTCACTGATTTGAATCTTCTGAATCAGTCTATCAAGTCTAAGCCGAACAGTAGGGTAAGTAACGCCGTACTGTTTGGCTACTTCTTTTAGAGAACCGGAAGCTTGGAGAAACTTTTTAATGAACACAATATCCTCATCTTCCAGATTAACCATCCATTCCGGAACTGTCTCAATAGGCACACTCTCACCACCTTTAATAAAACTAAGTATAATTTTTAACATTATTAAAGTCAAATCGCAAAAAAATATCTACAAAATTAAAAAATTACTTTTAGCAATGCTAGAATAGTTCACTTTGCAAGGACGCTACAAAAAGCATCAATCTTAAGTCAGTGATCTTCAAGTCATTTATTTTAATCAAGAAAAGCCCAAGCATTTATCGCTTGAGCTACCTCTATTTATACAATAGGCATATTCGGTAATAATGAATGATCTAGGCGTTCTCGATTATTTGTCAACACGGTGTGTTAACACTACTACTTCTCGGCAATGCCGAGGCAGATGGAACAAGACTTTGCTCGTACCATCGATATTAGATTCCTCCCAAATGCTTGGGGGGAATTTTTATTTGAATCAAGCTTCAAACTGGAAAAAAACATTTCAAAAAAAAACGAAATTTCTTTTGGACATTTTTTAGTATAAATTGAAATCAACTGTTTTCCGCCTAAATCCGAATAGCCGTACAAACTGGAAAGAGCCCGAAGGATTGGTGCTTCTTACCTCCGGGAGCTTGATTACAATAGTTTTATAGGAAGAACCGGGACTATGGACTATGAAACGGAGATCTTCTCCTTGTTTTGCCCTGCTTGCATCATTTGATCGTGAACCCGCCGTCAATAACAAGATTTTCGCCTGTTATCATATTGGACGCATCACATGCCAAAAATAGCATTGCTGCGGCTATTTCATCGGGATAAGCGAACCTTCCTGCCGGGATCGTCTTTTTCATTGCTTCCCCAACCTCTCCAGGCCAAGCCTTTTCCCCCATTTCCGTCCAAACGACGGTGGGAGACACCGCATTAACGTTAATATTGAATTCAGCCCATTCTAACGCGAGGACTTTGGTCATCATAATGACAGCCGCTTTGCTTGAAGAGTAGGCCAGATGCTTGTCGATGGCAATAAAACCTGCTTGCGATGCGATGTTGATTATCTTCCCGCCCCCTCTCTTGATCATCTCCCGGCCCGTATACTTTGACATCAAGAAGGTTGCCTTCGCGTTAATATTCATTTGTTTATCCCATACTTCTTCGTCTAAATTTTCGGCATCGTCAAGCTCAACGGCGCCTGCAATATTGGCCAAAATATCTATTTTTCCGAATTTCTTTAAACTTTCCTCTAACACGTTTTGAATGTTTTCAGATTTAGTAATATCACATATGAATGCCTGTGCATCCGCACCTGTCTTGTTTAATGAGTCGGCAACCTCCTTTACACTCTCTTTAATATCAAGCAAAACAACTTTGGCTCCCTTTGAAGAAAAAAGCTCCGCAGTTGCCTTACCGATACCGTTTGCCGCCCCTGTGATGATCGCAACCTTCCCCTGCAATCCAAAATTACGGTCAAAAAATTTATATTCCATAATTGTCTCATCTCCCAGCTTAAGAATTGTACAGCTTAAAAAACGCCTGAGTTCTGCAGTCTTGGTCGGGCAGCTTGGTCTCCTCCAACCATAATCTCGCCCACATCTCCGCCGGAAACAGGAGCATCCAATGAGAAGCGGCCTCTTGCCGAAGCCGCCTGCTCAATGGACCTGCCTTCCGCAATCAGTTCGTCCGCCTTAACGCTTAATGACTACCGCTGCAAAATCGGTTAATAAAGGAAGTTCAATCATAGTTTCTCCATGTTCGCTTGTAAAAGACACATCCTGGTTTTCTATTAAACTGATCGCTTGGCTGCAAGCCCGAAGCCATGGCAATCGCACTTGGATATTGTGAACAGGAATCGGTTCGAAATACGTAACCCCGTTAAAGCCCGAAACATTAAGCAAATGAAGAATGTACGTCTCCTCGTCCAATTTGTTAAAAAATAATTCCACGTTTTGAGGCGCGTTAGTTTTGATTTGATGATTACCATCCATTACGGCTTCTAAGGAGTCCAGCACAATATGCTTGTTATCGGCATAACCGAATTGGTAATACAGCCGCCCTGGTTGCCATGGAAAATAAATTGCCTTTTGTTGTCCGTTCGATACAATGCCTAATCCAAAGTATTCGTTAGATGTGCTATGACCCGATGCGCGCTCCGGAGGCCCGAATGTTGACGGATTGACAAGAGGCAGGTGACGGACCGCCTTGGAACCGAAGGTTACCCGGGAAAAGCTGCCGTCCAGCAAGATCCAGTCGCGTTCTGCAAAGCTTGCAAAAAACTGCTTATTGTCCGTCTGCAGATAGGCTGCTTCCCGGTGATAGTCATGGATATCCTCTAATGTCGCGTCAAAATTTCGTTGCATGAACGTTTGATTGTCTTCTCCCCGGGTAAAGGACCTGCCGGTGCTAAGCAAGCTGCCCCCTAGTTGACAAAAGTTTTGAAGCTCCTGAAGCTCCTCGCTAGAAAACTCAGGAATGTCGGGAATCATCACCGCTTTGTAGACGGACAATCCTCCCTTACGATTAGCCAGTGTTTTTTGATCAATGACGTCGAACAAAACATGCCCTTCCTTAAGCATTTTAAAAAGTCCATAATACTCTTTGAGATCCGTTTTCCACATCTTCCTTGGTTTAATTAAGGCAACCTCGCTTACGGACTGAAAGTTTCCATAATATTGCTCATGTTCTTTATGATACTTAAATATCTTGGAGACTGTCGGTAAATTTTCACGATCCGGATAGTCTTCGAATACACCAATGATACAAAAATCCAATCCGGAGCCGCTGGCTAACCCTTCTTTCAGACGAAGGTTAATCTCGTGCCTGGAAACGGCGGTAAACCGGTGAACCAAATCGACAGCATTGATGCAGCAATTGCTGACGAGCTTATCATCCCATGAATCCTCGAGCGACTTTACATTCTCCGATGCGGAGTACAACCAGACCGGATGTGGTCTCTCTTTATCCGTATTCGACTCTTTACGGACGATATCTACCTTATGTTCACTGTAGGTGGATATCGCAATATCCCGGTTTTTGCTCTTGACCAGTTCGTAGACACGATCGAGCATTTTCGCAGCGGTTACTTGCTGATAGTTCATATGCTGTCTATAAACCGGGTCATTCATGTTGGCTTTTTCCGGCAAATCTAAGTTGTACAAAGCCCGAAACCGGGTTTTACAGCTATTGCAATGGCAAATTCCATGATCGTTGCCGCTATAGTCAAACGTGTTATACCCGAACCAATTAAAGAAAATTCCGTCTACATCGTAATTCGTCAAGACTTCATCGATGATTTGCAGGGAGTACTCCTGTTGATAGTCGCTGCTGATGCAAGAATGTACGATCCCATGATAATTAACTTCCATGCCGTCTTTGGTTCTATAAAACCATTCCGGTTTTTTTGCAAAAATGCTCTCGTGGGCTTTGCTGAAATCGAACCGGGCAATGAATTTCATTCCGCTCGCGTGCGCCTTCTCTATGGCTTCTTTCAACAAGTCCTTCTTCTGATTCGCCGCCCTGTAGTGGTACTCTAATTGGGTAGGATAGAACGCAACGATACCGCCCGCATTCATCATCAGCACATTCGCGGATAGTTCTTGCAGCTGAGCGATTAACGCATCCACATCCAGATTGGCATCGACTTCACGAAGATTATTTTGGATGAGCCGTAAATTGTTTTTGGACCACCATGCCATATGCTTTGCCTCCATTAGCTTCAGATTTAATTGCCTAATAGGCAAAACTATAAGCAACAGAATCGATTCCGGCAATAATAATATTTTTCACCCGGCTGTATCAAGGATTTCCGCGGATAGCACTTTATTGCAACGGGCACACTGGACCGCTAAACCGCTGTATGCCGACGGTTAGAACTCAACGCGAACCATATCCCATACACCTAACTCTGCCAGTTCTGCCGTTAAAACGCCATTGTTAACTTCATAGTAAACAGGTTGGCCCGATATACGGGCTGCAACATCTTTTACCTGCTGACCCAGCTCCAGCTTCAATGAAAACTTGATGTTATGGCAGGGAATGTTCTCCTTAAGCGGCCGCTGTCCAACTCCATTGACGAAATGCAGCAATAAGAGGTTGTCCTTCTTAAACACGCTGGTCTGTACACCGCGAGGAGCATCAACTTCCAAGTGTTTCTTTTCCCCCAGCATGATGTCAATATAGGCTCCAATTAATATACAGAAGTCGTCTAGCCCATATTCTCTAAATAGCCGGCTAGGCTCATAAGGCAAGAACATGACTTTCCCTTTCTTGAATGTACTTACCATACATAATGGCACTTGGGTTTGGGCTGCCGGCAGGCTGGCCCGCTCCGGCGGCGCGCCGACAGAATCCGCAGGGGCAAAAGGCGGCACCCAGGTTGCATAGACCTCGGTGTCGGATTTCGGAACACAGAACCCTACTCTACCGCGAAGCGGAACCAGGTTGGTTTCCCCGAGCTTGGTGCGTAGAACGTTGCCTGCGGGCTCAATACGCTGATAGGTTGCCACCATTTGCTCGCTGCAGACAATCTGCCCTTCAGTTCCGAGCAGGTGGAGGATAGGACTGAGCTCGATCCCGGAAGTGCCTTCCACAATCAAATGCCCGCCACCGGCCACATATTCCTCAAATAACCTGCCTGCATCTTCAGGAAAAACGAAACCTTTTGGAACGACTACAACAGGGTACCGTTTCATTTTCTCAAGCTCAAGCTGATAATGTGTCATCATATCGAATTCAATATGGTTGCTGATCAGTCCGTCAGCCCAGCCCTGGACGTATGTGCCGTCGTCACTAAGCAACTGCACCTGTGATGCGCAATTTGCCTCATCCATGTCATCTTCTACTTTTTTGATCATTTGGTTGAGTCGGGTAACGCCATCCAGGATTCTTTTATCTTCGATTGTATCGCAAAATCCCGTAAGTGTGGACCAATGCGCCCCGCCGTTTGCCTTAATCTGCGCGGACCAATAGAGGAATTCCGGCACCGGTAACCCCACATGCCGCCAATCCATCCCCGGTTGGGCGTGAATAATGCCGATGGGCGAAGGCAGTCCCTCCACAGTCCGCCCCATCTTCATGCGAATAGCCGGCTCGCTCCATTCAGGGAGGTTCTTTTGTCCATGAGAAAGCACGTCCTGCGCTTCGGTGCAAAGCATATTCCCCGTTTTGCTGCGCTCGTTGATATTATCTGCAGGCAAGGTCATGTTGGCTCCCAGATCGAGTTTAAAAGGAAAATAATAGCGCGTAAAAAGCTTGTCCGGAGCTTTAGTGCGCATCAGATCCCAATATTTCTGCGTACTCTCGGTGTTGCAGGAGGCTAACCAATCCGTTTCAAATTCAGAAGCTTTTTCCGGAATCGGTTTTCCGTATTTCTTCAGGTACTTTTCTTGGCATACACCGCACCAACACGATGAAGAGTAACCGCCGTTCCAAAAAATCCCGTCAACGTCGCCGTAGTTGTCCAAAATTTCGTTAATGACAGCGAGGCCTACCTCTTCATTTTGGTAGCCGTTATTAATGCAGGTAGTGTATAGCCTCCGCCATAGGCCGGGACGGTCATTGCCCCGTGGAATGAGGGATCCGTCCGGTTTGCGGGCGAACCATTGCGGGTTCTGATGGTAGATATAATCCTCGGCCATTGCAAAATCGAATCTGGCAATCACCTTGATATTCCGGGCATGGCATGCGTTCAATATTTCACGCAAAATATCCCTTCCGTCCTCCATATATTCATTGACATAATGGAACCGCACTTTGCTTGGATACCATGCCACGATGCCGCCGGCGTTAATTGTAATGACATTGGCGCCCATCTCTTCCGATTCGCGCGCGATTTTTTCCGCGTCCATCAGGGGAGCGTCCTTCGATTGCAGGTTGAACTGTATGATGCGAAGCGGCATTTGCCACCATAATCTTTGTGAATTCATCTCGAACACCTCTCTGAAATTGATTTTCAAGCAGTTGTTAAGCGTTTCCAATCGCTTGTATATTTATTTTAGCATCATCATTTTAGGAACATTTATATAAAACTGTAATTCCTTTATGGATTCATATGTATTTTTTCAATAAAAAGGTCCCGAGAGCGGATACTTTCCAAGTGTCCAACTCTCGGGTCGCGGTTCACCCTTATCTAACGGCACCTCTGTTTTCGAAAGAAGCCGAATTCATTTTGATTTTATATTCTTTGGGGGAGAGCCCGGTATACTTTTTGAAAAGAGCCGAGAAATGACTGACATGCTTAAAAGATAGCATGGTCGCCACATCGTTGATTGAGTAAGACGAGAAATAAGAGAACAGGAGTCGTGCCTCTTTGATCTTTTGCTTATGGATAAAAGTGGAGAGGTTAATGCCTGTTTCACAATAAAACAGATTCGACAGGTAATCGGGACTTATTTGTTGCCTGCCGGCAAGATCCTTTACTTTCAGTTCATCAAAAATATGCTGTTGGATATAGCGGATGCACTTCTCCACGCGAAGAGAATAAGCATGCTTCTCCTCCTCTTTAATGATCCGGATAAACAATTGTATGGCATTGTCGAGATAATGGATTAACTCGTTGCGGTTGGTCACACTGCTAATATCGGCTATTATGATTTCACCTAACGAGCAGGCTTTTTCACTATTTACATTATGATCAATAGCAATACGTATTGCGGTATCAATGATGCGAATTGCATTAGCCCGGTCATTGAGTACAGCTTCCTCCTTAGACATACGGTCCGGTAGGGGGGATATTCTATACTTGTTCAATACATCCCGCATTAAATGGATATCCCCCTTTTCCAGGGATAATTTAATACACTTCTCCAATTCATAATACTGATAGATATATCCGCTTTGTTTGCGTTCCATTGCACGCTTCAGCCATTCGTTCTGATTCACAGTCATCTCCCCTTGCTCAATCCAGTAAAAGGCGTGTCGTTACTCCTAGAATCGTCCCCTAATTGGGACGTCGCGTATGTCGACAGCAATGATTTGAACATTCTCACCTTAGCAGCGCGGCATATCCGTTGGCATAACTTTCCCGTAGTAATGGCTATTTTCCTGTAATATTACTATAACATTTCCTTCCATTGTATGTCCAAACCACCTAATAAATATAAAGAAAGGCCAACCAGTAATCTCTGGCTGGCCAAATAATGATGTATCAGAAACCCGCCAATTTAATCGCTACTTTCATGGCGTTTATCATAGCTACGGGATTTGCTGCTCCTTGTCCCGAGATGTCAAAGGCGGTGCCATGTGCCGGAGTCGTTACAACTACGGGCAGACCACCGCTGATGGTGACCCCTCTGTTGAAACCCAGCAGTTTCATCCCTGTCTGTGCTTGATCGTGATACATTCCAACCAAGCAATCAAAAGGCTTAGTATTTAAGCGAAGATAAATAGTATCTGCAGGATACGGCCCTTCCACCCGGATGCCCATCTCCAGAGCATCTTTAATAGCGGGACTGATCGCCTGAATTTCTTCCATTCCCATTAGCCCCCCATCTCCGGCATGAGGGTTAAATGCAGCTACGGCAATGCTCGGCTGCTGAATGCCCGCCTTCGACAAGATATCATGGGCAAAGCGGATAGTCCTTCCTACACGTTCCTTTGTGATCAGGGAAGCCACCTCCTTCAGTGGCACATGAGAGGTTACCCGTGTCACCCATAAATCTCCCATTACGTTAATCTCACTAAAACCCTCCGTGCAGTCCAGCAAACTTGCGAAAAAATGTATTTCATCTTTAAAGTGATAGCCTCCCCGATATAATGCCTCTTTGTTCAAGGGCGCATATACGACTCCGTTCAAACGCTGCTTCTTGGCCAACTTTAACGCATATTCCAATACTTCCCCGCAAGCCTTTTCACAATCAACCGAAAGGGTGCCAAGTTTATATTGCTCGGGGTTCAAAGTGTGTAAATCGATTAAATAAACTTCATTTTCATCATCCACTTGTTCAATATCTTCAATCTTTCGATAAGAAAAGACTTGACCTGCAACCGATTGACCTTGGCGAAAAATATGTTCATCACCGATAAGCACCCAAGTTGCCAATGCTTTTACTTCTTCCAACATGTCGATTAATGTGGCGGGAACAGGCCCTTATCCCTATTAATCGACAGTCTCTATTTCTTTGCTAAACCTTACTTCCGCTTCTCTGCAAATAAGGCAAGTTTTGCATAAAAATCTTCCATAATGAATCTGCTGTCTATATGTTTATAAACCCGTATCGGCCGGTTGTCCGGACTTTCAATATATTTATAGTCATCAGTAAATTGCGGCGCCGGAACCAGATCATAATGATACGCGTGCTCAAAAAGGAGCAGCCCTACAACCGGCGAATCGCCCAAGCACCAACACTCGCCTGTTCGGTATGAGCTTCGTATTGCATGTACGGATTGCCCGTATTCTACCAATTGATCGAATAAGTATTTTCCAATTTCCCGGTGGGGTCTAACCCTATGCTCCAGCTCCGCAATAGAAACAATAACTTGCTGATATACGTCTCTGGGAACTTGCCAAACGGGAACCTTTGATTTAAAAACCAAATTAGCCGCATGGATATCGTTGTGCAAATTGTACTCGGGTCCGCCATTCGGATAAGCCCCGCCGCCTATCCATATTACAGTTAGCTTGTCCGCAATTCGCGGCTCCATAAGCAGCGCTGAAGCCATATCGGTGAGGGGCCCCAAGAAAGTAACAAATAATGGTCTCGGGTCGTCGGACAGCGCTTCTCGAATAATTAATTCGGCGCCTTCGGACGGAACCGGCGTTGTTTCATCTTTAAGTGAATGGGTTGCCCCGCGGAATATTAAACCGTTTTTGGGAATGGACATCAGATCGAAAATAGTTTCTATTTCCTTATAGCTGTCTTCCATACTGGTTTTTGTTTTCGCATCTCCGAAGTGGGCTGCGATAAACCCCCGGTTATCAAATCTTGGACTTAACAGAGTATGGACGATGGCATATTGGTCGTCGCCTTCATTTTTAGCATCCGTGTTTGTAATCACCCGAATCATTTGTTCCTTTGGCACTGTAAAGGCATATTGATTATAGTTCATTTGAATCGCTCCTTTTTTAGGGTTGGTTGTGGTTATCTATTATCCTTTTACTGAACCGGATAACCCGGAAACAAAAAATTTCTGGAACAATAAATAAACGGTAAAAATCGGAATAACCGAAAATAATACGCCTGCATTCAATAGCCCGTAATTGGTCCCGTATTCCCCTTTGAAATTCATCAGACCTGAAGGGACTGTCCGCAATTCATCAGATATAATAAAGATCTGGGCCAGCAAAAATTCATTCCAGGTATGAAGAAAATCAAGAATGACCAGGGTGGCCACCGCGGGCATCGCAATTGGCATTATAATCCGCCAATATATTCCGAAATCGGAACAACCGTCCATCTTGGCCGCCTCATCCAGCTCTCTAGGAATCGACCGAAAAAATCCGCGTAACACCAGGATCGCAAAGGGCAGACCAAAGCCGATATACAAGATGATCAGGCCGGTATGTGTATCGATCAAGCCCGTTTTGCTTAACATCAAATTAAGCGGAATCAGTGTCGCTTGAAACGGGATCATCATACCGGTCAAAAAGAACGAAAACGTTGAATTGCTCCAGCGGTAATTTTGCCTTGTTAATGCAAACGCTGCGAGCGATGCTATAAATATGCCGAGAGGCACTTTAATTAATGAAATACTAAAGCTGTTCTTCATAAACAGACCCATTTTCCCTGCTGTCCATGCCTCTGTAAAGTTAGACCACTTTATCGTTTTTGGCATTTCATAAAAGGCGCCGGAGAAAAAATCCGCAGGACTTTTCAAGGCTGTAAATGCCATAAATACGATGGGAAGCAGCCAAATGAAACTAAAAACAATTAAAAAGAAATAGGAAACAATAACCGGTGTTCTGCTTCTTACCCTTCCTATTGCATTGCTCTTCTGCAGGGTCATCTCCGATGCCGGATTCATAGAATTGCTCCTTCCGCGCGATTATACATGTGATTGTTTAGACATATGCATGATATACGGAATTGTAATGGCCATAACAAGAATAACGAGAATCCACGAAATGGCGGAGCCCACCCCCAAGTTATGGAATTGAAACGTCTGATAATACATCCATGATGCCAACACTTGCGTGCTCTGGGCAGGTCCCCCGCCCGTCATGGCATAGATCGTATCAAACACTTTCATGGAGCCGATTAGTGTAGTGGCGAACACAATGACGAAGGTTTCTCTCAGCATAGGAACGGTGACATAAATAAAAACTTGGAGCTTATTGGCGCCCTCTACTTTGGCGGCTTCATACGGGTCTGAAGGGATGGACTGCAGCCCTGCCAAGAAAAGGATCATAGGGGCACCCACATGATGCCAGGTTGACGCAATAAATACGGAAAGAAGCGCCAATTTAGGATTGGATAACCATTCCACCGGCTCGAATCCGATCCCCCGGAGGATTTCATTAAAAACACCGAATTCAGGATGATACATCCACGACCACATCAGCGATACAACAATTCCTGACAAAACATACGGGAAGTAAAAAACACCTCTGAAAATAATCATTCCACGCAGCTTGTAATTGATGATCATCGCTAACGACAAGCCCAACACCGTTGTAGCAACCAAGGAACCTGTCGTCCAAAGAAAGTTGTTTCTTAGTGCTGTATAAAAAACCGAGTCCCCGGTGAAAAGGGTTACATAATTTTGAAGACCTACAAAAACCTTTGCCGTATTAATAGAACCGTTCCAACTAAAAAAACTAAGGTAAAGCGTATAGATGGACGGATAAACAATCACTGCCAAATGAAAAAAAAGCGCGGGTAATAAGAAAATAAGCGGTTTAGCTAAACGTACATTCATGCCATCATCTCCGTCACTTTTTATTGACCTTATACTTTTCCACTTCTTCTTGCATGAACTTGGCCGCACGTTCTGGCGTCATATCCCCTGTAACAATTGAGTCTTGTGCTTGGAAGAACTTTTGAATAATTTCCTGCGGCAATGCTTGATCCGTGATTAAATACGTTCCGCCTTCCAACGCTTGTACAAATTTTTTAAGGTGCGGCATATCTGAAGTTATAGGCGCGCCGATCGAAGCTAACGGCGGATTCAAGATGGAACCAAGCTTTTCAGCGGTTTTCGGGTTCACTGAGAATTCGGCGAATTGGATTGCCGCCTCTTGTACTTCAGGCGAAGACTTCTTGTTAATCTGGTACATATCGACATAGCTGGAAATCCTTAAAGGCGTTTGATCGGTTGGAAATGGAAAATACCCATACAAATTCAAGTCTTGCTGATCCTTATTCATAGTGACATCAAAAGTCGGGTTTTCCAATACCATGGCTGCCGTAGCTTTGTAGAAGGCGATTTTGGTTTCAGTCGGATCTAACGTAAGGAACCCTTTTGGAAAATAGCCGTTATCCGACCATTCCTTCCATTTTTTATAAGCTGCAACTACCTTGGGATTATCCCACGACTCTTTAAAACTCTTAAGACCATCATTCAAGGAAGAGCCTGCATAATGTTCAATTAAGCTTTCCATGAATCTCATCGTAAGCCAACCGCCTTTGCCGGCCGTTGAAATCGGTGTGATCCCGTTTTCCTTTAATGTTTTTAAAATCTTTTCGAAATCATCAAATGTTTTTGGCTCTAGCAGTTTATATTTCTCAAAAATGTCCTTACGGTAATAAATCCCCATTCCTCTGACATGCTGGGGAACCCCGGACAATTGTCCGCTTAATGTAGCCAGATCCAATGTAGATTTCAGGTACTTTTGGTCCCAATTATTTTTCTTGGCATATTCGGTAAGATCAAGTGTGAATCCGTTTTCAGGATAATAAGAACCTAACGTCCCTCCCCAGTTATACCACATATCCGGCAGCTTCCCTGATGCTGCGGCTACCCTCAGTGCTTCCTTATGGGGATCGGTAGCTCTGGTGCTCAGCTTAATTTCAATATTAGGATGTTCCTTTATAAATTCTTTCTTCACTGCCTCAGCAGCGTCGGCAGGGTTTCCGGTTAGTGTCCATAATTCAACAACAATTTTTTTTGCCGGTTGGTCTGCTTTGTTTTCTCCACCTTTACTGTTCGCTGAGTTCTGTGGCGAGCTACATCCTAATACGAATGAACCTGTCAGCAATAAACTTAACCCTACAAGCCCTGGTTTCTTCATTTCGTCACCTTCCAAAATTTATTGTGGTCTCGTAATTATTATCAAATAAATCGTACCTGGTTGATACAGGGTAAAAACGGTTTTTTTTGTGTTTATACGGTGCTTATTCCCCTAAATATCAAAAAGAGCGGGACCTCTCCCGCTCGCCTCACTTTATTTCATTTTTATATTCTAGTGGAGTTACCCCTACTCTTTTTTTAAATAAATGCGTGAAGTGAGCGGGATCATGATATCCAATTTTCTCGCATACTTCATAAATCTTTATTGCCGGATCGGACGATAGCAGCTCCTTTGCCTTTTCAATCCTTAACTTGATTAGATAACTGGAAAAAGGTTCGTTGGTTACTTCCTTAAATTATTTTGCCCAAATAATCGGGACTTAAATAAACTTCTTCAGCAATCGTTTTTAAGGAAAGCTCTGTAGAGCACAACCGCTTCTGCATTAATTCCAACACAAGAGCGACGACTCTCCGGTTCTTTTTAGGCTCCAGATTGTGAATGTACTCAGGTGAAAGGGGCCGCGGGGAATCTTTAATTTCGTTATAGTTCACGATCGGCCCCAAATCTTTTTTCTTTGCCGCCTCCAGAGCTTGTACGCTTTCCATATATATTCGGGATGTTTCATTAAGCTGTTCACACAGCCCGGATAAACCGATAAGAAGCTTAATCTTTAATATCATTTCAATTTGTTTATACAAGCTTTGCGCCATTTTTTTCTCTATTCCCGAAAACTCACGGTTAATGAAGGCGATTACAACAATATGGGTTTCGTTTATAACCGTAAATATATTTCCATACGGCTTCAAAAATTCCTCAGTAACATTTTTTATGGCCGATAAAGCGGTAGGTAAGTTCCATCTTTCGACGCCTTCATCGATATAACAGCTCATGATACAAATTTTATTAAATTCCGGTATGATCGAATCGTCAAAATAAGGCATTGGAATACCTATGAGTAAATCGTCCAACCTTTTTTCAAGCATATCTTTTTGCCTTCGTACATTTAACTTTTTCTCATTCTCTTCACCCTGGATCGACCTATTGACTCTGTTGATTGCCTTGAGAATCGATTCAATGGAAGCGGGTTTTAATAGATAATCCATTACTCCGAAACGGATCGCCTCTTGTGCATATTCAATATCTTTATAACCTGTAAGTAAAATAACTTTAGTATGCGGAGAATGAACATCCATGTATTGTATTAATTGCATCCCATCCATACCCGGCATACGAATGTCTGATATGACCAAATCGAAGCTTTGCTTTTGCATATAATGAACAGCCTCTTCCCCATCCTTGGCTGTATGAATATTTTCCCAGCCCGCGCTTTCAATCATTTCCTTTAATGTACGCAAAACAAATGGCTCATCATCCACAATTAATATATTCATTCTTGTTCTCCCTCGTTTACTATAGGAATATTCAATTCCACCTTTAATCCTCCTAAATGACTATGACTTAAAGCGATTCCATACATTTTTCCATAAATCAATTGAATCCGGTGCTGCAAATTTGGCAGTCCTAAACCGGTATGCAAAGTTTTGGAATGGTCTATTTCCATATCAAAATCTAAAGCTTTAGCCATCTGTTCAGAAGTCATGCCTATTCCGCTGTCCTCAATAATAAGATTCAGATTATTTCCATTTCGTGAAATATGGATATGGATGTCCCATCTCTCGCTTTTCATCGGTTCCAGACCATGGATAACTGCATTCTCGACAACAGGCTGCAGTATCAGTTTCATCACCGGGTACTTCAATAACTGTTCGTCTACATAAATAATAATATTCAACTTATCTTCGTAACGAGCCCGCTGCAGCTTTATGAAACGGTTCAATTGATCCAGGTCATCCTGTAGAGTAACAAATTCCGAACCCGGTTGAACGCTATATCTAAGCAGCTCACTTAGTGTCAGGACCATATCGGAAACCCGGTTTTGCTTGTCCATAACGGCATAATAATAAATAATATTCAAGCAGTTATACAAAAAGTGAGGTTGAAACTGCGCCTTCATCGCGATAAGTTGGGCCTGATTTTCTCTAACCTTTCGGTCGGATAAATCTCTGATAGTCTGATTCAAATTCATGATCATATTATTAAAACTGTCATACAGAATGTAAACCTCCCGGTTAACCATCTTCGCTTTGTATGTTGAAATTTTCCCTTTTTCAATGCCGCTAAGATGGCGGGCTAACTTGCGAATAGGCTTAACCAGAGACCAGGAAAAAAATGCTGTCAATAAAAAAGCAGCCAAGATTCCCAGTAATCCAATAATCACAATACTTTGCTGTACTTTATGTAAATCATTGAAAACCGATGTTTTTTTAACATAGGCTACCACAGTCCAGTTGCTGTACGAGGAGGAGGACGAAGTAAGATAGTTCAACTCACCGTCTATCTCTACCTGAGGAAACTGTTCATCTTTATTACCGATCTTGTCTAGTAATCCTTGATCCAATCTCAAGCCAATCTCTTGTACATCCGTGGAATACACGATTTGTCCGAATTGATCCAGCACCTGTACTTTAGCAGAATTATCAATAAAATTCCCTATCGTTCTTTGCATGACTTCCATAGGAATTATTATCAACATATAGCCAATTCCTCGCGACTTGGAAGAAAAATAATCATTAATTTGCCTAACCGCTAAAACACCGTTGATCATATTGGTTTTTGTATGCGAATCCTTATAGTAAAGGTCATTAGAAGTCCAAACCATGCTTCCCCGCGCTTGGATAACATGAGAATACCATTTCATTTTTTTAATCTCGTTGCTCCAGGAGGAATAAAAAGCGGGTCTGTAGTACAGATCCACGATCTCTATCAAAATATCATTTGATACATAAGCTTCTTCATGCGTGATTACTTTTTGTAATCCAATGGTATTAATTTTATTCTCACCTATGATTTGATTGGATTGATACAAATAGTTTTGCGTTTCCGGATTATACGAAATTCTTTGCGATAAATGATCGTATTCCCCTAACAATACGTCAATTTTCCCTCTCATTTGAGTAACGGATTCTTCCAGATATTGAATCGTCTTATTAAGGACTATCTGAGATGAAAAGAGGTAAGTAAAATAACTGATTAATGAAATTATAATTAACAAGATAACTGAAAAACCGACTATCAATTGAGAAAAGATCGTTGGATGTTTTCTTACCAAATCCCATCCTCCAGTACCAGGATAATATATTTTACAGTTTATAATAATACTCATTTATAATAAAGGGATTTCATGTCATTATGAAACTGTTAGATGATCATTCCCATTCCGCAAACCGGTATGCTCGCACGGCGTTTACAAACTTCTATTTACGTAGCAAGACGACCAGAGCATCTCTGCTGGTCGCCTCGCTAATTTTCCTATATGTGATCTCTGATTTTTCTGGAATGAATACGCAATCCGCCTTTTCAGACTCAAATCTCTCTCATGTACATGTTCTGATCCTGCAATCGAATCAGTACCTTGCCAAAACGTCCGCCTTCATGGATGACGACTTTTCCGGACGGATAGGCTTGCTCCAAATAGTCTGCAATGATATTCCGATTCCGCTCATCAACAGGCAGACGGTGATGGCCAAGCCAAGTCATCGCTTCCTGCAACGCCGTTTCTATGGAGACCTCTTTCGTTTTCCCTTCCCGCGTGATCAACGATTCGTATGCATAACCTTTAAGATACAGCAGATGCAGCAAATATCCCATTTCCGTAAGCTTCGAATGGTAGGGCTGCCCGGTGACGAGCGGCCAAACCTCCTTTACCAGACTGTGCTCCGTATGTAGTACCGGCATACTGATATAACAGAACTTTCGAGCGCACTGTAGCACCTTCTCCACGATCTCCCAATTGTGAATGACCGGGCTCATCGAGGCGAAGACGAGATCGAAGGCCTGGTTCCAGCCCTTGGCCTCTACGTCAATATCTTCAAACGGTACGGGTACAATCTTCATCTGGTCTTCGGCAAAGTTCGAGATGTTTTCTTCCAGCAATTCGATCAGCGGGGGAGAAGTCTCTACGGCGGTTACACGGGCCCCCCGCTCCGCAAACGGCACCGAGAACACGCCCGATGCGGCTCCAATATCCAGCACGGAGGCATTTTCGAATCGAACTCCTTGTCCTTCAAGCCAGTTCATGATTCGTTTGGTTCGCTTTCTTCCTTCTTCGTTAAACGATTGTTCGTTGAAGATCTTGGCCTTATGGTCAAAAGATCTGGTAAGATCGATTCCATTCTTTTTCATCCTGTTGATTTTCAAATCGGACTCGTCTTTCCATGCTTTTCCCCATATGGCTGCATTAAAAAAATCGTTCATGAATATTCCCCACGCTTTCCTTATGGTTTATGGATTCCACTAAACGAACGGTCCGATTCATCCTGCCGCCTGTTCATGTTCCGGCGATTTCCCTTTACGGAGAAAGAGGCCGAGTACGAGCGCAACGATCGCGATGATGACGCCGAACCAGAACGCGTTGTTGATACCGGCTGCGAGTCCTTTGGCGATTTCCGCCGGAGCCTGCGCATCGCTCGCTCCGCTCAAGTAATGCTTCTGTCCGCCCGACATAATACTGATGTACAGGGCAGTACCGATTGCGCCGGACACCTGCTGCAACGTGTTTAAGATCGCTGTCCCGTGCGGGTGCAGATGGCTTGGCAGCTGGTTAAGCCCCGCTGTCTGTGCGGGCATCATCACTAGCGCGATGCCAATCATCAGTGCGATGTGAACGGCGACGAGGAAGCCGGTGCTCGTCGCTTCGTCGAATCGGGTGAATTGCCACAGTGAGATAACAGCGATAACCAATCCAGGGATGACCAGAACGCGCGGCCCAAACTTGTCAAACAGCTTGCCTGAGACCGGCGCCATGAACCCGTTCACAATCCCGCCAGGAAGGAGGATCAAACCGGACTTGAATGCTGTTACCATAAGCACGCCTTGCATAAACATCGGAAGCATGATCGCCGATGAGAAAAAGGTCATCATAAGCACAAACAGCAGCACCGCGACAAGCGCAAATGTCGGATATTTAAATTCACGTAAATCCATGACAGGCTGCTTCAATATTAGCTGCCTCCAGACGAACAGCAACAACGCAACGCCACCCGCCGCGATCGTCCAGATGACTGCCGGTTCCGACCAACCGTGTTCGCCGGCACTGCTGAACCCATAGACGATTCCGCCAAAGCCGATCGTCGACAACCTGACTAATCCGCCCGACCAGCAGTACGCCGAATGCCGGCGATACCGCCGAGATGACCGTACCGACGAAGAACAGACTCATTGCCGACAGAAATATTTGCCGGGTCGTGAACCATTGCTGCAGGATTGCGGTCACCGGAACAAGCACGCCAACGACGAGCATGAAGGCAGTGGAAAGCCACTGGGCCGTCGCTGCAGACACATCAAACGATTTCATCAATTCGGGAAGGGCATTGCCCATCAACGTTTCGTTCAAAGCGGCGACGAACAGGCCGATAATCAGGGCAAACATGATCGGGCCGCGCTTGATATTGTTCAAATTACTCATCCTTTTCTCCCCCAAGCCTCTGTATTCAGTTCATTGTTGATGACTGCAGCGGCAAATGCGCCCATCGAAGCCGCAGCTATGGCCTGATGCATTCGCGATGCTGCATCTCCGGCGCTATAGACGCCCGGGATGTTCGTTTTTCCGAATTCATCGACGACGATCGCCCCCCATTCCGTAATCTCGCATCCGATCGTTTGCGGTAAGTCCGATCCTGTAACCAGATCCGGCTTGAAAAAGATCCCCGTGCATGGAACGATCGTCCCGTCTTCAAGCATGACTTGACGAACGATCCCATCGCTAGAGTCGATGTGCCGAATCGGTGAGTCGAACAGAGGTACTTGATTCCGCTGGAGCTCCTCGCGCTCGGCATCCGTCAGTTCATCGGGGCCATTCGTGCAGACGGAAAAACGGTTCGTCCAGCCGGATATGAGTGGAGCGAAATGCATAAGCTCAGCCCCCTTCGTAATGATGACAAGCGGCTGATCCCTTAACTCCCAGCCGTCGCAATACGGGCAGACGAAAGCGCTTTTCCCGTATACCTCCGCCAGTCCCGGAATGTTGAGCGGCCGATCCTTCATGCCGACGGCAAACAATACCTTCTTGCTAGCAAAAGTTTGTCCTTGCGCAGTCTTAATTTGAAACTGGCCGTCCGTTCCCGCAATCGACACAGCGGTTTCCGCTATGAAAGACACGGAGGGATAAGCGCTAATTTCTTCCTTCGCAATTCGCCGAAATTCGCTCGGACTGATCCCGTCGCGGGTAAGAAACCCGTGGGCCTCGCGAGTCACGGCGTTGCGGGGACGGCCTTCATCGATCACCGCCACCTTTTTCCTCGCCCTCCCCAGCACCAGGGCGGCGTTCAACCCAGCCGGTCCGCCGCCAATAATTGCCACATCGAAAAGTTGTTTTTCCATCGCCAACTCACACCTCCATAGATCTATAATATCCATAATTATAGCGCAAGAAGCATATTACTTCTTGTTTGCCTCATGGTTGCAACGCTTGAAAGCCATATCCAGTACCGACTGGATCGTGTGTTCCCGCAAGTATTGGTGCAGATGCTGTTCCGCACCGTTCATCACCTTCTCAACCAAACATTCGCTCTTTCCTGAACATTCGTGATCCCGCTGTGCAGCTCCCTCTTCCGCTAACAAACGATGCTGCTGCGAGCTCGTATTCGAGCATTCGAACAACTGCTGCCTTCCTTCAATCACTTGAATCACATCAAGAAACGTAATCTGATCGGTCGACCGTGCAAGCTCGTAACCGCCGTTCACCCCTGGCACAGCACGTACGATTCCATCCTGCCTCAGCTTGGACATGATTTTGGATAAATAGCTTTCCGAAACGCCAAGTGTCGTGGATAATTCCTTGATTCCGATGTTGTTGCGACGCTCCGAGTGACCCAAATGAATCAAGGCGTGCAGGGCGTAATCTGTACTTTTGGAGAACTGCATGTTTCCCTCCTCCCTCCTAAAATTATTATTATGGACCTACAATGTCCATAATATACGATTTGACTCCAATTTGCAATGACATTGTTATCCGAACTTCGGCTTCCAGTGGCGAGTTTTAAAATCGATGCTGATTTTCCAGATTAAACTCTTTATTTAACCGGCTCCTCACGTTTCAACCTGGCTAATTTTACCCCTAATAATGTAATTGGAATCTCCGCAATTAAAGCAACCAACTTATACCAAATAGGCGATGGATCGCCTGTTGCAAAACTATAGGAGGACATGGCGAGCCCAATTACCCCGATAAAGGCCGCATTAAAATATTCGGATTTTTTAGCAGTTCGAGCGCATATATAACCACCTAACATAGACCATGCTAGCCCAGTAATTAATAAGATACCTAAAATCAAATGATCGGAATAAACTTCGTTGAAATTATCTGTACTGATTCCCTTTACACTGAAATACCCCAAAACCAATAACCCGGTACTCAAATAAGTACCTGTTAAATTGACTATAAACCCAAGAAGGATTGCTTTTATTTTAAATTCATCAAGTTTCATATAGGTTCCCCATGTTTTATAATATCTCCATTTGGCAAGGAGTTTCCTGTCCAGTTTGAAGCCACTATTTTAAAAATATTCAAACAGGTCATCACCTTTTCCGCAAATTGATAACCTTTTCATTATACAACAATCGGCCATATATGAAAATATGCCTATAGCGCCGTCCATTTTTCGCAGCAGGGGTTATATAATTTTTCCCAACTCTTTTAATAGTCTATTCTTTAATTCCTCTAATGCGTCATTACTTGGCTTAACACTTTCCGAATACATAATTTCTTTGGGAGTCCACCAAACCGGAGATTTAGGGTTAGGTTCTGTTAACCGTCTTGGGAAAATGTGCCAATGCATATGAGAATCACCATTTCCTAGAAGTTCATAGTTAAGCTTATCTGGTTTGAACGCTTTATAAACTGCTTCAGATACTTTGCTCATTTCAACCAAAAACTTCTGCTTATAATCGCTATCTAATTCATGAAGCTCATTCTTATGTTCCTTACAAAGAAATAGCGCGTATCCTTCGAAATATTGATGATCCCCAATTACCACATAGCCAGTTTCAAGTTCAGCTACAAAATATTTATTTGAGCCTTCCTTAATCATGCTAATGCGATTGCAAATCAAGCAATTTCCCATTGCTGGCCCCCCCAATATTAGTTCAATTATTTCAATCCACGCTCCTGCATAAGGAGCGCATGTTTACCTATCCATTATATCTTTAAACAGCTGTTCTCTTTCCTCATTTTTACCTTGATAAATACCCAAGTAATCAAAAATTTCAAAAGAAAAATCAACAAATGCGCGACCCTTTGCAGTAATGACATGGCCGTCTCGCACTACACGCTGATCCAGGAAATTTTCGCGCGGGAATGGATTTTCAACGCCTAATTCATGGATTTTTTCTATGGAGCAAGAAGTAGTGAATTTCCTTCTATTTAATACGCCGGCTCTACCCAGATATTGCGGACCGTGACAGATTGCAGCTATCAACTTCTCTTCTTGATCGAGTTTATTTATAAGCACAGTCAATTCAATTTTTTGGGTTCGAATCGGGCCGCCAGGGATTATGAGTCCCTCGATATCATTCAGTTCCATTGCTTCATTAACTGTCAGGTTAGGTTTATAATACAAGCCGGATTCACTGACTACCGTCTCATAATTATACCCCATTGACAAGACTTCTTTTTCTCCAACATTCTTCATTTTATGAAATGCAAGTGTAATCTCAAAATCGGCAAATTGATCTGATATAAAACAAATGATTTTCCCCATTTATCGCACCCCGATTACTATTATTTGTTTTAATGGAGGGCTGCCGCCTGTAATTCAGTTCGACCGCATAGACCGGCGCAAACCCGACTCTATTATTTTATCAAATTCTTCTTAATTCTTCCAAAGCCACGGGCAAAATGCTTACTTCTTTCCTTACTTTGGGTTCAAAAAAAAAGAAAGAGCCTTTGGTTGGCTCTCTTACCTGCTATTATTTCTCAGTGGGAGAAATGAATTATACATCCCTAGCGCTGTTATTTGATTTTTTGAATCAATGACCGTCTTACAGTATGCGATAGTATCTCCCATCGATTTGTCTTCTAATTTTGAATAATTGTAGCCTTCCCTGACCCGTATTCCTTCTCATTGTTGACTAAGGTTACGGTAGTCCCGCAATAGCTAACGACCGATTGCTCCCGATACTTTTCGCTAAAAACCTGGTCGCCGACTTTCGCGAACAAAGTCGCGGCAAATAAGATCAAACCTATTAAATTTGCCGGGCACGCAGGGTATTACTGTAATGACCGGGAGATTGCTTCATGTAACGTTGAAAGATACGGCATAAGTTCCGTTCCGAAAATTATAAAATACGCAATGCCCGGCAAAGCCATAAATAAAAGAAATTTATTTTTGGTTATCGCTCTCACTGCCATTTTCCAGCCTGCTGCTTTTTTATGCAATGGCAGGACTGCTGTTGATCCCCGGTGTGTGTTTGATGGTGCCATGACTTGTTCTCTCTCCTTCAATTTGAAAAATAGGTATACCGTATTATTAGCCGTTATGCAATTATTCGCAATATTACATTTTTGCCCGGGTTCGACGGCACATTTTTGGTCAAGTTTTCCTCATGATATCAAAACGCAAACCAGACATCACAACAAACGATTCTTAAGAAAATTAATGCAAGCTAGTCCGGCAAATGAAAAGAGGGGCATCGAAATGCCCCTTGATTGACAATGGTGAAATACTTACAGCCCGCTTCTCCAAAAGTCTGCTAACGTACCTCTTACATTATACTTATAGCCGCTTCCCGCACTTTGTTTTCTACTACCTCCAGTCCAAGCCCTGGTCCTTCGGGCAGAAACAGATACCCGTCTTTATACTCCAATTGATTATTAAATAGTGCCGAAAGCTCCTCCCGGTGACCGGTAAACTCCTGATGGTACATGGCATTTGATACAGAAGCGCAGAAATGCAGGCTTGCCGCTGTGCCAATGGTCGGCTGAGTATTATGCACAACAATCGGTTTACTCCAAGCCTCGCATAAAGCCGCAATTTTCTTCGCTTCGGTAATTCCTCCGCATTTGACTATATCAGGCTGAACGATGTCCGGTTTTCCCTGCAATATCAAGTCACGGAACTGCCACAAGGTATATTCGTGTTCTCCGGCGCTGACAGGAGTATCAAGCGCATCCGCAACCTGGGCCATTGCAATGTAATCATGCTGCGGTGTCGGTTCCTCCAACCAGGCAAGGCCGACGTTCTCCTCCAAATAACGTCCTACCTGAATCGCTTTGTGCGCCGTGTAACCATTATTGGGGTCAAATGCAATTCTCACATCATCTCCAACCGCTTTACGTATCGCCTTAATCATGGACAACCCCGGGTCGTTTTTATATTCACCCTTTAGCGGACCGTAGTTCATTCTCAATTTTACAGTATCGAAGCCTTTTTCCACATTAGCGGCCATAATTTTGGCAACCTCATCTACGGTTGCTTTTCTATCCCAGCCGTAGCTGAAATAGATTTGTACCCGGTCCCGAAAGCGTCCGCCAATCAACTGGTAAATCGGTTTGTTTGTTACTTTTCCGATAATATCCCAGATCGCGATATCGATGCCGGAAATCGTTTCTAGCAGTGAGCCCGACGGGCCGAGTTTGTATGGCCTTAAAAACATTTTCTCCCACAAAACTTCAACATCAAACGGATCATTGCCAATCACAAGCGGTTTAAGAGAATGCACGGCCATGGCTTGCAGTACATGGCCTCCCATGGGAGAGCATTCGCCCCACCCGCTAATCCCTTCGTCAGTATCCAATTTGATGAATAAACTTCCCCAAGGCAATAGATAAGACGTTAAATTCGTAATAATCATTTGATTTCCTCCCCGGATTTTAAATAGCTTTCTTGATTTATGCAATACAATAGCGGCTCTCCCTTTAATCCTTGCAATATATTTTGCGCGGTGATTTTTGCCATGTTGAATCTCGTCTCTAACGTAGCGCTTCCAATATGGGGAAGGACAACGACATTTTCCAGAGTCAGCAGCGGATGATCCGGTCTTATCGGCTCCTTCTCAAATACGTCAAGTCCTGCTCCCCAAATGGTACGTTCCTTGAGTGCGGTAAAAAGCGCCGCTTCATCCACATTGCTTCCTCTGGAGGTATTCACCAGAATAGCGTTAGACTTCATCAGAGACAATTCCCTTTTCCCAATCATCTTTCGCGTTTCCGGCGTAGCGGGAGCCAGCATCACAACAAAATCGGAGGCTTGCAATAATTCATCAAGCGGGCTGTATTCAGCCCCTAATTGTTGTTCCAGCTCTTCCCTTCGTCTCCGGTTATGATACAAAATCCGCATCCCGAATCCGCAAGCTCTTCTCGCTACCCCTTGGCCAATCCCCCCCATCCCGATAATGCCAAGCGTGGCATTATATATGTTTTGCCCGGTTAACAGCATGGGTCCCCAGCCTCTCCAACTGCCCTCCAAGATGTAGTTCATTCCTTCCACAACTTTTCTCGCCGTGGCGAGCATGAGCGCAAATGTCAGATCGGCCACCGCTTCTGAAAGCACATCCGGGGTATGTCCGACCGGGATTCCTCTTCTTGTTGCTTCTGCGATATCGATATTATCAAATCCAACGGCCATCGTGCCGACGACCTTTAGCTTTGCAGCCGCTTGAAATACTTCCAGGTCTATTCGGTCGGATACATTGGTAAATATCGCGTCGGCATCCTTTACTTGCTCCAATAACAGCGCCCTCGGCATCGGTTCGATGTCTTCGTTCCACATGTACGTCGTACAGCTCTGATCCAACAGCTGTTTCAAGCTATCCGGTATGGCTCTGGTGATGACCACTTTCATGAAATCGTCTCCTCGAAAGAATAGGCATGTTCAAGAAGCTGAAGGAATCCCTCCACCGTCGGCGTGCGCGGATTGTTCCGAATCAGCCTTTCGATCTGGATCGCCTTAGCCGCAATCTCCGGCAGCTGTTCCCTTGAAATACCGATGGAGCTTAAGTGTGTAGGCAGCCCGGTTTGCCGCAAAAGCTCAATAAGGCGGGAGACGACAGCTTGGATAGTCTCCGTAGACGAAAGGTGAGCACCAAGGGGACGGATATGTAAGGCTTGAGCTAGCCGGTCCATCTTGTCGCCCGTTGTCCGGGCATTGAATTCGACCACATAAGGGAGCAGCAGGCCGGTTACTTCACCGTGCGGGGACTTGGTCAGTCCTCCGACCGGATAGGCCAAAGCATGGGCAGCAGCCGTGCCGGCATTGGAAAAAGCCAAGCCGGCCAATAAGCTGCCAAGCAGCATGTTGGATCGTGCTTCAACATTCGAACCTTGTTGCACGGCGGTGATCAAGTTTCCGGAAATCAGCTCGATTGCCCGCAAAGCCAGCGTATCGCTGATAGGTGCCGAACCTTGAAACAAAATATCGCCTTCAGCCTGGATATATTTATAATCCTTGGCCAAGTATGCTTCGATGGCATGCGATAAAGCATCGATGCCCGAGCATGCCGTCACATAGGGCGGCAATTGAAGCGTCAGCTCAGGATCGAGCAGCGCAACGGCCGGTCGCAAATAATTGTTGGAAATGCCCACTTTCATGTTGTTATCCGTATCCGTCACGACGGCAACCGATGTGACCTCCGAGCCGGTACCGGCTGTAGTGGGAATGGCAATGAGCGGGGCGATCGGCGATGGAATGGCGTTTTCGCCAAAATAATCTTGCGGTCGCCCCCCGTGCGCCATGAGCAGAGCAACGATTTTCGCCAAATCGATGCTGCTGCCGCCGCCTAATCCGATAATCGCATCCGCCGGGGTATCCGATTTGGCAATCTCGTAGCACTGCAAAGCAACGGAAATCGGCGGTTCCGGTGTCGTATCGTCAAACACGCTGACATGGAAGTTGTCCTTTTCCAAAATATTCATCACCAACCGGAGAATGCCGGATTGAACGATGCCTTTATCGGTAATGAGAAATACATTTCGGGCATTCAGCTTGGTTAAAACTGACCCGAGTTTATAAATCGCGCCATGTCCGAATACAATTTTACCGCTGGGGAAAAATTCCCACTGGTTTCTCATGCTTAGACCACCTCAACTCGACTAATTTCCTAAATCGATGACCACTAATTTTTCGTTTGTCATTTCCTTAACGGCATACCGCGGGCCTTCTTTACCATAGCCGCTGTCCTTCACACCGCCATAAGGCATAATATCGGCTCTAAAAGTGGAAACATCGTTAATGATCACACCGCCAAAATCCAACTCCCTGGCTGCCCGCAGCGCCAATTGCAGATCGGAGGTGAAAATGCCCGCCTGCAGGCCGTAATTGGAATCGTTCGCCGCTTGCATAACTTCGTCCATTTCCTGATAGGCGATAATGCAAATTACCGGCGCAAACACCTCCTGGCACACTACCTTCATTGAGGGTAAGGCATGGGTCAGGATCGTCGGATCAAGAACCGGACCCTTCCGTTTCCCGCCGCAGGCAACGATCGCTCCCTGCTGAACCGCCTCCTGGATCCACTGTTCCGCCCGCTCCGCTTCTCTCTCCGAAATCATCGGACCGATATCGGTTTCTTCCAGCTCAGGGTTTCCGGTCACAAGGGCGGAAGCCACCTCAACCGCTTTATCAACAAATGTAGGATAGACGTCTTGGTGCACATACACCCTCTGCACGGAAATACACGCTTGGCCTGCGTTCGCAAAGCCCCTCGTTACACACAATCGGGCCGCCTTATCCAAATCAGGGGCATCCTTATGAACAATATTCGGAGAATTGCTCCCGAGCTCCAGAGTCACCTTGCGAATCCCGGAGGCGGCTTTGATCTGTTTGCCTACTTCCGTGCTTCCGGTGAACGTATACATGGAAATGCGAGGGTCCTCCAACAAATACTGTCCGATCTCTCTGCCGGGCCCATTGACGATATTTAAAAAACCAGGCGGAAGACCTGCCTCAAGCAATATATCCGCCATCTTGGCAGCGGTTTGCGGAGTCGTTCCGGCGGGCTTCAATATCACCGTGTTGCCTGCAGCAAGAGCCGGCGCAATTTTATGGGCAACCAAATTAAAGGGAAAATTGAACGGTGTGATTGCGCATACGATACCGACAGGGACACGCAGGGTGAAGGCCATTTTATTGTCGTTACCCGGTTGTCCTTGAACGGGGATTTCTTGTCCATGCAATCTTTTCGCCTCTTCCGCTGAAGCAATGAACGTCTGAATGCCCCGTTCAACCTCCATTCGCGCATCCTTTAACACTTTGCCCCCTTCCCGGACAATCGTTAAGGCAAGCTCTTCTTTACGCTGCCGAAAGATTTCAGCGGCTTGTAATAAAATTTCATAACGTCGGTGAGGGGGCAACTGTTTCGTCAGGAACGTTTCCCGCACATTATGAACTGCCTGGTCTACCTCTTCGCGCGACGATTTGACCGCCCTGGCAATCAGCTCGCCCGTATACTTATGAAAGACATCATACGTTGCTTGACCGGTTACCCACTGTCCGTTAATTAAATTCCCTAAAGTTTCAACTGTATGGATAGGCATTCCTTCATTCCTCCCGAAATCATGATTATGCACTTGGCGTTTCTCTACCCTTTGATGGAACCGATCATCACCCCTTTGGCGAAATGTTTTTGAAGAAACGGATAAACAAGCAGAATGGGAAGCATCGCCAGTACTACTGCGGCCATTCGAATCGTTTCCTGCGGAATCATTTTATCGTCATTGGCACCGGCTGCAGCAATCCCATTCGAATCCGAATCGATGATGAGCGTTTTGATCAAAAGCTGCAGCGTCCATTTCTTCGTATCGGTGAGATATATGAGCGCATTAAAATAACTGTTCCAGTGCGCTACCGCAAAAAACAACGTGAAAGCGGCTATCGCTGGCATCGATAGAGGGATGATGATGCGGATAAATACCATAAGATCATTGCACCCGTCAATTCGGGCGGCATCCTCCAGCTCTTCCGGAAGAGAATCCATAAAACTTTTTACAACAATCAAACTCCAGGCATTAGTCAAACTGGGTATTATCAATGCCCAATATGAATTGAGCAATCCCATTTGTTTCACCAATAAATAGCTGGGGATGATCCCCGCGTTGAAAAGCAAAGTGAATATGACGCAGCCAAGCATAAAGTTTCTTCCAAGCATCATTTTTTTCGTCAGCCCGTATGCCATGGTGAACGTAATAACCAGATTGAGAATGGTGCCTGCAACCGTTATGAATCCCGTGCTTTTCAGTGAATTGATAAAACTGTCGGTAGACAATATATACTTATACGACGCAAAAGAGAATTCTTTGGGAATCAAATAAAAGGTAAAGGGAATATATGCATCAGGATTCGTCAGAGATACGCTGAACACATATATAAAAGGAAACACGCTGACGAGCGAAATAATTGAAAGTAATGTATAATTCACATAATCAAACGGCGTCAAACCTTTCTTTTGTACAAAACTCATGGTCTCCTCCCTCTTTTCTTAACTTAGTAAATGCCCTCATAACCGAGTTTCTTAACAATATAATTTGAAGCCATTACAAAAATTAATCCTACGAAGCCTTTGAAGAAACCGACGGCGACGCCAATGCTGAATTGCCCCCGCATAATACCTTGCGTAAAGGTATACGTGTCAAAAACCTCTCCTACCTCACTGACAAGCGGATTTAACATTAACAATACTTGTTCGAAGCCTACATCGGCCATATTGCCGAGACGTAAAATCAACAATATAACAATCGTGGGACGGATAGCGGGCAGCGTAATATGCCATATTTGCCGAAAGCGGGAAGCGCCGTCGACAACCGCCGCCTCATACCTTTGCGGATCGACGCCCGCGACGGCGGCAAGGAATATAATCGTCCCCCAACCCGCTTCCTTCCATATCGTTTGCGCCGTAATGATTCCCCAAAAATAATTGACTTTGGTTAAGAACGGGAAGGGCTCATGACCAAAGGAATAAATGATTTTATTGATTATCCCGATATCGGTCGATAGAACAAAAAAAGTCATACTGGCCACAATTACCCAGGATAAAAAATGCGGCATATACACAATCGATTGGTTCAGCTTTTTAAAGATGTCATGTCGAACCTCATTCAGCATCAAAGCTAAAAGAATGGGGATCGGGAAATAAAAGATAAGGCCAAACAAATTGATTAATAACGTATTGCGAAGCATCATATAAAATTTTGTATCGTTAAACAATTCCAAGAAATGTTTGAGCCCGACCCATTCGCTTCCCGAAATCCCCTTAAACGGGTTGTAATTCTGAAATGCAATAATAAGTCCCCACATTGGGACGAATTTAAATAACAAAAGATAAATGAAGCCCGGCAAAGTCAGCAGATACATATACCTGTACTTGACGATTTGTGCCCAAATACTAAGCAAACCATTTTTAAGACGAATATGGGACACAGACGAAATATTAGTAGTTTTAGACAAATGATTCATTGTTAGGATGTACCTCCTTTATCCTAGATTTGAGCACGGCCCGCGATTAACGCAAACTAGCCCGGAACTGCCCCGGCGCAAGGCCCGTATACCGTTGAAAAATGCGATTGAGGTTACGTTCCGAATACCCGATCAGGTTCGCAATTTCTTGAATCTGATAATTCGTTTCCAACATCAATCTTTTCGCTTCTTCCATCTTGCAGCGCACCACATAATCTACAAATGAAGTTCCCGTCACTTTTTTAAACAATCGGCTGACATAGGGCGGGGTCATAGAGATCAACTCGGAGCACTGTGTCAGGGATATATCCGATTGTATGTTTTCTCGGATATACTTGCATATCAGCATAATGTCGGATTGGCCTTTAGCGATTTGGGTTTGATCTGTCTGTTCCGTCATCTTCTTTATTAATGGAAAGCATTGCTCCGTAAACCAGTCAAAAATTTCATTCGATGTCCTTCGTTCCTTCAATTGATCGAATAAGTTATTCTCCGAAACTTCGAGGATACCGCCTCCTTGGCGCTCGGTAAATTGGATAATGGCCTGAATGACGGATGATAGGAGCATATGGTATGACTGATAAATAAACGTATACGATTTGGTTTGCCGCACCAATTGCATAAAATAAATTAATGCCCGTTCCGCTTCTGCGATGTCGCCTTTCATGAGCGCGGCAACTATTAATTCTTCCTGCTTGCTTGGGTAAAACGTTCCGCACTTCCCCCTGGGATTCTCCAATTCTTCAATATAAAGAATAGGATCGGAATCTCTAAATAACCGGTATCGAAGGGCTGTTAATGCTTCGCGATAGGATACCGTGACATCCGAAATGTGCGTATACCCCCTTCCGATGCCGATGGATACTTTGAACTTCAAGTATTGTCTCATTGCACTGCAAAGCAAACCGGCATATTTAAGGGATTCGTCTACAAGCGTGAACAGATCGTTGCCGCTTATAATGGCCGTTCCATTTCCTTCATTAAAGTTTAATATATAGCCTTTCAATGCCTTGTTCTCTTTAAGCAGCTCCTCCATCACATTGGCTACGGCAAATCCGACGATCGCCTTGTCTTCCAGCAGGAAGCGGTCCTCTTTATGGAAATTTTCAACCTCGGCAACCAACACGATATAATGGCCTTGAACCGGTATATTCAAGTCCGTACATTCTTTTTGCAGCAAGCCTCTATCCGCATACCCGTTTTCCAGCAAATTACGAAAAAAGCGTTCGCGCATACCAGGCTCCAATTTCCTTAAATAGGTTGACAGCCTATTCGTCTCCCCATCCAAATAATTTAAGCATTCTTTGATATAGCTTATTTCGTTCCGGTTGCTGCTTTTTACTTGTCCCAGATTCAAGCTTCTGCCATGCTTCATCAATTGCCGGATAGGACTGTAGGCTTTCATGGAGACGAACATGGATAACACTACCCCGATTGCAATGAAAACCAGTGCCGCTGCAATGGTTCCCCACCGTATCCAACTGACTTGACGAGAGATGTATTCTTTCGGTATCAAGGAAATGTAGGTGCGTCCCGAGGGGTTTTTCTGATAAGAGTATAAGATTTCCTCCCCATCCGCTTCCTTAGCAAGAAAAATTCCGGATTTGAAACGACTGTGCATAATGTTTTCAATGTTTGGATTTTTATCCATAGTTCCCGCTGACTCTGACGGTTTGTCGGAACGAAATATGATACCGCCTTCAGAATCCAATATACGTAAAGATCTGTCCGGAAAGGAAAAAAAGCTGTCCTTCATATAACTCTTCAGCATCTCGGCATGAATGTGAAACAAGAGGAACCCGTCCGGATCTTTCTCGGACATCAACGGGAGTCTGCGTATAAAAGAAATAAAGCCTTTTTCTTGCGCTTGCGGTAAATACAGCCACTGTGGTTTAGAAGATACATTAAAGGAATGATCGATATCTTTTTTGTATTTATAATCGTTTACCTGCAAATACCCATACTCCAGAGTCCACAAAGCGTTACTATGATTCTGGTAGAGGATGATTTCAGCAATCAAATCATTGGCATTTTTTTTCAGCATAAAAGTATCAAGCAACTGCCGCTGGGCAATATACTTCTCACGAAATTGATTGTCTGATACGGAATTCGCAGTCAAAGGGTTCAGGGCTAACTGGAACGATTCCTGTTCGATACCGGTTACTACTCTTTCGACCCGGTCCATAATCAAGGTTAGGGAAATTCGGCTTTCCTCTTCGGTTTTTTTATATGCGTCGTTAACCGAAATTTGATAATACATCATTCCCGCCAAGATAATCGGAATACATGCTGAAATCATGCCGAGCGAAATAAGGCGGTAAAAAAAACGCCCTTTAATATCGAACCAACCGATAACGGTCAAGGACCATTTCTGACGCAACCAGTCAGCCATTTGGACCCCCCTCAATTACAGGATAACCAGATTGTCACCTGCTATTTTCCCATATTTGCTTTAACTTCCTTCTCAGCTTTCGTATATTCTTGGAACGCCTTCTTCATTTCCGGCTTGTTCCTTAATTGTTCCTGATAAGTCTTGAATTCGTTTATTGTGATGTCACCGATCACGGCTTGTACGATTTTGGTATCATATTCCGATTGGAACTTTGGCCAAATATCATTGAATGTTGGGGAATTGTATCGTTCAAATGGATTAATAACCCCCTTTTTATCCCAATCCGCCACCAATTTCTCTGTTTCTTTGTTAAATTCAGGGGGAGCGTTAGGGTTTCTGACTTTAAAGCCATTGTCAGTGGTCAAGACGAACGGATGATAGCTGCCGATGTTTATCTCTTTGAATCCCTGAGTTGTCATGATCGGAAGGCCATCCGCATTAAGGGTATGATGGATGCCTTGCACACCGTATTCCCCTAAAAACAAATATTCCTTGGTCGCAGTGGAATCAAAATATTTTAGCATCCGCTTAACTTTTTCTACCGGTACCTTGCTGGAAATATACAAAGGGGCTGCAAAGCCCGGATCCAATTTGATGGCATACCCTTTCGGGCCTTTCAGTTCCACCGATCGGACGAAAGCTTTGGGATTGGTTTTTCGGTTGGTTTCCGTATACTGCCAGTCACGATTAATAATGCGGCTATAAGCTATCGCCCTGCCCGAGGCAAATAAATCCTCAGCCTGCGTCTCTTTCATCGTTGAAAATTCACGCGGCAATAATCCGTCTGCATACAATCCGCGGAACCATTCTACCATATCCGCAAATTGCGGTGTGAGGATATCTCGAATAAATCCGCCGTCTTTATCGTAGCTCGTATCGTATACGCCAAACGCAGCCGCAAAAGGTGCATTTCCGCTTAATACTCCGTGCATAGTCAACCCAATGGTGCCTGGCTTCGCTTTTATGATTGCTTTCATCGCATTCTTGAACTCATCCAGCGTCGTAGGCGAGGGAATGCCCAGTTCATCCAGCAAGTCCTTCCGCATGTGTATGCTGGCTTGGGTCTCCGATCTCAGGCGGGGCAATCCATAAATTTTGCCGTCCACTTTAGAAATGTCAAACTTCTCTTTGAGCTTCTTCAAATTCGGGTATTCGCTAAAATCTCCAAGCAGTGGAGTCAAGTCCCAAAACATGCCGTTCTGAATCGCTTTATAGAAGGTAGGCGTTGGATTGACCGCAGGCCCGTTAACTACCTCCGGAATATCGCCGGATGCCAGCATGAGTTCCAATTTCGAAGCGTAATTAGCGTTCGGAACCCATAAAATATCCAGATTCGTATTGGATCTTTTCTTAACCTCCGTCCAATATGCGTTATTCATATCAGGCACTTCGGTATAAAGCGGAAACATGGTGCTGATTTGCAGCATTCCCTCTTCACCTGGATTTTGTTTACCATTATCCATTTTTACAGAACCGCCTTCACCGCCGGTGCATGCAGCCAACAATGAGATGATCAGAGCAGTGGAAGTGCTCCCTGCAATAAATCGCCGTCTTAGTTTTTTTCTTTGCATTTTTTAGCCCCTTTCATTGGTTGTAAGCGCTTTAACATGTTGACTAACGCTTACACCCAATATTATACAATCCATCATTTGGAGGAAATAGACATTATTTAATTCATAGCATTTGAGTGCAAAAAATGTCTGCCCAAACATGTCTTTCATGGAAGATCACAGTATTACCGACAGCAACGAATCATAAATTAGCACGGTAAAACAGATGAACAAAAAATGTCTGTTGATTTTTTATTCTATTTCATAATCCAGTGTAAAAAATATCATGAAATTTCCTTGAGTAATAAGCGATTCCTTGATGTGGAACAAGGTGCGGATGGATTTTGCTTATTAACAATATATGGACATATGCAAAAAGGCCGGTTAAACCGACCTTATCAATTCCAGCTTCTTCGCTTTTTCCTTTATATAGTCCGCTGTCCTCAATGCTAACGACATGACTGTATTCGTGGGGTTTCCAGCGCCCGAGGTGACAAATATGCTTGCGTCACATATATACAGGTTAGTGATGTCATGGGTTTGTCCAAATGAATTGACGACCGAGGAATCCGGATCGTCCCCCATGCGGCACCCCCCCATCATATGGGCGGTATCAGGAATGACGAATTCGACTTTTCCGCCGGCTGCATCGAGTATTGCACTCATTTTTCCAACCGCATGGTCGATGAGCTTCCGGTCGTTATCGCCGTAACTGAATGTAACTTTTGCACGCGGCAAGCCATACTCATCTTTTTCGTCTGCCAGCGTAACCCGATTCGTCTCACTAGGCAGCACCTCACCGACCAAGGTGACCCTTCCGTAATAGTTGTAATCAAGTATAGTCTCTCTAAATCGTTCTCCCCACACTGGCCCTCCCTGCGCTTTCGATATTCCACTCGCGAACTCGACCGGCCTGGCTCCGTGCGAATGAAGGGTATATCCGCGGACAAAGCTGTTATTCGGATCGGTATGATAAAAATCTTGAGTAGTCGCTAACACGGGGGTGCCTTTATACAGTCTGATTTCATCGTCGAATTTGGCATAGACATCTTGACTGCTATGAACCATAATGGATTTTCCAACCCAACCGCTGGAATTGGCAAGCCCATCAGGAAACAGGGCATTGGATGAGTTGAGAAGCAACCGGGGCGTCTCCACCACGAAGGCGGATACGATCACGATTTTTGCTTTTTGCTCATACGTTATTCCATCATGAACGAAGATAACTCCTTTCGCCTTTCCATCAGATCCCACTAACACCTCTGTTACCATGCAATCTGCCAATACTTCGGCTCCGGCTTTGATCGCTTTCGGAATATGAACGATGAGTGTGCTAAATTTGGCGTCCGGCATGCACCCTTGATTGCAGAAGCCGCGATTGATGCAAGGAGGACGGCCTTCGAACGGTGCGGAAAGAATTGCAAGAGGTGCAACGGAAGAGCGGATGCCGAGTTTCTCACACCCGTTCATAAACATGTACGCGTTCGGACTGAGCGGTTCCCTTTCCGGATACGGATAAGGTCCACTGTAATTCCCCCATGGAAAATGTTTAGGTCCGGATACGGCAATTTCTTTTTCAATTCTTGCATAATACGGTTCCAAATCCTTATAGCCGATCGGCCAGTCGTCCGCGACGCCATCCATCGTCCTTGCTTTGAAATCTGCATCGTGAAACCGCAAAAATACCGCAGTAAAGTGAACGGTCCCGCCGCCGATACCTCGCCCGGAATTGTTGTGCCCCATCGTTAACGGGTCGTTACCGTCCACGATCCGGGTATCCTGCCAACCCAGATTTTTCATTGAAAGTTCATCGCTCGCAAAATCTTTTTGCGGATCTCGAAACGGTCCCGCGTCCAAAATGACAACGCTCATGCCGGCTTCACTTAATTCTTTAGCCAATACGCCTCCTGCAGCCCCTGCCCCAACGATTACGACGTCCACTTCTTCGTTTGCATATTTTCGCTTCACCATTGCTCCGGCTGCGCCTCCCATGGATCCAATTGTCCCAACTGCGTACGTACATATCCTCGCGGATAGGCCGGACCGGCATAACCGATTTCGGACCATACCTTTGGATGAGAGCAGTAAGATTCGTATGTTAAATTCAAAAGCTTTTTAAACAGCGCTTCTTGCGGAATTCCATCCCATACCTCTTGCGGTTTGGCAATGGATTCGCTTATATACTGCAAATATTGCTTTTGCTCTGCCATATCCAGCTCCAAAAAAGCTGAAGTATATTGCTCCTGAACCCCTTGTTCGATTGCTTGGAGTCCTGCCCTGATTAGCTCCGGGGCCTTGGGAACGTCTGCTTTTCTCTGACTTTCCCCAGGTGATTGATACAATGTTTGATCGATATGACCGACTACGAAGTCGAGCACTTCTGGCGTTTGATCATTCACGAAGAGCGAACTGATTCGTTTCACAAGTTCCGCCTCTTTTGAGGTAAGAAACTGTAAATTTATATTGGGCTTCAGCCGGGAAGTTACGATTGTTTGGGTGTGGTCATCCCATTCATCCTGTTCATTCATAACCTCGAAAGAGGGATAATGACTTTGTCCTGCCATCGGCTCACCACGCCTTCCAATAGATTGCGATCAAACCAAGCACACTCAAAGCGGAATACATTAAAGGGAGGGTGATAGGCGGACCGATGAGAAAGTTGCGCAAGGCCCATCCCCCGACTCGGACACCTACCCCACGAAAATGAAAGTAAAAGCCGATCAATCCCGAAACGACGCCAAACCACATCAGTACCAAAAACAAATTATGCAGCCAACCGGCGTTATATAAGGTCAGAATGATACCCGTTATGAAGAAAATCGGTGACGAGATAACGGGTACCCACATTGCTTTATGGTTAAAATTTTGCCGATAATGAAACATTGTCACCTGAATACTCATCATCAGAAACGCCAGGCTGACGAACAGAATGAGAACTCGTTCTATCGACCACATCGACCAATTCATGCTGCGTCCTCTTTTCCACATGTAGGTTAATTGATTTCATTATTTCCTTTTGCTGAAGAACTATTCCAAATTTAGCTTGTCTCCACTTTTATGGGTGAAATCAGGCACCGGAGGAGTAGTTATGAACGGATAAGATGAGAGACATTCATTATTTGGCTTTCATGCCGACCCGACGAATTCTTGTCATTACTTTTACATCGACCGAAATGTCTTTGTACATTTCCCCCCAACGATCTTTCGTACGTATGTTCTGGTTCCAGTATTGCGGCTGCTTGGCTCGTACATATTCACCGAACCCGAAAATATCGGATCCATTCTTCTGGGTTTTCCGAATTAAATCCTGGTAAGTTTTTACAAGTGATTCTTTATTGGTTTGCTCGATTTTTTTCAAAATATCGGAGTTGTCTGCAGGTATCCGTTCGTTTATCTTCTCCTCCAGACTGATTTCGGTGAAAACGGATACAGTAATATGAGGTCGGTTGTCTTTGATTTGAGCCTCGATTTTGGATTTGCGGCTGGTCGCGTAAATCGTGACATTATCGGACGGACCGTCCAAACTGACAAATCCCCGGTATCCCGACTTGCTTATTCCTTTAATCCCCATGTATCCGGCGATTTCAAACGGTTTCGTTACACCCGCCAATTTGGATCCTTTAAAATAAGCCAATCCCATAATTTCAACATTTTGTTCTTTTTTGATATCCATGTATGGAAGAAAGCCTTCCTGTCCTTTTTTCGAAGAGTTGCTCCAGAAATTCCCGACAAAATCGTTCGGGAATTTACCCATCTTGACAGCGCTGTCCATGGTCGATATTAGATACAGCGTTGGCACGCGTTCCAATTTCGGTGCAGCCTTCATTAACGCTTCCGCGTTTCCTTTCGAAATCATCATCCAAGCCATGCGTCTTACTTCCGAATTACGACGGAAGTAATCGTTCACATTTTGCATACCTTTTTTTGCCACAGCTTCCGATATGACGATGACGCGCAAATGTCCGAAGAACAGTTTAGCCGAGATTTGCTGCTGCAAATTCATGATCGCATCATCGATCGTATGACCAACCACATTAAGGACCCAAACCGTTGCTTGCGAACCTTTGCCTCCCGAAATGGCTTCTCCAGGTCCTAGCGGAATTCTTCCGGGCAGCGCGATTTGAACGGCAACGCGAATCAAATCTTTTTCCGGCGCGGGAAATTTGCCTTGAATATGGGAAACCTCATCCTCTTCTTTCAGCGCTTCCGGGCCTGCAACATCAACCGAAATCCCCAAAACGACGGCACGTTCCTCGATTTCAAGCCGGTCCCAGCATCCAGTCAGGAGCGGAAGTAAAAGGAGCATGATGCCTAGCAGCTTGACCGCTTTGAACCATCGATTTGTTGTCAATCGGGATCCCCTCTTTATATTGAAGTAATACATTTATTTTTTCCTTCCATATAAATTCGCCTATGTTATGAATCAATTTACCATCCCTTCCACTGGAGCAACCAATACCCTGCAAACATCAATAAACCTAGACATACATTGAGCCATCCGATAAAACGGCACACCTTTCTCTCCTTGTCCATTCCCGCCAATTTGTAGGCTTGAACGTCCACCCGTAAAATGATCGTCCCTGTCAGAAGCCATAAGGGTATAGAATAACCAAGAAAGCCGAAATATCCAACGTAAGCCATAATCTGCAAACCCTCCTCAAGTCTTCATGGGAAATAACCGCCCAACATCCTAACTGCTTTGGTCCATCGGTTTATTCCTGACAGAATCCCCTCTTTTCTTGCGAATAAGAGAGATCGCAAGCAGAACGGCCGGGTAAACGATCGTGATGAAAAGTCCGATTCGGCCGACATTTTGAATGATTTCGTACATATGCATGATATTTAAAGGCAGCATGGCCATGACGAAAACGATCGGCAAGACGAAAAAGGAAAACATCCGATGTTCGCGCAGGCGGAACAGCTTGCTCATCGAGTGGATCGTCAGAAAATAACTGGAGAACAATGTGGTAAATACAGCGGTTACCCAAACGGCTAGAAAGGCTGCATCCAAACGTTCCAAAATATTCGCGGGCAACGATGTCGCCTTCGCGAGCTCGAGTGTCGGCCAGAGCAGCTGCTTGCTCTCTTCGGCGCCAAATACGCTGACTGTTGCTACGACGATCGTCACGTACAGCCCTCCTGCGATCAATATCCCCCATATGCTTGCCTTCAACGCCTTCTCGGGTCGGCGCATGGCCGGTATTACCATGGTCAGAACGAACGATCCTTGAAACAATGCGGCTATAGTAAAGACGCCCCCCACCATATCTTTCGGTGCATTTCCCCAAATCGGCTCCAGATTGATGATCTCGGCATTTTTCAAGGAAAGCGCGACGATCAGCAAGCCGGGGCCGAGGAGCAATGGAAAATAAAAAGTATGAATGTATGCAAATGTTGCGATGTCATTACGCGTAGAGAGGGCTGCCAAGAGCAGCATTACAATAACGGTCACTTCTACGGGAGTCGTCTTCAGAACAGAGGTAACCACCACTTCGCCGAACTCACGCGCGGTAAGCGATGTCAGAATAGCAAAAAAAGCAATAATAAATACGCTGCCGATCCATGCCGGCCATTTCCCGATAATATCCTCACTGTATTGAATAATGGATTTATTAGGAAACCGCATGCCAAGCAAGGCAATCAGGCCTAATCCGACAAAGGCAACTACCATACCGAGAAACGTGACGAGAGGAGCGCCCGAATCCGCTGCACGAACGGCAAATAGGGGAAGAGGGAGTACACCTACCCCTATTATGGTGCTGATCAGAATAGAAGCTGCTTGGATTACGGTAATCTGACGGGAAGTCTCCATTTGTCGTCACTCCTTTTGATCTTTGAATTTTAATGGATCCATCACGTTGTCCGGCGGTTGCTTCAGTTGTTCCAACGTAGTGTCGCTCAATCTGGTTTTGTCGAGAGGATGAAGGAACGCAGGTCTTTTATTCATCCACCATAACGGTCCGCGAATGAGCAAATCCTTCATTCCTTGAAAATTTCCGGGAACGAGCGGGCTCAAGTAAGGGATCCCGAACGATTTCAAGGAAAGCAAATGGTTCGCGATGAGGATCAAACCGATCATAACGCCGTACAGACCGAAAATACCAGCCAAAATAATAAGCGGGAAACGCAATAGCCGCAAAGCAAGCGCGGCATTATAAGCAGGCGTAGCAAATGATCCGATCGTTGTGAGCGCGATAATAACGACCGTGATCGGGCTCGCGAATCCCGCCGCGACCGCAGCCTGTCCGATAACAAGCACCCCGACAATAGACAGAGCGCCGCCGACCTGCTGCGGCAATCGGATCGTCGCTTCCCGCAACACTTCCATGGAAATTTCAATAACGAGTACTTCTATGATGGCCGGGAATGGAACCCCCGCCCTCCCGCCAGCTACCGCTACGGCAAATTCCGTCGGGATCAATTCCGGATTGAAAGAAATAATCGCCACATAAATCGACGGGAACACTAATGAAAATACAAGAGCGACAAGCCGAGCCAGACGAATCGCGCTCATCAGCACAAACCGTTCCGTATAGTCCTCCACCGTCTGATAGAACTGGTTGAAGACGGTTGGAACAACCAAGGCTAGCGGTGAACCGTCTACCAATATGGCTACTCTTCCTTCCAGCAGGTTGGCAGCCACTTTATCCGGTCGTTCCGTGTACTGGACTTGCGGAAAAGGGGAATAATAATTATCTTCGATAAACTGCTCCAGGTAACCCGAATCCAGAATGGCGTCAATATCAATCTTGGCAAGGCGCTTATTGACTTCCTTCAACAGATCGGGGTTCGTAATGCCTTCCATGTAACAAATCGCTACTTTCGATTTGGTTCTGCGGCCGATTTCCATCGAGTTGATACGCAGATCCGTCGTTTGCAGCCTATAACGAAGCAGGGCGATATTGGTTGCCAAAGGTTCGATAAAGCCTTCGCGCGGCCCACGAATAACTTGCTCGGTCGCCGGTTGATCGATAGCCCGCTGCTCGATATTGCGCGTACCGATTACAAAGGCTTCGCCCAAACCTTCGATCATTACGACGGTCTTCCCTCGCAGCACACCCTCGATCAGCTTGCCGAATTGATTCTCCACACTCACATCGCTGTGAAAGATCGAATCCTGGAGCAGAGTGTCCTTCAACCGGTGAAATTCAATGTTCTTCCCTTCCAAGTAGGGAGGCAAATACATAAACGGTTTTAATATATCTCCGTTAATCATCGTCTGGTCGATCATAGTGGAAAAGTAGAACATGATCGCGGGATATTGGCCGAACACATGGAAGCGGCGCATCGTAAAGTCGTAGTTGCCGTCAAAAATTCGAGTGATAGATTCGATCGCTTCTTCCAAACGACCGTTTAGGTTCACGTTTTGAAATTGTCCGGAAGCTTGATTGGGAACATCGACGACCTTATGCTCTCTCCGTTTTTTGAACCATTTAAATATGGACATGATTTCATCGCCTGCCGATCTGCTCCTATTGACCCCCTGAATCTGGAAACCTATTAGTAGAATTGACGATTTTCATGCAGTTTAAACGATTGTATTGGAAAAATACAAAAGTAAATAGTGAAATAGGTCGGTTGATAGCCTACCATTACGGCGATTTCATTGATGCGAAGATTCGTATTTTTGCAGCACGTCTTTGTTTTACAACTCCCCCCTTCTGCAGCCTGCTCCTAAGCAATTTCATCCACCTGAATAGTCAAACCTATGAGTGTCTTGCCTTGCAAAGCTTGAATTATAATGAATGAAGTAGCAGCGGCTGTGCGGGAGCCTCCTGTTCCCTTCTGCTCCGGCACTTGCCGGGAGACTAAATAAGTGAGGAGAAAGTTACTATGAGTTTATCAATCGGGCTGCAGCTGTACTCCGTAAGAAATGAACTGCAGAAAGATCCGGTGGGCGCGTTGGAGAGAGTTGCGGCGATCGGATATAAAAATTTGGAGCTTGCCATTCATTATTCCGATGCAGCGGGCGAAGGCGGGTATGCAGTGGCCGGGATGAAGGCTCCGGAATTGAAGCGCCATCTTGACCGTCTTGGCATGAAAGCATTAAACGCGCAATTATTCCCGATCGAAAATGTTAAATGGGACAGCCTGACGGCATTTTGCCAAGAAATTGAAATGCCTGCCGTTTCCATTTCGATGTCCATGTTCAGAAATAAACAGGACGCCCTCGATTTTGCCGCCAAGTTAAACAGCTGCGGAGAAATTTGCCGCAAAAACGGGCTTGATTTTTATTATCATAACCACTTTCAGGAGTTCCAAAAATTTGACGGCCAATATGTCATGGATACGATTCTGGAAAACACCGATAAGAGCTTGGTCAAAATTGAATTCGATACTTATTGGGCGCTGCGCGGCGGCATCGATCCTTGCGATTACTTGCGCACGCTCGGAGACCGCTGTGACCTGGTTCACCAGAAAGATATGCCCGCCACCGCCAAGCCGGTCAATTGGTTCGATTTTTTCGGCGAGGATGCGGACATTACGCTCGATAAGAAGCTGGGAACCTCTACAACCGACCAATTTATCGAAATCGGCGAAGGCATTATGGATATACCTGCGATTATTCGAATGATCCGCGAGCTGGGTTTCGTTAAAACGATGTTTGTCGAGCAAGACTTTACCGCCAGAAATCAGCTGGATAGCGTCGAATTCAGCTACCGCAGCTTAAGCCGGATGCTTAATCAACCATAGGGGACGGCCAACCGGCAAAGCGGGACAAGCCCGTATAGCGGCCAAGCAATACAATTCGATTAAAGGAGATTATAATCATGGCTGAGAAAGTTAGAGTCGGAATTATCGGTACCGGAGGCATAGGCATGTCCAAGCACCTGCCCAGCTTGTCCAAGCTGCCGCAGGTAGAAATCACGGCCTTCTGCGATCTCGTGGAAGAAAAAGCGCGGCAAGCGGCGCAAACATTCGGAGCTGCCAATTCGGGCGTATATACCGATTACCGGAAGCTGCTGGAGGACCGCTCCATCGATGTTGTCCATGTCTGCACACCCAACAGCTCCCATGCGGAAATTACCGTCGCGGCGCTGGAGGCCGGCAAGCATGTGATGTGTGAAAAGCCGATGGCTATCTCTTCGGCCGATGCCCGCCTGATGCTGCAAGCTTCGAAACGGACCGGCAAAAAGCTGAGCATCGGTTATCAGAACCGCTTCCGTCCGGATTCCCTCGTCTTAAAAAGCTTGTGCGAGCAAGGCGAGTTCGGCGACATTTATTTGGGCAAAGCGTTCGCATTGCGCCGTCGCGGCGTTCCTACGTGGGGAGTGTTCCTGGATAAAGAACTGCAAGGCGGGGGCCCGTTGATTGATATCGGAACCCATGCATTGGACTTGACCTTATGGATGATGGACAACTACAAGCCGGTGAGCGTAACAGGCTCGGTTCTCCATAAACTGGGAAACACGAAAAATGCCGCTAACACTTGGGGACCGTGGGACCCGGATAAATTCAAGGTAGAGGACTCCGCTTTTGGCTTCATTAAAATGGAGAACGGCGCGGTCATTACGCTTGAAGCCAGTTGGGCGCTGAACAGCCTGGAAATCCGCGAAGCCAAAACATTGCTTTGCGGTACGCTTGGCGGGGCCGATATGGAGGAAGGATTGCGGATTAACGGTGAAAGACTTAGCCGGTTATACGAAACGAAAATCAAGTTTGACGGCGATGCCGTTGTATTTTACAGCGGAAAGAAAGACGAGACCCCTGCTGACATGGAAGCGCGTTTGTGGATCGAATGCATCCAGAATGACACCGAACCTGTCGTAAAGGCGGAACAAGCCCTGGTTGTCAGTGAAATTCTGGAAGCCGTCTATCAATCCGCTGAAACAGGAAAAACGGTTTATTTAAATCAATAGATCCATAAAATTTAACCGGGTTCGTTTCTTAATACCCTATAATCTTTCGGGGATCGGCCTTCCAGCTTTTTAAACACTCTGCTGAAATATTTTTCATCCTGATTCCCTACCTTGGAGGCCACCTCGGATATTCTCATTTGCGGATTCAGCAACAAGACCTTAGATTTTTCGATTCTCACCCGGTTCAGGAAATCAATCACATTTTCATGCAGCTCTTGCTTAAATTTGCGGGATATATATTCACGATTCAAATGGAATTTATCGGAAATATGTCCAAGTGTAATGTTTTCCGCATAGTTGAGCTGAATATATTTGGCAATCTCATTCATACTATGGCTATACTGGACTCTCTGGCTTACAAGTACGCGCATCAACTCGTTGAGATGATGCGTGAGCTTTTGCCGGAACAGGCTCAAGGAAAAATGCCCTTCGTCATCAACCGGAATAACAAACCGGGTATGCGCAGAGGACAGTTCCATTCCGGCCCCAGGCTCATGGACGTGCTCTTTAATCTCTTCAATCCATCGGGCTTGCAAAACCGTAAATTCGTCAAGCCATAAATCAAGCTGATCCGTAGTGATGGTCTCCATCCTATCCAAAAGGTTAAACCACTCTTGAAGCGCTGCCTCTATTTGCCCGATTCTTCCGCTTATCATCGCTAGGCTTACATGCTGTTCAAACTCGCTGAAACGAAGCGTGCCGATGATCATCGATGATACGGGACGGTACACTTGAATCCGGTTTACACGATCCAATAGATTGCGCTGGCGAAGCGCCTTTTGAGCTTGCTTGTACGCTTCCTTCAGGCTATGAGGGAACGGCATTTCAATACCGATACCGATATCGAACCGCGCTTTAAGCGCGGCCTCAATCCCGCGGTTGATTTCAGCCATCATGGCTTCGGCCTCCTCCAGCCTGTCCCATAGCAGCAAGCCGATTTCATATTTGCTGTTCAGATTGCGGAAGGCGATCCCGCAGTCCGCAGCCTGCACAATTTCATTGCAAATGTTGATTAGCGAGAAAACGAGCAGTCCCCGGTCCGAGACGAACTTTTCCCGAAGGCTTCGTTCCATATATTCGAATCGAAGCAGGGCGACACGGCATGATTTCACTTGCTGCAGCCCGGGAAACTCTTTGATTAGCAGCGCCAATTCGCTGGAATATCCTACAGGCTCGATGATTGAATTGGAAATCAGCTTGTCGCGGTAGATGGTTTTCAATTGGTTGAATTCCATAGTTTGCGATTGTACGTGCATGCGGTTTTGATCCGCTTCCGTCCAGCTGTCGATTGCTTTCTTGATCGCATCCTGAAGCTGCTTTTGGACAATCGGCTTGAGCAAATAATCGGTGCCCCCGTACTTCATAGTTTGCCGGACAAACTCGAAATCATTATGCCCGCTGATCACGATTTTTTTACAGTCCGGGTAGCAGGCATTCAGCCATTCCATCAGCTCGACACCGCTCTTAAGCGGCATCATGATGTCGGTTATGACAAGCTGCGGCCGCTCTTCCTCGATGAGGCGAACCGCTTCCAAGCCATTGCCGGCCTCGAGCACGGCTTCAATATTCAAAGCTTGCCAATCGACCAGCATACGGACGGAATTACGAACATGCTTTTCATCGTCAACAATTAGTACTTTCATGCTTGCACCTCCTCTTGCGCAAATTGCAGCGGAATGCTCAATGTTACTTTAAGTCCGTAAGGCTCGAGATTTTCCAGCTCGATCCCCGCCTGTTCTCCATAATATAAGCGCAGCCTCTGCATGATATTCGGCAATCCGATGTTTTTGCCGTAGCTGTCCCCGTGCTGCTCCTCTTGGGACAAGCTTTGACGGATCGCTTGAATCCGCTCCTCCGCGATACCGGGACCGTTGTCTGCCACACTAATGTAGAGCTTGCCTTCCTCCAACAGCGTAGTCACCTTGAGACATCCGGTTCGCTCCGCCCCGCTGTCAAAACCGTGTTTGAAAAAATTTTCAACGATCGGCTGAACGATCATTTTAGGTATCAGAATAGCATCCGCTTCCTCCAACAGATCAAATTGTATATGCAAATGGTCCTCAAAGCGGATTTGCTGAAGCTCGCAATAATGCTTTACATAATCGATTTCCTTGGAAAGCGGAACGACCGTTTCCTTCGTATTCATGCTGTAATGCATCATCTGACCTAAGGAAGAGACAAGCGAATATACTTTGGGCGCATTGCTTTCGAGTGCTTGATTGCCGATAGACTGCAGCGTATTATTCAAAAAATGGGGATTTACTTGCGCCTGCAGCATCTCTAATTGAATCGTTTTGTTAGCCAGCTTGAGCTTGTATTCTCTCAAAATCAAGCCGTTGATCGTATCCATCATCGTCTGAAACCGTTTGGCCAAAACGCCTATTTCATCCGAACGGTCGATAGCAATCGGCTTTTCCAGCTGCCCGGCCTGAATTTTGCTGATGTGCATAATGAATTGCTTCAGAGGCTTCGTCAGCTGCAAGGAAACCGTCAATACTGCAATCATGGCTATGGACAGAAACAGCACGGCTACGAGCGAATTAATCAGGGTCAGTCTGTGCGGATACTCATACAAATGAACAAAAGGAATGCGTTTCACCATCGTCCAATTCAAATAAGGCGTTTCCATTTTGGTATAAACCATAATACCTGAAAACTCCGCTTTATCCCATTCCATATAACCGGACCGATCCGGCTTATTGACAATCTGATTCATCCAGGTTTCGTTCGATGCCTGACTTTCCCCGGCTTCATTGGCCGCATAGACAACAGCTCCGGAGCTGTCCAAAATATACAGATCTTCATTGGCCTTATCATACAATTGTGACGTCAGCTTCCGGAGCGAATCCAGCTTAACGTCGATTGACAGCAGACCGAGCTGCTCATGGGTAGGCACCCGGAATAAAGGGCGGTGAATGGTGAATACCTTCTCGGGATAAATAAACAGGGAAGGGTTAGCGATTTTGTAATCATGACTCATGTGGGTCGATTCGGTATAAACAGTATAAGGAGCCACTTGTCCCTCCAGCGGAGGCTTGTAATTGATAGCTCCCCGCCGGAAATTGTTTTGATACAACACATAAGAGCTGTTAGTTTCGTTAATGCTTAAATATACCTGATAAATATCGCTCGCTGAACGGGAGAGAATTTGCATAACCGCAAAAATATACGATTCACTTTGGTTATCGGCTAAGCCTTTTGATAATATGCCTTGCAATTCGGCATTGGAATAGATCGCCAGCGACGCATTTTTAACCGTGTCCAAATAATTAATAATATTCGACTTGCCCTCTGAAATAAGACGGGTGTTTTCTTCAATGGATCGGTCTTTTAGGGAACGCTTCGTATAAATGTCGGTAATGAGATTGGATACGGCGATCGGAAGATGGTTGAAATCAGGAGCAGCGTTATCAATTTGTAACGAATACTATGTTTGAACATATGCATCCTCTCTCCTGTTCTTCCGGCAAGTTAAAGTCATTATATTATAGTAGTCTGCTCCCGCGAATTCAACCGCATCCGGTTTAAACCGCCTAAGCGCAGGCTCAGGCGGTTTGCCGGATCAGCTATTTACTTTTGTACAACAGTACGTTTCAATCCGTTATTTCTTCAGCTTGCTCCATCCGTCCTGAAGCTCCTTGTACAATTGCTCACGGTTAATTTTTCCGCCTACATACTTTTGCAGGATCGTTCCGAATTCTTGAACCCCGCCGTCGGGAAACTTGTTGAAATGCCATCCCAATACTTGTTCTTTGGCCAAATACTTGTTAATCCCCTCTCCCAACGGTCCGATTGCAGCGGCATCAGGCTTTACGGTCTTAAAGGCCGGTATAAACTGGAATTCCTTAGCAATGTATCGTTGACCGGTTTCCGAGGTAACAAGCCAATTCAAAAATTCCTTCGCTTCCGTTTTCACTTTGGAGTTTTTGTTTACGACCCAGTTAAGAGGAACGTCCACATACAGCTTATCATTTCTCGCAGCGTCGTCGTTAATCGGCATCGGCATGATACCTACATTTATTTTCGGATCCACTTTCGTTATTAAAGGATAGGTCCAGTTGCCGCTCTGCATCATGGCTGCCTGTCCGCTGCCAAAGGTGGCTATGAGGCTGTTATAATCGGTAGTCAGCTGATTTTTGTTGCCGTATTTAACCATGACATCCAACAGATCGATGCCTTCCTTAATAATAGCATTTCCTTCGAATTTCGCCGTGCCGTCATTTAATCCTTTAATAAAATCATTCGGATTCGGCTGCTGCGCAAACGGAACATTAAGCAGCTGTCTGCCTAGAGTAGTTTGCAATTGGAACATATTCACAAACGGAGTAATACCGGCTGCCTGCAGCTTCTTGGCGGTTTCCTCCAGCTCGGTAAGTGTTGCCGGAATTTTGGTGATGTTTGCTTTTGCAAACAGATCTTTATTATAAACAAATCCGTACCCTTCCAGATTCGCCGGCATGCCGTATAATTTTCCGTCGCTGGTCATCGGTATTTTGGCAAAATCATAAGCGTCCTTCACCCAGGGCTGATCCGACAAATCCTCCAGATGGTCTTTCCATACGTTAAGCTGCTGATAGCCTCCGTTTGTAAAAATATCCGGCATATCGGCTGCAGCGAATTTGGTTTTCAAAGCCGTGTCATAGTCGGAACCGATCACCGTTTCAAGCTGAAGTTTCACTCCCGGATGCGATTTCTCATACTCCTCTTTCAGTTTGTTTAGCTGCTCGGAAATTTCCACTTTGTAGTTAAAAATTTTCAAGGTCACTTCTTTTGCTTTACCCTGGTTGTTATTGCCGGCTCCATTGGCGGAAGGCTTCCCCTCACTAGCCGCACATCCTGCAAAAAGCGAAGCTGACAGGGCAATGGCGCTTCCGGTTAAAAGCACACGTTTCATTTCTAAGACCCCTTTCGTTTATGTCATTATTCCTTACATATCAATTATAATTCAAGCCTGTCCGTTCTGAACACTCATAGGTTTGACCCTGAAGGTGGATGAAATTGCTTTCATGTCCAATTAGCCTTTTACGGAGCCGGCCATAATACCCGCAATGATTTGACGCTGAAGAAGGAGGAAGAAGGCGAGCAGCGGAATGACGCTCATCGTAAGAGCTGCCAAAGCAAGATCCCACTGGTTTGTATACTCCGCAAATAAAGAGTTTATCGCGACCTGGATCGTACGGAGCTCCTGTTTTTGCAGAATGATCAGGGAAAGCAGGAAATCGTTCCAAATCCATAAAGTATTTAAAAGAATGACGGTCACGGTCATCGGCTTAAGCAGCGGGAATATAATCCGCCAAAAAATCCCGTATGGAGTACATCCGTCCATCGTAGCGGATTCTTCTATTTCCAAAGGAACCGATTTCACATATCCTTGAAACAAGAAGATCGATAACGACACTCCTAACCCCAAATAACACACCACCGCACCCGGTATACTATTTAATAAATGAGTCCATGCTGCTACTTTGACCAGCGGGATCATAATCGCTTGAAACGGAATAACCATTGCTGCAATAAACATGGAGAAGAGGAGCTTGTTGATTCGGCTCGGCTTGCGTATCAATCGGTAAGCTGTCATAGAAGCGATAACAACCAATCCTATGTTCGCCAAAATGACAATCGATACCGTGTTCTTGAACCGTAAGCCGAATTGAAGCACATCCCAGGCGCGGGTATAATTAACCCATTTGATAGCGTTAGGCAGACTGGCCGCATTCAGAAGAAGCTCTCCGTACGTCTTGAAGGAGTTGACCAGCACAAAATAAAAGGGGGAAAGAAAACCTAATGCCAACACGATCAATACGGCTTCAATGATCCATAAACGCGGCGCATATCGGTTCAGATTCATTACATATCCACCTCCTTGCGGCGTGTGATAGATACTTGGATTGCCGTAATAACGGAAACCGTAAGGAAAAAGATGAGCGCTTTTGCCGTACCCAAGCCGTAACGGTTTTTAACGAAAGCCTCCGAATAAATATTCATGGCCACCGACTCCGTCGAGTTAAACGGTCCGCCTTTAGTAAGGGACAAGTTCAAATCAAACATTTTAAAGGCCCAGGCAATTGTCAGAAAGAGGCATACCGTAACGACCGGCATGATCATAGGAATGGTGATGCTGCGCAGCACCTGCCAGCCGGTGGCCCCGTCGATACTGGCCGCTTCCAGCATATCCTGGGGGACATTCGCCAGTCCGGCAATATAGATGACCATCAGATAACCCGCTTGATGCCATATAAAAACGATAACCAACCCCCAGAAGGCAGTTGCTTCCGTCCCCAGCCATTGCAGGTTAAAGAAGCCGATATTCGTTAGTTTGCCGAGCGAAGTAAATCCTTGAACGAATATAAACTGCCATATAAAGCCGAGTAAAATCCCGCCCAAAACATTGGGAACAAAAAACACCGTTCTCAGCACATTCCGCGATTTTATAGGCTTTGACAACCAATAAGCGATAGCAAATCCCAATATATTCGTTAAAATAATAACAACAACGGTAAAGCGGGCAGTAAACCAAAAGGAATTGACGAAATTGGGGTCATCCGTCAATATGGACCGGAAATTATTGAAGCCTACCCAAGTAACTTTACCGGAAACACCGTTCCAATCCGTAAACGAATAATAGACGGTGAGCACAAAAGGCAATGCAATGATCAGCAGGTATACCAAGACAGCCGGGCCTAGAAACACGGTCTGCTGCATCCAATTCGATGTCAAAAGCTTTCGCAAATAAATCCCCTCCATCCTGCAATAGTAGTATATCCAGTCATTCAGCTTTCGCATTTAAACCGACCGGTATTATAGTGTCTGTTCTTCAAGAAATCCCGTATTGAATTTCCCCTCTGCAAACGCTTTGTTCTGCAACAACTTTAGATGAAACGGAAGCGTCGTCTTGATGCCTTCGATTCTAGTTTCACGCAAAGAACGTATCATCCGGCTAATCGCTTCTTCGCGGGTTCTCCCCCAAACAATAATCTTGGCCACCATAGAATCATAATAAGGCGGGATTTCATAGCCGGTATATACCGCGCTGTCAACCCGGACACCGGGCCCGCCGGGAGCATGATAGCTTTGGATTGTGCCCGGTGAAGGCGCAAAGCCGCGGTCGGGATCCTCGGCATTAATCCGGCATTCGATCGCCCAGCCGTTTATATGAACATCGCTTTGGGTGAACGGCAAGCTGATACCTGCAGCAACATATATTTGCTCCTTGATCAAATCGATTCCGGTAATCAGCTCCGTGACCGGATGCTCAACTTGAATTCTTGTATTCATTTCCATAAAATAAAACCGGTTATCATCGTCCAATAAGAACTCTACCGTGCCGACTCCGCAATAGTTCACTGATTTTCCGGCTTGGACGGCCGCTTCTCCCATTGCTTCTCTCAGCTTTGGAGTCATGCATGCGGAAGGAGCCTCCTCCAGCAGCTTCTGATGTCTGCGCTGTATGGAACAATCCCTTTCGCCCATATGAACCACGTTACCGAATGAATCCGCAATAATCTGAATTTCAATATGCCGGGGGTTTCGGATATATTTCTCGACGTAAATTCCCGGATTATTGAATGAAGCTTCCGCTTCTTTCCGGGCTTGGGAGAATGCTTTTTGCAGCTCGTCCGCGTTACCCGCAACTCTCATTCCTTTACCGCCGCCGCCGGCTGTCGCTTTAATAATGACGGGAAACCCAATGTGTGCAGCTATTGCGACCGCCTCATCCGGATTGTCCAACAAGCCGTCCGAGCCGGGAACTACCGGTACACCGGCTGCTTGCATTGTTATTTTGGCCTGTGCTTTATCCCCCATCTTGCGGATGGCATCGGAGCCGGGCCCGATAAAAGTAATTCCACAGGTTTGGCAAGCATCGGCAAACTGTGCATTTTCGGCCAGAAATCCGTATCCCGGGTGAATCGCATCCGCTTGCACGGCACATGCTATAGTCAATATTCGGGCAACGTTTAAATAGCTTTGCTTGGAAGCGGCGGGTCCAATACAGTAAGCTTCGTCAGCCATTGCTGCGTGTAAGGCGTGTTTATCGGCTTCCGAATAGACAGCTACGGTCGCAAGCCCCAGTTCCCGGCAGGCTCTAATAATCCGAACGGCTATTTCTCCTCTGTTGGCAATCAGTACCTTCTTGAACATAGAAATTCTCCCTTAATTTGGTCTGACGATAAATAACGGCTGCCCGAATTGTATCAACTGCCCGTTCTCAACTAAAATTTGTACGATTTCACCGTCCGTGTCTGCTTGAAGCTCGTTAAACATTTTCATGGCTTCTATAACACCCACCACAGAATCCTTCGTGATGCGGTCTCCTACTTGCACGAACGGAGGAGCGTCGGGCTCCGAAGAAGCATAAAATATGCCGACCATGGACGAAACGATTTCTTTTAAAGAAACGTTTCCCTTTTCCCCTTGCTCAGCCGCCGCTTTTTCACTGTAAGCCGGTTGGGTATCCGGGATTCGGGCTGTATCGGTATCGGCTTGCGCAAGCTGTGCAGCTTGAGAGGCTTCCGCGGAGCTGCTCTCATCGGGCTGCTGTCCGCTCCTGTTCTCCTTCTTGAACGAAAGCTTGACATCCCCGTATTCCAGAGAAAAATCATAAATCGGGGATTTTAAAACCATTTGAACAATATCTTTGATCTCGTCAATATGACTCAAACTTAACACTCCTTATGTCGTCCTACAAATTGTTGATCTTTAATAATGACAGCCTTTGTTCTTGCTGCTTCCAAAGCCGATGAGCCTGATCGATCCCGATTTGTTCGAACCGGACCGTGTCTCCCGGTTTTTTCTGCGCAAGGTACGGGAGATCTGTACTAATGACCACACCTATTTTGGTATAACCCCCTGTCATTTGGCAGTCGGCCATAAGAACGATCGGTTGTCCGTCTCCCGGAATTTGTATAGATCCGACGGTTATATAATCTGAAATAATATCCGGTCCGTTAATGTGCGCAAGAACGTTGCCTTCCAATCTGTAACCCATCCGGTCGGATTGATTAGATATGGTATAACCGGAGGAGGTGAAGGCTTGAATGGTATCCTCCGTAAAAGCATCCGCTTGGGGGCCTAAAATAAATCTTACGGGGCGTTCTTCCCGAAAATCGGGTTTAAAATCCGGCGGCAAGCTCCTTCCGGTCAAACAGCCAGGATCGCTATGCCTTGAAATTCCGGCTGATATAACGTCTCCCGCCTTCAAAGCTCTTCCGTGAAATCCGCCATAACTGCCTCTTATGAAGGTGGACCGGCTTCCCATAACAAGCGGTACATCGATCCCTCCCGCTGCAGCAATATAAGCGCGGCAGCCGCCATCTTGGGCTTGCTTGAAATTAAGAATGTCGCCCTTGGCTACCCGGAACGTTCTCCATACGGAAACCTTCTTGCCGTTGAGTTCGGGACATAAATCCCCGCCCGCTATAGCTATAATCCCGTCGCGGACAAACTTTAGCTCGGGTCCTGTTAACGTTACTTCAAGCGCTGCATCGTCTTCTTTATTTCCGGCTAACATATTGGCCAAGCGTAACGACAAGGCGTCCATAGCACCGCCCGCTGAAATACCGTAAACCTGATAATCGGCCCGGCCCAAATCTTGCACAGTGGTCAACATACCAGGACGTATTACTTCTAACAATTCCATTTAGCATTCCACTCGCTTTGCTTATATTCGTTCCAGCCGCCTGCTTCTTCCGGACTGACCGGTTCAAATTTAATGCGGTCGCCTGCTTGAAATATACTTGGCGGGTCTAATAGAGGATTAAATGATTTCATTGGCGTCCTGCCAATCAGATGCCATCCGCTTGGAGCGGAAAGAGGAAAAATAATAGTTTGCCGGTTTGCAATTAAGACGGAACCTTCGGCTACTTGAAGCCGCGGCTGCAAGCGGCGCTTCAGGGCAAGCCGGCTGTCCAGATCTCCGCAATAAGGACAGCTTCCGATAAGTCCCAGCATATAAATCATGTAAGTCTGAGCGGAATGAAGCTGGGTTACTTTTTCTTCAGTCAGACGGGTTGCCCCGGCAACGAACTCCAGATCCGGACCGTATTCACCGCCGTACACAATCGGAATGCGAATGGTTTTACCTGAATCAGATGCAGACGTGTCCGCAAAATCTGCCGCTTCCAAAATTGTCTGCAATTGTTGGATGATCCCGTTATAGCTCCAAAGAATAGGATTATAGCGGACAGCCAGACTGCAAAACGTAGGGATGACCTGCTTGATTCCCGGAATTCGGGCATTGGCAATATGGTTGGCAACAGCTATCACCCGGCGGCTAGTGGCGGGCGTTATTTGTTTTTCAAATTGAACAATAACCGCTTGATCCCCGAAAGGTAGAAATTCAATAGGCATATCCGCAAGCAATGCCTTTGGTTCCAGGCTATTGAGTTTTGTTATATCCAAGCTGTCAACACCTCTCTCCTGGCGGGTACTCAACTCTCCATAGAGCCATTATATGGGGTCTGTAACGATAATCCCACACAGAGAATTGAGTTGATTGGTGGACAATTTTGCTGGAAACGGGAAAAGGGCCGTATTAAGCGGGTATGCAAATACGAAAAACCGTCCAGCGAAAATAACCGGACGGCCCTAATAAGAGTATAGATTATGGTTAAACGGAATCGACTTTTTCCCAAGTTCCCGATTTTACGCTTCTAATCACGGCATCATTGATTACCATGATTTGATAGCCTTCTTTAAATGAGGCGACCGAATTCGAAGGCGCTTCCTTATTTAAGATCGCAGCGTAGAAATGGTGCATTGTATTTTTCAGGCTATCCGTCCAGCCCTCCTCATGACCGCTAGGATAGTGTAAGAACGGGAGCGCTTCCTTCTTAACCTGGTTCGGATCCCTTAATACCGTCTCACCCGGCTTGTCCCGGTACCCCGTTAAAATCCGGAACGGTTCCTCCTGCTTCCAGCTGCCGGAGGCAAACGAGCCGTCCAGGCTTATTTCAAGCGCGTTTTTTTTGCCGGCCGACACTTGGGAAACGGTGAACACCCCGCGTGCGCCGTTATTAAACTTCACAAGTACGGAACAGTAGTCTTCTGTCGTAATGTCAACAAGCTGCGGCATGCTGTCCGATTGCGACTGGAACGACTCATTTTGCCCCTTGGTCATGTACCGCTTTGGAATCACGATGGAGGTGTCGGCCAAAACCTCCGTAATCGTTAACCCGGTTACATATTGGACAAGATCAAACAGGTGGGAGCCGATATCGCTTATAGCCCGTGTTGGTCCTCCGAATTTGGGATCCATCCGCCAGTTGTAGTCGGTTTCATACAGGAGCCAATCCTGCAAGTAGCTGCCTCTTACAATGTTGATTTCCCCGAGGTCCTTGTCTTTGACCATGCTTTTTAAATGCTGAACCATTGGAAATTGCCTGTAGTTAAAATTGACGCCTGTGATGAGCTTGGTTTGACCGGCCAGATGATAAAGCTCTTTAGCTTCTTCACTGAATAGCGTCAACGGTTTCTCTGAGAGCAGGTGCTTCCCGTGCAGAAGAGCTTGTTTATTAATTTCAAAATGAAGATGATTGGGTGTGCAGTTGTGAACGGCTTCGATCTCAGTATCCTGCAGTAATTGTTCGTAACTTCCATAAGCTTTGGGAATGTTTAAAGCTTTGGCGTATTGCTCAGCTTTCTCTTGACTGTTTTGCCCGATAGCTACAATATCGACATAACCTACTCTGCGGATCGCTTCAATATGAGCTTTCCCGATAAAACCTGCTCCGAGAACAGCCGTTTTAATCCTTCGCATAATCATCCTCTCCTCGTTCCCACTATAATAAATAAACTTTTAGCAGTCAATGTCAAAAGTTTAATTTTATAAATATAAAGTTCCGCAGACAAGGAAATTCGGCTTTGCCGTCCTTAGGGACGAACGCGTTATCAAGGTTGTGCGAAGCAAGGTATGAATCTTATACTTTCTCCAAACAAAAAAATACCTGTTCGCAATAAGCTTCTCAGGTACCTTTTACCGTTCTATTTAATTGAGAAAATGGTTACCATCGTCGTCCGTCGCCTGGAGAATGAGCTGGTCTATGGTCATAAAAGCTCCGCCGGTCAGTCCGGCAGTATCACCTAAAACAGATTTGTTAATCTGTAAATTGCGGGTAGCTAACGGCAAAGATCTCTGGTAGACGCTTTGTCTTATCGCCGCCAGAAACAGATCTCCAAAGCCGGAAACTTTGCCTCCCAGCACGACAAGAGAAGGATTGGAGAAATTGACGACAGAAGCGAGGACCTGCCCGATCACGGTGCCGCTTTCGCGAACCAATTCCACGGCCATCGGGTCCAGCTTGAGAAGCCCGGCCCCTATATCGTCAAGCGTTAGCTCCCCGTGGTCCTGAAGCCGCGTTAACAAAAAGCCGCTTTTGCCGGCTAAAGCTAATTCTTTCCCTTTGGAAACAATCGCTTTGCCGCCCGCTACCGCTTCCAGGCAGCCTTTATTGCCGCACCAGCATATTTGGTCACGGCCGGTATCAAAATGTCCGATATCCCCGGCGCTGCCGGTCGTTCCCCTGTATAATTTTCCGTCATAAACAATCCCCGAGCCAATGCCTGTACCGATTTTAACAAAAAGTAAATTTTCAGTAGTAAAATTTAATCCTTTGGTATACTCGCCGAGCGCCATGACGTTAACATCATTATCCACGTAACAAGGACAATCATAAAGCTTGGCCCAATACTCCCGGATCGGAAAACGGTCCCAGCCGGGCATAATGGGAGGGGCTATCGGGATACCGAGTGAAAAATCTACCGGCCCCGGTATCCCTATGCCGATTCCTTTGATAGAAGATTTGTTCAGCTTATACTGTTCCAGCAGCTGTTCGGCTAACCGGTTCGTAAACGATAGCACCTTCTCCGGTCCGTCGCTTATATGAATCGGAGATGTTTTCAAACATAAAATGTCACAATCAAAATTGGTGAATGCGACTTGAACGAACGAGCTGCCCATCACTATAGACAAAATCAGTCCGTAATCAGGATTGACCGAATATTGCTTCGGCTTTCTCCCGCCGCTGGACTCTCCGATATGTGATAGTTTTATCAGCTTCTCATGAATCAATCGTTCCACATGAACGGAAACGGCAGATAAAGAAACTCCGGCTTCATCCGCGATTTCAGCCTTGGACAACGGAATCTCCGCCCTCCTGATTATTTGAAGTACGTTGGCTGCCATGGGAAACAATTGAAGCTCACCGCTTTCTTCGATAATACATCCGGATGTGATACTATAATTATAATTATATATGAACTTTCATTTTAAAGTTTATAGCCGATGAATTCAAGTAGAAGACTCGCTTCTCGTTTATCAAGCCTGCTTACTGTACATATGGCGATCTCGAATTTGAATAAGCACTTTACCGAAGCGTCCCCCCTGTTGGAACACAACGTTATTGTCCGGATAAGTGCGATGCAAATATTCCGTGACGATACGACGGGTATGCTCATCCGCGGACAACTGCCGGTGGCGCAGCCCATTCATCGCTTCCTCGATTGCCGCATCGACGGTTAATTCGGTCGTTTTCATCTCACGGGTAATCAGCGAAGCAAAGGAATAGCCTTTGAGATAAAGGAGTTGGAGCAGATAGGCCATCTCTGAATGATCGTGATCGCTTTTCCGGTCGGTAATCAGGGGCATGATCTCATCCATCAGGCCGTGCTCATGTCCGCCTGCCGACAGGCTGATATAACAGAACCGGCTTGCGCAGCTTATCAGGTTCTCTACTCTCTGCCAATCCGTGACGGTTGGACACATGGAGGCAAAAACGAGATCGAAGGCGTTCCGCCATCCTGCCGATTCGAGATCGATCGCTTCAAACGTTTCGCGTACTAACCTGACGCTGCCGGATTCGAGCTTGCCCGCGTTTTCCTGGAGAAGTTCGGCCAGCGGAACGCACGGTTCCACAGCCGTAACATTTGCTCCGCGTTCGGCAAAAGGAATGGAGAAGCCGCCCGAGGCAGCCCCGACATCGAGAACGGAAGCACCCTCGAACGCTACACCCTGATTCTCCAGCCAGCCGATAATCCGCTCTTTTCTCCGAATGCCCTCCTCGCTGAACGCCTGCTCGTTAAAATCTTTAGCTTTATGGTCGAATGCGTGCGCAGGATCGAAGCCCGCTTTCTTCATCCGATTTCCAAACGTCGTCGAATCCGTCTTCCAGACGTTCTCCCAAAAGTGCGCATCGAATAAATCCTTTGTCATTACGGTTCATCCTCTCCTGTTCTGGTATGGTTCAGGCGAAATCCTCTTCCATCAATTCCGCGTTGATGCCGGCAGCCGCCATACTGCCGGCCGCCGCGGCCACGATCAGCTGCGATGGGGCGCCGGAAGCGGCTTCACCGGCCGCAAACAAGCCGGGCACCGTACTTTTCCCCATTTCATCGGTCCGGATCCCGTCCAATTCCGTCGTTTCATAACCGAGCCCTTCGCGAAAAACAGCCTGCGGCAGCCACTGCGGCGTCACGAACCCGCCCGTTCTATTAATCCGAGAGCCGTCTGTGAATTCGACCTGCCGAAGCTTCCCCTCGCTGCCGTGGAAAGCCGCTATCGTTTGTTCCGTTTCAATAATATTTCGAGAATCCAGCACCTGCTTTTGTTTATCCGTCAGAACACTGCGACCATTTGTGCAGATCACGAGATCACGGCTCCAATTATAGAGCAGCTTGGCCATATGGAACACTTTTGGATTATCCGACAACACGATCAGCGGCTGATCCCGAAGCTCCCAACCGTCGCAATAGGGGCAATGGAACAGACTTTTGCCATACATTTCCGCAAGGCCGGGAATGGCAGGAAAAACTTCCTTAAGACCGGTGGCCATCAGCAGCTTGCGGGATTCGATCGTTTCACCGCTATCCGTGATGATTTGGAAACCGTCATGAAGCTTGCGGATATCTGTTACTTTCGCAGGACGGTGCTCTACCGTAGGATAATGCAGCACCTCGTTGTACGCGATGCGCCGGAACTCGGTCGGCGTAACGCCATCCCGTGTAAGAAACCCATGAGAGGCATGCGTAACTGCATTTCGGGGCTGATTATTATCGATTAGCGCCACACTTCTTCTCGCCCTGCCTAGCACCAATGCTGCATTTAGCCCTGCCGGACCTCCACCTATAATCGTACAATCGTAAATCATGGTCATTCTCCTTCCGCTGTGCGGTCATTTATTTTCATTAAGGACATAAAAGACTTTTTATATCTATAATTCAAGAAAAAAAGACGGATGATCAACCTCCTTTGAATTGCTCGGCCAGCTCGGATATTTTTTTATTCTCCAGATACTGCTCCATTTGCCGCTCTGCGTCGATCACAACCTGCTGAATGAGGCATTCGCTGCCATGATTCAGGCTGCATTCAAACAGCGAGGCGGTACCTTCAATCGCATGAATGATGTCCAGAAATGAAATATCTTGTTGGTTGCGTCTAAGCCGATACCCGCCATTTACACCAGAAACGGATTGGATTAATCCCGCTTTGACCAACTTAGTCAGCATTTTGGATAGGTAGGTTGGGGAAACGCCCAGTTTCTCGGCCAATAGCTGCACGCTTACTGGTTTATCCGGTGCTGCAGTTACCAGATAGAGCATAGCATGAAGCGCATAGTCGGTTGCTTGTGAGTATTTCATGGATCACCTCGATTAAAGACTTTATAAATCCATAATAGCTTTATTTTGTGTGTGTTGCAAGTATTTCTTTTCCTAAACGTACTGAACCACCTAACTATTAGGAGATGATGGACTTGAGCCAGTAGTTAAATCACACTTTATGGGCCCAACTTTCCGACTGTAATGAGTCCCATTCGCAGGTCAACGAGACTTACCACACCCAGATAAAAAGAAGAAGCCTTTACTGTGAAAGCTAAAGGTCCCTCCATTTCAATCTTCTGTAGGCTTCCTCGCCCCACAGAAACCAGTCGACGGGGCCTATACGTATTGAAGTAGATTACTGGTTTTTACCGCTCACCTATATATTATATGACTGGCGGCTTATTATATCCTCTGTCTCCGAAGGGCTGCAATTTCTCCAGCCACCGCTTTTCCATTTGCTTAAGCTCCCAGCGCACATCGGAAACTCCTTCGGTTTCCTTCTCTTCCAGCACCTCATAGGCGAAAGCGTCAGCCCCCAGTTCCTTCCAGTCCTTTTGCACCTGGGAATTCGCGAATCTGCCCATGTCCAGTTGGCCCTGCAGGGTCACCCATTTGTTTTTCAAGTTGGGATAGCTAGCCACGTAAATTTTGCCGTTGGCCTTGTTTATTATTTGTATTGCACCCATGTAAGTCTTAAGCTGCTTGTATTCCTCCTGAAGCTCTCTGCGTTTGTTCTTGTCCATGCTTTTCTCTCCTCTCAGGCTCTCCAAATGACTACAATAATTACAAATACCGTGCGATAATCCGTACTAGCTTTGCAGGCAGCTCCGTTAAATTTGTAATATCCAAAAATCTCTCGTTCCCATAGATATGATTAATCACATCTTTGTCCTGTCCTATTGCCGCGGCAAGAAATGTAATTCCTTTCCGTTCATATTCGGTTATGGTTTGTTGCATGTCTGTGATTGCATAACTTCCGGTATAATCATCCATCGCTTTGGGCTGCCCATCGCTAATGCTGATCAATAATTTTGACGTATGCGGCGAACCGGCTAATCGGTCTGCCATAATTCTAAGCGCCATCCCGTCGCGGTTATTGCTTCTGGCACGGATCCCCATAAGTCGGAATCGATCATTGGCATCTGTTTTATCAAAATCGGTATAGGCATAAATCGACATTTGCTCCAGCTTGGAAGCATCCGCCGTATCCCCGTAGATTAATATGGGAATATTGCAAATTTGACAAAATTCATATACGGCTATTACTGCACGCTTTGCAGCTTCTAACCTCCCAAAAGCTGACATGGACGCCGACTCATCCACCCTTAGACCGACCACTAGGGAGGGAGATTCGGTTGGAGGAAGTTTCTTGGCAAAATACCTAAAATCCCGATAAGCGACGCTATCCGCCTGAAATTTGCTGCCATAAAATTGACTCCTCGCAAATTCAGATGATATTTCATGTTCCAACAGCGGAAGTGTCTTTCTGGCAATCTCCCGGACGACAGGCATGAGTTCCTTACTTAGACTGATATATTCCTGTTGGGATTCAATATCGTATTCCGGACGGTGCACGATAAGCTTAACCTTTTTATGAATAGAATCGGATACAGCCTCCCTTGCGTCGCGATTCAGCTTTTTACGGAAATCCCGCTCTTTTTGTTTCGCTTCGTCCGACATTGGTTCAGGATTTGCCTGATGATATTTGGGAGTACCGTCCTCTCCCATATCTGAACTTTCCATATCGGTAAAATCATCGGAAACATCGGATGTGCTTTCGTCGCTATCCGCAGATTTTTTTAATGCGATCCCCTGTTCCTCTTCCTTGTCTTCGGGTTTAAAATCAATGTCGTCGATATTTCCCCATGTTCTTATCTCTGCTTCGTCAAATATTGTTTTTTTTTTAATTCAATCTCAACTTTATCCAGCTCATCTATCAAACCTTGGCTATTCAACGCTTCTTCCAATAATTTGATTTCGTCGGAATCTGTTGTGATCTTGTAGATGACTTTATGATAAAGGGATTGTTTGGCTGAAGCACCTTCGGCAACCGCATCGGCCCAATAAAAAAATGAACGCATACCGGCCACGCCTTTAATCGCATTAACCCGGGCTGTTCTGTCCAAAACAATTATGATATCCGCTAAAACATCCAACACCTTTTCATCCCTATAACCGGTCTTGGACATTGCCCGTTCTATCATGATTTCTTTGGTTGGCAGGTCCATCTTTTCCGTGTGCTGAACCCTGTCGCGCAGTGCTTCGTTTAGCGGTCTGGTTCCGGCATAGCTTCGGTTTGTTGTGATGACTGCTATGAAATCCGGATGTCTGCGTATGATTTCCGTCGGAAGGTTAATGCTGCCATCCAGTTCTAGGGCAGAGTTGAGTGCCATCAGCACCGCGGCATCCCGAATAACGGTTGGTTCTTGTATTTCCAGAAGATAGCCTTTTTGATAAGCTCTGACGATTTCGGACGGGTAAAACCGATACTCAACCACATCGTCCTCTTTGTTTTGCTCAATCCTATTCAATAACTGCTTCATCTTTAAGGCAGCCTGTTCCTGTGTAACTCCCAACACGTTCATCAATATTTCAGCTGTGCTTTGAAAACCGTCGCTTTCATATAATGCTTTCAAAACAGTTTGCTCCGCGGGCTCCATCTTCTCTAATCGATCGGATGAAATAACCGGCAAAATAGCCCCAATAATATCCGATTTATCCATATCGGCGAAACAGGTCACTTTCGTATAGGGCAGCCCAAAATCAGCCGACAATGCTTTGGCAAGCTGTGTTTTCCCGGAACCTGCGTCACCCTCTAACAAAATATTGGCGATTTTCATTTCACCGCGATTCCAGTTGCGCTTTATTTCTTTACATATACGCAGTTCTTCTTCGCTGACCTTATGAGATAATGGTTTTTTCCAAACAAGTTCTTTCTCTACATCAGTCAGCTGTCTTGTAGGGGACAAATAATATTGTTCGTAGTTGTTCATTGTATTTCCCCTCCTCCATCATTTTAATACCCCATTTCTTTTAATAGCCGGGATAATATACGAAGTCGTTCTCCAATCATTTCCCCATCATCATTAAGAGCCTGAGCGAACAGCTTAATATCATTATCAATCATGGGATTTTCTGCACAAACGGATACGCTCATAGCATCCCCTTGCAGCCCAATGCGGTCAATCGTAGTGTTATCAGGGTCATACATTCTCGGGAAACGATATGCATCCTGAAAATATAAGTTGCTCCTGCAAATCAAAATGGCAAGGTCAAGGACACGGTGCATTGGCAGCTCCTCCGACTGCCTTGACCATTTTTCCCCTGTGTGCCTCCATACTTTGGCCGAGATATCGACCTTTCCCCTATCATTCCATTGGGCCAATCCCAGGGATAAACCTTTTGCATCTGTGTTCCGGGCGTATCGGCCGTCAACCTGCTCATAATTTTCCGATACGACAACAGGCTTATGTTTTAAAGTTGTTGGTATTTTCATTTTTCCGCACTCTCCATTGTATATTTTGCCGATTTAATAATTTACTAAATTACTTATTTACTAATTTACTAAATCTGAAATTTATATTAACCCTCATTTCATCATTTGTCAATCCGGTTAATTTGACCAAACGCTGCTCTTGCGAATACGAATGATCTGTCCACCCACAACCAACATGTATCGCTAAAAAATAAAAAGCCACAATTAAGCGGCTTCTAAATAACCTGAATTGAGAATCGACCAATAATTATGCCGGATAAAAAAATACCAATGATTCCCTGCCATCAATGATATGTACGTGAAATCATAAACATTAGTTATACGCAATAAGATGGGCTTTTTTCCTATTTTGCTATTCAAATATATAGGCTTAACATACCCTATAACATAAAGAAAAATCCATGTCTATACATGAATTTTGGATCATGATCTTGACAACCCATTTCTGCAGACTTACTCTCAACAGAGCTCAAAAGTATTATTATTCCTGCAATCGACTTTGCAATGAAATCATCCTTGATCTGACGTTTAAAAAGCTCCCTGGTCAGGACGCTATATTATTTTTATTAAAATTTCATTTCTTCCGTAATCTTATCGGAGATAACTATTATAAAAGTAGCAATTGGCCCTAAAAGCAATGATAACAAGAACCAATTTAAGCCACTTCTGTTCTTCCCTTGTGCTAAACCAGCATTTATTAAAGCTAATGTCCCCCAGCCAACAAAATAGCTGTTCTCCAAGTATTCACCTCATTTGTTAAAGCATTTTTGAAAGCTCCAATTTATTTGTCTTTAAACTTAGAAGGATTCTCAACATAACTTCCCACAATAAACCCACAATTCAAACAAATTAAATGTACGATGGGTGAACCCGTTTTAAAGAAGCTATTTAGAGGGGTTACTGCTGCATATCCGGTTTGCTTCCCTTTACCTATTTCCTTGCTCCCACATTTAGGGCATTGAATCTCCGCATTAACCATAATTCATTCCTCATTTCTCAAAAATTCGTGATCTGAAAGAGGAGAACGAAATCTTATAGCAAACGCGTTTAATTGCGTCCTTCTTCTAAAGATAGCAGAATCGTATTATTAACTCAACTTTTCTGAACCCTATCGTAAATTTATCGAAAGTTGGAGAATCATACCTACACCTTTTCTCCATAAGCTGTTTGCATATCCAGATAATAAGCTGGAGTTGGTCTGGAACTGACATATCCTGCTTTTATAATATCTTTTTATAATCGCTGTTCATAATACTCTTCACTAAATTCGGCCAATTGGAATTTGCCCCACAGTATTTGCCGGCTACCTTTTCAACGCTTGTTAATCCTTGGTTGATATAAAACTCGGAAATAATATCTCCGAACTTCTTGACACTTTCCGCTTTCGTATTGAAGCTGAGGGCTTGATTGTATGAATCGCTGTCAATGGCGTTCAGCCCAAACAAATTGTTTTTGGTTTTGGCTATTTCGCTCTTTCCGTGGCCGCTTTCCAGCTTCATGACAGCAATGGTGAAGTAGGAGTTGATTCCGTATGTTTTCTCGATTTCCAATATTGCTTCCTCCAGGCCTCCATCTTCAAGGGCAGTATCTTTAATGATTTTGGCAATATGTTCTTCCGTTAGACCGGAAATGGATTTTATCATAGATGAAGGTTTAGCGGGTTCAGCGGATTGGACATGGATGGCAGGCTGTAGGGCTTGTACAACAACATTTTTCCTTGAGGTCTGTTCATCCGATATTTTTTCTACATGTACCGAAGGGCTAGTGTCTTCGCTGATCAATTTTGCATAGCTGCCATAGACATAACCTCCACTCTTAAGCTCAAGCCAACCACTGTCGGTTGATTTCAGTACTTCCAAAATATTTCCTTTAGAAACGACATCAATAATTTTGGATGTTCCATTCGCTTCCGCTCGTACATTAAGAAAGTAAGCTGTAACTTCGTAGCTTGCTTCAAATGACAACTCTAAATTCGATCGCTCGTCGACCCGCGGCTCCTCGTTGATCGGCACTGGGGGTAATGCCGGTTCGCTGCTTTCTAGCGGGGCTATTTTGATATTCTCAGGTGGAACTATAAGTGATAGATTTGAATCTATTATTTGCTGTTTCAATTTGGAGTCGATGTCCGCGATCGGATTGGAAAATGTCTCGGTATGATTGTCCATTCGAGCTTCGAATCCGAAGCCCATAGTAAAGATCAGCGTCATGGATAGCAGGCAAGCGAAAATGTTATGGTAAAATTTATTTCGCATGTTCAGCACCTCTTTGCCAGATTAATTTGCGTTTCCTTCTCATTTATAAGCATTGACTATTCTATTTATTCCATCCGAAAGGAAATAGATGATAGGTTACACTGATTGTACACAAACCTTCACGAAAAGCTTGTCATTATGTCGGTGACGCTTTTAGACTTACTTTGTCGCAATATTAAGCAATCAGTCAGAGTAGATAAGATTACGTCTTAGCGCCTTGAAAAAAATGAAATAAAAAAAAAGCATCCTCCCGGATGCTTCATAAAAAATACTAGCAGCAGCTTTGTAAATTAGTAGGCTGCATTGCTGCTTCACTGTCAATCGGTAATACTACTAGTATAGAACTCAATAATGTCTTTGCGGCGGATTATTCCGATAAAGATTTGGTTGCGGTCTACGACTGGAACAAAGTTCTGATCGGCAGCCAGTACCAGCATATCCTCCAGAAGTGCATTGATCGAAACGGATTCATTATAAATGCGGCGTTTAATTTCATGAACTTTGACGGTATCCAGGTTTTGAAAGCTCAAACCGGGAGTTTTCTTCATTTTCCAAAATAAATCCCCCTCCGAGAGAGTACCGACGTATTTCTCCTCCTCATCAATAACAGGAATTGCCGTATATTGATTATGTTCCAACATTTCCATGGCCTCCTGCATGGTAGCCGTTGAGATAATATAAGCCACTTTGTCCTTAGGGAACAGAAAATCGGATATTTCCATATATAAAAACTCCTTTCCTTCAAATGTTGCGTTAGTCCTATAGGTCCTCCATCCATGTCAGGATATGAGATTAATTGTTATTACCAAGTTTAGCATACCCGCTTTTCCGTCTTATTAATGACCCTACAGTTGAAATTTCAAGGAATCTTACTTAACTGAAATTAAAATTTCAGCTTTGGATGCAACCTCGCTCAAAGTTCCCAAAGGCACTTTACAGATGAACGTTGCTTGTCGCGTCTGCCAATCAAGACTCTTCACTTGATCGGAAAGAATTGCACCTTCTATGGGCAAATCCTGAGGGATGATGACCTCAAACGGATATCCTTTAATCTTGGAGGTTACTGGACAAAATAATGATAATCCAACCTTTCCGTTGTATGAGGCGGGAGAGAGAACTAAGGCAGGTCTTTTTCCGGCTTGTTCATGTCCCCATTGCGGAGTAAACTGTAACCACACGAGATCGCCACGGTCCGGTATATAATGCCCTACCATGGCTCCCTGCCTTTCGGTTGACCCGTTGAAGCCTCAGTATGAAGATTCTCTGGGGTAATCTGAGATAACAGATTATCTAACGATTTTGACATAGGCTTTATAACAAGGTTGCCGTTTTCAACATCGAGTTCGATTTTGGAGCCTTCCTCCAGACCGGCTTTATTAGCAATAGTTTTAGGAATTCGAATGCCCAGGCTGTTTCCCCACTTTTGAACCTTTAGCATACCTCAACCCCCTCAGAATGTATAAACAAAGTATATACATATCAAAATGAAATGTCAAATAGTGGTTGTGTTAAATACTTCATACCAACTAAGGCACTGTCATAGTGGAGCTACTGGTGGAATCCAGCGGCCCTCACGTTCCTCCGCTCACGATAAAAACGAGGCGATAAACAATCGTCGAACCGATTGGCGCCTCGTTTTCCAGTTTACAATTTATAGATTTGTTCAAAAAGTGCTCAGAACCCAAGCTTTTGTTCCAGTTCACTCTTCTGACGCAGATGATGGCGGAAATGCATGCCGACAAGAGCGAACCACTCCCGCGCATTCAGCCAGCCAAAGCCATCATGTTTAACTTTATAGTTCGGGTTTATCGTATCTACTTTCCATTCCCATTCTTTCATTTCCAGTAGAACCTTATCGAGCCCGCGCATAAGGTCTTCTTTACTTTCCGAATTGCTAGGCGAGTTTTCAGGCCCGTCCGGCAGCTTGATTTTAATCGGCGGGAATCCGCCGAGTTGGTACAATTGCTCGCCAGCCTCCGTCTTCCCGAGCTTTTGCTCTTCGACTGATGCAGCACATCTCTCCACTTGGTCAATGTAATCGAGAGCAGCGAGGATCAGGTGGTCATACATTTGGCCGAGTACCAAACCCCTGGCGCGGTTATATACCTTAGCTGCTCCAGCGAATAAGTTTGCAAACAGCTTTTGTATGTTTCTATCAATTTCCGGTAAATATGGACGAGCTGCTGTCTTCGGCGGGCAAGCCGGTTCGAGTCGGACGATGCATCCTGGCTCTCATTTCATAAAAAAAAAGAAAAATCCATGTCCGGGACATGGATTTAGTAGTGGAGCGACCGGTTCCGTAGAACTGGGCCCCTAGTTCAGCTTCTGACCGCAATTCGGGCAAAAGTTAGCTCCTTCGGTTTTCGTACCGCAGTTGGGGCAGAAGTTGGGCTTTTGCTTCCCGTCTGAAGCTGAAGGCGCGGAATTCGTCTCAGCCGCCGGAGGCTTCTGGTTCTGGTTCTGGTTCTGGTTCTGGTTCTGGTTCTGGTTCTGGTTCTGGTTCTGATTCTGGTTCTGATTCATATTTTTCATCATTTCGTTCGCAATGTTCATCCCCATCATCATGCCGGCCATGTCCGAAGCGGCGCCGCCGCCCTGCACCTTACCGGATGCGATGCCGTCTGTCATGCTGACCTGCTGGTACTTTTGGAGATTGCCGATCATTTCATGGGAAGCCGTCCTGGTAATCATTTCTTGAATTTCTTGAGGGTAATTGAAGCTCATGACATGAAAACCTGTAATCGTCATCCCGTTGCCGATCATCTGCATATCCAGATCTTCACGAATGCCCTTGGCAATATCATCGGCATTCGCCTGCAGATTGAACATGTCCTTCCCTTCTTTGCTGATCCACTTCATCAATAGCTGATCCAACACGGATGTAATCCGGATTTTAACGTCCTCCACGAGATAGCTGTCTTTCATTCCTGCAATCTTGTCGATGAGCGTAACGTAGTCGTTCACTTTAAAATTAAACGTGCCGTTGGCGCGAATCGGCATGCCGCCCGGAAGCTGGGGAGTCGGGATCAGTACCGGATTTTGCGTTCCCCATTTGACGGTAAACTCCTTCGTGTTGACGAACAGCACTTCCACTCGCATCCCGCTGTTAAAGCCGAACTTAAACCCTTTTAACGTCGACAGAAACGGGATGATCTCGGAATCGATTTGATACTCCCCTTCGTCTTCGAAAATGCCTTCGATCTTGCCATTGTGAAAGAAAATCGCGTCTTGACCCGGGCGGATCATCAGCTTGCTTCCTTTTTTAATTTCCCGGTTGCTCCACTTCCAAAAAATCATATCGTCTCTGAACTCTTCCCATTCCACAACATTGGCAAATTGGTTTCTGAAAAATACCATGCTGCATCCATCCCTTCTATTAAAATGACCCTCTGCTTCCGCTATGCGAATGACCGCCTCTGGTCATGCCGCCTCCGCCGCCGCTGCCGCCACCCTTGCCTCCATTGTTCCTTTCGATCTTTCGTTTCGTTACGGTTGTTCGAATGTACTGGTCTCTTTGATCCAAGATCCCCGATGTGCTTGCATCCTCGTAAGTCCGCCGATTGACCGTGACGCGACCGCCCAAACGATAAGCCATCGTACCGACGATTGCCCCCGCAATACCGAGTGAAACAGCCAATTGAAACCAGCCATTGAATAAAATATTGTCCGGATTCACGCCGGGGCGGATTCCCATATATTTGTAAGAGGTTTTTATATACGTTTGAAAAGCAAGGGCATAGTCGCCGCTCGATAAATTCGGGGTCATTTTGGAACGTATTTTATCAAGCCTGCTGTCATCCAATAATTGTTTGGCTTTATAAAATCCGGCTAAATATACCTCTCTATTTTTCATGTCCAGCGTTAAAATGACCGCATTGCCGTGAGGTTTGTCATAACCGGGAGCATGCTTGTCGTAAAAATCTTGCGTCATTTGCTTGACATCCATATTTTGCGTATTTTTGGAAGTATATACGATGATATCCGTTTCTCTTTTGGCTCCGTATTCCATCGCCATAGCTTGCAGCTCATCCTGCTCTGCCGGACCCAGCAAACCCGCTTCGTCAAAAATGAGCTGTTTCGTGTCCATCGCAGCCGCTTTACCCGCGTTTATCCCCACAGGAATGGCCAGAAAAACGGCGATAAATATCATAACTGCCGCAATCCATCGGATCCTGCTCACCATAGCCCTCCCCCCATCGCCCATGAGATCAGCTTTAATGAAAGGAATGAGACGGAGAAAATGCCTGTAAACCACCCGGCCACCTTCGCCTTGCTGATAGGAGGCTTGCCGACCACCTTGCCCGTCTGACCGTTCATAGCGAACGCATGATCCAGCTTATTGTAATCGTAATGCACCATCCAAACGGGAAGCAGAACATAATCCGCGCGCTGCAGCTTGGTGTCAATTTGCTTATTCGCATAGGTAACGGTGGTATATCCTTCCATGGTAGACCGAATGTAAGCTTCCATATAATCTCTGATTTTATCTTTGGCCCGCGGGAAAAGCTGCTGATCGTCATAATTGTATTTTTCCGCATTGAAGCCGGCGAGATAAGGCGTTTTAAAGCTTTTTAGCTGATCGTAAGGAAATGGTTCCAATTTATCCATAAGTTCGTCATTCATTTTCTCCGAAGCATCGATCGGCAACTTCGTATAATTGAGAACAATGTCACGGTACACTTCGAAATGCTGTGTCTCCGTATAATGGTAGTCGCCTTGCGTGTAGGTTCTCACTCTCGTTGCATGCGCACTGACTTCGATCCGATTGTTTAATTCGTACAGCCAAAAGGGTACGTAAATACCGGTCATGCTCTTGATTCGATCCGCCGTCATAAATCCGCTTGGCGTCAAAAGTCCGTTTCTGCACCATTTCCGAAAAGCTGCCTCCGCTTCCACCTTGCCGATTGAGAAAGGGATCACCTGCGCCGGAGCCAGCTTGCCGGTAAGACGATCGCCAAGAACAACGCCCGACCCGCAAAAACTGCAGATCGTTGCCGTCGTCTCCGCTTCGGTTACAATGGCCGCTCCGCAGCTGGCGCACTGATATTCCTTCGCCTCGTCTTCGGAAAATGTACTGCCCGTCAAAGGATCGGGAATATTCTCTATGTTGTCTTCTTTGCCGCAGCTGTGGCAGGCTAACATCCCGGTTTTGCTGTCAAAAACCATACCGCTGCCGCAGTTCGGGCATTTGTATTCGATGACCCGCATCCGCTCACCTCTTTATCGAAAAAACCGCTATTCGTTTTTATTCATTTTCTTCTTGATGGCCGCCAATTCATCATCGGGGCTCGTATTCGTACTTTTCTCAAACTCTTTGAATAATTCATCCAGATCGTCCTTCGTTCCCGCTCTCAGCTCAGCCAATGCCATGGCTTCATCATACGTTTGGTTAACCTTCTCTTCCAAGTTTCCGAATACAGACTCCGCGGCGCCGCTCATGGGCGAGCCGATGGAGTTCAGTTTTTGCTGCATCTTGGCCGCGGCCATTTTCCCTTGCAGGGCGGCATGGCGCGCTTCCAGCTGGCCGATATCCGACACGAGTTTATCATTCATTTGCTTCATGTTCGCGGCATTCGAAGCGGCCGAATCATAGGAGGCTTGCAATTGGGCTTCTTTTGCCGCCAACACAGCTTTTCTCTCCAGAAACCGTCTGGCGTCCTCATCATTGCCGGCTTCCACCGATTTCTCTGCATAGGACTGCAGCTTTTTGATCTCGGCCCGGCATTCATCGAGCGCAGCTTTGGCTCTTCTTTCGTCGGCCATCACGGAAGCGGTTTCCGCTTTGACCTTACCCAGGTCGCTCTGCAAGCTCCGCATAAACTCCCGAATGACCTTCTCCGGATCTTCAGCCTTATCCAATAAGGCATTTATATTGCTCGCCATAATATCTCTGAACCGCGATAAGATTCCCATGCGTACCTCCCCGCAAAATCGTCGTTTTTAATATATTTACTCGTAATTCAGGCAAAAGGATTCACTTTTTTTGTCGATATCCGTAACAAATAATGGAATCTCAAGTTATGGACCCTTTCCTATAGCAAATGACATGGACGTTTAACCTTAGCTTTATGCTGGAAAATGGCACACTGGCTTAGTCTCTATTATGACTTACTTTTTCATCATCATCAAATCCTGAGCAGCAGGCTTTAGTGACGATCTCGAAGCTCCTGCCTCATCGGATTCCGCACATGTCAAAAAGCGCAAAGCATGCCGTTTGCGCTTATCGAAATCTTGAGGCTCGCCCTGACGATTGCAGCCATAAGTGGCGAAACAATCGCCTCCAAGCTTACGGATCTCGATGTCTTCCGGCAACTCCTGCTTATACGCTAATTTTTTCGACCGCGGATTTCATCTCGTGCGACATTCCGCTTAATTGGTTGGCGGAAGCCGCAATTTGCCGCGCAGCCTGCAGCTGTTGATCAGCCAGTTGATGGATCTCGTGAGTACCTGTGGATGAAACCTTGGCAATCGCTGCGATTTCTCCGACAGATGCCGCTACTTCCTGCGAGCCGGCTGAAATCTGTTCGGACGAAGCAGAGATTTCCTGTATCTGTTCTGTGACGAATCGAAACAGATTGACGACGTTATGGAAAGCCTCGTCTACTTGCTCGGACAGTTGAATACCTTCCGTTATTTCAGTGTACCCTGCAGCCATTGTCTCGCTAATCTCCGCAGAGATTTTCTGAATACTTGTAAGCAGGGAAGCTATTTGCGAAGTGGAGGAGGAGGAAACCTCAGCCAACTTGCGCACTTCGGCTGCAACCACGGCAAACCCGCTTCCATGTTCCCCCGCTCGCGCCGCCTCGATAGAGGCATTCAAGGCCAGCAGCTTGGTCTGATCCGCAATATCTACGATGATATGCAGAACCTCCCCGATCTGCCGGGAATATTGGCCCAGAGCTTCGACAAGCTCTTGCGTGTTGTTGGCGGCCGACGCAATCGCTCCTATCTGCTCCTTCATTTGATGGATCGTGCCCTTGCCTGACTCCGCTGAATCGAGCGCCTGTCGGGAAGCATCCGAGACGTTCAATGCCGCATCCGAGACGCGACTTATGGACTGCGTTATTTCATCCATGGAGCGTGCGCTTTCCGTGGCGCTTTGTTGTTGTGTCTGTGCGCCCTCGTCTACCTTTTGGACCGTTGCATTTACAACTTGATTCAATTGCACCAGCTCCTGCGATTCTCGAACAAACACGTCCATGGAGGCCGCCAGCTGCTCCGCTGTCTGCTGTACATTCGAAGTTATTGTTGCTACCAGCGCATTCAGATTATCGGACATCTTCTTCGTGCTTTGGTAAGCAGACCCGATTTCATCTAGTGAACGTACCGGATGCGAAGTCAAAGTTTCATTAGCTTGAGCGAGGTTTCCTTCGGCGATGCTTTCAGTCGCAGTGACCAGGTATCGAAGCGGACGCAAAGCAAGAGCGATAAACCAGGCAATCAGCAGAAGCGCCAATAATGTAAGGGCTGCCAGTCCGATATAATACAGGACGTTTCCGCGCAAAATATCCCCTGCTATCTGATCGATTACCGATGCTTCTGTGTCAATACCCAACACTCCGATGATTTTGCCTTCCGCATCTTTAACAGGCGAATAGGCGGAAATGTATGTGCCGTATTGCGGGTTATAAATAAGCGCGGAGTGAGCTGTCTCTCCTTTCAATAGCGAATCGACTGCCTTTGAAGGAATATCCGTAACTTCATTGATCGGAGATGCGGATTTATCGTCTTTCGGCTGACCGTCAATCATGATCAAGGGCTCCCGTTTATCGTTAATCTTGACCAAATAGACGTAAAGCGCCCCAATCTGCTTGCGATACTGATCTAGCTCCCCACGAATCGCCCAATATCCCTCATTTTCTTTCGGGTCCTTCAAAAATTCCTTATAAGGCTGCACATTCATTTGCTCGGCATAGCTTTTCGCCAGTTTTATGCCATATTGTGCGATCGCGCTCTCACTGGCCGACTTGGCGTTGTTTATTTGCAAAATCATATTGCTCGCATACAGCAGCACTATAACAACTGCCACGATCAGCACAAGCCTCGCCACCAACCGCTTTTGAAAATACTGAATCAGCTTGTTCACACAAAAGGCCCCCTGTTTTCAAATGATTCTCTATATATCGGTAATTCACCCTGAAATTCTCCCTCGTCGAGACATGGGACTCAAGGCACCCTAAACTCTTTTCCATTACTTGCCTATAACGCTCTTCCATGCAACATTATACTCCATAACGCCGAGAGTGAACATACCGAAAATGTCGCTTTATGTCATTTATTGACGTTTATGCGGAATATGAGAAAACATAAAAAGCATGACATGCCCTATGTGCGATTAGGCTTCATCATGCTGTGATATACGGAATGTATTTTTCTCATTTCGAACCATGCATCCGGGTGGGAAGAGAACAGCAAGACCACGACTCTTCCGCATGGGATGCGACCCCGTTTCAAGGTACCCATCGGGTGACTTATCACATTTCAATCCACGCACCCACGTGGGGTGCGACGGAAGTAACATACTGTGCTCATAACCGCGGCACTTATTTCAATCCTGCACCCGCATGGGGTGCGACGAGTACAATGACATCCTAACAACCCAAGGGAAAGTATTTCAATCCACGCACCCGCGTGGGGTGCGACACGTGTTGCTCTGCCGGATGTCCATCCAGACCGGTTTTTCAATCCACGCACCCGCGTGGGGTGCGACATAATGATCGGGATGATCACCGCGATCAGCGTCAAATTTCAATCCACGCACCCGCGTGGGGTGCGACATTTCCTCGCCGCTGACCGCATCAATGCACCAAAGATTTCAATCCACGCACCCGCGTGGGGTGCGACGGATGACATAAGTCCGTAAACGTTACCACTGCCTATTTCAATCCACGCACCCGCGTGGGGTGCGACTTTCATCCATGGCAACTTTGCTTTGCAATTCAATAATTTCAATCCACGCACCCGCGTGGGGTGCGACGCGGCAGCCGCAGGCGGAACCGCAGCCCCAGCAACATTTCAATCCACGCACCCGCGTGGGGTGCGACACAACGGAGACTGGATTCTACAAAGGATTACATCATTTCAATCCACGCACCCGCGTGGGGTGCGACGATACTCTTATCAATGCTAGAAAAGTAATAAGCATTTCAATCCACGCACCCGCGTGGGGTGCGACCGAATGCCGATCAGGAATATGGGTACATGGCGAGATTTCAATCCACGCACCCGCGTGGGGTGCGACATGGAAGTCTATCGGCATGGTCGAGTCCTCCATATTTCAATCCACGCACCCGCGTGGGGTGCGACTTTCATTCACGGCCGTTTTAGCAGCTGCATGACAGATTTCAATCCACGCACCCGCGTGGGGTGCGACTGACTTTGGTTACGATACGAACAGCAGAGAGGCATTTCAATCCACGCACCCGCGTGGGGTGCGACAACGGCTCGACCCGCAAGTGAGGGCGGTTTTTATGTATTTCAATCCACGCACCCGCGTGGGGTGCGACGAAGGAAAATTATACTAAACCTAACCGAGGTTTTATTTCAATCCACGCACCCGCGTGGGGTGCGACGGCTGCTTCGACGGCTGCTGCGGTCGCGGATGGATTTCAATCCACGCACCCGCGTGGGGTGCGACGAGATAAAAAAGAAAAGAAAGTATACTTTGATGTCATTTCAATCCACGCACCCGCGTGGGGTGCGACCAATGGTTATAGATTAGTGTAATATAATAGATAGATTTCAATCCACGCACCCGCGTGGGGTGCGACGCGCCATTTTATGGGCCTTGTCCTCGTCCAAATCATTTCAATCCACGCACCCGCGTGAGGTGCGACGTCAAATGTTAGAGAAATTCAAAGCACGGTATGAAATTTCAATCCACGCACCCGCGTGGGGTGCGACGGGTCAAGTCCCAGCGCCCGCGTAGTGGATGCCTATTTCAATCCACGCACCCGCGTGGGGTGCGACGTTCCTTTAAGACGTTAAACGCCGCTACTGATCGGATTTCAATCCACGCACCCGCGTGGGGTGCGACGTCATATAGGAGGGGTAAGCATTGAAACCAACTATTTCAATCCACGCACCCGCGTGGGGTGCGACGGAAAAACTCGAGGAAGCCCTTCAAAAAGCGTTTGATTTCAATCCACGCACCCGCGTGGGGTGCGACGACAGAGTCGATGTCGAAGATGCCTTAGACGCGAAAATTTCAATCCACGCACCCGCGTGGGGTGCGACTGATTTTCCCCGACAAAATTACGTTACATATTTCAATCCACGCACCCGCGTGGGGTGCGACGTAGATGCATCGTGTGGCTGCTTCTTTGTTTACTTGGATTTCAATCCACGCACCCGCGTGGGGTGCGACGGTCAATGCGGCGGTGCAGGACTTTGTATTATGGCAATTTCAATCCACGCACCCGCGTGGGGTGCGACTATATTCGCAAATTGAGCATGAAAACATCACGGAATTTCAATCCACGCACCCGCGTGGGGTGCGACGAGGGCGAGAATAGATGAGCTTAACCGCCGCCGAGATTTCAATCCACGCACCCGCGTGGGGTGCGACCCGGGCGCTTCGTATCGCCAAAGAACATGAAATCATTTCAATCCACGCACCCGCGTGGGGTGCGACGCTTGTAGGCTGCGGGCAACGATTTTGTTTTTACCATTTCAATCCACGCACCCGCGTGGGGTGCGACTCTTCGACCTCCTTCCAAGTTCCTTTAACGCCTCCGATTTCAATCCACGCACCCGCGTGGGGTGCGACTTTATATGGATTTGATGTGTATTTGTCTCCAGTTCATTTCAATCCACGCACCCGCGTGGGGTGCGACGAGAGCAAGGCGTGACACAATCAAGACGATAATGATTTCAATCCACGCACCCGCGTGGGGTGCGACGTTGTAAACCGATCAGACGTTCATTGTGGTTCTATTTCAATCCACGCACCCGCGTGGGGTGCGACGTCGGATCCGGAGTTGTGACCGGCGCCGCTTCATTATTTCAATCCACGCACCCGCGTGGGGTGCGACTCCCCCATTTTATTACCATATACGATCTTCAAGAGATTTCAATCCACGCACCCGCGTGGGGTGCGACTTTAAAAAGCTGCTTACAGTATCAGGGGCAAATAATTTCAATCCACGCACCCGCGTGGGGTGCGACGTCTCAGGAACACAAGTTGAATTTCCAGTAGGCGATTTCAATCCACGCACCCGCGTGGGGTGCGACATGATGATAGCCGCTAAAGCTTGCGGTTTGGACATTTCAATCCACGCACCCGCGTGGGGTGCGACTACAAGGGATTGATTACTTTGGCGCTGCGTACTGGTATTTCAATCCACGCACCCGCGTGGGGTGCGACACATAGTCATATATTCTTCCAGCGTCATTTTAGTGATTTCAATCCACGCACCCGCGTGGGGTGCGACGTATCTTTGATAAAGCAAAGGTTATTGAGTCATTATTTCAATCCACGCACCCGCGTGGGGTGCGACGAATCTTGGAGGAAATGGGCAATCCGATGTGGATATTTCAATCCACGCACCCGCGTGGGGTGCGACCGGGTCGCTCGTAATCGATACCATCGACTGGGCAATTTCAATCCACGCACCCGCGTGGGGTGCGACAAAAGCGCTTCGCTGACTACTACATCGAGTCGGGATTTCAATCCACGCACCCGCGTGGGGTGCGACCAACGAAGCGAAAGCTAATAATGATCTGCATATATTTCAATCCACGCACCCGCGTGGGGTGCGACACCGGCCAGCAGGAGCCCGCAGAGACGGCTACGGTTATTTCAATCCACGCACCCGCGTGGGGTGCGACAGCGATTTTTAACCCAAATATGCCCGAAATTGCATATTTGCAATCAAAAACACGCATAATTCAACAATTACTCAATATAATTTGGTTAATAATGTAAATAAATGGAGCCTGCATCCATTTCCATGGTGCGAACCTCCCTTGGAATCCATGTGCGCTTCTGGTTCGCACTACAAAATTAAAGGACCTTCTAAATCTAGCGACTCCTTTACACCAATATGTTCTACCTTATTCTTGTAGTTGTTACCCAGTTGATAGAACCTGAGGCTATCCTGTTCTTGATCGATCAAATCAAGAAGTTTTAGCTTGAGTACGGCAAATTGAGTGGCGTCTACCACGCATTCGAACACTGTATTTTGGACACGTTGGCCGTAATTTTGGCATACTTTTGAAACCTGGCGCAGTCTTCTTTGCCCTTGGCTGCTTACTGTGCTTACATCATATGTAATCAACACCAGCAATTCATTCACCTACTTCCATAAGAAAGGCGGATACTCGTCTAGATCGTTTCGCAAATAACGCGCTAGCAGCAAGGCTTGCGCATGCGGGACTAATCCCCAAGAGATTTTCTCGCCAAGATAAGGGTGTGTGATTTTCTCCTGCTTCTTATTTTGCCATGCCGCCAGAAACTTCCTTCTCGCCTCATCTCTCATCATAACCGTACCGTTCTCTTTTTTCAAAAAATCCTCTTTACTCACAACTTTCGTATTAATTAACGATAATACAAATTTGTCTGCATAGACGCCTCGCAGCTCCTCCATCACATCCAGCGCTAATGAAGCGCGTCCCGGCCGATCGCGATGCAAAAATCCAACGTAAGCATCCAGCCCAACACCTTCAAGCGCGGCTGCCACATCATTCGCCAGCAGCGAATAAGCAAACGATAGCATCGCATTCACATTATCCAGCGGCGGCCTGCGGGAACGAGAATGAAAGTAAAAATCCTCTTTCTGCTGCAAAATCATGGAATCAAATAATTTATTGTAGCTAAAAGCCGCTTGCCCCTCCAAGCCTCTTAATCTTTCCAAATCTTCGCATGCTCTGATATCTAAAATAATGGCGGATAGCTGCTGTGACACAACTTTGAACTGGGCAACATCTATGCGCAAAGGGTAATCTCTGGTCATTCTTTCTATGATCCATTTGTGATTGTAAATCTTGCCGACTATAAAATTGCGCGCAATCTTCGCTGACAACGCCTCATCTTCCGATACCTGATACTGTTTCTTCCTCAAGACGACGTTGCCTTTGCTTTCTCCAATGACTCTTGCAAGAAACCTGCCATTCATAGTGAAAAATACTAATGAGATATTGCGCTCTGCACAATATCCCATTAGAGCCGGGCTTGCACCGGTGTAACCAAAGGCGATAATCGATTCCAGGTTATGCATCGGCAATCTACCCAGCTTCTCCTGTTCCTTAAGAAGAACAACATTATCGCCGTCCAGAGACAAATAAACATCGGGCTGTGTAATAAATAGCGTGTTCAGCAGCTTCTTCATTCCTTGATTTTCCCTTCAATATAACTTTTCACGGTCCGTTTATTCATCAGCTCCGGCAAGCAAATATGTTGAAGAGAGCAGCTTCGGCAGAAGGTCCCGGTTTTCACTTTAGGCGTATACCTGCGCTTATAGTAATCTTGCATTTCAGCGACAACCGACTGCACTTTATTTTTAATTTCCCTGGTTAGCGATACTTCCACTCTATGTTTGATCTCGTTATAGAACATATAGCCTGTGTGTATGTTGCACAAAAGCATTTCTTCCAGGCAAATGGCTTGTGCGGCCAATTGCAAAATATCTTCATCGCTCATTTTCGGCTTTCCTCGCTTATATTCAACCGGATATGCGACGTATTTGCCTTCAGCGCCATTAATTTCAACACCGCTATCATCCCTTATAAATTCCACTACATCGCAAATGCCTGATATGTTCAGGTGCTCCGACTTCACAGGCATTGCGCGGACGATAAGCTTATCGCCCCGCTTCTCTCTTGCAAACGGCTGATCGGCATTCCGATGAAGGTGCTCGCCCTCAATGGTTTTGACATTTTCTTCCCATTGCTGTTCAATATGTATGAATGCCCACTGCCGCTTGCAAAATTGAAAATGCTGAATTCCGGACAACATTAAATACTCGTCGTCCTCCTTATTGACCATCAATGACCTCAACCTTCAAGCCCTCCAACGGCTGAATAACGAACTCGTAATCCTCGAAACTTTTCGGCTCTTCAACACGCTTTTCAACCTTCAACGACCGATGAACCTTGGCGGACGAATATTGACCCAACTTACAATTATGCTCCCACCAATACACGGTATGGACTTCCATGCTGCCTTCCGGTCTGGCGGATGAGGCGTCGTTCTCGAACAATGATACAAGTGCATTCTTAAACCTCTCGGCATCTTCATTCGTAAATCCGGTCTTCTCGGCAAGCTGCGTATTGATGCTCCCGTAAAACATATAGACTCCCCAATCCACGCGATGCTTCATGCCCATCGTATCCGAACCTCTGGACGTACCAGGTTCGGAATTGACGCTTTTCGTAATCTGCATGCTCGTAATATCGATAGGATCAAGGCTCGTTGCGGTATGAATCGATACCGGACCGCGTATGCCGACGGACACACCGGCTCCTTTGTCCGCTTTGAATGCAAACACTTGACCGAAACTTCGGACATCGAGCCATTCCCCGCAAGCGATGTTGGCAAACTCATCTCCGGAAACTGTCTTCGACTTCAAAATCTTTTCTAGCTCGGCATTCGCGTCTGCACGCTCTCTTAAACTACCATAGGAATCTGATTTACGATCGTTAGACTGAACAAAGATAGATTCGCCCATATCCTGCAGGCGGTTTCTAATCTTCCGTTTCAGCGCAACATCCGAAATTTCGCCATAGCCATCGTAGTTTTGCCGCGGACGATTTCCATTTAATGGATCGCCATTAGGATTAGCCTTGGTCACAGATAAAACAACCGCAAAATCGATTTTATGATTTAGTGAGGTCATGTCGATCTCTCCTTCTTAATTCGATGCTTCCACTGCATCGTTAGATTCTTTTTTCTGATAAAGCTCGTGCCGCTGGCTGTAAAAGCCGAGCAAATACAATCCGGATAACGGCTTATTATTGAATTGATCCGCCGGAATTCGAGAAGCCACTTCATCTATGATCTTGGACCAATAAGTCGCCTTCGTACCAAGTCTCGCTTGATAGGGCTGCAAACAGGCCTGGATCGTCCTCCACGTTCTTTCCGGATGTCTGGAGAATGCATTCATATAACGAATCGCATTCGTGGCTCTCGTTTCATCACCCAGTGCACGTCTTTCAAGCACATCGGCGACAGCTAGCAAGCGGCCAAATAAATAATCACGGTCATTGTTATCCGTATCCAATGCCACATTGATTCCCTCCCTTTTGTTGATTAATGCGCATGCGATGCTTAACGTCTTCTCCCATTCCCATTTCTCCATTGATTCAGGGCTTGACGCACGTTGTTTAGCGCTGGATACGATATCTGAAGGAATGTTACGGTCATCGATGATGCACGGCAGCATACGTTCCATCAGCCCTTTGACAACCTTGTCGCTTGCTCTCGGGCCATAAGCGGCATACGCAATATCCTTTGTGGCGGGCGCTCCGTAAAATTGCACAAAATCGCCATTATCGTCCTTCCGGTAGCGGTGTAGCCATACGCAGGTGGAGTGCCATTTTACAAGCTTGTCCAAATAAAGCTCCTTGTTCATATTGCGGTAATACAGCACGGCCATACGTCCGGTTGTCGCCGAATCCATGATCAAAATGTTTACCTTTGCCTCAGATGGAGAACTCAACCGATTTCTATATCCGTCCAGTGCCTTGGCCATTTCGCTGGCGTACTCTTTGTTGGTAAAAGATACTTTCTCTTTGACGGCAACCGCCTCGGGGTCGATCGCAAAAGAATCCTCCGTCAGCCCCGGAATATCCAGGTCATCATTGCCCCATACGAGAAATACTCGCTGATCCATGATTTTTCCCTGTCTATTAATGAGCCATTTTAATGCATTATGCGCTTTCTGGGATACTTCATAGCTAATACTTGCCGCTTCATGGCTAAGATTAAACCGTCCTCGAAACGTAAAACCACTGGTATCATTGGCCGAAATTAATTTGGCCTTGTCTGCCGCATTTCTGATTTTGTTAGCATGCTTATCCGTCGCTGGCATCGTTCTTCCCGTGACGTAGCAAAGGTCCTCGTCGCCCAACTGGCCGCTGTAAAATTGGACAAAGGAATCGTACATCTCCTGATCCTTCCATACTTTCGATAATATCTTTGCAGGCGAATAAACATTGAATCTTACGAATGCGCTCGCTTGCTCGCCAGCAATCACGGAGAAGATCGGCGGCCTTGTTGTGCCATGAAAAGCCTCCGCATGCTGATCCCACTTGTCCAACAGCCGATCCCCGGCATCGACATATAAAACCTTCTCTTTCACCAAATCCTGAATGAGCTTCCCTTTGCTCAAATAGAGGTAGATGCTCTTCACCTTGGCCGCGGCTTGCGGGGAGTCTGCCCAATCTTTCAACTGCTTGATGTAATATGGAAAGGGCTCTTCCTTCTTGATTTCCCCACCAAAAGCCGCATAATCTCCCGCTACATAACTTAATTTGTCATGCAAGGGGTAGGGCGCGATCTTGGAGCCTGCACGGTTCGCAGAATCTTCGGTGCACGGAATCAACGTGCTGGCATCGCTCTTGTCAATCACTGTAGCCGAGTGAAATTCCCCGTTCTCCGTTATCTCCACTTCGATATGTGCATTTTGCGTTGTATGCGAGACAGGCAGCAGCGTATATTCCTGATCATTATGTTTTTTTTCAATTTTGCCAACAAGGTCTAAATTCGATTCATACGTTTCATATAAATTTAACAACCAGCTCATGGATTCCCCCCCTCCAATTGTGCGAACAAATCGTCTACGGATACGACGTTGGCAGGATCGAAATGCTTTGGCTGCATATCTGCAACCGTGCGAATATGCGTACACTGTTCGGGTCGAATGAATTGGACAATGCCGTCTTTCATGACCGGGTTCCACAGACGTACTTCCAATTGGTTTCTGCCCGTCTCATCCGGATAATTCAAGCCATGAAGCATACTTCCCAGATGTATATTGCCATAGTCATCGTAAAAACCTTTTCCTTCGCCAAATACGCATGGCTCGACATAAGCCTGACATTCCCTGGCACCGAGAAAAATATCTCTGCGGCCCCCGACCTGAAGCGAGCGCTTCAATATATTATGGTGCTTATGCTCGTTACGGTCATAGGCCATATCCGGACGGTTTATGTTGAACTCGAAGTGAGCCCGTACCTGGTAGGAAACATCTCTCAGATACGTATAGTTGGCCAGCGTATTTCCTCCGCCATAATCCATGGGGCGAATACCTTTAGACTCCATACGGATGGGCTTCATGATACGCACCTCATCAATATACATGATCAGAGTCGGCTTCCAGTAAATGCTTTCGACAACTCCCTTGAGAGCCTGATAGGTGGGCACCTGGTAGCTGAGCTTTTCCCCGCCAAGCTTGGTCAATGGGTCTGTGAATAAGGCATAATCCCCATATACGACAAATTCTATCGAATTTCTCACAGATTCACCTCCTTCCCTATTCCTCAATACATTCCGAATTCAAACTGGCTGTCATTCTCAAGATCGAGACCGAATTCCATGTTATAAGCGCTTTCCATTAGCGCTAATATCTTCCCGTCGAGCAGGCTAACCAGCCCACCATTCTTCACCAATTGCTCTCGTTCGTAAACAAACAGATTAATGGTGTACTGCTGCGCTTTCCGCAGCAATCGTGAAAGATCCTCAATCGTTTCATCGCCATTGAGCTGCGCAATCATACTCCTGCCTTCCTCGCCATAAGGGACAATAACAGAGGTTGTCCGGTCATCGATAACATGAAAGTTTTCTGCCGCCGTTCGATAGCTGTTCACTATAAATAGCGGAAAGCTTTCCTTCTTATTTTGTGTATAGGCAAGATTGTACGAGTTATGTTTTCGATCAGACGTCAACAGCTCTATCATTTCCTTCTGTAATTTGGGAATAAAATAGTTCAAATTCGAACTGAAATCCGTATAAAATTCCTTGAAATATTTATCCATTGCCTGAGCAGATAGAATATGGCCGCCATGATTGTATGGCTCTTGCTTGAGATCGATGAGGATTTTCTTGGACAGTTGTTTTCCGACCTTAATTTCCTGCAAATGTTTCAGGTTCTCCTCCGCATGATCAATCACATAAACATTCTGAATCTCCTGCTTACCATGCCGATTGCATCTGCCGGCAGCCTGTGCAATAGAATCCAGTCCCGCCAAGGAGCGAATCACGCAATCAAAACTAACATCGACTCCGGCTTCAATCAGTTGGGTGCTGATGCATATGACTTTTTCATTTTTATTATTAAGATGTTTCCGCACTTGTCCTAAAATATGACTCCGATGCGCCGCACACATCGATGTACTTAAGTGATAAACAGGGACCTCGCTTCCCTCCAGTTGGCGATATAATTTTTTCACAACCGTTTTCGTATTCAAAATAACAAGCACACTCTGAACCTCGTTGATTTTCTCTACAATAAAATCGGCTAGTTTGTCATTGTCAAATCTGTCATCCGTTGCTTTATCGACGATTTCTACTCGTTTAAATGCTTCAATTACGCGATCCAGGTCATGGATAATTTCAGCGTCGGTACTCATTTCCAACCTATGCTCGACAAAGTCCAGTGCGGGCTGGGTCGCTGTACAAAGAATGAGACTGGAATGGCCATAGGTTTTCAAAAAATTGAGCGCATGATTAAATAACGATACACATGTAACGGGCACCTTTTGCACCTCGTCAAATATAATCACCGACTCGCATAAGTTATGAAGCCTCCGAATATTTCTGCTTCCTTTGGCATAAAACACGTTCAAAAATTGTACCATCGTTGTAAAAATAATCGGCGAATCCCAGTTATCTTTAGCCAACTTCAACTTTTGCTGCGTATTAATGATGCCATCCTGATGCTCATCGTCATCATTCACATCGTCGATCACGTTAGAGTGATGCTCTAAAATATGCCCGTCATCCAGCAAAATATTGCGAACTTCCTCGGCGTTTTGTTCGATAATCGTCGTATAAGGAACTACATAGATGATGCGCTTTTTATGGTGCAGACTGGCGTGTTTAAGCGCGTATCTTAAGCTCGCTAACGTTTTGCCGCCACCCGTTGGAATCGATAACGTATAAATTCCCGAAGGCTTTTCCGCAAACTGGTCGCACTGCTCCGACATTCCCCTCCTAAGCACATTAATTCGCGTTTGAGCGTTGTCTTGAATTTGATAGGAGTTCATTTTCTCCATAAGCTTCTCATAATAAGCATCGAATAGCTCTCTGCGGTCCAGTTCCGGTTCAACCATTTTATTTTCTTCAAATAATCTCGTATTCGTTCGATCTGCGTCGATTAATGCGCTAAAAATAAATTTAGTCAGGAACATCAAGTTGCTTTCACTATTCCCTATAAACGATTTCAACAAATAAGCTTCCAACTCAACTAATGCATGGGAAACATACTGCTGAAACTCCACCTCTCTCATTACATATTCGAAAAAACATTGCACAGACCCGTCGAACTCTTTTAGCTCATCCCGTGTTTTCTCAACGCGCTTTAAGTAAGGAGATTCCAAATCCGGATTTAAAAAATCGTGAAGATAGGAATGATGAGATAGGATTGCATTGCCTACGACTTCGGCCAGAATCCAATTGTATCTGGAAGGGGTTCCCGTATGAAACCGCTCGTGTAACAGTTTCCCGCCTGCTGTCGAATGATCGACGCTTCCTCGTTTCGGAGGAGCATCCGGATTGTTCACAGCTGCGAGGATATACTCTCGAAATTCATGGGTAAATTTGCCCAGATCATGAAGCATACCTGCGAGACCTGCTATATGCCTGACGCCAATCTTCTCACCGTATGATTCTGCCAAAGCTTTGACTCCAAGCAAATGTTCCTCGACGCTTTGAATCTGCTTATCACTTTCACGGACATGGGCGATGTAGTTCATTTTAGCTCCCCCTGTTCTTTGCAAAATGCTCATTCATCGATTGATCTGGAAGTTGATAGCCATAGAACCTCTAAATGGGTTTTCCGACTGCCTAACACTGCCACATGCTGCTATCTGAAAAGCTTCTCTTACCGATTGTAATCATATATCGTAAATTCAATCTATAATAAGTCTGATGGTAAGAAACTTGCGAAATATGTAGAAATAATAGGAATATTATACTATTTTACCATTGTTTTGGGGACTATTGCTACATAAAAGGAGAAATACTTTTTAAATAGTCTGGATCGAGGATGATATTGAAAAATATACACGATCTTTCAAGCAGGAGGTCGCTTCCGTATAGGATGCGACCTCCTGTTTGAAAGGCAGACGACTGAACCCGTTGTCATTTCAATCCACGTACCCGTGCGGGTGCGACCGTATCAACTTCCGGCATTGGCATATCCATAGCTATTTCAATCCAAGCACCCGTACGGGGTGCGACGGTTACGGTTCGTTACACCATTCGTCCGAAGCAGCATTTCAATCCATGCACCCGTACGGGGTGCGACACCGGCTGCACTACAGATGCTGTATTAAGTGTTAAAATTTCAATCCACACACCCGTGCGGGGTGCGACTTTGTAACCTCGTGTTCGTTACCGTTTGGCTTTTTATTTCAATCCACGCACCCGTGCGGGGTGCGATAGGACTTGCCGTCCTTGGTGATGACGACGACGCATTTCAATCCACGCACCCGTGCGGGGTGCGACGTTCCATTCCTCAAACTTGCGTGTTGGATACGTTGAATTTCAATCCACGCACCCGTACGGGGTGCGACCCCGATAGCCTCTATAGCTGATTGCATCATCAGAATTTCAATCCACGCACCCGTGCGGGGTGCGACCAAATTCAAATTCATCCATTAGGCTGTTTCCTCCCATTTCAATCCACGCACCCGTGCGGGGTGCGAATCTACGATCGTACGAACTTTGTCCTTTTGATCCAATTTCAATCCACGCACCCGTGCGGGGTGCGACGTGCACGGATATTGCCATTCGGAAGGACTTGGATATTTCAATCCACGCACCCGTGCGGGGTGCGACCCGAACTACGGCAAATGGTCGAAATGCACTATCAATTTCAATCCACGCACCCGTGCGGGGTGCGACTTGCCTCGCGGATTCTTTAGCGCCTCAATCGGTATTTCAATCCACGCACCCGTGCGGGGTGCGACCCAGGCGTTTGAACTAGGTGATAAAATTAATGTATTTCAATCCACGCACCCGTGCGGGGTGCGACTTCATCTAAGTTGTATTCCCTATGTTTCATATCTATTTCAATCCACGCACCCGTGCGGGGTGCGACTGCTTACCCGTGCTAATCCAATGATCATGATTCGATTTCAATCCACGCACCCGTGCGGGGTGCGACTTCCAACAACACAGGCAAGCGGTACACCACCGCAATTTCAATCCACGCACCCGTGCGGGGTGCGACTGTACCCGAAGCCACGAATGATTGCGATTCTAGTCATTTCAATCCACGCACCCGTGCGGGGTGCGACGTTTCGATAGTTATCTACCCCCTATAACCAAAGATATTTCAATCCACGCACCCGTGCGGGGTGCGACCCTAAGTCCAATCCCGGTGATGTTATTTTGTCTATATTTCAATCCACGCACCCGTGCGGGGTGCGACTATACCGTAAAGTGACCCTCATATCGCTATGGCCATTTCAATCCACGCACCCGTGCGGGGTGCGACATCCATAAACAGGGTGCCAATGATCAGAGAGAGGATATTTCAATCCACGCACCCGTGCGGGGTGCGACACTTTACAAGACTCACTCGTCAGTACTTCCAAGCGATTTCAATCCACGCACCCGTGCGGGGTGCGACTCCCGAACGCTGAATTAATGGTCGGCATGTATAACATTTCAATCCACGCACCCGTGCGGGGTGCGACTCTAGGAGTACAGTTTGCCCCCTTCGCCTTTATTTAATTTCAATCCACGCACCCGTGCGGGGTGCGACCGGAGAGGCGATTGGATTACGTGGAGTCGGATTAATTTCAATCCACGCACCCGTGCGGGGTGCGACGGGATATGCGTAGGCTTGTTGTACAGGCAAAAATATTTCAATCCACGCACCCGTGCGGGGTGCGACTTTTTACGAGTGACGCTGATCAACCAGCTGATACCATTTCAATCCACGCACCCGTGCGGGGTGCGACCTAACGGCCGCTGTCAAAGCAGAGCCAACTGCCAATTTCAATCCACGCACCCGTGCGGGGTGCGACGTTCAAAGAGGTCTGGTATCTATTAATGATACCACAATTTCAATCCACGCACCCGTGCGGGGTGCGACCTTTGGACTCGCGGGTAAACACTGCGCAGGCCACAGCATTTCAATCCACGCACCCGTGCGGGGTGCGACATCAGAATTATGAGGAGGGATACAGGGTGCAGATATTTCAATCCACGCACCCGTGCGGGGTGCGACCTCATCCAATTCTCGGGAGTGCTACCAGCACGGCAATTTCAATCCACGCACCCGTGCGGGGTGCGACGAAAAAGCAAATCGCCATGGCCGATCAATTGATTATTTCAATCCACGCACCCGTGCGGGGTGCGACGTAAAACAAGATGATAAACAACACACGATCTACATTTCAATCCACGCACCCGTGCGGGGTGCGACAAGGTAGTAATGTTAGGACGGAAAAGCATATTGAGATTTCAATCCACGCACCCGTGCGGGGTGCGACGATGGATGTGATTAGATAAGGGTCGTGGTTGCGGACATTTCAATCCACGCACCCGTGCGGGGTGCGACTGTTGTGGCTGATCATGATTTTCAAAAAAAAGATGAATTTCAATCCACGCACCCGTGCGGGGTGCGACGATTTGAGTAGGACGATGGACTTCATTGGGATAGCATTTCAATCCACGCACCCGTGCGGGGTGCGACGTTGAGTTTTATTAAAAGGGGACGAGTCCATGGCATTTCAATCCACGCACCCGTGCGGGGTGCGACGTAAGGCGTATCTGCTTGATTCAAAACAATTTCGAAATTTCAATCCACGCACCCGTGCGGGGTGCGACCAACGATTCGCCCTTGATATCCAACTTAACCACAGATTTCAATCCACGCACCCGTGCGGGGTGCGACACAGCTTGCCGCTGATCAGGCGAAGAACTTGGCGATTTCAATCCACGCACCCGTGCGGGGTGCGACATGGATAGACGGGTAAGACCTAAGCGCCTTCATATTTCAATCCACGCACCCGTGCGGGGTGCGACTCGTCTTCCTCCCTCAATTCCTCGTCCGTCACACCATTTCAATCCACGCACCCGTGCGGGGTGCGACGAGGAATACAGCTGGAGGAAGACAAAGCAGCAGCCGATTTCAATCCACGCACCCGTGCGGGGTGCGACCAGCGCGGCAGACTGTTGAACCGTTATGGCAAGAAATTTCAATCCACGCACCCGTGCGGGGTGCGACGTAAAAATCCGGACGGCACTCCTGCAACTCCAGGATTTCAATCCACGCACCCGTGCGGGGTGCGACAATAGCAGCAGCCAAGTCATTGGCGCCGTTAGGAAATTTCAATCCACGCACCCGTGCGGGGTGCGACATGTATCAACGCGTTGGACAATAGATTCGTGCAAATTTCAATCCACGCACCCGTGCGGGGTGCGACTCTACGCTGCAACGTGAAATAGGCGGCATTATCATTTCAATCCACGCACCCGTGCGGGGTGCGACTTTGCTGTCCAACTTCTTTGCAGGGATCGGCCAATTTCAATCCACGCACCCGTGCGGGGTGCGACGTCAAACGAGAATGTTTTGACCCCGATGAATATCACATTTCAATCCACGCACCCGTGCGGGGTGCGACTGACAATCCGCCAGGTATCAATGGCTGGTTGGTAATTTCAATCCACGCACCCGTGCGGGGTGCGACCCGGGTCATGAGCATCTTAAAGAATTTGAAGGAGATTTCAATCCACGCACCCGTGCGGGGTGCGACAGCGATTTTTGACCCAAATATGCCCAAAACCGCATAAATACAACCAAAAACACACATATTTTAATAATTACTCAAAACAATATGGACTTTAATATGATTAAATTGGTATTTACATCCATTTCCTTGGTGCGAACCCCCTGGAAATCTATGTGTGCTTCAGGTTCGCACCGCATGTTCACACTACAAAATTAAATGACCCTCTGAATCAAATTATCCTGCGCATTAAGTTTTACCTGATACTGTTGTTGTTCGCAAATGAAAGAATGTTCTTCCCTCCTAAGGTCCATCCTTATGTTAGAAGATTTATGTTTAGTTCCTCTGGATAATAGAAGGAACATTCAAATTCCTTAACTCTACGAAATATGCAGAAAGTATAGGAACATTATACCATCTATTTTGTACTACATTTACGAGTAAATGGATAAAAAATTTTTTTCGAACCAATCGGATTGCTTGCGATTTAGAGAATACGATGAACTGGAATGAATGTAGAGGTTCCTCCTTCATGCATCGGGGTAACAGGCTGGACGAGGTCGTCGATGAGGTACGCTAATTTCAATCCACGCACCTATGAGGGGTGCGACTTGGCTTGATCACTTGTTACATACATTCTTCATTAATTTCAATCCACACACCCCTCATGAGGTGCGACCGGGATGGGAAGGTCGAGCCAGTGTCCGCAGAGGATTTCAATCCACGTACCCCTCATTAGGTGCGACGGCATGGGACAGGCTGGTACGGCTATGGAAGAATTATTTCAATCCACGCACCCCATGAGGGGTGCGACGGCGATTTTTAACCCAATTATGCATGAACTTCATTTGCGACCAAAAACAGGAATAATTCAATAAATAATCTGGATAATAATGTGAATAATTTGGTATTCACATCCATTTTCCAGGTGTGAACCTCTTTGGAAATTCATGTGAACTGCATGTTCGTACTACCAAATTATAGCACCTTCTAAATCAAGTGATTTCTGTGCATCAATATGTTTTACTTAAGAAGCCATCTACCGTTCTCTTCGAAGTCTGTAGAAATATAGGTAACGGTTCTTTCGTGAGCATAGACTACTCTACTTGATTTTTTTATAACCCGGGAAAGCAATAAGTTTAATCATACGATTTGTTTATTGCTCTCCCCTTCGTATTACTAATGCGTCCTGCGGGAAAAATCCAGCAAACGCTTAGCGGAAGTGTCAGCAAACGTGATGCCTGATGTGGTTGAATGGGACGATCAGCTTAATTTAATAAATATACCAAGTACCCATAGATCATTTCGATTTCATGTACTGAAACTCCCAATTCCTTAGCTTGCTGCTCATAGCTTAAATTAGGCGTTGCCTCAATTATCGTCAGCAAATCGAATACTCTCCCAAGAGGGGTCTCCATAAAATCGGTATGTATGACACGATAACCCGCTATTCCGGATTTTTCAATCAATCCAAAATGTATGAATTTCTTTAACCGTTTTGAAATAGCCGTCTGCGAAATTCCCAAATGTGCGGCCATATCCGACTTGGACAACCGGCTTATTCCATCGTTTCCTTTTTTCGCTAAAAGCAGCTCGACAAGCCCGCTATATTGAGCAACCAAATAGTGAAGATTGGCTTCAACGTTTTCTCTCTCTATCATGACAATACTCCTTGGCGGCTGATGATTATCAACTCTTTTTCATAAATGCATCTGGATCATCTAACAATATTCTTCACTTTGGTTCCATCCGAATACTTTTCCAACTGATTGCTCACCCAAGACCCGGCACCCCGGTTATCGGACGGGCTTATATACATGATATCGGCACCGGTACCGCCTTCGGCACACATGGCCATAGGAAACTCATCACGGTCCAAATTAGGTTTTGTAGGTATTCCCTTGAGAGATTCCTTTCGGTTTTCTTCTGCGCCCTTTCTATCAATCGTGCAGACGGACGGTTCCCCATGTTCAATAGCCGATTTGATGTGCGCCGCGGTTTCCGGATAGCGGTCTGAAGGGAAGATGAGCGTATATGCCGCTTCTCCATCACCGTTTTGAGCAGTCGTCGGGGTTGAAAATGAAAATAGCTCCGGCTTGTAAAAATACAGCAAAACAACAATACATAATAGTATCAGTGTAGACCATCTTGGTTTGTTTTTCATAGTCTGGATGCCCTTAAAATGAATTGTTATTTTATTTGCCAAAGTTTATATTAATAAAATCGAATAGTTGATTGATCAGCATAAACTCTACCACTATTACAACAACACAAATAAAAACAAAAAATTTCAATCTCATCGTCCCAAGTTTATCTTGCAAGTACTCTCCTCTGAAAAATGATATGAAATTTGGGGTAAACGAATACCTGACCGATTCATCAAAATCGTCGGCATCAGAGAAAAATAATCTAAAGATGAATCTATAGACAGGAAAATTAATAACGAACAAAATAACAATGATCAAAAAGTTCCAGTTCATGTAAACCCTCCTAATATACTTATAGGACGAGGAGAGATAACAGATAGTTACGAATACGGAATAAAATTTGTTATGACGGGAAATCTATCCCTATCCTATAGTCTTAAAAGGAGGATGGACGCAGCATGCCCAATGAAAACATCGATATTGAAACCGACGGAAATCCCGAAACTATTTATGAAGATACGACAGAACATGAAAGCACAGGTTATACAGCAGAAAACTCCAAGCAGATTCAGCATGAAGATCTCAATGAACCGATTGATGAAATTGAAATTTAAATATTTGATTAGAGTAAACTCCCGATTATCATCGGGGCTTTTTTTATGCCCGTATTTTTTTATGATACTAACAGCCCATTTTGCCCATTCCTTGATTTAGCTATAATTTTCCTTGTGAATCAGGATAAGTACAGCGGATTTTACATTTAGAAGACGTGATTAAAACATTTTTCGCAAGTATCTGTCATGACGATCATCCTCAAAAGAGTCATCACGGCTCCACCGGCAATACAACGGTAAATATCGTCCCCTCGCCCGGTTTGCTCTGCACGCTAACGGCTCCTTTGTGCAAATCGATGATTTTTTTCACGATGGAAAGTCCCAGCCCGCTGCCGCCGAGCTCCCGGTTCCGCGATTTGTCTACTTTAAAGAATCTCTCAAACACATGTTCGCAATCTTCTGCAGACATGCCGATACCGGTGTCGGCAATGCGGATGACCGCCTGCCGGTCTCTCCGCTGCAAATCAACCCTGATAGTTCCGCCGTCCGTAGTAAATTTAATGCTGTTGTTAAGCAGATTGACCCATACTTGGCTCATCATATCCTCATCGGCCTCAATATGCATCTCGGCCAAACTTGCCTCCATTTCAATCGATTTCCCGCTCCACTGCGGCTCGCAGGCCAGGATCAGATTCCTCAGCTGTTTGTCCAGCCTGTAACGCTTGGGCTCGAACGGATGCTGATCCGATTCCAGCGACGTCAGCTTGAGCAAATTTTCGCTCAGCTTCGACAAGCGCTTGCTTTCGGTCTCGATGATGCTTAAGTAATGCATACGTTCCTCCAGGGTCGGTTCTCCCTCCTGCAGCACTCTGGCAAACCCGGCGATGGACGTAAGCGGGGACTGGATTTCGTGCGAGACGTTGGAAATGAACTCCTGGCGCATTTGTTCCATCTGGTTCAACTGTACGGCCATATGGTTGATACTGTCAATGAGCTTGCCAAAGTTGTCATCCCGCTTGATCGTAAGCTTCACATTGAAATCGCCTCTCGCGATTTGCCTCACCGCATCGATTAATATTTGAAAGAAATCCATTTGTCTCGGCCGCATGATGAGGCCATAAGCGATCGTAATAGCGGCAAAAAGCAAGAACCCGCCGATCGAGGTAATCAACCATCTGATATATTCGGAAGGCGGTGTTTCCATCGATTGAAACAGCTGCGAAGCGATCCAATAAACGGCGGACCCGCACAGGTTTGCGAAAATGATAAAGCCTATGACGCCAAGTATTCGGAGAGTTATGTGCCATGCTTTATTCATGGCAGTACCTCCAGACGATACCCGAGACCGCGCATCGTCTTGATCCGAAACGAATGCCGATTGTCGGGAAATCGTTCGCGCAGCCGGTTGATATGGACATCGACCGTCCGCTCGTTCCCCTCGAAGTCGTAGCCCCAAATATCCTCGATCAGCTGCTCCCGGGAAATCGTCTTGCCGGGGTAGCTGGCCAGCTTGAACAGCAGCTCGAATTCTTTCAGCGGCAGCGTCATGTTTTGACCGGCTGCGGAAATTTCAAACGTTTTCCGGTTCAGAACCAAATCTCCGATCTGAACGGTCTGGGACGTGGAGATCCGGTATCGCTTCAGCAGCGCCTTCACCCGGACGACCAGCTCGGCCGGTTCGAACGGTTTGACGAGATAATCGTCCGTGCCAAGCTCGAAGCCTTTTATCTTTTGCGATGTTTCCCCTTTGGCCGTCAGCATGAGGAGCGGGATATCGTAATGCTCCCTCAGCTCGCGGCACAGCTGCCATCCGTCCATGTTCGGCATCATAATATCCAGAATGACCAGATCGGCTTTCAGTGATTCCAGCATCGAGAGCGCCTGCACGCCGTCGCAAGCTTCAAGAACATCGAAGCCTTCATTGCGCAAAAACACCTTGACCAGCTCGCGGATATGCGCATCGTCGTCAACCACCAGCAATTTTGTCATATTCAACATCCTTTATGAAAGTTGATACTATTATTATTAGCATACATCAGTTCGAAGCAGGATACGAATGTCCTGGCAGGCTGTTCAGCCTGCTCTTTGCCGCAGCTGTTGAGCGGCGAATTCGCGATACATGTCATGGCTTTGCAGCAGCTCTTCATGCGTCCCTCTCCCCGTTATTCTGCCTTTCTCGACAAATATAATTTGATCCGCATCCACTACAGTCGAGAGCCGGTGGGCAATCACGACGGTCGTCCGGCCGTTCATCAAGTTTTTCAACGCCTTCTGTACAACGATTTCCGACTTGCTGTCGAGGCTGGATGTGGCTTCGTCGAGCATCAAAATTTGCGGATCCCGCAATAGCGCCCGAGCGATGCCGATTCGTTGACGCTGTCCGCCGGAAAGCTTGACGCCCCGTTCGCCGACTTCCGTCTCGTAGCGGTCCGGAAACCCGCCGATGAACTGATCGACATACGCCATTGCCGCCACGCGTTCCAGCTCTTCGTCGCTGACTTCCCGCTCCATGCCATAGCAGATATTATCCCGCACGGTTCCGGCAATAAGCGGGCTTTCCTGAGATACATAACCGATACGGCTTCTCCACGATTGCAGTGAAAAAGCATCGATCGGCTCCGAACCGAGCCGGATCGTCCCGCTCTGCGGCTGATAAAACCTTTCAAGCAAAGAGAACAGCGTTGTTTTCCCTCCGCCGCTCGGGCCGACGATCGCCGTCACTTTGCCCGGTTCGACGGTAAAGCTCACATCCTTCAAAATGGTCTCGCCGGTTTCGTAAGCAAACGACACTTGCTCCACCGCAATCGGCAGGTTCGCGTTCTTCACTTCTTTTCCCGATGTATGGTCCTCCTCGCGGTACTCAAGCATCGAGATAATCCGTTCCGTGGCGCCTCTCGCCTTTTGCAGCTGGGTGAAAAATTGAGTGAATTGCCCCATCGGCATTATAATTTGCACAAGGTATAAAATAAACGCAACCAGCTCCCCGGCAGTCAATATGCCCGAGGAAACCCGCAGGCCGCCGTAGCCGATAATAATAACAAGCAAAATCATGAGCACGAAAGACATCGATGGCCCGATAATCGCCTGCACTTTGCCCTCCTTCAACCCGAAGCGAAACAAATTCGTGATGCCTCGCTTGCCGTTTTCGTATTCGGCGGCTTCCGCGTTGGACATCTTGACGAGACGAATTTCCGACAGCACCTGGTTCAACACCGTCGTGAAGCTCGCGGTTTCATCCTGCAATCCTTTGGAAATTTTGAACATTTGGCGCCCCAACGGGACGAGAATCAGCATCGTGAGCGGCACGGCCACTAGCATGGTCAGCGTCATCTGCCAGTCGAGATACAGCAAGGTGGCCACAGAGCCGATTATGGAAATAATGCCGGTGAAAAAGTTGGCCAGATGCTCCGTGATCAGTCCTTTCACTACTCCGGTATCATTCGTCATCCGGCTGATCGTATCGCCTGTCCGGTTGTTATCGTAATAAGCTACCGGCAGGACGAGAAGCTTCTTCCACAGCCGGTCCCGCAGGGCCGCGACGATGCTTTGCCCCGCATGGCTCAGCAAATAGATCGAGAGCCCGCCGGCGATGGCCTGAGCGATAAATGCCGCGGCGATCAGGACAATCTGTCCCACACTGAGCGAGCTCAGTGAAAAGCTGTCCACGAAGTTTTTCGTAAACATGGGAATGCTAAGGGCTACCACGGTATTCGTTATGCTCAGAAGCAGCGCCGTGATCAATTTCAGTTTTGGCGGGTTCGTTTGCTGAATAAGACGGATGAACATTCTCCAGCCCCCCGCTTTTTGCGCAAGTTCCATCATGAATCCATCCTTTCCGCTTCCGCAATATCGTTTTTCAAATTATGTTCGGATCGCTTCCGGCTCATGTTTCGGGTAACCTTCACCGCGCTGCTGCCTTTCTCGCCGTCCTCATCCCGGTTTATCCGCCAGGCGACGCTTGTTTGTTCATTTTTCATTCGTTTTCTCTCCTCTCCGTCTTGTAACGTCAACTATACAACAGCTTTTTAAACTCAATTTAAACAGCGCTGTTGACCGTGGTGCGTGTTAATGTTCAACGCAAAAACAAGCCCGCAAAATCAATTGATTTGCGAGCTTGTCTTTGTGTATGGTTTTCATCTTCGGGAATCGCTTCTCGCCGGTGAAAGTTTTTTTATTCAACTCTCTCCTGTTCTATACGCTCCTTTTCGATTTGCAAATCCGTCAAAGGCTTCGCCAGATCTCTCCAGCAATCAGGTATACCTTTGCCATGATCGGCATAAACAGCCCGTAAATGCTTTGAGACTTCGATAACTCGATCTTCTATCAATATCTCCCGTATTTCGGACGCTTTTGCTGGCACTATGTTGTTGACGACGGTCTTGAAACGATTTAATGGCAAAAACATATCCGGACTTTTCCTGTAAGAGCAAAGAGTCGGGAACCGCGGCGAACTCCCCGAGTCGTATTTAGACAGCTTTGCCGCTGAAAAATGCTCAGATAACAAGGAACGCGCATCGAATTCCATAATAGCAAACGATTCATCCGGTTCTCTGCGGGTGTAAGTGTCCAACATTTTCCGGCAATCCTTTAATGTGGGCCAAAAAAATACATGGCGGTCCAGACAAGTACGAAATTGTTCCTGTGTGATTGCAGCGTCCATCATGCTGTCGGGAATTTTTAGATGGGCGTTTATCGTTATACGATATCCATTATAGTTCACTGCCTTGGCTTCGGAACGGCGCTCGCCTGCAAAGAGGGGGTTAATGGTATAGCTGGACAATAGAGCGTCGAATTGGGCAATAGCCGGCAAATTTCTTTCTCTTGTAAAATGATATAAGGACTTTCTGCCCTTTGCTCTGGTTATTGCCGCTATAACAGTATCTTTATTTTCCATGATTCCCCCCTCCTGCCGCTTGTCCTGACAAAGAAACTTTCGTATCTTTATAGTTTGCCAGGGCAGATTTCACTATACAAAGCGCAGGAGCATAGGCGTTATTGCGAATTTCTCAACCGTTCCGTTGTAAGCTGCAGCAAAGCGATATTACGGATTTTGGATGTGCGTAAATTTATTAAGAAGCTTGCGGTCTGCGCAGCGCAGATCGGAGGTAAACGAGCGCGCAGCCGATGGACAGGATAACTACGATCGCCAGCCCCCAATAGATATTGCTATAGGCATGCGCCAAAGTGAGATCCTTCTGCCAGGCAAGTGCGCTCGCTGTGACGGCAACGCCGAAGGCGCCGCTGAAAAATTGCAAGAGCTGAAACAGTCCAAGTCCGGATCCGATCTGCGAAGGGTGCAGCAATTTGGACATTTCATTGGATATGCCGCTCGATAAGAAGGTGAAGCTAACGCTCATTAACATGTAGATGAACAGAATTGCAACATAAGAAATTCCTTCGAACAAAGCGAATAAAATGACGGATGCCAGCAAGAGCAGCGGAATATATCGGATGATCGAGCTGTTTCCATGAGCATCGATGATACGTCCCACCCGTTGGGAGACGATCATCGCCAGAAACGAACCCGGGAAAATGACAAGTCCCGCTTCGATAGCGCTAAGACTATACTGCTTGACGAGGATTTGCGGCATAAGGAACAGCGTTGCAAAGCTGCAAAGATATGCCGCGATACCGACGGCTCCCAGGACAAGATAAGAACGATTTCGGAATAGCGACGGGAGCACGAAAGGATCCTTGGCCGAGCGTATGCGGACAACAAACAGGACAAGCGCGGCAAGTCCGAACGCCAGCGCAATCCAGGAATGGTTCGTCAGGAATAGAAGAAGCCCTGTCGTTCCAACGCCAATGAATAATGCGCCGGGTACGTCGAATGAACCTTTTCGCGCCTTCTCCTTAGGAATGAGAACAGTAAAGAAAGGCACTAACAGCAGCGTTACCGCCGTTACGACAAATAAAATATGCCAGCCCATATATTCGACGACCGCTCCGCCGACGACCGGACCCAGACCAAGACCTAGCGAAACCGACGACATCAGCATCGCCATCGCTTTACCCCGCCGCTCAATCGGTACATAACGAGATATCAAGACCAGTGACAAGGCCGGAATCGAGCCCGCTCCGGACGCTTGAACAATACGGACTGCCAGCAGCATGATGAAGCTGTTGCTGAACAATCCGACAATTGCCGCAAGGCTGAGCGACAGAATTCCGATGATGAACAGCCGACGGATGGGAACGAAATCGGCAAGCCGGCTATAAGTGATCGATGAAATTGCGAATACGATAGAATAGCCTGTTACGATCCACGAGGCCGAAGCTGCCGACAATTGGAAAGCTTCTGCAACGTTCGGCAATGCCAAATTAAACATCATCGTGTTCATGATCACGAGTATAATCGTTATGCCAAGCAGAAGATTAACAGCTCCTTCGCTCATGCCCCCTTGCTCCGCGGCCTTGTTTAAATCATGCGTAGTCCGGGCATTCATGTATTTCTCTCCCTCCAAGTTCTAATATTCGATAGTTATCGAACAATGCAATTAATATAGCACGCATTGTGCTATAATGCAATCATAAGCTAAAAAACAAGGGGGCCATATCGTGAAAATTTTATATCATCCAGACCGCGCAGATATACATTTGTCCTCAGTTCTATATGCCTTAAGCGATCCCGTTCGTTTGCTGATCGCCTCCGCAATTCGCAAATCGGATGAGCGGACATGCGGTGACATAGACGTGCCCGTTGTAAAATCTACCCTCTCCCATCATACTCGCACATTAAGGGAGGCCGGTGTCGTGAACGTTCGCATCCAAGGCACCCAGCGATTTCTGTCTCTAAGAACGGAAGATCTGGAGTTTCGTTTTCCCGGATTGCTCACCTCTATACTGGACGCTTTTGAAACCTCCGACGAGAAGAAAAAGCTGATGAATCCGGATTAAAGCTTATACGTTGATGTAATTGTCAACAAATACATTATATGCAAAAAAAAGCTGCGTAATAGCAGCCTGCGTATTCTATTGGACGAGCCCTTTAATCCAGTGGCAGCGTGCTAATATAGAACAAATTATATAGGAAAATATTTGCATAATAACGCTGATAAGCGCAAATAGGCTGCGGAGGGTGTGGGATACCGCTATTCTTTATGAAGCGGAATATCTTTTTATGGAAGTTGATTGAAGACTGGCGTGGCTTATTAGTTCACGAAGCGAGTATGTAAAAAAATCGGTAACCAGACTGATGTTTACAAGCCCGACAGCTGCAGAAATGTTGATGTTATGAATCATGGCCGGATTGGAGACGGAGTTGACCAAGGCTAACGTATCGTGCTCATTGCGGGTGGTAATAATAACAAATTCATCTCCTGCATATCTGCATACATAATCCCGATCATCCGAAGACGAACGCAAATGATTGGAGAAGCCCACAATGATATCATCCCCCACAGGATGCCCATACACTTTGTTGATTTCACCGAAATTGTTAAGGTCAATAAAAAGCAGCTGGAACGGTTGGCGCTGATTTAACATATACTCGCCGATGTGCTGAATATAGGGCGCACGATACAACCCGGTCAACGGATCAAGTATTTGGCTTAGCTTTATTTGAACCGTTTCACGCGTCACGATACCGATTGTTTGCTCGCCGTCAATAACAAGCAAGCGTTCAATGCAGTGCTTCTCCATAATATCGAGCGCCTCCCAAACAAATTGATCTTGTAATATACTGACCGGTTCAGGGGTCATACTATCCGCCACGATTCGGTTGGGATGGGAAGAACGAATATCGCGGGACGTTATGATGCCAACCGTTTTTCCGTAATCCACCACGACCAGGGAGCCGATTTTAAGCTCGCTCATAATGTCCGACACGTATTGGACGCTTCGTTCCGATGTTACAGTATGGATTGGCGATGTCATTATTTCCCTTACCTTCATTACAGTTCTACCTCCCTTTGCACGGTTACAGAAACCTTCACCTCTGAACGAAGCACCATAGTATCGCTGATCAGCCTGTCCGCTTCTTCCATAATAATTTGCATTAATATACGTTCATCCAACATTTGGAGAATAGAGTTCCGAACTAAAACCGCTTCGATTTTGGCATGATTTAATTTAACGACTGTAAATTGCTCCGGTGACAGCATCTGCGCCATCCGTTTCACAGCCTCCGGGCCGATCGGCGCTTTTTTACCGATTATTAATAAATCTTGCATAGGCGGAACTTCAAATTCAGTGATTTTTAAAGAGAGTGTTGCTTTGCGGGAGTAATAAGACGTATCTTTTTCTTGCACTTTGATTTCTCCTTCATACCCGGATGAGTCTATATCATGCAACATATGGCAAACAACGACAGATTATCTGCAATTGTAATGATCGGTTACGTGGCTGCCATGGCCGCGCGGCAAAGGTAACGCACCCGTATTATGTAGAACTATTATGATCCATAAGTAAAAACGGACGAAAAAACGGTCTTAATACCTAATAAAAAACGTCCCTGATCAAAATCAATCCATCTTTGTACCTAGACATTATTCGACATAAAAGCTTTGACTCCTCCTTTTGATCAAAGGCTCATTGAGTCAATACATGAGTAACAGAAAAAAACTCCGAGCAGCGGCGCTACTTCAGAGCTTCCATTATTTGATATTCGCATAGTGGGACTTGGCCTTCCATGGTCTCACGTTAAATCCAAAGATTGGAGAATACAAACAAAGGCAATAATTCCCGCTCATTTAGCGACACGCCTAATAATACCAGATATTTCCGTCAGCTGCAACATGCTTTCCAATTCCCAGTGAGTATCTTTGAGGCCTGCTTCGTACCCGTTGAGCAAGCTGCATTTAACCCGCTCGCAGCAGTTTGTGATATTGCAGCAGCATGGACACTCGCCACGGCACAAGCATACCGAATGCAAGAATGAAGAAAAGCGCTCCTGTTTGCGGGATAGAAATATATTGTTCGATATATCTATGGAGAACCACGCGTACAGCCAACAGTCCCAACAAAACATATGTGAACGATTGGGATCGTTTGACAAACACCAGGCCGTCATGCAATTCCAGTTTTGAGCTGCGAATTAAAGGGTAAGAGAACAGCAGGAGACCCGCGAAAAAAGCCGGCAAAGCCCACATGACGGAAACCCTGAACAGTGGGATGACAAACATGAGAAAGCCGGTGCTCATACCGAGCGCAGGCATAATAATTTTCGCAGCTGAGACCGGCTTGCCGCTTGACCGCTTGCGAACGAAAATGGCTAGCAGTGCCATCGCGACCATGCCGATACTGGACATTGCTTGCATATGAATCGCGTTAAAATGGACCATGACCATATCCCTCCTGTTTTTGTTTGCCGAAATGTTGGAATGATCATTCGCTAAGCGGGAATCTTAATGGTACGGACTTCAACGAAGGATTGCCGCATACCTTTCAACCGACATTTAACATTTTGAGAATTGTCATTTATATTTATGATTATATAAGTTCATTTTAGATTAGTCAATCGTGACTATTAGCATGAACTGCATCTTTCATACATTCAAAAAGGGGGCAACAGCGCGTCGAATCCGACTAAGCTTTTGCTCACCCCATAAATATTAGCAGTACATGTATAGATTATATCTTCATACTTACGATTAGCATAATCAGAATAATCAAAATGACGATGATTGACATCATTGTTAAATAACCGGTTAATTTTACATTATGGCCTTGCCCGGCTCTCAATTGTTTTTTTACTTTTCCCCCCCAAATTCCTGTTAATATGAGAGAAAGCAATACAATCATGCCGCCCCCTTTTTCCATAGCCGACAGCCAAAAAGGTTTATCGGAGCTCAAACCCAGTTGAACAATCATAAATACCCCGCTGGCTAATACAACGACAGAGCCGGGATGAGCAAACCAACTAAAAACTTTTATAATTCGTTGTGCTAATGCTTTTGATTCTTGAGAACTTATTTGTTTTTTTAACATCAACAGCATCACTATCGTGGCAAATAATGAGCCGATCCAAATAAATAAACCTGTCAAATGCGAAAACAACATCACACCAAACATATGATATTCCCCTTATCCTAATTATTTTTTTGAACAATCCCGATTTTAGGATAGGAATATGAATGGACGATGAACAGAGGATTACAGGAAAGGCAAATGAACCGTAACACTCGTACCTTTGCCCGATTCGCTTTGCACGTTAATGCTTCCATGATGGAGCTCCACGATTTTCTTCGCTATGGACAGCCCCAACCCGCTTCCTGAACGAGTGCGATCTCTTGCTCTATCGACTTTATAAAAGCGCTCAAAAATGCGAGGCAAATCCGACTCGGGTATTCCGATGCCGGTGTCGCTTACTTCTACTACAACATCGTCTTTGACAGCCAATTTGAGGCTAATCGTACCCCCTGAAGGTGTGAACTTGATGCTGTTCGTTATGAAATTAAACCAAACTTGATATAAAAGTTGTTGATCGGCAGTAATGACGGTTTGTTCCAGGTCCAGCTCGATTGACAATTGTTTTTCTGCCCATTGCCACTCGGATACAATTAGTATTTGCCGCAGCTGCTCGTCTAAACGAAAAGCGGACGGATTCATAACGTTGTTTTCCTTGTCTAATGTCGCTAACGTTAAAAGCTGCTTGCTTAAAGACGACAATCGTCTGCTTTCTTCTTCAATGATATGAAGGTATCGTTCACTTTGCACGGGAGTTGCTTCTTTTTCCAGAATTGCTTGGGCGAATCCTTGGATTGATGTTAGTGGGGACTGAATCTCGTGTGAAACGTTGGCAACAAATTGTTGTCTCATCTCATCCAGCTGCTTGATCGATTGGGCCATAAACGTAAAATGCCGCGCCAAATTACCGAGCTCGTCCTGCCGCGCCAAATCAATCTCAATATTGTAGTCTCCTTCGACAATTTTCTTCGTTGCCTTCGTCAGCTTTTTCAATGGCTTCACGATAAATTGTGTCGAAACAGCAATCAATACGATGCTGACCAAAAAGGTTATCACTAAAAGTATGCCCAGCAGTACCCGCACATCGCCTATCTGCTGCTCCAGGTTCGGTCGCACAAACAAAGCGTAGTCAGCCCCCTTTATTTTTAAAGGAACGCCCACGCTATTTCGGATACTGTTTTCGAAAAAACCATTAACGGTCAGCCAATGTTGTGCCTCCACCATACCGTGATAGACCTCTCCTTCCAATACACCGCGAATTTGCTTCACATCGATTTCACGATTCTTAAAAGGAGATCCATAAAATGTTTCTTCCATACGGTCGTTAACGGTATAAATCTGAAATCCCATATTAGAGATATGCGACAAGTAAACATCCAGAGCAAGATCCGGAACTTTCTCATATAACAAGCGAATCTCATTGCTGATATTCAATACTTTCTGCTCGTTGTTTTCCCTTATTTTTCCCAGATAAATATTGGAAAGCAGCAAGGCCGACAGCCCGCTGACCAAAGCAATCAAAATAAATGTGATGACGATACGGGTGTAGAGGGTTCTCATTGTTTGTTCACCTGAAGCTTGTATCCCAGCCCGCGTATCGTAGTGATATTGAAATCGTCAGTTTTATCGTTGAATCGTTCGCGCAAACGTTTAATATGTACATCGACTGTCCGGACGCCTCCTTCATAGTCGATTCCCCAAATGAACTGCAGTAGCTGCTCGCGGGTGAAAATACGTCCGGGATGACTGGCAAGCTGCGACAATAGTTCAAATTCCTTTAACGGTATAATATAGACTTTGTCATCGACGATAACTTCATAGCTCTTCCTGTTGATCACCGTTTTGTTCAATTTGATGATTTCAGATGAGACCATTTGATATCGCCGCAATAATGCTTTGATCCTGAACAGCAGCTCCTTCGGTTCAAAAGGTTTGACTAAATAATCGTCCGTTCCCGATAAGAAGCCTTTTTCTTTATCTTCAATCTCCCCTTTTGCCGTTAACATAATGACCGGAATATCATAATGGATTCGTATTTCTTGACAAAGCTCCAATCCATTTTTTGCAGGCATCATAACATCGACAATAGCCAAATGAACCTGCTCATTTTCCAAAATAATCGAAGCTTGAGCACCGTCTTCTGCCTCAAACACAGTGTAAACTTCCTTCTCGAGAATGAAGCGCAACAGTTCACGAATATGAGGATCGTCATCTGTAACTAGTACATGAGTTTTCATTCCAACGTCCCCCCCTACTATTGAAAATTATAGTTTAACATTCGCTTTAAGTATGTGATTGAACTGTCTTATTGTATATATTATGGCTAACATTTCCTTGCGTCATCAAATTTTTGATCAACGGAAACATGTGCAGAATCAAGTTTAGCACACCACGGCACCAGGATAAACGACTTCGCTGTCCTTAAAGGACGGACAACTAAACAAAAAACCTTTGCCGCGTCAGCAAAGGTTCGATAATTTCAATGCAGCATATTCCACAGTTTACGGATTATGCGGTTTGTTAATAAATTTTGGTTGAAATATGACCCAAAAAGCAGTCCAAAGGAAAGGATCGGAGAGCTTGAAGACTTTTATGCTTTTAATCAGAGATTATATAACTTTCGCAAGCCCTATCTTAGTTAATTCCTGCTCAACCAATTTAAAGTTAATTTTTGCGACCGATGCCGGACGCGTGGAGTCGGCAAAATATAAATTGCCATACTTCTTATCATACTGAACGACTTTATGCAGATTCACTACATTCGATCTGTCGGTTAGCCATAATCCTTCATCAAGAAACAGCGACTCTATGGTTTCCAAATCAAAAAAGTGAAATTTAAAGCGATCGTCCCCAATGGATGCAATCGTGTATCTTCCTTCTTTTTCAAATCTTTCGATATCGTTCAAGTTAATAGAAACCAGTTCATTAGTTGAAACTGAAATTGTCGGGATGTTATATACTCTTAATTTCAAAATAATCATTCCTAACACAAATTAAAGTGACTGTCAATATAATTTCAAAACTGGAAATTAGTTTTACATATGATGGTTGCGGGATTACAATAAGAAAACCACTATCGAGGCCTATCCAAGATGAGCGACCGCGATTTAAATGTAGGTTTTCTTGCAATATCAGAATTGTTCAGCTCCGCTGAAAACATATAAATTCTGATATTATAAGAAAACCACTATCGAGGCCTATCCAAGATGAGCGACCGCGATTTAAATGTAGGTTTTCTTGCAATATCAGAATTGTTCAGCTCCGCTGAAAACATATAAATTCTGATATTATAAAAAAAAAAACAAAACAATACTCTCTAAAAAGTGACAGTCTGCAAACTTAGCACTTTTTAATGAGAGTATTTTTAATAAACCAAAAGTAATCACCATCCAATCTTTTAGGTATATTGGACCACACCCTTAATATAACATGGTGATACTATTTGATTAATGTTCATTTTCTAGGAAAATTTAACATTTACATTAAGTATGAAATATGCATTTCGGTCGAAACATGTCGCATAGAGATGGTTTTAGTCTAATTTCAACTTATCCTTAAACATGGGAGCGTACAAGGACTCATTTTCATTTCGTACGTCGTATTCTTTCCCTTTAATTTTGGGCAATATTCTTTCGACTGCAGTAATTGCAGCATACAATTTTACCGCGTCTTCATTTTCCCAATCTTCATCAAAATAAATAATCCCCATGTAACTGTCATATCTTTTGATTAAATTTTTATTAACCACTGTTTTTTTATCCAGCAGACAAAAGTTTTCTCCCAAAACCTCGCTTACGTCAATATATGGATTAAATAAAGCGTACGGGCCTTCTTTTCTATAAAACAGGTAATCATTTTTGCTTTTTATATGAACATATAAAATATCATCCTGGATATTCGTTATGAAAATTTCGCCTTCACTATTCATTAATGCGATATGACTCGAGCTTCTGTATACATCGGCCAAATCGTTAACCAGAGCTTCGATTTCCGTCATACTGCATTTGTCGCGTAATTTAGTATGTAAAGTGGTTCTAATAAATTCAGCTAATTTCATCGTCTTCACACCTCGACTTGGAATTACTAATAATAAGATGCACCCTATAAAACCATATTGGTTATGTAGAGTGCATCTCAATGAGATATATAATAAATTGTTTATCTTACCATTTCTTCAGGCATTTCTGGCTCATGCCAAGCGCCTGTGCAGGCTGGTTGAAAGATTACAACAGCAGTGACTATTGCATAAACAAATGGAGTTGCTAAAATGGACATCATTTTTTTCATAGTCTCACCCCCTTCAGAGTCAACATTTATATCAGAAGAAGCCAATTAAAAAACACTATTAACTTCTTCATGATTTCTCTTAATTGAGTAATAGATTAATGAAAGAAAGGATATAATGGAAAATAAGACTGTCAAGTAGAAGGACATGGTAATGCTCGAATTATATATTTGAGGGTAGAAGAGCGATACTAAAATCGCCAGGATACATGCGAATACCATATATGGAGTAATCCCTTGTGGAGTTTTCTTTTTCTTGAACTTGTTCTCAAAATCAAACATGAAGCCTTCATTCATTTTCTTGATAAAAAGCGATACTATTAAACAAATGATGAATGTGACCGTTTGTCCTACATAACCCATGATGGTGAACGGCTGAATATCATCCGGTGACATTATTCTTATGTACAAAAACATGTAAATAAGTGTGCCTTGAATCATTAAGAATGTCACAAAGCCAGTTACTGTAATCCAAATTGAATACTTGCTGTTTTCCTTAAAAATATATTTGAATATCAATACTATGATTGGTATTTGGACCAGTAACGCTTCCGTATGCAATCCGACATTCACTAGAACCATAGAGCAAATAGTATAGATAATATTTGAGCCTAGCATTCTTAAAATATTCCCTCTGAACGTAAACCGAAAAACCCCCATTATTAATAGCATGATTGCTGCACAATCCAACATTGAGAAAAGAAATGAGACGAACTCTCTAAACATTCAATGAATCATTCCTTTTGAATTTAATTGGAATAATTGAAACTGCTTGTACAAAAAATGCTAGAGTGAGTACGGCTGAGTTAATGAATGCGAAGTGTATCAAGACAATTAAAGTACTTGCTATCTTAAATCCCCATTTTCTTTTATTCCCTATGTTCCTCTTCGATGCAGGAGAAAAAAAAGCGATTACAATTAACGAAACGACGTTTAATGTCCAGTTTAATGGATCTTCAAGCTCTATCTTTATTGAAATAAACGGGATTAATACAAGAATTAATGATGAAAACAAATAGCAGATGAGGTCGTTTTTAAAATGCCAGCTTCCTCCGCTAATAAATCTGAGAAATATGAAAGCGAAGAAACAGTAGAGAGATTCGGCTGTATTGTTAAATAATATCGAGAATAGTACAACTGTCGCAAATACAAAAAAAAGATTCAGAAAGAAATGTATTGCAAATTTGACTTTAGGTAAGGTTAAGTAATCATTTCTTTCATTGTAGACTAAAATCGCCAAGTATTCTGATAACCTACCAATCAATCAAACAACTTCCTCTCCTAGTACTCCTGTATCATACCATTTTCCTGTATCATATCGCCTTTATTTTCCCTCAACCAACAATATTTTCCTGCAACTGACATGTCCAATATACCATTTTTTATATAAAATTGTCAATATTTTGGACGAATAGGGCTGGGATATGTCACTTTATAGGACATCTGTCATTTCCTACATTCTGATAAAAAAGACAGGGGCATGTCCGATCGACTCCGCCTGTCCACTTGCGATTTTCAATTTTACAGCTCCGTTCGCATCTTAGCCGCAATATTATTTTTTTCATAGATGACCAGATTGCTATAAACGGTTTCAAGAATAGGGGACGGATCGCCGTCAGCAAGCTTTAATAAATATCCTTGAAGATGCTCTGTCTCTGTAGGCAGCCCTTTTTCCATATCTCTCAACATGGAGGATTTCATGGTATAGTGAAGCAATTTGGATGTGTTATAAGTGGTTTCGGCAATATGTTCGGGAATAAAATCAAACTTTTTTTGGGCAATCGAACAAATCTCTTCAATTAAAGACCGGAGCAATTTGTCGGTATGACGGTTTTCAACAATCGGGCCGATAGATGAACGGAAAAGAGACGTAATGCCGCTCAAGCTGGCGATAAAAATATACTTTTGCCAAATGTCAGCTTGAATATGATCACTAACGATTGCATTGCAATTAGCCTTGGAAAAGCTTTCTGTTATCGTCCGGATCCGTTCATCCTCATTTCCATCCCAGCCACCAAAGACCACATCATGTCGGGGGCTGCTTTGAACAATGACTCCGTTAGCTAACGTGGTTTCGATGAAACAAAGACCGCCAAGCACCCGATCCTGTCCGAACTGGTTAAAAAATGTTTGATAATGCTGGTACCCATTTAATAATGGAAGTATCAACGTTCTTTCATGCATATACCCGGCAAGAGATTCGACCGTTCTTTCCAAATGATACGCTTTTAGAGCGACGAGGATCATGTCGAAGGTTTGACATTTCTCATCTGGCGTTATCGTCTTCACCCGGGAACTGAAATGGCCGTGAACGCTCTCAATGACCAGCCCGTCTTGTTCAAGTTGATTCCGACGATTCTCCCGGACTAAAAAAGTGACATCCGCCCCGGATTCAATCAGCCGCCCGCCGAAATATCCGCCGATTGCGCCGGCGCCAACAATCAAAAAGTTCATTTTTAACTCCTTCTCCTATCTCCTGTGCTCTCAGCATGAAATCAGCGCTTTCATTTTACCAGACACAACTCCCGCCTTCCTATTTGCATACAATTCCGTACTGCAGCGCCAATCGTACCTCATCAAGGAACCAGGATCACTTTGATGGAGCCGTCGCCTTTGTCCATGACGCCGAACGCTTCTTCCCATTGCTCCAGCGCATATTGATGCGTCACAACGCCCTCCGTCGGAAGCTCTCCGCTAGCGATGCCGGCGATCACAGGCTCATAGCAATCAGGGCTCAGATGAGCTCCATAAATATCGAGTTCCTTCGTATCGCCGATGATGCTCCAATCAACGGTCACCGGGTCTTTAAATACGCTGAACTCTACGAACCGTCCCAGCTTCCGGATCATCTCCAGCCCCTGATTAACGCTTGCCGGATGTCCGGTCGCCTCGATATAAACATCGCAGCCATATCCTTCAGTCAGTTCCAGCACAGCATCAAGCGCATTCGCCTTGCCCGGGTTCAGAACGACATCGGCGCCGAAACGTTTCGCGAGCTCGAGACGGTCATCCTTCAAATCAAGCACGACTAACAATTGCGGCCTCAGCATACGGATCGCCCCGATCATGCCGAGTCCCAAAGGTCCTGCTCCGGAGAGCACGACGACATCGTCGGGCTCGATCCGCCCGCGGTCAACCGCGTGCTTCGCGCAGGCAATCGGCTCGATCAGCACCGCTTTGCGCAGCGGCAGCTCCGCCGGTACCCGGTATACCAAAGCGTCTTTGGGAAACTTCATGAATTCCGCCATCCCGCCGTGAACATTGGGCCGGAATCCGTAAATATCATGCGTTTGGCACATCCAATATTTGCCGGTCAGACAATAACGGCAATTCCTGCAAGGGACGATTTGCTCGGAGATCACCCTGTCGCCGACCTGAAATTCCCCGTCGTAGCCTTGACCGACCTCTACAACCTTGCCCACAAACTCGTGTCCGGCGATAACCGGCGTTTGGATATAGGGAGCGTTGCCTTCCCCGCCCCAAATTTTAGGCGCGCCATGGTACGTCTTGATATCGCTTGCACAAATGCCGCAAGCCTCGACGCGAATCACGAGCTCGCCTTCCCCGGCCTCTGGGACCGGTACCTCTTCCAACCGATAATTCCCGGGTCCATAAACGACAAGCGCTTTCATTGTTGCTCCTGCAGCCAATTCATCGCCATCCCTTCTTGTTTTATCGTATCACAGGGCGTATGCTCAGCCAAGCCTTTATTCCGCATCCCATTCAGTATTCCACTTCAGAATTCCACTTCAGAATTCCACGCTGAATTCTGACTGTCCCATTCGGCTCCCCATACGCGAAAACCCGGCACGAGCTGCAAAACGGCCGCATCCGCATAAAGCGAACCCGCTTACGGCGGATGGCAGCCGTCGACGAATGATTATTATAAATTCAGCTTCATCGAGATATACTTCGTTTCGAGAAAATCGTCCAATCCCTCTTTGCCGCCTTCCCGCCCGATCCCCGACTCCTTGACGCCGCCGAACGGGGCTTGCGCTACCGAAGGGAACGGATCGTTCAGCCCTACGATGCCATACTCCAGCTTCTCCGCTACCCGGAAGGCGCGGCTTAAATCCTGCGTATAAAAATAAGACGCAAGTCCGTAAGGAACGCGATTCGCCCGCGCGATGACCTCATCCTCCGTATCGAAAACCATGACGGGCGCGACCGGCCCGAATGTTTCCTCGTTGCAGATGAGCATGTTTTCATCCACATCGGACAAGATGGTCGGTTCGAAAAATTGGCCCGGCCGCTCGGCCCGTTTGCCGCCAGTCAACACCTTCGCACCTTTGGATACGGCATCCAAGACATGCTCCTGCGATTTTTCAACCGCGCCTTCATCGATGAGAGGGCCCAATGTAGTGTTCGAATCCAGACCGTTGCCCAGCGTGAGCCCCTTTACCTTTTGCACGAGCAGCGCTTCAAATTGTTCTTTCACCGGGCGCTCCACATATACTCTGTTGGCGCATATGCAGGTTTGGCCCGCATTGCGGAATTTACTCCCGATCACGCCGTTGACCGCATCCTCAAGATCGGCGTCGGCGAATATGATAAAGGGCGCATGGCCTCCAAGCTCCATCGATACTTTCTTCACCTGCTCCGACGAGCGCTTGATCAAATATTTGCCGACATCCGTGGACCCGGTAAACGTAATTTTGCGAACCGAAGGATTCGTTAAAAATTCCTCGCCCACTTCCTTGGAGGAAGAGGTGGAGATCAAATTGACCACGCCCGGCGGAAAACCGACCTGATCGAAAATGCGAAACAGCGCTGCCGCATTGAGCGGCGTATGCTTGGCCGGCTTTACGACAATGGTGCAGCCGGCGGCGAGCGCCGGAGCGATTTTGCGCGTCACCATCGCTTGCGGGAAATTCCAGGTGGAAATAGCCGCTACGACGCCGACCGGCTGCTTGATGACGAAGAGCCGCTTGTCTTTGCTGTTGGCAGGCACCGTATCGCCATAAATACGCCGCGCCTCCTCGGCAAACCAGCGGAAGAAGCTGTTGGCATAGATCAGCTCGTTTTTCGCTTCCTGCAGCGGCTTTCCCTGCTCCGTAGTCAAAATTTCGGCCAATTCATCGAATTGTTCGTTGATTCGGTTATAGCAGTTCATCATAAGATCCGCTCGCTCGAGCGCCGTCATTTGCGACCACGCCGGAAATGCGGCGGCAGCAGCGTCGATTGCCCGCTTGGCGTCCGCTTGGGTACCGTCCGCCGCTTCGCCGATCGGTTCTCCCGTTGCCGGGTTATAGGAAGGGAAATATCGTCCCTGTACAGGTTCTTCCCACTTGCCGTTGATATAAAGCAATCCTTTCATGTTCATCATTCCTTCTATACAGATTTATTGGATTCGGAACGATTCCCGCTCTCGCCGCAGCCTTTTGCCGAACTTTTTACAGCTTTTCGGGAATCGGATGCTTGGGCGGCAATCCTTGGCTTAAACGGATGATTTCTTCCGCGCAAAGCAGGCTCATACGCCACATCGCTTCCTTCGTATGCGACGAGACATGGTGGGTGAGCACGCAATTATCGAGCTCGTAGAACGGGTATTGTTGCGGCAGCGGTTCTTTGGCATACACGTCCAAACCCGCCCCGCCGATCGTACGGTTTTTCAATGCATCATATAAAGCTTCTTCATCGACAAGCTGCCCCCGGGCGGTATTGATCAAAAAAGCCGACGGCTTCATTTGGTTTAAAAATGCGGCATTGACGATTCGATCGGTGGCCTCGTTAAGCGGCAGATGCAGCGTAATATAATCGGATTCCGCAAGCAGCTGTTCCATGGCGACGTAGGTGACCCCTGCCTGCTCCGCCCATGCCGTATCCGGAAAAGCGTCATAGGCGATGATTCGCGCATCGAAGCCCTTCACCCGTTTGGCCACCGCTTTGCCGATGCGGCCTGTGCCAAGGATGCCTACCGTTTTCGACCACACCTCGTTTGTTAAAACTTGCGGCGTCCACTGCCCCTCGCGAATCGACCGGTCGAAATAAGGAATTCGGCGGGATACGCCGAGCATTAAAGCCAAGGCCATATCCGCCACCGATTGCTCGTTCGTGCCTGCCGTGATCGTGACGGAAATATGATGGCTCAGCGCATAGCGCCAATCAATCGCATCGTAGCCGACGCCGAAGCGGGTAATCAGCTTCAACTTGTTCCCTGCGGCGATCGTATCCGCGCTCAGTTTATTGGACCCGGCCACATAAGCGTCGACGCCGGCCAGCTTCTCGCGGACCTCCTCCTCCTTCACGCTCCGCGTCGGTTCCGTATAAGCCAGCTCAAAGCCCGCCTCCTGCAGCTGACGAACCGCATCCTGATGGAAAATATCCGGTGTGATAAGCACTTTCAAGGTCATGCGGCTACCCCCTCTCCCAGTCTGTTAATACCGTACTTCTTTGCCGCCGCTTTTGCTTTCGACCGCAGAAGCGTCCAGCTTGGCGATATCGGATAGCGCCTTGTTCAGCATATTCCCAACCTCGCTGGAAATGGCGATAAATTGAAACCCTTCGGCAATCCGCTTGTTGGCCGTTTCCGGATTCGCCACATGAATGCCGGCGGGGATGCCGTGGCGGCTTGCCGCCTGCTTGATCTGTTCGATCACTTCGGCAACGGCAGGGTCGCCGCTTTCCAACTGCGGCTTCAATCCCATCGACGACATAAGGTCGTTTGGTCCGATAAAGCAGGCATCGATGCCCGGAACGCTAAAAATCTCATCGATGTTGCGGACGGCATCTATATGCTCGATTTGAATGATGACGACAATTTCATCGTTGGCTTGCTCGAAATAGGTCGAGGGATCCGTTTCAAAACCGACGGCATGCCGCCGTCCGCCTATGCTGCGGCCGCCATGCGGAAAATATTTCGCTTCCCGTACAACCCGTTCAGCTTCTTCTTTGCTGTTCACCATCGGGACGACAATCCCCCAAGCCCCCATATCAAGCACCCGCTTTATATTCTCTCCCGTATTCCAAGGGATGCGAACCAATGGAACCGTCCGGCTGTTGAACATTGAAGAGACCATTAAGCCCGCCGTTTCAATCGAGATCGGGTTATGCTCCATATCGATGACGAGCCAATCATAGCCGGCTTGGGCCATAACCTCCGACGTATACGGACTCGGAATGGATAACCAGGTCCCTACAGACGGTTTGCCCTCGCGCAAACGCCGTTTTACCGTATTTTCTCTCATCGTCCTTCACTCCTTTTCATAGGCAAGACGCTGCAATATTTGGACAGCGCTTACATTTTGTGTCGCTTCGCCCTAGCTATCTAATTTTGTTTATCAGTTAAACTAAATAAACCCATAACCACATGTTAGCAAACGTACTCGGCAAAGTCTATACATTTAGGATTATTTTCTTTTTTCGGATTCCAGGTCTTTTCAGTGGCGAAATACTGAGCTATAATCCAGTTAAACATGCTGATTGCCCGTCAGCTTGTCGACAACCTCACTTTCCATTTTGTTTATTCAATAAACTATAAATGACCCAAGATTTAAGTCTCGCCCTCTAGTTTATGTGATAAACTATATAATAATGAACAACATTTACACAGGGGGCCTCTATGCTGAAACGCCATATGACCGGTGATGCCGACCTTATCAAACAGATTAATCTGATGCTGGTCATGAACATCATACGGGAACACGGACCGATCTCCAGAGTCGATATTGCCAAAATATCCAGGCTGAACAAAGCTACCGTATCCTCTATGGTCGAAGAGCTGATGGTCAAGCAATACGCCATTGAAGTCGGCGAGGTCAAATCCAAGCGCGGCCGTCGGCCTACGCTGGTCAACTTTAATCCCGATGCCGGCTGCGTGATCGGCATTGAGCTGAATGTCGGTTTTATGACGGTTATACTCGTTAACCTGAACGCTGCCGTATACCGGGAAAAAACGTACTCGATCACCACCAATGAAAAGGAGATCATCGAACAGCTGTATGCGGCTATTGACGAGATCCGTTCCGAGGCGCCGGAGTCGCCGCTCGGCATCATCGGCATTGGAATAGGCGCGGTTGGCATCGTCAATCACAAAAGCGGCACCATGGTCTCGGCCCCTAATGCCGGACTGCGGGACGTCCCGCTGAAACGGCTTGTCGAAAGCTACACCGGCATCCGAACGTTTGTCGACAACGACTGCAATACTTCGGTTATAGGCGAATCTGCGTTTGGAGCGGGCAAGGGGCGAAACCAGCAAATTTTGCTCAGCGTTACCAACCGGGGTATCGGGATCGGCATATTAATCGATGGGAAAGTATTCCGCGGTCAGGATGGGTATGCCGGGGAAATGGGCCATATGACCATCAATATGGAAGGTCCGCGCTGCAACTGCGGCAACCGGGGATGCTGGGAGCTGTATGCGTCGCCGCAAGCGCTCCGCCGCAATTTTATGAAAACGACGGGGGCGGAAGCTTTGCCATCCGTTGACGAAATTATCGCTTTAGCCGACCAGGGCGATCATGCGGCAATTACCGCATTAGCGGAAGTCGGGGAATACCTCGGCGTCGGTTTGGCCAATGTCGTCAATACGTTCAATCCCGAGATCATTATTATCCGCGGCGCTATGGCGAACGCCGACAAATGGATATTGAATCCGATCCGGCGCAGCTTGTCGGAACGATGCTACTTCTATCATTCCACAAGGATTGAAATCGTGCCAAGCCGCTTCGGCAAGCTGGCAGCCTCCATCGGGGCAGCCTGCGACGTGATTTATCATCTCTTTTATTCCTACGAACAAAAGCTGTAGCCGCAGAGGCATACTTGCAGATGCCTCAAGGCATTTACTTGCGAAAGGAAGTTTGTCACATGTCCCCAAATGAAATGTTGGCTGTCATGGTCGACAAGGAACGCGTCATTCAGGTCCGCGCCTCCGAAATTCCGGTCTGCGGCCGCAGCGAGGTGCTCGTGCGTGTCCGCTGTGTCGGGGTTTGCGCAACCGACCTGCATTTATATCAGGGGCTGCAAAATCATCGGGTGAAGTTCCCGATCATACCCGGCCACGAATGGTCCGGTGAAGTAGCTGCAATCGGAGAAGCCGTATCCGGATTTACCGTCGGAGAACGGGTCGTCGGCGAGGTCACGATTCCTTGCGGCACATGCCCCAGCTGCCGCAAGGGCAATTACAACATATGCCCGCAGCGTACGGAGAACGGCGTCTTTGGACGGAACGGCGCCGCGGCCGAATATATCGTCGTGCCAAGCTATGCGCTCCACCCTTTCTCGCCGGATCTTTCCTTCGAAGAAGCGTGCCTGATCGAACCGACGGCTGTGGCATACCGGAGCATCGAGAAGTTGCGCGTGACTCCGGCCGATCACGTGCTGGTCGTCGGGGCAGGCCCGATCGGACTGCTTACCGTCGCTGTGGCCAAAGCGTTCGGTGCAAGCTCCGTAACCTTGGTCGATTTGCGGGCCAACCGGCTGGAGGCGGGCCGCAGGCTGGGGGCCGACCATACGATCGATCTATCTATCGACGATTATAGATCGAAAGCTATGCAAGCTACGAACGGCACGATGTTCAACGCAATTATCGAAGCGTCGGGCAGCGCGGCCGCCTTCGAAAGCCTGCTGAAGATGACAGCGCCGGGGGCAAGAATTTGCCTTGTCGGCATATTTGAACGCAAGCCGCAGATCGAAGCCAATATGATCATCCGCAAAGATTTGGAAATATATGGTTCAGTCTCCAGTCCGAATGTATGGCGTCAAGCCGTTGCGATGGTCGAGCAGGGAAAAATTCCGGTCCGCGAAATTATTACGCATGAGTACGGATTAAACGAATTCGAAACCGCTTTGCTCCAAATCGAGAACCGCGATGCTTCGCTTATTAAGGCAATCGTCAGACCTTCCCCGGTCAGCGAGGTGTAAGAGATAATCTTGTTCGAGAGGTTCGATTGTCAACATATTTTGGAGTTGAGGAATTGAAGCTATTTGAAACGGAGGTTCGTATCCATGGGTAAATCGTATACATCGTATGGCGACCGGGGCTTCAGCCAATTTCTGCGCAGAGCCTTCAATCGCCACTTGGGGTACAACGAGGAAGATTTCGACAAGCCGATTATCGGCATTTGCAATACGTTCAGTGAAATAAACCGCTGCCATGCTCACATCGGCCCGCTGATCGAGGCGATCAAACGCGGGGTCATTATGGCAGGCGGATTGCCATTGGAATTTCCTACCATTTCTCTGGGAGAAATCAATACGAGTCCGACAACGATGCTTTACCGCAACCTGGCGGCCATGGATACGGAAGAAATGATCCGCGCCCAGCCGATCGACGGCGTCGTATTGATGGGCGGCTGCGATAAAGTGACGCCGGCGCAATTGATGGGCGCCGCCAGCGCGGACATTCCGGCCATCCTATTCACCGGAGGCCCGATGGCCAACGGCGAATACGAAGGGCGAACGCTCGGCGCTTGCTCCGATTGCCGCTATTTTTGGCAGGAATACCGTGGCGGCAGCGTTAGCGAGGAAGAGCTGATCAAAATCAACGAGGCGCTAGCCCCGACAGCCGGTCACTGCATGGTCATGGGCAGCGCCAGCACTATGGCCGTCTGTTCCGAAGCGTTGGGATTGATGCTTCCGGGCGCGGCCGCCATACCGGCTACCCATAATAAGCGGCTCGCGGCAGCTCAGGAGACCGGCAAGCAAATTGTCGAAGCCGTAAGACAGGGCCTGAAGCCGTCCAAACTATTGACCCGGCGCAGCTTCGAGAACGCGATCCGGCTGCTCATGGCCGTCGGCGGCTCGTCCAACGCCGTCATCCATCTTACCGCCATCGCCGGACGGCTCGGCATCGAACTGCCGATCCGCCTGTTCGACGAATTAAGCCGAACCACCCCATTCTTGGCTAATCTCAGACCGGCGGGAACATACCAGATGGAGGATTTGTTCCGCGCAGGCGGCGCTCCGGCCGTGCTGAAGGAGCTTGCTCCCCTGCTGCATCTGGAGGAACTGACCATTACCGGCCGGACGATCGGCGAATCGCTGCAAAGCGTAACCATATCGGAAACGTACCGCGATATTATTCGTCCGTACGGCGATCCGCTTCACCAGGAGGGCGGCATCGCCATTCTGCATGGCAATCTCGCCCCCAACGGAGCCGTCATCAAGACGAAGGCCGCTTCCAGGTCGCTGCTCTCGCATCGCGGGAAGGCGGTCGTCTTCACCTCAGTGTCCGATCTGGAGGCGCGCATCAACGACCCGGAGCTGCAGGTGGCTCCGGAAGATATACTCGTCCTGCAAAATGCCGGACCTGTAGGAGCCCCGGGGATGCCGGAGGCAGGCATGCTGCCGATCCCCGAGAAGCTGTTGAAGCAAGGGGTCCGCGATATGGTCCGGATTTCCGATGCGCGGATGAGCGGAACGGCATTCGGCACGGTCGTGCTCCATGTCACGCCGGAAGCCGCGGTCGGCGGCATGATTGCGCTTGTGCGCACGGGAGATGAAATCGAGCTGGATGTCGAGCGCCGTTCCTTGCAGCTGCTGGTGTCCGAGGAGGAATTGGCCAGAAGGCGGAGCGAATGGACGCCGCTTAAAATTACAGGCCGGGGGTACACGAGGCTGTATCAGGAGCATGTACTGCAGGCAGACAAAGGCTGCGATTTCGACTTCCTGCTGCCTGACGAGCCCGAACATAAGTAAAATGGACACGTTTTTCATTCGGATCAGGAAAAGAAAGAACAGGCCGGATCATCAGATCTCCGCCTGTTCTTTCCAATATTATCCCAGCTTGACAAGTCGAACGCTCTTTCGATATCGACATATGCGATCTCTTTATCCTGGAATTGCTGCTCCCGGGTACCATGGTAATAGGCGCCTGCTGCGATGACCCTGTTTTCAGCATCCGTATTTGAAATCAGATGGCCTTCTGTCGCGCACAAGTGAACTCGTTCAGCTTTGCTGAACATCGGGGAATCAGATGGGGGCTCTACCCCACCTGATTCAAGGCCCACCTTAGAGGTAGGGGTCTTAACCCGATAAAGTCGTAATCGGTAAATCAGGGTAACTGTATCAATCGTTCCAAAGATGGGTGCAGATCGCGGTTTGTGCTTAAGAAAAAATAAACTGAAATTGGCCAAATCTTCATCGCTGACGCAGCGCTTGCAATGGATGCCATGGCCGCCTCCCTCCCGCCTCGTCGAACCTGACCGTTCAAATACGCTGCAGCAGCGTACTTTCCAGCGCGGATAAAATTTGCGGATAAGCTGCAATCAACTTATGAAACGATTCTCGTCTTACGGACAGCAGCACCGAAGGCCCTGTCGCTTGAACCGTAGCGTTTCGCGGAACATCCTTGAGCAGTGCGATTTCGCCGAAATGATCGCCGTCCTGCAGAATTGCCACCCGTTTCTCCCCGGCGCCCGGAATCCATTTCAGCACTTCGAACCTTCCGCGCACAATAATATAAAATTTGCTGCCTTCCTCGCCCTCACGAACAACGGCATCGCCCTCTTTGCACATCTCCGTAGTAAACAGCGTGGCGATATCCCGGAGAAGCTCCGGCTCGATCCCGGCGAAAAATGGCAGCTTGGCCAGCCGCTCGACCTCCACCGTCGCGTGAAGCCCGTCACGGGACAGATGAAACCCGTGTTGCTTTTCCCACAGGCTTCTGTACAGCCCATCGAGCTTCATGAGCTCCTGATGCGTACCCGATTCGACAATGCGGCCCTCGTGGAACACATGAATTGTATCGGCGTTCACGACCGAATCTAACCGGTGGGTGACGGAAATTATCGTCTGCCGGCCGCGAATCCGCTGAATGAGCCGGTTGATATCGGCTTCCGTTGCAGGGTCCAGCGCCGATGTCACCTCGTCAAGCAGCAGCAGCTGCGGTTTTCTCAGCAGCGCCCTCGCTAACGAAATGCGCTGGCGCTCGCCGCCCGATAACGATCCCCCTTCGTGGTAGATCATCGTCTCATAGCCATCGGGCCAGCCCGCGATGATGTCATGAATGTTCGCCTGCCTCGCCGCTTCTACCATTTCCGCCTCCGTGATGTCTTCGCCCTCCGGCATCAGATTGTCACGGATCGACGCATTGAACAGAAACGTATCCTGGGTGACCAGCGTGCATGCTTTCCTCAAGGAAGCTTCACTTACATTCGACAGGTCGTAATGGTCGATCGCAACCGAGCCTTGCTTCGGATCGTAGAAACGGGCGAGCAGCTGCAGCGCTGTGCTTTTGCCTGAACCGCTCGGACCGACGAACGCGACATAGCTCCCCGCCGCAATGTGCAAACTGACGTCCCGCAATTGATCGGCATCGTCGGTGTAGCCAAACGTAACCCGCTCCATCCGGATAGAGCGAATGACAGCCGGGAGCTCGGCAGGGTTGGCCGCTTCCGGAACGTCGGGCCGTTGGTCGAAAATGTCTCTGACGCGATTGAAGCTGATCGAGGAATCAATCAGATTCGGAATGAGGAACGACAAATTGGTGGCGGATTGACCGACGCTTATAAACAAAGTAAAAAATGCCATAAAGCCGCCGACCGTCATTTCGTCATGAAAAATCAAGTAACCGCCGAAGCCGATCATGATTCCGTTTAAAATAAGCAGCGCGGTGAGCGGCAGCCGCTCCATCAAAGCGTTCGTTACATGCATGCTCAGCCCGAACGAAAACAGCTCGTGGATTTGTTTCCGGGCCCGAACCATGAACCGCTGCTGCATATGCAAGCCTTTAATCGTTTTATGACCTTTGACCATCTCGTCGATCGTATTGGAAAATTGCTCCTGAGCTTCTTTATACCTGACATTTGCGGTTTCCGCACGCCCTTGAAGCAGCTTGGGCCCGACAAACATCAACGCGGAGCCGGCAATAACGGCCAGCGTAAGCTTCCATTCGATTGTAAACAGCATGAAAAGCCCCAGCACCGCGCTTAACGATTCCTTCAAAAAGAGCGGGCACGATAGACGGATCACCCGTTCCATTGCGGTCATATCCGCGGCAAACCGCATTACCAGATCGCCGACTCTGTACCGTTGATAGAATGGCAGCGACTGCTTTTGCAAATGAATAAACAGCTCGGTTCTCAGCTTACGAATGACTTCGCCGCTCAGCTTGCCGAGTGAGTAATCACCGATTGCGCTCGCGCAGATGTTGAGCAGACCGCCGCAGATCAAAATAATTAAAATGATCACGAATACTTGGAAATTTTTAGGGCCGAACGCCTCGTCCACCAAATATTTAAGGCTCAATGGAGCCGCTACCGTATAGGCGACTTCCACGAAAATGCTTAGAACAAAGATGCCGCACAAAAGCTTATTGGAAGACAAATAGCGCAGCATAGCCGGTATAAAATTCAAACTTATCGCCGCCTTCCGATACCACTAGATTACATCAGTTTCCCGGGACTGTAAACGGCCGCCGCAACGAATCCGTCCAGACAAGCAAGCCAGGTAATGTATCTCCTGCAGGTTTTGTACGCACAAAAGACCGCCCTCATATCAAGAGCAGTCTTTCTGCAGCCGCCTTGCGGCATTATCGGACAAGCGATTGAGAAGTACGCCAAGCGGCATGGAGCGCATTCAGCATGCAGTTTCGCTTAACGGAATTGCTGAACAATTGCCGCCGACCGTTCGCAGAATCCATCAGTTTTTATCCACATCAAAATTGCGTTCGCCGATTTGCACATCCAGCCGATTCGTTGCTCCGGTCATAGCGGATCCGCTATCCGGACAACAGGCTTGTAGGTTATCCGGATCATTGGACAGGCATGCAAAAAAGCCTCCGTCGCCACAACGTGGCTTCAGGAGGCTCTATCGTATCCGAATGATGCATCGGCCTTCGGCAGTTCGCGACGGTTACTTGCCGGTCCCCAGTTCAAATTCCATCAGATCGCGGGCCATCGTAATTTTTCCATCGTATATGTCACTCATACCTTGCATGTAGGCCGCTTCCGCCTCGTCGGTCGCCTGGGGAGCCGGAATATGATGCGTCAGCACCAAATGCTTGACTCCCGCTTTTTTCGCAATTTCCGCCGCTTCCAGCGTCGTCGTATGATATTTGGCGGGATTGGACAGCCCGACCGTCTGCTCCGGAAATTTCTCGATAAGCGCGTCGAGCCACGGCTTGTTATAGGCTTCATGGATCAGCAGATCGATCCCTTTGCTGTACTTGACCATATTGTCAACCGGGATCGTATCGCCCGATATAACAAGCGCTTTGCCGTTATATTCGAATTTATAGGCAAGGGCCGGCGCGACCGGTCTGTGGTCGACCTCAAAAGCCGTAATTTTAATGCCATTCCGGTCGTATACAACACCTTCATTGCTCTCATGGTATTCGATATGCGCCCCGGCATCCGTCGATTTGTTGTAGCTGACACGCAAATTGATGTCGAATTCGAATGATTCGTGCATTTTACCGATAATGCTTTTCGTTGTCGTCGGCCCGTACACGCTCATCGGCACCTTTCGTCCTTCAAACACCCGATCCCCATTCACATGCGTCCGCCAGCTGCTAATAAAAACATCGAAAAAACCTGAATTATGGTCGCTATGATGATGGGTGAACAGCACATCGGATATGCGCTGCGGCATAACGCCCGCCTGGATCATCCGATCGACCGCGCCTGCCCCGCAATCGACCAGAAACGCTTTGGAGCCTGCCAGCACGATAGCACCCGGTTTCGACCGGCCGTAAAAACTGCGTGGCGTACCTGTGCCCAGCAAAATTACTTTCAAATCGTCATGAACCTCGGGGACCAAATAGGGTTGATCTTGTATAAACATGCAGTATCCTCCTTGAATTACTAGGTATTCATAGTTTAGTAAGGAAGCGGCCGTTCTGTCAAATTATTTTTGAACAGGCTTCCTTAATTGATGCAAGCGGCTTAAATAAGCGGCGGAAATCGATGGCGGGTCGCCTGTTCAAATCCGTACGCAATTTTGATCAGTACCGGCTCGCTGAACGCTTTGCCGGAAAAAACTGCGCCGAAGGGGCCTTTCGTACAATCGCCGTCGGCGTCGACAGTCCCTTTCGAGCAATACCCCGCCGGAACGGCGATGAGCGGATAGCCCAAGCGCGCGGCTGCATACATGCCGTCCACATCGCCCGGCAGCATAAGCGCGTCCAATCGTTCGCGGTCCATTACGGCATCGAGCCCTTCCGGAACCGCCGCCCGCCAAGCTTCCTCTTTCTTTCGGCGATAGGCTTCCCCGGTCAGCGTCGTTTCCTGCGAACGGATCAACGTATCTTGCCCGTATCGCAGTGCGGTCTCCGCATGCAAGCTATTGTACGCAATCAGCTCCTGCAAAGAATGAACCGGGACGGAATCCGCCAACCGGGACAAGTATCGGTTCAAGCCTTTTTTGAATTCATAGGCAATGATATCGTTATTCCAATTGCTTGGCTCGACGCGCACCGCGACAGGGTCTATAATCGTTGCGCCCGCGTCCTTCAAGGCCGCGATGGCCGTTTCCATGATGGCGAGTCTTTCCGGGTCCAAATGGCGATAATAATGTCTCGGAATGCCGATACGGGCATGTCGCAGAAACCCCGCATCCAAAAATGGCGTATAATCGGCGAATGCTCGATTCACGCTCCGCAGCGTAGCCGGATCGTTATCGTCGACACCGGTTAAGGCTCCCAGGAGGATCGCTGCGTCCGTTACGGTTCTCGCTATAGGGCCGGGCGTGTCCTGACTGTAAGATATCGGAATAACACCGGATCGGCTGACTAAACCGACGGTAGGCTTGATGCCGACGACATTATTTTGGCAGGCGGGACCTACGATGGAGCCAGCCGTTTCCGTCCCGATCGCTGCCGCTCCCATATTTGCGGCCACAGCGGCGGCCGAGCCGGAGCTCGACCCGCTGACGAACAGCTCGCCGGGACCGTACGGGTTTAACACAAGTCCTCCCCGTGAGCTGTACCCCGCAGGCATGCTGCCGGACATGAAATTGGACCATTCCGTCATATTCGTCTTCCCGAGCAGCACCGCGCCGGCCGAACGCAGCCTGGCTGCGACGAACGAATCCGACGCCGCGAAGGAATCGGCCAATGCGACAGACCCGGCGCTCGTATGCATGCGGTCTCCGGTATCGATATTATCTTTCAGCAAAACGGGAATGCCGTGGAGCATGCCCCGGCACCCTTGTTCCAGTCGTTCCTTATCCAATGCCCTTGCTATATGTACAGCGTCCGGGTTGATTTCCAGGATCGAATTGATCGATTGATCGCAGTTCCGAATCCGTGTCATATAATACCGGACGATTTCCTCCGACGTTACAGAGCCCGCCTCCATTGCCGCCTGCAGCGCCATGATGTCCGCTTCAATGATCCAATCCAGTTTCTGTTCCAGCCGTTCCACTTTAGCAGCTCCTTCTTTATAAATATATAAAGCCGTATAACCAGCTTACCATAACGCTTTGCAGCGCAGCAGGAAAAATTGGCTATAGCCGTCCATTCCTTCAATTTCTTGCGCGATGGGCCGAACGCCTTTTTGCAAAACCGGGTACTAAATGGCCAAGTCCCGCATATACTTAACATCGCGTACAACTTTTTCGGGGGAGCCTGATCAAAAGAGAGAAGGAGCGGTGAAAGCCGATGTGGGAAACGATCTTAAAAAACGAGCAGTGGGAGCTTCAAGCCGACACGGACCGCAAATCGATCCTTTTTAACGTATTCAGCAGCGATAATAGCGGCAATTCCGTTTCGCTGGAGCTGACTCAGTCCGGGTTGTTCGAGCTGATCCACGCATTTTTGTCGATTAATCGCGCGTTGAACAACGAGACGATGTATTACGATGATTTGGATTTGAACCATCCGGATTAGCATGTCGAGTCTTTATCATACATTGACGCTCTTGCTGAGCTGCCCCCTTCCACGACGGTGAAGGTTTTTTTCATTAATCGTTTATAGGAGGCGAACAGACGACTCGCGGCAAACGGGCTGTAACGGATTGCAAAAGGCACGGCAAAGAGGACGGGTTACCGAAGAACCCGTCCTCTTTGCCGTCTGCTACGCCCGGGAGGCGCTCAGCTGCAGCAAATGCTTCGCAACGCCGTCCTCCGTATTGGCCCCGATCACATAATCGGCCGCTTTCTTCAGCGCAGGCTGGGCGTTGCCGACGGCTACCTTGATTCCCGCCGCCTCCAGCAGGCCGATATCGTTCAGATTATCCCCGAACGCAATCGTCTCCTCCGGACGGCAGCCGACACACTGCGCCCAGGCGATCAAGCCGTCCCTTTTATTCGCCTTGGGATGGCTGATCTCCAAAAAATAATGGTCGGCAATATAGGTATCCTGCATAAAATGCAGATGCACCCGGCCTTCGTAATCGCGGCTTACCCGTTCCCGCAGCCCGGCAAGCTCGTCATGATGTCCGATATAGGTGATGATCATCGTCTGCGCAGTCTCCGGGCAGCTCAGCTCCGGCAGCTCGCGAAAGCGAGGATCGTTCGGCCGGCTCGCTGCGAACTGCCGATAGCCGCCAAGCTCGAGCTTCTCATGCAGCACGCGCTCCCGGTCATGCTCGTCCAGCGCGAACAGCAGCGGGCAGTGCCCGCAGGTGCGGCCCAGGCCGATCAGCTCATTGGTCAGACGGCTGTCGAGAAAAGCTCCGCCCAGCCTCTTGCCGGCCACGGGATCGTACAGCAGCGCCCCGTTGTACAGCACAAGCGGATGCCGCCATGGAATGGAACCGGCCGCTTTCCTGGAGCTTGTATAGCTTCTCGCCGTTGCGTAGCTGATGACATGCCCCTGCTCCAGAAGCCGCGTGATTGCGTCCTTGGTCATAGCGGACAGCGTGGCGTCCGGCTGCAGCAGCGTGCCGTCCAGATCGGTCAGTGCATACAAGGGGCTCATTCGCGATCTCCGGCAGCCGGGAAATACGCCAGCTGCTCATACAACGCCGCATACTGCTCGGCCGATTGGCGCCAGCTGAAATCTTGGGCCAATATATTGGCCCACAGCCGCTTCCATACGACCGGGTCGTTGTACAGGCGGACCGCCCGCTCCACCGTATGCAGCATGTCGTGGGCGTTGTAATGGGCGAAGCTGAAGCCGGTGCCCTTCCCTGTCGCTTCGTTATAGGCAAACACCGTATCCTTCAAGCCGCCCGTTTCCCTGACGATTGGGACGGACAAGTAACGCATCGCGATCAGCTGGCCGATGCCGCAAGGCTCGAACTGCGACGGCATCAGGAACAAATCCGAGCCTGCGTAAATTTGCCGCGCCAACGCTTCGTCGAACGTAATATTGGCCGACAGCTTGGCCGGAAAACGGTCCGCCGCCCAGCGGAACAGCTGCTCGTAACGAGGCTCGCCCGTTCCGAGAATGACCCATTGCGCATCGAGCGACAACAGTTCTTCGATGACGCGTTCGATAAGCGGAAATCCTTTTTGATCGACGAGCCTCGTAACCAGCGCGATCATCGGAGCGTTCCGGTTGACGGGAAGACCGAGCCTCTCCTGCAGCTTTACCTTGTTCCGGCGCTTCAAGTCAGCCGAATCGCTGTAGTTGACCTCCAGATGCGGATCGGTCAGCGGATTCAATTCATTGTAATCGATCCCGTTGACGATGCCGTATAGTCGATCCTTCTGACTGCGAAGGAGGCCGTCCATATGCTCGCCGTAGTAAGGCGTCTGAATTTCCTCGGCGTACGTCGGGCTCACGGTCGTGATGAGGTCAGAGTACAACAGTCCGCCTTTCATAAAGCTGGCGCCGCCGGAAAACTCCAGCGCGTAGCCTCCGAAATGCTCGTCTCCCAACGAAAAGAAATCCCGGAACTGCTCCTGACCAAACACGCCCTGATATTTTAAATTGTGGACGGTCATCATCGTTTTCAATTCTGCGTAATCGTCCCGCCAGCTATAATGCACCCGATAGAGCACGGGAATCATGCCCGCCTGCCAGTCGTGGCAGTGGATCACATCCGGCATGAATCCGATATGCGGCAGCGCCTCCAGCACGGCCAAACAATAAAACGCGAACCGCTCCGCGTCGTCTCCGTAGCCGTAGCAGCCTTTTCTCCGGTAATACATTTCGTTGTCGATAAAATAAAACGGAATCCCTTCGTGCACCAGCTTCAATATACCGCAGTACTGCTGCCGCCAGCCCATGCGAACCGTGAACGTGGCGATCGTTTCCATCTGCTCGGTAAAGCGCGCCGGAATATCCTCATACTTCGGAAGAATGACCCGGACATCAAGTCCCTGACCGGCCAGCTCCTTCGGCAGCGAGCCGATGACGTCGGCCAACCCGCCCGTTTTTACAAAAGGAACGGCTTCCGATGCGGCAAACAATATTTTCATAAGTCCCGCCACTCCTTTCATCTCTGCGGCATTGCATCCGCAAAATCCGAATAAAATCCGCCCGGTCAAATCACCTTTGTTTTGGAGGCGATGAATGGCGCCTGCTTGTCGCCCGTAAGCACCCGGCCTCTGCTTATAAATACGTCCTTATCCAAAATGGCATTTTCAATAATGACGTTCTCTTCGATTTCGCAGTTTTGCAAAATGATGCTGTTTTTCACATAAGCGCCTTTGCGGATTTTGACGCCGCGAAACAAGATGCTGTTCTCCACCTTGCCCTCAATGACGCAGCCGTTGGCGATCAGCGCATTGCGAGCGCTCGAATTTTCCATATATTTGGCCGGCGGTTCGTCTTTGATCTTCGTATAGATGAGCTCTTTTTGAAAAAACAGCTCCCGCCATACTTTCGGGTTCAACAGCTGCATGCTGTGCTTGTAATAGCTCTGAATCGTATTGACGATGCCGGTATGGCCTTCGTGCAAGTAGCCGTAAACGCCGAGCTTGCCGATATTTTTCATAATGCCGTCGCGCACAAGATGATCATATCCCTGCGCCAGGCAAGATTCGACCATATCCAGCAGCAGCTCCTTGCTCATGACATACATTTCCAGCGAAATGTTGTCGGTGCGCAGCCGCCCGGAATGATCCTCCATGACTGTAATTTGACCGTCGTCCTTTACAGCCAGCCGGCGGAATTTGGCGAACTCCTCGTCGTCCGCTCGTTTGTACACGACGGTGATATCGGCGTTCTGCTCCAAATGATAGTTCAGCACGGCGTTGAAATCGATATTGCATACGATATGGCTGCGCGAAATGATCACATACTCCTCGCGGGCGCGGTAAAAATAATCGCGGTGGCTGTAAAATTGGAACAAATCGCCCCGCGACATGCCGGTCGTTTCATTCAGAATCGCCGGCAAAATAAACAGTCCTCCGCGCTTGCGGTCCAGATCCCATTCCTTGCCCGAGCCCAAATGGTCCATCAACGACCGGTATTTATGCTGGGTGAAAACCGCCACATTGTCAATCCCCGAATTTACCATGTTCGAAAGCGAAAAATCGATCAGCCGGTAGCGCGCGCCGAACGGGACCGATGCCACGCAGCGGGAATAGGTCAGCTCTTCCAAATCATCCGGCTCATTCACCAAATTAATAACGCCCATCATTCGTTTCATACGAGCTCACCCCTTCAAGTTGGCCATCGTTGCCAGACTGATATGCTCATTGCTGCCGATTAATATGATGTTCGGCTGCTCGGGCTCGCCGATCACGCAGCCGTCTTCAATGACTGTCCCTTCGCCGATGATCGCTTTAAAAATTTTCACATTGCTTCCGATTTGCACATTCGGCATAATGACCGAATCTTTGATCGAGCTGCCCTCCCCGACCGATACGCCGTAGAACAGCACCGAATGATCCACCTCGCCGAAAACGCTGCAGCCTTCGTTGACGAGCGAACGGCGAATTTGAGCGGTTGGCGCGATGTACTGTCCGGGCTGACACGGATTGACGGAATAAATGCGCCACTCCCGGTCGTTCAAGTTAAAGGCGGGATCGTTTTCCAGCAGGTCCATGTTCGCTTCCCACAAGCTTTCGATCGTCCCGACATCTTTCCAGTACCCTTTGAACGGATAGGCCATCATCCGCTTGTTTTCCTCCAGCATGAGCGGAATAATATCTTTGCCGAAATCTTTGCTGGAATTCGGATTGTTCTCGTCCTTCGTCAAAAATTCCTTGAGCGTTTTCCAATTGAAGATGTAAATTCCCATTGAGGCCAGGTTGCTTTTCGGTTCTTTCGGTTTTTCCGCAAATTCCGTTATCCGGTCCTCGTCATCCGTGCTCATAATACCGAACCGGCTTGCTTCCTCCCATTTGACTCCGATGACGGCAATCGTCGCGTCGGCTCCCCTGCTTTTATGAAAGTCGAGCATCCGATCGTAATCCATCTTGTATATATGATCCCCGGAAATGACAAGCACGTACTCCGGGTCGTACTGCTCGATGAACGACACGTTGCGGAAAATCGCGTTGGCTGTACCGCTGTACCAGTCCCCGCCTTTTTGTTCCATATAAGGAGGCAGCACGGTCACGCCGCCGTTTTTACGGTCAAGATCCCATGGCGCGCCGATGCCGATATACGTGTTCAGCACTAACGGCTGGTACTGTGTAAGCACCCCGACCGTGTCGATTCCGGAGTTGGTGCAGTTGCTTAGCGTAAAATCGATTATGCGGTATTTGCCTCCAAAATGAACCGCAGGCTTCGCCAATCTGCTTGTCAAAACGCCCAACCGTCTGCCTTCGCCCCCTGCAAGCAGCATAGCTACACATTCCTTTTTCCGCATCGTTGCCGACCCCTCTCCTAAATTCTTATGCTTCGATCCTTCTTGGCCAATCGCTTGATCCGGTCCGGCTTCAATACGACCGCCGCCAGCGGAGGAACCGTCAGCCGCAGGCTGAACGGCTGATAATGCCAGGACACGGTTTCTGTCCGTAAACTCCCCTCGTTCCGCTGGCCTGAGCCGCCATACACAGCCAAATCACTGTTAAAGCACTCCTTGTACTCGCCCGGCAGCGGAACGCCGATCCGGTAATCAAAGTGAGTAACCGGAGTAAAATTGCATACGATAATTAAAAAATCGTCCGGATCCCGCGACTTGCGCATAAACGTAACGACGCTCTGATTGCTGTCGTGCGGGTCGATCCAGGAAAAGCCGTCGGATTGATGATCCAGCTCCCATAGAGATTTTTGCCGTACATAAAAGCGGTTCAGCTCGCGCACGTAACGATGCATGGAGCGGTGGCTGTCGAGTTCGAGCAGCTCCCAATCGAGATCCTCCAAATCTTTCCACTCGTCGAACTGACCGAATTCGGAGCCCATAAACAGCAGTTTTTTGCCCGGATGCGCCATCATGTAGCCGTACAGCACGCGTAAATTGGCAAATTTTTGCCAGTAATCGCCCGGCATTTTGTTCAGCAGCGATTTTTTGCCGTGCACGACTTCGTCATGGGACAAGGGCAGCACGTAATTTTCCGAAAATGTATACATAAAAGAAAATGTCAATAACTGGTGGCTGCCGCGCCGGAAATACGGGTCGAGCTCCATATACTTCAGCATATCGTTCATCCAGCCCATATTCCATTTGTAATTAAAGCCGAGACCTCCGGCGTAGACGGGCGCCGTGACCAACGGCCAGGCCGATGAATCCTCGGCCATCATCAACGCCTGGGGATAGCTGGTGAACACGGAATGGTTCAGCTTTTTGAGAAAAGCGATCGCCTCCGGGTTCTCGTCCCCTCCGTGCTCATTGTTGACCCATAGCTCCTTCGGCTTGCCGAAGTTCAAATAAAGCAGGCTGGCAACCGCATCGACGCGAAGTCCGTCGATATGATACATATCCATCCAAAACAGAGCATTGGAAATGAGGAAGCTGACAACTTCCGGCTTGGAAAAGTCAAAGGCAAGCGTCCCCCATTCGGGCTTTTCGGCCAGCCTGGGATCGCCGTGCTCGTACAGCGCCTGCCCGTCAAACTGCCGCAGCCCGTGAGCGTCCTTCACAAAATGACCCGGCACCCAATCCATAATGACGGCGAGTCCGGCCTGATGACAGCGGTCCACCAAATACATAAAGTCTTTCGGCGTGCCGAAGCGGCTCGTGACCGAATAGTAGCCTGTCGCCTGGTAGCCCCATGAGCGGTCATACGGATGCTCCGCCAACGGCAGCAGCTCCAGATGCGTATATCCCATATCCGCCACATAATCGACCAACTCGTCGGCAAGCTCGCGGTACGTATAGTACCCGCTGTCCGGCTTCTTCTTCCATGTTCCGAGATGCGCCTCATAAATGTTCATCGGCCTGTTGTACGAGGAGCCGAAGCGCCTGCTCTCCTGCCATGCCTGATCGTTCCAATCGTAGCCATGCAGATTGTAAACGCGGGACGCCGTGCCCGGCTTCAGCTCGGAATGAAAGGCGTACGGGTCCGCCTTCGCGAGCAGCGTACCGTCTTCGGTCACAATTTCGAACTTGTAATGATCGCCTTCCCGCACATGCGGAACAAATAAATGCCACACTCCCCATGTGCTTACCCTGTTCATGATGTGCAAGCCGCCGTTCCAAGCGTTGAAATCGCCAACGACCCGAACTTCCTTGGCATGTGGCGCCCAGACGGCAAACCTTGCGCCGGCGCAGCCTTCCTGTTCCGCCAAATGGGCCCCGAACAATCGGTAGCTTTGGTACAAGCTCCCTTCGTGAAACAGGAACAGCTCTTCCGGTCCGGGGATTAAATTGTCGTTCATCGCAAACATCCCCTTATGGTCTCATTATTCAGATTTTTCTTACAAATGACAAATACTACATCGCACCCGCAAAATCCTTTCGCTCACGCAATTTTTTATTGATCTGACGCGGATTCCAGCTATTGATCAGGCAATTTTTCGACGTGAAAAAAAGGATTTTGTCAGGTTAAGGCGGAATATATGTAGTCGGGCCTCGGCAAGGTCTGCGAAAACGGATAATTTTGGAAAAGAAAGGGTGGTCTGCGATTTATGAACGATAAATTAAAAGGGCTTGTACTCGGTTTGTCGATCGGCGTCATGATGACCGGTTCGATTGCTTATGCCAGCGGAACACAGATTGAAGTATATTTTAAAAACATCAAATATATGTTTGATGGCCACCAGAAAAAAACGGCGGAAGAAAGCTTTATTTACAACGGGACTACATACGTGCCGCTCCGGTTCGTGAGCGAAGCGCTGGGCAAGGAAGTGCAGTGGGACGGCGACAGCGAAACGGTATGGGTCGGCCGCAAAGTCGACCTCGAGACAACGGCGGCTGTTTATAAAGGCGGCAAGGTGACGCTTGGCGAGCTTGAGAAATATATCGCCGTCAACGATCTGCTCGGCGGGCAGGCGCCAACGGCGGCGGAAGATGATGACGCGAGCTATAAATCCGTCATGCTGCAGCAGCTGATCGCCAATAAAATATGGTCAGGCCGGATCAACAGCGATCAGATGGAATCGGTGCCGGGAGCGCTGTCCAAGCAGATGAAATCGACAAAAGCTTTGATCGACGAGCTCCGCGGCGGGCAGGATGCCGCCGTCTTCCTGCAGCGGTACCGCTTGACGGAGGAGGATGTGCGCAGCCAGCTGGAGCTGATGATCAGCGCCCAGAAAGCGCTTGGCGGGCCTGCGGAAAAAGCTTACGACCGTGAGGTTGCCGCCAATAACACCGATTATTTGGCAGCGTCCGTCAGCCACATTCTTATCAGCTCGAAAGACGAAGAAGGTGTGGACCGCACGAAGGCCGAAATCGACAAGAAGCTGGTCGAGGTGCAGGACAAGCTGCGCGACGGCGAGAATTTCGCCAAAGTCGCGGCGCAATATTCCGAGGACCCGGGCTCGAAGGATAAAGGCGGCTACTATGAAAATGTGGCGGTAAGCGACTGGGTGCCCGAGTTTAAAAAGGCGGCGATCGAGCTGCCCGTCAAATTGATCGGCGGGCCGATTCAAACGCAATTCGGCTACCATATCATACGTGTGGAATCGCGCGGCTATCCGCCGTTCGTACAGGCGCCGAACAGCATTAAACAGAAGCTTATCAACTCAAGCTACGAGCAGTTTTTGAGCAACGAGCTGCCGAACTTGATCGAAAGCGTCAATCTTCCGAAAAAATGACGTATCCTGGGCCGGGGCGATCCCCCGGTCTTTGCTTTGTCCGCGCAGCCGCTTTTTTCCGGTCTATATTTCGTGTACAATAGATAGGATTATACATCTGCCATTCGGATATTGATAAAAGGAAGGTAACGTCATGTTTGCAGCACACGATTGGAAAGATTATGAAGTCATCGATACCGGCGGGGGCGAAAAGCTGGAACGTTGGGGCGATATCGTACTGCGCCGCCCCGATCCGCAAATTATATGGCCCATCGCCAAGGAAAGCGGACGGTGGACGAGCCCGGACGCCCATTACCACAGAAGCTCAAGCGGCGGCGGCGAGTGGGAATACAAGAAGCCGCTGCCTGAACGTTGGACGATCTCCTACGATAAATTGTCGTTTCATATTAAGCCGACCAGCTTCAAGCACACCGGTTTATTTCCGGAGCAGGCGGCCAACTGGAAATGGATGATCGATAAAATTCAGGGCTCGGGACGTAAAATCCGCGTGCTCAATTTATTCGCTTATACCGGCGGCGCTTCTGTCGCCTGCGCTTACGCCGGCGCCGAGGTGTGCCATGTGGACGCCTCCAAGGGGGTCGTGCAGTGGGCGAAGGAAAACCTGCATTTGTCCGGCCTCGGCGAGCGTCCGGTCCGGTTCATTACGGACGACGTCTTCAAGTTCGTCCAGCGGGAGCAGCGCCGCGGCAGCCAGTACGACGCGATCATTATGGACCCTCCTTCCTACGGCCGGGGGCCGAGCGGGGAAACGTGGAAGCTGGAGACGAACCTGTTTCCGTTCGTGGAGTCGTGCATGCAGATTTTGTCGGACCGGCCGCTTTTCTTTCTGATCAATTCGTATACGACGGGCATTTCCGCGACCGTGCTTAAAAATATTTTGGCGATGTCGCTCGGCAGCAAATATGGCGGCAATCTCATTTGCGGAGAAATCGGACTGCCGATTACGGCATCCAAGCTCATGCTGCCCTGCGGCATCCTGGGCCGCTGGGAGGCCTAGGCAATGGCACAGACAGCCGTTCCGCCCGTCCCCGTACTGTATGAGGATAACCATGTCATCGTCGTCGTCAAGCCGGTGAACGTGCCGACGCAGGAGGACGACTCCCGCGATCCCGATCTGCTGACGATGATCAAGCAGGATTTGAAGCACCGGCATCATAAGCCGGGCAACGTATATCTGGGCCTCGTGCACCGGCTGGACAGGCCGGTCGGCGGGGTCATGGTGTTCGCCAAGACGTCGAAAGCGGCTTCGCGCCTTTCCGATGCGGTTCGGACGCGTACCATCCGCAAGCGATATACGGCCGTCGTCAATGGTAAGCCGAAGCAGCCGCAGGGAACGCTGACGCATTACTTGCTGAAAGATACCAGAATGAATATGGTATCCGTCGTCACCCCGGACAAACCTGGCGCCAAGGAAGCCGTATTGGACTACCGGGTTGCGGGTCAGCTGGACGGGCTGTCGCTCGTCGAAATCGAGCTGCATACCGGCAGGCCGCATCAAATCCGCGTCCAATTCGCGGCCATCGGCTGTCCGTTGGTCGGCGACCAGCGCTACGGCGCGCACCTGACCAGGCCCGGACAGCAGATCGCGCTCTGGTCGACTGCGCTCAGCTTCGATCATCCGGTAACGAAAGAGACGCTGAGCTTTACCTCAGCGCCTCCTGCGGAGTTTCCGTGGTTATTATGGAACGGCCGCTTTTGAACGGCCGGAGCGACCAACGTCGCGATTATGACCGGCATATGCGCCGCACTAAGGAAAGCCTGACTCTGACAGACACCGGAGCGCTTATTTGCGGTTAAACAAACGGTTTTACAAGCTTACGGACCCAGGAGACGTTATTTCGCCGAAAATGGGGCAAATGGGCACCTGGCGCGCCTCATAACGTTTCTTGTGTCCGTTACAATTTCAATTTGACGGAATCGCGGCAAATAACGTCATCTCGGTCCGATTCATCTATAGCTTTTAGCAAAGATCGGTCCCAAAGCCAATTGTCCCCGTTTAGAGATTGATTTAAAGCATAATAAGAACCTTCAATTCCACATTATCGGTGGAAATTGAAGGTTCTTTTGCATACAGTTTGGGGTTCTTTCGTTCAGGTGAACCCTTTTCGGCGCGTTCCGCTGCAGGAGGTCTGTTCGCCAATTGCCGGTTGCTTCTGGCGCATGGCGCTGGCCGCCGATTCGCCGGTTGTTTCTGGCGGCACGGCTCTCTTCGCCGATTCGCGGCTGCTTCTGGCACACGGCGCTGGTCGCCGATTCGCCGGTCGCTTCAGATGCCTGCGCGCAGGCGTGATCTACATTTCCCCGGCGCGCAGCATTTCATCCTCAGTAAACCACAGCTTATAGCTGATCATGCTGAGTAAAATACTTGAGATGGCGGCCGCAGCAATAATCGTAAAGATGATCAAAATCTGGTAGCGCACCGCTTCCACCGGATTCGCTCCGGCAACGATCATTCCCGTCATCATGCCGGGCAGCTGCACAAGCCCCATTGTCTTCATTCCGTCGATCGTTGGGATCATGCTCGCTTTGACGGACCGTTTCAGCGATTCCTGAATCGCCTGCCGCGCCGTTGCACCAAGCGCAAGCAGCGTTTCAATCTCGCCTCGCGATGTATGCATCTCGCGCTTCATCTGATTCAGAAACAGTCCGGATACGACCATCGCATTGCCGATAATGATGCCGCTGACCGGGATGATATATTGCGGCGTCGGCTCGATAATGCCAAGCGCGAGAAGCAGCCCCATCGTTAACGCCTCTGTCACGCCGATCGCCGCGATAATCCGCCAGCGGATGCCGGTCAGCCCTTTGGCCCGGCCGCTTGCGTTCCATGACGCGACGAGGATCATTGCGCAAAGAATGAGCACAAGCAACACCGGATTTTGCGCGTTAAATACAAACTGCAGCACGTAACCGACCAGCAGCAGCTGAACGGCCGAACGGATCGTGCCGATCAAAATGTCTTTCTCCAGATCCAGCTTCTGCCACATCGATACGAGAATCGTGATGACAATAAAAACAAGCGTGCAAGCTAACGCGAGATTGGACATCAGTCTTCGCCCACCTCCTGCCCAATTTGCAAAAACCGGGCGGCCTCCGCCGTCCCCGGCCTTGTAAAAAAGCTGACGCTATCGCTCTGCTCCAGCAGCGTATGCTGCGCCATGAACCAGACGCGGCTGCTGGTCTGCCGCGCCTGCTCCAAATCATGCGTCACCCAGATCAGCGTACCCGCTTCCTTGCGATGCCACTCCGTCAGCAGCTCCTGCACCGCCTGTCTGCTGCGCAGGTCGAGCGAAGCGGTAATTTCGTCCAGCAGCAGCACCTCCGGCTTCAGCAGCAGAGAGCGAACGAGTGCCACGCGCTGTTTTTCGCCGCCGGACAAATCCGCCGCCCGCTTGCTCCAGTCCATCCCGCCAAGGCCCGTCTTGTCCATCAGCTCGGCCGCCAGCTTCCGATCGAACGGCTGGCGATGCAGAAAGCTGACCTTGCGCAGGTTGTCCTCAACGCTCCCCGGCAGCATAACCGAATGCTGCGCCACGTAGCTCACCTTCATCCGCCAAGCGTGCGGCGGCCCGTCGCCGGCAAGCTTGCCGCGATACCGGATCGTCCCTTCATCCGGCACATCCAGCAGACCGATGATACGCAGCAGGGTGCTCTTCCCTTGGCCGGATACACCGAGCACAGCGATTACGGCAGGCTCCGTAACCGCTGCCGTGACGCCTTCAAACAACATATTCCGTTCGTTCCGGACAATCGTTTTCTTCAATCCGTGCAAGTCCAGAATCGCATTCCCGCGCACGGCTCTCCCTCCGATCCAACTCCTCATCATATGACTGCGAATTCCATTATACCTTAAATGGCGATTAGAGACTGTCGATGAACTGCGGGAAACATCATATAGAGTTACCCGCCGCAGCGTTCGCACCTAAGCCATGATTGTCTGTGCACTCGCGGCGTTTTCCGCCGCGTCGACCGTATGCCGGAGCAGCATGGCGATCGTAACCGGCCCTACCCCGGCGGGCACCGGCGTAATCGCGCTTGCCCGCTGCAAGCAAGCATCGTAATCCACATCGCCGATGTTGCCTTTGTTATAGCCGGCGTCGAGGATGACGGCGCCGGGTTTTATCCAATCTCCCTGGACAAACCTGGGCCTGCCCACGGCAGCGACGACGATATCCGCAGACCGGACAATTGAAGCCAGCTCCTGCGTTTTGGAATGGCAGATCGTTACGGTCGCATTGCGGTTCAGCAGCAGGAGCGACACCGGCTTTCCGAGAATCGGGCTTCTTCCGATGACGACGGCATGCTTGCCCTCGATAGGCAATTGATACGCATCAAGAATTGCCATTATCGCCGCAGGCGTGCAGGACGGGAAAGCGCCGAAGCCGAAGGCCGTCTGGGCGAACCCGAGCGTCGTCACGCCATCCACGTCTTTTTCCAGGCTTATCGCGTCGAAGGCGGCCCGCTCATCGATGTGCGGCGGTACCGGGTGCTGCAGCAATATCCCGTGCACGAGCGGGTCCTCGTTCAGCTGCCGGATGACATCGAGCAGCTGCTCCGTCGACGTCTCGCGATCCAAATGGATGCGCCGCGAAACCATGCCGAGCCGCTTGCAGGCGCTCCCTTTCATCCGTACATACGTCTCGGAGGCCGGATCGTCGCCGACCAGCACGGTCGCAAGGCACGGAACGACCTGCCGCTCCGCCAGCCGTAATACACGCTGTGCCAATTGCTCCTTGATCGTGTCCGCTACCCGGGCACCGTCTAAAATGATCGGATTTGTTGTCATGTTCTTCCAATCCTTTCCATAAAATAGTGTGAGCAGCTTGAAACAACGAATGACACACGACTTACTTAGTCGTATTGTGCTTTTCAACAGAAAAAGGCAAGGGATGCGCTCCCTTACCTTTGCCCAGGCGTACGGCATATGTCTCTGCGTGCTCCCTCATGGTTCCCCATGCTCCGCCAGTCACACACAGCCAATTGCAAGCTCATGCGAGCTTTTAAATTAATCTTATTGTAACGCTTGCCCTGCCGAAAAAGCAACCGGCACCGCAAGTTTACGCTTAGGCGTTTGCAACCTTGCCCAGCAAATAGACCAGCAGCTGCTGATTATGCGTGGAAATTCGGCTTAAATAGCTTTGCAAAAACCGTTCGCGTATTCGAATCCCGCGCTCGCACTCCATTCTGCCTTTCTCCGAAACCTGCACCCATACGATGCGCCTATCCTTCTCATCGCGCTCCCGGGTTATAAGCTCTGCCTTTTCCATACGATCCAGCAAGGTTGTAATAGCGGCCGGAGTCGTTGCGAGAAATTCGATAAAATCGGACGGTTTCATTCGATCGCGGTTTACGAGCAGCTCAAGCACGGTCAACTGGCCTTCCGTCAACGACGGGGACAGCTCCGTATCCATATGGTTGTGCAAATCCTTGGATAGTTTCCACCACAGCTTAGCGAATTCTTGGGTTATCACAGTTTTATCACTCCTGTTTTCAACTCCAAAATTTTTCCTCGTTTGTTGAATTTATTATACCACTACCTTCCAGCCGTTTAAAGGTTAATATCATAAATACTTTAAGACATTAATCGATAAAAAGGCGGAACTTTAGACCGGTTTCAACATATACTGCAAGATAGGCGTTTAACTATAGGCGGGGCTTGTCAATTCATGTAAGGAGTGATGCAGATATGGAAAAATGGAAACAGCTGATTGGGGAACGTGCTTTGCAGTACGGAATAATAAACGACCCGCAATGGCTCGACCGATTGGATGAGTCGATGCCGATGTGGGCCGTTCTGGAGCTGTTTGTCAACTTTATCGAAAAGCAGGAAGCGAATTACAACAGCTACGATTGATTGTCGCTCTTCAATAAATCGGTAATCATATCGGCTTTTTTCACCGATACGACCTGTCTTCCGGTCGATTTGCGCTGTTCGATCGGCGTGTTTTCCGAAGAGAAGGAGACACGCTCGCCGCTCTGCAGGAACGCCGTAATGAACAGCTCCTCTTTTACCGCAAATGCCTTCACCAGTTGGGTGCCATTCGGCTTTACGCGCTTGCCGTCGCGGAATTCGAACGTGAAGATCCCTTTGCCGCCGCGGCCCTGAACCGGATAATCGAGAATGAGCGAGCGTTTTGCGTAACCAAGCTCGGATACGACGAGCAGCTCACCTTCCTCCCCCTTGATCCACTCGGCACCGATCACTTCATCCTCGTCCTTCAGCTGGATACCGCGAACGCCGCCCGCTGCGCGACCCATCGGATTCACTTCGCTTTCCGCAAAGCGGATCGCCATGCCCAGCTTCGAAACCAGCATAATATCCTGATCGTTGCTGCTGAGACGCACTTCAATGACGGCGTCATGATCGGCGACCTTGCAGGCGACGATGCCGATGGAGCGATTGGTCAAGTATTCCTTCAGATCGGTCCGTTTCACTTGTCCGCGTTTCGTAATAAACACGACCGACCGGCCCTGCTCCTCGAAATCCTTAATCGGAATCACATTAACGATCCGGTCATCCTTCGGAATCGGGATCACATTAACGATCGCAGTGCCGTTTTCCTTCCATTTGTATTCCGGAACCTGATGAACCGGCAGCAAGTAATATTGGCCTTTCTGCGTGAAGATGAGCAGGCTTTCGAGCGTGTTCACCTCGAGCAGGTAGCGTACATAATCGCCTTCCTTCAGCCCAGTTTTATCAATTTCTCCACCGGAACGGGTAAACGACAATTTGCTTGTCCGTTTAATATAACCCTCGTTGGACAAGGTGACATACACATCCTCCGCACTCACCATAACCTCGAGGTTGACCTTCAGCTCCTCCACCTCGTCCTGAATGTCGGAACGCCGGTCGATGCCGTATTTATTGCGGATTTCCGTAATTTCGTCCTTGATGACCGCCATCAGCTTTTTCTCGCTGCCCAAAATCCCGTTTAAATAAGCAATCGTCTTTTGGACATCCTTGAGCTCCTTCTCGATCGAGTGGATTTCAAGGTTGGTCAAGCGGTACAGCTGCAAAGTTAAAATGGCGTCAGCCTGACGTTCGGTGAAGCCGAACTGGGCAACCAAATTTTGCTGCGCGTCCTGGCGGTTTTTGGATGCCTTGATGGCTGCAATAACTTCATCCAGTATGTTAAGCGCCTTGGCCAGCCCCTCCAACACGTGGGCGCGGTCCTCGGCCTTCTCCAGCTCAAAGCGGGAGCGGAAAGTGACAACTTCCTTCTGATGGCCGACATAAGCGTCGATCATGTCTTTAATGCCAAGCTGCTTCGGCGTTTTGTTGACGATCGCGACCATGTTGAAGTTATAAGTAACCTGCAGATCGGTCTTCTTTAACAGATAGGCGAGTATTCCTTGCGCGTCGGCGTCTTTTTTCAGCTCGATCACAATCCGCAAGCCCTGGCGGCCGCTCTCGTCGCGTACGACGGAAATACCTTCGATTTTTTTCTCCAGACGTATGTTTTCCATCGCCGTGACAAGCCGCGATTTCACGACCTGATACGGGATTTCGGTAATTACGATCTGCTGCAAGCCGCCGCGCAGCTGCTCGATTTCGGTGCGCGAGCGAACATAAATCCGCCCTTTCCCCGTACGATACGCTTCGCGGATGCCTTCGGAGCCCATAATGATGCCGCCGGTCGGAAAATCGGGACCTTTGACGATTTGCATCAGCTCCTCCAGATCGATATCGGGCTTGTCGATGACCGCGATGCATGCATCGATCGTCTCGCGCAAATTATGCGGCGGAATTTCCGTGGCAAAACCGGACGAAATGCCGCTGACGCCGTTGACCAGCAAATTCGGAAAACGGGACGGCAGCACGACCGGTTCCTTGGTCGTATTGTCGAAATTATCTTTAAACTGCACAGTGCGCTTCTCGATATCGCGCAGCAGTTCCAGCGCGATTTCCGACAGGCGAGCTTCGGTATAACGCATAGCGGCCGGCGGATCGTCATCCAGCGAGCCCCAGTTGCCATGGCCGTCGACCAGCATATGACCCATCTTCCAAGGCTGTGCCATTCTGACCATCCCGTCATAAATGGACGCATCGCCATGCGGATGATAATTGCCCATCACGTCGCCGACCGTTTTGGCCGACTTGCGGTACGGCTTGTCCGGCGTATTGCCGGCATCGTACATCGCATACAAAATGCGTCGCTGCACAGGCTTCAGTCCGTCTCGCACATCGGGAATCGCACGGTCTTGAATAATATATTTGGAATAGCGGCCGAAACGGTCTCCGACCACTTCCTCCAGAAATGCGGGTAAAAAGTTTTCCAGTATCGTCAAAGTTATCTACTCCTCGAACTCGGTAAAGTCGACATTCTCGATAATCCATCGCTTACGCGGGTCTACCTTATCCCCCATCAGCGTAGATACGCGCCGTTCGGCTTTGGCCGCGTCCTCAATCTGCACCTGCAGCAGTGTGCGCGTCTCCGGATCCATGGTCGTCTCCCACAGCTGGTCCGGATTCATCTCGCCCAAGCCTTTGTATCGCTGCAATTCGATATTTTTGCCCATTTCCTTCGTCAGCGCGCTCAGTTGCTCATCCGTCCATGCATACCGGATCGCGCTCGATTTCCCGGCTTTTTTGGTCACCTTGAAGAGCGGCGGCTGTGCGATATATACTTTGCCTGAATCTATCAACGGCTTCATATAGCGGTAAAAAAACGTAAGCAGCAGCACTTGAATATGAGCGCCGTCGGTATCCGCATCGGTCATGATAATAATTTTCGCGTAATTGCTCTCCGATGCGTCGAATTCGGGCCCTACGCCCGCACCGATCGCGGCGATGATCGCTTTATATTCATCGTTGCGCATAATGTCGATCAGCTTGGCCTTCTCCGGATTCATCGGCTTGCCCTTCAACGGCAAAATCGCCTGATGCTTCGAATCGCGGCCCTGCTTGGCCGAGCCGCCCGCCGAATCGCCTTCCACGATAAACAGCTCATTGCGCGTATAGTCCTTCGATTGTGCCGGCGTCAGCTTGCCGCCCAGATTGGAGCTTTCGCTTTTGCCTTTTTTGCCGCTGCGCACCTCTTCGCGCGCTTTTCGCGCGGCTTCGCGCGCCTTGGCGGATTGAACCGCCTTCTTCATGATCATCTGCGCGGTTTGCGGATTTTCCTCCAGAAAGACGGCCATTTTATCGGATACGGCCGAATCGACCGCGCTCCGCGCCGAAGCGCTGCCTAGCTGATCCTTCGTCTGGCCGACAAATTCAACCTCGCCCATCTTGATGTTGATGACCGCCATCATGCCTTCGCGCAAATCTTGACCATCCAAATTTTTATCTTTTTCTTTAAGTATGGCCGTTTTGCGCGCATAATCGTTCATGACGCGGGTATAAGCGGTTTTAAAGCCGGTTTCGTGCGTGCCTCCGCCGCGGGTAGGAATCGAGTTGACAAACGAAACGATCGTTTCCGTGTAGCCGTCGTTATATTGGAGCGCTACTTCAACCTCGATATCATCCTTTTCCGCCATGAAATGGATAACGTCGTGCAGCACCGTCTTTTCCTCGTTTAAAAACTGGACGAACTGGCTGGCGCCGCCTTCGTATTGGAACACTTCTTCTTTATCGGCACGTTCGTCCTTGATCGTCACCTGCAAGCCGGAGTTGAGGAATGCAATTTCCTGCAGCCGTTCGGCGAGCGTATCGTAGTTTAGCGCGATCCCGGATTGAAACACACGCTTGTCCGGTTTAAACGTAATTTTCGAGCCGGTCTGTCTTGTATTGCCAAGCACCTCAAGGCCGGTAACCGGCTCTCCTACATGTTCGATCCCCTTGTCGTCAACCCAATATTCAAACCGTTGGCGATGCGTTTTACCTTCCCGGTATATCGTCACCTCGAGCCATTCGGACAGCGCGTTCGTGACCGAAGCGCCTACGCCGTGCAGACCGCCCGACTTCTTGTATCCTCCGCCGCCGAACTTGCCCCCGGCATGTAAAATCGTAAACACGACTTGCGGCGTCGGAATGCCCGTCTTATGCATGCCGGTCGGAATTCCCCGACCATTGTCCTGAACGGTAATGGATTGATCTTTATGAATCGTCACGTCGATCTTGGTGCAAAACTTGGCCAAATGCTCGTCGACGGCATTATCCACGATTTCCCATACCAAATGATGAAGCCCGGAAGCGCTCGTGCTCCCTATGTACATACCCGGCCGTTTCCGGACCGCTACAAGACCTTCCAGCACTTGTATATCGTCAGCGTCGTAATCCGTCCGCGTGGTTGTTTTTTCAGCAAACAAATCGAGTTGTTCCGCCATCGCAGCCTCCCTTAAAGTCTGAAGCGCTTGAAGCCTGTGAATCGGTATTGTGCGCAATTGCGCGCAGATAAAGGTGCTTCAAGTTTCTAATGTGCATTATAACATCTTGCGCGGTTAGTTCAATATATCTTTTTTCGTAAACACCATAAAGGATACGACAATCGATGCCGCTCCCCATACCGTCAGCACCGTCAACGAAAACGGCAAATCCATGCCTTTAATGGGCGGAAGGCTGCCTGTCAAATAATCCGTAAGGCGCAAATTGACCATAAATAAATATTTGGCCGTCTCCCACGAGGAGACCATATTCGTCAAGATGGTCCCGGATATAAGCACCGCCAGCATCAGCCCCATTCCGGCAGCCGTACTTCGGATTAGAACGGAAATCATCAGCGACATAACCGCAACAATTAATGCGGAATACCAGACGAGCCCGAATTCCATGATGAGATAAACCCATTGATCGACGGGCCGCACATACGATGTATCCACCTCCGTGCCGACGACCTTGAAGCCGAGGAAGATGGGCATATCCCAGCCTCCGTAACCGAATACAACGCCTGAAATCAGATAACAAAGCAGCGCCGTACAAGTAACAATGAGCGAAGTAAACAATATAATGCTGATCAGCTTGCTCAATAATATTTTCCATCGCTCGACCGGCCTTGTCAGCAGCAGCTTGATCGTGCCGGTGGAATGCTCGGACGATACGAGGTCGGAAGCGATCACCATGATCATCAGCGGAATAAACAGCCCGACGGCATTTTTAAGAAATTCTCTTGTAAAGGTTACCCCGTTCGGTTCCGCGGGATTCACATCTTTATCCAAATAGTATTGGGCCAGTATCACTTCGACGCGGCGGAACTGCTTCCATTCCTCCGGCACGCGGGCGCTTCCGATGCTTCGCGTATAGTCCGTTATTTTTTGCCGCTGCTCCGCACGCCAATCCTTCGTGCCGAACTGCTTCAGGTTGTTTTCCGCCACCTTCATTTGCGCATAGGTGAACATCGGGATAAGTGCGGCCAATATAAGCAAAACGACAAGCAGCCGTTTTTTCTTCACGATCTTGATGCATTCGTTTTTCACCAACGGATATAAACTAACCAATGCGCTTCCCCTCCGTCAAGCTCAAAAATAAATCTTCCAGTGTCGGACTTTTCGTCTCTACGCCGTACAGCAAAACGCCGGCTTCCACCAGCTCCCGGGTCAGAGAGGGTACCGCCTCCGGACTGAGCTGCGTCACGATCGCGGACGCCGACGCTTCGATTCCATCGGACGACGCGGCTTCCTCGGCTTCCAGCACAAGCACGTCCTGTCGGCTCTTCAACACGCCGATCGCGCGCTCGAACGGGGAAACGCGCCATATGACGCGGCTGGCCGATTCGTCGATTAACGCATCGACCTCGCCGACCTTGATGACTTCGCCTTGGCTGATTATGGCGACGCGGTCGCACATTTGCTGAATTTCGCTTAACAGATGGCTGGATACGAACAGGCTCAGCCCGGTTTCGGCCAAACGCTGTATAAATTCGCGCATCTCCTTGATTCCCTGCGGGTCGAGACCGTTGGTCGGCTCGTCCAATATAAGCAGCTTCGGACTGTTCAGCAGCGCTTGGGCGATGCCGAGACGCTGCCGCATGCCGAGCGAATAAGTGCGAACCGTATCATGAATGCGCGCATCCATTCCGACGATTTCGACCACCTCCCGGATGCGCCGGTCCGATACGCCGGGCAGCATGCGGGCGAAATGCTCGAGGTTTTCCCATCCGGTCAAATACGGGTACAGCTCCGGGTTTTCGACGATGCAGCCGACATATTGAAGCGCTTCATTATGCTGCTTATGGACGTCAAAGCCGCAAATTGTAATGGATCCTTCCGTCGGGGCGATCAGATCGACCAGCATGCGGATGGTAGTCGTTTTACCCGATCCGTTCGGCCCGAGAAAACCGAAAATTTCGCCCCCGAATACATCGAATGAAATGCCTTTAATAATTTCTTTGCCCTTGATCGATTTCTTTACATTTTTGACCGACAATACGGTTTCCGGCTGCTTTTCCATATCAAACACTCCCTTGAGGCCATATCTCAGGGCCGTATATAATGAAAAGTTTCTCCCTTATTTGACGACCTGCGCAATTCGTTCCGCAATGCGTTCATATCCGTCCTGATTCGGATGGAAATGATCCGTGTACAAATATTTGCCCAAATTGACCTCGAATAAATCGTAGGTCGGCACCACGACCATATTCGGATAGCGGTTGGCGATTTCAAACGCCGCCGTATTCCACTTTTGAATAAGGAGCGAGCCTTCCCGTTTCGTATCGATATCCAGAAAAGGATGGTACAGTCCTACATAGCAGATAACCGCATTCGGATTTTGCTTGGCGATCCGGTCCATTATTTGCTCCAGCCGCTTCAGCGCATCCGGCATCCGTTCCTGCGCCGCGCTCGGGTCGAACGATTCGTCCGACTGGCCGTTAAACAGCCCCTGCCCGCCGGCAAACAAATCGTTGCCGCCAATCGTCAGCATAATGACATCGGCGTCTGCAAGCGCCGTATCAATCCCTCTTTTCGACTCCATATCCTTCAGCATATCGCTTGTCCGAAAACCGGGAATGGCGAAATTGTTTAAAATAAATACCGGCTTGCCAAGCTGCTTTTCCAGCTTTTCCTTGGCTTGTCCGACGTAGCCCCGACCTGTCAAATCCCCTGTTCCCGCCGTCAAGGAGTCGCCTAATGCGACTATCTGGATTTTCTCCTTGCTCGCCAACGATTCCTTCGGTTTTACCGCTTCCTGCGGTGCGGCGGTTTCAAGGGGAGCCGGCTTGCGGGGGTACATAATTTGATTGATCGCATACACAAAGCCTGCGATGCACAGCAGCGTTGAGAGCAAAGCGGCCAATCCGACCGTGCGCCACAGCAAACGAGTGGACAACAAAACGATTCCTCCCCTTCCTCATCTTTCGACATGCATATACTTCCATTTTTAGAGTAGCGGTTCGCGAAGCATTTTGCAAATTCAGCCCAATAAGACCGGAAGCCGCCGCCCCCGATCTGTACCGAATATGCCCTTCGCCTGCCCGATATTAAGGCAAACGGCCCAAATATTGCAGCGGATTTTGCTGATTGTCTCCTTTGCGCACCTCAAAATGCAAATGGACGCCCGTCGAATTGCCGGTAGTGCCCATCGTGCCGATCCGTTCGCCTTTTTGTACCGATTCGCCCTCGCTCGCTTGGATCTTGCTCAAATGGCCGTACAGCGTGCTGTATCCGTTCTGATGATCGATCACAATACAATTGCCGTAGCCGGTTTTCCAGCCTGCAAACGCAATTTTGCCATGATCGGCCGCCATGATCGATTTATTGTCGGATACCATATCGGTCCCCGGATGGAAGCTCCCCCAGCGCCTGCCGAATTCGCTCGTCAGCTTCGCATTGTACACCGGCCAGGCAAACGTTCCTGTGCCGACGCCGGGGATGACCTTCGTCCCTTTTTTGACAAGCGCCGGTACGCTCGGTATGATAACGGTTTCCGCTGCTGCCGTCTCCTCCTTAAAATCGCCGTTGATGCGTGTCGTCAGGTAGGTTACTTCCTTCTTGCCGGTTTCGCCGGGAACAAGCGTTTCCTTCAAGCCCGCCTTCATCTCGGCATCCTCCACGTAGTTCGTCTCATACGGGACCTCGAACGTCTCGATGCGCTTCTCTACCGTTTTGACTGCCAGCAAAGGCTGCAGGACGGTTAAATCCAGGACATCGCCAACCCGGATCAAATTGTTTTGAATCCACGGATTGTTATCGTAAATGACCTGCTTGCTGATTTTGAACTTGTAGGCAATGCAGGACACGCAGTCTCCCGCTGCGACTTTATAGGTCAACGGCTGAACATCGCCGGTTTCGATCCGGTTCATCATCGCTTCGCTGTCGCTTATGTCCTCAGGCTTCGCCTCGACAGGAGCGAGCTCGACCTGCTGTAAAAACTGCACAGACTCAAATACACCGAGAGGCGAAACCGTCTCCGGTGCTGCTTGACTCGCGGCTTCAACGGCTGCCCCTAGAATCGCAGCTTCGCCGGATGCCGCCCCGGACATATCATTCCCGGCTTTCCCCGGCGCCGTCAAGATTCGAACCTTTCCTTTGCCGCTCGATTTAATTAACCTCTCTTTGGCCATATTCAAAAACGACTGCGCGGCTGCCTCATCTTTAACGAGCCCAAGCGGTTTTCCATCAATCCGGATTTGCATGCCTTTCGTCCTGAGCTTGGTCCGCTTCTCCAGTTGAGCGATGGCGCCGGCGTTATCGTACACGGCTTTGTACTCCCGTTCCTCCAAAAATTGCAGCTCCGCAACTTCAACATCGGCCTGAACCGTCGGATACTGCGATTTGACCGCAACTCGCTTCTGCGCCAGCCAGTCCCGTATGACAGAAGGATTGCTGACGGTTCCAATCGCTTCCGTTCCCGCAATGACGCGGTATCGCGTTACAGTATGATGCAATATGTAGACATAAAATATCGAAAGCAACATGGCAACGACGGCTAAGCTTCCACAGCTGACAATCCACTTATTGTCCAGCTTCCAAACTGTTGTGTGTTCCACTTGTACCTCCTTGAATTGCGATGTATTGGTGGAGTAAACAACCTTTCCCCCTAGTCTATTCGAACGACTGTCTGATTAGCACAAAAGATAAAGCCCGTATCGCCTCCAAGCTGATGTCCGACCGCGGAAATCGCTATTTCAAAAAAGAAAAAACGCCCCGGCACGGGACGCTTTCTCTCTATATTTTCGTGACGTGACGGCATGCGTACGGGCAGGATAGCCCATATTACATGCTTGAGCCGACCTGCGGCCGCCGAAAACGATGTTCGCATCCGGCTTCCCCGTTCCCGGTTATCCAGCCGCTCTATCCGACCTCTCTCAAAAACCTGTACTGCGCCTGGATCAGGCCGTAATAAATCCCCTTTTGCGCCAACAGCTCTTCGTGAGTGCCCTGCTCCATCATAACGCCATGATCGAGCACGATAATTTTATCGGCGCTGCGAATTGTGGACAGACGGTGCGCGATAATGAACGACGTTCTGCCGGCCAGCAGCGTTTTCAGCGCCTCCTGGATTTTCAGCTCGGTTTCCGTATCGATGCTCGCGGTCGCCTCATCCAAAATTAAAATGCGAGGGTCGGCGAGCAGGGCGCGGGCAAACGAGATCAGCTGGCGCTGTCCCATCGACAGCACATTGCCGCGCTCCTGTACCTCGGTTTCATAGCCCTGCGGCAGGTTGACGATAAATTCGTGCGCACGCACCGCCTTGGCGGCGAATTCCACTTCGTCGTCCGTCGCATCCAGCCGGCCGAAACGGATATTATCGCGAATCGTCCCGGAAAAAATAAATGTGTCCTGCAGCACAATGCCGACCTGGGAGCGCAGACTGGACACCGTAACGTCCCGGATGTCATGACCGTCGATCGAGATGCTGCCGCCGGTAATATCGTAAAAGCGGCACAGCAGGTTAATAATCGTGCTTTTTCCGGAGCCCGTATGGCCAACCAGCGCGATCGATTCGCCCGCTTTCACGCTTAGATCGATGCCTTTCAGCGCTTTGCGTCCCGGCTCATATTCGAATTCGACCTTCGTCAGCTCGATATTGCCCTGTACCTTCGGCAGCGCTTTGGCGCTCGCGGATTCCGCCACGTTCGGCTTTTCGTCGATAAATTCGAAGATCCGCTCGGACGAAGCCATCGCGATCAGCATTTGCGAATACATTTGGCCCAGCCGGTTGATCGGCTCCCAGAAGTGACCGATATAGGTCGCAAAGGCGACCAGCAGTCCGACTGTAATTTCCTCCTGTTGAATGAGGTGGGAGCCGAACCAGAACAAAATGCAGTAGCCGATCGCTCCCGTCACTTCGATGATCGGGTTAAACGTCTGATTGAGCATCGATGCGCGGTTCCACGATTTATGGTTATCGAGATTCATTTGATCGAAGAACGCCATGTTTTCCTTTTCCTGGGTAAAAGCCTGCGTTACCTTGATGCCCTGAATGCATTCGTTCAAATGGGCGTTAATTCGCGACTGCTTTGTCTGTACGACCTGCCAGGAACGCCGGATCAAAACGCGCAGCCTCGTCGATACCATGAACATGACCGGCACCGTCACGATGATCGCCAAGCCCAGTTTGACGTTATAAAAGAGCAAAATAAAAATGATGCCGATCAGCTGCACGCAGTCGATCATCAGATTAACGACGCCGTTTGTAAACAAATCCTGCAAAGAGTTTACATAATTCGTAATCCTTACGAGAATCGAACCGGCAGGCCGCTTGTCGAAAAACCGGAACGACAGGCTTTGAATATTTTTAAACAAATCGTGACGCAGGTCGTAGATCACTTTTTGACCGACCTTATTCGTAAACCGGATCCGGTAGTTGTTGGCCGCCCACTGGATGACATATAAAGTCAGCATACCGGCCACGCATTGGAGCAGAAGCGTCGTATCGCCATGCCGCGGAGCGCTCTCGCGCAGCACATTGTCGATAGCGTAAGCGATCAGCAGCGGATTAAGTAGCTTCGTTAATGCGCCAACGATCATCATCGTTATAATGACGGGTATGATTTGCTTCGAATACGGCTTCAAATATTGGCCCAGCCGCTTTACCTGCACCCAATCGAAGCCTTTGTCCAGCAGCTCGTCATCCTGGTAAACGAAGCGCCTGCCCGCCTGCTCGTCGCCGCCGGACTGCGCTTGTTGCTTCTCTGAATCGATCACTGTATGTACCCCCCGCGTTTTGGTTGACCCGCTGCGGCCACCTGGTTTTCCACCCGCTCCTGATGGGATGCCAGCAAGCCTTCTATCGACTCTTCCAGCAGTACGGCATCCGCCTTGTCGGCAAACTGGATTTTATATGTTTCGAGATACGGGCCTTCCTGCTTCATCAGCTGGTCATGCGTACCGCGCTGAACGATCCGCCCTTGATCGAGCACAATAATTTCATCGGCATGCTTCAAGGAAGAAATCCGGTGAGCGATAATGAACGTCGTTCTTCCCTGCATGACCTCCTGAAATCCCATTTGAATTTCATGCTCCGTCTCCATATCGACAGCGCTTGTCGCATCGTCGAGAATTAATATTTTCGGGTTCTTCAACAGCGCCCTGGCAATTGCAATCCGCTGCTTTTGCCCGCCGGACAGCCCCATTCCCCGTTCTCCGACAATCGTCTGGTAGCCGAGCGGCAGCTCCATGATGAAATCATGCGCTTTCGCAAGCTTCGCCGCCTGAATGACTTTCTCCATGGTCACATTTTGTACGCCGTAGGCGATATTATTGAGTATCGTAGACGAGAACAGGAATGTCTCCTGGAACACAATCGCCATCTGCGCTCTCAAGCTTTCCAGCGTCACATCGCGAATATCGATGCCGTCCAGCGTAATTCGGCCTTCCTTGATATTGTAGGCCCGCAGCAGCAGCTGAACGACCGTCGATTTGCCTGAACCGGTTCCGCCCAGCAGACCGATCACCGAACCCGGACGGGCATCCACTTCAAAATGCCGGAGTGCGGATTGCTGGTCCGTATAAGCGAACGACACATTTTCAAACCGGACATGCCCCTTGACCCGATCGGGTGCGAGCTCAATCGCGTTGTCTTTGTTTTTAACATGCACATAATGATGAAGCACCTCGAGCAGCCTTTCGCCGGCAGCCTTCGATTGGGTATAGTTGTTGATGTGAAACCCGATTTGCCACATCGGGCCGATAATGTACCAAATCAAGCTGAAGCAGGCGACCAGCTCGCCCAACGTAATCTTGTCGGTAATGACCATATAGCCGCCGGTTCCCAACAAAATGACAACGCTTAAATTCGCCAAAATCTCCATCAGCGGAAAATAACGCGCCCAGATGCCGGAGGTCGTCACATTATTGATCCGGTAGTCTTCGTTTCGTTCGGAAAACTTCCCGATTTCATAAGGCTCGCGGGCAAACGATTTGACCGTGCGCACGCCTGTAATATTTTCCTGCACGGAGGTCGTCATGGAGCTCATGGACTTGCGGATCGACCGAAACGCAGGGTGAATTTTGCCCTCAAAGCGAATTGCCGTAAAGACGAGTACGGGCATCGAAATCATCGTAATCAGCGTAAGCTGCCAATTGATGGTCAGCATCATGATCGTGCCGAAAGTAAACATCATGAAAACGTTTAATATTTGGACGAATCCGAAGCCGATAAAATCACGGACAGCCTGCAGATCCGCGGTCAGACGGGACATTAAATCGCCGGTTCTTGCTTTGTCGTAATATTGGAACGATAAATACTGCAGCTTTTCGTACAGCGCGTTTCTCAGGTTGTAGGCCGTATTATTGCCAAGCTTGCTGCTGAAAAAACCGTGCGAAAATTGAAACAGCGCTTTACAGCTCACAACCCCGACGACCAGCATGGCCAAGCCGGGAACTAACGAAAATTGCCTCTTGGTGATAACCTCGTCAATCAAATAACGAAGTAAATTCGGGTATACCAGTCCTAATGCCGTTGCGGTTATCAGCGAAATAACGGACGCAATCAACAGCTTTTTTTCAGACCAGTAGTACTCCTTCAACTGCCTAAAGACTTCCATTGGACCCTCCTCAAAGTTTGCTTTACGCGGATCGGTTATCCGAAGTAAAGCAATGGTTTGCCAGTTTCCTTTGCCCTATTAAGGCCGTATTTCTTGTGATAAACAATTTATTCAGCTCCGCTGGAACGTAATAAATTGTTTATCGTTAAACAAAAATTGCTTCCTTAGCAGTCCGGGCTGCTTTCGGAAGCGCTCGCTTTTTTGAATATTAACACCATCCCATAGGTGCGGCAACAACGGGGTTTCCCATAATTCTCCTTCTAAGTAGAAAAACCCTCAAATCTTTACGATTTGGTGACACAATCCACTTTTTTCATGTTAAAATCATCCGTTAGCACCTAATGAAAACCTTTTCAGAAAATCGTTGAAAATCGGCTGTCTTGACCCGACAGCCGAATCTTATATTATACTCATTTATTCCGCCGGCTGCCGATTTGGAGCAACCGGTCATGCTTCAATTTCAGTTCGTCCAGGTCGATCTGCATGTCCAGAGCGGCCAGCTGTCCGCCCGCATATTCCGCAAGCTCCGTGCTCAGCTGCTCTGTCAATTGCCCGTACCACGCCTGCAGCTGCGCCCGGTATGCCGCATCCAGCATATCTGCCTGCGCGAGCACATAGGCGGCGAGCGGTTCGTTCAGCTTCAACTCGAGCTCTGTCCGCAGCGCCTGCTTGCCGTTCCCTTCAAAAAACTGCTTAGCGTTTTTATAAAAGCCGGCCAGCCATTTTACTTGCACCGTATCACACGTAAACGGCTCCGTTTCCTTAGGCGTTTCAAACGAATGCGGCTCGTAATCGGATGGCTGGAAAGTCCCGAGCTCGCTGCCGATCGACTGCACCCACTGCGCTCTGCGCTTTTTGGCTGTCCGGTTAACCGCATTTTCAATCCGCAGCGTCGTAGCCAACAGCTCCTGCGACAGATCGAACGAAATCATTCGGCGCAGATCGTCCCAGGCCGACTGCAGCAATGCTTTCGTATCGCGCCCTTCCTCGCGGAATACGGCCGGATTGAATGCATGCAGAAACAGCTCGCCAAACCGGTACGTAACGCGCTGCTTCACATAATAGAGCAGCTCGTCGATCTCCTTGCGGAGCTCCCGCACCTCCGGCTCGACCGAAATGTCGCGAAGCATGCGCTCGGCGGCTTGCAGGGCGCTTCGGATGGCGGCTGCCCGGCTCTGACGTTCGCTCGCATCGGACTGCGCGCCGGCGATCCATTGCTGCAGCACATCGGCAGCCCGAAGCAAATCCGCTTGACCGGCACGGATCGCAATATCGGTCAGCTCCTCCAGGCTGAAGCGGACGAAGTCTTGCTCAAACGCGGCGATGCCCGACGCCTGAACGGTCGCCTCCTCCGCTGCCAGCTTCCCTTCCAGCGCATAGTAGCTGGAAAGCGGATAAATGCGCGGATGACGGATACCGTGCTGCTGCAAATTGCTCTGAACGTGGGCGACAACCCCGTCCAGCTCCTCCTTCGCGGAAGCGAGATCGGCGGCATTGACGATAAAAAACATTTTATCCAGCTCAAAGCTGTCCTTTACCCGTCCGAGCTGCAGCAAAAATTCGCGGTCCGCATGCGAAAATGCGTGATTATAATAAGTAACGAACAAAATGGCGTCCGCATTTTTAATATAGTTGAACGCCACGCCGGTATGGCGCGCGTTGATCGAGTCGGCCCCCGGCGTGTCGACCAGTACGATGCCTTGATCCGTCAGCGGATTCGAATAATACAATTCGATCAGCTCGACGAAGCACGACTTGCTTTCGTCGGCCGCGTAGAAGGCAAACTGTTCGGCGTCCACCTTCAGCTCCCGGCCCAGATCATGCTCTACGGCCGCCCAGCCGCCTTCCACCGCTTTTAAAAACGTGTAATGCGGCTTGCCCTTGGCGGACACCTGATCCGCCGTCAAGCGGCCGATCGCGGCCAATCCGTCCTGCAGGCCGGACACTTGAATGCCGAGCACCTCAAGCGAGTAGCGGATGTCGTCCGCGAGCCGTTCGCGGCTTTTCATCCGCACTTTGGCGGTGCCGTGCGGCCAGCCCTGCTCCGGCTCGGGCGGCATAATTTTGTTGATCGCCGCCGTCGTCGGATTCGGCGATACGGGCAGCACCCGTTCGCCGATCAGCGCATTGGCGAACGACGATTTGCCTGCGCTGAACGCGCCGAACAGCGCGATCGTAAAGCGGCTCTGCCGGAGCCGCTCGGCTTTATCGCGCAGCGAGCGGCGAATGCTCGCGAGCGGCGCCAGACCCGCGAGCTCGCCGGCGCCCGCGGCGAGCTGCTCCGCCGCGCTGTGCAGCCGGGCGCGGTGGGCGCCCTGCGCCAGCGGCGCCGCGCCGGTGCTTGCGGCGCGGCCCGCGGCCGCAGCCACTGCGGCGAGCGCGTCGCGCGCAGCGTCGCCCGGCTGTGCCGCGGCTGCGCCTGGCGCAGCCGGGCTCGGCGCCGCAGCGCCGGCCGGGTCCGGCAGCGCCGGCTGCGGCGCGCGCACGGCCGCCAGCGGCGCGACGAGCGCCGCGGCGTAGGCCGCCTCCTCGGCGGCGAGCCGCTCGAGCTCGCGCAGGCTGCCGAGGCGCGCTTCAAGCGCCTCCAGCTGCGCGCGAGCATCGCGCAGGCGCGGCCGCTGCGCTTCCTCCAGAGCGGCGGCGAGCTCGTCAATCAGCTCGAACGCCCGCTTGCGGTACTGCAGCTTGATGTCGGCAGCAAGCTGCTTCGAATAGTTGAGCGTATAGTCGCCGCCGAAGCCTGCGGACGTATTGACTTGCTCCGCAAGCCATTCCGGCAATACGGCAACCTGCAGCCGTTCCGCCGTCTCTCTGATCCGATCGGGAGGGACTGCCGCCGCATCCTCCATTCCCTTGATCAGCAGCTGCTGCAGATGACGCTCGATTTGCGCCGCTGCCTGCGAGGCGATATCGGCATGGAATACCGTCAGCCGGCGCTCCACTTCCTTCGCCGTCTTCGCTGCGCCCGCGAACAAGCCGACCTTAAAGCCCGGCTTGCGGCTTTGCAAATAATCGTGCGCGAGATCGCGCGTCACAGCAGGCGTAATATTGGCGTTGTCCAATATTACGCCTGCCTCTTTGCGCAGCGCGGCACGAACCGTCTCCGGCTGCGCTTCCATCCCGGCTATCGCCTCGTTCAGCTCCGCCCGCTGCCGCTGCGCCGCCTCCAATCCGTCGTCGGCAGCCAGTTGGGCGCGCAGCGCCTCTTTGGCCGGCTCGTTGCGCTCGGCCATCTTGGCGGCATGCGCCTCCGCCAAATGGTTCGCCGACTTCTCAAGGCTGAGCGCCGTCAACGCCGCGCGCTCTTCGATCAGCCGTCCCAGCAGCCAATCCAGCCTGCCCCACTCACTGTGCGGATGGCCCGGCGCTTTCACCGACGTATATACGATCCCGTCCGGTTGAATATGCCAGTTGGCGAACGCTTCGAGCACACTCGCCCGATAGTCGTCGAACGACAATTCACGGTCCCGGTGTTTGTCCACCTGATTTATGATTAAATAGAGCGGCTTGCCCCATTCCTTCATTTTTTTCGTAAAAGCAAAATTAATTTCGGACTGCACATGATTATAATCCATCACATAAAACACGACATCGGCCAGATGGAGCGCCGATTCCGTAGCCAGCTGATGCGCGTCGTCCGTCGAGTCGATTCCCGGCGTATCGAGCAGCGCCGCATGCGTTCCCAGGAAAGGGATGGGATACTGCAAGTGGACCGTCTCGATCGCTTCGCCGTCCTTGCAATAAGCCGCCAGCTCCTCAAGCGGTACTCGGGTAACCTGCGCTTCACTCCCGTTCTCAATCCGGTGCACGACGCTCGCTCCCGCTTCTCCGTTGCTGATGCTGACAATATTTGCGCTCGTCGGAATCGGGCTCGACGGCAGCAGCGTATGACCGCAGAGCTTGTTGATCAAGCTCGATTTGCCCGCCGAGAAATGACCGCAAAACGCGATATATAACGTGCCGCTCTCCGATTTTTCCAGCAGCTGCCCGATTTTGCCTTGATGGTCCGCATCTCCGGCAGCGGTTACCCGCTCCAATAATGTTCGTATCGCTTCTTCCATTGTTCTCGTGTCTCCAAGCACTCCTAAGCTGCTCATTCCAGATCTCCCCACACCCTATATTGAACGTCAAACAAAACGACAGAACAAATTCCCCCAAAAGTGACGTGAAGCTCCGAAGTCAATTCCTATTACTTTTGGGGGAGCCCCCGGTTTATCACAGAAATTTGCTGCGCATAATTTCCTAAACAAAAAAAACCGAATCGCTTCGGTTTTCAGTGTACCACACTTTCTTGAACAGGGATGAATATTTCAAACAAATTTTTATGCTGCAAAATCGTAATATCTTTATCGCGCACCTTCATAACGACAACCTCGGGCTTCGTTTTCATCCGGTCCAAGTAATTGTCCGGCACATCTCCCGACTCCATGACTGTAATGCCTTCTATTTGTTTTTCCTCATTTTCCGCCAATGGCATGCTGAGCACCTGTTCATAAATGTCGGAAAAAACCTCAAAATCATTCGTATATACCGATATGCATTTCATCTTAATCCCATCCTTACTATATTCTTTGTGTTTTAGTTATTACTGTATAGGTTTCCTACGACTACCGGATTTCATACGTTTTTTGCCTTCCCGGCACATTTCCACCAATGGACATACGCCGCACTGCGGATTTTGGGCTTTGCAATGATAACGTCCGAAAAAAATGAGCCTGTGATGCGTCAGCGTCCATTCATCCTTCGGCACCAGCTTCATCAGCTTTTTTTCCACTTCCAGTACAGAATCCTTCAGGTTTGCCATTCCCAGCCGTTTCGAGACCCGCTCCACATGCGTATCGACGGCAATAGCCGGTACGCCAAAAGCATTGGACATGACGACGTTCGCCGTCTTCCGGCCGACACCCGGCAGCTCGACCAATTGTTCATGCTGCTCCGGTATGCTTCCGCCATATTTGTCCAGCAGCAGAACACACAAAGCTTGAATGTTTTTGGCCTTGTTCCGGTAAAGTCCGATCCTGCGAATATCCTGTTCCAATTCCTCTATAGGTACTGCGATATAATCTTCAGGCGTTTTGTACTTTTGGAACAATGATGCCGTCACTTTGTTAACCGTTTCATCCGTACACTGCGCCGATAACAGCACGGCGATCGTTAATTCGAACGGGTTCGAATGGTTGAGCTCACAATGGGCATCCGGAAACATGGCGCCGATCGTATCGAGAATGGTACGGACCTGCTTCTTGTTCATAGAATGAAAGCTACCTCTTTCCGGTGGTATAAAGCTTAGTTTACCGAATCCGTGGAAAGGAATCAATGACTTCACCCGACAAAATGCGAACTTTTAACGAAATTTACCTGAATTTAAGGAATCCTTAAGAAAAAAAGCCGCCCACGGCAGAATGATTCATTCTACCTAATAGACGGCTTCAAATACTATAAGGTTACACTTCGATTAAAGAAACATAAATTATTTTTCAATCTCGATAATTTTGTTGGCCAGCACGTAAATCGTAACTTCGTCGTTTTCCACGAACGCATTGGGGGAAACAAGCTCCATACCCTTATGCATGAAAGCTTTCGTATAGAAGTTATATGTCGTTTTATCATTGTTCGGCGTAGATTTCAAAACCAGCTGATTCAGGACGGAATCGTAGGTAGCGACTGTCCGCTTGGACGAGGCGGCAACGTTAATGATCGTTTTATCGACGGCATCGCTGATGATTTCGACGCGGTCATTGACCTTCACATCACTCAAATTGGCCGATGTAACGCCGCCCTGCTTGATGACGAACTTTTGTCCGACCGGAATTGCCTGTACACCGCTCGCAAAGTCTTGGACGGTTACGAGGCCGGTCGTCGTATCCACCGCCGTCACTTTTCCGCGTGTCGTCTTCAAAATCGTTGCGTTCGTCAACGTATTGCCGGAATAAGAAACTTTCACGTAATCGTCTTGCTGAATCGTAGCGAACGTATGCGCAGTGCTATTCGCGTTCGAAATCAGATCGTCGGTATCGATTTTAAATGTAAACAGCGCTCCAGTCTCGTCCTCGGCATTAATTTGCCGGTTGTCTTCATTGGCCATCAATATTTTGTAGACCGCGGTTTTTTTGACGCTGATTTGCTGGACGACATCCTGTGATTTATTCAGGCGCGCAACTACGGCATCCCCCACCTTCAAATCTTTCAACGTACCGTTGGCGTTCGACCAGAAAGATACCCAGAGATTGTCCGGCACTTTAAACGTAATGATTTGACCGCTTTGGGTACGCAGGCTAACTTCCAAGGTTGTCGTATTGACCTGGGTCAAAGTTCCTTCGAGCTGCTCGGTTAATTTAATCGTAATGACCTTGTCCTTCGTCACCCTCAGATCGATTTTGTCGCCCTTATGGAAGTTGGTCGCAAAGTCCGCTAGCGCATAGGTTCGGTTGCCGTCTTTAATGGCGGTACTGTCCGTTAGTTTATAAGCAAACAAATCGCCGTTCTCGTAAGTGCCTGTCAATACCTTCGTATCGTTGTCGAAATTGACGAGCGTCGCGAAAGCCATATCTTTTATCGACCGGTTCGTTACGTTGATTTTCACAATTTTATCGTTGACCAGCTCCAGGCTCACTTCATCGCCGACAACAATGTCAAACAGTCCGGCATTCGCGAGACCTTCGATGGAGACAATCGCATTTTCCGCAATGAAATAAGCTTTTAAGCTTTTGCCGGCCACATTGATGGTCAAGCTTTTCTTATCTTCCTTGATGAAATCAAGCGTCCCCTGGACGGTCGTAACGACATCCGATTGCTTGTTGACGGTAATTCCGGTGATTTGATTCGTTTTGACCTCATAAGTAAGCGTATCGCCGACTCTTAAGGAATTCAGATCGGCCCCGGTTCCATCCGGCAGTTTCACGGGAACAACCGACGCGAGCGGGAAAGTCTCGTTCTGCCCCGACGTTTTTTCGAGGAACGTGATCGTATTCTGGTCTTTTTGGATGCTGACCAGTTTACCTTCCGCGGTTTTGCTGACCGGCACCTGCTGGACGACAATTTGCGAAATTTTCGAATTCGGAATTAACTGGTTTCGCTTCAGTTGGATGATGCTGCCTTTTGGAATCGAACCCAGACTCAATCCGCGTCCTTCCTTATCCGTCGCCGTAACGTTGGGAGCCAGCTCCTTCAGCTTGACGCCTGACGACTGCATGATCGAGATAGCCATCTGATCCAGGAACAGCTGGTCCAGCGTGCCTTCGGTCACTTCCATCTTCTCCTGATCGCTCGTCAACTCGATGTACGCAGCCGCGCCCTTCGATTGAACGACATATACCTCGTATGTTTCTTTAAGCGTGCTGGACGGGATACGGGTATCGTCCTTGGCGTTATAAATGACGGTATCCGAATTGATCGTATACTCGTTCGATTGTCCGCGATCATTTTGTACGGTCAGCTTGTTGTTGCTCAGACCCATGACATAGCCGATCATCACTTTATCGGAGCGGGTAGTCAGCTCTTTATCCGCACGGCTCAGGAAAGTAGCCATTTGCGCGCGGGTAACGGAGCCTTTAGGCTGAAAATTGTTGTCGTCGACGCCGTTTACAATGTTCAGCGCGACTGCCGCGTTTACATAACCTACGGCCCAGCCGGACATATCCTTTTCGTCTTTAAAAATAGTGGTTGTCGTTGCCTTCTCCTGAGCAAGTCCTTGTTTGTTGATGGCACGAATGACCAGCTTCGCCACCCATTCCCGAGTCGCCGGACGAGCTCCCCAGGCCGTTTTGGAGGAGGCGCCGGCCGAATCGGTTTCTTCTTTGATATCGATCAGATTTTTCTCGAACGCATACGCTATGTACGGCTTGAAAAAGCTGTCGACCGTAACCGGCAGGATGGTCTCGGCTTTGTTTTTCAACGCTTCGTTCTCGAGTCCCATCATACGGATCGCCATGACGATGACTTCCTGCTGGGAAACGGGATTTTCCGGTCGGTATTCATTTTTCTCATAGCCCTCGATAATGCCTAGAGCCGCCAGCTTCGTAATATGCTTGATCGCCCAGTGCTGCAGGCTTACATCCGAAAACTTGGATACGGTGTTGATAGAAGTCGAGGCAGTCCCCGGCGGCGCAGTCGTTGCTGACGGCTTGGTCTCGGGCTTCGTCTCCGATTTTGTGTCCGTTTTGGTTTCCGTTTGTGTATCCGTCTTCGTTTCGGCTGCGTATGCCGGGCTGGTCATCAATACGGATAACGCTACGAGTGCTGCAGCCATTTTTTTCGCTTGTTTACGCTTGTGATTCATTTACAAATTCCTCCCGGTTTACTCAACATGAAAGCTGTAATTGCATGCGCTTATCCGTTCATCAGCCGCGCTTGATCGGATGAGGCAGATCCATATGTCCCATCAGGCTCTCAACCTTTTTTCCGTCAACTAAAATTTCAAGACTATGAATCTCTGAAAATTGAAAAACGGTATTTTGCACAGCCTGCAAAAGCAGAGCCTCCCCGCCCGAGCCCAACCGACCTTCCGGTGCGATGGACAAGTTCACGGTCAGCATCTGATCCTTCAGATTGGCCGATAAAATCTTAATTCCTTTTAACAATGCGAGCTGTTTGCCGCCGGGCGATTCGGATAATGCTTTTAAGGCCGCAGCGTATTTGCCGTCCTCCTGCTGGTAGGTAACCGTCGTTTCCTGTTCGACTAATTTCTCGCCGTTTTCGTCCCCGTAATACACTTTGACTTTTGCTTGCTTCATATTATCCTGCTCGGCCGGTTTCACCGCCGGTTGGGACTCGGGAGCGCTTGTCTGCGACTGCTTCGGTATAGCGGGCTGCTCGCCCGATACAAGCGCCTTCGATTGTCCGCATGCAGACAGAAGCGCCAGCAAGGACGCGCCGATGATTGCGGTTTTGACGAAATGGTAAGACATCGTTACCCTCTCCTTAGTCGATATTCAACTGCTGTTTGATGGCAGCAACGATGGATGCGGCAACCTGATTTTGAAAAGCGTCCTGGAACATCGTGCTTTCATCCGTTTGGTTGGATAAAAAGCCGACCTCCAGCAATAACGAAGGCATTGTCGTGTTTTTGACGACATAAAACCCGGATTGCTTCACTTTACGATCGGGAAACCCTGTCGATTTAAGCAATTGCTTGTGCATCAATGCTGCGAAGGATGCGCTTTGTTCCGTATAATAATACGTCTCAACGCCGCGGACGGTTTCTTTCCCTGCGGAATTGCCGTGAATCGCGACAAACAGATCCGCCTGCCGGTCATTTGCATAATCGGCGCGATCAGACAGCTCGACAAACGTGTCGTCTTTTCGGGTCAGTAAAGCTTCGATCTTCGGCTCCTTCTCCAGCAGCTTGTGGACTTTGGTGCTCAAGGCAAGTACAAAATCTTTCTCCAGCCGCTTGGTAATCGAAATAGCGCCGGTATCCTTGCCCCCGTGACCCGGGTCGATAACGACCCGGTAACGATCCTTCGGCGCAATCAGCGACCAGACCAATTGAGTCGGCGAGCTCGCGTTCGAAGGTTTTAAATCTATTTTCTTAGATAAATCTATTATTATTCTAACGTTAGTAGACTCTTTTGAAAATAGCAAATATCGAATTTGCGAGACGGTCTGGCTTTTATCCTTGCTCACGCCTTCGCCGTTCGCTCCCAGCTTCAGGGCCGGGTCGAGCTGCGCATCGGGTATTTCGATCACAATCCGTTTCGGCTCATCCGTGTAGCTTACGTTCGGCACCGCTTTGGCGCCGCTTGCTTTGACAATAAGCTGATCTCCGTCCAATACGATGGATTGAACGGTTGTCGCCGCTTCGGCAGCTTTGCAGTTTGCCGGGGAATTCGGGTTCGTCTGTCCCGGTTGAACGGCTTGGCCAGACTGGACCGGCTGTCCCAATTGACCTTGCTGGCCTTGACCCGGTTGTCCTGCCGGCGGCTGCTGACCTGAAACGGCGTTTTTGTCGCATGGCTTGTCCTTGCCCGCGGCATCGCCCGGCAAAGGCGCCGCTCCCGCAGCGCCCGGCTTGTCCGCCGTTTTGCCAGCGTCTTTGTCTGTGGTTTTGTTCGTCGTGTTGCCAGCGTCTTTGTCGGCGGTTTTGTCGGATGTCTTCGCCGGCTCCTTATCGCCGGATTTATCGCCCGCTTTGCCCTGGTCCTTGTCGGCGGCAGGCTTGCCGTCAACGGGACGACCTTCCTTATCGGACGCCGCAGCTTTACCGTCCACGGCTTCTCCTTCAAGTTCCGCCGCTAAGTCAGCCTCATCGTCCGACATGTCCGTTTCCTGAAAAAGAAAGACGGATCTCGTCGGTTCATCCCAGGTGACCTTGACGCCGAACTGCTCGCTCACAAAACGGAGCGGCAGCATGGTGCTGCCGTCCATAATGGCCGGTGCGGTCTCCAGTTGAAAACGTTTGTTGTTAACGGTTACTTCCTGTTTATTGATAAACAGCTGAATGTTAATGTCGTCTTTAGCTACGGTTACTTTCCGGCTTTTTTCTTCCCACTGCACTTTGGAGCCCAGCGATTCGGCAATGACCCGGACAGGCACGACCGTATTGCCTTGCACAATTTTAGGAGCCACCTCGGCAGCCAGCGCCTTTCCGTTCAAAAACAGATGAATGGGCTGCTCCGCGGCAAACGCCATAAGCGGAACTGCGAGCAGGGATACAAGCAACATGAAAATCATCGTAGTCAGTATTCTCATTGTACACCTCAGCTTATTATGTATTCGAATCTATGAAACCGGTACAAACGAAATCCGGTTTATTGGCGAAATCTACCATTCTATTAGACTGTCAAAAACCGAAAAAGTTGCGTTTCACGACAAAAATAGCCTGAAAGGCACGAAATTCCGCAATTTTTCAAACGCTTTCAATGCATGATTTGGCGAACAAAAACAAAAAAGCTCCGGCAGCCATTGCTGCCGAAGCTTAAGCGATCTGCTCGCCCGATTGCGCGAGCAGCTGACGGAACTGCTCTCCCGAAAGCACTTCTTCTTTAATCAAAATGGTTAACGATTGCTCGAACACCGTGCGGTGGTTTTCCAGCAGCTCGCGGGTACCGATCGTCAGCTGCTCCAGAATCGCCGCGTTTTCCTTCATCAGCTCTTCTTTCGTTACCATCTGCCGGTCGATGATGCCAAGGCTTGTCAACCCGGAATCCATCATCGTGCGGACCAGATGCAGCGCTTGTTCGAAATCGTTGCGGGAACCGGTACTGCGCCCGCCGTAAAACATTTCCTCGGCGACCGCGCCGCCCAGCGCAATCATAATTTGCTCCTCAAGATTTTCTTTTGTATACAAATATTGATCCTGCTGAGGATTGTGACGAACATAGCCCAGTGCCTGGCCGCGCGGACTGAGAGCCACCTGCGATACCGATCCGGGGCGCACCACTTCGGCTGTGATCGCATGACCCAATTCATGCAGCGCGACACGGTCCCGCTCCTCCTTGGTCGATTCGCGGTCCGTCTTCTCCCCCATCATAACTTTATCGACGGCCTGGGATAAATGCCGCTGCTCGATGCAGGCCGATTCATCGCGCATCGCATAGATCGCAGCTTCATTCATCACGCTTTCCAGCTGCGCGCCGGAGAAATGGAACGTTTCCTCGGCAATGTGCTCGAGGTTCGCTTCCTCTGAAATCGGCTTGTTCTTGGCGTGTATGTTTAATATGTGAAGTCTGCCTTTTTTATCGGGCAAATCGACCTCAATATGTCGGTCAAACCGTCCGGGCCGCAGCAGTGCGCTATCCAGCATTTCTTTCCGGTTCGTCGCCGCGACAATCAATATTCTTGGGGTTTCGGCGGTGTGAATTCCGTCCATTTCCGTCAGCAGCTGATTCAAGGTTTGATCGTACTCGCGGTGCTGGCCTCCGTCCCGCTTGCCGCCGATCACATCAATTTCATCGATAAACACAATTGCGCTGTCCTTGTTTTCCTTCACTGCGCGGGAACGCGCATCTTTGAACATATCCCGAATCCGGCTCGCGCCAACGCCGACATACATCTCGACGAACTCGCTGCCTGCGGCGGCCAGAAATACAGAGTTTGTATAATGCGCCGCGGCTTTGGCCATCAGCGTTTTACCCGTTCCGGGCGGTCCGGTCAGCAAAATGCCTTTAAGCGGACGTATGCCGAGCTTCTGGATTTCATCGTGCTTGATCAAAAAATCGAGTGCTTCCTTCAGCTCTCCTTTGGCCCTGTGCTGTCCTCCTATATCGTCGAAGGTCATGTAGCTTGGCGATGCGGCGTTGCGGGCTTTTCGTTCCGATCCTCCGAAGCCGCCGCCGGTCCGCATCCGCGTCATATAGTACAGGGCGCCGAAAATAATGGTCATAAACAATAAAGGAACGATATTGACGCCGATGAAGTACAGAAATATAAGAAGTACCGGAGCCGCTCCGACAAAAATTTCTTTATACAGCTTACTCATTAGGCCACACCCCCATCATCGAAGGAGTTCGCGGCAGCATTTTATACTTGCTCTTCGTGCCGTCCGACATCGTCACATATACATACTTGTCGTCCATCTCCGTAGACACTTTCAAATGGGCGGACGCCGCACGGGCTTGCAACGTTTCCGGAATTTGCGCATACTTCTTCGTTTCCATAGCCTGCGCTACGTCGAATAAAGCCGAGGACCACCATTGATCAATTTCGGGAGAAGATTCGTTAACTACGGTCAGCTTCAGCTCTCTTTTACCTAACGCCGAGCTGCCTTCATGACGGATGCGGTCATAAACTTCTCTTAAGCTTGTACCGGGCTCCATCTTTAATTCCAGCTCTGTCGCCGAATTCGTAATTTTCGTGTTGACCAATTGCACGCCCGGTGTACTTTCGACGACTTGCGTCAGCGGATTTTCCATCGCAACGCTCTGATATACAAACCAGCCGCCGAATAAAACGACAGCCGTAATAGAAACACTAATAACTATAGGCAAGAGACGTAACTTCATAAGCTGACGTCCCCCTTTCTTAAGATATAATAATTTATAAGTTTTCAGCGAAGCTGAATGAATTGTTTATCGCAAGAAAAGCAGCGTTAAAAACACGGTTATATTTTCGTCGATAGGGCTTCGATCAGAAGATTTTCGTATATATCAATTTGGCATATAAATAGTATAGCACACGATATATACGAATGCCTGATGCAATGTGTGGAAACATAGAAGAGCGGCTGCGCACAAGCCGGCGAAAATGCCGTGTCTTATGCGGAGCCGCCCCCGATTTAATTGATGTTTAAATTATACGTATCGATATATGCGCCGTCTTTAAAGTTGTAATAATCGTAGTAAAAATGACCGCGGCCCGCATCTTCCGGCATCACCTTATAAAATGCTTCCCAGACGAGCGCCCCGTTCAGCACGCCGGGAATGAGCCGCATAATTTCCGCTGCGGGCTGCCGTGCCATAAGGAGCTGGCCGGCTTGATCGGCGGTAATTCCGTCCGTTTCCATCTGCGTATAAATCTGATCCTGCCCTACCCATACAATCAGCCTTTGGCCGATTTTATCCATACCGTGAACGACCGTAAACGGCTGATCGCCCACGAACGTTTCCACTTTGTCCGCTTCGGTTAAAATCGTTTTTTCATAAGCGGTTTGAACGGCGCTGCGCTGGACTTTCCATTCGTCTTCCTGGACTTTGTTGAAGATAAAAATACTCAGGTAAACGATCAATCCCAGCACGACGACCGCCGAAGCGATAACTTTGTATTTCACGGGTTGCACTCCTCCTCCCCGTCTCCGGCATGATGTCAGGCTTGTCCGACAAGCCGTTCAAAGCAGCGCTGCGCTTCGAACAATATTTTTTCCTCGTCGAGCGTCAGGCATTGGCCGTTTTTAACGATCATGCTGCCGTTAACCCATACGTCCGCAACATCTTTGGCCGAAGTCGAATAGATGGCATGCGAAATAAAGTTTGTTTTCGGGAAAAAATGCGGCTGATCGATATTCAATGCGATAAAGTCCGCTTTCATGCCGGTCTGCAGCGCGCCCACATCATCCAGCCAGATCGATCTGGCGCCGTCCAGCGTACCCATCCGCAAGGCCGCTTCCGCAGGCACCGCAACGGGATCGCCGGACACGCCCTTATGGATCAAAGCGGCCAGTCTCATTTCTTCGAACATATCCAAATTGTTGTTGCTCGCCGGACCGTCCGTGCCAAGCGATACGAGCACGCCTTGGCGCATCAGGTCCGGAACCCGCGCCACGCCGCTTGCCAGCTTCAGGTTGCTGCCCGGATTATGGGAGACGCGTACATCGTACTGCTTCAGGATGTCAATCTCTTCATCTGTTAGATGGACGGCATGGGCAACGAGTGCCGGACGTGAAAACAATCCCAGCTTGGCCAAATGCGCAACCGGTCTTGCGCCGTACTGATCGACATTATCCTGGACCTCGCGGGCCGTCTCCGACATATGCGTGTGCAGCGGAAGCTGCAAATCGTGCGCAGCCTGCACAATTTTCTCGATATAATCGGGCGGACATGTATAAGGAGCATGCGGCGACATCATGGCCGTGATGCGGCCGTTCGCCTTCCCGTGCCAATCGATGGCAAATTGGCGGGCTTCAGCCAGCTTCGCATTTTGCACCTCTGGCGGGCACAGTCCGATGACGCCGCGGGTGAGACAAGCGCGCATGCCGCTTTCTTCGACCACCTGAGCGACTTCATTCATATGGTCGTACATATCGACAAAAGTCGTTGTGCCGCCTTTTAGCATCTCCAGAATGGACAGCAAAGAACCCCAACGCACATCACGAGCGGTGAACTTGCCTTCCATCGGCCACATTTTTTCCTGCAGCCATACCTGCAGAGCCAGATCGTCGCCATAGCCGCGGAGCAAAGACATCGCCGCATGGTTATGAGTATTGACTAACCCGGGCATGTACAGCTTGTTGGAGCCGTCGATCCGTACGTCATAACTTTCGAGCGGATGCGGAAGCTCTCCGCCTATATAAGCGATCCGGTCATTTTCAATCGCCATGCATCCTTGAACCACAGGCTGCTGCTCGTCCATTGTTATAAAAACGCCGTTCGTAATAATAATTTTACTCATTCCGTCCCCATTCCTTTCCCGACTCTGAAAACAATGCAATCAAATTCCACTGTACATCTTCGCATGTTGAAAATCAAGTAATTTGGTGGAACGAGGGGCCGGTACCTTTACATATTTACACTTTCATGAACATATTTTGTTTTGGATAAACTATGATTGCAAACCATCCGTCTGTTATGTTATTTTTAACTTTGTGTTAAATTTCTCGTCAATTTTCTACATAGACTACCTTTATTTATTAAAATTTTGTTAAACCATTCAAGGAGGCTGCTTCATGCTGTTTGCCAAAAAAAACGATACGGACTTTTTGCTGCTGCTGATCAAAGCGTCGGAAAACACGCTGCACGCCGCGCAAATGTTTCGGAATGCCGTCATGGGCGATCAACCGCCCGCAACCTTTTACCCGCAGCTGAAGGATTTGGAGCATAAAGGGGATCAAATCACGCATCAAATTTTCAAAGGGCTTAATAAAGTATTTATAACGCCGTTGGATCGTGAAGATATTATGGAGCTTGCCTCCAAGGTGGACGACGTGATGGATGGAATCGAAGCGACGATCGCGCGTTTCGATTATTTGAATATTACCATAAGCGATAATTATATGAAGGAATTTTCCGCCGTGATCGTTGCCAGCTGCCAGCATATTCTTGATGCGTTCAAGCTGCTCTCCAAAAAAAAATATATGCAGATCACGGAGCATACCGTGCAAATCAACAGCCTTGAAAATGAAGCAGACCGGTTGATGCGCGAAGGAATCCGCGAAATTTTTCTTCATCCGAAAGATCCGTACCATGATTTCAAATTGAAGGAGCTGTACGAGCGTTTGGAAGAAACGACCGATGCCTGCGAGGATGTAGCTAATATATTAGAAAGCGTTGTACTGCGTTATTCGTAAGGCGGTCAGGCCGTTGCTTGCGAAGCCGCCCTCGCCAAGCGAAGCTCTAAGCCGACGCTTTCGATGTAGGCTTTCCATACGGAAAGCCCTTAGCCGACGCTTTCGATGTAGGCTTTCCATGCGGAAAGCCCTTAGGAGGAATTTATGTTAACGATATTGTTCATCATTGTCGGATTGGCGCTGCTGTTTGATTTTATTAACGGCTTTCACGATACGGCCAACGCCATTGCCACCTCGATCTCGACTCGGGCGCTGACGCCAAGATTTGCCGTTTTTTACGCCGCTGTCTTGAATTTCGTCGGTGCCTTATACTCATCGGAAGTCGCGAAAACGGTCGGCGGCAAAGTCGCCAATCCGGCTACTATTGATAATGGAGTTCCTATCATTATAGCAACCTTGATTTCGGCCATTTTGTGGAACCTGATCACCTGGTATTTCGGTATTCCTTCGTCCTCATCGCATACTTTGATCGGTTCGTTGGCCGGCGGCGTCATTGCCGGCGCAGGCACAAGCTCACTTAATTGGAGCGGCTTCGGAGAAATTATTTTGATTCTGGTGCTGTCGCCCATTATCGCTTTCGCCACCGGTTTTATCATTATGTGGTTCATTCGCAGGCTGATTCTGGCCAGCGGCAATCACTCGCGCTCCAAGCTGAATCGCACGTTTCGGTTTTTCCAGATTTTATCGGCCGGATTGCTGTCCTTCTCGCACGGCGGCAATGACGCGCAAAAAGCGATGGGCATTATCGTGTTCGGACTTGTAACCTTAGGCTATCAAAGCGACATGAACGTCCCGTTATGGGTTAAAATTTGTGCGGCAACCGCAATGGGGCTCGGAACGTCGATCGGCGGTATGCGGATCATTAAAACGATGAGCAAGAAGCTGATTAAAATCGAGCCAATCAACGGCTTTGCTTCGGATTTGAACTCTTCGCTCGTTATCCAGATATCCACTCATATGGGGATGCCGCTGTCGACGACTCACGTTATTTCATCCTCGATTATCGGTACCGGAGCCGTCATGAGATTCTACGATGTGAAATGGGCAACCGTGACGAAGATGGTCATGACCTGGATCATTACGATTCCGATCAGTATGCTGCTCGCGTTTATTTTGTACAAAATCATCTATTTATTTTTCATTTAGAACCGTACATAAAGATGCAATTAAACGAATTATTTCAATAGAGAGCGCTCATTCATATTGAATGGGTGTTTTTAATTTGCCCTTTTTTCATGCGATTCTTTCACGGGAGAAAAAATGAGTCTCCGAACCAAAAAACCCTCCCGGCCGACGTTCGGTTTGTCACCGCGTCTCCTGAAGGGGATTGTTTTCCGGCCGCGCTTGCAGCTGTTTATAACGTTACACAAAAGCGGAACGTACGCCTAATCCAAATAATAGGCAAGGCTTTGCAGCTCCGCCGTAAAATCCGCGTGATGCACGCGAATCTCATTCGGCACCTTGATAATAATCGGCGCAAAGTTCAAAATGGCCTCGACGCCGCCTTCCACAAATTGATTTGCGACATTTTGCGCTTCCGTCGCGGGTACCGTGATGATCCCGATCCGCACGTTCAGTTCCTGAATCGTCGTTTTGAGCTCGCGCATCGGCTTTACTTTCAAATTGTTGATCGATTCGCCGACCTTCGATTCCAGCTCATCGAACACGGCGACAATTTTCATGTTATCTTTCAGGTATGCATTATAATTGCAAAGCGCGCGGCCTAAGTTGCCCGCACCGACCAAAGCGACGGGTATCACCTTATCGATTTTTAAAATTTGCCTTATTTTCTCGATCAAGTAATCGACGTCATAGCCGATTCCCTTCTTGCCGAATTCTCCGAAATATGCGAGATCCTTACGGATTTGCGCCGGATTCAAGTCCAGTTTCACGCCAAGATCCTGAGAGGATACCGTATATACGTTCTTTTTGCTCAGCTCGTTAAGGAAGCGCAGATAAATCGGCAGTCTCCGGACGACTGCTTCCGATATTTTTACTGTTTTCATACTCCGCTTTCTCCCATCCACTGCTTAATTCTCGGTACCAGTTGACTTGTCGGCATATGCTCGATTTTGGGGCCCGGCAGCGAATACAAAAAATATTTACCGTACGTCGTATCGATCACCCTCGTATCGTAAATGATCACGATCCCCTTATCGTTCGCAGTTCTGACGAGACGGCCAAAGCCCTGCTTGAATCGAATGACCGCCTGAGGCACCGAAAGCTTTATAAACGGATTGTGCCCCAGCTTTTTCAAATTTTCCGTCTTGGCCTCGACAAGCGGATGGTTAGGCGGCTGAAAAGGAAGCCGGACAATCGCGAGACAGCTTAACGCTTCTCCGGGGATGTCAACCCCTTCCCAAAAGCTGCTCGTTCCAAGCAATATGCTTGCCGGACTGCTCTGAAACAGCCGGGTCAGCTTGCTGCGGTTGCTGCTGTCCACGCCTTGACCGAGAACTTGAATGCCGAAAGGACTCAGCTTATCCTTCAATGCAGTGTGGGCAAGCTTCAGCATCCGGTTGGAGGTGAACAATACGAGCATCCTCCCCTTCATCTCAAGGGCGACCTCGGCCAATGACTGGACCAGATGGTCCAAAAACTGCTTCTCGCCCGAATTGCCGCGAATGCTCGGGAAATCTCTCGGAATGACGACCAGCGCCTGCTGCCGGTAATTGAACGGCGAAGGCAGCTGAACCGTCTTCAGCTTGGCGTCGTCCTCCTGAGTTTCAAGTCCGAGCTGCTCGCATGTATAATCGAACGATTTGCCGACGGACAGCGTAGCCGATGTCATGATGACGCTATCCTTGACGCTGAAAAAAAACTGCTGCAGCATCGGGCTGACGTCAATCGGAACGCTGACGAGCTGGAGCGACTTGCTTTTACCGAAGCCTGCTTCGATCCAGTACACGTAATTATCGTCAGGCATGGTCATGAAAAAGTGCAAATTGTCGCGATGCCGATACATCTCCTTCAGCGTTCCGTTCAAATCCGTCAGCAGGCTCTGAATATCGAGCTCGTCCTGCCTGTCCTTCAGCTCGCCGAACAGCTTCTCCAGCTGCTTCAATACTTCGTTCATGCAGATGAACAAATTATCTTCGAGCACGAGCAGCTTGTCCCAACCGACTGGCGTCTCGTCTTTTTTCACCCGGTACAGCATCTGGCCTGTCTCCGATTGCGACGGCTCCGACCGTGAAAGAACCAATTGATACAGAAGCTCGGACAGCTCGTCCCATTCTTCCTTGATTTGCACAAGCTTTGGCGTTACGATGTCTATCGTCCGGCACCATTCCTGCACTTGCTCCTGCTCTTGTTCATGCTTTTGCAGCTTTAAGCGCAGCAAGGAGAGCTGGCCGCTGCGGCTGTCCTTGAACAACAACCATAACGTTCCAATCAGAGCGCCGTAATACAGCTCGGTTCCCAGATGCTTGCTTGCCACTTCCTCGAAATGATGCGCTTCATCAATAACCAGATTCTTATAGCCGGGCAACAGCCGATTTTCGGCTTTCATATCGGTAAATAATAACGAGTGATTCGTAATGATAACATCTGCAATGTTCGCTTCATGACGGGCGCGGTGATAGAAGCATTTTTTAAACCAGGGACAAGCCCGGTTCAGGCAGGAATCCGTATCGCTCGCCACCGAGTGCCAAAATTGCGCCCCCCTATTGCCGAAATGCAGCTCCTCGTCGTCCCCATGCTTCGTTTCGCCAAGCCAGACGAGCAATTGCCCTGCCGAAAGTCTATCGTCCTTGCCGTTTTCGAAATCCTGCAGGCTCATCTTCTGCTCGAATTTGCGCAAGCACAAGTAATGGCTTCGTCCTTTCAGCACGGAGGCGCGGAAGCCCACCGGAAACAGGTCGTTCAGCAGCGGGATGTCCCGTTCCCGGATCTGTTCCTGCAGATTGATCGTATGCGTGCTTATAATAACCTTTTTATCCTGCTTCAGCCCGTAATAAAGCGACGGAATCAAATAGCCTAGCGATTTGCCGGTGCCTGTTCCGGCTTCGATCATCAGATGCTGTCCCTGCTTGAAGGCAGACTCCACCTCCTCCAGCATACGGACCTGGGCCTCGCGATCCTCATATGCCTCGAAACGCTGCTGCAGCGCCAGCTTCAGCTCGTCGTAAAAGGCGGGAAAAGCATCGGGCAGCGTCTTGACGTCCTCATCCTCGCGAACCGGATCCTCTTCTCCCCAATCGTCCACATTGATTGCGAACTGCCGGAAATACCGGCCCGTGTCGGCATCCAGGCTCGTAAACGTCTCCTTATACGCTTTCATCTCATGTATGAACCAACCGAAATCGCTCGTCACTTCGTCAAAAATCATCGACAGCCGCTGCAGCGTCAATAATGGAAGCGCCTGAAACCTTTGCAGGCACTTCATCCAGATGAGTGCGGTCGCTTCCGCATCGCTGTCGGCTTGATGGGGACGTTCGTGCTCGACGCCTAATGCCTGGCAGACCATATTGAGCTGCAGGCTTGAAAGCGACGGGTACAGCACTCTCAGCGCATCCATCGTATCCAGCACTTTTCCGTCAAAAGGAAAATAGCCTTCCTCATCCAGGGCGCGCTGCAAAAACGACAAATCAAAAGCGGCGTTATGCCCGACCAGCACGCAATCCTGCAAAAGCGGAACCATCATGCTCATCGCAGTGTCCAGGCCGGGAGCGTCGGCGACCATCTCATCGTCGATCCCTGTCAAAGCCGTTATAGAAGAAGGTATACCTGTCCCGGGATTCACTAGGGTGGTATACCTGTCAATGATGTAATCATCTTGTATGATGACGAGGCCAACCTGAATAATGCGGTCCGTAGACTGGCTCCCGGTCGTTTCAAAATCCAAAACCGCGAATTTCATTACTCTTATGTCAATCCCTTCATACCCACTCTGCAAGTGCCCGCGCACGCGCGTCAGCAATACTTACACTTATTCTAGCATACCATACGGACGGGAAAAGGGAAAAGTAAAACTTTATTCCGATATGGTCAGTGAATTGGCAGCTAATGCCTGGCCGGGTCGTGGAGGAAGTACAGCTTGCCTTTCAGCTCCGCGCATAGTCCCAAATCGACTAACGGTTCGATGCTGGTTGGGTCCGAATAATACGCCAAGGAAAAATATTCAAAAGCTCTGTCCATGTTCCGGTATTGGATTTGAATGCAGCCCATTGCGCTGTACGCTATAGCTTTCAGCCGGTTGTTATCGGTAATCTGGGATACAAACTGAAATTGACTGTAGCTTTCCGCCGTTTCCCCGATTTGCAGGTGGCTCATCGCCAAATAAATACGAGCCAAATTGAAATCCGGCTGCTTCTCGACAATGGCCGCGAATTCGCGGATCGACTCATTAAACATGAGCAGCTTGTAATATCCTTGGCCTTTTACAAATGCAGCCGTCCGTTTCCCTTGCAATTCGGGGTCCATTAAATCGCCGGCCTGTGCCGGATGGTGGAGCTGAAAAAAAGCGGCAAGCTTTTCCTCAAACAACAACCATTCTTCAATATAAGTATCGCTCATCGCCTTCAACGTGTGGATTTTATGCTGAAGCTCCTTTTTTTGGGCGACGGACGCGGTAGCATATTGGTCATTCACTTCGTTAAGCAGTTCATTCATGGAGGCAAATAGCTGTTTGAACATCATGATTGCATCCCACCTTAACCTTGAGCTTACATTCATTTTTTGTTGCAAACGCCGTTTTCATTCGTTACAGCACGGTGGAATGAATTTCTTCTTTCAGCACGCCGATCACTTTATTGTTTTCGCCCATAATGGCGATCTGCGGTTGATGCTCTCTTGCTTCCGCGTCGGACATCATCATATAAGATAAAATAATAACCGTATCGCCGATATGAACGAGCCGGGCCGCGGCGCCGTTCAGACAGATCACGCCGGAACCGCGAGGACCCGGAATAATATAAGTTTCGAAACGCGCACCGTTGTTGTTGTTCACAATTTGCACTTTTTCATTCGGCAGCATATCGACGAGATCGAGCAAATCCTCATCAATCGTAATGCTTCCGACATAATTGAGGTTGGCTTCCGTTACGGTGGCACGGTGTATTTTGGATTTCAGCATCGTTCTGAACATATAAAAGACCTCCTAATCGTTATGCTTGGGCGACGTTCCGACGGTCGCGCAGCGTCAGCCTGCTTGCTCTTATGAAAATGAAGCTCAAATTACAAGGTCAGGATCATATTATCGATGAGTCTCGTTTTTCCGAATTTGATCGCCAGGGCTATAATAATCCGATCGCCGCTGTGAATCCGGTTAACGGCTTCCAAAGAAGGATAGGATAACAGCTCGACGTAATCGATGACGGCCAACGGCTTCTCCTCAATAAGCTTTCGGACGGAGGCTGTGACGGCTTCGGCGTCCAGGCCGCCGCGCTGATCCCGGATGCGCTGCCCGGCGTAGTTTAACGACTGAGACAGCACTAGTGCCTGCTCTCTCTCCTCCGGCTGCAAATATACGTTGCGGGAGCTCATCGCCAAACCGTCCGCTTCCCTTATGATCGGGCAGGGCACGATCTCGACCGGCATATTCAAGTCATGCACCAGCTGCTCGATAACGGCAATTTGCTGGGCGTCCTTCAAACCGAAGTAAGCCGCATCGGGCTGAACGATCTGAAACAGCTTGGATACGACCGTAGCCACTCCGTCAAAATGACCGGGCCGCGATGCTCCGCACAGTTTTTCCGTCATCTGAGATACCGAGACGATCGTTTTCGTCGGCTGCGGATACATTTCTTCAACGGAAGGCATAAATACGATATCGACGCCGGCTGCAGCCGCCACGGCCAAATCGCGCTCCTCGTTGCGCGGATAGCGGGAAAAATCTTCATTGGGCCCAAACTGCAGCGGGTTGACAAATATGCTCAATATGACGAACCCGCACTGCTCGCGCGCCGACTCCATAAGGCTGGCATGCCCGTCGTGGAGATATCCCATCGTCGGGACAAATCCGACGCGCAGCCCGGGATTCTCCCTCCTGGCTTGTCGAACCGCTTCCCGCAGCTCCTGAATGTGACGAATCGTACGCATGGATAACCCCTCCTATTTCTTGGCGCTGCCGTATAAAAAACCGGCAACCTCGTCCTCCATGCGAAAGGCATGGTCCTGTGTCGGAAATGTACGGTTTTTTACTTCCTGGACGTACTGCGTCAGACCGTTGCGGATCATATTGCCCGCTTCCGCGTACGTTTTAACGAACTTCTTGGGCGCCGTATCGGAACCGTAGCCGACCGCATCGTGAAAGACGAGCACCTGACCGTCGCAGCGCGGTCCTGCGCCGATGCCGATCGTCGGAATCGATAGCTGCTCTGTAATATGCGCGGCAAGCTGCTCGGTAACAAGCTCCAGCACGACGGCAAATGCCCCGGCCTGCTCCAACGCTTTGGCGTCTTCAAGCAGCCGCTGCGCTTGCGCCGAGTTTTTGCCTTGAATTTTATAGCCGCCGATCTGGTGAATCGATTGCGGAGTAAGTCCGATGTGGGCCATGACGGGAATACCCGCTTGAGTACAAGCGGCTACAGCATCGCAAATTTCGCGGCCGCCCTCCATCTTGATCGCTTTCGCCAAGCCTTCCTGCATAATTCTCGCGGCGTTGCGGAGCGTCTGGTCGAGGCTGCCGTGGTAAGTCATGAACGGCAAATCTGTAATAATGAATGTATGCTGCGCCGCTCTCACCACCGAGCGGGTATGGTAGATCATATCGTCAAGCGTTACCGGGATGGTCGATTCATAACCAAGGACAACATTTCCGAGCGAGTCGCCCACCAATATGGCATCGACTCCCGCTTCCTCCGCCAATAATGCCGACGGATAATCGTAAGCGGTTATGATTGAAATCGGATTGCCGGTTTCTTTCATTCTTTTTAATTTGGCGGTCGTAGCCGCTTTTCGCTGTTCCATTGCATTGCACCAGCCTTTCGTCGACTTTTATGCCTGGTCGGATATGCTTAGTATGAACAAAAAAAACCTTTTGCCCCTAGGAGCGAAAAGGTTCACATGTTAAATTCATCATATGATCCTTCTGTCTCGGTCCATAAGGCTCAGAGCAGAATCCGACATACTTGCTTGAAACGTATTCAATTTTTCGGGAAAATGAATGTAAATCAGATTGAAAGCTGCATCTTTCGAGTGCGATTCCTTGCGGATATCGCCTCTGATAAGACTTATTATACCAAATATTTCACTGTGAGGATAGAGGGGGAAATTCGATCGTTCCGGAATACCATTTGGTCTCCGTACCGTCATCCAGCCGAACCGTCAGCGCGCCCGAATCGTCCAATCCGATTGCCGTGCCTTCAATCAGCCCGTTGGCCGTTTGATTGCGGACTCTGCGGTTCAACGACACGCTCAGCGCTTCCCACAGCAGCTTGATCGGGCCGAAGCCCTGCTGATGAAATAATGCATACAAGGACTCCAGCTCCTCCAAAAAACGGCACAGCAGCTCCATCCGGTCAACCGGCTTGCCGGATTCGATCTGCAGCGAGGTGGCGACAGCTTTCAACTCCTCCGTATAATCGTCCTCCCGCAGGTTCGCGCTAATCCCGACGCCGACAATGACATACAGCGGATGTTCGTCCTCCGATATCGATTCGGACAGGATACCGCTGATTTTTTTGCCGCCGATCAGCAAATCGTTCGGCCATTTAATTCCCGCCGGAAGCGACGTCACCTGCCGGATCGCGCGGCATAAAGCGACGGCGACGAGCAGCGTTAACTGCGGGGCGAACTGCAGCGGGATGCGCGGCTTCAGCACCATGCTCATCCAGAGCCCTTTGCCCTTGGGAGAATGCCATTTGCGGCCCATTCTTCCGCGCCCTGCGGTTTGCCGCTCGGCGATCACCAAGGTTCCCTCCGGAGCGCCTTCCCGCGCCAGCTCATGCGCCAGCGTCTGAGTCGACCCCAGCTGTTCGTAATAATGGACAGGCCGTCCCAGCAGCTCGGTTTTGAGCATCCGACCGATAAGCTCGGGCTCCAGCTTATCCGGCTTCTCCAACAGACGGTACCCTTTGCGCGACACGGCCTCGAACACGTAGCCTTCACTGCGCAGCTTCTCGACGTGTTTCCAAATGGCCGTCCGGCTGCAGCTTAGCGTTGCGCTCAGCTCTTCGCCGGATACGAACTCCCCTTCCTTCTGCTCAAACAGACGAATCAATCGTTCATTTATGTTCATATTGGACCGCTTTCCTGCCGCAGGACGCCGGCTTCATAACGACCGGCCTCCGCCAGCAATGCTTCTTTCTCATTTTCCAAACGGTTCAAAGCCGTTTCACGCAGCAAATGCCCCATCACCTGCGAAATCCACGCACCCGCCGGCCGGTTCATCAATGCGATCAAATCTTTGCCGTTGATTCGCAGCTCGTCCAGCCGCTGCACCGGCATATCGCGAAGCCAGCGGTTCCCATTCTCCGCCAGGCTGCCGCTCATGTCGATGGAAACGCCAAGCTTCGTCCATGCAGCCGGATCGGCGGCGGCGATGTTGCGGACCGCTTCGACCGCGGCGGCGCCGAAGGCAACTGCCGTCAGCTTCCATGCCCGCTCAAGGCGGGCTTCGCCGGACTCGCCGGAAGCCTCGGTTCCGGCTTCAGCTTCGGCGAGCTGACGGCTTAGCCCGGCCGCCGCCGCCAGCACTTGGCGCACCTGTTCCAGCTGCTGCTTGGAAAAGGTCAGCTTCCGCAGCTCGCTTTCCGCTTCCGCAGCTCCCGCTCCGGCATGCCAATACAAATAAGCCAGCTTGGTCGTAACGCTGTCCAGATTCCCCCATGCCGGAGACAGCTTTCCCGGCTCCAGAGCTGCAAGCAGCAGCGGTTGCTTCGCATTGGCCATCAGCCCGCTCTCGATCAGCAGCTCGACCGCCCGTTTCGGATTCGCGCCTGTCAGCATCCGCTCCAGCTCCATTCTCACGCGCTCCATCGCAATATGCGCAAGCAGCGGTGCCTCAACGAGCAGCGAATGCCAGGTTTGCCGCTCAATATCAAGATCATATTCGGCGGCGAACCGAATACAGCGAAGCATCCGCAGCGCATCCTCCCGAAACCGCTCGGAGGCGTCCCCTACACAGCGAAGCAGCCGGCTCGCCACATCGTCCATGCCGTGGAACGGGTCGATCAGCCGCCCCTCCAGATCCAGCGCCATCGCGTTCATCGTAAAATCGCGGCGGCGCAAATCCTCGTACAGACTGTCAATGTACTGAACCTCGGCCGGACGACGGAAATCGGCATAGCCCGATTCGAGCCGAAACGTCGTCACTTCATACAAACAATCGTCAACCTTAACCGTAATGGTCCCGTGCTGGAGTCCGGTCGGAATGGTGCGGCGAAACAAGCGCTGCACCTGGTCCGGTTTGGCCGAGGTGGCGATATCGTAATCTTTGACGGTACGGTTCAGCTGCCGGTCTCGAACGCAGCCGCCGACCATGTAAGCCTCATAGCCGTTCTCGAGCAGCCGCTGTATTACTTTTTTGGCTCCCCGCTCCAATTGCATGGTCATTCCGATCACCTTTTTACAATGTCAAAATTTATATGATAACGGGCTCCCCGCAAAGTACTTGAATAAATAGCGAAGCCAAAGCTTCGTTTTGTGGGGTTATGTTAACAATTCAATGGTTTTAAGCGAAGCTCATCCGGCAAAGGCAGCCCAAGAACACGGTAATAAATTTCCTCGTATTGCCGCGTAATTACATCGTTGCAAAACGTATACCGGGCGCGATGCAGACAGGTTTCTCTCATCCGCTGGTACAGCTCGGCATCCGAGAGCAGCATCCGCGCATATTCGGCCATTTGCTCGACGTCGCCGATTTCCGCCAGAAATCCGCTTTCGCCATGCGTGATCAGCTCCGGTATTCCGCCCGCATTCGAAGCTATCGTAGGTACTCCGCAAGCCATTGCTTCCAATGCGACGAGACCGAAGCTCTCCTTCTCGGACGGCAGCAGCATGACATCGGACAACGACAGCAGCTGCGCTACATCGTCCTGCTTTCCGCAAAACGTTACCCGGTCCAGCAGACCTTTCTCCTTCACCTTGCAAAGCACCTTGGACAGCTCCGGGCCTTCTCCGACAAACAGCAGCCGGGACGGCACATCCTTGCTCACGCGGTCGAATATTTCGACGACATCGGTTACCCGTTTGACCGGGCGGAAGTTCGAAATATGCACTAAAATTTTTTCGTCCGGCTGGGCAAACTCCTTACGCAGCATGGCAACTTCCCGCGGGTAATAAACCCGTTTGTCGACAAAGTTGTAGGCAAGATCGATCGGTTTCTCGATGTCGAGCAGAGTGCGCGTTTCATGAATCAAATCTTGCGAAACGGCCGTCACGGCATCGCTCTGATTGATCGCAAACCGGATCAAATCGCTCAGCGATTCATCCTGTGCAAGTACAGTAATATCGGTACCGTGCAGTGTCGTGACGACTTTTAACCGGTCTCCGACCATTTGCTTGGCCAATATGGCGCACACGGCATGAGGAATCGCGTAATGGACATGAAGCAAATCGAGCTCCTCCAATTGGGCGACCTGAGCCAGCTTGCTTGCCAGCGATAAATCGTACGGCGGATATTTAAACACATAATAATCGTTTACTTCAACTTCATGATAAAAAATATTTTTATCGAATTTGCCCAGTCTGAATGGCATGCTGTGGGTTATAAAATGAACCTCATGCCCTTTCTCGGCCAGCAGCTTTCCTAATTCGGTCGCGACTACGCCCGATCCGCCGAGTGTCGGGTAACAGGTAATGCCGATTTTCAACCTTTCTTTCATCGGGTTCCCTCCTCAGAACTTTGCAAAAAGTTCACATCGTAAGCATAAGCTTAACTTTGCTTGAGCAAAGTTCAATTCGTAAACATTTGCTTAACTTATAGTATCTATATTAAAATAAGTCAATCAAAAAAGGAAGCCTGCTGACGAAGCCCTCTGCATACGGAACCATATGTTTTTGTCCTAGCATCCGATCCTTCGCCTCTACGCGCTCCAAATATCCTTGATTTAAGGGGGTCGCTACGAAATCATTGCCTGCGCCGACCGTCTCAAACTGGGTCCGGTACGCTTTGAGCGCATCCATTTTCACATCATGCGCTCCCGTAATATCAACCATAATATCGGATTCATAAACATCATTGATAAAATAGAAGAAGCATTGCTCCACCGTATGCGCTTCACTTTCCGGCGCGTAGCGGCGCAGCTTGGCGTTGAACACCGCCTCCTGAACGAGCCTGCTGCAGGCGATATGGTCCGGATGCCGATCCTCCCAGTACGGAGCGAATACGATCCGCGGCTTATGTCTGCGGATTTCCAGCGTTATCGCTTTAACCGATTCCGGGCTCATCCAAAGCCCGCGGTCCGGCAGACCCAGATTGCTCCGCTCTGTCAATCCCAACACGCGTGAAGCGTCAGCCGCCTCCTGCTGACGGATTTCGACGGTTCCGTTGGAGGACATTTCCGCATAGGTCAAATCGCATATACCCACCCGATAGCCGGCCGACGTGTGCTTAAAGATCGTACCGCCCATCCCGATTTCGGCATCATCAGGATGCGCTCCGAATATAAGAATATCAAGCCGGCCGCTCATTCCGTTTCACCCGGCTTATATTTATGTACCAGTTCCCTCCAGGCAAAGTCGCCGCGGTCCAATGCTTTCACCAATATTTCCGACGTGGCGATATTCGTTGCGACCGGAATCCCCTGCACATCGCAAAGGCGAAGCAGCGCGATGATATCCGGCTCATGCGGCTGGGCCATTAACGGATCGCGTAAAAAAATTATCAAATCCATTTCATTGGTCGCCACCATGGCGCCTATTTGCTGATCGCCTCCCAGCGGTCCGGACATGAAACGGTGAACCTTCAGATTCGTGCTGTCCATAATTCGGGTACCTGTCGTACCGGTTGCATACAATTGATGATGCTTGAACACCGGCTCATAAGCGGTGACAAAATTGACCATTTCTTCCTTTTTACGGTCGTGCGCGATCAATGCAATTTTCATGGACATCCCTCTATACTCCTTTGTCATTCTCTCTTACCCGAATGGAACGAACGACGACTCGTTCTAATCTATAAAATGCTCGAAGCCGTAAACAATGCCGTTCAGCTCCATAACCTTTTTCACCGCGACATTAACGCCCGGCATGTAGCCTGCCCGGTCGTACGAATCGTGGCGTATTTTCAACGTTTGACCAAAAGCGCCGAATATCACTTCCTGCTGCGCAAAAACACCCGGCAGCCGGACGCTATGTATTCTGAATCCATTATATAATCCGCCGCGCGAGCCTTCAATCTTCTCTTCTTCGCGAGGGTTGCCCTGTCTTAGTTCCTGCCGGTTCTGCGAGATTAATTCAGCCGTCTTGATCGAGGTGCCCGAAGGGGCGTCCAGCTTTTGATCGCCGTGATATTCGATAATTTCAAGATGCGGATAATATTTGGCAGCCTGTGCGGCGAATTTCATCATCAGAATCGCTCCGATTGAAAAATTGGGGGCAATAATACCGCCAATGCCCTGCTCCTTGCACTGTTTGTCGAAGCTTTCAATGTCCTCGGGCGTAAATCCCGTCGTCCCGATAACCGGCCGCACCTTATGCCGGATCGCCAACGCCGTGTTCGCAACAACGGACTGTGGCGTCGTGAAATCAACCAGCACATCCGGCTTTTGTTCCACGAGCGCCATTTCCAGATCCGTGCTCAGCATGACGCCGCAAGGCTCAAGGCCGACAAGCCGCCCTGCGTCTACGTCCAGCCCGGCCGAGCGGTTAACCGCGGCCGCGAGCTCCAGCCCGGAATCCTCCAGCACCATTTTTACAACCTCGCGACCCATACGTCCGCTTGCTCCGGCAACTGCCACTCGAATTCGGCTCATTGTGTTTCGTCCCCTTTATCTAATAATCTGCGTATGTTAAAGCTGTTGTCTGTCGTTAAGACTGCATATACTGATGCAGCTTCTGCTGAATCTCCGCCAGTAACTGACGGCCTAGCTCATGCTGGGGGTCCAGCTTCAGCAGCTCATTAATAGCCCGAATGGCTTGACTATACTCCTTCAGCTGCGAGTAAGCAAGACCTGTGAGCAAAAATGCGTCCACTGACAAAGAATCGAGCTTTATAGCCTCCTGCAGCAAAATAACAGCCATCCAAAGCTGCTGATCCGATTCCTTGAAATATTTTTGCGCCTGATGGATCAATTCCCTGGACTGTAAATGCTCCAGATGAAAATTATACTGGTTTTCGTCGGGCTCCAGCCGGATAGCTTCCTTTGCGTGCTCGATCGCCTTCCCCAATTTATTGCTTCTGGCATACGTAATCGAAAGCTTATAATGAAAGGCGGCATTGTGAGGCTCTGTGGCAACAGCCTGCTCGAACCATTCAATGGCCTGCTCGAAATCGTTCATCAAGATTGATTCGTACGCCTTCTTTATTTGATCTTCTCCATCCATATGCCCATCCTCCTTTTTCAAGGTGATGGTACAGCATATGAAAATTAGCCATTATCTGTGTTAATTTTTGTCCATCGGTCGGCATCGCGCGTCCGGAATTTATGCATGATTTTATCATGCGCTTCCGTCAAATCGATTCCCAAAGAATTAGCGAAGCAAATCGTAATAAACAAAATATCCCCGAGCTCCAGCTCAATCGAATTGTCCGCTTCCGTCGCTTTCTTCGGCTTTTCGCCGAATTGATGATTCACTTCGCGCGCCAATTCTCCAACCTCTTCCGACATTCGGGCCAGCATCGAAAGCGGGCTGAAATACCCTTCCTTGTACTGCGAAATATATTGATCCACTTCCTGCTGCAATTGCTGCAATGAGCGCTCTGCCATATTTTTCACCAACCTTGTCTTTGCTGCGTAATAACACAGCTTCCATGTTCGGGTATGTAACGATTTCTCTTACCATGTTATCGCAAACCCGAAGGGATGACAAATTTTTTTTGCTTGCTTTACATCGCCAACCTCGATAGACGCGTCCACCCTTTAAGACGGCAAAGCGTTTATTCTGGCCGGCTAATTACGCATACTAAGCAGCAGGCAGGATTAAGAAAAGCTTCTGATCGAAGCCCTTTCGACGAAGATACATTCGTGTTTTTGATGTAGCTTTTCTTGCAATATCAGAATTGTTCAGCTCCGCTGAAAATATATAAATTCTGATATTATAAGAAAAGCTTCTGATCGAAGCCCTTTCGACGAAGATACATTCGTGTTTTTGATGTAGCTTTTCTTGCAATATCAGAATGGTTCAGCTCCGCTGAAAATATATAAATTCTGATATTATCAAAAAATTGGAGGGCTGTTCATGTCAACCGTACAATCGAGTGTTAGGCTGCAAGCTGTCCCCCCCATTATGCTGGGCTCGGCCATTTATGCATTCGGACTGCATTATTTTGTCATTTCGAACGAGCTGATGGAAGGCGGAATAACCGGCATTGCCCTGCTGCTCAATTACATTTTTCAGTTTCCTCCTTCTTTAACCACATTTCTCATCAACGTTCCCTTATTTGGTTTGGGCTGGAAATTTCTTGGAAAAGAATCGATGATTTATTCGATTGCGGGTACGCTGTCTCTCTCATTCTTTTTATGGATCATGGAATGGTTGATTAAATATCAATGGATTGTTCCGTTTCGTTCGCAGCATGATTATTTTTTGGCGACCGCCTATGCGGGCTTAACATTGGGGACCGGACTTGGAATCGTTTTCCGGTTCGGAGGGACGACCGGCGGGTCGGATATCATCGCCCGGATCGGTCAGAAATGGAAAGGCTGGAGCATGGGACAGGTGATATTGATATTTGACGGATTGGTGATCGGCTCGGCGCTGTTTTTCATTCCGAAAGAAAAAATTTTGTACACATTTGTTGCCGTCTTTATTACATCGAAGGTGATCGATATTATCATCGAAGGGGCGTACGCGGCACGCGCATTCACCATTATTACGGATCACGCGGAAAAGCTCGTTGAAGCGATCACCGCGGAAACCGACCGGGGAGCCACTATTCTTCCCGCCATCGGCGGATACTCGAAGCTGAACAAAAATATCGTGTACTGCGTCGTTTACCGGCAGGAAATGAAAAGGCTCAAAGACTTGACCCGTTCCATCGACCCGTCCGCATTCATAATTATCAACGAGGTCCACGATGTGCTGGGAGAAGGCTTTAAGCCTGAATAGTGAAAGTAGGCTGAGGCTGCACGTATTCAACCGCCTTCCGTCGGCTTTTTTACCGATACGAGCCCCCCGTCCTTTTTGGCCAGCCGCCATCCGGCAAAGCCCAGTGCGGCAATAATAAACGAACCGATCGCCAATATCCACAGGATCGGATTTTGATCGTCGACAATCGGCAAATAAGCGGTCGCTTCTCTTTTCATAAACAGCTTATCGAGATGCTGCCGTACCGTCGGCAATATGTTTATGACCTGCTTGAATGTGTCTTGATCGGAACGGACTTGTCCGGACAAGTAGCGGGTTAACGAATCCAGCTTTTCCACATCGGATGGATTGGAGCTTATGAGGAGGCTCGGGTGAATGACGGAAAGATGCTGTTCGAACTGCTGCTCCGTTTGCTGCATATCCGTCTTTTTTTGTTGTTTTGCCGTTTGATCCAGTTGATCCAGATCATTTTGCAAAATTTTGTAGTATTGCAGCCACATCGGCTGCGCCGTATGCGTCAACGCATCGGCAGCGAGACGAATTTTGGCCGCGGAGACTTGTCCTTCAATCGGCGAAAAACGCACCGCATTAAACACTCTCTTTGCATCCGTCACCGTTTCGGTTAAAGCGTTCATCCCTTCGACGGTCGTTAAGCCTTCATAGCGGATTTGCGTAAGCTGCTCGCCGATTTGCTGAAGCGCATTCCGTCCGCCCGTCACATCGCCTTTCATTACCTTATCGTACATATCGTCCGCCGTTTGATTCAGCAGCTCCACCTTTTGCAGCTGCTCCTGCGTAGGCTTGACCATCGCTTTATCATGCGTGCTTGGTTTGGCAGGCTGGCAGCCCGCGATCAGCGCTACACCGAGCAGTACGGCCAGCAGAAAGCCAGTCCCTTTGCTTTGGCTAAAGTACCACATCGTACATCCCTCCTACCATCATCGTATGGAGGGATGTCCACATTTAGACCTGACGTTTTGCCAAAACGCTGCGGATTTTCATTAATACAAACGCTACAATAATGCTTATGAAGCTCAGCTCGACTGTAAACGCCGCGACTGCCGGCAAATCATCCTCCAACGATTCCGGCAGCCATGGATACACGCCGACGCCATAGTCCATATAGTCGTTCCAGAAAGCCCATGCAGCAACTATGAAAATTGGAGCAATTCGGTACGTGTACAGCTGCAGGTAGAGCAGCGCTTCCGCAGCCATCCCCAAATGGGACACGGTCAGCATCCAGCCCTGCCATCCGACGGCATCGCCTTGATAGGCGCCGGCCCAAATCATGCTTACCGCCCATATTCCGTATTTAAAGGAAGTTATGACTGCAAATGCTTCGATAATGCCGCGCACCCAGCCCGGCTTCGGCTGCTTGGCCAGGCCGCGGTAAGAATCAGCCAGCAAATAACCGATCACCGCGGTAAAAAACAGGCTTGCGGTTGGACTATCAGGCACAAAAGGGAGATAGGCTGGCGACAAGTTTTCAGCGGTATATATGAGCTGGTTCCAATACCATACGTACCCGTAAATCGTGCCGAGCAGGTTGACCCAAAACAAGCTCCACAGCATCAAACGGCCGGATAAAAACGTTTTGGACAAATAATATTTTAACGGCATGCTTAACAAACGATCTTCCTCCCGTATTAGCTCTTCCGGCCGGGATATGCGTTGCGTCTCGGCCCTTTGTATGTGCTCGCCCGACCTTGGGCAAGCACTTGAATGATTGCATTGCCTGACAATGCTCCTCTCGTTGACAAGGATTAACGGCTTCGCCGTCCATATAGGAGTCGAGCGCGTTTATCAAGGCTGTGCGAAGCAATGTATAAAATCTTATACTTTCTAGGCGCGCTTCAACTTGAAAAAAACCTGACCGTTCGTACGGTCAGGTCATTCGGGCTATTCCTTTTTCTGTTTGGCCAGCCATTCCGCCAACTTGGTAATGTCGGCATCCGTCAAGCCTTTCTTAATGTTGTCATCATATTGAGCGGCCATATTGCCTTGACCCTTCTTAATGATGTTCATAATTTCATCCTGGCTGTGCTTGTCGCCGACACCGCGCAGAGCGGGAATTCCGGAGGACGGCATCCCTTTCAGGTCGCCGCCGTGACAAGAGACGCAAGTCGCTTTTTTGTAAAGTTCAGCAGCAGGGTCATCCGCAGCGACGATCGATGCGGCCGCAGCCGGCTTTTTGGCCGCGCCGCCTCCGCCGTCACCTTTGCCTGCATGCATTTCTTGCTCACGCTTAATATGCTCGGGAATAATGTTTTTATCTTTCAGTTCATGCTCGTAGTGAGTCCACGAAACGACGGTCAAGTATGTGCAAGCAATCAGGGTTAACATCATTAATGCCGATGTGATCGGACGTTTGTAGAAACGTCTTTCTTTACCGGTGTCGAGGAAAGGAGCAACCATCAGACCGCCGAACATAATCGCGGGAACGATAACCGTACCGAACACAACGAATTTGTCGGATGTGTAAGGGTATTTAAGCAGCTGGTACAAAAATAGGAAGTACCAGTCGGGCATTGGAATAAACTGCGTATTGGTCGGATCAGCCGGATAGCCGAGCGGAGCCGCTTCGGACATTACCAGGCACAGAATACCGACTAGAACGACAACCGCAACCATCCACTCTTTCAAAAGAAAGTTAGGAATAAATACTTCCGACTTCCCGGGATAAGCTGAAAAATCCGGCTGTGGTAAACGCGAGGACTTGGCGCGAACGCGTGAATCCCCGACATATACGATTTTTTCATCAGACTTGTGACCATGTGCCATCAGGACGCACCTCCTTGCTTTCTATTAACATTAAGGAAAGCTCATGTTCATTTAAAGCGCCGAACGCGCATTTCGCTTATAGCGGACCGGAAATCCCTTGTTTACGAATCATAAAGAAGTGTCCCGCCAACAGGGCAAGCAGTGCGCCTGGCAAGAAGAACACATGCAATGCGAAGAATCTTGTCAATGTCTGTGCTCCTACGACTTCTCCGCCTTGAAGGAATGTCTTGACATATTCGCCGATGAAAGGAGCCGATGCGGCGATTTTGATGCCAACCTGCGTTGCGAAGTAAGCTTTGTTATCCCAAGGCAGCAAGTAGCCGGTAAAACCAAGCCCCAGCATAACGAAGAAAATCAAAACGCCCACAACCCAGTTCATTTCACGAGGCGCTTTATACGAGCCTGTAAAGAAAACGCGCAGCGTATGTAGGAACATCATAACGATAACCAAACTCGCTCCCCAGTGATGCATACCGCGCACGATGACGCCGAAAGCGACTTTGTGCTGCAGGTAGTCGACACTCGCGTAAGCATTGATAATGTCCGGAACATAGTACATGGTCAGGAACATACCGGAGAGAATTTGAATAACCGTAATAAAAAACGTCAAGCCGCCGAAACAATAAACAAATGCGGAAAAATGGTGCGCCGGGTTCACGTGCTCAGGCACTTCGTGATCGGCAACATCTCTCCACATCGGCGTGATATCAAGACGTTCATCAATCCAGTTATACATGCTTTTAAACATCAGATCTTACGCCTCCTTATACCCTTTTGTTCGGACCGAGCTGTCCTAAGTAGACAAAACCGTTTTCGACCTTGAGATCGTATTGATCCAACGGCAGCGGTGCGACAGCAAGGTTCTTGCCGTCAGCCGTATAATGCGCGCCGTGGCAAGGACAGAAGTACTGGTCTTTGAACTCAGGGTTTGCATTCCAGTTCACTGTACAACCAAGATGCTTACAAGTCGGATTCAAGGCGAAGACGTTGCCGGATTTATCCTTGGAGATCCATGCTTCCAACTCAGGATCGCTCTCGTACCAGCCGTCGACCTGATGCACTTTAAACTTAAAGGATGTCGGTACATCGGTAATCTTCGAAGCCTCGACAACTTTGACCCAAGCCGCTTGCGTTTTCGGTTGAAGAACCGGATCAATAGCAAAGCGAAGCATAGGAACAATCATTCCGGCGCCCATAAATGCTCCTGCTCCACCCAGGGTATAAGATAGAAACTGTCTGCGCGACATCTCGCGGCGCTTGACAGGCTTTTCCCCTTGATGCTGCGCATCATGATTATTGTGCTCACTCATTCTCGTTCTACCCCCTTTTGCAACATATATCACGTCGTTCGACATAACTTTACAACACATACTAGGACATTACTAATAATAGCCTACGAGTTAGGGTGCGTCAAGAATATTGCCTTCTGTTTCAAGGCTTCAAAGCTTGTCCCCGCAGTAACTTTTAACCAAATTGTCACATCTGCCCGCAGAGTCAAATCTTCTGTCCTATCCTTAGAATTAGCAAAATTGCCACACAACATACACGCTTTACAAACGATCACAGCAGAGCCGGTCAACCCCGTTGAAGCCTGTCCGCTCTCGTACGGATGCGTTGTAAATCGGGTCAATCATCACCGCTTGCAGCTCCCCTATCAGCCTTCTGAATTGGCGGACCATAGTTGCTGCAGCTTCTGCGCGATTTGCCGCTTCACTTCCGGCAATGAATCGTTCAGCATAACCGGAGGGAGCGTCAGCGCACAGTCGGCCCCCGATTCGGATAAGATATTTTCCAGCTCCGCCTTGGCGCCGATCACAATCAGGTAACGAAACCCGCTGTTTTTCAGTCTGGCGCAAACGCGCTTCAGCGTTTCGGAGCCGCATTCTTCGTCGGTTATAAAATGAAAGGCCGGATACGTCAGCACCCTCCCTTTATAAGGTATTTCCAGGCAATCCAAGGCATCTCTCAGCTGCTCCAGAGCGCGCGTCGCTTCCCAAGGCTGCTCCGAGCCGGTCAATCCCGTCACGGGCAGCACGCAGGTATCGACGTAAGGTCGCAGTTCGTCCCAGGCTGTCTCTTCCACATCGCTAAATTTCATCGGTAACTTCCTCCCTGTAGTTGTACAAGCCGCATCAGGACATGCAGCCGCAATCCTCACTGTAACACAGAAAAAAAGACATATGAATCGGGTTCATATGCCTTTCATTAAAATGTCACAACCTAAAGCTCATGAGCGTCCGGTTATTTTCCATGATTGTAGAGAGATTTCAGTTCTGTCGTGAGAGCTAGAAAAGTCTTTTCATCGCCTTTGGCCAAAGCCAAATCAATCTCTTTGTACAAATACTGTTCCTTATGCTTCCGGATCGACTCGTCAAGCACCATTTCAGCAAACAAGCTCAGCATCATATCATTGGAAACGTTCATCTTGCTCATAGAACCACCTCCAGCCCATGGTCGCGCTTTATTATAGTTTATTACAAGGGTTCAACATGCTGCCGGTACTCGCTGCCCTTGATGACGTAGCTTTCCATCGTCCTCCGCATTCTTTGCAGGTCGTCTTCCACCAGCTCGCGGGTAACTTTTGCGGGGGATCCCAGCGCGAGCGTATAGGAAGGAAGCTTCTTATTCTCGGTAACCAAAGAACCTGCTCCTACTAAAGCATATTCACCGACGTCGGCTCCGTTGAGTACAATAGCCCCCATGCCGATTAATGTGCCTTTACCTATCCGGCAGCCATGAATAATCGCTCCATGTCCGACCGATACTTCATCCTCTACAATGAGCGGCTGATCCACATTTACATGTCCGACGCAGCCGTCCTGAATGTTGCTTTTGCGTCCGATGCGAATTGGGGCCAGATCGCCGCGCAGCACCGTGTTATACCAAATCGTCGCCTCCGCCTCAATAATGACATCCCCAATGATTTGAACACCCGCCGCGATATAAACGGATGGGTGAATTTGCGGCGAGATGCCGTTATAGCTATACAATGTCATGCTTTTATTCCTCCATGGCCAATAGTTGGTGGAGAGATTTTAGCAAGCCTATAAGCGATTGTCAAATGGGAGCACGATAAGATCGTCTTCCGCGACATAGATGCCTTGCACGATGCTGCTGCCAAGCCTGGTCATTTGCACGACCGCGCCTTTCTCGTCATGCTGACCCAGCCTCAATAAGCCAAGATGCATCATCATGTGCACGATCCGCTGTTCGAGAATCGATTCGGGCGAGTCGTAATAAAACGGGCGAACCAACGGAATTAACGCCGTTTTGAGCGATGCGACCGTCACCCATTGCTTGGTTAGCTTTTCCATCCAATATGCAAGCGATTGCAGATTCGGGATAGCTCCTTTATATAGCCTTAACCAGAAGCGGTACACTTGAAGCAAATCTTCCTGAGCTCCCGAGGCAAGCCATTCCGCCCCCTTCGGGCTTAAAGTTAACGCTTGATTAGACTCGGTGATCAGCTCATGGAAATAACAGTAATCGTAGATGAATGAGAAACGGTTCGGATACTCCTTGCACATTCGTCCGTAGCCGAATCGCCACGCCGTCCTGCCGACCGGCTCTTCCTTCACGGACAGACGGTCCAGCACCTGCTGCAAATAACGCTTATACATATAATTTTCCGCCGTCAATAAAATCTCCTGCTGCCCGACGAAATGAAGAAAATGACGAATATCGTCGAGGATCAGCTTCTGTTCGTCACGATAGACGGAAGGCTCGCCGATCGTCTCCAGCTGTTGTTGAAACTGCTTGCCCAGCGCATCGTCAAACCTGCGTTTGAGATCGGCGGGCACCTGGAACAAATAACGTGTATTTTGGGAATAGCCGTTGAACAACCAGCCCCGTCGTTTAAACCGGGCGATCAGCTCCCGCGGATTCCAGTCATCGTTGTCTTCTTTGACAAACCGGCTTTGCTGCGCACGGGCGATGAGTTCTTCAAGACTGAACGAGCCCCTTTTATCAAAGATGAGCGAATTCAAAAAACGAACATCCTCGATGGACAGCTCGACGACTTGTCGTTCAAACACTTCCCGCCTGCTGACCGTCGACAAAATCGATTGAATCAGCTCATTTTTAGAGTGGCCGTTGCATTCACAGTTATACGTAATGGCAATCCGGCTCAAGTCGTGAATATCCGCATAGCTCAACATATCCGCTAAATTCATGGCACTCTACCTCCCGTTCATGCTTAGTACTCATTATTGGAAGATGCGCTGAATTTAAACGCGGCGGCGGCAAAAACTTTTCAAGACACCGTTTGTCACTTTCCTTAGATTCAAAAAAAAGCCCGGATCAGGGCTTTCATCGAATCGAATCCGTATTATATTCCCGCCAAATGGGCGGTACAATTCAACAGCTGGCAGGTCCAGGCCGACAAATCCCGTGTCATAACGGTCAACGAAGTATTGCTCAAATGCGAATCGACCGGCTTGCCCATCAAGTGCTCCAGCACCGGTGCAATATACCCGCCATGGCTGACGAGCAGAACCCGTTTGCCGTTCAGCTTCGGCTCATGCTCGGTCAAAAACGAAAACCATCGCGCCATTAACGCTTCATCGTTTTCCATTCCAAGATCCAGCTCTCTCCAGCTTTCCCCCCAGCGGGCAACCCGATCTTCCAGCGTCGTCCCTTCCAATTGTCCGAAGTGGCGTTCCCTCAGTCTGACGTCGACACCCCACATGGGGGTACCGGTTATACTTGCAATCGTCTGGGCAGTTTGTCTGGCCCGGATCAGATCGCTGGACATGATGCCGTCCCAAATCTCATCCTTTAACCGCTCGGCCAACAGCTCGGCCTGCCGGATGCCGACCGCCGCCAAGTCCGTATCCATCTGCCCCTGCATGCGCCCGGCCAAATTCCATTCTGTCGTACCGTGCCGTATCAATCCCAATGTCATCATCATCCCTATGTCACTTCCCGTTCCGTATTAGTTATTAATGCGAGTTTGCATTGAACCTGTGATTCAGCCACCGGCAACAAAAAAGCCCCGCTCGGGGGCGCTGCGCGCAAGTTTTAAGATTTCGTTCTCGACAGCCAATTTAAAATTAGCAGCGTGCAGGTCAAGCCGAACAATGAAATAAACAGCATATAATCCTGATACGTGTGAAACGGACCGACTTGGTACATAAACGGCTCGTTGAAGCCCTTCAAACTGGCGACAGCGGACGGCATCGTATGTACGTTCATCGATTCCGGCTTGCTGCCTGCAACGACAACCGGATCGCCGATCCGACCGAATACCGAGGAATCCGCGCTCGCTGCATATTCTCCCGGCCCCTGCTGATGGGTAATCGAATAAATAAAAGAAAACATAAACAGAGCGAGGCAAAAGGCGATGGCCGCCGTTACATTTCTCCGCAGCTTATATGAGATCGAGTACAGCCGGTCAGCGACGGGCACTCTCCAGCCTTCATCCTCGTAGATCCGCTTCATAACGCTGCTCGAGATCGGCGTCGGACTATCATCCAGATCTCCCGCAACCGCGGCCGATTTGATGAGCTCCGTGCTTTCCAGCCACAGCTCAAATTCGGCCCGGCAGCTCGCGCAATGCTCGATATGCTCATCGACCCGCTGCTTTTTTAAATCATGCTCGGGCAAATCCCAGTAGACGCCGAACAATTCTTGAATGTCTTCACATTTCATTATCGTTTCATCCCTTCATACTCCTCAAAAATCGGATCAAGAAAGTATGGTTCCAATTGAAGCTTTACACTCGCTCTTGCCCTGAACAGCAGCGATTTAACCGAGCTTACTGTTTGTCCAAGGATATTCGCAATCTCCTGGTAGTCCAGTTGCTCGTATTCGCGCAGAATGAGTGCGGACCGCTGTTTTTCCGGAAGATTATTTATCGCATCACGAACCATCGTCACTTTCTCGTTGCGCAGCGCGCTCAGCTCCGGCATTGCGTCCAATCCGGCGTGAGGCTCATGCCCGCTTTGATCCAACGAAACGTTGTTGTTTTTATTTTTACGCAATTCGCTTAATACCGTATTTCTCGCGATCGTATATAACCACGTTGAAAAAGTCGCTTCCACTTCACGAAAGGAATGAAGACTGCGGTACGCTTTGTAAAACGTCTCGTTGCACAAATCTTCAGCCATCGTTTCCATCTTGGCGCTTTTTAACATGTGATAAATAAACGCTAATATTTTACGTTCGTAACGCCGCATTAAATCATCATATAATTGGACGTTGCCGTCCTTGATCTCTCTGATCAACTGGGAATCGGTCATGCAATACGACCCTCCTTGTGATTCCTAGCTTACCCCCAGCGATTCTAAAAAGTTTTACTGGCCGGGAGTAAAAAAGTTGCGCACATTTTCAAAAAAATTAATGAATATTTGCAGTATCTTATACCATTCGGTAAATGTAGTCAAAATTCCTGCTTAATCGACATCTTCGGAATTATTTTCAAAAAAAGGATCATATTCCTACTACAATCAGTGTACGAAAATGATACCGAAAAAATAGCACTCCGGCAACAAAAAAAATAACCACCTTTTAAATAAAAGGTGGCTGCACAGAGTGCACATGATTCGGATAGGAGTGGAGAGAAACCATACTGTACTTTTATTATATGTATCCGTTTTCAAAATGTCAATGGTTTTTTTGAAAACGCTTTATTTTTTTTATTTTCCTTCACTTTTTTAGGGGACGGGCGCGTTGTCCAGGTTGGCACTCCAACGAAAAAAGAAAGAATTACACGTGAACCGTGTAATTCTCCTGTTTTAACAGCTCCAGCGCCCTGTCCAAATGAGATTCCTCGCGGAACGACAGTCGGAGCACGCCCGGCACATCCTCCCGGCTTTCAATAATATGAATGTTGCTCAGATTCACTTTTTGATTGCCGAGCAGCATCGTAATTTGTCCGATAATTCCCGGATGATCCGGCACGTCGACATAAAGCTCGTATACCGAGGTCAACACTCCTTTACGGCGCTCCGGAAGACTGCTGCGAAATTCGCCGGCTGTTTGAAACTGCTTCGCGATGCCGTCTCCGTCCTGCTCCTCGAGCAGCCGGATAAAACGGTCGACTTCCCGGTTCCAATCGGCAAGCAGCTTCAGCATGACCTCGCGGTTATTGATTAATATATCGCGCCAAATGATCGGATCGCCCGAAGCAATCCGCGTAATATCGCGGAATCCGCCGGCGGCCAAATTTTGGTACAGATCGTTCGACTCGTTGTAGCCGGCGATCTGGTTGACCAGGGCAACCGCAATAATATGCGGCAAATGGCTGATCGCGCCCACCACCTCGTCGTGCAGCACCGGATCGACCTTGATCAGCTTGGCCCTCGTCCACTCCAGAAGCTCCGCCAGTTTGCGGTAAGCCTCGTCCGGAACCGACGCATCCGGCGTAAGCACGTAAAAGGCATTTTCAAACAAATGCGAGGTCGCGGCCTCGACGCCCGACTTCTCCTTGCCGGCCATAGGATGGCCGCCGATGAAGAACGCCCGATTCAACTGAAGTCTGGCCGCGCAGGCTGCGATGGACGCTTTCGTGCTGCCGACATCCGTAATGATGCAGTCCGGCTTTAACGGTATCGCAGACAGCTTGATCAAGTATTCGTCGAGATTGCCTACAGGTACGCACAGAAATATAAAGTCTGCGTCTGCAGCCGCTTCCTCCATCGAGGTGGTGGCATGATCGACCACCTGGCGCTTTATATATTTGTCTACGGATTGCGGATTATTGGAGTGGCCCACGACCGTAAGTCCCGGCTTTCCCTTGAAGCAGAGCGCCAGCGAGCCGCCGATCAGGCCGACGCCGAAAATAACGATTTTTGTCATGAACAGGTTCCTTCTACACGTTAATAGTCCGGATGCGTTTGCCGGATAATCCTTACGCTTCTACTGCAACTTCGTTTAGCGCCAACTCCAGCGCGCCGATGAACTTTTCATTTTGCTCCTGGCTGCCTACGGTGACGCGGATCATCGTCGGCAGCTTCCAGGACGGATCATGACGTACAATAAGGCCTTTGCGCAGCAAGGATTCGAACACTTGTCCGCCCGGACGCTGCACGTCGACCATCATGAAGTTGCCGTGAGCCGGGTAATAGTTCAGCTTCAGCCGGTCAAACTGCGCGGAAAGGTATACGATCCCTTTCGCATTCGCTTCGCGGCAGTCCGCAATAAACTGCTCGTCCTTCAATGCCGCCAGCGCCGCCTTCTGGGCAAAGCCGGTCGTGTTGAACGGCTCGCGCACCTGATTGACGGAACGAATGACATCCGCATGACCGATCCCGTAGCCGATACGCAGGGAAGCCAGACCGTAAATTTTCGAGAATGTACGAAGAATAATGACGTTTTTATATTGATTCGCCAAGCCGATGCTGTCGGGATATTGTCCGCTCACATTGTACTCGGCATAAGCTTCGTCCAGTACGACGAGCACATGCGCAGGTACCTTGCTCAAGAAACCGGCCACTTCCTGATGCGAATTCATCGTGCCGGTCGGATTATTCGGATTGCACAGCCACAAAATTTTCGTCTTTGCGTTAATGCCGGCGAGCATTGCATCCAGATCGTGGGTTCCGTCCTTAAGCGGAACTTCGATGCAGACGGCGCCTTCGATCTCGGCATTATGCTTATATTGCGGGAACGTCGTATTGGCCATGATCGTTTCATCCCCGGGCTCCAAATAAGCGCGAGCCAGCATTAATATGATTTCATCCGAGCCCGCCCCGAATATAATCTGGTTCGTCTCAACTTTGAAATATTCGGCAATCGCCGCTGTCAGCTCGACCGCTCCGCCATCCGGATAGATGCTCGCCTGATCGACATGAGCAATGATCGCTTCTTTGGCTTTCGGGGAACAGCCGAACGGATTTTCATTGGATGCCAATTTAATGACTTCGGTCAATCCGAGCTCTCGCTTGACTTCTTCCATCGGTTTGCCGGGCTTGTACACCGGCAGGTGAACAATATTTTTCTTAGGCTGCACGCAAGGTCACCTCATTCAATTAATTAAAATTCAGCAGTTCGGTATTTATCATTTATTGGCTGCACATGCAACTAAAACATAAACATTATTTTAACTTATCTGTTTCGCACTTACCAGTATATTTCATATTTAATTTGTCAGGGCTGAAAATCGAAGGCGATTCCATATAATGGTATTCATTGTTTAAACAATATGGTATTCTAGTGAACGTGTCCTGAAGTTATCCTCAATGCCCTAATCCCCTTTTAAACGACAGCCTCCCACAACCGAATACGAAATTGTAAAAAGGCAGGTAGATCAACATGCTGCGACATATGCCCCGTTCGAAGAAAAATATGGTGATCGCCGCGACCGTACTCCTGGCGCTCGTTGCGGCCTCGTTCTTGTTCGCGGTCAACGCGGCCCATAAGAAAGCGATTTACCCCAAGACGCCGCGGCAGGTCGTAGATCTATTTTTCCAGGCGGCCATCGCCGGAGATGCCAAGCAAATGGTTTCCGTATCGGTAGATCCGTGCATCGAAAGCAAAAGGGAGAGGCTCGACTATTTTTCCGGAGACCAGTTTACCGCCGACCCCCTCCTTTCTTATCAGATTGTGAGCTCGAATCCGATCGATCCGTCCACGGAGCAGTATGTGATCAGATTCACATCGAAATCGGGACCGCAGATCGGCGATCTGCCATACCGTATTATACTGATAAACAACGAATGGAAGCTTGTGTTTGACCGATTTGCAATAGACGGGATACCGAATTCGCCCACTTACGGGAGCGTTTCGCGAATAAACGGCTGCGAAGCGCGGGAAAGTGCGGTTGACAAGATCAAGGACCGGATAAAATCATTTTTAAAATAATTTCGGTTCCACGGCTTCCGGCGCTGAAAATCAAGAACCGTCCCAAAAGGGGAAATCGAGCGATTCAGTCACGAATCAGATGCGAAAGACGCCTCCAAAACCGCTTGTAAGCGAACATGGTGGCGTCTTTTTGTAAGCAAATTCATGATTGCATTGGATTAAGTCATGATTGAATAAGATTGCGTACAAATGTATCGATTTGCGACAACGCTTCGGAACGGGTGCTCTCCTGCTCGAGCAACGGCAGCACTTCCTCCACCTGTCTCACCAGTGCGCTGCCGACGACGATGCCGTCGCAAGCCTGTGAAAAGCGCTTGAACTGCTCGTTCGTCGAAATGCCGAAGCCGATCGCGACCGGAAGCGCAGTCGACTGCTTGACGGTATCCAGGAAGCCGTCAATGCCGCTGTGGAACTGCGTTCGCGTACCGGTAACCCCTAAGGACGATACGCAGTATACAAACCCGGAGGCGCGCGATACGATCCGCTTGATCCGGTCGTTTGAAGTCGGCGCTACGAGCGGGATAAGATGAATGCCATGACGCTCGGCGGCGGCCCGCACTTCCGCATCCTCCTCCATCGGCAAATCGGGAATAATAATGCCGCTTATGTCGCTTTCCTGAAGAAGTCCGAATATGCGATCCAGGCCGAACTGCAGCACCGGGTTGTAGTACGTGAACAAAATGAACGGAAGCTCGCAGCCTTCGCTTCTGGCTTGGCGGGCGGCCTCGATGCAATCGCGGATCGAAACCTTGTTGTTTTTCAACGCCCTGCCCGATGAGCGCTGGATGACCGGACCGTCGGCCAGCGGGTCGGAATATGGCACGCCCAGCTCCACCATGGTTGCGCCGGATTGCTCCAGCTGCTTAATAATATCGATGGAGGTCCGGACGTCCGGATCGCCGATCGTCAGAAAAGGAATAAATGCGGGCTTGTTCTGATCTTTCAATTCGGCAAATGCCCGATCAATGCGATTCATTCGGCGACCCTCCCAAATATTTCATAATCGCTTCCACATCTTTATCACCGCGTCCCGACAAGCTGACGACGATAATCTCGTCCTTGCCCATCGTCGGAGCGATCTTCATCGTCTGGGCTATCGCATGGGCGCTTTCGAGCGCCGGAATGATGCCTTCCGTCCGGCTCAGCAGCTGCAGCGCCTCAAGCGCTTCCTTATCCGTGATCGGATAATATTCCGCCCGGTTTGAATCTTTCAAATGCGCATGCTCGGGTCCGATGCCCGGGTAATCAAGGCCGGCCGAGATGGAATGCGCTTCTTGCACCTGCCCGAATTCATCCTGCAGCAAATAGCTCATCGAGCCCTGGAATACGCCGTGGCTGCCTTTGGTCATCGTCGCCGCATGCTCATTCGTATCGATTCCTCTGCCCGCCGCTTCGGCGCCGATCAAGCGTACGCCCTCGTCGTCGACAAACGGATAGAAGATGCCGATCGCGTTGCTGCCTCCGCCGACGGCGGCAATTACTGCATCCGGCAGCCTGCCCTCCTGCTCGACTATTTGCGAGCGCGACTCGTCGCCGATAATGCGCTGAAAGTCGCGGACCATCATCGGATACGGATGCGGGCCGGTCGCCGAGCCAAGAATATAGAACGTGTCGTCGACATGACTAACCCAATAACGCAGCGTTTCGTTACAGGCGTCCTTCAGCGTCTTCGTGCCGGAAGTGACCGGAACGACCTCGGTTCCGAGCAGATTCATCCGGAACACGTTCAGCTGCTGGCGCTTCGTATCTTCCTCGCCCATAAACACTTTGCACTCGTAGCCGAGCAAAGCCGCTACGGTCGCCGTCGCTACGCCATGCTGGCCTGCGCCGGTTTCGGCAATCAGCTTCTTCTTGCCCATCCATTTGGCCAGCAAGCCTTGACCCAGCGCATTATTGATCTTGTGGGCGCCGGTATGGTTCAAGTCCTCGCGCTTCAAATATATTTTCGCGCCGCCCAAATGCGCGGACAATCGCTCCGCATAAAACAGCGACGTCGGTCTTCCCGAATAACGGTGAAGCAAATATTTCAGCTCCTGCTGAAACTTCTCTTCTTTGACATATTTTTTATAGGCTTCTTCCAGTTCGATTAGAGCGTTCATTAAAGTTTCAGGAACGTAGCGTCCGCCAAATTTGCCGAACCGCCCTTGTTCATCAGGCACGTTATACACGCCGCTTCACCCTTTCGACAAAGCTGATTATTTTATTCACATCTTTCACGCCGTCCGTTTCAACGCCGCTTGATACGTCCACGCCGTCCGGAGCGTAGGCTTCGATCAGTTCGCCGACATTATCAGACTGCAGTCCGCCTGCCACCAGCAATCGGATGCCTGCCTCACGGCACCAGGTCCTATAAGGAGGAATGGACTCCCAGTCGAATGTTTTGCCGGAGCCCCCTCCGTGCGTATCTAGCAGGATCGCCTCCACAACGCCCTTATACGGCTCCAGCAGAGCACGGACAGCGGCTTCCGCCGGCTGTTCCGGACTTTCTGCCGACAAAGCGGCTTCATCATTATCCGTCTTCATGACTTGCGTCTGTGTGACGGAAACGACCTTCCACACCTTGGCACGGGGATATGCCTCCTGCACCTGCCGGCAAAAATCCGGGCTTTCCTGTCCATGCAGTTGAATCACGTCAAGCGGCGCTTCGGCCATTACGGCAGCCAGCTCGGCCGGCTGCGGATTGACGAAGACGCCTACCGTAAGCGGCACACGGCCGCCAGACCGGCTTCGCTCCGCCAGTACGTCCAGCATCGCGCCCGCCTGCTGCGGCGTCACCTGGCGCTTGCTTTTGGCAAATAAAAAGCCGATATAGTCAATCGGCAGGTGCAAAATGTCGCGCACCGTATCCGGCCGCTGCAGACCGCATATTTTCACCGTGCTCATAAACGGATCACTGCTCCTTTACCGGAAGCGGCCCCAGCAGCTCATGTACCGCCTGCCCGATCTCCGGCTGCCGCATAAAATGCTCGCCGACCAGCACGGCGCCCGCTCCGATCGACTGCAAATAGCCGATTTCCGAAGCTTTCGAGATGCCGCTTTCGCTGACAACCTTAACGCCCTTCGGGATATAGCCGATCAACTCCTCGGTCGTCTTCAAGTCGGTCACGAACGACTTCAGGTTGCGGTTGTTAATGCCGATCAAGCTCGGGCCGTCCAGCTCCAGCACCCGGTCCAGCTCTTCTTTATCATGAACCTCGATCAGCACATCCAATCCCAATTGTTTGGCCGCGGCGGAAAACTGCTTCATTTGACCGGTCGTCAAAATGGCCGCGATCAGCAGAATCGCGTCGGCTCCGATAACGCGCGCTTCATAAATTTGATGCAAATCGATCGTAAAATCTTTGCGCAAAATCGGCACGCCCACCGCCTGCCTGATTTGGCTTAAATATTCGTTCGAGCCTTGAAAATAGTTGACATCCGTCAGGACGGAAATACAGTCTGTACCCGCCGCTTCATAAGCCTGCGCCAACCGGACCGGCTCGAAGTCCGCGCGGATCAAGCCTTTCGAAGGCGACGCTTTTTTCACTTCGGCGATGAGACCCATGGACCGGTTGCGCCGATCCGCCAACGCCCGCTCGAATCCGAGGCAGGCGGGCAGCGACATGATTTGTTTTTCCATGTCCGACAGGCTGATCCGGCTTTTAAGCGCCGCGACCTCCTGCTGCTTGGTAGCTACGATTTTATCAAGAAACATGGCTGATTTCTCCCGTAAATTGAACTAATTGCTGCAGTTTGGCGGCGGCCTGCCCCGAATCGATCACATGGGCCGCATATTTGACGCCCTCCTGCAAAGTGCCGCATTTGCCCGTTACGTAGAAGCAGGCGCCGGCGTTGGCCAGCACGATATCGCGGCATGCTCCTGCCGCCCCTCCGAAAATGCTGCGGATAATTTCCGCATTGACGACAGGGTCTCCGCCGATCACTTCCTTCATATCGTAGGAGCGCAATCCCAATAAATCGGGGGTCACGTCATACGTGATGATGTCCCCGCTCTTCAATTCCGTCACCTGCGTCGCGTCGGAAATGCTGATTTCGTCCAGCCCGTCATAGCTGGCGACGACCAGCGACCGTTTCACGTTCAACGCCTGCATGACGCAGGCGATCGTTTCCGTCTTGCCGCGGTCGAAAATGCCGAGCACCTGACGGTCGGCACCGGCCGGATTGGTCAGCGGACCGAGCAGGTTGAACACGGTGCGGATGCCAAGCTCTTTGCGCGGCGCCGCCGCATGCTTCATTGATTGATGATACAGCTGCGCGAACATGAAGCAGATGCCGACCTGATCCAGGCAGTTTGCCGCCTGCTGGCGGTCCAGCCCGATGTTGACGCCGAGCGCCTCCAGCACATCCGCGCTGCCGCTTTTGCTCGACATCGCGCGGTTGCCATGCTTGGCGACACGGATGCCGCCTGCCGCCGCCACGATGGCCGCCGTCGTCGAAATGTTAAACGTATCGGCGCCGTCTCCCCCGGTGCCGCACGTATCCAGCAAATCGGCTTGCTCCGTCTGCACCCGGTTCGCCTTGAAGCGCATCGCCTCGGCGAATCCGGTAATTTCCTCAATCGTTTCGCCTTTCATTCGAAGCACGGTCAGAAACCCGCCGATTTGCGCCGGCGTGGCCAGACCGTCCATAATATCGGACATCACCTCGTTAGCTTCGGCACGTGTCAAATGCTGCGCTGCGACGACCTTTTGAATCGCCTGCTGTACCGTAATTTTATTTTCCATTGCCAAACTGCCTCCCCCAATATAAATTAAGCAGCCGTCAAATGCATAATGCCGGTAGCGGCTGTCGACCGTACGAACGAATCAATGATAATAATCGTGGTTAATCACGGCATGGGCATACGATTTTTGGGCGAATACCGCTTCGGCGGTACGGATCGATTTCAGCATCCCTTTCGCTTTATTCACCGTTTCCTCGTACTCGTTTTCCGGAATGGAATCCCAGACAATGCCGGCTCCCGCCTGCACGTACGCTTTGCCTTTCTTAAAGACGATGGTGCGGATCGTGATGCACGTATCCATATTGCCCGAGAAGCCCAAATATCCGATTGCGCCTCCATAAGAGCCGCGCGATTCGTTCTCCAGCTCGGCGATAATTTCCATCGCCCTCAGCTTGGGGGCGCCGGATACGGTGCCGGCCGGCAGGCAGGAGATGAATGCATCGAAAAAATCTTTACCTTCGGCGATCTTTCCGGTCACATTCGAAACGATATGCATGACATGCGAATACCGCTCGACCTGCATGAACGTATCGCAGTGCACCGTGCCGAATTCGGATACGCGGCCGAGATCGTTGCGGCCCAGATCGACGAGCATCAAATGCTCCGCGCGTTCTTTTTCATCGGCCAACAGCTCGCGTTCGTACGCTTCGTCCTGCTCCGGCGTTTTACCGCGGGGACGGGTGCCGGCGATCGGCCGCGTATCGACCTTCTCATCCTCCACCCGAACCAGCAGCTCAGGCGAAGTGCCGACGATCACCTCATCGTCCATTTTCAGCACATACATATAAGGGGAAGGATTCATCGTGCGCAAAATCCGGTAAACATGCAAAGGCGATACATCGGTTTCGATCTCGAAGCGCTGTGACAGCACCACTTGAAAAATATCGCCGGCGCGAATATATTCCTTCGCTTTTTCCACGTTGGCGATGTACTGCTCCTTGGTCATATTCGAACGAATCTCGCCCAAATCCACTTCGTCCGGTATCGGCTGCTGCGACATCGACATGGTAGGAAGCGGACGTTTGAGACGTTCGATCGTCTCATCGATTTTGGCGCAGGTCGCTTCATAGGCCGCAACGATATCCGCATCGGTGCCATGCTTAGGGATGTGCACGTTCGCGATTACTTTCAATTGCTGCTTGAAGTGGTCGAAGACGATGACCTGATCGCACAGCATGAACTGAATGTCGTTCATTTCCAGATCGTCGATCCGGTGAGCCGGCAGCTTTTCATAATATTGCAGCAGATCGTATCCGAAGAAGCCTACCGCTCCGCCTGTAAATCTCGGCAAGTCCGGCAGAGAAGGACTCGAATAAGCCCGCAAATACCCTTTCAGCACATCGATCGGCTTTTGCTGCGTCTGCGTCTTGCCCCCCTGGCTCTCGATCGTTGTCACACCGTCTTTGGCCGTAATCATCAAAAACGGATCGGTACCGATGAACGAATACCTTGCCCATTTCAATCCGCCTTCTACGCTTTCCAGCAGAAATGAACGCTTCTCCTGGTAAAAATGCTGAAATACCCGAATCGGCGTCTCCGTATCGGCCATAATCGACCGGACAACGGGAATTAGATTGTACTGCTTGGACAAGCGAATGACTTCCTTGGCTTCCGGTGTGTACATGTTCACTCTCTCCTTTACTCATCTCAAATGGGCCTTTAAGATCCCCCGGTTATCCCGGAATTTGCTGTGCATCATTTCCTGGGCAACAAAAAAACCTCTACGTCAAAGTAGAGGCGGTTTCGCAGTTTGATCATTCCACAACGCAGCTCCCGAATGCTGAATGACAATAAGGAATAAAAGTGCAGGAAAGCTCCATACACACGGGAAACGCGGGAATCCGGAATAACACTCGGCTCAACTCTGCTCTCACTTGCTCACTCTACTCTGCTCAACTCAAACTCACTCAATCACTACTGTAACTATACTATTGCTTCTATGCTTTTGTCAATTTCGATAAATCAGGACGAAGACGCATCGCTTCCCGCAAATAAACATGAACGATTTCATCCTGCTTCTTTTCCGTATTGACCATCACCATCAAGCGGATGCACAGCGGCAAGCTGCCGACTACCGGCACTTCCAGCGAGCACATTAATGGAACAAGCTCCCATCCCGGCATCGCACGAATCGCCGCCGCCGGAAAGGTTGCTGTAACGTCGGTCGTAACGGTAACAAAAATACTGGCGATTTCTTCAGGAATAATGCTGTTTTCGGCAATAATTTGATTCAATAATTCCGTTGTCGCCGTTAAAATTTCCGCTGCTTCATTATGCTCGACTGTAGTCGCACCGCGAATTCCCCGAACAAACATGGACTAGGCCTCCTGTTTCAATTCCTCTACGACTTCTCTCACCCATGCCGCAGATACGTTTTTGTTAATTTCCACTTTTCCGATTTCCGTTGGAATAATGAAGGTCATCCGGCCTTCCATAAATTTCTTGTCGTGCATCATTGCGCTCATGATCGCCTCGGTTTCCAGATGAGCCGGCAGACGAACCGGCAGGCCGAACGTTTGCAAAATCCGTTTCGTTGCCGTATAGATCTGCCCGGAATAGCCAAGTCTCATCGCCAGCTTGGCAGCGCCAACCATGCCGATCGAGATGGCTTCGCCGTGAAGCAGCTCGCCGTATCCCGCTACCGCCTCCAGCGCATGGCCGATCGTATGGCCCAAATTCAGAATGGCGCGAAGATCGTTTTCTTTCTCGTCCTTGGACACGACCGCCGCTTTCACCTTGCAGCCCTCGTACAAGCCGTACTGCAGCGCCTCCTGATCGAGCGAAATGAGCTTCTGCGCATTTTGCTCCAGCCATGCCGTAAATCCGGCATCCCAGATCAAGCCGTGCTTGATCATTTCCGACAAGCCGGCACGCACTTCACGGTCCGGCAGCGTCTTCAGCGTAGCCGTGTCGTACAGCACCATTTCCGGCTGGTGGAACGCGCCGATAATGTTTTTGGCGAGCGGATGATTCACCGCCACTTTGCCGCCGACGCTGCTGTCATGCGCCAAAATCGTCGTCGGAATTTGCACGAAGCGGATGCCGCGCATATAGCTGGCGGCGACAAAGCCGGCAAGATCGCCTACGACGCCGCCGCCTAAAGCGATAACGGTCGATTTGCGGTCGAGCCCCGCCTGCAGCGCGGCACCCACGATGTCCTCCAGAACGGCGAGCGATTTCGATTTCTCGCCCCAAGCAGCCGTATAGGAGACCGTCGCGTACCCGGCTTCCTTCAACCGGGCTTCAACCGCCCCGAGATGATGCTCCGCCACATGCGAATCGGTCACAATCAGCAGCGGCGAGCCTTTTCCGATTGCGTGCTTGGCGAAAAGTTCCCCGATTTGCCCGAGTACTCCCTCTCCGATATAGATCGGGTAAGAACGCGCGCCTAAATCTACTGTCAGCTCTTTCATCCGTTTCAGCACCCCATACCGTCCGAATTAATACTGCCTGATTTGTTCCAAGTAGCCGTTATAGTTATTGCGGATTTCTTCCAGCGAATCGCCGCCGAATTTGTCGAGGAAAGCGTTGGCCACTTCCCATGCCACGATATTTTCCAGAATGACGCCTGCCGCCGGGACCGCACACGTATCGGAACGCTCCACCTGGGCGGTGAACGCCTCCTTCGTATCGATATCGACGCTTTGCAGCGCTTTGTACAACGTCGATATCGGCTTCATAACGCCGCGGACAACGATCGGCTCGCCGGTCGTCATGCCGCCCTCAAACCCGCCTGCGCGATTCGACGCACGGTAAAACCCGCGGCCTTCCTCATACATGATCTCGTCGTGCACCTTCGAGCCTCTGAGCTTCGCCGCTTCGAAGCCGATGCCGATTTCACAGCCCTTGAACGCTTGAATCGACAGGACCGCCTGAGCGATACGTCCGTCCAGTTTGCGGTCCCATTGCACATGGCTGCCCAATCCGGCCGGGACGCCTTCAACGATGCATTCCACTATACCGCCGAGCGTATCGCCATCTTCCTTGGCGGCGTCGATCGCGGCGATCATCTTCGCTTCGGCTTCCTTGTCCACCACGCGGACCTGGGACTCCTCGGTGATACGGATCAGCTCGTCGATCGGCAGCTCCTGGCGGTTTACCTCCACCTCGCCGATGCGGATGACTTGTCCGGCCACTTTAATGCCGAAGGCGGCCAGAAATTGACGGGCTACCGCGCCGACCGCTACGCGCATCGTCGTTTCTCTGGCGCTTGAGCGCTCCAAAATATTGCGCAAATCTTTCTGATTATATTTCAAGCCCCCGTTCAAGTCCGCATGTCCGGGACGCGGGCGGTTTACTCTGCGCTTCGTTTCGTCACTGCCTTCGATCGGCTCGATATTCATGACGGACGTCCAATGCTTCCAGTCATTATTTTCAACAACGAGCGCAATCGGCGCGCCGGTCGTTTTTCCGTGTCTTACGCCTCCGACAATGTTGGCCGTATCCTTCTCGATCTGCATCCGGCGTCCGCGGCCGTATCCTTTTTGACGGCGCGCCAGCTGAAAGTTGACCTCCTCAAAATCGATCGTTACATTGCTCGGAAACCCTTCAATGATCCCGGTTAATTGTGGACCATGCGTTTCCCCTGCCGTTAAATATCTCACGTGTTTATCCCCTTTCATCCTATCGCCAAAAAACGCGGCTGTCCGCTGCGGTCAAGCCTGGTGCCGGGTGTGCCTGTCGACCTGCTCCGGTTCGCACACCAGACGCTTTAACGCTTTTATGTACTCAATTCATGTGCTAATTATAGTATAGGTACCACGGTTTGACAAGAAAAGGGCTACAAAAAACACGCCGCAGCGGCTTGACAGCCGCAGCAGCGTGTCTTGTTTCAAACGGTTGCCGCACGAATGAACCCGTCATCCGTTTACCGGCTGCTTTTTCGGATTACGCGGCAAACCGTTCAGCTCGGGATCCTCTACCAAACCGACAATCTGGGGCGTATCGATGCCCAAAATTTGCGCGCATTCCTGAATCGTAATAAAGCCTCTTCGGTATGCCATGATCACTTTTCGTTTATCCACCAGAGCCCCTCCCGATTATTCTTCTGCTGCGTTGACAGTCAGCTCTTCTCATACTAGTAAGTATGGGGAACTATGGAAAAAAACATACATGGCGAGTGGCGAGGCCTATTCCTTTTTACGGTAAAAGAATGTTTCCGCCGTTTCCAGCCCGTATTGGCCCGGCGAAAAAATTTGCTCCGTGCTGCCGACAAACAGAATGGCTCCGGGCTTTAAAGCTTTGGCGAACTTGTGATAGAGCTCATGCTTCGCTTCTTCGGTAAAATAGATCATCACGTTTCTGCAAATGATGAGATCGAATTGCGTATCGAATGAGTCCGTTAATAAATTTTGCTTCTGGAAGCGAATGCCTTTCTTCAGCTCCTCCGAAATGAGGAAGGTGGCCTGCTCCCGCTTGTAATATTTGGCCAAATAATGGGACGGCACATCCTTCACCGACCGGTCGGAGTAGATGCCCTTCTTCGCCTTAGCCAAAGCGCCGTCGTCGATGTCGGTCGCGAGCAGATGCGCATCCTGAAGCGCATTCAATTGGTCCAAAATCATTGCCAGCGTATACGGTTCTTCGCCTGTAGAGCAGGCTGCGCTCCAGCATTTCAGCCTTTTGCTTTTGCGCAGCATATCCGGGATGAACGTCTGCTCGAGCACCTGCCAACGGTTCGGATTGCGCCAAAACTCCGACACATTAATCGTCATTCTGTCCAGAAACTCATACAGCAGCTCCTTGTCCTTCGCCATGGCTTCGAAAAATGCGGCAAACGTCGCATATCCTTTTTTCATTCGCAGCGTCGTCAACCGGCGTTTCATTTGCGCTTCTTTATATTGTGAGAGATCAATGGATGTATGGTCTTTAACTTTTTTTATAAAAAATAAAAAATCTTGATCCTCCGTCATGCCGTTATCCCCATCCTAAATCCACGATTGCACCGCTTTGCTGTATGTAAGCAATTCCTCCGCGGTAAAGAAGTTTGCTATTTCCCGCTGCGCGCTTTGCGGAGAATCCGAGCCATGGATCAAATTCAAGTTCGTATGAACGGCGAAATCGCCGCGAATCGTTCCGGGAGCGGCTTCCAAAGCACTTGTTTTGCCAATCATCGAGCGCGACAGCGCAATGACATCGTCCCCTTGCCAAACCATGGCAAAAACGGGGCCGGATGTGATGAAATTGACGAGTTTTTCAAAAAAATCTTTCCCAAGATGCTCTTGATAGTGCAGCTCCGCCTGCTGTCTCGTCATATGAATCAGCTTGGCGCCGATCAGTTGAAAACCTTTCCGCTCAAACCGCTTCATAATTTCTCCAATCAGCCCGCGCTGTACGCCGTCAGGCTTGACCATTAGAAATGTGCGTTCCATCTACCTATTCCCCCTGTTCTACGAAATCCGGAATCATCGCTTAGCCCGACCCGGCTTTCTCGGTTTCTGTTCAATAAGACCTGTTGCCGATAAAATGCGCGATGCCGGTAAAATCTTTTTTCGCCTGGATGTCGGGCAGCGGCTCCAGTGCGGCGATCGCTTTGTCGATATAGCGGGAAGCCAGCTCCTCCGCCCTCGTAATGCCGTTGCTGCCGCGAATCGTACGGATAAATCCGCTGATGTCCGTCTGCCCGTCCAGCTGCTGAATGCGTTGAATTTCATTCAACAAGCCCGGCCTGAGCGACTTGTCCTGAAGCGCGAAAATAACCGGCACCGTAATATTGCCTTGGCGGATATCGCTTCCGGGCGGCTTCCCGATCTCTTTCTCGGTGCCGCATAAATCCAGTATATCATCACGGACTTGAAACGCCATCCCCACATTATATCCATATGTATATAACGATTTGGACGCCGCCTCTCCGGCGCCGGCAGCGATAGCGCCAAGCTGGCAGCTGATCGCAATGAGCAGCGCGGTCTTGCGTTTGATTCTGAGCAAATAATCGCGAAATGTTTGATCCGCATTGAAAAAGTAGCGAATCTGCTCCATCTCGCCGATGCTCATCTCCACGATCGCTTTGGACATAATCTGGTGAATGAGAGGATTCGGCAGCTGTGTTACGACGCTTAATGCTTTTGCAAATATATAATCTCCGGTATACATCGCGATCCGGTTGTCCCACTTGGATCTGACCGTCAGCTGGCCGCGGCGCGTCAGAGCGTCGTCGATCACATCGTCATGAACGAGCGAAGCCATATGAATCAGCTCCAGCGGAACGGCTACATGCTTGATACGCGCGAGGTCGTACGTGCCGAATTTGGCGCCAAGCAGCACAAATACGGGCCGAATCCGCTTTCCGCCCGCCTTCAGCAGGTGAAGCGACGCTTCGCGCAGCAGGTCGTTATCGACATCGATGCTGCGTTCAAGCTCTTTTTCTATGTAGGATATGTCTTTTTTCAGTTTTGCATATAAGTCGATCAGTTTCATTCCGTCACCTGTGCCACATTTTTATCATTCCATAATTGAATACCCGCTTCGCTCTTCAGAAATCCGAGCTCCCAGGCATAACGGAAATAAAGACTCAAGCCGGCCTGCTGCTCGGGGCCGAAATCATAAATCAGCGAAGAGAAATAATGCCGCCAATAAGAGTCCGTTCCGCCGATCGCCGCTTGAGCGTCCTTCACCATGGAAGGAATGTCTGCCAACGAAGCTTTTTTGCTGTCCATAAACGCCTGGTATATACGCCGCACCAGCTCAGGATGCGCCTGGACGGTCTGCTTCCGGATTGCGCATACCGCAAAGGACATCCAATGCCCTGTCAGCCGGTTCCATTCGGCAGCCAAGTCGGTGACCATCAGTCCCGTGTCCGTCCAGCTTTCGCGGATGGCATGATCGCCTATGAGCAGCGCCGCGTCGGCGGATTTCAGCATGTCCTTCAGCACCGGCGCCGCGTAATGATATTCGGGCTCCGCATCGTAAAAGCGGCGCATAATAATTTTTAACAGATTGACGGATGTGGCCGAGGTCGTCGGCAGAGCGATCGATGCGCCCGACAGCTCCTCCAGCGGACGCCGGTGAAACAGCAAAATCGATTGCACCTGCTTATGGGCGCTGACCGACATATCGGGCAGCAGCAAATATTCGTCCACATGCTCGCCATATGAAAATGAAGAGATCGGGCCGATATCGATTCTGCCTTCCGCCATCGCTGCATTCAATTGCGTGGGGACCTGGGTAATGATCTCCACCTCTCCTTGAAAGCGTTCAAGCGGAAAATAATAAAAAAACGGCCATACGTTCGTAAAATCAATCCGACCGATGCGAACCGGCTTGTCCATGCAGCTCATCCGCCTTACCCCATCTTTTGTACAATTCATGGTCCACACCCATGCTGTCCAACACTTTTCCAGCCATAAAGTCGACCAAATCGTCTAATGTTTGCGGCTCCTGATAAAAAGCCGGCATTGCCGGGATGATCCGCACGCCCATCCGCGACAGCTTAAGCATATTTTCCAAATGAATCGCATGCAGCGGCGTCTCTCTCGGCACGATGATCAGCGGTCTGCCTTCCTTCAGCATCACATCCGCCGTCCGCTCCAGCAAATTGTCGGAGGCTCCGTTCGCGATGCCCGACAGTGTACCCATGGAGCACGGAATGATGACCATGCCCGAGGTGCGAAAAGAGCCGCTGGCTGTGCTCGCCCCGATATCTTGAACCGGATGATACAGGAAGGTTCCGGGGCCGGCCGTTGCCAGCCTGGATTCCAGCGTTTCTTTCCGCTTCGAAGCATCCCAGCCGAGCTCTTCTTTCAGCACGCGCCAGCCGGCATCGGTAATAATGAGATGAATATGCAGACCTTGCGAAAGCAGGTAGCGGCACAGCCGAACCCCGTAGACCGCTCCGCTCGCCCCGGTGATCCCGATTACCCACGGCCTGCTCATTTGCCCAGCACCACCAGATCTACCAGAGTAAAGACGAAGACGGCGATGCTTAGAACGCTGTTTAAGGTGAAAAACGCAGTATTCAAGCGGCTTAAATTTTGCGGGTTGACGATTTTATGCTCATAGAACAGCAAACCGTTGGCGGCAATAAGGCCGATCAAATATACCCAGCTCAAGTCGGTCAAATAAAACAACGTCAGCAGCCCGATCGCCGTAATCGCATGGAACCAGCGGGCGATGCGCAGCGCATTGGCGATGCCGAAGCGGGACGGAATCGAATGCAGGCCTTCTTTTTTATCGATCTCGTAATCCTGGCAAGCGTAAACGATATCGAAGCCTGCAACCCAAAATGCGATGGATACGTAAAAAATGAATGCCGTCAGCGTAACCCCGTCCGTAACCGCCACCCAGCCGCCGAGCGGCGCCAGTGCAACGGTAAAGCCCAAAATAATATGGCAGGCCCAAGTAAACCGTTTCGTGTACGAATAGAAGACAAGAAAAAAAACTGCAATCGGCAGCAATTTCATCGAGAGCCCGCTCAAATTGGCCGTTGACCAAAAGAGTAATGTGAAGGAAATCACAATGAAAATAATAGCTTCTTTGGAAGAAATCAATCCGGCCGGAATGGCTCTCCCTGCAGTCCGAGGATTTCTTGCATCGAATACTCTGTCGATCACGCGGTTCAATCCCATCGCGGCGCTCCGCGCACCGAACATCGCCATTATAATCCAGCCGATCTGTCCCCAGCCGGGCAGATGCCCGTTGACAACGACCGATCCGAGTATCGCTCCCATAAATGCAAACGGCAGCGCAAACAGCGTATGCTCGAATTTAATCATCTCTAAAAAAATTTTTGCCTTCTTCAGCAGCATGCTGACCCCACCCTCGTCTTTATTCCGCTTCCTGCTTCTTGATGCCGATATGAAGTGCTGCTATGCCTCCAGTAAGCGGATAAGCTTGTACATGGGTCAGCCCTGTTTTTCTGAATATGTCTGCTAATTTCTTATGATCAGGAAAATGAATCAATGATTCAGGCAGCCACTTGTACTGCTCGTAGCGCTTGGCTATCAATTTACCGAGCAGCGGTAATATATGTTGAAAATAAAAATAATAAAGGCTTTTGAACGGCTGCCAAGTAGGCTTGGACAATTCCAGAGATACCACCATCCCGCCCGGCTTGACGACCCGCTGCATTTCTTCGATCACTTTGACCAGATCGGGCACATTCCGCAGTGCGAAGCCGATGGTGGCATAATCGAAGGTGTTATCCTTATAAGGCAGCTGCATCGCGTTGCCTCTCACCAGCTCGATCTGCTTATCGAGGCCCCGCTCGCGAATCTTCGTGGCGCCGTAATCCAGCATGTTTTGGCTGAAGTCGAGGCCGACAACCCCGCCGGTGCCGCTATGCTCGGCAAGACTGATCGTCCAGTCGCAGGTGCCGCAGCACAGGTCTATCGCCGCACTTCCCGGCTGTACGTCCATTTTGCGCATCGTAAAATCTCTCCAGGCTTTATGCCTGCGAAAGCTGAGTATATCGTTCATTAAATCATACTTGGGCGCGATGCTTTCAAATACGGAGTGAACGAATTCTTCCTTGGATTTGGATTGCATGGTCATCACCTCAAATTTCTTCCAGCGCTTTAGGTGTCGATAGGTAGCGGGCAATAGGCTCCCCGATCGATAGAAGCTCTCTCCCCAGCTCTTTGGAGTCCAGCGAATGCAGCTTGTCTTGAAGCTGATTCATGCATGAGTCCAGCATTTGATACAGCTGTACCGTCACCTTATATTTCAGCCATATGCTCCGCAGCTTGCCGGGATCGAGTTCTTCCGCCTGCATATGCCTGCGCTCTTCCTTCGACGCCTGCTGCATAATATGCCAGTACCCCCAGCTGTCGCGAAGCTGCTGGGCTTTCTCGGATTTTGTAATTTCCTGCAGCAGAACCTCACATTGCGTGAACAGCCTAAGCACCTCCGGCCATAAGCTGTGCACCGATTCCTCCATAAAGCCGGCAAACGATAAATACAGTTGGGTGCGAACCTCAACTGTCTGCTTTATGTAATCATCCGCCGTTAATTTCAACTGCTTCATTAATTGGTAAAAATTAATTTTCAACCGGTTGGCTTCGCAAATTGCTTGGGAAATAATCCCGATCAGATCGATATGGCCGGCATGGGAGAGCAAATAGTAGAACCGTCCGCTAAAATAATCGCCTGCCAGCACTTTCAACTGCCTGGATCTTGCCGCCTTCATTTCCTTGGCCTGGTTCGTAATGCTGACCATGTCATGGGTGTCAAGGCCCATCTGAACCAATGACGTGACCAAACTGAATAGCTCGCTGTAGCTCGATAATGTGCTGTGTCTGCTCAAAAATGTATATAGAAGCCGCGTACGAAATTCAGGAAAATGCGGTAATTCCGTATGCTTTTGAATCATGTCGTATTCTATATATTTTCTCGCCATCTCCGGGATTCGATAACCACTCATATTTAGCCTCCGAACAAGTACAAAGAATCGCTTTTATCCTAATCCAAATTATTATAGCATAGTCGAAGCTTCGACGCATAATAAAAGGATCAACTTTTTATATCAAACCGGTTCTTCCATTTGGTCGTATACGTCATCCTGAAATGGGATTGCAGGTATTGCTCCATCTCCTCGATGCTCAGCGGCATAAAGACCGTCTCGCTTGGGAGCCATTTCTCGCGTCTTGCATCCGTCGCCAGCAAGAGCGTTGCCGTCGCCCCGTTGCCGGCCGTCGGGCTGTCCATGACCCGGATCAGCACTTGATTGATATTCGTCGAGCGGCTGAAAAAAGTGCGCGGAATTTCGTACATATCCTGAACGATATCGTCTTTTTCCGAAGCCGGCGAAGCCAACAGGTCGACCGAAACAATTGCGTGATTCACTTCGACTTTCCGGATACGCAGGTGGAGCGGCATTTTGCTCATCACATCCACGATGTTGTTCTCCGATACGGGCTGTGCCTTGACCGAGCGGAACACCGGCGAATTCCATCCGTTTTCCATTTTCGGCAGCAGCGACAATGCCAAAGCAACGCCGGTAGACAATAGCAAGGTGACAAGAAGCCGGGACAACCATTTCATCGGATCAAATCCTCCTCATGTACTTGACCGAAAACCGTGTCCCTATCATTGTACAACGAAAAAAAGCAGGCTATGCCTGCGAAAACTGAAAAATTATTCCTCCGTATCCATTACACCATACTTGGTCATGACCAATGCTTTGCCCCGAACCTTTACCGCCGACGTGTGCGCCGTAAATTGAGCGATCATCACTTCACCCTTATCCAGCTTCTCGGTATGATGAAATCTTGTATCCTGGCCGCGCGTCAGTCCGATGACCTGAACCCCGTTTTCCTTGGCCTTGATCACAAAATAGTCGCCCTGCGATTGATTTGTGTTGGCATCCATATTCTCTACGTCCTTCCCGTCAAATGTCGCTTACTTGTATGATGCAGAAAAACGGAGGGGATGTCAACCTTTAACCTGACAAAGCAATGAGAAAAGCACCCGGTCGAAGTTTTTCAATTCAAGCTGCCAGCCGTTTTTAAAAGAAAAGAGGCCGCCCGTTAGGCGACCATCGATTCATTCGTATAAGTCTGCTCCCGTTTGCCGTAAAATCCTTTGAATTTGTTCGGCAGCAGCTTGGATGCCAGGTGGATGACCAGATCGGCCAGCTTGACCGTGCCGTATGCAAACGCCATGCCGGCAACAACGTCGAGCACCCAGTGAATTTGCAGATACATCGTAGAGAAAATAATGGACGCACAGTAAGCCACCATCATATATTTGAAAATCCGATCCTTCTCTCTTAATGCCAAAAGCAGCATCGCGAACGAAATGGAGGTATGCATGCTCGGGAAGCAGTTCATTACGCTAACCAGCAGATCGTTCTCCGTCGCAAAGTGGCGGCCGAGCAAATCCGGCTGTCCCTTTACCCACCATACCTCGCGCAGCAAAATGAGGTTATAGAACGGCAAAATTAACGGAAATTGCATCAAATGTCCGGATAATGCGTATGACAGCATTTTTTTCATACTTCTGGTCCAGAAGCTGCGGACGATACAAATCCATAGGGAAAGCACGAAGCCGTAATTATATATCCATACCATGGCGCGGTCCAAATAAGGATGGTGGAATGCTCTGGCCCACCCTGCGCTGTTGAGCGGAATGCTGTTCATCATCGCGTCCCAATTCCATGGATGGCGGTTATTTTCAAACATCCAGTTGGCGATTTTCCACCACAGCCCGTTACCGGAGCCGTAAAAATAATAAAATACGTACAGCATCGGGATGCCAAACAAAAAAAAACGTTTCCAATCTACGTCAATTTGATCCCTTCTGACACCTAACAGGCACACTAATAATAATATCCAGCAAGCTGGACTCCAACCTCCGGCTGTCCCGATCCGCCAAATCAAGTAAATGGATGCGATAATGCCATACATGGTCCAATCCAGCGATCCGATCCAGGCTTTTGCCTTAACTCCCACTCTTTTGTTCCCCCTCTAGCGATGTCACGATGCTTGCAATTTCAGTCAATTCAGTATAGCAAAAAAGCCGGCAGCATGCTTCATCAAATTTTTACATGTGCAGCTTGCCTGCCAAAATCCTAATTCAAAAGAAAAAGACACCGATTCGACGATGTCTTTCTCATGGTCGGAGTAACACGATTCGAACGTGCGACCTCACCCACCCCAAGGGTGCGCGCTACCAGGCTGCGCCATACCCCGTTATAAAATCGGTGCCCTACGCTCGCAAACGATTGCCGGAAGCGGCAGCTTCACATTCATGCAGCGAGACGTTATGTGCCGGCGAATCGTATTATATCACACAGGCGCGGGCCCCTGCAATACTGCTGCGCACACTGTTTAAGCTTAGACACGCCGTATTATAGTAGTAGAAACAGACAGCGCCCGCTGCAAGGCTGACAGCGATTGCGGGCGTTCACCCCGATCAGCTGCCGCTGTTTAAAAGCGCTCGAATAAGATCATACTTTTATCATTAATGGTCTAAGTAGGTGCCCTATGCAAATTGGCTACATATTCGCCTATGTTTCAGCAGTTATATTTATTGTTGCAATCCTTTTCTCACCGAAGCGTCTGTCCAAGAGCGATATATATTTCACCTGGTTTATAATGGCTGCCTTGACGATCTATATTGATTTATTTTTTGGCTATATATTGGATCTTTACGACTTCGTAAAACCCAATTTAACGGTAATCGACCTCATACTTGAAGCATCACTGGTTCCGGCTGCTGGAATTTTGATCGTCAATTTCCTCCCAAAAAGAACAAGAAACTTCGCAATTTATCTCATCGCAGTTGTATGCCTGTCTATTGTTTTCGAGTGGCTGTCAACAATTACGGGATACCTTGTATATAAAGGCTGGAAGTTAATCTATTCCGTTCCGATTTATACTTTAGGAGTAATGTATCTGAGATGGCATCTTCATTATCTTCGCAGAACAACAAAGTAACTTGCCCTATTTGATCTTTCTCGCCGAACCTTAAATCCCATTCGACAGCTTGAAATTTATTTGCTTGAAGTCGCCGCGGCATTCGATTGAATCGTATAAGGAGCGAACATTTCATGATACTGGCTACTAACGCGGCTTTCTTATTAGCTGCCATTTTTTCCGGAGCATATAAGAAATGGAAAGCATACTATGCATCGATAGTTTTTGTCTCTTTCTGCAATCTTCTATATAACCAGTTGTGCCGCGATCATCTAACCTGGTCGTATCATCCCGATTTCTTGTTAAATCACAGTACTATAGACTTGTTTAATTGTTTCGTTCTTTTGCCTGCTACTACCGTTCTGTACCTGCACTTCCTGCCGGCTCATACAATGAAGCAAATTTATTACTACCTCGGGTGGATTGCCGGTTTTTCCGCACTCGAATATTTGTGGTTCCTGTCCGGCTACATAACTTATCATTATGGATGGAATATTTTTTGGTCCATTGGTTTTTACTTTGCCATGTTCTACGTGATCAAAACCCACCATAGAAACGTGAAGAAAGCGCTGCTTGTATCGCTTGTTTCGGTTGTCTTCCTGATGATTGTATTCAAAGTCAAGATCTGAGCTGAAAAACTGTCCACAGTAATCCTCAAATATCCACCTCGATATCAAAGCAACCATCTCCGATCCAAACCATCTTGAAACGTCTCCCCCATTCTTTCTAATCCATTATTCCAAAGTAAAAAACTACCGAACAAAAGGCGCGTCCTATTCCAGCGTTAAGCAGGGCGTGCAGGCGACTGTCACAAGCCCGTTACAATAGCAGAAAGGCAGATGGTGGTCTTCATGATGAAGCGACCTGAAAACGGCTTTCAAACCGTTCTGATAACATTCAAAGCAGCGCTGTCACTAAATCAAGCGTCCATATATACAATTATCGCAAAAACACCCAAACCGGGAATCGGCTCGGGTGTTTGGGAATGTAGCACGGGTATGTAGAAAAACGAGGTTATTACTGAATACCGTCTCTCAAAGCTTTACCGGGCTTGAAAGCCGGAATTTTGCTGGAAGGGATATCGATCTCTTCGCCAGTTTGCGGGTTACGTCCTTTACGAGCGGAACGTTCACGAACTTCAAAGTTTCCGAATCCAACCAGCTGTACTTTGTCGCCGCCTTGCAAAGCTTCGGAAATTGCTTCAAAAACAGCTTCGACTGCTTTCGTTGCATCCTTCTTGGAAAGCTCCGAGGTTTCTGCGACTTTATTAATCAATTCAGATTTATTCATGCCATTCACCTCCCCCCACAATATCTGTTATTACCCTTTGTTTACTGAAAAGTTTAAAAATATACATACAAATCAAGGAAAATCGAACAAACAAGAATATATTAATACACCCAGGTCGCTTTTTCAAGTACAAACAATAAAAATGCACCCAAAGGAGTGCATTTTTAGCGGATTTCTTATAATATAATGGCAATTAGGCCTCCCGAGCCTTCATTAATAATTCGGCCCAGCGTTTCCTGCAGCTTGTAACGGGCATTGTCCGGCATCATCGCCAGTTTTCCTTGAATTCCCTCGCGTACGATGGAGTGCAGCGATCTGCCGAAAATATCGGATTCCCATATTTTAAGCGGATTATCTTCAAAGTCCTGCATCAAATAGCGGACGAGCTCTTCGCTCTGCTTCTCGGTCCCGATAATCGGTGAAAACTCCGATTCGACATCGACGCGGATCATGTGGATCGAAGGGGCGGTAGCTTTCAGCCTCACTCCGAATCTGGAGCCCTGCCGGATCAGCTCGGGCTCATCGAGCGCCATTTCCTCCAAGGTTGGCGGCGCAATGCCGTAGCCGGTCGTTTTGACCATTTCCAGCGCTTCGGCAAAATGATCGTATTCGCGCTTGGCATGCGTGAAATCCTGCATCAGCTGCAGCAGGTGATCCTTGCCGCGGATCTCCACGCCGACGACTTCCATCAGGATGCGGTCATACAGCTCATCGGGAGCATACAAATCGATTTCTGCAACGCCCTGACCCATGTTCATGCCGGCCAATGCAGCTCTATCAATAAATTCATATTCTTCAAAATGGCTGACGACGCGGTCAACGTCGCGTAATCTGCGAATATCCTGCACCGTTTCGCGAACCGAATTTTCAAAGTGGGAACGGAGCCAGTGGGTATCCTCGAGCACCATGACCCAGCTTGGCAGATTGACGTTCACTTCGTGAACCGGGAATTCGTAGAGCACCTCCCGCAGCACCGAGGTCATATCGTCCTCGTTCATGTTGGCGACGCTCATCGCAACAACCGGCACATCATGCTGCGATTGCAGCTCGCTGCGCAGCTCTTGTGCGATTTCGCCGTTCGGCTTCGTCGAGTTCACGATGACGATAAACGGCTTGCCGACTTCCTTCAGCTCGTTAATGATGCGGGCTTCCGCATCTACATAAGAGGACCGCGGGATTTCTGCTATCGTACCGTCGGTCGTAATGACGACGCCTAATGTGGCATGCTCTTGAATGACTTTGCGCGTGCCGATTTCGGCAGCTTCCTGGAACGGAATCGCTTCGTCGAACCAGGGCGTATTGATCATGCGGGGGCCGTTCTCATCCTCATAGCCTTTGGCGCCGTCAACGACATAGCCTACGCAATCGACTAACCGAACGTTTACATTCAGTCCTTCAGCCACGTGCAGTTGAACCGCCGTGTTCGGTACGAATTTCGGCTCCGTCGTCATGATAGTGCGGCCCGCAGCGCTTTGCGGCAGTTCATCCGTCGCCCGGATACGGTCGGCTTCGTTCTGAATGTTCGGCAGCACGATCGATTCCATAAAGCGTTTGATAAACGTTGATTTTCCCGTACGGACCGCTCCAACGACCCCCAGATAAATATCCCCGCCTGTTCGCTCTGCAATGTCCTTAAAGATATCTACTTTTTCCAATGAGAATCCCTCCTACAGGTTGTTTAAGACGAAACTCGTACTATGCTTTCGGACTAGTAAAAATATATGTACTAGCAGAAGAATTATGATGATTATTCTCTATTTTTATTTTTACTCACTTCTTGCCCGAAACGGCCCTTAGCCCAAGCCGAAGCATGATCTCTAAGTGAATATATGAAAACCGGCGATGGGATATGCCGGAAACGCAAAAAAACCTCCGGGAACGCCCTTGGGGCATCCGGAGGCCTGGATAGTTCGGGTTTTACGGCTTGTCAACCGGCATCGGCTGCCCGTTTTGCCAGCTGTAGGCAAAAGAACGCGCCGGCACGTAAAATGATTCTTTGACCAGCAACTCTCTTAAATCTTGTTTGGCGTCAAGATTGCTTTTCAGCGATTTTTTATCGATTAACCGCATCAGCTCTTCGGAATAATCGATCCCTATCTGCCCGGATTCGCTCATCACGAATGGAAGATTGACCTGCCTTGTATACACACTCTGTACCTGAACCGGCTTTTTGTTCATGGCCGCATAATCGATCCTCGTAAAAGAAGGCGCAACCTGCTCGCCTTTAGGCAGCTTACCGCCGTTCTTCGACTTGTATTCATCTACAAATCTTTGCACCTCGACGGCCTGCTGATAGGAAACGAGATCCATCATTTTGACAGTCGGCTTCGTCTCCGGATCGACCAGCACATAGATCGCCGTCCCGCCGTTTTCGAACGCGTTGGCCGGAACATTGCTCAGCAATGCGCGTTCCTTCAGCTTTTTAAAGTCGATCGGGTATTTCTCGTAAAGCGGAGTAGACTCCGTACTGTTTTTAATAGGGAGAACGGACGTTTTCGCATGGAACTGCTCGACCGCATTTTGCACGACGACAACGTACTCCCCGGTTGCCACCTGATTTTCTTTGCGCATCTCATTCGGATACATGCAGCCCGCCAACAGTGCGCACAGCAGCATAAATGCGGCTGCGACGGCCGTCTGTCTTGCTCGATTCATTATGATTCATCCTCCCGCTGCATTTCCAACTGCTTGCGGACCGCCGCTTTCAGCGGGTCCTCCGGAAGCGTGACCGTAACATTCCCAATCACCTTCGCCTGACAAGCCAGCCGGTAGCCCTGCTCCTGCAGACCGCCCAGCTTCAGTCGTTCGTTCTGGTTCAAGGGGGTCAGTCCGGCAGCCGACGGGGCCGGCACCAACACTTTACACATCAAACAAGAGGCATTCCCTCCGCAGCGCGTGCGGATTTGTACTCTGACCCTGCGGGAAGCGTCCAAAATCGTTGTTCCCGGACGTACCTCGATCGTTTTGCCGTTCGGCATGAACGTGATATGAACTCCCATCGCCTGTTTAACTCCTTTATGCATTCGGAGACAACGGCGGGTGCGCGCATACAACGCTCCGATGCGATCCCGCCCGCTCTACTGTTAGTATACCGTATTTCAGCTCTGCTTGTTCGTTTATGGCTGCAGCAGCCTTTTTAATCGGGCCTTCACCTGCTTGCCCAAACGGTTTCTCCGCATCAGCTCGCGCATAAACGGTGTCATCCCTTTGCTGCGGCTGCGCATGACGCCTGCGATCGCCTCGTACCGGTCAGGCCGGTCCCTCAGCACGTTGAACAGCAGCTCATGCTCGAGCGGCATCAGCTTTAAGGGGGGCAGCGAAACGTCGGATTCCGTCTCAGGCTCCATGACACCACCGGTGCGGATCGCAATCGGCTGCGATTGGACCAAATAGCCGGCTTCTACGCGATAGACGCTTTCATGAGCCGTTACTTCGAACCCGCATACCAACTCTACCTTTATATCTTCGATGCTGTAATGGCTAAGGATCGAGCGGTACATTCCCGAACGATCCTCCGTCTGTTCGTCCACGGCATAACCCGACAGCGCCCGGTGCAGCTCGGACGCGCTTTCGTCGTCCGCATACAAATCCAAATCGCGCGGGGGCGCTTGAAGCGGAACGCCGTGAAGCAGCAGTCCGCAGCTGCCGCCAACGAGCCACGGTTTATCGACGCCGCGCAGACGCAGCTGAACCTGCCTGAGCGCGTTTTCCAAATGATCCAACGTTGATGGCAAGCAGAAAATCCCCCTTTCCAAGCAAGCCCCCGAAAGTAAAAACCGTTTCTAAAAATATGGCTTATGAACGACCGTAACCGGACCTTCCTGCCGCACTGACGCCTGACAGCCAAGCCTGAAGCCTTCCTCGAGCTCTTCCGGCTCCAGGCGATCAAGCTCGGCATCCGTCGGCTCATTCAGCAACAGCCGGCCTTCGGTTACGAGACAGCGGCAGCGGGCACAAGTGCCGCGCGTGCAGGAAAAGCCCCAATCGACATCATGCTTAAGAGCCAAATCCAGCAAAGTAAGCTTGGATTCGGCGGGAACTTCTTTATGTACCTTTCTTCCTTTTAACGTGATCATGGTCGGCTGTACTCCTTCGGCAATTAAATCGTTACGTGAGACCCGTTATAATAGAGAGACTAGCATATACAGCAAAATAGGCACAAACAGAAGAAAAGCGACCGTTGATAGCACAAGCCTGAGAAATCCGGTCGTTTTGGCGCGCGCAAAAGAGATCAGCAGCGATGCTCCGACCATCAGTCCGATTGCGATAAACGACGCCCACATTTTATCCATGGAACTCATTACATCATGCCCCTAACCGTAAAAGTTTCCGAAAGTCGGTTAAACAAACTTGATTATAACACAAAAAAAGCATAAGCGCCCTTCCGGGAAGCCTATGCCACAAAACCGTCTATTTTTTAATCATTTTCATCAGCTGCTCCACGCTGGATGCATCCATTTTGCTGGATTTGATTGCCGATATGAGTTCTTTCATGGTCGATTCGGAGACCGGTACATTCACCAGGCTGGATACCTGCTTAATCAACTGCTTGAGCTGCGCATCGCTTTGAACGGTTGACGGCTTAACCCCGCTCGCCAATTTATATATATCTTTCTCGTTGACTGTCTTACCGGTTTTTTTCTTGACGACGTTGAGCACGTCCTTGGGCATATTTTTATTTGCCACTGTCCTGTCCCTCCTTAACCCCATACTTCCGCATTCGCAGAGTATGAATCTAAGATAGTTTATGTACAGGAGTGACGATCCGTGTAGGCGGCCGTCTAACCGAACCACTTTGTTTGAACCTGCTTGGCCACTTCCTCGATTTCATGGGTGCGCCCCCGTCCCATCAAGTCTTCAACCGCTGTCCGGGGCGATTTTCCTTCAAAAAGAACGGCATACAGTTCATCCGCAATGGGCATCGAAATATCGTACTTTTGCGAAAGGATGCAGGCGGCTTGTGTCGTTCTGACTCCTTCGACCACCATGCCCATCTGCTCCAGCACCGTTTCCAGCGAGTTTCCCTGGGCCAGCATGTAGCCGGCGCGCCAATTGCGGCTGTGCTTGCTCGTACAGGTTACGACGAGGTCCCCGACGCCCGCCAGGCCGGAAAAGGTTAGCGGATTGCCGCCCATCGCCGTACCCAAACGCGATATCTCGGCCAATCCCCGGGTCAGCAGCGCCGCTTTGGCATTGTCGCCGAAGCCGAGCCCGTCGCTTAATCCCGCACCCAGCGCAATGATGTTTTTCAATGCGCCGCCAACCTCGACGCCGATCATATCCGGATTCGTATACACGCGAAAATATGTATTGATCAGCAAATCCTGCGCCTTCTCCGCGGCTTGCGGATCGGCAGAGGCCACGACCACCGTCGTCGGACATTGGGTGATGACTTCCTCCGCATGACTCGGTCCCGACAGTACGACAATCGAGTCCGCGTCATAATGCGGCAGCTCTTCGGCCAAAACCGTGCTCATGCGGCGCAAGCCCGCCGTCTCGAAGCCTTTCGTCGCATGCACCAGCACCGTATCCTTTTGCAAAAAAGGGCGCATCTGCCTCGCCACCTCGCGCATGGCGGCGGATGGGGCCACGACGATTACGGCGCTTGCGTCCCGCAGCGCCTCCTCCATCGAGGCCGTAGCGCGGACGTGCGGCGGCAGCTCGACGTCTCCAAGAAACCGGCGATTGCGATGCTCGACGTTAATTTCCGCAGCCTGCCGCTCACTGCGTGTCCACAGCATAACGTCGTGCTGATTTTCCGCCAATACGGAGGCGATGGCCGTCCCCCAGCTTCCTGCGACAAGAACGGATACTTTATCGGTCATATGCGCTGTCTCCTTGAGCCAACGGTTGATCGGACATCGTTACCGGCCGGTCAACCGGAGTTATTTTTTCTCGAGCCGAGTCTGTTTTCATTTCCCTGCACGAGTCTTATAATGTTGGAACGGTGGCGAAACCAGGCAAATGCGAAGACGACCAGGCTGAAGCAAAAAACTTCGACCGGAAAGTGCATGAACCATACGAAAATAGGTAAAAGTGCTGTAAACAGCAGCGATCCGAGCGAAACGTAACGTGTTGCGGCAATAGCCAAAATGCAGACGATACCTGCGAAAACGGCGGGCAGCGGGGCCAAAGTCAGCATCACGCCGATCGTTGTGGCAATCCCTTTTCCTCCGCGGAAGCCGAAATAAACCGGCCAATTATGGCCTACGATCGCCGCGACGCCGCAGAGCACGAGCAGCAGCGCACCGCCGTCGCCCAGCCAGCGGCCGAGCAGCACGGCGATAATGCCTTTCATCGCGTCCAGCAGCAGGACGGCAATACCGGGTCCTACGCCAAGGACCCTCATTGTATTCGTTGCGCCGGCATTGCCGCTGCCGTGGTTGCGGATATCGATACCTTTCAACAGCTTGCCCGCCAAAAAACTAAAGCTGACCGAGCCGAGCAAGTACGCGATCACAATCGGTATGACGAACCACACCAGTCATCTCTCCTATTCATCATCCGATTTTTTTCTTGTAAAGAACCTGATGGGCGTTCCCTCGAAGCCAAAGGCGGCGCGCACTTTATTTTCCAAATAACGCTCATACGAAAAATGCATCAGCTCCGGATCGTTGACAAAGAACACGAAGGTGGGCGGCTTCACCGAAACCTGAGTCGCATAATTGATCCGGAGACGCCGGCCCTTATCGGTCGGAGGCGGATTGATCGCTACCGCATCGGAAATGACGTCGTTCAATACGTGAGTCTGGATTCGCAGCGCGTGCTGCTCGGCCACCTGGTTGACCACGGGCAGCAGCTTATGGACACGCTGCTTCGTCTTCGCCGACAGGAACAGGATCGGCGCATAGGTCATGAACAGGAAATGATCGCGGATTTTTTGAGTAAACTGCTGCATCGTTTTTTCGTCCTTTTCGACGACATCCCATTTATTGACAACGAAAACAGCCGCTTTACCCGCTTCATGGGCATATCCCGCAATATGCTTATCCTGCTCGATAATGCCCTCTTCTCCATTGATCAGCACCAGGACGACATCGGCGCGTTCAATCGCTTTCATCGCCCGCATGACGCTGTATTTCTCCGTATTTTCATATACTTTCCCGCGCTTGCGCATGCCGGCCGTATCGATGACGACATACTTTTGACCGTCCTTTTCAAACGGCGTATCGATCGCATCCCGCGTCGTGCCGGCCACATTGCTGACAATGACCCGTTCTTCACCCAAAATCGTGTTGACAAGTGAAGACTTGCCGACGTTGGGCCGCCCGATCAATGCGACGCGGATGACTTCCTCGCCGTATTCATCCTCCTTGGAGGAAGGGAAATGCTCGACCACTTCATCCAGCAAATCACCGATTCCCGTCCCGTGCGAACCGGAAATACCGTACGGCGTACCGAAGCCGAGGCTGTAAAACTCATAAATATCGTCGGTCCGTCTAATATTGTCGATTTTATTTACGGCCAGTACGACCGGTTTTTTGGAGCGGAACAACAGCTCGGCGACCTCCGAATCCGCCGGAGTGACGCCGGCCTTGCCATCGACCATGAACACAATGACATCGGCTTCTTCAATTGCCAGCTCCGCTTGTACGCGAATCGACTTGAGCATCTCGTCGTCCCCGTCAATTTCGATACCTCCGGTATCGATCACGCTGAACTGATGATCCAGCCATTCGCCTCTTCCATATAATCGGTCCCGGGTTACCCCTGGCATATCTTCTACGATGGCAAGCCTGTCCCCAATGATGCGGTTGAAAATCGTTGATTTCCCCACATTAGGTCGGCCGACGATTGCTACAACGGGCCTTGACATAAAACTTCATTCCTTTCGTGGCTGCAGCAAATGCGCAACAAGCAAAATTTCACAATCTACATCATAGCACTTGCCTCCGACTAAATCAACGAAATCCCTTTGCCGGTCCTGCTTACGAATGATCTTTGTGATCCACCAGGACGAATGTGCCGTTCTGCAAATCATGCGCGGATGCATCCAAAATTTTTTCCAGTTTGAACGCGACCTTCTGCTGCTCCTCCGGACTGCCGACAATAAAGATCGGCGCGCCGCCGGCTACCTGATTCCCGACTGCTGTCACAATGGCAACGATTTTCCCCATTCGGCTACCCTTCCTTTCGTTCCGGCTGAAGATTCGTTTCCGACGGCATCCGTACAGCGCTTTCCAGAACAGGCGATTGCAGCAGCACCTGCCTCGCTTTGTCCGCATCGTATTCCTGCGGCAGCAAAAAGACGGCCAGACGTCCGTCCGCCATATCCAGCTTTGCAAGCGGAAGCAGCGACGGTTCTCCCTCATCGCGGTACACGCCCAATATCGTCGAAAGATCATGCAGCAGCGCTTGGCGCTGTCCGACGTTGGCCAGGGTAACGCGGCAGTTTTTATTCAGCGGAACGAGAATGAAGCCCATCCCCCGTTGTTTAATCGTATGCCGTGTATCCTCCAGCCCGACATTCATGATATAAATATCGTCGACATATAAATTCGGGCCGTCCAGCCGCACCTCCCCCTTGTGCACATCCGCAATGTGGCTGATGCTTTTGCCGCTTTTAAAACGGTTTGTCAGCAAGATCGCGGCAATGCCCGCAGCTATTCCCCAATACCAGGCGAATACGATGCTGAACAACGCGGTGATAAACGAGGTGAAAATAACCAAGTAATTTCGCCCCTCGAACACCATGGCGATACCTTCTATGTAAGTCGCGCCGCGGGGTACGAGTTCCATACTGTCTATTTTGGATAGCGTTTGCCGCTCCATGTTGCGGACATCGCGAAATTGCTGCGCCGCCAGCGACAGAAAAGTGACCGCCGTATAGTTCTTGTCCAGCAGCGAAGGCACGGCGACCGAACCGAGACCGGCGGCTATGGCGCCGAGCGACAGATGAATGATTTTACCGTGAGGATAGGTCGGATATTGGCGATAATCGGTCCGCAGCATGCTCAATCTTGCGGCCATGCCGAAAATAACACCCAACACGATGCCCACCGTATATTTTTGTTCTGCGATCCAATTCAGCATCATAAGCGCCTCTTTTCTGCAGTATTGCCCTAGCCGCGTTATCGGATTCTTTTGCGGATTCCGGAAACAATCCAGAGCAAGCTTTTTCTGCTTATCAGTACGAGGCAGGCAAGCATAACGGACAGCATACGGGCCGCATAAACGGTCAGCCACCAGCGGTCCTGCAGCAGTGCGCTGCCCAGATGAAACTCCAGATGCCCTTTATGCACATAGCGGTAATAAGTTTCACCCAGCAAAAGTCCGATCGAGATGACGGCTAATTGAGCGGCCGGCAGCTTGACCAACGCGCTCACCAGCAGACCGATGAGTAAAGCCGCAGACAGCTCCGCGCTGCCAAGCACCAAGGCAGGCATAAGATGAATCGTTTCCTGCAAAAAGAACGATACCGAACCGATCAGTACAGCCGCAGAGACAAGATGCAATTTATGCAGAATACCATGAGAGCGCCACAATACAACGGCGGCAATTGCAAGCAGCATGACCGCCCACAGGCTTACACGTATTTGCATCAACGATACGGACGTTTCCATGCTCACTATCCATAAAATAAAAAAGAGAAGTATCACCTTGGAAGTTATACCTCTCATTAAAAAATCGGTCCAGCCGCTGGCATATAAAATCAATGAGACGACCAGCAATACGAATGACAAATATCCCGGATTCATCGGCACCACCTAAGAGCTTGATCGTAATCGGCAGCTTGCGTTATGTCCATCATACATTTTTCTTTAACGCAAGCTGCAGTTTATCGGTTCTTAGTATGGCTATCTTCAGCATTTATTATCAAATCCGGTTTCTTCTGGCGTACATCCCGATATCAACGCCTCTCAACCCGCACCATTGCGCCGTTTCCCCTAATATGACAACGGGGACCTGCCGCAGACCGGCAATCGACGACGCGCCCAATGCGGTCATGATAAGCTTTATTTCCTGATGAAACGTATCAATCCGCTCGATTAATGCGGCGGTTCCCTCATATTGCAATACGCGCAGCAGCGCACCCGCCATTCCGACCGCAGAAGCGCCGACGATTAGCGCCTTGCCGATTTCGAGACTGCTCCGGATTCCGCCCGAAGCGATGACGGATACGGACCGATCGCCACCTCCGGATGACTGCTGTGCATGTGCTGCCTTCAGCACCTCCAGCAGCGCAACTGCCGTCGTACAGCCCCAATCGTTCAGCCAGTCGAGCTTTGCTGTACGGCGTGCATTTTCGATTGCGGCAAAATTAGTGCCTCCGGAGCCCCCGGTGTCAATCACGTTCACACCCGCCTGCAGCAGCGCAGCTGCGCCTTCCTGCGCAATGCCGAAGCCGACCTCCTTCACGATAACCGGCACGCCGACCCGAGCTGCAATTAACGCGATCCGCTCCAGCATTCCCGTAAACTGGCGGTCCCCCTCCGGCATAATCAGCTCCTGCATCACATTCAGATGGATTTGCAGCGCATCGGCTTTAATCATTTCGACGGCACGCTCCGCCTGCTCCAAGGTCGCCTCGCTCCCCAGGTTGCCGAACACAATTCCGTCCGGATTTATTTTTCTGACAACCGTATAGCTGGATGCCGCATCCGCATGCCTGATTGCAGCCATCTGCGATCCAACCGCCATCGCCAATCCGGTTTCTCTTGCGGCCACCGCCAATTCGCGATTGATCGCTTCTGTCTCCTGTGCCCCGCCTGTCATCGCATTAATAATAATCGGCGAGCTCAATATGAGTTCGCCGATTACGGTTTGTAAACAGATTCGATTAATGGAAGCTTCAGGCAGACAGTTGGGGACGATCCTGATATCGGCGAAGCCCTGCTCACCGCTTTGTCCAAGCTGCAGAGCATGATGCACATGCTCCAATTTTCTTGGAATTCGCAACCCGTCTCCTCCTAACCTGTCCGGAACAGCTTATTTAAATTTGCTCAGCTTATCGCCGAACCGTTCGCCCAGCGTCAGGTTCAGCCCTTGATTTTGATATTCCTCGGCAATAGCCGTTTCCTTGGATGCTCTTGCCGGTCTATCCGATTTCGGAGCGCGTTCCGGTGCTGCCGGCGCTTCTTCGGTTTCTTTAATACTCAGGCTGATCCGCTTCTCGTCAGGATTGACATCAAGAACTTTAGCCTTTACTTCCTGGCCTTCCTTCAGCACTTCAAAAGGAGTTGCAATATGGCGGTGTGCGATCTGCGAAATATGCACGAGCCCTTCAACGCCCGGCGCCACTTCGACGAAAGCGCCGAACTGCGCAAGCCGTTTGACGGTTCCGGTTACAATATCGCCAACCTTAAATTTGTCGGATACCTGCTGCCAAGGACCCGGCTGCGTCGCTTTGATGCTGAGGCTGATCCGCTCGTTGGCAGGGTCCAGCTTCAATATTTGCACGCTTACCTGATCGCCTTCCTTGACGACCTCGGAAGGCGTTTCGACATGATGCCAAGCCATCTCGGAAATATGCACCAAGCCGTCGACGCCGCCGATATCAACGAATGCCCCGAATTGGGTCAAGCGCTGTACGGTTCCCGTCAGCTCTTGTCCGACGGACAGCTCGCTGATAACCTCTTTCTTCTTCGCTTCGAACTCTTCATCCAATACATCCTTTTGGGACAGGATGACTTTATTTTTCTCGCGGTCCATTTCTTTCACGCGCAGACGAAGCGTACGACCTTTATAATCGCTGAAATCTTCGACGAACGTGCGCTCTACCATCGAAGCAGGCACGAAACCTCTCAAGCCTACATCCACGACAAGACCGCCCTTCACGACATCGGCTACACGAGCTTCGAGAATCGTTTTATTCTCCATATCGTCAGCCAGCTTATCCCAAGCTTTTTCGCTGTCGACTACGCGCTTGGAAAGCTCAAGCTTCTCCTTGTTGTCGTTGATCGAGAGCACTTTCAGCTCGACCTCCTGGCCGACCTGGACGCTTTCGCCCGCACTGCCGACCGGAACCGACGAAAGCTCGCGGACCGGAATGACGCCGTCATACTTATAGCCGATATCGACAAACGCTTGATCGTCGTCGACCTTAATAATTGTACCTTTTACAGTATCGCCCTTTTTCAGGACAGTCACATTCGCCATTGACTCCTCCTGGGAAGCCTCCTGCTGCGTTTCTTCCGCTTGTACGTTTTGTTCCACTTTTGTTTCTTCTGACATGGTCCAATACCCTCCTTGATTAGCAACCTCAACCAAAAAATTTAGTTACAATTGCTGCTGCCTTATATAATTTACCGTCGCAAAAAGAATACGCGGTTAATTGTTTTTCTTAAGTATTCCACATATTATCATTTCGATTCGTACTGCTTCACCATGGAACGAATGACGGACATAATTTTGTCAGTCGCCCGCTCCAGCCCTTCCGATCCGCCATCCGCAAATTCCGAGAGATCCACAGGTTTGCCATAGGCGAGCGTAATGCGTCTGAACGGTTTGTAACCGCCTACGATTGCCGCAGGGATGACGGTTGCGCCCGATTTAATGGCCAAGCTGGCCGCGCCCTTCTTGCCCATTCCTCCCGAATTGCTGCGGCTGCCTTCCGGAAATATTCCGATAATGCTGTTCTCGCTCAACAGCTGCAGCGATAAGCGGATGGATTCCTTGCTGACACCCCCCCGTTTAACGGGAAATGCGCTGATTTTCGGAAGCAGCTTTCCCAGAACAGGGATATCGAACAGCTCGGCCTTCGCCATATAATGCACGCGTCTATCGGTGATCGGACTGCCAAGCAGAGGCGGGTCCAGATTGCTCGTATGATTCGCGCATAATATAACGGGCCGATCCGGGGGAATATGCTCCAAACCGACGACCTTGAGGCGAAACAGTACCCGGAAAATCAAATAAAACAGGACGCGAAGCGATGTGTAGAGCATGCTACTTCCCCCCGCCGACTTCAGTTCTGCACAGCTCCAGTATGCGTTCAACCACCTCATGTATCGTCATGCTGGTCGTATCCAGCAGTACGGCATCCGGCGCTTGAACCAAAGGCGCGGTTTTCCTCTGCTCGTCCATCCGGTCCCTTGCCGCTATCTCCGATTCGAGCTGCTCCAAGGTGACGCTTGCGCGCTGGTCCTGAATTTCATTGTAACGCCTTTCGGCTCTAACCCGTACGCTTGCCGTCAAAAATATTTTGAGCTCCGCATCGGGAAGCACATGGCTGCCAATATCCCGGCCGTCCATGACAACGCCTTTAACGGCGGCAAGCCGCTTCTGTTTAACCGTTAAAATCCGGCGTACATCGGCGATCGCAGCAATCTGGGAGACATTCCCCGTGACTTCCGCGGAACGGATCTCGGCGGTCGCATCATGTCCGTCGACAAACACTTGTTGACCGTTTTCACCCGGGGCAAGACGAATATCCATCCGATCCGTAACGGCAATAACGTCTGCCGTATGATCCGGACTTATACCCGAACTGAGCACCTTCCAGGTTACTGCTCTATACATGGCGCCTGTATCTACATAGACAAAGCCTAATGTATTGGCAACAAGCCGGGCGATCGTGCTTTTCCCTGCTCCTGCCGGGCCATCTATAGCAATATTAAACTTATCCAAAACACGGGCCTCCCAGCAATAAAAGAAAATAACAGCGAAGCAAGAATAACAGGCCCTGCCTGCGATCGTAGAAAATTATACCATAGGTGAAAGCGGGATTGCAAAAAAGCTTCCCCTTAAATCGACGTCCGCAGCGGTTTAATGGCGGGTGCGGTCGAACGAATTTCCTTCCAATTGCTCTACCTTGACCAGGTAATGGCGGACGGCCGGGAATTGCAGCAGGAATTGGGCGGCGATCAGCAGGGCCAACAGTCCCAATACAGCCCGGATCAGCCATTTTTCCGCCAAACCGGAAAAAATAATAAACAGTTCTTCATACCCATTATTCCGCTTGCTCGTATCGTCTTTACGTTTCATAGGTTAATTCTCCAAAAAATTATTTTTGGAGGTAGTTTATCCATATTTTTACAAGTTATGCATTACCGTTTGCGAAACTCGAGCTGCCGCTCGAAGCAGTAGCGGATTATTTTTTGCCGGTCTTTGTCCGAAATTTCGGCAAACCGCATCATGACCTGCTGCTTCCCGGTTTCCAGCGGCTTTATACGGACCAGCTCTCCCTTAAACGGAATATGCTCGATTTGTCCGTTCCGGTAGTTGGCCAGCAGCCAGCAGCTGACCGTCTGCTGCGCGGCAAGCGGTATATACCCGTCGCATATAAAGGAGATGCCGCCGCCCCCGACGTCATCCGTCAAGGCGGTAAACTGCAGCTGCTCGGAAAATTTGACCGCAATCTCAAGCTCGGCCGGCACGCGTAAAAAATTGCGCCGCTGCACTTTGGTAATTGTTTCCGGCTCCGGTTTTTTAATCATGACAAGCCGGATTACATCATCGCTGAAGCCCAGCACCGACGATGTAAAATAATTTTTGACGCCGCCCTCCGTTATGTAATAGGCTGACAGCTCGTCACCGACGTATAGCCGCTTTAACCGGCCCGTTTTTTCATTCAGGGGCACTTCCATGCTGATATAGCCTTGATTGACGTCGGCGATTCTGGATTTATGCTCCTGCTTGGCTTCTTCTTCATCGATCGAATTCACTTGTATATATAAAATTTGATTGACCGTTGGAAGCATGTTTGGCACCTCCGCTGTTATGCTGGTCCGTACTAACAGGTACGATAGTACTAGATTCTAATTCATTATAGCATGACACGGTCAGATGGGAAGAAAAAAAAGGAGACTTTTGTCAAGTCCCCCCGCAATTTCTTTATCAAGTTTGATTGACCTGCTGCTCGGCGGTGCCGAGCCGTTCTATTTTTTCCTCGACACCGTTTTCCGCGTTAATATAAATGCGGTAGACACCGCCGTTTATTTGACCGGTAAATTGGTAGCACAGCACTTCATCCTGATTTTCGTTTCGTATCAAGGCCATCGCCTCGCTATTGGTCTTGAAGTTCGGATTCAGCACTTTGCGCGCTTCCTCAATTGTCAGCTTGGGAGCGGCCGTCTGACGATCCTTATGGTTGAACACGTAATCGGTCGCCTGGAGGCCCGTCACTTCGCCGTTATCGAGCGCAACCTTCACCGCCAGCTTGTCCAAATAGTTGATCACATCATGATCGCGGCTGGCAAATGTGATATTGGCGATATTATTGTACTCGTCATAGCTGACCGCCGCCATGTTCTTATATCCGTGCGCATCCAAAAACTCGGAAGCGATATCTCTGGCCCGGCGAACGTCCAGCTTCTTTTCGTTCACGTCGCGGCTCGTCGAAAACCACAGCATTTGCCCGCCCTTGGCCGTGTAATCGGCATGGATGCCGTCCGCCGTATGCTCCTTCGGCGCCGATACGCTGAACGAATGATACTCCGTTCCCGGTCCGTTTTCTACCGCCTGAACCGCGTTCGCGTCTTGAAGTCCGAAGAACTGCGCCGCTTTCTGCTTGATTTCATCCACGGTTACGTCATTGCCGGACAGCATCTTGACGTCATATTTTTGATGGGCGTTCATTACGGATGGGCTCCATTTCACGTCGGAATAATCGCCGACTTTTTTATCCACCGTCTGGAAGCCGTCGATAATCGCGTTATCCAACGGTTCCTTCCGAGTGGCAAGCGCCGTTTCGACATCCATCCACCGCAAGTTTTTCTCCAGCACCTTCGACTGCATACCACGCAGATCCGTCGAAATTTCCTGGGCATGCGTATACAGTGCATTCAGCGTGCCCATCTCCTCCTGCGACAACGGCTGCTTGTTCAAGTCGCGAAGCGCGGCCCGGTAAGAGAAGTTGGACAAATTAGCCAAAAAGCTTTCGGTCTTATTAAAGGGCAGCAGCGTCAGCGGCAGCTGGCTGATTTCATTTTGCGCCTGGCTCGTAATGCGCCATACGTTAATCAGCCCTTTTTTGTACGCATCCTGAGACATTGAGTTCACTGCCAACGTATTGCCCAGCTCATTGTGCAGTCTGTCCACATGGTACGACAAATCGTGGAAAGCCCGCTGGTATTGGTTTTCCGCCTTGATCAGAATTGAATTTTTCTCCTGATGCTCCAGATAACCCCAAAATCCCGCCCCAATCAATGCGACCACGAGAATTGGAAACATAACGATGCTTAATCTTTTGTACATGCGCTTGCAATCTCCCTTCTTCAGCCAAACTTGGTTATAGCTTTCGCGGAAGGGAGCAGTCTTATTCACAGTTTTGCCCATAACCGTTATGAAAATGTTGATTGGCCGTCAACCGGCAAAAATGAAAGAAGCCGCCTGACCGGCAGCTTCTCATAAATCGTTCGTTTCAATATCAAAATCGGTTTCATTGCTGCAAATACATTGTTTAAAGCCCGTATCGATCTTCCCCTTGTCTCTTCTCCCTCTAAGGACAAAGCGTTCGCCGCATCGCATGCAGCGTATCGTCACTTTGACACGTTCGTTTACCGTCATGCATTCCCTCCGGTTTGATAGAATACTAAGCAGTATGGACAAACCGGTTATATTTTAACCTGATCTTCTTTATGAATGACACGCAGCGGCGAGGTGGAGTTAGCGCGGTTGACCTTCCACAGGCTGCGCATCCACAAAAATACCATGAGCGGAATCATGAACCAGACCCAGTAAGATTTTGTCGTCAATAAAATATAGTCGAACAAGCCGTGCCAAAAAATCGGAAAGGCCAATGAGTATAAAAGATGCCGCTTTGTCCGCTCCGGCGTAAATTTGGCTCTGCCCAAATGGTAACCCATTATGACGCCGAACATCGCGTGCCCGGATACGGGCAGCAGCGCCCGATACAGCAGCGATGAAATGGATGACGAATTCAGAAACGCATAAAACACATTTTCCAACGTGGCAAAGCCGAGCGAAACCGCAACCGCATATACGATCCCGTCATACGGTTCGTCAAAGGTCGCATGCTGATAAATAATCGTATAGACCAAAAACCATTTCAGAAACTCCTCCAAGCCCGCCGAAATGATAAACGAAAATACAAACGGGTCATCGCCAAGCCCATGCACCAGCGCGCGCTGCAGCACCATCACCGGAAATACGAGCAGCACGCCGAATAAAAACATTTTGATTACATGATGAATAGGCTCCGTATCATACCGGTCCTTCAAATAGAAATATGCAAGCAGAGCGACACCCGGCGCAATGGCCGCCGTCAAGACTGACAAGACGCTCAAACAGTGTCCCCTCCGTTCCGTGCTTTATCGGGAAGACATAAATCCGGCTCCAACCCGCTGTTGAAGCGGCTGCCACACCCTATAAAGCGTTTCGTTTCTTTAAACCCACCCGCGGAAACGGACGGCATCAGCCATTTTCCTGACCCCGACCATATAAGCGGCAAGACGCATATCCACTTTTCTCGTGATATGAACATTATAGACATTTTCAAAGCCTTTTTCCATCACTTCTTGCAATCTGGCATGCACTTCCGCTTCCGTCCAGTAATAACCTTGATTGTTTTGCACCCACTCGAAATACGATACGACGACCCCGCCGGCGCTGGCCAGCACATCGGGCACAATCAAAATTCCGCGGTCGGTCAATATGCGGGTCGCCTCCATCGTCGTCGGACCGTTGGCCGCCTCGACAACGATCGGAGCCCGGATCCGGCTCGCATTTTCTCCCGTTATCTGATTCTCGATCGCAGCAGGCACCAAAATATCGCATTCGAGCTCCAGCAGCTCCTTGTTCGTGATCGTGTCTTTGAACAGATTGGTTACGGAGCCGAACGAATCGCGGCGGTCGAGCAAATATTCGATATCCAGCCCATCCTTGTTATACAGCGCGCCGTGCGCATCCGATATGCCGATGACCTTGGCTCCCGTCTCATGCATAAACTTAGCCAAATAGCTTCCCGCATTGCCGAATCCTTGAATGACGACGCGCGCGTCCTGCAGCGGGATACCTTTCTTGGCCAGCGCCTGGTTGATCATGATCGTGACGCCCTTGGCCGTTGCGGTCTCCCGGCCGTGGGAGCCGCCCAGTACAATCGGCTTGCCGGTAATAAAATTCGGCGCGTCGAACTCGCGGATTCGGCTGTATTCATCCATCATCCAGGCCATAATCTGCGAATTGGTCATCACGTCGGGAGCGGGGATGTCTTTCGTCGGCCCTACGATTTGGCTGATGGCTCTTACATAGCCTCGGCTCAACCGCTCCAGTTCGCGGAAGGACATGTTGCGCGGATCGCAGATGATCCCGCCCTTCCCGCCGCCGTATGGAAGATCGACAATGCCGCATTTCAAGCTCATCCAGATGGACAACGCTTTGACCTCATCCTCCGTCACATTGGGGTGGAACCTTACCCCGCCTTTCGTCGGCCCTACGGCGTCGTTATGCTGCGCGCGATAGCCTGTGAACACTTTGATCGTGTCGTCGTCCATCCGGATCGGAATGCGCACCGTCATCACTCTCATCGGCTCCTTCAACAGCTCCACCATCGCCGAGGAGAAGCCGAGCTTGGTCAATGCATGCTCTATGATTACTTGTGTCGCTTGGTACACGTTTAAGTTTTCAGCCATCGGAACCACCCTTCGTCGGTTCTGCTTTTTTGGATTGCCCGACCGGTATGAGCGGGATCAAACCGCCCGATCGTTTGCCTGTTCGCCATGTTTGAGGCTTTGTCTTATTCTTGCACGTTGGCGGCGACCTGATTCATCAATCGGCTTCAACGGGGCCAAGCCGCAAGGATAAACAGCGCCGCGCTATAGGATAAGAGCGTTTTGCCAAGGTTATACGCAGCAAAAGTATATGCTTTATACTTTTCATAACAACCAAAAAAAAGCACCCACAAAAACAATACTGTTTTTGAGAATGCTTCCGACAGCTACAAGTTTTCAGGAATTATTTAAAGTGTGTGCAAAGTACGTTAACAGCATCCGCAGCTATAATAGTTTTCCCATATTCCTCCAGGACAGCTCTTGTAATGGACGCAGCTTCGCCAAACTCCGACAAAACGGCAATGACAGCCTGATAACTGTTTTCATCCATATCAACGGCATCGAGCTGTAAAAACCACTTGTCTTTATATGAGTATAACATGCCGCCATCGGTTACCATAGGCTGTAGCACTTTGACCATCCGAAGCAGGTCTTCAAAATCGTGATACATATAGGAGATTTGATCCGACTGCTCCATCGTAACCTCAAGCTCATACATCTCTTCGACTTCCTCGTCGTAAGAGTCGCCGGAGGAAGTGAAGTCCAGCTTGCTTCGGGTTACGATCACAACCATACCTTGCGCAGGAAGCGCCAACACTTCTACCGCCAGCGGTCCCGAAGGATCGAATCCCAGTTCCGTATATGCCTGGTCCATCATATCGCTGAACAGTTCGTGCACCTTCGGTATCTCTCTCCACATATCATCCTTTTGAATGCCTCGCTCCGTCAAGTCGTCGAATGTGAGAAAAATCCGTATTTTGTCCTGACTTAAACGCTCCATTTTCATACAGGATTCCTCCCTTGCCGCTGCGTATATAACAGCTTATGAAGTAAGGTTAAAAAGGTGATTAAGCTTAGCTTGTATTCAATTATATGAGTATTATATCACATCATAACAAGAAATGTAGGGTACGCATAAAAAAAGAAAAGGCACGGGTTAAAGAGCGGCCCCTGCCTGTCATTTATGCGCACTAACACCGCTAATTATGCCTGCTTGCGAAATTTTTATTGAGTGTGTACCGTTTCTTTTGCTTGATTATGGGATAAAATTTCTTGTACGGTGACTTTCAGCTCGGGATCCTGATTAATGATTTCTTGAACCTTGCCGAGACCGCCGACGGCCGCGTCCTTATGAACCGAATGGTCTGCAGCCGACTTGGATTCGGTCTTGCTCGCTGTAAAGGTATCAGATGCTGTGACTTTGCCTGTAGCTTTGGTCATTCTATCTTTTGCCTTGTCCATCATTTTCCCTGCCGACTGGCTGCTGCTTAACGCGGAAAAAAACATTGAATTTTTGCTGAAATAAACGACTGCCGCGGCTCCAACCAAACCGCCAAGTAAAAACGAACCGAATTTCATGCTATCCCTCCATCCGTTTTGGTTCACACATATTTTTTGCTACCTGCGAACGAAGCATGCATGATAAAATTAGGAAACCACCTTGAATAGGAGAGCCCATAAAATGAACAAAACGATGCTTGCGCTATTATCGGCCGCACTGCTTACTACAGCCGCGGCCTGCCAAAACAACAGCAATGCCCAGCCTGCCGCCGTTCAGCTTCAGACCGCTCCCGTTCAGCAGCCGGCTAGCGGAGACGCGGCCAAGACGCCGGAGCAAAGCCAAACCGCCGGTGCCGGCAAAGCTGCCGAGCCGGCCCCCGCCAAACCGGCAGGGGACGCAGGAGGCGCCGCCCCAACAACCGTGCCGACTCCTGCCCAGCCAGAAAAAACGGCGCTTCAGCCCGCCGCCAAGCTGTATAAAATGAACCCGAAAACGTACGATATCGTGCCGATCGACCCGGCTGCAGCGAGCAAAAACGTGGTGCTGCTGACATTTGACGACGGACCGCGCAACAAAGAGGTGCTCGCTTCCATCCTGGACACGCTGGACAAGCATAAAGCGAAGGCGATCTTTTTCGTCAACGGCTATTTGGTCAAGCAAAAGCCGGAGCTGCTGAAGCTGATCCAGGAGCGCGGCCATGCGATCGGAAATCATTCCTGGGATCACATCGATTTGAAGAAGGAAAGCAAAGACAAGGTCGATCAGCAAATCGGGGACGTTCAAAAGATTGTGAAGGAAGTGACAGGCAGCGCGCCGCAATTTTTCCGTCCGCCCTTCGGCTCGGGAAGCGATGATGTCCGCGCCAAAGCGAAGCAGGAAAACATGCTGTACATGACATGGTCCAACGGCTCGCTGGATTGGGAGATGACCGTCAAAAAGAACGATCCGAACAAGGTGGTCAGCAATGTGCTGGGACAACTGAGAGGCGGCAGCAATATTTTGATGCACGAGCTCCCCTGGACGGCACAGGCACTGGATCCGCTGTTAACGCAGCTGGAGGAAAAGCAGTTCGGCTTCGTCGACCCGCATCTGATCGACATTAACCAATAGCAGCCGTCAAAACAGGGCCGTCCGGTTATAGAGGCACTTTTCGCCAGCCCCAGACGACAAGCCCGGCGACCAATAAAACAAACATCCACAGCAAGGTCCGGTAAAAGATACGAAGCCACTTGTCTTTCTCCGTCGGATGGACCGTTTTGCGGGGAGGAAGGAACGTATCCTCGTACCCTCCCTCCACCGGGACCTTGCTGTTTTCATCCGTACGATTGCGCTGTTGTTTGAATGTGCCGTGCATTAATCCTCTCTCCTGTAACGAATAATACAACCCATAATAAAATCAATCACAAAATGCGCCACGATCGGCGTCCACAGCGTGCCCGTCTGAATATAAATCCAGCCGAGTCCATAGCTGATCCCGAATACGAGCCCGGTCATAAGCCAATGCTGCAAATACCGGATATGAATCGCTGCAAACAAAATACTCGTCCAGTATGGCCCCCAGGAAGCCTGAATCGCACCGCGAAACAGCCATTCCTCGCAAATAGCGACAATTAACGACAGCAGCGCGATATGCCACAGCGGACGATTGCGGAAAATCATTTCATTGATCCCGCCGTCATCCATCACCTCCGGAGGCACCCACCGCGATACAAGCACGTCCACAATGAGCACCGCCGCGGCAAACGCAACGCCCCAGAATGCGATATACATCCCTTTATGCATCGACAGCATTGCCATCAGCGACGGCTTCTGAAACAGCATGACGACGCATCCGATCACAAATACGGCCAGTTGGGTCAGATATAAATTCATAAGGAGCATTTTTTCATCCAACGAATCGAGATCGACTTTCGGCAGCTTGAATTGCTTGAAATTTATTTTTTTCATCAATTATTCCCTTTTTCGACAAAATCACCTATACTATCAGTAAAATTACATATGAGGAGCTCAGGTCATGAATAAGCGGCTGTCACGCACCGACTACTTATTTGCTATCATGTTTATCTTTATGCTCGTCCTCGCACTGGGCGCCTTCTTTTACGGTCTCCGGTTGGGCCAGGAACGGACAACAGCAAAGTATGAGGACCTGCTCTTCAAAAAGAACGAAGAAGCGAACGGATACTCGGCTTATCATCAACAGTATTTGGTGTCCTACTATCATACCATTTATCAGCCGTACAGGGAATTTCATAAGAAATGGTTTGCCAAAATGGACGAATTGGAACAAAACCGCTCGGCCGACGGGGCACTGATTCTCAAGGAACTGAGCAAAACGGCCAAAGAAAAGTACGATGAGCTGAGCAATAAGTCCATGCCTGATTCATCGCCGCTGCTCCAGAACGGACAGCAAAACTACGCCAAAAGCCTCAAGCTGTTTTATGAGGCGCTGGACAGTTTGACACCTCGAGCCAATGGCATGCCCGGTACAGAATTAATCGCTGTATTGGAAAAGGATGCCTACTTGTCCGAGGCCAAAAAATTTTCGTTAACTGCGCAAGCCGATTATTACGATGCGATTGTCAAATGGAGCGAATCCACCCATCCGCAGCTGAAGCAGGCGGAAGACGGCAAGCCTCTCCCGCTCACCGACTGGAGCGCATTAAGCTTGAATGCGAAAAATAAATACATAGCGAACGCATTGGCAAACGGCAAACTGTTCACTCCTTTTACCCCGCAGGATTTGACGGGCAGAATTGACGAGCTCGTTGTCGCCGGACAAGCTAAAAAGCTGAACCTGAACGAGGTTCATCAAGTCATAGATCTGCTCCTTCCAACGAAAGCGGTTCGCACCGGCGATTTCATTAAAAATAAAGCGAAGCTGTACCCGAATGAAACGCTGCCTCAGCTGCCGTTCTTTGTCAACCCGGGCTAATGCTACAAAGTCCCCCATAAGTGACACGAAGCTGCAAGCTGAATCCGCAAACCCGTAACCACGGGTTTCGTCAAGAGTGCAAGCAACTGTTGACCTTACTTTTGGGGAGCCCCGGTTATCCACAGATATTGCTGCGCATTAATTTCCTAAGCAGTGAACTCGTTCAGCTTTGCTGAAATCGGGGAATCAGAAGGGGACTCTACCCCACCTGATTCAAGGCCTACCTTAGAGGTGGGGGTCTTAACCCGATAAAGTCGTAATCGGATAAAAAAAGCCATCGTCTCACGGATATTCCGTGACGATGGCTTTTTGCTGCCTTTGGTCAATCGTATTGGAACCCTCTCAGCATCGCAACGGCCGCCATACCGCCCTCCACATTGACTACATCCTCGTAGCCTTGCTCCCTTAAGTAGTAGCAAACATGCGCGCTGCGGACGCCGTGTGCGCAAATCACATACAGCTTACAGTCGGCCGGCACCTTATCCAGCTGCGCAGGAACTGTATTCATCGGGATAAGAACCGCTTCGTCGAGGTGATAATAATCCCATTCCTGCTTTTCGCGGACATCGATGATCATAGCCTGCCCGAGCTCGCCCTTCTGAAGCTTGGCGGTAAATTGCTGCGGCGAAATCATGTCGAAATCATCCATGGCTCATCTCTCCTTTGACCGGCGTTGATACGCGTTGATAGAAGAATAACGAAAAATTTACATTTGATCAAGCGAAAACCATTGCATTTCCACCCTGATTACCATAAAATATGGTACGTAACGAGCTAGGACGGCATCGAATCTTGCGCTGCGGCGCGCATTGTGAAAATTAGGTGTTGAACATCGTGTGACAACGTCCGGCATCTATTGACACGATTTCCAGGTCATGTTACGCTAATGAAAATTTCATTTTGCAACAAAACATTGACGGAGACAGTATGAACCGGGAATGCGCAGAGAGCCGATGGAAGGTGCGAATCGGACATGACGGTTTTTACGGAGCACTCCAGAGTTGCTGAGCTGAACGATGCGGAACGATGCATGTCCCCTCTGTAGGTGCAGCCGGGTAGAAACCGTTATATTTCGGGGTCTTGTCGACAAGACTCATAAGGCTGTCAGTGCGAGCTTGCAGCGAATTAGGGTGGTACCACGAAAAGCAACTTTTCGTCCCTTATATACGGATAACGTATGGGGATGAGAAGTTTTTTTATTGCCAAAAAATGGAGGTAAGTGAGAACATGTATAAAGTACTGGTTATGGATGGGATCAGCGATCTGGGGATCCAACTGCTGAATGACGCAGCCGATGTGACGGTGGATAAAAAAGCCGGTCTCTCCGAAGACGAACTGATTGCCATCATCGCGGATTACGATGCATTGATGGTTCGCAGCCAAACGAAGGTCACCGAGCGCATTATGGCTGCAGCTTCAAAGCTTAAAGTCGTAGGACGCGCCGGCGTCGGCGTCGACAATATTAATCTTGAAGCGGCAACGCAGCGCGGTATCGTCGTCATCAACGCGCCGGACGGCAATACGATCGCCACATGCGAATTGACGTTCGCCATGATGATGTCGGTTGCCCGCTCCATCCCGCAAGCTTACAAGAAAACCGTCGGCGGCGAATGGGACCGCAAAACGTTCGTAGGCGTCGAGCTGCGCAACAAGGTGCTCGGTATCCTTGGTATGGGCCGCATCGGCAGCGAGGTGGCCAAGCGTGCGAAGGTGTTCGGTATGGAAGTGATCGGCTACGACCCGTTCCTGACCGAAGAGCGCGCGGAAAAGATCGGCGTGAAGCTGGGCACGGTTAATGAAATCTCGGCAAAAGCCGATTTCATTACGGTGCATACGCCGCTTACGAACGAAACCCGGCATATTATCGCCCGCCCGCAGTTTGAGCTGATGAAGAAAGGCGTACGGATCATCAACTGCGCCCGCGGCGGAATTATCGACGAGATGGCTTTAGTGGAAGCGATCGAAAGCGGCACAGTGGCCGGAGCCGCATTCGACGTATACGAGCAAGAGCCGCCTCAGGCGGACCATCCTTTCCTGAACAACCCGAAAATTATCGTTACGCCTCACTTGGGCGCTTCGACCGTTGAAGCGCAAGAAAACGTGGCGATCGACGTATCGGAAGAAGTGCTTCATATTTTACGCGACGAGCCGTTCAAAAATGCCGTCAACATGCCGCCGGTGCCGGCAACCGTCATGAACAAGCTGCAGCCGTACTTCACGCTCGGCGAGAAGCTGGGTCAATTTATCGGTCAAACAACCGAAGGCGCGGTAAAAGAAATTGTCGTGAGCTATGCAGGCGAACTGACTGGCGTGGATACGACTCCATTGACCCGCTATATTGTCAAGGGCGTACTGTCCAATCAGCTGGAAGGCGTCAATATCGTCAATGCGATGCATTTGGCCAAATCCCGCGATGTGAATGTCGTCATACAGCAGTCGTCCGCAAGCAAGACGTTTACCAATCTGGTATCCGTCAAGTTAAAAACGAAAAACGACGAGCATTTGGTCGCAGGCACGCTGCTCAGCGGCTACGGCGAGCGGATTGTTCAAATCGATCAATACCCGGTCGATATTGCGCCGAACGGCAATCTGCTGCTGATCTCGCATAACGACAAGCCGGGCATCATCGGTAAAGTCGGCACGCTGCTCGGAAACAACGACGTCAATATCGCGACGATGCAGGTCGGCCGCAAAGTGATCGGCGGCTCCGCCATCATGCTGCTGACGACCGACAAGCAAACGCCGAAGGAAGTGCTTCAACAGCTCAAGCAGCTTCCGGAATTAATCGACGTGAATGAACTCAGCCTGTAACAGCCAGGCTTAACGGCTCGATCGCATATTTCAACTGTCCGAACGAGCTGTAAGTCCTTGGTATTGTTTCACGAACAACAAGATAATGTATTACGATTCAACAAAAAAAGAGAGCTTTCGGTGCGGAACCGGAAGCTCTCTTTTTATGTTTTTGGAGGTTTCAGAGGAACAATTACAGAAAATGTCGTTCCTTGGCCTACAGCGCTCTTGGCCTGCACGGCTCCCTGATGCGCTTCAATAATATTGCGCACGATGGACAGCCCTAGCCCGGTTCCCCCGGAATTTGCTCTCGTGCGGGCTTTGTCCGCTTTATAGAACCGTTCAAAAATGAACGGCAGATCACTTGCCGGAATACCATAGCCCTGGTCGCTGATTTCAATCAGCGCCGCCTCCTCGCCTTTATACGTCGTCCTGTCGGCGCGTATCCGGATTTCGGCGTTCTCCGGCGTGTGACGGATGGCGTTGTCCAGCAAATTCGTCATGACCTGCTCAAGCCGGTCCTCGTCGGCCTGCTCAAGGATCAGCTCCTGCTCCGGCAGCTCGCAGGTCATCGTGATGCCTTGATCTTTGGAGAGCACGGCAAACTTGCGGTGCACCCGCTTCATGAAGCTTCCGACATCGACCTGTCTGAAATGAAGCTCCATATTGCCGGTTTCCATCCGTGCCAGATCGAGCAGATCACGCACCAGCCGTCCCATCCGCAGCGATTCGTCGTGAATGACCTGAGCCAGCTCCCTGCGCTCTTCCGGCGTGCCCGCAATGTCGTCCAGCAGCGCTTCGCTGTAGCCCTGAAGCATGGACAATGGCGTGCGCAGCTCATGCGATACATTGGCGACGAAATCTTTGCGCACCTTATCGAGCCGGAATTCCTCCGTCACGTTGCGCAGAACGGCAACGACACCGCGTACCGCATCCCGTGAATATAACGGCGCCATAACGACCGACCACACTTCATTTTGCACATGCAGGTTAGTAGCCATCTCCTGCGCGCCGCTGGTTACGCTGTCGAACAGCATCTTCATCGGCTCCGGGATCGTTTCGAGCCGGATCTCCTGAAGCGCCTGAGACTCCTGGAGCGACCTGTTCGATTTATCCGCCTCGGACTCGCCTTCGTCTTCCCAATGAATCTGATTCCATTCCTTGACGATTTTTTCCCCTTGCGGGTTCGTCAGAATCACTTCCCCGTCGGCGTTGAAGGTGACGACAGCGTCCGTCATGCTTCGAAGCACGCTGGACAAATGTTCCTTTTCATGGTTCAACGCTTTAATCGTATCCGATAATTCTTCACCCATCCGGTTGAACGTTTTGCCCAGCTCGCCAATCTCGTCGGTTGATGTCACCGGCACTCTCGTCCCGTACTCGCCGTGCGAAATTAAATCGGCCGCCTTCTTGAGCCTAAGCAGCGGCTGCGTAATTTGAGTGAACAGAAAAAATGAGAAGAATGTTGTCATCAAAAAGCCGATGACGCCGACATAGACGAACAGCCGCATGACGTAAGCCTGCGTCGCCTCCACCGATTGGGTGGACTGATATAAAACGGCCGCGCCGATAATGTTTTTCTGCGAGCTGTCCATGAGCGGCACCGCGACGGCCGAGTACAGGCTGTTCGTGCGCTGCTTCGTTCCCGTTTTGCCGACAACCTGGTTATCGATCGTCTCTCCTGCGAATACTTTTTGCAGTGCCTGCTTCGTAAAGAAATCGTTATAATGCAGGTCGCCGTTATTTATATTTTCGGGAGACATTTCCAACTGCTTGAACTCGGTATCCACAATGAATACTGTAGCTTCCTGAGCGCTCAGCAAATCATTGACCAGCGTGAGATAGCGGCCGTCCTCCATATGAATGGAAATTCCGCTCGCCACCTTCATGCCGAGCTTGCGAAGACTTTCCGTCTGATCCTGCGATTTGGGGAATGAGGTTGCGATATATTGACCGAGAAACAGCCCCAGCACGATCAAAATGACGGCGACCAGCCCGATGATGGTCAGCCACAACTTGCCTACGACGCTTTTTAAAATAAACACGCTATTTCGGCACCTCGAGCTTATAGCCTACGCCCCATACCGTCGTAATCATCGATGCGGCATCCGGCGATACTTTGTTGAGCTTTTCGCGCAATCTTTTGACATGTGTATCCACCGTACGCAGATCGCCGAAAAACTCGTAGTTCCAAACATCCTTCAGCAATTCTTCTCTGGAAAATACTTTATCCGGCGATACGGCCAAGTAATGCAGCAGCTCATATTCTTTCGGCGTCAAAGCCACTTCCTGCCCGCCAGCCGTTACCCGGTGCGCATCATGTTCTATGACCAGATTCGGGAAAACGATATTGTTGCTCGTGTTCACTTCTTTGGACAAGTAGGCGGTGACCGAAGAACGGCGCAAAATCGCTTTGACCCGGTAGATGACCTCGCGCGGGCTGAAAGGCTTGACGACGTAATCGTCGGCGCCCATTTCGAAGCCCTGCACACGGTTCGTCTCCTCTCCCTTGGCCGTCAGCATAATGACCGGCGTCGACTTGACCTGGCGCAGCCGGGCGCACACTTCATTGCCGTCGATGCCCGGCAGCATTACATCCAGCAGGATCAGATCATAATCGATCTCAAGCGCTTTTTTCAAAGCGGTTTCCCCGTCTTCCGCTTCCTCGATGGTAAAATTTTCCTTTTCCAAATACATCCGCAGCAGCCGGCGAATCCGTTCTTCATCATCGACGACCAGAATCGTCATTTTTGCATCCGACATGAGCTTTCAATCCTTTCTTTGTTCAATTAAACGCCCGCATAAGAATGAAGTCCCGCAATAACGAGATTGACGCCGATCAGTGTAAACATGACGACCATGAAGCCGATAACGGCCAGCCATGCCGATTTCTTGCCCTGCCAGCCCCGCGATAAACGCAAATGCAAGTAAGCCGCATAATACAGCCACGTAATTAAAGCCCATACTTCCTTCGGATCCCAGCCCCAGAACCGTCCCCATGCTTCCGCCGCCCAGATCATGGCAAAAATCAAAGCGCCGAGCGTAAATATCGGATAGCCGATGGCGATCGCCCGGTAGCTGATCTCGTCGATATCTTCTCCGTCGATTCCTTGCAGCATCGGGCTTATCGCAGCGCCTAACGGTTTGCGGACGATCAGCCGGAGCAAGCCGTACAGGATCAAGCCGGCGGCCACCGACCATACGACCGTATTCAGCTTGCGCCCTGCATTCGCGCCTTTCATCCAGGACGGCGCCTCGAACGGCGCCTCGGTCATGCCGAGGAATGGCTTCATCTCCAGCTGCTCGCCCTGATGCGGCTTGAAGAACGGCGGCAGCACATAATCGACAGGCTGCTTTACCGTACGCTCGATTCCGTCTTTATCCGTATATACTACAGTGTCTGCGAACTTGGCATGATAGCCTGACGCATTAAAGCCGAAAGTCGTAATGACGAACGCCACGATCATCACCAAAAAAAACAGCGTGAATTCAACGCCTCTCTGCTCTTTGCGATGCGGCTTCTCTCTGCTGGAGAAGTTCACGCAGCGCAGCAAATACATAAGTCCGGCGGCAAAGCCGACGGCAAAAAACGCTTCCCCCGCCGCAGCCGTCGTCACATGGATTTTCAACCAATAGCTTTGCAGCGCGGGAATGAGCGGTTGAATTTCCTTCGGAAACACGGAGGCATAGGCGATAATAATGATGCCTACCGGCAAGGCGAAAACGCCAAGCACCGGTGTCCGGTACAAAAAATAAACGATAATAAAGGCGAGCATGATCATCATACCCAGAAACGTCATGAACTCGTACATGTTGCTTGTCGGGATATGGCCCGATTCCGCCCAGCGCAGAAAGAAGAACGCGGCATGGCCGGCAAAGCCGGCGATGGAAAGGCCGATGGCGATATTACCCCATCTTTTTCCGTGTGCTTCGGGATCGTGCTGCCCCCACTTTTTACCCAGTATCGCGATGACAAAGCTTAAAAATGCGGCGTTGTAGACGATAAAGGCGATCAATAAAAACGTACTGCTGTCCACTACTTCACCTCTCCTGCTTCTAACGATTTGGAATCGACAGGGATTCCCGATTTAAGCAAAAATTGCGCAACCTCCTGACGGATGCCATACCAATTTTTGTTCGTATGCGCGCCTAAGGCAAGCTTTCCGTTATCGATCCGCAGCCAAATCCGGCGATGATGCCAATAAAAGCCCATAATCAAGCCGATCATGGAAATCGCCGAGCCGATCCAGACATAAGGCATCGCCCGGTCGATCCGAATGTTCAGGTAACTGATATATTCCGAAAATTGCACGTCGGCCATGGAGTTTACCGACAAATCGAGCTTGTCCGCCAACGCGCCGTTAATTTTATCCTGCTGAAACGACTCTTTGTCGATTTGCCGCGGGAAATATAGGAAAGGTTCGCCCTGCGGCTTCAGATCGGGACCCGTGACGGAGAAAATAAAAGCCGGCATTTTCGGTTCATTCGAATTGGTCATCGGCGTGCCTTTGTCATCCAGGCCAAAATCCGGGAAATAGGCTTTCAGCTTTAGCGTATACGGTCCGGCCTCATAGCTGTCCTGCGGTCTGGACATCGACAGGTCGATCGTGCCGTATGCCTCGCCCGTTTTCTTATTTTTAAGCGTCGGCTTGACGGAAATAAGCATCGGCGATTCCTTGAAGTCGAATTGGTACGCCATAAATCCTTTATATTCAAGCGGCTCGTTGACGATAATGTTTTGCCGGTGAACTTCCTCAAGCTTCGGTTCCTTCCCGGTTTCGCTGCAGTCCGCCGTACAACGGTACAGCACTGCCCGGGTTTCGTATATTTTGGGAACAGCCTGCTGCTTTTCGCGAAAGTCTTTCGACATTTCCTGCTCGCTGTAATATTCAATCGTAAATTTTTCATTTTTCAAATAATACGGAGTATCGGGAATTTTTACGGTTTGTCCTTCGGGAAACGCGATATGCTGATCCATATGCCAGCCCGGAATGCTTCTCATTAATACAGCCATCAGAAAAATGATAAGTCCAATATGATTGATATAGGGGCCCCACCGGCTAAACCGGTATTTCTCGGCCAGCAGCGCCGTTCCGTCCGTATGTACACGGTAACGCTGTTTTTTGAGCAGTCCGGCGGCTTGCTCTACCCAAGCTCTCTCCTCCTGCCCGGACTTCTCCGGCCGATCGGCTGCAGTCTCGCCAACGCCGCCGATACGACCGTTGTACGATACTTTTTGCCGTAAAATAAAGCTTAAATGTTTGCGGATCTGCTGCTTGCTGAGCGCGCGGTACAAGGGCAGCACACGGTCAAGACTGCACACGACGAGCGAAGTGCCGATCATGAAAAGGAGCGTAATAAACCACCACGATTCGAACGTATGCGACAGGCCGAGCCTGTAATAAATTTCGCCTAACGTTCCGTACGTTTCTTTATAGTAGGTGGACGGATCGAAATTTAAAAATGTATTCTCCTGCGGATAAATCGTCCCCAGGGCCGCTCCGAGCAATGTCACAATAATCATGTAGATGGCGATTTTGACGGAAGAAAAAAAGTTCCAAACTTGGTCAAGCAAGCTCGGATTTTCTTTTTGGGAACGTCTTGCTACACCGTCATAACGCATCTCCAGCGGCGTATCCCCTTCGTCCTCGAACAAGGGCTTGCCGCAGGATTCGCAAAGTACGGTGCCCACATGGTTCTGGTGGCCGCATTCGCATTTGGTATTTTGAATCATGGTGTTCCTCCTTACAGTCAGACGGATGACGAGGGTGCGTTGTATGCTATACGGCGCCTGCGCGGAAGAAAGCGCCTACGGACACGGCCGAAAAAGTGCTTCTGAAAGAATATCCGGTACGCTTTCAGAAACACCCGTTCCAGGCAGACGGCCATCTTCGGCTTTATGGGCGGGCCTTATTAAAAGCTCGCGCATTCCTTATAGAAGGAATACCGCCCGTATATCATTTGGCTGCGGGGATGGAAGCGATCGTCTGCTCGATAAAAGCTTCGTCCATTTCCCCAATCCGGATTTTGGCGATTTTGCCGTCGGGACCGATGAAAAACGTCGTTGGATACTGCATTACGCCATACCGCTTGCGGATTTCCTCGTTATCGTCAAGCAAAATCGGGAATGAAATTTTGTATTGTTCGACAAAATTCTGCACCGTTATCTTGCTCTCCCCCAGGTTCAAGCCGAGAAATTCGACCTGCTGGACATTGCGTTTATCATATTGATGCTGGATTGCAGGCATCTCGTTTTTGCATGGCGGGCAAAACGTCCCCCAAAAGTTGACGACGACCGTCTTCCCTTTGAAGTCTGACAGCTGATGCTTTTTGCCATCCAGGCCTGCCAGTGCGAAATCCGGCGCTTTGCTGCCTTCGACAGGCTTTTTATCTTTGGCGTACAAATTATTGATCAGCGTTAAAGCGCCGATAATCATGACCGCCGAAAAAATAACCAGTTGCACCCATCTTTTATTTTTTCCCATTGGTTTACACCTCAAACGGTTGCTAGTCGAACTAATTCCCATTATATCCGAATTTATGAACCGTGCTTATTTCCCTTTTGAATATTATGTGACTTGAGCGCTTGTCCTGACAGTTCTTTAATCTCTTGATCGGTCAGATGGCGGTATTTGCCGCGACCGACGCCGGTCAGCGCAAGCGGACCGAACATCACGCGTCTCAAGCGGATTACCGGAAACTGGATCGCGTCGAACATCCGGCGCACCTGGCGGTTGCGGCCTTCATAGATCGTAATGGAGACGATCGTTTCATTGCGCTCCGGATTGATGTCATAATAATCCACCTCGGCCGGCGCGGTCATTCCGTCCTCCAGCTCGATACCGTCGCGCAGCTTGTCCAAAAGCGATCCATGCGGCACACCTTTCACCGTAGCGTGGTACGTGCGCGGCACATGATGCTTCGGATGCGTCAGCAGATTGGCGAATTCGCCGTCGTTCGTCAGCAGCAGCAGCCCTTCCGTATCGTAGTCGAGCCTTCCGACCGGATAAATCCGTTCCGAAATATCCTTTAGAAAATCTGTGACGATTTTGCGTCCGCCGGGATCGGAGGCGCTTGTAATAACACCTTTCGGTTTATGAAAAAGCACGTACACCTTTTTTTGCTGCCGGATGGCCCGTCCGTCGACATGGATGGTATCTTTTTTCGCGTCGACTTTCACGCCCAAGGCGGTTACCGTTTCTCCGTTTACCTGGACGCGCCCGGCCGTAATCAATTCCTCGCACTTGCGGCGGGAGGCGACCCCTGCCTCAGCTAATACTTTTTGTAATCGTTCCATTGATTTCTATTCACCTCAACCCTAATGATACCTATCCTCGGCTGAAATCACAAGCTGAGACCAGGGGAAGAAAGCGCCCGGACAGGATACGGTATGAGGGAAAATGTCGTCCCGTTGAAACCGGAACGTACCGGCCAACTGAAGCACCAATTTGTTCAATAAAAAAAACTGCTCCTTCTCTTCGACAGTGTAGGTGTGGCGGTGTCCGGAAAAATCGCCTTCCAAACAAATATGGATGTACAGGGGGTCCGTTTGTTCGATAGACGGGATGATTGCCCCGCCTCGGGTGATAAAGAAATCATACCCTTTTCCGTTAATGGAGGGACAGCTCGATTGATGAATAACAATGCCAAAAAACTGCACGCAGCTCACTCCTCCGCGCAGCCGACGCTCGATACGATATCGGCTGACGCTTGTTGATCCGTTAGCTGGTACAGTATATGTGCGGAGTCAAGCGGGGGTTCCTAGGCGAATACAAGATAGCAAATAAGGATCGAAGCGACAAAGCCGACCGCGTCGGAAATTAACCCGACCTTTAAAGCGTAGCTGGCTTTGCGGATGCCGATCGCCCCAAAATAGACGGTGATGACGTATAGCGTCGTGTCCGTACTGCCCTGAATAGTCGATGCGATTCGGCCGATCATCGAATCGGGACCGAATTGCTGCAGCAGATCGGTCGTAAAAGCGAGCGACCCCGCCCCCGTTATCGGACGCAAGATCGCTAATGGAAGCACTTCGCTTGGAATGCCGATCATATCAAACAGGGGGCGCGACCACCCGAGCAGCAGCTCCATCGCTCCGGAAGCCCGAAACACGCTGATCGCCACCATCATGCCGACAAGGTGAGGAATGATGCGAATTGCCGTATCGAAGCCGTCCTTCGCGCCCTCCACGAACGATTCATAAACCGGCACTTTACGGTAAGCGGCGTACAGCGGGATAAACACAATGATGACCGGAATCGCCCAGGCGGAGATCATGCTTACGAATGCGTACAAGGGAATCACCCTTTCCCTTTCGGATTATGATGAGAGCCGCGGAGCAAATCATTACGTCTGTACCATTTGTCCACGAGAATGGCGGCCAGCGTCGAGATGAAGGTCGCCATCAGCGTAGTCCCGACGATTTCAGCCGGATTCACGGAATTGTAATTCATCCGGATCGCAATCAGCGTCGTCGGGATCAGCGTTATGCTCGCCGTATTTAAAGCAAGCAGCGTACACATCGCGGGGCTGGCCGTTTCCTTGTGGACATTCAACGACTGCAGCTCCTGCATCGCCTTAATCCCCATCGGAGTAGCCGCGTTGCCCAGGCCCAATATGTTCGCACCCATATTGGTCATAATATAACCTAGCGCCGGATGATCCTTCGGGACGCTCGGGAACAGGAAGCGGACGATAGGCTGCAGCAGCGAGGATAATACACGCAGCAGCCCCGCGTCTTCCGCAATCCGCATCATGCCAAGCCAAAAAACCATGATGCTGACCAAACCAAAGCATACGGTAACGCCGCTTTTGGCCCCATCGAAGGTCGCTTGCGTAACCAGCTCGATCTTACCTTGCGCCGCGGCGACGATAAAACCGGCTACGATGAAAAACAGCCAAATAAAATTGACCATATGTTGACCGCCACTCCTTTCCGCCGCTTCGGCTGCTAATTGGACCTGCCCAAAAACAAGACACGGACCAGGAAATGCAAATGGTACAGCCATTTTTCGAACAGGGAGCTTTCTCCTGCGGACGATTCCGTGAAAGAAAACGCAGACCCTTCCTTCTGCTTCAATCTCGGGCTGTCCTTGGGCAATAAGACCACATGGCCGATTTCTTTTCCGTCGATTAAATACTGCAGCCGCCCTGCTTCTCCAAGCCGGAAGCTGGTCGAATTTGCCGCGTTCAGCACGATTTTCGAGGAGATCCTCGATTTTTCCTCATTCAACGCCGGATAAGCGAAATCCGCGCCGGCTACGTAGTCCGAACCTTGGACGGCATCCCCTTTACGGATAAAAGTTTCCAGCGGGTAATTTTTGAAGCCGTAATCAAGCAGCTTGGCATGATCGGCCCAATCGTCCGAGTCGTTCAACGTAACGACAGCCAGCTGCTGTCCGTTGCGTGTCGCCGAAGAGATCAGGCAACGCTTGGCCAGCTTCGTGTAGCCTGTCTTCACGCCGTCCGCACCTTCGTAAATATGGAGCATTTTGTTTTTATTCAGCCAATTATAATCCCAGCGCTCGTTCGGGTTCGGAGCTTTCTTCACCTTGGTTTTGACGATCTCCTGAAAAACCGGGTTGCGAAGCGCATAGGCGGTCAGCATGGCCATATCGTTAGCCGTGGAATAATGGCCTTCCGCATCCAGGCCGTGCGGATTTTTAAAGCTGGAATGGGTCATGCCGATCATTTTCGCCTTTTCGTTCATCATATAGACGAATCCGTCCAACGTCCCTCCGACATGCTCGGCGATTGCGGTGGCGGCGTCGTTACCGGAGCGCAGCATCATTCCGTACAGCAGGTGCTGCAGACTCATCTCCTCGTTCAGCCTCAAATAAATAGAAGAGCCTTCTTTTCGGAAAGCGTTTTTCCCAACTTTGACCATGCTTGAGAGCTTGCCGTTTTCGATTGCGACGATGGCCGTCATAACCTTGGTCAAGCTCGCGACCCGCATCGGCTTGTCCCCTTGCCGGCTGTACAGCACCCTTCCCGAGCGAACGTCGATCAGGGCCGCCGCCTCGGCATGCGTAGAAACGGAAGGCGCAGCTTGTACGATTACAGGCCATGAGAACGCGGAGCATAAACATGCCAAAGCAATTAACAGCATACCGATTCTTTTCATTTGACCCTCCCAAAAAACGTTGCTTTAGCAAAATGAACTTTCAACCCGATACTTGTACATATATATGCTCATCCGGACGAGTTATGTCCAATCGATACCGTCATGGTTTTTAACGGTTACAAATCGGAGTATAAGCAAAAATACCGCCCCTCTGCCAAGGGACGGATACCGAGTTTGTATGCACAAAAAAGACCCCGACAAATGCTGCGCTTGCCAAAGGTCATGAGATTGTAATTGTGATCTTAACCGGTCGGATTACAAACAGCCTATGTAAACTGCCCGCCTATGTACGGACAGCCGTGTATCTAACCTTATTCTATCTCTATCCGAACTATATGTTCAGTATGAAGGAAAAGCTTTGAATTGGACAGTTATTTTTACTGGAAAACAATGAAATAGGTTCCAGCCGGATCAAACGATAAAGTTTTGATTCTCGATATTCGTCGTTACATTCGAGCCGTTTGTCCCGGTCGTTCCGGCTGTGCCTTGAGTTTTCATCATGCTTTGTATCCGATCGACTACATGCGGCGCTGAATCGATCAACCGCTCCAGCAAATGCGTCTGATTGTCGAGCGGAACAATTTTCACGCCCGATTTGCCTACGACCAGGAAAGCGATCGGCGTAATGGACACGCCGCCGCCGCTGCCGCCGCCGAACGGAAGATCAACCTTGGCATTCATAGCATCGTGGCGGTTAGGCTGGTTCTCCTCCGTACCAAATTCGCTGCCTCCGGCGGCAAAACCGAAGCCAACCTTGGAAATCGGCATAATGACACTGCCGTCCGGCGTTTCAACAGGATCGCCGACAATCGTATTGACATCGACCATTTCCTTGATGTTTTCCATCGCTGTTTTCATTAACCCTTGAATCGGATGCTCTGACATCGTGATATCCTCCTTAATTATTTTATAAAAAGGGTTCGTTTAAGCATTTGTTAGAGTTCCCTTCCGCCGCGAGGCATATCCTTCTGCTCATCTGTCAAAAAATCACATCGATAAAAATGGTTCGAGGTCCGCTTCAAGTTTTGAACAGCAGCCGCTGCCATGTTTTCAACCCGCCCTTAACTTTAAGAATCCGATATAACAGCAAAATTCCGGCCAGCATTACATAAAAAAAGCGGATGCGCGCGGTCCAAATCACATCGGTAAAAAATTTGACCTGATTAAACAACGGCACCACGTTAATTTCCGGCGTGACATCCAATTTTATAAACCGGAAAATAAAGCCGAGCAGAGACGTTTTCAAGCCCCAAACCAGCCCCGTTGTCATCGCGGTTTCTGCGGCGTCACCGAGGCCGACTTCCGTTTTCCAATACATTCCCGTACAGTGAACATGCTTCAACGTGCCCAGCAACCAATCATGCAGGTGAAAGCAGTGTGCAAAAAGCTCGCGCATATTTTCAAAAGCTTCCGTAATGGTCCGCTTGTTGATGTGCTGACGGTTGTCGTGAGTTAGCTCCTGCGCCTTGCTATTGACGAATTCGGTCTTGTAGCCGATGCCTTCTTTTATATTGTGGAATTGAAGCATGGGTATTTCGATTCTTTTTTTCACCAGGCCGTACAAGCCCTGAATATCCAGGACGATTTCGTCGTTTTTTTTCTCGCGCAAAATCAACATCCGCAGCTTTACATTGCTAGCGGCCAGCAGCACCAGCACAACCGCCGCCGTTCCCGCAATCCAGGCACCAATCATAGTTGACCTCCCCTTGCTGTAACCAAGCCCTCAATATCAAGCTTGCCGTTCTGCGGGATAACGCAAAAAAACCCCGCATGCCGGCAGCTCCGCTTTCCGGTCATGTTGGAGTTAGTATAGCCCTCGATTGGTAAAACATGCAGCAACGCGGCTTATGACTATTGGCTGATTATTCCGTATCGGAAACGTCCTCGAACGTCATTTGCTGCGTATCCGACAGCTTATCGAACAGCAGCCTTGTTTCTTCTTCCAAATTATCCTCATTTTGAAATAAAGACGACTCCGGAAGCTCGGCTATGCTGGCCAATGCGAAATAATCGAGAAACGATTTGGTCGTTCCGTATAAAATCGGTCTCCCCGGCGCATCGGCCCGGTCCACTTCCTGAATCAGGTCTTTGGCGACAAGGGTCTGCAATGCTCTGTCCGCCTTGACGCCGCGAATTTCCTCGATTTCAACGCGGGTAATCGGCTGTTTGTAGGCGACGATCGCCAATGTCTCCAGTGCAGCCTGCGACAAGGAGCTTCTTGAAGGGGAATAAGCCAACCGTTCAAAATAAGGAGCGTGATCGGGCAAGGTCGTCAGCTGAAATGTTCCGGCCAGCTCGACGATCTGCAGCCCTCTTTTGCCGCGGCGAAGATCCGCCTTCAAATCGAGTATAAGCTCCTTTACGAAATCAGCAGGCTGCTCCAAAACCTCGCCCAGCTGCTTCGCATCGAGCCCTTCGTCTCCTGCGACAAACAGCAAGCCTTCAATAACTGATTTCATCTGGCGAGAATCCATCTGCAAACCCTTCCTCTCTTGCCTGGATCACAATATCCTCAAATAATCGATGCTGATAGCATACAACAGCCTTCATCTTCATCAGCTCCAGCAGCGCCAAAAATGTCGTGACAATCCCTTCACGGGTCATATCCTCGTCCACCAGCTTGGAAAAAAGCAGCTTGCCGCCCGCCTGCTCAAGCCAATTCACAACTTCCTTCATCCGGTCTTTGACGGAAATTTCATCTCTGCGAATTTTGGCAATCATATTGCGGCTCGTCATGCGGCGCAGCGCTTTTTGAAAAGCATGAACCAAATCGGCAATATGCAAGCCTTTGACCGGATTTTCGATCACATGCGGTACATAAGGCGTCAAATCCTCGGGCTCGCGGGTATAGATCAGACTCCGTTCCAGCTCCTTGTCGCGCAAATGATCCGCAATCGCTTTATATTTCCGGTATTCGATCAGCTTGGATACGAGCTCCGCCCGCGGATCGTAATCCTCGTCCATCATGTAATCGTCGTCATAATCCAGCTCGATTACCGGCGGCTTCGGAAGCAGCATCTTGCTTTTGATGGACAAAAGCGTAGCTGCCATGACGAGAAATTCGCTCGTCACTTCAAGCTCGAGTTCTTGCATATCGTCCAGGTAGCTCATGTACTGATCGGTAATTTCCTTGATTGGAATATTATAAATGTCTACCTCGGCTTTGTCGATAAGATGCAGCAGCAAATCGAGGGGGCCTTCAAATGTATCCAGTTTGTATGTAACTTTTTCCAACTAGAATTTCCCCCTAAGAGTTTTTGCGTTAGCAAAAACTGACTTCGTAAGCATATGCCAAGTTTTCGCGAAAGCAAAAACTGACTTCGTAAAGCAACGAAAGCCCCTTAACGGGGCGCTCGCAGCTTTTTCATGATACGTACAGCCAGACCGCTCACCTTGATTTTATAGGAAAACGGACAATTAAGATAGCTGTTTCGTTAAATTTGCCATTTCGATAGCCGTTACAGCGGCTTCCCAGCCTTTGTTGCCGGCTTTCGTGCCTGCCCGCTCCACCGCTTGCTCGATGGAATCGGTCGTTAAAACGCCGAATATCGTCGGCACTCCCGTCTTCAGACCGATCGCCGCCACGCCTTTGGCCGCTTCGTTGCATACATAGTCAAAATGCGGCGTTGACCCGCGAATGACCGCGCCCAATGTAATGACTGCGTCGTATTTGCCGCTTTCGGCCATTTTTTGCGCGATTAACGCGATTTCAAAAGCTCCCGGAACCCAGGCTATCTCGACCTCGTCTTCCGTCGCGCCATGACGCTTTAATGCATCTAATGCGCCGCTCAACAGCTTGCCCGTAATGAATTCGTTAAACCGGCCGACAACGATTCCGTATTTGAGTCCTGCCGAGATTAAATGCCCCTCGTATATTTTCGCCATGATTCGTTCGACATCCTTCCAACATAGGTTTATTTTTTAAATTTCAAAATTAAGCATATGGCCTAATTTCTCCTGCTTCGTGTGCAAATAGCTCGAATTTGATACATTTTCTTCCATTTGAAGCGGCACCCGCTCCACAACTTCCAGCCCATAGCCTTCCAGCCCTTTAATTTTACGGGGATTGTTGGTCAGAAGGCGCATTTGGGTGACGCCCAAATCTTTTAAAATTTGCGCGCCGATTCCGTAATCCCGCAAATCGGGGGCAAACCCAAGCTGCAGATTCGCTTCTACCGTATCGAGACCTTCCTCCTGAAGCACATATGCCTTCAATTTATTGATCAGGCCGATCCCGCGCCCCTCCTGACGCATATAGAGCAGCACGCCGGAGCCTGCCTCGTCGATCTGCTTCAGCGCCGCGTTCAGCTGAGGTCCGCAATCGCAGCGGTGGGAATGAAACACATCTCCCGTCAAGCATTCGGAATGAACGCGCACCAGCGTAGGAACCGAGCTATCGATCTGCCCTTTGACGAGCGCAACATGCTCCTTTTGGTCCAGCACATTCGTGTAGGCGATGGCGCGGTACATGCCGTAATCCGTCGGCAGCTTCGCTTCCACCTCGCGCTGTACGAGCTTTTCCTTATGGTTGCGGTACTCGATCAAATCGCGGATCGTAATAATTTTCATGTCATGCTTGCGGCTGAACTCGATCAATTCGGGAACGCGCGCCATTTCCCCGTCTTCCTTGATGACCTCGCAAATGACCGCGGCCGGGTAAGCGCCGCACATCCTCGCCAAATCGACCGCAGCCTCGGTGTGGCCGGCTCTGCGCAGGACACCGCCATTTTTCGCGATCAGCGGGAAAATATGTCCCGGGCGCCGGAAGCTTTGCGCTTTGGTGGCCGGGTTGATCAGCGCCTTGACGGTCATGGAACGTTCGGAAGCGGATATCCCGGTAGTCGTATCGTTATGATCGACCGAGACGGTAAAAGCGGTCCCGTGATAGTCGGTATTTCTCGCCACCATCGGAGGCAAGTCCAGCTCCTGTGCCCGTTCCTCGGTAATGGGCGCACACACGAGGCCGCGTCCTTCCTTGATCATAAAATTGATAACCTCCGGCGTCGCTTTTTCCGCCAATGCGATAAAATCGCCTTCATTCTCGCGGTCTTCATCGTCGACCACTATAATAACTTTACCCATCATCAGATCATAGATCGCCGCCTCGATCGGATGGAATTGTAACGATTCAGTCATTTTCCTCTCCCTGCCTTTCCTTCTATCTAGGGTTGCATAAAACAGTTACATGAATCCGTTCTCCGCTAAAAATGTCTCTGTCAAGCCGCCCCGCCTCCGGTCAGCCGGCGAATCGGAAGCGCCGCGGGAAAACAGCAGCTTCTCCATATATTTGCCGAGCACATCCGCCTCCAGATTAACCTGCTCGCCCGGCTGCTTATGCTGCAGCACTGTCTGCGCCAGCGTATGCGGAATAATCGAAACGGTAAACCTGCGTTCCGTCACTTGCACGAGCGTCAAGCTGATCCCGTCGACCGTGACGGAGCCGTGCGGAATCATATAATTCAGAATGGACGTATCTCCCGGCTCGATCTGAAAAACGACCGCATTTTGCTCCGACGTGCGGGTAATAATGAGGCCTGTCGAATCGACATGTCCCTGCACGATGTGCCCGCCAAATCTGCCTCCGACCGCCATCGCTCGCTCCAGATTGACGCGGTCGCCGGTCTGAAGCTTTTGCAATGTACTGCGGCGGAACGTTTCCGGCATGACATCGACCGTAATCGAAGACTCATCAAACTGAATGACTGTCAGGCATACGCCGTTGACAGCAATGCTGTCACCCAAATGCACATCCTCCAGAATCCGTTTCGCTCCGACGGTCAAGATCATCGCCTGGCCCTGCTTCGCTATTCTTCGCATCGTGCCGATCTCTTCAATAATTCCTGTAAACATGCTGCACCCCGTTCCTGTTAAGCGGATAACCGGTTATACAAATATCGTCACCAAACTGCTGTACCCGAATACCTTCGAGCCGGATCGCATCCTCCATCGAATCGAAGCCGGCAAATTGAAAGGAATCAGGTGCAAGGCGCCCGCCGCCGATTATTTTCGGCGCATAGAACAGAAGCGCCTTATCGATCAAGCCCAGCTCCAGCATCGAGCCGTTCAGCTGTCCGCCGCCCTCCAGCAGCACTGAGCCGATTTCCCGTTCGCCGAGCAGCTCCATTGCCCTGGTCAAATCCACGGCCGGTCCCGCACCGCATTCGAGTACCGTTACGCCGGCCGCCTCCAATGCATTCCGCTTGGCTAACGGCGCATTCGCTGCCGTCAGCACCAGCGTCTCGGAAGAACGATCCGTCACGACCTTGGCCGCAAGCGGCAGACGCAGGCCCGAATCGACGATAACGCGAACCGGGTTCAATCCGGTTACCTCCAGCCGTGTTGTCAGCAGCGGGTCGTCGCTAAGCACGGTCCCTATGCCGACCATAATCGCTTGATTGCGATGGCGCAGCGTGTGAACGAAGCTTCTGGAATCCGGGTTCGTGATCCATTTGCTGTCGCCCGACCGGGAAGCTATTTTCCCGTCCAAAGTACTTGCCGTCTTCAGCGTAACAAACGGTCGGCGCGTCAAAATATATTTGTTGAACGCCTCGTTCATTTGGCGGGATTCCCGCTCGAGCAGTCCGACATCGACCTGGAGGCCATGCTCCCTGAGTCTGGCGATCCCCGTCCCCGCTACAAGCGGATTCGGATCGGCGCTGCCTACGACAACCCGCTTGACTTTCTCCTTGATCAGCCGGTCGCTGCAGGGCGGCGTCTTGCCGTAATGGCTGCAAGGCTCCAGCGTGACATATGCGGTGCTGCCTTCCGCTTCCGCTCCGGCCATCTGCAGCGCGTGAATTTCCGCATGCGGGGTGCCTCGCTTTAAATGTGCGCCCATCCCGACAATACGGCCTTCTTTAACCAGCACGCAGCCGACGACCGGGTTGATTCCGGTTTGGCCCGCAGCTCCCTCGGCAAGCTGGAGCGCCAATCTCATGTAGGTTTCATCATTCAAAAGCTGCATCGACTTTCTCCTCCCCGAACCGGCCGATACGGCCGTGGACCAAGCTGAGGGCCCAAAACAGATCCCCCGCAATCCGGGAAATGGCTGCGCATCATTTCCCAAAACAACAAAAAAGCCCTCTTTTCCAAATGAAAAGGGGCTTGTGCTGAACAGGCATGAACAAAAAAACGCAGAATGATGGCGTCTAAGCACATAGCCGAACAACTCGTGCAGCACAAAATGAACAGCCGATTGAACTGTTTTTTCGAAAAAAGCTGCACTCGTTTACAGGCCATGGCTAAATAAGCCGTTCCCGTTTTTTCCTTCTCCCATCCAGACTATACTGTCGGTCTCGGAGTTGCACCGAGTCCACCGGCTGCGGCTTGCGACAAGCTGCGGCACGGGTCACGGACTGAATAAAACGCGCCATTCGCGCTTCATATCACCGCCGGTGGGGAATTTCACCCCGCCCCGAAGGAAATCATTTGAAGTACATGCATTGACCAACAATGCCAATACACTAATTGATTAGAAATATTATCATTAACGCAAAAAAAAAGCAAGGATTTAATCCTAACTTTAAATTAGTAAATATATTTATTTATTGGATACTGACGCTTTTGAAATATAATATTTGTCTTTCTCCATCTTGATCTCAAGTCCCAATTGCTCGACCGCAAACCGCCATGTCATCGGGAAATAGGTGATATCGTTGAACACCAATACCGGGTACGGCTCGTTGGCATTATCGATTGCATGATTGTTTACACGGACTTGAAAAGACGGCAGCTTCGCGTAAAAATGTCTGGCTGACAATATCGCCGTATCGTTGACCAGCTTGGACGCCGGCTTGCCGCTCTTTGAAATGGCGAATCCGTCGACAGGATCCCATTGAGTATCCAGACCGAGCGCTTGCGTATAGCGCCAGGTCATCGGAAAATAGACCATTCCGTCGTACATCATGACCGGATACATCGCTTTACCGTTATACATCGGCGCGCCGTTAATCATGATTTGAAACTTCGGATATGTCACCTCATAAGTTTTCGGCGACATCTCGCCTTGGACCGGCGCCGGGGTTTTGGGATTCGCAGCTGCAGTAACAGGTAGAGCCGCCAGTATGGACAAGACCGCCAGGAACGATTGGATATGACGTTTCATAGAACCCGCACCTCTGGATCGTATTCAATACCGAAGCCCGCCGCAACCGGCTTTTCAGTCCGATTCAATGGCTGCGGTATTGTCCTTACCATCCTATGCTTGTCCCCGTGCACTCATTCCGCTTTATACCGGAAAACAACGAAGTCTGCAGGTTTTCGATCCGCTATTATTAGCCGTGCGCTCCACTATCGTGTTCAGAGCATCGCGTTATAGCTTTTTATAAAAAAACCTTTATCGAGGCCTTTCAGGATGAGCGACCGCGATTTAAATGTAGGTTTTTTTGAAATGATAGAAAGCTTCAGCTCCGCTGAAAACTTATACTTTCTATCATTATAAAAAAACCTTTATCGAGGCCTTTCAGGATGAGCGACCGCGATTTAAATGTAGGTTTTTTTGAAATGATAGAAAGCTTCAGCTCCGCTGAAAACTTATACTTTCTATCATTATAAAAAAAGCCATACATCCCTGTATTTCAGGAATGTATGACCTTGTCCCAAATTCGTATTAAGCTTCAACGATTTTGACGGATTCCATTTTATCTCTGCCTTTAAAAGCATCCACATGCTCCATACCGGAAACGACTTTGCCGAACACGGTGTGCTGACCGTCCAGATGCGGCTGCGGCTGATAGCAAATGTAAAACTGGCTGCCGCCGGTGTTGCGGCCTGCATGCGCCATGGCGAGCGATCCGCGCTCATGCTTGTTCGGGTTGATCTCGCAGTTGATTTGGTAGCCCGGTCCGCCGGCTCCCGTACCTTGAGGGCATCCGCCTTGTGCGACAAATCCGGGGATAACGCGATGAAATACCAAGCCGTCGTAGAAGCCTTCATTCGCCAATTTCTCGAAATTCGCTACTGTATTCGGAGCGTCCTTGTCAAAAAGATCGAGGACAACCTCGCTGCCGTTGGCTAATTTGATATGAGCCTGCTTTGCCATAAATATGTAACACTCCTTTTTTAGTAGTTGTAAAGAAAGTATAAATTTTATACTTTGCTTCGCATAGTTGACAAACGCGCTCGTCCTATAAGGACGGCGGAGCCGTTTATCCTGGTTCAATGTGTCTAATTGTACTATATTCGCTCTGCCTGTACAAATCAAATCTAAGAAGACCCTGACAGCCGCATCTGTTTGCTGCGCAGCATTTTTCAAGCAAAAAAAACACAGCTCCGCGGTCAACCGTCCGGAGCCGTGCCGTTCAAGCATAACACAGCGAATGTTATACGGATTTCGAAACCTGCTTCATCCGTGAAGGCACTACGTCGTTGCCGATGATGTTCTCGTACGATTCCCGTTCTACGACGACGTCCGCTTCCCCGTCTTTGACGAACACGACGGCCGGCCGGCGAATCCGGTTGTAGTTGCTGGCCATCGCATAATTATAGGCGCCTGTGCAGGAAACGGCCAATGTATCTCCCGTGTTCACCTTCGGCAATTCCACGTCCCAGATCAGCATATCGCCGCTTTCGCAGCATTTGCCCGCGATGGATACGACTTCTTCCCCCGGCTCGTTGGCGCGGTTGGCCAGCATCGCCTCGTAGCGTGACTCGTACAGCGCCGGGCGCGGATTGTCCGTCATCCCGCCGTCGACGGCAACATATTTGCGGATGCCCGGAATGTCCTTATACGTTCCGACCGTATACAGCGTCGTTCCCGAGTCGCCGACGATGCTGCGGCCCGGCTCGATCCAAATTTCCGGCATCGGATAGTCGTACCGGCTGAAGTTCGTTATCACCGATTCCGTAATCGCTTGAACGTAGCTCGCTACCGGAAGCGGCGTATCGCCTTCCACATAACGGATACCGAAGCCGCCGCCCAAATTGACGACGGAGAAAATAACGCCCAGCTCCGAGCGAACTTTGGCGGCGAAGCCGATCACTTTATCGACGGCCAATTGAAAGCCCTCGACCTCGAATATTTGCGAGCCGATATGCGAATGAATGCCCAGCAGCTCGATATTCGGCAGCTGCGCGACCTCTTGCACCGCACGGAAAGCGGAGCCGTTATCCAGATCAAAGCCGAATTTGGAGTCGTTTTGACCGGTCGAAATATATTCGTGGGTATGAGCCTCGACACCCGGCGTGATGCGGAACAAGATGTTCACCTTGCGTCGCTTCTCCGCCGCGATCGCGTTCACCATATGCAGCTCCACCCGATTATCGACAACGAAGCAGCCGATCTGCGCTTCAATGGCCATTCCAATCTCATACGGCGTCTTGTTATTGCCGTGAAAATGAATTCGCTCCGGCGGGAAACCTGCTTTCAGCGCCGTATACAGCTCGCCGTCGGACACGACATCCAGCGACATCCCCTCTTCTTCGACGATCCGGCACATCGCCATGACGCAAAACGCCTTGCTCGCGTAAGCAACTTGAAATTTTAAGCCGGTAGCACGGAACGCATCGACATATTCGCGGCATCTTTGACGAATCAGAGCTTCATCCATCACATACAAAGGAGTACCAAACCGCTTCACCAAATCGCTTGTGTCGCAGCCTCCAATTTCCAAATGGCCTTGATCATTAATTTTACTTGTTCCATGCAAGTACATAGTCAGCTTCCCTCTTCCCGTAAACATTTCCTCTAAGGTACCATAATGAAGTATATGCTGACAATACACCAGTGCGCTTTATCGTACCGGTTTGCGCGTCCCGTCCCTCGGGCGGGTCAGACTCATCCGCGTATTGCCGATCGAAAACGGCTTTCTGACTAGGACAGCCCACAGCGCCTTTCCATTAAACGGAATAAACGGCCACAAGTACGGCGAATTATACGACCGTTTGACCGCCAGGTAAACGAGCCATGCCGAAGCGGCAATGACAAGACCGGGCACTTTAAAAACGGCGGCGGCGATGAGCAGTGCAAGTCGGGTCAGCCGGTTGGCCAAACTCATTTCATAGCTTGGCGTGGCGAAGGTGCCGACGGCGGCGATGGACAAATACAATATAACCTCATTAACGAAAAGTCCCGATTTCACGGCCACATCGCCTACCAGTATGGCGGCGACCAAGCCCATGGCCGTTGCAAGCGGGGAGGGGGTATGTACGGCTGCCATACGCATCAAATCCGTGCCGATTTCGGCGAGCAAAAACTGCAGCAAAAGCGGCAGCTTCGCCGATTTTTGCGGCCCGAGAAATTCAAGTCCGGCCGGCTTCAGCTCGGGGGACGTCACGAGCAGTAACCATAGCGGCAGTAAAAACAACGAGGCGGCAATTCCGAAGAAGCGGACCCAGCGCAAATAGGTGCCGACCATCGGCGTCTGACGATATTCCTCCGCATGCTGGACGTGGTGAAAAAATGTCGTCGGCAAAATAATGACGCTGGGCGACGTGTCCACAAAGATGGCAACATGCCCTTCCAGCAAATGAACCGATACGACATCCGGTCTTTCCGAATAACGAACCATCGGATAAGGATTCCAGCCTTTCCCGATGATGGCTTCCTCCAGCTGTTTTTCCGCAAGCGGCAGGCCGTCCACGTCGACTTGCTTGATTTTATCGCGGATCGCTTCGATCAATGACCTGTCGCAAATATCGTCGATGTAAGCCAGACATATATCGGTATGCGTCCGCCTCCCTGCGCGCAGCATTTCCAGCTTCAGCCTCGGGTCCCGGATGCGCCGTCTGAGCAGCGTAACGTTCGTCAGCAGCGTCTCGACAAAGCCGTCTCTCGCCCCCCGCACAACACGCTCCAAATCGGGCTCGTCCGTCGAACGGACCGGAAACAGCTTGGCGTCGACCAGCAGTGCGGATGTGGAGCCTTCGAAAAAAAACGCAGTCGCTCCGGTCGAAGTATTATCGATAACTTCGCTCAACCGCTGCGATTGTTTGACCTGAATATGCGGCAGCAGCGCATCCATGAACAGCTGAACGGTATTGTCGCCTTCACTGCCGTGAACCGTATGCTTGACGGGCGAATCGCTTAAAGAATGTTTTTCCTTCCGCCCCGTATCTACGGCAGTCGATAGACGTTCCAAAATAATCGTCAGCACCTCGTCCTTGGCAAAGCCGTTGTAATAAAAGATTCCTACCTTCGTTCCGCCGAACACCATTTCCCGAAAGACGACGTCGAAGCTTATGTTAAATCCGACCTGTTCCTCCAGCTCGCGCTTTAATACGTCGAAGTCCGCATCGATCCGGTCTTCTTTTTTCAGCGTCTGCTGCTGCCGCGGCGCCGTCTCCTTTTCGCCGTCAGGTTCGGACTCGAGCCCGGCCTCGTGGCGGTGAACGGGCAGGACATTCTCGAACTGTCGGACCCCGCCTTCGTCCCGCTCCCTTTCCTCTGCATACGAACCAGCAGCAGCAGCCGGATCGTCCGTTGCTTCTGCGGATCTGTCGATAATATTGCCGTCATCGTCAATGATCAGTTTGGGATGCCCCTCCGCTTCCCCCGCTTCGCCCTTGTTCTTGAAGCGCGACAGCTTGATCGGTTTGTTCGGTAGTTTATTCATGCATATATGCCTCTCTTTCTTAATGAATAAGTCGAACAACAGGATGGCTTACCGTCTATACATCAAAGCGTGAACCTAGCCTAATATTTGCAGCCAGTCCAGAAGCGAGCCGATCATTTTGCCAAAAATCATCGCCATGAGCAGCCAAATCATGTAGGAGCCCATCCCGATGCGTTTGGCCAGTATGGGCAGCACATTGATCACTTCCGTCAAAGCTCCCGCCAACATGCCGACGAATCCCCCCGCGAACAGTCCGAACACCGCTGCGGACAGCGGAAACAAGGAATATGTAATTTGAAAAAAATCGGTAATTGTAAAAAACAGCGAGCCCAGCACGACTGCCGCCTCATACCAGCGGATTAACGAATAGGAACGTGTAATTTGCGCCAAACGCGGGATCACGTCCAGGACGACGAGGAAAGCCACCATTCCGCTGCCAACCGCCAAGCCGCCGGCGAAGCCGATAAATACTTGCAGCGGAATCGTCCACCATTCATTCATGACGCGCCTCATCCTCGGCTTTTTGGATTTTGGCGTACTCCTCGGTAATGACGTAGTAATTTACATTTTCCTGGTACATAAACATTTCGACTTCAAGCGGGCTCGGTTCCTCGTTAAATTTCTTCTTGAACAAATGGTTAAAGAATACAATCATGCCCACACCGATTCCGATCGAATACGGTATTTGCAGAAGCAGCGGATGCTCCTTCCAATGGCCGGTCAGCAGCTGGTAAATGCGCTGATGCACGACTCCCATGCTGACGTCGGCGTGAAAATTCATAATCGCGAGGCCCGACCCGACAAACAGCAGCAGCCACACCATACCGATGAAAATAAGGTTGGGCGGCTTGCGGGGTTCGGCGATTTCAATCAGACAATGAGGCTCGCCGAAATGCGCGATCTGCAAAAACGGAAACTTGCGCTTGATTTTCTCGACAATCAGCATCATATCGATCAGGATAATGCTGCCTTCGTGTTCCTTGGGCTCATGAAGCAGAAGCTTGTGCAAGTCTTGCTCGTACTTCGGGTCCACCAGCATTTGCGCAACCCGGCCGAGATGAACCGATTCGCCGCGGCGGATCGACATCCGTTTGCGCAAGCGGATATACAAGGTAGAACCGGAATCCGTCAGCATGCGTTTGTCACTTCCTTGTCCATGGTTTAAACAGCCGCAGGCTCAGGCTGCCATTTAACCCATAGTATGAAAAGAAATCGCGACCAATAAACATTCCGCCGTTTGGCAAAAATTCACTTGCAATCTAAACAACAATAAAGTCCCCCAAAAGTGACGTGAAGCTCCGAAGCCAATTCCTATTACTTTTGGGGGAGCCCCCGGTTATCCACAGAAATTTGCTGCGCATAATTTCCTAAACACAATAAAAACCGGGCCGCCCGCAAAAACGGACAGTCCGGTTTATGTAAGTAATCGACACCGCGCTACTGCGCGATCTGATCTTTGATCGATTGCAAAATCTTTTTCTCCAGCCGTGAAACCTGCACCTGGGAAATGCCCAGGCGGGATGCCACTTCGGATTGGGTCTGATCGCGGAAATATCGCAGATAGACGATCAAACGCTCCCGTTCACTCAACGATCCGATCGCTTCATTGAGGGCAAGCTTTTCAAACCATTTCTCCTGCCCTTCGTCGGCTATTTGATCCATCAGCGTAATCGGATCCCCGTCGTTTTCGAACACCGTTTCGTGAATGGAGGAAAGCGGCTTATTCGCTTCCTGTGCGAACACCACATCCTCGGGCGTAATGGCCAGCTCTTCGGCGACTTCTTTAATCGTTGGCAATCTGCCGTTGCGCTTGGACAGCTCGTCTTTCGTCTTCCGGATTTTATTCGCCAATTCCTTTAACGACCGGCTTACCTTCAACGTCCCGTCATCGCGTAAAAACCGTTGAATTTCCCCGATAATCATGGGCACCGCATACGTCGAAAATTTTACGTCGTACGACAAGTCGAATTTATCCACCGACTTCAGCAGTCCGATACAGCCAATTTGAAACAAATCCTCGGCCTCATAGCCCCGGTTCAAAAAGCGCTGTACGACGGACCAAACCAACCGGATGTTGCAGTTGACCAGCGTTTCTCTGGCGAGCGTATCCCCGGATTGGCTTAAAGCAATTAACCGCTTGACCTCGGTATCGTCCAAATAGCTGTGGGAGGCATGTTTCAAATCGACATCCATATGATCAGACCCCTAATTGAATAAAGCTTTTTTAGATTCAATTCGCTTTTTCATTTTAATTTTCGTACCGATCCCGACGTCCGTTTTCACTTCAATTTCATCCATAAAATTTTCCATAATCGTAAAGCCCATTCCCGAGCGTTCCAGCTCCGGCCTCGTTGTGTACAAAGGCTGCTTCGCCAGCTCCAGATCCGCAATTCCCGCTCCCTGATCCTCTACCTCGAGATAGACGGTTTCGCCTTCGATTTCCGCACGAATCGTAATTATCCCGTCCGGCCGGTTATCGTAAGCGTGAATGATCGAATTGGTGACGGCTTCCGAAATGACGGTTTTCAGATCGTTGAGCTCATCCATCGTCGGGTCGAGCTGCGAGACGAACGCGGCAACGGTGACACGGGCGAAAGCTTCATTCTCGGAACGGCTCGCAAACTGCAGGTTCATAAAATTGCGCTCACTCATGATACGACCTCCAAACTGCTTAAAGCCTGAGTTTCGCTATCCTGAATAGACAATATTTTGAACATGCCCGACATTTCAAACAGCCGGTAAACCGACGGGGTGACATCGCATACGACCATTTTCCCGCCTCTGGCCACAATTTGCTTATACCGTCCGAGAATGACGCCGAGCCCCGAGCTGTCCATAAAGGAAAGCTCTTTCAGGTTCAGGATGATATGGCTCGTATCACCCTTCAATAGCGCTTCCTCCATACGTGCCTTGACCATGTCCGCGGTGTGATGATCCAACTCGCCCTTAAGCCTAACGATCAGTGCCTTCCGATGATGTTTCAATTCAATGTGAAGACTCAAGCTGCTCACTCCTTCCCTTTCATGCACACTCATTTCTACACGGGATTTGCCTTTTCCTGCCCCCCGACAAAACTAGAAGAAATGCGCCACAATCAGTACAGAAGTGACATTTTACGCACAAAGCGGACCTTCCCGAATGAACCGGAACGGAGCTGCGGAAGTACGGCGAATAAGCAGCGGCAAGCAGCTGACAATTTAATATCGATTCAGTATGATGATCCGCCGATACAGCAGGCGGAATTCACCGGAGCTCTATTCATCGCCGATAAAGAACAAATGTTTGGCTGTCCGCTTCATCAGCTTCCACCAGCCTGCTTTCCTCACCTCGACCGACGATTCCAACGGAAACTCGGACAGCATTTGATCGCCCTTGAAAATGACAATTTTACCGATAGGCTGGCCGATGGCAATCGGCGCTTTCAGGTCGGAATTCATTTGTACTTCATGACGCAGCCCGTCCCCAGCTTCACCCTTTTTCAATAAAATGCTGTAAGGATGCTTGGCCGTAAACGGCACGACCGCCTGCTCGCCTTTGCTGATCTTGAACTTGCCTATTTCATCGCCTGTTTTAAAAATGGAATAGCTTGTATACTGGGAAAATCCGTAATCGAACAACCCGGATACTTCCGCATTGCGCGTTTTCGTGTTCGGCTCGCCCATTACGACAGTGATCAGACGGAAATTATCTCTCTTGGCCGTAGCGGACAAGCAAAACTTCGCCTCGCTCGTATAGCCCGTTTTCAATCCGTCCGCTCCGCTGTAGAAGCGAACCAGCTTGTTCGTGTTGACCAGCCAGAACGGCTTCGGCGAATCTTTGCGCAAATAATCCTGGTACAGCCCGGTAAACTTGGTAATTTCCTCGTGCTTCAGCAGCTCCCGCGACATGATGGCAATATCCATCGCGGAGGAGTAGTGATTATCCGCCGGAAGCCCGTTCGGATTGATGAATTGGGTATTTTTCAGCCCGAGCTGCTGGGAGCGATCATTCATCATTTTGACGAAGCCCTGTTCGGTGCCGCCCAATTTTTCGGCTATCGCTACCGAAGCGTCATTGCCTGAAGCCAGTGCGATACCCTTGAGCATATCCTGCACCGTCATTTCTTCGCCCGGCTCGAGAAATATTTGCGAGCCTCCCATGGATGCGGCGTATTCGCTTGTGCGCACCTTGTCATCCATTTTGATTTTGCCTTGGTCCAACGCTTCCATGACAAGCAGCATCGTCATAATTTTGGTAATACTGGCTGGAGGAAGCTTGGCATCTTTATTTTTTTCGAAAATGACCGTTCCGGTATCTGCATCCATCACGACTGCAGAGGTTGCGTTCGGAGCGAGATCAACGGCGGATCCCGGAGCTTTTTTCTCCTCTGCGAACGCCGCAGGCAGCGATAACGCCATAACGAGCTGAATGGTGACAAACAGCTGTAACGCCTTCTTAAACATACCTTTCTACCCCTCCAAATCTATGGTTGTAGGAGACTGTCGATGAACGGCAAGCCATTCTCCAAGTCATTATCTCTATTCGTCGACAGTCTCTATATTGCTTCTATTCAGTGTTGACGAGATTGCAGCAAAATATTCCATCCGGGGGGAGTTCGGCCCAAAAGAAAAAACCGTCGGAAACGGATTCCGGCGGTTTCGTGGATAAATCGTACGTACTCTATGAACTTGCGGAGATTTATTGCAGCAGCTTCACGCCGTCTTTGGTTACGACCGCGTATATAAGCGGCGCTTTCTCGACCGCTTCTTGACTAATGGTGTACGCATTGCGCATGCGCTGCGTCATATCTTCAGTGAACATCGGCTCATTGCGGTTCATGTGCAGCTCGGCAATTGGTTCGCCCGCCGCAACGCGGTCGCCGACTTTTTTGCGCAGCACGATTCCGACCGCCAGGTCGATGACGTCCTCCTTGGTCGCACGCCCCGCGCCCAGCATCATCGCCGTGACGCCGAGCGCTTCGGCGTCAATATGCGATACGGTGCCGTCCTCGAGAGCCGGCACCGGCACTTGAAATTCGGCCGCAGGCAGCAGCTCCGGCCGGTCTGCAAGCGCAGGCTTGCCGCCCTGTGCGGCAATCAGCTCCTTCAGCTTGCCGAGCGCGGCGCCGCTTGCGAGCAGCTGCCCGGCGGCGGCTCTCGCCTCGTCGTACGACGCCGCCTTGCCTCCAAGCTGCAGCATATGCGCGCCGAGTACGAGGCACAGCTCGGTCAAATCCGCGGGCCCCGCGCCTTGCAGCGTATCGACCGCTTCGCGCACCTCCAGCGCGTTGCCGATCGCAAACCCGAGCGGCTCATCCATGTTGGTGATGACCGCGACGGTCGCCCTGCCGACCTGCGCCCCGATCTCGACCATCGCCTGCGCCAGCCGGATGGAATCGTCCAGCGTCTTCATAAAGGCGCCGCTGCCGGTCTTTACGTCCAGTACGATCGCATCCGCGCCGGAAGCGATCTTCTTGCTCATGATCGAGCTTGCGATGAGCGGGATCGAATCTACGGTCGCCGTCACGTCGCGCAGCCCATACAGCATTTTATCGGCAGGCGTAATATTGCCGGATTGGCTGATGACCGAAACGCCGATCGAGCGGACCTGCTGCAAAAACTGCTCCTTCGTCAGCTCCACCCTATAACCGTCTATCGCCTCCAGCTTATCGACCGTACCTCCGGTATGACCGAGCCCGCGTCCGGACATTTTGGCCACGGGCACGCCGGCGGCGGCGGCGAGCGGCGCCAATATTAACGTGGTCGTGTCGCCCACGCCGCCCGTGCTGTGCTTGTCGACCTTCACGCCGGGAATCGAGGTCAAATCCGCCTGATCGCCGGAGCGTGCCATCGCCATCGTCAGATCGGCCGTTTCCTTTGCTGACATGCCGTTGAAGTAAACCGCCATCGCCCATGCCGACATTTGATAATCCGGGATTTCGCCCGAGCAGTAGCCTTCGATCAAAAATTCGATTTCCTCGGTAGACAGCAGCTTGCCATCCCGCTTTTTCTGGATAATATCAACAGTTCTCATAACGGCACCTCGCTGACATTTATATAAGATTTTACAAGTACGGTGAAAGGCTCAAGCAGTTGAAATTAATAGACAATGGCGCGTGACGGCGCTTCTTCTGAACGACTCCGCCGCCTTATTTCACCGGACTTCTAAATTTTAACACAGCGAGGCCCGCTTCTCCTAACGCTTAAGAGTTGAAAACATCCCTCATATCGGCCATGTACATATGCCGCTGCCCCTCATGCGTGGAGTCGAATGAAATCGCGGTGCCGGCCCGGTTCCACTTCGGATGCAGGTCGCACCGGAAATCGCCGTTCGCCTTCGGATTCGAATAAAAGGAGCCGAGCAAGGCTCCCTTCTTATGAACCAGATCGTACACATACAAATGGCGGTAGCCGTCTTCGTCCGGATAGCTGTCGTACAGCAGCATGGAGCGGTCCGGCGAATAGCTGCAGTGTCCGTCTTTACGAAAAAATGCCGGATCCACCAATTCGACCCGATGTGTCCGGTCGGTCAGCACGTACAGCTGATTTCCCGCGTTCGATCCTGCTGCCCCATTGGAATAAATGACAAGCCGCTCCGGGTCCTTCCAATGGTAATGGGATGCGTAGGAAAAATCGGATAGCAGAAACAGCTCCGAGCCGTCGCAGTTCGCTGTCACAATCGCCGTTTTCCACCCGGCCGCTACCGGAAAATTGCGTACCAGAGCAATGAAACGCGTTCCGTCCGTGTTGAAATTAAGATGATTGATCATGATCTTCCGGTCGGCGCCGTTGAAGGCCCCCTTCGTCAATTCCCAAATGCGCTGCAGCGATACAACGAGCTCGCTTCTGCCGGTTGCAAGCTCGATCCGAAAAATGCCGTCCTGCTCCGGATGAGGATCGTCATAAAAAGGATCGCGAATACCCGCGTACCCATAACCGGGACGGAAATCGAACATTCGCGCAAAGTTGACGCTCAGCGCATAGCGCCCGGCAGGATCCACATTCACAACCGGCCGGTCCAGCAGCCGGCGCTCTTTCGTATGCACGTTCATGACGGCTCCGTGCCATTGCCCGCCGCTGCGTGTATTGAAAATAATTTCGCTATCGGGTGCAAGCGGATGCCACTGCAGCATCGCGCCCTGCTGAAAATTCCATGCCGCCGTCTCCGCGAGCGGGACGTATCGCTTCGTCGCGATGTCGATCATCCCCAGCTCCGCTGTATCTCCCGCTTCCTGCAGCCGATCCCAAAACTTCACTTTATGATACAAATGAAAGCGGTCGTTCCCGCTCCAGGCCGGATTGTCGTAATATCCGTAAAACTGGTGGCCGTCGCCGTCCGTCAGCCTTTCGATGTTCACGTTAACCTGTTTTGTTTGTATGATGCCCATGCTCTCCACAACTCCTTGGTCTATTCTTTTAAAGCGCCGATTAACACGCCCTTGACAAAAAACCGCTGCACGAACGGAAATATAATCAGGAGCGGCGCTACGGCGGCAACCATAATCGCAAACTTCAAGGTCAGCGCAACCAGCACCCGATGATCGCTGACGTCTCCCATCATCTCCGTGTTTTGATCCAAGATGAGCATTTCCCGTAAAAACACCTGCAGCGGATACAGGTCTCTTTGCCGGATATAAATCAACGCGTTAAAATACGCATTCCAATGGCCCGAACCGTAAAACAGCGCAATCACGGCGATAATCGGCTTCGATAGCGGGAGTGCGATTTTCGAGAAAAAGGTAAATTCCGACGCTCCGTCCATTTCCGCGGCATCCCGCAGCTCCTGAGGAATGTTCGATTCCAGATACGTCTTCGTGATGAGCAAATTCCAGGTCGTCACCGCGCCGGAGACGATCAATGCCCAGCGCGTGTCGAGCATGCCGAGCGATTTGACAATCAAATACGTAGGAATCATACCGCCGTTAAAAAACAGCGTAATGACGATAAAAAACAGTACGACGTTGCGGCCCGCCAGCTCGGAGCGAGATAAAGCGTAGGCGGCGAGCAATGTCACCGTCACGTTCAAGGAGGTTCCGCTGACTGTGTAAATCAGGCTGTTGTAGTAGCCGAGCCAAATCGTGCCCGTGGACAGCAGCAGCTTGTAGGCGCCGAGATTTGCATCGACGGGATATAACAGCATCGGGTACGTAATGACGGCGGCCGGATCGCTAAAGGAGGCCAGCACGATATAGTAGAACGGGTACACAAACAAGACGGCCGTCAGCATGAGAAGCGTGTAAATCGCATAATCGGCCGCGTTCATTTTAAGCGATGCGCGGTTCATTGTTCCAGATCACCCGCTTTCCATATATTCAGTCACCAGAGCGAATAGCCGCTGAGCCGGCGGGCCAATCGATTGAAGCCGACGATCATGACGAACGTCAGAACGGAGTTGAACAGGCCGACAGCGGAGGCGAAGCTGTACTGCTGCTGCACCAGCCCCGAACGGTAAACGTACGTGCTAAGCACATCGGCCGTCTCGTAGGTGGTTGAATTGTACAGCAGGAACACCTTCTCGAAGCCTACGTCCATCACCCGGCCCAGATCGAGCAGCAAAATCGTAATGATGGTCGGCTTGATGCCGGGCAGGCTGATATGCCATATTTTTTGCCAGCGGCTCGCTCCGTCCATTTCTGCGGCCTCATACAGGCTGGGACTGATGCCGGCCAATGCGGCAAAGTAAATGATCGAGCTCCAGCCCAACGTTTGCCATACGCCCGACGAAACATAGACGGTACGAAACCATCCCGGCTCGCGCAAAAAATCGATTTGGGATCCGCCGAAAAATTGAAGCAGTCCGTTAATAAATCCCGTCGACGGCGAAGTGAATGTAACAATCAGCCCGGCGACTACAACCGTCGAAATAAAATGCGGCAAATAGCTGACCGACTGGATCATTGTGCGGAGCTTGGCATGCTTCACCTCATGCAGCAGCAGAGCGAACAGGATCGGTATCGTAAAGCCGAACAAAATGCTGTAAGCTCCGATCAAAAACGTATTGCGGATGAGCCGGTAAAAATAGATCGAGTTGAAAAAGGCATCGAAATGCTTGAACCCGACCCATGGACTGCCGAGCATACCGCGAAACGGGTTATAGTCTTGAAATGCAATCAGCGTGCCGTACATCGGCGCGTAATGAAACAGCAAATAATAGACGGCGGCAGGCGCCAAAAATAAGTACAAGACGAGGTTGCGCTTCCATTTCATACGCAGCCCCCATTTCGCCTGCTTCGTTTGCGCTTGCGCAGCGATTTGTTGCATGGGATACCCTCCTCAGGGCTTTCCGTAAGGAAAGCCAGCTTCGTAAGCATCTGCTTTGGGCTTTCCGTAAGGAAAGCCGGCTTCGTAAGCGCTATTTCCCCTTCAATACCGCGTTGTACCGTTCATAGGCTTTACTGTACAGCTCGGTCAGCTTATCCGATCCGATTTTTTTAAGCCCCTGTTGGAAAGCGTCGTACTCGCCGAACGGTTTTTTACCGCGTATGAATGCGTTCATGTTTTCATCGATAAACGTATTGATATCTCGCTGCAGAGCCTGCACCTCATTCAATTCCTCCGGGGTGAAATGAAGCGCCGGAACCTTCTTCTTCCCGGCATATTGTACAGCCAGGGCGTTACCTTTCTTGCCTTCGTCGCTCAAGGTCGCCAAATAATGCTCGGGAATTTGTGCGGACGGCCAACCGCTGACAAAGCCGACATACGTGTTCAAATAGCCGAGAATATCGAGCTTAGGATCGTTCACCACTTTATCCGTATAGGTCGGCACCCCGTCTTTCATCGTATACGTGTCGCCCTCCAGTCCGAAATAAAGCAGCATCGCCCCGTCCTTCGAGTAAAAGTAATCCATCAGCTTCGTCAATTCCGCCGCATATTTGGTCGTGCTCGCTATCGATACGCCGCGGCCCGGGTCGATCTCGTTATGTTTGCCGATAATGTTTCGCTCGCCGGTCGGGCCTTTCGGAGGGGCAACCGCGATGAAGCCCGGATTTTTGCTCGCGCCCTTCAGCATCTTGTTGTATTTGGTCAAGTATCCTGCATTGGAGCCGTACATAAAACCGGACGTTTCCTGCATAATTCTCCCGTCGCGCACATCCGCCTTCATTTTTTCGTATTCGGGGTCCAGCAGCCCTTCGCTGTAAAGCTTGTTCAAATATTGCAAAGCATCCTTGTACCGGGAGTCGGTCGGGCCGTACTTGATTTTGCCGTCCTCGATAAAGAAGTCGTCGGTGCTGTTCGGGCCTCTGCTGCCTACGCCGAATGCCCATATAATCGGATTCGGATTATCGGTGAACGGGATTTCGTCCTGCTTCCCGTTTCCGTTCGGATCTTTTTCTTTAAACGCTTTCAAAACCTGGTACAGCTCATCGGTCGTATCCGGTGCCTTCATCCCTACCTTTTCCAGCCAATCCCCCCGTATCATGTAACCGGCGAAAGTTTGCGTGCGCGTATCGAGCAGCAGTCTCGGGAAAAAGTAAATATGTCCGTCGGGCGACGTAATCTGTCCTCGGACTGCGGGGTTGCCGTCCAAAATCTTTTGCAAGTTGGGCGCGTGTTTCTTGATCAAATCCTCAAGCGGCTGCAGCGCGCCTTGTCTGCCGTATTGATCGGCCAACAAAGGATCGATATGCCCGATCAAATCCGGCAGCTTCCCCGACGCCATAATAAGCCCGAGCTGCGACTTGAAATCATCCGAACCCGGTGCGGCTGTCGTCTCCCATTTTACGGAAATGTTCGTTCTTTTTTCGATTTCTTTCCACACGATCTGGTCGCTGTAGCTGGACACCCCCGATGAGCCGGTAGCCGGAATAAAATCGGTCCAGCCGTTGACCGTCAGCGGCTTTTCGGAAATTTTTGCGCCTGCCGCTACGGTTCCTTGGGGGTCCGCAGGTTTATCTGCAGCCGCGCTGCCGCCTCCCCCGCTGTCGGAAGTGCAGCCCGCCGTCACACTTGCGGCGATGAAAAGTACGGATAACGCCAAGGCGGATACGTTTCGTTTGGACATGGTCTTGCCTCCTTAAAAAGAGTAGTTGATAAAATATGATAACGTTTACATATAACTTTGAACGATTCCCTCCTTGTCCCAATTGACGGATAAGCGAACCTTGCCGCCCGTTAATTGTAATTTCTTTTCATCATTGGGCATTTTCGATTCGCTTGTTAATTTGATTATATTCAGCATTCATGCATTCAACCATTGACAATCCGACCAATTATTTGTATATTCTGCTCATAATCTGCTCGAACGGGGGGATACGGCGGTGATTAATGAAAGCGATACCGGATTGTTGACAACGTCTCTGCCTGAGCCCTATTATGAGGTTAACTTTTTCGAAAGACGCCAAAATTGGACGATGGATGCGCATCATCACCCTTACTACCAGTTCATTTTTATGCTCGAAGGCATTTTGCTGCTCACGATTAACGAAGAGGTTTATCCTTTAAAAAGGGGGCAATTATGCATCATCCCGCCGCTGCATGTCCATTCGCTGAAAAGCGTAACCGGCTATTATCAGTTCGGGATCAATCTTCAGCCGGAAAAAGACCGCAAAGGGCTCGTTTCGCTGCTGGAGGCGTATATTCACGACTTTACCGTCATTGAGCATAACGAGGCGCTGGACCATATGCCTGCCATTAAACAAGGCTGTATGGAACTGACCAAGCTTTCCAAAATCAGAACGTCCAACCGGATCGATGAATTTATTGCTTCCGCCGTCGAGAAAGCGATCCATGGCACCGGGCTTGATTTTAAAAATCATTTGTTGACTTATTTAAACAAAAGTTTAAGCCGGAAAATTACGCTAAGCGAAGTGGCGCGCGAGCTGACGATCAGCCCATCCCATCTGGAGCGTCTTGTAAACAAAGAATTCGGATGCGGTGTCATCGAGCTGTTTAATCATTTGAGAATCAACAAAGCGCGCTCGCTGCTGATTAATTCGAGCTACAGCATCGAGACGATTTCAGAGCATCTCGGCTTCTACGATACATCGCACTTCTCCCATTTTTTCAAGCAAAAAATTAATATGAATCCAACCCAATACAGAAAGCTTAAAAATTGGACAAAATGACGTGATGAACTCTAAGGAGGGACCCCATGATCCGAATCATGGCAATCAACGAACAATTTGAAATCATACCCGCTCCATCCCTCCGGGACTTAAAAGAGCTTCCGAATTTGCTGTGGTACTGGGTCGATTTCAGCGAGCCGACGGAGGAGGAGGCCGCACATTTGGAGAGTCATTTCCACTTCCACCCGCTGGCGATCGAGGACTGCTTTCATTTGCTGCAGAGGCCAAAGGTGGATCATTACGAGGATGTCCATTTTTTTGTGCTGCACGCGATGAACCCGGCCACATTAGCCGCCGAGGAGGTGGATATGTTCTGGGGCCGCAATTTCATCGTCACCTTCCATCTGTTCCCGTCCGGCGAAATTGACGAGGCCTGGAAACGGATGACGGACAGCCGCGACTACCGGGGAATTGGACATGTGTATGCGGCCTACCTGGTGATGGATACTCTCGTGGACGAATATTTTCCAAGCGTGTATCAGATTGAGGATCAGTTGAATGACTTCGACTCCAATGTTAAAGGGGATTCGATTCAAGAGCTGATGAACGAAATGTTTGAGATCCGTACCCGTCTGTTGAAGCTGCGCAAAACGATTGTACCGATGCGCGACCTGTTCTACCGAATCATCAGCACGGATAAAATCGAAGGCATCAAACAGCAAATGTTTTATTTTACGGACATTCACGACCATTTGCTCAAGCTTTCGGAAATTATTGAATCGAACCGCGAGATGACGGCCGACATACGGGACAGCTACATCTCATTGAACTCATACCGGATGAATAACATTATGAAGACATTGACGGTGATCACGACGATTTTCATGCCGCTCACCTTCCTGGCGGGGATCTATGGAATGAACTTTCATTTTATGCCGGAGCTGGAGTGGCGTTGGAGCTATTTTGTTTGCCTGCTGGTTATGTTTTTAATCGGATTCGGCATGTACAGGTGGTTCCGGAAAAACGGCTGGTTCGACTGACATGGGTTCCCCATTCGAATGGTGCGGCCGCCGTATCAAATAACATGAAAAAACTGTTGAGAGCAGCTCTCAACAGTTTTTCATTGTGCTCAGCCGTTTCCGGCTCTATTCAGATCGTATTATTGAACGACCAATTTCGATTTCATATCCGCATGCCCTGGTCCGCAAGGCAAAATGCAGTGAACCTCATACGTGCCCGGCTTATCGAAAGTAACCTCGGCCGATTTGGTGTTGTTGTCCAGCTTTACATTCAAACCTACGATTTCCAACGCGTGGAGGCCCTCTTTATTTTGAAGAGAGACGGTAAGCTTTTCGCCAGCTTTCACTGTATATTCAGGCTTGTCAAACTGAAAGTTCGAGGCCACGAATTTCAATTGCGGTCCGGCCTTGGCTTCTGCCGCTTGTTCGGCTTGGCGCTCCGAAATGTTCTGGAACAGCACTCCAGCACCTAACAAACAGGCTACGATAAACAAACTAAACATAATCCACTTCATTCGGAAAATCCCCCTAACTGTTTTGCACATCAGACGTATACCATTATTGTACATAATGAAACGGGCTTTACCTATTCCTTTTTGAGGGCTACAGGTGAAAAGTTTGTGACAGTTTCAGCCGCTTTTTCATTTCCTAAGCCATTTTATCACAGTTGCCGACAAAACCAAAATCCCCCCGCCAATTGAGCAGAGGGATACAATATTGCGTTATCGATGCCGCGGCGACAAGCTTCTGAACCCGCTTCCATCGGTCCGCCTCAATTCCTTATCCCGCATCTCCTGAATGTCTCTGGTTAATCGGTTCCGGCATGGCTGGCATAACGATTCTTGACGAATCGGGCCTCCGCAGCTGTTGCAGGGATAAGTCAGGTTAGGATAGTCGATAGCCGACAGCCTTCTGTCCTTGATCCAGGAAAAGATGGTTGATTCTGGCACTCCCGTCGCATGGCTGAGATCGGATGTCGCAGCTTTACGGTTGCTCAGCAAATAACGATAGCACGCTTCGTATTCGTGTTCAAGCTTCTTAACACAATCCATGCACAGATTTCGCAAGTTTTTTTGAAACACTTTGCCGCAACCCGGACAATTGGCTACCATCAAAGCGCACATGCCCATCACTTCCCAACCGCAAATATAGTCCGTTTGACCCAATTATACCATGCGATGATTTAGTTTAAAAGTCCTGTTATCCTTTTTATTGGAAATCCTTCTGCTGACGGCTCCATGCATATACCCGAAAACAGCTTGTCATACTAAAATAGCTTGAAAGCTTTGAGTTGACGCTCAGGAGGTGAGCCTACGATGTCGAAAAAGCAGCAGGGACACGCCAATCAAAACACGACGACCCGCACAAGCGACAAAGGCGCGAAGAAATCGAAATAAACGTTGAAAAACGAACGACGGTCTGCCCCTTCAATACCGGGACAGACCGTCATTGTATTTCGCGACAAGCAGCCTCCGCTTCAAATACAATCGCTTTTTACAGCTGCTCAAGAAAGCTTTGGATAACAAGGAACGGAATCGCGCCAATCGAGATAAAAGCGAAGAAGAAGCCTTTAAGAAAACTTTTGAAGCTATTCATACGGCCCACCACTCTCCCAACTTTTTGTCTAAACTGTGACTTTACGTTCATTATACGCCTCGACTTCTTGTCCATTATTAAAATCTTATGAATCTTACATTAAATCTTCACTTCTTTTACAAAATTCCGCACCAGTTCAATGAACATCGGCTTCGTTTTATTCGCAACCGCGACAACCTGCTCATGCGTCAGCGGCTCGAGCTCCTCGCCGATCGCCATGTCGGTGATGCAGGAAATGCCGAGCACATCAAGCCCGGCGTGTCGGGCTGCGATTACTTCGCCGACGGTGGACATGCCCACGGCGTCTCCGCCGAGCCGCGCCAGCATCGTAAGCTCCGCCGGAGGCAAATAGCTGGGACCGCTGATCCCGCTGTAGACGCCCTCCTGCAGCCGGATCGGCGTGCCGGCGCCGCGCATTTGCTCGGCGATGCGCTTCGCCAATACGCGGTAGCCGCGATTGTACGCTTCCGACATATCCGGGAAGCGTACCCCCAGCTCGGCGTGGTTAACGCCGATGAGCGGATTGCTGCCGGTCATGTTCAAATGATCGGAGATCAGCATCAGATCGCCCGCCTGAAAGCTGCGGTTCATCCCGCCCGCCGCGTTTGTAATGACCAGCGAGCGGACGCCCAGCGCCTTCATGACATAAACGGGAAATACGACCTTTTTCATGGAGTAGCCTTCATAGTAATGAAAGCGGCCCTGCATGACGATAACCGGCTTCCCTTCCAGCTTCCCGATAACGAATTGTCCGGCATGCCCTTCAACGGTCGATACCGGGAAATGAGGGATTTGATCGTAGGCAATCGTGATCGGATTGTCAACCTGCCCGGCCATATCGCCCAAGCCCGAGCCGAGGATCAGCCCGATCTGCGGTGTTGTATGCTGCAGCCGCTGCCGAATCCATTGCGCGGCTTCTTGAATATGTTGCAGGTAATTCGTTTCCAAAACGATTCGTCCCCTTCCGCTTACGGAATATGATGATCACAGCTTCGCGACAATGCCAACAATCAGCTTTAAAAATTTCGGCTTCACGCGTTCGGTCGTTTCCATCACTTCCGCATGGGATAACGGCTGATCGAGAATACCCGCCGCCATATTGCTAATGCAGGAGAAGCCGAGCACCTCGATGCCGGCATGCCGGGCTGCGATCACCTCTGCCACTGTCGACATGCCGACGGCGTCCGCTCCCAGCGTGCGAATCATCCGGATTTCGGCCGGCGTCTCATAAGATGGACCCAGCATGCCGAGGTAAACGCCCTCTTTAAGCTTGAGTCCTTGTCCGGATGCCACCTCATGCGCCGTTTGCCGCAGTCCGCGGTTATAAGCCTCGGACATGTCCGGGAAACGGACGCCCAGCTCGTTATGATTCGGCCCGATCAGCGGATTGCGGAACGTGAAATTAATGTGGTCCTTAATCAGCATCAGATCGCCCACTTCAAACGACGTATTGACGCCGCCGGCCGCATTCGTGACGATAAGCGTCTTGACGCCCAGCTCCTTCATAACGCGAACCGGAAACGATACGACATCCACTCCGTAGCCCTCGTACAGATGGAAGCGTCCTTTCATCAGCAGCACATGCTTGCCGCTTATCGTCCCCAGCAGCAGCTCGCCTGCATGCCCTTCGACAGTAGAAACGGGAAAATGGGGAATGTCCCGGTACGCAATCACCGTCGCCCGCTCGACCAGATCGGCGATAACGCCCAGCCCCGAGCCGAGAATCAGGCCGATTTCCGGCGCTTCCGCATATTGGCCGCGTATGTAGGCCGCCGCTTCTTTAATTTGTTGTAGAACCGATGTATCGTCCATCTTGCTTCCTCCTGTTCGAAATGTAAAGTTTAGAAGACTTCACCGGACTTTATAGCCGGCTTAAAAAACTGCTCCCAATGCCCGTACCCGCGACGCCGAAATTGTCGGCAACGGTAGCGCCGAGATCCGCGAACGTATCCCGGATGCCTATAAATTGGCCCTCCTTCAGACTCGGGCCGTACACGAGCAGCGGTACGTATTCCCGGGTATGATCCGTTCCGGGATGGATCGGATCATTGCCATGATCTGCCGTCAAAATCAACAGATCGTCCGGTCCGATTTCATCCATCATTCGCGGAAGCCATTCGTCGAACTGCCCAAGCGCCCCGGCATAGCCCTCCGGATCGCGGCGGTGGCCGTATAGCGAGTCGAAATCGACCAGATTCGTAAACAGCAGCCCGTGAAAAGGCTTTTTCAAATAATCGATGGTCGCCTGTATGCCGTCCAGATTGCTTTTCGTCGGGCGCGCCTCGGTTACCCCTTCGCCCGAAAAAATATCGTTGATTTTACCGACGGCAATACAATCCAGACCTGCGTCCTTCAAATAGTTCATGACCGTCGGCTCCGGCGGCTTCACCGCATAATCGTGACGGTTCGGCGTCCGCTTGAACGCCCCGGGCTGCCCGACATACGGCCTCGCTATAACCCTGCCGACCGCGTAAGGATCTTCGAGTGTCAGCCTGCGGGCAATTTCACAGCCGCGGTACAGCTCCTCCAGCGGGATAATTTCTTCATGCGCCGCCAACTGAAACACGCTGTCAGCCGATGTATACACGATCCAGGCGCCGGATTTCATCTGCTCCTCGCCAAGCTCATCCAATATTTCCGTGCCGGATGCCGGCTTATTGCCGATCACCTTGCGACCCGTCTCATGCTCGAAACGCTCAATGAGCTCCTGCGGAAAACCGTCCGGAAATACGTTGAACGGAATTGTAATGCGGAGTCCCATAATTTCCCAATGGCCGGTCATCGTATCTTTGCCGACCGAAGCCTCGGCCATTTTCCCATAGGCGGCGAGCGGCCTCTCAGCCGGTTCAATTCCGTTAAGCGGCGCGATATTCCCCAATCCCAGCCGCTGCATATTCGGCAGCGTAAATCCCGGCACGCGCTCGGCGATATGTCCCAGCGTATGCGAGCCGGCATCCCCGAACTTCGCCGCATCCGGAAGCTCTCCGATTCCCACACTATCCAAAACGATCAGGCATATACGACGAAAACCCATTCGAGCCACCTCCTGTCAGGTAATAGTTGTATTATCGCAAAACGCCCGCCCGTTTGCAAAACGATTTTCATAAATATGGAAGGATGTCCTCCATTCCGCGGCAGATCAGACAACTGGTATCGAGGCAATAAAAAGCCCGCTCCTTAAAGCAAAGGAACGAGCCTTCTGTATGCTTTTTACACTCCGAAACCATCGGGACAGATTCTACGGCCGCTTCGCTCTCGGGTGCGTCCGGTCGTACACTTCCTTCATTTTGCCGCGCGTGACCTGCGCATAGATTTGCGTCGTTGAAATATCCGCATGTCCCAGCATCTCCTGCACGGAGCGCAGATCGGCGCCGTTCTCCAGCAGATGGGCGGCAAAGGAATGACGCAGCGTATGCGGGGTAATTTCCTTGACGATGCGCGCTTCGGCCGCATAGCGTTTAATAATTTTCCAGAAGCCTTGGCGTGTGATCCGCGTACCCAAATGGTTGATGAACAACGCCTGCTCCGCCTCCGTCTGCTTCAACAGCCGGGGACGCATCGTTTTCTGATACGAGCCGACATACTCGGCCGCAAAGCCGCCCAGCGGAATGATCCGCTCCTTCAACGCCGTACCGACGCAGCGCACAAACCCCAGCTCCAGATTCACATTGTCGACGTTCAGCGAGATCAGCTCGGAAACGCGGATACCCGTCGCATACAGCACTTCAAGCATCGCTTTATCCCGCATGCCGATCGCTGTTTCCGTTCGCGGCGCTTCCAGCAAAGCCTCCACTTCGCCGATGGTCATTACGTTGGGCAGCTTTTTTTCCAGCTTGGGCGTCTCCATATGGAGGGTCGGATCATGCTCCATGACGCGTTCGCGAACCAAATACTGATAAAATGCCCGAATGGAAACGATATTGCGCGATTGCGTAGCCGCAGCTCTGCCCAACTGCTTCAATCGCATTAAATAGTTGGCGATCTGGTATGTATTCGTATCCTGGAGCGAGTGAATGTCATGCTCGCGCAAATATTCTAGATATTGATGAACATCCCTCTCGTAGGATTCCACCGTATTTTTGGCAAGCCCCCGCTCATCGGTCAAAAATTCGATGAATGATTGCAATTCGTTGTTCATGCTGATGTCCCTTCCAATGTAAATGCCAAGGATTATCGATTCAAGGTAATCCTTAAGTACATTCAACAAGAAAGGGCAGAATCCTCCTTGAGCGAGAAAGCTTATTCCTTTCTCATTCTCCCATCCAGTAAAACAGCTTTAACCGATCCGCCATAGAGCCTTGGTCGGAAATCGCACCATGGTCTTGAAATACTTTGACCGCACGCCCGACCGGTTCCTTGTAGCGCTGCGTCGGCTCCAGCCACTGGGCAACCGCCGACAAAATATGGTAGAGAACAAACGTGAACAAACAAAACATGAGTACAAATTTGCCTCGTTCCAGCCACTTGCGGACATGAAGGATCATGGCCTGTCCCCCTCGAGCGAATATCATTCCGGAAACCGGGCGATGCATGGGCAGGTTCACCCGATTGCCCCCATTTCTCCCGATTGCGGTGAAACATCTGTAATTGTCTGAAAAATATCCGGATAACCGCGAAGCGTTAATTTTTCCGGATCACGGATTGTCCATTGCGACAGCACGAGACCCGCGGCATGTACAAACGGCATACGCGCCCATAACCATGATATGACCGCGGAGCATGGATTATGATGGAGTCAGCCGGACAAATCATGCGTTGCAACAACAAAGTCCCCCAAAAGTGACGTGAAGCTCCGAAGCCAATTCCTATTACTTTTGGGGGAGCCCCCGGTTATCCTCAGAAATTTGCTGCGCATAATTTCCTAAACAACAAAAAAAGCTCCTGTACAAGCTTCGCAGCGAAGCTTGCGCAGGAGCCGGTGGTTCCGGCCAAAGCCATTCACAAAATCAACAGCTCCTCCAGCTTCCGGTAAGGCAAACCTACCGATTCGGCAACGGCTGCATGGGTAACATGGCCTTGGTACGTATTGACGCCTAGCCGCAGCTCCGCAAAGCTGCGGATGGCTGGCACAATGCCTTTGTCAGCCAGTTCCAAAGCGTAGGTTAGCGTAACATTCGTCAGCGCCAGCGTCGATGTGCGCGGAACCGCACCCGGCATGTTGGCGACGGCATAGTGAAGCACTCCGTGCTTTTCGTAAACCGGATTGCTGTGCGTCGTTACCCGGTCGATCGTAGCGATGGAGCCGCCCTGATCGACGGCCACATCGACGATGACCGAGCCCTGTTTCATCTGCTTCACCATGTCCTCCGTCACCAGCTTCGGCGCTCTTGCGCCGGGTATGAGCACGGCGCCGATCAACAGATCGGCACGCTGCACGGCGCTTGCGATATTGAACGGATTGGACATCAGCGTCCGGATTTGTCCGTGAAACACATCGTCCAAATAACGCAGTCTGTCCGCGCTCCGGTCGATGATCATCACGTTCGCGCCCAGCCCGAACGCCATCTTGGCCGCATTCGTTCCGACAATGCCTCCGCCCAAAATAATGACGTCCGCCGGCGGAACGCCCGGCACGCCGCCCAGCAAAATTCCCCGCCCGCCGTAAAATTTTTCGAGAAACTGCGCACCGACCTGCACCGACATACGGCCCGCCACCTCGCTCATCGGCGTCAGCAGCGGCAAGCTGCCGTTCGGGAGCTGAATCGTCTCATAGGCGATGCCGGTCACCTTACTGCGGACAAGCGCATGGGTCAGATCGCTCTCCGCCGCCAGGTGAAGATAAGTAAAAATCGTCAGATTTTCCCGGAAATAACCGTACTCGGACGGCAGCGGCTCCTTTACCTTCATGATCATATCGGCCCGCGCCCATACTTCAGCCGCTTTTTCCAGCACTGACGCGCCTTCCCCCGCATAATCGCTATCGGCAAAACCGCTTCCTTCCCCGGCTCCGGCCTCGACTATAACCTGATGTCCGTGCTGCCGCAGCAGTCCTGCGCCTCCGGGTGTAAGGGCAACCCGGTTCTCGTTGTTTTTCAACTCTTTAGGAACGCCGATTACAAACGGATTGGTCATAATGCGGTCCCCTTTCCTACATAATGTCCCTGCGGATAAAATTGCCGCACATCGCAACAATGGTAATTTTCCCAAAAGCGCTAACCATTAACCCGTCGGATCGATTGCAGCGCGGATCGCCGCCCGTTCTGCCCATCTTTTGAAAAGAACCGTCGGGACATGCTATACTTTGAAATGCAACGACCGCTTTAGGAATGGGGGAATTCGGATGAAAAAAATAGCTTCGGAAATCCGCAGCTGGGTAAGTTCTATCGGTGTCGCATTTATTTGCGCGCTGCTGATCGGGGTATTTATTATTCAGCCAACCAACGTGCTGGGGCATTCCATGGATCCGACTTTGCATGACGAGCAGCGCATTTTCGTATCCAAAATTCCCCATACGTTTCATATCGTGCCCAACTACGGAGATATCGTTATTATCGACAGCCGGGTCGACCGAAGCCGCGGCCTGCTCGACGATCTGCTCGAGCATCCGCTGATTACGCTGTTTACGAGCAAGGATGACCGCAGCTTCTATATCAAGCGCGTCATCGGCAAACCGGGCGATGTGCTCGAGTTTAAAGACCACCGGGTTGTGCGCAATGGCGATCCGCTGGAAGAGCCTTACTTGAGCGAGCAAATGAACTATACGTCCACGCAAAAAGTCACCGTTCCCGACGGGCATCTTTACGTGATGGGCGACAATCGGAACAACAGCAAAGACAGCCGCAATATCGGATTTATTCCATTGGATCATGTGCTCGGCGTTAAGATCGGCAAATAATGCCCCCGGATAGACTGCCAGGATAAAAGGCTTCGTCGTCCTTAGGGGACGAGCGTCTGCCAACCAAGGATAAACGGCTCCGCCGTCCTTAAAGGACAGGCGCGTTAGTCAAGGTTGTGAAAAGCAAAGTATAAAACTTATACTTTCTATTCAACTGACAAAAAACCTTCAAACTTGATGAAACAAGCTGAAGGTTTTGTTTGTTTTATGGTTTATTTTTGTCGATACAGCGATGGCAGATGCCTTGAAAATCAAGCCGGTGATCCAACACCTTGAAACGGTATTCCTTTTCCAACCGCTCCTCCAGGTCCCCCAGCCAATCTTCCATAATTTCATCCACCGCTCCGCACTGTACGCAGATCAAGTGATGATGATGATGATGAGTACTGTCATTCCGCAGATCGTAACGGGCCACGCCGTCTCCGAAATTCATCTTTTCCACGACATGAAGCTCGCTTAGCAGCTCCAGTGTCCGGTACACGGTGGCAAGACCGATCTCTGGAGCCTTGTCCTTTACCAGCATAAACACATCTTCCGCGCTTAAATGATCCTCTTCGTTCTCCAGCAGCACACGGACGGTAGCTTCGCGCTGAGGAGTCAATTTATAGCCCTGCGATTGAAGCTGCTGCTTTATTTTTTCGATGCGAGATTCCATGTTCCTCCCCCTACGGGTTTTGCGGTGAACAAAACCTGCTACGTAAGCCTATGCCCGAACGGCAATAAAAATCGAGACTAATTGCCGGGCTTCATCTTACATTATAGGTGGTGGTCGGCCGGAAAGTCAAACATAATCAGTTGAGGCGGTTGAATCAAAATGCTCATGTTTTTGCAGCCATGCTCATTTTTTCAGACAAGCAGAGGCGTTAGCACCGCAAGAAAACGCTTGTCGGCTGCCGGCTGCGGATGTGCGGCTTCCAAACGTACTTGGGCGACTGCATTTCATAATACAAACGCTCCAGCTGCGTACCGAGCCTTCATCTTCGGCTTATTGCGCCATCGTAATGAGCATGGGCGTGACCCATTTCATCATGACCGGCGACATGTACGCCTCGAACAACGCTACTCCCGCAAGCAAAGCGCCGGAGAGCAGTATAGTACCCGAATAGCGCATGAACGGCTCATAAAAAGCGCCTTTCCGCGTCATAAATCGATGTTTCACCAGATGAATCGAAAATGCCATCGCCGTTACACTGCATATGAGCAGCGCAGGAATGACGATCAAATTTTGCGGCACTATCGACACGAGTGCGAACAGCAGCCCTTTCCACGACAGCTGGCCTACCAGGTAGCCCACGCTGAATCCGATCAGCACTCCTTTTAGAAAATCGAGTATTAATATCAACGGAAGTCCGATAACCGACATGCCAAGCACCCAAATTATCAAAATCCATTTGATATGGAGCGCAAACGACTGCTGAAACGAAGCATTGACATCGGTGAAATCTCCCTGCTCGACCGATGAGAAAAAGTTGCCCAAGAAGCGCATAATCTCCTGCTTTTGCTCAAGCGATAATGCATTTACCATCACGGTGCCGAATACGACTCCAGTGACAAAAATAACCCCCACGAAAATGTACAGCGACAAATGCTCCTTCAAATAATTCTGCAGCGAACGGTTACGATTCATGACGGCGTCCTCCCTTGCACAATTAGTACAAGCATATGAGCCGTCCTGCCATAATATGACCGTTATTTGCCGGTTACTTTGCCGTATTTGCCGCCGGCGCCGACCGTCAGCGTCAGCTTGTCCTCACGGGCTTGCACGATATAAGCCGCAATCTCCGGCCCTGCGACCTGTTCGAGCTCCTCGTACGAGACGCGGTGCAGCAAATTCATTTCCGTGCCGAACCGGTCGAGCAGCATTTGCAGCTTCTTCGGCCCCAGGCCGGGTATATACTCGAGCGGAATCTGGAAATGATAGGTCGGCCTGTCCGCAGGCACATACGGCTGCCCGTGCGGCCTGTCCGCGATATCGCGAATGCGGTCCATGACGCCGCGGACAATTTTGGCGCTGCCGCAGTACGGGCACCGTTCGGCTGCCATCTCCCCGCTATCCGGAACGGAATCGCAATTCGCGCAATAGGTGCGGTGATATTTGCCGAGGCGCGGGTTCAGTCCGTAATTGGCAACGATTTCTCTGCCGTCCTGCTTCCCGAGCGCCTTGCGGAGCTCGGCAAAGCTGGGCTCGGCCAAATGAAGCTTATTGTACTCCCGGCCGATTTTCGCCAAGGAATGCGCGTCGGAGTTCGTCAGGAAGGCATAGCGGTCCAGCTCGGAAATATAACCGGCCATTTCCGAATCCGCGCTTAATCCCAGCTCGACGGCAGCGATTCGGTCAATATCGAGCAGCGATTCCATCCGGAACGCGGCACTGCCGTAGACGCTTTTATGCGGCGTAAAAATATGCGCCGGAATAAGCAGCCCGCCGCGGTCGGTCACCTCCTGCTGGAGCACTCTGGCCGGAACGTAGATGCGCTGCGAGCTGAGGCCGACATTTTTCATATGCTTGCCCAGCCAGCCGGTAAACTGCTGCATGGCGCTTAAATCGGGCATATAGGCCAGCAAATGGGCCGCCCCCATGCCCGGATCGCGAACCTCAATCTCGCTGCCCAATATGATCGTCGTCCGGTGGTAGCGGATGCCGCCGCCCGCAAGCTCCTCCATTTCGCCCTTGTCCAGGTAAACTTGCATCTCACGCTGCACGGCAGGAGACTGGCAATCGATAATTCCCACCATATCGATTCCTTTCCGTTCGGACGCTTCCTTGGCAATATGGTAAAACGTCAAATTTTGGGCGCCGCTTATTTTTACGGGTTGTCCTTGTTCGGTCCGTCCGATATGAATGTGCAGGTCTGCGTAAAACGGCCGCAGGTCCATCGTTTAAAAGCCCCCTGTCAGTTTGTAAAGCTGCCATGCATATACGGCCGTTATTGTTTTCGCATCGCCAATCCGCCCCTCGCGAATGTACTGCTGAGCCTGCTCCAGCGTAATGCTCATGCAATCGAGAAATTCATCCTCGTCCAGCTGAGCCCGGCCTTTTTCCAACTCGTCGGCGACGTAAATATACAGCAGCTCATCGGCGAAGCCCGGAGAAGTATAAAACGAACATAGCGGCTTCAGCGTTTTGCAGCGGTAGCCTGTTTCCTCCTCCAGCTCGCGTTGGGCCGCTTCCACCGGGTCCTCCCCCGGCTCCAGCTTCCCGGCCGGAATTTCGATCAATGTCTTGTCCATCGGCTTGCGGTATTGCTCCACGACCAGCAGGCGGTCGTCAACCAAGGCGAGCACCGCCACCGCTCCGGGATGCTTGACGATTTCACGGGTAGCCGTCTGCCCGTTCGGCAGCGTGACGGTATCGACCTGCAGCGAAATGACCTTCCCTTGAAAAATCGGTTGGCTGGACACGGTTGTTTCTGCATATTTGTCAGGAACGGATTTACTCATGTTGGATTCCTCCCAGAAATGTTTGCTATATAAGTTGAACCGATAAAGCATGTCCATTGCATTCCAAAAAGGATGTTCTTTGTTCAAATTATATAGAACGATGCTCCGATTGAAGCTCAGTTTATTTCGACGCGCTCTATTATATCATAAATGGTTCGATCGCTATTTTTATAGCGGGCTTGTCATAACTTTTTTACGCAGCGCATAGGGTGTATCAAAACAGATTGACACCGGAAAGAGGGAGAGCTGTCTATGAAAACGTATATGAGTGAAGAAGCCGTCCGGCTCGTAGGGCGCGTGTGGGAGATTCGCAGATTTTTAAAGCAGGCGCAGCAGCGCACGACGACCGATATCACCCTGCTTGAATATTTGTCCAAGCAAACCGGCTACAATCATGGCAGACAGCCGGCACACCGGTTTCAGCTTGACGGAGCGGCTACCGCTTATCCGTCAGCCAACGGCTCCAACCCGCCGACACCGCAGCTTCAATGCCCGCAAAAAACGCAGGATCGTCGCGTAATCCCCTTCCCATCGAAGTAATAGGCAGCGGGTATGTGTGAAATACCGTCTCCAGCTCGGCAGCGGAGCTTACCTTGATCCATTCCAGATGATGTCGGAGCGCGATTCCGCTCTGTTCCGCCTGAAGCCGCAAACGGTCGCCCGCTCCCCCTTCCAGCTCAGGCAACGGCGTCAATACGCCCGGCTGTGCGATCAGCCGCAGCACCGTCAATGTATGATGGCTAATACCAAAGTGCCGTTCCCGCCGTTCGGTCGTACTGAGCCGCGGTATGATGACGGGCTGACCTTGCAGCGCAATGACCGCGTTCAATATTTCGCCGGTCTCCAACCCGCTGAACCCAAGCCGCGTACTTGTCCCCACGCTGCCCGGTCCCATTGCGACGATCGTCATATCCGCATGCAGAATGTGCTTGGCGGCGAGCAGTGCCGTGTATTTATTTACGGTTTCCAGGTCGCCTCCATAAGCGTGACCATAAGTGATGGTGCCGGCCAGCCACCCGAGCTTGCCCAACGCTGCCGCATGCCTGCTGAATGCAATTGGCAGCGACCCGCCGTCGGACATCACATAGGCGATTCGGCACGGATGTTCCCGCCCGCTGCGCTCCTGTAGCCTCCTTATCATACATACTGCCGCAGGAAGCATACTGTGCAGCTCGCCGACGAATACCGGCATACCGTCCAAAGCTTGCGGTTCCGAGCGGAAAAATGCATGATGCGGGCTGACGGGTTCTTCGGCCGCCAGCACGGCTCTCTGCAGCGAAGTATATCGAAGCTTCATGATATGCCCTCCTTGCGGATCGATCCGCTGATTGACATGGATACGCTCGAGCGATTTTTGATATCCGCCGGAATTGTCGGGCACCGGCAAAACCGCATGCACAAAATGAACGCCGCCCGAGCCTAATCGGAGCGTTTCCGCTGTCGTATTGAGCATGACCCAATCGCCAGCTGCGAGGCAAGGGTATAGGTCCGTCTCATAAACGGCGGCGGCAGCGGAGCCGTCCGCAAGCTGCACATCCGCCCACCGCAGGCGGCCAGCCGCGCGTGCCCCATCTTCATGGCTGCCTTGCAAACGACTGACTTCTCCGTGACTCTCTCCCGTAATAACATCTTCCGCACAATCGCCTTCCGCGACACTCTCCCCTATAGGATCGCCATCCAAGCTGTTGGCCTCCGCTGATTCTGCTCCTCTAATATCGCTTTCCTCCGATTCCCGGATGCGCCGGACGACTCCAAGCTTCCATTCGATCATGTTTGTCCCCCATTCATCTTTCCGTTCTTTAACATGAATGTATGCGAGGAACTCCGGCTACTTTCCGATAAGTACAAAACGGTCGGCTGGCGTTAATCGTGGAGCGAAATGGAATCTGGAAAAAAGAATAAGTCCCGCTACGGGGACTTATTGCAGGGAGAGCTATTCGGGTGCGTTTCATCAGGATGCCCGATCAGGCTCCGGCAACTTCCTTGACGATTTGCACGACCGCCTCGGTCACTTTAACAAGGTCCTTTATGGCGATCTGCTCTTGAGTCGTATGAATATGCTCATAGCCGACAGCCAGATTAACGGTCGGAACGCCCATGCCGTTAAATACGTTGGCGTCGCTGCCGCCGCCGGAATGGAACGTTCTCGGCTTGCAGCCCAATTTGCTCAGCGCTTGGACAGCCAGCTTGACGACCGGCGCTTCCAGATCGTACATATAAGCCGGATAGATCACCTCGCTCTGGAAATCGACCTGCGCCCCCATTTCGGACGCCGCGGCCTGACATGCCTGACGCATCGATTCCACCTGGCGGTCCAGCTTATCCTGGGATATGCTTCTCGCTTCCGCTTCAAGCTCGACACGGTCGACCACGATATTCGTGGCGCCGTTGACGCCCCCTGCGAACCGGCCGATATTGGCCGTCGTTTCTTTGTCGATCCGTCCCAGCGACATACGGGAGATCGCTTTGCTCGCGACCGTAATCGCGCTCACTCCCGATTCCGGGTTCACTCCGGCATGCGCGGACCGGCCCGTGAATACGATATTGATTTTGGCTTGAGTTGGCGCCGCGACTGCGATATCGCCGATTTCGCCATTCGAATCGAGTGCGTAGCCGAAATCGGCTTGCAGCCGCTTGGCGTCCATCGCCCGCGAGCCTTTAAGTCCGGCTTCTTCGCCGGCAGTAATGACAAATTGAATTTGACCGTGCTTAATATTTTGTTCCTTCAATACGCGGATCGCTTCCAGCATAGCTGCCAATCCGGCTTTGTCGTCGCTGCCCAGAATGGTTGTGCCGTCGCTGCGAATGATGCCGTCGTCGCCGATAATCGGCATAATTCCTTTGCCGGGTGTCACCGTATCCATATGCGAGGTGAAAAAGAGCCGCGGTACCGGAGCTTTCGTGGTCGCCGCCAATGTACAAATCAGATTGCCGGAGCCGTGTCCGATTTTTTGCGCTGCATCGTCTTCCTCGACCGACAAGCCCAGTCCGCCAAACTTCTGCTTAAGCACCCTGCTGATTTCCTGCTCGTGACGGGTCTCGCTGTCCACCTGCACCAACTCGATAAATTCGCTTACCAATCGTTTTTCCTGTATCATCTCTTTCCTCCTATACCCGATTTAAGTTAAAATAGGAATACGTGAAACCGAAATGTTGTAAAGGGAGTTGAATTGAATGCGAAACAAGCTGATGTTTAAAATTATTATTTACACAATGATCGCTTCCATGCTGCTGTCCACCTTATTGTTTACCGTTAATTTATTTATGTGACACAGGCGTTTAATATAACTTCGTATCCATGCTGTAGGATTCCATATTTTCTTTGACGCGCTGCAGGAACCGCCCGCAGATGACGCCGTCCAAAATACGGTGATCCAAGGACAAGCAGAGGTTGGCCATCGAGCGGACCGCGATCATATCCTGGATTACAACCGGTTTTTTAACAATCGATTCGAAGGTTAATATCGCCGCCTGCGGGTAGTTGATAATCGGATACGAGGCAATCGAACCGAATGAACCGGTGTTGTTTACCGTAAAGGTTCCGCCCTGCATATCGGCAAGCGATAGCTTGCCGGCTCTCGCCTTCCGCGAATAGTCATCGATTTCCCGGGCGAGACCGGCGATATTTTTTTGATCCGCCCTCTTGATGACCGGCGTAATGACGGAATCCTCGGTACCTACCGCTAGCGATATATTGATATCCCGCTTCACGATAATTTTATCGACCGCCCAGACGGAGTTCATGATGGGATAATCTTTTATCGCGCTGACCACCGCTTTAAGCATAAACGACAAATACGTCAGGTTTACGCCTTCCTCGCGCCGGAAATCATCCTTCAGCTTGTTGCGGAGCAGAACCATATTCGTTACGTCCACCTCGATCATCGTCCAGGCATGAGGGATTTCCGTTACGCTCTGGCGCATTCTGCTGGCGATCGCATTGCGGATCGGGGTTACGTCGATCAAATATTCGCCGCGTCCTTCAAGCGGCTGCCCTTCCACATCGATTTTCGGCAGCGGCGGATTTTCCGACAAGTGAATACCTGTCGATCTTACAGGGCCTTTCGGCTGGCTCGGGATAAACATTCCCCCGCTGTCGGAAACCATCGCGCCGCGCGATAGTTCAGCCGCCGATGGGGCGGCCGGTGAAGGAGCGGCAGTCGGTGCCGCCGCATACTTATCGTTATTCCCTGCTCCCGCCTGACTGCCGGCAGCGACGAACGCCTCGACATCTTTGCGGGTAATCCGTCCTCCCAGACCGCTGCCACGCACATCCTCCAGCCGGATGCCGCGCTCGGCCGCCAGCTTCAACACCGATGGCGAATAACGGTTGCGCATGCTCTCGTCAGCACCCGCTTGCGATGAAGAGCCGTCCGCATGGTTTCTCAATGCGGGTGCATCTGGCGCATCCCCCGTCATGCTGCCAACCGCCACTTCAATGATGCAAATCGCCTCGCCGACCGCAGCGGTGACGCCTTCATCGACCAGCAGCCGGGTCAGCCTGCCGGCAACCGGGGATGGCATCTCCGTCGTCACCTTGTCCGTAATCAGCTCGCATATTGCATCATATTCCTCTATATAATCGCCAGGCTGCTTAAGCCACTTGCCTATCGTCGCCGAGACGAGGCTTTCCGCCAAATGCGGTACGGTCACTTCCGTTTCCCGTATATTTCGCGTCATTTGATTTCCTCCTTTTTCCACGTCGAAACTGTCTTGGCCCGCGCGGCCTCAATCCAGTTTCGGCGAATGCTCAGTCAGCTTCACCTGGAACGATTACCTGTCCGAAAATCCGGTGAATAGCTGCCGGTATGCGGACGGATCCCGCCCGCTTCGCTTCTTAATTTTCAGACTTCTAAAATTCCGCCAGCTCGCGCATCGCATCCCGAATTTTGTCCGGACTCAGCAGGAAAAACTTCTCCATCGGCGGATTCATCCCTACAGCCGGCACATCGGGAGCGCACAGCCTGCGGATGGGCGCATCGAGCTCGAACAGCAGCTCTTCGGCAATAATGGCCGACACTTCGCCGCCGACGCCGCCGGTCTTGTTATCCTCGTGAACAATGAGCACTTTGCCGGTTTTGGCGGCCGCCTCAAGAATCGCTTCCTTGTCAAGCGGCTGAATCGTGCGCAAATCCAAAATATGCGCGCTAATTCCCTCTTTCGCCAACGCTTCGGCCGCTTGTAAAGCATACTGTACCGTAATCCCATAGGAAATAACGGTTATATCCGTCCCTTCCCGCTTTACATCGGCTTTGCCAATCTCGATCACGTAATCATCCTCGGGCACCTCGCCGCTTATGCCGAGATAACATTTTTTATGCTCAAAATAAAGCACCGGGTCTGCGTCGCGGATTGCCGCCTTCATTAAGCCTTTGGCATCGTACGGGTTGGAAGGCGCGACCAGCTTCAAGCCCGGCGTTCCGAAAAATACCGATTCCGGACATTGGGAATGATATAACGCTCCTCCCCCGGTCGCGCCGTACGGAGCCCGGACGACGATCGGGCAGCTCCAGTCGTTGTTGGAGCGGTAGCGGACGCGCGCCGCCTCGCTAATGATCTGGTTGGTCGCCGGAAAAATAAAATCGGCAAATTGCATTTCCGCGATCGGCTTCATGCCGTACATCGCCGCGCCGATGGCAACCCCGGCGATGGCCGATTCGGCCAAAGGCGTATCCATGACCCGGGCTTCGCCGAATTTGTCACGCAATCCTTTGGTCGCGTTCAACACGCCGCCCTTGCCGACATCCTCGCCCAGCACGAATACATTCTCGTCCCTTTCCATCTCTTCATACATGGCGGAACGGATAGCTTCCAAATATGTAATGACCGCCATTAGCGCACCTCCCCGTCTTCGGCGAACACATGTCTGAGCGTATCTTCCGGCAGCGGAAACGGTGCCTGATCCGCATACTGGGTAGCTTCATTAATTTCCTGCTTCAGCCGCTCTTCCAGCTCGGCCTCCTGCTCGTCGCTCCATAAACCGCAGTCGATTAAATATTGACGATATTTCGGCAGTCCGTCTTTGGAACGGTTCGCGTCCACTTCTTCCTTTGTCCGGTACAGCATATCGTTGTCTGAAGTAGAATGCGGCGAAATCCGGTACATGACGGCTTCGATCAGCGTCGGCCCGTCGCCGCGGACGGCGCGTTCGCGCGCTTCCTTCATCACGCGGTAAACTTCCAGGACATCGTTGCCGTCAACCTTGATTCCCGGGAAGCCGTAACCGGCCGCGCGCTCGGCGATGCTGCCGGCGATCTGCTTGTGCAGCGGAACGGAAATCGCATACTGGTTATTTTCACACATGAAAATGGCGGGCAGTTGATGCACGCCGGCAAAATTGCAGCCCTCATGGAAATCGCCCTGGTTGCTCGAGCCTTCACCGAATGTTGCAAAGGCAACGAAATCCTGCCGTTTCAGCTTCGCCGCCAAGGCAAAGCCGACGGCATGCGGCACCTGCGTGGTGACCGGAGAGGACCCCGTCACAATATGATGTTTTTTATGACTGAAGTGGCCGGGCATTTGGCGCCCCCCGCTGTTCGGATCTTCAGCCTTGGCGAATACCGACAGCATCAAATCTGTGATCGTCATGCCTACGGAAAGTACAAAACCGTAATCGCGGTAATAGGGTAAAAAATAGTCCTTGCCTTTCTCCAAAGCAAAGGCGGCGGCGACCTGAGCAGCCTCCTGTCCGATGCCGGAAACGTGGAATGCAATTTTTCCGGCACGCTGCAGCAAAAAGCAGCGCTCGTCAAACTTCCGGGCTTTCTGCATCGTTTTATACATGTCAACGGCTTGCTCATCCGACAACCCAAGCTTGCGGTGCTTCATCATTTGTCCAATAGACATGGGTGCAGCCCCTTTCGGCTTTCGAAATTATTACTAGGTACTAATACTAGCCCCTATAAGTATATTATAAACGGTTTCAATTATGAACACAATTATTGCCCGCAAAAAATTCCGGGCGCATCATTTCAGCCGAAACATGCACCCGTATCTCTCTTCTCTTATATGCCAATCGCGCGTCCGTCGACCGCCAGCATCGCTTCTCCCAACGCCTCCGAAAGCGTCGGATGCGGATGAATCGTTTGCCCGACCTCCCATGGAGTCGCATCCAGCAGCTGAGCCAAAGCCGCTTCGGATATGTAATCCGTCACATGAGCTCCAATCATATGTACGCCAAGAATATCGTTCGTTTGCTTATCGGCAATGACCTTGACAAATCCGCCGGCATCCCCGTTCACAAGCGCTTTGCCCAGTGCGGAAAACGGAAACCGGCCCACCTTGACCTCGTGTCCGCGGTCTGCCGCCTGCTGCTGTGTCCAGCCGATGGATGCAGCTTCCGGCCGGGAATAAGTGCAGCGTGGAACTTGATGCGCCCCGAATGAATGCGGCTTTAAGCCGCAGGCATGCTCGACGGCGACAATCCCTTCATGGCCCGCAACATGGGCTAGCTGCAGCCCGCCGTTTACATCGCCGATTGCGTAAATATGCGATTCGCTCGTTTGCATGAATTCGTTAACGCGAATCGCTCCTTGTTCCAGCTGAATATCGGTGCTTTCGATGCCTATGCCCTCCACATTCGCCTGGCGGCCGACGCACACCATCACCTTTTCCGCTTGGAGCTGCTGTCGCTCTCCTTTGCGCTCCACTTGAACGGTCACCTGGCCGGCTTCCGCACGCACCGCTTCCGGTAAGACCTTGGCGTCGGTCAACACTTGAACACCGCGTTTCTTAAGCGCGCGCTCCATCTCCCTGGAAATATCGGCGTCCTCCGTCGGCAGCAGTCGGGAAGCAAACTCGACGACCGTCACTTTGACGCCAAAATCGCAAAGCATCGACGCCCATTCGACGCCGATCACGCCGCCGCCGACAATGATCATCGACTCCGGCAGCGCTTCAAGCTCCAACGCTTCGTCGCTGCTGATGATGGATTGGCCGTCTTGCTTCAAGCCCGGCAGCTGCTTGGGCCGCGATCCGGTAGCAATGATCAGCTTGTCCGGGACAAGCGTAATAATGTCTCCGTCCTCCTGTTCCACGGAAACCGAGCCGCTGCGGGGCGAAAAGATCGAAGGGCCGATAATGCGGCCGTTGCCGTAAAAAACTTGTATTTTATGCTTGCTCATCAAATATTGAACGCCTTTGTACAGCTGTTCGACGATGCCAAGCTTGCGGGCTTGCACTTTCGTAAAATTCAGTTGCACGGAGGCCGTCTCGATCCCGTACTGCTCGCTTTCCAGCATGTCGGCGTACAGCTCGGCACTGCGCAGCAAAGCCTTGCTCGGAATGCAGCCGCGGTGCAGGCATGTCCCTCCCAGCTTCGAGCGCTCCACGACGGCGACCGACTTGCCCAGCTGCGCTGCCCGGACGGCTGCAATATACCCGCCTGTGCCTCCGCCGAGGATGACTATATCAAAAGCTTGCGTCATGTTAGTTCAACCTCCTAAAAAACTATGATTCTCCTATTGTAACCTTAATTGTTGTGATAAATATAGTACAATTTGCGAAAGATGCATGAAAATCGGGCGATAATATGGTACTTTAAGAAATGGAGTTTTACAGAACGTATGAGAAGAGGAGCAAGCAATGAAAGATACGCTCACACGATTTTTAGCCGTCATGCTGCTGGTCATTCCCGGGGTCATGGCGACATACGGATTTTTGGCCATGAAGGACGCCTGGTTCGCCCAATTCGGCGCAGCCGAGACGGATCCGCACGTCCAGTGGGGAAAGCTCGTTATCGGGCTTGTATTATTTCTGGCCGGCGTCGCATTCATCGGCGGGTGGATTTTTTTCCGCGACCGCAAGCGCAATTATGTCGCTCCCCGCTTCAAGGCAAAGCGCAAAAAGCAATAGGAGCCAGTCCGGAAACGGAGCGGCTCCTTTTTTAGTTGAAAGTATAAGTTTATACTTTGCTTTGCTTTGCACAACCTTGACAAACGCGCCCGTCCTTTTAGGACGGCGGAGCCGTTTGTCCTTGGTTGAAGTATAAAATGCTATACTTTGCTTCGCACCAACTTGATAAACGCGCTCGTCACCTAAGGAGGCGGAGCCGTTTATCCTTGACGATAACCCATTTATACATTTTCAACGGGGCGCAGCAAATTTTAATCCTTTAATACCAAAAATATCTGCTTAACCGCAATCATCCCCGCAAGATTCGAGCGAAGTTTTTTTATTATGTCCCTTTCCCCCGGCCCAGCAGGTCGAACCATAACAGCATCCGGTTGCGTTCAATCAGCCGGCTGAGCGAAGAACGCCAAGATATCAGATGAAGCGCTGCCGTCAACAGCAGCAGCACGGATTGCACCAGCCATCCGGTGGTGACGATCAGCCAACAGCCCAAGGCAAAGCCGAGCAGATTCGCCCCCGTATCTCCGAGCATCAGCTCCCCCCGCAAATCCGCACCGAACAACAAACAAGCCCCTGTAAGAACGGGGATCGCCATCGGGAGCAGCTTGGAGTCGAGTAAAAAAACCGGAGCTTCGTTTTCCATCATCACTGCCATATACAAAGCTTCCGTCAAAAGCCATAGGAGAACGATTGAGAAAAAGCTTTTCAACGCCCGGCCCGGACGCAAATCCAATAAATTGAACGTGTTCGTCAGCAGCATCAGCAGCAATATTTGGCAGCAGCCTTGAGCCAACGACTGATCTTCTTGCCGGAGCACGAACACGGCGGCCGCGACGGCCGTTCCCGACGCTTTGACCAGCCCTGTGCTGAGGAGCCGTTGTTCCTTCCATTGCTTCCAATGTCCGCTCAGCCCCTTAATATGCTTCTGCCCGGCCGCATCGTCGATAAAGCCGAGCAGCGCGACTGCGCCCAGGCTCACCGAATAGCTCATGAACAGGGCGGAATACGGATGCGCAACGCCGAAGCCCGCACCGGTTAAGGCCGGCCAGCCGATCTTGTCGGTCAACGCAACCGCCATGTTCTCCAGCAGCACCAGCAGCCACAGCAGCAGGCCGCAGGCGGTCGGAATCGTCTCGCCGCGATAATTGCGGTCGCATAACCGATGGGCGGCAAGAAATTGAAGCATTTGCGGCAGCAGCCAGCGTCCTGCCGCGAACAGCAGGGCGGCGTGCAGCAGAGCGATCGTCAGCATATCGGCCGCACCCAGCGGCGCCATAGCGCTGCGCTGACCGCGCACAGCTGCCGGAAGCGGTGCAGCCAGCTTTGCAGGTCTCTCCCGCTCTCTCTATGAGCGAACGGAACCTCCACTTCCTGCACCCTGTAGCCCAGCTTGACCGCATCAATCGTCAGGCCGACCTCGACGCCGAAGCCGTCGGCAATACGGCCGATCCGCTCCAGCACCTCCCGCCGTACCGCCCGCTGGCCAGACAGCGGAGCGGCGCAGCGAAAGCCGGTCAAGCGAATGATGCCTTGCCCGGCCAGCAGCTTCACGAGCCCGAAGCCGCCCGGTCTGACTGCCGCCGGCAAGCGGGCGACCGTCATATCGGCCTTTCCTTCGTCAAGCGGCTTCAGCAGCGAAAGAAACGATTGCGCCGTCACACCCAGATCGGCATCGAGAAAAACGAGCGCTTGGCCTTGCGATACGATTTTGCCCGTCTGCATGGCCGCTCCTTTACCGCGGCGGACCGGATGGCGGACAATGCTATCCGCCCATGGGACGGCCAACGCATAGGTGGCGTCATCGCTGCCGTCATCGACGACGATCAGCTCGATCGCATATTTGTCCGCCGCGGCTTGACGAACGGCCTGCAGCGTGCCGGCAATGAACGCCGCTTCATTCCAGGCCGGAATTATGACCGATACTTCCGGAATTTGTTTCATCTCACAGCCCTTCCCTTCAATGCATATTCGCCAACGTTCGCAACGCTCTTCCAACGCGGCCAATCAGCCTTCCTCCCAAGGCGCTCCAGTCAAAGCCTCGATTTCCGGCCTCCGCTTGAACATTCGGAACTGAACTGCTCGGAACGCCCGCCAGTTTGGCAAAGCCTTTGGCGTCGATCAGCTTGTCGCCCACTTTCATTAAGACCAGCTGCGTGCTGCCCATCCCCTGTCTGCCTTTTTCCAAAAAATCGTACATATGGGTGTGCAGTCCGACGGTTACGATTTGTTTGCATTGATGATCATGCGCCAGCAAGAGCGCCATGTCCTCGCTCGTGCCGCAGGCCGCCAGAACGATCGCCTTGAGCCCCAGCGAACGGAGCCTGTCCAATCCCGGAGCAGAGCCGTTATGGTAAGCGTGCACAATCAGCTCGGCTCCGCAGTGCAGCGCCGTATCCGACACGCTGTCCATATCGCCGACGATCAAATCCGGCGTATAGCCGAATTCCAGCAGCGCGTCCGCTCCCCCGTCCACGCCGACCAGCACGGGTCTGCAGCGCCTTATATAGCTTTCGAGCGCGGCCAAATCCTGCTTATACGCGTTGCCGCGCACCACAATCAAAACATGGCGCCCTTCTATTACGGTTTTCATTTTATCGCATCTCAGCGGTTGAAGAATCGCGTCCTGCTCCGCCTGTGCAAACGTCAGCGTATTGGCGATAAACGCTTTAAGCTGTTCATGAAGCGAATGCTTCGCAAGCTGATGAAGCTCGAGCCAGCTTTGCGCGGTAAACGCGCGGCAAGGAATGACAAGACCTTCATCGGCTATAATTCGATCGTCCGTTATTCGCAGCTCCTTGGCGTGCTGCAGCGACGGAAACCAGACCGGATCGATCTCCACAATTGGAATGCCGTACTCCAGCAGCAGAAGCGGTCCACGACCAGGTATTTTTCCCGTCATCGTCCGTCCTGCGTTGATCACGGCCCGTACGCCGGCTTGCATTAATCCTTCCGCCGCCAATTCATCCATATCATCATGATCAATGACGGCAATACTGCCCGGCAATATGCGCCGAATCAGCCTTTTGGTTACCCGGTCCGCTTGGACCCGTCCTTCCGCAACGGTATGCTGAGCTGATCGCTCCTTGTTTTTGCTTACAGCCATCGATGAGCACTTCGCTTTCTTCTGCCGTTCCGCCCCGGAATCTGTGCACCAAGCCTGACCGGCTTCCACGAATTGCGGCACTGGCACTAATATGACTCTTCTTTATCTTCTGTTTCGATTGAACATCTCATGCATCAACCAATCGTTTTAATCACAAAAAAAAGCAACCGGAGGCCGTTCACGCCGCGATTGCTGTGACTTGCTTCAGACTATTCTTAACTCGCCCTCGTACCAACCGGCATACGCCGACGAAGGTATAACCTCTGCCGCATACGCCAGGACCGCTTCGGCCTCTTCGGCTTTAAACGTATAGCTGCAATCATGCCCGTTAAAATAAAGCGTAAGCTTCCGAACAGTTCCGTCCTGGAGCGTGTTCAGATGGATCACATACAGCTCGTCGGGTTCATCCTCAAACCGGCAGCCTGTTATAACGGTCAGACGGCCTTCCTCCGTTTTTTCGAATTCGCAATAATCAAAAATCATCCTGTCACCCTACAATCGTGATCGATTCCGCAAACAATAAAAAGGTCACTTTATACCACCAATTATTGTTGGCTATAATTAATATATCTTAGTGCATGGAGCAGGGTCAATGCCAAACAGATGATCAAAAAATAGTCCTTGTTCAGAATGGCCGGATCATGCTGCCCTAAGCGGCAAGCGCATATTCCTACAGTTCCTGATTAACTGAAACAGCGCAGACATCGTGGTCTGCGCTGTTTTGCCGCTGCATATTCAGTTTGGTGCAGGATTCAGTTTGGCGAATCCTTTCACGACACTTTATGCTCGATTCTCAGCTTATCCGCCACCATCGCGATAAATTCGCTATTCGTCGGCTTCGCTTTCGATATATTAATCGTGTAGCCGAACAGATGGCTGATGCTGTCGATGTTGCCGCGCGTCCAAGCGACTTCGATCGCATGGCGGATCGCACGTTCGACGCGGCTCGGAGTTGTTTTGTATTTTTCGGCAATGGCCGGATACAAGGTTTTGGTTATGGCGCCGAGAATTTCGATATTGTTATACACCATTGTTATCGCTTCGCGCAAATATTGATAACCTTTAATATGCGCCGGAACGCCGATTTCATGAATAATTGTCGTAATGTTGGCATCCAGATTTTTACCTTTTGGCAGCTGTACGATGTTCGCTCTAGAAAAGGTGGAGGACGACATCAAGGAATTGGTTTGATTATTGGATACCAGTTGACGAATCCGGTTCGTTAATATTTCCATATCAAACGGTTTCAAAATATAGTAGGAAGCTCCGAGCTGAACCGCTTTTTGCGTAATGTTTTCTTGACCGAATGCAGTCAGCATAATGATTTTGGGCTGCGGGTTCAGATCCATTTCCCTTAGTTTTTCCAGCACGCCCAGACCGTCCAAATGCGGCATAATAATGTCGAGTATCAAAACATCGGGAACGCGGTTGCTTTGCTCGATCAAGCGAAGCACATCGTTACCGTTATAAGCTACTCCAGCGACATGCATGTCATCTTGTTCATCAATAAATTCGGAAAGCAGGTTCGTAAATTCTCGGTTATCATCGGCTAATAAAACTTCAATCATTTGCAACGTTTCTTCCTCCTTCAGATGGCAACAAAATAGGATTAAGCATGTTTCCTTATAGTATAATTTCGACACGCTCCATAAAATTCCTTCTGTCGAAAATTATTTTTATGGATTTTTTTTTATTTTTATTTTATAATAATAATTTTAATTCAAATAATTACATTTTTCGACAAAACCAGTGATAAATTAACATTTTTGTATTATCTCGACTGCCTTGATCCTTGGATAATCGGCTTCGCCGTCCTTCAAGAACGAGCTCATTTATCAAGATTGGTACAGCAAAAAAAGAGCCGGGCAATTAGCTTGCCTTCAGCTCTTCGTTTTTTGCGGATGGCGATGGACGGAGCATGATGCCCGCATCCTGCAGCATCCATTCGATATAGCATCCATAGCCGCTCGCAGGATCATTAACGAACACATGCGTTACGGCGCCTATTACTTTACCGTTTTGTATAATCGGACTGCCGCTCATTCCTTGAACGATTCCTCCGGTTTTGTCCAGCAAGCGCGGGTCGGTTATTTTTATGACCATTCCTTTGGTCGCCGGAAAATCTTGCTTCGCTACATGAACCACTTCAATATCGAACTTTTCAACCTTTTGACCGTTCACTACCGTATAAATTTGCGCAGGCCCCTGCTTCACTTCCTCTGCAAACGCGACAGGCAATGCTTCCTTCGTTATGCCATGGTCGGGCAACTGGCTCATTTTGCCGAAAATGCCAAAGGGTGTGTTTTTTTCAATATTGCCGAGAATTTTGCTTTCTTTTGAAAATTGAGCTCTTTTTTCACCGGGCTCTCCGTTTTGGCTTTTCGAAATCGAGGTGACATTGGAGTGCACAATTTCGCCGGAGCCTACCGTAATCGGTGTTTGGGTGTCCATATCCGTTATAACATGACCTAACGCTCCGTAAACCCCTTGGTCGGGTGCGTAGAAGGTCAGCGTTCCTACTCCCGCGGCAGAATCCCGGATGTACAGACCCAGACGATACGTTTTATCCACGACATCGTAAGTCGGCTGAATTTGAAGCTCGATATTTTCATTGTTGCGGGTAATCGTCAATGTCAGCGGCTTGTTGCTTTCACCCGCCGACGCCACGAGCTCGGATACTTTGGATACATCGGTTAGCGGCTTTCCGTTAATTTTGACAATCAGATCGCCGAGGTGAATTTTGGCGTCCTCGCCGGGAGAAATTTTTTTGTCTCCGGCAATCGTCACGAGATGATGACCGACAACGAGCACGCCCGCCGACTTTAATTTGACGCCGATCGTATGACCGCCAGGTATAACTTTTAAATCGGGAACTACATTCACCTTGACTGTTTTCAGAGGAATTGCACCAAAGAGTTTAAGTTTCATTTCAGCTTGACCGGCTTTGTAGGATTCCAAAGAAATCGGATTATGGAGATCTACTTGAAATGAGTGCTTGGCAGAGCCGTTAACTTTTACAATTTCCGGATCGTTCACCGTCACTTGGGCGCTGACAGGCATAGCCAGCTGAAGACTTGCTTGTTGACCGGTGAACAGCCGCAGTTCTTCGGGAAATGAAGCAAAGCTTTGGAAAGGTGTGGATAAGCTTCCCAGACAAACGAAGAAGACGAGCATCAAGCCAATCAATTTCTTTCTATGGTTGGAACTCATGGTGTCACGCTCCCTTGCTTCCTTTGCTACCACGGCAGTGCGTTTTGCCGTTTTGCGTACCTTTAAGGTATCCCCACACCATTCGTTTTATAACTGAAAATGATGCCACACCTGACTTTACATCCTTGATTTCTTGTCATTTGCCAAATCGAGCATTTCTTGCGCATGCTGCAATGTGGTGCCCGTCACTTCCACGCCTCCCAGCATACGGGCAAGCTCATGAATTCGTCCGTCCGCATTCAAATCGTCAACCTGCGTATAGGTTCGTTCGCCGTCGGTCGTTTTGTGAATCCGGTAATGCGCGTCGGCCATGCAGGCCACTTGTGGCAGATGGGTAATCGAAAATACTTGGCAGCCGCGCGACAGCCGGGACATCTTCTCGGCAATCGCCTGCGCGGCCCGGCCGCTCACTCCGGTATCCACCTCGTCAAATACAAGCACCGGAATGCGGTCGACGCGAGCGAATATCGATTTTAAAGCCAGCATCACCCTTGAAATTTCCCCGCCCGAAGCGATTTTGCTCAATGCTCGGAGCGGCTCGCCGGGATTGGCGGAAATCAAGAACTCGACCTGATCCGCGCCGTCCGAACCCCATGCGTCGTCATGGAATGAGATTTGCACTTTAAATTGTGTTTTTTCCATATGTAAATCGCGGAGCTCGGCAACAATTTCACCGGCCAACCGTTCGGCAACCTGCTGCCTGCAGTCCGATAATTGTCGCGCCAGCAAGCGGACCCGGGACAGCGCGGCCTGTTCCTGCTTTTGCAGCTCCTGCAGCTTTTCGTCCTTGTTTTCAATCAAGTCCAGCTCCTGCTGAATTTGCGTCACATAATTTAAAATATCGGCGACAGTCTCCCCGTATTTTCTGCGCAGCGAAGCGATTGTATCCAGCCGCTGCTCGATAAAATCGAGGCGGGCCGGATTGAATTCGATATCGTCGCGGTAATCGCGGATTTGATAGGCGGCATCTTCCAGCTGGTAAAATGCATTTTGCGCCTGCTCCCAGATCGGCTGCAGCTTGTCCGGATCAAGCGGCAAAATGTCCTGAAGCTTTTGCACCGCTTTACCGATCGAATCCAATCCCTTACTGCTGCCGTACACCAAATCGTAAGCGTCGGCGGAATGCTGAAACAATTTTTCCGCATTGGCTAGTTTGCGCTTTTCTTCTAATAATGATTCATCTTCGCCCGATTTTAATTGCGCCGAGGTGATTTCCTCGACCTGAAAACGGTACAGATCGAGCATTTGCAGCGATTGCTTGCTTGTTTCCTCCAGCTCTTTGACACTTTTGCGAATCCGCGTATACGCTTGGAAAGCTTGCTCGTATTCGCGTTTGACCGGACCGATCTCCGTTTCGCCGAACAAATCGAGCCAGCGGATATGCTCGTCCACATGGAACAACGATTGATGCTCGTGCTGACCGTGAATGTTAACCAGCCACTCCCCGACCGACTTCAGACCGGATAAATTTACAAGCTGGCCGTTTATTCGACTGGTGCTTTTCCCTTGCGAAGTTATTTCGCGACGGATAATGAGATGCTCCTCCGGATCGGCTTCGATCCCAAGCTCCTCCAGCGAGCTCCATACCGGATGCCCCGCTTCGATCTGAAACAACGCTTCGATGGAAGCTTTCTCGCTTCCGTACCGGACCAGCTCGGCCGAGCTTCTGCCGCCTGCCACAAGGGTCAGGGCATCGATAATAATCGATTTCCCGGCTCCGGTTTCCCCTGTAAGCACATGAAACCCTTTTCGAAAATGCAGATGAACCGACTCAATAACCGCTAAATTGCGTATCGACATTTCAAGCAGCATCGTAATCTCTCCCGTTAACTTAACATGGATAAAATCTGATTAACCACCATCGCGCTCTGGTCTTTGCTCCGGCATATAATTAATATCGTATCGTCCCCGCAAATAGTTCCCATAATTTCGTTCCACTCCAAGCTGTCGATCAAGGCGCCGATTGCATTGGCCGTTCCCGGCAAGCTTTTCATCACGACCAGGTTGTCGGTATAGTCAATGTGAACGAAATGGTCGTTTAGCGCGCGCTTCAAACGGTGCATCGGATTGTAGCGCTGATCCGCCGGCACCGAATACTTGTATCGCCCGTCATCCAGCGGCACTTTGATCAGATGCAGTTCTTTGATGTCGCGCGATATTGTAGCCTGCGTGACCGGAAAACCGGCCGTGCGGAGCTGGTCTACCAGCTCGTCCTGCGTTTCAATCTCGTTATTCGTAATAATCTCGCGAATTTTTATATGCCTCTGGCCTTTCATCGCTTACCTCCTGGAAGTCCGATAGTTACGGTCCGCTTCGGCAGACAGATTCTTCGTCAAGCCGATAGCATGAAGACGTCCCGGTCATCCGGCGTCTTCGTCGATATCCAGCTCAAATACGATTAAGCTGACTTTGTGCAGCCCGGGCTCCACATACAGCACGCCCGACGTTTGCGGATAGACGAGCTGATATACAAGCAGCCGGTCCCGCACCGCACTGCCTCTCATTTCGAGCGGCTTGCGGTCCTTGGCTAATTTTACCGTGTAGTAATGACCGTCTTTTTCCGCAAAATAATCAATATACAGCCTGCTCTGCAAAGGCTCTTCCTCATCGTTGACCAAAATTTGAATCGGTATGCGCTGTTTGCCGCTGACAATGGCATAGCCTTCTTCGGCAAGCAGTCGGGTTACCTCATCCTCCGACACCGGCTCGTCATCCTCCGGAATCGGAATATGTCCGGGCCGCACAGTCATTTTCATCCGGCTGCGAACGTACACATAAAGCCATGTTCCCAACGCCAATAAAATCAGGAAAAGAATCCAACCGTCTCCGCTTTTCATCTACGCTTCACCTCGACATTTGATGCGTATTTCAGCATATTTATCTAAAGTATTCGCGACAGCGGAATCATTTCCTCCAGGCGAAGCAAACAAAAAAACTCATCATCCCGATGAGTTTTGAAGCTTTCCGGCATCGTCAACCGCCAGCCGGATCCATTCCTCCGTCTGCTCCTGGGAAGGTGCGGTCTGATCCGTATTGCAGACCATATAGGCTAAAAACTCCACATTGCCTTCTCCGCCGCGGATCGGCGAATGGGTCAATCCTTTCAATACAAACCCGGCCTCCGCCGCAAAGCTCAACGTCGTTTGGAGCACATCCGTATGTACGGCCGGCTCGCGCACTACGCCGGTTTTGGGCACCTTTTCCCGTCCGGCCTCAAATTGCGGCTTGATCAGCGCAACGACTTCCCCTTCATTCGCAAGCAGCCCTTTCAATGGCGGCAAAATGAGCTTCAGCGAAATAAACGAAACGTCAATCGATGCGAATGCAGGCGTAGGCCCCTGCAAGTCGTTCGGCTGCATAAAGCGGAAATTGGTCCGCTCCATCACATGCACCCGCGGGTCGTTGCGCAGCGACCAATCGAGCTGATTGTAACCGACGTCGATCGCATATACATAAGCCGCGCCGTTTTGCAGCGCACAGTCGGTAAACCCGCCTGTCGAAGCCCCGATATCCAGCATCGTTACACCTTTTACGTCGATGTTAAAGTAGTGCAACGCTTTCTCCAGCTTCAAGCCGCCACGGCTCACATACGGATGAATCGCCCCTTTGACATGAATCTTGGCCGTTCTCGAAATTTTCGTGCCCGCCTTATCGACAGGCTCGTCATCGACCAGCACCAGTCCGGCCATGATGGAAGCTTTCGCTTTCTCGCGGGTTTCAAAGAAGCCCTGCTCCAGCAATAAAATATCCAATCGTTCTTTATCGGCTGCCATTGTTTGTTATTGCTCCTATAGTCATCTGCGAAAACGGGTTACGCATGCTGCCGTTTCCGCGGCATCAATGCTTTAACCTCGGCCATCAGCCGCTCCGCCGTCAAACCCGTTTCTTTGCGCTGCTCCGGCACCGAGCCATGCTCGACAAAGTAATCCGGAATTCCGAGTATTTTGATCTGCAGACCATGCATGTCATGTGAGGCAAAATACTCCAGCACGCTGCCGCCGAAGCCGCCCGCCTGGGCGCCTTCTTCCATTGTAATGATCGGGACGTTCTCCTTCGCCAGCTGCTGCAGCATCGCCTCATCCAGCGGTTTGATGAATCTGGCGTTTACGACACGCAGCTGCAGGCCTTCCTTGGCCAGCTGCTCCGCAGCTTCCATCGCCTCCTGAACCATCGGCCCGACGGCAAGCACGACGGCGCTGTCCCCTGACCGCAGCACTTCCCAGGTGCCAATCGGGATGGCGCGGTACGGCTCTTCCATGGAAACCCCGAGACCGCTGATCCGCGGATAGCGGACGGCAATCGGCCCCGCGTCATAGTCGACGGCCGTTTTCATCATATGGCGCAGCTCGTTCTCATCCTTCGGCATCATCAGCACCATATTGGGAATGCTGCGCAGGAAGGCGATATCGTATACGCCCTGATGCGTTTCGCCGTCCGGACCGACATAGCCTGCGCGGTCGATGGCGAAGATCACATTCAGGTTAGCGCGGCAAATGTCGTGCACAACCTGGTCGTATGCCCGCTGTAAAAATGTGGAATATACCGCATAAACCGGTTTAAGGCCTTCGCCGGCCAGCGCCGCGCATAATGTAGCCGCATGCTGCTCGGCGATGCCGACATCGAACATGCGGTCCGGAAATTCGGCGGCAAATTTCAAGAGCCCCGAGCCGCCGGGCATCGCCGGCGTAATCGCAACAATCCGCGAATCTTCCCGGGCCAGCTCGATCAGCGATTTGCCGAACACTTCGGTGTACATCGGAGGCCCGACCGCCTTGAGCATTTGGCCGGACTCGATTTTATAAGGGCTTGCTCCATGCCATGCATGGGAATCCGCTTCGGCCGGCGAGTAGCCTTTTCCCTTCAACGTAACGACATGAAGCATTACCGGTCCTTCTATCTTCTCCGCCTGCTTGATCGTTTCCAGCAGCAGCGGCAGATTGTGGCCGTCAACCGGCCCCAGGTACGTGAAGCCGAGCTCTTCGAATAAAACACCCGGAACAACCATATATTTCAAGCTGTCTTTCAGCTTTTCAATCGTTTTGGCAAGCGTTCCGCCGATGGCGGGAATTTTTTTGATCAAGTACTCGACTTCTTCCTTGACCTTCACATAATGTTTATCCGAGCGAATTTTGCCCAAATAATTATGAAGCGCTCCGACGTTCGGTGCAATGGACATTTCGTTGTCGTTAAGAATAACCATCAAATTCTTTTTTTCATGGCCGATATGGTTCATCGCTTCCAGCGCCATGCCGCCGGTTAATGCGCCGTCGCCGATAATCGCTACGACCCGGTTATGCTCGCCCTTCAAATCCCGGGCAATCGCCATGCCCATGGCAGCCGACAAAGAGGTGCTGCTGTGCCCGGCTTCCCATACATCGTGCTCGCTTTCCGATCGTTTCACGAATCCGCACAGGCCTTTATATTTGCGCAGCGTGTCGAACTTATCCATACGCCCGGTAAACATCTTGTGCACGTACGACTGATGACCTACGTCAAAAATGAATTTATCGTAGGGACTATTGAACAAATAATGAAGCGCAATGGTCAGCTCAACAACACCAAGGTTAGACGAGAGGTGTCCGCCGGTGATCGAAAGCTTTTCAACAAGAAACTGCCGGGTTTCCGTAGCCAGTTGTTCCAGTTGCTCTATGGACAGTTGTTTCAAGTCTTTGGGCTGTTTGATATGTTCGAGCAGCACGCTTGTTTCCCCGCTTTCCTTGTTGGGATAAAAGAAAACTCCATTATCATGGAGTGTTTGGCCGATGTTTTCATCGTTATTCGACAAAAGACCTACGTATCCCATTAAACTTGCACCCATTATAGCATAGTGAAGGAGGTCGCTCAATCTTATGTTCGATACAAAACTGAACAATCCTCTAAAAAGTGAAGCCGTTTCCTTGAAGCTTATTCCGATTGCTTCGGAAGGGAGCCTCCGGTTTTTACTATAATGATACTGTTTACCGGTCTCTTTGCGTTAAAAAATCGGCCAGCTCAAGCAGCCTGTCCGAGTACGGAAAATGCGCGTCGATAATGGCCCGCTTGCCTTGCTCGGTCAGCTCGCGCACCTTGTCCTTCGAAGCCTCGATACCTAGAAAATAAGGATAGGTCACCTTCTGCTGCTTTTCATCGCTTTTGACCGGCTTGCCTAGGACGCTTTCATCCCCGATGACATCGAGAATATCGTCCTGAATTTGAAAGGCGAGACCGATCTTATAGCCGAACTTCTCCAGCGCCTGCTGCTGCTTCGCGGTCGCGCCGGCCAAATGGCCGCCAGCCTTCAGTGAAAATACGACCAAATCGCTCGTCTTGTGAAGGTGGATATATTCCAGCTCCTCGAGCTTTGTGATGCCCTGCTCGCCCTGCATGTCGGCCGCCTGGCCGCCGACCATGCCGGATGCGCCTGCAAGCCTGGACAGATCCTCGATGATGTCGACAATCCGCTCGGCCGGAACCTCGTAAGCTCGGTATGCCTGCACGATCGAGTAGAAGGCATGCGTCAGCAGCGCATCGCCGGCCAAAATCGCCATTGCTTCGCCATACACCTTATGATTCGTCAGCTTGCCGCGGCGGTAATCGTCGTTATCCATCGCCGGCAGGTCGTCGTGAATGAGCGAATACGTGTGGATCATTTCGATCGCGCAGGCGACCGGCATCGCCGCCTCCGTGCTGCCTCTCAGCGCTTCCACCGTTGCCAGCACCAGCATCGGACGCAGCCGCTTGCCGCCGGCCATCAAGGAATACATCATCGATTCCCTTAACGTTTCCGGGATGCCCCAAATGCCCGGCAGCGATTCCAGCAGTTCCGCTTCGATTCTCGCCGCATTTTCCTCTATGTAGTGTTTGATTGTCAGCCCGGCATTCATTTAGCCTCACCTTTCTCGTCGGTTGCGGGGTTGAACGGCTTCTTGACAAGTCCGCCCTCTTGCTCCATTAAAATTTCGATTTTGCGTTCGACCTGCTCGAGCTTTTGGCCGCACAGCTGGGACAGCCTCATCCCTTCCTGAAACAGCTCAATTGCCTGCTCCAACGGGACGTCCCCGCTTTCCAGCTGCGCCACGATTTGCTCCAGCTTGTCCATCGCCTGCTCAAAGCTAGGCGTCGCTTCCTGTTTTGTCATTTTGCTTCTCCTCCATTGACCACACATGACAATCCACATTGCCGTCGATTAACCTAAGCTTCAATACATCTCCGAGCTGAACCTGCCCGATCGACTTGATCAGCTGTTTTTCCTTTTCGTCGTAGACGAGGCTGTAGCCCCGCTGCATCACCTTCAAAGGGCTGAGCGCATCCAACTGGCGAATGGCGGCGAGCATATGCTGCTGCTTGTCCTTCTTCGCCGTCTGCATCGCCTGCTGCAGCTGACGTACAGCCGTTCCGAGCCGGCGCCTGGCGAAAGCCGCCTGATCCTTCGGGTTAAACGAAGAGATTCTGCGGTCGAGCCGCATCCGGCGCTCCTGCAGCTTGGCGAGCCGTCCGCGCAGCCTGTAGGCGAGCTGCTCCTTCGTCCGGTCCAGACGCTCCATCGGCTGGACCAGCAGCTGCCGGCGAGGGTTGGTCAGCACCGGCGATCTTTGCGCCCGGCGCAGCCGTTCGCGGCTTCTGTCCAGTTGATTGGACAGTCCGGAGTAAAGCTGCTGCTTCAAGTAGCCGAGCTGCTGCTTCAGCTCCTGGAAATGCGGAACCGCAAGCTCGGCCGCCGCTGTCGGCGTCGCCGCTCGCAGGTCGGCGACAAAGTCGGCGATCGTAAAGTCGGTTTCGTGGCCGACGGCGGAAATGACCGGGATGCCCGAGGCAAATATGGAACGGGCAACCGCCTCCTCATTGAATGCCCATAGCTCTTCCAGGGAGCCGCCGCCCCGGCCGACGATGAGCACATCGACCTCGTTCATCGTATTCATCGTTTCGATCGCTTTGACGATCGAAGGAGCCGCTTGCGTTCCCTGAACGAGCACCGGATACAGCAGCACCGGAACGAGCGGGTAACGGCGCTGCAGCGTTATGATAATGTCCCGCACAGCCGCACCTGTCGGCGAGGTGATGACGCCGATCGCCTTCGGATAACGGGGGATCGGCTTTTTGCGGGCGGGAGCGAACAAGCCCTCGCCTTCCAGCTTTTTTTTCAGCTGCTCGAATGCGAGGTACAGACTGCCTATCCCGTCAGGCTGCATCTGCGTCGCGTAAAACTGGTACTGCCCGTCCCGTTCATAGACGGAAATATTGCCGCAGGCCAGCACCTTCGTTCCCTCTTTCGGGATAAAGCCGAGACGCTGATTATAGGAAGCGAACATAATGCATTTCAATCGGCTGTCCGCATCCTTCAGCGTAAAATACATATGTCCGCTTGAATGATGGGTAAAATTCGATATTTCCCCGCGCACCCATACGTCCTGAAGCACGTTGTCGGTCTCCAGGCGCATTTTGATATACCGGTTGATATCTTTGATCGAAAAAATACGCTGCTCCTTCATGGCTTATCGGTTCGAAGCGGACTGCTGCATTGCCGCCGTTCGCTTCGCCGCCTCAAGCGTGTTTCTCAGCAGCACGGTAATCGTCATCGGGCCGACGCAGCCTGGAACCGGTGTAATATAGCCGGCAACGTCCAGCACATCGTCAAAATCGACGTCGCCGGCCAGCTTGCCGGTATCGAGCCGGTTGATGCCGACATCCACCACGACCGCGCCGGGCTTCACATGCTCGCGCTTGATCATTTTCGGCTTGCCGACAGCCGCGATCAATATATCGGCCTGGCGTGTTATTTCCGCCATATTCGCCGTCCGCGAATGGCACACCGTAACAGTCGCGTTCTCGCGCAGCAGCAGGATCGCCATCGGCTTGCCGACGATGTTGCTGCGTCCGACCACAACGGCGTGCTTGCCGGCGATGTTCACGCCGACCTTCTTCAGAATGTCGATAACACCCGCGGGCGTACATGGAGCGGGACCGTCCTTGCCGATCATCAGGTTGCCGACATTGACCGGGTGGAAGCAATCCGCGTCCTTCTTCACGGCAATCGCTTCAACGATTTTTTCTTCGGAAATGTGCTTGGGCAGAGGCGATTGAACCAAAATGCCGTGGATTTTAGGATCGTTGTTCAAACGATCGATCAATTCCAGCACTTCGTCTTCCGAGGTGGCGGCTTCCAGCGTATGCACCTCGGAATAAATGCCGGCTTCTCCGCACGCTTTCGCCTTATTGCGGACATAAACCTGGGAAGCCGGGTCATCGCCAACGAGAACAACGGCCAATCCGGGCTGGACGCCTTGACGAGTCAAATTTTCGACTTCTTCCTTAATTCGGGCGCGGTAGGCGCTGACAATTTCTTTTCCGTTGATAACTTGAGCTGGCATGAATAGATCCCCTTTCCGTTCTATTGAACGCTTTTGTTTTTAATCGATTCGAGCTCCTTAATCATTTTGCCGAGAACGCCGTTGACGAATTTGCCCGATTCCTCCGTTCCGAAGTGCTTCGCCAGTTCGATTGCTTCGTTCACGACAACCTTGGGCGGCACATCGTCGCGGTATACCATTTCATAAGCCGCCAGCCGCAGCACTTCGCGGTCGACTCTCGACAGCCTGTCCATCTGCCACCCTTTTAAATAATCCGAAAGCAGGTCGTCGATTTTCGCTTTATTCGCTGCCGTGCCTTCGACAAGCTCGCGGATTTCCTCCGGTGCGATCGTGTCCTTCTTATGGATCAATTGAGCTTCATCGTCAGTCTGCGCTTCTTCCACGACGGCAGCGATGGCTACCCCCGCGTCCGCACCGTTCATTTCCATCTGGTACAGACTTTGAACCGCCAGTTCCCTTGCCAATCTTCTTCTCATTCGCTAACGTTTCCTCCTAGTTACTTACAGGGATCCCCTGCCGCACATCATTTCCTAAAAACAATAAAAAAATCCTTGGTTCGAACCAGGGATTTCATCTAAACAATCTCCATTTGTCCATGAACCAACGCCATACCTGTTCAATGGGAAAAGGGGTATCCCCGCGTTCGACTCGTTTCCCTATATAATAACAAGTATATACGATAAGGGCAAAAATTAACATATCCCAGAAGCCGCAAATCAAATAGAGGATTCCAAGCAGAACACCCGCGGCGCCGCCCAACGTTTTGCCCCTGTGCCGTTCCCATAGATGTTCCCACAGCCGATTCCACATGTTGGAGCTCACCTCTATTCCACTCGACTTTTAAAGGTTGGGGCAGCTTGCTGATGAATATTGGCGACGAATACCGTAACTACCGCAACCGGAATGCCGGTAATTTCTTCAATATGGCTTTTTACGCCGGATTGCATCTCTTCGGTAAGCTGCGGGATCGGAATGTCGCCGTCGACGATCACCCGGATTATAATTTCCAAGCCAGCGGGACTTACACGCACGCGAGCTTTCAAATCTTTTACGCCGCGAGTTCGTCTGGCCGCCTTCAACGACAGGTTCTCGACCGTCTCCATTGAAATTCGGATGTCCCCGTAGTCGGTGCGCTGATCGATGGAAGGCACGCTGGATTTGCCTCTCCGGACGGATATGTACAATAAGCGGATGCTGATTAATGCAGCGATGGCCGTAATCGAAATGAACGGAATGGCCGTATGCATATCAAAATAAACATGCTGGGCGAAATTGCCCGCCCGATCTATCGAAATCCAGCCGAATGCGCAAACTAACAAAACGCAAGCGGCTATCAAAACAACGAGACTCAAAATAAACAGCAGCAATCTGTCTACGACTTTTACCACGAAACCGGACTCCTTCCTAATTAGAGGAAACCCCCTTGCGTTGAAGGGGGTTAGCCAAACATGTATTTAGCTGATAAGAAGGCAGCCTCCATGTGCACTTTCTTCACATCAACCATGACTAGCGCTCACGCTTTGGAATAAAGACACCGCCCCGCGTTACCGTTGCATCTACTTCACCCGATTGGGCGCCGTTTCGGCAGGTTCCTCCACTTTTTCAGCCGCTTTAAAGATTACATCATGAATATGCACATTGACTTGAACGACATGAAGTCCCGTCATCGATTCGATGGCATGCTTCACATTGGCCTGCACTCCGGATGCGACCTCCGGAATTCGGGTGCCGAATTCAATCACAATCGAAACATCGATTGACGCTTCGCGCTGTCCGACGTCTACCTTGACGCCTTTGGACATGTTCTTGCGTCCGAGCAGTTCAGCTATACCGCCGGCGAAACCGCCGCTCATCCCGGCTACGCCCGGTACTTCAATGGTAGCCATTCCTGCAATGATCTCGATGACTTCGGGCGCAATCTGAATCGTTCCGATGTCCGTTTTCTCATAATCCGCAGCAATGATCGTCATAATTGGAGCCTCCTTGGAAGTTTTACGACCGCAAAGCATAGTTTCTTATACATCGTCTGTCACTATTATGCATATGCGCGAGTCACGTAAAACTTGTCTTAGTCTATACTATATCACTATCATAAAATGTTGACAAATTGCCGGATTACGAGTTTGGATCGTTCACGTCATGCTCTTCGAGAAACTTAATGTCAAAGTCGCCGGCTACAAATTTTTTATGCTCCAGCAGCTTCAAGTGGAACGGAATGGTAGAAAAGATGCCGTCGATGGCAAATTCGGCCAGCGCGCGCTTCATCCGCTCAATCGCATCACCGCGGTCTTTGCCCCAGACGATCAGCTTGGCGATCATTGAATCGTAATGCGGCGAAATCGTATAGCCCGGATAGGCCGCGCTGTCCACCCGTACGCCAAACCCGCCCGGCGGCAGGTAAAATTGGATTTGGCCTGCGGACGGCATAAAATTGCGGTCAGGGTCTTCGGCGTTGATTCTGCACTCGATCGCCCATCCGTCAATCCGGACATCCTCCTGACGGAACGAAAGCGGATCGCCCTCGGCAATGCGAATCATTTCTTTGATAATATCGATTCCCGTAACCAGCTCCGTAACCGGGTGCTCAACCTGAATCCGGGTGTTCATTTCCATAAAATAAAACTGTCCGTCCGAACCGAGCAAAAATTCCAGCGTACCGGCTCCCGAATAATTGACCGCTTTCGCCGCGCGAACCGCAGCTTCGCCCATGCGCGTCCGGATCTCCTGCGTTAAAATCGGACAAGGCGCTTCTTCCACCAGCTTTTGGCGTCTGCGCTGCACCGAGCAGTCCCGCTCTCCCAGGTGAACGACATTGCCGTGCTTGTCGGCCAGTATTTGAATTTCCACGTGCTTCATGCCCGTCAAATATTTTTCCAGATAAACGCCTGCGTTGCCGAAGGCGTTTTGCGCTTCCTGCTGGGCGGTCGTAATTTGCTGGATCAGCATCTCTTCGTTTTCGGCGATCCGGATTCCTTTGCCGCCGCCGCCGGCGGTCGCTTTAATAATAAGCGGATAGCCGATTTCCCGTCCGAGACGGACCGCATCTTCCATATCTTCGACAAGCCCGTCCGAGCCCGGAATAACGGGAACGTTCGCTTCCTGCATCGTCTGTTTCGCTACCGACTTGTCCCCCATGCGGCTGATCGCATCCGGCGACGGTCCGATGAACGTTATATTGCAGCTCTCGCAGATTTCCGCGAAATCGGCGTTTTCGGCCAAAAATCCGTAGCCGGGATGAATCGCGTCCGTATCCGTTAATGTCGCGACGCTCATAATATTCGTCAAATTCAAATAGCTGTCTTTGGATGAGGTCGGGCCGATACAATAAGCTTCGTCGGCCAGGCGCACATGGAGCGCTTCTCTATCGGCTTCCGAATATATCGCAACGGTGGAAATGCCTAATTCGCGGCATGCGCGAATGATTCGTACGGCGATCTCACCGCGGTTGGCTATCAGAACTTTTTGAAACTTCAATGGGTATTCCTCCTAAAAGTTTTCGCGTTAGCGAAAACTGACTTCGTAAGCGCAGACCGGATTTTCGCGTTAGCGAAAACTGGCTTCGTAAGCGCAGACCGGATTTTCGCGTTAGCGAAAACTGGCTTCGATAAGCGTAAACCGAGTTTTTGCGATGGAAAAAACTGGCATTTCATGCATAACCGAGTTTTTGCGATAGCAAAAACTGACTTCGTTATACGGGCATTACTCAGGCTTTACCAGAAACAGCGGCTGGCCGTATTCAACCAGCTGGCCGTTTTCTACCAGCACTTCAACGATTTCGCCCTTGATTTCGGCTTCGATCTCATTCATCAGCTTCATGGCTTCGATGATGCAAACGACTGATTTCTCTTTCACGCTGCTTCCGCTGGAAACAAAGGACGGGGCGCCTGGCGACGGAGCTTCATAGAAAGTTCCTACCATAGGTGATACGATTCTATGTAAGTTGGCATCCTGATCGGACGGCTTGTCACCGGCCGCCAATGCCGGGGCGGACTGTAATGCTTGTCCTGCTGCCGGTATGGCTGCAGGCTGGGAAACGACCGATTGAAACGCGTTTTGCTGAGGCGCAGCGCTGACAACGACCGTTTCCGTTTTATTAGGTTTGCGGATCGCAAGACGCGAGCCTTCGCTCTCAATTTCCAACTCTTGCAAAGAGGTTTGATCCACTAATTTAATTAATTCCTTGATTTCGCTAAGTTTAAACACATGATTCACTCCTTCAACGATGGTGAAACAATAACGTTGTTATTATATCACATAGATAAGAAATGGAAAGAGTCCAGTTGACCCGGACTCTTTTTTTCTGCTTTCGTATTTAGCTGTTCGGTTTAAGGCACATATTGGACGACAATTTTTTCGGGACCGACGCTCATTTCGTTCATCACTTTTTCGACGATGCTGACAGCCTGGCTTTTTTCGAGCTTATTGCTTTGCACAGTAATTCTCCACTTGCTCGAATCCTCCGTAATGACGGCTTGCGGGAACTCTTTCATCAGCGTTTCTTCCAGGCTGCTAACTTTCGCTTCGTTATCCTGGATTTTTCTAAGCTCGGCTTCCGCATTGGCGGCAGCCTCCGGCGTTTGCTTCGTATCGGAGATGATGGTCATCAGCTTTTCCGTTTTCTTCGCCAAGTCTTCATTGCGCTTCAAGCCTAGCGCCGTAAAATAATCGGTTCCGGATTTGGCTTGTGTCGAAACCTGTTGCAACACCTTTGCGTCCGCTGCGCTTACCTGGCTGTCTGCTTTGGCATCCGGCTGCGTCGTTTTGGCGTCGGCCGCCGCAGTGCTTTTCCCATCCGTTGGCGATTTCTTCGCATCGGCCGCCGCACTCCCTTTGGCGTCGGGCTGGGCTGCTTTGGCATCGGTTTTGGCACCCGGTTGGGATGCGTTGGACTGCTCGTTTGCCGCACCGGGCGTTTTGGTGCTGCTTTCCTTTTGCTCGGGCTTCGATTTGTCCGCAGCAGGCTGCTTCCCTTCAGGCGTTGCGGCCGCACTCGTTTTTTTGTCGGTTGGAGCGCTTGCCGGAGGAACGACATTCAGGTCGTTGGTGTTGACGACGACTTCTTTCACATTGGTGCCTGTCGTGCCTGTGCCGGATGTGCCGTTAGCCGGGCTGGCGCCGGTTGAAGTAAACTTCAGATTATTCACATCCTCGGTAAAGAGGTAGTAGGCGGACAGCACAACCATCAGACTAAGCATGGAAACCAGCCAAATTGTTTGTCTTTTCGAATTCATGATTTCATTTCCTCCTTGAATTTGGATTTATATGGTTGACTTATTGTTTTCGCGGAAGGATGGAGATCCGGTTCGCCGGTACATCCAAGCCGCGTTCAACCGCTTCGGTGATCATCTTTTTGACTGTCAGGTTCTCAGCACCTTTCGCAACAACTAGAACCCCCCTGATTTTCGGCTTGATCGTCTTCAGCACCAAAGGCTGCTTGCCTCCCGATACTTCATACAACACAACCTCCCCGCTCCGTGAAACGTCCGTAATATGGCGGGTTGCCCCATGCTGGTCTTTTTCATTGGTTACTTGCTGCGTATCCTTCGTGTTATGTTCCACCATAATTTCTTCCGTCGATTCAATCGTAACCAGTACTTCCACCTCGCCGACGCCGACGATTTTCGTTAAAATCTCTTTCAGCTGCGTCTGATACGCTTCTTCGTATTCCTTAAAGGCATGCTGCTCCTTGCTGATCGAACCGCCGATTGCCGGTTTGGCTTCCGGAGGGGACGCTCTTCCCTCGCCGATGGGGTCAACATCCTTCACGGTCACATAGGAGTTGAGTATCATAATCACTGCGCCTGCCAGCCCGAGCAGCAGCAGCCAGCGAAACGTCGCCACGCGCTTCGTTCCGTTCTGCCCTCCACCCAGCCATGATTCCAGCCATTTCATCAAACCGCCCATCAGTTCACCTCCCCGCATCAAATATGGCGATCTAAAATTGCATTTTATCGTCTATCGCAGCTACCTCCACTGAAATACGCTCGACAGGAATTTGCCACTCCTTGTTCAACAGCATCTTGATTTGCGTTTGCAGCTGGGCGGCCGCTGGATCAGTCTGGTTGCCGGATCCGCGTTCTTTCGTTCCGCCGGCGGACATGTCAAGCTTGTCGGCCTTGTCCTGCGAGCCGCCGAAGACGGCTTCAGATTTGGGCGCGATCGTAATAGTTACCGGTTTGACCGGCTCTACCGTCATCGGTTTGACGGAGCCGGACTTTTCCTTATCGAGCTTTTCCGGCGGGACTGCGGCGGCTTGCACGTTGACTTTGCCAATCTGCAGCTGACCGTTGGCGTCCTTGGCCGTTTCTACTTGAATGCCCGTAACTTTCGTCGCGGTGGATTGCTCGATGCTTCGCTGCATCAAATCGCCGACCTGCTGCCGGACCAGCCGTTCGGACTGCTCGGCTTGACGGCTTTTCAGCTGCTCCGCCTGCTGTTCGATGCTGCCGAGCGTCTGCATCGCAGCCGCCCCTCCTTGTTGGGCGCCCAAGCCGGGAGAACCGGAGAACATGGTGTTCGCATCGGCCAGCAGCCGGTCGACCGAGACGTTTTTTTGAAACAGGGAAAATAGCGGTTGAAGCAGGGTCAGCATTATAAACAGGCTCATAACGGTTTTTACATAACGCTGCATCGTTTGATTCGGCAGCAGGATGTCCACAAACGTCGCAAGCAAAATGACAAGGATGATCGATCTCAGCCATTCGCCCAACCAGTCCACTTGTCAACGCTCCTTTCCGTCTGCCCGCTGAGCGTTATCGCCCGCATCGCCTGCAGTTCAACGCATCATGACTGAAAGATTGCCGGCTGTAATCAGGATCGTAATAGCCAGGAAAAACATCAGTCCGACCACGGCCAATGCCGCGAATACGTAGATTAAGCTTTTTCCTATCGTTTCCAGGCAGGCGATCATCGGATTGTCGCCGAGCGGCTGCATGATCGCGGCGGACAAATTATATATCAAGGCCAGCGCCATTATTTTCAAAGCAGGAAATGCGCAAAGCACGATGATGATGACAACGCCGGCCAAGCCAATCGCGTTCTTTACCAGCAAGGATGCCCCGATGACCGTTTCGGACGCATCCGAGAACATTCGCCCCACAACGGGAACGAAATTTCCGGCTATATATTTGGCTGTTCGGATCGTAACTCCGTCGACGACGGCGCTTCCGACTCCCCTGACCGAGATGACGCCGAGAAATACCGTAACGAAAATGCCGAGACAGCCTACGCTTACCGTTCGAAGCAGATTAGCGAGCTGAGTCACCTTGTATTTATCCGATAAGGCGCTGACGATATGGAGCACGGCCGAAAAGAACAGGAGCGGAAACACAATCAAGTAAATCGCAGTCCCGACGGCGTGAATCATGAACACGATCAAGGGGTGGAGCACCGAGACCGATACGACATTGCCCATCGAGGCAAGCAGCGTCAGCAGCAATGGAATGACGGCCACCATGAAATGAATCATGTCCGAAATTGCCGCATTGGCGTAGCTGATCGCCACGCTGAAGCTGTTGATCGCCATAATCATCAGCACCATAAATGCGATTGCATAGGCGACCTTGCTGACCGTATTTTTCTCAAACGAGCTTTGCATCGTTTCCAGCAGCATGCTGAATATCGTCAGGATGACGATGGAAGCGAGCAGTTTGCCGTTATAGAGCAGCTCGTGAAAAAAATAGCGGAATATGCCGGTAAAGATCGAGCTTAGTTTGAACTGCTTGGCTCCCGTCAACAGCTCCATGAAGGTCGGCGTTTTACTGTCGGGAAAATACCCCCCGTACTTCTGCATCAGCTGATTCCAATATTGCTCGACCGGATCGGTCTTGAGCCGTTCGGCCTGCTCCTTGATGATTTGTTCAACCGGAGTTGAGGCGTAAGCCGGGGCGACCGCACCCCCGAATGCATCGCCCGTGCCAAGGCCAAACCCGTATACGGTAAACATCATCAGCAGCATCAGCAATTTCAAGGCATTGTGCCTGGGAGGCTGCGCCGGCACAATCCTTCCCGCCTCTCGGGAAGACGGACGAAAAAGCTTAACGATATTCAGCGGCTTATACGGCATCATAGCGTCATCTCCCGGGTTCCTCCGTCTGCTTCTCTGTACGCCCTGCCTTAGCCTTATGCCGGCAGAAGCTTGACCACCGTTTCGATTATGACCGTGACAATCGGGATCGCCATTACCATAATGAGAATTTTACCGGAGAGCTCGATCTTGGCGGCAATGGACTCCTGTCCGGCGTCCCTGACAATCTGTGCGCCGAATTCGGCAATGTAGGCGATACCGATAATTTTCAAAATCGTTTTCAAAAAAATCATGTTGATGTTGGCCTTGACCGCCAAGTCTTCCAATATTTGAATGACGGCCGAAATTTTACCGATGAGAAACAAAAATATCGTGATGCCTGTAAAAGCTGCGAGCAGGAAGGCGAAGATCGGCTTCTGCTCTTTGATGATCAGAATCAGTATCGTTGCAAGAAGGCCCAAGCCTACAATTTGGATCATTTCCAAGACGATCACCTCTCCTGTAAATACGCAGAATTTACAGGTAATCCGCTGCCCGCGAAACAGATGGACGATCATATTTTTCCTGTACATTCGCTTCGACGATCTTCTGGCTGCCGGCACCCGGAAGCCCGGGCGAACGGTCGCTGCAAGCAGCTGCTACTGGAATAAAAAAATCGTTTTGATTTCCTTGAACAAATTGTCCAGCAGTCTGACGACCATGAACAATACGATGACAAACCCGATCACCGTTACCCAGTGCGCCATATCCTCTTTGCCCATTTGCTTCAGGACGGTATGAATCATCGCGATAATGATGCCAATTCCGGCGATCTGAAATATCGCGTTCACATCTACATTCATTCGCGGCACCTCACCTCCAGCCTCAAAAGCCATTAACCCGCCTGCAGTCGAACCCGGATACCCGCCGCCTTGCAGCATGCGCGAATCGCTAATACATCAGGATGACGATTAGCGCTCCCATCAGCAGTCCCAGGCTTCTCCACATACTCTCGTACCGCTTGCGCTCCTCCTGGGCACTTTCCAGCTCGCCCTGCAGCTGCTGTACAGCCAGCCGCAAATGCTTCACCTGGTCCGCACCGTCCGATAAACCCAACGTATGCCCAAGCTGACGGACGATGTGCTGCTCGTTCGGCTTCATGGAAGTCAGCTTCCAATCGTCCGTAACGACCTGCCGCCATATGTGCTGCACCGAGCGGCCGGCCTCCTTCAGCAATTCCTCGGCCGTATGGCGGAATACCCAATGAACGGGTGCCGGGCAAGCAAGGGCAACCCGCAGCAGCGCGTCCGGCAGCGGTGTCGAGCCGTATACGATTTCCGTTTCCAGTCTCTGCAGCGCCCGGATCAAATCGGCGATCTGTTTCGGACGGCGCGAGTACTGCTGCGCCTGATAGAAGCCGAATAAGGTGGCCGACAGCAGAATGAGCAGCGCACCGAGAAGCTTCATCATGATGTTCCCCTTCCCGGAGCGGATGGCCGCCCCTGATACAGCGCCGGATTTCCCGTCCAATCGATGATATGAGATGAGGGGCTGCCCCGTTCCTCTCTCCAGGCCGCTTGGCCTGCGGCGCTTAAAACCGGTTCGGCGGGAAGCATTACCCGCTTGCCCAGCGCATCGTAAACCCCTTCCAGCGTACCCGCTCCGCCCCGCTGACTTAATACGACAATCCGGTTAAAGACGCGCTCGGCCAGCAGCTCCCTCAGCACCGGCCGCTGTTTGACATCGTCATGGTTCAAGCCGTGCGCGGTCGCAATGACGCGTATGCCCGCATGAACCGCTTCGTGAATCGCCGCCGCATCCTCCGCTCGGCCGATTTCATCGACGATGAGTATTTCCGGAGACATGGAACGGATCAGCATCATCATGCCTTCCGCTTTCGGGCAGGCATCAAGCACGTCCGTGCGGGGACCGAGCTCGAAGCGGGGCACCCCTTTGACGCAGGCGGCGATTTCCGACCGTTCATCTACAATGCCTACCTTGTAGCCGCGCTCCAGACAGCGGCCGCCACTGTCCGCCGGACCGCTGCTGACGATCCGCGCCAAATCGCGGATCAAGGTTGTTTTGCCCTGCAGAGGCGGCGAGACGACCAACGTGTGATGAAGGCTTGCGGCGCCCTGCTTCATGTCCAACAAATAAGGAAGCACTTTGGCGGCCGCGCCTTTGCGCTCCTTGGCGATGCGAATATTGAAGCCGGCAATGTCTTTCAGAAGCTTGACCTTCCCATGCTCAAGCACGGCTCTCCCCGACAGGCCTACCCGGTGTCCGCCTTCCACGGTGATGTAGCCCCGTCGAAGCTCTTCCTCGAACGTATAAAGCGAGTGAAGCGTCAACGTCTCCAGCAATGACGCGCAGTCTTCCCGGGTCGGCTTGTAAGCCGACGCCGGATGATCGCACAAGCCGGATTGGTCGGACACGAATCCGTATTGGCGTCCCCAGCCAATTTCCAGCGGACGCTGCTCGCGAATCCGGATCTCTTGCATTTCCTGCAATATTTGATTTGGTAGAGTTGCTAGTTTTTGCCGCAAAGGGGCAGAAAAAAGCCGGAGCAGCGATTCCATTCCTTTTTATCACCCCAAGCTGTCCAATCTTAAAAACTTGTACTTTATATTCATATGTATGCTTGGACTATTGGAATATGACAAATTTACTTTTTCAAAATCCCGATAAAAATGCAGCTGACACCGGCCAGCACCCAGATCATTTTGCCGAATGAAAGCTTATCCGCCAATCCGACCAACCCGATTGTCGTCGTCGTCAGCAGCACAAGCGGGCCTACCATGGCCAGCCCCGTATTGACGATCAGCGCCTTCTCGATTTGGTTGAACCGCAGCATGATCAGTGCGGCAATAATCTCAATCGTACCGGACATCATTCTAAGCGAGGCCATGCTCAGCACAATCTTGTTCAGCAACGCGTTCTCCTCCTTCAATCCGTCATTCCGTAAATGGAAGCTCTGACAAGCTTCTCTATCAATCTATGCTTAGCCGTCTTATTTTAGGCATGATGGGCACACCGTAAATTCAAAATGCATATGATGACACTGAAACTCATTACAAAAGGAAACAGCGAGGCGATAAGAACATGGAGGTAACGTCACATCTCAAGTGGCATCCGCAGCTCAAAGATCCGTCCAGCAGACGTACGGAAAAGCCGAGACGGCTAGGTAAAACGATGGTAATCGATAAGGGAATGGGCATCCATGCACTCGATGATTTGTTGCAAACCGCGGGCGCTTATGTGGATATGCTAAAAATGGGATTTGGAACGTCCCCTCTTTATAAGACGGATTTGCTGCGAAAAAAAATAGAAATGGCCAAAGCCGGACAAATTCTCGTTTATCCCGGCGGTACTTTTTTGGAGGTAGCCATTCAGCAGAAAAAAGTCGACGCTTATTTTGATATGGTCAGCTATTTGGGATTTGACGGCATGGAAATTTCGGACGGGACGATTCATGTCGACCGCGGGCTGCGCAACGAGCTGATTCAACGGGCGAAGGATTCAGGCTTCACGGTCATTACCGAATACGGAAAAAAATGTTGGGGCTCATCCATCGAAATTGCCGAATTAATAGAAACGGTGATCATCGATGCCGAGATGGGCGCGAGTCTTATTACGATCGAGGGCCGGGAATCGGGCAAGGGCGTGGGCATCTACGATGAAAACGGAGCTTGCAAGGATGATGATATCGAGCAGGTGCTGGAGCAGGTGCCAAGCAGCGACCTGCTGTTATGGGAAGCGCCGCAAAAAGAGCAGCAGGTGCATCTGCTTAACATGCTCGGCTCCAATATCCATCTTGGAAATATCGCCCCACAGGATTTGATCTCGTTGGAGGCGCTGCGCAGAGGACTGCGGTCCGACACGCTGCATTTCGGCGGGGAAGCTGTCGAAGCGGAAGGCGATTGGGAAATTTAGGCTTACGAAGCAGCTTTCCTTACGGAAAGCTTAGCGTATGCTTTCGAAGCAGTTTTTGCTAACGCAAAAACTTGGAGGAGGAACCAAAGTGGAAATAACAGTAATCCCCAGCGTAAACGAAGCGCGCGCAGACGACCTGATCAACAAAACCGTTCTCGTGATCGATGTGCTGCGGGCGACGAGTACGATGCTGACGGCGCTCGCGCATGGCTGCCGGGCGATTTATCCGGTGGAGACGGTATTGCAAGCGAGGCAGCTGCAGCAGCCGGGCTATGTGCTCGGCGGGGAACGCGCGTGCAAAAAAATACCCGGATTCGATTACGGCAATTCCCCGTTCGAATATATGGATGACCGAATCGCCGGCAAGCATTTGATTATTACGACGACCAACGGCACCCGCGCCATTCAAAAATCGTCCAAAGCCTGCACCGTCATCGCGGCCTCGCTGCTGAACGGCAAAGCGTGCGCGCGCGAGGCCGCGGCCTTGAACAAGGACATTGTGATCCTATGCTCGGGCACGCAGGATGTATTCTCGTTCGAGGATGGCATATGCGCCGGTCAACTGGTAGGCGAGCTGCAAAGTTTGCTGAAAGACCGCGGAACGGAGTGGAGCGTCAATGATTTCGGACTCAGTATGCTGTACGCCTTCCAGCAAGTACAGAGCGATATCACCCGGGCGCTTATGAACTGCTCCAACGGAAAACGTTTATGCAAGCTCGGTTTTACCGACGATGTCATTTATTGCTCACGGTTGAATTTGATTCAGATGGCTCCCGTTGTCCGCGGCGGCAAGCTGTCCGCACCCTTGGTGGACCAGCTGACTTAATCCGGTTCTAAAACACGGCTCCCCTCATACAATTAGAGAGAAATCCATGAGACAAGGAGTCCTCCACATGTACGGTGACATTTTGCTCGTCGTTCTCATCATTATCGGACTGATCGGCCGCTCCCATATCATTACGACGGCGGCTTGCGTCCTGCTGATTGTCAAGCTGATTAACCTCGATCGGTATTTGCCGACAATAGAACGCAGGGGACTTGAGCTGGGGCTGCTTTTTTTGACAATGGGGGTATTGGTTCCTTTTGCCAGCGAACGGATTTCGTATAAGCATGTCGTCAGCATTTTTACTTCCTGGCCGGGAATATTGGCTTTATGCGGAGGCGCAATCGCGACTTATATGAACGGCAAGGGGCTGGATTTGTTAAAAATAGACCCACAATTAATTGTGGGTCTTGTCATCGGTTCGATTTTCGGCATTATATTTTTGAAAGGGATTCCCGTTGGCCCGTTGATGGCCGCCGGAATTACCGCATTTTTACTGAAGGTGTTCACCTTCGTCTACGATAAGATCCGCTAAGGGACGAGCCCTGGCGGAATGCCGGCGCTTAACGTCTTTCGGATGGGCCTCCGACGAATGCCTGTTGATCCGTATCCAAACCGTACGCCGTATGCAGCGCTTGAATCACTTCGTTCAAACGGTTGTTTTCGATTACGCAAGACGTTTTGATCTCGGATGTGCTGACCATGTTGATGCTAAGTCCGAGGTCGGAAATCGTTTCGAACATTTTGGCTGCGACGCCCGGCGTGCTGACCATGCCCGCACCCACAATGGAAACCTTTACCAAATTTTGCTGCGAGCTTACTTCGCGGAAGCCGACTTCCGAACGGATGCTTTCGATAACGTCGACAGCCTTCTCCTTGTCGTTCAACGACACGGTAAAGGAGAAATCGGCGAGCCCGTTAAGGACGCCGCTCTGTACAATAATATCCACGTCAATCTGCGCATTGGCGAGAGCCGTGAACACTTTGGCCAGCTGGCCCGGCTTCTCTTCCACTCCGAGAATACTGATTCTGGCTACATTCTTATCGCTCGCAATTCCGCGAACAACGATTCCTTGCTCCATCGCTGCTTCCTCCTTCACATTCGTACCTGCATTATGGTTGAAGCTGGATCTGACGACCAGCGGCACATTATAATTTTTGGCGTATTCGACAGCTCTCGGATGAAGCACGGCCGCACCCAAATTGGCCAGCTCGAGCATTTCATCATAAGTGATCTCAGGAAGCTTGCGCGCGCATTTGACCACCCGCGGATCCGTTGAATAAATGCCGTCCACATCGGTATAAATTTCACACACGTCCGCCTGGATCGCCGCAGCCAAAGCTACGGCCGTCGTATCGGAGCCGCCGCGTCCCAAGGTCGTGATTTCGCCCTCCTGCGTCATCCCCTGGAATCCGGCTACGATAACGACATTTCCCTGCTTCACGGCGTGCAGCACCCGTTCAGGCTTAATATCCGTAATTCGCGCCTTCCCGTGAACGGCTTCGGTATACATCCCGGCCTGCCAGCCCGTAAACGACACGGCCGACTGTCCCAGGCTATGTATAGCCATCGAAAGCAGCGCAACAGATACTTGCTCGCCTGTCGTCAACAGCATATCCATTTCTCTCGCCGGTGGCGTACCGTCGCTAATTTGCTTCGTCAAATCGATCAAATCATCCGTCGTGTCGCCCATGGCGGAAACGACTACCACGCATTGATGACCATTCCGCTGTGTCTCGACGACCCGGTTGGCCACGCGCTTCATCCGCTCCGCATCACCAACGGAACTGCCGCCAAATTTCATAACAATAAGAGACAAAGCTGTTCACTCCCTACCCGAAAACTTTATAATACGTGCCCTGCATAACAATGAATCATTATAACATAACTGCTTCTAAGGTTGAAGAGAAAAAAACCGTTCATACGGAAAGCCGGGCCCCGCCGGACGGGTCCGGACAGATCGGCCTGCCGCCTCTACCTTCGCCTTTCTGCAAATAATGCAAGTACGATGCGATCGTGCCTTCATGACTGACGAGAAATACCCTATGTTTATCCAGCTTCCTGCACCAGGCGATAAATTGATCGGCCCATGTCTCGAACAGGAGCGCAGGCGCGGTATTGATGCCTTGAATCCATAAAAAGGCCGGAACATCGGCCGGCAGCAAAAAATCGTCGAACTGCTCCGTCAAGCTCGGTAGCTCCAGGTTCGCATCGCAGGGCATCGTCTTAAAATCATAACGGCTCGGAAACTGCCGGGGACCGATGGCCGGATGAATGAATCTCGCGGCATGGCTTCCCTCGCACCACAGCCGGGCCGTCTGCAGCGCCCTTCTTGTCGGACTGGCAATGACCGCGTCCCGATCCGTCAACGGCCATACGTGCCTAAGCCGCACCGCTTCCTTTTTACCCCGCTCCGTCAGCTCCGGATCCGCTATTTGATAGCTGTCCGGCATGCCGACCATATGCTCCCCATGACCATGATGAACAAATACAACCTCCATATGACGCCACCTCGCTCGTGTAGTTAACACATTTTATGCCGAAATGTCTCGTCTTACGTCTCCTTCGATGGAGGGACCGGCTTAATTTCGACCTGTTTTAACAATGGCGAGCGAAGCGGAAACTCTTACGGAAGCCAAGAGAACGGCAACCGGCGGAAAGAGATGATACCGCGAGCATATTACCGGTTCCAGGCGCCGATCCTCCAGTCCTGGGCAAGCACCCCGTAAACGGCGTGATCGATATAGCGATCGTAGAGCCATTCCGACTGCCGGATCACGCCTTCCAAAGCAAAGCCGAGCCGCTCGGGAATCGCCCTGCTTTTTCGATTCAGCACGCCGGCGCGTATTTCCACCCGGTTCAGCTGCATATCGCCAAATACGTATTCAACCACGGCGCGGCAGCTCTTGGTCATCAGCCCTTTTCCTTCAAAGCCCTCCGCGAGCCAATAACCGATCGACGTTTTGCGGTTCGCCCAATCCACGCTGTGCAGCCCGATGCACCCGGCAAGGCTGCCGCGGTAAAAAATGCAGCAGTTAAAGCCGCTGTTGGCCGCCAGCTGACGCATGCTTGATTCCAGAAACAACTGCGTGTAGCCGGCATTGATCGTATTGTCCACCCATGGCAGCCATTCGCGCAGATGTGCGCGGTTGCGATCGATCACTTCATACATTTGCACAGCGTATTTTACTTCGGCCAAGCGCAGCTGGATGTCATCGTCCACTTCATAGTAGAACATCGCTTCTATCCCTCCCGCAGCGGTATCAAAATCGCAGACTTTTTGCATCTTTGTAGAATATATTATCATACCCGCTTCGGCATCCCACAAAATATCCCCACAAAGTGGGGCCTTGCTTCGAAGCTGATTCAGATACTTTGCGGGGAGCCCCGAAACTATTAAAAAAAGATTTACACCGCAGCCCGCCGCCGCTCGGCGGTTGGCATGGACGGTATAAATCTTTTTATAAGTTGAATAGAAGTATTAGACTTTATACTTAGCTTCGCACAACCTTGACAAACGCGCTCGTCCCGAAGGACGGTGAAGCCGTTTATCCTGGTAACGATCATGGATTATAAATGAGCCGCTTCTTAAGCGCGGGAAATGTATTTGCCTTCGCGGGTATCGATCAACAGCATGTCACCTTCGTTGATGAACAGCGGCACTTGAACGTTCAGGCCGGTTTCGAGCTTCGCGTTTTTGGTCGCGCCGGTAGCAGTGTTGCCCTTGATGCCGGGCTCTGTTTCAACCACCTTCAGCTCGATGCTGTTCGGCAGGTTAATGCCGAGAATTTCGCCCTGGTAGCTCATGATATGGATCATCATGTTCTCTTTCAGAAAGTTCAGCTCCCATTCCAGCTGCTTTGAGGACAAGCTGAATTGGTCGTACGTTTCGGTATCCATAAACGTATGGTCGCTGCCGCTCGCATACAAGTACTGCATCTCGCGGTTTTCGATATGCGCGCGTCCCACGTTCTCGCCGGCGCGGAACGTGCGTTCAACCGTGTTGCCGTTACGCAGGTTTTTCAGCTTCGAGCGAACGAACGCTGCGCCTTTACCCGGCTTTACGTGCTGGAAATCGATTACGGTGAACAAATCGCCTTCTACTTCAATGGTCAAGCCTGTTTTAAATTCGTTAACTGAAATCACTGGAAAATTCCTCCCTAAAAATGTAGCAGACGGCTTGAAATTGCTTTAAACCCTAGTTCAGACGCTGCTGTGTTGTATGGATTAATCAAGCACAATCAAGTCTTTGCTTGCGTGCGTTAATCTTTCGTTGCCTGTCTCGGTAATGACGATATCGTCCTCGATCCGGACGCCGCCGAAGCCCGGCAAATAAATGCCCGGTTCAACCGTCACCGTCATGCCCGGCATTAAAACGACATCCCCCTGGGTCGACAGCCGCGGCGCTTCATGTATTTCCATGCCCAAGCCGTGACCCGTGCCATGACCGAAAAAGCCGCCGTACCCATATCGCTTAATGACGTCGCGCGCAACCGCATCGGCCTGCTGACCGGTCATTCCGGGTTTAATCCGCTCAAGCGCCGTCATCTGGGCTTCCAGTACAATGCTGTAAATTTCGCGATGCTTGTCGGTCGGCTTGCCCAATACGACAGTCCGGGTAATATCGGAGCAGTAGCTCTTATAATAAGCCCCGTAATCCATTTTGACAAACTCGTTCGTTTGCAAAATCCGCTCGCTGGCTTTTCCGTGCGGCAGCGCGGACCGTTCGCCCGAGGCGACGATCGTTTCGAACGAGGTGGACGCGGCTCCGTTTTTGCGCATGAAAAATTCAATTTCAAGCGCAATCTCCGATTCCTTGGCGCCCGGCTTCAAAAACGGCAAAATATGCGTAAACGTGCGGTCCGCCAGCTCGGCCGCTTCCCTCATTACGGCGAGCTCGGAGACGTCTTTCACCAGTCTCAGCTGCTCGACGAGCCCGCCGGTAGCAGCCAGCTCGATGCCCTTCAAAGTCTCTGCGGTGGATAAATAAGCGCCGTAAGTCAAATCAGTCTGCTCGAAGCCGATTTTGGCAATGCCGAGCTTGACAAGCAAATCGCGCACGGTTTCCATCGCCTTGGGCGCATGCTCCACGACCTCATAGGCCGCCGCCTGCTGCGGCGCCTGCGTCATGTAGCGAAAATCCGTCAGCAAATAAGCTTTTGCCGCGGTTACAAGGACATAGCCTGAAGATCCCGTAAAACCCGTCATGTATTGACGGTTCACACCGTTCGTAATGAGCAGAGCCTGCAGCCCCTGCTGCTCCATGACAACCCGCAACCGATCCAATCGTGCTTGGTGCATTGTTATCCCTCCAATGACTTGAGGTGACTTACGATAGCGCGCAGGCCGAGTTCATAGCCTTCGGCGCCCAATCCTGCAATTTGTCCCAATGCGACGGGAGCGATCACCGAAACATGGCGGAACGGCTCTCTTTTGTGGATATTGGAAATATGTACTTCGATTAACGGAAGCTGCACCGTACTGACCGCGTCACGCAGAGCGTAGCTGTAATGCGTGAATGCTCCGGGGTTCATAATGATGCCGTCCTTCGTGCCGAACGCTTCGTGAATTTTATCGATCAAAGCGCCCTCGTAATTGGATTGGAAGCACTCCAGCTCGACTCCAAGCTCGCCGGCCAGTCTTTGAAGATTGTCTTCGATCGCCTTCAACGACAGAGAGCCGTAAATACCGGGCTCGCGAACGCCCAGCATGTTCAAATTAGGACCGTTCAATACCAAAATCCGCACCAAACTCAGACCCTCCACTATTCCATTAAAATACACGTACAAAATATTTTACCATAAACTTCTTCTGTTTGAGAACTTTTTTTTGCAAGCGATACACTCTTATTCCGGCTGCGGTTTGTTTGTTTCCTGCGGGAACGGCTCCCTGACGCTTTCATCGTTCAGCTCAAAGGCGATGCTGTAGCCGATAAACAGTCCCCACAGCATGAACAGGCAAGCTTCCGTCAAAATCGTGTTCCAATCCAAATAGGCAATCCAGTTCATCATTCCGGTTACGGGTCCGATCAGCAGGAAGATGAGCGCCCAAACGCCCATGCCGAAGCCGACGCCTACCCAGGGTCCGACCGCTTTGGCAAACAAGGCCGTATACAGGAGCGTCGCCGCCATTGAAAATAATATAAAAAACGCCCAACCGACCAAATATCCTTCCCATGTCAGCAAAAAGCTTCTTTTAAAAAAGGGCTCGACGAGAAAACCGGGGACAAGACTGGTGAAATGGAAATAATGCTCGATGATTTTCACAGCGCCCCAAAACAGCCCTGCGAAAAATCCGATGTTCATCGCAAAGGTCCAGCGATTTGTTTGTTTAACGGTTTTGTCCGCCTTCGATTTAGCCATACCCGCCTCCGCCATCTTCGTATGTTTCCTTGATTGCCGCATAAAGCTAGTATATGCAAAATTTTTTCCGCTAAACTTGCCGTATTCGGGGAAAGCTCCTTATACATGGATATATTGCGGTTCTGTATGGGCAAGGGAGGCTGCGTTAATTTGACGGCAACGGTAGCTTTCTCTCTTTGAATCTTATACAATAATGAAGAAACCTACACATATATAGTAAAAGAAGGTGCATTTCGTTGTCGCAAAATGAGCAGCCATGTGCGATATACGGCGGTCAGGCCGTAATCGAAGGAGTTATGTTTGCAGGCCAGAGCACCCACGTCACGGCCGTTCGCAGGAAGGATCATTCCATCGCTTTCTATGAAGTGCCGAAGAAAGAAATCGGCTGGGTGCAGGCATTGAAAAAAATACCGTTTATCCGGGGTATCGTAGGCATTGTCGAATCGAGCGCGAAGGGCGCGCAGCATTTGAACTTTTCCGCCGAATCGTTTGCCGAAGACCAGGGCGAGGAGCAAGAGCCCAAAGCGGAGCAAAAGGAATCGGTCACCGGAAAACTATCGATGATTCTTGGCGTTGCCGTCGTCGGCGTCTTGTCCTTTTTATTCGGAAAGTTTATATTCACGCTTGTGCCGCCGACGATCGAGCAGGTTTTGTTCGGCCGCATGTTCGTTAATCAAATCGGACACAACCTGCTGGAGGGACTTATCAAAATTATTTTGCTGATCGCCTATATTTATTTTATTTCGTTGACCCCGATGATCCGCAGGCTGTTCCAATATCACGGGGCCGAGCACAAGGTGATCAGCGCCTATGAAGCCGGCGTTGAGCTGACGGTCGCCAATGTGCAAAAATTCAGCACGCTGCACTATCGCTGCGGAAGCAGCTTTATCGTGTTCACGGTACTGGTCGGCGTCATCATCTATTCGTTCTTCACTTACGATTCGTTCGTGGAACGGATTGTGCAGCGGATCGTGCTGCTGCCGGTGGTCATTGGCGTGTCCTACGAGGTGCTTCGCTTCACGAACAGCCTCCGCGAAGTTCCGGTGCTCCGGTATCTCGGCTATCCAGGACTATGGCTTCAGCTGTTGACCACGAAGCAGCCGGACGACGAGCAGGTGGAAGTGTCTATCGCTTCGTTCAACCGGATGAGGGAGCTGGACCGGCAGGCCGGCACCACCCAGTAAAAAGCTTTCGCCTCACGGCGAAACTCTGCTTATGCTTTCGATGCCAGTTTCGCCTACGGCGAAACTCTGAGGAGGAATCATGATGAAAAAACGTTTTCCGATAGCCGCTTACATCATTATCGGATTGGCTTTGATCGGAGTTGCGTCCAAAGCGCTGACGCTCATTATTCCGATCGCCGTGTTTGGCATCATTTTTGTGCTCTACAAATATCCGCCGAACACTTGGGGGAAATCCAAGACGACACGCGGCGGCAAGACCAAAGAAAAGCGAACCCGCAACGCCACGTTCCGGGTTATCGACGGCAAAGGAGGCTCCGACGAGCCTCCCAAATATCACTAAACAGCGGCCAAACCGCTGTTTTTTTTAGTTAAATAGGAAAGTATAAGTTTCTCATACTTGGCTTCGCACAACCTTGACAAACGCGCTCGTCCCTTAAGGACGGCGAAGCCGTTTATCCTTGTTCATTTAAACGATCGGTTTCTTTTGGCGGACGACATGCTTCATGTACCCGCTCTTGTAATCGGTCAGCTTCCACTTGTTGAAAAAGTGGTCGGCCGCCTGAACGCCAGACTCGAACAGCTTTTCGCTTTTTTCCTTGGAAATATTGAAATCGGTAATGCTGACGCCAAGCGTAGGTATTTTGACCGTCCGGAAACGGTTTACATCTTCGATGTACCGTTCGTCGTGGGCATCCATCATCGTGGAAAACAATGCTCTCAGCATTGTAATCGGACCGAAAATCGTATTGGGCTCCCCTGTTCCCCGCCCGACCAGCTGGAAACCGATCGTCGGAATGAGCTTATCCAACGCGGGAACCTCGTCGCGGTCAAACAGCCACAACGGGAAATTGCTTAACAAACCGCCGTCGACGATATAGACGAACTGGTCTGCGAACTTATCCGTCGGCAACCGTTTGTCGGCCGATTTGCGGATGACGACCGGGTCGAAGAAATAGGGGATGCTGGTGCTCATCCGAACGGCTTTGGCAATGGTGAACTGCAGCGGGTCGATCCCGTATTCCGCGATATCGTCCGGCAGCACGAGCAGCCTGCGCCGGGAAATATCTGAAGCCACGATGCGCAGCTGGCTTGGCCGCAGGTCACCGAAGGTACGGATTCCTTTGGCTCTGAGCAGATTATAGATCCAAAATTCCAACGCTTCGCCGGAATACAGCCCTTTTTTTACAAACAGCCGCACCAACGGGCCGATGATCTTCGCGTCAAATATTTTGGAGCGCTGCAGGAATGCGCTGAACGGTGTCGCTTCGATTACCGCCTTCAGTTCCTCCGCCGAATAACCGGCGGCAACCAGAGAAGCGATAATCGCGCCCGACGAGGTCCCGGCCACCTGATGAAACGTCAGCCCTCTGTTTTCCGCAGCCTGCACGGCGCCGGCCAATGCAATTCCTTTGACCCCGCCGCCTTCGAACACGGCATTAATTTTCACCTGCATCCCATCCCCGCTCTATGAATTCGGCAGCATACAGAGCCAAACAATGGAATATATGCGCTGCGGGTTTGTACGTATTCTTCATTTCGATTCGCAATTCAAACGTAGAACAAAGTCCCCCAAAAGTGACGTGAAGCTCCGAAGCCAATTCCGATTACTTTTGGGGGAGCCCCCGGTTATCCAAAGAAATTTGCTGCGCATAATTTCCTAAACAACAAAAAAACATCCGGCTGCGGTTGCCGGATGCTTGCATGTCAAGCTTCGTCCATTTCCTTTTTCAATTGCATTAATTCTTCGGTTCTTTCGGGGTTTAGCTTAAAATATTCAAGCAGCGCCTCGATGCAGGTAATCGAGTCCCAGCTCAAATGATGCTCGATGCCTTCCACATCTTTGTAAATATTTTCTTCCGCTACGCCGATCACCGTTAAAAAATCCTCAAGCAGCTGATGCCGCACAACAAGCCGTTTGCCCATTTTCTGCCCTTTGGAAGTCAATATAAGTCCGCGGTATTTTTCATACACCAAATAATTATCTTTATCCAGCTTTTGAATCATCTTGGTGACGGAAGACGGATGCACTTCCAAGCCTTCGGCGATATCCGATACACGCGCGTACCCTTTTTCGTCGATTAATTTATAGATCCTCTCCAGATAATCCTCCATGCTCGGTGTAGCCATTCGTTTTCCTCCCGTACTTCAAAAAAGACTGTCGTCTTACATTTCCCATGAGTGAACCAGGGTCATTCCGATCAAACTACGGCATTATAAGCGCTTTTTACTATATCACAGCGCTATGCTTGACGCAAGTCAAGCCGCCCATACATTGAAACTTTATCGGGAGGTTTTCCCTCAAATGGCTTCAGACATTCTCATTCCTCCGCTCAGGCAGACCCAGCTGTTTACGCCCGAGCTGGTGTACTTCGAACCGGATGCGTTGAATTATCCGAAAGGACAGCGAATATGGCAATGGGCCGAGCAGCAGGGCCTGCCGATCCGGCAGACGACCTCCCATAACCGGATTACGAATTTGCCCGGAGACAGTGAGCTGGAAAAATACAGAATAGCCAAAAAGACGCTTGTAGTCGGCCTACGGAAAACTTTAAAATTCGATACCTCCAAACCTTCGGCCGAATATGCGATCCCAATCGCCACCGGCTGCATGGCCCACTGCCACTACTGCTATTTACAGACAACACTGGGCGCCAAGCCGTATATCAGGGTTTACGTCAATACGGATGATATTATGAACGCGGCCAAACGGTATATCGAAGAAAGAGCGCCGGAAATAACCCGCTTCGAGGCGGCATGCACATCCGACCCGGTCGGACTGGAGCATATTAGCGGATCGTTAACGGAGCTAATCGAATTTATGGCGAAAGAGCCGCTCGGCAGATTAAGATTCGTAACCAAGTTTCATCATGTGGAACCGATGCTCCATTTGAACCACAACAAGCATACGAGATTCCGGTTCAGCGTCAATGCCGACTATGTTATAAAAAACTTCGAGCCCGCAACCTCGAGCTTTGCCGAACGGATTGGGGCTGCCGGGAAAGTGGCCCGCGCCGGCTACCCGCTTGGCTTTATCATCGCGCCGATCATTTGGCATGAAGGCTGGGAGGACGGGTACGGCGAGCTGCTGGACAAATTAAAAGAGGCGCTTCCGGAAGAAGCGACCTCTGATCTCACGTTCGAGCTTATACAGCACCGTTTTACGAAAACGTCGAAAACGGTTATTCAACAGCGATACCCCAAAACGAAGCTGGAGCTGGACGAAACGAAACGAAAATATAAATGGGGACGCTGGGGCCAAGGCAAATATGTATACCCCGACGAGCAGGCCAACGCGCTTCGCGAGTTTATAACCGAACGTATTTTCGATAAATTCCCCGAAGCGGCGATCGATTACTTTACGTAAACAACAGCGGTTCTGTCAGGGTGATCCGTCAATTTGTAAATGCTTTGCGGGCACTTAAGGTTCACTTAAAACTTCAAGTAATCGGGCGTAATCTGGTTAAGCCAGATCGTAATGCGCGTCATTTGGTCCGTGTACAGCAATACCGCCATGACGATCATAAGCCCGCCGCCCAACTTCATGATCATGGACGAGTAACGGAGTATCCACTTGGTGGTGCCGATGAAAAACGCAAGCACGAAGAACGGAATCGCAAAGCCGAGCGAATAGGCGGAGATGAGCGGCATCCAGGAATCCGGATTCGTTGCGGCCAATGCAAGAATCGCCGATAAGATAGGTCCGATACAAGGCGACCATCCGGCGGCGAAGCCCATCCCGACCAGAATCGATCCGATATAGCCTGCCGGCTTGAGCTTCCATTGAAACTTGCGCTCGCGAAGCAGCCATTGCGGCTGGAATATACCCAACAGGAACAGTCCCATCGCGAAAATGAGCAGCGCGGCGATCTGCCGCAGCAAATCCTTGTAGTCGATAAAAAAGTTGGAAACGAAGCTGGCGCCCCAGCCCAAGCTATAAAATATAATCGAAAAACCCGCTATGAAGCACAGCGTATGCAAAACGGTTCTGGCCCGCACACCCGCTCCGGGCTCCGTATCCTTCAGCTGACTAACGGAAATCCCCGTAATATACGATAAATACGAGGGGTACAGCGGCAAGCAGCAGGGTGAGATGAAGGAAGCGAATCCGGCCCACAGCGCGATCCACAAATTAATTTCCATAATGTATTAACCCCCTATTTCAACGGATCAGCTTGCAATCGTGCGAATTGCCCCCGCTTGCTGATCCTACCCCCATTATATCGGAAGTTGCCGCTTGTACGAATTTCCTTTTTCGAACATTATGTGTCTCCGTTATAAACGAAAGCCCCTTTTCACGAACAGGCTCACGATCAGCATAGCGATCAGCATGAGGACGATCGTCGCGCCCGGCGCCAAATCCCATACGCCTGCCGCAAACAATCCGCCGATGACCGAAATCTCGGAGAACAGCACCGCCCAGAAGATCGAATGGCGGAAGCTTTTGGCGACGAGCAGGCTGCAGGCGACCGGTATCGTCAATAGCGAAGATACGAGCAGGGCGCCGACGATTTTAATCGCAACGCTGATGACCAGCGCGGTGAGCATCGTAATCATGATGTTGTAAAAACGGAGCGGCAGCCCGCTCACACCCGCCGCATCCTCGTCGAAAAACATCAGGAACAGCTCTTTATAATTCGACGCGATAACGGCGACGACGATGACGGTGACCCCGAACACAACCCATAAATCCATATTGTCCAGCGTATAAATGCTGCCGAAAAAATAGCTCATGACGTTGATGTTAAAGCCTTTGCCTAACGTAAAAAGCAGTGTAGCCAATGCCACTCCGCCCGACATAATGATCGCTATGGACAGCTCCGCATACGTTTTGTAGGCTTTGCGCAGCCGTTCGATGGCAAACGATGCCAGTAAAGCAAACACCAGCCCGACCCCGAGCGGATAGACGTTGACCAGGAAGCCCAGCGCGATGCCGGCGATCGAAACGTGCGCCAGCGTGTCCCCGATCATGGACAGCCTGCGCAATACGAGAAATATCCCCATTAAAGGCGCGGTAAGTCCAATTAATATGCCTCCCAATAAGGCGCGTTGAAAAAAATATTCGCTTAAAATATCCAACTGACTCGCTCCCGGCTTTTGTCTCGTTACACTAGCACTTCCATCTGCTCTCTCAGCTGCTGGATGGAATGCGTCAAATTCGTTTCCTCGCAATTTTCAGGCGCATGCGTATGCTTGACATAAAATGATAGCGTCCCGCTTTTTTGCACAGGCTCACTCCCAATATAGGATTGTACCATATCCATATCGTGCGATACCATCAGAAATGTAATATGGTGATGCTGGTGCATGTGCCGGATCATCCGGAAAAAGCCCGCCTGCGTCTCCGCATCGATGCCGACCGTAGGCTCGTCCAATATAAGCAGCTCCGGGTTGTTGACCAGCGCCCGCGCCAAAAACACGCGCTGCTGCTGACCGCCGGACAGCTGGCCGATCCGCCGGTCGGCCAAATCCTCAATGCGCATCGCATAGAGCGCATCCTCGCATTTTTGCTGCTCGGTCTTGCCGATGCGGCGGAACATGTTCTTCTTGCCGTACAGGCCGGACAAGACAACCTCCCGCACCGTCGCTGGGAACAGCGGGTTAAAGGCATTTTTTTGCGGCACATAGCCGATCCGTTCCCAATCCCGAAAGGTGCCGACCTTCTGGCCGAACAAGCGGATTTCGCCTTGGGACGGCTTCAGCAAGCCTACGATCATTTTGAGCAGCGTCGTTTTGCCGGCGCCGTTCGCGCCGATCAGGCCGACGAAATCCCGCTCCAGCACTGAAAAATTGAGATGCTCAATCACCTTTTTTTGTTCGTAATGAAAAGAAACGTCCTCGATCGTGACAATGCTTTGGTGGCATTCCCCTGCAGCTTTCGGTTGGCCGTCAGCGGCGGGAATGCCGGAATGTACTATAGCTTCCATTTAATGCGGCTCCTTTATATACAGGCTCTTCCTTCTTATTGTAATGCTTTTATTAAATTATTCAAATTGCTTTCCATTAATGTTATATAATCGGCCCCCGCTTTTACCTGCTCCTCCGTCAAGCCCTCAATCGGGTTCAGCACCAAAGTATCGACTTTGGCGTCCTTGGCCAATGTTTTGGCCAGCTTATCGGAAACGAGCTCCTCAAAGAAAATATATTTAACGTTGTTGTCGCGAATAAAGGCGTTGATGTCCTTCAAGTCCTGGGCAGTCGGCTCCGCATCGGGCGACAAGCCCATGATCGGCATTTGCTTCAATCCGTATTCCTTGGCCAAATATCCGAAAGACTGATGGGTTACGACGATTTCTTTCTTGGGCAAAGACGAAAGCTTCTGCTTGAATTTGCCGTTAAGGTCATCGAGCTGCCCCGCGAATTTAGCATAGTTCGCTTCGTAATCCGATTTATGAGCCGCGTCGATTTGAATCAGTTGATCCTTGATAGCCGCAGCCATTTTTTTCGCATTGACCGGACTCAGCCAAACATGCGGGTCCAAATGGTGCTCGTCCTGAGCCTTGGCCTTGTTTTTGTCATCCTTTTGATCCGCCTTATGTTCGTGATCATGCCCGTCATCTTCGGTCGATTCGAGCAATTCCAGCCCTTTGCTTGCTTCCAAAACCGTTAGCTTCGAGTCTTTGGGCAAGCTGCTCAGCGTATGGTCAACCCAGCCCTCTAACCCGGCTCCAAGGTAAACGAACATTTCCGCTTTTGTTATGTTTTGAATGTCGCGTCCTTTCGGCGACCAGTCGTGCGGCTCGACGCCGGTAGGCACCAGATTGATTGCATTGACATGATCGCCGCCGATTTTTTTCGTGAAGTCGTATAGCGGATAAAAGCTGGCGACCACATTGATTTTACCGGACACGAGCGAGCCTTGCGATTGGCCGCAGCCTGACAATACTAACGAAACGATAATTAAAAATAGTGCGGGAAGCAAAATGGCTTTTTTAACTCTGGACACGAATAACACCCCTTATGTAAATCGTAATTATTTTTAATAACAGATTCGATTATACGTTCCTCCCTTCAAAATTGTCAACTATTAATAATATTTACGATTTATAAAGTTTTAAACTCGGAAGAAGCGGAACTGCGGCTTAGCCATTGCAATTAGCAGTTAAAACGGACAACTGAAGTTGCAAGAACATTTCGTCTAGCGCTTTACCGCAACAAAAAAAAGCATCCTCTCCGGACGAATCAGCCCGTTGGGATGCTTTCCTCGATACTGTTAAATAAACTACGGCACGGTGTATGCCGCTGTCCCCTATTCCACGCGCTCTGCCTGCATTTGCGCCTTGACGCACAGCTCGACCGCCTTGAACGCATGCTCCTGCGTCATTGCATTTTCCGTACGGTTGATGCAGTCAAGAATGAGCTGACCGAAGAACGGATAGCCTACTTGACCGCGAAGCGAATAATGCTGCTCAACTTCTTTATTTACCAGATACAGATGGTCGCCCTGAGGGTCGCGCGCAACGTCGATATATTTACGGATCTCGATGTAGCCTTCGGTTCCGAGAATCGTCATCCGGCCGTCTCCCCAAGTTCCAAGACCGTCCGGCGTCAGCCAGTCGACGCGGAAATAGTTGGTTGCGCCATTGTCGGCAATCAGCGTTGCATCGCCGAAGTCTTCGAGCTCCGGATAGTCCTTATTGTTGTAGTTGGCCACCTTGCTGCTGACGACTCTTGCATCCTTAGCGCCGGTGAAGTATAAGAACTGCTCGATTTGATGACTGCCGATATCGCATAATATGCCGCCGTACTTCTCGAACTCGAAGAACCAGCCCGGTCTCGAAGGTGCGTTCAGACGGTGCGGACCGAAGCCGATCACTTGCACGACGCGGCCGATCGCCCCCTGCTCGATCAACTGACCCGCAAATACGGCGCTCTCCACGTGCAGACGCTCGCTGTAATATACCATGTATTTGCGGCCGGTTTCTTTCACTTTCGCTTTCGCCTGCTCCAATTGCTCCAATGTCGTCAGCGGCGTTTTGTCCGTGAAGTAATCTTTGCCGTGATCCATCACGCGGAGTCCTAATGCGCAGCGCTCGGAAGGCACGGCCGCTCCGGCTACCAGCTTGATGGACGGGTCGTTCAAAATTTCCGCTTCGGAAGCGGCGGCTTTTGCCTGCGGGAACTTTTTCACAAACGCTTCGACCTTCGCCGGATCCGGGTCGTAGACGGCAACCAGATCCGCGCCTGCTTCAATCAGTCCGTTGCACATGCCATAAATATGACCGTGGTCCAACGCGATTGCAGCAAACGCAAACTCGCCCTTGCCTACAACCGGATTCGGCTTGCCTTGCGGCGCGTAATTCATTCCATCCTTGTTTTGCATAAGAGATATAACCTCCTGGACATTAGATCTTTCTTTCATTCGTTCGATCTATGATTGTTAACGTGAACAATCCTCATTTTACCACAGATCCGTTAGGAAGTGCATCAGAAATTGTAGCTAGCGTCAGTTGATCCCCGTGAGACGCGGCGAGAATCATCCCCTGCGACAATTCCCCGCGCAGCTTGACCGGCTTCAGGTTGGTCACGCAAATCACTTTGCGGCCGACCAACTGCTCCGGCGCATAAAATTTGGCGATGCCGGATACGACCTGGCGCCGCTCCGTTCCAAGATCTAGCTGCAGCTTCAGCAGCTTGTCGGCCCCCTTCACCGGCTCCGCCTCGAGCACTTCGGCTACGCGCAGCTCGACCTTGAAGAAATCGTCGATCGAGATTTCTTGCGTACCCTCGGCAGCCGAAACTTCCTGCTGCGCCGGGGCCGACTTCTTTGCTGCGGCGGCTGGTGGAGCCTCCTGCGGCGCTGCGGCCGCTACGGTGCCGCCCATCGCCTCGACAATGGAGGCGACCTCCTTCTCCAGCTCCAGGCGCGGGAACAGCACCTCGCCTTTGGCGACCTTGGTTCCGCCCGGCAGCGCTCCGAACCGGTGGACCGAATCCCACGCGGTCAATTCGCCTGCGCCAATGCCGAGCTGCGCCCAGATTTTATGCGGCGTCTTGGTCAGAAACGGCTGCAGCAAAATCGAGGCGATCCGCAGCGATTCGGCCAGGCAGTAAAGCACCGAGCCCAACACCGGGCGCTTGCTTTCGTCCTTGACGAGCGACCATGGCTGCGTTTCGTCAATATATTTGTTCGTCCGACTCACCATTTGCCACAGTGCAGCCAAAGCGACGGAAAATTCCATTTTCTCCATCGCTTCCTCCACTTTAAGCACCGATGTACGGATGGTATCCAGCAGCGCGGCGTCGAATTCGGTCGCTCCTTCGATATAGGGCTGAATTTCGCCGTTAAAATATTTGTCGATCATAACGACGGTGCGGCTGAGCAAATTGCCCAGATCGTTGGCCAGGTCGAAGTTAATCCTCTCGATAAAGCTTTCCGGCGTAAACGCGCCGTCCGAGCCGAACGGCACCTCGCGAAGCAGGTAATATCGCAGCGCATCCAGCCCGTAGCGGTCGATGAGCATAACCGGATCGACGACATTGCCTTTTGATTTGGACATTTTGCCGTCCTTCGTCAACAGCCAGCCATGCCCGAACACTTTTTTCGGAAGCGGAAGTCCCAGCGCCATCAGCATAATCGGCCAATAAATCGTATGGAACCGGACGATTTCCTTACCTACCAGGTGGACGTCGGCCGGCCAGAACGTCTTGTATTTGCTGTCGTCGCCGCTGCCGTAACCGAGTGCGGTAATATAGTTCGACAAAGCGTCGATCCACACATAGATGACATGCTTCGGATCTTTCGGCACCTTGATGCCCCAATCGAACGTCGTCCGCGAGACGGCAAGATCCTCGAGTCCCGGCTTGATAAAGTTGTTGATCATTTCATTTTTGCGTGATTCCGGTTGAATAAAATCGGGATTTTCCTCGTAATATTGCAGAAGGCGATCCGCATACTTGCTCATCCTGAAGAAATAGCTTTCCTCTTTGATCAGCTCGACGGGACGCCCGCAGTCCGGACATTTGCCGTCGACCAATTTATTTTCCAGAAAAAACGACTCGCAGGGCGTACAGTACCAGCCTTCATACGTGCCTAAATAAATATCGTCCTGTTCCATCAGGCGCGAAAAAATTTGTTCGACCGACTGCTTGTGGCGCGGCTCCGTCGTACGGATAAAGTCGTCATACGTAATGTCCAGCTTGCTCCACAGCTCCTTGATCCCGGCAACGACCTGATCGACGAACTGCTGGGGCGTAACGCCCTTTTCCTGGGCTTTGCGCTCAATCTTCTGGCCGTGCTCGTCTGTGCCTGTCAAATACATGACGTCATAACCCCTCAACCGCTTGTAACGGGCCATCGCGTCCCCTGCAACCGTCGTATAAGCATGCCCGATATGCAGTTTGTCACTCGGATAATAAATCGGCGTTGTAATGTAAAACGATTTTTGTTGTCCCGGCATTCGTTTCTACCTCCTTGGTATCGTTAAATAGAACAATGCAGTTGCCCCAAAAAGCGACGCAGAGCAGCGAAGCAAAATCCGCCTCTTCATTGGGAAAACCCCTGTTATTCACGTGAATCTGCAGCGCTTCAGTTCACGGGCGGCAGCATAATTTACAAGAACAAAGTCCCCCAAAAGTGACGTGAAGCTCCGAAGCCAATTCCGCTAACCCGTATCCACCGGGTTTCGTCAAGAGTACAAGCAACTCTTGACCCTACTTTTGGGGGAGCCCCCGGTTATCCACAGAAATTTGCTGCTCATAATTTCCTAACAACAAAAAAAGCCCCGTCCATCTTGGGACGAGAGCTTGTGCTCACGCGGTACCACCCAACTTCCCCCGCTTCCGTCCGGAAGACAAGGCTCAGCAGTCAATATTGCGACTTTCCGTTAACGCCGGAACTACGATGACGGCTCGCTGACGCCGCCCTATGCCGCAGTCTTTCAGCATAGGCCCAGCCGTAAGCTTGCTGTCATTGCCTCCGGGACCATATTCCTCCGTTTCGGTCAACCGGCTCTCAGCGGGCACCGGCTCTCTGTATGACCTCCTGCGAAGTACTCATCCGTTCATAGGCAAAGCAAATATAGGGTTACACCAAATATATCGGAAGGAGCTTGTCAATGTCAAGTTTTTGCAGCTTATATCCGCGCAATGTGAAAATCAAGCCGATCACCGCCGCGTTATACCCGATTGTGCCCTTCCTTCCGGCTGTCAACAGGCGGAGGTACATGATCGATGCCGCCCGGATGAAACGGATGGCATTTGCAAATCCGCTTCGCAGCCAGCCATGAACCCTTTGCGGGCCCGTGCAGCTCGAGCGCCTCCAGCGCATATTGCGAGCAGGTCGGATAAAACCGGCAGGTCGGCGGCTTGAGCGGTGAAATAAATTTGCGGTAAAACAGCACGAGTGCTTGCAGCACGCCTTTCATCTCTGCATGACCTCCACAACCGGCGCATACTCCAGGCAGGCCGGGATAGTTGTATCATGCCCGAACCGGTACATGAATGTCAAGGCCGCCTAACGCAATAGCGATAATAATATATAAAAAGCTTCCTACCGCAGTACCGCCGTAGGAAGCCTCTTGCTCCGTTCTATTTCTTCGCGCCGCTTTTTTTCTGGTCGGCCAATTCTTTGTGCTTCGTCCGAATCGCCTGGGATAGCTCGCTAGCGCTTTTGCCGGCGGTATCGATACCGAGCTTGGCCGCTTGCGCCTGCAGCCTTTTCAGGGACGCTTCCTGCTTCGATTGATAGGTCGCGCTTTTTTTGGCGCGGATTTCAGCCGTAAGCTCTTTATCCGTTTTGCTTCCCGTCTGAATGCCGAGCTTGGCCGCTTCAGACTTCAATCGCTTGCTCGTCTCGGCGGCTCTCTCCTTGGCTTTGGCCGCGAGCTTCTCCTTGATGAGCGCCTTCAGCTCATCGTCCGTTTTACCTTCCGCAGCGATGCCCAGCTTGGCTGCCTGCTGGTCGAGCCTTTGCCTTTTTTGCTCCGGCGTTAACGCTTGGTCCGCTTGCTTCTTGGCGGTATCCGAGACCGCTCCCGCCTTGCTGCCGGCATGACCCGTTGTATGAGCCGTGGCGCTGCCCGCGCTGGCGGCTCCGGCTACTCCCGCACTGAGCAATAATGCGCCTGCAATGCCGATGACGACCGCTTTCTTCAATACCATGTAGATTCCTCCACCCGACTATGTAAAATGAACTGCACCCAATCTGGACATGTTGACTGCTTATACATGCATTATACTACACAATTGTTACAATTGTATGAAGAAATTGATCGTTTACAAGCGGGACAATCTTTCCGGCGCAGCCTCGTCGCCATGCTTGCGCAGCGAAATATCGACGCCGAGCGAACGGAACATGCCAATGGCATCGTCATAGCCCCGCTCGATATGCTCGACGCCGGTTATGCGCGTTGCGCCTTCGGCCGCCAAACCGGCCAGCAGGAGGCTTGTACCCGCGCGGACGTCGGTAGCGTGGACCCAATTGCCCTGCAGCGGAACCCCGCCGCGGATAAAGGCGCTTTCTTTGCGTACCTCGATATCGGCGCCAAGCCGTTTCAGCTGCTGAATATGGTTAAACCGCTTCGGGTAGACGCGCTCCGTGACGATGCTTTTGCCCTGCGCCTTTAAGAGCAGAGCGGTAAACGGCTGCTGCAGATCGGTGGCAAAGCCCGGATACATCCCGGTTCGGATGCGGGTGGCCCGCAGCCTGCCGGTCGAGTGGGCAGTCAGACTCTGGTCCGATCTTTCCAGCTCGATGCCGATCTCACGCAGCTTGGCCATACAGGAGCCCATATGCTCCGGTATGACGTTATGTACGGTAATGCTGCCCCCGTTTATCCCGGCAGCCATCAGGAAAGCTCCTGCGATCAGCCGGTCAGGAATAACGGAGTAGCTGCCTCCGCTGAGAAAAGGAACGCCTTCGATCCGGATCTGATCGGTGCCGGCGCCGACAATTTTGGCCCCCAGCTGGTTCAGGAAATTGGCCGTATCGACAACCTCGGGGTCCATCGCCGCATTGTACAGACGCGTTCTGCCTTCGGCTCTGGCCGCAGCGAGCATCGCGTTGATCGTAGCGCCCGATGTAATCATATCGAAATAAATGTCCGCGCCGAGCAGCTGCTTCGCTTCCACTACGTAGTAATCGTTAAAAACCGTCACTTCCGCGCCCAACGCCCGGAATACTTTAAAGTGCTGGTCAATCGGCCTCGACACAAAATCGTCGCCGCCGGGAAATCCGACCGTCACCTTGCCGAACTTGGCCAGCAGCGCTCCGATAAAATAATAGGACGCCCGGTAAGCGGACGCTTTACCCGGGTCGATGACCGCGCTATGTATATACCTCGGGTCAAGCAAAATATGGCCCGATGGCAAACGTTCCATATTCAAGCCGATATCTTTGCCAATTTGGCGGATCACGCGAAAATCGTAGATGTTGGGAATGCCTTCCAGCAATACGGTTGCGTCAGCCAGACAAGTAGCGGCCAGCAGCGCAAGCGAGCTGTTCTTGGAACCTTGTATCGTAACGGCGCCATTAAGAGGTCCGGAGCTTTGAATTTGTATGTAGTCCACTATCGTACCTGCTTTCTTCTGGGTTCGTTCAATCTTTTTCCAGTACATAGCCGCTGCCTCGGACAGCGCTGATCGTAAACGTATCTTTTCCGTATTTTTTACGAATTCGGTAAATCAATGCATTGAGCTCGTCCATGCTGACATCCGGAATGCCGTCAATTCCGACAGACCGTTCCGGCCATACTTTCCGCTTGATTTCGTCAAACGAAACGAGCTGATTCGCATAGTCGTTCAGCACTTTAATAAGCCCGTACTCTTTGTCCGACATAACGATCCGCTGACCGTCCACATAACATTCGTGCTTTTCCCAATTGACCGGAAAGCCCGAATCCGGGAGCTTCCACTGCCACTGCTGTGTATGACTGATTGGCTCGAATTCCAGGGTCTGGTCCGCAAACAAATATGAAAAATGGATGACGACCATTCCTTTAGCCAACTTTATTATATCAAAAGATTGCAGCTTATGCGACGTATATGGCTCGATCCGCACTCCGTTAATTTCGGTTCCGTGTCTGCTGCCCAAATCGTATAGGATCGCCTTGCCCTTTTCCCGCCTGATCATAAAATGCTTGCGGGAGATGAAGGCGTTCGAAAATGCCAGGTCCGGTATATCATCGTTCGTCATCCGTCCGACCGAGAATTGGTCGGTTGTCAAGCTTACACAAGTGCCGGAACGGTGAGGCTCACCGCGAATCATATAAAGGCATGCGTATGAATCCTGACGGGCGCTTTCCAATTCCATGCTTGTCCCACCTTTGCGAATACATTCATATTACTACAGCGTTCATCGGATTGCTGTGCAATATGACACATTCTATTGTATCCTAAAAAGGCCCGTCAATAAATGCCCCGATCCTGACAAGAGGCTCACGTTTGACTGATGTCCGGTTATTAGACCGCCGGGGTTTAAGAATTGCCCTGATTCACGGTTCGTTTGGCGAATGATACCGGCAGCGTAATGCTGACTTCAGTGCCTTTGCCGGGCTCGCTGAAAAACTGCATTTTCCCCTTGTGCGCTTCAATTATGCGGAAGCTGATCATCAGGCCGAGACCGGTGCCGCTGCTTTTTGTCGTGAAAAAAGGGTGGCCTATTTGTTCGAGCTGCTCGGCGGGAATGCCGGCTCCATGATCGACAATCCGGACCAGAACGGCTGCAGGTCCGCTTCGGGACAGCTCCACACGGACTTCGCCGCCTTGCGGCATCGCTTCCAGCGCATTTTTCATAATATTGATGAACACCTGCTTCAATTGATTGGCATCACAGTATATTTGCGGAACATCAGGATCGAAATCGGCATGAATCTGCACATTGTTGAGGATGGCCTGGGTTTCGAGCAGCGTGACGATACCGCTCAGTATATGTGTCAGATCGCCATACGCGAACTGGTGTTCCTTCGGTTTAGCGAATGTCATAAATTCCTCGACGATTTCGTTAATCCGATCCAGCTCTCCGAGCATAATATCCAAATATTCATGACTGCCGCTAATTTTCGTTTTCAGCAGTTGGGTGAAGCCTTTCAGCGATGTAAGCGGGTTTCTGATTTCATGGGCTATGCCTGCGGCCATCTGACCGGCAACGGAAAGCTTTTCCGACTTAATGATCGCCTCCTCCGCCCGTTTTCGCTCCGTAATATCCCGGAACACGCTTTGAATGACCATCTGCCGTCCCAAAAAGTGATGAATCCGCACGCTGGAAACTTCCACATCGATAATTCGCTCATCGAGACCCATCAGCCTGCAGCCTATAAAATCAAGCGGTTCGTCCGAGTTCAACACTTTACGGATGCGCTCCGAAATGACAGGCCGGTAATCGGGATGGATCAATTCCAAATACGTTTTCGGCTGGAGCTGTTCCACTTGAGCTGCACCAAACAGCTTCAAAGCAGCGTTGTTCAAGTAAATCAGATTCGTGCCGTCATGAACGCAAATCGGCTCCGGCAAATATTTGATCAGCCGTTGATAACGCAAATCATTCTCATGCAAAAGCTCCTCGGACTGGGCTTGGCTGCTTGCGTCGATGACCGTCCCCATGATTGCCGGCTTGCCTTTATACTCCACTTTGAAGCCGGAAATTTCATAGCGATACACGCTGCCGTCTTTTCGTATACACCGGATCCGGCTGCGCTTCGTTTGCTTTTCGCCCTTCAGCCGTTCTCTCGCCAGCTTCATAACAGTCCCGTAATCGTCCGGGTGAATCAAATGCTTCAAATCCGTTTGCAGCAGTTCTTCCCGCGTATATCCCAACAGCTCCGCCAGACGCGGATTCGAGTAAATCAATCGACCGTTCCGAAAAAAATAAACGCCCAACTGCGACTCTTCGATAATGCTTTCCGGAAAAATAATCGCAGGATCAATTGCGCTTCTATATTTAAGGACATGTTTCCTGGCAAGCCCCTTGTTGACAAAAATGGTTTTACGCATCGCAATATTCCTCCGGTGTTGGTATTGACCCATACAATGAGTTCGCTGCCCTTCCTTGAAATACCTCTAGACCGTCAGCACCATTTTTTTAATCGGATAACTTGTCATCTGCCCGCCATATACTTGCAGTCTTCGTAAATTCGACTACGTTAGCTAAGAAGTCGTATGTCTCTATACCCGAAACGGTTCCTAAACGGCAGGAAACGCTCATATGCTCTTCATACCAAAATGAGAACGTTCCCCATGCTCTGCTTCAATCGCCGGACGCATTCATTGTTCAAGGGGGTATCCCATAAGGGTATCAACCGTAAAGCAGTTCCAAAAAATCGGCAAAACCGCCTCCAACACCACTATATAAGTGAGGATGGAAGCGGCATTTTACATGTAAATTCAAGTCAGAGTGGAGGGGGCTGAAAATCCAAAAATGACTTTGGGACAGCCCCTTGCCGGCCAGCCGGCTCGGATGCGGCTGCCCCGCCTCCAACCAAGCGGCGGATCAAACCGCGGGGCGCTTAAGAGATTGAAGTGGGCGCTCCAAACGGCGATTTGTACTCGCTGATCCCGCTTAAAATCCGCTTGGCTTCGTCGTCGGTCATCGAGCCGAAACGCTCTGCGGCATCGACAATTTTCGGAAACAAGTGGATGTCCCCCGCGGTAGCGAAGCCAGCCACGCCCGGAAACGACAATACGAAATGAACGCAGGCGTCAATAATCTGCTGGTTGTCGAACGGCTCATACCAGGTTGCATAGCTGCGCTGCTGGTCCTGACCCCAAGGTCCTTTGGCGATCGCCTTGATGACGCGGACGGCGACATCCTGCTTGCCTGCCTCCTCGATCAGCCGGTCGAACGCTTCGCGGTAATCGGGGAGCGAATATAAGTGATAATTCAACGGCAGCAGCACCGTATCGAATGGATAGCGGCGCAGCGCCTCGAGATGCGCAGCCGGTGCAAGATGGCCATGGCCTGTAATGCCGATCGCTTTAACGATGCCTTCATCCTTCGCCTCCAGCGCGGCCTCCAGCGAACCGCCTTTCTCCGTACATTTATCCAGCTCCTCCAGCGTGCCTACGGCATGAAGCTGGAGCAGATCGAGCTGATCCGTCTTCAGCAGCTCAAGGGAACGGTAAATTTGCTCCTTCGCTTTGGCCTTGGTCCGCTCGCCCGTTTTGGTCGCCAAAAATATATCTTTGCGTACCTTCGAGATCAACGGCCCCATGCGGAGCTCGGCATCGCCATAACTGGCCGCCGTATCAAAATGGTTAACCCCATGCTGCAGGGCGTAAGTGATGGAATCATCCGCTTCTTCCTGCGTTACCTTGCCGAGGCTGGCCGCACCGAACATGACGACCGAGCTTTCATAGCCTAACCGGCCTATTCTGCGTTTTTCCATTGGTAAAGCCTCCTTGTGCTTGTATTGGAATCCGCTATAGTATTGCCGAACGGGATTCGGCCTAGCGGGTCGAACCTAGTGCGCTGCGCATGCTTAAAATATATTTGGACGTATCGAGCGGATTGACGCCACTGCGCTTTCTTGTGACTTCCACTCCGGGCGGACATTCGCGATAACCGTCAAATCGGGTTGCAAAGGTTCCCCGCCCCCCGGTCAATGTGCTCAGCTTTACCGGAAAGTCGAGGGAGCTGGCGACGGGCACGGTTCCTTCGACGGTAAACCGTTCCCCTGCGACAACCGGATAATCGAACAAGGCGCGCATCACGTTCAGCTCGTTCAATACTTTGCCGCTCGCTTCGCCCGGCGCCGTAATCCGGAAATGCAAGTATGGCTCGAGCAGCGTCGTTTGCGTCCGGGAGAGCCCATCCATGATACCCATCGGCGTCGCCAGCACAAAATCAAGCGGATGCGTATGCCAAACATGATGCTGCCCTTCGACGAGCGTTACCTTCAAGTCGGTCACTTCCCATCCGAACAGTCCCTGCATCAGCGCTTCGGGGACGCGCCTTGCCACCTCGTTCTGGTAGCTCTGCAGCAAATCTTCCGGTTTTACCTGGGACGAGTAGCGAAGGCCGCTGCCGCGTTCGCCAGGCTCAATCATAAACCTCAGGATGGCCCAGCACGGCTTCGGCATCGTATAGGCTACATAACCGTAGCCGGGGCCCGACGGCGTTTCTTTATAGATGACGCTCGGCGCGCCGAAGTCGGCTTTGAGGCCGAACCGGCTGAGCAGCTGATGGGCCAGCACCTCCAGCTGGATCGGCCCCGTAATCTTGATGTGCAGCTCCCGCTCCTGTTGATGCCACTGCAGATCGAGCAGCGGATCTTCATCCGCCAGCTCCTGCAGCGCCGCAACCAGCTGCGCATACTGCGCGTCGTCCGCCGGATGAACCTGAACCGTCAATAACGGTACAGTCAGCCTGTGCTCCGGCGGAACCGCGGCGGCGCTGCCGATTACATCGCCGATTTTGACGCGGCTGAGGCCGCAGACGGCGGCAATATCTCCGGCGCGCAGCACGCCTATATCCTCGTGGTGTCCGGCGTGAACCTTGCGGATTTGCGTCACCTTCTCATCCAGCTCCTGCGTCGCGATCCGGATCGTATCGCGATTTTGGAGCCGCCCGCCGTACAGCCGGACATGCGCCAGCTTGCCCATCGTCTTGTCGCGTTCCAGCTTGAAGACGACGCCGGATAATGGGTCGTCCTCCGAGCCGGCCGGCGGCGGCAAATAGGCGATGACCGCATCCATCAGCTCGGCGATACCGATCCCTTTGCTGGCCGCTGCGAACAGGACAGGGGCCGTTACGGCCCGCAACGTAAGCTCGCGCAGACGGTCGAACAAAATAGTTGCAGGCACATGCTCCCCCTCGATATACTGCTGCAGCAGCCGATCGTCATGATCGGCCAATTGCTCCAAGATCGAAAAGTAGGCTGCCGGTTCGGCATTCGGAACAACCCCGGCCTCTACGCTGCCGCTATGCTCTGCCCGGAGCGTCCACAAGCTCTCCACACCGTCGAAATTGTCCTCGCAGCCGGAATAGCGCTGTACCGGTATGGCGCCGGCGGTCAGCACTGAACGAACCTCGTGCAGCACACGTTCAGCCGAAGCGCCGAGACGATCCATTTTATTGATGACGATCAAGGCAGGAATCTTGAGCGCCTTCAGCGCGTTCCACAGCGTTTCCGTATGGGCCTGCACCCCTTCGACCGCCGATACGATAAGAATCGCCCCGTCGAGCACCCGCAGCGACCGCTCAACCTCGGATGAAAAATCGACGTGTCCGGGCGTATCGATCAAGTTGACCTTGCAGCCCTTCCATTCGAAAACGGTGGTCGCCGCCCGTACCGATATGCCGCGCTCCCGCTCCACATCAAGCCAGTCCGTCTGCGCGGTGCCCGTATCGACACGTCCCAGGCTGCGAATACGCCCGCTTTCATACAGCATGTGCTCCGTAGTCGTCGTCTTCCCCGCATCCACGTGAGCGACGATGCCAATATTACGCAAGGTCATCTTTCTTCGCTGCGATCCGTGGCAGGCGGCGGCGCGATCGACAAGTCATCGATCTCCTTGCGCCATTCCGGCGTCATGTTGATCTCCAGCGCGGCAAGCGACGGCTCCAGCTGCTCTACGCTGCGGGCGCCGATAATCGGCGCCGTAATGCCGGGATGCGACATCGTCCAGGCTACGGCGAGCGTTGCGGGATGCAATCCGCGCTCAGCCGCATAGCCGGTGAACCGGTCCGCCACCTCGTAATACATGGCTTCGCCATAGCGCTTGCTGTACAATTCCGTTTCAACCAGACGGCCCTGTTCCGGTTTCTTGCCGGTGCCGTATTTGCCGCTGAGCAGCCCGCCGCCCAACGGACTGTAGGAGATGACGCCAACCTGCTCGGACTCGGCCAGCGGCAAAATTTCCACCTCGGCCTGCCGTTTGACGAGATTATACATCGGTTGAATGCATTCGAACCGCGCCCAGCCTTGTTTATCCGAGATGCCCAGCGCTTTGGCGATTTGCCAGGCGGCCCAGTTGCTCACGGCCGGATACAAAATTTTCCCCTGCCGCTGCAAATCGTCCAATGCCCGTAGCGTCTCCTCGATTGCGGTCTTCGAGTCGAATTGATGAATGAAGTACAAGTCGAGCCGGTCGGTGCCGAGCCGTTTCAAGCTTTGCTCGACTGCCAGCATAACATGGCGGCGCGACATGCCGCGGGCGTTCACATCTCCGCCTACCGGCGAGGTAAATTTCGAGGTGATCACCAGCTCGTCGCGGATGCCCGCCATGCAGCGGCCGAGTATTTCCTCCGAGCGCCCTTGCACGTACGAATTGGCGCAGTCGAAAAAGTTAATGCCGACTTCCCTGCAGCGGCGGAACATCGCCCGTGAAGTTTCCTCATCGGCATTGCCGCCGAAAGACATCGTTCCGAAGCATAAGCTGGAAACCTGGATCCCGGTTTTGCCAAGCGTGCGATACTGCATATTGTTTTTTCCTCCTGAGCGATATTGTCACAATCCGCTTCGTAAGCGCCTCCATTTATGACTATCTTTATTTTATAAAAAAACGGGCGCAATTATAAGGAGTGAACTGCTCTTTATTTAGTTACCTCAAGGTAAGGATGGTACAGGCGCGTAAGTAAGGCAATATATTTTCAGTACTTAACAAACGGATGGAACTTCACTATAATGGCTCTGAATCGAATGCTTTTCAAAATAAGGTTTGGAGGGATTGCTTTGAAATACCGGAAGCTTGGAAACAGCGGTTTAAAAGTAAGCGAAATCAGCCTGGGCAGCTGGATGACCTACGGCGGTTACGTCGAAGACGATAAGTCGGTTAAATCCATCGAGCAAGCCTACGACCTGGGCGTCAACTTTTTCGATACGGCCAACGTCTATGAGCGCGGAGAAGCCGAGCTTGTAATGGGTAAAGCGCTCAGCGCCTATAAAAGAGATTCGTATGTGCTCGCGACCAAAGTATTTTGGCCGATGGGCGACGGTCCCAATGACCGCGGACTTTCGCGCAAGCATGTGATCGAGCAGTGCCATGCAAGCTTAAAGCGGCTGAATACGGACTATGTCGATCTGTACTATTGCCACCGTTTCGATCCCGAGACGCCGGTTGAAGAAACGCTGCGCGCCTTGGACGATCTTGTCACACAAGGAAAAGTACTGTATGTCGGCGTCAGCGAATGGACGGCGGCTCAAATGGTCGATGCGCTTGCCGTCGCGGATAAATATTTGCTTGACCGCATTATCGTCAACCAACCGGTCTATAACATGCTGAACCGGTACATTGAGAAGGAAATCATTCCGATGGGAATGGCCAAAGGGATCAGCCAGGTCGTCTTCTCGCCATTGGCGCAAGGCATATTGACCGGCAAATACCGCAAAGGCACCGGAGTGCCTGCCGACAGCCGGGCGGCCAGCAAAAGCTGGGGCGAGGACAAGCTGACCGACGCAACGCTGACGAAGGTCGAGCAGCTGACGAAGATCGCCGACGAGCTGGACATCAAGGTATCCCAGTTGGCATTGGCCTGGATTTTGAGACAGCCTAACGTTGCGAGCGCGCTGGTCGGCGCGAGCCGACCGGAGCAGGTCATTGAAAACTGTGCCGCGTCCGGCATTGTGTTGTCCGAGGACGTGCTTGGCAGCATCGAACAAATCTTGCAGGGCTAAACGCCGGAATCCGAAAAGCTATACCGAAAAAAAAGCCTCCCGACTTCCACTTCAATCGTGGATCGGGAGGCTTTAGTCTCGCTTACCGTTTCGATTTGACAGCCGCAGTGGCTCTTGGGGAACCGGCTGACGGGCGCCTGCTTTTGGAAATGCGTGCCATCCCGCTTTTGCTGGAATCGGCTATGCTGGCGGTAGCGGCTTTGCCGCCGCCGAACAGACCGAACAGTTTAAAAAACGGCGACATTTGTTGAACCAATTTAAACATCTGGTTAGCCTTGGTCATCATGGAGATGATGCCGTCCATGCTCTCGAACAACGACGGGAGGGCGTTGATCTGGCCGGTGGCCGGCCCATCGCCGGGACCGTCCGCCGAAGTCCGCGGACGCATCTCCTGCCTGTCCTCGGCGTATCGACGCGAAGGCTTATACGCCGAATATTTATTCGGCTTCACCGCTTTGGTTTGCGGTGTATGCTTGCGGCGCGTTTTGGCCGCATTGTCCGACGAGCCGGCTTTGATGGAATGAACGGAAGCGGGCCGCGTCTGCTTTTTGAACTTGTTATCCATGTGGTTCCCCTACCTTCATCATTGATCTTAACTGACCCGGAAGTATGTTCCTGCATGACACTTGTCTGTAAGATACTGTATGACGCCTGATTGGAAAAAGGTTGGGATATTCGGCTATTGCAGGCGAAATGTGCGTTCGTGCATATGCAAGAGCACCTTAACTATCCAAATAACATTGCTGCGCATCAAAAGCCACAACAACAAAAAAAGACTACTGACCGGGCAATCAATAGTCTTTTCCCGATTAGCCTCTGCTTTCCGGCAGCGTAACCCAGCCCGCATAAATGGAGTAGTAGAACAAAAACGCCGTAATAAGCCCCAACACGAGCAGCAGTACGCCCAGCATCGGCTTTTTTTGGAAAAATGCAACCAAGGCTCCGCTGAAAAATGACCCCATCACAATAATCATCAAAATAAACAGTATGATCATGGAACCGCAATCTCCTTTTTTCCTGTATGTATCTTCATTACTTTACCATCTTTGGCGCAGAAAATCGAGTTATGGCCGCGGTTAGCGACGGCTTGCTTACCTTGACGATACTAAGGCAATTATATTTCAGCCTCGAATATGTCGATATTTTTTATTCCCACCGCTTCGACCCGCTTACGCCGCTGGAGGAAACGATGGGCGCGCTTTAAAATAACGGACCCGCAGACGAATAACCGCCAAACCGTTGAGAGTCAGCGGTTTGGCGGTTTTAGTCGCCCGTTCGAGACTGTCGATTAATAGGGGATACGGTCTTGGCCACAATTAATCGACAGTCTGCATTCGGCCGTTATTCGCCAGCGCGATTCGCATCTGCAGGCGGTTCAACGGAAAAGTTCAGGCCGTTTTCTCATGAAACGGCTCTCGTCTTTCCGGAAGCCGTATTGCTCGTAAAGCCCGTGCGCATCCAGAGTGCCTAAAATGCCGGTTAAGCCTTGAAGCGCATCCGCACCCGCAATCGTTTCGATCAGCCTTTTGCCGATGCCCTGGCCGCGGTAATCATCGTCGACAAATACATCGCACAGCCAATACATGGTTGCATGATCGGTGACGATTCTGGCGAAGCCGATCTGCCTTGGACCATGATAAACGCCGTAACAAATACTGTTGTCGATCGATTTACGGACCGCTTCCTCCGATCGTTGATTGGCCCAGTAGCTTTGGGCTAAAAACCGGAGGATCGTCCCCACCTGCAGGTATGATTTATCGTCGCTAATCGAATAGTCCCCGAATTGAATCTGCATACGCGCTCCCCTTTAACTTGTTACGATTTATCCGATTACGACTTAATCGGGTTAAGACCCCTACCTCTAAGGTGGGCCTTGAATCAGGTGGGGTAGAGTCCCCATCTGATTTCCCGATGTTCAGCAAAGCTGAACGAGTTCACTAAGCGTCATCGTCCTATTTCAAGCCCTCCGCCATCCGGATCAGCTCGGATTCATCCAGCTCCCTGCCGGAAATGCTGACGAATACGTTGCCCTCCATCCATTCCAGGCGGACGAATTGGTTTTCCGTAGTGCTGAAAACCGCCTTCGTACCGCGGACGACAACATCGGTTCTCGTTTCCGGCATGAAAGAACCGACGGTTAACGCGCTGTTTTTATGCAGCTTTTGATACGATACGCGCAATAAATAGCCGCTCTCATTCGTGTAAACAAGCATGGCATGATCGGTTTTGGATTCGCCTTCTCTCAGCCAAACCATTCCTTCGTCAAACGTATATCCCGAAGGGAGCGCTGTCGGCACGCCCATCGCAAAGCCGGCGTACTTTTTGGCTTCCTGCCCGCTTACTTTCAGTTCTATTAACGGATCGCTTTGAACGGTACTGCCGTCGCTTCCGGCCGGAACGGGACGATCGTCCGGCGGCCGGTTCGATGAAGCTTCGGCTTGTTGGCCGGGCCCCCGGTCCCCCGACGTTACCAATCCGAACATTAAACCGCCGATCAGCAAAGCAGCGGCCATAAACCCGACCGCTCCGAGCTTTGAGGCCAGCAGGCGCAGACGATTGCGTCTGCGAATCCGTCTGGAAACCGCTGGCCAGGCTCCGGAAAGGATAGTATCTCTTTTATGCGACCGGGCGGCCCTGCGTTCGTCCGAACCGGTCCGTCCGCGGTCGAGCCCAATCGCTTGCCCGGCTTGACGCAGCAGCCTGACCGCCTGCAGCCGAACCTGCTCCCTGAGCCTGGACGCGCAGTTCCCCTCGTTCAGCCCGCGAAAGCAGCGGCTGTGATTGGCGGCCCATATAAACACATCGCCCGCTAATCGCTGCGCAGACTCGTCGGACAGCCCGTCCAGTTCCTCCCAAGGAACGGCCTGCAGGCAATATTGCTCGAACAAAGTACGCTGTACCTGTTCGGTCAGCGTATAAATGTTTCCTCTAAACAACAGCAGCCAATTGTGCTCCATAGTTCCTCCGCGCATCGTTTACGGTTTTGCCGATAAGCCGTCGGCTATCCGGTTCAATTCCTGTTCGCTCAACTCAGCTTTTACGATCGCGTTCCGGTCCTGCTCGTTCCATTCCAGTTCGGAAACGCCATTGGCAGGCGTCGTAACGGCCCGCCGTCCGTCCGGCAGGTTCGCGCGGTCGCTGTACGAGCGTTTGCGGACTATGATCGTCAGCGGCGTCTGAGCAGAGTCTCCGCTGCGGTAAACGAGCCTGACCGCGCTCGCTTTCGATTCACCAATCGAGAGGTGGACCACCGCTTCCTGAAATGTGTACCCGGCCGGAATGTATGCCGGCTTCTGCATCGCGAACTGTGTTTGCGATACCGCATCCTCCAGCGATACCTTTATTCTGCGGAAGCTCCCTCCTTCCGGCAAATCCCGGTTATCGACCGGCTTCTGCGGCGGCAGGCTGTCATCCGGCGGCGGGGGCGGCGTCTTGGCGCCCGCCGTCGACATGCTATCCGTGCTGCGGATGCTGATGCCGCTGCCGGTCGCTTTATAGACAATTTCGAACATCGGCCGGAACGCTTCCGTCGTTTGCAGCGTGCTAAACAAAAAAGCTCCCGCCAAAACGGAGGCTGCGCTTAACGAGGCCCATTTGGCTCTGCGAATCCAACCCGCCCGGCGCCGCTCCTTCTTCAGCCGTTTCTGCAAGCGAAGCCACGAGGCGGACGGGTCGGGAATCGAGACGGGCTGAAATCGTTCGCTATCCTCCGCCGCTTCCTCAAACAACCGTTCGAATTCGTCTTCCCACTGCGGCTTGCTCATGGCTCATTCACCTTCCAATCATCCTCGAGTTTTCGCTTGACGGCAGCTCTGGACCGGAACAAGGTCTGCCGTATTTTCTCCTCGGTCACACCGAGCCGATCAGCCATTTCCTTGTACGATAATTGCTCGACCCAACGCATATGCAGCACTTGCCGGTAAATCGGCTTCAATTGATGAATGTAATGAATAATGGCTTCTTTCATCGCCTTCGCTTCGATCTCGGATTCGATCGATGAAGCGCTGCGGCTCATAAGCGGAACGGCATTCTCTATATAGACGTCGTCAGAAAGCAGTTCGTCACGTTTTTTTTTATTTTTTCGCAAATAACTGATAGTCGCGTTCCGCGCCACCGTGTGCAGCCAGGGCGTCAGCCGGGTTTCCTCTACGTGATGCGGGCATTTCCGAATAATATTAATAAATGTATCGTGAATAATGTCCTCGGCTGCCGCATGGTCTTTAACGATATACATCACTTTCGGATAAATCAGCCGGTAAAATTGGTTGTAAATTTGTTCCTGCAGGATCGAGTCCAACGATTTGATATCGCCGGTCAATAGTAATAAAATCGAATTCGACATAGCTCCTCCACGGTTTTGTAAATACACGTTAATCATCACCGCTGCTTCCTGCAAGTCTAGCTTAAAACGGACAGAATAAACAGCTTTTTGATAATATCAGAATTTATATGTTTTCAGCGGAGCTGAACAATTTCTTATAAAAATACCTGAATTGTCCAGCACTGGATACTCTATCTATCTTACACGTTTTGACAGAATTTGAGGAGGTTAAAATGACCGGCTCCCGATTTACGCTTTTCAATGGTTAAAGACAAGTCCAAGAATAAAAACCTCTCTCACAAAAGTTCGTACATTCGTTCTATTTTACAAAATCGCTATAAAAGAAACAATATATGTTAAAAAAAGGACACAACCCATCGAACCGGCTGTGTCCCGTATTGCTTATGTTGTTGCAGGTGCGGCGGCAAACGACGGTCAGTCGGGAAAGCCCGCTTTTTGAAAGACGAGCACCGCATTGTGGCCGCCGAACCCGAAGCCGTTGGAAATGGCCGTCTGGATATCGGCTGCCTGCGCCGCATTCGGAACGACATCCAGATCGCAGGACGGATCATGCGTCTCGTAGTTGATCGTCGGAGGCACGATGCCATCCTGCAAGCTCTTGACCGTAATGACCGCCTCCAGGCCGCCTGCGGCACCGAACAAATGGCCGGTCGCCGATTTCGTTGAGCTCACCTTCAGCTTGTGCGCATGCCCGCCGAAAACTCGCTTGATGCCGATTATCTCCGCCCGGTCGCCAATCGGGGTCCCGGTCGCATGGGCGTTAATATAGTCCACCGCCTCCGGCGCGATCCCGGCGTCGTCGAGTGCCGCCTGCATCGCCAGCGCGTTGCCCTTCCCTTCAGGATCGGGAGCGGTGATATGATAGGCATCTGCGGACTGGCCGTAGCCGATAATTTCGCCCAATATATTGGCCCCTCTGTTCCGGGCATGCTCCCATTCCTCCAGTACGAGAATGCCGGCGCCCTCGGACATGACGAATCCGTCGCGCGCTGCGTCAAACGGCCTGCTCGCCTGCCGCGGTTCATCGTTGCGGGTCGACATGGCCTTCATATTGCAAAATCCGCCGAAGGCCAGCTCGTTGATCGGCGCCTCCGCCCCGCCGGCGATCATTACGTCGGCAGCGCCGGCGCGAATCGCGTGAAACGCTTCGCCGATCGCGTTATTGCCGGAGGCGCAGGCGTTGACCGGCGTCATATTGGGGCCTTTCGCTCCGATCAAGATCGACAGCTGGGCCGAGCCCATATTGGCGATCATCATCGGAATCATAAACGGACTGATGCGCCGGGGGCCTCTTTCCAGCATCGTGGCATGATTGTCCAACAGCGTTCCGATCCCGCCGATCCCGGTCCCGATCGATACACCGACGCGATGCGCGTTGCTCTCCGTCACCGTAATCCCCGATTCGCCCAGAGCCTGCAGCCCCGCGGCAGCCGCGAATTGGACAAAGCGGTCCATATGCCGGAGCTCCCTGGCGTCAAAATAACGCTCCGGTTCAAAATCGGCGACTACGCCGGCAATTTGCGTTGAAAACGGGGAAGGATCGAACACTCGGATTCGCGAAATGCCGGACTCTCCATTCTTCAGCCGGCTCCAAAAGCTATCCGTATCCGATCCGAGCGGAGAAATTACACCCATTCCGGTAACTGCCACACGCCTTTTCATCACAATCAGCTCCTTGATCTTAGAATGATTCCCATTGATTTCATATTTGTTGATCATATTCGATTTCGGGTCGTTGAATTTGCGGGTCCAACCGAAGCTTCAATAACAATCCGGCATGTGTGAGGCCCGCGCCGAAGCCGTACAGCAGCAGACGATCGCCGTTGTGAACCCGGCCGTCACGGATTCCGAGATCAAGCGACAACGGGATCGTAGCGGCGGACGTATTGCCGAATTGCACGAGACTGTACAGGGTCCGCTCGATGGGAAAGCCGCTTTTCTCGCAAACCGGTTCGATGATGCGTAAATTCGCGCTGTGCGGAATAAACCAGTCCACCTGATCCAGAGACAGCGAGCTTTTGTCCATAAGCGCCTTCATGCCGTCCGGAACGGTGCGCACCGCCCACCTGAACACTTCCTTGCCGTTTTGCACAAGAAGCTGCGTGTCCTGCAGTTCTACGCCGTTCAGCTTATTGGCCAGACCGGTCCGGTACACATGCATCGCCCCTTTCCCGTCCGTTCCGAGATGAAACGCTTCGAAGCTCGATTCTTCGTCATCCCGCTCCACCAATGCCGCCCCGGCGCCGTCCCCGAACAGCACGCAGGTCGTCCGGTCGGTATAATCCGTAATGCGCGACAACGTATCGGCGCCGACGACCAATACTTTGCGATGCAGTCCGGAGGCAATAAAACCGTTGGCCGTATGCAGCGCATATACGAAGCCGGCGCAGGCGGCGCTCAAATCGATAACTCCCGCTGACGCCGGGATGCCGAGACGGTCCTGCATCAGTGCCGCCACACTTGGAAACGGGAAATCCGGCGTACTGGTGGCGACGATAATCAGATCGACATCGTCGACCCGCTTGTTAAAGCGGTGCATTAAATCTTGGACGGCCGCCGTACCGAGATCGCTCGTGTATTGTTCAGGGCCGCTGATTCGGCGTTCGCGGATTCCTGTCCGTTGAATAATCCATTCGTTGCTTGTGTCTACCATGCCCTCGAGGTCTTGATTTGTCAGTATGCGTTCCGGTACATACGTGCCGATAGCGGTAATTCGCGCTTTTTGAAGAGACATCGCGTTTCCCTCCCAATATTTTAATATCTAGGATTAAAACTTAGTATTAGTACCAAGTACTAATTATGGTTATAGTATACCGTTCCCAGCTTGTCCCTGTCAATGACTACAAGTCCCGGCCCTGCACATTTAGAAAAGCATCATCACGATGGTTATGGAAATTAATCGTGAAATTCTTGTACAAATTCCTCATGGCGGCGGCTCCAGACAATGCAGAATGGGAGAAACATCCCTCTATGTTGGCTATTGCAACCGCTTGGTATAGCAGTGCCTTGGATGCCCACCGTACATCTGACGGGTGAATTGGAGAACGAACCGTGCAGCCTCCAAATTACGCCGGCTCGCTTCGTTGTCAGGATGAACCGTTGAATACAGGTGCAAACATCCTAACGTTTTGGCGCGCCGTTCGCGTAAATCGATGAAGAAGCGCTGCAGCCCTCGACCCCGGACTGATTCGTGAACGATAGTTGCATCGAACACCCCAACCCGGGAGAGCTCCTCCTCCGGCACCCCGAACTCCCGTCCTAAATTACCCGACCCTATCCCTGGCAACGCAAGAACCGTATAAGCTACCAGCTTGCCATTGTCAAAAGCTCCATAAATTTCACCCTTGCGTTTGAGCAGATCGTGCAAATAGTCTTCGTCATCCATAGCGAACAAAGCGCCGGATGGCAGACGGGAAACGACATCAAGCATCAGCTTGTGGATTTCTTCAACATGATCGTGGCTGATCCGGTGTATGTCCATCTCTGCATACCTCCATCGCTGTTGAACACCCGTTTCGCAGCTGTTGTTATCGTTGCTCAGTTTCGTATGAATGCTCATCATTGCTCCTTTTTACGATCGGATAGTTATTGGGCAAGCTATATCGACAGCACGTATATAGTCCGCATTCTCGTTATGGTCGATCTCAAATAGGACTCGTAATGTGCCGATCCGCAGCCGATATAAACCGGCGTAACCTTTCATGAGTTTAATGTCGCCGCTTGAAAGAATGGTGAATAATTCTTGCAGACCGTGAACGATTCGTTCTTGAACCGCAAACTCCTGTTTGGCAATGAATTTTACCGCGTCCTTATGGCGGGTCAACTACTTCAACAATATCACGTTATTGGGAAGCCGTACAAATATCCATAAAGTTGAAACCGGCGATATGGATAAATGGAAAAGCTCAATTTTAAAAAAAGATTGGCAAACAACAAAAAAAACCGGCCGCCGCGCACGGTTCGTGCCGGGTTTGCCGGTTATTTCTTTTTCTATCGGACTCGTATTATTTGGGAATAACAGCTTTCGTCACCATTTCCCATTCGTGGATTTCGTAGCCTCTTGCGCCGCTGGATACATAAGGGTCTTGTCTCGCCAATTCCACAACCTCGTCGGACGATTCCGCAATGTATATGACTAATCCGCCGGAGCCGTCGGCAAATTTGCCGTTGGCAAAAATTTTGCCTTCGTTGCGGCCCTTCTCCAAATATTCAAGATGCTGCGGGCGAAACTGCTGGCTTTTCTCGGGGCTGATGATAGGCAGAAAACAGGCAAAATATTTCATATGAATGCCTCCTATGTAAGATTTTGCTGCTAATTATACGCTGTACGTCCTGTTTGTCAAGACCATCCTGCTAGGATCGACGCGTACGCTCTGTGCACAGTTCCGCCTGTCTGTTAATCTTTTTTAAACAAACGTGCATATGCGCCGTAGCCTTCCTTCTCCAATTGTTCCTTCGGGATAAAGCGCAGCGCCGCCGAATTGATGCAGTACCTCAACCCCGTTGGGTCCGGACCGTCATTGAACACATGGCCCAGGTGGGAATCGCCCTCTCTGCTGCGCACTTCGGTGCGGATCATGAAATGGCTGTAATCCTGCTTATCCTTCACGTTCGCCTGTTCGATCGGTTTGGTAAAGCTCGGCCAGCCGCAGCCTGAATCGAACTTATCCAACGAGCTGAATAACGGCTCGCCGGAAACGATATCGACATAAATTCCTTCGTCATGGTGATCCCAGAACTCGTTGCGGAACGGGGGCTCGGTGGCATTGTTCTGAGTCACCTCGTATTGCAGCGGCGTCAGTTTGTGCCTTAACTGTTCTTTATCCTTCTCCGTATGCCAATGAGCGGCGATGAAATTGTCGCGGCCGGAGCCTTTTCGATACATTTTATAACGCAGCGTTTGTTTGTGATGATAGTTTTGATGGTAATCTTCCGCTTCGTAAAACGGGCCTGCAGCCGTAATCTCGGTCACGATCGGCTTGTCAAAGCGGCCGCTTTCCTCCAACGCCCGCCTGGATGCTTCGGCCAGCCGCTTCTGCTCGTCGCTATGGTAAAAGATCGCCGTACGGTAAGACGGACCCCGGTCGTGGAATTGGCCTCCCGCATCCGTCGGGTCGATCTGACGCCAATACATATCCAGCAGCTTCTCATATGGAAACAGCTGCGGATCGAATGTAATTTGAACCGCCTCCGCATGCCCCGTCGTTTCCGAGCAAACCTCCTCGTACGTCGGATTTGCTTTATGTCCTCCCGTATAGCCGGAAACGACCTTTTCGATCCCCGGCAATTCCTCGAAAGGTGAAACCATGCACCAAAAACAACCGCCGGCAAACGTTGCCAGCTCATAACGATCCTGCCGATGCCCGGAGCTTTCGCTCATTCGTCATCCCTCCGCTTCTAAAATCAGGTCTATAAATGCCCGCTGCGCGAACAGAGCAAGATTCCCCTTATGGAATCCGCATAAAAAGTCGAAAGCAAAAAGACTTAAGCAAGCGTTGGCGCTTCATTCTCCTCTTTATCATATCAAGATTCGGCGAAATTACCAAACGGTATGAATTCCGGAGCGATGCAATCACGGTCGCCGGATTTGTGCAAGTCTGGCCCGGATCAGCTCGGTCAAGCCTTGCTTTTCGTGGTCAGGCAGCCACTCGGCCAAGCGGGCCGCGGCTACCGGAAGCAGCCATTGCTCGATTTCATCCGAGCCGATGCCGGAAACTCGTATATAATGAGTCAGGTAAACTTCCTTTAACCGCCTTCTCATTAGTTCAATCATTGCGGCGATAAGCTTAGGCGTTTCGCCAGGCAGCGAACCGGTACTTAGCAGCAGGACGGAACGGGCGGCGTCTCCGGCAGGATTGCCCGACATGCCGGTCATCCAATCGAGAATCCGGCATTTGTCGCCCACCATAATATTGTCAGGGTGAAAGTCGCCGTGACAGAGCTGATTCCCTTCCGGCAGCCGGTCCAGGATGTCGAGTATTTGTTCCTTCTCCTCCGCATCCAACAACGAGGCCGCGGCGATGCGCTGCTCGAGCATATCTTTCTGACGCTGCCGCATCGCAGTGACGGTATGACGATGAATTTGCGCATGCAGCTCGGCCAGCTGTCTGGATTGACGATTGATCTGCCACGGTTTGGCCATCATGATCCGCAGCATGGTATGACCGCTGGCGCGTTCATATACGATCCCCGTTCTTCCGTCCACCTCCAGCAATTCGAACGGCTCCGGCGTCGGTATGCCCAAGGAATGAATATATACGCTCGTCGTATATTCGTTCTCCATCACCGGCTGCGGCAGTCCTTCTTTAAACAGCTTTATGATTTTGCCGTCGCCGTATTCGAAAATATCCGCGGTTCGGCCGCGGCCGATTGGCTTTAAACCTTTCATTGCCATCCCCGCTATTCTTTTTTCCATTTTCGCTTGTTGATCTCTTCCTTTAATGCAAAGCACTGCTCCAAATCGATATCGTAGACGTTCGCCAATGCGGCGACATAGTATAAAACATCGTACAGCTCCTCTTCGATTGTCCCTTTGATCGTACCCGTATCCTTCAGCCGCCGGTTTTTGCGGAGCACTTCAGATAATTCGCCGGTTTCTTCGATCAGCTTATAAAAATAATGGTGCTTTCGATCCGGATGATGATCCGTTTGCTTGATATATTGTTGCAAACCGCGCAGTGTGACCGCTTCCTTCAACGCTTTCCCGCCTTCCCGACAATAAATCCTTTTTCCAAAATAGAGCACGTGAAGATCGTCCGATATCATCCCGATTGATTATACATTCATGGGCTTCCTATCCATTCCGATCTTCCGTACAACGCATCAAAATCAGCCCGGGTCATCCCGTAATGAATTTCATCAAAATATTCGCCGTCGGTATACACCATATTTCTCAACTGTCCTTCCTTGCGGAAGCCCATCTTCTCGTGAAGTTTGATGGACGCCTGATTGAATGAGTATACATGAGGCGTTACTTTCTGATAGTTCATTTCATAAAAATAATAGCGGATGACCATCGCGATCATCTCTGTGGCATATCCTTTATTCCGGTGCTCCGGCGCCAGAGCGATTCCGTATTTGAACGTACCGTTTCTTCTGCTGCACGCAAACGTATCGATCGTCCCGACCACCTCGCCCTGCCTGTTTTCGGCAATCCAGCGGAACGTATCGTCCTGCCGCGGTTTAAGCTCGCCTTCGAGCCAGTCCGACCTTCTTCGCTCCGACTGCGGCCAATAGATCGCATCCACATTGCGCGCTATTTCATCGTCAAACGATTCGAATAATGACTGATCCGATGCCTTCATGGCTCTTAGCACGACATATTTACCCTGCCAATAATGATAGGCCATATGTATCCCTCCCTTTATTTCGGTCGACAGACCCGTTTGAACGTGTCAAAACACGATAGGGTCCCTAAGCTCAGCCCAATGGATACGGGGCTCCCGGCCATCATCCATCGAAATCGTACCGACGGCAACCTGCTCCTGGTGAGGATGCTTCGCGGAATGCTCGAGCATAAACCTGATGATGCGCGACAGACGCAAAGCAGGCAGCCCGTCCCGCTCGATCCAGAACAGCTCACCTTCCTCCGAGCTTACCGCATCGGTGCGGAGCGTCCGTCCCATATACACGAACTGCTGTCTGATTTCATGCTCCTTCCTTCGCAGCAAAATGTAACGGAGCCGCAAGTCCGCCAAATCGGCTTCCTCCAGTCCGGACTCCTCGTAAATTTCCCGTATGCAAGCCCGCTTCGGGTCGTTCAGCTCATCCGGCTCCATATGACCGCCGAGTCCGCTCCAAAACGTTTCATGATGCAGCGAGCTGTTCGATTTTTTCATCATCAGCACTTTGCCGTCATTAAATAAAAAAGCTGTCGTCATCAGTCTCAGCCTCACCGGTATATCCGCTCCTCTGCGTTTCCTCTTTTGTCTCTGAGCAATTGAACAACCGTGCGAAGCGATTCATCCGCCGGTACATGCAGCTTTGCCGATCTCCGGATCGGATGAGCTCCGATCAGCTCCCAGCCGCTAGCGATCGCCTCTGCAAGCGTCGGACTTTCGAGCAGCCGGTCACGCTGGCCTTTCAAACGAGAAGCCGTCTACGCCCAACCGGCCCTCGCATTTCTTTCATTTAATCATTCAAGTCTCTTCCTGTTCGGCCGTTTCCCGTTGCTGCAGCAAGCTCGCGCCATTGATAAAAAAATAAAAGGTGATATAAATAATACTAATCACAAGACCGAACAGCAGACCAAATATAATGGCTCTGCCGTACAAGCTCGTTTTAATAATTGACGCGATGATATGACCGTTCGCAATGACGTCCCAGCTGTTCAGCCTGTACTCTCGCCCTAGCAAAACCCCGTATCCGCCCAAAAAAGAAACGAACATGACAAACAGCCAGGCAGCGATTTTTCCGAACCGTTTCCTCGCCGCGCCATGAAGCTGGTAAGTCGAAACGACGCCAAGCAGGAGACAGGTCCACGAAAATAAATAAATGACCAAAAAATCGTACCAATAATTAAAATTAAGCCTTCCTCGTTCGAGGTAGTTGGATTTTAAAACCGTCACATGAACAAAATCGCTTATAACATAAGGGGCATTCGGAAAAAACAGCAGCCAGGCGACACATAAACAGACGAGCAGCGCCGTTTTCAGCTTGAACGGTTTGCGGCGAAGTACGGCTAGCACCGATCCGGAAAATATAAAGGGCAGCCAGGACAAAAACAAATTCCAGATTAAAAAATCGAGATACGTCTTGTTTCTGAATATCGCATAAACGATAACGTTCAGCAAAGTTAAAACGACCAGAAACAAAGTCAGCTTTGTGTGCTGCAATTCCTTCATGTGCTGCCCCCTCGTTCGCAGACGCGCAATGATTATCCGTTCAGCTGCTTTTCCATCGTTATATAGGCCGATTTTCTCATCGGGTAGCGAACCTCGCCGACGTGCTCATAGCCGTTTTTATCGTATAAGGCGATCGCCGAAGCATTTGTTTCATACACTTCGATTCGAATGCTTGTAAATCCTTGGCTGATTGCCGTCTGCTCGGCGTAATGCAGCAGCTTCTTGCCCAACCCCCGCCCCTGCTCTCGCGGATGAACGGCCAGCCGCTGAATGCAGGCGCTGCGGCCCGACCGGTCTTTCCACGGGAAATGCTCGTACTTCCTGTTTTGCAGCGAATCCACGGTTACAACCGCCAGCAAAGCGCCGCCTTCCTTCAGCCCGTACATCGCCCCGTTCCCGATGTCGGTCTTATGCGTAAACCGGTTCGGATAAATCCACTTCCATTGGTCGTTGTTGTGCTTGCCCAGCTCCGTTTTGACCGCCTTGAACAGGGCAAGCACGGCCGGATAATCGTTCATCTCGATTTGGGAAATAATCATCCTGCATTCTCCTTCAATCCGCAGCTTCATCCTGCTCCTTCAATATTCCTTGCTCAACCGCCTGCCAGACGAGCTCGAGGCCCTTCTTAATCAGAACCAGCCGATGCAGCGGCTCTTCCGATAACGGATATACCGTTTGCCTGCATTGCTGACACAATAACCATCGTTTTCCATTATATCAAATCTTTTGGATGATCAGTTGGGTAATTTTCAAACGCTATATATCCCGGTTGTCCGGTAAAAAATCAAATATTAATCAAAATACGCTAAAACTTCAATCAAGCCGGTTGTCTCGCCCGCTTCTCGTTTATATACTTATAGGGTACAGCTTAATAGGTGAATGGTTGGATCGCACTGCGCAAGAAGGAGACTTGACGAATATGATGAAAAGCAAACGCAAAGAGCCGTTCCGCTATATGTTTTCCTCGAAAACGGCATGTACATTCGAAATGACTCATATTAACGGAAAAGCCGTTTCCGCCAAGCCGGCTGAAGCCGCAATCGTCGATATAAGCAAATCGGGCTGCAAACTATATACGAATTTAAATTTGAACGCGTCGGACAATCGGATCCAGCTGATTGTCAATCTTGCAATAGACGGCCAAATCAGACAATTCCCGGGATCGATCCGCTGGCAAAAACAGGACGGAACCTCATATTATTACGGGATTCAATTGGACTGGACCGAGGCGGAAAAAGAGCAAATGCTGCTGGATATCCGGAATTTGGCGGTCAGCCGAAAAATCGAAGTTTTATAGCGCCGCATAAAGGCGGCTCTCCTTCCTTTTTCCCCCTCCGTCCCACCTTCATTGATTCACCCTTGACTCTAAACGAATCTTTATCGATTGCGACAGGAATTGACATTTTCATGTTTATTTTGCTATAGACGCTCATTTTCAGGAGTCCTATAATAATTTAAGGTTGCATAGGACTAAAGTATTATAATCTTCATACATACTGCTTGAAAAAGGCAAATCATCGGAAACGGTGAGACGCAAAGCCATGGCCTAAGGCTGCCTAACGGCACGCTATGGTTGACAGGTTACCGGGTATAAGGGAGGCATCCTTTATTCGGATGGCTTTTTTATTTTTTGAAAGTATATGCCTGAACAGCTTAGCGATAATCTGAATGAGATCATGGTCACAGCCAAAGAAACTTTCTCCATGCATTAATTCAGAGAAGAGGTGCTAGTATGCATCACTCGATCACGGATAGTTATAATATTTACCTCGTACTGCTGTCGTTCATTATCGCTCTGCTGGCCTCCTATACAGCTCTGCATCTGGTGCAAAAGGTACCGACCTCCTCCGACAGATGGTTTCGCAAGCTGCGCATTCTTTGCAGCGCATTCGTCACCGGAATCGGCATTTGGTCCATGCATTTTATTGCGATGCTGGCTTATCAGCTTCCCGAAGGCGTCTTTTATGACATGCATACGGTTATCGTTTCCATTGTGGTAGCGATTGTCGGCACCCTCTTCGGTTTTTTTGTCACATTCCGGCCGAGTCTGAAAAAACCTCGGATCATTGTAGGCGGCACGTTTATGGGCTTGGCGATCAGCGGCATGCATTATATCGGAATGTCCGCCTTGCAAAATGTAACGATCCGTTACGAGCCCGTCCCGTTTATATTATCTATCGTCATTGCCATATTGGCATCGTTTACCGGTCTTTATTTGGCTTTGAAGCCAAAGCAAATTATTGCGGTCAGCGGCCTTATTATGGGGGCAGCCATAACCGGCATGCATTACACGGGCATGTCTGCCGCTGTCATAACGTATCCCGGTTCCGTTGTCCATCATGCAGCCGATGCGGCGACGGATAACGGCTTTGTTGATCTGGCCGTGTATATCGGCTTCTGTACCATTATCATATTCGCCATCAGCTTGATCAGCTCATTGTCGGCGGACCGGCGGCTGGAGGAGCAAATTGCGCTGAAGGCTTCGATTCTGGAATCGGCGATCGACAGCATGCTTATGTTTGATTCGTCAGGCCGCATTATCGAGTTCAATCCTGCCGCTCAGGCGGCTTTTGGCTGCACACGCAAGAAAGCGATGGCCTGTACGATCGTCGATTTTTTATTTCCTTACGGGCAAGCCGGTCCAACGGCAGCCTCGCTCAAGCAGCTGCTGGCCAATCAAGACGTCTCCATTATCGGCAAGCGCATCGAGCTGGAAGTCTACCGGTCCGACCGGAGCCAATTTCCGGCGGAAGTGACGATTACGGGCTTTCAGTTCGAAGGGAAAACGATTTATACGGCAAGTCTGCTGGATATGACCGAGAAAAAGAAATCGGCGGGATTAATACGGCAGCTTGCCTATTTCGACCATTTGACCGGATTGCCGAACCGCAATCAGTTCAATCAGTTGTTCCGCGATCTGTTCCAGCAGGCCAGACTGCGCGAAGAGCCATTGGCGATACTTTTTCTCGATATTAACCGCTTCAAGCTGATAAACGATACATTGGGCCACCCGACCGGAGATCAGGTTCTGCAAAAGTTTTCGGCGCTGCTTGCCGGATGTTTGCAGGCAGGCAGTCATGCTGCCAGATTGAGCGGCGATGAATTCGTTATTTTATTTCCGCACGGCAGCCGGGAAGCGGCAGCAGGTCAAGCCGAGCGCATCATCGACCGGTTGGCGGTTCCTTTCCGCATCGACGACAGGAATATTTACGTGTCCACCAGCATCGGTATCGCACTGTATCCATCTGACGGAGAGCAGCCTGAAACGCTGTTGAAAAACGCAGATCAAGCGATGTATGCAGCTAAAAAACGGGGACAAAACAAATACGAATTTTATGAATCGGCCATGAATACCGTCTATACGCAAAAATTGGCCATCGAGCAGCTGCTGCGGCAAGCGGTTGAACAAAAGGAGCTCGACCTCGTTTACCAGCCGAAGTTCCAATTGGACAGCGGCAGCATGGTCGGAGTCGAAGCGCTGATAAGGTGGAACAGCAGCAGGATCGGGATCGTCCCGCCCGCACAGTTTATTCCCGTCGCGGAGGAAGCCGGCCTTATCGCGGCCGTTGGCGAATGGGTGCTGCAAACCGCCTGTGCGCAAATGAAGAGCTGGCATGATGCGGGACTCGAGCCTATGTCTATCGCCGTTAATCTTTCAGCGATTCAGCTGCACCAGGAGCCGTTGGTTCCGTCGATTTTGAACATTTTAGAGACAACCGGCCTGGAAGCCAAATACTTGGAGCTTGAAATTACGGAAAACGCCGAAATGACGAAAAGCAGCGGAATGGTCGAAATGCTGCAGTCGTTGAAGCAGGCAGGAGTCCGCATCGCCATCGACGATTTCGGAACCGGCTATTCCTCTATAAGCTACCTGCACAAGTTCCCGGTCCATACGCTGAAAATCGATAAATCGTTCGTGCGCGGGATCAGCGCATGTCCTTCCGACAGCTCCATCATCGAAGCCATCGTTGCAATGGCGCGCAGCTTGAAGCTGAATGTGGTCGCCGAAGGCGTAGAAACGGATCAACAGCTCGCTTGCCTGAAAAGTATTGGCTGCGACCAGGCGCAGGGATACTTGCTTTGCGCTCCATTGACCGCCGACAAATTTACGGACCGCTATGTTATCCATGCGGAAGCCGCCGCCGGCAGTCTTGCCCGTTAAATCGTTCCATTGATCGGCGCCGTCGACGTTAGCGTGCGGCGTCTCTTTCCTGTCGGCTCCAAGCCTGTGAATCCATGCCGCTGCGCAGGCGGGGCATAGTGCCGGTCCAAAGGCAAGGACCAAGCGTTGAGCGGCTTATGAACAATTCCGCCCGATCTGCTAATTATTCGCAGAACCTCCAAGCAAGCCGATAAAAGCGACAAGCGCCTGCGACATCCACTTCTTCGGATGGACGACCAGCTGCAGTTCCAAACGCAACGCCTCATGACTGAAAGGCAGACGCACCACCGTCCCTTGCCTTACTTCCTGCAATGCGGCGATTTGCGGGAGGAGCGCAATGCCGAGACCGTTGGCCACGCACTGCTTGATCGCTTCCAGGCTTCCCAATTCGAAACCGATCTGAAACGGGATGCCGTTGTCTTTCAGCAGCTTTTCGAATGTCCCCCGGTATACGCAGCTTTCCTCCGTAACAATCAGCTCCGTGTTTTTCAATGCTTGCAGCCCGACGATGTCCAATTGCGCCAAAGAATGATGCGGAGGTGCGATCAATATGAGCTGTTCTTCGCGAATCCGGATACAATGAAGCGCCGGATCGGCCGGATAAGTGTCCAGCAGCAGTCCGATATCGAATTCACCCTCCCTTACTTTTTCAGTCAGCGCAGCTTCGGCTTCCGGAAATAACTGGACCGATAAATCAGGCAGCCGCCGCTTCAGCTGCTGTAAAAAAGGCGGCAAATAATAGGCGGCTAACGAATCGATCGTTCCGATTGTCAGCGTCCCGCCTAATTGATTGGCGATTCGTTCCTTGGATTGATCGTATACATCCAGCATTTGAACGGCGAACTTCAGCAGCTCCTCGCCCGGAGGAGTCAGCCGAAGCTGCCGCCCGTACCGCTCAAACAGCTGCACGCCGTATTCTCGCTCCAGCTTCTGCATTTGCGTCGTTACGCTCGATTGGGCATAGCCAAGCTCCTCGCCGGCACGGGTAAAGCTCCGTCTCCTCGCGACCTCGCGAAATGTGCGGAAGTAAGTTAAATCCATGCTCTCATCCTTTCCAAATTAAAGCATACTATCAATAATATTGATGCGAATCATCAATTATTATAGCTAACACCGATGATTAAATCCATGCTACAGTATTTCTACATCATCAAGGAATGGAGTTGGTTGATATGTTGACAGCGGAACAGCTTCACGGCATTTTCGTTCCGATCGTTACACCGTTTGCCTGCAATGGAGAGCTTGATCTGGAATCGTTCGACCAGCTTGCCCGCAAGCTCATTGGAGAGGGAATCGCGGGCCTCGTCGTTAACGGTACGACCGGCGAATCGCCGACCGTGGAACCCGACGAATGGGCAGCGCTGATTGCTGCAGCACGCAAAGCGGCCCAGACCGCCGGCTGGGTACCGGTTATTGCCGGCACGGGGACCAACAGCACGTTCTCCACCGTCCGCAAAACCGAACAAGCCGGGCTTCACGGCGCCGATGCCGCGCTTGTCGTCGTACCTTATTACAGCCGTCCGTCGCAGCTTGGAATCATCGAGCATTTTCGCCGGACGGGGGACGCGGGACTTCCCGTCATTATGTATGATATCCCTCATCGGACAGGTGTTGCTCTTGAATTAAATACGGTTCGTACCATATTGGAGATGGATCATGTGATCGGCCTCAAGGACAGCACGGGATCGGTAAAGCTGGTTTCCGAACTTTCGCGTCTGGGAACCAAGCCGGTTTTGTGCGGAGACGATGAGCTGTTTTACGCATCGCTCAGCTGCGGAGCTCAAGGGGGGATGCTGGCGGCCGCCAATGCGGATGCACGGACGCTGGTGCAGGTGTACGAATATTTTGCGCAGGGACGAACCGTGGAAGCCAAGCGGCTGTTTGACCGGCTGCTCCCGATCGTTCGGCTGCTGTTTTCCGAACCGAATCCTGCTCCGCTCAAATGGCTGCTGGCACAGCGGCAGACGATCGCGTCCGGCGAGCTGCGCCTGCCGATGAGCCGGATCGGTCTGCCGCTGCAGGAGCAGTTGAGCTCATATGTTTGAATCGCCGCTGCCCGAACCGCAGTTAACGGGTAGGCGTCGCATTTCCGCGCGAACGGCGGAAGCCCCAGCGCAGCGCGTAAGGGATAACGAATAAAATAAACAAAATCCGAAACATTTGATAAGCGACGACCAGCGAAACGTCGGCGCCGACCAGCGATGCGGTAACCCCCATCTCGGTCATTCCGCCGGGAGACATGCCTAGAAACGCCGTCAGCAGCGACATCGGGAGGACCAGGCTGAAGCCGTAGGACAGCGCAAGCGAAAAGGCAAGCACGGCTATATTGCCGAATAGCGTATAAGGCAGCAGCCGCTTCCAATTGCCGAGGCTGCTCAGCTTGATTCCGAGCCCCATATAAATGCCCAGGCTCCATTGGGCTGCCAGTACGAATAGAGAAGGCAAATGCGGTGGCTCGAGGCCGGAGACGGTGAACGCGGCGGCCGCCAAAATCGGCCCGAGAAAATACGGTGTCGGGAAACGCAGCTTCACCGAAATCCAGCAGGCCGCGGCTATCCCCAGGATGAGCATAAAGGCGATAACCGGCCGTGATAGCATCGCCGCCGCCCAAAGCGTCACGGCCTCGAGCAGCGTATCCGTACTCCCGGGTGCTGCCGGGCTGCCTGCCCCGATACCGACACCTGCCCCGCTCGCCAGTCCGTGAACGGCTACAAACGGAATGACAAATACGACCAGCAGCAGCCGTATCGTCTGCATAAACGCGACTACCGCCGCATCCGCACCTTCAATTTCTTCGCTCAGCACAATCATCTGAGATAAGCCGCCGGGAATGCTGCCGATCACGCTGCTTGCCGCATTGACGCCGGTTTGTCGGGATGTAATGACGGCAACGGCGATACTGAACGCAACGGTCAGCAGCGTGGCGATCAGCATCGACGGCAGCTGTGACGATATTTGCCGCGCGCTCGTCAACGTAAACGAGAGCCCCATGCTGTAGCCGAGCAGCAGCAATCCGCCGTTGCGCAGCCATACCGGCCAGGTCAGGCTCCGTTTTGTAAAAGCGGTCCACAGCAGAACGGCCGTCAACGGCCCAAGCATCCAGCTGAGCGGCACATGCAGCAGCGTAAACAACAGCCCGCCGATAAATGTAACGAGGACAGTTTCCAGCAAGCGTATCATGAACGTCCCCCTTTTCTTTAAAAACAGCCGTATCAAGCTCATTTGTTCATTATAGCAAATGCTTCCTGCAAGTTCAGCCAAAAATTAAAGCCGCACAGCGATTAACGTCGCTGCGCGGCTTTGCTTTCATCGCCTGTCGAGCCCGGCAATATTAAAATTTCACCAGTTCGGCTACCTGTACCGCTTGTCCGGTTCGGAGCGAACGGTTGCCGGCGATGCCCGTAAGAATCGACATCGCGCCGTCCACATGGGATGCCGCACGGTTGAACCGGTCCGGCGTGCGTTCACCGAACAGATCGTTCAACAGCACCGGATCGCCGCCGCCATGGCCGCCTGCGCTCTCTTCGACTTCCACCTCGTACGGCTTGTCGAACAATGGATGCACGATAATTTTTTTACCGACGACCGCTCCCTCCAGTCCTTGCTCCCCGCCTGAATTGACGTAAGATTGCTCGACCACATTCATCTCGATGCGGCCCTTCGTGCCGTTGAAGGAGACGCGGAAGCCTTCCCAAGGGGCATATGCGTACAAGTTATACGTCAAAATCGCATTGCTGCGGTATTTAACCATGACGCCCATCGTATCCTCAATGTTGATCCCATCGCCGAATACGCTCTGATCGCGGTAATAGCCGTCTTCGTGTTCAGCATCCAGATACATCGCTTTAAGCTGGTCGTTTTCTTCCAGATGCAGCGCGAACGGATCGTTCTTCGCATATTCGCTGCCGTGAGCGCGGGAGTAAAACTTCGTTTCGCCGCGTTTTTCGGCATTTTCCCGGCCGTAGAACATCAGATCGCCAAGGGCGAAAACCGTTGCCGGCTGCGTGCCCAGCCAAAAGTTCACGAGATCGAAATGATGCGTCGATTTATGGACCAGCAGGCCGCCGCTGTTGCGTTTGTCGCGGTGCCAGCGGCGGAAATAATCCGCGCCGTGCTTCGTATTCAGCAGCCACTCAAAGTGAACGGAATTGACATCGCCGATCACGCCGTCTGCGATCAGCTCGCGGATTTTCGTATTATGCGGCGAATAGCGGTAGTTGAACGTGACGCGCAGCTGGCGGCCCGTTCTTTTGACAGCATCCAATATTTGCTGGCATTTCACTTCATCCACCGTCATCGGCTTCTCGGAAATGACATCGCAGCCTAGCTCCATCGCCCGGATAATATACGTATGGTGCGTCCGGTCGACGGTAGTCACAATTACGAAATCCGGCTTGGTCTCCTCGATCATCCGGTCGAAATGTTCCGATTTATAGGTCGGCAGCGGACCGACGTCGAAAGCCCCCACCTTTTTGTTGGCTACGTTCATGCGGGTCTGGTTCACATCGCAAAAAGCGACGAGCTCCGAAGTCTCCTTGAAATCCCGCGCAATGGCGTTATAAAAAAATCCGGCACGGCCGCCCGTTCCGACAACCGCATATTTTTTACGCGTTGACATCTATTCTTCCTCCCTTGTCTATGGTATTGTGATTATAGCGCAATATAAAATCAATAACAGCACTTTATTTGCTTAATTTGTGTTTTTTCTACTTTTCTTGCGGTCAATATTTGCATGGAATACGGAGGCTTAGCTCATGAAAGACAATCAGCAATGCGACGCGAACTACCCGTTCGCCTTCGACCGGGAACCATTTCATTTGAATCATTCCATCCGGACCGATTCGTTCAATATGACGCAAAATCATTCGCACGATTCCTATGAAATTTATTATATGCGTTCGGGAGAACGGTTTTATTTCATAAAAGACCGTTCCTACCATGTCAAAAGAGGCGATCTCGTGCTGATCCCGCCCAATGTGCTGCATAAAACGACGGAGTCCGGCTCGCCGCATCACGAGCGGATTTTGATCAACTTTAAGGAGTCGTTCGTGGACGGCGTGAACCGGGTCGTCGCGGTTGATTTGCTGCAGGCGTTCGAGGATGGACCGGTGCTGCATCCGGACTCCCGGGAATTGATTACCGTGGAATCGATCATGGATAAAATGCTGCGGGAGCAGCGCCAGGGAGAACCGGATGCGGAGGGATATGCCAGACTGCTGCTTGGAGAGCTGCTGCTGCTCATTCACCGGCATGTGCGCCAAATGGACCTGAGAAGCAAGACGATCGAGCATCCGACCACCCTGCACCGGAAAGTGTCCGATATGGTGGTCCACATCAACAACCATTTCCGCGAGCCGCTGTCGCTGAAGTCGTTGGCGGATCATTTTCATATAAGCCCATATTATTTATGCCGCATTTATAAAGAGGTTACCGGCTTTACCGTAGTGGAATATGTGAACCAGCTGCGCATTCAGGAAGCCCAGCAGCTGCTGAAGTCAACCCGCAGCTCGGTTACGGAAATTACGGAGAAGGTCGGCTTTGAAAGCAGCACCCATTTCGGGCGCATATTCAAATCGCTGTGCGGCATGTCGCCGCTGAAATATCGCAAGCTCAATCTTTCGTAGGCTGGCTGCGGCAAGACTCAGGATAAAAGGCTTCTGCGCCTTTGAAAGTCAGGGCCCTTCGAACAGGTATATCCAGCCTGAAGGGCCCTGTGCAAGCATAAACGGCTGCGTCGTCCTTTGAGGACGTGCGCGTTTGTCAAAGTTGTACAAAGCTAAGAAAAACCGTCAGGGAAGATCATCCTGACGGTCCTTGGTTCTAACCATACGTTGGTGCGTTGGGAGGGAAATGGGTATGGGGTTCCAATCGCTGTTGAAATCGTGTCCCATTGAATGTATGTAGCGGTATTGACACGATTTCAAAGGCGACCGCTATCGCTTTTCCACCCCATACCCATTTCCTTTATGTTCTACCTTCTGCTTTACTTCTACCTCTTTCTTTACTGCACGGTCTTCGATCCGGTATTCATAACCATGCACCCCTTTGTCGTATACCGGGTACATGGCTCTACACAACCTTCACATCCAAAGGCGCTCTGAAGCCGCTCCGCTATTCGAACTACACCAGATGCTCGGGGTTCAGCCGCTCCAGCTCCGGAATTACGAACCGGCCGTTCTTGCGAACGAGCACATCGTCGAAATACATTTCCCCGCCCCCGAATTCCGGCCGTTGAATGAGCACCATATCCCAATGCACCGAGGAGCGGTTGCCGTTGTCCGCATCTTCATAAGCGTTGCCCGGCGTGAAATGAATGCTGCCGTCGATCTTTTCATCGAACAAAATATCTTTCATCGGCAGTTGGATATGCGGGTTCACGCCGATTGCGAATTCCCCGATATAGCGGGCGCCGTCATCCGTATTCAAAATTTCGTTCAGCCGCTTCGTATTGTTGCTTTTTGCCTCGACAATTTTACCGTGTTCAAAGCGCAGCATCACATTTTCAAAAGAAGTGCCCGTATAAATCGTCGGCGTGTTGTAGGTGATGATTCCGTTGACCGAATCCTTGACTGGGGCCGTGAACACCTCGCCGTCCGGAATATTATGCTCGCCCGCACAAGGAATGGACGGAATCCCTTTAATCGAAAACGTCAGATCGGTGCCTGGCGATACAAGACGCACCTTGTTCGTACGGTTCATAAGCGCGACGAGCGAATCCATCGCCGACGCCATTTTGCCGTAATCGAGATTGCATACTCGGAAATAAAAATCTTCGAACGCCTCGGTGCTCGTATTGGCCAGCTGCGCCATGGACGGGTTCGGGTAACGCAATACGCACCATTTGGTATGATTGACCCGCTGGTCCGTGACCGGCCGCTGATATTCCTTTACATACAGCTTCATCTGCTCTTCCGGAACATCGGATGTTTCCGTGATGTTGTCACCGCTGCGAACCGCAATATAAGCCTGCATTCGCTTCATGCGCTGAAGCTCCAGCTCCATGAGCGTATGGTACTGCTCCTGCTTCCCGCCCAGCATGAGGCTGCGGGTAACGGCAGGGCTGCGCAGCTCGATGAAAGGGTTCCCGCCGGCCGCATAGGCTTCCTCGATCAAGCATTTGGTCAACTCCTGATCAGGCAGTCCGATCATTTCGATCAGAACATTTTCACCAGGCTGCAAGTTGACGGAATAACGGATCAAATTATGGGCTAAAACTTGAAGCCGCGGATCTCTCATCTCGACATCGCTCCTTTATTCGAATTGCTCGTATTGGCTAATATTGCCTTTATTCAATGTAACCAATTTTATTCAAAACTTCAAATAGGCAAAAAAAATCACCCTCAGGAAGGAGGGTGCTGCAGCTGAATGTTTCCGGACGCATCGATATGCAGCCCGTTCGACCGACTCGCGATCGGTGGTCCCGACGGCAGCAGCTCACCGGGTTCGAACATATTCGCAATTTCCCGCTCCGCGCTTTCCGGCGAATCGGAGCCATGAATCACATTCAAGCCCTTGTCCGTTGCATAATCGCCGCGAATCGTGCCGGGCGCAGCCTCAAGCGGGTTCGTCTTCCCCATCATCGTTCGCGACATCGCAATCGCCTGCTCCCCCTGCCAGACCATCGCAAAGACGGGCCCGGAAGTAATAAAATCGATCAACTCCCCGTAGAAAGGCTTTCCCGCATGCTCCGCATAATGAATTTCAGCCTGCTTCATCGTCATTCGCGTCAGCTTGGCGCCGAGCAGCTCAAAGCCTTTATCCTCAAACCGCTGCACCAGTCTGCCGATCATTTTGCGCTGTACCGCATCGGGCTTCAGCATCAAAAACGTTTTTTCCATCATGCTGCACTCCATTTCCATGTTGTTTAGGAAGTCCGGTGAATCCATGCACGCTTCGCAGGCGGATCATTATCATTCATCCGATGCTGGCGCCGATTAATAACGATGCCACCCTCTCAGCTGTCAATTCACCGGACCTTCCGGTTCCGGTAGCATTCCAGTATTGCCCTAAACCGCATGTTTTACTCTCCATGTGAAAGGAGTGCCGATACTTGCCTCAAATTATACCGCGCCCGCCGGAGAGGCGGCGCTTGTGCCTGTGACGCCCGAGCCTCGGATGCTTGAGCCTGCGGCGGGTCCCGGGCTTCTTATGCCTTGCTGCAGCTCATACATTTGATAGTACATGCCGCCGGCCGCCATCAATTCGTCATGCGTGCCGCGCTCCATAATTTCCCCGCGGTCCAGGACGAGAATCAGGTCGGCGTTCTTGATCGTCGACAAACGATGGGCGATAACGAACGTTGTGCGCCCTTTCTTGACGACCTCCAGCGCTTCCTGGATGACCGCCTCCGTCTCGGTATCGATATTCGAGGTCGCTTCGTCCAGGATGAGAATCGCCGGATCAAATGCGAGCGCCCGCGCGAATGAAATCATCTGGCGCTGACCGGCTGACAGCGTGCTGCCCTTCTCGATAACCGGCTCATGGATACCCTGCGGCAGATGTGCGAGCAGACGGTCCGCGCCGACGTCCTGCAGCGCTTTGGCTATACGCTCCTCCGAAATTGCGGGATTGTCGAGCGATACGTTGGATCCGATCGTCCCGGTAAAAAGAAACGGATCCTGCAGCACGATGCCCATATGGCTGCGCAGCGTTTGACGCGGCAGCTCCCGTATCTCCATGCCGTCAATCGTAATGCTCCCCGAATCGACGTCATAGAAGCGGAACAGCAGGTTTAAGATCGAGCTCTTGCCCGAGCCGGTATGACCGATCAGAGCAACCGTCTGTCCCTGCTTCGCCGCAAACGATATTCCTTTCAGCACAGGCTCGCCTTCCTTGTATGAAAACCAGACGTTGTCGAACACGACGTTTCCTTTGTAGCGCGGCATCGATATGTCGGACACATCCTCGCCGTCCTCGTTCATCAGTACAAAGACGCGCTCCGCACTGACAAATGCCTGCTCCATATTCGGCAGCTGGTTGACGATGTTGACGATCGGCTGAAACATCCGGTTCAACAGATCGACGAACGCATAAAGTACGCCGAGCGATACGCCGCCGGCCACGCTTCCGAGCGATACGCCTGAAAAATACCAGATCAGCGCGACGAAGGCGATATTCCGGAAAACGCCGACCAGATTATGCGAGGTCAACGAGTTCAAATTCAGCATCTTATTGCGGTAATCGAAGTACCGCCGATTGAATGCCTCGAACTCCGCCTCCTGCTTCTTCTCCCTGCGGAACGACTGGATGATCGGCATTCCCTGGATCGATTCGTTAATCATCCCGTTCATTTCGGAAAGCGTCGAACGAATGACCCGGTTATAATTCGCCGCAAATTTCCGGTAGACGATTATCCAGACGGTTAATATCGGTATAATCACCATGCAGATCAACGCAAGCCGTTCGTCGAGCAAATACATCGCGCCGAGAATGGCGACAATGTACAGCGTCCCGGAAAAAAAGTTGGCCAGCACCGTTACATACAAATCTTTGATCGCTTCCGTATCGTTCGTAATCCGCGAGACGACCTTGCCTGCCGGTAAATTGTCAAAATATCGGATCGGCAGACGGTTGATGTGGGCGAATATATCGTCCCGCATCCTTTGAATAATCCGGTTGGCCGATGCCTGAAGCCAATACTTCTGTCCATAACTGAACAAGGCGGAAACGGCTGTCAGCACGACGAAAATGAGCGATAACCGCCATATGCCCGCAAATTCCGGCTTGTAAAAAGCAAGCCATTGCTCCGCTGTGAGCAGCTGCGCCTTATACTGTGATACCGCGCCGTTTTTGGCAATCGTTAGCACGGCGCTGCCGTCGGCTTCCTTCGCAACGGACCGTTCACCGTCCTCCCTGATGCCTCCAGGCACAAATACGAATTCGCCTCCCGCCTGAAGCACACGCGCCTCCGCCTGGCGCTCGGCCTCCGGCATCCGGTCGCCCCTCTGCCAGGACGCGCCGTTGTAGGCGATGCTCCCGGCAGAACCGGGAGCAGTCTGATACCAGGGCCGCTCGATCCCCGAAATGTGATCGTCAATAATTCGTTTGGCGATGAACGGGCCGCTCAGCTCCGTTCCGATCGCGACAGCGAGCATGAGCAGCGCCAAGGCGATCGTCTTTTTATATAAGAGCGCATAGCGCCACAGTTTATAACCCGGGCGCGCGCGCCGCACCGCCTCGCGGTCAATTTCCATATCCATGTTTTCATTCATAGATGAGTTCTCCACCTTTCCTCTTGCAAGTGACAAGGCTTCGCTTAAATCGGCTGCTTCAAGCGCCTTCCAGCGTAGCTTCGGCCTGCTGCCGGTCCCATTGGTCGCGGTACCAGCCGCCCAGCTCGAGCAGCTCGTCGTGTACGCCCTCCTCGACGATACGCCCTTCATCCATCACGACAATATGCTCGGCATGCTGTACCGCCGATAGCCGGTGCGTGACGATCAGCGTCGTCTTGCCGGCCCGCGAACGCCGGATATTGGCGATGATTTCGGCTTCGGTCTTGGCATCGACCGCCGACAGCGCATCGTCGAGAATGAGCAGCTGCGGATCCGCCAGCAGCGCGCGGGCAATCGACACCCGCTGCTTTTGGCCGCCCGACAGCGCTACGCCTTTTTCGCCCACAAGCGTTTCCATCCCCTGCGGCAAAAACTCAAGATCCTTCTTGAAAGCCGCGCATTCGATCGCTTCTTCCAATTGATCCGCGGCCGGCTCGCCTTTGGCGAACAATATATTTTCACGGACCGTTCTGGAAAATAAGAACGGCGTTTGCGGCACATAACCGATCCAGCCTTTCAAATCGTCGAATGCAATGTCTTCGAGCGGTTGCCCGGAAATCGAGAGATTTCCTTTTCCTTTCGGATATTCCCGCAGCAGCTGCTTGATCAGCGTCGTTTTACCGCTCCCGGTGCGCCCGACAATGCCGAGCGTCTGGCCGCGCAGCAGGCGGATGTTCAGCCCGATAAGGTTATCCTGCTCCGAGACCGGGTAACGGAACGATACTTGATTGAACTCGACGGTCCCGGGCTCCGCAACTCGAATAGGATTGGCCGCTTCTTCCACATCAGCCGGATAAGACAGCGTTTCATTAACACGGTCAAGCGACGCGTTGCCCCGCTGCATGATGTTGATAAGCTCGCCGACCGCAAACATCGGCCAAATCAGCATCCCTAAATAAACGTTAAACGTAACGAGTCCTCCGACTGTCAGCTCGTTATGGAAAACGAGATATGCGCCATACACAAGTCCGATCAGATAGCTGGCGCCGACAATCAGCTTGACGGTCGGCTCGAACAGCGCATCGATCCGGGCGACTGCGATATTTTTGCCGAGCACATCCGCAGTGACTTGACCGAAGCTGCGCTCAGCCGCACGCTCTTGCACAAACGCGCGGATGACACGCGTTCCGGAGATGGTCTCCAGCACGCCGTCGTTCATTGCGCCGAATGCATCCTGCGCCGCTTTAAACCGACGGTGAATCCTTCCCCCGTAAATCTGCATCATAACCGCCATGACCGGCAGCGGCAGCACCGCAGCCAGCGTCAGCTTCCAAGAGACCAGGAGCGTCATAACGCCGATTAGCGTCATCATCCATACCGTGGAGTCGATCAGCGTCAAAATCCCGAAACCGGCCGTCATCGATACATCCTTCAGATCGTTGGTCGCTCTCGCCATTAAATCGCCGGTCCGGTTTTTCTCGTAAAACGTCGGCGTCATCCGCAAAAAATGGCGCATCAGCCGCGACCTCAGCAGCCGCTCCACTACAAATGCGCCGCCAAATAAACGGTACATCCAAATATAGGTGATTACATATATGATGATAGCGAGTCCTCCGAGCAAAAGCAGCGTTTGTGTTACCAGCGTCCAGTTGAGCGTGCCCTGGCGAATCCGGTCGATCATATCACCTACAATTTTGGGCGGCACGATCTCGATCAGTCCCGCAATGACAAGCAGCGGAATCGCAATCGCATATCGTTTCCATTCCAATCGGAAAAACCAGCCCAGCTTGACTAATACCGAAAACATTCATCCCATCTCCTCTCTATACAAGGATAAACGGCTTCGCCGCCCTTCGAGGACGAGCGCGTTTATCAAGGTTGTGCGAAGCAAAGTATAAAAAAATACTTTGTATTCAACTGCAAAAAAGCACACGGCCAACGGGTCAGCTGTGTGCTTTTCCTTTTTACGGGAATATAAAAGCGCCGCCGCGTATGAACCGCGACCTGCGCTATGCTTCATGGTTTGGATGGGGACGTTTTACAATAAAACGTCAGCATCTCCACTTACCGAAGCGAAAGGTCGCCTTATGTTGGCCAAAACCCAAATGGTGAGCGACCGGATGGTCCATTTCAGCAGCGAACATAATGCAAATCCCTCCCTTCAGATGTTAAGTATATGTCGTAAGGTATCACGACTATGCCACCCATGTCAATACATTTTTGCCCATAAATGGTACCCCATGTGCTGCTTTCGCCTCATTCCGCCTGCTTTCACACTACCAGAATCGCCCGGCAAAAGGAAAGGAAACTTTGAGTATAGAAGTTCATTCCGATTCGCGATTCAGCCCCATTCATCCCGGTACGAAGCGGCGCCGCCTGCAGCTGCAAAATCCCATACGAATGCGCAGTGCCGCCAGGTGCTCCACCGCCGTCCCCAAGCGCGAAAACGGCCGCCGTAGTCGTCGCTGACCGGCCGCCGTTTATTTTTTAAATGATAGAAAGTATAAGTTTTCAGCGGAGCTGAACCTTTCTATCATTGCAAGTTATCATGAACGAAGGTCGACTCCCCGAATTTGCAACAACGTAGGTTACTTTGGAAATAATTGTTTTAGGGAAAACCAAAGCAGAGCTACAATGCAAAAGGAGGAGTCAACATTATGAAGCTTAACACAAAATACGTAGGTTTAGACGTTTCGAAGGAAACAATTGCTGTTGCCATTGCGGATGAGGGTAGGGAGGCGCCGCGTTTTTGGGGTACGATTACTAACACGGAGGCAGCTGTGAGAAAATTAATGAAACAGCTGGGAGAACCGGGGCAACTTCAAGTTTGTTAT
>NZ_SMRT01000019.1 GCF_004354045.1 Paenibacillus piri | reverse complement strand
GAGAGATAAAATGTGTGTAACCAACCCACGTATATCAGATTGCTCAACGTCGAAAAGATTTTTGCCTTCACGCTCAGCCTTTAAGCGGAACTTTGTAATGCTTGACATGGAGCCTCTGCGGGTATGACATCCTGGCGAGAGAGCGATTACGTTGGTCACTTCATCGCCATAGGCCAATGAGCCTATCATACCCGCCCCTCCATGTAAAGCATCACAAAGAGTTACTTTTTACTCAAAATTCAAAAAAACGGGGAGCTTCAAGAGACGCTCTTGACAGACCTCGTTCATATCAGAAAAGCCACATCTAAAACACGAATGTATCTTCATCGAAAGGGCTTCGGTCAGAAGCTTTTCTTATAATAAACAAATTTGAAGGGAGTCGGTACGGATGGGCAAGAAAAAATGGGCCGGCATGCTGGCATTCGTTTTAGTTATCGTGGCGGGATGCAGCGGCGGAGGCGGCGGTTCTCCGCAATCCCAGGAGTCGAATCAGAAAACTGAGGAGCTGACTGTGGAATTATTTGACCGCAATAACGTTCCTGAGGGTCAAGGGACGCTTATGGATAACCAATGGACCCGTTGGATTCAGCAGGAAATGTTAAAACAAGGCGTCAAGGTAACCTTTGTTCCCGTCCCCAGAAGCCAGGAAACAGACAAGCTTAATGTCATGATGGCCGCAGGCAACGCGCCGGATATCGTCTTTACGTATGACAGACTTTTGTTCACCAAGTATGCGCTATCTGACGGCTTGGCCGATTTGACGGAATCCCTCAACAAATACGGGCCTGAGCTCAAGAAGGCGCTGGGCGATAAGGTACTGGCAAATGGCGTCATTAACGGCAAGCAGTACGCGATCCCTGCCGTAAGAAGCAACACGAACCATTACGGCTCCTTCATTCGCCAGGATTGGCTGGACAAACTGGGATTAAAAGCCCCCACCACTACCGAAGAACTGGTTAATGTGCTGAAGGCCTTTAAAGAAAAGGACCCGGGCGGCATAGGAGCAAACAATCTTATTCCATGGGAAAGAGTACCGCAGGACCCGAATAAATTCAGCACCGAATTTTTGCTGTACGACCTGATGGCTTCCTTTTTCAAAGACAATTCTCTGAAAACGAGGTTCACCACTCCCGAGCCTGCAAGAGAAGGCTTTAAAGATTTTATGCTGTTTATGAATACGATGTATAAAAACGGACTGCTCAACCGGGAATTTGCGACATCGGATAATAAGACCCAGATGGCCAATGTAACTAAAGGAGTGGCCGGCTTCTTTACGGAAGGCGCTTGGGTACCGTACAGCAGCGTGCCAAGCCCCTATTCGGTCTTGCAGAAGAGCGTGCCGACAGCGAAGCTGACACCTATCGAGGTATTTAAAAATCCGGACGGTCATTATTACAAGACCAACTATCCTCCATTAGGACTATACATCTTCACCCCGAAAACATCCAAGCATGTCGACGCGGTAGTCAAATATTTAAATTGGATGGCGAAGCCGGATGTGACACAAACGTTGGCGTTCGGCCTTGAGGGCAAAAACTTCAAAATGGATAACGGCATCCCGACTCCGATCAGCGCGGAGGAAAACAACAAAACGATGAACTGGATTATGCCCGACTTAAAGCTGATCTACAACGGAAATCCTCCGATGCCGCAGGCGCAGTCGGACGCATTGTTGAAATTGACCGCACAGCCGTATGGCGATTTTGCCGTTCTGTCCAATCAAATCGCTGCGAAGGATGCCGTATCCGACGTTCTCTTTAACGAGCCGGTGGAAGCCGAAGTGAAAAATAATCCGCAAATTGTGAAAACCGAGCAGGAATACTGGATCAAAATGGTGACGGCAACCGATTTTGAAGCGACGTATGCGCAATTCCAGAATGAACTCAAGTCGAGAGGCATCGATCAGATTATTACGCAAAGAACGGCACTGTATAACAAGACCTTCAAATAACAAAATCCCCTAAAAGTGACGTGATGCTCTGAAGCCAATTCCGATTACTTTTGGGGGAGCCCCCAGTTTTCTATAGAAATCGCTGCTCAATAATTTCAATAAAGGCAGGCGGAGATGGTGCTCCCGGAGCATTCATCTCTTAGCTTTGAACCGAGAGGAGAAACGGCCATGCTGAAGGGACATTATCGCAAAATCATTGAAATTACAGAGCTCTATGTTCCATTTATACTGCGTTTCCAATGTCTGGATACAAGCTCCCGCGATTACGGCGGATGTGTCGTCCCGCCCAAGGAATTTAGCGAGCCGGGGGTAACCGCGCATTGCCTGGACGTTCTGCTCAGCGTGTATTACAATGCGGATTCCATCTATTGCGGCAAGCCGGAGCTGCTGAACAGCGCCCGTCTCTATATAGCGAGCCTGCTGCGCGAGCAGCACGAGGACGGAACGCAGGACTTGAAGGAAACGAATTTCCATGATGCAACATCGGCCGCTTTTACGGTACAGGTGCTGGCCTATACGTATCGGCTGGTGCAGAAGTATTCGAAGCAATCGGAGCTGGAGCAGGAAATTGGCGGCATGATGTTCGACTATTTAAGCCGCGCGGCGGAAGGCATCCTGAACGGCGGTTTCCATACGCCGAATCACCGCTGGGTGATGGCTTCCGCTCTGTCGCTGCTGTACAACCTGCTGGGTGACGAAAGGCTGAGGACAGAAATTCAGTTATACTTGAATGAAGGCATTGATTGCGATGAGTATGGCGAGTATACCGAGAGGTCTGTAGGCATTTATAACGTGATCAATAACCGCTCCCTGCAAATTATGGCGGAGCAATTGGCGATGCCGGAGCTGCTGCAGCACATTCAAAGAAATCTGGACATGGTAATGAAGTATATCGAACCGGATCAAACCTTGTTTACGTTAAATTCAACCCGGCAAGATTACGGCAAGGACACCTACCCTATCAGCTATTACGACAACTTTTTACTGATGGCTTATCAATTGTCCAACAAGACCTACGCCTATGTCGCCGATCAGCTGCTCCACCTCACCGATCGTTTGCTGAAAAAAGCGGATTCGGCTGTCGACATAGCCGCGGCGGTACCTGCACCCCGCCTGTTGACGCAATATATGCTGAACGAAGGCTTGGACCGTTTTGAATCGGAAACGGAGGCGCCCGGGCTTCATTATGAAACCTGGTTTAAAAACTCCGGCGTCATCCGGCAGCGTACAGACAATGTAACCTTAACCGTGCTGAAGAATAATAGCACCTTCCTGAAGTTCCAATCGGGCGGTAACAAAGTATATGTGAAATTTGCAGGCTCCTTTTTCAGCAAGGGGCAGTTCAAGGTCAACGACATCCAGAAGACCGACAAGGGCTACAGCTTGAACTATAGCTGTGAATGGGGCTATGTGCGGCCCTTCCCCAACGGTTCTCCTACCCCGGTATGGGGAGAAATGAAGCATGCGGAACGCGAGCGCGTGCAGCTTCAGCGCTATGACATTACGATCGATATCATCATCGAACGCGAAGGAATTGTTATGGACGTGCATTCGGAAGGAGTTGAGCAGGTCCCCTGCAAGCTGGAATTCATATTTGAATCCGGAGGGATGCTGGAAACCGGCGATACCCTTATTCCCGGAGATGCGGGACGCACCGCTATATTAAAAAACGGCGAAGCGATCTACCGGTTGGACGGAGAGTCGATCCGTCTGCAGGGCGGATTCGGCGAACACGCCTATACATCGGCCATGAGAGGCACAGAGGCTAACAGTAAAGACAAGTTTACCGTCTATATGACCGATTTCACGCCCGTTCGCCGGCAGGTTTCTATTTACGCAGGCTCGTAAGGCAGCCTCATTATGTTGTTTATTGAGCTTTCGTTTCCCGTCGGGATGAACTGACCTTTCATTTATTTTATGATTCGCCTTGCTCATACCGCAGATGCGACAACAGCGGCAAGCCCTGGAATTAAAATCCCGGGCTGCCGCTGTTTTTAGTGGTACGTTCCTGTTATATTGTCCTCACTATCAATTAATAATTTCGTTAGAACTACAACTTGTCCAGCATGATAACTATAATGCTCACAAACTTGAATTAGCATCGTTTCCAGATCCTTCGAATAGTTGGACATTGTTTCAAAAACGGGACGCACAATCATTTTATTCCAATCATCGGTTGAATAATGTATGGCAATGCTTGCTTTTAGATCACTTTCCGTAATAGCTTCAAGTATGATTGAAGACTGTCGTCTCACATCTTTGAGCAGTTTTATTAATTGTTTTCCGGATATACCATCGTTTATATGAAACTCCTCTGACCTCGTTCGAGTAAAAGGCGCCTTGCCAATACCGCTTACAAAATGTTGATATTCGTTTCCCGCCAAATGCATACATAAGTTGCCAATACTATTCATGCTCGGTTTAAATCTGTGCCATACTTGTTCATCTGACAAAAGGTTTAAACATGATTCTATCCGTGTTAACTGTTTGTTCATTTCATTCAGAACTAAATAGTTTAATTTCACTAAAACAACCTCCTTCTATATGAAGCCGCCGTTATCGATCTACGGCAGCCTCAAAGTGTTATATGTTATGCTCTACCAAACTATTTCCTTCATCGAATCCAAGCATGAGATTCATATTTTGTACAGCAGCGCCTGATGCCCCTTTACCTAAATTATCGTATCTTGAAATAATATTTATCTTGTCCTTTTGTCCAAAAACAAATATTTCCAGTCGGTTCGTGTTATTACATTCAGATATCATAAAATGCCCTTCGTCGAGGTAAGCTTCTGAATCGTACGGCATCACATGTACAAAACGCTCTGTTTCAAAGTACGCTGATAATACTTCATGTACATCTTTTGCGGAAGGGTTTTTCGGCATATACCTGCTCATTAAGGGAACTGACATTGCTAGTCCTTGCGCATAATTAGCTTTAATGGGTGTAAATAATGGCTCATATAAAAGCCCTGAATACAATAACATCTCAGGGATGTGCTTATGATTGAGCTGCAATGAATAATGTCTTGGAACATTAAGCTTTTTTTCGGTAACTAATGTTGAATTCTCATATTCCTCAATTCCACTTCTCCCAGCTCCGGAATAGCCGGTCACCGAATAACATGTAACGGGATAATCTTGTTGAAGAATACCAGCTTCGATCAACGGTCTAATGGTAAGAACAAAACCGGTAGCATGACAACCAGGAACGGAAACTCTTGATGAGGTACGTATTAAATCTCTTTGATTTTTTAACTCAGGCAAACCATATACCCAATTTTTATCAGTTCTAAAGATAGTGCTGGTATTAATGATTTTAGTTTTTTCATTTTTCACAAGAGCAATGGACTCTTTTGCAGCCGAATCGGGCAGACAAAGAAAAACAATATCTGCTACATTAAGGAGTTTGCTCCGTTCTTTAGGATCTTTTCTTTTATCGTAGTCAATCCTGAGAACCTCAATGTCTGATAGTTTTGATAGATATTCAAAGATCTTCAATCCTGTTGTACCTTCTTGTCCGTCAACAAATAATTTATATTTCATAATCATTCTCCTTGTCGTGCATAAATATTCGACGATATGTATAATTATACATGCGTTTTTATTTCAATCAATATATCTTGCAAATTATTACAAAACAAGACTTAACTATTTTGCCCGCTGGTTCAACGAGCTGCCGAACGTTTGCCGAACCATTGTGCCAATTGATGCGACGCATGGTTCGGCTTAGTTTGTTACTTGGAAACGTGCAACGCATTCAGCATGTTCAAAGATTCCGAATAAAATCATTTGACATCAAACATTTAGATATGTAATATTTAATCATGAAACTATATGACGAACCCAATTACAAGCTCCATTCCCTCACTTACATGCTTGACGCAATCGCCGAAAAAATCGTCCAACAACTTGCCGGAATAAGCTTTGCTCAATACCTTGTTCTGGTCGCGGTAGGCGAAGTCCACATCGTTACGGTTACCGGTATAGCCAGATGGCTGAATGTCCAGCCGCCTACGAGCAGTCATTTATGCCGCAAGCTTGAGTCGACCGGCCATCTCGTTATTAAAGTCAGCGACGAGAGTTTACGGGAGAAACGGATCACGATTACACAGAAAGGAGAAGAAGTATTATCCCTCGTAAATCCGAAGTTGGAAGCCATGTTCGCATCCAAATTCGAGAAGATTCCCTTGGCGGAGCGAGAACAATTTATGAAAACGCTGGATACGTTACTCGCCGAGCTGAAAAAGGAGAATGAAACTTGCTGAATGACACCGGAAAACATACCTTATATGCGATCCTTGGCTACATTGGAATATCTGCGGTCGGCTACATCTTATTAAAGCAATTCGGAGCGCCTTTTGTCGCGCACCAGCCGCTTGTCGAACACGCTTCGGCCGCTGATCGATTTTGGGATCTGCTAGCTGCTTCCCTGTGGTGCTTAGTCCTCATTGGCATCATTGTTTTGATAACACGCGGCTACCGGAACAAGCAGCTGATGTCACCCGGCAGAGAATCATCCAAAAAAGAGATATACCTTTTGCTGGGTTATATGGCGTTTGCTCAGTTGTTGGGGTTCGGATTAGGCAAACTGTTAGGCTTCCATGCGATCAGTTTCCATTTAGCGGGAAGTATTTATGGGACTCATGAGCATCTTAAACTGGCTGAAATGCTCGTTTGGTCATTCTATAACTTCATCATGTATGCTGTTTTGCCCGTCTTATATTTTACTTTAAAAAAGGGGTATACACTCTCGCAGCTGAATATCGTCTCGAACCAAAATGTGCTGCGCGATACGATTATCATTATCATAATTATAGTTATAGAATCTATTGTACAGTTGGGAGGTCTGTCCGACGCGCTGCTCAGTCTGACGCCAAGACAAATTATTTTCGGGGGTTTTGCTGCCTTTATCTTTAACTTGTTCGGAACGGCTATCCCGACCGCCGTTTTTTTATTCGCCATCCTATACCCGCGATTCAAGGCAGTCGCCAATAGCGCCGTTATCCCGATTGTACTCGGAGGGCTCACCTATACGGCGTTGCATTTCTTCGACAGTTGGATGGTCTTTAGCAGTCCCGGGGCTTTCCTGGCATCGTTCAGCGCCTTATTCATGCAATATTTCATGCCCGGTGTAGTAAAGTCGGTACTTACGGATAGGACCGGGAACCCCTGGGTGCATATGTGGGCTTATCACGTCTTCGTCCCACACGTCATCATCGATACCCCTCATTTCGTAGATTCATTCGATATTCGGTAAACGCCGCCTTGGACAGCGTGTCGCTGGAATATAACCATTATCTTTCTCTATATTGACCTGGAGTCATACTTTCTCTCTTCTTAAAAATCCGATTAAAGTACGTTGGCTGATAGCCTACCAATTCAGCAATTTCGTTAATCCGAAGGCTCGTATTTTTGAGCAGGTCCTTCGATTTCTTAATTCGGTAATCTGTTACGTAGTCGATGAAATTGATACCCGTTACTTCCTTGAAGGCTTTACTCAGACGAAAAGGGTCGACGTGATGCAAATCGGCGCACATTTCCAAGGATAAATCAATGTTATATTTGCTATGAATTGTTTCTTTAACCTCCTCAACCAGTTGAACAAGCTTTACATTTTGCGATTCAACAATAAGCTCAATGAACGGCTCCATAACAAGATGGATGAAGCAATCGCACATTTTTTGAAGTTCGTGATGCTGCAATAATTCTTCATATAGATTACTGAGACCAAACACCTTCTGCGGGCTATGACCTGTTTGGTATACCACATGCAAAACACTACCCAGCAATTGCAGCAAACCTTGGCGAAGCACGGTTTCGATATCAGCTTGCTGCTTAAAGGCAGAGACGAACTGCTCGAATAAAGCAGCCGATTCTTCATGATTCCCGATACGAAGCGCTTGTAGCAAGTCTTTTCCTCCGCGGGAAGCATTAATAAAATACGCTGTAGGCTTCATAAGACGGAACTGCTCAGCTCCAAATATCCCCCGGCTTTGCTGTGATAAAGGAACCAGAGAAATGATAAAGTCCGATTGCTGCAGCAGCTCTGTAAAGTCCGCATAGGCTGCTTCAAGCAGTTCCCCATCTTTTCGTTTGGTGCGGTTATGGTAGATAATATTTAGTCCACATGCCTTGGCTCTCCTGGCAACCGCACATCCTATATCTCCCATCCCTACAATGCCGAGAGTTTTCCCGAACAAATCGACACCATAGGGGATAGCTTGGCCGCTTTTCCAGCCTCCGGATCGCACATTATCCCAACCCTCATGAATGCGGCGGGCTGAAGTCAGCAGCAAGGCAAAAGTTAAATCTGCCGTCGCTTCAACAAGCACCCCCGGGGTATTGCCAAAAGGGACTCCTCTTGCGGTGCAGGCATCGATATCGATATTGTCATAGCCGACTGATGACTGGGCAACAACCCGCAATTGAGGGGCAGCTGCTAATAATTCGCAGTCAACCTTCACATCGCCTGTGCTGAATAGCCCTTCCGCATCCTGCAGCCATTCAAGCAATAACGCTCGGGGGATCGGTTCAGTATCTTTCCAAATCCTAACCTCACACTGAAGCTCGATTTTCTCCAAAGCGGAGGGCCATGACGGTCCGGTAAGCACCACTTTGAATTTACTCATAAGAGATCAATCCTTTCCTTACGATTACTGTGTTTGCTTGCATCCCTCACTATAGAGAGTTCCTTAATATCCGGCAATTGGACTCTATTGTTTTTGTTGATTGCACGCTTGGACTTTGTTGGTCTCAACCCGCATAACTTTATCCCTAACACAAAAAAACCGCTGTTTACACGGTCTCTAAGGGGGGTATTCGGGAAGCAAATTTGCAAAATAACAGGTAAACATCTGTTTGAGGCTGCATAACAAAAAAATCCTTGTATATCAAGGACTTAAATGCAACTTATTTGGCTTATGCGTACACGTGTAGTACCATGATTGCAATGCCCCTTGAAGTGTTTACAACAAAAAACACCCGCAAAGGGAGGCGTATTTTTGATTGTATTCGCGTTATCTCTTAGTTGGCTAAATACAAATATTTATTTGATGATGCGATATCTAGTGTGGGTTGTCCCATGAGATTCTAAGATCCTGATAGTTTCAAGTTGGATACATTCGGATCCGATATGATCAAACAATCGAATCCCCTCTGAAAGAAGTACGGGGGCAATATGCACATGAATTTCGTCAAGGAGCGACGTTTTGAGGCATTGTTGGGCTACTGACGCCCCACCCAGCACATATACGTCTTTATCGCCTGCCGAACCCTTGGCCTCTCGTATGGCAGCTTCAATGCCTTCCGAGACAAAGGTAAATACAGTCCCGCCTGGAGGAACGTTTTCCGGGATGTCGTGGGAAAGCACATATACGGGAACGTCACGGATCGGATGATTACCACCCCATCCGGATGTGATCTCATAGACTCGTCTGCCGGCAACAATGGCTCCTGTCCTTTCGAACAGCTCATTCAGGACTTCGCTTTTTTTAAAAATACCGGTGTTGAAATCCAGAATCCAATCGTGCAGCCGCTCTACGTCATCATCCTTTCCAGCAATAAATCCATCCAATGACATTGAGATGTCTAAAAATACTCTGCCCATCGATTTCATTCCCTTCTTGGCTCATTAAGTTTCTAGGAATCACACTCCCCATTCTACCATTTAGGAAGAAATCATATTTCTTCTTGATTGCTAAGTTGCATACGAATCCTGACTCCTCCCATAAATACAGGTGCCACGAATTCAAGAAGATTCGTGGCACTTGTTTTAGAGTGTACTCGATGCCTGGACAAGCAGTTTGGACAACATATCATAGTCGGGTGATTGCCCTTCACGGATTTTCGTCCATTTCCTTTCAGGGGGACCCTCGAACTGACCTTTAGGTAATTCAAGATCTTTAGCGTTCATGATCATAAATGCAACTGAATCTTTGGATGGAGTTATAACAGCAGCGAACTGACCGTTTTTCAAAAAGTGAGGTTTTTTGTATTGCACGCGTTCTTCCGCATCCGGAATAGATTGATGGACCAATTGACGAAGCCGATTGCAAACCTCGATCTGCCAAGGTTGACTTAGGCTTTCAATAAATGTCGTTACTTCTTGATTTTGGTTCATTGATAATTCTCGCTCCTTTTTAATGCAGATATTTTTGAAAAAGCTATGTTCTTGCCAAGTAAGCATCAAGCTGATCAAAGGTGCCGACAAGTCCCTGCTGGATATGAGGCCTCATGCTTTCGTAAGTAGCAAGCTCTTCTTCTGACGCCTGATACGGACCGCCTCTAAGCGTAAGCGTCGTCTTTCCACCGTTCTCGGTGAGGATCAAGTAATTAATAACCTCAAGCGGCCACGTTCCGCTAAACGGAGCTCGGATCGTATTGCCATCTTCGTCGGAAAAAGATTGGACGAAAACCAACTTTTCGGGCGCGACAATTTCTTTGTACACGAACTTGCCCCACATCACATGCCCTTCAGGCGAGCGCTGGCTACCCAGAAAGAGACCACCCGGATAAAGTTCGAGTTTCTTGACCTCCAATTCATAGCCTTGCGGTCCCCACCATTGTGACAAGCGCTCCGCCTCTGTCCAGGCTTCAAATACCGATTCGCGAGGTGCGTCGAAGACACGAGTAATCAACAACTCTTGTTCGACGGATTTGTTTGCTGCCAATTTTGTTTCCTCCTCATGTTTGAATATTTGGTTAAAAACAGTATTTGGTTAAAAGCGACTCTCCTTATTGGTTGTAAGTCGAGCGCTTGTGCACCCAAGAATCAGAGCTTAAAATTTTAGTTCCGTTATTGGTCTATCAGTACAAACTGAAATTACGAGAGTAAAAAACTAGGGGGTTAAAGCCCTGGCAAATATCCGAACGCTTTCTTGCATGAAGGGATCAAGTTCAATGTTTGGGTAATGCTTTCCAGATTCCAAATCATTGATAAATGCGCCAAAGTGCGTCATCATGAACGTAAAGGCCTGCAATTCCGGGTTCGTGCGAATCATCTTGCCTCTTTGTCCCATGTCGATGAAGTAATGGGTCAAAACCTCCAGAAGTTGCAGCGGATGCTGATGCATCCGTTTCTTAAAATCAGGTAGTAAGGCTGCTTCCCTGAGACTAATCAAGACCAACTTTCGGTCGCGATTCATGATTTCGTGATACGCCCTGCATATAGTAAGGAGGTCTGTTTCAAGTTCCCATACAAGACTATCCTCGAATATCTTTTTCATTTCTTCGGCGTAATGGAAGTGATCGAAGGATGCTTCGAGAAGATTCAGTTTGGTGCCGAAGTAACGAAATAATGTCTTCTCGCTCAGTCCGGCTGCTGTTGCGATCTCCTCCGTGGTTACTCCGTTATAGCCTCTTTCCGAGATCAGATTAATGGCGGCTTGCAGCAACCGCTCGCCCGTACTTTGCCTACCGTATTTCACGTTATAACCCCTTTTTCAAAAAATGTCTGTCAGTTCTAACTGACATTAGTGTATACCAGTACTTTCCATCTGTCAATAGCAATTGGTTTTTTGATATCGAATGGAGAAGATGAAATCAATGAAGTCTATGATTCGCTTTCTTTTAATCTGGTCGCTTGAACCAATCCATATGCCAGTCTCGGTGAGAGTTGTGCTGCATTTAGTAGCAGTCTGGGTATAACGGGTACGCCGAATGCCCATTGAATAAGACGTCCCCATTGTAAGGGACCCATGAATTCATGCTGAATGGATTGCGTGTATTCATGCTGCCACCTAGAAAGTGAAATCTCCCCGCATAAATAGCTGTTTGCAAGAGGAGCGCACAATCGTGCTGAACGCAGCGCCATGGACATCCCATCTCCGCAGAGTGGCGGTATCATTAGAGTGGCGTCACCTACATGGGGAATTGAATCCCATGCCAATGGCTTGCGGTTTAGATTAACCGGGGCAACGGCTGCCTGGGTATAGGGAACTGGAACGGCATTAGCCATCTTCCGATAAAGCTTCGGGTTCCTGCTGCAAGCGGCATTAATCAACCCTAAAATCGATTTGTCACTGTTCCGAAAAGCTTTCCGTTTCAGTAGTGCCGCAATATTGACGAGCCCGCCTTCAATGGGTGAAATACCTAAATATCCGCCATCAAACAAATAGAGCTCTACAACGGGCTCCATTTCTACTCCCTTAAAATGGGATTTTACGCCAATATACGTATTCTGATCGAGAGTATAAGGGTTATGACCTGGAAGTCCTGAACGACAATTTGCACCCCACGCAGCAATAGCAGCTCGTACCTGATATAGTTTTCTTTCCTCTCCCTGTTTCGTCTCAATTGTGTATCCTCTGCCATTGGGATATACGGAAGTTACTGTTGTTGCGGTCTGCAGATGAACACCTGAGCTTTGCGCAGCGCTATGGAGAGTGGAATCCAGCGAATATCGGCTTACCCCTAAAGCAATACCGGGCAGAGGAATTTCTAAGGCTTCGCCAAAGCTAAAAATTATACGTGCCCGACTAATCAAACTTGGCTGCAGCGATTCTACAAATTCACGCAAGCCAAAAGTATTCATCATGCTTTGGGATTCGGGGGACAGAAATTCACCGCAAACTTTATGCCGCGGAAATTGCTGACGGTCGATCAGAACTGTTTCCCACCCCCGATCCGCTAAAGACTTGGCTAAGCTGCTGCCGGCAATTCCTGCGCCAAGAACCGCCACATCCAGGGTGTGATTCATCAACATTCAACTCCGATGATATAAATTATCCCTTGCTTTTCGGGATGACCACCACGTACCGAAACATGGGTCTCCAGACATAGAACATCTCGGTTGCGCCTAGAGCTTCCCTGAGATTTTTCCAATCCTCCGAACGAAAACCTTTAGCCACGGATAGCGGTCCGTCATTTAATATATATCGGTTATTGGAGACAATTCTCGCTGTAAGCCATACCGCTGCCCAAGGAATCCAATGCCGATGGATGTCGTTGATCACAACACCTAATCTGGATGCCTTAAGCATACTTTCTACAACTTTGAGCAGCTCATTCCCAATAAAATGATGAACGAATTGTGTCCCCGTAAGCACATCCGCGCAACCTTCCGGAAGCTCGAACAGATTGCTTCGCATCACATGTATCCGCGGTTCGTTACAATAAAGCAGCCTTGCCTCCTCACAAGCTTCTTCCGTAATGTCTACCAAGGTGATCCTTACATCGATCTGGTTCTCATCCGCCCATCGCAGAATTTGCCGATTCACATCTCCGGACCCCGATCCAATATCCAGGATGGAAAAACGCCGCGGTTTGTCCGACTCTAGCCATATTTGCTGTACCCCGAAGAGAGTGGTTGATGCGGCACCGAAGATCCGGTTAAGCATTCGAAGATGCTGCAAAGCTTCCCGAAGCTCTGCTCCCCCTGTCGAAAAGTCATCCATCAGTTCGTGTTCTACAGCTCGCTGTTTGAACCTTCTAAACATGGTTTTCATCCAAAATCCCTTCTTGAAATGAGCCGGATGGGAAATAAGTGATCTGGATCATCTCGCAGGTAAGGCCCGGCCCGAATGCCAGGGAAACGCCGTTTGCCGGTCCGGAGCTGCGGCTTTGCAGCTCATGCCTCATTTCGTTAAGCACGAATATTATCGTTGCGGAGGACATGTTTCCATAATTGCGCAATACGGTGCGGCTGGGCCTGGTTTGTTCTTCTGTTAGCCCGAACGTCTCTTCCAGCGTATCTATAATTCCTTTGCCTCCGGGATGAATCGCCCAAATATCAGGCTTTTGATTTCCATTAATCAAACGCTCAACTTGCTCTGGAATATATCTGCCTATCAGTTTAGGAATGTTTGTCGATAAATAAAGATCAAACCCGTAATTGCCCACCTCCCACATCATCTCTTCGTCGGAGTCTGGCAGAAGAATGGAATGTTCGTTTCCTAATTTGAAAATTCCATGATGGTCAAATCCCGTAGAACCTACAGAGCCTACAATACAAGCTGAAGCTCCATCGCCGAAAAATGAAGCGCCAAATAAGGCTTCACGCTCGCTGGAGGGCTGAATGTGAAGCGTGCATAATTCAAGACAAACAATTAAAACTTTAGCGGCGAGATTACTTGTTACGATTTGTCGTGATAGGCAAACGGCTTTTAATCCAGCGGCGCATCCTAAAAAGTTAAGCGGAATCCGATTGACAGTGACAGCTAATCCTAACTGTTGAACCAACGCGGCATCCAAACCCGGAAGGAACTGCCCTGTACAACTAACTGTGATTAGATGTGTAATGTCAGACAATTTCACATTTCCATCTGCCAGCGCTTTTCTCGCAGCATTCAGCGCTAATGGAATGGATTCCCTTTTATAGGTTTCCATTCGTTCGGCAGTCGAGGGAACTGGCCGTCTGGATTGGGAAAAATAAAGGCAATCTTCGGCAGCTTCCAGCAGGTTCGGTTCGCAAGTGTAACGTGCTTCCACACCGCATTGCTTGAATATTCTTTTTGCCCAGCGCGCTGAATCGGGATTATCGCTTAATGCATAAGCTAATCTTTGTGATGTATCAGCCTGATCGAGACGATAATCCGGTACGGCTGTGCCTATTCCCAGAATTGCTACGACTGGAGCTGCTTGTATCAATTTGTATCGTCATCTCCTCGCAATTGCTTATCATTCAGGAAATACTATTTTTAACGGCTTTTTAGCGGGACCTTCAAGCACTTCGCCTCTGTATGAAAATCTTGAACCATGGCAAGGGCAGTCCCAGGTTCGCTCTCCATCATTCCATTCGACTTCACATCCCATATGGGTGCACGTCGTATCGACGATATGTAGTTGGCCTTGTTGATCCCGATAGGCGCCTGCTCTTTTTCCATTAGCTCTCACGACGGCTCCTTCATCAATATTTAGCTCCTCCGGATTCTTGAAAATCATGCCCAATTTTCCGGAAACGAAATGATTAACCACATCCGCATTTTGCACGATGAATGTTTTTAGGCTCGGATCTGCGTGAAATCTTGCAGGCTTAAAGAGTTCTTGGTAAGGGCTTTTTTTTCCTGTGACCAGCTTTTCGATTAATAATGCCGCCGCTGTTCCTGTAGTCATGCCCCATTTTTTATATCCGGTGGCGACAAGTATATTAGGATCATCCGAAGCTGTTTGTCCAATATACGGAAGCTTGTCCAAAGTAACCAAATCTTGAGCAGACCATCGATAATTGATTTCTTTTATTCCCAACTGTTCTTCACCGAACATTTTCAAAGCTTCGTAGTGCTGAAGCGTACAGATTCCCTGTCCCGTCTTATGGCTTTCGCCTGCGATTAATACCATTGATTCTCCATTAACCGTCGTAGACCTGAGAGATCGTTTGGGTTCCTCGGCACTTATAAACATGCCCCTCGGAAATGGTTTGGCAGTTTTTACAGCCAGAATATAAGCTCTTCTCGCGTGCATTTTTGCAAAATAAAATCCCCCTCCGTCAATAAAGGGAAAATGTGAACACGAAATGACATAATCACTGGTGATACGATATCCTTCTTTCGTAAACAATGTTGCAGGATTTCCTTTTTCCATACTTACAGCTGTCGTATGCTCATAAATTTGGCACCCCTGTTGTTGTACTGCATCATTAACTAAATACGTTAAATATGGGATCGGATTAAACTGGGCCTGATTTCTCATGACAACCGCAGCTTTCGTTGGAAAAGGCAACGGCGCTTGTTTTATATAAGCTCCGGGTATTTCTAATGCCTCATAAGCTGAGTATTCGGCGGCCAGTTTTTGCTCGTAATCGTCTGAATTCGTGTAAACATAAGCATCTTCCTCTGAAAAATCACATAATATTTGATGCTCATGAACAGTTTGTTTAATGAAATGTAATGCCTCCCGGTTGGCTTCGTAGTATAGCTTTGTTTGTTCTTCGCCGAAATGTGAAATGAATTCGTTGTATATAAGATCATGCTGTGCAGTAATTTTTGCCGTTGTATGGCCTGTGGTTCCGTTAAGCATTTTGCCGGCCTCAATTAATGCGACTTTAAGACCCTGTTTTGAAAGCAAATATGCCGTTGTTACGCCGGAGATTCCTGCCCCGACGATTGCTACATCTACTTTGATATTATTTGTCAGCTTAGGAAAACTCGGAATACTCGAAGAAGCAATCCATAAGGATTCGGGAAATTGTGGAAGGTTTTCTTTGGGTAACTCGTTATTTAGCATTTCGATATACCTTCTTCCATTTTTAACATAATATAACCGATGTGGTTTATTTTATACCCGCGATTCCGTGAATAGAGTCTTCAATTTAGCCATTTTCAGCAGCCAAATGTACAAAAATTTTCGCTATTTGTGAAAAAGAAAAGGAGCTGCCGCGACAGCTCCTTCATGGTTTACTTCAATTCTTTTAAAACTGAATTTAAAAGCGAGATATCCGTGTGTATTATTAATTGCTATTCCAACCCATGTTATCTATATCCATCTTAGCGATATGATCGCTCGTTTCTTTTGTTCCTAATCTGCCGATCATAGAATAAATTTCCTTTAAGGTATCGTCATAAGCATCATTATCGCTATCATGATGATAAGGTACACCGGGCACATGTGAACGAATAAAAGTCCCCTCGTCGTATTCGTTCATCATCTCAAAAAGGTCCTGTAATTTATCAATATCCTCTTGAGTTGCTTCGATTTCAAATTCATATGCTGCATCACCTTGATTTACCATTATCGTTCTCGCTTGGACGGAAATGTAATATGTCCTTTTATCCATTTTTATCCTCCATAATAATAAATAAGAACTGCAGCCCCTAGAACAATGACTAATGGAAACAGGACATACGCAATTAAAATGGGATTTGCAATAATGTTATGTTTTCTGGTTAAATGATTCATTCCTTTATCGTATTCTTGATTTTCTTGTTTTTTTATAACGACGGCGGAGACAATAAACGCAAAAATACATACTATTGCAGCAATGCCCAATAGATAATAAATCATAACAAGTACTCCATCCTTAAGGCAGAATTGTTTATGACCATATTTCTATTTTTAATATTTGTGATTTGAGTCATACTCATGCATGGAAAGTAAAGGAGTTTAATTTTCAACCATTGATAACAAAACCGCCATATCGTACAAGAATACGTTTGCCGTAGTATGATAAAATGATATCGAGGAGTTGATAACCGATGGATTTTATGCGCACGATCGCAGAGGAGAGGATCCTGGAGGCCATTCGTCGCGGGGAATTAGACAATCCGCCTGGTGCCGGCAAGCCGCTTGCCCCTGATGATTTAGAGAATGTCCCGGCGGAGCTTCGGGTCGGCTTCAAGCTACTCAAGAATGCCGGGCTCATTCCCGAGGAAATGCAGCTTCGCAAAGAAATGGTAACGCTTGGTGATCTACTTTCGGTCTGTCAAGACGATACCGAGCGCACAGAGCTTCAATGTCAGTTGTCGGCCAAGAGGCTTCGCTATCAATCACTGATGTCTGACCGCGGATGGCTGATCTCGGAAGCGTTCACCGAATATGAGCGTCAAATCCAACAAAAACTAACAGAGAGCGAGTAATAATAGCGCCTGTCTCCTGGCAGCGCATAAAAAGAGGCTGTCCCATAAAGGTATCAACCGGTGATACAGTCCCAAAGCATATGCAAAGCCGCCTCCGCACCACTAAATAAGTGGCGATGGAAGCGGCTTTTTACATGCAAATTCATATTATAGTGGAGGGATGAAAATCCAATAATGACCTTTGGGACAGTCTCGAGTAACCGATTGTTTTATTTTACCTCCGTAATACGTCCTTCAAGCTTAGGAGTTATCGTCTCCTGCCCGGAGATCGTCTCTTCGATCAGTTCATAAAGCGTAATTCCCGTGTTGTACGCTTTTTTATCCTTGAACATGTCGTAGCCGTCACCTCCGACCGCCATGAAATCGTTGGTTGCGATGCGATAAGTCTTGTTCTCGTCAAGCGGTTGGCCTCCGATCTTCACTTCGGCTACGCGGGAGCCGGCCGGCTTGGACGGATTCCAGGCAAACGTCAGGCCGCTCACCTGAGGGAACCGTCCTGCGCCGCTCTCCACCTGCGAAACGCCGTTCTCGAGCGCGGCCTCCAATTCGCTGCCTTTCGCCTCCAACACGACAACCGTGTTCGGGAACGGCAGCACGTCGTACAATGCTTTCTTCGTGATATCCCCCGGTTTGATCTCCGTACGGATGCCGCCGCCGTTCGTGATCGCCAAATCGGCTTCGTAGCCTTTAATGGACTTGGTCCGGTTCAGCATCGCATCGGTCACGAAGTTGCCGAGGTTCGATTCGCGATTGCGCACGATCGTCCGGTCGCCCTCCAGAAGCACATCCGTATGTCCGATCGTCACGTTCAGCTCCTTGTCGATGTTGTCGCTGACCTGCTTGACCAGCTTTGCCATCTCCGGATCCTCGGGTACCTTTTCGTCATACTCCTTAAGCGAATCGGTCAATGCTACGAGCTCCCCGTTCAAATAATATAGATCGGCGCGGCCGAGCGACTTGAAATATTCCCAGTCCTGCACGATATAAGTTCCGTTCACGACTTCCGGCTGGGTCAGCTTCGTATGGGAATGCCCGCCGATGATCAGCTCGATCCCGGAAACCTGCTTCGCAATTTCGCGATCCTCTTCCACCCCGCAATGTGATAGCAGAATGATATGCTCCCCTTTGCCCTTCAGCTCCGCAACCATCGCTTTCGCCGTTTCCACGGGATCCTTGAACGTGATCCCCTTGACATTGTCGGGGTGAGTCAAAATTGCCGTTTCAGGGGTAACGAGGCCGAACACGACGAATTTCTCGCCGCCTGCCTCGAAGCGGTACGTCTTGTCCAGCAGAGGTGTGCCGTCTTCCTTCACGGCGTTGGCTCCAAGCATCGGGTAAGGCAGCATGCCGCGCAGCTTCAAGGTCTGATCGGCCCCGAAATCGAACTCATGGTTGCCCGCTTCCATGACATTGATGCCCAGCTCCTTTAACAGCGGCGGCAGCGATTCCCCCTTGAATTGGTTGACGAATATCGTTCCCTGGAACGTATCTCCCGCATCAAATAATTGGAAATTCGGGTTTTCGGAACGCCATTGCTTCAGAATGGTGGCAATGCGGGCGTAGCCGAATTCTCCCCCGGATTTATTCTCGGTAATATGGCCGTGCGTATCGTTCATATGTGCAATCGTGACATGGACCGTCATGCTTTGTCCCAGCGCATTGAAAAGCTCCGTACGGGCCACCGTATCAGCGGCCGGAAGCGCAACCGGGTAACCGGCTTTACCGAACAGCTGATTGAGGCGGGTGGCGGATAATGCCGCATTCGGCGTCTTCGCCTCTTCCGCCATCAGGAAGCTCTGGCTTACGGACCAGGACAAGGCAGGCAAAGCCCAATGTCCGCCCGCCGGGGCAGTCTGAAGCTTCTCTCCCTTCAGCCGGGCAAGGAGCGTTACCGCCTCCGCTGCCGTGATGCTGCGGTCCAGCGCCATATTGCCTGCGGCTTCGCCTTCGAGCAGTCCTTTGCTCTTCATCCAGCCCGCATGCGCGGATGCTTGGAACGGCTCAGCATGCGCCGCACTCGCTATCAAACTCAGCGTCAGCACGCCGGCTGCCATTAACGATAGTGTCCGATATTTATTCATGTCTCTTCCTCCCTTGGAATCGTCTGTCTATTACCATAGCAGACATGCCAACAGAAAGTGTCAAGACAATGTAAATGGAATGCAAAATCATTATAAAATATGATATTCCCGGCTCAATTTTGACACTACCGGTTCATAGAAATCCTTTAGCGCAATATTTTTTTAAGTCAACACTGCAAAAAAAAAGCCGCCCGTTTTTTGGATCGGATGGCCGATACGATTTCCGATAATAATCCGTTACCCGTTTACTAGCCTTGAAGCTTTTCCAGATATTGTTCGAAACGATCCATAAGTTGAACGCCTCCATCCAGCATTGCCGGCGAATGTTCCGACATTACGCTGCAACTTGCTGGAAGTCATCGTCAACAAAAGACGGATGTTCCTCATGATGAAGAGCATCCGTCTTGACTGTTTAATTACACGTGGAAGCGACCGGCCCTACGCTGCAGGCTGTCCGCCGAACCGCGAAACTGTTCAGTCAGTTTCGCATCGTATCCCTATTATCCAGAAGATTATCCAGAAGCTTGCGGATCTCTTCCATCTCGCCTTGCGTTAGCGGTCCGTAATCCAGCGCTTTGGCGGCTTCCTCCAGCTGCGTTTCCGTTTTCAGCCCCGGGATCGGAACCGCGGCTCCGCTTCTTCCCCAAATCCACGCAAGCGCCCCCTGCACCGGGCTTCGCCCCCCAGAAGTCAAAATTTCCTTGACCGCTTCGAGCTGATCCATATAACCGGCGTCCGGCTTGCCATTCTTGAAGTAAAAGACCCATTCGTGCTTTGAGCCCCGAACGTCGTCCTGCGGCAGACTGGACGATAGGTCGAATTTTCCACTTAACAGTCCCATGGCGAGCGGCGAATTGTTAATGCTGCTTAAACCGTAACGCTCGCACACATCGATCATTGGCCCGTCGTCGTGCAGCACGTTGAGCGGATGCTGGATGGCAACGCCGGAAGACCGCTCTCCGAAAGCCGCCGCACGTTCCGCGTCGCTAGTGCTCCATCCGTACGAGCGGATCCAGCCCTCCCGCTTCAATCCCTCAAGCGACTCAATAACGGAATCAAGCTCCTCAAGCGGGACTCCGCCAACATGGATCTGGTACAAATCGATATAATCGGTCCCCAGCCGTCGAAGCGATGCTTCGCAAGCTTTCCGGATATAGGCGGGAGACACATCGGTGCGCGTATAAACCTGTTTGGTCGCGATGTCGTGTGTAAAGCCGAATTTGGTCGCGATCACCGCCTCGTGGCGCTTCCCTTTCAGCGCGCGGCCGATAATGCTTTCACTGTGCCCGACGCCGTAGGCATCCGCCGTATCGAAAAAATTGATACCCAGCTCCAATGCCCGTCCTATGGCGCGGATGGAAGCCTCGTCATTCACATGCCCCCAACCGTCCGGAAGTCCGTCCAGCCAAAACGGCCCTCCGATCGCCCAGCAGCCGAACCCCAGCGGGCTGACCTCGATCTCCGAATTTCCCAGCTTCTTTCTTGCGATCTTCATCTTGTTGCAGCCTCCCTTTCCTTTTATTTCATACCGATTATAATGAAAGGTAATGGTTTCTTGTAGATCCAAAAATGGATTATTTTGAGGAACCAATCGGAGGCTTGATTCATGTACGGTATCCATATCGACACTTCGCTGGCCATGTCCGTAACAATGCAGCTGTGCAACCAGCTGCGCCGTAAAATCGAAAGCGGCGAACTTGCCAAGGGGACGCGTCTCCCTCCCACGCGCAGGCTTGCACAGGAGTTCGGCATTGCCAGAAACGTTGTAATCGACGCGTACGAGCAATTGACGGCAGAAGGCTATGTGACCGGGAAAGTCGGATCGGGTACCTACGTCGCAGCTGGGATCTCCACCAATCCCTTCATGGACGGCGGCGACGAACCGGATGCCTCTCCTTCCGGGCGGCGAAACGCCGATGGACTCATCGACTTTACGGCGGGGACGCCCGATCTGGGCTCATTTCCGCGAAAAGTATGGGCACGGTATCTGAGGGAGGCGGCCGAGTATGGGCCGGACCGCCTCTACGATTACGGAGATATTCGCGGCGAATACGAGCTGCGGACGGCGATTGCATCTTACTTGTTCCGGACGAGAGGCATGCGCTGCCATCCGGACCGGATCATGATCGTATCGGGCTCTGCAGACGGACTCGCACTGGCCGCCAGAGCCCTGTATCCCCGGTACCGCTCCGTATATATCGAAGACCCGACGATCGAGCTGGCGCAGCACATTTTTCGCAATGCCCGTTACAATCTTGTGCCTGTGGAAGTCGATCGGTCCGGGATGAACTTGCAGAACATCGGCTGCATGCAGGAAGGGCACTTATTGCTGCTGACCCCGTCCCATCATTTTCCTTGCGGGAGCATCCTGTCGATCCAGCGGCGGCAGCTTGCCGTCAAGATGGCGGAACAGTCCGATACCTACGTTCTGGAGGACGATTATGACGGCGATTTTCGCCTCAAGGGCATTCCGGTGCCGCCGCTGTATACGCTGGCCCCGGAGCGGGTCATCTATTTCGGGACGTTCAGCAAGACGCTGGCTCCTGGCCTGCGCATCGGCTTCGTTGTCGTCCCGAAGCGGCTGGCGGGCAGTTTCGCAGCGTTGAGAGAGGATATGAACCTGCGCTCCCCGTCCGTTCCGCAAATCGCGCTGGCCCGATTCATCAGCGACGGGCGGCTGGACCGGCATATTCACAAAATGAAAGGCATCTACAGGCATAGGCGGAATCAACTGGTGAGCGCCTTGCAGCACGCCTTCGGGGACGGCGCCGCCGTCTTCGGCGACGAGGCCGGCATGCATGTTATGGTTGAATTTATCTCCGTTCCGCGCGACTCGGACTGGCGCCTTTCCGAATCGTACGGCGTTCGGATTCAGGGACTGGAGGATTACGCCCTGATCAAGGGAGCGAACGGGAAGCGGATTGTGCTGGGCTATGGACATTTGAGCGAAGCGAACATCAAGGAGGGGGTCGACCGGATTCGCCGTTTCATTGCGGAATACCGGTAAATTAGCATACGAAAGCCACGGGACATGACTCGCCGACCGTGCCTTCCGCCTTGCCGGGAGAGGCCGGGTTACGGTGGCTCAAAGCGCACCATCTCATTGGACAAATTAACGCTTATGTTTATTTATCAGTTTGCATCTTTTACCATTCCGTGGAATATCAATATTTGTGTCAATACCTGTACGAGGAGTGATTCCATGAAAATATTAAAAAAACCGTTTCTATTCGTATTGCTTAGTTTATTGCTATTGGCCGCTAGTCCGGTCTCGGCCTCCACTGTAACATCAGCGACCGCTGAGACTCAGCCTGAACTTCGCTACAATGTTTACATGCAATTAGAAGGTATCGAAGGCGAATCAGCAGCAAAAGATTATGAAAAATGGATTGTACTCTCCGGCGTTTATTTTGATATTACGAATGACTCATCGAATTCAGGTGCAGGCGGTGCGGCCGGAAAAGCCGTTCTAAACGAGTTTGTGGTCACGAAACCGTTTGACGTTTCGTCCGTGCCTATTTTTCTGAATGCGGCAACCGGAAAACATTTAAAAAAAGGCAAGATTGTTTTTGCAACACGCGGCGAGTCATCGACTCCCCTCTTAACTATCGAGTTAAATGACGTGACTATATCTAATTATGACTTTAACAATACGAGCGAGACCATTAGCTTGCAGTTTAGTTCGATTCAACTCAGTTATTCAATAATCGATTCGAAAGGGTCCAAGGCTCCCCCCATTTATGGCGGTTTCGATTTCACGCATAATAAGGTTCAACCATAAAGAAATAATCCCTTGCCTTTTTAAAGGTTCAGGGATTATTTTTTATGACTCCCAATTCGGCGTCAACTTGTTGTTTTGATTTTCATGAAAAATTACCGGATTATATTTCTTGTCATGCCAACTGAAAATTTCTTGAATCCACAAGACTCATAATACGATTCCAAATTTTCTGTACATAAAAGTTGGGGAATTACGCGATTTTGCCCGCAATGGTCAATCATACGATTCAGCAGTTCTTTGCCAATTCCTTTGGACTGATAACTCGGCAGCACACACAATCCGCATATCATTCCAGTAATCACTCCATCTGAAATAATGCGCCCCATCCCCACCAATTTTTGATCGTCAAATGCATAAACGGCGTACCAGCTTTGATCGCACATTTGCTTTAAATCATCAACGGATAATTGAAGTGAATCCCACCCTAATGCCTCGTAGAGGGAATGTAATTGCGCAAAATCTTCAGGGGGTTCGATTGTATAACATATTGGCTTCACGCTCTTGCCTCCGATCGATATGTTTACCCATATTTTAACATAACTGCTCGATACGGCATGCCGCCAAATCATTATAGACATCAAAAATAAAATTTTGAATATACATCCGCGCGGAAACAGCATACAAATGCAATAAGGTTCTTGTCATCGAACAAGAACAAGAACCTTTTAACTTAACTACTACTATGGTTTAATTCCTTTAATAACGGTAGAAACAATATAATTTTCGACATTCGCTCCGGGAACCCAGTCTTTAATAAACGCCTTAGATTCATCTTTGGCCTCAATAATCACTTCTTTAAATCCGCTCTTAGTTAACATTGCTCTCAGTTCATCAACAAATGATGCGCCAGAGATACATCCGGAATATAGGAGGTCTATATTCATTTTTAATTTCCACCGGAAGGTCTGTTGTTGTAACAATACCCGAAATAGCCAGACGTCCGCCAGAACGCAAAACCCGGAAAGCTTCGTCAAACACTTGCTGCTTCGCCGGTGAAAGATTGATGACGCAGTTGGAAATAATAACGTCCACCGATTGATCGGGAACGGGCAGATGTTCAATTTCCCCTAAACGGAAATCGATGACGGCATGGACTACACTCCTTTTTTAAACGATCCAAATTCTACGGGAACCGGGACCGATGGCGGCGCACAGCATAAGGATAAATCTCTGGCTTCTCCTGCCGATTCAAATTCGGAATCTTCCTTGGTGTAAAATATCTCCCACGCGTTACCGTCCGGATCATACACCCAAACCTTATCCTGTACCGCATAGCAGCATGTCGTATTCATCTCGTCGATCAGCAGCAGCCCGCTTTGACGCAGCCGCTCCCCCATGGCAAGCACTTCATCGGTGTTATCCACCTGAAATCCCAAGTGATTCAGCACGCCTTTTTGCTCGAACGGCCGGACATTGAGCGAAAAATGCAGCGCCGGATCTTCTAGTTCAAATTTGGCGTAATTATCTTTGATCTTACTGGGTTCTGCTCCAAAAAAAGCACGGTAAAAGTCAAGGGATTTGTTCAGATCCGTACAGTTTAATGCGACATGCATTCTTTTAATCATAACCGCCACCTCATTTCCCTTCTTTTACGAACTGCCCAATCCGGCTCTTGATTGAATCGCGAACAGTGCGGAACTGGTTCATGATTTCGTCTTCCGTTCCGGTTGCTTTTGCCGGATCGTCAAACCCCCAGTGCCATTTCGTAACGTTCTTGTTGGAGATTACAGGACAATGCTCGTCTGCGTGGCCGCACAGTGTAATGACATAGTCTGCACGATTCAAAATTTCCGGATCGATCACATCCGAAGTATGCTGGCTAATATCAACGCCGGCTTCCTGCATCACTTGCACCGCACGCGGATTCAGCCCGTGGGCTTCAAGCCCTGCGCTTCTAACTTCGTATTTGTCGCTTCCTAAAGCCTTTAAAAAGCCATCCGCAATTTGGCTTCTGCAGGAATTGCCGGTGCACAAAAAGTAAACTAACGGTTTTTTCTCCATGGTAAACAATCTCCCTTTTGATATCAATTATTTATACGCCTTGATGTCCTCTTTTAGCTTGTTTACTGCCCAAGATCGACTTCATAATCATAGCAACCACGACAAGCAGAACCGCAATCATCGCATTACATAACCATACATTCATCTGCAGGGTTTGCAGAACATACAGCCATAAATAAAGACCGACAAGCGTTATGAACAATGTAGGTACCGTTAACAGGATGCCAACTTTAAAATAATATCTCCAACTGATTTTCACGTTTTTCGTGGAAAGCACATGCAGCCAAAGCAGCGTAGCCAGAGAGCCGATCGGTGTGATTTTCGGTCCTAAATCCGAACCGATCACATTCGCATAGATCAGCGCCTCACGAATAAATCCGCCGGTTTGTGTGCCTTGGATCGCCAGTGCATCAATCATGACCGTCGGCAAGTTGTTCATGATGGACGACAGGATCGCGGCTATAAAGCCCGTACCTACCGTTGCCGCAAACAGTCCTTGATCTGCAACCGCTTGAATGATGTTGCCTAACACATCGGTAAGCCCGGCATTTCGGAGGCCGTACACAACCACATACATGCCTATGGAAAAGACTACCACTGCCCAAGGAGCGCCTTTCACCAGATTCCATGTGTGAATCGCAGGACTCTTTCTCGCAGCGAACAAAAACGCTATCGCAGCGATACCTGCAATAATGGATACAGAGATCGAGAAAAATTCACTGACGAAGTAGGCAACAAGCAGCGCGGCTAAAATGACCCAGGATAGTTTAAAAAGCTGCAGATCTTTTATGGCTTCCTTCGGTCTTTTCAGTTGAGTTAGATTGTAGCTTTCCGGAATGCTTTTCCGAAAATACAGATAGAGCACAATGAGGCTTGCAATGATCGAAAAGAAATTCGGAACGATCATGCGGCTGGCGTATTCCGCAAAACCGATGTTGAAGTAATCCGCAGATACGATGTTGACTAAGTTGCTGACGACAAGCGGCAATGATGCTGTATCCGCAATAAAACCGCTGGCCATAATAAACGGCAAGATCATCTTTTCATCAAACTTCAGTGCCCGGACCATAGAAAGCACAATCGGCGTTAAGATCAGGGCTGCACCATCATTGGCAAACAACGCGGCGACCGCGGATCCAAGCAGAATGATAAAAACAAACATAAGGAGACCGTTTCCACGGGCGAGCCGTGCCATATGTAAGGCTGCCCACTCAAAAAATCCGATTTCATCAAGAATCAGTGAGATTAAAATAATCGCCACAAATGCCAATGTCGCATTCCATACGATGCCGGTAACGGTGCCAACGTCCGCAAAGCTGACCACTCCGAAAATTAAAGCGAGGATAGCTCCGGCACTGGCCGACCACCCGATATTTAACCCCCGCGGCTGCCAAATGACAAATGTTAAGGTAACTAAAAAAATAAGAAATGCAATGATGGCCATGTAGTCCTCCAACCTATTCGCAACTGTCGTTTTTCATTTGATCGATTTTTGGTTTTAACGACGGGATGTATCCTAAAACTGCCTGAATATAAGGTTTGTCTTCAATATTTAAAGAGTAATAAATCCATTGACCTTTACGTGTTTCATTAACAAGCCCGGCTGATTTTAATTTACGCAAATGCTGGCTCGCATTCGGCTGGGACGTTTCCAACAAATCGACGATGTCACAAACACAAAGCGGCCGTTCTTTCAAAAGAGCCATCATCGTTAACCGTGTCTTGTCTCCGAGCAGCTTAAAGGTTTCTGACATTTCATTTATTTGTTCCATTGAGAACCTCCGCTAAATCACGATACAATCTTTTGGTCTTTTAAAAGCTGCAGCACTTTTTCCTGAATCAAATCACGTGTCACCCGAAAATCTTCAATGTTCCACCGCGCTATCAGCAGTCACCTTATCTCCTGCATAATGTTTGGCAAACGCTTCGGCTATTTGACTTCTGCACCGGTAATGGACTACATCCGCAGCGGTTTGTTCATATATTCACCTCACATCAATTGAATTATGAAATAAATATATACGAATGCGCTCATATAATCAATTGATTATATTATTAATATTTTGTTAACACTTGTTCCTCTTCTCTTGCTGAGTACGATGTTTCGGCTTCTAAAAAAAATAAAAAAATCCTCTTGGGTGCTTCTCCCAAGAGGCGCATTTTCCAGCGTTACCGGACGAGTGAAATAATACCATAATCCAAAAATAGTAATCAACATCTCAAACGATTGAGTATCACGTTTAAAAACGTCCCATCGCGACAAAAATCAATAAAGCAAAGAGAACAATGTTCATTCCGATTGCCTGATTTTCTTTCCGCTTCGCGTGAAACAAAGCAGCGAAAAGCATGACGAGGCCAAGCCCGATGGCCGCAATGGGTGTCAGAGAAGGAGCAATTTTGAGTGCAAAAGGTAAAATCAAACCAAGCCCTCCAAGCAGCTCCGCTATCCCGATAAAAGCAACTAAGCCTTTTGAGGTATCTTTTACCCAAGGCATCGAAGCCTTTGCTTTCTCATATTGAAATGCTTTCATGGAACCTGCCACTATGAAAACTAATGCTAAAACACCTTGCACGATCCATAACGTAATATTCATTGACCCTCCTCCTCGTAATTCGGTTCCGAAAGCCACGATCCTATTTTTCGGGCGGCCATAAAACTGGACCACGATAACACATTCAGGAGCTGGACATCGTCTTCGTAAGCTGATCTAAAATCCTGAATCAGATCTTCGTCTATTTGATATGGGGCAATAGCAGTCAGCAATGCAAGTTTGGCTGCGATCTTGGATGGTCCGCTTAGCGTTTTTACCGTCTGTTCCACCCACTTCCGGCTGAGGCCGGGCTCTTTACCGTCCCATTCGTCGATATAATGCCGGACATTCGAACGGACTTCTTCAGGCAAGGTAGTATGTCCTGCCGCTTCCGTATCGGCAGCAAAACAGGCAAAAGCGCGGCTTATGATTGGGTGTGATTTCGCCCAACGCAGGTCGTCCGGCAGCAAGGCTTCCGACAAGAAAACAATTGACTCTCCAGGTTTTCTGCTTTTTCTTATGGAGGAGGAGAATAATAAAGCAATCACCCTTTTTATCATATAATTCATTAAAGAATGATTAATGGGTACCAACGTTTTATTAGTCAGCAAAACGTCCATCATGCGGGTGATATAATGGGTAGTCACAGCGGTTCCGATAATTTCCGGCGCTTCTTGTGCGGTAAAAGGCGGATTCAGCAATATTGACGACCGGGGCGAACGGGTTGCAAGCGCCCATTTTACAATCGAATACATCTTTTCATCCGATATTGAATCAACTTGATCTTTGCTTATCTTTTGGGCAACCTCATGATTTCCGGCTGCCATTAACATAGTGGTATGCGCATCGACACAAAACGAACATTGATTGGCTCTTGCAACCGCTGCGGCAACCGCTTCCTTAATGCCTCTCGGCACACTGCCGACAAGTTCCGTTTCTCTTAAAGCCGCCCATAAGCTTGCCAACAAAGGCGGCGAAGGGGAATGCATGATGAAAATATCTCCTACAAAACCAAAATCCCTCCGTATTTGTTTGTACATTTCGGATACGAGACCATTGCATGAGGATACGGGTAACGGCCGGATGTACTTGATCATTGCTTTCCTCCTTTTCTGATGTTGACCGTGGCCCTGCCTTTGTCTTCAGCTAACGTCGTACCCTAAATATTCAATGGCATCCTTCATGGCTTCCATGGTTACTTTGTTTTCATCGTATTCTATAAAAACTGTACCCCGGTTCAGGTCAACGCGCCCCGACGCCCCGAGCACGTTCAAAGCTTCCTCAACCGATTTGACACAATGATTGCACATCATACCCGTTACTTGAAGTGTTGTTTGCCGCATATCAATGTCTCCGCTATTTATGCTGATAACTTGATTATTCTTTTTATTAATTGCTCTTCTTACGAGACGATTTATGAGAACTGTCCAACCTTGCGTCATACGTTCATACACTACGGTGTGGAGTCTGCCGGATTCCGCTACCTTGTTCGTTTCCCACCCCGAATGAACAATCGTTATTTCCGTTTGGCCGCCCAAATCGCTCAGTTCAAACGTCAATTGCCAATCCTTGCCCCATTCAAACGATAGGCGCTTAGGCGGCTCAATTAGCGTCAATTTACACGGAGTTAGCCCTAACGGGCCTGCATCCAAGTAAAACTTATGGCCTTGCACGGGCTTAAAATCATTTGGCATAAACCATGCGGCTATACCTTCCGATGTGGCGACGGCTTGCCACACTTTGTGAATGGAAGCATCCACTATGATCGTTCTGCGGATGTCGGGTAGCCGGTTTTCACTCAGGTTCTCCATATCTGATGTCCTCCTTGTGCCGTTATGGCTATCAATTTTTAGTACACACCTGTTTATAAAAATCTTGCACATTCTCGGCTCGGTCGACCGGTAAACTCGCGCCAATCATCCTACCTTGCGTGGACAGGGATCCGATTTGTTTTTGTTCCATTTTTTCACTCTCCTCTCGCTTATCTACAATTAATTCTATGTGGTCTATATGAACGCAGCATGAACTAAATGGTTAAATATGGAAAATTAAAAAGACGAGCAAAATGGATTGCTCATCTTTTCTTTCCAAGGATATGAATAATTTCGACACTACGCACGAGGTAAAATAACCGAGATGGCCGTCCCGGCGCCCGGCCTGCTGTCCACTTCGATCCAGCCGCAGTGCAGATCAACGACGCGCCTTACGATCGCCAAGCCGAGACCGCTTCCCTCCACTTCCCGGTTGTGGGATTTGTCCGCCTTAAAAAATCGTTCAAAGATGCGCTTGCGGTCCTCATCGGCGATACCGATTCCATTGTCCCGAAAGGTGACAGTAACTTCACCGCTGCCGGGACTAACCTCTATCGTGATGTTTCCGCCTTCCGGGGTAAACTTGATGCTGTTATGAAAAATATTTTGCCATACCTGGTTCAGCAAATCTTCGTCCGCCTTTACCGCGGTTTTGGGCAGGTCCAGATGAATATGCAATCTTTTGGCCGTCCATTGCGGTTCTGCCGCAACCACGATGTGGCGAAGCTGCCGGTCGAGCTGAACGAGGGAGGGATGAAACGGATGGTACTTCGAATCCAGCATGGCAAGATGCAGCATGTTGTCACTGAGCCGGGAAAGCCGAATGCTTTCTTGACGTATAATTTCCATGCATCGCAGTTGTTCCTGCTCGCTTAAACCGTCGGTTTGCAAAATCGAAATAAAACCCGATATGGACGCTAGCGGCGTTTGAATTTCGTGAGAAACGTTGGACACGAACTCCTGGCGCATCTGTTCAACCTGATTCAGCTCGTTTGCCATTTGTTGAAAATGCTGCGACAGGACGCCCAATTCATCGTTTCCTTTTCTTTGCAGTCGGATGTTGTAATCGCCTTTGGCAACTATTTTGGTTGCTTCCGTTAGTGCTTTCAGCGGCTTCACCAGGAAAAAGGTTAAGATTACAAATTTCAGGCTGCCGATTACTAGCGCCAAACAAAACATCGTCAACAGCGCCACGCGAAGCTGCAAAATAGCTTCGGTGCCCTGGATGAATTGAACGATCTGTTCTTTATATAGATAATATGTAATCGGAATCGATGTGCCGAGTCCGACAAAAACAGCAGAAATAAAGGTCAACACGATTCTGATGTATAAATTTTTAAACATCGTTCGCTGTCTCCAACCGATAGCCAAGACCGCGAACCGTTACGATCCGGAATTCATTGGCATAAGCGGCAAACCGCTCCCGCAGCCTTTTAACATGAACGTCAATCGTCCGTTCGTCCCCTTCGTGATCGAATCCCCATACGGCCTCGATCAATTGCTCCCGCATAAATATTTGACCGGGATAGCTCGCAAGATGGAATAACAATTCGAATTCCTTTTGCGGCAAAGTCCATTTTTGATTCCCGCAGATCACTCTGCCTCGGAGCCGGTCCAATTTGAAACTGCCCATGGAAATTGTTTTATCGGCTGTAATCCGGTAACGGCGCAGCAGTGCTTTGATCCGTGCCACCAGCTCCTGCGGGTCAAATGGTTTTACCAAGTAATCATCGACACCTAATCCGAAGCCCTTCAGCTTCTGGCTCGTTTCGTGCTTGGCCGTGATCATGAAGAGAGGCAAGTCAGGGTACAAAACCCGCAGCTCTCGGCACAGATCCCACCCGTCCATGACGGGCATCATGACATCAAGAACAACTATATCCGCAGGAGAGCGTTCTATTTCATCCATAGCCTCTTTTCCGTTTAAAACTCCTCGAACCCGATAGCCCTCTCGGCTTAAAACGAATAAAATCATTTCCAGCATATGCGCATCATCCTCGACCACAAGAACGCTTGTCATACCCGGCCCCCTATTCAAAATGGATAAGCCCGTACTATTCGTTAGTTATTTCGGAAAAGTAACCTGCCTTGTTTCAATATCCAATATTATTGTTCGAACATCATTTTTAGAAATAAAAACAGCTTCACCAGCTTTATCAAAGCAATATGCAATAGGTATTGATACGTCACTTCCTCTGAATGAACCATCAGCGTGACTTGTACCAATAATCATCGTTTTATGTTCGATTGCTATTTTTCTAGCCAGGTTTATCCACTCTTCAAATTGTTCTTCGCTAAACATGCCTACACCGATTGGATGTACGATCATGTCAATATTATCGTCTGCTCCGCCTTTTACTCCTTGTTTGACTAACTCATCGCAAAGTATATGACCAAATTTAAGACCTTCTTCAACAACAAAAGATGTATCGCTATACTTTATTCTATCAAGAACAATTTCACCTTTACGGTTAATAATGATGGCTCTATCTTTTGGACTTTCGTGAAATCTTCTATGTCCACCGATAAGAATTGCATTATAATTTTTGGCTAAGGCACATGCTTCTTCTAAATTTTCATTCAAGTACCCTTCTGGAAAAATCACAACATCAACCGATGAGTTACTCATTAATTCACTTTCAAGCTGTTCTATTGTTTTTTCGAGTTTTGGCTGTATAATGAGTAATTTCATTGTATCCTCCATAATCAAATTATTTCCTTAAAAATAATTCAACGCAGCTGTGGCTATTCCTCTATTTGGAAAATAGTTTAGAACCTTTTAGCTTCAAATTTGGTATATGTTCTTCTTACGGGCTGCGGTCGGCGGATAGGACTGACGTGTGTTAGAATAGAGTTGGGGATTTTTACACCGCTAAAACAATCTACCGAGGGATCGTGAAGGTGACCATAATCGTGAAAAAGCACACTTGGCCCGTCATCGGCGGAATCATTTGGTCCTTGCTGTTCGCTGCAATGAGCTTCTATTGGGCGAGCGGCGGCATGCTTGGGGTTTCAACGCTGGGCGAATTCATCGCCAGGCAAGCAGTTATAAGAGACAAGAGTTTCATGATGCTCGTATGGCTCACGGGAGTCGTCAAAGTTCTGGGCGCCGTTCTGCTGTTCGGTCTCTTGAAACCGTGGAAAAGCAAGCTCACGGCCAAAGGGCTCTATTTCGCGGCGGTGGCGGGAGGCGCATTTCTCTTTCTTTATGGTTTGCTGAATTGGCTAGCCGTACTTCTTGCGTCCGCTCAGGTGCTGAACATGAATATCGACCGTTACTCCGCGAACTGGCGGCTCTTCTTCTGGGAGCCCTTCTGGATGCTCGGCGGGGTGCTCTATTTCGTTTCCGGCCGTCGCTTCTATGCACGCATGAGTTGGAGAAAGCGATCGGAGACATAAATTCGACAGGACACAGGAAATGTTTGCCGGCAAGCTGCGGGAGAAGATGCGAATTACTTTCACCACAGGCGAAAAAGGCAGCCGTTCATCTGCCCGACTGCCTTTCGTATTTTATTGAGTTTTAGCATTGCTCACCGGTCAAACTTCGCTAAGCCTTCCGAACGATCTTTTTATCCTCAATTTCATATACGGCATCAGCTACGTTCTCCAACAAACGAACATCGTGCGAGATAAATATGATTGTACCAGCGTAGTTCCTCATCATATTTTCTAGCGCTTCCACGGCAGGAAGATCAAGAAAATTGCTTGGTTCATCCATAAGCAAGATGTTATATCGCCCCAGCAGCATTTTGGCAAGCTGCAATTTAATCATTTCGCCGCCACTTAAAACAGATAGCTCCTTGCGTACATCATGATGAGAGAATCCCATAGATGCCAGTACAGCGCGAATTTCCGGCACCTGATAATCACAGTATTCCAGCATGAACTCCATAACACCCTGATTACGGTCAAACTTGTAACCTTTTTGAGCAAAGCAGCCGATTTCCGCTTTAGGAGATATGGAGATGCCGTCTTCGCGATCCAGTATCATTTTGAAAAGCGTCGTTTTACCTGTTCCATTTGCACCGGTTACCGCAATCTTGGCACCCAACGGAAATTGAAAAGACGCATGTTCAAAAATGACCTTGCCCCCAAGCTGTTTGCAAATCTCTTTCCCTGTGACAGGAAACGGATTGTGAAGCTCCAGGGCTTTGCTTTGTCGGAATTGGACGGAGCGAACTGCTTCGGGTGATTTCACATCACCAAGCGCCTCGATTCTATGCTCCATATTTTTAGCGGCATTATGGAGCTTCTTCTGTTTGCTGCCCGTCGTTTTTTGATGACCGAGACGTCCGCCGCTTTCAGAACTGTTTTTTCTTGAAGCTCCCTTCGCTTTTTGATCCATCTTCCGAGCCTGATTCTGTTTTTCGGTGATTGCCTTCTCTAACCTGTCTCGTTCAGCAGTAAACTGCTTATATTGTGCAGCTTGAGTTTGCCGTTCTTCTTCCTTTTGCGCCAAATATTCGGAATATCCCCCCCAATACTCGGTAATCTTTCCATCTTTCAGTTCCCAAATTTTATCGACGACCTGATCAAGGAAATAGCGGTCATGACTTATAATGAGCAATGCGCCGGAAAAATTTTTAAGCTGGTTGATTAAAAAGTATATGCCATCACGATCTAAGTGGCACGTCGGTTCATCAGCAAAGATACCATGCACCTCGTTAGATAATGCTTGCGCAATTTTTAGCCGTGTTTCTTCACCACCGCTCAAGTTCTCTACATGAATACGGTCAATTCCCAGTTTGCCCATTAAAGCGTGATCCTTTATCTCGTGCACGACGACATCATCCAACTGCGGGATATAAGCAAAATTAGCCTCCCGGACGATTTTACCTTGCGGTATTGGCGTTTCACCCAACAATACTTTTAACAATGTACTCTTTCCTGCCCCGTTTGCGCCTACCAGACCGATACGATCATAATCATAAAGCTCCAATTCGTCGATATCCAGGATATCGCGACCCATATATTCCACATAAATATCTTTTGCTTTTATCAATAAATTCACAATAATAACCTCCTTCAGAAATCGCAGTTTTCTGTTCGCAGGATAGCCTGCGATTTATGAAGCGAGGATTATATAAAGAAGTACCAGTGCATATATCGCATACTAATAGCCCCTTCCCGTTTATTTCATCTAAATTTCGAATAGACGGAAGCAATTTGGGCAATAAAAAATACAGATCCAAGTCCACAATGCGGGCTTAGATCTGCATTTATCACGAGAGAGAACGCACCGAAAGAGGCATAGCCCGAAAAAAGCTATCCAAATCGCGATCTATGTCCTGCACACGTAAAATAAGCAGCTCAAAAAAAGCCCACAATATGTGGAAAAACCCGCTTTTTTATTGCCAGCTTATCTTAAACGCATGGAGTGTATCATAGATGACAAGCCTCCTAATTAAAAATATATGTAATGATAACATCGACTGCTCCGACTGTCAATTCAGTAAATCACGCACAATCGTTTAGACAATTATTTTCTCAGGCCTGTTGATTAACCACTAAATGGTAGAAAAAGAATCGTCAACCCGGTAAAATTTGTTTGTACCCCTACAAACCAACCGAAAGGTGACGACTCCAGATATTCAGAGACGCAATCTCACCACAAATAATAAATATAATAAAACAGGCAATCCTATTGCTGATAGTGTTGTAATTGCAGTACGTACTTTTTTCTCATCTCGTAATATAAACATTAAAAACTTATACCCTATAATACCAACTAATCCACCCAAACAATTTAAAATTATGTCATCAATGTCTGATGCTCCAATGCCTAAAAGCCCCTGAATGATTTCAATAAATAAACTCACTATGAATATAAATAGCAGATTGGTTATTACTCTTTTATCGTTTTTGAATGCTGACAAATATGTGCCAAGAGGAATAAAGATAACTATATTGCCAACCACATTAGCAAAAGCGAAATTTTTTATAGTGGCAGAGTTGCTAAATATATATTCCTTTATACTATAAAAAGGAATGAGATTGATTGACCTATCTAAAGTCCTTTGACTATTTAACAAATCCAAAAGTGAAACTCTTGATAAGAACAATAATTTAAATAAAAAAAGTATGTAACAAATGAAAACTCCATATAAAAAGACTGTTTCAATTCTCTCTTGTTTATTCATAATTCTTGCATTTTTCATTTCTTCTCCTATTCTCTGACGTCCAGTTTATAAATTCGTAACGGCTTTGACTATAAGCCGACCAAACGTTACTGGAATTACATATTTTGGCTAATAACAGGCCAATTATTTTCTTTTTAATAATTTATGAATACTCGATGGCTGTAAGCCGGTTTGGATAAGCAATTTGATATTGAAACCTGACTTCCCATAGCTTAAACGATACCAATAGTAATTTATATATTCTATCACGGAAAAAACATAAATTAATATACTGACAACCAGGTCATTTTTATTCTGAGCGAGCATTATCAATATTATAACTACTAACACAGCTAAAATAAGATTCGTAATTCTAAGTGCAATTAGAGTTTTCCGCATTAAAAACGGTTTCTTCTTCCCTATTGATTGAGATCTATATACCCAATACGTAACACCTTGAAATAATATAAACACAAGGAATGATAGCGCAAGCAAGCTCGCGACCCCTAAATCTACATAAATTTTATATACAACCAAAAAAGAAAAGGCGGCCGCTAACTCACCCAACGCTAAATTGAATAGGTGTTTTCTTAGTTTTCTCATAAAATTCCTTTTTAAAGCACATCCTCATCAACAGTCTTTGGATCAATTAATGTATTCATTTTATCACATTATCTTGTTAAGCAACCCTTTATGATTTGAATTTCTGCAAGCAGTAGAGCTGCTTCAATTTGTTTCAGAAGGAAGAGAAACGGTATCTTCCTTTCATTTTTTATTGTCACTTTTACGCCCTCCAGTGACTCGTATTCCAAAACAGATGATAAAGGGCGTAACCTTATTATGCAATAAATGAAAAAAAGACCGGTATCTCATTTGTCTTAAATGATTGTCTAATTCTCTCACTACAACTTACGCTACATAATGAAAGATTCGGCCATAAATAGGGAAAAACCGCGCAGCATCAAGCCTTCGCGGTTTTTCAATTGATGGTGATTTAACAATCGACTATAAAGTTTGACCGGTCCTTCTCTACTGCAACCAGTGTTCAATTAAACTGCTTATTAGACCATGACATTGGCTTTAAAGTCACAAATTATCGGCCCATTATGTAAATCTATTCGCTTCGGGATCGTCCGTATCAAATCCAATGGCGTCTAGCGCAGGCCAAAGCTCGGGAGGAATAGAGTAACTGGCAAGCTCCAATGTCTGGGCGACTCGTTCCGGTTTGGTCATGCCAACGACAGTACTCGTGACACGGGGATCACGCATGGAGAATTGAAGCGCCGCGGCGGCCAGAGGCACATCGTATTCCTGGCAGACTTTTACAAACAATCGTGCGCGTTCGAGCAATGATTGCGGTGCATCACTATAAGCATAGCGGGCGTAGGCATCTGGACCTTTTGCCAGCATGCCGCTACCATAGGGTGCTGCGTTGATTACTGCAACACCCAATCGACTGGCGACATCAAGCAAAGGCTCAGCTGATCGATTGAGCAGCGTATAGCGGTTATGAGTCTCAACGGCGCTAAACTCACCCGTTTCTACATATCGAATGAGCATTTGGATCGGCCCGCCAGATATACCAATGTGATCGATGACTCCCTGATCTTTGAAGCTTTTCAATACCTCAAGCGGTCCGCTCGGCCCCATTACATTCTCAAAGGTAGTATGTTCCGGATCATGGATGTAAACATATTGCAGGCGATCCAGCCCCAAGCGGAGGAGACTTCCTTCGATGGAACGTTTGATTTGTTCGCCGCTGAAGTCACCGGTTTGTAAGCAGCGATCAGCTTTGGTGGCGAGCACATAGCCCGATGGGAGTCCACCGTTCTCTTTAATTACCTTGCCGATACGGCGCTCGCTCTCACCATCACCATAGGCCGCAGCTGTATCGAGGAAGTTGATCGGGCCTGCAAAGGCAGCACGAATTGTGGCCAGCGCGTTTTCTTCTGTTGTACTGTAGTTAAAGGTTTCAGGCATATCGCCAAGTGGAGCTCCACCTATACAAAGCGGGGAGACAAGAAGGCCTGTTCTGCCAAGTAACCGATTGGATAGCAGAGGTTTAGACATAGAGTGATCCTCTCTTTCTTTCACAATTTGAATTTCTTTACAAGTAATGAATAATTATAGATTACCTAACACTGCCTTGTTCGTCAATTCTTGGAAGGTAACATGCCGGTTTTAGTGGAGTAAGCTTCAATCACAGCAATGTTCAGCAAAACCTATACATACATTAGCGTACTATATGCTGTTACCTGCAATAATTTGATTTACAGTTCGTAACGCAGAGGAGATCGCACCTTCAATCCAACCGGGAAAAAGACTTGTATCATCACCTGCAAAGTAAATACTATCTTGCTGGGCAGACAGTGTCGGGATCATTCGAATCATCTGTTTCGGCCTATACCAAGCATATGCACCCCGAGAGTAAGGATTATGATCCCAAGAAAAGACCGCCGCACCTTCATAATTATACGACAATTCAGGCAGCACCTGTTTGATTTCTGATACAGCCGCATTAAGATTACCAGCTCTAGCTATTTCCCGCGCCGCTTCACCGGAAGAATACGAACAAATTAACCCTCTCCTTGAGGTCGTTTGAGTGAATGTGGCATCATACAGCCAGCCAATTTTCAGATCTGTATTTACTGTAGTAAAGGAACTTAAGTTTTTCCAGAATTTGGTTCGACTTTGTACGACGGTACGAGTAACAGAAGTAGAAAGTTGATTTTGAATGGCATCATTTTTTTCTTTGGTGAGTGGCGGGGAAAAATGAATTGTTCGCAGAACTGTAGAGGGAATAGCCATAATGACCCGATCACAGTAGATAGTGAAAACTTCGCCAGATTTAGTAAATTGGATAGTTACTCCTTTATTATTATGCTCAATATGCGTCGCAGCACATCCATAACTGATATTGGAGCCAATTGTAAGGGCAAGCTTTTTCGGTAGTTGATCCATTCCACCTGCTATAGTTTGTGCGCTTCCCTCAGAGCTGGCCATTTTTAGGTCCAACAGTCGCTGTAATGCAGATACTTTACGAATACCATCGCCTAACATCTGCATATAACCGATTTCAGACAACTTAATTGCACCTGGAGATGCTCCTTGACCCTTAAGATATTCTTCCATTGTCATTGAATCGAGCTGTATCGCTTGTTTTGTGGGCCAGTCCGGCAAAAAAGGATTACCCGTCGCTTTAAGCCCCGGATTAAGATATTTTTCCAAAATTCCCGCATATCCTAAATTTCTTTCCTCCGCTGTAAGCGAAACAGGCCACCGTGCAGGTTCAGCCGGAGAATCTATTATTAATCTTCCGTTGATATATGTCAAACGTCTATTGGGGACTGGTAAATTTATTAATTGAACCCCGGCCTGCTGGGCATAACTCAATGTGAGAAAATGATGCGCTCCAATGAAGGCAGCCCCCATCTCGCAATACATTCCGTCAGCAAATTGATCCCGCATCGTGTATACGCGACCGCCCGGTCGATTAGTTGCCTCGAATAAACGCACATTATATCCTTGTTTCATAAGCTCCAAAGTGCATACCAAACCCGCCATCCCTGCCCCAATAACTACAATACTCTCGGGAAAACGACCTATTACCATAGAGTCCGATTCCTCCAAATATTACTTTTTTATACATCTTACGTGTTTATGGCTGCATTCCAATTCTTTATTGACCGATGGATGATTCCATATAATAATCACCATTTGTCTCGGTTTTCTTTCATTAAGGCGATTTGCTTTTCCAAACTTAATTGTGCGTCAGCTAATGCTTAAGGCTTCAGGACCCACCTTCTCGGAATGATATTTCCTCTGGTGTTTGTCTTGCGTATTCTGCCTGTAGTGAAAATGATGGTCGATCCGCGGCAGCCTCGTGATGTACGGTGAGCTCTTGTGTCCCGTTAGCGTAATATATTCATTATGTTATTTGTTATACCAAAGAGCTTCTTCGTTATTTTAAGCTCGCTTAAGAAAACCTCTATCGAGGCCTTTCCAAGATGAGCGAGCATCTTGAAATGATAGAAAGGGCTGCTCCAACTGTCATTAGGAATGACAATTTAAGCAACCCTTTATTATTTCTTCCTAATATCCTAACCGCGCACCAGCCTTATAAACTCACGCATAAAACCTGGCAAATCAGGCCATGCATGCCCCGAAACGATGTTACCGTCAACATAAAGCGTCTCAGTTGTAAACTTTGCTCCAAGCGCCTCTACATCGAACCGACATGCTGTGTAGGCACTTAGCGTACGCCCTTCGAAATATTGATTATTTTTGAGAGCATTTAGAACTAGCGCAGCATGACAGATCGCGCCTACAGGCTTGCCGGCTTCGAAAAAATGGCCGACAATGCGTGGAATGTTTTCATCCAAACGGATATATTCAGGCGCTCTTCCACCAGGTATGATAAGTCCGTCGTATTTCGCAGGATCGACATCCGCGAATGAAATATGGGATTCCAATTGATATCCGGGCTTTTCCGTATAAGTGTCCCATCCCTCAAAATCATGGATCACCGTACGCAACACTTTTTTGGTCGGCGAGGCTAGAGTGGCTTCATAGCCTTCCTCCAGAACCCGGTAATAAGGATAATACACTTCGAGAGCTTCTACAGCATCGCCTGTGATGATAAGAATTTTTTTGGACAAAGTCATCACGTCCCTCTTTTGGTTTTCATAACACTCATATTTTAAGCGCATGGCCTTGTCCTGTAAAGGGACGCAAATTGTTGAATCATGTCAGATGTTTAGGTTGAAATAAATAAACATCATTTAGAAGGAATACATCAACTCGTTTGAAACAAAGTCAAGCCACTCATTTTGTGGTGAAACAATCTCAGGCAACTTGTCGAATGGAGTCCAGAATAATTTAAAAGTATGATTATCTGCTTCTTGTTCCCACTCATTCAGGTAACAGCTTGAACGTAAGTGGTAAAAATGTCGCGAGATTTTTGAAGCTAAATGTGAATCTTCAACCCAACCTGTTATTTGATAAGTTATGTAATTAGGCTCTGGATATTGATCTCCTTCTATGTACGATACTTGTACAAACTTCCCTTGTCTGCGTTCTTGTTGTACCGTAATACCCCTTCTAATTTCTGCCCATTGAAAGCTTGACAAGTCAGGTCTTGAGAAGACCTTCGCCTTCCGGGAAATAATGTACTTCCCCACTAAATTAATGTCTTGCTTCCCGATATAGTTGCATGTAATAAATTCAGCTAAACCAGTTTCTTCATTAGCTTCTCGCAAGGCAGCTTGTTTCACATCCTCGTTGATTTCAACTGTTCCTGCCGGTAATTGAATACCTGCATTTGGGTGTTGAATTAGAAGAAGTTCTGTTTTCGTATCCTTTTCCCTAGTGATAAAGCAAGTGACTTTATCTAGTACATTTGGTTGTTGCATTTTCCACCTCCCATGCCGGCAGCCTCGTAATGTACGGTTGAGCTCTTGTTCCTCGTTGAGCTTGGTTTGAATGATTTAATTCTACATCAAGTCCCTTAAGTCCTTTCATTGTTGTAATCTGCCCGTTTCATCGCTTCGGACTGATACTATTCCTATCTTTGAAGGAGTTACATCGCTGTTTTGGGACCCGCATGCCGGTACATACTCTACATCCGACCAGAAAAATTCCTCAGCGGCATACGCCGTATGTCACCGATCACCAAATGGCTCAGCAACCGGTTAACCGGTTGCTGAGCCATTTGATTTGGTATGCTTTAAAGGTATCGGATGACTCCAACAGAACTGAGTTTAATCACGTGACTCTCTCACTGTATATGCGGTGTTTTTGTCCGTATGGAATTCAATCAATGAGTCAACGGAGCGCATGATTTCATCGTTATCCCGATATACGGCAACTTCCCGGTTGCCCCACGGGTTGCGCAGTCTGCATGTTCCGCCAAGCATCGATTCGATGCTCACAAGCTCGATAACCCTTTTGCGTATCGCGGAAGTTACCCTAAAACCGCCATGACACCAAAGCGAGAACTCAGCATCCCAATCCTTCGGGCATGCCGGGAATAGATGGATGACCGACTCTTTACCCGGCCCTGCGGGCTGGCTTTGACAGAGTGCGTATTGTACAGCGGTTGCTGCATTGCCCAAACGCTGCGCGCTCAGGGCGTTTATCCCTTCCCGCACGGTCAGTCGGTTGTCGAAAAATGGGACTTTACCGGTATCGTCGAAATAACAGTACTCTCTTGCTGCGTTGTCGCATTCCAATTGCGCCAGAACAGCTTGTTTAAACTCCTCCGCATAACCCATGCCCGACAAAATCCAGGCAATAGCCGACATTTCGGTAGGAGCTTTTCTCCAGTCACCTCCGTATGATTTTTCCAAATAATGAATGGTAGCCTTACCCGTCTCAAACCAATCCGGATTCTCATAAGACGTTTCCACCGAACAAAGGTCAAAATATCGCATCGGATCGACGTTAATGTCATTTTTTTTATTTTGTACAGGTCCGATAGCGCTGACCCAAACGGCAGGTTCATCCTCTGCTGTTTTCAAAACAGCCGTTGGATGGTCGCTCTTCGGCAGAGGTCCCAGATAGCGGTAAAATTCCTCCCACACAGGAATCATCTCCTGATCCACAGCTAATATATCGGCTGACTTCAACACCACAGGCATGATGGCGTGCAGCGAGGCCATGCACTGCATAGTATCTTTGCCTCCGATATACGATTCCCCGGTAATGCTGTTATAAATGTGGTATTTGCCGTCATCATCCTTGCGCACATGAGGATAATTGCGCATGAACTCGGCTGCGCCTTTGATCATCGGATAAGCTCTGTCCCTAAGGAACGCCAAGTCATTTGTAAACTCGTAATAATTCCAATAATGATAAGCAATTCCGACTACGTTGCCAAACATGTGGGAAGTGGAACCGAAAGGACCGTAGCCTTTTTCCGTATAAACCAAGTTTCCGTCAACCCACTTTTCAAATCCTTTCCAGTTCCATCTGCTTTCGTGCGGATGTTTGTTGAACGAATAGCGTTTAAATCTCTCGGATCTTTCCTCCCATGACTTTCTGAGCAAATAAAGATCCTGCATCTCTGCGGCTATATCCTCCGGCAGCTCATCCACACCGTTAAACCATACGGTTTCGGGGATGTAAATGCCTTTGCTTCCCCATTGTTGCTCGGCCGCTCTGGCGCATGAATCATACATGGCCGTATACATGCTAAAATAAGGCTGCATCAGTTCAAAATGGCCGGTTGGAAGAACTGCATTATAATAAAGTCTCAGGTTGCTCCACCATTGCATCGCCCCCCAATGTCTGAGGTCGCCGCGAGGACTGAGGAGCATTCCTCCGAAATTCATCGGATAGTTGCCTCCCCGGGAGTTCGAAGCCATCAAATACACGAAATATGAATAATGCGCCTCGACAAACTCCGCGGTCCCGTCTTCACTGCTTAGCCGGATGTACGACTTCCGCCAAAATTCGTTCCACCATTCCTTATGCTCACGAAGCATACTTTCATAGCCCATTGTTCGCGCCGATTCAAGCGTTGTTATAGCTTGAGCCGTAATATCCTCGTTCTCGTCAAATGTCGCTGCACTGGCAATAAAGATTTCGAAGCTCCCCGATGCCGGCTTGACGCAAAGACGCATCTCCGTTTCATTGGGCATCCCCAACATTTTACTAACTCTGAAGCTGCCTACAGGTGCTCTGCCGCCGAACTCATCGTTCATCCGAATGACCCCGCTGCGGCCGGATATTCCAATCGCGACTACGGACGAGCAATAATAATCCCCTTCCCTAAATATCTGCTTTAATATCATGATATCCTGATGGATACTTAAGGTAGAAACCGCTGAATGGCTTTTGGTTACGACTTCCGCCGGTCTTAACATTTTCAGCTTGATGTTAATTCCTTCCGGTTCTGCCCTTCCGTCATTAACTTTCACGGCGAATACATCGTTATCGTAAGCGAAGGCCTCGACATCCACTCCATTGCCTTGGATGGTTGCCAATGCGTCATAAAGGCTAAGCTGCTGCCGGATCGTACCGTCTTGAAAAACGTCCTCGCCATAATCCGCCAGATCGATATCTACAAAGCCGCATCCGTATCCATAATCCAGATGTCTTTGATTAAAGCTGTTTGTAGACCGGTCATTGGCATAGACATCAACACGATTCACTTGGAATTTAACAGCTGAAGGAGAAGTCCAAATCAGACTGCCCATTCTGCCGTTCCCGATCGGCAGCCCCCCCTCGCTTCTCTTTACATTGTGATCGTAGTTCAAATCCCCACGCGATACAAGTTCCCGATAATTCATTCTACATTCACACTCCCCTAATAATGATTAATCATCCCGATGACCGGGCACAGAAGTCTTTCCGCTCATCGGGATTACCGCTACTTCTTATATTTGTTGTACAATTCCGTATACTCCTTGATGATGTCGTTGCCGCCCATCTGCAACCATTTATCGACCTCTTTCTTATATCCGGCCTCGTCTATGACTCCCATCACGAACTTGATTCTGGCATCATCAAGAATATTCTTGATTGTCGACAGCTTTTTCTTGCCTGCGTCACTGAGATTTAATCCGGCAGTTGCGTCAGCAACTCCGTATTTTTTAATTTCTTCTAATGCGGCTATCGCTTCTTTGGCCAATGGAGACCCGTTGTTAATTAGGTCGATCCGGGATGCAAGGTGTACGACCGGCACAACTTCTTTGCTGTATTTGGTTTCGTCCAATATTTTTACAGCTCCGCCGCTCTCTTCTTGGTAATGGACACCTTCAACACCCAACATGACGGTTTTGACCAGCTTATCGTCATACATCCTATCGAAGTAGGTTAATATCTGTCTCAGCTCCGCCTCTGTCTTCACGCTCGATTTCGGGAACATATACATCCCCAGGAAACCAGGACCTTTCTGAACCCGCTTTTGTCCTGTAGTCGATACCAGCGCCGGTATGGCGCGGACCTCTCCGCCCGGAAATACTTTAGCGGCGTTATAATAATATTCATTGCGATAATTTTCCAGGGTAGTCCCGCGAACGCCTATAACCCCTTGCATAAAATCATCCGTAGGTTTCTTTTGGGGAGCCGTTGCAAAGTCCTGGTTTAATATCTTTTCATCGTACAATTTTTTGAAAAATTTCAGATAATCCATATACTCTTTGGTCATCTGCTCGGGAATGACCTGGTTATTGATATATCCCCAGCCATTCGGTGCGCCGAATAACAGCGGAAACGTATAGGTTCCAAATGTTTTATCTTCTGTAATGCCACGGGTATCCTGCTTGCCGGATTTGTTAGGGTCATTAAATGTAAAAGCTTTGAGCATCTGGTAATATTCCTCGACATTTTTCGGCGCTTCCTTAATTCCTACATTAGTCAGCCAATCATGTCTGTAGTAAAGAATTATTCTTTCCGGATAACGGCCCCGGTACAACCCGTAAATTTTTCCGTTAATTCTCGTATTGTTCAACGTATCCTTATCCAATTTGCTTAAATTGGGATAGTCCTTAAGGAAAGGCTCTACATCCCAGAAAAACCCGGAGACCGCAGCATTCACAATAACACTGTCCTGGGGATTGACGACGAGTACCGCTTGCGGCAAATCGTTTGAAGCAATCGTCACATTTAATTTATCCGTATAATTGGAGTTCAGCACCCAAGTAATATCCAACTTCGTATTGGTTAATTCTTCGATTTTACGAACCACCGGGTTATTGGCGCCTGGCGGTTCCGGAGTCTCATATTGACTCAACATCGTAATCTTGACCGGGGCGGCCGGGGCGGTACTTTGTCCGGTTGTGCCCGGTGCCGGAGCGGATCCCGTTTTTTCGGCTGTGCACCCGGTTGCCGCGCTGACGAGAGACGCCAACAATATGGTTCCCGTTACGCCTTTGTTGAACAGACCATTGTTCATCTAAATCAACCCTCCAACTGTGATATGATGATCTCTTGACAGAGTTTGCATCCTTATTCCTTGACAGATCCAAGCAGCACACCTTTGGCAAAATGCTTTTGCAAAAAAGGATAAACCAGCAGAATGGGAAGTGTGGAAACGACCGTCACACTCATTTGAATCGTTTTTCCCGGCGGAACCACTCCCTCTAAAGCGCTGCTCGAATCACCTATGCCCACTTGAGACAAAATAACGATCTGACGAAGCCAAACCTGGATCGGAAGCTTTGTCGCATCGTTGATGTACAGCAGAGCACTAAAAAAGGCGTTCCAATGGCCGACTGCATAAAAAAGAGAGAAGGTCGCGATCGCCGGCATCGACAACGGAACAACAATCTTATATAGAATTTGAAGATCGTTGCACCCATCTATTCGTGCCGAGTCTTCCAATTCATCAGGCAGCTGCAAGAAAAAATTTTTCATAATAATCAGATAGAACGCACTGATGGCACCGGGAATGATCATGGACCAGTATGAATTCAGCAGCGCGAAGCTTTTGACGACAATATACGTTGGTATCATGCCTCCGCTAAACAACATGGAGAAGATAACCATCAGCATAATGGGCTTGCGCAGGTTCAATCGTTTGCAGGCGAGCGGGTAGGCCATTAATGAGGTCAGAACGATATTGACCCCTGTACCCACTACAGTAACTAATGCGGTGACAATCAACGAACGCGGAATGATTTCCGAGCTGAATATATAGCGGTAAGCATCTAATGAAAAGCGTGTTGGCATGATCACGAAATTTTTGCGGAGAACTTCTTCCGGTGAGGCGAACGAACCGACGATGTTTACAAGAAAGGGAACCACCATAATAAAAGCAATGATCAACAACAGAAAATAATTGAACCGGTCGAACAGCCTGCTGCCCCAGGATTGATATAAATTCATATAGCGCTCTCCTTTCCGGCCGGATTAATAAATACCTTCTTCGCCAAATTTTTTGGCCATACGATTCGTTACCAATACCAGCATAAGACCGACCAATGATTTAAACATACCGACAGCGGCACTGAAACTGAATTGTCCGCCTTGAATTCCAACCCTGTATACGTAAGTGTCGAACACCTCGCCTACCTCGCGGTTCAAAGCATTGAGCATCAGGAAAATTTGTTCGAACCCGGTATCCAAAAACGATCCCAACCGCAGGATGAGCAAAATGACGATCGTGCTGCGTATGGAAGGCAGCGTAATATGGTACAGCTGCTTCCAACGATTCGCGCCATCCATCCTGGCTGCTTCGTACAACTGCGGGTTAACGCCTGCGAGCGCCGCCATAAAGATGATCGTCCCCCAACCGCTTTCCTTCCAAATCACTTCGAGTGTCACCATCGTTCTGAACCACTGGACGCTGTCCAGGAAACGAACCTTTTCAAAGCCCAACGACTGAATGAAATCATTGGCAATTCCGTTTTCTATCGTAAAAAAAATATAAAAGGAGCTTACAACAATAACCCATGATAGAAAATGCGGAATATAAACCATAGATACAACAAACTTTTTATACAGGGCATGCCTGATCTCGTTCATCATTAACGCAAGAATGATAGGCACCGGGAAGAAAAAGAAAATATTGTACAGAGCCAATATCGTAGTATTGCGCAGCAGCATCCAAAAATCGGGACTGCGAAACAAAAAAAGAAAGTGCTCAAAACCAACCCACTCACTTTTCAGGATCCCCAGGAAGGGCATATAGTTTTGAAACGCAATGACAAGCCCCCACATCGGCAAATATTTAAAACAGACAAAATAGATCACGCCTGGAAGCAGCATCAGATATAGCCAGCGGTCCCTTATCATTTCCTTTAGCAACTTGTCCGCTTTTCCTTTCGCGGGATGATTGGTCTGCAGCCGCGCGGTTCGGGATAAATCAGAAACCATTTTCAAATGTTTTACCTCCCCTCCGAAATCATATTAACCCCGATTAAGGCTCAGCTTGGATGAACTTGCTTATGTTATAACAAAGCGGCGGCTATGCGTAAATAATCCATCCTGCAGTGTAACCGTGATTATCGAACAGACTTGCAATAATCAATAATCAATAATGAATATCGGCAAAAAAAATGACGCGTCGCGTCATGACTTCATCAAATTTTCCCTATACTGTCTGGGGGTTATCCCTTCCATCTTCTTGAAATATCGGATAAAATTTTGCGAGTTGCTGAATCGAAGGTTTTCGGCGATTTCCTGCACTTGATAATCGGTTTCAGCCAACATTTTTTTCGAAATAATCAACCGGTATTGGGATAAATAATCATTAAATCCACTCCCCGACTCCTTCCTGAAAATTTGCCCCAAATAATTGGGATTGAAATGAAGACGGGAAGCACAAGCTTCCAATGTCAAATCCGTATCGTATTCCTCGTGTATAAATTGAATCAGCGTTTTCGTTATGTTTCGATGACGGGTTTCATTCCTCGCTAACGTCTCTGTGATCATAGGTTCGATGACGGTGTCGTAAATCCAAACTTCTACATCATGACCCGAGTTTTGCAGCAGTTGATCCAAATAATCGAATAACGGCTTTTCCTTAAACAGCCGGATAAACATTTCATCCGAGTTGTTACTAAGCTTGATCATATCCATCAGCAGCAGGAAAATAAATTTATGACAATCTTTGTAGCTGTAAGGTCCTGAAAAGATTTCCGCTATGAAATTATGTAGAAAATGCTTTGTCTGCTCCTTGTCGCCAAATTTAATGGCGTCGTTCAAATCTTTGGCGATTAAAGCCGGATACTTGGCTTTGACTGCTTCGGTTTCATCGAAATCCGATATATACAAAATCGCTTCTCGTCCGTGGGTCATTCTTAATTTTAACGCATCTGCCGCCTTATGGTATCCATCGGAGGCTTCGTACGACTTGAAGAAGGGATCGCTGATTCCTATGCTCACTTGCAGCTTTAGATATTGTTTGACGGCTTGCTGAATCGAACGCGAGAGCAAATAAACGTCTTCTTTCATGACCTCAACATTTTTATGCGGGGTACCGATCAGCAGAACCTGGACATTGTTTATGATGACCGGTCTGAGTACCGATAATTCCGCTGCAAGTTCGCCCAGCATGTTTTTAACGGCAAAAAGCAAAAGATCCAAATCGGTTTTCCGGTAGCCTGTACCTTCCAGCGTATCAATTTGCACCGTCATTACACAATATTGTTCCCAACGCATATCGATGCCTAATTTGCTTTCAATCTCAGTCTGTTTTAATTCTCCTTGAAAAAGCTTGAACGCAAAAAAATCATTGAGTTCGTTAGCTTTGATTCCCAATTGGGCCTTCAGCCTCTGACTATCCTGTAAAAACATCCGAATTTTTTTATTGATAAAATCCAACTCGTTGCTGCGAGCATGGGAGTTATCGTCGGAGTTCGATACAACCAGATGGAATAAACGTTTGATCGGCGAATAAAGCTTTCTTGCTCCGAATAAAGAAAACACGAAAATGACGCTTATGACTACAAAGCTGGTGATGACAATGAAAAATCCGATAAACCGGGAAGTACTGTTCGTTTCCAAGGTGGACACTACGGATAAATACGTCCAACCGTACTTGGCCGATTTGCGGTAAATAACAGAATATTCGTCACCGTTTAATTTAGTTAAAAAGCTTCCTTCCGGTTCTATTTGAATGTCGCGTTGAACCTTCTGAACGGCGTCCGCTAACTCATCTTGAATTGATTTAAATTGAATTAAGCCGCGGATTACGCTGCCATTTGCATCAATTAAGGTCATTTCGCCCATGTCTTTGCCGGTCGCAAGTACATGATATATTTCGTTGCCGGGAATCCTTGCGCGCACAACGCCATTGAATTGATCAAATGACGAAAACGGGACCTTTAAAGTGTATTCAAAATTGCCGTTGTCCACACGGCTCCAGATCGAACTTGAAGCACCCTCTTTAATCCGCCGAATTTCGTCAGGACTATAGACCTCTTGAATGGCGAGAACTCCTCCGTTACGCAACACCCAGCCTTTATTCAAATTAACGATCTCGAAATAACTAAAGCCTGAATCATGAGAGTATAGCGTATTTATTTCCGGCAATAAGCTCTTCAATTCCAAATAATTTTCATACTTGATCACATTGAAATCGACATCCATAATATTTATTAGGTTTGGCGAAAGTGAAAACTGAACGATAGCACTTTCAACAGATCGAAGGGAATTTTCGATTTGCAGCTGTGTCTGAAAGAGCAGCTGTCCGTTGATTTTATCGATCTTCTCGTTAATTAAGCTTGTTGTCTTTAAGTAGGCGATATAACCTAACATGAAAACGGAAACGATGACCAATATGATGTTAAAGGAGAGCAATCTGATAAAATAACTGTTTCTTCTCATGCAAATTCTCCTGTCCGGCATGATATCGATTACTTGTTCTTGCCAACTTTTAACAGCGCGTTGATACCGCTTACAAATTAAGTATATCATGAGCTCTTTTTTCTTTAACTAAAAGTTTTTTAGAATATTCATGTTTTTTTAAGGGATGTGCCTCAAAAGATTAAACGAAAACAAAGAGCAGCTGCCGCGGCAAACTGCTCCTTGTTTGGTACCTCTTCTAGATAATTAATGGATTCTTGTTAATTCGCATAATCCGGGCAGCGACGGATTAGCGACAGTGATGATGGCAAAAGCCACCACAGTGATGATGGCAAAAGCCACCACAGTGATGATGACAGAAGCCTCCACAGTGATGATGACAAAAACCTGCACAAAAGCCGCCGCAGTGATGATGACAAAAACCACCACAAAAACCTACGGAGACACCGCACGACCGCGATGGATCAGCCGGGTCCACGCCAATCGGAAATTGACCTGCCGTGTACTGGCTTTGTTGATTCCAAGGCGTCATCTCACCGGCTTGAAATTGGGAAACGTTCAATTGTTGAAGATCATTCTGGAATTCATTCATTGTAAAAACCTCCAATTAATTTTTTCTTGATTAGCCAATAGCGGATGTATGATACTTACATTCGATGTGGGAAACAGCATTATGGACTTCTTCGTTAAACTTTTTGATCGCCTGTGGATTCCGCTCGTAAAATGTGTGACCAAAATCTTTCTTCATCCAAAGAGGGCAACAAACTCATTGGACATTCCGTAGCTCCTTTCTGTGCTAACTTACTCCATACCATATGTGCAAATGCCCATATTGGTTAAATGTCCATTAACATTTTTTAATGATCTATTTTGTTAAGGTTGTTTACTTTCAACAAAAAAACATGTCCTAACAACCAGACATGAGGCAAAAACATTGTCCAATATTTCTGTTGAAGTTTTCAATATCCCCTTCGAATGTTTAGTTGAGAAAACGGCAGCCATTCTCCGGCTGCCGTTTCTTTGTGTTTATTGAGGTATCGCGTACCGTTAGTTCAATCTTTATTTGGAGGGTTGGCATACAATCCCAAAACGAAATCGATGGCGTCCTCTGTTTCAGATCGATTTTAATTCGTATAGGCCGTCCTGCATTCGTAAACTGGCAGAGCCTACGGCCTCCATCGTTACTTTGGAGTCGAACACCGCAGGTGTTCGCCCGTCCGGGAACCATGGCCGACGTCTGTCCACCACGATCAGTACACCTTCTGCGCCACCGAGCGGTGCGAATTGCTGCCCGTCTCCCCCCCACAAGCTGAGCTGGAACGCGCTGGTGAGTTCCCTTACAGATGCAGGAACATTATCGACAGGTAGACCAATTTCACTGATTCGAAGCAATAGTTTTGGTCCGAAAGCTTCGTTCGTCGCATTATCTAGTGTATGATGAGCGATAAACTCGATCAGATTCCCATTCGGATCGTAAAAATAGAGGGAAGTCGCATTCCAGTTTTCAAACGCAAACTCGTCCTGACCCTCCTTCGAAAATAACGGGATACCTAATTCGCTCACCCACCGTTTGGCTTCAACGAACTTATTCGTCGGGATGGTAAAGGCAATGTGATAAAACGGATTTTCTCCGGGAGAACCATTCTGAAATGTAAGAACGGATTCCCCGGCTCGGAATGATAAGTACGATGGGCGATCCTCTAGCAATTCTAACCCTAACAGTGAGCCGTAAAAGGATTTCATGGCTTCCAATTGGCGAGTCATCAACGTTAATTCTTTTATCTTCATCTTCATTTTCCTTTTTTAGTTAAAATAATGGTGCTGTCACTTCTTTATGAAATATAGTATACTTTTATGTTTATAATATATAAATACAAAAGCCAAGTCAAGAATATACGGCGCCACGTGATATCATTCAGTTGCGGCATTTGCAGCATGTTTTGCACGGGCAATCATGGTTGCATCCACCATATTCCGCAAGGAAGCGATAGTCTCTTCAGGTCCGCGGGTTTTAAGACCGCAATCCGGATTAATCCAGAACAGCTTAGCATCTAAAACACGCAAGGCGCGTTCAATCATGCCGGTCATCTCCTCAACGCTCGGCACACGCGGACTATGGATATCATATACGCCTAATCCGATGCCCAGCTTATAGGTGTTCAACTCAAAGCTATGAATCAGTTCGCCGTGACTGCGGGATGTCTCGATGGAAATGACATCGGCATCCATGGCTTCAATCGAATCAATCATGTCATGAAATTCGCAATAGCACATATGCGTATGGATTTGCGTTGTTTCCTGTACCGTGCAAGTCGCGATGCGGAAAGCTTTGACAGCCCATGCAAGATAATCGGCTTGCTCTTTTCCCTTAAGCGGAAGACCTTCGCGAACTGCAGGCTCGTCAACCTGGATCATGCCAATACCTGCTTGCTCAAGTGCCTCAACTTCTTGTCTAAGCGCATAGGCTAATTGGTAGGCGATGCGCTCACGTGGAATATCTTCACGAACAAACGACCAGTTCATAATGGTAATCGGTCCGGTCAGCATGCCTTTAACAGGTCGATTAGTCCGCGACTGGGCATACCTGGTTTCTTCAACCGTCATTTCCCCGGTAAATGCAATATCTCCGAATATAACCGGCGGTTTTACACAACGGGAACCGTACGATTGCACCCACCCGTTTTGTGTAAACGCGAAACCTGCGAGCTTCTCGCCAAAAAACTCAACCATGTCGGTACGCTCAAACTCCCCGTGCACAAGAACATCCAAACCGATTTCTTCCTGAATCTTGATCCATATGTCGATTTGTTCCCGGATAAAGCCTATATACTGCTCGTTGTTCCATTCTCCTTTGCGCCACATTTGACGCGCCTTACGCACATCTGGGGATTGCGGGAAGCTGCCGATCGTCGTTGTCGGAAACAACGGCAATTGCCATTTCACTTGTTGGGCCCTGTGACGTTCGGCAAAAGGACGGGAACGCTCCGGTTGTTGAACGCTCAGCTCAGCAACGGCTTGTTGAATATTGATGCGGTTGCGCTCCTCAGACTGCTGGAGAGCTTGTATCGCACGATCACTTTGGTCCAGTTCTTCTGCAATCGCGGCACTGCCTGAAGATAATGCTTTTGTTAAAAGTACAAGCTCGTCTATCTTTTCATCTGCAAATGCAAGAGCATGTTTCAGCTCAGCTGTAAGCTTCGTCTCAGCCGCTGTCGTTACCGGAACATGCAGCAGACTGCACGAGGATTGTACGATTAAACGTTCAAGTGCAACAACTTCGGCAAGCTCTTCCAGCAGAGCCAGTTTCCCACTAAGTGACGCTCTCCAGATACCGCGGCCGTCGATGACGCCTGCGCCTAGAATCTTGTCCGCCGGAAAACCAAACGCTTTAATCGATTGGATATTCCCGGAAATTCCGTGTACGAAATCCAGGCCGATTCCTTTGACCGGCAATGCGACAATATCGCTGTAGTGCTCTACCGCTTCAAAATACGTTTGCAGCATAATGTTCAGGTTTGGTGCTGCTGCGGCCAATGTCTCATAAATGGTCTTAAGATTTTGAATGTCAGCTTCGCTTAATTTGGTTACAAGAATCGGTTCGTCCATCTGTACCCATTGAACGCCTTCTTGTGCAAGCTCCTGAACAATTTGTACATAGAGTGGAAGCAATCGGTTCAGCCAAGCATCGGTCTCCGATATATTGTAACCTTTGGACAGCTTTAGTAAGGTCAATGGTCCAACGATCACCGGCTTTCCTTCGATACCAAGCTTCTGTTTAGCTTCGCGATAAGCTGCAAGCGGCTTGTTTTCGGTAAGTACCGGTGTTGCACCAGACAATTCAGGAACGATATAGTGATAATTTGTATTAAACCACTTGGTCATCTCACTTGCTGCAGCATCCTTCGTTCCACGGGCGATTCCGTAATAGACAGGCAAAGACACGACGCCGCCCTCATAAGCAAACCGCTGCGGGATAATGCCAAACATCGCGGCAGTATCAAGGATATGATCGTAATAACTGAAATCATTAACAGGAATGTAATCAATGCCTTTTTCCTGCTGCTTACGCAAATGATTCAATCGGATTTCTTGCAAATTGCTTAGAAATTGTGCTTCTTCAAGCTTGCCTGCCCAGAATGCTTCCAGCGCTTTTTTCCATTCTCTATCGGCACCTATACGCGGATATCCCAATACACTGCTTCTCACCATCATGCAAAAACTCCTCTACTATTTGTTACAAAAAAGTTATCACATACTGGCTTCTATCGTGTAATTCAATAAAGTTATAGCTAGCCATAGTCTTAGACTATATCCGGTCTTGATATCGTAATCATGTCCCGTCAATGTAAGGCCGAATTGCTGCAAAGCTGCCGGTTGGAATTTTTGCCGTTGAAGGCCGCTTCGAAAAATTAAGGTGCCTATCCCTATGCTGCTGTCAGGGAAAGACACCTTTTGTTAATTGATCCCTACTTTCTAATTTGAATCATGAAGGGTAACCGCTTGCTTCAACGCTTCAACATAAGCAGAACCTAGCTTAGTCAGCTCAATATTTTTATGGGATATCCAGCCCACATGGATGGTTTCCTCGCAATCCAAAGGAACTGGAATGATTTCATTGCCGTTCAAATCGGCGCTTAACACGCCTGTTGAAATCGTGTATCCATTCAAACCAATTAATAAATTGAATAATGTAGCCCGATCATTGACTCTTATGCTTTTCTTATGGGACATGGTGCTTAGAATCTCTTCTGAAAAATGAAAGGAATTGTACTCTCCTTGATCAAAGGACAAGTATGGAAATTGCTGAAGCTGATCGATGGTTACGATCTTCTGGCTTGCCAACGGATTTTTAATGCTAATAAAAACATGAGGCTTAGCGGTAAATAAACCGGTAAATTGTAAATTCGCGGCTTTAAGCATCTTGTTAATCACTTTTTCATTGAACTCATTCAAATATAAAATCCCGATTTCGCTTCGCAAGCTTTTGACATCTTCGATAATCTCATAAGTTTTGGTCTCGCGTAAAGCCATTTCATATTCATCTAATCCATACTTTTGAACCATACTGACAAATGCATTTACCGCAAAGGCGTAATGTTGGGTCGAAACGGAAAAATGCTGCGGAGACGGCTTGGAATTGAGGTACCGGCTTTCCAATAATTGTGCCTGCTCTACGACTTGCCGAGCATAACTTAGAAATTCTACTCCCTCTTTCGAAAGAGATATGCCTTTATTGGATCTTTCAAATATGGAAAGCTGCAATTCCTCTTCCAGCTCCCTTATCGCATTGGAAAGACTAGGTTGAGTAATAAACAGTCTTTTGGCTGCTTCATTAATGGAGCCACGGTTTGCAACCTCTATCACATACTTCAATTGTTGTAATGTCAAGCCCATTCTCCTCCTAAACGATTTTAAATCCTATTAGAGAATTTAAAATGCCGCAGCTTAAACAAAATAAAGAAATCTGCATACTAAATAATTATAAAGTTTTCTCTATAATTCGAACAGGTTTTAACATCGAGGCAGGGGAATTAAATGTGAAGGTTATTTGACAGCCGTACTGTCAATTGCGGTTTATTTCTTTGCTGATAACCAATCTGAAAGCAATTGTATTTCCTCATCCTTCAATTTGTCCTTGTAGCTTGGCATTCCTCCGCCTCCTTTTTGGATTTTGGCTGCAATCTGCTCCTTGCCGAGCTTTGCGCCTATCTTCGTCAAGCTTGGTCCTGCTTTTCCCTCAAGGTTGGCTCCGTGACAAGCAATACAACTGCTTTTGTAAATCACGTCAGGGTCAGATCCATCGTTTTGCGTTCTTGCTGCAGCTTGCTTTTTACCCCCTGCGTTTCCGCCCGCGTCTCCCGGACTGCCGCCGCATCCCGTCATTCCGGCAATGATGATACATCCCGTTAGTACGAGCAACCATTGTTTGACCATACATTTTTTCCTCCATTAGATTAATTACGGCCCCTGAACCAGCCCTTTTCAAACGCATACCGCATGAGCTGAACCCGGTTGTCCAAATGAAGCTTATGTAAAATATTTTTCAAATGATTTTTGACCGTGTGCTCGGATATGGCGAGGGATTCTGAGATTTCGCGGTTGCTTTTCCCTTGAGCAACGCATTCCAATATTTGCTTCTCACGCGAAGTCAGCGGAGAATGCTCGGGAACTCTGGTCTTAATCGAGGAAAATTCCTCAAGCAGACGTACGGCAACTTCTCGTGACATAGGCGTTTCATCAATTGCTACGGCCCGGAGATATTCATGCCAGGATGCAGGGTTTAAATTTTTTAATAAGTAGCCTTGCGCTCCTTTCTTCAAGGCCTCAAACAAGTGCGTGATGTCATCAGATACGGTCACCATTACGATTTTCACGTAAGGAAACCGCTCTTTAATGATTTTGGTCGCCTCCAGTCCGTCCAGCTGCGGCATATTAATGTCCATCAAGATCAGATCGGGCATCCACTGTTCAGCCAGCGCAATAGCCTCCCGACCGTTCGTCGCCTCGCACACGATGTCGAATTCAGGATCAATCTGAATAATTTCTCGCATGGCTTGACGTGCATGCGCATGGTCATCGACCAGCATCAAACGAATAGGTTGACGCACGGCTATTCCCTCCTTCCTACTTCGACCGTCATTCCGTCATCCTCTTGCTTGAAATTTAGAAACCAGCCCATTTCCTGTGCTCTTTCTTTCATAATGGTAATACCGAAGCCACCGGGATTGTCCAGTGCTTCCGCAGGGAAGCCGTCGCCGTCATCCGTAACCTTGCATTTCCATCCGGCCGCTTCTTCCTCACCGGATACCCACGCATGGCGCGCATTGGCATGCTTGTATACATTGATTAAAGCTTCCCTTAAAGTTGCGTACAGTTCCACTTTTTCCTTTAAGGAAAGCCGTTCTTCCCGAAGCTTCCAGTTTAACTCTGCTGCAATACCTGTGTCCTTCCTGAAATCGATGACCAGATTTTGAATGGATTCGCCCCATGGCTTGGATTCCGATACAGGCGGATAACGCAAGCTGGCAATGGCCTGCCTCACATAGTCATTTACTTGATGAACGGTTTTGCGAAAGCTGTTGAACGGCGCTTTTGCCAATTCATTTCCCTGCTCCATTTGATCTGCTTTAACGGAAAGCAGGAATAGGGATTGCGCAATGCCGTCATGAAGCTCTCTGGATATTTTCTCACGCTCTAGCAGCGCAGCCTTATCGCTTCTTTCCTGCTGCAGCATCTCTTGAAGGACCTCAAGCATGCGGAATAGCTTGCGCAATAAAGTCATGGTTACTACAAATACAAGCAGCGGGGCCAGCCAATTTCCAAGATCCATAGAAATATAGGGTAGCAGAAACGTATGGCGCACATACTCCCACAAACCGATGGTCAAGGTAGGTATGATCAAAATAAGACTCTTGATGTTTTTATACAGCATAGCGTGACTCCTTTCTTGATCTGCTATTTAATCTAACCATATTTTTCAATAAAAACCTATGACTCATAAGAGCTATCTGTTATTGATTTCTTCACCTGACTGTAATGAATAAAAACGGTTGCTTCCAACACCTGACTCCAAAGTGCTATATACAGACACTCTCTCAAAATGCTAGTATATTCGAGAAAAAAAGGAAGGGAGAATACCTATGCTCAAGTGGACAATGGCTCTGCTATGCGGCATTGCCTGTGTTGCAGGTGTAAGCGGCCTGTTCATTCAAGTGAACAGCCATCAGGGAGAGATGAAACAGGCGGCATCGGCTCCCGCATTGCCCGAAGCACCGTTAAACGCACAAGCGGCCGAAGCTATTTACAAGCAATCCTGCATAGCTTGTCATGGAACCGATTTGGAAGGAAAGATGGGACCCAACCTCCAGAAGGTCGGCGGAAAGCTGTCTGACCAGCAGCTCTACAAGCTGATTCAAAGCGGAAGAGGCGGAATGCCTGCCTTTAAAGGAACGATTAAAGATGAAGAAATTGCCAATCTGGCTCGCTGGCTGGCAGAGAAGAAATAACAGCACTGTATTAAGGCCGCAGAGCATCTTCAGCTTTGCGGCCTTTTCCTTGCAGACCAACTTTATGGTCTTGATTTCTCTATCGTTCTGGGAGATTCTTTGACATAAGGCGCCAAGTAGAGCTCTCTCACTTCGTGTCTGATCCAACTCATTAAACTCAATACAATCAGAAACAATACGACGGTCGACATAAACAGCCGGCGACTATCCGCTTTTGTCAATCGAACAAGCATGCAGCTCAACGCAATAGCCAGCAGTATGGCCAAAACGAGTAGTCCGGTATGAAATATAGATCCTCCGGTGAAAGCATTCTTGACCCGGGCATCCATGCTTAACAACAGCAGCGGGCCTGCTGCCAGCTGCAGCAAAGTAAACACCGCCGCCAGCCTCTTCCCGAATAGCCTGCTTGCTTCGGCAACCGGATCATGAGCGTGGCGAAGCGCTCTCCCCCCTCGCCAATACATAAATATGCCTGTCATGGTAAAACTTGCTCCCATGAAATGCATATAGCGCTGCCAGATAGTCGGATAATGAAACAGCGATCCCCAGAAGCCTCTGGAGACATCCCACAGCTCCGGCTGAAGCATGGAAGCAACATTCGTTATAAACAACAGCGGTATAAACAACAAAATACCCGTACCCAGCAAACCAAATATCAAATGAATCCCTTTGCGGTTGCGCCATACCTCCCATGTAAACTTGTATACATATAAGGACAGAAAGGCAATGATTAAGAGCGGAATCATCATAAGCCACATATGCCCGATCAGTATCGTGGATGGATAAAAGAACTGCGTGTAGATCGTGCTGATGATCAATAAAGGCGCTATGCCAAGCACGACCGCTATGCTTTTGAAGGTTGACACTTGGGTTGCCAGCCTGTTAGCCATACTGTCATAAATCCGATCTTTTTTAACGATCCCTTTGATCTCCAGGTATACAGCGGATACGGATCCAGCGACTAGTAGGTTGACAAACAGAATATGCAGAATAAAGCCCACAACAATTATAACCTCAAACATCGGTAAATTTCCGGGTATGGCCAGACCCAAATCGTTCGGTACAGGCGATTCCGTGCGCAACCATGCGTGATTTCCCATATACGTACCCCTCTCCAGTTAATGAAGCTTTATTTTGATGCAGGACTGCTGCCGGTAGTCGCCTGCTTTTCACTTACAACGCTATGAATATATGCGGCCAACGCCTTTACTTCCTCCTCATTACCTGCAAATGGAGGCATAGCTGGGCGTACTTGATGCATTTGTGGAATGAAAGATGCGATGGCCTCTTCGCTCCATCCGTTTACACGTACAGTCATAGCTCTGCTTCGACGCGCTCCGTCAATACTGTGGCAAGATATGCACTGCATCCTAAACAGCTCCTCTCCCGCCTGCAGCTTGTTGGCATCTGTAACTTTGGTAATGCCGGATAATCTGGACTCGCCCAGCATACCTTCCTTCTTATAGCGTTCCAAGTCCGATTTCAACACTCCGTTTGCATACATATAATTGTAGATGACATACGGCTTGCGAATATTTTCACGGATGATTTCAAATTCAGCCAGCAGCAGCAGGGAAAATAATGCGGTAAATAAGGTAAGGGAGACCGGGAAATTAGCTCTTCCGTCAAGCAGCATAATCCCCAATACAAAAATCAGCAATAATCCGGTTACGTTAATAACAGCGAAAGTGAAATCGCTCATGCCGGAGCCCCATACAACAAGCGCTTGTGCCTTTTCAGGCAATGTGCGTTGATACCAGACCCCAAAAGCTATCATTAAAGGAACAGAAACGACGAGCCATTTTCCAAAAAGCTTTAATACGGTTACCCGATCCAGTTTGTTTTTGACAAACCATCGTGTAAAAGGAGCAAGCAGCGCGACTCCCAGTGATATAGCAGCGAAAGTCCGGAACAATGTTGAAGGAATCCAGGTCTCGTTTAAAAAGGCGCTCCAGAACGATAAGGTTTCCGCCCAATTACCGGGATTAATTTGAGCGGCAAGTATACCTGTGATCAGAACCAGCGTGAACCAGGACATTACGCATAATGCGACGCCTGTACGCAAATGCAGCTTTTTCTTATCACCGCTCCATTTATCCCACGTATAGAAATACATCAGGATCAGTACAACCTCGGAGACAAATACGAGCCATTCCGTGAACCAGGCCCAGTGGAAAATACGGAGTAGCGAGCCAATCGCATACGGCTGAATAACTGTCGTAGTAAACCAGATGCCTACACCAGTCATGGCGCCAAGCGTCGTCGTAATGATCAAAATCCATTTGCTAAGCCATCTTGAGAAGGCTTCCAGACGCTCGTTTTGCTGTTTTACAGCCACGTATTCGATAGAGACCATAAGTATCGAGCCTCCGATAGCGACTGCATGATTAATCATGACATGCAGAACCGCCATCATTCCGATCAAATTTCCGTTTCCGATCCATCCGAAATCTATTGTCGGATAATCCATACTGCACCACTTCCCCTCTCCTTAAACAAATAAAATCCTTGCCGTAACGACAAGGATGATTATATCGAAATCCCGGTTGATCAAAATGCCCCGTAAGAGCTACGTTTATGAAATATGTTTGAACGTCCGATGCTCCTGACGTTTCAGCTTCCCGTTTATGGCAAAAATATGAAGATTGCGAATCAATTTCGGCTGCTGCAGCCGGAAACTAGCCCTTTTGAGTTATGTGGCTCCTATTTGGACTGTGTTATAATGAGGCCAATTATGCAACAGACCCGACGAATACATGAATAAGGAGAACTTTATGAAAGCAATTATACACAAGCATGGATTTAAACTGTTGGTTCTGCTACTGCTTGCCCTGTTTATAGGTAGTATCGTTTCCTGGCTTAATCAGGAGAGCCCTGCTCTGCCCGTCATCAAGCCAGCCCCTCCCTTTACATTAAAAAATCTTGAAGGAGAAACCGTGCAATTAAGCGATTCCGACGGGAAAGTGCGGCTGATCGAGTTTTTATTTACCAGTTGCCCGGACGTATGCCCCATGACCACCTATAACATGGTAAAGCTGCAGGAGGAGCTTAAAAAGGAAGGCTTGTGGGGAAGCAAAGTACAATTTCAATCTATTACCTTTGATCCTGTCAAAGATACGCCGGAAGTATTCAAAAAGTACGGGGACCGGATGGGGATGGATTATGCGGGCTGGAAACTGTTGACCGGAACGGAGGCGGAAACCGGAGAAGTCGCAAAAAGCTTCGGGGTTATGGTTCAGAAGATGCCGGATGGCCAATTTGTACATAGTGTGACCTCCTTGTTTCTTGTCGACGGTGCAGGAAAAATACGAAAAGTGTTTGCAATGGGCGAAGATATGAACAATGAGGATATATTAAAAAAGATCCGGCAAATTGCCGGATCAAGCAAGTAGCACAAAGCGTAATCAACAAAGAAGCTTTTCTTATACAAGCAGAGGATCCTCCTGGTCCTCTGCTTCTTTATAGAGCATGATGCCCGCAAGTGCCCTGCTTTAAGCTGCTACGTCAAATGCACCGTCCTTGTACAGATGGCTTGGGCCAAATGTTCATTATGTGTAATCGCCAAAATGCCTATATGTTCTTTTTTGGCATAATCGAGTACAATATCCCAGATTTGCGATTGAGTGATGACGTCCAGCATAGTGCTGATTTCATCTGCGATAATGAATCGTGTTTGTGGCTTGAGCACCCTCATCACACAGATCCTTTGGAGCTCTCCGCCGGATAATTCATTAGGCCATCGGTTTAGAAACTCCTCGCGAATCCCCATTTCCTTTCTTAGACCGTCGTCGTATTGTCCCGTTTCTCTCAATGTTTTACCCAGCTTCCATTTTGGATTTACCGCAAGTTCGGGATGCTGGTAAATAAGCTGTACCGGACAATATATGCCTCTTGAAACAGGCACTCCGTCAATCAGCACTTCACCTTTGTCTGCCTTGATTTGCCCAGCCATGATTTTTCCCAATGTGCTTTTGCCGCGTCCGCTGCTTCCAATAAGCCCTACTACTTCACCTGCGTTTACATCGAGCGAAATATTTTCAAGTACCCATTCTTTGCCGCCATCATATTTATAATAAATATTTTTTGCTTCTAATTTCATGCTTCACCATCCCCGGAATGCTGTACAGCATCGATGTAATTACCATAATCCATGCCTCGGATGGAATGAAAGCCGTTTTGCGGCAAGGCATGCCATAAAGCTTTACTGTAAGGGTGCGCTACATTGTCCGGAGAAGCTTCAAACAACTTGGCGTCAGCGATCTCTACCGATACTCCCTTGTTAAAAACAGCAATCTTATCCGCAATAATAAAGGCCAAATCGATATCATGGGTGATCATCAGAACCCCGCGGCCATTATTTGCCAACTCTTTTAAAGAGCTCAGCGTCTCATCCACCATCGATTTGTGCAGTCCGGGTGTGGGCTCATCCGCAATAATTAACTGTGCTCCCGAGGATAGAGCTGTTCCTATGAGAACCCGTCTGGCCATACCGCCTGATAACTGGAAGGGATACTTCTGTTCCACCAACTCCGCCAACTGGAATCTTTTCATAATATTTTTTACGGTGCCTTTCAAGTTTTGCAACGGGCTGCCGATCTGATGACCTGTTTTCATTAGCGGATCCAAATAGCTGATAGATTGTGGTATAAGGGATATTTCCCTGCCTCTCAGTTGTTCTTTTTTCTTGGGCGTGAGCTCTTCGCCTTTGTATTTGATACTTCCGCTAGTGTAAGCATTTGCTGGAAGAATCCCCAAAATAGCATGGGCAAGCAAGCTTTTTCCTGAGCCGCTACCCCCTACAATGGCTAATATTTCTCCAGCGTACAGATCAAGCGTAAAGTTCGAAATTACTTGTATATCTTTCCGATGCAGCCCTTTTCCGTATTGTTTGAAATGGACCGCAAAATCCCGTACTTCCAACAACGGCTTCTTTAGTTCCATATCCGTCTCCTATTCGTGCGCCTTATATGGGTTAATTAGAGCTTCTACCTTCTCGCCTAATAGATCAAACAATATGACAATGACAAGTAAAGACAAACCAGGCATCAGCGCAATCCACCATTGGCCCGTACTCAAATAATTGAGTGATTCCGACAAGATGACTCCGATTCCCGGCTGATGAGGGGACAACCCGAATCCTAAAAAGGTAAGCGAGGCTTCATGTAGAATCGCATGCGGAAACATTAAAATCAGCCCTACCAAAAATTGCGGAAGCACATGAGGCAAAATATGATGTCTCGCGATATACCAGTTACTTTTTCCAAAGCTTTTTGACGCCCGTACATATTGGCTGGATTTTAGCTGCAGAACCTCTGCGCGGATGACACGTGCAATATAGGTCCAGTGGGTCAGGACGATACCAATGATGATACCTTGCGGCCCCTTTCCAAAGACAAAAGAAATCAAGATAAGGAAAATCAAGTGAGGCATACCCATGACTACATCTATAAGCCAGTTGATGAAAGCATCCAGCTTTTTACCGCCTATCGCTGCTGCAATTCCCAGAATAAGAGCGAACATACCGCTTGCTACAGTAGCTGCTACTCCGATGATAATGCTAAGCGACAATCCTTTGACCGTTCGAAGGAACATGTCTCGCCCAAACCAATCGGTCCCATAAATATGACTGAGTGACGGTTGAAGATTTTTTTCGGTGAAGCTTACACGCAACGCTTCTTCTGTAATCAGATTCCCTGCTATAAGGATGATACTTAGCAATAACACGCAGAGAGCGATATAAAGCATGGTTTGCTGCCTCATATTAAAAAATCTTTTACCAAAAGAACTGTTTGCTTTATCAGAGTAAACATGTGTCTTAATATCCACGTTGATTCCCCTCTCTTATGCGCGGGTCTATCAAGGCATACAGGATATTGGCAATAAAGTTTCCAACGAATACAAATGCGGCTGCAAACAAGCTGATTCCTACAAGAAGCGGCAGGTCACCCCTGATGCCGGCATGAACAACCGCATTGCCAAGACCCGGATAAGAAAAAATTCCTTCCGCCAAAGTAGAGCCCCCGAACAATTCCGCAATCGATGCAAATTGTAACGTAATGGCCGGTAACAAAATATTTCGAAGGCCATGCCTTCTTACAATCATCCATTTGCTTTCGCCTCTTGCTTTAGCAAAGAGCGTATAATCGCTGTCCAAAACATCGATGAATTTGCGCCTTGTATGCATGGCAATGCTCGCCACCCCCGTCAGGCTCAAGGTCAACGCCGGTAAAATGAGATGGTACAGCCTGTCGCCCCAGCTTACATCAGCTGCGTAAACATGAATCGGAGCGCTCAATCCTATGGGAAACCAGCCCAGCTTAACCGAGAAAACAATCAGAAGCAGAATGCCAACCCAGAAAATGGGCGCTGAAGCCAAAGTTAAGCAATATAATTTAATCAGCCTGTCTGCGAGTCTGCCCTTGTTCATCGCGCCAATAATTCCCATTGTAAAACCAATTATACCGGATAGTGCCCATGCGATTCCCATTAAAAGAAGCGATGCGGAGAATTTTTCCAAAATGACGGCCTTTACCGGTTGATTGTACACGATGCTGGTTCCCATGTTACCGCTAAGGAGCCCTTTTATCCATTTGACATACCTTACGGTAAAGCTGTCATTAAGTCCCCAATATTCGCGCAAATTATTTATTTGCTCCTGCGGCAACGAAACATGCTCTCCTCCAATGTACGCTTCAATCGGATCAATAGGGGAAAACTTCATTAAAATAAAGCAGATAACCGTAACAGCAAAAAAAAGTAAAAGCAGGCGTAACATTTTTTTAATCAAAAATGCAACGATATGTACGGCATTGGCGTGTTGATTAATTTTTTCACTTTTTAGCGCTATTGACATATCACTTTTTCACCCAGTCCTTGATGTTGTCCACCGTAATCCAATAGGCACCCCGATGCGGTGCAGGCCTGAAATCACCGATTTCTACACCGTTCTTGATATAAAAGGTATGATGGAACGCGACCATCGGAATGAACGGGCTATCCCCCAATGAATTTACGCCATTCTTTCCATCCCATTGCGCTTTTTTCCATAGTTCCATAGCTTCCTTCTGGTTTGTTGTTTGAATCGCCTTTCTCAAATATTCATCAACCTGTACATTCTTGTAGCTTGGCGAATTTGTTGTGCCTTTTGTAATTCGGTCTGAACTGAAATTGGTATAGATTTCAAACGGGCTGTCCGCTCCTTTGCCGAAGAGATACGCCTCTTTGTAGAGCAGCTTTTGATTGCTGATCTCATCCCACACCTTGGCTTCCAAATTAATTTTAATGCCGATTTTCTTGGCGCTTTCCTGTGCACCCAATACGACCGCTTGCCTCTCTACTTCACCTGGAGTATAAAACAGAGTAAACTCGGCCTTCTTGCCGTTCTTCATGACAATACCGTCTTGATCCGTGTCAATCCATCCGCCTTCCTTCAAAATTTTTTTGGCCGTTTCCACATCGGCATTCTTCAGATTGTTCGCTTCAGTGTCCCACGGCATACCCGGATTATGGGAATAAACCGGGCGCGCTCCGCCATTTAATGCATTTGCGGCAATACCGGCCCGATCCATTCCGTAGGATAACGCTCTTCTAATCGCTGCATCGGATGTCACGTCATTGCCAATCGGTATCCCATCCATCACATAGGTCCCTCTTTTTACAGTCGGCATGCTGATGGACACAATATCCATCGTTTCGATACTTCGTTGGCTATAACCGGGTATGGGCTTACCGATATAGTCCATACTTACACGGGCCAGATCGATTTCCCCTCTTTTGGCCCCCGCATAGCTCGCATCCATATCCAGATATAAAAACGTCACCTTTTTAATGTTTGGTTTTTTTCCATAATATAACGGGTTAGCTTCAATAATCAGCTTTTGTCCTTTTTGCCATTCAACAAATTTATAGGGACCGGAGCCTATCGGATGCTGCCCGTAGCCTTCGTTGTACGCATGCTTTGGAATGATTGCAATGCGTGTCAAAGTGTATTCGAAAGTGGAATCCGGATTGTTCAATTGGAAATTTACAGTATAGTCGTCTTCCGCTGTTACTTTTTCTACGTTGGAGAGATCTATGTACGAGGTTGTTTCTCTAACTTTTTCAAAGGTAAATACTACATCGCTTGCCGTAAACTTCTTTCCATCGGAATATAGGACATCCTGCCGCAAATTAAGTATTAGATTTTTTCCGTCCGCACTTATTGTTCTTTTAGTAGCCAAGTCGTTGACGATGTTCATATCTTTATCAAACATAACCAGCTTGCTCTGAAACAAGGCCTCACCCATTCCCGGCCAGTCGAAAGCAGGATCAAAACCTTTGGCGGGTTCCCCTTTAATTGACACCACGATTTCGTCGGGAGAGCCGGCCTTTGTTGAAACATCTTTTGTTGCATTTGTGCAGCTGGCGGAAAGAACGGCAAACGCCAGAACTGCTGCCAAACCTAATCTTCGTTTCATTTGTTTCCTCCTCTTATGAAATATGAACGTTTTTTGCGATTGAAGCTGCCAACCACTAATCATGTGAATATGATCGTAATTATGATCGTAATTATGATCGTAATTATGATCGTAATTATTACGATTACATGACATGTTATCCTTTCGGGATACTGAGACCACGATAAATTAGGGTCAGTATAAACGATAAGCATTGACAAGTTAAATAGTAATATTTACTATTTGTCTTGTCAATGCTTATTTCCAAGAGTTTCATATGTTGGATTTTATATCGATCGATTATTATGTAAATGAGGGGATGTGATTTGAATGATATATCATGTAATTGCAGTGGAAACGCTGGAAATGAAAATATTGACAGCTACAGATATCCTTGATATGGGATATGATGATGAAGATCGAGTGGTTATTGTCGGGTATAATCAAGAGAGCTATTTTTTAATAGCAAGTAAGGATTTAATTGACGAGCAGCCAAAAGCAGCTTTACATGGAGGAGGGGCATGATAGGCTCTGATTGCTTTGGCGATGACCTTGTTTCAGGTAATCGCCGCATCGCCGATCATCATGCCGCAGAGCTCCGTGTCAAAGCCGCGGCATCGCAGTTTCATAGATCGATTTGAGAGTTTACACAAAATGGTAACGAACTCCACCCTAATGATAAAAGTAATTTGTTAAAGCGTTACTTCATGGTTGTGTCAGCACTGCCTTTATCCGTCTCACGCCAGAAGATGAGCTCTCTTCCTTAACGATTTTAAATGATCCAAGATGAGCCGTATTTGCAGCGTGCGGACCGCCGCAAATCTCTTTGGAGTACATGCCAATTGTATAAACCTTTACTTTTTCGCCGTATTTGCTTTCAAACAGCCCAATCGCGCCTGTGTTTCGGGCTTCGTCTAAAGTTACCTCCTCAAAAGTAATTTCCACACCTTCAGCAATCGCTTCATTGACGATACTCTCGGTTGCCGCGATTTCTTCATTCGTCATTTTACGGTGATATGAAAAATCAAAACGCAGTCTCTCGGCCGTTATATTGCTGCCCTTCTGGGCCACCTCGTCACCAAGCACTTTTCGTAATGCAGCGTGCAGAAGATGAGTTGCCGAATGTAAATTAGCCGTTTGCGTAGAATGATCCGCCAACCCTCCTTTAAACTTTTGGGCCGCGCCTGCCTGAGAAAGCTGCTTATGCTTCTGAAGCCTCTCCCGGTATCCTTCGAAATCGACGACGATAGAACGTTCTTCTGCCAGTTCCAAAGTCAGTTCAATCGGGAAACCAAATGTATCATATAGTTTAAAAGCTGCCTCTCCGTCCAACCGGCCATTTTCCAACGAATCCGAAATCTTTTCGAATTCGCGCAGTCCTTGAACGAGTGTTTTCTGAAAGCGCGCTTCTTCCGTCTGCAACTCCCTGATAATCATATCGCGATTTGTTTGTAACTCGGGATAAGTTAATTTGTATCGGTCAACTATTGCTTCAGCGATTTGTGCCAATCCGCCTTCGTGAATGCCCAACTGCATAGCAAAACGAACAGCGCGACGTATCAACCTACGCAGCACATAGCCTTGATCGACGTTGGACGGGGTTATTCCATACGTATCACCCAAAATAAAAACAGCTGTTCGTGTATGATCTGCAATGACACGATATGCTTTTTTATTATCTTCGTATGTCTTGCCTGAAAGTGATTCTATGCTGGCGAATATGGGCGAAAAGAGATCGCTATCGTATACTGTGCCACCATTTAAAGCAACTAACACTCTTTCTAAACCCATTCCGGTATCGACGTTCTTTTGAGTGAGCGGCTCGAACTTGCCCTCGGCTGTTTTGTTGTACTGCAAAAATACGTTGTTCCAGAACTCCACATAACGCCCGCATCCGCAAGCAGGCGAACACGATGGTCCGCAACGTTCTTTCTCGGAAATAATAAATATTTCAGTATCAGGGCCGCACGGGCCTGTTTGACCTGCCGGTCCCCACCAATTGTCGGCCTTGGGCAAAAAGAATATCTCCTCTTCATTCTGGCCTAACCTTCGCCAAATATCGTAAGATTCCGTATCGCAAGGTGCATCATCATCCCCTTCAAACACGGTAACCGCAATTTTACTCTTTGGTATACCGAGCCATTCGGAGGATGTGATGAACTCCCAACTCCAAGCGATCGATTCGTGCTTGAAATAGTCGCCTAATGACCAATTTCCCATCATCTCAAAAAATGTGCAATGAGTTTCGTCTCCAACTTCTTCGATGTCCCCGGTACGAATGCACTTCTGAATGTTCGTCAATCTCGTTCCGGATGGATGCTTTTCACCAAGTAAATAAGGGATTAACGGGTGCATGCCTGCCGTAGTAAAAAGCACTGTCGGATCGTTATCCGGGATAACCGAAGAGCTTGAAATAACGGCATGGTTTTTTTCTTGGAAAAACTCGAGGTACTTTGTACGGATCTCATCAGATGCATACAATTTCATTTTTATTCCCCCTTAAATATAATTTTAGACAAAAAAAATCGCCCCATAATATGGGACGATTTTATCGCGGTACCACCCAAGTTATTGCACTTGCTCTTAGCAGCACAATCGGCTTTATTGACTGTAACGGGTCAAACCGGCGGGTATTAACCGCACTCCTGAACCGGCAATATGGTTAGTTTCGCAGGATTTTCACACCATTACAATCCCTCTCTGAACGAAACGCAGCATATTTTGTTCTATCATTGGATTCACTATTGAATTTCCTAATTATTGGAATTATAACGAATTGAAACAGATTTGTCAAATTTAGCATCTCCCGACTACTTTGCAAGCAGAAGCTCATTCGTCCCGCTTCGATCTATACATTTTCGGAATCAACGAAGATTTGAAACACACTGTACTCTCGCTCCTTCTTGAATCCAATCGACTCGGCTACAAGGACGGAGCCCGTGTTATGATCGTCGCAATTCCAATACGGAATCATTCCGTCATCGAGACAGTGACGGACACAAGCGGAAGCTGCAGTTTTGGCATAGCCCTTTCCTCGATACGCTTCATCGGTTATTAAACCAAATTCATGATGCTTCGAATCCGCAAATAACGACAAGCACCAGCTGGCAATCGTATTCTTTTCGACAATGCAGTAGCCGATTCCATGTTCCAAAAAGCGTTCCACCGATGGCCAAGCCAAATTAATCCACGGCATAACTTGGTCCAAGTTATCGAGTGTCGGATCTCTTAGCAGCGAACCGTCGAGAAGCCTCAATGATGCGTTCCGGTTCAGCGGTTTAATTGGTGCCACATAGCTTGCCGAATTCATCGTATAGAAGCGTTTCTTCAACGGAGATAATTTTTGCCGCTTCGCTATTTCGAGCATAATTGCTTGCTTCCATGCTTCAGATTCATAATACAAATTAAGGTATGGCATTCCACTTCCCTTCATCGCTAGAATGGTTTCCCGCTCCAGCATTTCCCCGAACTTTCGGTTGAAATATTCGTTCCCCGGATCGCCCGCAAACAGCATTTCAAATACGATTCCATTCATGACCGCAGATTTCGGCTCCTCAACTTGATCGACGTAAATCGCCCCAACCGTATTGCCAACCAATACCGATTTCGTAATGAGCTGGTGTGTGAACGGTTCAAACAGCGACCTTACTTTTTCATATTGATGTTTAGGTAATAAGTACATCGCTTACCTTCCTTCCATGATCATTTTCAACCGACGGCAGCGGTTATGCGATATTTCCTAAGTGATTAATAAACCGACCGTACGGTCTATTAATACTGAAAAATAATACCCCTCTCAAACCAGGGGTTACTGTCTGGAAATACCGTAAAGGAACACTTCGATCGCTTGTTCGTAAAGGCAATAAAACCTCTCTTCACTATATCCGAAAAATTGTGTAACACTTAATCCCGTGAGTGTGCCATAAAGAATGTAGGCTAAGTCTTCGACATTTTTGTTGCTTGCAAACTCATGCTGACGTATACCCTCTTCGATGATCTGATGAAAGACGTCGTACTCAGGCTGAATGAGACGTAAGATTTTTTCCTTCATCATGTGTTCAATTTTCTCTGATGCTATATATTCGATAACGATTTGGGACAGCGGATTTTGCATATCTGAAGCATAATAGCGTGCAAGCAAATACAGCTTCTCTTGCGCTGTGTTAACTTTGTTCGCTTGTTCCTCCCATAAGCTCCGCCATGCTTTGGAGGATTCCTCAACCGCATACAGGAACAGCTCTTCCTTGCTCTTAAAATGGTAATAGATGCTGCCTTTGCTGGTTTGGGTAAATTCTCGGATTTCTTCCATCGAGGTAGCAGCGTACCCTTTTTGTTCGAAAAGAACTTTCGCTCTATCCGCAATGAGTTTTTTCGTTTTTTCTCCTTGACCAGCAGGTCTTGCCATTGTGATTTGCTCCGTTATTCGAAATTATAAAACAAATAAACTGACCGATCAGTTTATTAATTATAGCCGATGATTATTATGCTTGCAAACTTTTACCCGTCTGAGGCCAACTCCAACTACCGTATCTTCGTATTTATTGAGCTATAAGTGAGAAATGGAAGAAGCACGGAACTTTATAATATGAACTTAAAAAGCCGCAATCTAAGCGGCTTGTAATGTAAATATGTTCTGCTCAACCTGCCATTTACAACAAATTCCATATGAAAAACAGAATAACCAAGCTAATTAAACCGTATGATGCGATTATTTTTTTTTCGGCACCCGTGACTACAGTTCTCAAAATCGCTAATAAGTTGAAGCGCTATTCCTGATACGATAATGTGACCGACCAGTAAGAAAATAATCACATATTTTCTAATGGACTTCCGACCGCAACAGCAACCACCGCCAGGAGCGTTTCGTCAAATGGATTGAAATCCCAAACAAAAGCAACGCATCAATCGCATGAAGCGCCCGAAGTGACCCCGAGAAGTTTTGAATCGTAACATGCTGCAAAGATGTTAATACGAACAACCCAAGAGTCCACCACCGCAGTCCTCCACGGATGCGTCCAAAAAAAGACAGCAGGAACATGAAGATCGATCCGAACTCGAAATAATTCGCGAATACTCGATGCAACTGCAAATCGCCGGCATCCACCAAAACACCCAATCCGGCGAAAAACACCTGAAGAATCACGCACGCTAAATAACTCGCTGCCAGCAACCCGTATACGAACCTTACAAATTGAATACGGGCGGATCCTCTTACTTCCTCGCCTGCTTCCATCAATGTTTTCGGCTTCCTGTCGTTGTTTCCATTTTCCGATTTGTTTCCGATCTCGCTTTCCATGTCTCTTAGCTCCTTTTCACTCACATTAGATTGACTTGCGTTTCTGCTTTCGCGATCCCCACGGTTTGAAGACCGACATCACGAATATTCCGACAAGTTAGTAAAGTTAACCCTTCTTTGGCGATAATCCAGTAATGTTTGAATAGTCCCGTTGGTGTCAACAAAGAGAGTAAAATTCCGGTCACCAAGGTGTCGATCGTCGAATACCGGACAGTCGTCTTGGCCAACATGTGCATAATGGTATAACACGCTTTGAGTACACCTTCATCATTTGTGTTTGCCGCGGCTATGCTTAGAGACAGAAAAACAAACACCACTCCTAGCATAATCGCGGAAAACAAAAGATGGAGTGTGAGCAGCCACCTTCTCCGGTTGTGCTCAGTTTTCTCATTACATTCACTCCCTGCCTTCCATTTCATGATAATATTTGTTTATTAACGGACTCTAAATGAAATCTAAAAAAAGTATAAACACTATATCATAGAAATTAATACTTTCTGGCGATTAAAAAAAAAGCGGCCGCTTCCCTAGGTATTCCTAAGGAAACAACCACCATCCATGTCACGATATTGTGCTATGATAAGCGATTTTTTCTTCTTCAGACTTGTCCTTTGATCCTGCTTTTTACACCGGCACTTTATTTTTGTATTGCTTTCTTCCAATCAGCGGCGAATTTTTCCATCCCTTGGTCTGTTAAAGGATGCTTCGACATTTGTTCGATCACTTGAAACGGAACCGTAGCAATATGTGCCCCTGCCATCGCTACGCGTGTTACGTGATCCGGATGGCGGACGGAGGCCGCGATAATTTGCGCGTCCAAGTTATGGATACGGAACATCTCAGCAATTTTCGTTACCAGCAGAACGCCGTCTTCGGAAATATCATCCAGACGTCCGAGAAACGGAGAAACATAGGTTGCTCCTGCACGTGCCGCAAGCAATGCTTGGTTGACAGTAAAAATCAGCGTCACATTCGTTTTAACGCCTTTCTCCGTCAGGTAACGGCATGCCTCGAGACCATCCAAAGTCATGGGAAGCTTGATCGTAATGTTTTCGTCTCCGCCGTTAATTTTGATCAGCTCTTCGGCCTGTGCGATCATGTCTTCAGCTGTTAACGCATCCGGAGTCACCTCTGCCGATACGGATTCAACATTAGGAACAGCCTGCAGGATTTCGGCAATGCGGTCTTCAAACCTAACGCCTTCTTTGGCAACGAGGGAAGGATTGGTTGTAACGCCGGAAAGAAGACCGACTTTGTACGCTTTTTTAATATCAACGAGGTTGGCAGTATCGATAAAAAATTTCATTGTTCATTCCTCCAATTTTTATATACTGAGTAGGTTTTTAGTCAGTTGAACTACATTTTTGACCGAGAATCCAAAGTATTCCATAACCTCATTACCCGGCCCTGAAGCACCGAACGAATCCATGGATAATACTTTGCCGTCCGGACCTGTGTACCGCTCCCAACCTAACGAAATGCCGGCTTCTATGGCTACCCGTTTCGTGACCGAGCTTGGTAAGATAGTCTCTTTATACGTTTCGGATTGACGTTCGAATAACTCCCGGCTCGGCATCGCTATTACGCGTACGGAGACGTTGTCCCGCTCCAGTTCCTCTTTGGCGCGAACCGCCAGAGATACCTCGGAGCCGGTCCCGATCAGGATGACATCCGGTTGAGGATTGGTTTCCGTCAGGATGTATGCTCCCTTGGCTACCTCTTCAACACTGGATTTGGTCTCCTCATAGACCGGCAAATTTTGACGGCTAAGCACAAGCGCTACCGGACCGTCATTTTGCTGCAAGGCATATGCCCAAGCGCTTGCCGTTTCATTCGCATCGGTCGGGCGGATAACCGTAAGCCCCGGGATCGTACGAAGCGCGGCCAAATGCTCGACCGGCTCATGTGTCGGACCATCTTCGCCGACGGCAATGGAATCATGGGTGAATACATAAATAACAGGCAGCTTTTGCAGAGCAGCTAATCGTATTGCGGGACGCAAGTAGTCGCTGAATACGAAGAAGGTGCTGACGAACGGTTTCACACCGCCATGTAATGCCATACCGTTACCGGCTGCACCCATCGCATGCTCACGGACGCCAAAGTATACGTTACGCCCCGAATACGAGCCAACGGCAAACACCTGATCACCGCTGATATCCGTCATCGTAGAATGCGATAAATCTGCGCTGCCTCCAAAAATGGAAGGTACGGTTTGAATAAAGTGGTTGATGGCCTGACCGCTTGCTACGCGGGTGGACATCGGTTTGGATGTATCAAATGTTAAGATATTAGCGGCATCAACCGATACAGAGCCGTCAATAACTTGGACTAGCTCCTTGCCAAGTACGGGATATTCGGCATCATAAGAAGCTAACAATTGGTTCCATTCGTCTTCTTTAGCTTTGCCCTTTTGTTTAAGCTGTTCAAAGTGAGCTTTAACTTCATCCGGAACGGTGAACTCTTCCTCATAGGTCCATCCATAAGCTTCTTTTGTAGCTTTTGCTTCTTCCTTCCCGAGCGGATTGCCATGCGCTTTGTTCGTTCCGGCCACCTTGCTTCCATAACCGATAATCGTCCGTATTTCGATAAGGGTCGGCTGTGTAACATTTTGCTTCGCCGCTTCAATCGCTTTGACGATTTGAGCAACGTCGTTGCCGTCCTCAACCCGCAAATATTCCCAATGAGCCGATTCCGCCCTCTTTTGCATATTTTCGCCGAAGGAAAGGTTCAGGTTTCCGTCCAAAGAGATATCATTGGAATCATACAAAACAATGAGCTTGCCAAGCTTCATATGGCCGGCCATGGACATCGCCTCATACGAGATCCCTTCCATTAAGCAGCCGTCGCCCACAAGCGCATACGTGTAATGATCGACAACCGGGAAATCGGTCCGATTAAATTTCGATGCCAGATGCGCTTCCGCCATTGCCATTCCGACAGCCATTGCAACCCCTTGGCCTAATGGACCTGTTGTCGCTTCCACTCCATCCGTGTGCCCAAATTCAGGGTGTCCCGGCGTTAAGCTGTTCAGCTTGCGAAACTGCTTCAAATCCTCAATCGACACTTTATATCCTGCCAAATGCAGGAGACTGTACAGTAATGCGGAGCCGTGGCCGGCAGAAAGGACGAAGCGGTCCCGGTTAAACCATTTGGCGTTGCTTGGATTATGGTTTAACAGTTTGGCCCACAATGCATAGGCCATTGGCGCGGCTCCCATCGGCAAGCCCGGATGACCTGAATTCGCTCTATTGGTCGCATCAATAGACAAGGTTCGAATGGTATCAACCGCTAACTGATCAATGGTTCGAGTGATAGACATATTGTTCTCCTTTTATTTCTTGTATTTCTCAACCGGTCCATTAGTGCCGGCCGGATAAAGATGCGGCGGAACAAGATTTTATCAAATGCTTGCAGGATGGGTTCAACCCATTGCCAGGACAATTCAACCTCGCCGTCTCTCTGAATCCCTATGATATTGACGTTGACGGCAATGACCTGAAACGATACTTTCGTACTCCGATCGGAAGCACTGGTTTCTCTTACTTGGTTAAACTATAATACAAATTATAAGCATACAAGTAATTAATATATTTAAGAGGAGCTATAGACGAGGTCTATGATCAATTACGAATTGTACAAAGTGTTTTATTGGGCGGCAAAGACAGGCAGCTTGACTCAAGCAGCTAAAGTCTTGTTTCTCACCCAGCCGAGCGTCAGCCACGCCATCAAGCAGCTTGAAGACAGCTTCGGCATCACCTTGTTTTACCGGAATTCCAAAGGTGTTGCTCTGACACAAGAAGGCGTCATTCTGTATTCCTATATAGAACAGTCCCACATCTTAATATCGCTCGCCGAAAAGAAAATGGACGAACTAAAAAATCTGGACAGCGGAGAGCTGAAAATCGGCGGAAGCGATTCGCTGTTCAAGCATTATTTACTTCCCTTCCTGGAAGAATTCCATCAGCGGCATCCCGGCATAGGACTTTCCCTGATTCATGGAACGACACCGGAAATCATTACTTTCTTAAAAGAAGGCAGAATTGACCTGGGTGTAGTTCGTATGCCCATCATCGATACCCAACTCGAAGTAAGGGAAGGTATCCAGCTGCAAGATTGCTTTGTAGCCGGGGCGCGTTACGCCGAGCTTAAGGCTAAAGTGCTGTCGTTCGAAATGCTGCTGCGGTATCCTATCATTTTGTTCTCGCGGAATAGCCGGGCACGAATGGCCATTACGGAATTATTTCATGAATACGGTTATGAGCTGAAGCCTGAGATTGAGGTTGGAAGCGTTGATCTTCTTATCGAGTTTGCGCGCAAAGGACTCGGAATATCTTACGTGACCAGGGAGTTCGTCTCCAAAGAGCTTGATAACGGCACTCTCTTTGAGATTCAATTGGACGTGCAGCTGCCTCCGTCCCAGGTAGGGATTATGATCATGCGCAACATGCCGCTCTCCAGTGCGGCGAACACGTTTATTGGCCAGATCAAATAGATCGAACTAAATACAAGTCGAATAAATGGAACTGGCATGTCGAGTCCACATGACACGTCCAAATCTAGGGGGTTAATCCGCATGTTGAAGAAAAAGCTGTTTTACTTGGTTGCGATGATCGGTATGGCGCTATCGATTCCAACGGCTGCAAACGCCGGCGTTCCGGCTCAAATATATATGAACGGTAACAAACTGAACTCAGAGGTCAGCGCACAAAATGTGAGCGGTACGGCTTTCGTTCCCTTACGGGCGATTACCGAAGCGCTTGGCTTTCAAGTAACGTGGAAGAACGAGGAACGTAAAATTATCCTCGATAAGACTAATATGATGATCGAGCTTAAGATCGGCGACCCGGTCATTCAGGTGAATGGCAGCCCGTTCACACTTGAAACTGCGCCGTATATCGAAAGCGGCAGCACGATGCTCCCGGTACGTTTTCTTGCAGAACAACTTGGTCTTCAGGTCGATTGGGATCAGGCGACAAGCTCTGTATTTGTAAACATTAAATCCGCTACAAGTATTACAAGTCTGACTTCGCCGATTGATCATATTATCGTTGTCGTCGAAGAGAACCATTCCTATAATCAAATCGTAGGAAGCCCCGATGCGCCTTATATACAATCGCTCATTCAAGGCGGCGCACTGTTCACCAACGCGCATGGAGTAACTCATCCAAGCCAGCCGAACTATCTCGCTTTGTTTTCAGGCTCTACACAAGAAGTAACAGACGACGGCTGTAAAAAGCCGTTTACGGCACAAAATTTAGCGACTGAATTGTTAAACGCCAAACTGACCTTCACCGGATATTCGGAAGATTTACCGGAGGTCGGCTACACGGGTTGCTCGTCAAAAGGCTACGCGCGCAAACATAACCCATGGGTGCAATTTACGAACGTACCGCAAGAGCTAAATCAACCATTTTCACAATTTCCACAGGATTTTACCAACCTGCCTAACGTATCTTTCGTGATTCCTAATCATCAAGACGATATGCATGATGGTTCGGTGAAGCAGGCGGACGATTGGCTCAAAACGAATTTGGAATCGTACGTGACCTGGGCGCAGACACATCGGAGCTTGCTAATCGTTACATGGGATGAGGACGACTTTGCGAAGGCGAATCATATACCGCTTATTATTGTCGGACCGATGGTCAAACCGGGGCAGTATAGCGAGTATGTGGATCATAAAAACGTACTTCGTACGATAGAGGATGTGTATCGTCTGCCGCTGTTGAGGGATATTCAGCAAATTCAGCCGATTATATCTATTTGGAAATAATAATGTGTGCTGATCGTCGAACCCCGGCACCATCCATGCTGCTGCCGATTTTACTGATCATGTTTCTCGCTCCTTCTTTGTTCGGTAAGTGTGATCAAAGCCCTCTTTCCTTTGGGATTGTGGGGCTTTTTTTGTTTTAGCCTGGATGACAAATAGACAGTTCAATGAATGCAACCGTCTATTCAGAGGAAGCCAATGGGAATCGGTGGTCAGCTGACGGGTGAATTGTCCAATCACGTACCCACCGACATTCATAAAGGAGACGGGAACTATGGGATTTGGCCTATTTCTTGGGCTCTACTGTCTATCCTTCCGGAACCAGATTATATTGTACCCTGACAGAAGCTGTAAACTTCAATTCCCCCGGTTGTACCGGGGTAGCCGCGGTTTGACTGTAAAGCTTGGCTTGATAGGGTACCGGCTCTAATGAAGGGGCTATCTCTTGAACCTCACATGGAATTTTCGCAATCCCCGCTCCTATCGTTTTTGCGATGGTCATTGCTTTAGACTCTGCATTTTTAACGGCTAATGATAATGCTTGATTATAGTAGACATTACGATGTGTTGCAATAAATTGGATGCCGGAAACAGTATTAGCCCCATGATTCACTGCAGTGTCAATAATGATGCCGGTTTGCTCAATTTTATCAATCGTAACTTGCAGCATATGCGTCACTTTATAGCCGCGAAACGTTTGTTTTCCGTCCTCATAGCTATATTCCGTATCGATTCTGTACTGGACGGTTTGTATTTGTTTTTTCGGGATTCCTAATTCCAGCAATGAATTTATTATGGATGATACGGTTTGTGCATTTTCTTTTTGGGCAGCCGTAAGACTGATGTTTTCTGTAACCGCCCCCAGCTCGGCAATTGCTTGGTCCGGCGCTGCTGAAACTGTTCCTTCTCCTGTAACTTCAATTTTGCAAGCTGCACGTTGCGTATATGAGGTGTTCATTGCTGGCAAAGGCGACCATGCCGAATTGTACATATGCCCTACCGCCTTTCTAATGATCATTACTAATGATATGTATTACCGTTTTACTTTTAAAATACCTGTTCGATCCTGGTACAATATCGTATTTTTATTTGGCATTGCTTCGCCCTGAAATACGGTTTGCATCTGGTTTTTCGCCTCCTGCTCCGACTTCTTGAACAAATGGTGGCGTACTTGAAACAACTATGTGACAAATTTCACATAAATTTGTGACATCGTTCAAAGCCGATTGTTTTATTCGTTTGGTGCAACTATTCTGAGAGTATCGATCCCAGGAAAGGAGCTCATCAATGAAATATCAATGGTCTTTACTTGCAGCATTACTGATTATGGTCACGGGATTAACCGGTTGCGGAAAATTAGCGGTGTTGGATCCTAAAGGACCGCAGGCTCAGAGACAGGCCGATGACATCATGCTGTCGATAGGCTTAATGTCGGCTATTGTCATTATTGTTTTCGTCATTTTGGTCTTTATGTTAATCAAATACCGTGCATCCAAGCAAGCGGATGATTATGAGCCTCCTCACATTGAAGGAAGCAAAACTGTAGAATCGATCGTTGTTGGAATTCCCATTCTCATTATCATTTTTCTCTCTATTGTGTCTGTTCGCAGTAATTATATTGTCGAAGCGACGCCTCAAGGATACGAGGATCAGAAACCGTTAGTTGTCTACGCTGCATCCTCTAACTGGAAATGGCATTTTAGTTACCCGGAACAAAATATAGAAACCGTAAACTACTTGTACATCCCGACGAATCGCCCGCTTGAATTCAGGCTGTATTCTTACGGACCTATTACAAGCTTCTGGATCCCTCAGCTGGGAGGACAAAAATACGCAATGTCCGATATGGTGAACACCTTGCATTTGGCGGCGGATGTTCAGGGCGAATATATGGGACGTAACGCCAACTTCAGCGGAAAAGGGTTCGCTGAAAATACGTTTAACGTGAAAGCCGTACCTCAAGCCAAGTTTGATGAATGGATTAAAGAGGTTAAACAAACGGCCCTGCCACTTACCAAAGAAAAATACGACGAGCTGCTGAAGCCGGGCCATCTTGGGCAGTTAACGTTCACAGGCACGCATTTGGAATTTTTACCGCCGCCGGAAGAAGGCCATCATCATGGGTCAGCCGGTACTGATGCTCGCACGGATACGCCTGCCGAGGTTCCTGCCGAGACTCAACCTCACACCGGGGCTCATACAGAGACTTCACATGAAGGGAGACATTAAAGCATGGGCTTTTTTGAACGATTTGCCGTACCTCATCCAAGTCCGGCCATTTATGCATCTATGGTCGCTATCGCACTCACCGTCATTGCGATCGTCGTTGGCTTAACGTATTTTAAAAAATGGGGTTATCTCTGGCGCGAATGGTTAACGACGGTTGATCATAAGCGTATCGGCATCATGTATTTGATCTCCGCTCTCATTATGCTGTTCCGCGGCGGAGTTGATGCGTTAATGATGCGTGCGCAAACGGCCGTACCCGAAAATACGCTGCTGGATGCCCAGCACTATAATGAAGTGTTCTCAACGCACGGGATCGTAATGATCATCTTTATGGCAATGCCTTTCATTTATGCGTTAATGAACTTTGTTGTTCCTTTACAAATCGGAGCGCGTGACGTAGCCTTCCCACGCTTGAATGCGCTGAGCTTCTGGCTGTATTTCATGGGCGCCATGCTGCTCAATATTTCATTCGTCATTGGCGGCTCCCCCGATTCAGGCTGGACGGCTTACTTCCCGCTTTCAGGCAATGAATTCAGCCAATCTGCAGGAACGAACTATTACGCGCTTGCTTTGCAAATATCCGGTATAGGCACATTAATATCCGGCATTAACTTTATTGTAACCATTTTAAAAATGAGAGAGCCCGGTATGAAATTAATGAAAATGCCGATGTTCTCCTGGTCTGCCTTGACGGCTAACGTCATCGTTGTGTTTGCTTTCCCTGTATTGACCGTAGCGCTCGCCATGATGACGATGGACCGGTTATTCGGAACGCACTTCTTTTCTACAACGAATGGCGGTATGGATATGCTGTGGGCGAACCTGTTCTGGGTATGGGGCCATCCCGAAGTATATATCTTAATTTTGCCTGCATTCGGTGTATACAGCGAGATTATTTCAACCTTTGCGCGGCGCAACCTGTACGGTTATAAATCGATGGTAGCGTCGATGGTGATTATCTCTTTCCTTTCCTTCCTCGTATGGACTCATCATTTCTTCACGATGGGTCAAGGCGCGCTGACAAACAGTATTTTCTCGATCACAACGATGGCCATTGCTATCCCGACCGGGATCAAAATATTTAACTGGCTGTTTACGCTTTGGAAAGGAAAAATTGTGTTTACCGTGCCGATGCTGTATGCAATAGGCTTCATTCCGATATTCACCATCGGCGGAGTTACCGGAGTGATGCTGGCCATGTCGGCCGCGGATTATCAATACCACAATACGATGTTCCTGGTAGCGCATTTTCATTACACGATTATTCCCGGCGTAGTGTTCGCCATGATTGCCGGCTTGACCTACTGGTGGCCCAAAATGTTCGGCTTCATGCTCAATGAAAGGCTCGGGAAATGGGCGTTCTGGTTTATCGCCATCAGCTTTAACGTCACCTTCTTCCCTATGTTCTTTACGGGGTTGAACGGTCAGGCGCGCCGGATGTACACGTATTCGGAATCAACCGGATTCGGACCGCTCAATCTGCTTTCGTTCATCGGAGCGCTTGGCTTGGCAGTGGGCTTCATTTTGCTGGTGTACACGATCTATTACAGCATACGTTACGCTCCAAGAGATATCGGCTCGGATCCATGGGATGCGCGTTCTCTGGAATGGGCTACGCATAGTCCCGTTCCTGCCTATAACTTTGCCGTTACGCCAAATACGAGCTCCATCGAAGCATTCTGGGATTTCAAGAAAAAAGGCCATGACTTATTTCCGGGCAAAATCGAAAAAATTCATATGCCCAATAATACCGGGGCACCGTTTATTATGAGCTGCATCTTCTTTGCATGGGGATTTTCATTTGTATTCGGCATGTGGATTCCCGTCATTATCACAACCATCGCTATTTTTGCATGCTTGATTTACCGCTCATTCGAAAAGGATCACGGCCATTACATTACTGCAGATGAAATTGAAGAAACCGAAAAAAGACTGCGGGGTGCCCATTCATGAAAATCGATCACTCGCTGCCGCTTGAATACAGCACAGAACAAAATCAACTGAATATACTGGGCTTCTGGATTTTTCTCGGAGCGGAAATTATGCTCTTTGGTACGCTATTCGCTTCATTTTTCTCATTGGTTGATCGTACTGCACTCGGTCCGACGGGTAAAGAAATTTTCGAAATCACACCGGTTCTCATAGAAACCATTTTGCTTTTAACAAGCAGCTTTATGATCGGACTCGGTATCCATGCCATGCGGATTGGCCATAAGAAAGCAATGATGACATTTTTCGCGATTACGCTTTTGCTTGGGGCAGGCTTTTTAAGTGTAGAAATATTTGAGTTCATCCATTATGTGCACATCGGAGCGGGACTGCAAACAAGCGCATTTACAGCCATCCTGCTAACGACATTGGGGACGCACGGGGCTCACGTGACATTCGGGCTATTCTGGGGATTAATGATTATGATCCAGGTCAAAAGAAACGGGCTGACTTCTCAAACCGCCAATAAATCATTCATCTTCTCTCTTTACTGGCACTTCCTGGACGTCGTATGGATCTTCATCTTCAGCTTCGTCTATCTGAAAGGAATGATGTAAAATGACACAACTGTTTCCGTGCAAACAAGTAATGGGTTTCGTATCCTCGATCATCCTGACGGCCGTTGCACTTACCGTTTACTTTATGGACATGTCCTTTGCCGTCGGCATGACGATACTCCTTGTAACAGCATTCATCCAGGCAGGCCTTCAACTCGTTGTATTTATGCATGCAGGTGAAACCGGGGACCGAGGGGCCATTTATACGAACATCTACTACGCATTAGCCATAGCATTGGTTACCATCTTCGGTACTTTATTATGTATGGTCTGGGGCTATATATGATTCTAAGCTGAAACCGAGCCCCGGTTATCTGCAGAAATAGCTGCGTATCATTTCCTGAGCAACAATAAGGAGCGTCGTTGCCGGCGCTCTTTATTAGCTTTTATTCCCCTCTCCGGCTTTCGTCAGCATTTCTTCCGTTGCAACAAAGAACATTCCCATTACAAAAATGAGTACGGCGCCAGAAATGGTGCCTATACCAATTGCAGTCAGATTGCTGTAATTGCTTCCAAAAAAGCCAAGTACAAACAGGACAATTCCTATGGTGAGCAGCGAAATGCCTACAATCTTTACTGCATGCAGGATTTGCGTATTATTTTTCAAGTTTAATCATCTCCCTTATGCTATATATTATTCACAAAGTTCACAGAAACGTCAATATTTTTTATAAAAAAAGCCGCCCGGAATCGAATCGCTACGGACGGAATTCATCTGTGAAAATCGCATACACGAAAGCAAGCGCGAATACCCACAGCGCAAGTTCAAATACTGGGAAGTCGGATAGGTGCAGTTCACGTAAGTCGTTTATGGTTCGACCACGGACCCTACAAAAAGCCATGCGTCGGTCTGGCGGTCTTCAATCGCAAAGAAGAACGGCCGGTTTATCGTCATCTGGAACGGTTTATCGATCGGAGCGGAAGTCGCTGACATATGTACCGAAGTGACCGCCGCTGCCTCCGTTCCTTTTTCATTGACCTCGACGAACGTTTTATGTGTTACCATACTGATGAACAGGTTGGGCGGAACAGGGGCCATGCCGGAAAAGTCCGCCTTGACCTCGTCGAAGGGCAGCGTCAGGCCCATGGCCTTGAGCGGTTCTTTCAACTGTTCGCTATATTCAATCTTGAAACGGGGAAGCTTGATCTCGCCTTGCTTCTGCTGGAACGGCTGGTGCAAGCGGCTATGATTTATCCAAAGCTTTTCATGGACAGCACCCAAAGAAGACGATTCATCCGGAAGAATGACCAGCATGTTCATCTGACCGTCTCCATATGGCAAGCGAATGGCTTGAAATCCCTCTTCCTGCAAATATTCGTAGGTACCTGTCTGCGCCATCATCTGCACCTGCTTGGTGGAACCGTCCTGCAGCTTGAAGCTTTCTTCTTTCGTTGCGGAAGGTTGGAATTCCTTTTTCCACCCGCCATTGAAATAGACTGCATTCATCAGGATCAAGACTTCCATAGGATCGATGGATTCGATCATTTTAGGAATTTTTCCGTTGGTATTCTTTTTTACCCAGTCATTGATCGTATCAGGAGCTTTCGGGTTGTTAAAATCGAGTTCGGTTGCTTTAGCATCGTAAAACGACTGGTTGGTTTTCATGAAATCGCTGTGAAACGATTTTCCTTTACGTGACCAAAGCGAATTGGCAATTCGTACTTGAACGCCGCTGCCCGGCTGCTGCAAAAGGGAGATGAGCGTCTCGTTGCCCCGATTCAGTTCGTCAAGGGACATGCCTTGCCAACCCATCGTTTTGGCCATCGCGATTTGCGTTTCCCCCTTGCTGCCGTTGTAAGTCATGGCGAGCGCCAAAGAAATGCTGGCCGGCGAAATGAATATGTTCTTCTTGTTCTGCTCCGATTGGACCAGCTGCCGATGGAGCTGCATGCCGAACTCGTTGCTTGCTTTGACGATACGCGAATCGATCCCAGCCGCCGCGGCTTGTCGTTTTTCCATTGAAATCGGTGCAGCAGAAGGATTGGCACACGCAGTCACGATCAATACAAGCAGCATTCCCGCCGCAAGAAGTTTGCTTTTTCTAAAATTATCGTTCATTTTGGCAACCCCCTGACATTCATATGCTTATTAGACGGAAAATCTTTGCGTAATGTTTCCATCTAACCGATATGATTTATACTAATACTTAAACTCAATCGGCTTAACGACATCATGCTGGGGTCGAAATGAGCATATTTTGTAAATGCTACTGCTATTCTGCAATTCGAGGTTAAACTCAAACCATTCTTGTCATTAAATATTAATATCATTAATTATATATCTTTGCTCAAAGATAGATATTTAACAACATTAACTAAAAAGAGCCGCAATTAAAGCGACTCACAATAAAATCATATTATTATTAACCGACATAAAGCCGAGGAGCGGCACGGCGTCGCGCTGCACAGCCTCGGCATGTCCCCAAAAGCTAGAACATCAATTCCAGCCATTGCTCCTCCGTAACCGCGCCGAAATATCGGGTTAATTCAACCTCGCTAAGCAGCGCCCGGACTGCAGCTTCGTCGTATTTGATGCCGATCAGCTTGTCCGTAAATTCGTTCACGCCCCAGGCTCCGAAGAAGTCGCCGTATACGGCTGCCTCGACAATTATGCCGCCTTCCACGTTAAGCCGGATGTCGAACGTTCCGGCCCCCTCGATCCGCTGCGTTTTGCGGACGTTAAATGACGGCGATTTGCCGTAGTTCCAGTCCCAATTGCGATACCGCTCGTCTGCGAGCTCCCGGATCGCTTCCCATTCCGACTCTGCGGGCTTGTACTCGGGTATGTCGTAACCGCCGAATATGGATTGGAGAAGCCGCCGCTTGAACTCCCCGATCGAGATCGGCTCACGCAAAAATTCGGAAATGTTCGCTACCCGGCTTCGAATCGATTTTACACCCTTGGATTGGATCTTCACCGGGTTCACGTTTAGCGCCGAAACGACATTATCGATTTTCGATTCGAACATGAGCGTACCGTGGCTGAACATCCGGCCTTTTGTGGAATACTGCGCATTGCCGGATATTTTGCGTTCGCCGACTTGAATGTCGTTGCGTCCTGTAAGCTCCGCCTCGACACCGAGTCCTCGGAGCGCCTGCACGACCGGCTCCGTAAACTTGCGGTAATTGTGAAACGACTTGCCGTCGTCGTTCGTGATGAAGCTGAAGTTCAGGTTGCCGAGGTCGTGATACACGGCGCCTCCTCCTGACAGACGGCGAACGATATGAATGCCGTTCTCCTTCACGTAGGCGGCGTTTATTTCTTCGACCGTATTTTGGTTTTTACCGATAATGATGGACGGCTCGTTAATATAGAAGAGCAAATAGTCCTCGTTCGCAGGAAAATGTTTCAGAGCGTATTCTTCCAGCGCCAGGTTAAGCGCCGGGTCGGTAATGCCGCGGTTATCGATGAACAGCATGGGCGTCTTCTCCCTCTTCCGTTACAGTATTCGGAAGACCGCGTCCAGAAGCGGTCTTCCCTTTCACTATACCGCATCGGACAAGTCCGTTCCACTCGCCTTTACGTTCGGTTCATAGCCCCCCCAGCTTCCGGGTGCTTACTCTTGACTTATATTCCCCGCGGCTATGGTGATATCCTTATCTACCTGCTCTGAAAGCTGTTGGACGTCCACGGTTTTAGAGCCTTGCCGTGTCAAAATTTGCGGAACATATTGTTTGGCTGTTAATGAGGCATATTCCTTCCAGTATGCGGAGGCTTGCAGTAAGTACTCCATGGACCGGCGCTGACAATCTAGATCTGAACTCGTTCGGTATAGATGCAATTCCACTGCCCCCTTGATCTTAGCTGCATAATAATGCCCAAGGAAAGACATCGCTTGCAGATCACCGAGAAGCAGCCGCAATTCCTTATCTTTTCCTCCCCCTATCCCGTCGATCAGTTGTAACGTTCTGCGGGCATAGGTGTGCAGATCGTCTACAACCTGCAGCGGGGTAATCCCCCACATCGGCCGCTGGCTTCGGAGATGATCCACATATTCTGGAATGCCCATAAGACCGCTGTCTGGCATAGGCGCATCCTCGATGAAATGTTCAACCGTATGAAACCCTTTGTAGCCCGGGTTGCTGTAGCAAGCCTCCGGATACCACTGAAAATCCAGGCTGTTGCCTTTCCAATGAAACGTCGTCACGAGCGGAATAATTTTGGAGGCAGTCGTCCATGCCTCGTATAGGGGCCGTGAACCTACCTCCGGATAGCGGGCACCCAGTTGTCTAACAAACAGCTGATCCGGAAGGGCAGGATCGTAGGACAAGCGTCCCCAAATCGAAAAGCAGTACCACAACTTTGCAATCATCGATTGCCGCGGGGAATCGGGTTCTGTACTGACGAATTCGCGTCCCCAGATTATGCCGTCCGGCCCCATGTAGAACCCTGCAAGCTGGTCCGATGGCGGCATTCCCAGAATATATTGTCTGGCAAATTCCGGATTCCCCCACCGGAAGTAATAGAAATCGTCATCCCTCACGGTGAGCCATGTTTTGTTTCCTTTGGGCAATTCTCGGATAAAACCATCCTTGTAAATAAAAGGCGGGGTTACCGACGAGTACATATGTGCCAGTGAATATTTATAGCTGTAAGTAAACGTGTCGGGATATGCCCGAAAAGCTTCTTTAATGGTGGATAAAGAGGTTTCATGGGCTCTGTGGATGAAGTGGATTCGTCGTTCCGGATTGTCCCGTTTGATATCCATCACCGCTTCGCCATAGGTGCGCCACAGCCACTCCTCATCCGAATAAGGCGATTCCAGGTGCTGCATGTTTTCACCCGCAGTGACGCCAATCCCGGCCAAGAGAGGGTACGTTTCCAACAGGCTTCGGACGCTTGCCCGAAAATAATCGATGGTGGTTTCGTTATTCTGGCGATCGTCGATACCGTAACGATTGCCTTCCGTTCCGTATGTAAAAATATTCCATGTTATAATGTATATCTGAACACCTCGATCAGAGGCATATTGCATAACTTCGCGCCAAAACGATATTTTTTCTGCAATGGACATTTCCTTAACGGTTGTCAGGTGGGACAACGTTTCCGCCGTCGACATTCCCTGCCCCCGAATTTCGGCCTTAAAGGGCACCGTCGTCCGCTTCACATCCTGTAAAGCGATGTCCGGGTATTCGGGAACTTGTACCATGGAGGGAAAGGGATGCAAGTTCCAGAGAGATAGCGTATTAAACCTGTGCAGCGCCATCTGATCGAGAAATTCCTCCCAGAATGGCTTGCTCCACATCTCCGCAATATTATGCTGGGCTGCATCTCCGTTATCGGAATAGCTTGGCGTACGCGCGTCCAAGGGGATATTAAACTTGATTCCGCGGCGTGAGATGAATGGATTCTTATGATAATCCCGAAGTTCGTCGATGGTTTCTCCGTGGCGAATGGCTTCCGCAACGTCGAGTCCGCCATACATCGTGCCGGTTGCATCGGCCCCGATCACCCTGCACAAGGTCTGTCCTTCCACTTGCTGTATTCGTACGACATAGCCTTCAGGGTCCAATGACGGCAGAGGACCGACATCCGCCTGAAGCGAATTCAAAGTAGCCAATTCGAAGCGAATTGGTTCCGAACTAGCGGGAGACACGTAGCTTGCCTCCCAAACGACTTCAATGTTTCTTTCCAGCAATACAAGCTTCAGTTGTTCGGCGGCAAAAACAATAGGCGCTGCTGGCTCATCAATTCGGATCATAGCTCTTAACATCTAAATCACTCCTTCAATAAAAATATACGGTTTTCCGATAGCTCAATCAGCCTATCTATGATTGTTTCGGTAATGACCTGGCGATTGCTTCATAAAACGTTGGAATATACGACTTAAATTCCGCTCGGAATATCCAATCAATATTGCAATATCGTTCACAGTGTATTCGGTCTCCAGAAGCAGTCTCTTCGCTTCCTCCATTTTGCAAGTAGTCACATATTCTACAAATGATACTCCCATTTCCTTTTTAAACAACCGGCTCACATGAGAAGGACTCATCCTTATCAGTTCTGAACATATGGTCAGAGAGATATCGGTTTGAATATTATCCTTGATATACTGGCAGACGCGTTTAATTCCCATTTTTGCGGATTCAGTCGTTTGATCAATCAGTCTTTTATATAGCGGAAAACATACATCGACAAACCAATCATAAATTTCTGATTGTGTTTGCCTCCCCTTCAATTGATCAAACAAGTTATTTTCTAAAATATCAAGGATACTGACTCCGCTCTGTTCAATCGAATCGATAATAGAAGAAAGCAGCACGTGATAAGCCTGATAAATAAAATTATAAGACTCAGAACCGCGCAGAGCGTCGGCAAAGGCTTGAAGTGCTTCCTGTGCTCCATCCAATTCGTCTTTGGATAAGCAGGACAAAATGGCCTTCTCTTCAGCCCGAGGGTAGAAGACGGCTGTCTTTTTTTTTGTAATTTCCAAATCTTCAATAAAAAGCACCGGTTTCGTATCACGATACATCCGATATTGCAACGCTACCAGCGCCTCCCTGTAGGAAACCGGAATATCCGCTGCATGTGAGTACACTTTTCCTATGCCTATCGATACTTGAAGCGACAAATATTTGCGCAGAGCTTCGCATACAATGGTCGCATACTGTTTGGTATCTTGAACAAATTGATCATAAGTTGTTTTATTACAGTGGTGCATGATCACGATTCCCCGGTTCTGATTACAATTCACCACGTATCCCTCTAAGGACGGGTGATCATTCAACAGCTCTTCCATCACATTGGCAATGGCAAAGCCGACCACGGGCTTATCCTTAGGCATGAATCGTTTTTCCCGGTAATAATGCTCCACATCGGCAACCAGCACCATATAACTGCCCGTCACGGCAATACCGAAACGCTGGCAATCCTCATTAAGCGAGTTAAGTACGCCATATTCGTTACCCAACAACTTGTGAAAAAAACGTTCCCGCAGTCCGGGCTCCATTCGACTCAAATAGTCGGCTAACTGCTCAGACTCTTTGCTCAAAAAGTTAAGGCATTCTTTGATGTAACTTAGTTCGTTATCATTGCTGCTAACTATCCGCCCGTGACTCAAGCTTTTACCATATTTGATCAGATGGTCGATCGGATTGTAAGCTCTTCGGGTATTCACATAGCTGATCAATACACCGATTCCGAGCAACAACAGTACCGCGAATACCGTTACCCATCGCACCCAGCTCATGCGGTTATCAATTTCTTTTTTCGGAAGGGTAGCTATGTAGGTTCGGCCCAAAGGGGATTTGACATAGGTATACAACGTTTGCTCGCCTGTCAAGTTGTTGGCAAAGAAATTTCCCGATTTATCCATGGATTCAAGAATGTTTCTAACAGCAGTATCATCAGCTATCTTGGTTCCCAATAATTCGATCTTTTTCGAGTGAAGCATAATCTTGTTTTGAGTATCAAGAACAATGATTTCTTGACCCGGAATAAAAGATATGGAGTCCAGTAAGTATCTTTTCAACTCATTTTCTTTCGCCTGGAAAACGATGGCCCCCTTTACTTTTTCAAGTGAAATAATGGGCAGCTGCCTTGTAAATGAGACAAAGCCGTCCTTCTTGGAATCAGGCGAAATTACCCATTCCGACTGTCTGGGTGATGCGACAGCGGCATCCAGGTCCTTGCGAAATCTGTATTCCTCATAGGAGATATGCCCATATTCATTGGACAATACCAATGAGGCTTCCACATTGTAAAGAAGAATATCGCCTATCACATTCGTTGCATTTTTTTTACGTGAAAGGATATCCAGTATAAGCTTTTGATTGATGTATTGCCCTTTAATAGTTGAAGAGTAGAAAGTATCCGATACAATGGGATCCATGGCTAGGTTTAAAGACTCCTGTTCGACCCGCTCCAATTCACGTTCTAACCGGTCGTTAACTAAGGATAACGAGACTTGACTTTCGTCCCTGATCTGCTTGTACATTTGGCTCATTGAGGTCTGGTAGTAAAAGGTCCCTCCTACTATCACCGGAATACATGCCGAAATACAGCCAAACCAAATCATTCTGGACAAAAATCCCCCCTTATAATCAGCCGATTTGGAGAATAGGGCTTTCCAAAAATCATGCAAACGATTAACCATGGAAACCTCCTTTAGAGTCCTATAATTCGATAAAACGGGTGAGGCATCGAGGCCTCACCCTCTTGCTGAACAAATTCATTAATTCTTATTAAATTCCTTCTCTGCCGCGGTAAATTCTTGAAATGCTTTCTTCAATTCAGGCGTTTTACGCAATTTTTCCACATAGGCTTTAAATTCATCCATAGTAATTTGACCTACAATGGCTTGGGTCTGCTTCGTTTTGAATTCACTGTCATACTTAGGCCACGTTGATGTCCAAGTATCGGAGACAAGCCACTCAAATTGATTTTTCATTCCTATTTTCTCGTAGATCTCAACCTGCTTCTTCTTCGCATCGTTATATGCCTTCGGGGCTGATGGATTATTCACCTTAGACCACCTATCCTCGGCAAGTGCCAAAGGCTGTAAACTAGTGACATTGACCTCCTTCATTCCCAGCTCGGTCAGTTGTGGCTGTCCATCTACCAGCTTGTAGTGAACATCGGGAATTCCTTGGTAACCGAATGCCATCACTTCCGGTGCTGCCGTAGAATCAAAGAACTTCACGATTTGTTTTACCTTCGCCTCCGGTACTTTCTTGGAAATATAGAACGCGCCAAAATATCCTCTTGATAGTGCGATGTTGGCGCCTTTAGGACCCTGCAGCTGCAGGCTGACGACTTCAGCATCCTTTTGCACCTTCTTTATCTCCTGCTCCATACTCCAGTCACGCCAAGTATTGCGTCCGTAAGATACAGCGCGGCCCGTATTGAATAGTTCTTCTGCTTGTGTCTTCTTCATTACAGAAAACTCCTGAGGGATAATACCGTCCTTATACAGCGTGTTAAACCAACCGACCATCTCTACATATTGAGGAGTCAGAGTGTGATGAATTAGTCCTTTGTCCTCATCGTAAGTAGGAGTGAATGCACCAAATGCAGCTTGAAAACCGCCTGTAGCATCATCGACAATACCTCCATGACCAATTAAGCCCAGCGTATCCTTTTTGCCGTTTCCATCCGGATCGCTGTCAATGATTTTCTTCACCGTGGCTGCATATTCATCCAGCGTCTTTGGAATAGGAAGGCCTAATTTATCGGCCCAATCTTTGCGGAATTTTAGACTTATATCAATTACAGAACGCATACGAGGGACGCCCCATATTTTACCGTCTACCTTCGTGAATTTAAATACACCAAGATCGGCATTTTTCTTAAGATTCGGATAGTCCTTAAAATCACCCAGGAACGGCGTCAAGTCCCAGAACGCGCCTTGTTTGATAGCGGATACAAGAGTAGGGCGACTCTGTGCCGTACCGACAATCACCTCCGGAATATCTCCGGAAGCGAGTACGAGATCAAATTTGGTATCATAATCACCGGAAGGAATCCATTGAATATCAAGCTGTGAGTTCGTCATTTTTTGCAGCTCGGTCCAGTATTTATTTTTCAAATCGGGTACTTCTTCATACAACGGGGCAAGTAATTTGATACTGATAGGCGCTTTGGTATCCCCTTTGACCGGTTCCGCTGCTTTCTGGTCGCCTCCGCTGCATCCTGCCATTACTCCCATCATCAGAGTCATCGCCGACACCACAGCCGCTGTTTTATGGAGACTAAATTGTTTTTCCATTTGTTCTCCTCCTAGAGTTTTATCTATTACAGTTTTAGAATCACTACATCCTTAGCAGGCACCGTAATCTCGAATCGGCCCTCCTCCATGCTGCCGCTGTATTCTCCCCATAACACTTCACCCAAGGCTGCCGGAGCGAACTCATCGGAAATCTCAATGACTGAGCTTACCGGTTCATAATGGGGATTAAGGATCCATGCATAATTGCCGCCGTCTCCGCTTTGCAGTCTCACGCGGAGATGTTCGGAGTCGACTAGAACCTGTGGCCTTATCCCCGCCCAATCAAGGAGGCTCCGGAAAAAACGGCGCGTACCCTCATCTTGGGTGCGATAATAAGCTTCCGAAGGAAAGGTTCCGATCAACAATGTTTTGCCTTCACCGTATGTATGCTCGACAACAGCCGTGTTTCCATCGGGATAGGTGCCGGTAACGTTGCCGGTTGTCGGCTTGTAGGATTGCCGGAATAAGCCGCCGCCAATCCGTTCCCCTCCCCAATCAAACGTCAATGTATGCGCGATATCCGGCATAAATTCGACTTCATGCTGAACGGTGCCGAACACCTGGTCCAAACCGAAGTTAGGCTGGACGACGCCCACTGTCCCGCGGTCCCCGAAGTAGGCCGGACAGCCCTCCGAAATCAAAGTCCCGCCGCCTTTCACCCAATCCGCCAATTGCTCAGCCTGATCGGCTGTTAACATGATCGGGTACGGTAAATATAAAGTGCCGTACTCATCAATATGTTCAATATGTACCCAATCCGCCTGGATATGGTTGTCAAAAAATCCGCGATAGGCTCCCCACATACACTTGGTGTAAAACTTGCCTTCACCGGCCTGAGCAATAGTATGATTGAACACCTGCGTTTCAGGAACTACGATTATGCCAATATCGCCGCGAATCGGCTGACCGCTCATCAGACCTGCTTGTTCGGGTGCATTCGACCACCGGGCAATGGAACTGGCCATCTCCGAACGCGGATTCGGCAGCCCATTCGTGTCATAAAGACCGAAAGCACCGAAAAGCGGTCCGTCCAAGAGCGACCTCCAACGCAAGTACAGGATGCCACGCGCACCTCCTGCAAGCGATGTCATGTTCCACAAACGAATATCCTCCGGAGTCGCTACCCGTCCATCCTCCTTGGCACGACCGATCACCTGCGGCTGCAGCCACAACGGTCCCCCTTGCATTTCGGCATGCCAGAAAGGCTTTTCTCGCGATGAAGCCCTCAGCAAGTCGATCGCTTGTGCCTGCTTCCACGGCTCGCTGCCTTTGCGGGCGGTTACCCAAGTCATCCCATAGCTCTCGACCTTAGATGCAGCCAGCCAGTCGTCGGATCCACCGGATGCCATCGTTTCAAGGGTGGCCACAATCCCGTGAGCGGTAATCAAATTATTAGTATCGAGGCTGCGGATCAAGTCGATACGCCATTGCATATGATTGTGGAAATTCTCTTTCTTGAACTGCAGCCAATCCATGCACTCGGGAAATTGTGCGATTTGCACTGGCGCCTGCACATCCTCCCAATCGGCATACGTATAACGGTTCCAAGCTTTATTCAGCTTCTTCAAGCTTCCGTATTTCAGTTCCAGCCATTTTCTGAATTCGGCCTGTGTTGCCGTAGCGTAACCAATGTTGGCGCTGTAGTTGCATTCATTCCATACATCGTACCCGTACATGCCCGGGTGGTCTTTGTAACGGTTTACCAGCTCCCGCAAGAATCGTCCTGCCAAATCTTTCGCTTCCGCAAAATCAAGGCAAAGAGCTCCTCCTGAGCTTCCTGAGCCGCCTGCCGAACCTCCCGTCGCACTGCTTGCATTCATCCCGCTTTGCACCCTGCTGCCGTCAGCCTGAACCTGCAAAAGATGGCTATGTGTACGGTACATCCATTGGGGGATAAAAGTCATCATCTCGGCAATGATCGTGCGGATCCCATATTGGGCAGCCAGATCCATATGCCGGTCATATTCCTCCCAATCGTATACGCCAGGGGCAACTTCAATATTACCCCACATGAACCAATGCCGGAATATGTTCATCCCGTCCTTCGCTGCCTGAGCGTAATCTCGTTCCCAATCCTGTTCAGGCGGATTCGACTTCCGGAAATATACAGCCCCATAGGCCACTTGCAGTTTGGATTGTCCACTCATTGTACAAAACCTCCATTTTGTTTGTAAGGATTAAACTAAACATTTTACAGGAGAATATTTGTATCACAATAATGCGTTGCTCATCCTTTTATCGAACCCAACATTACACCTTTTGCAAAATACTTCTGCAAAAACGGATAGACGACCAGAATTGGCGCCATAGACAGCATAATCGCCGCCATACGAATCGTTTCCTGCGGCACTCTACCTTGATCGCTGGCTCCTGACGCACCTACACCATTGGAATCAGAGTCAATGACCAACGTCTTTACAAGAACCTGCAGCGTCCATTTTTTTGAATCCGATAAATAAATGAGAGCATTAAAGTAAGTATTCCAGTGAGCGACAGCGAAAAATAGCGTAAATGCAGCAATCGCCGGCATAGAGAGCGGAATGACAATGCGTAAGAATACGCCCAAATCGGTGCAGCCGTCTATTCGTGCCGCATCCTCCAGCTCAGAGGGTAGCGAATCCATAAAACTTTTGACCACAATCAAGCTCCAGGCATTCGTCAGGCTCGGCCAAATAAGGGCCCAGTAGGAATTCAGCAGGCCTAATTGCTTAACCAGCAAATAACTTGGTACAAGACCTGCACTGAATACCAATGTAAACACGACGGCTCTCATCATGATTCGATGCCCCGGAAGCCCAGTTTTGGTCAATCCGTAGGCCATTGTAAAGGTAAATATCAGATTTAGAAACGTTCCTGCAACCGTAATGAAAACCGTACTGTTCATCGCATTAATAAAGCTGTTCGTGGACAAAATGTACTTGTATGCCGACAGTGACCATTTTTCCGGAAATACATAAAATTGAAGCGGAATATATGTTGCCGGATCGGTAAAGGACACACTGAATACATACAAAAAGGGAAATACGCAAACGAATGAAATCAGCAGCAACAGCGAGTAATTTACATAATCACCGAACGTTAGCCTTTTCTTCTGAACGAAACTCATAACCCCTCCCCCTTTCTCAGTTAGTAGATACCCTCATGGCCCAGTTTCTTGATTATATAATTGGAGCCCATCACTAAGATCAACCCAACCGCGCCTTTAAACATGCCGACAGTAACCCCTACACTAATCTGCCCGCGAACGATACCTTGACTAAAAGCATAGGTATCGAACACTTCTGCAACCGGAAGGACAATCGGATTCTGCATAAGCAGCAGCTGCTCGAACCCGACATCGGCTATGTGGCCCAGCCGCAATATGAGCAGGATGATGATGGTGGGACGAATCGCTGGCAAGGTGATATGCCAGATCTGCTTCATCCGAGTTGCGCCGTCCACAACAGCTGCCTCATAACGCTGAGGATCGATACCTGCCATGGCGGCCAGAAATATGATTGTGCCCCATCCCGCATCCTTCCAAATACTTTGCACGGTAATTAATCCCCAGAAGTAATCCGGGTTCGATAGGAAGGAAATCGGTTTAAAGCCAAATCCTATAATAATTTTATTGATGATGCCGACATCGGTTGAAAGAACGAAGAAGGTCATGCTTGCCACGACCACCCAGGATAAAAAATGAGGCAAATAAATAATGGTTTGATTGATTCGTTTAAACCATTCGTGCCGGATTTCATTCAGCATGAGCGCAAGCAGGATCGGCAGCGGAAAAGAAAATACCAGCCCAAAAATGTTGATTAAAAATGTATTGCGAGCCATGATGTAAAAATTATTGCTTGTAAAAAGCTCATGAAAATGTTTGAAGCCCACCCATTCGCTGCCCCAGAACCCCTGGAAGGGATTATAATTTTGAAACGATAACAACAGACCCCACATCGGACCGAATTTGAAAACGATAAAATATAGCAAGCCAGGCAGTGTCAGCAAATAAATGTATCGGTATTTAACGATTTGCTGCCACAATCCGAACGAACCGGGTGCTCTGCTGCGGGTTATTGTATTTTGCTGAGGAATTGCCTTTTCCATATTCATTCTCCGTACTTCCTTTCCTTATGATGAGTGGAGTGATCCAGGCTAATGGATTGTAAGCGCTCTATTATTAAAGTAAAAATAATGACTTATATGTGAATAATAACCCAGTCGCCCTCCACAGTCACCGGATATGTGTCGATCATCGTTTCCTGTTCGGCCTCCGTCGCAGCTGTAACCGTCCTTGGTTGCGATATAGATCGGGGCTCTACAATGACCTCATAGGTTTTCACCAAACATTTGTGAGGATCGTAAATAGACTTGCCGTTTGTCAGATCGAACTCCCATCCATGCCAGGGGCAGCTGATGATTTCATCTTCTCGACCATAGTTGTATTCACCCGGCATGGAATGCATAGCCAACCCCGTCAAACGTCCTTGGCAGAGCGGAGCCCCTTGATGCGGACAGTTATTGCGAAGTGCATAATAAGTTCCTTTAACATTAAATACGCCGATTGACCTGTTTTCCAACTGAACAATCTTTCTAGCTCCGGGCGGAATCTCTCCGGTTGTTCCCACTCGATGATTGGCCATTTTTTGTTCTCCCTCCTACAGCCTATATAACTCTCTGGCATTGTCTGAAAAAATCCGACTGTATAACTCTTCTGGCAACTTAGGAAATGCTCTTGTCGGTGAATCGAAATCCCAATGCGGATAATCGCTGGAAAACATCAGGATGTTTTTGGCATCCATCATCTCCAATATTTGCAGCAAGTACTGGTCATTATCCGGACGTTCGATCGGCTGCGATGTCACTCTGAGATGGTCACGCAAATATTCAGACGGCCGTTTGGTTAACCATGGCACCTCAAAGCGCAATCCTTTATATTCCGCATCCAGACGCCACAATAGAGCAGGCACCCAGGAAACGCCGCCTTCCACAAGCACAACCTTGAAATTGGGAAACTTCTCGAATACACCCTCGGTAAGGAAGCTGACCAGATGCGCCTGAAAGCTTAATGACAGACAAGTATGCCATTCGATGTAATGGGTTGGATAGCCGGGCGAAGGCTGTTCATTGATACCCATTCCGTCCGTTCCCGGGTGAATCGCAAATGGAAATCCGTTCCGTTCGCAAGCTTCGTAGATGAGATAATATTGACGCTGTCCAAACGGTGCTCGTGCTCCCGAATCGGTCATGACCTGCACGAAGTGCGGATGTCCGGCCCAGCGGTCGATTTCTTTGGCAGCGGCCGCAGGATCTTGATGGGCAATGGTGATGGAACCCTTGAACACACCGTCCTTGTTGTATTTGCCAAGCCATGTATCAGCCAGCCAGTCATTATAGGCCGATGCTATGGCTGAAGCGTAATCGGGATCAGGCTGCATATTGCAGAACGCCCTGGGAAGCAGAATCGCATGATCGACTCCATATTCCTCGATGAGCTGCTTCCGCAGAAAGTCAGGATCTGTTCCTGTGCCCCCTCCTCCAGGCGGTCTTGCATCCAAACGGGATCCATGACCTGGATTTTCATAAAAGCCTCTTCCGCCCGGCTTGTAGCGATCCCTCCAAGGCTGCGGCATATATTGCTTCAGCTCATCTACATTTTTGGGATACACATGTACATCGCAATCGATAATTCCCTGTTTTCGTTGTCCTCCATCAGTTTGGTCCATGGGTTTGTTCCTCCTTTAATATTGCTTTCCGCTTGCTTACTTTATGCTAGCATCATCTTCAACGGCATCCTATAGACACTTTTTGTGCTTGGAAATAGGGTGGTTTTTAATCTTTAAATGTTGGATTTAGTAATGCTGACATTGGAAAAACATGGATTACATAAAGTAGAAAAATCCACTCAACTTCAAAATGTTCACAGACTGTTCACTTATGAGGAGGTTTCCACTGTCGCTATAATAACAAGGGTGAACAGAAAGGATGATGGAAATTGCCGACAACGAAGAAAGAAGATTTTTATTTTGGGTTGATGATGTGCTTTGGGATGGTTGTATTCATGACATTTTATAATTTATTTACACGCGGCTTGATTGGCACGATATCCTTGAAAGGAATACTTACTCAACTTATTCTTATGGTGAGTGGAATGGTTCTCTTTATGTCTCTTTATGGATTGGGGAATGCTTACTTTTCCGACAATCTCATTGGAGAATCTTGCTTGAAAGTTGCTTTTCTTTAGTATTTAAAAATTTTATTTTTGCCTTTCCTCTTCAACTCATAATTGTGGGACCGAGAGCTGCGGGGTCTTTAAGCTTAAATTGCGGATTTTACAGCAGCTGCCGCCCTTTTCAGACCTCGGATCCGGAAGCAAAGTAATGCCTCGCACGGTTAACGATTTAGTTTCAAATGGCCACAAAAGCTTCGAAAGCAAAAATGGCAGCTCATGGGGTCACCCTTGAACTACCATTTTTGCTTTTGGTCTATTTTTCCATGTCGGCCTTAGTCTTCTTTCATTATGAAACTTCAGTTTTGACCGGCTGGGCTTCATTCATCCTATCAAACGGTCGCTCTGCGCAGCAGCGAGTAGGAGGCAATCGCATACACGATGGCAAGCGCAAATATCCACAGCGTAAGCTGAAATGCACTATGCGCGGCAATCCATCCGAACATCGGCAGCCACCAACCGTAATAGGTGCAAGCGAAAGAGCCGACAGTTCCCACCAATAACATGACCAGCGCCAATATCCATGTGCCGGTTTTGCCGAAGCGGCGGTGCACGCTGGAAATCACGAATCCGAGAAAGAACATGTGAACCTGCAGAGCGAAGCTTATCCATAGCTGGGCAAACGCCGAGCCGTCATTCAAATAAGGCAATTTGAAAAAGTGCAAATGAACCCCCCACCCGCCGGTCAATTCGGATTCGGCAAAGCCGAGCAGGAGCAGCAGCACGGAGGACAAGGCGCTCGTACCGACGATGACCGCCGTCGTCCCCCAGAAGTAATCCTTCCTTCTGATGCTCATGCCGAGCGCGAAAGGAAACGTTTGACTGACCGTAATGATACCGATAACGAGCATATAAATGTAGATGCTGCTTATGCCACCGGTATAAAGCCCATGATCCTCTCTCATCATGGCACCGATGATCAGATTGACCACGAAGCTGAAACACAAGATAAGCCATGGCATATAAAGCAATGAGCCTTTGTCTCGCAAATGCATGCGAATGACGCCATTAACCCGATTCATTGTTGTTCCACCGCCTTATTGCCGGATTTGCCGTTCGTGAGATGGATGATCATCTGCTGAAGCGATACGGGAGCAATCTCGAGACCGAGCGCTTCCGCATGCTTGCGATCCGTCCCGTATAAATTACCCATGACTGTCGTCGATACAAAACCGCCGAATGTGTCCCGTTGAATCGTATCTTTGCCTTCCGCAAACGAATCGACCGTTGCTGCCGGACCTATGACGGTAAATGCCCGCCCGCGCAAAACGTCGGCATCCTCGTCCAACAGCAGCCTTCCTTGATCGATGACGATAATGTGCTCCAAAATCCGGCTTACTTCGTCGATCAAATGGGTAGACAGCACGATCGTCCTTGGGTGTACCGCGAAATCCTCGATCAATCGATCATAAAATATCGTCCGAGCCACGGCATCCAGTCCCAAATACGGCTCGTCGAATATCGTTAGCGGCGCCCTGCTCGCCAGACCGATCACGATTCCGACAGAGGACAGCATCCCGCGGGACAGCTTCTTGACCCGTCGCTTCATTGGCAGACGGAAATCCTCGATCAGCGAGAGAGCATACTCCCGGTCCCAGTTGGGGAACAGCGCAGCCGCCACCTCCAGCACGTCGACAACGCGAAAGTTGTCCGGATATTTCTGCCCTTCTTTGACAAAGCATAGCTGATTGAGCACCCGATTGTTCTCGTATGGAGTTTCCCCGAATACTTTCAATTCTCCGCTTGTCAGAAATAGTTGAGCTGTGATCATATGCATAATCGTCGTTTTGCCGGCGCCGTTTCGGCCTAGCAGCCCGTATATTTTTCCCTGTTCCATGGAAAAGCTAATATCCTGCACCGCCATAACTTGACCAAATGACTTGGTCACACTCTTCAGTTCCACAATACTGCTCATTTCTCACCCTCTCCTTTCCGGATCATATCCGCCAACTGCTCCGCCGTAATGCCAAGCTTCCCTGCCTCGCGAACCATCGATACGACGTACTGTTCATAAAATTGTTCCTTGCGTTTTTCGATCAGCGCTTCACGTGCGCCCGTCGCCACAAACATGCCGATCCCCCGTTTCTTGTACAAAATTCCCTGATCCACCAACGTATTGACGCCTTTGGCTGCAGTGGCCGGATTGATCTGGTAATAAGCGGCGAATTGATTCGTCGAAGGAACTTGCGATTCCTCCGGCAATCCGCCGCCGATAATATCGTCCTCGATCCGTTCGGCAATTTGTACGAATATCGGGCGGCTGTCGTCAATCAAAAAAGCCATATGACCACACCACCAAACTGGTTAATTACTTATGTAACTAACTATATGAGTTTGCGGCAATTTTGTCAACCCCTCAAACGTCATTTCCGCCTCGTCTACTGAATTTCATTGACATCGCTCCTAACGTCGGCGTATTCGATAATTTTTTCGACAGGTGATTCTTGCCCACGTTTTTCCAATATAATGAAAATGGGCCCTTCCGAATACCGAAGGCCCCATCAATACGAATTGCATTAGAGTTCAATGATTTTTGTTGCAACATTTTTGTAAAATTCCATGTCATGCTCCACAAAAAGAATGGTCGGCGAGTATTCAAGCAGCAGATCTTCAATCTGCATGCGAGAAATAACATCAATAAAATTAAGCGGTTCATCCCAAATATGCAAATGAGCTTTCTCACTCAAACTTTTTGCAATCAGCACTTTCTTCTTTTGGCCGCCGCTAAAAGCTGAAATATCCTTTTCAAATTGAACTCTGGAAAAATCAAGCTTTCTTAAAATCGATTTAAAAAGACTTTCATCAATCCCGTTATTTGCAGCATAGTCGGATAAATTACCCTGCAGATGGGAGGTGTCCTGTGAAACGTAGGATATTTCCAACTGGCTATCCTTCCTGAAGGCGCCCGTATAGCTGATATCCTCTCCGCAAATAAGTTTGATGATGCTTGATTTTCCGGAGCCGTTTTTACCCGAAAGCGCAATTCGCTCCCCTTGCTCAATCGTAAAGCTTATTTCTGTGCAAACTACCTTCTCGCCGTAAAAAATCGAGACATGATCAAGCTCAGCAAGTTGGTTTTTATGAAAATCAAGTTGCGAAATCTCCAGGCTGTCAGAGGTTTCGATATTTTTAAGGAGCTTGGACTTTTCCTCTATAGCGGATTGCTGTCTTTGCTCAATTGATTTAGAGCGTTTCATCATTTTAGCAGCCTTGTGGCCAATATATCCTTTATCTACCTTGGAACCGGAATTTCTTGTTCCGTTTTTTGTTTTTTCCACTTCATGTGACCAGTTGCCCGTCCGTTTAGCAGATTCCGACAAGCGTTTGATGTCTTTTCTAAGTTTTTCGTTCTCTGCAAGCTCAAAGTTATCTTGCCGCTTTTTATTTTCCCACCAACCGGAAAAATTGCCTTTTTGAATTTCTATATTGGTCTTGTTGATTGAAAGGATGTGGTCCACACAGTTATCAAGAAATGATCTGTCGTGAGACACCAGAATAAATCCGCTTTTCGTATTGAGATAATCACCGACCAGTTTTCTTGCATTCATGTCAAGATGATTGGTTGGCTCATCAATCAACAGAAAACTGTTTTCCTTAATAAATAAGGTAGCCAGCAGCACTTTCGTTTGCTCTCCGTTGGACAATGAATCGAAGGGCCGATATAAAACATCCTCAGAAACCTTAAGCAATGAAAGCTCACGCATTAATTTCCAGTGAATATAGTCAGGAAAAATATCGTTGATTACATCAAGTGTATTATTTTCCTTGTTTTCGACTTGAAAAGGGAAATATTCAAAGCTGACATGCGCGGAAATATTTCCGCTGTATTCATATTTGCCAAGCAGCAAGTTGAGAAATGTTGTCTTCCCTCTACCGTTTCTGCCGGTAAATCCTAATTTCCAATCGGTGTCGATTTGAAAGCTTACGTTTTCAAAAATATTATCGTAACTGCCATCATAGGCAAACGTCAGGTTTGTAACATTTATTAATGACATGAAGTTATCCTCCTGTAATAAATATAAAAGCTACAAGAAAGTTACTTTCTTGTAGCTCAAATAAATACAGCAAATCCAACCCGCCATGGAGTTAGATGAGGATATATTGTTTGAGTGAAAAGATTAAGTAACTTTCTTGCATATAAAATATAAAACATGCGAAAAATATCGCTTTATTGTTTTATTATTTTTATATCAGCAAGAAAAATTACATTATACTTTTCAACTCCAATCATTAAATTAAAAATATTTTATCATACCCATTTATTGATTTCAACAAAGAATGATGCAGCATTGGATCGTTCAGGAGCGGTTCATCGCCAAGATGATTCTTCCGGGAATACTCCCCTGTTCCAAAGCTTCATGCGCAGATCGTATATCTTCGAGAGAAAAGCGATGCGCGATAGCCGGTTGAATAGATCGGTCGAGAAGCAATTGGAACAAACGATTCATGTCCTCCTTCCATAACTGTGGATTTTTCGTGTGTGCAAACAGCAAGCTGAAAAAGGCAGCCTTCTTACCGTCCGGCACAAGACGAAGCGCCAGCAGCCGTATCAGGCTCGGGAACATCTGCATCAGCTTAGGGGATGAGAATCCGTAGACAATCAGACGGCCTTTGCTTTTCAAAAGGCTGTAAGATTGGCCGATGTCGGCGGCTGCACCGTCGAATACCGCATCCACTCCGTCTGGGCGGATGTTTTTGATTTCACGAACGTAATCCGCGTGCCTGTAGTCGATCGGAATAGCGCCTAAGCTCGAAACGAAATTATGTTTCGTCCCGGAAGCGGTCCCGACCATGTCCAGACCGGATATTCGCCCCAATTGAAGCAGAGCCGTTCCGATCGCACCCGAAGCGCCAAGGACGACGATGGATCCCCCTTCCCGGACATTGGCCGCTTGATGGAGCATCCTATATGCCAATACGTAATTCAGCGTCAGACAGGCTGCATCCTCCGGTTCGATGCCGTCCGGTACCGCCATGATTTCGTTCTGATCCAGACATACATGCTCGGAATACCCTCCGCCGGATACAGTCAACGCGGCGACCAGTTGGCCGTGATGAAAAGCGGAAACGCCGGCACCCGTCTTTTCGACAATGCCGACCACTTCGGAGCCTGGCGTAACCGGCGATTTTGGCGCTTTTTTGCGGAAAGGAAAGGCCAGTTGCCCGTTTCGAATCCATACGTCCCCGATTGAAACGGTAGATGCCAAATTGCGAATCAGCACCTCGCCCGGCTGCGGTTCGGGTACGGTTCTTTCGACAATCTCCAATACTTCCGGCCCGCCGTACCGGGCAATAACGGCATATTTGCTCGTGCGCATCACGTACTCCCCCTCGTTTGCTTGATTAGCTTCATCCATCCATTTCACAAACGGAATATATATTCCACTTTTTCATTATACGGAATATAAGTTCCGTTTGTCAAAGCTGCAAGCGATCGGGTATGATGAAGATGAGAGGTGCATATCAAATATGAAAATTAATCCTATGAACTCGCATCAGGACGGCAGTGTTGCACAACCCGACTCCCTCGTCAATGCAGACCGCCCCAAATCGCTTCGCGTCGATGCCCAGCGAAACCGAGCGCGAATTCTGGATGCGGCCCACGCCGTCTTTGCCGCGGAAGGGCTTTCCGTCCGGATCGAAGAAATCGCCCGGCATGCCGGTGTGGGGATCGGTACGGTTTATCGCAATTTCCCCACCAAAGAGTTGCTTTTCGAAGCGGTCATTCACCGGTACCAGCAAAAGCTTGTCGAGGAGGCAGAGTCTCTGCTCGATTTCGATGATCCCGGAGAAGCTTTTTTTCAATATATTTCGCGTGTGATTGAAGAAGGAGCGGCGAACAAAGCATTGACGGCGGCAGTGTCCGGTACCGAAATCGACATGAAAGCCGTTGCTACCGGCATCTCCGACCAGTTACTGGACGTGTTAAGCAAGCTTCTCGAGTGTGCTCAACAAAGCGGTTCCGTACGGGCGGACATCGGCGCCGAGCAGGTGAAAGCCCTCATCGTCGGTACCCTGTTAGCCATGGAGCAAAGTGCCGGCCAAGCGGATAGGTCGGTCGTCATCGTATCCGTGATTTGCGACGGACTTCGTGCCAGGCCCGATTGACGAATCTCCGGCGATCCGGCGGCAAAAGAAGTCGTTGCCTGTTCCCGCAATTGATCGACAGTCTCATTATGTAAACTATTTGAAAATGTAATATTAGCTTTATAAACATTAATGACCCGCAAAACGGTCACTTTTACAAAGTGTCCATCTTGCGGGTCACAAGTCAGCTTATCTTGATATCCAGCTTATATTATTTCGCAATAAATTCTTGCACCCATTCCCCGTTATAGTAAGCTACACCGATCTGGGTAAAGTTAGGGCTTAAGATGTTCTGACGGTGACCCGCACTGTTCATCCAAGAATTCATTACTTCTTGCGGCGTACGCTGCCCTTTAGCGATATTTTCTCCTGCATAACTGTAGGTTATACCATAGGTTTTCATCATATCGAACGGAGAACCGAAGGTTGGAGAATTATGGTCAAAGTAATTGTTATTGTACATGTCCTTAGCTTTATCAAGGGCCATTCCGGTTAGCGCTTTATCGCTCGTAAGCGGCTTGAGACCTGCTTTGGTACGCTCTTGATTTACAAGGTCCACCACTTGCACGGCGAAGGAAGACGAGTCTTTATTTGTTCCTTCAAGAGAACCGTTGCCGCTGTTTGTATTACTATTGGTATTGCTGTTGGAATCTGCTCCATTTGCCGGGCTATCGTTGGTTGTACCTTTATTAGGTGTTTCTGAAGGAACCTGGCTGCCGCCGGTTGTATCTCCGGCTCCTGGTGCGCAGTTGTTATTTCCAGCGCTGCTGCCATTTCCGCCCCCGAATTTACCTTGCAACAAAGAGTTTAAATCCTTACCTTGCAACAAAGAGTTTAGATCCTTCCCTTGCAGCAAAGAGTTTAGATCCTTCCCTTGCAACAAAGAGTTTAGATCCTTCCCTTGCAACAAAGAGTTTAGATCTTTCCCTTGAAGCATGGAATTCAGATCTACTCCATAATTTTTTGAAACAACCGCCATCGGATCCTGAGCGGTATTCATATTAGGAGCAGCGGAAACTGAAGCTGCACTGACGATCGGAGCTAAAATAAGTGCGCCTGTTACAACAATCTTGTGAAAACGATTCAAAACTATCCTCTCCTTTTTTTGGCCTGCGAGGTTAGCTGACGGATTCGGGTCAAAGAGCAATCACCCGGTCACCAAATGTGACTTCACCCCAATTAGGATGGTTCCCCCGCGCTTAATCGATTGATTAGCTTCGGCCTGTTTTTTTGGTACCCTGACATTCTATCATGAGGATCAAAAGAATTCATGCTACAAAGTCTGCCAATTACCGAATAATAGGTTCACAGCACATTCAATTCTGATTACGGAGCAATTCAGAGGTTGAATTAGGGGCAAAAAGAAAAAAGCCGCGCAGCGCGCGGAAACGAAACAATATATGTTCTTGCCCACCGCAGCGATAGCGCTATTTCCCCGCTTTTCAGTAAAAAATAAAGATGGGCCAAGATCCGGTTTTCATTGTAACCTGACTTTCTATAGATTGAACGATACTAATAGTAATTTATATCTTTATAATGGATAACATATATATGCCGGAGACCGCTGGCTTTGTTCAATCATTCTGCAACGGAAAATGGCAGGCTGTCCAATGACCCGGCTCGATTTCCCGGAATTCGGGCACCTTTGAGCTGCAAGTCGGCTGCACATACGGACAACGGGTATGAAAATGGCAGCCTGACGGCGGATTTGCCGGACTGGGTACATCCCCCTGCAGAATGATGCGTTCCCGCTGCCGCTCGGGATTAACCTCCGGAATTGCCGATAATAGCGACTGCGTATATGGATGAGCCGGTTTATTGTAGATCGTGTCCACCCGGCCCAGTTCAACCAGCTTGCCAAGATACATGACGCCTACCCGGTCGGCGATGTGATGCACGACACTCAGATTATGCGAAATGAACAAATAAGTCAGGCCAAACCGCCGCTGCAGTTCCTGCAGCAAATTCAGCACCTGGGATTGGATCGATACATCGAGTGCAGATACGGCCTCATCGCACACGATCAGCTTAGGATTCAACGCGAGAGCGCGGGCAATGCTGATCCGCTGCCGCTGGCCGCCGGAAAACTCGTGCGGGTAGCGATCCATTTGTTCCTCGTTCAGACCGACTACCTCCATCAGCTCCTTTACCCGCTGCTTATTCTGTTCGTGGCTGCCGGTTTTATGAGCCGTTAGCGGTTCGGCAATAATATCCTTTATTTTAAGACGGGGATTGAGCGAGCCGAAAGGATCCTGAAAAATAATTTGCATATGCTTGCGAACCTGCCTCATTTGTTCCTTGGAGAGCGTGAAGATGTCGCGGCCTTGAAATGTCACTTTGCCTGACGTCGGCTCCAAAAGCCTGAGCAGCGTGCGCCCCGTCGTGCTTTTTCCGCATCCGGACTCGCCGACGAGAGCAAGCGTCTCTCCGTCATAAATATCAAAGGTCAGTCCGTTCACGGCCTTTACCGGATTCGCCGGCTTCTGGAACAATTTTCGTTTCACCGGAAAAAATTTGGTAAGATTTTCTACGCGAAGCAACGTTTCCATGCTGTTCACCGTCCTTAAAGAGGTGCCGCTCACCTCGAATTTGCCGTTTCCCCGCCGTTAAGTCCTGCATCGCGCACCGATGCCGCCGGGTCGTATTTCAAGCAGCGGACGCGCCGGCCGTTGCCTTCGTCAATAAGCGCCGGCTCTTCTTTCGAACAGCGTTCGAACGCATAGGGGCAGCGCGCATGGAATCTGCACCCCTTAGGCATCGAATGGGGAGAAGGAACATTACCCGGAATCGAATACAGCTTCTCCCGGGCGCCGCCGATTCTCGGAATCGATTTTAACAAAGCTTCCGTGTACGGATGCAAAGGATTGCGAAATATGTCGTACGCCGGTCCCTGCTCGACAATTTGACCCGCATACATCACAATGACTTTCTTGCACATTTCGGCTACGACTCCTAAATCATGCGTAACCAATAAAATGCCGGTGCCGTCATTCTGATTCAGCGACTTCATCAGCTCCAGGATTTGCGCTTGAATCGTTACATCAAGCGCAGTCGTTGGCTCATCGGCAATGAGCAGCTTCGGGCTGCACGACAAAGCGATTGCAATCATTACGCGCTGCCGCATTCCGCCGGACAGCTGATGCGGATACTGCCTTACCCGCGTCTCCGCCATCGGTATGCCGACTTTCTTCAGCATCTCTACCGCCCGCTGCATCGCTTCCTTTGACGAAAGCCCTTGATGCAACCGGACCGTTTCGGCAATCTGCTCCCCGACAGTCAACACCGGATTAAGCGATGTCATCGGCTCCTGGAAGATCATCGACATTTCCCGTCCTCGAATGCGGCCCATTTCCTTGGGCGACTTGCCGGTCAATTCATCGCCTTCGAACAGAACCGATCCTCCGGCAATTCGGCCAGGCGGCTTAATTAAACCGAGGATAGACAGGGAAGTGATGCTTTTACCGCTTCCGGACTCGCCGACGAGTCCTACCGTCTCCCCGTATTCTACATCGAACGAAATCCGATCCACAACGTGAAACGTACCCCGGTCCGTCGTAAAATCGGTAACCAGCTCCTTCACTTCAAGCAGTTTCCCCTTCATCGCATTGCGGCATACGACCCCCCGGCCGTTAAGACCGGAATAGGCCGCGCCTGCCTCCTTTCATATTGGAAATGGATAGCTCGTACCGCCGCCGGATCGCTTCGCTCCCCTGTACGCCGGGTCTTATCACCTTTTGAATGCGAACTATCTTATCCGATATATTTTTCCAGGCCGTCCCGCTGTTCAGATGCTTCATCACCAGCATGGCGGCGCCCGACGTACTGTCCCCCCCTTCCGTCAATACGACGGGAAGCCGGAACAAATCCGCGATATCCTGCATCCAGCTTTCTCTGAGCATCCCTCCGCCGATCGGGCGTATTTCCTGGAATCGCCCCCGAACAACAAACGGCTCCATATATTCATACAGCCTAAACAATATATCATCAAGCACCGATTGCAGTTTGCCGTTCTGTGCATGCTTATCCGTGTCACTGAGCGCCAGGAGCTCCGAAATCCGGCTCCCCGCTCCCTCCATCCGAAAGCCCTGCAAATACATATTCCAGCCGAAATGCTGCCTGAAATAGCCGCCTTTTTCCGTTAACGCTCCTGCGTCTTCCGACCAAAAGCGGGCAACCGCGGTTGTGCCTAACGATATGCAGAGCTGCCCTTCCGCAACGCAGCCGCTGGAAAGATTGGCCGCAGGCCCATCTCCTGTCCCTACGGCAACAGGCAGACCCGGCGGCAAACCCAGCCTGTTGCCCGCCTCCGGCAGAAGCGTTCCGGCCAGACGGTCGGGATCGCAAATTTGCGGCAGAAGTCCGGGATCGATACCTGCCGCCTCCAACATTTCCGGCCACCAATCCCGGCACTGCTGATCGTACAATTGGGTTGCCGAGGCCGAAGCCGGATCCGTTACCCACGCGCCTGTCAATCTCTGGAGCAAATATTCCTTGACTCCGCCTATATAAGCGGTCCGCTTCAGCACATCCGGCTCCTCTGCCTGCAAACAGAGCAGCTTGGACGCAGGGTATATGCCGGATAAGGGGCAGCCGGTGCGCGAAACAATATCAACGCCCTTAACCCGGAGAGAAAGCTCTGCAACGTAGGAGGTCCCCCTGCGGTCAACTCCGGGAATACAATCGCGCACCGGGCGTCCTTCCTTATCCAGCATCACCAATCCGGCCATTTGCGACGTGATGCCGATTCCGATCAATCCTTTCAGATCCTGACCGTCCCGACTGAGCAATCGCACCGACCGGACGAAAGCGTCCCATAGCGCATCCGTGCCGATCTCAACGCGTTCCCCGATTGCAGCCGCCGCCAGCGGAACTTTGCTGGTCACCGCCGCTCTGCCGTTAGTACCGATGACCGCCGCTTTGATGGAAGAGGAGCCGACATCGACGGCAAGCACCGGGCCTTCTGCCAGGCTCATCCCATTATTCCCCGAACAGCGACATAATGCTGCGATATGTCGCTTCCAGCTTCCGCTTATCGAGGTCGCCCGTCTCCGGGTTTTTCAGCGATCCGTAAAGATGGGGCATAATGCAAGGAACGCCGGCATCCAGGCATACCTGCACAATTTCCGCCGCGTTGTCCGGCGTAATGCCCCCTGTCGGTTCAATCATCATGCCTTCCTTGGCAGCGGCCCGGGCAACGGCACGAACCTCTTCCAGCCGCTTGCTGCCTTCAATAGGGAAAAATTTAACGGACTGAACGCCCGCTTCCTTCATCATCGCCAAAGCCGCCTCAACCGGTACACGCGCACTGCCGGTTTGTTGACTGAGCGGACCCGTTCCGATATCAACGATGCCGGGTTGTCCGGCAGGTCTCACCATTGCATTGACCAGTGTTGGCGCCTCCTGCATCCGCAATGCGTACTGCGATAACCCTGCGGCCGGAAATATTTGATTCAGATGCAGCGGCGCTGTATGCAAAGCAAGCTGCAGCGCCTTCTCCCATTGATCCGCGCTGCCGTCACCGAGTCCTGCCGAAACCTGTACCTTCCGTTCCTGCAGCGCCTGAATGTATCGTACGCCTTCCTCCAATACCGGAAAATCTTTGGCCATAACGCCGGTAAAAACCGCCTTGCCCAGCAGCTCGGCCGCTTGTACGGACGCCTCGACAGACCGCGTCTGGATGTTAAGCAATACTTTTCCGCCTATGGCCCGTTCTATAAATGATTTCATAAGCTGCTTCAACTCCTTGATGAATTCAGTTTACCCTTCCAGTAATTGCTTTAGCACTTGGGCAACAACGGCTGTTTCCTCTATTTTTAACTCGCGCGGATCAAATTGGATCATTCCGGCATCCGCCGAATGGTTTCTCGTACGAATCGACGGATTGTTCCGCTCCATTCCAGCAATCAGCTGCTTCGCTTCCAGAGGCGCCGTCTCCCCGACAATCAATTGCAACCGCGGTATCGGACGTGTCGCATCCTTCACAATTTTAGTGCTGATCCCCGTTAAGCCGCAGTGCTCTATATCCTTTTGCAGCGTCTCCACAATTTCCGTTAACCGGCCTGCGGTTTCCTCCGGGTCTTCCTTCAAATAGCATTGCAATGCCGCGTAGAAGCCCATAATATTTTCCTTGCCGATCTTCATGGCCCGGGCGTATCCTTTTTCCTGCAGCATACAGGCGTCAATCAACTCCTTACGGCCGATCACAAGGCCCGACGTAGGTCCCCCGATAGCCTTGTGGCCGCTGTACACAGCGAGATCCGCGCCTTGCGCCAAATACTGCCGCAAATCAACCTCGGCCGCTGCATCTACAATTACCGGGATTCCATACGTTCCGGCTGTTTCGACCACCTCGGCCAAGGTGAGCATTTCATTGGAAACGGCATGATGCGAAACGACATAAACGATTGCCGCCGTAGCTTCTGTAATCGCGCCTTCGAGATGATACGGCTTCACTCCGTTGACCGTTCCGATTTCCTTCACCGCCGCTCCGGTCATCCGGATCATTTGGGTCAGGTTCGCCCCGAAGCTTACCGCATGGCCCTTCTGCAAAATAACCTCGCGCCTGGTTCCTTTTATTTCAGGCAAGGCTTCCACTTTATCCATATCCGTGCCCGTCAAAACCGCCGCAACCGATACGACAATACCGGCGGCCGCGCAGGACGTAATACATGCGCCTTCCGCTCCCGTCAGCTCCGCCACACGCCGCTGTACCGTCTGCTTCAACCCGGCCATATCGACATAGCTCTGCGCCGCTGCGGACATCGCCGCCGCTACCTCCGGCAGAACGGCCGAGCTTCCCAAATAAGTCATTTTGCCTGCGGCATTAATAACCCTCGGCAGTTGAACAGCCTCAAACGGATTCATCTTGCTTCGCCCCCCCTCTAGCCTTTGATCCATCCGTCAAGATGCATCATGACCGACATATGCAGAAATTTCATCAACGCCCGGTTGATCTCATGACGGGTGCCGTCGTTTTTCGGATCAACGTAAGCCGTTAGCCCGTCTATGGCTCCCGCGTCCACGAGCCGGTCCGTAATCCTGACCACATCGATTTCGCGGATCACCTCCGGCTTGCCGGTAAGCGCCGCAATAGCCGCTGCCAAACCGCATGCTCCCCAGTTGGAGATGCAGGAGGCAATGAGCAGATCGACTTCGGTAGCCGGCGCTATGACTTCGCCCTTGGGCAAATGGGCTGCGATAGCTTCGCGGACATTTCCCATCCCGAGCTCGTTGCCGCCGTCGCCGATTCCAATGGTGGCAATGCCCCGGCTGCGGGCTTCGCGGAACAGCAGATCCGCTTTAACGACCAGCTCGGAAGGTACTTCGCGCGCCGTTACGTTGTGATATTTGCGATTCGCGTTGGCTCCGGGAAGCTCTACCGAAATTAGCGCTTTAGGCTGAATACGCTGCAGCAGCGGAGCTGCCGCTTGAACGCCTTCCTCCCATTCTACCGGATAGTCAATGACCGCCGCCACGGAGGCGGAAGGAGGTCCCGGCTTGGATTTCAACGCCGTTTCCAGGTCGCTTACGATTAATCCTGCTGCCCTAAGCGCAACTTCGCCGAACGGAATCAACGATTTCTCCATGACCAAGATCGGCACTACGCCGAGCGTCTGCTCCAACGCTCTTGCCAGCACGGCCGCTCCGACCGGGCCGTCCGTTTCGGTCAAGCCTTTAATCAACCATGAGCGGGAAGGCCACCCGGTAAAAATAAGCACCCGGTCGCCAATCCCGGCGTGCGCGCGCAAATGCGCCGCCGCCGCCATCGTCAGCGGCAAGCCCGTTTGCGCTCTCGCCGCCTCATAAAGCTCATGGGAAATTCCTCTGGCCGTAAAATCTTTGGAGACAAGCGCATCGATCACTTCTCCCAAACGCGCGTATTTCGTTTCCAGCTGAAGCTTCGTCTTCATTTCATTCAACATCGTATCTCCACTCCCTGTTGTGTTGTAGATCCTATCTTTTTTTCGAATCCAAATAATCGCGCAATCCGTCGCCCAGCAAATTAAAACTAAGAATAAGCATAGCGATAGCCATACCGGGGAATATCATCAAATGCGGCGTCTGCGTAAAATAGGAACGGCTGCGGCTCAGCATCGTCCCCCATTCAGGATCCGGCGGCTGTACGCCGAGCCCCAGAAACCCGAGCGCCGCCGCAACCAGTACCGCTTCACTGGCCATCAGGCTTAAAATAACCATGCTTGACCCCAAAATATTGCGGAGCACATGATGAATCATAATAAACGGCGTGCGGCTTCCCGCCGCTTTGGCCGCCGTAATATATTCCATCTCGCGGATTTGGAATACAAAGCCCCGTAAATAACGGACAAGCTGCGGCGCCTGCGTAATCATAACCGTGATGATCAGCCCCGTCTTGCCGGTGCCGATCATGGACACAATAATGATAGCCAGCACCAGCGAGGGAAAGGTCAGGATCGATTCGGACACGGTTGAAATCCACCGGTCGATTCGTCCCCCGTAATAACCGGCCGACAAGCCGAACGGCAGCGCCAGCAGAAACGCCAGCAGCACGCCGCCGATAGCGATCGTCAAATCAATTCTGCCGGCGTAAATTACTCTTGAAAATATATCGCGCCCAAGCTCATCCGTTCCGAACCAATGCCCGGCCGAAGGCGTCTGCAAGGCCGACATCAGGTCCTGATCCTCCGGACCGTAATGCGTAATCCAAGGCGCAAACAGACTAAGCAGCACGAACATGAGCAGCAAAACGCCCCCGACCGCCAAAGTCGACTCTTTGAGCAAAGGCTTGAGGAGCCGGACGGCAAAATTGCTCTTCTTCTGTATTATCGCTTCGGAAGCCATCTTCCGGTCACCTCCTAATCATAGCGAATCCGCGGATCGATCCGGCCGTAGAGCAAGTCGACGATTAAATTAATAGCCAGGAAGCTTCCTACAAAAAACACGGTAATCCCCTGCATCAGCGCGTAGTCGCGCAAGTTTTGCGCGGATAGAAGCAATTGGCCCATGCCAGGATAAGAAAACAAATTTTCCACGACAACCGATCCGCCCAGTAAGTAGCCGGCCTGCAGACCGATCATCGTAATAACCGGAGGAAGCGCAGGCCGGAGCGCGTGTTTGACTACAATCTTCCAGCCGGGTATCCCCTTCGCCTCCGCTGTGCGGATGAAATCTTCGTGCAGCACTTCCATCATGGCCGTCCTTGTCATCCGGGCGATTAGCGCGATCAGTCGGGCTGAGATCGCTATAGCCGGCATAATCATCGCTAGCGAGCTGCCGTAGCCGATCGCGGGCAGCCAGTTCAGCTTTACCGAGAACAGCTGCACCATCAGCAGGCCCAGCCAAAAATTCGGCACCGCCAGAAACCCGATCCAAATAAGCAAAAGCGACCTGCTGCTGATTGCGCGCGGGCGAAGGCCCGAAATAATGCCGGCCGGAATGCCGACGGTTACAGCAATAGCCACGCTAACCAGCATCAGCTGAACAGTCGGCCAAATGCGGCCGGCAATCACTTGAATCACCGGAAGGTTGTATGAGACGGAAACGCCCAGATTTCCCCGAATCAGGTTCGATAAATAATCGACATATTGGAGCAGAATCGTTTTATCCAAGCCCATAGCGTGCCGCAACCGGTCAATTTCCTCTTGCGAAGCATTTCCGCCCAATATAAGCGAGGCGGGATCGCCCGGCACTAACCGAAACAGAACAAACATCAAAGTTAAAAGAACAAATACTTGCACTATCAAATAGAGGAACCTGCGGACAATGTAGCCTGCCAATGCCTCCCCCTCCTTTCATGGCGCATAAATACGGAGAGTACCTGAGCAACCAGGTACCCCTCCATTGGCATGTTAATCAATGTTCGGCAAGGAGCCGCTTATTTCGTTTGATGCACCAATGTGAACACGACTGGAAGCACGCTGACGCCGTCGACATTTTTCGCCTTGGCGGAAATATTGTTTTTCGCATACAACCAGATGTAAGGCGCGTCATCCCAAATGATTTTCTCCGCCTGTCCGAGCAGATCGGTCCGTTTTTGCTGGTCAACCTCTTTATTCGCTTTCGCTACAAGATCATCCGCCTGCTTGTTGCTGTACCAGTTAAAATTCCATTGCGGCGGATTTTTGGCGGGATCGGGATTTGTTGCAAACAATGCGTCAAGCTGAATGCCTCCGTTGCCATGCGAAGGATTGTAGCCGAACAGAACCATATCAAAGTCAACCTTGGCCTGCGGTACTTTAATGCTGTCCCAGAAGGTCGATTTTTCCACCTTGTTGATTGTCACATCGACTCCGATTGCTTTTAACTGGCTTTTCACGGTTTCCGCCACCATCACATCATTCGGATACATTCCGTCCGGAGTTCGCAGCTTGAAGGACATCTTTTTACCGCCCTTTTCAAGAATCCCGTCAGCACCGGCCTTCCAGCCTGCATCGGCCAACATCTTCTTCGTCTTCTCCACATCGTAGCCGTAATCGCCGGCCTTCACGTATCCGGTCGTATTCGGAGCGAGCGGACTAGTCAGCACGGTTCCGTATCCTTTAAACAGCGTCTTCACAATAGCTTCTTTTTGAATCGCGGAATTTAATGCCTGACGGACGGTTTTGTCCTGAAGAATCGCATTATTCTGGTTGAGGCCTACACCGAATACTTGCAGCCCGGGAATGTTGATCAGATCAATGCTCGGGCTTGATTTCAGCTCGTCGGCCTGTTCTACCGGCACAGCGTCAATCACATCGGCTTGGCCGCTCTTCAATGCAGCGATACGCGAGGAGGCGTCTCCTACATATTTAAATGTAATCTGCTTATATGCAGGTTTGCCGCCAAAATAAGCTTCGTTCGCTTTAACTGTCACCTGTGTGCCCGGTTCAATTTTATCCAATACATAGGGTCCCGTGCCTACCGGATGCAGACCGATATCCTTGCCGTACTTTTCTAATGCGGCGGTGCTTGGAATAAGTGCCGATCCGTGGGCAAGCGTATTGAGCAAGCCTCCATAAGGCTCCTTAGTGATGATCTGGACGGTATTGTCGTCAACCTTGATAATTTTGTCAATCGGCGCCCACAGCGTGTAGGCTCCGGTATTATACGTTTTGTCCAGCATCTTCGTATATATGCCGACTACGGCATCGGCATTGAAGGAAGTGCCGTCCTGAAACTTGACGCCCTGGCGCAGATTGAACGTCCAGGTTTTCCCGTCGGCGGAAGTCGACCACTTCTCGGCCAGATCCGGTTTAAACTCCAGCTTGTCGTCAAATTTAACCAAGCCGTTGTAAATAGCGAACGCCGCCTCATAGCCGGACGGGTAACCCTGCGGCTGCATTCCCGCCGTATCCAGAGAAGTGACGGCTACGCTCTGCGCATAGATGATCGAATCCTTCTTCGGACCGGTCGCTCCCGGGGCTCCGGTATTGCCTGGCGCCGGCAAGGGTGCCGGTGCGTTCGTACAGCCTGCCGCTAATGCAACGGCAACAATCATTGAGAACATTTTGAAAGATCTTTTCATAAATAATACCCTCCTGATTATAATCAACCCTTTTTGTGAAGGTCCTTTGCCTGGTCAATCCGCATTGCCGCTGTCACTTGTCTGACTTCCTCGTAGTTTTTGATCACCTGTTCATACCTCGTCAAGGCTGCGCTTACAAACAGCGAATCCAGAATCGCGCTTTGCGCAATGCGCGACGCCATCGCTTCCGTTCGAAAAGCGGTTTCACGGGACGAAGTAAATAATACGGTATCGGCCACCTCGGTAATCGGAGAATGACCGAATTGGGTTACAGCGATTGTATTGGCCCCCTTGCTTCTGGCAATATCCAATGTGCGAATAACATCGCGGGTACGACCGGAATGGGATATGCCGATAACAACGTCGCCAGCTCCCAAAAAAACCGCTTTATTCGTCTGACTGTGACCGTCCGTCGCGTAATGGCAGCTGATGCCAAGCTTGGAGAAGCGGTAGTACGCGTCCAATGCGATAACTCCCGAAGCGCCGATTCCGAAAAACGATATACTTGAAGCATTCTTGATATAGTCAACCGCTTTCACCAGATTGTCTACGGACAGTACGGATTCGGTATCGCTCAATGCCTGCGCCGCCGCCTGAAACACTTTTCGCATCGTCTGCTCGGGTGTATCGTTCAGATCGACTTTCTCATGAATCTGCTTGACCGGCGAAACCAGATCCTGCGCCAACGCTACCCTTAGTTCCTGATACCCCTTTAAATGAAGCTTCTTGCATAATCGGACAATCGTCGATTCGCTGCTGTCACATTTTTGAGCTAAATCCGTAATCGACATCCGTATAATTTTATCGCCGGAATGAATAATACAATCAGCTACTTTTTTTTCCGCGGACGTCAGATCATTAGCAATTTCCCTCAACTTTAAAAATATACCGACATTATGCTGTGCTTCTTCCAATTTCTCACCCCGCTAATTTACAAGAAATTTATTTTCTATGATCACATTATATTATAGGTGAAAATTTTCTTCAACATTATTTTATATTTTATGATTTATTTTTTCAGATATTAAAATAGAAAAAGCGCCATACCCGCTTATTTGCGGAAATGACGGCTTTGTTATGATGCATTTACTTCTTTAACACGTAATGAAGAATGACGTTTCCGGATTCAAATGTTTTCGCCTCGACCAGCGTGAGATCCAGCTGTTTAACATGCGGGAACAAAGATTTGCCTTCGCCGGCGACAATCGGAGAAACAATAAAAATAAACTCGTCAATCAGTCTTTCATTGGCAAGCTGCTCAACGATTGAACCGCTTCCCAACACTAGTATGTCTGAGCTGGAGTTATGTTTCAATTGCATTACGACTTCAATCAGATCGCCATCATATATTTGGGTGTTTGACCAATTTGATTGGGTGATGGTTTTGGAGAAAACAACCTTGGTCATGTCGGTTAACTCTTCCGCGACCTTTTTCAATTGCTCCGGTGCATTGGGATCATTCAGAAAAGGTACCCATGACCGTTCAAATCCACGGTATGTCGTGCCTCCCAAAAGCAGTATATCCATCTTACCGCCAATAACATGCGCTGTTTTGTCAACCTCCGGATCATGGATAAACCAATCCATCCCAAAGGTCGCTTCATTGTTGCTGGAAAAATAACCATCGATCGATACTCTGTTTAACATTTTAATTTTGCGCATACCCATCGCTCCTTGGTAAGTTATCTATATTCCTATTGGAATAAGATAATCTTAGACCTTGCGACGGCAAAAAAATTGGACAAAACCGTCCATTTTACAAGTAAGACGATCCTGCCAAGTCGCTATGAAATTCATTAACCTTCATTGTAATATGTTTCGGACTAACCCAGGAAAACGACTTCATATCGCGTATGAAATGAGACTGATCATAATAATTCAGTGCATATGCAATATCGGACAGCCGCTCATACTTCCCTGAGTGCATCATCCGCAGCGCTTCATTGACCCGCCTTACCCTTATAAATAAGTGCGGCGGTATACCGACGACACGTGTAAAGCGCTTCTGAAATTGACGTTCGGAAATAGAAAAAGCGGCTACCAGTTCCTTCACGGAGACCGATGCGATATGTTTATGAATATATTCAAGAGTCAGCTCGATGAGCTCATCACGCTTACCGTTATGTTCCTTTATCGTCATAAGGAAATGAGTGAGCAAGGCGATTCGCTCTTCATTCGAAGTCGAAGCCAGGAGCTGTTTCTCAAGCTCCTTTGCCCCAAACTGATCCGGAAACAAAAATCCCTGATTATGAACAGAGGCGTCCCAACCGAACAAGCTGTACAACGCATGCGGCTTAAATACCAGCTGAATCGTTGTATATGGCGTTCCTCTGAAGCGCATAACGCTCGGTTCCGCCCCTTGTCCGTGAAGAAACAATACAGGTATATCGGACGATTGTGCCGAACGGATAGCAATATTCTCGATTGCGGGTGCCCGATCCGCCGCAAGCTGATAGACAATTCCGGGGTAACCGCTCGGGCACACCTTAACCTCGAGCGGCTGATCACCTGAATGGGACGCGATTCGCATGCATTCGACATCCCGGCTTAACGGCGCGGGAGGCGGTAATACGGTAAAATGGATAGTTTTCATATACATCATTATATAGGAATGACTGGTAACGTGGAAGTCGTCTGTCCGGGAATAAAGACTGCGGCTATACTAAGAAACGCAGCATTGACTGCATTGAACCGCAATCGGATAAGCCGGCCATTTTGTTCTATACCTGACTGCCTTGTAACGAATAAAAGAACAGATCGTCAATACTTTTCACAATCATCGGCTTCGGACAAGCCACGGTTGTCGAACACACCGCCATTTTATAGTCGGGATCCGCATCCGGCTGATTAAAAAAACAAGTTTGGGCCGCCGCTGGCCAAGAAAGGCTATGATCGGCTCCCGGCACAATTGAGAATGATTGTAACGGGAAGGAAAGCCCCTTCCCCAGCCATTTCACAAAGCTCTCCTTTAACGTCCATAATTCGTAAAAGCATGGGAGGCGCGACGTTTCATTCTGACCCATGAGCCAGCGGTATTCCTGCATTGAGAAAAAATAGCTGGCGACGTCCAGATTGATCGGCTTGATCTCCTCGATATCTATACCTACCGGGTCGGAATCCACCGCACACACAATCCAGCGACCCGAGTGGGCGATGTTGAAATGAAACGACGGAAGCCCGGCAACAGAAGGCTTTCCATACGGTTCGGCAGTAAAATGTATCTCCTTGTTTGCCATATTTAATTTGACGCTAATGATGCTCCTGATCAATATCTCCCCGAGCAGCCCCCGATTGGCGTCCTCCGGCTTCAAAAAGCTTTGGACTTTACCACGCCTTTCCTCAGATACGCTGTGCATCATTTGTTCAAACTCATCGATTCGCAGCAGGCGACTCAGATGTACGCCATAAAGCTCCGTCACAACGGTATCAGTTCTTTCCGAGCGGTTTCCAGCGCCAAAATGGATTGAATCGTTTTTGCCACTCGTTCCATCTCCGAAAGAAGAAACATATGTCCGCCCTGGAACGTATGGAACCGGATTCGCTGCGTCCAGCGCCGCCATCCCTCGGCATCCTGCATGCATGGACCATCCTTTTCCCCGTTTAAAATATGGACCGGTGCCTGCAGCAAGCTGTGGTCCGTGTGCTCGAATGTTTCCAATGCCTTAAAATCCGCCCTCATCGCCGGAAGGAAAAATTCCAGCACCTCTCTCGCCTGTACAAGCTCGGCCGGAATGCCGCCGATACCGATCACATAATCGAGAAATGCCCCGTCGTCCAAATGAGTCAAAGGTTTTCGCCGGGTATGGGGAGGCTGAACGGCAGAGATGATGACCGCCTCGGGGGAAATCCCCCGCTGTTCAAGCTTCTGAGCTAACCGGTACGCCACTAATCCGCCCATACTATGTCCGAATAAGACAAGCGGCTTGTCAAGCTGCGGAATCAAATCTTCCAAATATATGTCCGCCAGTGTTTCCAGGCTTTCCACTAAAGGCATGCGATTGCTTCCATGTCCGGGAGGTTCGGCCGCAAATATATCGCAGTCATTTTGCAGCAGCGGCTTCAAAGGCCGGAATGCAGCCGAATAACCGCCTGCAAATGGAAAGCATACCAGCTTAATGTCGGCCGGAGATCCACTTAATTGATGAATCAATCGGCTCATTGGTTGACCAGCCTTTCCTGTAAAATCCGGCGCATTAATTGTGCGTTCGACTCGGCAAAGCCGCCCTGCAGCATCTCATCGTGCTGGCCGAAACCCTGGTGCTCCCGGTAAGACCCGGTCGTCGCCGTCTGCCATGAACACATCCAATGCGGAATCGGCGCACCGCCGTCCGAGCGGATCAAGTGTATTTGCGCGCGAACCTGGCCGGTATTGATGAGGTTGACGAAAAAAGTGTAAGAAGCGCTCATTTTGCGTGCGATACCATACCGGACGGATTCAATTTGCAGATATGCGTTATCTTTATTTGCTTCCATCAGCGAATCGACATCCTGCTCGACCGAACGTCCCTGCAGATTGCTGATTCCGGTTTTTTTATAGGAATCGATCATGATGAGCATATCCACAAACCGTCCTTGCTGCTCCAACGCTTTGGCTACTTCAAATGCCAGACCGCAGCCTGCGGAATAGCCAAGCAAAACCAACGGCCCGACAGGCTGGATGTCATGTATGATCTCCGTATACCGCTGTATACGATCATCTCGCTCGATGAAGTCAAAGGCTTGCAGCCGGTATTGCGGCAGCTGTTTCGCCAAGTCGCCGAACATCATACCGTACCCGAGAACCGGCGGGAAGACAAAGACGTTATCATCGGCTGCCGGATTGAGCACGATGATTTCCGGCTGCATCCGCTCCGCCGCTTGGCTGTGTTCCCCGCGGCGATGCATATAACCGGCAAGCCCGGCTATCGTTGGAAACTCGAACAAGGCCCCTACCGGCACTTCCGTTTGCAACGACTTGAGAATTCCGGCGCAAATCGCCATCGCCTTGAGGGAATGACCGCCCAATGCGAAGAAGTTGTCATGAATGCCGATATGTCGAATGTCAAGCACTTCAGACCATAAAGCTGCCAGCTTGGTCTCCGTCTCGTTGCGCGGCGGGATCATTTCCGCACCTTGTCCCAATAGGGCCTGTGCCTTAGGCAGCAGCCGGCGATTAACCTTGCCGTTAGCGGTTAGCGGCAGTCTGTCAAGCACCGCGCATACCGGCGGAACCATATATCCCGGCAGCGCCTGCGACAGATGATGGCTAAGCTTATGCGGCGACAGGCTGTTGCCCGCGACGCCTACAACGTAGGCGCAAAGCGACGTTTCGCCTGTATCGCTGCTAACGGCAAGGACAATTGCCTCCTTCACGCCGTCACATCGAAGCAGCTGCTCTTCGATTTCGCCCAGCTCAATCCGGTGGCCGCGGATTTTGATCTGATCGTCAATCCGCCCGAGAAATTCGATATTGCCGTCGGGCAGCCAGCGAGCGAGGTCGCCGCTGCGGTATAGCTTTTCCCCAGGCAAGAACGGATGGGGAACAAACCTGGCTTCCGTCAATTCAGTCCGGTTCAGGTATCCGCGGGCCACACCCGTCCCGCCCAGGCACAATTCCCCGGCTGCCTCCACAGGCTGCAGCTGATTAGCCGGACCTAATATGTAAGCCGTGGTCAAGTTAAGCGGCTTGCCGATCGGAATCGTCATGGCGTCTTCCGCAATTTGATTCACCGGATAAAATGTGGCGAACACCGTCGTCTCCGTCGGTCCGTAGACGTGAATGATTTTATCGGGCCCCATGCTGTGCAGCGCCTTGCGGACATGGCCGACGGAACACCGTTCCCCGCCGAACAGCAGCTTGCGGAAGCCTCGCATCCATGCGTCTCCGGCATCCACGAGCAGATTAAACAGCGCCGTGGTCGTGAACATGACGGTAATGCGCTCATCTTCAATTAGCCGCATGAGCTTCCCCATGTGCAGGATCGTTTCATTCGGCGCAATTACAAGCGTGGCTCCGTTCACCAGTGCGCCGAACATATCGAAAGTGAAGCCGTCGAACGCGTAGTTCGACAGCGATAACAGCTTGTCCGTCGCGGAGATGTCGATATAATTCGTATGTTTCACTACCCGCGATACATTCGCATGGGTGGTCATGATGCCTTTCGGCTTACCCGTCGTGCCGGACGTGTAGATGATATAAGCCAAGTCGTCCGGTTCTCCCGCGACTGCAAGGTTTGTGCCGTCTCCGCGATACAGCGCAGGATCGCCGAGCAGCAGCCGTTCGCCTGTAAAAGCGGCTGCTGCCGCCTGATTCGCCAGCTCGCGCTGCGTCAGCAGCAGCGTTGCGCCGCTGTCCTCCAGCATGTAGCGGATACGCTGTTCCGGATATTCCGGGTCGATCGGCATATAGGCGCCGCCTGTTTTAAGAATCGCTACGATGGCGACAATCATTTCCGCTGAACGTCGTACCAGCAAGGCTGCTATTGTCCCGCGGGTGGCGCCTTTCGCGCGGAGCTGCCTTGCGAGCCGGTTGGCGCGCGTGTTCAGTTCAGCGTAAGTCAGCGATGTGCCGCCGCAAGCGACCGCAATTTGTCCGGGTGTCTCATATGCGTAATGCTCGAACAACTCGGACAGCGACCGGCAATCCGCCGGCTGACCTCGTTGTGCGAAGCTAAACTGCTCGAGCAGCAGCCGCTCTTCCTCTTCGGTCACCACTCGTATGGCTCCAAGCTGAAGCTGAGGATTACGGCATACTTGGCGAACGATCTCGCATAATTGATCCTTCAAACGCAGGATGAACGCCCTGTCGTACATATTGGCGTTGTAAGCGAATTTGAGCAGCAGCTGTTTGCCGGGAGAGACGAGCAAATTCAAGTCGTAATTCGATTTCTCAAAAATCGTTGTCTTTCCGATCGTGAAACCTAGCCGCTGCTCCTCCTGCAGCTTGTCTGTATCCTGCACAGGATAATTTTCAAACACGATAAGGTGGTCGATCAAATCCGGCTGCACCGCCCTGCTTTGAATATCGTACAGCGGCACGTACTGATGGGCTTCCGATTCCAGCGATTGCCTTTGGATATCGGATAGCAGTCGGGCAAAGGACCGCTCATGATCCGCATTGACCCGTTTCGGAACGACATTGATAAACAGGCCGACCATGTTTTCCACGCCTGGTATTTCCGCGGGGCGGCCCGAGACGACCGTACCGAAAATAACATCGTCGGACTGCTGATAACGGCTGAGCAGAACGGCCCAAGCCGCCTGAAGGGCGGTGCTCAGCGTAACGCCCTGCCCTTCCGCCAGCTCTGTCAAAGTCCTTGTCTGCTCCTCGGATAGGGAAAACAGCGCTTCTTCCGGTTCACGCACCGCTCCCTGTTTTCTGCTGCGCTGTTCGGCAAACGTGGTTTGGCCGTCGAAGCCGGACAAATAGCGATCCCAATATAGCAGCGATTGTTGGTTGTCCTGTGATTCCAGCCATTGAATATACTCCTTATACGGCTTGACAGGCGGCAGGCTGTAACCGCGCTTGTTGAGCAATGCGTGATACACTTCAAAAAGCTCCCGCACAACAATACCAAAGCACCAGCCGTCAAGCAAAATATGATGGTAGCTCCAAATCCACTCATAGTCGTCCGGCCCCTTTTTGAAGACAACGTTCCGCATCGGAATGTCCTTGGACAGATCGAAGCCCATCTCTTTATCCAACCGCTTATACGATTCAATACGGTCGTTCTGCTCGGCATTCGAGAGACCCGAAAGATCGATCTCCCGAACTTTGAATTTGCGCTGCTTCATAACCACCTGCACCGGACGCTTCATTTTTTCATAGACGAACACAGTGCGAAAAATATCGTACCGGTCCACAATCGCGTTCATGCTTCGCTCGAGCAAATCGCTTCGAAAGGCGCCTTTTACCTGCATTGACATTTGTTCGATGTACATGCTCTGTCCCGGATGCAGCAGCGTATGAAACAGCATGCCCTCCTGCATAGGCGACAAATAATAAATGTCCGCCACCTGATCTTTTTGAAATTGATTCATCTATACCGCCTCCGCCTCGTCTGGTTACATTCATCCTCAAATGCTTGAACTACTTACGGCAGCTTAACCTAACTTGTTGGCAAGCACATCAAAAAGATCTTCCATCTCATCCATTCGCAGGCTGCCGGCGCTAAAATCGCTTGGCGTAACTTCACGGTCTTCCTTGGACGCACAATGATCTATGATTTGCAGCAATTGGTGCTGAAACCGATCCATCAATCTGTTTATCGTACCTCGCAAATACTGCAGTTTATTGAAGGAGCAGGATACGACCAGACGACCGTTATGGACAATGCCAGTAAAATTTAACGGATACAGCGATTCCGCTTCCGGACTGATTTGATGCCCCATGCCGTAAGGAGACGCGCCAAACAAATCCGTACTCACTTCACGGTCAAATTGCCCGAGATAATTAAAGCTGATTTCCGGCTGCAGCGGGAAAGCAAGCCCATCTGTGTGCTCTGACGCCGTTAAGTAGCGCAGGATCCCGTAGCCGATCCCTTTATGCGGTATGCCGCGCAAGCTTTCCTTGGTCGTTTTAATGAGGTTCGGCAGCGGCGCATCCGGCTTTATTTCCAAAACGACTGGATACTGGGCAGTGAACCACCCCACCGTCCGGGAAACGTTCATCCCGGGTATGATCTCTTCCCGGCCGTGGCCTTCCAGATTGAGGCATAATTTCGAATGGCCGGTCCACTTGCCTACGGCAAGGCCAAGTGCGCAGAGCAATATATCGTTAATTTCCGTCCCGTAAGCCCGATGAACGTCAGTGAGCAGCAGGCGCGTCGCTTCCGGCGTTAAGTCGAATGAAAGAACAGCATTATCTTTCATCTTCGTCAAATCGACTGCATTATCTTTAGGCAGCGGCATGACGGGCTCGGCTTCGAGCTGGCGCCAATATTCCGACTGCTTCAAGAACAATTGGCTATTCGCATACGACTCCAACTGCTCCGCCCACTGTTTAAAAGAGTCGGTTTTGTCCTGGAATACAATCGACCGGCCTTGGGCGGCTTGTTCATATCCTGAAGCAAAGTCCTCAAGCAAAATGCGCCAGCTCACCCCATCCACCACCAAATGGTGAATAATTATGAGCAGGTGATCGCCTTGGCCGGTTTGAAACAATGCCGTTTTCAACAATGGCCCCTTGTCGAGGTCAATGGTCTTCTGCATGTGATTGGCATGATCGGCGATGCGGCGCTCCACATCGGAAACGCCGCGGAAATCTATAATTTCGATACCGTCCCCGACCGACTGGACAAAAGCAGGACCGCGGTTGTACTGAGCGTAACCTTCCCCATTGGCGGCATAAACCATCCGAAGCGCGTCATGATGTTCCATCATTTTGATTATCGTGTGCGCAACCGTCTGCGGATCGAATCCGGCCGGAGCGTGCAGCATTATCGATTGGTTCCAGTGGTGCATATCCGTAAACCGCTGCTCGAAGAACCGCCGCTGTATCGGCGTCAGCTTCACTTCCCCCTCTATTGGCCCCTGATCCGTCTGCTTGCCTTGTACATACTGCAAATATGGACTGACCTGTTCGATCGTCGGGTGCTGGAACAAATCCTTCATATCCAGCTTCCAGCCCAGCTTCCGCAGCCGGCTCGCCATCTGAATCCCCTTGATCGAATCGCCTCCGCGCGCAAAGAAATTGTCGCGGATGCCGATCTGCGGGATGCCAAGCACATCCTGCCATATATCTACCAGCTGCTGCTGCGTTTCGCTTTCCGGCGCCTTATATTCTGCTGCTGACGCAGCGATATCCGGCTCGGGCAACGCCTTTTTATCCACCTTTCCGTTCGGCGTGAGCGGCAGTTCATCCAGCATCACCCAATAGCGGGGCATCATATAATCCGGCAGCTTGCGCGACAGTTCCTGCTGCAGCTGTCCGGCGTTCAAAGCTTTCTCAGCTACTATATAAGCGCAGAGCGCGGTGCTGCCGTCATTTTCCTCAATATCCTTCACAGCCGCAGCTTTAACCGGCATAATCCGTGCCAGCTGCATCTCGATTTCCGACAGTTCGATTCGGAAGCCGCGAACCTTGACCTGCTGGTCGATTCGACCGATGTACTCAATCGTTCCGTCGTCGAGCCATCTGGCCAAATCCCCGGTGCGGTACATTCGCTCGCCCGGCATGAACGGATCGGCCACGAACTTCTCGGCCGTTTCCCGAGGCCGATTGTTATAACCGCGGGCCAGCCCCCGCCCGCCGATACACAGTTCGCCTGCTGCTCCTACCGGCTGCAGCCGGGTATCCGCGCCCGCTCCTGCGACGATATACAGGCGCGTATTGGCAATTGGCCGGCCGATCGACAGCGTTCCTGCGCCCGGGAGGATCGGCGTGCTCGAAGCGACGACCGTGCTTTCGGTCGGTCCGTAATTGTTGACGAGCGTGTATCGGCGCTCAGCCGTCCGTTTCAGCTTATCGCCCCCGGTCAGCAAAATGCGCAGAGACCGGTTGTCCAGCTCCAGGAACTGCTCGCACAGCTGTGTCGGAAGAAACGTGACCGTGATCCGGTTATGCTCGAAATATTCGTTAAGCCGAGCAATGTCCATACGAATCGCCTCGTCGATGATGTGCACCTCCGCGCCGGCGATCCAATACGGGAACATTTCCCATACGGAAGCGTCGAACCCGAAGCCGGCGTATTTGGCGCTGCTGTCCTGATCGGTCACCGCAAACGCTTCGTTATGCCAATAGCTCAGGTTGACCAGGGAATGGTGCTCGATCATCACGCCTTTAGGCTGGCCGGTCGTGCCCGACGTATAGATGATATAAGCCAGATGCCGCGGGCCGATCGCCGCGATCGGATTGGTCTCATCATCGAAGCCCGGCCGATCGGCCTGCATTGCATGCTCTCCGTCCAGCAGGATCACTTCTCCGCCGAATGACTCCGGCACCGGCAGATCGGACTGCGTCAGCAGGATCGGCGCTCCGCTATCCGACAGCATATAGGCGATGCGCTGCTCCGGATAGTCGGGATCAAACGGGACGAACGCTCCCCCTGCTTTAAGAATTGCAAGCACCCCGGCAGCCATCTCCAGGGACGGCCGGACCATGATTCCTACCCGCTGCTCCGGCCCGATTCCTTTGCCCATTAGCAGGTGTGCCAGCCGGTTGGCTCTTGCGTTCAGCTCGCGGTACGTCCAGTGCCGCCCCTTGTAAGCTACCGCAGGACGATCCGGCGTACGTCGCACCTGATCCTCGAACAGTTCATGCATCGTACGATCGTGCGGCACGCTCAACGCAGTTTGATTCCAATCTGCCACGATCCGCTGCTTCTCCTCCGCAGACATCAGCTCGATTTCGGCAAGGCGGCTGTCCGGACGATCCGCAATATAACGCATGATGTTCAAAATGTAGCCGCTCCATCGAACGATCGTTTGCTTGGCAAACAGCTCGCAGCAGTATTCCAATTGCAGCCCGATTGCACCTTCATTTTCGAACGCGGCCAGCGTAAGATCGAACTTCGAAACAGTGTCCGGAAGCTCATACGGCGACAAGCTCAGACCATCCAGCCGGAGCGGCTCGCTGTCAGGGTTTTCCAGCGTCAGCATAACGTTGAAAAGCGGATTGCGGCTTATGTCTCGCGGCAGGTCGAGCCTTCCCACCAGCTCTTCAAACGGATAATCCTGATGCTCCAGAGCCAGAAGGCCGGTTTCCTTGACCTCCTGTAAAAATTGTCTGAACGTTTTGTCCGGCTCCGGCGAACTGCGCAATGCCAACGTATTGACGAACATGCCCGGCACGTCCTGCAAATCCGCATGCCTTCTCCCCGCCACCGCGGTACCGACCACGATATCGTGCTGTCCGGACATCCTGGCAAGGAAAACGTTAAACACCGCTAGCAGCAGCATATGCAGCGTTACACCCGTTTCCGTAGCGAGCGAGCGGATTTTCAGCGCAGTTTCCAGGTCTGCGTCGAATCGAATCCGACCGCCTGCAAAGCTTTGCAGCGCCGGACGCGGAAAATCGCAGGGCAATTGAAGCGCCGGGATGTCACCCGCGAATTGCTCCAGCCAGAACAGCTCCTGCCCGCGGATGCTCTCTTGCTGCTCCGGCTCGCTGAGCCACACCGTAAAATCCTTGAAATGCAGTTTCGGAGCGGGCAGGTCGCGTGCTTCGTACAAGTCGGCCAGCTGCTTGATCAGAATGCCGGTCGATACCCCATCCGCAATGATATGGTGCATATCGATCAACAGCAGATATCTGTTTTCGGCCATCCGGACGATCTCTGCCCGAATCAGCGGGCCTGTGCTCAAGTCAAACGGCCGGACAAACCGTCTGATCAGCTGCGCCGCCTCATCCTTTTCACCTGCCGTCACCTTACATTGGAAATCCACATGCTCATGCACCATTTGCACGGGAACATCGTTCACTTCCGTAAAAGTGGTCCGCAGACTCTCATGCCGCTCAACCAGCTGCTTAAAGGCCAGCTGCAGATGCGCAATGTCCGGCTCTCCTTCCATGACCAGTGCCGAAGGCATATTGCAGCTGATCCCCGTCCCATCGAGTTGATGCACAATGTACATCCTTTTTTGTGCAGGGGACAGCGGATAATATTCCCGCTTCGCAGCGGGCTTGATAGCCCCGGCAAGCGGCAAATCCGTGCCGCCGGGCAGCTGCAAATACAGCGCGAGCTGACGGACGGTCGGCTGCTCGAATAAAATTTTCAGCGGAATATCCCGCTTCAGCTTTGTTTGCATACTGCCGATCAGTGTCATAGCTTTTAGCGAATGACCGCCCAGCTCAAAGAAGTTATCATCGACGCCGACTCGCTCTATGCCCAGCGTTTCCTGCCATAAGGCACACAGCTGCTGCTCGATCTCGCTTGTCGGCGCGGCGTATTCGCGTCCCGCCATTGTCATGTCCGGCTCCGTCTCAGGAAGCGCCCGCCGGTCGATTTTACCGTTAGAGGCGAGCAGGATCGACTCAAGCTGAACAATGGAAGACGGCACCATATACTTCGGCAGCTGCCCGGACAGCCATACCCGAAGCTCCGCGGCGTCAAGCACGGCATTCGCCACAAAATAAGCGCATAGCTGCTCCATCGTTCCTTTCTCCGACTTCCCGATCACCGCCGCCTGCGTCACCTGCTTATGATTCAACAGCGCTGATTCAATCTCGCCGAGCTCAATGCGGTAACCGCGGATTTTGACCTGATTGTCCATCCGCCCTACAAATTCGATCACGCCATCCGCCCGCCTGCAGACCAGATCGCCCGTTCTGTACATCGACTCTCCCGGTACGAACGGGTCGGCCGCAAACCTCTCCGCCGTTAATTCCGGCAAATTCAAGTACCCGCGCCCCACACCGTCGCCGGCGATACACAATTCGCCCGGGATACCTGTCGGCTGCAGCTTCCCGTAAGCATCCAGAATATACAAACGATTGTTGCCGAGCGGCCTTCCAATCGGCACAAAAGAACCGCTTCGATCGCCAGCTGACAGCGGAGGCACGATATCATAGGCGGAGGCGTCGACGCAGCATTCCGTCGGACCGTATACATTGGTGATCGCAGGCGCCGTCGCGCTGCGCGTGAACAAATCGAGCAGCTGCCGCACCGTCTCATACGGCAGCGCTTCGCCGCCGATCAGCATATGGCGGATGTCAACGCCCTGCAAGCTTCCGGCAGCAAGCAGCATCTGCAGATGTGCCGGCGTACCGTCGGTGACATCAATGCGGCGGGACCTGTAATATGCCGCCAAAGCGTGTCCGTCCACAGTGGATGATCCGGGTACGATAAACAGCGTATGCCCCAACAGCAGCGAAGCAAAAATTTGCTGTACCGACGCGTCAAAGTGAAACGGCGCGAGCAGTGCTACATTCAAGACAGTATAATCATAAAGCGAGTACACTTGTCCGCGTAATGCTTCTATTAGATGGAGAACCTGGCGGTGCTCGATCATAACCCCCTTCGGCTTGCCCGTCGTGCCGGAGGTATACATCATGTAAGCCAAATCGCCGGACTCGTTAACAGGCGCCTGCCGATCCGGACTGCCCGTGGGCGGCGTTAAGTCAATGTTAATTATTTCACCGCTGTACAGTGCGGAAGCGCGGGCGGCATGCCGTTCATGCGCGATCAGGCAGCGGGCACCGCTATCCTGAAAAATAAATTGAAGCCGCTGATCCGGATTTTCCGGGTCGATCGGCAAGTAAGCGCCGCCTGCCTTCAATACCGCCAGCATCGCAACGATCGTATCGATTGAACGGTCGAGCAGCAGCGCCACTGCATCTTCGCGCCCTATACCGCGCGATCTCAGTTCGCCAGCCAATCTATTGGCCTTTTCGTCCAGTTCTCTGTACGTGAGGCTCTCCTGTTCCGCGACGACCGCAACGCGATCGGGCATCTTCGACGCTTGTTCTTCAAAGCAGCTTTGAATCGTCCGGTCTATCGGATAGCTTACTCTTGTTTCTCCGAACGGTTCGAGCAGATGCTTGCGCTCCTCAGGAGTGATCATCTCCAGCTCAGCCAGCCGGATTTCCGGATTATATATGGCGGTTTCCGCGATTTGCAGCAAATGCCCGCTCCAGCGTCCGATCGTCTCCGGCGTAAACAGCGCCGTGGCATAATCGAAGCTCAGATCGATGGCTCCGTTGCGCTCGACGGCTTCCAGCGTCAGATCGAATTTCGCCGCCGGCGGAGGAAGCAGCGGATAAGGCGAGACACTCAGATCACCGAGCTGCAGCTGCGGAATGTCCATATTTTGCAAATTAAACATAACGTTAAACAGCGGGCTGCGGTTTGTGTCCCGGTTCAGAGGCAGCTTCTCCACCAGCTCCTCGAACGGGTAATCCTGATGGGCAAAAGCCTGCAGGCATACGTCTTTCACCTCAAGCAGCAGCTGTTTGAACGTTTTATCGCCCTTAGGAGCGCTGCGCAGGGCAAGCGTATTGACGAACATGCCCGGAATGTCTCTGATTGCAGCGTGCGTCCTGCCGGCAACAGGAGAACCGACTATGATGTCTTCCTGTGCGGAGCACTTGGAAAGGAAGACGTTAAATACGGTCAGCAATACCATATACATTGTCACACCCGTCTCTTCCATGAGCCGGTACATTTGCTGTGACAATTCTGCACTGAGGCCGAAAGATAACCTTTCTCCCGCAAAGCTGCGTTCCGCCGGACGAGGATGGTCCCCCGGCAGCTCCAGCACCGGCAGCTCCCCGGCAAATGTGTCCAGCCAAAACGCTTCAAGCCGGTTCGTATGTTCCTGCTGCTCCCGGCTGTTTTGCCATACCGCGTAATCCTTATAGTGCAGCTTCGGTTCGGGCAGGCTCTCTCCACGATACAGCTGCGACAGATCGTGTACCAGGATTCCGCTGGAAACGCCGTCCGAAATAATGTGATGCATATCGATAAGGAGAAGATGACGGCGCTCGCTAAAGCGGATCAGTTCGGCCCGCAGCAATGGCGCCTGCCGCAGGTCAAACGGACGGACAAATTTGCGGATCAGCGTTTCGGCCTCGCGCTCCGACCTGGCGCTGCGTTGAAGCTGAAAGCGCACGTCCTCATCGATCGTCTGCACAAGCTCTCCTTCGACCATGTCAAACGATGTCCGCAGCGTTTCGTGCCGGTCGACCAGCGATCGAAACGCAGCTTCCAGCCGGGGCATGTCCAGTTCGCCTTCGAGCAGCAGCACGGCTGGCATATTGTAGCTGCTCCCGGCACCTTCCAATTGACTTAAAACGTACATCCGCCTTTGTGCGGATGAAACCGGGTAATGCGGCCGAGCAGGAACCGGCACTATGGCTGCCGCCGTGTCCTCCTCCGCATACTGCATATACCCGGCAAGCTGCCTGATTGTCGGACACTCGAACAATATTTTAATCGGGACGTAGCGTTCCAATTGCTGATGAATCTTCGATGTAAGCATCATAGCTTTGAGCGAATGGCCGCCGAGCGAAAAGAAATCGTCTTCGGCGCCTATCCGGGTTACGCCCAGCACATCCTGCCAAATTGCAGCCAGCCGTCGTTCCATTTCGCCTTCCGGCTCCCGAAATGATTCTGTGTCCGTCCGGGCCTCCGGCTCAGGCAGCAGCTTAAGGTCCAATTTGCCGTTGGACGTAACCGGCATCTCCTTCAGCTGCATGAGATGAGCCGGCACCATATAATCCGGCAGGCTGGCGGAGAGCGACTTGCGCAGCTCGCTCACGCTCAGCGCTTCCCGCGCGACGAAATACGCGCACAGCATCGGATGCCCGTGCTTATCATTACGGGCGAGCACAGCCGCTTCGCTGACGTGTTTCAGCTGCAGCAGCCGGGATTCGATCTCGCCCAACTCGATGCGGAATCCGCGAATTTTCACTTGATGGTCCATTCTGCCGAAATACTCCATTTCGCCGTTTGGCAGCAAACGCGCCAAATCGCCGGAGCGGTACAGACGCTCTTCCGGCTTATACGGGTTGACGAAGAAACGCTCCGCCGTCAGCTCGGGGCGGTGCAAGTAACCGCGCGCCACGCCCAGACCGCTCACGCACAGCTCGCCTACGACGCCTGCCGGCATGAGATTGAGATGCTTATCCATAATATAGCAGCCCAAGGTCGGAATCGGTACGCCTATGTTCGATACGTTGCTGTCGATTTCTTGCTCGCCGATTTCCTTGAACGTTACATGTACGGTCGTTTCCGTAATGCCGTACATATTGATCAGCCGCGTCTCGGGATATTTCGCATGCCATTCCTTGAGCATCACCGGCTTCAACGCTTCCCCGCCGAATACGGCGTAACGGATGCCAAGCTGCTTCCCTGGTTCAGTCAGTTCCCGCTGTATAAGCTGAGCGAATGCGGTCGGCGTCTGGCTCAGCACCGTCACCTGCTCTCTGATCAAAAGATCCCTGAACTCGTGCGGCGACTGCGCAATATGCTTCGGCACGACGACCAGCTTGCCCCCGTACAACAACGCTCCGTACATTTCCCACACGGAAAAATCGAAGCAGAAGGAATGGAACATCGTCCACACGTCATTTTCGCTGAATGTAAACTGCAGCTTGTCGTTGTACAACAGCCGCACCACGTTCCTATGGGAGATCATTACGCCCTTGGGCTTGCCTGTCGTACCTGAGGTGTAGATGATGTACGCCAGGTTATCCGGCGAACAGACCGGTTCCAGGTTCGCTGCTTCCTGTCCGGCATTTCCGGCTTCTCTCGGATCAAGATCAAGATCCAGCGTCTCGCCAGAGAACTCGACAAGTCCCATCAGCTGTTTGTGAGTCAGCAGGAAATCGGTACCGCTGTCCTCCAGCATAAAGCGAATGCGGTCGGTCGGGTAAGCGGGGTCGATCGGAAGGTACGCCCCTCCCGATTTAATAATTGCCAGCATACCGATAACCATCTCTATGGAGCGCTCGGCCATGATGCCCACGATATCATCCGATCCGACCCCTTTTGCGCGCAATACGGCGGCCAACCGGTTGGCCTTCGCATTTAACTCGCGGTACGTAATTTGCCGGTCATCGAACACAACCGCCGTACGGTCCGGTAAACGTTCCGCTTGTTCCTCGAACAGCTGATGGATCGTCTTTTCCTGCGGGTAGTCGGCCTCTGTATCGTTAAACGTGTCCAGCAGCTGTGCTTGCTCCTCTTCCGATATGAAGTTTGCCCGGCTTATTTCGGTCTCGGGCTTGCGAACCGCAGCATGCATCATACGGGTCAAATGACCCGCGACTTTTTCGATCCACTGGCGCTCGTATACCGATGCGTTGTACATCATTTTGACCGTCCATCGGTCCCCGGGAAAGGCGATCAGATTAAAATCGTAATTCGTCTGCTCCAATGCCCCCGCTACCTGCACGGAAAAGCCTAACCGCTGCTCCAGCTGCCCGTTCTCAAGCTCGCGGTCCAACGGAAAATTTTCAAATGCAAGCAGATGGTCGATCAGCTGCTGGTTTAACGAAGAGCGATTCTGTATCTCATACAACGGCACATAATCATACCGTTCCGCTTCCAATGCTCTCTGCTGCATAACGGCGAAAAGCTCGGCAAAAGTCGTCCCCTGCCCCATCTGCAGGCGGGTCGGGATCGTATTAATGAACAATCCCACCATGTTTTCAATCCCTTCAATTGCCGAAGGACGCCCCGACACGACCGTGCCGAACACTGCATCTTCCGTATTGTTATATCTTGCGAGCAGTGCGCCCCATACGGCCTGAAACAAGTTCGATGCCGTCACCTGGTAGCGGTTGGCGGTCTGCCTGATCGACGCAACCAGCTGGTCGTCCCACACGAAAGTGAACTCGGCGTTACGATACCCCTCCCCGGCAGATGGCCGCTTCCGCTGCGGCAGCGATGTCGGCTGCTCGAACTGCGTCAACCGTTTCTCCCAATAAGCAAGCGCCTCTTCCTTATCCTGTTTTTCCAGCCACTTTATATAGTCTCCGTACGGTCTTGCCGGCTCGACGGTCAGCGTCTCGCCGCCACGCAGCGCCTCATAGTATTGAAACAGCTTTTTCATCAAAATACCCAAGCTCCAACCGTCAATCAAAATATGGTGGTTACTCCAAATCAGATGAAACGTACCGTCGGCAAGCTGGAACACGGCGACCCGGAACAACAATTCTTTGCCCAAATGAAACCCTTTCGTCCTGTTTTCCCGCTTATAATTTTCCAGGCGAAGCTGCTGCTGTACTGGCGGCATATTCGTAATATTGTCAAAATGTACGTTGGCCTGACGTTCGGCAAACACGACCTGCCGGGGACGCTGCAGCTGCTGATGCACGAACACTGTACGAAGAATATCGTAAGAACGGATTAATTGATCCAAGCTTTTTTGCAGGATGTCGATATCCAACTGCCCTGAAATGGCTAGCTCCAATTGTGTGAAATAAGCTGAAGATTCCGGATCGAGCATGGCATGATACATCATACCTTCCTGCATGGGCGTCAAAGGATACACTTTTTGAATCGTTGCTTGACTCATAATTCACCTCGTTCAAAGTTATAGTGTGCACTCAAAGCAATTTCAGCAATTTATCGAACTCTTCCAGAGTGAGCTCATCGTCTCCCAGATCGCTCGGCGTTAATTCACTTCCATCTTGATTCAGGCAATGCTCCATGATGCGAAGCAGATGTGCTTTAAACCTCGCGCTCAAATGAAGCATCGTTCGTTCCTCATATTGCAGTGCATTGTACGAAATCGTCATCTGCAGAATACTGCCTTCAATCACGCCGACAATGTCGATCGGGTGCATTTTCTCCGTTTCCGGACTGAGCGGGCTGCCTGTAGGCAAAGGCGACCGTTTGAAGCCTGCTCCAGCCGTTTCGGCAAATTGTCCGAGATAATTGAAGCTGATTTCCGGCACGGACGAAAAAGAAATATTTGGTTTGTGCTCGTCATCCGTCAAGTAACGGAGTATACCGAAGCCTATCCCCTTGTTCGGAATATGCCGCAAATCCTCTTTGACCCGCTTGATCTGATAGGCCGGATCGTCGGAATAACGCATATCGAGCAGCACCGGGAATTGAGTCGTAAACCAACCGACTGTGCGGGATATATTGACGTTCCCGAGCATATCTTCCCTTCCATGTCCTTCGAGGTTGACCAGAACCCGGTCGTACCCGGTCCATTCCTTCATCGCGAATCCCAGTGAGGTCAGCAAAATATCGTTCATCTCGGTCCGATACGCCAAATGGACAAGGGTGGTCAACTGCTGCGTCTCGCTTGCGGACAGCGAAAATTGCACCGTACGGGCATGACGCATCCGCCGGTCGGCAGTTTCATGGTTCTTGGGCAGCTTAGCGGCACCGACATTGTCCAGGTTGCTCCAGTAGTCGATTTCTTTGAGCAAAGTCTTGGAATCGGCATACTGGCGGAGCTGCATCGCCCACTCCCGGTATGAATGGGTTTTGTCAGGCAGTATGATCACTTGTCCCTTATCCGCCTGGTTATACGCATTGGCGAAGTCCTCCATTAAAATTCGCCACGATACCCCGTCTACGGCCAGATGGTGAATAACAAGCAGCAGATGGTCTCCCTGGCCGGTTTGAAACAACGCTGCCTTCAGGAGGGGGCCATGGGACAAGTCGATTCCGGCCTGGATGCGTTCGGCCTCAGCCAGTATCGCTTGTTCCAGCATTATGCCGACAGTGCTGGCTTGCTCCCGAACAATCGCCGCCGGTATTGCCTGATCCCTCTCAACGCCGACCGCCATAGTTTGTATCACTGAACCGGACGGCACTTCCTGCCGATGCGCCTGCGCACCTAGCCGCAACACCTCCAGCTCCGGCACGACCTCCTCCGGACTTCGGTTGTACTGCACAACCCGTCCGTCTTCCATCCGGTAAACCATCCGCAGCGCATCGTGGTGCTCGGCCAGCTTGCGCAGCGCCCGCGCTGCCGTCTCCGGTTTAATACCCGACGGAGCGTGCAGCATGACGGATTGGTTCCAATGATGCGAATCCGTAAACTGCTGCTCAAAGAACCAATGTTGAATCGGGGTCAGCGGCACCTCCCCTTCCACATGCGCTTGGTCTATCCGTTCGCCTTTGACCCATTGCAAATACACGCTAACCTGCGCGATTGTCGGGTTTTGGAACAAATCCTTCATGTCCAGCTTCCACCCGGTCTTGCGCAGCCGTGCAGCCATTTGAATCGCTTTGATCGAATCGCCGCCAAGCGAGAAAAAGTTATCGTTGATCCCTACCCGGGCCGCACCAAGCACTTCCTGCCAAATTTCAGCGAGCAGCAGCTCTTTCTCATTTCCCGGTTCCTGATAGTCTTCAGTCCCTGCCCCAATATCCGGCTCCGGCAGCGACTTGCGATCCACTTTGCCGTTGGCTGTGAGCGGTATGCTGTCCATATTGACGAAATACGACGGGACCATATAACCGGGCAGCGAGCGGGACAATGCCATGCGCAGTTGTTCCGTTGACAGTCCGCGCTCAGTTGTAATGTATGCGCACAGACTGTTTTGCCCCGTTTCGTCCTGACGTGCGATGACCACCGCTTCATTGACACCGGCCACCCGCAATAATTGGGACTCGATTTCTCCGAGCTCGATCCGGAATCCCCGAACCTTTACCTGATTGTCGATCCGTCCCAGAAATTCGATATTGCCATCCGCCAGCCATCTCGCCAGATCCCCCGTACGGTACATCCGCTCACCGGATACGAATGGATTGTCTACGAACTTTTCGCTCGTCAAGTCCGCGCGATTCAGATAACCGCGCGCCACGCCATCGCCGCCTACGCACAATTCTCCGGGTATACCGATCGGCTGAGGCTGATTTCCGGTATTGACGATATAAGCTGTGGAGTTTCCGATCGGTTTGCCGATGGGAATAGCCCCGCTATAGTCTTTATCGATCCGGAAGCAAGCGGAGAACGTCGTATTTTCCGTCGGCCCGTATCCGTTCCACAGCGCAAGCTCCGGACAAGCGGCTCGAACCTGATTGACATACCTCGGGGTCAGAGCGTCGCCCCCAATGATCAAATCCCGCACACCGGCGAACATTGCCGAGTTTTCCTGGACAAGCTGATTAAACAGCGGCGCGGTAAGCCACATCGTCGTAATCCGCTGCTTCTGTAAAAAGCCGGCGAATTCATGCACATCCAGCAGCATCCTTTTCGGGACAGGATACAGCGTCCCCCCGTTCAGCAGCGCTCCAAAAAGCTCGAATGTGCTGGCATCGAAGCTGATCGCTCCCGTTTGCGCCATGCGACAGTTATCGTCCAGCGGGATGTAGCCTGCGTTTTTCACAAGCCGTACCACATTGCGATGCTCTACCATAACTCCTTTGGGCTGCCCTGTGGAACCGGAAGTGTAGATCACGTAAGCCAAATGCTCAGGGCGATTCACGGGCGCAAGATTAGTTGAGTCTGCCGTCTCCGGCGCCATATCGATGTACTGCACTTCCGCCCCGGGCAAACGCCCGGTAAAATGCCGCTGGGTCAGCACAAGCTGCGCGCCGCTGTCGGCAATTAAATAATGCAGGCGGTCTTCCGGATAATTCGGGTCGATCGGCAAATACGCGCCGCCCGCTTTCAAAATCGCGATGATGCCTACAACCATGTCAATCGATTGCTCCGCCACAAGGCCCGCCACGCTATCCGGCTGCAGCCCTCGCGCTCGCAGCATTCGCGCCAGACGATTCGCCCTGGCGTTGAGCTCGCCGTACGTGATGGCCTCATCGCCCATTACGACAGCCGCTTTGCCGGGAATGCGCTCCGCCTGTTCCTCGAACAGCTCCTGGATCGTCTTGTGCTGCGGGTATTCCCGCTTTGTATCGTTAAACTCAATCAGGATGCATTGTTTTTCCTCTTTGGTCAGCAAGTTGGCTTCAGCAAGCTTGACCTGCGGTTGTGCGGCGATGTGACGCAGCATATGAGTGAACATTCCAATCCAACGCTCGATCGTACTGCGCTTGAACAACGACTTATTGTATTCCATGCTGCACGCCAGCGCACCGTGCTGCTCCGTTACGGAGAGCGACAGGTCGAATTTCGCAATGTTGTCTTCGAACCTGTACGGCTCCAGATGCGCACCATCCATCGTCAATGCGCGCATATCCATGTTCTGCATAACAAACAATGCGTCAAACAAAGGATTGCGGCTCATGTCGCGCCTGCTTCCGACCTTCCCTACAAGCTCTTCGAACGGATAGCTCTGACATTCGTATGCTTCCACCGCCGTACGCTTCACTTCCAGCAAATATGACGCAAATGTCTTCTCGCCATCGGGATGGGTGCGCATGGCCAGCGTATTGACAAACATGCCGACGGCGCGCTCCAGCTCCGCAACCGGCCGGCCTGCGACCGGAGAGCCTACCACAACATCATTTTGCCCGCTCAGCTTCGCCAGAAACGCGCTGAACGCCGCCAGCAGTACCATGTACAAGGTAGTTCCCGTGGCGAGAGCCAGTTCGTTCAGCGCTTGCGGCAGCCCGGCATCTATGGAAAACGGTATCCGCTCCCCTGCAAACGTTTGAACCGCCGGACGAGTATAGTCTCCAGGCAAGTCAAGGACAGGCAGCTCTCCGGCGAATTGCTCCAGCCAGTACGCCTCCTGCATCCGGTAAACCTCCGTTTGCCGGAACGACTGCTGCCATACGGCGTAATCCTTGTATTGAATCCGCGGCGACTGCAGCGATTCGCCCGCATATAGCTTGGCAAGCTCGTCAAAGAGCACGCTGACCGACGTTCCGTCGGATATAATATGATGCATATCGAACAAAAGCAGGTGGCGCTCTTCGCTCAGCCGCACAAGCTGTGTGCGCAGAAGCGGCGCTTCGTGCAGGTTAAATGGCCGGATGAATTCGGCAATGATCGCGTGCGCCTGCTTCTCCGCCACTTCCATATACGATACGGCAAAATCCGCTTCATCATGAATCCGCTGCACCGGTTCGTCACCTGCGGTATCGAACGACGTGCGCAGCGCTTCATGCCGTCCAACGAGCCGCTTCATCGCCGCTTCGAACCGTTCGCGCTGTAACGGGCCGTCGATGCTCAGTACCGACGGCATGTTGTAGCTCAGCTCGGCCCCTGCCATCTGATGCAGCGCATAGAGCCGTTTCTGCTGCGATGACACCGGGTACGCATGTCTGGGCTCTACCGGTGCGATAGCGGCATAAGGATTGCTTTCCGCTCCCGCTGCAGATATCAGCTCAGCCAGCCCGGCCACAGTCGGCGACCGGAAAAATTGTCTCAGCGGCACCTCCGCCCGCATCGACTGATGAATTCGCGCCAGCAGCGTCATCGCCTTGAGCGAATGACCGCCGAGCTCGAAGAAGTTATCATGCACGCCGACCTGACCGACACCGAGAACTTCCTGCCAAACCGCCGCAAGCTCAGCCTCCGTTGCGGTGCGAGGCGCTGTGTACTCCGCACCGGAAGCTGAAGCCGAGCCAAGATCCGGCAACGGCAGAGCTCTGCGGTCTACTTTTCCGTTGCCGGTAAGCGGCAGCTTCTCCATCCGAATGAAAGCGGAAGGAATCATGTAAGCGGGCAGTTCTTGAGCTGCATGCTCGCGCAGCTGACTGTTTGAAAGCGGGGCTTCTTCCGTCACAATATAAGCGCAAAGCTGCTTTTCTCCCGTTCCCGCTTCCACGGCGAGGACGACGGCTTCGCGGATCGCTTCGTGCCGCAGCAGCTGATGCTCGATTTCGCCCAGTTCAATCCGCTGCCCGCGAATTTTAACCTGATGATCGATTCGTCCGATAAATTCGACGTTCCCGTCCGGCAGCCAGCGGGCCAAATCGCCCGTGCGGTAAATGGAGCCGTTCTCCGCAAACGGATGAGCAACGAACTTCTCGCCGGTAAGCTCGGGACGGTTCGCGTACCCAACAACCAGCCCATCTCCGCCTACACACAGCTCGCCGGCCACGCCTATCGGCTGCGGTTGTCCGGAAGGGTCCAATATATAAACCGTCGTGTTGCTTACAGGCTTGCCGATCGGGATGGCTGTCATGTCCTCCGCGATTTCATCTACGGGATAGTACGTGGCGAATACCGTGCTTTCCGACGGCCCGTACATATGCAGCAGCTTGCCTTCGCCCGCCGCATGCAGCGCTTTGCGCACATGATCGACAGAGGCCCGCTCCCCGCCGAACAGCACTTTGCGTATGCCGGAGAGGCAGCCCGGATGAATGTCGACGAGCAGGTTGAACAAAGCCGTCGTGATCATCATGACGGTGATCCTTTCCCGTTCGATCATCTGCGGCAGCCTGGAAATGTTCAAAATCGTATCCTGCGAGGCTACCACAAGTTTGGCTCCATTCAGCAGAGCGCCGAACACATCGAACATAAACGCATCGAACACATAGTTGGAAAGCGATATCAGCACATCATCCGCCGTCACTTCCATATAATTCGTATTTTTTACGGTTCGTACAATATTCGCATGCGTCACCATGTTGCCTTTCGGATTCCCCGACGTACCGGATGTGTATGTCAGGTTGGCAAGCTGTACGGGCTCGATTGCAAGCCCCAAATTAGCGGCATCTCCGAAGTACAGGCCCGGATCGTCCGCAAATAAGCGATGTCCGGCATATTCAATTTCATCTGCGATATGCGTCAAAGACCGCTGTGTTAACAGCAGCGCAGCCCAGCTGTCGTCGATAAAGTATCGGATACGCTGTACGGGATGCTCGGGATCGACAGGCACATAAGCGCCTCCCGCCTTCAATACGGCCAGAACGGCGACGACCATCTCCACAGACCGGTTCATGAGCAGTGCGACAACCGCGCCGTTCTGTAATCCCCCGGCGCGAAGCTTCCTTGCGAGCTGATTAGCCCTTTCATTCAGCTGCCCGTAGCTGAACGACGTCCCTTCGAACGACAGCGCCTCCCGGTTTGGCCCTGCTTCCGCCTGTTCCTCAAACAATTGCACTATGGTCCGGTGCTTCGGATACTCCGTTGCCAAAGGATTGAACCCGATCAACAGCTGCCGTTTCTCCTTCTGCGTCAACAGATCGTATTCTCCCAGCATCAATCCGGGGTTTGCGGCGATCGATTCAAGCAGGTTCCTGTAATGACTCAGCATCCGCCCGGCGGTGTCCCTGCGGAACAACACGGTGCTGTAATCCAAATCCAGCGTAATGCCGTCCGGCTCCTCCGCTGCCTGCAGCGTGAGATCGAATTTCGCTATATGGAAATTCGTATCGTGAATGGTCAGTCGCATGTCGCCGATTTGCGGAAGGCGTTCCGCTGCATTTTGCAAAATGAACATCGTATCGAAGAGCGGGTTGCGGCTTAAATCCCGGGACAAGGCCAGCTTCTCCACAAGCCGCTCAAACGGATAATTCTGATGCTGAAATGCGCCTAGCACATTGCTGCGGACGTCCTGCAGCAGCTCGGTAAATTCCGCCTCCCGATCGATCCTCGTGCGAATGGGCAACGTATTGACGAACATCCCGACAATGCCCTCCAGGTCCGCATGATTTCTTCCCGCTGTCGGCGTCCCCACAAGGATATCCTGCTGCCCCGTATATCGGGACAGCAGCATTCCGTACGCGGCAAGCAGCACCATGTACAATGTTGCTCCCTGCGCCTCGGCAAGCCGGTTCAACCGCTCCATTAAGCCGTTGTCAAGCGTAATTGTCACCCTGTCCCCGCTAAAACTTTGCACTGTCGGCCTCGGATAATCGGTCAACAGCTGCAGCACGGGCAGTTCCCCTCCCAGCTCGCCGAGCCAATATTGCTCATCTTTGCCGCAGCCCTGGACAAACTGTCCGGATTGCCACACCGCATAATCTTTATACTGCAGCCGCAGCGCCGGCAATCGATCTCCGGCGTACAAGCGGGCTAAATCGTTTAGTATAATGCCGATGGACACACCGTCGGAAATCAAATGATGCATGTCGACCAGCATCATATGCTTGTCTTCATCCAATCGCACAAGCTCCGCTCTCAGCAGCGGCGCCCGGGTAAGATCAAACGGAACAACGAAGGACGCCATTGCCGATTCCATGCTGGCCCGCTCCGATTCCGTAACTGTAATTTCAAACGCCGCTTCATCCTGAATTCGCTGCATCGGTATGCCGTCTATGGCGACGAACGATGTGCGCAGCGCCTCGTGCCGCTGAATGAGCATGCGGAACGCCCGCTCAAGGCCGGGAATATCCAACTGGCCCTCCAGCATGACCGCAGCCGGCATATTATAGCCGACTGCTCCCGCCCCCAGCTGGCTGACGATGTACACGCGCTGCTGTGCAAAGGACAGCGGATAAGCATGTGCCTCCTGCGCGGGCTCGATGGATACGAATGAATTTCGTTCCGCCTCGGCTATATAACGGGCGACAGCACGAACGGTAGGCGACTCGAATAACAACTGCAGCGGAACGTCGGCGCCGTACTCTTTATGTACGCGCGCCAGCAGCACCATGGCTTTCAGTGAATGCCCGCCCAGCTCGAAGAAATGATCGTGCATGCCGACACGCTCGATACCGAGTACGTCCTGCCAGATTACCGCCAGTCCGGCTTCCAGCTCGGTGGCGGGAGGCTCATATTGTCCCGCCGTCGCCGCAGTCACCTCATACCGCAGCAGAGCCTTGCGGTCTATCTTCCCGCTGGAAGTCAGCGGGAGCTCCTCCAGTTCAACGAAATACGATGGCACCATATATTGCGGGAGTTCCCTGGACAAATGCTCCCTGAATTCGGCGGCAGAGAACGAATGATCCGCATTATGCGGCACTACATACGCGCACAGCTCCAGTCCCGTGCGTTGATCCGGACGGGCCAGCACCACTGCTTTACGGACCTGCGCATGCTTTTGCATAACCGCTTCGATCTCGCCAGGCTCGATCCGGTACCCGCGAATTTTCACCTGATCGTCCAGCCTTCCGATAAACTGTACGCTGCCGTCAGGCTGCCGGCGGGCCAAATCTCCCGTTCGGTACATCCTTTCCCCGGGCACGAACGGATCGGCCTGAAACTTCTCGGCGGTTAACTGAGGTAAATTCAAGTAACCGCGCCCGACGCCTTCCCCGGCAATATACAACTCGCCCGGCACACCCCATGGCTGCAGTCGGCCGTGCTTATCGAGAATGTAAAAGCGGTTGCCGCCCAGCGGCTTGCCGATCGATACATAAGCATCTCCACCGTCGGAGACCAGATGCGCGGGCACGATCTCAAATGCCGATGCGTCGACGCAGCATTCTGTCGGGCCGTATACATTCGTTATGACCGGCGCTTTTCCGGTCTGCGCGAACGAATCCAGCAGCTGCTTTACATGTCGTTGGGGCAATGCTTCCCCGCCGATCAGCATATGCCGCAAACTCATGCCGTCGAGCTTGCCTGCAGTAAGCAAAAGCTGCACATGGGCCGGCGTACCGTCCGTTAGGTCGATTCGTCCGGAACGGTAATAGTCGGCTAATGCCCGCCCGTCGGAGACCGCCGATCTCGGTACGATGCACAGCGTATGGCCCAAGAGGAGCGATGCAAAAATTTGCTGTACCGACGCGTCGAAGTGGAACGGAGCAACCAGTGCTACGTTCAGCGCTTGATCGTAGGACGCGTACACTTGACAGCGCAATGCCTCGACCAGGTGTTGAACCTGCCGATGCTCGATCATGACCCCTTTCGGCTTCCCCGTCGTACCCGATGTGTAGATAATGTACGCCAAATGATGCGGCCCGGAGGTTGAACGCACGTTTGCGCTTACTCCAACTCGAAGCAGCGCATCGTCAATCACCAGCGTTTCCACTATGGGCAACAATTGGTAACGTTTAAGCAGATGAGATTCTGTAAGAAGCACCTTCGCACCCGAATCGTCAAGTATAAAGCGGATGCGATCCTCGGGAACATCGGGATCGATCGGAACGTACGCCCCTCCGGCTTTCAATATTCCCAGAATGACCGCAGGAATCCGACCCGAACGCTCCATCAAAATCGCTATCGGGACATCCGGGCCCACCCCCATTGCTTGTAAAATATGGGCGAGACGATTGGCCTGCTCGTTTAACTCCTTGTAGGTGATGCCCGGTTCACGGTCATAGAGCACCGCCGTCTGCTCCGGCGCTGCTGCAGCTTGACGCTCGAACGAAGCGTGAAGCGTTGCTCCCTTGGGATAAGCGATCTCGTAAGGGCTTTGCAGCCCCAACAGCCGCTGCCGATCTTCCTGCGAACAAATATCCAGTTCGTGCAGCTTTTTAGCCGGATGAGCCAGTGCGTCCTCAAGCAGAGCGACCAAACAGCCAAATAGATTTTCGATTTCATCGGCGCTGAATAATTCGGTTCGGTAATCCATATCTATCGCCAGAGCGCCGGTGTCCCACCGTTCTTTGACATGGAACGAGATGTCGTTAATTTCGTGACCGCTGAATAACGGTTCGGTGAGATATGAAATATGCTCTTTTTGATTCCACTGCATCACCTGAAATTCCAAAGATACGCCAAACAGCTTGTTCAAGTCGTTCTGCCGGCGGCGCAAATCGTTGACAAGCACATTGTACGGGTACTTTTGGTGCCGGATCAGGGTTAACTGATCCTTCATCCTTTGGCTGACAAAGGATATAAATTCCATGTTCTCGTCCACATAGGAACGTACCGGAAGGGTGGACACGAACATGCCTATCATAGACTTTTCCTTCGCGTTCGTACGGTTGGCCATGAACGTCCCCACGACCACGTCGTCCTGTCCCGTCACCCGGTGCATATAAATATTCAAAATCGAAAGAAACAACGCGAGCGGACTTGTGTTGTGCTCTTTGCAAAATAGCTGGATAGTACTCTGCAGCGGCCCGGGAATTACTTTGGACACACGCTCGGCGCCTGTACGGATACGCATGGAATCGCTTCGTTTTAACGACGCCAGCTCCGGAATCGAGGCAAACTGGGCCGTCCAGTACCGCTTGTCCTTGCTGAAACGCTCAGACTGCTCATACGCCAGCTCGCTTTGAATATGCTCCAGGAATGAAGCGGGCTTGGTGTCCGGTTCGCAGTCCCCACTCCGCAGCTCCAGGTATAAATCGATAATTTGATTTGTCAGCAAAACCATAGAAATACCGTCGCATATGACATGGTGAACCTTGGCGAAAAACCAGCTTTCGGTATTGCTGATCTTCACTACGGCAAAGTAGAACAAATCATGATCATAGAGCGGCATCGGTGTGCGCGCTTGCGCTTGTCCCCAGTCCATAGCGGCGTCCGTATCGCCGATCGTGCTGTAGTCCAGCCAATCGATATCAACGTGCCGATATTCCGCTACATACTGACGGGGCTCTTCCCCGCTATCCGGCATAAGCCTCAGCCGTACCGAATCGTTCAACCGTATGAAATGCCGTATGGCATCCATCAGCAATAAGCTATCAATTCCCTCCTTTGATTTTAATTTGGCAAAACCGCCAAGATTCGAAATGCTTGTCCCCGGATAAAATTGTTCCGTATACCAGATTCGTTTTTGCGCATGGGTCAGCGGATAATAAACGCCCTGCATGATGATCCCTCCCTAGCTGTTCGGTAGAAACAAAAAAGTCCACCCGAATAAGGAGATGGACTCTCTTATTTACTCGGTAACCTGACGTCCGTAGCATCCTTCGATGCCTTAGGCCATGGCTTTGCGTCCCAACGTTTCCATAGGTTTGCGTTTAACAAGCAAGTATTCAATTTTCATCAGGCGCAACTTTACTTCTTACGACACCATTATGACAGTATGGGATAAAAAGTGCTGTAATTTTTTTGTAAATATTTGTATGATAGGGAATTCGTCCCAGTCTGTGACTTTCGCCTCGCTGGCCAATGATTCAACAAAATCAAGGGCACATTTAGGACCAGGCACGCATTTACAGTGCAATAATTATTAATTAAATATACCGTCGGTCAAAAGACGTCAGAAACACCCTCCTTTCTGTATAATACCTTATATGATAAATTTTTCCATTCGATTTTGTTAATTATAATACAAAAAAAACAGTTGAGAAATAGTCCGTCGGTCTGAAAGCAATGCCGAGCTTTGTTGCGCGGCAGCGGATATAAGGCGATTTATAGGCAATTAATGCATAAGTCCTAAGAGTCGGTTCGGTCGTTTCCGGGAAGTTTTTTACCTGAAAAAACAAAAAAATCCTTGAAACACAAGGATTCTTTTGCAACAGATTTTACTTAACTACGTTGGGTTAAATCCGGGTCGGATTTACTGGTTCTGTGATCTCAGGGTGTTACCCCGAAGGTTTTCTTGTAGCATACCGCCATAATGCGGTTAATCCCCTTTGAGCTTGCGTATACGTCCATTTATGAAAGGTGCAAAGTGTCCCATATATTGTTCCTGCACATCTGATTTTTTCCAATCATCCCCGCTCACAATATTCCTGCAGAGCGGCGAGCCACAATGACATTCCATATACCAATCCGAGCCACCTGTTTGAAGGGCATAATCGATCGTTACTTCTTCCCCCTCGGCAATGTCTCGTCTAGCTTCCACAGTAACTTCATCAAGCATCCAGGTATTAGAATTACAGCAGTGATTCATCGATCCGTCCATTTCTTCCGGTGGTACAGACAGGTCGACAAGATGGGTATCCTCGCCAATCTGAACCGCATTCCATCTCGAAACCGTTTTGATATATGCCTGAAATTCATCGTCGTTGAAAACTGTTCCACCAATAATGCAAATGATTTCCCCTTTCCGGATAGGTTCAGAAGCAAACATACCTTTTCCTTGAATGGTTGATTGCAAAATAGCCAAACGTGGATCGTACCAAGTGGTTTCATCATATGTACGCTTTTTCATTTTTTGCTCCCTTCCTTCAACCTCATTTTCTAATTTTAGTTATTGAATAGGCAGAAAAGAAACTTTCCAAATACCATCATCATCTCTAATCATTTTAAAGCCAGACTTATGTTTTTCGTCCTCGCTTGTCTGATACTCAATATATCCTTCAAAATCGCTTGTTTGTATGAATTTTCCTTTTTCAATATTATTAAATGTTTTGAGGATTTGTTCGCTAGTGCCCCTGTCGGAATTAGGAACTTTCTCATCCTCTTCTTTTGTCCATTGTACATGCCCTTTTTTATCCGTGAATAGTGCATAAACAACATCATTTTTACTGTCTAAGCTTGCTTGAACATATAGCTTGGCAATACTAATTGGTTCCAACCCGCTTAGGTGATGTTTCTTTAAGTCTTTTTGAAAGTTATTATACACTTCTTGTTCTTTGGCGGATAGCTTAAATTCGTGTAATGACTTGGGAGTTGATATTTGACTTGGTACAGGTTCTACTGACCTTTTTTCCTTGTTAAAACAACCTGTTAGTGCCATAAACATTACAACCAACAATAAAGCGACTTTCATTTGCATTCCATAACCGCTCCTTCAACCACGCTAGTTTCCCGCTTGTCTCTTCTAAGTTATTGATGTATTGATTCACTCGATAGTTTCCAATCAGATCCGGTAACCGAGCCTTTTGGCCAGCTTAGCCAATATTCCAAAACTGATGCACCTGCCTGGGCTGGATCGTTATTTCCTCCCCTGTCTCGAGAATAATTTCCTGACCATCCACAAGAAAACGCATCCGCCCCTCTTTTATCTTAAAGGTTTCTTTCAGTTCCGGATGCCAATGGGGTCCGTTAATCGCTCCTTTCCTTGTTATCCGGTGCTCAATAGTAATAAATTCCTCCTGCCCGTCCAGTCCGTTCTCCAAAAAAGTGACAGAACTGCCATCCGGGTGGACAAGCATCGTGTCGATTTCGACTTTATTATCCTCACTTACGGGTTTCGATTTATTTACCATTTCGATCTCCCTATTTCATCCAAAGTCTTGCAAATCCCTTACAATCGTGCGCTTTGAAACGCCGAATTCGTCGGCTTGGACCTATTGGTATCGGGCCAGCAATTCGGAGAGTCTTCTCCGAATCGCATCCTTCAATTCCGCCGGTTCCTTCAGAACAGCCTCGTCTCCCAGTCCGATGAAAAACTCCGTATAAAAAGGAATGTCGCCGCGGGACACGTCCGCATCGATCGCGCCGCTTCCGTCTTCACGCACATGCATCATTGGAGCAAGCCACAGCTCGGCTTCGCAACGCTGGACGCCGGATCGGCTCAGCTCCGCGCGAAGGCGAACCGGCTCCCTCGGCTCTGCAGCCTCCCTCCTGCTGAGACGAACGTCGCCCAGATCAAGCGGCTCAGTGCCGGACTCGTCATACGCCGCCTCCCGAATCCGGTCGCACCGAAACACGCGGAACCCCTGACGCAGGAAACAATAGGCCGTACAATACCAGAAACCGTTGTTCGCGTAAATGCAGACCGGTTGAATCCGGCGGCTGTCCATCCCCTCCTCCTTCGACTCGTATTCGACGACGAGCACTTTCCGGCGGACGGCCGCATCGAGAAGTATGGCTAAACAGGGAGCATCGCCACGCCTTGTCGGCGTAATGAAGTCAACCCGGTCCTTCATACCGTCGATCCGGTCCCGGACGTCTCCAGGCATATGAAGGTAGAACTTGCTCAGCGCCGAGGCGGATTCCGCTTCAAACGGCAGCGAGGAGTAATGGCGCAGGGCATGCACGGCAAAAAACATCGCCACGGCCTCTTCCTCCGTGAATGCGATTGGAGGCAGCACCCTCTCTCTTAACACCTGATAGCCCCCATGCGGACCTACTTCCGAGTAGAGCGGCACCCCCAGCTCGCTCAGCTCCTGCAAATCCCTTAGAATCGTGCGCGTTGAGACGCCGAATTCGTCGGCAAGCTCCTGGACCTTGAAACGCCGCTTCCGGTTGACGGTCATCATCAGCTCCATCAATCTTTTGGACTTGGGCATCCCGAGCAGCCCCCTTTTTATACAAAAATGAGTTTATGACTAAATTTGTCACCATTATACCTTAAGATAGAAAACGCAAGCAATATTAAGTCATTAGGAGTGATTGACCATGCGTAAATATACCGCCTTGTTTTTCTTTATCATGTTTATGATCGGAACCGATACGTTCCTCATCTCGCCCTTGCTCCCAACGCTTCAGACGCAATTCGGCGTTTCGACGGGGATCGCCGGGTGGATGATTGGCGCCTACACGCTGGGCTCGGCCGTATTCGCCTTGATCGCCGGGCCTTTATCCGACGGCTGGAACCGCAGAACCGTTCTGCTGAGCGGCTTGCTCGGATTCTCCGTCTCAACGATTCTGTGCGGCTTTGCGGACAGCTTCTGGACGATGTGCCTGTTCCGCCTCCTTGCCGGCATCAGCGCGGCGTTCACGGCCCCCCAGGTGTGGGCTTCCATCCCGGCTGTCATGCCTGCTACCAGCGTACCGAAGACGATGGGGATCGCCTTTTCGGGGCTGGCCGCTTCTCAAGCTCTCGGCGTGCCAATCGGAAGCTGGCTCGCGACCGCCCATTGGTCCGTACCGTTCTGGACGATTGGGGCCGCTTCGTTGCTGCTCGCCGCCGTCGCCTTCCACTCGCTGCCCCACATGAAGCCTGGCGCGAACAAGGGAGGGCGGACGACGATCCTTCTCCGGTATGTGCCGCTGGTGACGAGCGGCAAAGCAATGAGCGGCTTCATCGCCTACCTGCTCCTTCACCTGGGAAGCGGTACCGCATTCGCCTTTGCCGGCAAGTGGATGTTCGATCGCTTCGGCATTCCAATCGGACAAATCGGCATGGTGATGATGTTCCTCGGATTCGGCAGTTTGCTAGGAAGCACGGTTAGCGCTTATTCAGCTCGAAAACTAGGCCATGTGAGAGCGGTCGCGGCAGGAATGGCTCTGCTCATGGCGTTATACGCGATTATGCCTAATCTGTCGAGCCTCTCTGCCGTGACGATCGTCTATCTGATTATTTTCGCGACGCTCGGAATTATTTTCCCGATTGTCATGGGGGCGCTCACCTCGCTGAACGCCTCCATCCGGGGAACGATCTCCAGCTTGGCCAACTCAACGATGAACGGCGCTAACACGCTCGGCGCATGGATAGCCGGCCTGCTCTATGTCCAGTTCGGCGGATATTCGTCGATCGGTATTTTCTCAACGGTCTGCCTGGCGCTTTCGCTCGGGACGTTCCTGTTCGGCGGCGTCTTTGAGAGGAAAGGGATGCGCACAGACCAAGAATCGGCATCCGCTTCTTAAGCCAACCGTCCTTAGGGGACAAGCGTGTTTATCAAAGTTGTACGAAGCAAAAGTATAAAATCTTATACTTCAATTGAACTGAAAAAGCGGAATCCAGTTTTAATATGGATTCCGCTTTTTCAGTTCGTCGTTAAGAATACTTGGCCAGTACGTTTTCATACACGCTTTTAGGACGCAAACCGATCAGCTTTTCGACCGGTTCCCCGTTATGGAATACGATTACGGTAGGCATCGACATGACGCCGAATTGGCTTGCCGTAGCAGGTGATTCATCGCAATCCACCTTGAGAATGCGAAGCTTTTCCCCGTGCTGTTCGGACAGCTCGTCCAGAATAGGCAGCAAGACTTTGCAGGGAGGGCACCACGAAGCTCCGAATTCCACCAGCGTCGCTCCTTCTTTACGAATTTGCGTCGCAAAATTCACATCGTTCACCGCTGTTACGCTCATTTTTGTTCCTCCTGACCGGAATGGGCTCTCTCGAGCAGTATGGAGTCGATGCGGTCTATCAAGTTCCGTCGGATACCGGTGAGCAAATGAATTTGCTCGTCGATCTCCTTAAGCTTCTCCTGGTATATTGGCAGCACTTCCTCGCAGAAGGCTTCCTTGTTCTTGAGGACACATTGCAGGATTCCCGCAATTTCTTCCGTCGACAGCCCGAGATTCAAATACAATCGGATCGTCCGCACCTGATCTTCAGCAAACGGAGAATATTCCCGGTATCCGTTATCCTGCCGCAGCGGTGCAAGCAGACCCTGTTGTTCATAATAACGAAGCGAGCGAATGCTGACCCCCGTCCGCTCCGCCAATTCCCCGATTTTCAACCGACATCCCCTCCTTTCTGCCCGAGATGATTCCATTTTATACCCTGACATTAATGTTAGTGTCAAGTGAAACAAAATAGTTGCGCCTGAACTCGCCATGCACCACTTGTCGGGATGCGTTCTCGAGCGAGCCCCCTGATCTGTGCAATTTAGTACCAAGTATCATAGTCGTAGCAATCTTTACCAAACGGCCAGACGCTCCGGTAAAGGATCTACCGTTTCCGCCATACGGTCACATAAGCGTTCGTACATTTCCAGTTTTACTGCCGACAAGTTTGGATCGTTCCACAAGTTGTGAATCTCATCCGGATCCTGCTGCAAATCGTACAGCTCCCCTTCATTGCGCTTATGATAGGATACCAGCTTATAGCGTTCCGTTCTCACCATCGTTGCAAAACCGCCGATTCCGTTTTGTTTGGAACTCGCATTATAGTGCTCGCAATAGACGTCCTCCCGATGCTTTTCACTCCTCTCCGCTCCTGTGAGCAGCGGCCAGAGCGATTTCCCTTGCATGCCCGGATGAATGTTCAAGCCGGCTGCTTCCATCAGTGTGGGAGCAAGATCGACCAGCTCTACCAGCTCCCGATTCCTCCGGTTCGGGGAAAATCGGGCCGGATTGGAAATAATCAACGGTACATGGACGGAAGGCTCATAGAAGAAAGCCCCTTTCAAATACACGCCGTGATCCCCCAAGAGTTCTCCATGATCGGACATAAAGATAATGATCGTGTTGTCCAGTTGGGCTGTGCGTTCCAATGCGTCTATCATTCGGCCCACCTGCTCATCAATTAAATCAATCATGGCCCAATAAGCCGCGCGCACCATCCGGTTATCCTGATCTGTCATTGTAGAGAAAGGATACAGCCTGGAATCTCCGTAAGCTCCATTATGGTCATAGCGTTGAAAGTAAGATTTGGAATCCAGCTCACCCGGCGTGAAATTCGGAAGCGGAATATCATCCAGACGGTCCAGGTAACGCTGCAAATGAGTCTGCGGGGGATTGAATGGATGGTGCGGGTCGAACATATTAACCGAAAAAAACCATGGGCTGGTATAACGCTCATTAGCTTCAATGAACCCAATCGCTTTCTCTGCGCACCAGGTCGTCTGATGGTCCTCTGCATCCGGTCCGATCTGTACATAACGACTGCCTTCGATCGGAAGCGGACGATAGGCTTTTCCTTTCGCACGCAGCCACTGGATATATTCATTTGTTGGCCAATCATCTTCCGGATGGTGAGACCAATGGAACTGGGAATATCCATCCTCGATGCGTCTTTCTGTCGCGGTAGTCACCTTCGGATTGCAAGCGGAAAGATGCAGCTTGCCTGATAATCCGCCTGTGTATCCGGCATCCGACAGCAGACGGGTTACCAATAATTCATCCTTGGGTATATTCTGCCCGTTTTGCCGGCAGCGGGTTGTACGAGGGTAACGCCCGGTCAAGAAGCTCGCGCGACTGGGTGTACAAACGGTCGCCTGACAGAAAGCGTTTTCGAACAAGACGCCGTTTTTCGCCAGTTTATCGATATTAGGGGTTTTAACGAATGAATTTCCGTAGCAGCCCATCGTATCGAACCGCTGTTGGTCCGTACAAATCCAAAGTATATTCGGTTTTTCCATCATTTTTTCCAACCTCCGCTTCTTATATTAAAGCCCATGCCAGTTAGCACGGGCTTGAGGTGAATTTCTTATTTCTTGTACTGCGCTTTGTAAGCCTCATTGTATATTTCCAAATACCGTTTCAAGTTCATACTGTCCAACGTTTTGATATATTTCTCCCAGTCTTTGTCGATGGAGGCGTCTCCGATAATAAAGCGGGTGGACATTTCCTTCACATAATCTTTAATCGTTTTCTGCAAGTCGCTTAATTCGGTTGATTGCGCTTCATTGAAGAAAATCGGAGGTACGGACTGGTTTTGCTTTGTTTTATAAGGCTCATAGTTTTTCGTAGTTTCCTCGTACAGCACCCGCGGCACCTCGGTCGGACCCGCGGCCAGCCCTTCGAACATTTCCCGGGTGAAATGATAGAACGTCGTTTGCATCCAGTTATTATTTTGCACGGTCCCGAAAGGCAGGGAACGGATCCATTTGGCCGGCTGGCCGTTTAACCCGAGCTCTCCTTTCTCCGGTTTCTTCCAACCGATTCCTTCGCTTCCTATATTTCCGCGCATTCCGATCTCCTGATTGTACAGTGCATCCGCCCAACGAAACGCGGCTTCCGGATTTTTCGCTTTGTTGGTGATGAGGAACCCGCCGCCGTTAAACGCATAGTAACGATAAGGCGATTGCTGAAGACCATCCGGCCCTTTTAGAGGCGGTACCGTCTTGTAATCCAGCCATCTGGTGCCCGCGATATTGGAGAACACTTGCGGAATAATCGAAGAAATAACGCCGACTTTCGGTTCGCCCTTCTCAACCATTGCTTTCAGCTGCTCGTTATTTTGTGTGAACGATTCGGACGCAATCAATCCCTGAGCGTAAAGTTTGTTCAAATATTGAAGGCCTTGCTTGTATCCCGGTTTATTGATAATAACGTCGATATTTCCCTTGTCGTCAAAAATTAGCTGGTCGGGGAGCTCATTTAAAATAAATGAGTTCATAATAAAACTGTCCACGCCGGTCAATGGGTCCTGAATCCCCCCGGCCATCGGAATTTCATCCGCTTTTCCGTTGCCGTTCGGGTCCATCTCCTTAAACGCCTTTAAAACCTTTTCCAAATCATCTGTCGTTTTGGGCATTTCTAAATTCAGCTTTTTCAGCCAAGGCGTATAAATCCACATTTTTTGCGGCAGCATGGCGTGCGGGTTGCGGTCAACGCCGCTTAGGGAATAAATATTGCCGTCGGGAGCGGTTGTCGCTTTTTTGATTTCCGGGTACATTTCATACAATTTCTTCGTTTCTATTCCATAGCTGTCAATCAGCTTGTTAAGCGGCAGAAAAACGCCCTGCTGTCCGTAAACCATTTGCTGCGCGGGAGATACGCCGAAGCCGACAATGACGTCCGGCAGATCGCCGCTCGACAAAATCACATTCAGCTTCTCCTGCTTATCCTGCGGTGTCGCAAATTGCCATTCCACTTTAATATTTGTTTTTTCTTCGTACCATTTGGTGAACTCATTGGTTGTATAATCTTCCACATAGGGGCTTTTCACCGCAAGTACTTTCAATGTCGTCTTTTCCTTCGTAATCGGGAACGTGCCTGCATCTTGAACAGCTGCATTGCCGTTATCTCCGCTGGCGGCCTGGCCGCTTTTACCTGCTTGAGCGCCTCCGTCAGTACCGTTCTGACAGCCGGTCGCGAGTAATAAGGCGGCAAATGTGACCGACATCCCTTTTTTCATCTGTTTCATATGGACCCTCCTCGATATTATCCTTTCAATGCACCGATCATAACGCCTTTTACAAAATAACGTTGGACGAATGGATAGACCGCCATAAGCGGAATCGTTGCTACGACAATCAGCGAATATTTCAACAATTCGGAAAGCCCGGCGAGCTCAGCCGCCTGCTTGGAGTCTGCAATCATATCCATGCTGGCTTGACTGCGGATCAAAATTTCCCGGAGCACCAGCTGCAGCGGGTAGAGCCCGGGATCTTTCAAATAAAGGAGTGCATTAAAATATTGATTCCAATGCTCTACCCCGTACAATAACGAGATGACAGCCACAATCGGTCCGGAGAGCGGGAGCACCACTTTCCACAAAAATTTGAAGTCGTTGCAGCCGTCCATTTGCGCCGCTTCCAGCAGTTCATCCGGTATCGTCGCGTTAAAATAAGTCCGGGTAATAATCATGTTCCAGATGCTAAGCGCACTGGGCAATAGGAGCGCCCATGGCGTATTCAGTAATCCCAGGCTTTTGACAAGCAAATAATTCGGGATCAGCCCGCCGCCAAAAAACATCGTGAACGCAAACAAAGCCATGACCCCGTTACGCCCCGCCAAATCTTTTCGTGAAAGAGGATACGCCGCCAGGACCGTCACCAAAACATTGATGGTGGTACCTGCAACAGTGTAAAATACGGACATTCCGAACGAATGCAGCACGGAGCGGTCACGAAACACTGCCTCATATCCTTCCAGGCTGAAATTTACCGGCCAAAGCAGAACTTGCCCCGCTGAAACCGCTTCCTTGGAACTGAAGGAAGAGCTGACAATAAAAACGATCGGATACAGCACGACTATAAAAACAAGGGTCATCATTGCATAATTTATATAATTAAAGAGCCTGTCTCCGCTTGACTCCTTCAAAGCAGCCGATTCCATTGCTATTCCTCCCGGTTACCAAAGACTGGACTGGCCTAATTTTTTAGAGATTTGGTTCACTGTCATCACGAGTGCGAAAGCGATAACATTTTTAAACAGCCCGATGGCGGAAGCATAAGAGAAATTAGGAACCATGGATTTGAGTCCGATATTGTATACATACGTATCGATGATTTCCGACGTCCGCACATTCAACGGGTTTTGCAGCAGCAGCACCTTTTCAAAACCGAGATCAAAGATGCGTCCAAAATTCAGAATGAGCAAAATCGTCGCCATGGGCATAATGCCCGGCAAATCGATATGCCATACTCTTCGCAGCTTGGACGCGCCGTCCATTTTGGCTGCTTCATGGAGCGCAGGATCAATGCCGGACAGAGCAGCGAGATAAATAATACAAGCAAACCCGGTATGCTGCCACACATCCGACCAAACGTACACGCTTTTGAACAAAGCGGGATTTCCCATAATATTGACCGGCTCTAATCCGAGCCCTTGCGCCAGGGCGGATAAAGGGCCGGAGCGCGGCGATAAAAATTGCAGAATCAAACCGACCATAACGACGACGGAAATAAAGTGCGGCGCGTAAGTCACCATTTGGACTGCTTTTTTAAACCGGATATGCTTCATGTGATTCAAGCCAAGTGCCAAAATAATAGGAAACGGGAATGTGGCAATGAGATGATACAAGCTGAGCAGCAGCGTGTTTTGCATGATCCGCCAGAAATCATACGATTGAAAAAACCGAATAAAGTGCTTGAAACCTACCCAAGAGCTCCCCCATATGCCTTTACTGACTGAAAAATCCTTAAATGCAATTTGAGCCCCATACATAGGGGTGTACCGGAACACGATCAGATATACAAGCGGAACAATAAGCAGGACGTAAAGCTGCCATCCTCGAAGCGCACGTCTTAAGAAGCTGGAATTGTACGTGTGAACCTCCTCCTAAATGGAATGTACCCGGCCGCGGTCAATTCGGATTATACGGCAGGTCTTAAGATCGCGTAAACAGGAAGAACCTGCTGATGGTGCAATTCTTACGATCGGCCTCTGTGCAATTTTTGCAGACTCTTCAATTCTTGAGTTTTCCCTTCTCAGCTTCGCGGAAAGCCATAGCACTGACCCCTATCACCCGTTTAAAGGCTCGTCCGAATGTATTCGCCGAGCCGTACCCGACGCGTGCGGCGATCTCCCCTACCGGCATGTGCGTTTCGAGAAGAAGCGCTTTCGATTGCTCAATTCTCCGGCTCTCCAAGTAATCGGAAAAATTAATTCCGGTGCTTTCTTTGAAATATTTGGACAAATAAGTCTCGGACACGCTGAACCGTTCTGCGAGCATGGCCAGGCAGAGACCCATATCGGAATACCGGGAATCGATGAAGCCGAGAATGTCCTGAAACCATTGCTGCTGCTTGGCGCTTCTTTGTGAGAATACGTTTTTGCACATCGTCAATAATGAATGTTTCAAGCTGACATAGTGTTTCTCTATGTTTTCGATGGTATCGGTAAAAGCGTATAGCTCCGCTGCATTTTCGAAACCGCCTTGATTACCGGTATCCTCATAAACTTTTAGTACAGTACCCAAAAAATCAAACAAAAACACTTTTAAAACCATCACAGGCAAATCCCTGTCGATAAAATTTTGTTGATGCAGGTCATCAAGCAGCCCGGCCAGATCTCCTTCATTGCCCGCCCGGACCATATTAATGAGCCGAAGCTCCATGTTTTCCGGATAATAATAGCTGTTATTGCTTTTCTGTATATCCTTGAACCATATAATCCGGTTATGGCGGCCTTTAATAAGCGCTTGCTGCGCTTCCATAAACGATCTCGAGATATCCATCCATTGCGTATATGGATTACCGGCAGATATGAGAGTCACCATGCCGAGTTGACGATAAATATGCTGCTGAATATCATTCAGTTTGATGCTGCTTTCCGCATAGATGTCCGCTGCACCGGTAGAGTTGAAGACATATAACAGGGCGATCTTATCTTCCTCCACATCATGCAGAAAAACATCCTTCGGCATAAGAGCGGACACGGTTTCGTGGATCAGGAACTTTTTCTGGGTTACATGCTCGATTTCACTTGGAAGGAACTCCTGAATACTCGCCGGAAAAGTCAGAACGGCAACCAGGTAGGAGCCGCCTTTTAATTCCAGTCTGACATGCTGCATAACCGCCTCAATCTCGCTGCCGGAACGGAACTGCCCTCTAAGCAGCCGTTCGAAAAACGAGGCTCGCAAAAAGGGAAGTTGATGCTCCATTTTCATTTTTAACTCCTGGTTCGTTTCGATAATCGATAAAATTGTGCTGTTCATTGTGCGGAACATGTTGCTGCCCGTATGAAACGGCTCGGCAGGTAATTTGGAAAGCGTCTGTACGATAGCTTGTACCGGCTTGCTGTTGCGGTATGCTGCATAACTGGCTATAACGGCACCTACGAATAAAAAGACAAAGAAAATAAAAAAGGTCGTCTTCTTAATATAATGAATCTTGTTCAGCACGAAATTGGACGGCTGCGCGGCAACATACGTCCATCCGTTATATTCCGAAGTTACATAGGTAATGATTAGTTCCTCTTCGCCAATCTTTTGTTTGACCACCCCGTTTTTATCCGGCAGATCGACATGGTGCAGCGCCAGCTTCGCATCTTGTCCAGTAACGCTCGTAATGATGTTGCCCTGCCTATCCGCGATATAAGCCCAACCGCCGGAAATATTTAAGCCGTCAAACAGTTTTATAATTTCCCGATTGTCGATTAACACCATAACTGTCGCATTCGAATAGTTGGAGTAACCAAAGGAATGCAAATAAGTGATGACCGGATGACTGTTTCCTTTTAACAAAATATGATTGGCAGGAAGCACTTGTCGATAATAATACGATCCGAGCAACGATTGAATATAATCTCCCTTCTCATATATATAGCGAACATAATCGGAAAAATCTTCGATTGGCGAATTAAATTCATTGTTGAGTACGAGTCCGCTGTTCTTGAAAAAGATGTAATAATCCATCATCAATCCATTATCGGTATAGTACTCCTTCAGTCGATTCTGGGCTTCGATGAGTCTGTATAAATCGGCACTGTTGTAGGGGTTGGAGATAAGCTGCAGCAGGGTCACTTTAGAATCGTTAGTGATCCGCCGTATGAATGCATCAACCGACTCCCATCGTTTATCGAGCACGCTCATACCCTGCTTCAGCAAAACCTGGTTCGAGTATTTAACCTCCTCTTCCAATACGGAGGACGTCCGATCGTAGATCACAATTCCGACCACAAGTGACATGATTAAGATGACAAAAAATGGCAGAGCATATGTGGCCAGTATGTAACGATTCGTTGTGGTGTTCGTCCCACGGTTCATTGAAAGTTTCGCCCCTTTTTTAAAAACGCTTTCACATTGGTCTTTTTATATAAATCGGTCAATCACATTGTGATTTTGCAATATTCTATTCATATATTATATTTAAAACTTGAATAAATGGAAATGCTATTGCTTCCTGCATACTGTCAGAGCAGCACCACTTGTCGGGATGCAATCAAAATAAGAATGAAATAAGAAAACCTCTATCGAGGCCTATCCAAGATGAGCGACCGCGATTTAAAGGTAGGTTTTCTGATATGAACGAGGTCTGTCAAGAGCGTCTCTTGAAGCTCCCCGTTTTTTTGAATTTTGAGCAAAAAGTAACTCTTTGTGATGCTTTACATGGAGGGGCGGGTATGATAGGCTCATTGGCCTATGGCGATGAAGTGAACAACGTAATCGCTCTCTCGCCAGGATGTCATACCCGCAGAGGCTCCATGTCAAGCATTACAAAGTTCCGCTTAAAGGCTGAGCGTGAAGGCAAAAATCTTTTCGACGTTGAGCATTCTGATATACGTGGGTTGGTTACACACATTTTATCTCTCCGTCTGAGGAGTCTCCAACGAACTTGGTAGCGCGCGTTCCGTGCTCGCACTTTAGCGCAAAGAAAAGAC
>NZ_SMRT01000018.1 GCF_004354045.1 Paenibacillus piri | reverse complement strand
GTCTCTGTACTCGGCATCGTGTTTTCGCACCGAATCAGCAGCTTGAACCAGATAGTAGCGCAAGTATTTGTTACCGGTGCGCATACGGGATGTTTCCTCGGCTTCAAATTCACCGGACTGGTTCTGGTTCCAGACAAGGCCGGCATACTTTGCCAAGTCGCTATGGTCATGGAAGCGGTCGATGCCGCCGATCTCAGCAAGGATGCCCGCCGCGAAAACAGGGCCAATTCCTTTGACCGATGTCAAGGTCTGAGGGATGCCCTTCATAATCTTGGCGATCTCTTTATCCAGCTTCAATATTTCGGACTCCAGATGGTTAATTACACTGAGTGTCGTAGCTAGCGAGATGTTCACGGGATCTTGCATGGTCTTATCCAGACGGTAAGAGGAGCGAGCAAGCTTTTGAAGATAAGTAGCAATCTCCTCTGTGTTCTTAAAGCGGTTCTTTCCTTTATCGTTAAGAAACTCAACCAGTTCTTGTATCGACATGTTAGCAACTTGCTCGGGCTCTAACTCTTAATTCGCTCAAAATGAGCTTCTAAACTGATTATACGAGGGAGAGTTGATATGGAGAGAATTCTGCTTATTGAAGATGATGCGGCAATTGCAAGATATCTGGAACTGGGATGTACTCCATTAATCGCTGTAGGAAAAAGCTTTACCGACGCCAGAAATTGTCTGTTGGCAAATGATTTTACAATACAGGACAAGAGAAATAAGAATGAGATTTTTAAGATTCCGCTCCAATAGGGGGCGGAAACATTTATGATATGCATATGCATATGTTTATTGGAAGCATACGCTGCTAATGACAGTTCACTGGAACATCCACCGATTTACTTCAGAATGTCTGAAATATTTTTATCAATGGCTAAAAATCGCTAAAACAGGTGTAAGAGATTACGTTAATCAGTACGTGTCCAGACTTACGATCTGATCATAAAGCCGGTTGTATTAACATCGCCAGTATGAGGCGATGTTTTTTATGTCCATGGGAGTGGGAATAAAGTTCTTGTCATTTATGACATCAAGTTCTTGTCAAAGCTCAATGACAAGAACTTGGTCCCATTCCCGACGAGCCAGTTCAATAGTTTTATATTTAGGCGCTAACGGGCAGTTTAGTTGAAAAACTTGCTATTTACACACGAACATATATTCGATATCCTGATATTATAATTTCCATATTTAAGGAGAAGTATAAAGTTTCATATTTCCGTGAGAATGAGAGGGAGAGAAAATGATGAAAACTAGTATCGTTTTAGTTGCCAGCGTATCTATAGTTCGAGACAACAAAGTTTTGATAATAAAAGAAAATAAGCCTTCTATCAGGAACAAATGGAATTTTCCGGGCGGAAGGATAGAACCTGGTGAAGATATCCTAGATGCTGCACACAGGGAAGTAAAAGAAGAAACCGGATATGATGTCAAACTAACCGGAACAACAGGCATCTATAATTTTATTAGCGACACAAACAATCAAGTCATTATGTTTCATTTTACCGGCGAAATCATTGGAGGTTCTCTTCAATTAGATGATATTGAGATTAATGAATACAAGTGGATCATGGCATCCGATTTATTGATTCCTAACTTATACGAAATCCGCGGGGCAGATGTTATTAAACAAATTGTAGAAAACCTTATAAATGGAAAGAATCATCCAGTATCTCTATATAACCCTAAATTAACCTAATAGAAAAAACCGAAAGGTGTGATGGGACATCATGTTAAAAAAATTCATACTGCTCTTTTTTTGTTTCGTGCCATTGTTATCCGTAGGTCAGAATATAACAAAAGGTGATGTACCCAAAACAAAAACATCAGAAGACTTCAAAGATCTAAAAGATGTGGATGCCAAGACAAAAGAATTGGTCGACAAATGGTTATCTAAAGGTATAATGCATAGTGTATCTGAGGATTGTTTTGGACTGGAAGAGACTATTAGCCGCGCTGAATTCGCCAAAATCTTAGCCATTGCCGTAAGATTAAAGGTAGATACCTCCATAAAAACATCCCGGTTCAAAGATGTGTCAATTAATGATACGGTCTACGGATACGCACTCCCTTATATAGAGGTACTACGAAAAGCCGGGGTTACCGACGGTATCGAATTTTACAGATTCGATCCTGCAAGTGCAGTGACAAAAGAACAGCTTGCAGTTTTCATGATCCGTAGCTTAAACAAAGAGGCGGAAACCAGAGAAACCCCTTTATTAGCAGATGAAACGGTTTCCGATTATGCAAAGGGACACGTTGCTTTGGCATTTGAGTTATTTCCTTATCTAATCACGAATGGACCATACAATGGTACAACACCCATTAGTAGGCAAATGGTTGTACTTGCTTTGGAAGATCTGACGGTTGGTTATTGTGGTTGTGGTCCTAATAGCACAAAAACTGCTACAAGGAACTTTAGTGACGTACGCTAATCAAAACAACATAGACGCGGTTGCTGGCATCAATCGGCAGCCGTGTTACGCTAAACGGGGCAGATTGGTTTAATAGAAGGAACCGATGAGAACAATCGTTTCTAAAGAGTTGCTTCAGTTTCGATTATATTTCAAAAATAATTGAAATGTCAAAGGGGGAATGATATATTTTTTCCATGAGACAAAATGTTGAATTTGCAGTAGCTCAAGCGGCTAAAGTACTCAGCGATCCGATACGGCTCAAAATATTGATGCTTCTTAAAGAGGGCAGACAGGAGGTTTATCAGGCGCCAGTCTGTTCGGCTTTTGCTCATGCCATCTGTCCGGAGGATCTGAAGCTCGGTTTGGGCGACATTTCGTCGTCCAAGCTGTCGTATCACTTGAAGGAATTGAAGGACGAAGGCTTCATTCAGGAGTGCAGGGAGGGAAAGCGGATATACTATCTCCTTAAGCCTGACCGGTTAAAGCGCTTGATTGAATTGCTCCTCGGGTTCTACTAGACGTGAAGCAAATAGTATTGGCGCTTGACGGAGCTGCACATGCTGGTCATATCCCCTCACACATCCCGACAGGAAAAGATCCCGAATTTATCCGAGAATATATTATAATATCCGAATGGAGTGGAAGTCGGCGTGGCAGCATGGTTGAGAAGATGCGGCATTGTATTGATTTGGCTCACTATAGCGGGAATGCTTGCCGCCTCCCCGACCGTAACGGCTGCACAAACACAAGCCGGCGGCGGCATGAAGCTGTCCCTCGTCGATGAGATTTCGACTTACAGCTTGAACAGGCAGATGGACATTCTGGAAGATCCGCAAGGAAAGTGGTCGATTGAGGACGTTCAGTCGCCGGCCATGCAGGATCAGTTCCGGCCGGCCAAGGGCAAATCCTCGTTCGGGTATACCTCGTCCGCGTATTGGGTGCGGGCTGTCATTGTCAATGACTCTTCCAATTCGCGGTGGGAAATCAGCGTATTGAATCCGCTTATGGATCGGATCGCCATCTATCCCGCGGCCGAGATGATCTCGGTCCACCGGCACTATCCCACCTATCAGGTGCTGCTGCAGCCCGGAGAACAGACGACGATATACATGCGGTTCGAAACGTACGGCTCCATGATGTTGCCTCTGCAGCTGATCGCCCAGTCTGCACTGTACGATTCGATGCACAACCAATTGCTGTATAGCGGGATCTATAACGGAGTGCTGTTGGTCATCATGGTTTTCCAGATGGTCCTGTTTCTGTATACGCGCAATCGCGCTTATTTATATTATGCGCTGTACGTCATTTCGTTTTGTATTGCCGTCTTGATCTGGAACGGATTTACGCTGCGATGGTTCGGTCTCGAACCGGTTGAAGGGAGCGGAATGGCTGCTGCCGGCTTCTGGAGCAGTCCGTCCGGCTTGTATGACATGTTTTACGTGCTTGGCCGGTGGTTCGGTTGTTTGTTTGCGGTGAACTTGTTGATGCCCCGCGATTATTCGCGTTTGTCGGACTGGATTTGCCGCGCGCTGAACGTGTTTTGTCCGCTTCTATGCATCAGCATGCCCTTCTTATATCCGTACGGGATGGCAAGTTTTCTGTTCTGGTTCAAGTATGTCAGCCTGTTCCTCATGATGCTCGTTCTCATCTTGTGCGCGGTCAAAGGGAGCCGGATCGCCTTCTTCCTGGCCATTCCCAAGGTTCCGGTCGTCCTGATCGCGATCGTGCCGAAAGCCCTGCTTATGTACGGGCTGCTGCCGAACAATTTTTTGACGCGCAATATTGCGCAATTCGGTGTGATCGGCGATTTCGTCTTCATGGCGGTATTACTGTACGCCCTGATGAATCAAATGCGCAGGAAAGAGGAGACGACTCTGCAGGCGCTCGTCGTAACTTTGTCAAGCTGGAACGCCAGTCTGAACAAGCGGGTGGAAGAACAGACGGAGAGCCTGAAGCAGGCGAACGTCAAGCTGATCGAATCCGAAGCGTTCCGTACCCGGATGCTGCAGAACATCTCGCACGATGTCCGCAATCCGTTGTCCTATGTCCAGAGCGGCGTTCAGGCGCTGCATGCCAAGCTGGAGATGAGGCCGGAGGAGCAGGATCGTCTGCTGCGCAAACTTCGCGATAAAGTGCAGGATGTCAACCGGTTTATCGACGATCTGCTTGACTTGACCCGGTGGGACGAAACGACGGAAGACAGGGAGGCCCGGTTGGTTATTTTCAACGAGTGGATGGAAGAAATGGGCGAAGCGCTGGCTGCGGATATTGAGTATGCCGGGCGTCGTTGTGTGCTGAGTCTGGAGCCGGCCGGGACGGACGTCGACGTACGGATGAATCCCCATGCAATCAAGAGAGTGCTGGCCAATCTAATCCATAATGCATGCAAGTATACACCGCCCGGCGGCACGATCACAATCCATGTCAGCTATCCGGCCGATGCGGTTCGCGTTGTGGTCGAGGATACGGGACCCGGGATCAGCCCGGAACTGTTGGAGCGCATATTTCAACGGCATTATTCGGGCGTGGGGTCAGAGAGCAGCGGTCTGGGCCTTGCTATCGCCAAAGACCTTGTGGAACGGCACGGAGGTGCGATCGGGGCGGAAAGCGGTGTGGGGCAAGGAAGCCGATTTTATTTTACACTGCCTGTCGTCAGGACGGATGATCGATGATGAACTGTGCCTTTAATTAGGGAGACTTTTGTGGACATCCGTTTTAGAGGAACGGAAATGTCCATTTTTTTTGTGAAGATGAAGGTAGGAGGAGGAGGCCGAAATCGGGCTTACCCGGTAAGCTTGGACAGCGCATTGGACGGAGCGGAAGCCGTCATTTTGGCAGCGCCGGATACCTCGGCCGGGTAACCGGCGACATTGTTCCGCGGCTGCAGCCCGATACGCTGCTTGTGCTGCGGCGGCCTTTCTAGGTCAGCTGCCGGAGCGCGGCGACGTCGCCAATGAGCCTGGAGGGCTCCTCCAGCATCCCCCTCCGGAAATTTGGCGGGAAAAAGGTTATTATCTAATTTATGACTTCATCCGCGGAAAAGTTATCCAGCTTAGAAGATTTAATCTCGACTTTTTCCCTTTTTCCCGGACTAGACCGATAAATTCTCCAAGAAATTGTTCCCATTTCAAACCTATTTCCTTTTTTGCACTATCATTCTCAAGAACGCATCTTACGCTTTGATTTAATGCCAGCTCCAGATGGGATAATGCTTCGCGTAAATGAGTATCTATATTTTGCTCTGTCATTTATAAACGTTCTCCTCGTATTTGTCGTCATCAAGTAATGCAATTTCTTTGTCCAGCTGTTTTTTCATCCTTTCAAACTGGGCTTCCGCTATGATATCTTCCACTTCCTGCCGCGCAATTTGCACCAAGGATTTGCCGCGGTTGATTAAATTGGAGCCGCCCTCCAATCCTGTTGCGGCTATAGGTCGAAAAATCGATTTGGCGATTGGAAGCAAAGCCGAAGCCGCCACGGCAAGGGCTGCGCCGATTATTAATTTGTCAACATTTTTTTGCAGCATACAGATGCAGATCCTCCTTACAGTGCTAATGTGTAATAACTGCGGCGGTTAGGCCGCAGCATAAGTGTTGGCCGGATAGACAGGTTTACGTTCCCTTATTTTTGAAATCAGAGTTAATACCGGTTTCGACAAGAGCGATACTGACCCGGCAACTCCGAGGATTGGAATCCAATATTGGAACGGCATGCGGGCAGTATGGAAAAATCCGGCCAATGGCGGAATGTATAAAGCTCCTAACAAAGCCAGCCAAGAAATACATAACGAGCCAAGTAAAAACCGGTCCTTCATCCAATCGCGCGCCGTTTCTTCAGAGCCTTCTCGCCGCCAGGAGAAGGTTTGGATCAATTGTCCGGCGACCAACGTTGCAAACGCAACGCTCTGGGCAACCGGTAAAGGTGTACCGGCTGCGAGACTTGCCGCAAATAAGCCCAGCGAGCCTAACCCTAACAGAACGCCTCTTGTTACAACCTTTTGGTACAGCTCCTTGTCAACAATATCCGTTCGTTTCGTCTGCTTTGTTTTATTACCCGGATTTACAGCCAAAACCATTGCCGGTAAAGCATCGGTCAACAAATTCATAAGCAGAATTTGAATGGGGACTAATGGAATGGGCAGCCCGGCCATTACGGCGGCGCTCGTTACGATAATCTCCGCCAAATTACCGGTTAATAGGCAGCCGAGCGCTTTGCGGATGTTGCCGATAATGGTCCGGCCTTCTTTGACCCCGTCAACAATCGCGCCAAAATGATCTTCGGTCAGCACAAGATCTGCAGCTTCCTTCGTTACTTCCGTCCCCGTCCGTCCCATGGCTATTCCGACATTGGCTTGTTTGATGGCGGGGGTATCGTTGACGCCGTCTCCGGTCATGGCGACAATATGACCCTGGTTTTGAAAGGCCGTTACAATACGAAGCTTGTGCTCCGGCGTAACCCGAGCAAATATCGATACTTGATCAACAATCCGGCTCAGTTCATCGTCAGGCATCCGGTCAAGCTCATAACCGGATACAACCTTCTGCGACCCGTCGTAAATTCCGAGCTGCTTCGCGATGGCAATGGCGGTAATCGGATGATCGCCTGTTATCATAACCGGCTTTAATCCCAAGGCAAATGCCTCCCGGATATTTTCCGCGACCTCGGATTTTGGAGGGTCTATCAGCCCTGCCATCCCTACATAAATCAGTTCCTTTTCATCGTCGATTGTTTCCCCGTCGTTTATACGCTCATCAACGGGCTTATATGCGAAAGCGAGAACACGCAGCGCTTCGGCTGAAAATGTTTCGTTTTGCTGCAAAATTTGCTGCTTTTGATCTTCGGTTAAGGGGTAAACATCCCCGTCTTTCTGATACCGGTTGCAGTGGCGGAGAATGGTTTCTACCGCTCCTTTGGAAAAGAGGTAGCATTCCTTTTCTTGCCGGGTATCCTTGCAGACGACGCTCATTTTGGCCGTATTGGAATCAAAAGGGATTTCCATTCCGCGGTGCCAATGGGACATATCCTTCAGCCACAGGCCGTTTTTGGCCGCAAGCGCAAGAAGAGCGCCTTCCGTCGGGTCCCCCTTGGTCGTCCATTGGCCGTCCCGCTGTTCGAGCAGGCTGTTATTGCATAATAAGCAAATATGCAGCATTCGATCCAAATCAGGATCGGCGATGGGGCCGTCGCAATGCTCCGGTTCCATCACTGCTGCGGCAGTAGCTGCGACCTCGGGAGAAAGCTCCTTCAATGTCCCCGACGGTTCATAGCCGTTGCCCGTTACAGTCCATGTACGGTTTACCGTTGAAAGAGACTTTACGGTCATTTCATTTTTGGTCAAGGTTCCTGTCTTATCTGTACAAATAACGGTTGTCCTGCCTAAAGTTTCCAAGGAGGAAAGCTTTCGAATCAGCGCATTTTTCTTCGCCATACGGTAGATCCCCGCACTTAACGCTATCGTTATGGTAACGGGTAGTCCTTCAGGAATAGCAGATGCCGCCAAGGTGATCGAAGTCGTTATCATCTGCGGTAAAGGGATGCCGCGGATCAGTCCGGCTGTAAATACTAATCCTCCGGCCACAAGAGCGCCTTTGAAAAACTTTTTGCTAATGGACGTAACCTTGTGCTGTAATGGCGTAACATCTTTTTCCTGCTGCTTCAAAAGGGACATTAAATGGCCCATTTCGGTATTCATCCCTGTTCTGACTACAATGCCTTTCCCTTTGCCTCCACATACATCGGTCCCCATAAAAAGCATGTTGGTCCGTTCGGATAGAGGACAATCCCCGGTCAGAGCATGTTCGTTCTTTTCCACGGGAATAGATTCCCCGGTCAAAGCGGACTCGTTGACGCGTAAATTCCATGAACTGATCAACCGGATATCCGCCGGAACGCGGTCTCCCGCCTCCAGGCAGACGATATCCCCCGGTACCAATTCCGCTGCATTAAGCTCCGTTTGTTGTCCGCCCCTAACTGCCTTGCACACCGGAGACTGAAATTGGCTTAACGTTTCCATCACTTTTTCCGCTTTGCGTTCTTGAATTGTGCCGATCGCCGCATTGGCGAGCAGGATTGCGCCCATTGCAATACCGTCAAATATTCCTCCGGTGAAAATGGCTAAAGCGGTTGTGCCGAGCAGAACCAAGGTTGTAAATTCCTTAAATTGCCTCAAATAGGAAACAAGCCAAGGGGGCGTTTTTTTGCCGTCAAGCCGGTTCCAGCCGTACTTATTCCTTATGGAAGCAACCTGCTTAGGTGTCAGTCCAACCTGTTGATCCGCTTGCAGCCTGTCAATAACCTGATCGCCGGAAAGGGCATGCCACACGGATGCTTCCGAAGCGGCCGCAATCTCTGCTTTGTACGCCGGCGGCGGCGGAGAAACTAAAGCTTCGCTAACTTTTTTGGTTCTCGTCATGAAAACAAGGGATAATGCATCCCCCGCCAAATTGGCAACAGGTGCGCTAAGCAGACCTAACGTCGCCAGCGCGGATCCCAGAACATTCCACTTCTTGGTAAGCTGAACATGCCGGTTAACGGTATGATTCATTTTCTCTGCAAACAGAGCGCTTTCTTGCACTTGGTTCAAATCATCAATTGAAATCGACGGTACTCCGGCTTCCTTGTAAAACCGGTTAACCGGATTCGATTCCTGTCCGGCGACAAATAATACTTCCTCGCCTTGCTGCTGCAGTCCCGCGATCCGTTCAATCACTTCGCCTTGCTCTAACATGGACCAGCTAGTATCTATGCGGTATTTAGAAATTTCGGCGCCGCTAATGTTCAAGCTGTTATGTAATAAACCAAGCCGCCAGCCCTTCTCAATAAAGGATGCGGCGACAGAGCCGTAACCGTTAACGGAAGCCCCCTGATGTCTGGCAATCAATCCGAGGCATCCGCCGTTCATATTCCCTTGTTTGCCGGCAAATAGAACGTCATATCCTTTTCTTGTAAGCCGTTTGGCCTTAAGCTCATAGGAGCCGCAATCAATTCCGTGCTCCTGCAAATATTTGCAGCTGCCGAGCAAGATCTGGCTATCGCTTATTTTGCCTCTTATTCCTTGTTCTTCTTCTTCCACGTGAAAAGCGGTTCGGATAGTCCGGCACGTTTGTTTCGCCTTGATCCGCATTTCCTCTTTCCACGGATGGCTGCTTCTTTCCATTAATGAAGCTGCTAAACAAATCATTTTATCGGAATCTTGTTCATTATTGGTATAGCATTGGATTTCTTCAATTTCCGGGTTGTTGAAAAGGAGCGGCGAATCTTCAAACAAAATCGTTTTTGTCCGGGCCAGCCGGGATAAGGAGCCCTTTTCCGGAACTATATAGCTCCTCTCATCAGAAACAAGCTCGGCCTGATTCCAGGCTAATTGAGCGGGTATGGCCACCGGCCGCGGATTTGCAGCCAAAAGGACGGCAATGGCCCGCAGCGGATTGCGCGTTATAGCCCAGGTAGCCGCCGCGGCGATCATGCCCAGCTTGCCCGCCTTATCGCAATAGCTTTGTATTTCCGGCGGCAAGGAAGCCGATTGATGTCCGTTCCATACGGAACGGCTTCGTTTCCAATTCACATATTGCAATAGGCTGAGCCCGGCAAGCACCACCAGGTTTTCGCGCATTAGCGCCAGAGCAAGCGCGCCTGCACCCAAGATGAGATCCGCATTGATTTGTTTCTTATCCGAATACGTTTGAATGCCCCTCTTCAAGAACGGATAACCGGTTGCTATAGATATGAACGCTGATAAATAAAAGGGAGCCGGACTTCTTGCCAAGGCAGAGCGTCCCGTAAATAGCTGCTTGGCTCCCAACACGGCCAATCCGCCCATGGATAAAGCCAATGGTATCGGTATTTTTTCCGCAGGTTCTTTCCTGTTTTGATCTGTTAACACAGGGAGGACCCGCATTTCATCGGGAAGTTCCGCTTCCGGCTCAACTGCAATTGCAGCTGCGGCTTCCTTCTTGGCTTCATCCCGCCCGCCAGAGTCGGTGCCGGCATCGGAATGAACAGCGGTCTTGTTTTGTGAACAAATGTGTTCTTCTATTTCTTGAATGTACTTGAAAATATGCCCGGCTTTAACCTGCTTTTCATCATAAACAAGCAGCAATCTGCCCGTTACAATGCAGGGCTCGGCTTTATAAATCCCTTTGCAATCGGACAATCTTTCGGTAAGAATCTTTGCAGTATATTGATTTCCCTGCAAGCCGCAGATTTCCATGCGTATTCTTCCCGGTATGGCGCGAAGAAATCTGGTCTTGTTTCGTAATTCTGTCATCTTAATTCTCCTCGCCCGTGTGTAGAGGTAACAATTATTGGGTTATTATTCACCGCTTTGACTGAAATATGCATTCGCTGAAAGCGGTTTGTCATTCGGTTTGGATACAAAGTATAAAAAATTTCAAATTATGGAATTATTTAATTAATCTTATTTATGGAGGGATAGTTATGATTAAATCGCCTTTAGGTTTTATCTTTGCCGCTGCGGCTATTGTGCTCGCCGTGTCTCCGGAAGCAAGAAAAGCCGCCCGTAAGCTTGCTGTAAAAGGAACGGAAATGTTGCTCGAGGTTGCAGATCAAATAAAAGACCGTACCCCGGCATTTCAAGCCGAAATAAAGGACAATCAGAAGCATGCTGAACAACCGTTGCTGCCGTAATTCCGGGAAATTCAGGCAATACGCTTTCGGATGAATTATAAAAGAACAACGGGGAACAATTTCTCCTATATAGGATTCCAATAAGAAAAAACAATTTAAGGAGAGATTCAGATGCTGCAAGGCGGTTCTTTATACGGAGGTCTTATTACCGGAGGTATATCTCAAATACAGGATACAATGAGCTTGACTAAAGGACAGATGGACAAAAAAGAATTCGCGGTTCAAACGACAGGGAATGTAACGGGAGCATTGGGCGTAATGGCGGGGATTGAATACGGAGCTGTAGTCGGCACTGCGCTTTTACCGGGAGTAGGGACGGTTATCGGAACCGTAATCGGAGGGATTCTGGGAAATAAATTAGGACATACCGTCGGAGTTCAAGCAGGCCATGCGCTTGTTGACAACAAATTCGTAAACAGTATAACGAAATCTGTGGCTGATGTAACGCAATCGGTCACACAATCGGTTGCCAATGTTACGGAATCGGTAACGCAATCGGTTGCCAATACAGCGGAATCGGTAACGGAGTCTGCGGCCAACATAACGAAGCAGGCAACTTAAACGTTTCTATATCCCATGTATCCTTTTGCATTCGGAAAAACACTCGCCGGCTTTTGCCGCGGCGGGTTTTTCTCCATCTTTACAGTGAGAGGAGGAGTAGAAATGGAAAATAAAAGCGATGAAAATAACCCCGGCACTATTGTGTTCCGGCCCAGTGCAACATGGAAACTGTTTCGAAAACTAGGGGCTTTATTATTGAGAAAAAAAGGATAAACCGGGTGGAGGCGCGCTGTGAAAACCGTTGCGGAACGCAAATCTGACATCAACTACATCAATCGCGAAATAAGCTGGCTTCAATTTAACAAGCGCGTTCTTCAAGAGGCTCAAGACGAGAGCACTCCCTTATTGGAACGGACTAAATTTATATCCATTGTTTCAACCAATTTGGATGAGTTTGTAAGCATTAGGGCTGCCGGGATTATCGATAAAATCAAATCGGGCCATAACGATGCGGATTTCACTGGTTTTACCCCGCGGCAATTACTGGAAAACATCATCACGATAATAGAGCAATTGGTTGCTGATCAGTATAAAACCAATGAACGAATTACGGAATTGTTGAGGCAAGAGGGGATTGAGTTTGCCGCTTACCGTGATCTGGAGGCCGGGCAGAAGAAGGAAATCGAAGCCTACTATTTTCAAAAAGTATTTCCTGTGCTTACTCCTTTGGCCATTGACAAAAGTCGTCCTTTTCCATTACTTCGCAGCAAAAGCGTGTATGCGGCCGTTGTTTTAAAACAATCTTCCGATGTAAACGGGAAGGAACTGTTTGTTGCCTTGGTTGAAATCCCGCCTAATTTAACGCGGTATATTGAAGTGCCTGCCGGGATGAAGGGAAACAAACGGCAATATATACTGCTTGAGGATGTAATAAAGGAGTACATTCACACGTTGTTTTCCATGTATACGCCGCTTTCCGTCCATACGTTCCGCTTAACCCGCAATGCCGATTTGGAGGTAAACGAAGAAACCGCAGACGATCTCCTTGATGAAGTAGAGAAGGTATTGCGAACCCGGAAGTGGGGGACGCCGATTCGTCTGGAGGTTGAAAAGGGATTCGATCCGTTTATATTCGATCTGTTAAAGAAAGAACTTGAACTGGATCACAGTATATTTATAACGATCGACGGGCCAGTTGATTTGAGCTATTTAATGATGTTTTCCAATTCCATGCAAGACTACGCGCATCTCAAGTACCCGCGGTTTGAACCTGCCTATCCGGGAGAATTTAAGAATACGGCTGATTTCTTCTCCGTTTTGCAAAAAAAGGATGTGCTTGTATTTCACCCCTACGAGTCATTTGAGGCGGTAAACGATTTTATTTTTCAATCGGCGACGGATCCTTTGGTAATGGCTATTAAGATGACCTTATACCGTGTAAACGGGGATTCGCGAATTATCCGGTTTCTTAGCCGGGCGGCAGAAGCGGGTAAGCAAGTGACGGTTGTTGTCGAACTAAAAGCCCGGTTTGATGAAGCCAGAAATATTGAATGGGCGAAGGAGCTGGAGAAAGCGGGATGCCACGTTGTATACGGACTGGCCGGATTGAAAATCCACGCCAAAATGATTTTGGTAGTCCGCAGGGAAGCGGATGAGCTTAGACGTTACATCCATGTTGCAACCGGAAATTACAATGAAATTTCGGCGCGTATATTTACAGATATAGGTTTGTTTTCCTCTAACCCGGGTATTGGTGAAGATGTGTCCCAACTATTTAACAAAATTACCGGTTTTTCCACTCCGAGCCTTTGGCATTTCCTTAACGCGGCTCCGGAGCATTTAAAACAGCGGTTGTTCAGCCTTTTTCAACGCGAAGCGGAAAATGCCGCATCGGGAAAACCTGCAAAGATCATCGCCAAGATGAACGCATTATCGAATAAAGCTTTAATCGATGAATTATATGCGGCATCCCAGGCTGGAGTCCGTATCGATCTGATTGTTCGCGGCATATGCTGCCTGCGTCCCGGAGTATCCGGTTTAAGCGGCAATATTACCGTGCGCAGCATAGTAGACCGCTTTTTGGAGCATTCCCGGATATTTTATTTTGAGAACGCAGGCGCTCCGCAAGTGTGGATATCCAGCGCGGACTGGATGACCAGAAATATGGACAAGCGCATCGAGCTGATGTGTCCTGTCTTACATGAAGATCATAAATCTAAAGTCATCCAATATTTATTGCTGCTGCTGCAGGATAATGTAAAAGCCCGGCAGCTGCTTCCCGATGGGCAGTACACTATGGCTCACAATGATCTGCCTCCTTGCCGCAGTCAATTTGCAGCGGGCGATGCGATTGTTGAGCTAAATAACGTTGTGGATATTCATGACGGCTATATTGTCCCTTTAACGGCTTCGGTACACGGGGTAGCTCCTTATAACAACGGGTCGAGCTTAGTTCACTGAATGTTGGTCGAGCCTGACTGGTAATGATTGATTAAAGATTGCAACTTATCTAGCAGATGGGGCGCCATATCCAACATTTTATTGTATATATTGGACGAATCTCCAAGACATACCGTTTGAACGCCCGTTTTGCCTATGATTAAAAAAGCAAGCGGTGTTACGGACACGCCTCCTCCCGTACCGCCGCCGAATGACTCACTCAAGTTGTTCCCTCCTGCCGCAAATCCGTAGCTTACTTTACAAACCGGTATGATCAAGGTGCCGTCCGGCGCCGAAACCGGTTGGCCAATCGTTGTATTGACGTTCACCATCTCTTTTAACTGTTCCATCGCCGTTTGGACAAAAGCTTGCAGCGGATGCTCCGACATAAGATTCACCTTCCGCATCATACTTCTTTTATGTCATTGTGGACATGATCGGGTAAGAATAAACGGTCTCTATTCAAAGAGAAGATACTTGCGTACTTTAATCGGGCAGACGAAAGTGAGAAGAGGTTTGAAAAACAAGGGTTTGTTGGCAAATAACGAATGAAGCGGCATGGTAGAAAAGCCGACGCAACCGTAAATATGAAATTTTTATGAATCTTTTGTAAGCGCTATCATTAAACTAGTTATAGGAAAAGAGATGCTGTTCCATACTTGGTAAGGGCATTTTGAGTATTGACACTGGAGAAAAACAAAGGCAATATATTCATCAAATCGCTCCCCCAAGGTGGGATTTGCCGATTTCAAACGATGCAGAAGAAGGGAGAAATGCTGGTGACGATGCAATATGATGGGCTGTATTATCCTTATTATTCCAGAAGAATGGTCCAATATGCAAACCGGGGCATGGTTTCAACTACCCAACCTTTGGCGGCAGAAGCCGGGCTTGAAATGCTTAAGCGGGGAGGGAATGCCATCGATGCCGCCATTGCTACAGCCGCTTGTTTGACAGTTGTTGAACCCAACTCCAATTCCATCGGCGGTGATACATTTGCCTTGGTATGGACGCAAGGCAAGCTGCACGGACTCAATGCAAGCGGACCGTCGCCCGGCTCTATTTCGCTCGATCAAGTGCGGGCGGCCGGTCATGACAAGATGCCGACCTACGGCTTGCTCCCGGTAACGGTTCCCGGAACGCCGGCCTCCTGGGCGGTATTGTCCGAGCGGTTCGGACGGTTGCCCCTGTCGGAGGTGCTGGCCCCGGCCATCCGCTACGCCGAGGAAGGCTTTCCCGTATCCCCAACGATCAGCAGCTACTGGAAGCTGGGCTATCACAACATCAAGGCTCTGAATGATGACGCTTTGTACGGCTCATGGATGGAGGTCTTTGCCCCAGGCGGCCGGACCCCGCACAGCGGCGAGCTCTGGCGCTCATCGGGACATGCCCAAACGCTGCGCTCTATCGCCGACACGAACGCGGAATCGTTTTATCGCGGCGAGCTGGCCGAGCGGATCGATGCTTTTTTCCGGGAGCATGGCGGCTATTTGAGCAAGGAGGATCTAGCGGCGTACAGTCCGGAGTGGATGGAGCCGATTAGCGTGAATTATCGGGGGTACGACGTCTGGGAGATGCCGCCCAACGGACAAGGCCTTATTGCGCTGATGGCGCTAAATATTCTCAAGGGACTAGAGTTCAATGCCAAGGATACGCCGGAAACGCTGCATAAGCAGATAGAAGCCGTAAAGCTGGCGTATGCTGACGGGCTTCGCTACATCACCGATCCCCGAAACATGGAGGTAACGGCGGAGGAACTGCTGTCCGAGAGTTATGCGGCGCAGCGCCGTTCGTTAATTGGCACGGAAGCGCTGATGCCGGCTCCCGGGGAACCGCCGAAGGGCGGGACCGTGTATTTGGCGGCAGCGGACGGGGAAGGCAACATGGTGTCGTTTATTCAAAGCCATTCCGGGGATTTTGGCTCGGGGCTGGTGATCCCAGGCACCGGCATCTGCATGCAGAACCGGGGTGCGGGTTTCTCGCTGGATCCCGATCATCCTAACGTGTTGGCTCCCCGCAAAAAAACGTACCACACCATCATTCCCGGCTTTATCACCAAGGATGATCGGCCGGTGGGCTGCTTCGGCGTGATGTGCGGTTCGATCCAACCGCAGGCGCATGTCCAGGTCGTCATGAATGCGATTGATTTTCACCTGAATCCGCAGGCATCACTGGATGCTCCGAGATGGCGCTGGCTGAGGGAGAAGACGATTGAGGTCGAACCTCAGTTTCCGGACCATCTCGCGCAAGCGCTGGCACGCAAAGGCCATAACGTGCAGCGGGCGCTTGATTCGGGCATGTTCGGACGCGGACAAATTATTTGGCGTGACCCCGAAACCGGTGTGCTGGCAGGAGGCACCGAACCGCGGGCCGACGGCCACGTGGCGGTATGGTAAGCAAATAGCGAACAGGAGGCTAATATGCCGTACGTACTAGGGATCGATGGAGGAGGCAGCAAAACCTATACGGTGGTTACCGACGAGCAGGGCAATCGGCTGGGCCAGGGTGTCTCCGGGCGCAGCAATCATCAAAACTTCGGCGTGGATAAAGCAATGGCGAATATTCGCGAATCGATAGACATCGCGCTCGCGGAAGCGCAGCTGGCGTACGAAGATATCGCTTTTGTGCAATACGGCTTGGCAGGGGCCGACCGGCCCAAAGATTTTGAATTGCTGCTCCCCGCCTTGGGCCAGCTTCCGTTCCGCAGCTGGGATTTGGTCTGCGACACGATGACGGGCTTAAGGGCGGGCAGCCCTAACAATATTGGCGTTGTGCTCGTTTGCGGCAACGGCACCAATGCAGCCGGGCGCAACTGCCAAGGCCAATCGGTGCAGACCGGCGGCCTTGGCCCCTTGTACGGAGACCGAACGAGCGGTCCCGATTTGGCCCGGGAAACGTTCAGCAGCGCAGTCCGTTCATGGGAGCTGCGGGAGCGTCCGTCGCTGCTGACGGACCTTGTACCCCGCTATTTCGGCTTTGCGACGATGGAAGAGCTTGTAAACGACTTTCTCGACCGCGATGTCCAGAAGGTGCCGGGCGAACTGGCGATTGTACTCCATCAGGCGGCGGATGCAGGCGATGAGCTGGCGATTGAACTGCTGCGCGGCTCCGGGAAGGAGCTGGGGCTGGCGGCTAATTCGGTCATCGAGCGCTTGGGCGGGTTCGATGCTTCTGCGACCATACCGATCGTGCTGGTCGGCAGTGTGGTGCAAGAAGGCCGCAACCCCCATTTGCTGCAGGCTTTACGGGAGAAGATTGCGGAGAAACATGCCCATTTCGAGCTGATTGTGCCCAAGCTGTCACCGGTATACGGCTCGGTGTTGCTGGCGATGGATCATCTGAAACTGCCCGTAACGGAGGAGATCATGGATAAATTCATAAGCTACGGAGGGTACAAATCATGAAAAAATCAGGTTTGAAAATTGCCGTTATCGGCGGAGGATCGTCGTACACGCCCGAGCTGGTGGAAGGATTTATCAAGCATTACAAGGAGCTGCCGGTTACGGAGCTGGTGTTGGTCGATGTCGAAGAGGGCAAAGACAAGCTGGAGACGGTGGGCCGTCTGGCAGAGCGGATGATTGCGGCGGCCGGAGTTCCCATCCGGCTCGGCATGACCTTGAACCGGCGGGAAGCCATTGCCGGAGCCGATTTTGTGGCTACGCAAATGCGCATCGGCTTATTGGCGGCACGCTCTCGCGACGAGAAAATTCCGCTCAAGCACGGGCTGATCGGACAGGAAACGACCGGTGCCGGAGGGTTCGCCAAGGCGCTGCGCACTATTCCGGTCATTCTGGATATTTGCAAGGACATGGAGGAGCTCGCGCCTGACGCATTCCTCGTCAATTTCACCAATCCTGCCGGAATCGTCACCGAAGCGGTAATCAAGCATTCGAGCGTCCGTACGGTAGGGCTGTGCAATCTGCCGATCGGTACCCGTATGCAGATTGCGGACATTTACGGCATCGATGCGGCGAGGGTGCAAACCGAAATGGTGGGCATCAATCACTTGAACTGGACGACCCGTATTTGGGTAGACGGCGAAGATATGACCCGCAGCTTCTTGAGCAAAGCGGCGGGATCGAGCGGACTGACGATGAAAAATATTCCTGATTTCGAGTGGGACGATGAGTTTCTGCAAGCGGTTGGCGCATTGCCGTGCAGCTATCACCGGTATTACTACATGCGCAATAAGATGCTCAGCCATATGCAGGAAAAATTTCAGGAGCACGGCACTACGCGGGCGGATGATGTGCTAAGGGTTGAAGAGGAGCTGTTCGAGCTGTATAAGGACAAGGCGCTGACCGTGAAGCCCCCTCAGCTGGAGAAGCGGGGCGGAGCTTTTTACTCCGAAGCTGCGGTCAATCTGATCCGGGCGATTTACAACAACACGGGCAATATCCAGACGGTAAACGTCAAAAACAACGGAGTTTTGCCGTTTCTGCCGGACGACGCCTCGGTCGAAATCAACTGTGTCATCGATGCCGCAGGAGCGCATCCGATTCAGCCTTCAGCTCCGGTTACCGCCCATATGCGAGGTATGCTTCAAGTGGTCAAGGCGTACGAAGAGCTAACGGTGAAGGCTGCAGTCGAAGGCAGCTATGAGGCTGGATTGGAGGCTTTGACCCTGCATCCTTTGGTGGGCGACGCGACTCTCGCCAAAGTGGTGCTGGATGAGATTTTGCAAGAAAATAGGGTGTGGCTGAGTCTATTCCAACAAATTCCAACGCCATCCAAATGAGTTAAAACAGAGCAGCGGTGTCACATTATCTGCGGTAAAAAAGCGAAAATAGCCGGCGATTTGAGATCGCTTGGCTTTTTTCTTTTTTCGGGACACACTAAAGCTGACATAAACATTGAAAAATCAGATTTCAAATGAATACGCTTACTTTAATGTTATAAAAACTAACATAAAATCAAGAAAACAGTCAAAAAAATGGATCCAGTTTAAAAATTTAAACATTTTTATATTTCTATGGGATGGTTAAGCGGATACAAATGAGCTTATAATTGGTATGTGAGGTTTGGTGTTAAGGATAATGACATTGAAAAGGGGAATGGTCTAGTGAAAAACGCGATTCGCAAAACAATGTTGGTTACTGCTTCGGCTGCAATGGCAGCTGCGATTTCAGGCTGTGGAGGTACGGAAGCGCCTGAGCAGGCCAGTGGCAATGGAGGCACTGCCCCGGCAAATGATTCGAAAGAACCCGTAACATTGACCATGGAATACAACTGGTCCAGTCCAAACGTAGACAATTTGATTTACAAGGAGCGGATCAAAAAGTTTTTGGAACTGAATCCCGACATCAAGATTGAAGCCCAGGATGTCCCGTCAGCCCAATACCGCACCAAACTTCGTACAGAAGCGGCGGGCAACAGCTTGCCGGATATGTTTGTCATGTTCCCGAGTGTAGAGATTGAGCCGTACATTGCCGCCGATGTGCTCATGCCGCTTGATGAAATTATGGGCACCTGGAAAGATATATTGCCGCCTCAAGCGCTGGCAGGATACAACGTCAACGGCAAGCAATATGCGGTTCCGACCAAAATGACATTTGTTGACATTATTTATTATCATAAGGATATGTTGGCGAAAGTCGGCTATAATGAGTTCCCTAAAACTTACGAAGATTTCCTCGATCTGGCCAAAAAATTAAAGGATTCCGGTGTTACCCCGCTGGCGATCGGCAATAAAAACAAATGGCCGATGCAATCGACCTTTATGTCGCCAGTAGAAGACCGGATTCTCGGCAGTGATTTCTTGATAAAAGTAAACAAAGGCGAAGCTAAGTTTACCGATCCTGACTATGTCAAAGCTTTAAACGTCATTTCCGATCTCGTGAAGATCGATGCCTTTAATGCGGATATCAACACCATGGATGAAGTTCAGCAGCAAGATTATTTCTTGCAGAAGAAAGCGGCTATGACGATGACCAGTTCCACCATCGATACGAAGTTTAGAGGCGGCAATCCGGATAAAGCGGCTGCCGAAAATATCGGTATCGCCTTGTTTCCGGCGATCAGCGGAGGTAAAGGAGATCCAACGAAGAGCGCGGGTGTTATTCAATACGGTATCAGCTTGAGCAAGAACCTGACCGGCGCTAAGAAGGAAGCGGCTTTCCGGTTCCTGAAATATTTCTACGCGCCTGAATTGTACCAAAACCTGATGAGCAAAGGCATTGTCGTGCCGGCCAAAGTTGAGGCGCCTGCAGACACCAGCCCGTACTTGAAAGAAATGCTGAAGTTGACGCAGAACGGCTCCGCACTCGTGTTTGACGCCGTAATGCAGCCTGCGGTGAAAGATTCGATCGAAAACGGCATTCAAGCTATCATTACGAAACAAAAGACGGCCGAGCAAGTGGCTAAGGAGCTGCAGGAAGCCGTGGATAAATCGAAAAAGTAGTACATGGGAGTATGAGCATTGTTAACGCCAGCATTGTGAATTTGACCGGATTAGGGAGGTTAGGGCATTGAACGTTTCTATCGGAGGCTTCTCCTTTTATCAGCTGCTTAGCTCTGGGGAAATGGACATTTACGGTTATTTGGAAACCGCCCGGCATCGTTTCGGATTAAAGTCCGTCGACTTATGGAACGGCTTCTTCACGGATCGGAGCAACCCTTACTACCCGGTTGCCGATGACGGTGATTTACGGAAAATTAAACGATCCTTGGATGAGAAACAATTGACGGTTGCCAACTTTGCGATTGACCGGGCCCATTTATGGGACCCGGACCCCGGCATCCGGGAGATCCTGCACAAGAATGCGCTGGACTATCTGCGGGCGGCTGAGCTTCTGGGAGCCCGGACGGTGCGGATCGACACAAGTCGCGGACCTGTGGAGCCTTCGGAGGAACAGTTCGAATACACCGTGATGCGGTATAAGGAATACGCGCAGCGAGCGGCGGACTTCGGATACACGATAGGGCCGGAAAATCATACCGGCATATCGCTCGATCCGCATTGGATGAAGCGTCTCGCTGAAGCGGTCGACCATCCGGGTTATGGCGTGCTGCTGCATATCGGACGATGGCAAGACGCGGAGGAGCCTGGTGAACCATTGCTTGCACCTTGGGTGAATCATGTTCATCTGGATGCAGCCAGGTTATCCTCGGAAACAACAGCGGACATCATGCGAATGCTGATGGATCAGGGCTATCAAGGAGACTGGGCTGTTGAATATAACGCCCAGTCTCATCCTTACATTGAGCTGGAATGGGCATTAGCCTCCGCCAAGCGCCTGTTGGCCAAGGCCGGAGCCGCCGGCCCGGAGCAAGGAAACGGAGGACAATAGGGTGCAGCGAATAAGAATCGGCGTCATCGGCGCGGGCATTATCGGAAAAGTGCATTTGCAGGAGTATGCCGGAATTCCCGGCGCTGAAATTGTAGCTGTGTGCGATATCAACGAGCAAGAAGCGCGCTTGTCGGCGGAAAAATTCGGGATTCCGAATGTGTATACGGATTACAAGGAAATGCTGGCAAGAGACGACATCGATGCGGTGGATGTGTGCCTGCACAATAATTTTCATGCTCCTCTTACGATCGCCGCTCTCAGGGCAGGGAAGCATGTTTATTGCGAGAAGCCGATTGCCGGCTCTTATTATGATGGAGTTTCGATGCTGGAGGCAGCCCGCGAATGCGGGAAGAAGCTGCACATTCAGCTCGGAACCTTTTACAAGAAAGAAACTAAAGCCGCTAAGGCACTGATTGAAGACGGACAATTAGGCCGGGTGTTTCATGCACGTTCGAACGGTTTCCGCCGCAGGGGCCGGCCATATGCAGACGGTTTCGGCACCGTGCATTTTACCCGAAAAGCCAGTGCCGGAGGCGGCGCTTTGTTGGATATGGGCGTTTATCATATCGCCCAGATGCTTTATTTGCTTAATGTGACGGAAGTGGAGCGGCTTACTGGAAGAATGATCCAGGAGATGGATATGGACCCGGAACGCCGGCAGATCAGCGGGTTTGACGTAGAAGAGCTGGCGCTGGGCTTCGTTACCTTCAAAGGCGGGGTGACGCTGGATATTTTTGAAGCTTGGGCTGTAAATCTGGGTGGAATTGAAGGCAGCAGCATTGTTGGCTCGAAGGGCGGCATCCGCTTGCCATCGTACCACTCAGGCGAGCAGACAGGGGAATTCAGCTTCCATACGACAGTGGTGGATCTCGACCTGAACAGCACGATTGATCTCAATCGCATGGATGTCCGCTGGCATCGGATGCGGGAAACCGAAGAGGCCTACGATTCCTCGCAGAAGCATTGGATTGCCTCTTTGCAAGGAAGAGTGGAGCTCCTGCCAACGGCGGAAATCGCGCTTGCGACCATGCTGATCAGTGAAGGCTTATATTTATCGGACGCATTGGGGCGCGAAGTCACGGCGGGTGAAATTGCAGCCAAATCCCGATCGCTTGCTGTCAATATGTAACTTAACTGTGAACGGAGGCTGCATATGCATGCATTAAAACGAGCAGGATGGACGGCGTTTTTCGGAATGCTGCCGGCCATGGTGATTTATATCGGAATCGCGCTGGTACCGATCGGCATGTCCTTTTATTATTCGTTCTTCAACTGGGACGGACTGTCTCCGATGAAATTTACCGGATTGGACAACTATGTGATGACCCTGAAGGACGGTATTTTCTGGAAGGGGGTTTCCAACAATATTTTTATGATGGTTACCGGGATTTTCGGCCAATTGCCGGTAGGGCTGTTGTTTGCGCTGCTGCTCAACCGCTCGCTCAGAGGGATCAAAGCCTATCGTTCGGTCCTGTTTATGCCGGTAGTTATTTCAGCGGTTATCGTGTCGATTATTTGGGGCATGGTATTTAAGATTGAATCGGGTTTGCTGAACGGCATGCTTGATTTGATCGGCCTGGATGCTTGGAGGCAGGATTGGCTCGGCAGTCCGAAATTCGGAATGCTTTCCGTCAGTATCACGTACATTTGGCAAAACTACGGATTTTTTATGGTCATTTTTTTAGCGGGCTTGCAAAATATCCCGGAAGAAATCAAGGAAGCCGCCGTTATGGACGGAGCGACCGGATGGAAGCATTTCTGGTATGTTACGCTGCCGATGCTGAAAGAAACGATCTGGGTCACACTGATTTTCGCCATTAGCAATAGTTTCCGCGTATTTGATCTGATTTATGTAATGACGGGCGGAGGTCCGGCTCATAACACCGAGGTCATGACGATTTACATGTACAACAGTGCTTTCCAAAACATGAGTTTCGGCAACGGAAGCGCGGTTTCCATGCTCATTTTATTGTTCAGTCTTATCGCCATTTACGCCGCCAAATTGCTCACACAACGCAACCGATAAGCAACTATGGCGAAAGGAGGCACTATGCAGCTATCACGGGTTAAAACTTCGTCGCTTCATATATTTCTGGCAATTGTCAGTTTGGCGAATGTGCTTCCTATCCTTTGGATGATGATCAATGCCTTTAAGGCCGAAGAAGAGTTTTCGGTCAATCCCATGGGACTTCCGAAAGTGTGGGACTTTAGCAACTTTTCAAAGGCATGGCAGGTCGCCCATCTGGGAACATATTTCTGGAACAGTTTGTACGTAACGATTGCTTCTATTATTTTAACGGTGCTGCTTGGCGCGTTGGCTTCCTATTTTATCGCCAGATTTGAGTTCAAGTGGTCCAAATGGGTATACGGCTTATTCGTGATCGGGATGACCATTCCGATTCATGCTACCCTGGTGCCGATCTTTATATTAATGAAGAAACTCGGAATTTTGAACACACATCTGTCTCTCGTATTGCCGTATACAGCGTTCCATCTTTCGATTACCATCTTCATTCTGGTTGGTTTTATGAAGTCGTTTCCGAAGGATATTGAAGAATCGGCGATCATCGACGGGGCCGGAGCTTACCGGATTTTCTGGTCCATTATTTTGCCGATGACCCGCCCGGCTTTGGCGACTGTCATCATTATCAACTTCATTTATAACTGGAACGAGTTTTTGTTTGCCCTGGTGCTGATCAGTAAAAACGGCCTCAAAACGCTGCCTCTCGGACTTGCCAACTTTGCCGGGACTGAAATGAAATTCCAGACGATGCAGATGGCCGCTTTAACCATGGCGCTGCTGCCTGTGGTGACATTCTATCTGCTGCTGGAGAAACAACTGGTACAGGGGATGACCGCGGGAGCGGTAAAGGGATAACGAATTTCCAGTAGCATCCCGCTAGAACCTTCCTATATGATAGAAGGAAGAAGACGGATACCGGACAACCTGGCTCGTCAGCTCCAGGAATCCGTTAGGGGGAGGCACCAGGCAATGAAGAAGAATCCATTCAGATGGGCAAACATCAACTTGAGAAAAAAATCGGTGGCAATCTTCGTCCTGTTGGTTACGCTCCCATCGCTGCTGGTCGGCTATGCGTTTCTGAACCGGTACGATATTATTTTACGCCAGCAGTTTATCGATTCTACAGAAAAAAATCTGAACACCATTGAGATGAACCTCTATGAAAAGATTAAAACCGTAGGCGATATGACCGATTATATGATTTATCAAAAAGATTTCCGGGGATTTATGCAAACGGTGGAAACGCCGGAGACGCTGGATCAGCTTAATGCCTACCGGGCCTCTATCGAAGGCTTCGTCGCTTTTCAGCTGATGTCCAAAAGCTATATTAAATCGATTACCTTAAAAGGGTTAAACGGCAATACGATGCAGTTGGGCGAGCCGGTCGAGGGGCCGGAGCAGCCCTGGATCGATCTGGCGAAGCAAAACCGGGGCGGGATCGTATGGTCGAATTCTTATCCGCTGTTCAGTCCCTGGTCCGGACCGAAACGCGTAATTTCCTTATTCCGCATTATTAATTCATTTGATGATTTATCGAAAACGGCGGGACTGGTCATTGTCCGGTTGAATGAATCGGAAATTTCCACTTTGCTGAAGGCGGCGGTTCCCGAGCAGCAAGGCTCGATCTTTATTTTGCGGCCGGACGGTACGGTGATGGCAGGTGGGGAAGAGCAGCTTATAGGCAGGCTCTATCCCAATGAAGAACTGCTAAAGACCGTATCCAAGTCTTCGGGCCAAGTTGCGGAAATGGAAATTAACGGAAGCAACTATGTAGTCATTTATAAGAAAATGCGCTCCACCGGTTGGAGCATTGTCACCATGATCAAAGAGAAAACGATGGTCGCGGAAACGAATGGACTGAAGGTTACGCTGCAAATCTTGTTCTTGCTTGTATTTATATTCGGTTTGCTCGCATTAATCGGCTTCGAGCTGACGATTATCCGTCCGATTCTTGAGCTGAAAAAACAAACAAGCCGGTTGAAAATCGGCGATTTCTCAGCCCGTGTGACGGCCCGCTCCCGTGATGAAATCGGGGATTTGGGCCGGCAGTTCAATAACATGGTGTTAACGATCAAGGATTTGATCGACAAGAAATATAAGCTGGAAATTCAGCAAAAGGAGTCCGAGCTGCGTATTCTGCAGAGCCAGATGGACCCACACTTTCTGTACAATACGCTGGATATGATCAGATGGACGGCACGACTGGAGAAGGCGCCGGAAACCAGTCAGCTGATCGAAGCGTTATCCGGGTTTTTCCGGATGAGCTTGAACCGCGAGAAGCAGACGGCGACCTTGGGCGATGAGCTGGAGTTCGTCCGCGCTTACCTGAATTTACAGCAGAAGCGGATGGGCAGCAAGCTGAGCTTCTCGTTGCTGATGGAGGCGAATCTGGAACAGGTTGTACTGCCTAGGCGGCTTATTCAGCCAATGGTTGAAAACAGTATCAAGCATGGCTTCGTCGCCAGACGCCAAGGGATCATCCGTGTCCGCTGCTACCGGAGCCCTCTGGACGAGCTAATTATCGAGGTGGCGGATACAGGAAGCGGATTCGCGGCGGATCGTTTGAATGCCGTCTATAACGCAATTCATGGAAAAGGCCTTGATGAAAGCGTATCAGGGCATGCGCTCAGCAACATTAACGAGCTGATCTCACTTGTTTATGGAAGCGGATTTGGCATTGAATTTCCAACGGAGTACAACCAGGCTGGAGCTTGCGTTCGATTAAGAATTCCAATTCAAACGAACGGTCAGGAGGCCCTATGACTATCAAATTGCTGATTGTAGATGACGAGCCTATCATTTGCCGGGGACTGAGGGAAACGATCCCGTGGGAGACAATCGACGCGGAAGTCACGGGCGAAGCTTCCGACGGAGCGGAAGCGCTGGAACTGATCGACCGATTGCCGGTCGATCTGGTGTTGACGGATATTCATATGGACGGCATGGACGGGATCGCCTTATCCAAGAAGCTGCGGGAGCTTTACCCGCAGATACGGATTATGATCTTGAGCGGGTATGACGATTTCGAATACGCGCGGCAAGCTATCCGCATCGGTGTCGAGGATTACCTGCTGAAGCCGGTCGATGTTGATGAACTGATGGCGATGGTGAAACGTATTGGCGGTGAGTTGACGCAGGAGGCGGAGCGCAACAAGGGGATCGTTCGCGATGGATGGCTCCATTGGCTGAATCACTTGCTGAATAGCGGCGGTGCTTTGTCTGAAGGCATCCGGCCGCCGGCGATTCCAGCTGAAGTGCGCAGCTTCCGGTTTTTGGCAAGCCAGCTGGAGGATTATGCGATCTGGGCCGAAGAGGCTGCGGAGGAAGAACAGCAGACGGTTCGGCAAACCTGGGAACAGTCGGTGCATCATGCACTGACTCAGCTTGGATGTGAAGCCGTATCTTTTTTTCATCATCCGAATTTGCTGATTACGTTGTGCATGGAGGCCAAAGAAAACAACCGGGAGCAGCTGATTGCCGCGTTAAGCGATGCAGCATCGCCGACTGCGGAGAGACCGTGGACCCTTTTTGGCGTATCGGCTGAATTTCACGATTTGAACGGCGCTTATGCTCATTGTGAAGCGGCTATTGCAACCGTTCAGCTCGGCGGCGCGATGGAAGACCGGACCGTATTATTTCAGGAGGAGATAGCCCGGAGGCAAAAACCACAAGCCCTGCTCACATCTGTGGAGATTGAAAAGCAGCTGCTGAACGCGTTGTTCAACGGGAGCATCGGCGAACTTGAAGAGGTGCTGGAGAAATTAATGGCACAATCCAGGGAACGGGAGTATTTGCCGGCGGATATGATCCGGGCCGCCAAAGAGCTGAAGATTGTGATTCGGCGCAGGTTAAGAACAAGCAGTGTTGAGCTGACCGATGAAATCGAAGCCTTATTATCCGGTGATGTCGATCCGTATGCCTGCAACTCGTATCGGGCTCTGGAGGCGCGGATCCGCCGTGAGCTATTGTCGCTGTTTACTCTGATCCAAGCCTCGGTCAACGGGAAAAATCATTGGACGATCGATCGTGTCAAAAAGTACATCGAGGCGCATTACAGCACGGATTTAAAAGCGTCTGAGGTAGCGGCCTGGTTGAAAATTACGCCGAATTATTTCAGCATCGTCTTTAATCAGTCGTTTGGCAAAGGGTTTGCCGAATATTTAAATGAAGTGCGGATCGGGCATGCCAAAGCTTTTCTCAGCGGAACACATGACCGGGTATTCGAAATTGCCGAGAAGGTCGGGTACAACGACTATAAATATTTCTGCTCCATGTTTAAGTCAAATACAGGAGTTACGCCTACACAATACCGCAAGCTTGCGGAAACGACACCGACCTAGGAGCCTGTCCGGTGATTGACTTTCGCGACGAGCGATGGAATGCCGTCCCGTTGGACAGACTTGCTTGTTCGGATAAGGAGATGAAGCGCATCATGGAGGCGGCTTCCGGACTGAAGACGCGGTCATTTGCCGTTATCAAGAGCTTTAACTTTTTTGTTTACGGCGCAATTGCGATTTACTCTTCATTTTTTCCGCTTTATCTAAAAGAGGTCGGGGTACCGTCGCTGCAGATCGGCATGCTGCTCGCCGGGGGGCCGTTTATTGCCATACTGGCCAATCCTTTCTGGGGATACTGGAGCGATCGGTGGCGTAATATCAAGCTGGTTCTGATTGTGCTGCTGATAGGCAATGCGGTTGTTATGCAATCCGTCTTTTTGGGAGTTACGGGCACCTTGCTGTTCGTGCTAATGCTGGTCTACTTTTTTTTCCAAAGCCCCTTGTTTTCACAAAGCAGCAGTCTGATTCTGGATACGATTGAACATACGGGCCGGCGATTCGGAGAGTTTCGGGTCTGGGGGTCGCTGGGTTGGGCGATGATGGCTGCAGCGGCGGGGCCGATACTCAGTTTTCTGGGGATTGAGCGGTTTTGGGTCGTATACAGCGTGCTGATGCTGATTGCTATAGCCATAGCCTTCGTTCTTCCACGGGGCAAACCGCGGCCGAAAGCGGACGTGCAGCGAGGCGGTTATATGCGGATTTTTGCGAACAGGCAATTTGTCGCTTTTCTTGTCATCAGCGTTTTAATTTCCGTTCCGAACGGGATGAATTTGACGTTTATGCCGATTTACATTTCCGATTTGGGGGGAAAGGAAGGGCTGGTCGGGCTGGCGGCCTTTTTAACGTCCATCTTTGAAATTCCGGTTTTTCTGCTGTTTGACCGGCTGCTGCCCAAAAATAACCGGACGATGATTTTATGTCTGGCCGTGGTCAGCTTGCTGTATGCAGGCAGATGGCTGCTGATGTCACTGGCGACCTCGCCGTATGAGGTGGTCGGCATTCAAGTTCTTAACGGGGTCACGTTTGGCGGCTACTATTATATCGGCACGCAGTTGACCTTTAAGTTGGTTCCGATGGAATACCGGGCTTCGGGTCAGGCGTTATATGCGCTTAGTTGGGGCGGCTTGTCCGGAATTATAGCCGGCATTGCCGGCGGCTGGGTGTTCCAAAATTTGGGTGCAGTGGCCATGTACCAGTTTGGTTCGATATTGGCCTTGATGGGGCTGGCAGGGTTTTTGGGCGTTTTTGCGCTTATGAAACGGAGCGCGTCTGCTGACATGAATTTAGATGAAAAGTAATAACATGAAGAGGAATGCAACACGGTTCAAATACGATACATTCCCAGGAGGCGTAATAACGGTGAATAAACTAAAAGTTGGCGTCATTGGCTCAGGCTCTATTTCCACCATGCATCTGGATTTGTACGCAAACAATCCGGAGGTTGAACTCGTTGCAATATGTGATATGAACCGCGCGCGTGCTGAGGAAAAAGCGGCCAAATACGCGATTCCCCATGTATATGCGGATGTCCGCGAGCTGTTGGCCAATACCGAGGTAGAGGCGGTCAGCATCTGCACCTGGAACAATACTCATGCCGAGTTCAGCATTGCGGCGCTCGATGCGGGCAAGCATGTGCTGTGCGAAAAGCCGCTCTGTCAGACGGTAGAGCAGGCGCTGCAGGTTGAGGAGGCGGTTCGCCGCAGCGGCAAGGTATTCCAGGTCGGCTTCGTACGCCGTTACGGCCAGACGACGCAGATGCTGCGCAAGTTTATCGACTCCGGTGACCTGGGCGACATTTATTATGCCAAAGCCAGTTGTTTGCGGCGTTTAGGCAACCCTGGCGGTTGGTTTTCCGATAAGGAGCGGTCTGGCGGCGGTCCTTTGATCGATTTGGGCGTACACGTGATCGATTTGTGCTGGTATCTGATGGGGCGGCCGAAGGTGGTATCGGTGTCGGGCAATACCTATAACAAGCTGGGTAACCGGGCGAATGTAAAGCATTTATCGTTTTATCAGGCCGCAGACTACGAAGCTTCCAACAATGATGTCGAGGATTTGGCCAATGCCTTGATCCGGTTTGAAAATGGCGCTTCCTTGATGGTGGATGTCAGCTTTACTCTCCATGCGGTTAAAAACGAGCTTTCCATCTCGGTACATGGCACCAAGGGCGGTGCTCAGGTCGAACCGGAACTGCAGATCGCTACGGAGAAGCATGATATGATGCTCAACTTGCTGCCGCAGGCCGATAAGCTGACGTTCGATTTTGTCGCTGGTTTTCAAAATGAAATCAACCATTTTACCGGCTCCTGCTTAGGCCGTTTGGAGACGCTTAGCCCGGTGGAAGACGGCGTTGAAATGATGAAGATGCTGTGCGCGGTTTATGAATCGGCTGCTCTAGGTCAAGAAATTCGGTTTGACGGTAAGTAAGCGTTATAATTAAGAGAGGGAGGGTGTCTGATGAAGCTGACGAATAAGGTTGGTGTTATGGTAGATAGCTTTGGTATCGGCGTCCGGGAAGGTTTGCTGAAAGCGCGTGAGGTTGGAGCGGACGGCGTACAGATCTATGCCGTTAGCGGAGAAATGGACCCGCAGAATTTGAACGCAACCGCCCGGCGCGAATTAAAACAATATATTGAAGGTTTAGGCCTGGAGGTATCCGCCTTGTGCGGCGATTTAGGCGGCCACGGTTTCCAGGACCGCAAGGCCAATCCTGAGAAGATTGAGACATCCAAGCGGATTCTGGACCTTGCACTCGAGCTTGGAACCCAGGTTGTGACGACTCACATCGGTATTATCCCGGACGATCCCGGCAGTGAAGTCTACGATGCGCTGCAATCGGCCTGCGAGGAGCTGGGGCAATATGCGAAGAGCATGGGGTCTTATTTTGCCATCGAAACAGGGCCGGAGCCTGCCGCCCATCTCAAAGCTTTTCTGGATACGCTCAGCACAAACGGCGTGTCCGTCAATTTTGATCCGGCCAACATGGTCATGGTGACCGGGGACGATCCCGTCAACGGAGTCTATTTGTTGAAGGATTATATCGTCCACACCCATGTGAAGGACGGAATCCGTCTGCGTGAAGTTGATCCGCGGATCGTGTACGGCGCGCTTGGCTTTGACCCGATGGCTCATGAGCATATCGCCCAAATGGCCGCTGGCGGCGACAGCTTCCGCGAAGTGCCGCTTGGGAAGGGCCGGGTTGATTTCGACCGCTATTTCGCGGCTTTACAGGAAATTGAATACGGCGGGTATCTGACCGTTGAAAGAGAAGTGGGTGAACAGCCGGAGGCAGATATCCGCAAGGCTGTTCAATTTATACGCGCATATAAATGATAATGAAGCCGGGAAAGGAGGATTTGAAGTGAAGACGAGTTTAAGCGTGTGGAGCTGCCATAAATATTTTTATGATCAAACCTGGAAAAACATAGATTTCATCCGGTTTGCCGGACAACATACGCGTGCCGAGGGGATTGAGCTGCTGCATCGCTTCTGGTACTCCGATGTCGAGAGCCGGAATGAAATTGAGCAGGCGCTTCAACAGGAAGGGCTTGAGGCTGCCTGCGTAGGCGCAAGCAACAACTTTGCTTTGCCGGATGCGTCCGGACGTGCCGAGCAGCTTCGTCATATTACGGAGTCGGTCGATATTGCAGCCGGATTCGGAGCGAAGACGGTGCGCGTGTTCTCAGGCAACCGCCAGGAAGGGGTTAATTTTGAAGCGGCGCGCGGCTGGATCGTGGAAGGCTTGAAAGCGGCGGCGGATTATGCCGGAAGCCGTGGAGTAGTGCTCTGTCTTGAAAATCACGGCTTGTTTGCCGGAAAGTCGGCACAGGTGCTGGACATTATCCGGGATGTGAATTCAGAGGCCCTGCGCAGCACGTTTGACATGGGCAATTTCCTGCTTGTTGACGAGCAGCCGGCAAACGCGCTGTCTGCCTTGCTTCCCGTTGTTGCCCATGTTCATGCCAAAGATTTTGTGCGGGTGCCGGAAGGCTTTGCAGGCGAAACCTATACCGCTCTGAGCGGCGGCCGGTATGCAGGCAAAGTGCTTGGAGAGGGCGGCGTAGATGTGAAGGGGCTGTTGTCACAGCTGCATACCGGCGGTTATGCCGATTGGGTAACCGTGGAGTATGAAGGCAATGATGAGCAGAAGCTTGGCTCCATCCAGTCGGTAGAGTATGTCAAACAAGTTTTGGAGTCAATCAAGTAGACCAATTAGCAGAGGAGATCGGACATGCGGGAAACTCCATGCCTTGTAATCGATGTTACGAAGATGAACGCCAATATCAAGACGATGGCCGAAGCTGTGCGGCAACGCGGCGTAACCCTTCGGCCCCATATAAAAACACATAAGACCCCATCTATCGCCAAAGCTCAGCTGGATGCCGGGGCCATAGGTATTACCGTAGCCAAAGTTTCAGAAGCCGAAGTGATGGCGGCACATGGCATTGACAATATTTTTATAGCCTATCCGCTTATTGCGGCTTCCAAAATCGAAAGAGCGGTGAAGCTCAGCCAGCAGATTCAACTGGTTGTCGGCGTCGACAGCGATGAAGGGGCACGCCGCCTGTCGGAAGCGGCCGGGCGGCTCGGACATGAGCTGCAAGTAAGGCTGGAGATTGACACAGGGCTGCAGCGGACGGGCATCCCCTACGACCAGGCTGTCGCATTGGCCGGCCGGATTCATGCACTCCCGCATCTGAAGCTGACGGGAATCTTCACTTTCCGTGGGGCGCTGCTTGATGGCAAACCGACGATGGACCTGGAGCGGGCGGGCCGGGAGGAAGGCGAGCTGATGGTTCGTCTTGCCGGGCTGATGCGGGCGGAAGGTATTCCGATCGCCGATGTGAGCGTCGGTTCTTCACCGACAGGTTTATATGCCGCTCAAGTGGAGGGGGTGACGGAAGTCCGTCCGGGAACTTATGTGTTTTACGACCGGATGCAGGCCGCGTTTGGCGTTTGTTCGCTGGAGGATTGCGCAGGCGTCATTGAAGCGACGGTGATCAGCCGCCCTTCGGAGCATTACGCCGTCATTGACGGCGGCAGCAAGACGTTTGCTACCGATGTTCAGCCGGGAACGGGCCCGCTGCAGTTGAAGGGCTTCGGCCATATTCTCGAAGCGCCGGACGCTGTGCTGGAACGGCTTTCCGAAGAGCATGGCGTCATCCGCCTGGAGCCCCATCATGCGCTGAAGGTCGGCGACCGTGTACGGATTATTCCGAACCACATTTGCAGCACATTAAATTTGCATAATTACTTTTATTTTATTGATGGCGAGCAGTCGGAGAAGGTGCCGGTATTGGCGCGCGGCATGCTGGAGTAGACGTAGACGGAGATTGGCGGAATACGGAAATCATGGGCAGGCTGAATGAGAGGAATGTCGCCAGGGAAGGGGAGACTGAACTTCAATGCTGGACTTAATTGTTAAAAATGGTAAAATCGTTGATGGGACGGGGAATCCATGGTTTTACGGCGATGTCGGGGTGGCGGACGGTGTTATCGCCGCCGTCGGGCAGCTGGATGTGGAAGCTCATCGTGTCATTGACGCGCGAAAACGCGTTATCTCGCCCGGGTTTATCGATGGGCATTGTCATTCCGATCTTATGATTTTGGATTATCCGCATAGCGAAATCAAGCTTAGACAAGGCGTCACAACAGAAGTCATCGGCAACTGCGGCTTGGCTCCGGCGCCGTTGATTCCAAGCCGTGCAGAGATGCTGCAGACGTATATTCAGCCGGTGCTGGGATCGACAAGCTGGAAATGGCCGTGGGAGACTGTCGGCGAGTATATGGCGCATTTGGCCGGTTCCCGCCCATCCGAGCATGTGGCGACTTACGTGGCTCATGGCGCACTGCGCATTGCCGCTATGGGCTTCGAAAACCGGCCGGCGACTTCGGCCGAGCTGAACCGCATGAAGCAGCTGCTGGAAGAAGGGCTACTAGCGGGTGCAATCGGCTTCTCGATCGGGCTGCTGTACGCCCCGGGCAGCTATACCTCGAAGGAAGAGCTGGCGGAGCTTTGCCGGGTGCTGCCCAAGTATAACGGACTTTTCTCTACGCATATCCGCGGGGAGGGCAACAATCTGATCGCTTCCGTCAAGGAGGTGATCTGGATTGCCGAGGTCAGCGGCGTGTCGCTGCATATCAGTCATCTAAAGGCTGCCGGTAAACGCAACTGGGGGAAAGCGCTGGAGGCGCTGGAGCTGATTGAAGACGCCAGGTCGCGGGGATTGGACGTTACTTGCGACGTCTATCCGTATTCCGCAGGCTCGACCACACTCACCACCGTGCTGCCGCCATGGACTTTGGAGGGCGGCATCAGCAGCACGCTGGAACGTTTCCGCGATCCGTCCTTGCGTCGGCGCGTTAAGGAGGAGCTTGGCCGGGAACAGACCGAATGGGATAATCTCGTCTGCTCTACCGGCTGGGAGGCGGTTGTCGTTTCCTCCGTCCGCCGACCCGAGAATGCCGGTCTCGAAGGCAAATCGATTAAGGAAATTAGCGAAGAGCGCAGCCAGCATCCGGTTGATTGCGTGATGGACTTACTTCTGGAAGAAGCTGGACAGGTGTCGATCGTTTACTTCCATATGGCCGACAGCGATGTCGAGCAGGTTGTAGGCTGGGAGAAATCGCTGATTGCCTCCGATAGCCTGCATTGCGAAACCGGCAAGCCGCATCCGCGGTTATACGGCTCTTTCCCGCGCTTGTTTTCACGATATGTGCGCGAGAAAAAAACGTTGTCACTGGAGCAGGCGGTGCGCAAAGTGACCTCCTTCCCTGTGCAGCGGTTTAAGCTGGGCAAACGCGGGCTAATCCTGCCGGGATATGCGGCGGATCTGGCTTTGTTCGATCCGGAAACCATTCAGGATAACGCGACCTTCCAAGAGCCGCGCCAGTATCCGGACGGCATCTCGCATGTGATTGTGAACGGCAAGGTGACCCTGGATGACGGGGAGCATACGCAGGCGCGCGAAGGAACGCTCATTCGTGCCGTTCACTGCTGCGGCAACGGACATCATCATCATTAATAATAATTCGATACGATAAGGAGATTTGACCATGTCCATCATTGAAACCCGTTTGAAAGAATTGAATATCGAGCTGCCTCCGGTTGGAGAGCCGCGTTTTGCCTATATCCCCTGCAACCGGACCGACAATTTGCTTTATTTATCCGGACAGGACTGCCGCATTAACGGAGTGCTGATGCATGAAGGCAAGGTCGGCAGCGATCTCACGATCGAGCAGGGACAGGAAGCGGCCCGTCAAGTTATTATCAATTGTCTGGCAGTGATGAAAGATTACCTCGGCGATCTGGACCGTGTCGTAAAAATCGTAAAGCTGCTCGGCTTTGTGAACAGCGCGCCGGGTTTCGGAGACCAGCCTTATGTAATGAATGGAGCTTCGAACCTGTTGATTGAAGTGTTTGGCGAAAACGGCAGGCATGCGCGTTCCGCCATTGGCACCAGCGATTTGCCGTTCCACACACCGGTTGAAATCGAACTGATCGTTGAAATCCGGGATTAGGAAGTCGCCGGTTCGTAAGATGATAAGAAGAGGCAGGTGCACTTACGGAAACGATAGTTGAATCACCAGCAAATAAGCCGTCGTCGATTACTTCGGCGGCTTTTCGTTTTTATAATATAATTCTGATCCATAGACCTTGGATAAAAGGATAACAGTTATGCACCGCGGCGCATTTTTCGCCGATAGATCGGTTAAGCTGAACCATACCATAAGTGACGGCGAAAAATAGGGGGTGTGCATAGACTTCAATATCCCTAGCTCAACACAAACATCATGAGGCCGCCTCGGGATAGATCGGGCGGCCTCATTAAGCTAAAGGCTATAATATTACATAGGATAAATGGAAGGGTTTTCCCATTTACATATCGAATTTACATTTAAATGGGCTATAATTTTTAAACCCTAATAGAAATAAGAATATAGCATGGACATGGAGAGATGATTGATGTTAGGTTAACAGCCGGAAATATGAATTTCATCTCATGGAGAAATTGGAGATTTTTAAAATGTAGAAGGAGGATCGTGTGACATGAAAATCGGTTTGAGCACGTACAGCTTGCTTCCTGCCATTAAAGCTGGAGAAATGTCCGTACTTGACGTGATTCAGTGGATTGCAGACAACGGTGGGGAGCATATGGAAATCGTCCCCTACGGGTTTACACTGGTGGACAATCCGGAACTGGCGGATTCCGTCCGCGAGAGAGCAAAATCGGTGGGAATCGAACTGTCCAACTATTCGATGCCGGCCAATTTCGTTCAAGGTACGGAGGAGGCTTTTGAGGCGGAAGTTGCACGAGTCAAGCAGCATGTCGATCTGGTGGCCCGTTTGGGCATGAAGCATATGCGGCATGATGTGACGGCCTTTACGATTAGGCCGGAACAGATGACAATCGGTTGGTTTGAAAATAGCCTTCCGCATATCGTGCAGGGCAGCAGGCTAATCGCCGATTATGCGGCTCGATACGGGATTACAACTACCATTGAAAATCACGGTTTTAGCGTCCAAGCGAGTGACCGTGTACAGCGCGTGCTGTTGGCTGTAGACCGGCCCAACTTCAAGACTACGTTAGATGTCGGCAATTTCATGTGCGTGGATGAATCGTCCATTATTGGGGTTAAGAAAAATTTGCCTTATGCCTCGTTAATTCATTTTAAAGATTTTTATTTTCGTCCGTACGATCAGCCTCCGGGAGGCGGAGATTGGTTCAGAACGGCTCATGGCAATTATTTGAGAGGCGCCATTATCGGTCACGGGGATATCGACATTCGCAGAGTCGTTAAACTAATCAAAGAGTCAGGCTACAACGGGTATGCGACCATCGAGTTTGAAGGAATGGAAGAGTGCAGGCTCGGCTCAAAGATTGGCATGGACAATTTACGCCGATTTTGGGAAGAAGACAAAGTAAGAGTGACAGTTCTTTGAGCTACATATCAAAATGTTTTTAAAAATCATCATATAAAAGATAAAGGACTTCAAGATCATTTGAAATTAGAATGTAGTACGCTATCGGAAAAGAAGATAAGACGCGGTTGCCAGCATGTATCGGCAGCCGCGTTGCGCGAACGGTCAGATTTGCTTAACGAATAATCTCCAAATATACGGCAAAATAATCTGGTATTCCATACGGAGTCGACATAACCCAACTTTAGTGGCGCTGTTCGCCAAAGCAATTGCCTTACACGCTGCCAACATGAATTGTAGTGGAACTTGCCTCGAATTACATCGTATAAATGGAAGGATAAGGAAGATGTATTGAGGAGGTAAGGGATGAAAGCGATTGTATATGAACGTTACGGGCCGCCGAATGTACTGCAGCTGAAGGAGGTCGCCAAACCGGTACCGAAGGACGACGAGATATTGATCAAGGTCTATGCTTCAACCGCCGCTGCTGGGGATTGGCGCTTACGTAAGGCAGATCCTTTCCTGGCTCGGTTGTTCAACGGTCTGTGGAGACCGAAACGAATCAAAATTCTCGGATTCGAACTGGCGGGCGTGGTTGAATCGACGGGTAGAGCCGTTACTCGATTCAAACCGGGGGATGCCGTCTATGCCGCCTGCGGAACCGGCTTTGGAGCGTATGCTGAATACAAGTGTTTGCCTGAGAACGGCGGCGTCGCAATCAAGCCGGCGAACATGACATTCGAGGAGGCAGCCGCGGTTCCAGTCGGCGCCTATACTGCTTTGCAATTTCTCCGGAAGGGCAACATCCGTCGTGGCAGTCGCGTGTTCGTCTATGGCGCTTCCGGCAGCGTCGGGACGTATGCTGTGCAGCTAGCTAAGCATTTCGGCGCGGAAGTGACCGGATTATGCAGCACGTCGAATGTGGAGTTGGTTAGATCGTTGGGTGCCGACTGGGTCATCGATTATACGAGAGAGCAGTTCGCGGATGACGGTCCTGTCTACGATATCATTTTCGACACGGTCGGGAAAAGTCCATTTAGCGCTTGTATCAAACGTCTGACACCTGTCGGCTTCTACCTGCGAGCGGTCCATATAAGCCCTCTGTCGATCGTTCGAGGGTTATTGATCAACTTTACAAGCGGCAAGAAGGTGATTGGCGGAGCAACGAAGGAAAATGCGGAGGACTTGATGTATCTTAAGGAACTGATCGAGACTGGCATGCTGCGTTCGGTCATTGACCGCCGTTATATGCTGGAGCAAGCGGCGGAAGCTCACCACTATGTGGAGCAGGGTCATAAAAAAGGCAACGTGGTTTTAACCGTTCGGCAAGATTGATATGATGTGAATGGGTACTTACCGATATAAATTAAAGCTTATCGTGCTTTCAACTAACTAATTTCCTGACTATTTGCTAAAAACTCGAAAATCGGGTGTAAGTCGAACGTTCTGGTCAGAATGCGACAAACCCTCGTATTGTGAATATCCCAATAGCTTCCACTATAATAAACTTATGTGATTAACGGGTAACGATAGCGAAATAAACATCATGGGGCCGCCGCGGAATTGATCGGGCGGCCTCATAATCCGCTCGGGCAGGATAACGTAAAACATAGATTTAGCAGAGAGGTTACAAAGGACCCTACGAGGAATATAAACTTATGTAGTGTAAATTTAGGAGTTGGTCAAATGGAGACAATGTTATCAGAAGAAATGATCCGAGATGATCTAATAAAAACAATCCATCGCCTCTTCAATTTAAATGTACTTGAATCTACTCCAATAAAACGAGGTTGGTTAAACTTAAAATGGAAAGTTACAACTGATTCAGGTCGATTTTTACTTAAACAATACAATAAAAGAAGATTGAATAATCCAGAGGCGCTATTGTTTGCATTCTCCCAACAGGCTAGACTATTTGACCAAGGTCTTGCGTGTCCCAAGTTGCTATCACATAATGAAAGTATTTTGCTTGAAACTGATAATGGAGAGCGCTTCATGGTGATGGAATATTGTCAGGGCAAACTAATTCCACCAGGTAAAACTAATATACATCAAATATACGATTTAGGTCGAGCAACAGGAAAAATGCATCGATTGTTAAATGATGGAACACTTAGTATTAAAAAAAGCCCACAATTTATTCCTCCAAGCCGTGAGGAGCGTTTAGCACATTGGAACTCAGTTTGGGAACAGGCAAAGGAAGCTGGTAAAACTCAGTTGCTTGCTGATATAGAAACTCAACGTAGAGCAACTGAAGATATAAATATAGAAATACTCGAATTACTTCAATTAGGGTGGGCTCATCGTGACCTTTGGATCGATAATCTTTTATTTAATGATAATCGATTAACTGCAATTCTTGATTTTGATCGGCTAAGATATGACTATCCGCAGCTTGATGTTGCTCGTGCTGTTATATCATGTGCGTTAGATGATAATTTAGATGTCTCCCTTGCCTCAGCATTTATTGAAGGGTACAGCGAAGAACGCACCGTGGTAAAGGGTTACTTAACAAATTCATTAAGGTTGTTGTGGTATATGGAAAGCACATGGTGGATAAATGCTAACATGGATCAACATAGTGTACCGCCCGCTCGCTTCGCAAAGGAAATGCTTTGGCTTGCTGAAAATCACAAAAATATGTCCGCTTTATTAGGAAATATTTAGTTACTATGAATCAATTATATGAAATAATTTAAATAATTTACTATTATTCGTTAAGCTAACGGAGAACGATAGTTCACTAACAATGCCACGATGCTGATGCGGACGCTCGGAAGCCTTTCCCCGCTATCGGTAGTTTAGTTCAAACAAGTGACTTGGTTTTATGATTAATAGGGAAGGGATCTGTAACATGAACTCTAGGAACGCAAACTATTTAACAGCTATAGCAGTTTTATTGATATATATATTCATCGGGTACCTATTTGATATTGATGTCTTAAAGATATTTACTATCCGAACAAATGAATACAACATTAGCATTATTGGAGTTGTTATATGGATTTTAACATCCGTTTTTATTCAATACATTCGCAAACTTTTCTCAAAGAGGTAATAGCAAAAATGTGACGTTAAGCTAATGGGATACGATAGTATCATACACAAGCTGCTGCAGCTTGTTGAACGATCGGGCAGAAGAGTTAACTTGTAACATGCTTAACCGTATCATAAGCAACGGCAAGTTTTTTTAAGCTAAATCTTCCTGGGAGGACGTCTGAATCGCCTCGTGGTAAAGAAAATGAGTGGACTTCCGATAATGGTTGGAATAAACCAAAGAGACAACTTCGGAATACCCGTAAGTGCAGTGACGGGCTCACCGTTCACAACAAGTACCGCAGTAATGATTCCGATGTACGAACCAAGCATACCGATAATATGTTTACTCAACCAGTTGGACCAACGCAGTTTCCGTGCTAAATAACCATAGAGGGCCTGCGCGTAGGAAAATAAGGCAATGTAAAAAAGATATTGCAATTCAGACCATTTCATCATGGACATAATGACAGCAGTAAGGAATACAAAAATATAGTGGATATGATAAGTCTCGCCAAGAACAGTATGGAGACCTTTTTGTTTTCGGACGAAAATGGCACAAGCCCCGGAAAGCAAGCATATCGTCCCAGCGGCAATATGAGCAATGAGTAAAAGTGAATAAATCGACATCTAAATTTTCACCCCCTCAAATTGAAATTTAATGAACAGTGTTCAGTTAACGACTTAAAAACAGGCCTATTGATGAAAGGCCTTGTAAATCATCTGCTTTGCATGTGCTGTGAGTTTCATAGTGCGATCTTCATCAAACATGGGTATTTGTATCGCCAATACAACAATTCCATGCATCACCGCCCACAGGATATCACTGTAATCTTTAGGGTCACCTGGCTGCATGGCTCCCTGATCAATGGCATATCGCACGGTATCGACGAGTACTTGGAAAGCGTGAATCCTTGGTACTTCTTCCTCATGTCGAGACTCCAATAAATAATCGATCCTCCACATGAACATTAGCTGGTAATAGACGGGATTGTTCAATCCGAAGAGGACATAAGCTTCGCCCAGACGGTCGAGTCGCTCCCAAGGGTCATCGCTGCTTTCAGCTGCGCTGGTTAGTTGGCGTTGAAATCGCACAAAGGCATCATCTACGACAGTAAACAACAAATCATCCTTGTTACGATAATACAAATATAAGGTTGCTGCAGAGTAACCGATCCGTTCTGCCAGTTTTCGCATTGAGAAATCCTTGTATCCAAGCTCCAGAAACATTTGGCTCGCAGTTTGTAGAATAAGGAGCCGAAGCTCTTCCTTCTGCTCACCGCGCCGACGTCTGCCGATTTTGCGATGTCCTCCTTCCTTTTTTACATACTCCTTCGGCATAAGCTCCCCCAATAAGTGAACAGTGTTTATTTAATTTAAACAATTTTTCCCTTTAAATGCAAGCTCAATTAATAATTGCCGTAACAGACTGCCAAGAGAACCGTATCACAAGTCATTAAGGGACTATTTGGAATTATTATCTGCTATGCATGAAAACTTTTCTTTTTACGGAATGAAAAATATACGATCGATTTCAATCAAAATCCATGATGAGATATATTGGAGTACAGTGGCAACAATCAAAGGTGTCGTCCGCGGCGTTCTAGTAGGGCAACGAATTGGCCGAAGAACTATACAAGGTATTATCGAGTTGGAAATCGATCTACCAGACTGCGGCGCCGTGGCTTGACATGGAGCCTCTGTGGGCATGATGGTCGTCGATGCGGCGATTCCCGAAAATCGGGTATCGCCAAGGCAATCAGCCTATCATGCCCACCCCTCCATATAAAGCTGATTTTAGCGTACTTGGACGCGTTCCGGAAATACACTGTGAGCTGCGGCAGGATCTGCCCCCAGTTTTGTGCCATGATTTGATAATGAGCGGGTACTTGCTTTCCCAGTTACCTTCAAATCGACCCAACTCTAACAGTGCAGCCACTTCGGTAGCGGCTTTGTAGATCGGTCTGCTATCGCTGTAAAGGCTTATTTGAAGCGAAAGGCTAACAAGCCGCAGTCAACTATTTCGGGAAAGGGATCGCTTGCTATACCGCTTCGGCTTGGACTTGGCCAGAGGGATTCGCTTCAAGGCTCTGGCGTAATTTAGCACTTTGCGGGCGATGCTCTTGTTGGCCAAGTGCCGGAATATATAAGGGTCTGGATTCGTGTTCAGCTCGATGATCCAAGGGCGCAGTCGGTGGTCCAGGCCAATATCCGCGCCGACCATGTTGAGTCCGGGATATGTGCGGCTGAGAGCTTTGGCAGCGTCATATCCGGCTTTGGAAAGAGTCTTCTCGATGTTGGACAGGTTCTCTCCGGAAGTAAAAGGCTTCAGCAACGTCCGAACTTCCGTCGGTTTGCCGCCGCTATGGTAATTCGTCACGATCTTCCTCGGGTGAGCGACCCGCCCGATCATGGCGGTCATCTCCCAAGCGCGCTTGCGATTGCGTTGGACCATAACGCGGATATCGAACCGGCGGCCCTTGTATTTCAAGAGATGGATTCCTTTCTGAACCAAATAAGGGCGTTTGCGTTTGTTGCGAACGATAGACTGATACATGGAATGGAACGAATCGAACACGCGCTTCTTTTCTTTATTCTGATACGAAAAGGAGCCGTTGCCTTGTTCTATGCGCATAACTCCATTGCCGTAAGAGCCCGCTTCCGGTTTGATGTAAACCATGGAATAGCGGCGAAGCATCTCGCGAAGCGATTTTTCATTCATTCTGCGGGTTTCCGGCACCAGCACGCGGACTTTCGGGTCTTTCAAAATGGCCTTTGTTTTCAGCCATTTGCTTAAAACGTACTTTCGAGCGGATATTTTCAAGCTTCGACACCTCCTGCCATGTAATATATGCCGACCTCTATCCCGCCTGATTCAGGCAAATGTGGAGATGGCGATGAAATTTGGGCATAAACGAAAGCCGGCTTCATCTGCGAGATTGAAGCCAGCTTAATTCGCGTATGGCTTATCCGGCTACTTTGCGCTTCGAGCGTAACTCTTTCTTTTGTGAAAAGACAGCGATCGGTAGCGCTGGGCCAGCTTGCCGACGGCAGACCCCGACAGAGCGGATGGGTTGGTCGACAGACTTTTGTTAAGCGCGCTTTTGAGTCGAACTTTCCCGGCGTTAACGGAATAAACGTAATTTCCATACGTCTCAAATTCAGAAAATCCGAACTGCTTTTTTCGGTTGACGCTTTTCAGAATGGCTTTAAACCACTTCATTCCGTGCCTCGCTTCGATTTTGTTCTTGAGCGACCGCAGCTTCTTTTTGTCGAACAACATGTAGTGCGTCACGAAAGAACGGGGACGTGGGGCTTTTCTTCCGAGCAGCTTGCGATAGGTGACGAAATATTCAGGCTGGCTCCAGTTTCGGCAATAGAACAGTTGCTTGCCGTCGGCGTAGAACCGGTGCGGCCGGATCAACACAGTATCGGCGTCGACAACCAAGAAATGCCGCTGTCTCGCAACGGAACTGCTGCCGAGCTTCAACAGCTGCTGGTATAACCAGCCGGATCTCTCCCATCTTTTGGAACGGTACGAGATCTGTTTTTTTCGCAGGGGGAGAACCGTACTTTCATGAATGAAGGCACAGCCTTTGCGATGGCAGACGGCTTTGATTTTGGGGCTGTCCGGCGCCACGACGAAAATCCGGCCGATGGGATGCCGCACGTATTTTCTTACACTGTCGATCACATAGGGAAGCGTGCCCAAATCTTTGTCGATGGCCGGAATGACGACGTCGATTTTGATATCAGAGTTAGATGCCAATGAGAATCTGCTCCTTTTCATAGTCGGTTATCATCAGAATATGCTGCGCCGATCGTTTTGGGTTGGGACTTTCGCCCCTTACTTTCCCGTCGACAGCCATTTTTTCAACCATGGCTCCTCGGATTTAGGGCAGATGAGCAATCCATTGGAAGTCAGGGTGACGATAAGGTCGCTAACCCCGATAATGACCGCCTTCCGGTCATCCACAAATACGAGATTTCGGGCTGCATCCATCAGATCGACCTCGCCCTGGATGACGTTCCCGCTCGGATCCGCTGGCAGGTGTCGCAGCAGAGAGCCCCAGGAACCGATATCGTCCCATCCGCAATTTACCGGCAAGCAGTAGATCGTCTTTGCTTTCTCCAGAACGGCATAATCGATGGAAAGCCGAGGCATGTCGGCGTATGCGGCATCCGGGTCTGACGGGTTTTGAAGCAGGGGGTTCCAAATCGCCGGCTCGCAGGATTGGATGCAGCGGGCCATGGTCTCCGGTCGGCAGACAAGGATGCCGCTGTTCCAGTAGATGCCGGGTTCGTTCATGAGTTGTTGGGCCCGTTTCTCGTCCGGTTTCTCCAAAAAACGGGCGACCCGGAGTATTCCGCTTACGGAGCTTGCCTGGCCGGCATCCGGGTCGGGCGTGGTGGACAAATATCCGAAGCCGGGCTCGGCTCGGTTGGGCCGGACGCCGAGCGTTACGATGGCATCGGGCAACAAAGCAACATCCGCTGCTGCGGAGACGGCTGCAAGGAAGGCCTCCTTGTCAGCAATATATTGATCTGAAGGAACGAACGCCACCGGTTCGTCGTCTCCGGTTTGAAGGAAGCGAAAGACGGTCAATGCGATGCAAGCGGCGGTATCATTCTGCCGGGGCTCGACGATCAGCTGATTCGGCGAAAAATCGGGCAACTGTTCTTTCAACAGAGGCAAGTAGTGCCGGGGCAGCGCGATAAAGAGGCGAGAAGCGGGCACGAAATCGCGAAAGCGGTTCGCCGTCTCTTGAATCAAAGTTTGCTCGGACAGGAACGGCAGGAACTGCTTGGGCAAATCGTCGTTGCTTCGTGGCCAAAAACGGGTTCCTTTTCCCCCCGCCATAATGACGATTTTCAAGGAATGCACCTCCTAATGACAAAAGACTGACCGTATTTTTATCATTGTATGCATGTTTCAAGCCTCTGGAAACGGCAGACGTACAATGGGCGGCAAGACGAAGGTAAGGGCGCCGAATTGTTGCTAGAAGTACATATTCCCAAAATCGACCACTCACTTTTATTCTGGTCATGCCGGGGAAACGCAAAAAAGGATTCAGTGATCAGCTGTGAATGGCAAACTGTAAAAAGGGGAACTTAATCCAGTACATCTCAAACCGCCGATTCATCTCCCACCTGTAGAAGAAGATCAAGGAAAATAAAAAAAGCCAAGATTCGCTTGTACTTCCCATCATGAAGATTATAATATGGAGAAGGGACCATCTGACGAAAAATATTAGACAAGTGGGTTGGAAGTCATGGATGCTGAAAAGCAGAGGTTAAGCATAGAAGCGGCAAGGCTATATTATTTATCCGATTACAGCCAGCAGGATATTGCACAGAGGCTCGGGGTTTCACGTCCGACGGTCTCCAGAATGCTTCAGTTTGCCAAAGAGCAAGGTTACGTTCGCATCGATATTGTCGATCCGCTCGAGGATTTGGATGCTTTAGGTCTTGAGCTCAAAAAAAAGTATATGCTGGATACCGTTCTGGTCTGCTATTCACCGCTTAATGAGTATCAAGAAATTCAAAAGCATATTAGCAGAAAAGCGGCCGAATATCTTCAAGATATAGTACAAGACGGCGATATTATAGGCGTTACCTGGGGAACCACCATGTATTCGGTAGCCCGGCAGCTGGAGCCGAAGCAGGTGAAAGGCGTCGAGGTCGTCCAGTTGAAGGGCGGAGTCAGCCATTCCCATGTCAATACATATGCCGCAGAAACGGTTAATTTGTTTGCGGAAGCTTTTCATACGGCTGCAAGGTATTTGCCGCTTCCGGTTATCTTTGATAGCATTACTGTCAAGGAAATGGTAGAAAAGGACCGTCACATTCAACGCATTATTCAACTGGGCAGGCAAGCCAATATTGCCGTTTTTACGGTAGGCACAGTGAAGGAAGACGCTCTATTGTTCCGTCTGGGCTATTTTAATCAAGAAGAGCAGGAACGTCTTCAACGGACAGGTGCGGGGGATATTTGCTCCCGATTTTTTGATGCGCAAGGAAATATATGCGTTGATGAAATCAATAATAGGACGGTCGGGATTGATCTTCCTGATCTTCGAAAGAAAGAGAAGTCGATTCTCGTGGCCGGAGGACAAAGGAAGATCGAAGCGATTCGGGCGGCACTGACCGGTAAATACGCTAATATTTTGGTAACGGATCAATATACGGCGCAAGCTTTATTAAGACAGAACTGATAAATATCAAACGAAGGCCTACTGTAGAAATACGGTAGGTTTTTTGTTGTCATAAATATGATTATATTCGTGCATTGTTGGGTATCTATATTATACCAAAGTTTCCATGAACATAATTTCAAACTGAGTTTTACAATTGTTCAAATTCGTGCTATGATACCTATGAAGTCATTCACAATGAATTAATAAATTAATAAAATACGAATTCTAGACAAAATATAAGGAGTGATCTGCATGGATCTAGCCGGAATGATTGACCACACGTTGCTGCGAGCGGATGCGACCAAAGCGGAAATTACCGAACTGACGGAAAAAGCGAAGAAATATAAATTCGCATCGGTATGCGTCAATCCTATATGGGTTGCTTACTCAGCTGAGCAGCTGTCCGGGACAGGCGTTAAGGTATGTACGGTTATTGGATTTCCACTTGGAGCAACAACGCCTGCCGTTAAGGCATTTGAAGCGAAGGATGCGCTTGCTAACGGAGCCACAGAAGTGGACATGGTCATTAACATCGGCGCTTTGAAGGATGGAAATAATGAATTCGTCGAACAGGATATTCAAGCGGTAGTCGATGCAACCAAAGGGAAGGCGATTGTTAAAGTTATTATTGAAACCAGCCTTCTAACCGATGAAGAAAAAACACGTGCATGCGAGCTGTCGGTTAAAGCCGGTGCAGACTTTGTAAAAACCTCGACAGGCTTCTCGACAGGCGGAGCAACACCGGAAGATGTCGCGTTAATGCGCAAAACCGTTGGGGAACATGTCGGCGTGAAGGCGTCCGGAGGCGTTCGCAGCCTGGAAGATATGAAGAAAATGATCGCAGCGGGAGCTAACCGGATTGGTGCAAGCTCTGGTGCTAAAATTATGGAAGGCGGCCAATCCGAGACTTCTTATTAAAACTCCAGATCAAGGAGGACGAAGGATGAAAGAGCAGCTTATTCAAGAAGCAATCGAAGCCCGCAAGCAAGCATACTCGCCTTATTCCCATTTCCAGGTGGGAGCTGCTTTGCTGACGGACGGGAAGATCTATCGCGGATGCAATATTGAGAATGCTTCCTACGGTCTGACGAACTGTGCGGAGCGTACTGCCGTATTCAAGGCGGTTTCAGAAGGGCATACGATGATCGAAGCTATTGCGGTCGTTGCGGATACGGAAGGAGCCGTATCACCTTGTGGAGCTTGCCGGCAAGTGCTGGCGGAATTTTCCGATCAGAATACCATCATTTATTTAACGAACCTTCATGGCAACACGGAAGAATGGACGATGGCCCAGCTGTTACCGGGTGCGTTTCAAGCTGACGACATGAAGAAGAAATAATCCGTCAGGATTTTTCTTCTTACGATGGTGTTGTAAGCGCTTAAGTTAGGCATACTTAAAATTACAATAACATTGGAGGATGACATCATGAGATATTTGATTGCTGTTTTAGGCGTGCTGGTAGTATTCGTTTTAACCTACGCAGTAAGTAACGACCGCCGCAATATTCGTTACCGTCCGTTGTTTATAATGGTTGTTTTGCAAACGCTGCTTGCTTTTGCCCTGCTGAATACAAGTGTCGGCGAATTCCTCATAGGCGGCTTTGCGTCGATATTCGAGAAGCTTCTGTCGTATGCAGGGGAGGGCGTCAACTTTGTGTTCGGCGGTATTGCTAATGAAGGACAACTCCCTTTCTTCTTGAATGTGCTGCTGCCGATCATTTTTATTTCAGCTCTGATCGGTATCCTGCAGTACACCAAAATCTTGCCTTTCATCATTAAATATATCGGTCTTGTATTGAGTAAAGTAAACGGTATGGGTAAACTGGAATCCTACAATGCTGTAGCTTCCGCGATTCTAGGACAATCCGAAGTATTCATTTCGGTGAAAAAACAAATCGGCATGCTGTCGAAGCAGCGTCTATATACACTGTGTGCCTCCGCTATGTCTACTGTATCCATGTCCATTGTTGGCGCCTACATGCAAATGATCAATCCGAAATACGTAGTTACTGCGATCGTATTAAACCTGTTCGGCGGATTTATTATTGCTTCGATTTTGAATCCCTACGTTGTTTCGAAGGAAGAAGATATCCTTCAGGTGCAAGAGGATGAAAAGCAGTCTTTTTTTGAAATGCTGGGCGAATATATTATGGATGGTTTCAAGGTAGCGATCACGGTTGCTGCAATGCTTATAGGTTTCGTTGCCATTATTGCCATGATTAACGGGATCTTTAGCGGTATCTTCGGAATCTCGTTCCAAGAGATGCTCGGCTATATCTTTGCTCCGTTTGCCTTCATGATGGGGATACCATGGAAAGAAGCTGTTGAGGCAGGAAGCATTATGGCCACCAAGATGGTTTCGAACGAATTTGTAGCTATGCTCGATCTTGGCAAGCATACCGGATTGTCAGCGCGGACGGTTGGTATCGTGTCGGTATTCCTTGTATCATTTGCGAACTTCTCGTCTATCGGCATTATCTCCGGTGCTGTAAAAGGGCTTCATGAAAAACAAGGAAACGTTGTAGCTCGTTTTGGACTGAAGCTGTTATACGGAGCAACTATGGTCAGCGTGCTTTCGGCTACGGTCGCAGGATTGTTTTTATAATCTAGATTAGAACACAAAGGAGCCGTTGAAATGGTTGATTTTAAAAGAATTCATCTCATCGTCATGGATTCGGTTGGGATCGGAGAGGCTCCGGACGCCGCTAAGTTTGACGATTACGATGTGGATACGCTCGGCCATATAGCCCGCGAGCGTGGGGGATTGAATATGCCTAATATGGCCAAGCTAGGATTGTCCAATATTCGGGAAATTCAAGGCGTTCCTAAAGCAGAGAAGCCGATGGCTTATTTAACTAAGATGCAGGAAGCCTCCAGCGGCAAGGATACGATGACAGGCCACTGGGAAATTATGGGTCTTCGAATCGATACTCCGTTCAGAGTGTTTCCCGACGGTTTCCCAGCAGAGCTGATTTCACGAATTGAAGCGAAGACCGGCCGTAAAGTCATTGGCAACAAGCCAGCCAGCGGCACGGAAATTATTGCCGAGCTTGGAGAAGAGCACGTCAAGACGGGGGCACTGATCGTATATACATCAGCAGATTCCGTTCTCCAAATCGCCGCTCATGAGGATGTAGTCCCGCTAAAAGAGCTGTATGAGATTTGCGGGTTTTGCCGCGAAATTACGCTTGACGATCCTTATATGCTAGGGCGAATCATTGCACGTCCGTTCGTTGGCGAAGCGGGGCACTTTACCCGTACGGCGAACCGACATGACTATGCGTTGAAGCCATTCGGCCCGACTTCCATGAACACACTGAAGGACGCAGGCTTCGATGTCATTGCATTAGGAAAAATATCTGACATTTATGACGGCGAAGGAGTTACCAAAGCGATCCGTACTGTTTCCAATATGGATGGCATGGATAAATTGGTCGCAGTTTTGGACGAATCCTTCACAGGACTCAGCTTCATTAACCTCGTTGATTTCGATGCTTTATACGGTCATCGTCGCGACCCGCAGGGATATGGACAAGCACTGGAGGAATTCGATGCGCGGCTTCCGGAAATATTCACCAAGCTGAAGGCTGACGACCTGTTGATTATTACCGCTGATCACGGTAATGACCCGACTTATCGAGGATCCGACCATACCCGTGAATACGTGCCGCTGCTTGTCTACTCGCCTCGTTTTAAACAGGGTGGACAAGAGCTTCTGCTTCGCAAAACATTTGCCGATATCGGGGCAACCGTCGCTGAGAACTTTGGCGTAGCCTTACCGGAGCATGGCACTAGCTTTTTGAAGGAATTGAAATAAGATTTAGGAGGCAACTTGGATGAGTGTTCATATTGGAGCTAACCAAGGTGAGATTGCGGAGACGATTCTGCTTCCCGGCGATCCGCTGCGTGCAAAATATATAGCTGAGACGTATCTTGAGGATGTAATTTGCTACAATCAGGTTCGCGGGATGCTTGGCTTCACGGGAACGTATCAAGGCAAACGAATTTCTGTACAAGGATCGGGAATGGGGATACCTTCCATCAGCATCTATGCTAATGAGCTGATCAGCCAATACGGAGTGAAAAATTTATTCCGTGTAGGCACCTGCGGCGCGATGCAAGAGCATGTACATGTTCGTGACGTTATCCTGGCTCAAGCCTCCTGCACGGATTCAAGCATAAACCGCCATGTGTTCGGAGGCTTCGATTTCTCCCCGATCGCCAGCTTTCCGCTTTTGAAAGCGGCGTATGAGCGTGGCATGGCTAAAGGCTTGAAGCTGCACGTGGGCAATATTTTTAGCTCGGATGTATTTTATCGTGACGATAAAGCCATTGTTCAAAAGCTTATGGATCATGGAGTTTTAGGCGTCGAGATGGAAACGACCGCACTTTATACGCTCGCAGCCAAATTCGGCGTCAACGCATTGACGATTCTGACCGTAAGCGATCATTTGCTGACTGGGGAAGAAACGACGGCTGAGGAACGTCAAAATACATTTAACGAGATGATGGAAGTAGCCTTAGATACGGCGGTTTCTTTATAAAAGTTGAATACCATAGATCTGTTCAAATATACAAGCGGAGGAGAGACAGGACGATGAGAATGGTAGATCTAATCGAGAAAAAACGTGACGGCAAGGAATTAACAACCGAGGAAATCAATTTCATTATCGAAGGCTATACGAAGAATGAAATTCCCGATTATCAGATCAGTGCTTGGGCAATGGCGGTTTTTTTCAAGGATATGACGGAGCGGGAACGGGCGGACCTCACAATGGCCATGGTCAACTCCGGAGAAACCATCGATTTGTCCGCTATTGAAGGCGTAAAGGTTGACAAGCATTCCACCGGCGGAGTAGGGGATACTACGACGTTGGTTTTGGCGCCGCTTGTTGCGGCACTCGATGTGCCGGTTGCAAAAATGTCCGGACGCGGTCTTGGACACACGGGTGGAACAATCGACAAGCTCGAAGCCATCGAAGGGTTCCACGTAGAGATCAGCAAGGAGCAATTCGTGGATTTGGTGAACCGTAATAAAATTGCGGTTATCGGTCAAACAGGCAACCTGACTCCGGCAGACAAGAAGCTGTATGCACTCCGCGACGTAACGGGAACGGTGAATTCCATTCCATTAATTGCAAGCTCCATAATGTGTAAAAAAATCGCCGCTGGCTCTGACGCTATCGTACTGGATGTCAAAACAGGCGCGGGTGCATTTATGAAAACAGCGGAGGATGCCAAGGAGCTCGCTCAGTCTATGGTTCGCATCGGCAACATGGTTGGCCGAAAAACCATGGCGGTAATCTCCGACATGAGCCAGCCGCTCGGCTATGCGATCGGAAATGCACTGGAGGTTAAAGAGGCCATTGATACCCTGCAAGGGAAAGGGCCGAAGGATTTGGAGGAGCTGTGCTTAGCGCTTGGTCGTCAAATGGTATTCTTGGCGAATAAAGCTACCTCGCTTGAAGATGCAGAGGAGAAGCTAAAGGAAGTGATTCGTAACGGCAAGGCGTTGGAGAAATTCAAGTCGTTTATTGAAAATCAGGGTGGAGACCCAAATGTTGTCGATCATCCCGAGAAGCTTCCTCAAGCCGCTTATCAAATCGAAGTATTGGCTAAGGAAGATGGCGTTGTAGCTGAGATCATCGCGGACGAGATTGGCACAGCGGCCATGCTGCTTGGAGCTGGACGTGCGACCAAGGAATCCGAAATCGACCTCGCTGTAGGTTTGATGTTGAACAAGAAGATTGGCGATCCTGTTAAAGTAGGCGACTCTTTAGTAACGATTCATGCTAACCGTCAAGATGTGCAGGAAGTCGTCGATATGATTTATGCCAATATTCGGATTGCAGTACATGCCAAAGCACCAGTCTTGGTTCATGGAATTGTAACGAAATAATATAAAGAAAGCTTGAATTCCCAGTGAATTCAAGCTTTTTTTATAATAACAGAATTCATATGTTTTCAGCGGAGCTGAACAATTCTGATATTGCAAAAAAAGCTACATCAAAAACACGAATGTATCTTCATCGACGTTCCCCACAAAGTATAGCAGATCAACTCTGCTTTTAGGGAATCGCTCTGACGGACAGCATTGTTAAAAAGATATCCTCTCTTTTATTAATATGACATAAGGTGGCGTATTTGAGGTCTATAATAGGTGGTAGATTAACGAAAGGAGTATCAAATCATGAAACGAAAAATAATTTTAGATTTAGCGGTTACTTTAGATGGTTTTATTGAAGGGAAAAATGGTGAAGTTGATTGGTGCATTATGGACTCTGAGATGGGGTTTATTAATTTTTTGAATCAAATTGATACAATTTTATATGGAAGAAAAAGCTATGATTTATGGGGACAATTTACTCCGGAAATTGAACATACGGATTCTGAAAAAGAATTTTGGGAATTGGTTCATAGTAAAGAGAAATATGTGTTTTCCAGGACGCAAAAGGGGACTGATAATAAAGCAACATTCATAAATGATAGTATTCTTGAAGAAATAAATAAATTAAAGAATAAGCCTGGTAAAGACATCTGGCTATATGGTGGAGCAAGTCTTATTACAACTTTTATCAATTTAGGACTTGTTGATGAATTTAGATTATCTGTTCACCCTGTTGTTTTGGGAGAAGGGAAACCGCTGTTTGTGGATATAAAACAGAGGTTGAATTTAAAAATGGTTAATACAAGAACGTTCTCCTCAGGCGTTGTACAACTAATTTATCATTTGGATGGGAACTAATAATATTGCACACTCCAATGATAAAATCGTTATATGCGAGGAATCGGTTGAAAGCGGAGTTATCTAGCATATGCTCTGACAAATCTTTTAGATTCTTTGCAAAGAAACGAGCTCTCTGAGGATGGTGCCCATGAGAACTCTTCTGTGTAGTGTGTTGTGGCAAACGTTTGTAGTGCAAGCTGTAATCATTCGTTCCGCTAACGGGGAACGATAGCTCAACAACAACGTGAAGGCTGTCGGGAGTTGACACAAGAGCTCAATAAACTACACAACGAGGCTGCCCGGTTTCGATCGGCAGCCTCGTTACCCTTCCGCAACTACGTTAGCTGGTAACTGCCTGACGTCATAAATAATGAAGTCTATGTCCCATATCGATAAACAAAGAAAGAGTGCTTAATAGCACTCATATCTTTGCAAAAAAGTCTTGGTAATACCTGCCATGGGGTGGGTCCTCTGCGTTCTATCGATCGATTACGACAAATCTATCGCAAATTTTTGTATTGCTTCTTGACGCGGCTCTTAGCATGATTTTAAAAATTTACCCGAATCCGAAATGGAGTCATCGGAACGTGGCTTACTATATAAGGAACCAGTTCAGCGAATATTTGCTGGTGCCGAATCTGACGATCAGGCCCCGCAGCGGGGCGCCGAGAACACCGACTCCTACACATGTGAGTCGATCTGCGCCGAGCCTGAAAGCGGCGTGGAGTCGAGGTATCTGACCTCGTAGACACGCTCGGCGAACTTCCAGCCGTTCTTTGTGCGCTGGTAGCGGTCATGGTACACGGCGTAGTTCAGCCCGCTTCTACCGTCGCGCAGGCGCGCGAGCTCTGAGATGTAGGCACGGCCGACTGCGGTATCGCCCTCGAGCTGGATCGTGCCCGGGTGTGTAGTTTGTACGAAATAGTCCCACTGACTCTGTAGCCGCTTGCTCCCGGCGCGAATCTGCTCCCGGCCGACGAATTCGGCGAGTTGGGGAATCCGCCACACGCCGTCCTCCGTGAACAGCGACGCAAGGCGGTCGGGGTCGCGCATCATCACCGTGTCGGTGAACTCGCCGCGCAGCGCCTCAATCTCGAAGCGATCAACAATGTTTTGAAAGTCGCTCATTGGTTATTCCTCCTCTGTATGTGCGTTTCACTGTTTTCTCATTTCGTTGTATGATTCCGTAAACGGTCTGCAGATGGGCAGCCAGTCTGTCAGATTGCGTTAAAAGAAGATACTTCTTCCACTGGGAAGCGGAACTTGCGCTGCTTCGTCTCCACCGGGGAGAGGCCAACGGCGATAATTAAAATGGGTTTCAAGTGAGCCGGGATGCCGAACGTCTCGGAAACTGCAGCCGGATCAAATCCGCCAATGGGAGTTACCCCGTAGCCGTGTTCAAATGCGGCGAGTTGAAAGCCGTATGCCGCAGAAGAAGCGGCAATGATCACTTCCTCTTTATATTTGTCAGGCGAATTTACATGATATGAGCGAATGGAACTGATCACTTTTTCCTTGTATGCTTCTGGAGTATACTGTTTTGTTACGAGATCATCCGCTATTTGCTCAGCACGCTCATAAGCCTGCAAATTCGCCAACACAATTACAGATGCCGCAGCATCAGTAATTTTTTGCTGGCCGAAGGCGGCGGTACGTAGAGCTTCCTTTTTATCTTTGTCGTCGATGATAAGAAAGTGCCAAGGCTGAAGGTTAAAGCCTGAAGGCGCTTTGACGGCGAGTTCGACAAAAGCAAGCAAATCTTCCCGGGCAATCCGACCTTCGGGATCGAAAGCACTAGCGGAAATGCGATTCTGTAATGTTGAAGTCGTTCCCACAAAGATCAGCTCCTGTTCATTTTTAACGCGATTTGCATGCCGCCGGCTGACAAACAAATCCGTTTGTGCTATCATGTGACTATAAAGTCACTTATGATATCTTTATCATATGTTACTGAATGGTAACATGTCAAGCGGTTTAAATCATTTTTTCAGCTCGACAAGAAGAGAAGGTGTTTCAATTGGAAAAAGATATATTCAAGGCGCTTGCGGATCCCAGCCGCCGTACGCTTTTGGATCTGCTTTATGCCTCGAACGGGCAGACGCTGAATGAGCTTTGCGCGCCGCTCGACATGTCTCGATTCGGTGTCATGAAGCATCTAAATATATTGGAGGAAGCCGGGCTTATTACGACTAGAAAAGTAGGCCGTGAAAAGCTTCATTATTTGAATGCGGTACCTATACGTCAAATTTATGAGCGATGGGTAAGCAAGTACACCGAATCTTGGGTGATCGGATTAACATCCCTTCAAAACGAACTGGAGCGTGAAACGAAAATGGAAAACACACCCCGTCATGTAAATCGGATAGCGATTAAAGCAACTCCGGAACAAGTTTGGCAAGCCATTACGGATCCAGCCAAGACATCGAAATTTTGGCACAATTGCGCCATCCGGTCCGATTGGCAAATCGAATCTCCATTCGAACTATGGAACGGGGAAGAGAAGAGAGCGGAAGGGATTATTCTCGACATGGATCCTCCGAGTAAACTCGTGATGAGGTGGCGATTTGTTTCGTTTCCGGGTACGGAAAACGACACCCCGATACGTATTACGTGGGAAATCGGTTCACATGCCGAGCTTAAGGGCGTAACCCTCGTAACCGTTGTGCATGATGAATTAGAACAAGCCGCTCATACCGCTAAAATTATTGAAAACGGATTTCCGATTGTGCTTTCGGGCTTGAAGACGTTGCTCGAAACCGGGGAGGCGCTCGCTGGCGGATAAAACCCCAATATAGGTGAAATTGAATATATTGAATCTGCTCTCAAAAAAAGGAAGCCACACTCTATCGAGTGTAAGCTTCCTTACTTACTGCTGCTTGTATTCAATTTTGGGGGCAGTTTAAACCATGCAATCCCACATTTTAAGAACTTATTTATTTGATGATCGAAAAAACACATTATATAATGTGTAACAATTTGTCGGGTGATACATAACCGAAGAGCCAGTTTTTTATACCCAAAAGCGGATGAATGGAGATCTAAGCCTGAGAATTCCAAACAGGGCGGCGGAGACATAATTTCTTGGGAACTTGGTGAGAAACATACGCAGGAATTGTTGTCGTATATCGAGCTAGGGATGAAAAAGTATGAGCAGGCATTAGCAGATGGAATTTGCGCTGAACAAGCTCGATTGTTCTTACCTTCATATGGAATGTATGTCCGTTGGTACTGGACAGCGTCCGTTCAATCGGTTGCTCATTTCTTGATACAACGATTAGAACATGATGCTCAAAAAGAAATTCAGGACTACGCGAAGGCGGTCTTAGAACTAACCAAATCAATATATCCAACTTCTCTTGGTTTCAAGAGAGACAGTGGAGCATTGAGGGACGGGTACGATAGCTCAATAAACAATATTAACAAAGCTGCAAACAAACTTGAAGAACTGGAGACTAAACTGGACGAGCTTCTGGGTCAAATCCCTTATTTTGCCCTGAGGATCGCAATGAGCTATTTGAGTTATTCCAGTACATGAGACAGATGAACTCACCAATTCTTGACAAAACTAATTCGATTCGTTAGTCTGAAAATGAATCGGACAGGATGATTTGATTTATCGACTTAATGGTAGCAGGAGGAAAAATGAAACGGATATCTCAATTAAATGACCGCATTGGGAGGGTTTTATTATTCATATGTACCATAGGCGCATTTTCTTCGTTTATCTTAACCATCGAAAATGTTGCAAGTGCTGACTCTGCCACCAAGGTTGTCGAGATCTGGCGCATGTACGGTTTTATTTTATTTACGGGACTTTTCTTGCTTTTAACTATATATCCTCGACGTTATGCCGGGTTATGGGAACTTGCATTTTTCCACAAGGCTGCTGTATCGGTGACGATTCCTCTTACCATTCAACAGATTACTCCTGACATTCAGTTCGTTGCTATGATCGATGGTATTCTTGCGCTCATTGTTCTGATTGCTTACTTTTTGACGAAAGGATATTTGGCGTGGCAGCGGTTCTCTAACGGGAACGATAGTGCAATAAACAATACTTGAACCATTTTTGATGAGACGGTTTGTGTCGGATGACAAGAACCATGATCTCATTCCTGACGCGTCTCTTTGAAGGAAAAGAGGAAAATCCACGAGATCGTATGCGCTTGGGCCTTCGGATTAAACTTACTGACAGGATTATGCAACGAATTATGGAACCAAAGTGTCGGTTGTCAAGAACATTATCTCATAAATAGCCGCGTAAATCGCGGCTTTTGTATTTTATGGGATCAAGTTCTTGTCAAAAACCAATGACAAGAACTTGATCCCATTCCCGATTTGACAAGTACTTGATCTCATTCCCGACGGATAGTAGGGCGGAGGTGAGTACTGCTTAGTTTCAATGATTGACTTGATTGTAGCGCTATCGTAAAATTTTGTTATGTTAATTTTATGTAATGTACTTACTTAAAAGTAAGGGGATGATTTATCAATGATTCATCAGCGTGAATGTCCGGTTGAGACACTCATTCATGTTTTAGGCGGCAAATGGAAGCCAATGATTTTATGGCATTTGATTGAATCCAAAAAGAGATTCAACGATCTGGAAAAGCTTATACCTGATGTTTCACAAAAAATGCTTACACAACATCTCCGAGATTTGGAACGAGAAGGCATAGTCGATAGAACGGTCTACCCTGCTATCCCTCCAAAAGTAGAATATTCTCTGAGTGAATACGGCAGAACATTGATTCCCGTAGCAGAAGTCATGTGTGCTTGGGGAGAAAATCATAATAAGCGGAAATATGAAGAGTCAGCGTCATAAAGCTGGTTCAATGAACTTGTACACTAATTCAATCAACTCAAAACAAAAGCTGCCACGGGATACCGGGCAGCTTTTGTTTACCTACGGTCGCACTCATTATGGCATCCCTTTTTATAATGCTTACTTTTAAGTAAGTACCCTACTTTAAAGTGGGTTCTTAACATAATTTTGAAGCGATGCTAAGCTTGAGTTAACCAGATATTGAGGTCCACTCATGAGGAGGAAAGAATAATGAAAATTATTGTTTTTGGAGCGACGGGGAATACAGGGAAAAGAGTGTTGGTACAAGGGATAAAAATGGGGCATGAAATGACCGCATTTGTGCGAAATTCTGAAAAGCTTTATGATCAACTAGGTGAGCATTCCGCCAAGCATGTGAAGGTGATCGTGGACGATATTATGGACCCGGTGAGCGTCGGTGAGGCGCTCGTGCATCAAGACGCCGCTATTATTGCAGCCGGCCATGCGGGCCAGGGAGAAGAGTTTGTTCGTATCGTCGATAACATTATAAGCCAATGTGAATTCCAACCTAGTTTCTCTGGGCGGGTATGGATTATGGGAGGAGCCGGCCTGCTGGATATTCCATATACGGATCTTATCGGCAACAATTTACCCGGCTTCCCACCTGAGTATAGAAATCACAACCGGAATTTCGAAAGGCTACAACAGACTGGGCTCGATTGGTCCATTATGTGTCCGGGAACAATGATTGATTCGAGAGAGCATCCAGATGTAGTTCATCTACATGTAACAACGGACACCTTGCCCGTTCCGATTCCGGAGACGATCAGGGAATATTCCGAGGCAGATATAGCCGGTCACTTGTTCAGCCGACTTCAAGAGCTGAATGTTGCTTATGACGATGTCGCAATATGTATGTTGGACCATCTTGAGCTCGGAGGAGCGTTTAAAAGAAAAAGGGTCGGTCTAGCCTATCAAAGCAATATTTCGGTGCGCTGAGGAGAAGGGGGATAATGGGTTTGTTTGGATTACTGCTCGTTTTGCATATATTGGCTTCGATCGCCATAATTGGCTTTGCTTTCGTGATGCCCATCATTCGAAGATCCGCTAGAACCGTCGGCCAGCTGTACTTTGCTTTTGGTATAACGACCAAACTTGCCATAATGCCTAAAATTGGCGGAGCCGTACTTATTTTAACCGGGGTTTGGCTTATGATCATAACCAAGATGGGGTTATCCCAAATGTGGCTGAATGTATCTATCCTTTTATCGCTGCTCATGGTCGTCATGATCGACGGATGGATCGAGCCGCGTATGAAAAAGATCATAAAGCTCATATCTGAAAGTCAAGACCAGGATAATGAAATACCCGCCGAGTTCGGACTGCTGATAAAAAAGATCGTACCAATCGAGAGGGCAGCACAGCTGCTGATGATTGCCATAGTGGCGCTTATGGTCGTTAAGCCATTTTAAAGAAGCCGATGGGAAGTTCTTGTCAACCGACAACCGATAGAATGAGCTGTCGGGTGACGAGAACATATATCGTTTGCCGATTTGGGACAAGAACATATATCGTTATCCGCAGTTGAGAAGTATTATCATTTGTGTTAAGTGAGGATGAACAAAAAGAAGGTAGGAGTGTTGTTTTTCATTTAGCTAACGAATGCGTTAGTTGAATAGCAAAATAAAGTTCAGGTGCCGCGGCAGCCTGCTTGTTTTATTAAACTAAGGCAGGATAGTTTAATAAAACGAAACTTTATATTGAGTCCCGTCTAGAACCAGCATATCATCTTATTGAATGGATTTTCTAAAAATGGATTTACTCAAATATTAAAAAACTGATAAGAACTATTTTTAGTTACAGATTCATTTAATCGATTGTTAGAGGGGTAAATTTCCAATGTTGGAAAAAGTAGATATTAGCAGCATCATCAATAATCTCCGTAAAAAAGGCATAATTGATAACATTGATATGGCGACAAATAATAAGACTGGGTCTACCGAGGGACTTGTTTATACTCTTTCAACGCACAACGAAGCAAAATATGTTTTAAAGATAGATCATCCGCAACAAATTTCCTTAGCGGAACACTTTCTTAGTACATATCGGCACATTAGCCTTCTCCCTAAAAAACTTTATACGGATCCTGAAAAGGCGTTTATTCTGTATTCATATATTACTGGTACGACTCACAAAGATCGTGGTTTAAAAATTAATTGGTTGACAATTTTAATTAAAGAGTTATTCAATCATTATGAAGAATCTCCACAAAATGACAAGTGGGGAAGGCTACAAAGACCAATTCAAACTTGGAGTGAATGGAATTATCGGAGTTTGGAGGATACAAGAAATAATTGGGGTAACCTTTTGCCAGTTGAGGATTATGATAGAGTGAGATCAATTGTTGAGAACATATCGAAGAGTGCAGAGCTTGAATCAAGATATTTGCTGCACGGAGATACTGGTGTGCATAATTTTGTGTTTCATGAGCTCTCACTAGTCGGTGTTATCGACCCGGCACCAATGATTGGTCCTTTGCTATATGATTTTACTTACGCTTTTTGCTCTTCTCCAGACGATTTGAACCTAGAAACTTTAATGGGAACATTCACATTGCTCAAACATGAACCTATTGAGAGATCCAGGCTAATCGAAGAAGTAATCTTTCAACTTTATTGTCGAATTGGGATCTGTATACAATTCCATCCTCATGATTTGGAAGATTACTTAAAAGCGTGGGAATATTGGAAGTCCTTGCCCATTAATTAATACTTGATTTCATTATTTGAATGTTCTAAGTTATTCAACGACGGGGAACTATAGCTGATCCCATTCGATGGTTCGAAATCAATGTTGAATATTAATGATGAATAAAAGCGTAGTCCAAGGGTGATGACTGAACTAACCGATACGTTGTTCAATCACAATAAGTCCGTCGGCACAAATCTCTAGGCTGAATAATTGTAAATTATCGCTAAGAACCAGTACAAATTAGTATATGGGGGAGCCTCATGATAAGTTCTTTCTAGGTACTGCTCCCCTCGTCTCAAGTACCCTGTCCGAGAAATAGGACAGAAAAAAAGGCACAATTCACGTAAAGGTGAGATTGTGCCTTTTTTCTTTTAAAGCTTTTTTATTAACTAACTGGAAGTAATGTGTAGTAAAGGGATATAAAATCTCAAAATAAATGCAAATTATGGTAATGTAAGATTATTAGTCTTTAAATCATTGCTTAGTTAGGCAAGAAATGAGGAGAACAAATGACTACTGTTGGAATCTTAGGGACGATTCATAATAATGATTTAAGAGATAAATATAGATGTACTCTTGACCTTTATAGGGAAATAATTATGGAATTCAATCCAGATATTATCTGTGGTGAAGTTCACCCACAAAGCTGGCGAAGGTACTTAGAAAATAAAAACGAAAGAGGTTATTGGGGAGAACCCGCAAGTGAATATTGGGAGCTGATATTCCCTTTATGTGATGAATACAGTATCGAGTTTGTGCCCATAGACTGGTTTGAACTGGATGTCTGGAACAATTTTGCTCCATTTGATGGTTTTACAAACGAGGAAAAGATTGAGCTTGAGAAAATGGATGACAAATGGTTCTCTAAGCAAATGAATACTCATTCTTGTGGACAAATTCCCTTTAACTCTAAAGAGTTTGATGATTTAACTAAGCTAAAATATGAGTGGTTATTTCAAATCAATCCAGTTTCGCAAAATTTCCGGTGGATAGTCAGGAATCAGATTATGATTCAGCGGGCAATAAATTCAATAAAAGCAAATCCGGATAAAAGGATTCTTTGTATTATTGGGGCAGACCATAATTATTTCTTTTTTGAGGAATTAATAAAGGAAGCAATTACATTAAAATATCCTTTAAGATAATTAATTGAGCTAAACCTTCTAAATTTTTCAAGGAACGCTTCGATAATGAAACTAAAGTATTACGCCAACGGAGAACGATAGCTCAATAAACTACAAAAACGCGGCAATCAACACGATTCCGTGGCCGCGTTACGCTAACAATAAATTGAATTCATAAATTCCTTGTGAGAAAATGTTGTTAATAATTAGTGAGGTGCTGGATAATGAAAACTATAGGTCTTATTGGTGGAATGAGTTGGGAGTCATCTCTGCTCTATTACCAAATCATTAATCAATATGTAAAAAAAAGGCTAGGCGGGCATCATTCCGCTAAAAGTCTCATGTATTCGGTAAATTTTCAAGAAATCAAGACTTTACAGCATCAAGGGAATTGGGATGAGGCCACAAAAATTATGATTGATTCAGCGCAAAAACTTGAAACGGCTGGAGCAGATTTAATCGTCATCTGTACAAATACAATGCATAAAATGGCACAAGAAGTAGAAAGATCGGTAACTATTCCGTTAATTCATATTGCAGACTCATCAGCAATTAAAATAGTTAAAGATGGAATTAAGAAGGTCGCGTTACTGGGGACTGCATTTACGATGGAACAAGATTTTTACAAGGGCAGGCTTACTGAAAAGTTTGGACTTGAGGTTATTGTGCCAAATGAAGTAGATCGATCGGATGTACATGACATCATATATCAAGAGCTTTGTCTTGGTATTATTAATGAAGAGTCTAAGCAAACCTACTTAAAGATCATAAATAATCTTAAACAGCAAGGAGCAGAAGCCGTTATTTTGGGATGTACAGAAATAACACTACTCATCTCACAAGACGATTGCAGTATACCCGTTTATGATACAACAAGACTTCATGCTGAAAGTGCTGTCGACTTCGCTTTAAAAGGGACCATCCAGGATGCATAAGCCAAAATAAATGGTAACTTGTTAAGCTAAACGGATACGTTAGTTCAATAATGATACTAATGATACCGCGGCAGCCGGCCATTCACGAACGGCTGCTTTTTCATTGAACTAAAGGGCGGGATAGCGCAATCACGGTTCTTGAGTGATGTCCCTAATGCAAGTCAAAAGTGACTTATCTATGCTCCCGAGTGCTCATTAAACTTTGCAAACGCGCAGCCGTATCCGTTGAAGCTGTATAAATCATGATCTTCAGATCCGGATCGGTCGGCGGTTGCAGAGTCACATATTCAAACTCCATCTCTCCGATACGAGGGTCGTACATCCGTTTGTGGCAATCTGTTACGACCTGAACGTCATGTAGCGGCCATATCTCGCGAAACAGCTGGCTGATCTGCATAAATTCCTCAATAAGCTCCTTAAACCTCGTATCATTAGGGAAGTGTGCGTAATCCGCACGAAAGCGTGCAATAATGATCTGTGCTTTGGCTTCCCAATCCTTTATGTTCGATTTTAGCTTGGCGTCCGTCAAAAGACGCCTCATCCAATTGGTTCTCTGCTGCATATTATTTGAAAATGCCGGTAATTGGAAGTAATGTGCAATGCCACTTCATATTCTGACGGTCACTAGCAAGGGCCGGGTTTCTTGCCTTTATGATTCTCAAATAACAACTATACCTCTATTTAAAAGCCCGTGTATAAAATGGATTTTTACAGGGGATTTTAATTCAATTCCAACATGAAGGAGTTGAAGTAATCGATGACCCAACCTAGAGACGAGTATGGGGTACTAGGTAATAAAATCGAAGCGGATTCGGATGTGAATGAGGATCGTAGTCGAGAGGAGCAATTAGATGACTCATTTGAAGCCTGGTATGGGAATATTGGTGATCAGGTGAGGCAAAAGTTGGATCTTACGAACGTTCCGCAAGCCAGTGTGTTTGATTCCGCCGTCGAAACGGATGAAGATCCTTCCTCGGTTCGGAAGACTTTGCTGTAAGTAATAAGCCCTCGAGCTCACCCGCGAGGGCTTTAATTTTTTGCATAATAACAAATCAAACCTTTTATCGATTTGGAACCAGGGAATGAATAGAAATCTACAAAAATCATTAGTTGGTTAAGTGTATTCTCTTTGATATGGACGGTACAATCCAGGACAGTGAGAGATTAGCGACTGAAGCAAATCGTCATGGATTCCGGATTGTATTGGGATGTGAGGCAACGCCGGAGGAGTTGGATTTTCTCGTAGGTAAGCCTGCGTTAGCTACACTGAACTCCATGTTTCCGGGACAAGGAGATCTCATCTTGGAACATGGGGTGGAGTTCTATTTGGCCCGGTCACACAGCATTACTGGCTACTCTGGTATCGTTGAGTTGCTCGAACAATTGCGTGAAGCGGGATTCCGGCTCGGTATCGTTTCTTCCAAGCACCGCCGATTTATCGTGCCTGAGCTGGAATCGAAATCGTTGCTTCAGTTCTTCGAATGTATTGTCGGTCAAGAAGACACTGTGAAGCATAAGCCCGACCCTGAGCCATTACTTCTTGCTTCAAGTGTTATGGGAGTTAGACCTGAGGAGTGCGTTTACATAGGCGATCAGCCGACGGATGTGCTGGCAGCCCGGGGGGCTGGTATGGTTAGTGCGGGCGCTCTCTGGGGAGAAGGAAAGCTAGAGAAGCTGGCCCCTGTGGATCCAGATTTAATGTTCAAAGAACCAGTAGAAGTAATTGAATTTTTTGTTAGCCGTAATTTGACAGCGTAATCTGTGACAAAAACGCTAACGAATACGATAGCTCAATAATCAACCTCGGCAGCATGCCATTCCGATCGGCTGTTTTTTGTTGAACTAAGGAAAGGTAAGCATGGTAAAATGATGTTGCATTGATGATGGAGGTGATCTATGGGCTATAAATTTTCCATTATTGACGATGAAAGTGGTTAAGTGACAACCCTAACGAACTTGGACAATGGGTAGGCTGCACGCTTGAGGAGAAACGTGCTTGGTCACAGGTTATACGTTTAAGCATTCACAAATTTCATACAATAAGAAGTAAAGAACAAGTTAACACAATTGATGGAGAGCTTATCCAGGACGTGGAGACCTTTTACATTGCCCTTGGAGAAGCAGTAAATGGTCCTTTTGGTTATTATGGAGCTTGTCTGAATGGTTTTGAAGATTGTTTATGTGGAGATTTCGGCTTAGTTCCTCCCTTAGAGTAACACATTCGCTTCACCTACAATATGATGAGTTTAGGAAATCTAAAGAGGTGAGCCAATGGCAGTCGTAAAAGCCAGGAAACAGGATATTGATATGTTGGCAAGGTTGCTTCGAGCTGAAGCTGAGACCGAAGGCGAAATGGGTATGGTCCTTGTTGGAAATGTTGGCATTAACCGAATAAGAGCGAATTGCTCCGATTTTAAAGGACTCCGGACAATTCCCCAAATGATCAACCAGCCGCATGCGTTCGAAGCGTTGCAACATGGTTTGTACTATCAAAACGCAAGAGAGAGGGAACGCCGTCTGGCGCAACGGGCTGTGAATGGGGAGCGGAATTGGCCAGCCAAATTCTCCCTATGGTATTTCCGTCCAGGAACGTTCGAAAATCCCGGACCATGTCCGCCAACTTGGTATAATCAGCCGCTCGTAGGACGATACAAGAAGCACTGTTTTTATGAACCGACCGCGGAAGAATGTGAAAATGTATATAATACGTTTTAATTTTATAAACGAAAAGAGCTCAGGATCTCTTAACCTGACTTGTCACAGCCAAGTATCGGATGACAAGAACATTAGCCGAATGAGGCCTGCTTGAATTGCAGGCTTTATTTATTATCGGATCAAGTTCTTGTCATTTGTCAATGACAAGAACATTGTCCGATTGCCAACGAGCTTTGCCAGTCGGCAGCCTGTTTAACGAACGGGAAAGAAGGTTAAAAAAAGGAAAACCATGATGGGTGGAGAATAAGTTGTTGTCGGGTTAGAGATTAAACTAACGGGCAGTTTAGCGACAGATAGACATCCAATATATTGTGCTTATCCAGTTAAATGGAGGGTCTAACCATGGGCATTAGGAATTATCTGATTGAAGGCGTTTCCGGCACCGGCAAAACTTCGGTCTGCAAAGAATTGCAGCGGCGCGGCTACCATGCCATTAATGGTGACCGTGAATTGGCTTATCAAGGCGATCCAGAAACTGGTACACGGACGGATGGCGTCACGCACGAGCACCACATATGGCATGTAGATAAAGTAAAAGCTTTGGTCGCCAACCAGGATGAGGCGGTAACATTTTTCTGCGGTGGTTCTAGGAACTTTTCGAAATTCATAGATCTATTTGACGGCGTGTTTGTCCTCGAGGTCGACCTTGACACATTGAACCGGCGGCTTGACGAGCGACCGGAAAATGAGTGGGGCGGAAAGAAAACGGAACGGGAACTCATTGCGCGATTGCACCAAACGAAAGAAGACATTCCGAAAAACGGAATTATAATCGATGCCACCGCACCGATCGCGCACGTTGTTGACGAGATCGTCCGTCAAAGCGAAGCAAATAAACGCCAACGACAGTAACTCGGTCGCTCACGGACAGCCCAATACACCGGTGCACCTGGATACGAATAGTCCCATCCACTGCGGGGGCTTAGTTCAATATCAAGAAACTTTGAATGCAAGCTAAATGGCGTGCTAATCGGCACGTCATTTAGCTTTGTTAATTACAGAAACAATTCAGTGTTATTTGCCGAGCAAAATCGTATGTAAATTGGAAGGTAAATTCACATTTTCTCCTCCAAAACGGAACCCGTTAAAGTAAGATCATGAGTCCGCCGCGGGATCGATCGAGCTGCTTCATTAAGCAAAAGGGCAGAATTGCGTAAAAAATTACTCTAAAAAAGGAAATATGGAATTGTCTGAAGAATTCATTAACAAAACTAACTGATTTTCACTAAGAACACTCTACAAACTACAATAATCGAGGATAAAAAAATGTATAAAGCAGTTATTTTTGATTTGGACAATACGTTATTAAATTATAGTTTGTCTGAAACTGAATCAATGAGGAAAACCTGTAATGACCACAACCTCTTTATTGATGACGTAATCCAATGGAATTTGTTTTGGAGATCTTTTTCGGAACATAATTTCCGTCATTGGATGGATTTTGTAAATGGCGGTGAAGTAAAAACAATAGGTGATGTATTGAGATTTTCATTTAGAGACACTCTTGATCTGGAGGAGGCACTTCATAGTAAGTTATCAGACACTTACTGGAATTATTTTTGTAATACTTGCATTTTTGAAGATGGAGCAGAAGAGATACTGCCTATTTTAATGGCTAAATTTCAATTAGGTATTATTACAAATGGAGTAAGTGAATCTCAAAGAAAGAGGCTTAAGGCTGGGAAAATACATGATATTTTTAAGTCCATTGTTATATCGGATGAAGTAGGCATAAGGAAACCTAATAAAGAAATATTTAATATTGCTTTAAGTGACTTTAGTTTAAGTAACAATGAAGTCCTATTTATTGGGGATTCATTACAAGATGACTATCATGGTGCAATGAATTCAGAAATCGACTTCTGCTTTTATAACCGCCAAAATATAGAGGTTTCTAATGACATTAAACTCAAATATAATATTAGAAATCTTTTAGATCTTGTCACAATTTTGGGGTTGTAATAATTACAAGAGGCTGTATAGGAGTTGATATTGATATGATTCGTGAAGCTGAACGATCTGATAAAAACCAACTGTGGGAGCTCTATCGTATGTTAGTACCAAATAGTAAGAAAATGAATGTTCTCGAAGAACAAATTGATAGAATCAGAAGTGACCCTAATAACTTTCTATTTGTTTTTGATGATGGCAGTGCAATATTGGGGACAGTGACGCTAAATATTTGTATCCAAGCGTTGCATGGGACAAGACCGTATGGAGTTGTCGAGAATATTATTGTTCATGAGAATCATCGAAGTAAGAGTATTGGACAACAACTTTTACAATATGTTGAAGAGTATTGTAGGTCTATAAATTGTCATCGGATTATGCTTCTAAGCAATTCAACCCGTGAAAGAGCTCATCAGTTCTTCGAACGAGAAGGATATGACGGATTGGTTAGTAAAGGGTTTAAAAAATATCTCTAATTCAGCTTAAAGGGATACGATAGCGCAATGAAGACACGAAGGCAGCCGATCACGACGATCGGCTGCCTTTGTTCAGAAAGGGCAGAATAGTTGAATCATTATTGCGGATGTATTATGCATAGAGGTACAACTGAATAAAAAAATTACCGAAATATGACTGGTTTCATGATGATGTCATGTGGAGAATTGTTCCTCGAATTGCTACTATAGAAATTCCTGTTTCAGATCTTAAGAAATCGATTGAATGGTACTGCAGGAATCTTGGCACAAGAGTCGTACATGAAACAAAGACAGATGCGATGTTGCATTTACAAGGAAGCAACAAGTGGCGTTCCAACGCTGTTTTTGTGTCAAACGAAAGATGTCAGCAACAAATTAGGATTTCTCAACACAAACACAAACATCAGACACAGTGTGATTGATTTTTATGTACTTGACTTAGTTCGGTTTCATAAGTTCTTATCGGGTCAAGACGTCAATGTTGGAAAACTTAACTATAATATAGGCGAAGGTTTGAGGGGCTTTGGTTTTAGTGACCCTGATGGGAATATTTTTTCGGCATGCAACATCATCCATCATGGTCAAGTTTAATTGGCATTCATTAAGCTAAACGGGTACGATTGTGTAATGAGCAGATAGCCACAGCTTTCTGATTTTTAATGAAGTAACGGGCAGGATAACGGAATGATTTACTGCCTACAAAGCTTATCTTGACTGCTGGATGGAAGTGGTATATTCTAAGGTCAGTAACCACTGACAGTCACATGCTTGATGAGAGGATTTTGAAAATGGATGACAGTAAGTTGGGGGTTAGCGACAGGCTGTTACTCGCTGCAATCAATTTGATCTCGGAGAAGGGCTACAATGGCGTCACTACACAGGAGATCGCCACGGCCGCCGGTCTAAGCGAAAAGACGCTATTTCGCCATTTCGGCAGCAAACAGAAACTCCTTGAATCCGCCATTGACCGGTTTCACTATGCCGAAGAGATGCGGAAATTTTTCGAGGAGAAGCTGGTTTGGGAGTTGGAGATTGACCTGCTTACTGTCTGCAGGACATACCATGAAATCATGAACCGCAACCGGAAGTTGATTCAGATCAGCACCAAGGCTCAATTGCCCGGTTTTAAAGAACGGATGCAGCAGCACCCGCTGCAACTTCTAGAATTTCTGACGAACTACTTTATCGCTATGGCTGAGAAAAGGAAAATGATCTGCACAAATCCAAGGATTCAAGCGTTTACGTTCATGATGTCGCAATATGGTGCATTCGTCAATGATTTGGAAGCCGGCAAGAACTATCCGAATATCGAGTTGGAACCTTTCATGCAAGAGAGCGTAAAAATATTTGCTAGGGCTTTTAGCACCTAGCAAATATTTTTACCTATATGTCAGTAAGTACTTACTGACTGTCATTATTATATGGAGAGGATGATTAGGATGACATTAGAAAAGAACATTTATGATGCCGCCGTGATCGGCGGGGGACTTACCGGGCTGACGGCAGCCGTTTATTTGGCAAGGGCAGGGAAATCCGTAATCGTTTTTGAAAAAGAAAGCAGGCTGGGAGGTCTTGCCCAAACGACAAAGATGAATGGTGCGCTATTTAACCTCGGTCCTCATGCTATGTATGAAGGAGGGGCAGCGCTTCGCATTCTAGTTGAGCTCGGCTGCCTGCCAAAGGGAGGCTATGCGTCCAAGGGCAGCATGATCGGGATTTTACAGGGGAGAATTTTAGAGTTGCCGAGCGATTTAACCCCGGAAGAAAATAGGGAGTGGAGCAGCCTGATGGGCGGATTGAATCAAATCGAAACCGAATCGATTCGATCGATCAGTCTAGAAGAATGGGCAAACCTAAACATTCGTCAAGAACGTGTTCGTCTCTTCTTCCTTGCGATGTGCCGACAATGGTCCTACTGCGATGATATGGGAGTACTAAGCGCTGGATTCGTGCTCCGGCAAGGTCAGCTCGCTGGTAAAGGCGTACGTTATGTAGAGGGGGGCTGGCAGACAGTTGTAGACGATTTGCGCGATGCGGCTGCCAAAGCCGGCGCTGCTATTGTTGTAGGTAATGGTGTCGAGCAAATCCTGATCGAGAACGGACGCCTCAAAGGAGTTAAGCTGTCGGATGATTCTGAAATCAAGGTATCAGCCGTCATCGCGGCAACGGGACCGCATGAAGTATGCCGATTCGTGCAAGGTGCAGAGCGGATGTCAGTCGGCAGATGGAAAGAAGAATCGCGGCCTCTCTATGCCGCATGCCTGGATGTGGCTTTGAAACAATTCCCTTGCCCGGAGCGAGTGTTTGCGCTCGGGTTAGATGAACCTCTCTACTTCTCGAAGCATTCTGGACCTGTCACACTGAGTGACAACGGCTCACTTGTACTGCATGCAATGAGGTATAACGATAACAATAATTTGAGAGATGCAAGGGCGGATGAGAAGGCGCTGACCGATCTCATGGACCTTCTGGAGCCTGGCTGGGAGAAGGAAGTCGTTGCCATGCGTTTTTCTCCTAATGTTCTCGTAGGCTACGATTCACATACAATACACCACAATGGGGCAGGTCCGGCTCCAGGTCCGGTCGTTCCGGAGGTTCTGGGTCTATATGTCGCCGGTGATTGGGTAGGAGCAGAGGGACGACTTGCAGATGCGGGCATCGCAAGCGCCAAACAAGCCGCCGAAGAGGTGCTTCGCTATGCAAATTAACGAATCAACTGGCATGAAGTTCGCCTATTTGCTAGCTGTATTAAACGCTGTCTTCATCGGAATCTCGTTCATGTTCGTCAAAACGACGCTTGACTACACAAGTCCAATCGATTCCTTGACATTTCGATTTTCCGCAGCGTTTGTCATCCTCTCCATCATGGCAGCGTGTAGTTTGTTCAAGCTGAACTACCGAGGCAAGCCGCTGCATCAATTGTTGCTGCTGGCAAGCATGTATCCGATTGGATTTTTTATGCCTGGGTCCTGAAAGAGAATATAGCCTGGTACCATCTACTCGGTTCAGTATTTATTATCGCTGGAGTGATCGGAACAAATCTTTTGGGGCAGAAAAAGGCTGACCGACTAGCGGCATCCGCAAAACTAGCTTGAACAAAAAAATGTCAAATAATGATAGTCTTTTAGAATTTAAACTTTGGAGGCTGTAGAAATATAACATCCCGTTACCTCTCAAAATAATTTCTGCCAAAAAGAAAAATCAATTATTTAAGCAAGTCAGAGAGGAGTTAAGTATTTTTGAAAAAGATTTGACCATAACAGAGATGGATAGTGAACGTAGCATTAACATAACGGGAAGGTCCAAAGTAAGCACATTAGCAATCTATAAGAAACCGGGCCTGCTATTCTTTGATAAAATATAGACAGTAAGAGGTTGAATATGGGACGTTTAATCCTGCAAATGAATGTGACGCTGGACGGTTGCTGTGACCATACGCAGGTGATTGCAGATGAGGAGCTCCACCAGTATTCGGTGGACATGATGGACCAGTCCGACGGTCTGCTTTTTGGACGCGAAATCTATCAGTTGATGGAAAGTGCCTGGCCAGCCATAGCCAGCAGCGGCGCCGGACCTCAATTCTTGGTCGACTTCGCACGCAAGCTCGATCGGAAACCCAAGTACGTGGTCTCGCGGACGCTGGATCAAGTATCGTGGCAGAACTCTTTCTTATTGAAAGGGCCTGTTTCTGAGGAGGTGCCACAGCTTATGGCAGAAGGGAAGAACTTACTCGTTAACGGCGGTCCCGGCCTCGGTTCCAACCTGGCACAACTGGGATTGGTGGATGAGTATCACTTCCTGGTACAGCCCATCGTTGCCGGACGTGGTCCTCAATTGTTGGGTGGAATTCGTGATCGACTGGACCTGAAGCTGACCGGGACCATCCCTTTCGGCTCTGGCGTCGTGCTGCTCCGCTACACACCCGCTCGTTGACTGCCTGGCTGATAACCGCGGCTTGGCACTGCCAGACGAATAATACGAGCACAAGATGTAGCCGGCAAACATTTGTCGGCCCATATTAAACATACTAGCGTAATAGACTGGCGCCCGTTGGTTAAGTCAACGGGCAAAATTCTTCCAATATGTGTTATTATAAAAAAGGATGTTTCTTTGTATAAATTTGCTCAATAAACGAGTTCGTCACCATCTGAAATGGCAGAACAAGCAGACCTTGGTCTCGTTGGAAACTGAAAATTGGAGGGTGTTATTGAAATGGCTAAACTGATCTACGCTGCTAACATATCATTGGACGGGTACATAGAGAACGAGCACGGCAATATCGATTGGGGGATCTCCGATGAAGAGACGTATGCGTTCTGGACTGACTTCCAGCGGACGATTGGCACCTATCTCTACGGGCGTCGAATGTACGAGTCGAATGTACGAGTCGATGGTGTACTGGGAGACGACGAGCACCAGCGGCGATCAACCGGAGGTAGTGCGGGAATTCGCACAGATTTGGCGAGCGGCTGAGAAGATCGTGTATTCCCGGACGCTTCAGGCGGTTTCAAGCGCCAGAACTAGGATCGAGCGCGAATTCGATCCTGATGCGATCCGGAGGCTGAAGGAGTCCTCAGGAGCCGATATTTCGATTACCGGCCCCGAGCTTGCTGGGCAGGCGATGAGCGCGGGACTGATCGACGAGTGTCATCTGCTTCTTAATCCGATCGTCTTGGGTGGAGGTAAGCGAGCATTGCCGGACAACCTCCTCATGCGGCTCGAGCTGCTCGGTGAGCGCCGCTTCCGCAGCGGCATTGTTCAGCTTCACTACCGCGTGACCGTCTGACCGCGACGCTAGAGTGAAATTCATCTCCTCCTCATCAAAACATAGCATCAAACCCTTTGGAATTGACCTGAACATTCTGGGTAGGTTTGATTCCGGAATGCAATCACTGGCGACTGTTGTCGTGTGACAAGAACATAGTAACATTAGAAGCCGCTGATTATGCGGCTTTATATTTTATGATATCAAGTTCTTGTCAAAACACAATGACAAGAACTGGTCCTTATGAAAATCTTAATAATTTCTCATGCGAGAAATCATAAATATAGTTACCGAATTTAGTAAAATAGTAGGATGTTGGGTTCTGTCTGAAAGGAGATGAAAATCATGTGCGCTAAAGTTCTCATTGTGGACGATGAACGCGAAATTGCCGATTTGGTTGAGCTATACTTGAAAAACGAGAATTATACGGTTTTCAAATACTATACTGCCAAAGAAGCGTTGGAATGTATCGATAAGACCGAGCTTGACCTTGCCATACTGGATATAATGCTTCCCGGTTCGAGCGGTCTCACTATTTGCCAAAAGATACGGGACAAGCACACCTATCCAATTATCATGCTGACCGCGAAAGATACGGAGGTAGATAAAATTACAGGGCTAACAATCGGCGCGGACGATTATATAACGAAACCCTTTCGCCCGCTGGAGTTAATTGCGCGGGTCAAGGCGCAACTACGCCGCTACAAGAAATACAGCGGAGCTGTGGTGCAAAGTGAAAATGTTATTGTCCACTCTGGCCTTGTCATTGATATTAATACGCACGAGTGTTTTTTGAACGAAAAACCTCTATCCCTTACACCTACTGAATTTTCAATCCTGCGCATCCTCTGTGAAAACAAGGGGAATGTGGTTAGCTCCGAGCAGTTATTTCATGAGATATGGGGCGACGAATATTTCAGCAAGAGCAACAACACCATCACCGTGCATATCCGGCATCTGCGCAAAAAAATGAATGACGCCATTGATAATCCAAAGTATATAAAAACGGTATGGGGGGTTGGCTATAAGGTTGAAAAATAAAAATAAGAATAAAAAAACCGATTATTCCAAACTAACACGAAAACTCTACCTGTATATTCTTGTGATTGTTATGGCATCAATTGTATTCGTGTCGTTTTTGCGTTTATTTATCCTGCAGCAAGCACTTGGGGAGTGGAGCGTACGTTTTTTGGAAAACAGTTTTAACTTAGAGCGTCAGGACGCGATGACAATATATCAGTATACCATACGGAATAATATGGAAATCTTTATTTATGTGGCGATTGCCATTAGTATTCTTATTCTATGTCGCGTCATGCTTTCAAAATTTGCAAAATACTTTGACGAGATAAATACCGGCATTGATATACTTATTCAGAACGAAGATAAACAAATTGAGCTTTCTACGGAAATGGAGTTCATGGAACAGAAGCTGGGCACATTAAAACGAACTCTGGAAAAGCGAGAGCAGGATGCAAAGCTGGCCGAACAAAGAAAAAATAACGTTGTTATGTACTTGGCGCATGATATTAAAACGCCCCTTACATCCGTTATCGGTTATCTGAGCCTGCTTGACGAGGCGCCAGACATGCCGGTAGAGCAAAAGGCAAAGTATGTGCATATCACGTTGGACAAAGCGTATCGCCTCGAACAGCTAATCGACGAGTTTTTTGAGATTACGCGGTATAACCTCCAAACGATTACGCTCACGAAAAAGCACATAGACCTATACTATATGCTGTTGCAGATGACCGATGAATTTTATCCCCAGCTTGCCTCGAATGGAAAACAGGCGGTTATCCATGCTTCCGAGGATTTGACCGTATTCGGCGACCCCGATAAGCTGGCGAGGGTCTTTAACAACATTTTGAAAAACGCCGCTGCATACTGCGAGGACGACAGCTTCATTGACATTACGGCGGGCCTCTCCGGGGATGTGGTGTCCATCGTTTTCAAGAACGCCGGAAGCATCCCCAAAAATAAGCTCGCTGCCATATTTGAAAAGTTTTACAGGCTGGACGATGCTCGTTCTTCCGATACGGGCGGCGCGGGACTTGGATTGGCGATTGCAAAAGAAATCATTGTTCAGCATGGCGGGCAGATTTACGCGGAAAGCAATGATAACTACACGACGTTCACGGTAGAGCTTCCGGCCTTGCCAGACTTGGTTGATAAAAGGAGTTCTTAAGAAATGAACATCGTTTCTTAGGAAAATCTCAAGGTCCCACTACTTTTTCTTAGGAAATTAACAATTTAATATTAAAAAATGGCTCGTTCTTATGCGGTAGACTTAAACCGTAAGAAAGAGCTTTTTTCGTTTCGCCAGAGAAGGATATGACAAGTTATGCGTGGATTAAAATACAAGGCAGGTGCTCACATGGGTAGAAAAAGAGTGACACAAATATTCCCTTTCCTGTTGCCGGTCAGGGTAATGCAGCGGAAGATGTGTTTTTATGCCGGGATGCGGTTTGATGGTCGCCGCTACGCGGAAACCATTGACGGGAAGGAGCTTCCTTATAAGCTTTTTGAAACGGGCTGCGCCTTATACAACGGCCATACCGGCTTTGATATGGCATATCAAAAAAACAAGGTGTTTAACCTGAAGCTGGCGGCAAAGACACTGAACGGCCTTTTGATAAGACCGGGTGAAACCTTTTCCTTTTGGTGGCTTGTACGCCATGCGGACAAGCATATTCCCTATAAAGACGGTCTTACGGTGACAAATGGCAAACTCACTACCGCGCCGGGCGGCGGCTTGTGTCAAATGAGCAACCTGCTGTTTTGGATGTTCCTGCACACGCCGCTGACGGTCACCGAGCGGAGCGGCCACGAGGTCAAGGAGTTTCCCGAACCAAACAGTGACGAAATCAAAGGGGTGGACGCAACAATCTACGAGGGATGGATTGACTTAAAGGCGCGAAACGATACCGATTGTACATATCAAATTTCAGTGGCGTTCGATGATGAAAACATCATAGGGACGGTGTTCGTGGACAAGCGGCCCCAAGTTCTGTACAGAGTTGCAAACGGCGGCATTGAGTATTCCCGCGAAAGCGGCGGGATTTATGAATACGTCAAGGTTGAGAGAGCGGAAATTGACGCGGATACCTGCGAAATAACAGGGCAGAAGCTGTTTTACACCAACAAATGTGAAATCCGCTATCCCCTGCCAGAGAATGTGGAAATTAAGGAGCCGAAAATATAGGGTAACGGCAATCCGTTTCGCCACTCATCTCCGCGTGCTCTGTAGTTTGCCGTCACTCTGCCTGTAACTTATCACTCCTCTTCATATATTTCAATTTACTGCGATCGGCATCCCCGTTTCATTTCTTATTGGTGCCTTTCGTAGAAAGGAATGGTCTTAATTATGAATAACATCGGCATTACCTTTTATGGATGCGAGCAGGATGAAGCAGATGCATTCCGTGCCCTTTCGCCACGCTTTGGCGTTATGCCCTCGATAATTAACGCCCCCGTGTCGGAAGACAACGCCATATCAGCCCCTTGCAATCGATGTATCAGCGTAGGACACAAATCCGAGGTTTCCGCGTCTATTCTTCTTGCGCTGAAAAGAGCCGGCGTGAAATATATCTCTACCCGAAGCATCGGCTGCAATCATATAGATACAACTGCCGCTAAGAGAATGGGTATCGCTGTCGGCAATGTGGCGTATTCGCCGGATAGCGTTGCCGATTATACCATGATGCTGATGCTTATGGCAGTACGCAACGCGAAATCTATTGAGCGCTCTGTGGAAAAACATGATTTCAGGCTGGACAGCGTCCGTGGCAAGGTACTGCGCGACATGACAGTCGGCGTGCTGGGAACCGGCCATATAGGCAAAGCGGTTATTGAGCGGCTGCGGGGATTTGGATGTCATGTGCTGGCTTATGATCGCAGCCAAAAAGTAGAGGCAAACTATGCCCCGTTTGATGCGTTGTTGCAAAATAGCGATATCGTTACGCTTCATGTGCCGCTCAATGCGGATACGCGCCATATCATCGGCCACGAACAAATAAGGGGAATGAAGCAAGGCGCGTTTATTATCAATACAGGGCGCGGTGCGCTTGTAGATACCGATGCGCTGGTTAAAGCATTGGAAAACGGAAAACTGGGCGGCGCCGCATTGGATGTATTGGAGGGAGAGGAAGGGCTTTTCTACTTTGATTGCACACAAAAACTAATTGATAATGAATTTTTACTGAAACTTCAAAGGATGCCGAACGTGATAATCACGCCGCATACGGCTTATTATACCGAACAGGCGTTGCGTGATACCGTTGAAAAAACAATTAAGAACTGTTTGGATTTTGAAAGGAGCCTGGCGCATGGATAGAGTAAAAGTTGCAATCCTGTTTGGCGGTTGCTCGGAGGAGCATGATGTGTCGGTAAAATCCGCAAGTGAGATCGCCGCTAACATTGACAACGAAAAGTACGAGCCGTTATACATTGGAATTACGAAATCCGGTGTTTGGAAAATGTGCGAAAAACCGTGCGCGGAATGGGAAAACGGCATTTGCTATTCAGCCGTGCTCTCACCGGATAAAAAAATGCACGGATTGCTTGTTATAAAGAACCATGAATATGAAATCCACCACGTTGATGTAGCATTTCCGGTTTTGCACGGCAAGTCGGGTGAAGATGGATCAATACAAGGTCTGTTTGAATTGTCCGGTATCCCCTTTGTGGGCTGCGATATTCAAAGCTCCGCGATTTGTATGGACAAATCGCTGGCATACATCATTGCGAAAAATGCTGGCATAGCTACTCCCGAATTTTGGGTTATTAATAAAGACGATAGGCCGGCGACAGATGCGTTCGCCTATCCTGTTTTTGTTAAACCGGCGCGTTCAGGCTCATCCTATGGCGTGACAAAAGTCAATGGCGCGGACGAATTGGACGCCGCAATTGAATCGGCAAGACAATATGACAGCAAAATCTTAATTGAGCAGGCTGTTTTGGGCTGTGAGGTCGGTTGTGCCGTATTGGGAAACAGTTCCGAGTTGATTGTTGGCGAGGTGGACCAAATCAGGCTGCGGCACGGTATCTTTCGCATTCATCAGGAAGCCGAGCCGGAAAAAGGCTCTGAAAACGCAGTTATAACCATTCCCGCAGACTTGTCGGCAGAGGAGCGAGGACGGATACGGGAAATGGCAAAAAAAATATATAAGGCGTTCGGCTGTAGAGGTCTTTCCCGTGTTGATATGTTTTTACAAGATGACGGCCGCATTGTGCTTAACGAAGTCAATACCCTGCCCGGTTTCACGTCATACAGCCGTTATCCCCGTATGATGGCCGCTGCAGGTATGACGCTTCCCGAACTGATTGACCGCCTGATCGAATTAGCGTTAAGGGGCTGATAAGCATGGAAAAGGGATTTGTTTTTTTAGATGAAATATTGCACGGTGTTCGCTGGGACGCCAAATATGCCACATGGGACAATTTTACAGGGAAACCAGTAGACGGATATGTGGTCAATCGAATAGTGGGAACACATGCCGTAGCCCTTGCGCTGCTGGAGGTGCAGAAGCAAGCGGCGGCTCTTGGGTACGGTTTGCTGTTATGGGACGGGTATCGGCCCAAACGTGCGGTAGATTGCTTCCTGCGTTGGTCCGAACAACCGGAAGACAACCTCACAAAAGAAAAATACTATCCGAATATCGAGCGAACCGAGATGGTTGCAAAAGGATATGTGGCGTCACAATCAAGTCATAGTCGTGGAAGTGCTATTGATCTTACGCTTTACCACTTAGATACGGGGGCACTTGTTTCCATGGGAGGCAGCTTCGATTTTATGGATGAGCGTTCACACCATGCGGCAAGAGGGATTGCAAGCATGGAAGCGCAAAATCGCAGACTTTTGCGTTCCATCATGGAAAACAGTGGGTTTGAACCATATAGCTTCGAATGGTGGCACTATGTACTAAGAAACGAACCATATCCCAATAGCTATTTTGATTTCCCTGTTTTATAGTGATTTTCTAAATAAGCTTGTTCATGTTCAGCACAATGCCGCCGCGCACCGGTATGGTGCCGCCCGCCAAATTCGTACCCGAGCCACGCGGCACGACCGGAATGCCGTATTCATTCGCCGTCCGCAGCACGCCCGCCTCCTCTTGGGTCGTCCCCGGCAGCAGTACCGCATCCGGCATTGATTGAAAATCGGCGTCGCATCGTACGAATACGCATACAATTCATTCGGCGTATCTATATAATAAGTGTCACCGACAATGGCTGTCAGAGAGTAGAATTATCGATACAAGCTGCGGGATGGAGAGATAGGCCATGAATTTGCAAAAGAAAAATTACGAAATCATTACGGACGAGCTCCGGCGCATCATCGAAGCGGGACTGATCAAGCCGGGCGAGAAGCTCGATACGATCGATCAATTGGCGGCGCAGTACCGCGTCGGACGGTCGACGGTGCGCGAGGCGCTCAGCCATCTGAAGGCGCTCGGTCTCGTCGAATCGCGGCAAGGCGGCGGCACCTACGTCAAGAAGCCCGGGCTCGAACCGCAGGAGGTGCTGGAATCGCTGCAGACGTCGAACGCCGAACTATCGCAGGTGCTTCAGGTGCGCAAGATCCTTGAGGTCGGCGCGGCGGAGCTTGCCGCCAAACACCGCACCGCCGAAGACGTCGAAGAGCTCGGCAAAATCATCGGACAAATGCGGGACGCCGTCGGCAACGAGGAGATCAGCCAGATCTACGATACGAACTTTCACCTCGCTATCGCCAAGGCATCCAACAACGCGATTCTGGAAACGATTGTGACGCACATTTCCGCGGCGATGTTCCGCACCATTAAGGATAGCCGCAGGCTGTGGCTTTATAGCGGGAAGGATATGGCCGGCAAGCTGTTCGAGGTGCACATGAAGCTATTCGAAGCGATCTGCGACAGAGATCCGAAGCTGGCCGCAGCGACGATGGCGAAGCATCTCGCCCAGGTCGAGAACGCTTTGCAGTCAGTAAAATGAAACATTTCACTGTACGCTGCCCCTATAGTAACTGATACAACTATCCATGGCATCCAGCTACATAACTTTTTTGCCTGAAACACATATTACTCTTGTTATTACGGCTCCTGATACGTTCGCCAGCCTCATCGCCGTTGGCATTATCGGCATGATTGCTGTGAAAGTCATCATTAGCATCGGCGTGGTGATCGGGATGTACCCGGTCACGGGCATTACACTGCCGCTCATAAGTGCGGGAGGGTCATCATTGACGCTTATATTGACATCGATCGGCATCCTGCTTAATATATCCCGTTATTCGAGGTGACATGGCATGAAAACCATCGTCTTTACCGGAGGAGGTTCGGCGGGACACGTCACGCCGAACATCGCGCTGATGAGCAAGCTTCAGCAATTAGGCTGGGAAGTCTGCTACATCGGTTCAGCCGCCGGTATCGAGAAAGACATTATCGAGCGCGAAGGCGTTCCTTTTTATCCGATTTCCTCCGGGAAATTGCGCAGATATTTCGATCTCAAAAATTTCAAAGATCCTTTCAGAGTCATTAAAGGCGTTTACGAGTCTTATAGATTATTACGTCGTTTGAAGCCCGTCATCGTTTTTTCGAAAGGCGGGTTCGTTTCCGTCCCGGTCGTTCTTGGAAGCCGGATGAACAAGATCCCGGTCATTATCCATGAGTCAGATATGACGCCGGGACTTGCCAACAAAATTTCGATTCCTTTTGCAACGAAGGTTTGTATCACGTTTCCGGAATCGATGCAGCATGTGCAGGATCAAAAAGCGATTTTAACGGGACTTCCGATTCGTGAGGGAATTTTAAACGGGAAAGCTTCAAAAGGCTATCACCTCTGTGATTTTCATTCCCAGAAGCCTGTTATTCTGATCATGGGCGGCAGTCTTGGCTCTCAAGTTATTAACCAGGCCGTCAGGGATAATCTGGACAGGTTGCTTGCACAATTCCAAATTGTACATATTTGCGGCAATGGAAATGTCTCCCAAGATCTCTCCGGCAAGAGAGGGTACAGACAATTTGAGTATATTTCTGACGAGCTTCCGGATGTCATGGCGATGTCGGATTTGGTAATTTCCCGGGCGGGAGCCACTTCGATTTATGAATTTCTCTTATTGGAAAAACCGATGCTTCTCATTCCACTCTCGCTGCAGGTGAGCAGAGGCGATCAAATTTTAAATGCTAAATCGTTCCAAAAGGCCGGCTACGCCGATGTGCTTCCGGAAGAAGAGCTAACCTCCGAATCCCTCGTTGAACGTGTTGAAACGCTCTATGTGAAGTGTGAAGCCTACAAAGAAGCCATGTCATCCCGCTTTGAAACGAATGCGGTAGAAACGATTGTCAAGCTGATTGAAACGTATAGCAGCTAAACGTCCTGATTTCGCTAGTAGGCGATTGTCACACTCTTTCCGATTTTAAATAAACTACACTATAACCGTGACAGACACCTAAGGCTTTATACGGCGCCTGAATCCGAAATCCGGCCAATTTCGGTCCGGCTCGGGAACTGGCTTACCATCAAAGAAATTAACTTCGTTCTGGTGAATCCTGCGACAACCAAAAGAAATAAGGAGAATCGGGATAATTCTCCCTCTAAAAGCGATCCGAAGGATGCTCTTGTTATTGCAGATGTAGTAAGTCGCGGGGGGGTATCCTTCAGAGCTTTTTCCTGACATCGAGTCACGGTAGCTGACTAAACATTGCTGAATCGAATTAAGCGTTATGGCAAGACAGTGACCAGAAACATGAGCCAGAAGGGCGCAGCTCCGTCGGGTACATGAAAAAAGTGGACAACTCGTTCCAGTTCTGGCTCCAGGACTTCACCGATTAAGGGATACTTTTCACCCCACGTTTCTTCAAACCGCTCCAACTCCAGCAACGCAGCCGATGCACTTTTGAATAATTGTTTTCGGATAACATGCCGAGATGCTTGGCTGAAGCCCGTCAAATTGTTCACGCAGACGAGCCAACATACTGGATCTGCTCAACCTCCGAAATGGATAATCTGATGTAACTTATGTCCCATTTGAAATCTTTTCAATGGTTTTACATTTCATTTTACAGACCCCAACTATCGAGTGCCCTCGCACTACTTATTTTGCGCTTTTCCTGCCATAGCTGCGGGCGTAACGCATCATCCGGACGTATGCTGCTCGGTCGAACTTTTTGAACGGATGGAATTGAGGATGGTTGCTGTTCACTTCCAGCACCCAAAGCCGCCCGCTTCGGTCGTAGGCGAAATCGACGCCCATCTCGCGCATGCCCGAACGTTTGGCGCTTAGCGTCCGTACGATGTCCAGCGCTTTGCGGGTTAAATGGCGGATGCGCGCCTTGCCTTGTTCTTCCGGCAGTCCTTTTCGATTATGCAGCGACACCATCGACATTAGTTCTCCGCCCTGATAATAATTGGTTACAATCTTGCCCGCCCGTCCGACCTTGGCCGCCATCCCGGTACATGTCCAGCTTCCTCCCGGCTTACGCTGCACCATAACGCGAATGTCGTACGGTCTTTCTCCCGCCCGGTCAAGTCGCACTGTCTTCTGAATAATCATTCGCCCCTGGCGTTTCGCCAGTATATGCCGGTAAACGGAAGACGTTGATTTGAACCGGATACTCCGTTTGCCCCGCTGCGAGGAACGCAGCTTGAACCCGTTTCGCGTCCGCGTCAGCTTGAAGATGCCGATTCCGAGCGAACCGATATCTGGCTTGATATAAAGCGAGGAATGGCTAGCCGTCATCTTTCTCATATTGGGGAGCGTGAGCAGTCTTGTATGGGGAATGTTTTTTTTCAGCGAACGATTCGCGGACAAATATCGGCAGACCCGCAGTTTGCCTCTGATAGTGCGGCTGCGATAGTTCTTTTTGAACACAATGAATCACCTCCCCGGTACTATATGACCGGCTTGGCGGAAGTTCGTGTGCGCTTGTCAAATTCCGCGAATGTCCCCTCGCTCCGGCACGGGGAACGGGAGAACTATGCGGAGGATTTTTTTGGGTAGGTCATTTCGAGATGGCTTATCCTAGCAAAGTGCTGTTCCATAAGTATTCCTCACCTTTATTTTGAAAAGGTTTACATGACAATACCGTATATCGGTGGGTGTCCGAATTCAAGCAGGGTGGGGCGCAAGCCTTCCCGGGCAGTGGCCAACTGAAGTCGGATGACAAGGCCTTGCGGGATCTGCGAAGCTATGTGCTATCTTCAACGTATCCCGAAGCGGTTATTACCAATGGACCCAACGCAAGGAAAGCGAGCGAGCCAAACGCCGGAAAGAGCTGGAGCGGCGCATAATTCTTGTCCTCCGACAGGTATGTTTGTGTTGTTGGGGGCGGCTGTCGGGTGACAAGAACATTATAACATTCCCGACGGTTCGAAAAGGAGCATCGCAAAAATGCAGGCGCAGCGGCAGTTGTTGTTTTTACGCTAAACGGAGTTCCAACTTACTGTTCATCTTTTAATTCCTGAGTATCTGAGAATCCTTTTGTACATCGTTTTGTTCTTCAAAGTGTTAAAGATGCTCATATCAGGCTGTGTATTAATCTCCAAGACCCAGGGATTCATTTTATGATCAATTGCTATATCAACTCCGAATGCTCGTTTACTTCTATAACTTTTATTAAGAACAGCACTTGCATTTTTCCCTAAACTCTTAATTTTTTGAATGTACTGTTTCCGTGATTCATCATTCAGATGTGACTTGAGCAAGGTATCTATAGGTAAGGGAGTTCCACCCGAATGATAATTTGTTACTATTTTATTTCGTTTCGCTTGTCTTCCAATAATCCCAGTAACATCCAACATTCCTTTTTTATTCTTTTGTACCATAACTCTGATATCAAACGGACGATTTTTGTATTTTAACAATACAATTCTTTCTTGAACAATATATTTATCTCTAATTAATTTCCTTTGAATCGAATGAAATAAAACATTTAATGAGTTAAAATTACGTACATTCGATCCGGTGCGTAAAACAAAGCTATTTTTTTCCTTAGTAATTTTATATATCCCATGACCGCCTGTTCCCTCATCAGGTTTTAAGTAAACTGATCCATACAATTTCAGCATAGTTTTAATGTTAGACAAGGTTGCTTTTCGAGTGTCCGGCAAAAATGAGCTTATCATTTTATATTTCTTCATGAAATTATACTTTCCCAATTTTCCCATTTTATATTTTACCTTTTTCACACGATCAACCTCCAATTGCTTTAAGCTTGTTTTGTGAATCAAAGTGGATCTGGAATAGCTAGGGTTTTCGTTTCAACTGAAGTGATTCGGTTCTTCTCTTCGACAAAAGCGACCTTAGGTTCAAGGGCGGCTATTTCAGATTCGTCCATCAGCCCCAAGCTTAAGATGATCACGATATCGCCAGGCTGGAACAGGGGGCAGGGGGACCGTTCAAACATATTTTTCCTGAGTTTTCGGCCGCTGGGAGCGCATACGTTTTCCAAATGTTCGCTTCTATCATGAGTCCAGTGTCGATCGTAATGCTTCCGACATAATTTAGATCAGCTTCCGTCACGTGGCTCGGTAGATATTCCCTTTATGCATCAATCGAAGCATTGATCGGTCTTCTAATACGAAAGTATTTACCATATACATACGCTTCAGCATTGGCGCTGGACTGTGCGGTTACCTATTTGATTGTCTACGTTAGTCAAAAGTCACAGCTCTTGCTTGTCAGCAATATAAAATAAACAGATGATAAAGCATTGTATTTGAATTGTAAAAATATAGGCAGGGCGCAAGAAATCAATTACAACCAGGGATCCTGAGATCTTTTATAACCCCATCAACCACGCAGCCCTTTAAATGGGAAACGGAAAACTTTTACATACATTCGGCAGTGCGGGAGTACGATTGCTTGCTGATTTGAACTCGGCTGGAGTTCGTATTAGTTTATGTTCTATGATGAGAAATGAACAGGGCCTTGAATTTCTCAATCGTAGAGATTCAAGGCCCTTTTATTCTATTAATGGATGAAGGAGGCTGCAGTACAAGTAACGTTCACTTTGCGTTAGCGCTGATGTGCCTATCAGACCGTAATTTGATACCACAATCAATAATGAATATTACCAGTGTGTTGAATGCTCGCTTCCGGGATTTGTTCAACCAATTTAATCTATCGGCCATGGAGGAATTCTTGCCATCGCATGTGGAGCAGTACGTAACGGGTCAAATTTTGCCTGAGCATTCGGATCGACAACGGCAATCAATTTTGACAGGCTAATGAGTTTGAAAAGTTCCAATAACTGAAAAAACGGTACAAGGGGAGAAAAAGTGAGGTAGCCGTGCTTCTTCGGCAGCTCGTTGAACTAACTGGCAGTTTTGCGCAACATTGTTGTCTTCAAAAAAATTCAAATTTCCACTTGAACCTTACGTAACGTAATGATTTATAATGAACGTAACAGCAGGATGAAACGCGGGCCAACGGCCAAAAAAATCGAACCAAATAAATTCGAAATCGGAGGAGAAACGGACATGAGAAAACTCGTATTGTTCATGCATGTGTCGTTGGACGGGTATGCGTCGGATTCGAACGGAGGACTCGATTGGATTCCGTACAACGAGGAATTAGAGAAATACGCCGAGGAGATCGTAGCCGAAGTCGGAGCTCCCGTTTACGGACGCACGACATATCGCATGATGGAGAGCTACTGGCCCACGATGCTGGACAATCCGAATGCGTCGAGGCACAGTATGGAGCATGCCAAATGGGTGCAGGATGTTAAGAAGATCGTCATTTCCGGCACAATGGACAAGGTGGAATGGAACAATACGATGCTGATCAAGGACAATATCGCAGACGAAATCAAGGTACTCAAGGAGCAGCCCGGCAAAAATCTCGTTATCTTCGGCAGCCCGGGAGCGGCGAAGACGCTGCTTAAGCTCGGCCTGATCGATGAATTCCTGCTTACAATTTGTCCGGTCGTCCTGGGCGGCGGAAAATCGGTATTCGACGGCGGCGGCGAGAAAATCAGGCTCAAGCTGCTGTCCAGTCGAACGCTCAAGTCGGGCATTATCGCGGCCCGCTATGAGTTGGAGAAATAGCCGTACAAGGTGTTCCGCTAACGGGTACGAGGGCTGCTGTCGGGTGACAAGAACATATATCGTTTGCCGATTTGGGACAACAACATGTATTGTTTCCCACAGTTGAGAGAAGTTATCAACGGCATTAATATAGACTTGGAATCTCAGTCAGGGGCAAAATCGCCACTTCCACTGGTAGAAGCGGATTACGAAGTGCCTGAAGCAGCAATGTTTATTAACGAGACAAAAATCACTATTTGGTAAGTTAATAGCCACAATGCGGGTAACCCTCGCCTTGTGGTTTTTCATTATACTTCTGTGTTCGTTCCGTTAGTTCTGGCGGTGAACCAACACTTGAAATATTTGATCCTGTGACTAGAAATAGTGATAACAAAGTTAGTTGAATCTTAAGACTCTATTCCAACCTCTTGAGGACGGACAGCCGAGCAGCTGTCCGGTTTTTACCGTTAGATTGCGTTCTTTGGATTTCGGAAGCTCCCTCCTGAGCAGGAGGATTATGCGTGTACTTTATTGTCATACCTTTCCTTCAGGCGCTTTATGTCTGCTCTTGGAGGAGAACCGAACATACGGGAATATTCACGGCTGAATTGTGATGGGCTTTCATAGCCTACCCGGAATGCGACATCAGCGGCATCCGCTGACTCGGATAACAAAAGGCGCCGGGCTTCCTGCAATCGCAGCTGTTTTTGAAATTGAATAGGGCTCATAGCGGTTACCTCTTTGAAGTGCCTGTGAAACGAAGAAATACTCATACTGGCTACTTCTGCAAGCTCTTCAACTCGCAAAGGCTTATCACAGTTATTGATAATTTGTTCGATAGCTTCCCTGATTCGATAGGTGCTGCTTCCTTCCATTGCGATTTGTGCCAGCGTAACCCCATATGGCCCTTGCAAAAGCCTGTATAGAATTTCCCTTGTATAGATAGGTGCAAGGTACGGAATGTCATTGGGATTGTCAAGCAAACGAGCTACTCTGAGTATCGCATCCAGTATAGGTAACTCTATCTGACCGACAAACATAGCACGCTTAGCATTTTCTTTCGGGGTTATTTGAATTTCAGAGTCATTTAAAACCTCTAAAATTTGATTCTGTGTAAATTCAAGTTTGAAACAGACATACGGAGCGTCGGAAGAAGCCTGCATGACCCGGCCGATTACCGGTAAGTTCATGGATGAAATAAGATAATCGGCTGGACCATACTCAAAACGCTCTTGCGCCAGCAATATTTCTTTCACACCTTGAGCTATGAAACATAAGCAAGGCTTGTAAACTCCGTAGACTGCCCTGGTCACATTAGAGCGGTGAATAAAAAATATAGATGGGATATTTGTCTGGTAAACTCCGTCCTGTCCCGAATGACGCGCAATCAGTTTGGCGAGCTCTTCCTGCCGTTTTAGTATTTCTTCAGACATAGGCGCCTCCTTGTGTTATATCCTTTTCAATTATAAAGCATATACGCTTCTTGCGTAAGAGGTGTTGAGAGAATTAGGCAATCATTTAAGACAAATAGGATAACGATCCCTTTTTAATTTGTTGCATAATAAAATTATATTTTTATGAAGGTGCAATGCTTTTGCAATTGAACAACCATCTGATGTAGCTACTTTAATGAGATGATTATTCGTCCTTCACATCAAGAACGGTAATTTGGGATAACCATGAAAGGAAAGTAAAAACAATATTGGGAGAGGTGAATTATTATGAAAAATCGTTCTTTAGGACATACCGGATTAAAAGTAACGAATTTGTGTCTGGGCACGATGACTTTTGGCAATCAAGCTGACAAAAAAACCTCCTTCGAGATTCTTGATAAGTCGTTCGATGCCGGTGTGAATTTTATCGACACAGCAGACGTGTATCCCATCGGGAGGGCTTCCTATGCCGTCGCGGGTGCAACCGAGTCGATTATAGGAGAATGGCTAGAGGGGAAACGAGACAAAGTGGTGCTGGCATCCAAGTGTTTCGGCGCGATGGGACCTGGAGCAAATGATCGGGGGTTAAGTAGGAAGCATATCATAACCGCCGTTGAGGATAGCCTTCGCCGCCTAAAGACAGACTATCTCGACCTCTATCAAGCTCACCAATTTGACCCGAGCACTCCCATGGATGAAACATTACGTGCGTTTGATAATCTCGTTGAGCAAGGTAAGGTCCGTTACATAGGAGTATCCAATTGGCGTGCTTGGCAAGTGGCAAAAGCCAATGGAATTGCAGACAGAAAAAATTACGCCCGCATCGTGAGCATTCAGCCGCGCTACAATCTGTTGTTTCGTATGATTGAGGAAGACTTGGTTCCGATGGTACTTGATGAAGGACTTGGCATTATCAGTTACAACCCACTTGCGGGAGGCATGCTCACGGGCCGCTATACGAAAAATGCAAGTGTCGAAGAGGGGACTCGTTTCGGACTCGGAAACAATGCGGGTTCGTTGTATCAGGAACGTTATTGGCAAGAGGCGCAATTCGACGCTGTTGAACGATACCAATCTTGGTGCCGAGAGAACAATTTTGATCCAGTCACGACGGCCTTGCGCTGGGTTACACAACAACCGGGAATCACATCCGCAATCATTGGTGCAAGTCGTCCAGAGCAATTGGACGCGAGTCTTCGTGCTGCTGACATGGATGAATTAACATTAACAGAACAGGAACTGGCATGGCTCGATGGACTGTGGTTCTCATTGCCTCGTCGTCGCGAGTTTAGTTAAGAGCACTTGAGATATCCGAAAGACCATTTTCTTTCTTCACATTAGTGAGGGCGATGAATTTTACAACAAGCGGGCTAACTAGCTTAGTAAAATTGATATTTATGCTCTTAATTGAATGAACCAATATTATTTGAGAGCGAGGAACTATCAAATGGAATATGTGAATCTCGGAAATACAGGCTTAGATGTGTCCCGAATTTGTCTTGGTTGTATGATACGGCGAATATATATTCAGATGGAACAAGCGAGGAAATTGTTGGACGAGCGCTAAAGGATTATGCCAACCGGGATGAAATTGTCCTCGCTACGAAGGTTTGGGGGCGTATGCACCAAGGTCCAAATGGTGCAGGGCTATCCCGAAAGGCAATCATGAGTGAAATTGATAAAAGCCTCAAGAGATTGGGAACCGACTACGTTGATTTGTATCAAATCCATCGTTGGGACTACAATACGCCCATCGAAGAGACCATGGAAGCTATGCACGACGTGGTCAAAGCTGGCAAAGCAAGATACATCGGTGCTTCAGCGATGTATGCGTGGCAGTTCCTAAAGGCACTTCATGTGGCAGAGAAAAACGGATGGACACGGTTTGTATCCATGCAGAACCATTTAAATCTCATATATCGTGAAGAGGAGTGCGAGATGCTGCCACTTGTAGGGAAGAAAAAATCGGTGTGATTCCATATAGTCCGCTTGCATCAGGAAGATTGACGCGTGATCGTGGGGAAACAACTCATCGCTCCGAAACCGATCAAGTTCAAAAAAGAAAATACGATGCGATGGCAGATGCTGATCAATCTATTGTGGATCGCGCGGCGGAACTGGCAAATAAACATGGAGTTCCCCGATCACAAATCGCACTTGCTTGGTTGTTGCAAAAACAACCGGTAACAGCACCTATTGTAGGGGCAACGAAGTCGAAGTTGACTCACCTTGAGGATGCGTTAGGTTCACTTTCGGTGAAGTTAACACCTGAAGAAGTTGCGTATTGGAAGAACCGTATGTTCCTCATCCAGTAGTTGGAGCAAACTGAAAAATGACAAGAATTTGTTCCGATTGTTGAGACACCAGAAGACTTAACAGGTCCAACGACAAAATTTTATTCGTGATTAATTAAAAACAAATATTAATAAAGGAGAAATCGGTATGAGGTACGTAGAATTAAACAATGGTGTGAAAATGCCAATTTTGGGATATGGTGTGTTCCAAATTCCAGATCATGAACAATGTGAAAGGTGTGTACTGGATGCAATAGAGGTAGGTTACCGCTTAATCGACACTGCTCAGGGCTACGGCAATGAAGCGGCTGTAGGAAAAGCTATTAGAAAATGCGGGGTTCCAAGAGAGGAATTATTCATTACTACAAAGATCTGGATTTCCACTTATGGATACGAAAATGCAAAAAAATCTATCGAAGGATCATTAGAAAGACTTCAGCTTGATTATGTAGATTTATTATTAATTCATCAGCCGTTTAATGATTACTATGGAACATATCGTGCAATGGAAGAACTAAATAAGGAAGGAAAATTGAGAGCAATAGGTGTAAGTAATTTCTATCCGGACAGATTAGTCGACCTGATAAAATACAATGAAGTTGTTCCAGCAGTAAATCAGGTTGAAACACATGTATTTAATCAAGAAGTAAAGGCTCGAGAAATTATGAAGAAATATGGAGTGCAAATCCAGGCCTGGGCACCTTTTGCGGAAGGAAAAAACAACTTATTCAGTAATGAAACATTAAACGCAATTGGAGATAAATACAATAAATCCAGTGCTCAAGTCGCTTTGAGATACTTGATCCAAATTGGTGTATCAGTGATTCCTAAAACGGTGAATAAGGAAAGAATGAAACAGAATATTGATGTATTTGATTTTGATTTATCAAATGAGGATATGGATGCCATTGCTGCTTTAGATAGAGGAGAAACTTTGTTCTTTTCACATTATGATCCTGAACACGTTGAACGTTTAACCAGCATGGTAAGAAAGTTTTAATATATAGTCCAACGCAAGATACATTCCTTCCGCACAGATTATTCGGCGTGAAAATTAGGCAAAACTTTGACGCTGTGAATGTACAGGGGCGGACAGTTCAGCCGTCAACAAACTGAAGACATTGATAGAGCATCCCTCGTGTCTTTGAGCTGCGTAAGCTAACCAACCAAACGTACAATCAAGCAATTTATGAGAAACTTAATAAACTCCAAAATGTTATACTTGGAAATAAAGGGTTTTCATGAAAAGGAGGACAATTACGATGGCAAATAATACAACCTTGAGGACTTGTAAAAATGGTCACAACTACTATAAAAGCTCTGATTGCCCAACATGTCCTATATGCGAGGCAGAAAGAGTGATCGAGAGTGATTTTCTCTCCAAGATAGGTGCACCTGCCCGAAGGGCTCTTGAACGGAACGATATTACCTCACTCCAACGCCTGTCAGAGTATGCTGAGACGGATATCTTGAAGCTACATGGAGTCGGTCCGAGTACGATTCCAAAGCTAAGAATCGCAATGGAGGAGTTTGGTTTATCATTTAAGAAATCGAAATAACATGTCGATCAGATTAACCGTTACTCCAGCTTCGATCACCAGAAATATACTGCCTAAAGAAAAAATCTCAGAATCGTATCACAAGTCATTAAGTTAACGGGTAACTTGTCTGCTACTAACTTATGAAACAGCAGCAATATTGACCTTGGACAATCCGGTATAAAAAAATCGGCCCAGATTGACTGGACCGTGGCACATGCCGTTACAAAACTTTTTTAGCAACATATGGAATATAGCGGTTCGTATACCTGACTAATTTGCACCTGCCCATGTATTCTTTCGTGGATGTTTTTTGAGTATGAGAATTTACATTTTTTCTCCTCACACAAACATAATTATATTTCGACACGGAATAAATTTTATATCCTTTTTTTCTGCATCCGCTCAAAAAAGCAACATCACTTCCATGCAGCTTTTTTTCATTAAACTTTACATTATTCCACACAGATTTCTTAAACATCAACGTACCGCCCTTAATCATGCCCCGATATCGGTTTTGTCCGCCTCCTCTATATAACATAAGTGCTTTTTTGGGTTCAAAATATATAAAGCAGGCATTTTTCCCAATGACGGGAACGTTTTGTCTACGCATTTTATTGACGGACTCTACCAAATAGTAGCGGCCATAATAATCATCATCATCGAATTTTGCTATAATGCTATGTTTTGCCCTCTGAATGCCAAAATTTAAACATTTGCCCAGCTGATATCTCTGAGGGACTTGATAAACAGACACATTCTTATATTGGCTTGCTTTTCTTCTCCACTTATTAATGTCCATGTCATCCCGGTTTAAAACAATGATCATTTCTTTATTTTTATAACTTTGCCGTTCATAATTCGCGAATACATTGTTCATAAATGAAGGCCGCTCCGTACAAGCGATAATGGAAACCAACGTTTACCATCCCTTTCGTCCCATAGATTAAATTGAACTAATTACTATTTTTGGAATTAATATATGTAATCATCTTTACAGAGTAACGGCGGCTGTTCCCGTTTGTAACCCAATCCATTGTACCGGTTTCGACATAAGCTAAAGGAGCAACGGAATGTGAAAGGAACGTACACCCTGGCACAACTGGGATTGGTGAATGAGTATCACTTCGTGGTACAGCCCATCGTTGCCGGACGTGGCCCCCAATTGTTGGGGGGAATTCGTGATCGACTGGACCTGAAGCTGACCGGGACCAAACCTTTCGGCTCTGGCATCGTGCTGCTCCGCTACACACCCTTTCGTTGACTGCTTGGCTGATAACCGCGGCTTGGCACTGATACGGTGGAGCAGGAGGTCAATACGATGAGCGAAGGAAACAGACAACCCTACATCAGTTTGTTAAGCTAACGGGGAACGATAGCTCAAACATCAGGAGAAGGCTGCGGGTCGACTCCGTTTTTTTGACAGCCGTTCTGCATACATGATACTTTAACTTTGAATTCTTACATTGTGAAAAGTAAGGGGGAGTACTTATCTATGTATGAACAGAAAACAAAAGAAACCGACAGCAGCGTCATTGAGTTTATTGAGAATGTCGAAAATCTTAAGAAGCGTGAGGACGCCTACAAATTGTTAGATACATTCACCGAAACGACAGGTTACCCAGCGAAGATGTGGGGACAGAGTATCATTGGCTTTGGTTCGTATCACTACAAATACCAATCTGGTCACGAAGGTGACGCACCGTTAGTTGGCATTTCACCTAGAAAAGCCAAGATCAGTCTGTATTTTGCGACAGGCGACACGGAGCGAGATGTGTTATTGCCGAAGTTCGGAAAACATACTTCAGGGAAAGCCTGCGTCTACATCAACAAAGTAGCCGACATTGATGTTGATGTATTGAAGGCATTGATTAGCCAATCTGTAAAGTTTCTGAAAGAGACTTACCCAAATGGCGATATGAAAGAATAACCGCTAAACTAAACGGATACGATAGTTCAATAAAACAACTAAGACGCGGCTGCCGTATAGATCGGCAGCCGCATTGTGTGGAATAACCGGGAGCAGATTGCCGTGGCAATTGCTCCCTGGTTTCGTTGAAGTAATGGGCAGCCAAACAACAGGTGAAGGTTACTTGTCCGGGGAACCGAAAGAAATGATTTCCTGTCTGCCTGAGGGCATACCGCTAGAGGGCATACCGCCGAATGGCATACCACCAGAGGGCATACCACCAGAGGGCATACCGCCAGAGGGCATACCGCCGAATGGCATACCACCAGAGGGCATACCCCCGAATGGCATACCGCCGAATGGCATACCGCCAGAGGGCATACCGCCGAATGGCATACCGCCGAATGGCATACCGCCAGAGGGCATACCGCCGAATGGCATACCACCAGAGGGCATACCCCCGAATGGCATACCACCAGAGGGCATACCCCCGAATGGCATACCGCCGAATGGCATACCGCCAGAGGGCATACCGCCGAATGGCATACCACCGAATGGCATACCACCGAATGGCATGCCACCGAATGGCATACCTCCGAACGGCATACCGCCAGGAGGCATACCTCCTCCAAAGCTTCTTAAAGGTTGACTATTCACATATTCTCCTCCATTCATAATTTAGAAAATAGACATTTGACTATGTATTGTATGATCAATGTCAAATTCCGTTCGTTGAAAAATGTAAAATAGGCTTGAACCAACAGAGCCAATCAGGATTTCAGGTTTATAAACGGATAACGATAGCGCCATCAAACTGTTACGTGGCAACGATATACAGCTTCGTTAAGCTATTGGGCAGTATACGTAAGTGCGCAGAAGTGAGTTTGTTATGGTGCGAGAGGCATTAATTAACAGAAAAACAAAAGAAACAGAAATTAAACTGGAGCTTAATCTCGATGAATACAGTGAAGGCAACATCAACACAGGAATTGCAGTAAATTCAACATCGTACGAGACACTCTAGACATCACCCCAAGTAAGTAGATACATACTTAACGGGAACGATAGTTGAACAAAACAAGGAGCAGTACTGCCGCGGCAGCTGCTACTTGTTTTTATTAAGCTATTAGGCAGGATTATTTAGTAATCGTATGGAATATATCGGTAATCAGGTCTGTGTAAAGGAGAAGAAAAGTGATGATTGATATTTTAAAGCTTTTTGCGGCCTTAGCTTTGGGCTACCTTTTAGGCAGCCTTAATACAGCGGTGATTGTAGGGAAAATATACGGCAAGGACATACGAAGCCATGGAAGCAAAAGCGCCGGGCTTACCAATACTCTGAGAGTTCTTGGGAAATCAGCTGCGGTGTTTGTTCTTGCGGGAGATATATTAAAAGGAATAATTGCTTGTTTTATAGGCTTGTTCCTTGGAGTTTACTTTTATTCAGGAGAGGCTAATGATTGTGTAAGCCTTTTAGCGGCAGGCGCAGGAGCCGTGATAGGGCATAACTGGCCAGTATATTTTGGGTTTAAAGGAGGCAAGGGAGCACTTACAGCAGTGGCTGTGCTGTTTATGGTTGACTGGGTTATGGCCCTTTTGTCCCTTGGCCTTTTTGTGATAATAGTAGCCTTAACCCGCTATGTTTCTTTAGGCACAATATGCTCTACATTGCTTTTTGCGGCCATTTCATTTATTCCCGTTTTTGGGAATACCTTATATTTTTATATATTTGCATGCCTAATGGCGTTTATGGTTATTTTCAGGCATATGGGAAATATACAAAGGCTGCTTTCAGGAACAGAAAATAAACTTACTTTTTGACTTTTTCGCTGCGTTGGTTGTAAATGAGGGATTCTAGCTGTCTATTTTATTGAGGTAAGGTCCACAGTCAATTTTTCCAAAAATCATTAAGCTAACAGATAATGATAGTTGAATAGCAAAATAAAGAGCAGGTGCCGCGGCAGCCTGCTTGTTTTGTTGAATGAAAGGGCAGGATAGCGGGACTGTATCGCGAATCATGGTAGGAGTAACAAATGTTACAGGAGGAGGCTGCGGCATGTTGAAGCTATTCGAGTATAACTGGCAAGTTCGCAAAGATTGGTTTGACTGGTGCGATAAGGTGAGCGGGGAAGAGTTGTTGAAAAGACGCGTCGGCGGCATAGGAGGCATCCTCCCCACGCTGCACCACATTGTGGCTGTCGAGTATGGTTGGATATGTGGTGGAATACAAGAAAAAGCGGTTGACATCCCTCCGTTCGAGAAAGTGGCCGGTTTGCAGCAAATTAAGGATTTTTCCGCCCGCTGCCACTTGGAGGTCGCTCTATTTGTTTATGATTGGAATGACAGTCTGGAGGATCGCATTATGATTGATATTACGGATGAAGGGGAACGGGAAGCCCATAAATACGGTGAAGTTATGCGGCACGTGATCGCTCACGAGATCCACCATATCGGTCAATTGTCCATATGGTCGCGAGAAATCCGAAAGAAGCCGGTTACTGCAAATTTGATAGGCAGAGGGTTATTCGATATTTAATGTCGAAAGCATAATAAATAAATAGAACGCGGTTTCCGGCATGGATCGGTAGCCGCGTTGCGCTAACGGAAGTTATGCGTAACAACCCATTTGTTCTAAATTAGTGGTATAATCTAGTAAATTAATGAGGAGAGCGTTCCCGTGGATGATAACGTTGAAATTGTAAAAAGATTTTATGATGAAACCGTACATTACGAGTGGAATCGGTTGGATCGCCACAAAGTGGAGTACGAGCTTAGCAAACGATACATGATCCGATACGTTAAGCCGACAGACCGCGTATTAGACCTCGGAGGCGGACCAGGGAAGTATTCACTCTACCTTTCAGAACTTGGCTGCGATGTAACACTTGCCGACCTTTCTCAAAACAATGTAGAATTTGCGCTGAATAAGGCACAAGAGCTTGGATTGCCTCTTAATGCTATTTGCGCAGATAGCCGTGATTTAACGGCTTTTAATGATGGATATTTTGACCACATACTATGCATGGGACCGATGTATCATCTAAAAGAAGAGAACGACAGGGTAAAAACGATAAACGAATGTTTGAAAAAATTAAAACCTAATGGGCTTCTTTTCGTATCATTTGTCTCTTCTTTTTCATTCGTTTGGGATTATCTCATTCGCAATCCAGGTTTGATTCTCAAGGAAGAAAGAAAATCAGAACTCAATATTATTCGTGATGACGTTAATTTTGCCGGGCATGGATTTACGGAGAATTTTTATATCCGCCCAACGGATGTACTTCCATTTTTTGTAAATTCGAACTTGAAAAACTACATATGGTGAACTGCGAAAGCTTTTTATATTTACGAGAACCTGAACTTCTTGCACAATCACCTGAAGTAATAAATGCTTGGTTGGACTTGGCAGAGCAAGTATCTGAACGTGATGACCTAATGAGTTTAGCTGAACACTTCATGTATATTGGAAGAAAAAAGGATGCGGGGTCAATTAAATGTTAAGCTAAACGGGTACGATAATACAATAATGCACATCAGGATAAAACTGCCGCTTTGAAAGGCAGCTTTGTGGACGCGTGTCTAAAGAAATATTAAACGTATTGTAGATATTTTTTTGGTATGTGTAATTCTGATTGGTTTATATTTAGGTTATTTTATATTTTTTGATAAACCTGTTGTTTCTGGTCAAATTGATTCACTCGATAAGTCTATCTAACATAACTAGTCCCATACATGTGAAAGCAAACAGCCCCTCCACCGTTTGATGGAAGGGATCAACTCAAAAAATGCTTTTGAACAGTCTACGCTCGTTTACACTGTCACAAATCAGATCCTTACGTTGTTATATGTGTGAAAAATGTAAAGGAGATGAACAGAGATGAACGACTTGACGTGTATGATCATTGGAGGCGGCCACGCAGGGCTTGGGGCGCTCAAAGCAATAAAGGAAGAGACCCGGGGCATGGCGAACGGACAGCGTATTCGGTTTGTTCTGATCGACAAGCAGCCCGGTCACGTGCGCAAAGTGATGTTGTTCCGGCCGGCCGCAGGCGGGGAAGAGATTATGGTTCCCTGGACGCGTTATTGTTCAGAAGGAGTCGAATTCTTGCAAGGTACGGTTACTTCCGTAGATAGCGAGGCAAAACGGATTCGATATACGGATGCGCAAGGAAATGATGCCCGAATTCATTATGACCTTTTAGTCGTAGCGGTCGGAAGCATTGTTCGTCGACCGGATCCCGAGAAGGGAGGGATCGCCTTGACCGACCCGCAAGCGGCGGCAGACATCCGGGAGCGCTGGCGTGACAATCTGCGGAAGGCTGCCGCCGAGACGAACCCTGAGGAACGAAAGCGACTAATGACAATCGCGGTTGCGGGGGCGGGTATCAGCGGCATCGAGTCGTCCGCCGAGCTGGTGATCGCCATGCGGAAGGAATCGGCGGCACTAGGACTGAACCCATCCGATATCTCCGTCTATTTGTTAAATGCGAACGAGCGGCTGTTCCCAGAAGGGCCGGAAAAAGCTGGACGAAAGTTGGAGATGACGCTCAGAGAATGTGGAGTGACAGTGCTTCACAATCGTAAGGCAATGCGGGAGCAAGCAGGAGTGTTGACGTTGAGCAATAGTGATCGTCTGCCGGCTGGCCTATGTATATGGACGATTGGTCTGATACCGAATCCGGCCCTCCGCAGCATGGGCTTGCCGCTTACTTCTGATGGTCAAGTGCTGGTGGATGAATGTTATCGCGTCCAAGGGATGTCGGGCGTATACAGCATTGGCGATTGTGCGAGAATCGTCGATCCGAGTACCGGCAAGGCAGATCAGATGACGTGCAAAGAAGCTGGGCCGCAGGCGTTAAGACTGGGAAAAATCATGATGGCTGATCTGGAGGGCCGTTCCGCGCCGGTTCACAAATCGTTTTTGGATACCTTCGGCATCGGCCTTGGGCAAAATCGCGGGTTGATGTGGGTACGCAAATGGGGACTTGATATCATCATAACGGGGAAGCTTGCGTGGAAAGTCAAAAAGCTGGGATGGGATTTTGCTAGCTGGCTCCGATAGAAACAAAAGGACCAAGTTGATATATGTCTAATAGCTCGGAGAAGGTGAGACGGCGGATGGAGGAACTGTACGATCAATATAGAGCGCTTCTGTTCACATTGGCTTATCAGTTGACTGGCTCCGCGGAAGACGCGGAAGATGCGGTGCAGGATGTATTTGTTAAGGCGTGCGACGTACATCCCGAACGTTTGGAGGAGCCGAAAGCGTATTTGTGCAAGATGGTAACCAATCGCTGCCTCAATCTGCAAAAGTCGGCGAGGAAGAAGAGGGAGATGTACGTCGGTCCCTGGCTCCCTGAACCGATTCGGACGCCGGAGGCGGATCAGCTCGAGATGACGGTCGTCCGCCGCGATCTGCTATCTTACGCTATGCTCGTACTACTCGAGCGGTTATCTCCGACAGAGCGGACAGTTTTCGTCCTGCGTGAGGCGCTGGGCTTCGATTATCCCGAAATAGCCGAACTGCTGGGCAAGCAAGAGGCGAATTGCCGCAAATTAATGAGCCGGGCAAAAAGCAAGATGGGAATATCCGAAGATGAGCCAGTCGCGGCCGAAGCGGTCGAACATGAATGGGTTAGCCGGTTCCTCGCATCCCTCGAGCAAGGTAACGTTGATCATGTGATGTCTCTGTTGACCGAAGACGTCATGCTCGTCGCTGACGGAGGCGGAAAAGCAACCGCGTATAAGCGTCCGATACAGACTCGCGATCATGTGGCCAGAGCCCTGCTCGACGGATTCCAGAGCATAGGGAATTATCAGGAAAGACTTCACCTCGAGGCTGCTCATTTAAACGGTGAAAACGGTATAGTAATTCGTTCGAAGGACGAAACTTTGGCCGCTATATTTATACATCTCCGACTCGGAAAGATTGCCAGATTGTATGCCGTACGAAACCCGGATAAGCTTGCCCGGATTTAGTCAGTCGACTGCGGATTTTTCCAAGTCTCCTTCAAAGTTAAATAATTTACAAAGTAAGGGCCATCCCACAAAGGATGGCTCTAATGCTTGCCGTTAAAGACAGCGCGGAGAACCGTATCACAAACATAAGCCAAGGATCATTAAGCTAAAGGGATACGAGAGTTAAGTGACGAAAGGGCTGCCGTGTGGCAGCCCTTCGCTCAACTTTCTGGCAGATTTACTCAACAAACTGGCACGAAAGAACGGCTGATTAAACGGGCCCATGCAAGGTTTCCCATTCGTTCGTTTCCGATGTCACAAATCAGAGCCTTACATTGTTATATGTGCAAAACGTAAAAAGGAGCTGTGGAAAGATGAACGACTTGACATGTATAATCATCGGAGGTGGCCATGCAGGGCTTGGAGCGCTCAAAGCAATAAAGGAAGAGACCTGGGGCATGGCGAACGGACGGCGGATTCGGTTTGTTCTGTTAGACAAGCAGCCAGGTCATGTGCGCAAAATACTGTTGTTCCGGCCGGCCGTTGGCGAGGAAGAAATAATGATTCCCTGGACGCATTATGGGTTTTCAGAAGGAGTCGAATTCGTGCAAGGTACGGTTACGTCAGTGGATAGTAGGGAAAAACAGATTCGATATGAGGATGCGCAAGGAAATAATGCCCGAATTCGTTATGACCTTTTAGTCGTGGCGGTCGGTAGCGTCGTTCGGCAACCGGATCTTGATCAGGGTGGCATTTCTTTAACCGATCTGCAAACCGCGGCAGTCATCCGGGAGCGCTGGCGCGCCAACCTGCGGAAGGCTGCCGGTGAGACAAATTCTAAAGAACGTAAACGTTTGTTGACGGTCGCGGTTGCGGGAGCGGGCATCAGCGGCATCGAGACGTCCTCTGAACTGGCACTTGAGATGCAGAAGGAAGCATCGTCTCTAGGACTAAACCCGTCCGATATTTCTGTCTATTTGGTGAGTGGACAGGAACGATTGTTCATGGAAGGACCCGAGAAAGTTGGACGAAAATTGGATCAGATACTCAGTGAATGTGGAGTGACAGTGCTTTACAACCGTAAGGTGATGCGGGAGGAAGCAGGAGTGATGACGCTCAGCAATGGCGATCGTCTGCCGGTTGGTCTATGTATATGGACGATTGGTCTGATTTCGAATCCGACCCTTCGCACGATGGGCTTACCACTTACTCCTGATGGCCAAGTGCTAGTGGATGAATGTTATCGCGTCCAAGGGGCACCGTGCATATACAGCATTGGCGACTGTGCGAGAATCGTCGATCCAAAAACCGGCAAGGTAGCTGCGATGAGGTGCGCAGAAGTAGCGATACAGGAAGATCGACTGGGGAAAATCGTGATGGCCGATCTGGAGGGCCGCCCCGCGCCGATTCACAAATCGGCGCCGTTGGATCTATTCTGCATCGGCCTGGGGGAAAATCGCGGATTGGTGTGGGGACGCAAATGGGGACTTAATATAATTGTAACGGGAAAACCTGCGTGGAAATTCAGGAATGCTGCATGGGATGCAGGCAGTAAGCTTCGACAAAAAACATGAGACCAAGATTGCATTATGTCTAACAGCCCAGAGAAGGTGAGGCGGCGGATGGAGGAACTGTACGATCAATATAGAGCGCTGCTGTTCACGCTGGCTTATCAATTGACAGGGATGACCAGAAAACCATTCAACGATCCTACTGGAGCCAGATTGAAATACAAATGGTATCAAATAACGGCGTGATGGCACGCATGGTTGCCGCAACTGACAAAGGAGAACGAAACAATGAAAAAGTACATACTCTTCGATCATGATGGTGTTCTGGTTGATACTGAATTCTGGTATTACAAAGCGGGAGAACGCGCTCTGGCTGACATTGGATTTACCTTGGATAAAGATCAATACCTCCGCGACATGACCCAGTCATTGGGCACTTGGTCCCAAGCTAGGGCGGCAGGTATTGATGAACAGACCATCAGTAAGCAGCGTGAGGTCCGTAACGTCTATTATCAGGAATATCTAAAAACAGAAGCCATAGAGATTGAAGGCGTAGTTGAAACTCTAGCCGAACTGTCAAAGTACGTCCGCATGGCCATCGTGACGACTGCAAAACGTGCGGATTTTCAACTTATTCATGAACAGCGCCAGATTAGACAATTCATGGAATTCGTCCTTGTTCGCGAAGACTACGAGCGCACCAAGCCGCACCCGGAACCATACTTGACCGGCCTAAAGCGCTTCGGAGCTACCAAAGAAGAGACCCTGGTTGTAGAGGATTCAAACAGAGGGTTGAACTCAGCGGTGGCGGCTGGTATCGACTGTGCTATTGTCCATAACGACTTCACAAAAACACATGACTTTTCACAGGCCAGCTATCGAATCAAGGCTCTGATTGAACTAAAGGACATTATCCTGAATGTAACCGGCTCGTGATAGTAGATTAAAGGTTCGCCAATAGAAGGTGAGCCTTATTTGAAGGGCTGCCAAAGGAACTTGACTATATGACACCAAATATGTAAGAGGACAAGAACATACATCCATTCGAATCAATATGCGAAAACAGGCTACACACAGACACATAGGCTGTCGGTCAAAAACGGATTACTTTGTTAGACTCTAACGGGACACGATAGTGCAAAAACAAGGGAGACAGATCGCCGCGGCCGGCAACAGTCCCTTGTTTTATTGAAGCAACTGGCAACGCTAGTGGAAGGTTAAGGGAGCAGTTCGCCGCGGCTGGTAGCAGCTCCCTTTTCATTAAACTAAAGGGCAGGTTACTGTAATAGATTATTTAGAATTATCGGCGTATACTGCCATCGCTTCGCGCATGAATGCTGCCAGACCGTCACCAAACTGGTCGATGTTTTTAGTGAACCGTCCATCATCCACATACAGTTGCCCTAATCCTTTGAAAGCTTCGAGCGAGTAGTAGTGGCCCTTGCTATTCAAAAATTGATACCATTCACCAATTGCCGCTTGAGCTTCTTCTGATTCAGGGGCGCAGTTCCGAACGGCCGCAATTTATTCGAAAATCGCAACCATTTCTTCAGTCATTCCTGCTTGTTCTTCCCTAGACAGGCTTCCAATTGAAGCGTTAGCCTTGTCGACGGCCTCATCACCCCAACGTTCCCGTGCTTCCTGTTCGTATGGGTTATGGCTAAAATCAAAGCCTTCAAATTTCTCTTTGTTTGACATTTGAATCTCTCCTTTCGTGTACCGTATTGTCTTATCAATCGTCGCTATCATTTTATCAAGGTGGGCACGTTTATCGAGTAGCATCTTTCGATGCAATTCCAACGCTTCCAGTCGATCGAATGACGGGTCGTTGATAATCTCACTAATTCTTTTTAGCGGGAGGCCGATTTCTCTAAAGAACAGGATTTGTTGCAGCATCTCGAGATTGGTGTCGGAGTATAGGCGATAACCGGCGTCTGTTACCTGAGCGGGTATTAACAATCCAATTTCATCATAATGGTGCAGCGTACGGACGCTAATACCGACTAAATCTGCTACTTCTTTTACCCTCAATTGTTATGACCTCCTTCAACACCGATTATAGAGTATCACGCAACGTGAGAGTCAACGCCAAGATTTCATCCAGTCAGAAGAAACCACGAAAATGTTGGGACTCTAGAGGATGAAGACATTAGAGAAGCTATATTTGGTGCCATGCAAGGAAGAGGAGTGTTTCGGAGATTTAAAGATGGAATTAGGTGTATTCATATATAGTGGAGGAATGAAGAGCTTGATTGCGCTAACGGAGAAGAAAGGGTGACATTTTCGATATTGAAAAAGTTAATTACGGTTACGCTTCTTGGCTTGATTAGTATAGTAAGTATACAAAACAAAATCCCCAAATTAGTAGAAAAGTAAAGGCGTATGTAATGGGCTTTGAATTGGAAAAGAAAAAAGCAACAGCCCATGGGATTAATAAATTCCCAATGTATGTTGCCGCTGTAACCATAAGGAGCTAGCCGCCGAAGGTGGGGAGATCATTGGGGGGGAGTCGTAACAAGGTAGCCGTATCGGAAGGTGCGGCTGGATCACCCCGGGGATGACCCTTACTACTCGCGATTGGAGTGTTCCTTTTGAAACAAATTGACAAGAATATTATCCCATTCCCGACGATGGTTACATAACATCGTAATGACGAACGAAAAGATTATTCCGACCAACTTCTTTAATCGATCATTTGGTTCAGAGTTATTACGGGTACGGGAGTCTGGAGATGGAACCGATCCATCGCCGTACCAGGCTGTGGGCCGCACTGCAGTCGCTCAGCAGCGGCACATGGAGAGGCAACATCTACGATGTGAAACGGATCGTTCAAGCTCTGGAGACGGGAAAAAGGCGTTAGTCTGGATATAGAACCGGCAAAAAGCGGCTCTGAACCGGGGCTGCTTTATCGTTCTTTCGGGATTTCACGCTCTGCGCAGCTTCTGTATCCGCTCGGGGTCATGGCGGTCCAGCGCTTAAATTGGCGGCAGAAGTGGGCGCTTGTTTTATACCCAAGCATCATGGCTATATGATCAATGGATAGGTCCGTCTGAAGCAACAGACGCTGGGCCTCGCTTAACAAAATTTCCGACATATATTTTCGGGGAGCTTTCCCGTAAACCTGTTGAAATATCCGATTCACATGGGACGGACTCAATTTTAAGGATTCGGCTATATCTTGGACGAATGTTCTTTCGCTATCTTCCATTTGGCGATGAAGCAGGCTGCTACGGATCGAATTCTCAATATATTCGGCGATGCGGCCGGCCAGCAATTCCTTTTTCGTAAGCACGACGTTGTCGGTTTGTGACAGCTGCTCCACCAAAGTTCCCAAAAGCTCAAACACGGCTGCGTACACCTTCATGCTTTTTGCGGCGGAAAGCGATCGACTCCTGTTTTCAGTCGCAAGATTGCATAAGTCCGTTAGAAAGGGGGCCAATTCCTTGACAAGGGGAGAAGCTGCTTCGTAACAGGCGGCTTGATGGCGCTCAAGCTCCTTGGAGAAAGCGGGATCGGCTACGCTGAAATGCACGCAAAAATAAGTGAAGCCATGCGAGGCTGCCGACTTGCACGAATGGATGATTCCCGGACGTATGAGAAGCAGGTCTCCCTTTTTTTGATCGTAAATCTGGCCTTCAACGACCATCTGCATGTCCCCTTCGATCATCCAATGAAGCTCGTACATAGGGTGTTCATGGGATGGATATGTCCACCGGGAACCCACTTCGCGAACATGCAGCCCCATCAGATGAAAGGACATTCGAACATCGGGAAGCCTGCCCAGTTCAACGGAATCAGCGATCATTACAAACATAGTATACGTCCCCCTTATTCATCCGATCTATTCCCAATCCCATTATACAGCGTTTTCAATTGCGAGGAAATGCAAGAAATGGGTAATTGTTTTTCGCGATTAGCGCATCGTCAACTCCGCTGTAATGGTGGTATGTTAGTATTATCAATCGCCAAAGGCAACAAAAAATCTATTCGCAAGGCGTCATCAGCATATTATGGCTGGAAGAATGAATCCATGCAAAGAGGGCGGCAGTTTAAGCTTATAAAGCTATCCGGTTCACTTCCCTCAATCTTGTATACTAGGGTACTAGTCATCCTGATTTTGTTTGGAAACGCTTGAAGTATGAATGGCGGCTCGTCTTTCCGCGGGCGGGAGGGTCTTATGAGTATTCAGATTGACGCTTTAAGAGACAAAAGAGGACTCATACGGGATTTCGTTTACGAAACCTTGAAGAAAAACATCATGGAGCTGAGACTCGAGCCGGGGCGATTTATCTCGGAAAAAGAACTGGTCGAAATGCTCCAAGTGAGCAGGACGCCGATTCGTGAAGCATTGGTTAAACTCACTCAGGAGGAATTAATCGAAACCACTCCTCAGAAGGGCTCTATCATATCGCTTATCGATTTGCAGCATGCGGAAGAATCCCGGTTTGTCAGAAAAACTTTGGAATCCGCCGTTGTTCGGGAAGCATGTGAGCTGCTCGGCAAGGAACAGGTGCTTCATCTGCAAAATCTCGTCTCGCTGCAGGAACTGTGCGAATCCGAACAGAATTACGGGCGTCTGTTTGAGCTCGATGAAGAGTTTCACAAAGCGATTATGATCGGCTGCGGTCGGGCCCGTACGTGGGGACTTATTCAACAAATAGCAACGCATGACAATCGCATCCGGTTTTTACGGCTTGCTTCCGATTCCGACTGGCAAATCATACTTGCCCAACATCATGGAATTGTTCGCGCCATCAAGGAGAAGGCTCCCGACCAAGCGGAAAAAATATTAAGAGATCATTTGGAGCTGGTAGTGATTGAAAAAGAATATTTAAAACAAAAGTACGCCAAACTTTTTAAATTTTAAATAAATCTAAGGAGTGATAGACGATGATTAAAGTAGCTGTTATCGGGACCGGCGGAATCGCAAATTCGCATCTGGAGGCGTATGTGTCCTCGTTTAAGGGAAGATGCCAAGTCGTTGCGTTATGTGACATTTACGAGGAAAAGGCAGTCCGGTATAAAGAGAAATTTCAGCTCGACTGTAGGGTCGAACAAGACTACCGTGAACTGCTGGACAGCGATATCGATCTGGTGTCGATCTGCACCCCGCCGTATACGCATGCTCAAATCGCTATCGACTTTTCGCGTGCCGGAAAGCATGTATTGGTAGAGAAGCCGATGTCTTCTTCCTTGGAAGAATGTGACCGCATGCTGGAAGCGGCTTCAGAGTCGAAGCGCATTTTGTCCGTAATTGGGCAAAATCGGTTCAGGGATCCGATCATGAAGCTGAAGCGCACGCTCGACACCGGAAAGTTAGGCAAAATCATACATGCACAAGTCGATTCCCACTGGTGGAGAGGGCACTGCTATTACGATCTGTGGTGGAGAGGCACTTGGGAAAAGGAAGGCGGAGGCTGTACGCTGAACCACGCCGTTCATCATATTGACATGCTGCAGTGGATGATGGGGATGCCGGACAAAGTCCATGCGGTGATGAGCAATACGTCGCATGATAACGCGGAAGTCGAAGACATTTCCATAGCCATTCTTTCTTACGGCAACGGAAGCCTGGCGCAAATTACAAGCTCTGTCGTGCATCACGGAGAGGAACAGCAGCTTATATTCCAAGGGGAAAAGGCAAGAATTTCCGCACCCTGGAAGGTTTATGCATCCACCTCCAAGGAGAACGGATTTCCGTTTCGGAACACCGCGCTCGAGGAGGAGCTTGAGAACACGTACAACAGCATGGCAGATCTCCCTTATACCGGGCACGCCGGACAAATCAACGATGTGATGTATGCGATCGAAAGCGGATCGCTGAAGGTACTCATTGACGGCCGTGAAGGACGCAAAACGTTGGAGCTGATCACGGCCATCTATGAAGCGGCGGCTACAGGCAAGAGCGTAAGCCTGCCTTTAACTAAGGACAGCCTGCTCTATTCGAGAGACAGCTTGCTCGCGAACGCTCCGCATTTTTACGAGAAGACCTCGTCGGTAGTTTCCTTCTCGAAGAACGAGATTACGCTCGGCAGCGATTATAAGAAATAACACAAAACAGGAGATGAATGCTATGCAAGCACAAGACGCATGAATCGCGCCCCGAAAGGAAAGCCGGCCTGGTTTGTGAAAAGGAAACGAAGACGGCTCTTTAACCGTCCGGTCTCATAAATTTATAACCCATACGCCAATGAGGAGATTCGGAAAGCCTGAAGATCTTATGGGCACGTTATTGTGGCTTGCGGACGATAATATGTCCGGTTTTGTAACCGGTATCACGGTGCCGGTAGACGGCGGGTTTATATCCTACTCGGGATCAGCACCACTGACTAGTGGTAGGGAAGCGAGCTCAAGCTGCAGCTGCTTTTTGAACAGGCTCTATAAGTATAAATTTAATTCTGAGCGAGTTGAGAAACTAGAATGGGGGTTGTAGTTTATGAAAGCAATGAATAGCAGTATTGCTTTGGATGAAAATAGCATTGTAAAGCCGTTGAAAAAAAAGAAAGGATTGTTTTACTATATCAAGCATGATTTTATACTTTACTTTATGTTGATCATCCCTGTTGCATATATTCTGACATTTAAATATGCTCCCATGTATGGCATACAGATTGCTTTTAAAGATTACAACATTTTTCAGGGCGTCAACATGAGTCCGTGGAATAACTTTGCAACATTCAAGCAAATTTTTGTAACAGAACAATTTTATCAGGTTGTCAGAAACACTTTGATGCTTAACGGTTTGGATTTGATTGTGGGATTTCCAGCGCCGATCATTTTGGCCATTTTAATCAATGAACTTGTATGGAACAAGTTTAAAAAAGTAAGCCAGACCATCCTGTATTTGCCGCATTTCCTTTCCTGGGTTATTATCGGCGGAATTGTTACTCAGCTGCTTTCTCCTACGGGGATGTTAAACTCGTTAATTAACAACATGGGGGGAGAATCATTACCGTTCCTTACGAACAAATATGCATGGGTGGCAACTTATACTTTGGTTGGAGTGTGGCAGAACGCAGGCTGGGGTACAATTTTGTATCTTGCAGCTATGACGGGAATCGACAAGCAGTTGTATGAGGCTGCTGAAGCAGATGGGGCAGGAAGACTGAGGAAGATTTGGCATATTACGCTGCCGGGTATCAGACCAACCATTGCGATCCTTCTGATCCTGCAGCTCGGCAATATTATGGCTATCAACTTCGACCGTCCATTCACCATTCAAAACAACCTTGTTATGGACTTTGGCGACGTTATCAGCACCTATGTTTATCGTGTAGGTATTCAATCTGCGAACTTTTCAGTCGGTGCGGCCGTCGGCCTGTTCCAGTCTGTTATCTGCTTAATATTCCTGATAACTTCCAATTATATTACGCGCAAACTAGGCGAAAATGGCATTTGGTGAGGAGGTACTGACAATGGCACAAAATATAAAAAATAAAATTTTTGACTATACAGCGGCATTTACTGTTTTACTTGCGGTTTTTGTATGTCTGGTCCCTTTTCTCTATATTCTTTCGCAATCACTTAGCTCCAATAGAGCGATAATATCTCAGGCAGTTACCATCTACCCCATAGACTTTAATATAGAAGCCTATAAAGTTGTGTTCGGTGACGCCAGCATGCTGTATTCATTGTTTTATACAGTGGTCCTGACGGCTGTATTTGTGCTCCTTGCATTGACGGTTACCATATTGGCGGCGTACCCGCTGACTAAAAAAAGACTCAAGGGCAGAAGCTTTTTATTGCTAATGATGTTATTTACCATGTATTTTAGCGGCGGTTTGATTCCTGATTATCTGAATGTTAAAAATCTGAGTCTGCTGAACACTTCGTATGCGCTAATTCTTCCGGGGATGATGAGCGTATACTATATGATCATATTGAAATCGTTCTTCCAGAGCTTGCCTGAAGGCCTGGAGGAAGCTGCACACCTGGACGGATGCAACGAGCTGCAGATTCTGCTCAAGATTGTGCTGCCTCTTTCCAAACCGGCGCTTGCCACAGTCAGCTTACTATATGCGGTATTCAGGTGGAATTATTTTCAGGATGCCCTTTTCTACATTACGGAGCAGAAATTATATACGATACAGCTTAAGCTGTATAATGTCATCAATCTTTCGCAGCAAATGACCGGTGAGAATGTCAATGTAAATCTGCCTTCAGAGGCATTGAAAGCGGCAAGTATTATGTTTGGTACAATTCCGATTCTTCTGGTGTATCCGTGGCTCCAGAAGTACTTTGTATCCGGCATTATGATTGGTGCCGTTAAAGGTTGATATGGGTACGTGAAATGGATTATTTCATCCAGTTCGCGAATTTATATATAATTTGATAATATCAAAAAGGAGTGGTTTCTTTGAAGGCAAAGGCAGTAAGACCTATCTGCATTTCTGTGGCAGCGCTAACAATTGCGTCGTCTATATTGGCCGGGTGTCAGAGTAATTCGCCAAGCGGCGCACAAGATGGTAAAGCAAGTACACAAGATAGTAAAGCAAGTGCTCCAAAAGAACATCGGACATTAACTGTCGAAGTTTTCGACAGAGGCAAGCCTGGTCAGCCGGATTTGAATAATAACTTCTGGACAAAGTATATCAACGATAATTTCGGCAAGCAGTTTAATGCTACAGTAAAGTTTGTTTCAGTTCCTAGAGCCCAGGAAGTAGACAAGTTGAATGTATTGATGGCAGCCGGCGAGGCGCCTGACATTTCCTACACATACAACCAGGGCGTTGTTTATAATTATGTACAGCAGGGTGGTTTGGCAGAGCTTGATTCCGTTCTCAAGCAATATGGACCTACGCTTACAAAGTATCTTGGCGATGATGTATTAAAGTATGGTAAATTTAATGGCAAGCAATATTCTGTACCAGGCAAGAGGACTGTTCTCGCAGGTTCAAATACGTTTATCCGTAAAGACTGGCTCGATAAACTGGGTCTTCCTGTTCCTACTACATCGGAACAATTCTATAACACCATGGTTGCATTCAAAGAGAAAAACCCTGGAAATGTAACCGGAGTTATTCCATATGGCTACTCACTGCAACCTCAAAATCCCGGGCTGGGCTATGTACCGGAAGCCTTTAAACCATCTAACCTTACTGAAGAACAGTTTGCTACGCTTCAGCCGCAAGCTATTTGGCAGGCAAATTGGAGTATGCCAGGGTTTGATAAAGCTGTTCAATATATGAACAAGATGTATAATGCAGGCTTGATTAGCCCGAATTTCGCAACTGACAAGGATGGAAAACTGTTGGATGCGGATATTTCCAATGGAAAAGTCGGAGCATTCCAGACTAACTGGGACGGTCCGTACAGGACAGCTCCCGGCACCTATGCCAACCTTGCAAAAAACGTTCCTGGCGCTGAGCTTATTCCTATCGATCCATGGCAGAATGATGCAAGCAAACATCCTAAAAACGGGTACAGCCCAAATGGTATGTATATAATTATACCTAAATCAAGTAAGAATGTTGACCTTGCCATACAGTACCTCAACTGGATGGCTGATCCCAAGGTAACCCTCTTCCTCCAGAACGGTCAGGAAGGCGTGGACTACAACATGGTTAATGGTGTTCCAAAACAGACAGGAACAACAAATACAGGCGAAAAGATGATGACGGTTGCTAACAACCTCGACTATGATATACTTTCAAACGGTATCGAACTTGGTGATCAGCAGAAGAATAATGCAGCAATTTCTGCAGGATATCCTGGTTATGAAAAGGAGGCAGAGAATGCTTTAAAGGTAGGGATGACGGACTATTATACGACTTACTTCTATTCAATACCGAATGCAGCCGATGCAAAAAACAACGCAGAGCTTAGAAATCTTTCAGCTCAAATGCTTGCAAAACTAATTGTTGCTAAGCCAGCCGAAGTGGATAGCCTTTATAAAACATTGGTTCAACAGTACATGACTCAGGGTGGCCAGGCAGTTCAAGACGAGTATGTAAAGAATTACAAGGCTCAGAATGGTAAATAATAAGTAAATTGATAATCTAGAAACTGCTTCATTATGAAGCGGTTTCTTTTTTCCAATAAAGTAAAATTCGGGGGAAGTGATAACCAATCACAAGATTTCACAAGCCGGGTTAAGAATATATAAGCGATTGATTGTGACACAACAAGCCACCATACTGAAACAAATGTCGGGTGACAAGAACATTATCTCATTAATAGCCGCGTAAATCGCGGTTTTAAACGATTCTCCATAGAGGGAGTTATGCTCAACAAGGGCGTTCAGATTCCATCTGGACACTCTCACATGATACTTGTCCACGCAGTTGAACTAGTTATTGCATACGATACACCATAATCAAATTCGATTAAGGGAGGTGTATCACGTTGTCATGTTCGTGTGGATGTGGGGGAAAGTCCCGGGAAAAGAAACATAACAAATTTGACCAAAATCGCATGATCAGTACACGAATTGGAAATGCCATGCTGTCTATTCCATCATTTATATGTAAAGGTCGTAAACGTCGTCGTAGAACAGAAGTGGATTCTGTTACTTTATTCCATAATCGCCATTTTACGATCACCCAAATATCAATCACAGGAAGTGCCGAACCATGCATTCCATTAATCGCTGTAGGAAAAAGCTTTACCGACGCCAGGGCTTGTCTGTTGAAAAATGGTTTTGTAGCAGTGGGGGTAACAGAAATACATGTGAGATTTGTAAGATTCCGCCACAATATGGGTCGGAAACAGCTATGATATATCCTACGGCATTCCCGACTTAACCTTACTGCACTATAGGATAAGTTCAATGAAGCGCTCTAGTGCGACAAAGGTATTGGCTCCCTTATTGCGTTAAAGGGACACTATAGTTCAATAACGTCAGGGCTGCCGAGAGGTAGCTCTCTTTTAAACTAAAGGGCAGGATAGTTAAACAAGATTTAGGAAGTTGCAAACAAATTCACCTCGAAGCTACGTTCGTTTCATTAGAATTGTTCACCATTGTTTGATAACCTAATCCTCATTCTGCCATTGCATCGATAATTGGTCAGAGAGTATTACCCAAATCAGAAAGAAAATATTCTACTCTTGGTGGAACCTCTCCATCGATTCATTGCGCCCTCTTTATACCCAAGAGATTGAATAAAAGTGAACCTCGTTCTTATTGCCTGAACCGGCTTAGAGTAAGAAAAAACACTGAGCCGGTTACATTTATTGGATTAGCGTAAATTTCGTTAAAATGTTGGCGGTACCCCTAAACGCTCTTCCAAAATCACGCGCAGCTCATCAGGAATCCGTTCAAACTCGACCCCTTTCCCCAAAAACAAAATCCAATCCGCATAATACGCCAGCGCCCCAACATCGGTCACATCCAACTGAACATTGAAAATTCCGCTCGACTGAAACATCCCAGTAAAGGACAAAATAATCCCCGGCGGGTGCATACGCTTAAAGCGCTGAATCCCAGTCGTATCTAGCTTCACAACAAGATTGGACTCACGTGCGCCAAGCAGTTTTTTGCTTAAAATCTCTTGCTCAGACCATTTCATCTCCTGCTCAGAAATTGCCGAATCCCGCAGCATCTCAACAGGCAAATAACGAAACTCATCCGTATCAAAATCATAAACCTCGACCAGCCACTGAGCGTTCGAGTTAAAAATATGCAGCAAAAAAACGTCCATCAACTGCGGCCAGCCCGGACTCAGCTCATAAGTCAAGCGCAAGTGCTTATCTCGTACAGCAAGCGAAATCAGCTGGTTCAGCCCCGCAGGCGCTGCATCATCGAGCTCCAAAAGATTCGGATTGGCAGGATTTGTATTTTCAAAAAGCAAGATATTATTCAGCTCGATCAGCTCGTCTTGCTGGGTTTGCGACGCGATGCCGATGAGTTTTTCAGTGATTGAGCGGCGATTTTGCAGATAAGGCAGCTGCGAATTTTTCGAGGCGATAAAGCTGATAAAAATCGCCTTCAGCTCTTCTGGCGTGAAGCGGACGGCGGGCAGATACTGATTTTGCAGGACAGAGTAGCCGCCACCGCGCCCAAGCTCGGTCGTCAGCGGAAAACCCATCGCCTGAATCTCGTTAATGTCGCGGATCGCCGTCGCGCGGGAAATCTTGAACTCCCGCTGAATCTCGGCAATCGTAAAATGCGCGCGGTTATTGATGTAGCGCATGATCAGGTTCACTCGTTCTGTTTTCCTCATGATTTTTATTGTATCAAATATATAGCAAAAAAAAAATGTCAGTACTGACAGATTTACATTTTATGATTGAAAATATGAAATGAAACAAAATCAGAAATGCTGTAAAGTTCAATTAGTAAAAGCAGCTTGTGCTGACCAGGTCTTTGAAAGTATTTACGCTGACATCAAGTTTCCCACCATATCCAAAGAGCACGATCCGACCACAAGGGCGAGTAGTGAGATTAAAGACTTGATAAACATTAGTTTTCATTCTCAAATGTAAAAATTTCCTCCATAGATGTGTTGAAAATTTAAAGGCAATAAATAGTATCATTTTTTGATACATTCAGCTAATAGAATCAATCTTGTAAAAAATAAATCCACGAGGAGAGAACAAAATGTCTAATTACTCAATCAAAACAATCTCAGAAAACTACAAAATGACTGCTTTCGGTGTTTCACTTGAAGACTACAACGACTGGGCAGGTAATGCAGCAAAAACTGCAGCGAAAAAAGCTGAAATCACTGAAAACGGCAAGCTTGCTGAACTTCTCGCGCTCGCTGACGGGCAAGAATATCAAATCAACTACGTCATCGACGGCAAGGCTTGGCGCGGCTTCGGCGTGATGGGTGAGTTCGACGTGGAAGGCGCGGTCGTCCTCGATTTCCTCGCTGGCGACTACCTCGTCGTGCCTGGCACAGGCGCTGACAAAGACCGCCTTGCTGACGAAATCACAGGCAAAGTTTTCGGCGGCATGATGCAAGAAATCACAGACTACAAATACGTTGGTCCTGGTAACTCAACATTCGTCAAAGCAGCCGAAAACGGTGAATTCTACGGCGAAATGTGGCTTCGTGCAAAAAAAGTCAAAGGCTAATGCAAGCTTTTAGTGGCAAAGAAGGCTTCTTGTTTGATCGATTTAGGGATCGTTGGAATTTTGTAGCGGAGCCTGACCTCTCAGAAGTTAAATCTGGATAAAAGGAGCACTCACATGGCAGATTACACAATTGAACACAAACAATCATTCACATTGACCGCTTATGGCTTTTCAATCCATTCGAATTTCCAAGACATGCCAGCTTTGCAAAAGGAAAAAGCTGAGTTTTGGGGCGGACTCAAGGCTGACGGGCGTTTTGATAAGCTCAAGGACGCCGCAAAAGACGATCGCGAATGGTCAGTCAACGAGGTTTATCAAGGCAAACCGTGGAATTATTTCGCGGTAGAAGCTGGCAAATCAGTGGCTGACGCAACGCGCATCATCGAGTTTCCAGAGAGTGAGTACATCGTGGTCGCAGGAAATGGCGACAAGGAAACTTTGTTTGATCAGCTGACTTACCGTGCTTTTGGCGAAGTCTTGGCCCAAATCACTGACTATGCTTACATCGGCGGTCCAAATGCGACTTATCGCAAAGATAACGGCGACGGCACTTTCTACGGCGAATTTTGGGTGCCTGTGGTTAAAAAATAATAAGAAAAAATCCTGTGAAAACAGGATTTTTTCTTATTCTCAAATGGTTGAAACCTTAGACGAACTTGCAATAAAAGTTGACCTCCCGCGCTTGCACAAAACAAGCCGGTTTTCCTTAGCGTGCGGATTTCCGGCTTGTTTGAAGATATTTTCGCTTAGCGTACGTTTTCCGCGTTTTGTTGGCGGTACCCCATAATGGGTGAAAGAATGTATTCAAGTGTAAAAGAGGGATCATCAATGGTAAAGTTAGTTCGTGCAGTATTGTTACTATTTATCACCATCCAGATTTTAAGCGCTTGTTCAAAAGATACGACTGCAACCACAAAAAGTATTAAGTATGAAAATGAGAAGTATAAATTCTTCCTTACGTTACCATCCAAATGGCGCGATAAAACAGAATTGGTGAAATAAAGAGGTTCTTCGTCTTACCTGAATATCAAGATAAAGGTTACGGCAAAAGCATGATGATCCAAATAATAGAATTTGCAAGACAAGCTGGAGTAATAAAGCTGAGGTTGGACACTGAGAAACAATCTTATAAAGCGATGTCAGTGTTTCGAAGTTTTGGCTTTTATGAGATACCAAAATACAATGATAATGATATTGCTGAAATATTTATGGAATTATCCATTGTGTCATAACGATTTCAATCAATATATATTCAGCTAACGGGTACGATAGCTGAATATAGACACCGCGGCAGCCGACCCTGACGATCGCTGCCGTTTCCACGCTAAACGGGCAGGATAGTTTAACGGTTCTATGGATTACAAAGTAAAATAACACCAAGGTAACCCTCAGTGTTCTCTATTTTAATTATTATTAATTTCTTTGAATGACATTGAAATATCTTTATAGACATCTTTAACTTGGTTATAGTGATCCAGGGTACAAGAGAAAATAAGTCGATAGAACGAATCTTTGGTTTCAATATAAGTAATTAAATATACAAACCGTTTATTATTTATTAAAGAGTGAATCTCATATTGTTTCGCTGGATATCCCTGAATGATTGGCTTACTAATAAGCTCTTCTTTAATGTAATATGCTGAGTTCATTCCCATTAGAGCATTGATCGAATAATCATTCAGCGATTTAATATCTGTATTGTCTTTTTTTTCTCTAACAATAGCCAAGAAATCCTTTCGATCATTAAAATTTGCTGCTAGAGTAAATCCATCCTGTACTTTAACTTCTGCGAATTTTTCCCAGACTTCTGGTAAGGTAATTTGGACTCTATTATCATTTGATTTCAGCATATACTTAGATTCTGAAACATTTATGTTATTTTTATATTCTTCAACTCTCGCTGTTCTTGAAGAATCATCCCATTCAACATTCATTCCAGTCGCATCAGCGACACTTCTCAGTGGAAGATAAATATTTCCATTATAATTAATTGGGGGTAGCGGTCTACCCTCATCATCGTTTACGATAAAAGGGATTCCTTTGACAACAATGTGAATGCTCTCATCTAGATAGGCTTTAATTTCCTTTAGTGAAGTACTTGCCGACAACCCTGAAACATTTCCTAGTGTAAAAATCAATAGTGTAGCCATAGCAACTCTTATTTTTCTTTTAAAGAAAGTATGCATTCGATTTCTCCTTTTCTGGTTATATATTCCTTATCGGCAATTCTTCAAATACTTTTAAGAATGAAAACTCTTCCTTCTACCAGCTCATTATCAGGAGAATGCTCTGAATGATCTCAGTAAACAGCGATCCGTTGAACTAACGGGTACGTTAGTGGAACGGCAAAACGAGCAGTCTGCCTCGGCAGACTGCTTCCTATTCTCATTGAAGTAATGGGGCAGGTTAGTTTGGGAGTGTGGTATTATATTTACTCAACAAATGGGCCATTTTGTAGAATAAAGGAGTACATTTTACAGGAAATTTAATGGATTGGACAGAATGGGTATTAAGGAAAAAATTTTTATGGGCAGGTGTTAAAAATGAGTTGGGACGAAGCATATATCAATGGGAGCTTTCGGGATATGTGGGATCTTTCGTATCCGTCACAGGAGTTGGTTGCTTTTATTGCCACTATAAACTTTCCAAAGGAGTCAGTGGGTTTGGATGTTGGTTGTGGAGCTGGTCGAGAAGCAGTTTTTCTTGCCCAACACGGATTGAATATGATTGGAGTGGATCTAAGTGCAGAAGCTCTCAGGATCGCTGCTGAACGGGCAAAGGAGGCTGGGGTGCAGGTTGACTGGCGTCATGGAAATGTCTTAGATTTACCGGTTGAGGACCAGTCCGTAGATTTTGTAAATGATCGCGGCTGTTTTCATTCAATTGCCGAAGAGGAACGAGGTCAATTTGCACGAGAGATTGCCCGCATCCTCAAGCCGGGTGGCATGATGTTGCTCAGAGGTTGTCGTGAAAAAAAAGAAGAGGGTCATTTTGTCCCTGTGACAGGACAAGCAATCGATCGATACTTTGGTAAATACTTTGACCGTGGAGAATTGTTTCCAATTCAAATGGTAACCGGTATTGGTTTCAGCCGTGAAGGAATGAAAGGAAACCTAGTTGTGCTTAAAAAAAGTGAATAAAGTGGTAGTGAAACCTTTTGTTATGTAATAACTGAGTTGGTTGATAAAAATGAATCGGTATTCTTCATTGCTGAGGAGAAAAGAGAACTTCCTAAGTTTTGGGTTTGTGAAGGAAAAATAGATGCCATTCAAAATATCCTTCGAGAAAGAGTGCTGCCATTTTATGATATTTACGATGTTTTCAGCGCAATTGTTTGGTGTAAAAACAGAGGAGTCGAAAAATATCAAACGTTCCTTCAGGAAAATATTCTTACTTTAAGGAATTCGGTAGGTTATTGAGTATAGTTGTTTAGATTTGATAGGGCAGGCCATCCCACAAAGGATGGCCTTTAAACTTGCCGTTACAGATAGCGTGGAGAACCGTATCATAAATAAGGGTAAGTTTTTTGCGGAATTTCCTTGCAGCGGATGGGTGGCTGAAAAAGTCAAGAATTATGGTTGGGAGTACGCTTGCCGAAGCGTATTTGGCTGTAGTATACTTGGAACTAAGTACGTAAAGGGAGGTGAAGGTAGGATGAATCGGGAGTGTGGGAATGATCAAGTGAGCCGGCTGCCTATCGCGATGGCTGGCATCGTTCATGGTTATAAGCAAGACAGGAGAAGTCTGTCTATTCTTAACCATACGATTTCACTAATCGCGAAAAGGCTCCTACCTTAACCTGAACGGATCTAAGCGGATCGGGGCGTAGGGAATTTTCCCTGCGTCCTTTTTTTATTGGTCTAAGACGGGTAGGGCCTCGCAATAGGAGGAACCCGCTTGTTAACGATAAATTGTCAAAACGTAAAAAAATACAACGCTGCCCAACTTGTCCTGGAAAACGTAACATTCGAGCTGAATCACGGTGAAAAGGCGGGGCTCGTCGGTCGCAACGGGTGTGGAAAGACCACTTTGCTAAGCATGATTGCTAAACTGGACAGTCCGGACGAAGGAATGCTGGCTGTTCGAAAGAATGCGCGTGTCGGCTATCTTCAGCAAATACCGGACATGGAAGCCGGTACGACAGTCCTGGAAGTGCTGGTGACTGGCTTCCGGGAACTGCTCGATTGCCGGGAGCGGATGGCAGTGCTCGAATCGGCGATGTCATCGCCGGAACTGATTCAGGAACGATTAGAAGCCTTGCTCGTAGAGTATGCGAAACTACAAGAACGCTACGAGCGGGACGGGGGCTATGAGCTCGATGCCCGGATCGATCAGATTGCAGATGGTTTGCGCATCCCCCGGAAATGGTATTCCCGGGCATACGATTCGTTGTCCGGAGGGGAGAGAACGAAAGTAGGCCTCGCCTCGCAGCTTCTGATGGAGCCCGAACTTTTGCTGCTCGACGAACCGACGAATCATCTCGATATGGCTGCCGTGGAGTGGCTAGAGGAGTTTCTACTGAAATACAGGGGGGCTTGCCTAATTGTTTCCCATGACCGCTACTTTCTCGACAGAGTCGTTATGAAGATCGTGGAGCTCGAGGACGGGGAATCGACCGTGTTCCATACGAACTACACTCGATATGTGAAGGAAAAGGAGGAGCTACTTCTCCGGCAGTTCGCTGATTACCAAGAGCAACAGAAGAAGATAAAGAAAATGCGTGAGATAATTAAGCAGTTGCTGGAATGGGGGAGAATCGGCGATAACGGAAAGTTTTTCCGAAGGGCGGCCAGCATGCAGGAAGCACTCGACCGAATGGAGAAACTGAAACGTCCCGCAATCAATCGCAAGGAAGCGGAGTTCGAACTGCGGCCTTCTGAGCGATCCGGGAAACAAGTCGTCATCCTCGATTGCGTGGAGAAGCATTACTGGTCGAAGACCGTTTTGGCGGGTGTAACGGGAGAGCTTCACTATGGCGAGAAAGTGGTACTGGTCGGGGACAACGGCTCCGGCAAGTCGACCCTTCTGAAGATTATACTTGGAGAGGTCTCCGCGGACGGTGGAGAGGCGCGGCTCGGGTCCCGAGTCGACGTCGGTTATCTCGCCCAGCAGCAGCTCCCGGACAATCCGGAACAGTCCGTGTTGGACTACTATCGAGGTGAAGCCGGGCTAGAGGAAGGAGAAGCCCGAAACCGATTGGCTGGCTACCTTTTCTACGGTGCTGACGTGTTTAAGCCTGTTCGTCTGCTCTCCGGCGGAGAATGGACTCGTCTAAGGTTGGCGTTGCTAGTGAATAGAAAGCCGAACCTGCTCATTCTAGACGAACCAACGAATCATATGGACATCGCGTCGAGGGAGGTGCTCGAAGAAGCGTTGGGGGATTATCCGGGGACGATTCTAATTGTGACCCACGATCGGTATCTCATGAACCGTCTGGCACAGAAAATATGGGAGTTGGATCGAGGTCGTCTCTCGGTTTATCTAGGCGGTTTTGATGAATATAAGGCGGAAAGCCGGCGAAGGAATGCTGTATCTGTTGCGGGCGAGGTGGAAGAGCGGCGCCGATTGCGGTTGGAACCGAATCGCACGTCGCCGGTCGCGATCCTAAGCGAGAAGGGGGATCAGGCCAGCAAGAAGCTCGAAGAGGAGATCGAAGAGACGGAACGACGACTTGCAGAGCTTGAGGTCGCGCCTGGTGAACTGGGGCAAGGCGCGGAAGCGGTATCCCGATTGGAGAGGGACTGGGCGGAAAGCGAGGTTCTTCGGGAGCGACTGGATCGGTTGATCGAGCGGTGGGTGAAGGAACAGAGGGAATAGCCGGCATTTAGAAAAAGGGGCTGTATCAAGGGAAGTACGGAGAGACAGCCCCTTATAACTTGCCGTTACCGACAGCGCGGTGAACCGTACAAACAAATAGTTATAGCTCGTGATTTCACTTTTGCTGTTTATGCTACTGGAGTACCAATCGCAAGAACTTCAATTATTTTAATACACCAGATGTAGCCAACAAATAAAGTCCTGATATTCGTAATAAACTCGTGCCAAAAATGTAGGGAGATTTGTGTCATTAGACAATAAGTGTCCGACGACACAAACATATGTGCATAACCGTTTTGCGACATGTAAAAGGACAAGAACATGCATCCATTCGAATCCGCGATTTAAGCGGATTTTTTATTTTATGGATATAACTTCTTGTCTTTTCTAATATACAGTTTTCCAATATTGGACATAAAGAGGGTACTATTCCCATATTTGCTAAACGATACAGCTTGAGGGTCTATTTAACAGTGTTCAATGTATCTTTGTGTCCTAAAATCGGACTTCTTCACATGTTCATGTTGAGATAAAAATATGCGAAAACTACACACAAACACATAGGTTGTCGGTCAAAAACGGATTACTTTGTTAAACTCTAACGGGACACGATAATGCAAAAACAAGGGAGACAGTTCGCCGCGGCCGGCAACAGTCCCTTGTTTTATTGAAGCAACTGGCAACGCTGTGGAAAGTTAAGCGAGCAGTTCGCCGCGGCTGGCAGCAGCTCCCTTTTCATTAAACTAAAGGGCAGAATAATTCTATAAATTAGCTAATTATTTAAAAATATGGGATAAATGACAATATAGGTTTAGTTAATTCGATTAGTGTTAAGGGCGGTCTTTAGGGGGGATAAAATTCAATGGAGGATAAGTTTTGTCGCCAGCCCCAAAGGGAGGAAGCGGAGTAGGGGCAGACCCACAACAACTTCTCGATCTTTGATGAGCGGTGATAAATATGGGTATGAAAATCAAAATTGATCCATTTAAACTCCGGCGGTGAGCATGAGCTTAAGGAGGCCACCATGTATTCGAGCCTGAAGAGGCTGGAGAGTGACGGAGGTATTACTTCATATTGGGGAGATTCGTCGGGACTAACTTTAAATTTCGGGCTTTAACTGCTCCTTGATTTTTACTACTTGAAAATAACTAGGATAGGTTCTTTTCTAACAGAATGCCCACTTGTTTTTTGCATGACCTGTGGAGGATAAAGCATTCCATTGAAGTACAACTGTTTCATAAACAACCAGGATGAGGCTGCCGGTAGAAACAACTGAACCGGCGGATGCTTAAGCAGAACTGGACTTTAGATGGGGAAAAAACACTGCGCAGGTCTAAGGTAGGATTGCTCACACCAGTGCTACACTGTATTTAGCTAAGCGGTAGGTGTGCCGTCATTATGAATGAATGGGGAGAAGAATACTGATGAGATGGTTTGGTTTATTTTTAATTGCAGCAGGGGTTATATGGATCGCATTCAGCTTTAATTCTGCGAATCTAGCATGGGGAAATATGATTCCATTCAATACAAAGGAAATCAATATTGAAAGGGAGGTCCCTATGAGCGGTGTCCAGAACCTTCTCGTCGATAGCGTAAGTACGAATGTGAATGTGATTCAAGGGAGCTCAAACCAAATTAAAGTTCGGCTTAGTGGCAGAATAAGCCCGAAGTATGTAGACACTATTGACTTGAAGGTTGCGCCTCAGGGCGATGCGTTGAAACTCGGAGTTAACTTGCCGGATGGAATGAACTGGGGCTTATTGAATCTGGATATGAATGTGGAGCTGCCGGAAAAATTATGGAAGTCCGTTAAAGTCGAAACGAAGAGCGGAGATGTAAAGCTAGCGCAGACTAAGGGGGATTCCATTGATGTCAAGTCAAGCAGCGGCGATATCCAGTTATCGCAGGTTCAAGCGAAGTCGGCAACAATCCATGCGGCCAGCGGAAACGTGAAGATGAAGAATGTGGAATCGAATCAGATTACGCTGCAGGCCAGTTCGGGTAATCTGGTAGTGGACGATTTTAAATCGGATGAATTGGCATTTACTGCAGGAAGTGGCAACGTGAAGCTTTCGGGAGGGCAGTCGAAGATTAAGGGTGAGGCGAGCACTGGTGATATTCAACTTGAACTGAATTCACTGCTGCAGGATACGGATTTGAAAGCCGGCAGCGGTAATGTTACGGTCCATATGGAAAAGGAGCCACAATCTTTGGCTGTCGATTATCGCGGGGGCTCGGGAAAGGGGCATATCCAATGGAACGGCATGAAGTACGAAGAGAACGCTGAGAATGTAATAAGGGGTTCTTATGGCAGCGGTGAAGTAAAGCTGAAAGTCCGTATCAGCTCAGGAGATTTTACTTTGGGCAAAGGTTGAGCGAAAACGGTCCAAATGGTGGTTTTTTTCGTGATCGTATGAAAGCTGAATGGGTAGCATCACTTTATTTTAAACATTGACTAGAACTAGAACAATAACTAACCAATATGAAGAAACACTGTCCAGTAGAAGGCTACCGCCCCACCGGTAGCCTTAATTGTGACTGGTAAGTTACAGCGCGGTGCTTCCGCTTTATCGAACGCCATATTTGGCGAGATAATGCGGATACGAGTGAAGATGAACGGCTCTGGCCTTGCGCTGGGCCTCCTCCCGATGCTCCGGCACCTGCTCCGCCTCGACATAGTCGGCCAACACGTCAATGACGTCGTCGAGCAGCTTTGCCCGAAAATACAGTTCCAACCGCTCGACAGCCGCAGCCCCTGCTCTTGCCAACGCTTTCTCCCTCCATATCGGCCATGACGGTTCATGCGTTAGTGGCCAAAGCAGCACCGTGTAATCCATCGCCGCATCGCCCTGGCCGGACAGATCGTCCCAGTTGATGATCCGGAAGGCGTCCCTGCCACTCGTCAGTACGTTGTTGCCGTTCAAGTCGTTATGAACAACATCTCTCGCAGGGAGTAGGAAAGCAAGTGCTGCTGGACTGTTTCCCTCAGCCTCCCGATCTCTTCCCCGAACCACGAAATCGTCTCGTCCATTTGTCAGTTCTTGCAGATAGTAGAGGTGGCACCAGAGATGGTGTTTCTGCTGGAGCAATTTGTGAATGTAATTAGCGAGTTAGAATCCCCCCGGCCCGCTTCAGGCATGCCGAAGCAGATCATCAATCGAAGGAAAGCCCGGCAAGGCGAACCCTTTTTTATCACCAGCGGGAATGCCCGCATCGGGATATATACTGTCGCTGTTATGCTCCCCGGCAGCAGCCAGCCTGAAACCATAGCTACAGGGCTAGGAGGTATTCAAGAGTCACGCAGATGGATTGAGCGATACATAGAGGGGGATAACGATCCTGACAAATTTGTGATGCCTGATCGCGTTGTAATCGATCGATGTGATAATCCAGACAGGTTAAAGCCAGAATGGAACCGTTGGATCTTAGGGACACAATGGGGAAGTATATAGTAGCGTGAGAGAGATGGTATAATTGGCTCTGTAAGGTTTCATTTATCAAACCCTACATAGGAGAATGTTCATATGAATAAAAATCATCTCTTTATTGCCCTTGGAGCAGTTGTATTTGCAATTTTTTTGCAATTTGTAAGTGTTGGGTTGTTAGGGAATAGTGTAGTTAGTAATATTCCAATATTAGGGGAACTATTGACTGTCATTGACTTTCTATTTTTATTCAACTATCTCAATGATGGACTGGATTTATATAATATAGAGCAAGTTGTACTCCGGGTAATCAGTTTAGCAGCAACTGCATATACCCTAATCATATTAAATGAATGGGGATTCGATAAACTTAATGAATTATTCAATGATTCTCCCGATTACGCTAGGATTATAAAAGTAATAACAATAGTAGTTGCCATCATTATACATTATTTCGTTTACTTTATTCTTCACGCTATCTATATTGATATATTCTATCAAATCATCCATAAAGTACAAATAGAATTTGACAAAGTTAAAAAACAAATTCAGTATCTTAAATACTAGCGAGTGGTGGTGATTGAAGAAGGAAGTAGTAGTAGTTGTCGGGTAACAAGAACATTGTCCCATTATAAGTCGCGTAAATTGCGGCTTTTGCTTTTTATGGGATAAAGTTCTTGTCAAATTCCTGTGACCAAGAACTTCATCCCATTCCCGACAATACAACGGGCCCAAGCATTTAGATGTCACAAGAGGAGGGGCCATGTGTCGGGTGACAAGAAATTGATTACATTACGTGGAAGAAACATATGAAAAGAGCAGGTGGCTCCAGTGGAATCCCGATTTACGATGAAATCAGGAGCTGGTAACATGAAATTTTGCTTGTATGAAGTCACAAATGCGAGAATCGTACATGTAGAAGATGATTTCAATGCCGCCGTATAAGTTAAAAATGCGCGAGAGCTTTTAAGTGATTTAACGATTATGCCTCTAATGACAAGAAGGAATACGGAACCTTTCCTGCATTGTTTCGTGGAGAGGTTAACGGACGGTTTTATTTATTGTACGAGATTCCCGGTTTTGTTGCGAATGTGTATGATCAGGTCGTTATCGTAGAACGATAATGATGATGTATGAAAGGAGCCTAATGCTGGGTGCTTTTTTATTTTGGGAAGAAAACATGGATCTAAAACAACACTAGCAGCAGACCTGGATCGAATTGACTAACTGGATAAGAAGTTGAATGTGGAAAAGGACGGGTTATTGCTGTTGGACAGCTTGAAGAAATATGCGCAAAAAGGGACAAATTCCCCGTACGGTTAAGCCGCATAAATGCTAAATATGCCGCTTAGAACGGGGATTTTCATTTTACTTTGAATACACACAATGCAACCAATGACAATGAATGCAACTAATGACAATTCGCGGTCTTTTGGGACAAGAACGGCATTCCGCTGTTAATTTGAACAATCAGGGACTATCGACGGCAATCTAATCCCCTCGGTATGATGGTACTGCAGTTTCGCCGTCATAACTGATGCAATGTAGAAATGAAAGGAAGGAAGCATCATGCAGACAAATTTGAAAGCACAAGTCCATTTGGCAGATTAGTTCCAAGAATATATAAAGCGGATCCCCTAGATATTTTGGGGTCCGCTTTTTTGGATCTGGTGCAAAAATTTTTATAGCCACAAAATATAGTGTACTAAGATTTCATTTGATCTTAATTTTACACTGCATATGGTATTTCAAAATATTGTTGCACCAGAACCGGTTTTTGTGAAACTTGGGTCGGCTGCTTCTACGTGGCGCGGACATGAAGTCTCCTACTCGATCACCCAACAGTCGGACAGTCCGTTTGAAAGCGGATTTAGGTAAATAACAAAAATCGTACAGAAAGACCTAAAGATTCTTAAGGCTTGGAATGGAGGGATCACAGTACAGTGTAAGCATCCATGGAGCGAAGCTCTTAGTAAAAATGAAAGCGGTTTATTGTGAGCGTTCATTTCCTGTCTGCCAAAAAGCTCCACATAAAATTCCCTAAGGAGGAAATTGTTGTAATGAGGAGAATCGGTTTGTTCGCTGTGTCCCTGGCGGTACTGCTCGTAATGATGCTGGCCAATATCGCCTATGCGGATGTATCATCCCATTATCTTAACCCGCTGATGAAAGGAGCCGACCCTACCATTGAACGGCAAGACGATGGATACTATTATTCGGCGGCAGGCGATGGCAATGTTGTATTGAAACGGCATGAAACCATTCTTGGCGTTTCCACCGCGAAGAGTAAAGAAGTATGGAAGTTACCTGAAAACCTGGAATTTATATGGGGGCCCGATGCGCACAGGATCGATGGCAAATGGTACATCTATTTCGCTTCCGGCCCGAAGATTAGTGATAAAGCGGGGCGCTTTGCATATGGCCATCCCAGCTCCTATGTTCTGGAGAACAGCTCGCCCGATCCATTTGAAGGGACCTGGGAACTGAAGGGAACATATGATAATGGAGACGGACTTACACCCCAACAGGGATTGCTGAATACGCAAAGCTATGGACTGCCTACCGGCTTTGTCACCATCAATGGGCAGAGATACCTTACCTACACCAAATATTTTTATTTTATAGATCCAAAAACGGGAAAGGAGAGATTTGATGAATGTCCGACGATTGTCAAAATGAAAAACCCGTGGACATTGGAAGGTGAAGAGTTTACGTTAGCAAGGCCGACCTACGACTGGGAGAAATATGTTGATAATGTTAATGAAGGCGCAGCCGTGGTGGAGCGAAACGGTAAGGTTTATTTTGCCTATTCCGCCAGCAGCTACACGCATGATAACTATGCTGTCGGCCTGTCCTGGGCCGATCTGGCCCAAAGTGTGGAGAATGAAGCGGCATGGAATAAGCATCCCGAGCCGATCATGAAACGTTCGGATGAAAACGGTTCTTATTCGACGGGCTCGCCGTTATTCCTGAAATCCGAAGACGGTACAGAGGACTGGATTACATATCATGGCATACCGACTCATAGTCAAGGGGGTAAGAACAGAGAGGTTCGCGCCCAGCGGATCAATTGGGACGACAATGACTTCATCAATCTGGGCATCCCGTCCAACCCCGGCACTGTGCTTAGCCGCCCCTCCGGGGAGGAGAAGAGCGAAGTCTATGAAGCGGAAGACGCGCAATTATCAGGGGCTGCAAGAGCAACCATGAACAGCATCTATGCCTCGTCCGGCCGATATGCCCGGTACAGCAATGGCAATGACAGCGACTATGTAGAGTTTACAGTCAACACGAATACGGGGGGGATTTACTCGCTGGACTTCCGCTACAACAACAATACGGCAGAGCCGGTCACCATGACGCTGGGCGTGAACCAGGAGGCTCCGGCCGCGCTTGTATTCCCGTCTAATGCTGGACCGGAGAACAAACTGAACTTCGACTTAAAAACCGTTCACAACATCCGGCTGAATGAAGGCAGCAACATCGTGCGTCTTTCCGGCAAAAGCGCTTTGGGGCTGGACGCGATCATTGCCAAGAAAAGCGTCTTGTACGAAGCGGAGGGCGCGGAGCTGTCAGGCGGCGCGGGCATCGCTCAAAATCATGCGGGATATAGCGGTTCAGGTTTTGTCAGCGGGTTCACGGGGCCGAACGCTGCGATCAGCTTTACCGTAAACGCTCCTCATGCGGGCAGCTATTCGGTCAAGCTGGCTTATGGCGCGGGAGGCGAGGACGATCGAACCTTGACCATGTATGTGAATGGCGCAAAGATCAAACAAGCGAATTTCTTCGGTCTGAAGGAATGGGATAAGTGGGCCGACCGATATGACAACGTATTCCTGAAAGAAGGAAGCAATGTCATCACCTATAAGTATGACAGCGGCGATACGGCGAATGTGAATCTCGATTATATCACCGTTACCGAAGCGGCGACCTGGACGTATGAGGCGGAATCCGCCAAAACGACAGGCGGGGCGGATGCCGGAATCGTCCAGGCTCAGGATGGCAATACGGGAATCGGTTATGTGAGCGGTCTGTCCCAGGTGAACTCGTCCGTGGAATTTTCTGTGGATGCCGAGTATGCGGCCAGCTATGATCTCAAGCTGCGGTACGCCACCGAGCAGGGCGGCAAAACATTGTCGCTGGAGGTGAACGGCGCGCCTGTGCAGGACATCGTCCTTCCCTACTCCGGAGGCGCCAGGATGTGGAAGGAACACACTGTAACCGTTCCCCTGAACAAAGGGAAAAACAGCATCGCCTATAGGAGCGCAGCCGGAGATTCAGGCGTCATCCAGATCGATCATATTCACCTGAATAAGCGCACACCCTGGAAATATCAGGCGGAAGCGGCAACCCTCTCAGGCACGCCGGGGATCGGCAGAGATCGTCTGTGGTTTGAAGGCAACGGTTATGTCGGCTTATTCCAGAAAAAAGGGGATGCTGTCCGATTTGAAGTGAATGTCCCTTATACGGCGGCCTATACGTCAACCTTGCGCTATTCGGGTGTACAGTCGTCGAATCGAACCATGACCCTGTATGTGAACGGCAACCGGGTCAAGCAAGTTTCCATGCCGCCGACAGCGAATTGGGATACCTGGATGGACGCGACCGAGACGGTCAATCTGCAGGCCGGGAAGAACAGCATTGAATTTCGCCGTGAGGAAGGGGATACCGGCCAGCTGAATATAGACAGCCTGATCCTGGATAAATTCAGCGGTGGATTCATGAGCACGACGGCGAGGGAGCTTACCCCCGAGAAGATGGTGAAAATCCAGCCGAAGCACAGCGGCAAGGCGCTGAGCGTGGCAGGGGAGAAGTACAATCAGGGAGCAGCCCTCATCCAATTTTCCAATGGCGAAACCAACAGTCAATTGATGCGATTCGTGGATCTGGGAACAGGCTATTACCGGATTCTGATTATGCGTGGCGCACGCTTTCTCGATATCAAGCCTGATTCGGGTATCCAGGAGCTGATTCTAAATCAGACCATTGAGGAGGCCCCCATTCCCTCCGATACCGAACAGTGGCGTCTGGAGAAGGAGGGCAATTATTACAAAATAATTAACAAAAGCAATGGAAAGGTAATTACGGTCAATGAAGCGTCCAAAGGAAACAACGCTGTTATACGGTTGGCCGATGACGAGGGGAAAGACCACCAGCGGTTTAAGATTGAGCTGCGCAACCTGTATGATAATACCTTCCACACGGTGTCGGACATTACTGCTGTTCCGGAGGCGGCGCAGGCAGGCCAGGAGCTGACTCTCTTCGGAACAGTCTCGCCGGATTGGGCCACGCGCAAAAGCATTGCCTGGAGCATCAAGGATGCCGGGCAAACAAGAGCTGCCCTGGACGGGAATGTGCTGTCCGCATCCCGGGCAGGAACCGTCATTGTCACCGCTACGATTGAAGAAGGCAGCGAGATCGGCGTGAGCTACTCCAAGGACTTCACCATCACCGTCTCCAAGAAGGACGCGGATGTTAGTCCTGAAAAGGCCACCTATGATCTCTATGTTCCCGGAGATGTAAGCGCCAGTATTATATGGAATGAAGCCAAGTCTGTGACCGGCGTGGTATACGCGGCAACAGTAACAGGTGCCGTATACAATGGCACATTGGGAACGGATGGTTATACGGTCAGCGGGGATATGTTGACCATCAAGCGCGAGACTATGGCCGCACTGGGGTTGAAGAGCGGCGATAAGGCGGACTTCTCTATCCTGTTTAATCAGGGGAATCCGGCTGTGTTCAGTGTCAATGTGGTGGACAGCCAGGAGGGGGAGAATGTGTCGGATTTTTACAATGTAATCATGCAGACAGGAGCCGATCCCTGGGTTTACAAGCACACGGACGGCTACTATTACAACGTATTTGCCAACTCCAGCGGCATCATGATCCGCAGAGCTAAGACCATCACCGGTATTGAGGCAGGCGAGAGGAGCCTGGCCTGGACGCCAGTTAAGGACACCATGTACAGCTCCAATGTATGGGCACCGGAAATGCACTATCTGAAGGATACCGACGGTAAATTCAAATGGTATATTTACTTTGCGGCTGACAACGGAACCAACGCAAACCACCGCATGTACGTGCTGGAAAACGCCAGTGAGAATCCGTTGACCGGCACCTGGCAGTTCAAAGGGAAAATTACCGATTCTTCCGACCGTTGGGCGATCGACGGCACTGTGCTAACCGTAAATGAGAAACATTATTTCATCTGGTCCGGTTGGGAAGAAACGGATGGAAGTTTTCAGAATTTGTATATTGCGCAAATGAGTGATCCAAAGACGATCAGCTCGGAACGGGTATTGCTCTCAACGTCTGAATATGATTGGGAATCGTCCCCGGCCAGAATCAATGAAGGCCCCGAAGTCACAATAAAGGGCGACACGATCAATCTGATCTATTCCGCAAACGGAAGCTGGACAGACAGTTATAACCTCGGGCTGATCACGGCCAAGATCGGCGACGATTTGATGAATCCCAGCTCCTGGGTGAAAAAAGATAAGCCGATCTTCTCCAGCGCCAATGGCGTATACGGCCCGGGCCACCACAGCATCGTCACGTCTCCTGACGGCACAGAGGACTGGATCGTCTACCATGCCGCCCGCTGGCCGGGAGCGGGATGGACCCGCAAAGTCCACACCCAGAAGTTCACCTGGAACGCAGACAATACGCCGAACCTGGGAGAGCCCGTCGATCCGAACACACCGATTGCCAAGCCTTCGGGCGAGCCGGTGCGGAAGCGCTATGAAGCGGAAAACGCGCTGCTGGTGAAGGATCCGAACGGTGATACCTCTCCTGCTGTCCGGCGGGAAAGCACCGCTTCCGGCGGAATGAAGATCGCCAACATCAAGAACGCCAAAGATTATGCCCAGTTTACCGTAAACGTGCCGGAGGCGGGATTTTATATGCTGTCCGTGCGCAATGCCAACGGCTCACCTAATGCTGCCGATGCCTCCCATATCTTGTCGGTCAACGGGGGCTCCGGCACCAATTTGAACATCGTCTACTCCGGACCGAATCGTTGGGGACTCTCCTCGGCGAAAGTCTATCTTAAAGAAGGCAGCAATACCATCCGCTTCTCGAAGGGGAACAACTTTGCCGAAATCGACAGCATGGATATATTTAAGCTGGATGCCTCAGAAATGTTATTCGATACCCCGGGGTACACGTTGGGGTTGGGTGAAACCCGCAGCCTGCCCCTGTATACCGTAACAGGCGCTACCTATACCGCTGTAGACACAGGAGCCATCTTCAGTTCATCCGATACGAAGGTCGCCGTTATTGACGGAGGGGTTAGGGTTAAGGCTGTAAGTGCGGGCAGTGCCACAATCACCGCCACATATAACGGGAAAACGGCCACAGCCTCGGTTACCGTTGCTGCGGAGCCTAAAGCTGTGCAGTCCGTTACCATCGGCGGATTGCAACGCCTCCTGACCATCGGGCAGACAAGCGGGCCATTGCAGTTAACGGCCAGCTATAACAACTATGAGGTTCAGAATGTGACAGCAGCTGCCCAGTATACCAGCAGCGATCCTGGGGCGGCCGAGATTGATTCAGTGACCCAATCGGTATATGCGGTGAAACCGGGCACAGCTCTTATTACAGCTGAATACAACGGCAAGAAAGCGGCGCTCAACTTGACCGTTATTGCGGCTTCTGATGCAGTCAAGGTTACGTCCGTAATGAAGATTCCTTCGGGAGTGGTCCCTAAGCCACTTAGCGTTGTTGATGTTGTCTACAACAGCCAGCCGAAGAAGGCAGAGGTTGTCAGCTGGGAGCCGGAGGGACTTGACTTCTACTCCCTTGGCACTGTTCAGGTGCCTGTCACCCTGAAGCTGGATGGCCGTGATTTTCCTTCCACCGTTGCCGTAAACGTTATTCCGGGATGGGGCCTTGATGAGATTGTGAATCAACTCCGCAACAAGCTGGCCAACATCTCCTATCCTTTGGGCGATGGGCTCGGCAACTATAGCCAATCCAAGTATGATGCCTTCGTGGCCGAAGTGAACAAGGCGGAAGAGATGGCCGTAAACGCCGATCTGAGCAAAGAACAGTTTGACGAGGAACTGGATAAGCTTGCTCAAGCGGAAGCAGCTTTGTTAGGTTCACTGAACAGCATTCGGGACGGCGTAATCTATAACGCTTACCGGGATTTCTCCGGCGATACAGTTGGCAAGTACCCTTACGGCTTTATCACCGAAGATCTGACCAATGGCGCTACCGCCACTGTGCAGGAAGAGGCCGGGAATAAATTCCTCCGGCTGACCACAACCGCTACTTCGGGCAAGGCAAACCTGTTCCTGCCGTATGCTGGCGAGGTAAAGGCTGAGGCAGGTCAGCGTATCGTCATCGAATACCGCGCCAGACTAAACACTAGCTTCCAATACGCCAATGGCGCCATGGTGCGAAATGACAGCGGCACAGGCAATTATTCCATGGTCACGGCTTTTGATACGGGTAAAATTATAGTCCAGAATGGGCCTTCCACTAAGGTCAAAGTCAAAGACTCTCAGTTAAATAAATGGTACAAAATCAAAATGGTGGCAAACTGGGACGCCAAGACTTATACCGTCTATATAGACGATGTAGAGGTGGCCACGGACTACAAATTCCGACACACAGGCGGCGACAAGCTGACAGCCCAGCGGTTCGGCATCGATGGCTATGCCAACGCCTCCATCGACTTTGACGATTTCAAAGCGATGGTTATCGGAGGACCGAAGGCTGCGCCCGAGGGGCTCGAGACCACCAATGAAACAGCTGTTGGGGCTAAGGACGGACGCATCACCGGGGTCAACTCTCTCATGGAATGGTCCTCCGACAATGGGGGCACCTGGTTGAAGGTCGAAGGGGATACCATCGCCAATCTTTCTCCCGGGACTTATTGGGTTCGTTACTCTAAGACGGATACCCATAAAGCTAGTCCCCCTGTGGGTTTGACCATTGCAGTCTATACTCAGCATGTCATCGGGGTGAGCCTGAATCAGACCACCGCCCAATTGTATACCAATCATGGGGCTTCGACTGTACTGCTCACCGCCAATGTGGAACCCGTTGACGCAGCCAACAAGACGGTGACCTGGAGCAGTTCCAATCCGGCAGTAGCTACCGTGGATGGAAATGGGCTTGTGACGGTGCATGCCGCAGGTACAGCTGTTATTACGGTAACCACGGAAGACGGCGGTTACAGCGATACATGTACAGTAACCGTAAGCTTGTACACTGATTCGGAAAATCCGGGGACTCGGCCAGTCCATGTGACGGGTGTGAGCCTTAAGCAGACCACCGCCCAACGATATACCAACCATGGGGCTTCGACTGTCCAGCTTAACGCCAATGTGGCACCCGCTAACGCAGCCAACAAGACGGTGACCTGGAGCAGTTCCAATCCGACTGTAGCTACCGTGGATGGACATGGGCATGTAACAGTTCATGCCGCAGGTACAGCAGTTATTACTGTAACCACTAATGACGGCGGCTACACAGCTTCTTGTGTTGTTAGTGTGGGTGTATATCAAAAGGACAGCGGTAAAAGCGGCGTAGATACCCAAATTGGCGGCAGCAATCTCACTATCCCAACTACACCCTGAAGCTTCCATTACCCGGGAACAACTGATTACTGTTCTGCACCGTTACGCCGGACAGACTGCTGCAAGCAGCAGTGGCAGGAGCTTTGCGGACGCAGGCAAAAAACAAGGAGCCAAGCGGGAACATCCGCTCGGCTCCTTGTTTTTTGCCTTACGCTTCCGGCTTTAATGGTTCGGTGAATCCGGGAAACTCCTGCTGGTTTGAAGGAGAAACAAAAATCGTACAGAAAGACCTAAAGATTCTTAAGGCCGGAATGGACAAACCGCGGTACATTATAAGCATCACATCCAACAAAAACTTTCAGCAGGAAAGAAGGGGGAGCCATGAAAACAACGCCTGCTGCCGTAGGAACGGATAGAGCACCGGCAGCCAAAGAGGCTTTTTACCAGACAAAGCGGTTTCGGCAGAATATTCCGCTATTTGTCATGCTTATACCGGGAGTGCTTTATTATCTGATCTTCCGCTACTTGCCTATGGGCGGTCTTGTGATTGCTTTCAAGAACTACAATTTTCACGATGGCATATGGTCAAGTCCGTGGGTAGGGTGGAAATATTTCGAGATTTTGTTCCAGTCCCACGTCACGCTGCAAATTATCTGGAATACCCTTACCCTGAGCGTTCTGAACCTGATCTTCGGGTTCCCTGCGCCGATTATTATCGCGATTGCCTTGAATGAGGTCAGGAAGAGCTGGTTGAAGCGCTGGATTCAAACCATTATTTATCTGCCTCATTTTTTGTCCTGGGTTATCGTTGCAGGCATTATCCTGACCCTGTTCTCCATCGACGGCGGCACCATCAACAAGCTGCTGGGCCAATGGGGAATGGAGCCGGTGCCTTTCCTTTACCGCGCAAACTCATGGATTGCCATCTTTATCGGCTCCGGCATGTGGAAGGAGATGGGCTTCGGCGCTATTATCTATCTCGCCGCTCTCTCCGGCATTGACCCCAGCCTGTACGAATCCGCGGGGATGGACGGCGCAGGCAAGCTTAGGCAGATTTGGCATATCACCCTGCCGGGCCTCCGTCCTACGATTATCCTGCTGCTGATTCTTGGAATGGGCCGTCTGATGGAAGTAGGGTTTGACCAGGTTTACAATTTGCAGAATCCCACTGTCCTGCAGAAAGCTGAAGTCATCAGCACCTACGTGTACAAAGTGGGGCTGCAGCAGGCCCAGTTTGGCCTGACCACAGCCATGGGCTTGTTTGAATCCTTTGTCGGCCTGGTGCTTGTGCTGTCGGCCAATGCATTGGCCCGTAAATTCGATCAGGGATTATTCTGAAGAAAGGAGGAGAACCCTCTTGAGGGAATCCACGGGCGGAAAAATTTTTGCAATCTTTATTCACGTGGTATTGATCATCATTTCTCTCACCTGCATCCTGCCTTTCCTGCATCTGATTGCGCTGTCCGTAAGCTCGGGGCATGCGGTTGACCTGGGTCAGGTCTGGTTCTGGCCGGTGGGGCTTGATTTCACCGTTTACAGATACTTTTTTGAGAATACGCCGGCCTTGCGCGCCTTTACCAACAGCGTGATCATTACCTTATGCGGAACGGCCTTGAGCATGCTGGCCACGGTGCTGACGGCCTATCCCTTATCCCGCCGTTACCTCTACGCCCGCAAGCCGATCACAACGGCCGCATTGTTTACCATGCTCTTCAGCGGAGGCATGATCCCTACATACCTGGTCATGAATAGCCTGCATTTGACCAATACTTACTGGTCCCTCTGGTTTGGCGGGCTGATCAGCACCTATAATATGCTGATTATGAAAAGCTATTTTGAGAGCATCCCGGGAGAAGTGGTGGATTCCGCCCAGATTGACGGCTGCGGCGAGGTCCAACTGCTCATGCGCATCATACTGCCCTTGTCTCTTCCCATGCTGGCTACGCTGACTTTATTCTACGGGGTGGGCTACTGGAACATGTTCATGAGTGTTATTCTTTACATCAGTAAGACGAATTTGCAGAATCTTACTGTTATCGTTCAGGGGATGCTGCAAATTCAGGGGAACTTCAATGTGTCGGCCATGGATATGATGCAGCAGCAGGAAATGGTATCCGAAAAGCTGAAAGCGGTTGGGGTTATGGTTATGGTTGTGCCCATGCTGGTGGTATACCCGATCCTGCAGAAGTATTTTGTCAAAGGCATTATGCTTGGCTCTATCAAGGGTTAGCGGCAACAACGAAATCAATCATAGATTGAGGGGGATTCCACATGTTTGGACAAACATCCGCACCAAGAATGAAGATCACGTTGGCACTGGGACTGTCGGCGGTTATGGCAGCAGGGGCAGCTGGTTGCAGTCAAAAGGAAGAGGGGACAAATGGGAAAGCCGAAGGAAAAGCCACAATTACCGTTTCCAACTATGACAGGGGCAATATTCCCGCAGCGGAAGGAACGGTTGAGGACAACCGTTGGACCAAGTGGATCAATGAGCATTCTCCCGTTACGGCCATGTATGTGCCGGTGGCCCGGGCAGAGGCAGTCAAGAAGCTGAATGTGTTGTTCGCATCGGGCAGTGCGCCGGATATTGTCAATGATTATGACACGGGGTTCCGGAATTCCCTGTACCAGCAGAAGCAATTGATGCCTCTGGACGATTACTTGAAATATGCGCCTGAATACCAGAAGCTGCTGGAAAAGTACCCCCAGCTTCGCAAAATAGGCACCAAGCCGGACGGCAAGCTTTACGAAATCGGTAAAATTAATGAGCCCCATCTGCAGAGTGTAGCCTTTATCCGGATGGATTGGCTGAAAAAGCTGAAGCTGGAGGTTCCGAAGACCACCGACGAATTGCTTGTCGTTCTGAAAGCATTCGTTGAGCAGGACCCTGACGGCAACGGGAAGAAGGATACTTATGGAACCAATATGAGCTACACCTCGGACGGCATGGTGGATTCCATGTTCGGCTCGTACGGCTGGAAAATCTCCAATGATGACAAAATTATCAGGAGTTGGGATAATGCTCTGGAGTCTCTTAAATTCAAGAAAAGGTTATTTGAGGAAGGGCTTATCGATAAGGATTACCTGGCGGACAAGAATGGTGCCAAAGCCAAGCAGGATTATCTGAACGGAAAAATAGGCGTTTATCTTCCGCCTGTTGTCAACAACTGGTTTGAGAGTACGGTAACGGACCTCAAAACGCTCCGCAAGGTTGTTCCGGAGGCGGAGATTGCGCCGATGGCGCAGCCCAAGTCTCCCATGGGGCAATTCGTTCATCATGTGGTCAATCCGGTTCAAATGACCACGGTGATCAATGCCGCGGCCAAAAATCCCAAGGCCGCTATGGAATATATTAACTTCATCATCAAGCCGGAGACCGGTCTGATTCTGAAAAAAGGAATTGAGGGAGAGCATTGGAAAAAAGGTGCGGACGGTTTTCCCAAGGTCGTTGATCCTGCGAAGAATGCCAAGGAACTGGATTGGGCCATGGACTACTCCATGTTCTACTCGATCCCCGAGAATCCGCTTCTGATTTCCACCACTGCGTTCGACGTGAGTGATCCTGACCAGAAGGCCGGTCTGGACATGCTGAAGAAAACCGACGAGTTTCTGCTTAATCCCGAGGCCAAGTATCCCGCGCTGAGTCACTATGAGCATATGCCTACCTTGCCGAGCGAGTTGGTAGTGATCAATACCAATGTCGACAAGGAAATGAAGGACATCTATGCCAAAGGCATTATCGGCGGGGCCAAATATACCCCTGAGCAGGCCGTTGCAGATGCCAAAGCTGCCTGGGAGAGAGGCGGCGGCAAACAGATTGAGGAATTCATGAATACCTGGTATAAAGAAAATAAGGACAGAGCCTTCCTGGGTAAGGATATCCTGGAGTTGGTCCGCTCCCAACACAAGTAAGGGCTGAAGGGCCTGGAATAGGATGAATGCGGACTTGGTTCGGCAAAGGCCGGGCCAAGTTTGCTTTCTGAACATTTTATATGAGAAGGAGTATATGAATCATGACAAATGAAATGCTGCTTTAAAAAATCGGACTGGCTCGTTCATGAGCTGCCCAAAACCAAAGAAGGCGGCTTCCAGCATATAGTCACTGCCATTGGCTACCGGGATGGAATCCACTTGCACAATGGGCAGTTATGGATTGATACGCTCTTTATGGCGGTTCTGTTTCTGAACCAGGCCGGGCGCAAGTTCAACCGGCCGGAGTGGGAGCAAGAAGCAGTACACCAGATTCTGCTCCATATCAAGTACTTGTTCGACAAACATACCGGATTGTTCTTCCACGGCTGGAGTTTCGAGCGCAACGATAATTTCGGCAGCATCTTCTGGTGCCGCGGCAATTCCTGGTTCACCTACGGCCTCGTCGATTACCTGGAAACTTGCCAGGATACGATTAACCCGGGCGTCCGTCAATTTCTGGTTGATACGTATAAGGCTCAGGTCAATGCTCTGGTTCCGCTCCAGGCCGCTTCCGGTCTCTGGCACACAGCCCTGCAAGATCCAACCAGCTATAAAGAGGTATCCGGATCGGCCGCAATTGCCGCGGGTATCCTAAAAGGCATAGAAGCCGGTATTCTGGATTCCTCCTTTCAGGCTGTTGCAGACAAAGCCATCCAATAATACGGGTAAACCGGACCGGAACGTGACGCGCTTCCTTCCTACGCAGACAGGTAAAATGAAAACCTTGTTTGCTTGGAAGGAAGCGTTTTATAATAAAATATGAAATTCGAGGGGGGGAGCCGACTGCATCCGATAAGCTGGCCGGGGTATATAGCCGGAAAAATAAAGGGCAGCTTCAAGATCAAACTGATCGTGCTGTTCTCGTGTATGGTAACACTTGCCTTTGCCTTGGCAGGCTGGATGGTTTACCGGTCAAATATCCAGTTAATGGAGGATGAAATCAGCAAGCAGTTCTCCATCGCCAACGAACAGGCTTTGGCCAGACTGGAGATGTCCTTCCAGGAAATCAACCGGGTATCCCAATCCATTATCCTGAATCCGTACATCGAACTGTTCCTCAGGGAGAACATCGTTCCCGTAAGCGATTCCTACACCCAATTCAAGAACCGCAAGTATGTGGAAGAGCAGTTGAACATGCTGCTGGTGGATGCGCCGTCCATCCGTTCCGTTTTCCTGTACAATGAGAACGGGGAAATGACGGTTCTCTCCAAAACCGGTGCGTCGGGAGAGCCGGGAACGGATGACTTGACCAGGATGATGGAAAAGCTTAAGCCCCATCGGGGGAATATGGTCTGGGGCCGGGCCGAGGCGGCCAGCGCCATTGATCCGGACGGCCGCAGAACGGTTCTGGTTGCTGCCAGACGGATGCTCAATGAGAAACTGATCCCGTATGGCACCATGGTGATGGTGATGGAGGAAAGTCTGGTATCCCATGTGCTGCGGGATCTTACGGAGAACGGCAGCGGCAAGGTGCTGCTGCTGGAGCCTATGGGCGGTATGCTCTACTCCAATACCGACCAGAGCGAGATGGAGCAACTCTTGCAACTGACAGTGGCAAATTATCCCCGTTATGTCAAAATGAATGACATCACCTATCTGTTTGTCCGCCACGAGCTGATTCCGGCAGGCTTTACCCTATATGGAGGGGCTTCCTTGCAGGAGATACAGAGGAAAAATAAAGACATCATCCAGGTATTGGCATTTGCCGGAATCGGCGTGATCCTGCTCAGTGCACTGCTTATTACGATTTCTACCCGGACGCTCCTGACTCCTCTGGCCCATCTGATGCAGGGACTGCGTATGCTGCGTTCCGGCGATTTCACGGTCCGTGTCAGAGTGGATTCCGGCGATGAGCTGGGCTACATCGGAGACAGCTTCAACAGCATGGCGGAGCAAGTGAGCGAGCTGATCAATAAGGTATATTTGGCCCAGATCAGCCAGAGGGAATCGGAGCTGAAAGCCATCCAGGCACAGCTGAACCCCCATTATCTGCACAACCTGTTCAATGAGCTGTATTGGAAGCTGTACAGCAACGACCAGGAGGAGGCGGCGCTTCTGATCAACGCCATCTCGGAGATGTTGAAGTATTCCCTTAAATCTGTCCAGACTGATACGACTCTTGGCGAAGAGCTGCATCAGATCCGCAATTACATCAAGATCCAGACAGAGCTGTTCACCGGCGAGATTGAAACCATTATTCAAGCTGAGGAGTCCCTGCTGAATCTGCGGATGATGCGATCCCTCTTGCTGCCGGTGGTGGAAAATGTTTTTGTGCACGCTTTCCGTGATATGGAGAAAGACCGGGTGCTGCGGATTAAAGCGTTCCTGTTAAATGAGGCGCTGCATATCGAGGTGGCTGACAACGGATGCGGCATGGATAAAGAAACCCTGAAAACCTTGACAGAGGCGGAGGCTGATCTGCCGGACGGCAATAAGACGGGAATCGGCTACAAAAGTGTGCTGCGGCGCATTCAACTGGTATACGGACCCGCATATGGAGTGGAAATTACCAGCAGTAAAGGGAAAGGAACGGTTGTTCACATGATGCTTCCTATTATATCCGGGACTCTGGGGAGTCATGAGGAGGGGAACGGATGAAGGGCAAGCTGTTTATTGCAGAGGATCAGCCCAACTTCCGCAAGGGGCTGCTGAAGCTGGCGGGGAAGAGGTCCGCCGAGTGGGTGGTGACGGGGGAAGCGGCCAATGGCCGGGACGCCTTGTTAATGATGGAGAAATGTGTCCCGGATCTCTTGCTGACCGATATCCGGATGCCCCATATAGATGGTCTGCAGCTGGCAGAAGAAATCAGAAGCCGCGGCTGGCTGACGAAGATTGTGATTGTAACCGGATTCAAGGATTTTTCGTATGCCCAGTCCGCCGTCAAGTTCGGGGTGTTGGACTTTATCACGAAGCCTTGTGTGGAAACGGATATATTAAGCGTACTCGACCGGATTTATGTGCAGCTGATTGAAGAAAGCCAGTCCCAACTCTTGGTGGAGGGCTGGAAGCGCCAGCATGAAGACAGCGAGCTGCGCTCGGCTATTATGGGCATGCCCTGCAGCGGCGAAGAGGTGGAGGCTCTGCTGAAGCGGATGAAGCAATGCGAGCTGCATTTTCTTCGTATTCCTACCTATTTCCCCCCGGAGAAGCATTATTCCGCCCAGGATGTGCCGCTTTTGCAGTTTGCTTTCGCCAATATTGCCGGAGAGCAATTGAATAAATGGTTTCCCGGCGGCTTTCGCCTGTTTCCCTTGAACGCATCGGAGTGGGCTTTATTGGTGGACCGGAGTGCTTCCCGGCCGAATACATCCCCCTCATGGCTGCAGATACTCACCGATTCGGTCCATCATTATCTGAGGCTGGCTCTTGAATGCAGCGGACAAGGGCTATGCGCCAGCACGGAGGAATTGCGCCAGGGCTACAGACGGTATCGCCGGGAAGGGGACAGGGACCACGGTTCTGCCAATGAATCACTGCTCAACCAGACGGCGCTTTACGAGAAGGAGAAGGAAATTGTAACCTGGCTTATGTCGGAGGATAACAGCCGGCTGAGCCGGGAGCTGCAGGAGCAAGCCGTCCGGATCAGCCATTTGCCCCCGCAAACCGCCAAGATCGAAGCGCTGCTGCTGGCTGCAGCCATTCTCCGGCTGGTGCAGGTCCAGTTTCCCGAATGGCAAATGGCCGTGCGCCCCATAGATTGGGATTCTGTCTACAAATGTGCGACGCCGGAGGATATTGCGGCATGGCTGCAGGGATACATCCATAAATTCCTGCAGTCCCACAATAACTGGCTTGCCAGCAAGAATGATAATCCGGTCAAGCAGGCCATCCGGTTTATTGAAGAATCATACATGGGGGTATGCGGCTTGGCTGAGGTGGCGGCCCATGTCCATCTCAACCCCAGCTACTTCAGCAATCTGTTTAAAAAGGAAACCGGTGAAAGTATAACCGTCTATATCCAGAACCTGCGCGTACAGAAAGCGAAGCTTCTGCTGAAAAGCACAGATATGAAAATATTCGAAATTTCCGAGGCCACCGGCTTCAACGACTCCAATTATTTCACGCATATGTTCAACAAAATAGCGGGAGTGTCCCCCAAAGAATACCGCAAGCAGTTGGCCGGCCAGTGACTCTTCCAGGAAAAATGTTCATTTACACGGAATTGTGGGAATCCGTTTTGTCAAAACGGCGGCTGCTGTGTATCTATCCATCCTGGCCGCCAAGCTGCTTCATCTTAATTATGCCCTGAGTGCCAGGCTTATTGCCGTGCTGGGGATTGATGGGACCCTGAAGCGCAGTCTGAATACCATTCTGGTGCGGATCGCCGCAACGCGCGGCGGCAACCGACACGCAAGGCCGTTGAATCGGAGCTGGAACGTGCCATTACCGAAGCATTGATGATTGACCCGCGCACGGAAATGGTTCGGGGCTTCGCATTCACTTGGTCAGGTGACACTCTATGGGTTTCGGTGTTACGTCGTGGATTCGCCTCTACGACGGTTGGACCTTATTTGGATTTACGCTGTGAAGAACACGGCGTCACCCGGCGACCTGCGATCCCTTGGAATCACAATGTATATGAACCACAAGAGGTTTACAATTTTAAGATCTATTTGAATAGTTGAAACATTATTAAACCTCATCACAGAGATGGGGTTTTTCTGTTGGGAATGAGATGAAGTTCTTGTCATTTATGGGATAACAACATATGACATCAACCGACAGATGATCTGTCGGGAGACAAGAACTTGATCTGACATATTTCAATGGCGTAAATGAATATTTTGACACATTCTTTAGGATGCCGTTTGGGGTATGTCAGTATTTTGACATGTCCAATTGGGGCAGGAGCAGGACTGACTTGGTTTCTAATGCTTGCCCTGAACATTGTCAGAAGCCTTCAGAATTGACTCTGTATGGTCTGATGGGGGAGGGGGTTATGGGATAAAGTTCTTGTCAAATCCCAATAACAAGAACTTTATCCCCTTCCCGACACATTGTAGGGCTGAAATTTGTTACAAAACATCAACGGGTACCGGCCGTTGGGCAACTTCTGGCGTTATAGTGCAATATTTGACGATAATCGTTGAGAAAATCAATAATTAAATACGATTTATCTTGCTCATAAAATTCAAAATAGCATTTTGCAACTATAACAGGCGGAATGAAAACGAAATCCTTGGTCCTGCACCGAAATCCCCTCCCGTCAATCACGACAAGGTTCATTACTACGCTGATGAGGATTTTTGCTTTAACCCAAAAACGGTTCAACAAGCGTTCTGGATGACAAATATAAGGTCTTCTAAATTTTTTTCATTCCCACGATTTTTTTCAAGGCCGCCCCAGCGCGGTACCACGATAATTTTTTCATGTCCAAGCGCCCCTGCTTGCCTTTCACTTTACATATCCTGGGATGGTGAAACGCAAATCTCATCTTGCTTCTTAAACTAATTAAATCCGGCTCTGCCCATCGCTGATCCTTCCCTGAAAATAAAGAACGAAATTTTCGCGCGATTGCATGTTTACTATTCATGCTGATCTGCGGTTTTTGTAGCTTATATTTTATGAAAAAGGAGTTTCCATGATTTAAGAAGTCCATATGACCGCCCCAGCCTGTGGTAATAACAGGCACACCGCTGGACAACGCCTCCATAAATGGTAAACCCACACCCTCTCCTCTTGTAGGTAGAACAAAGACGTCACCAAGTGTATAGATGCCTTTCAACTTTGCAGGACTCATATGTTCGGTAATGACGACAATCGGCGCTGTTTTTTTACTAAATCCGAGCCTTTTCTTATAACTTTCGATCCGGTTTCGAATCCATTGTCCGGTTTCGTGCCGCGTATATCCATTCGTTTTAATGACAAGCAGTACTTTATCATTCGCAGAGAATTCCTTCCAGTAGGCCCTCAGTAACGTCTCTGGGTTTTTCCGGTGCTGGAAGCCAAAAACAGATACGAATACAAAACGTCCTTTCGCAATTGGCAGATGGTACTTTTTATTTCCTGGTTTAAATTTTTCGCTGTGTACTCCATGAGGGACAATAAATATAGGTACTTTGACGCCGCTTTGCCGCAAGGCGATTTTATTTTGTGTGGTTGGCACACATACCGTATCAAATTGGTTGATTTTGGGGAACCAGCTTCGGGGAATACGGGTCGTTTCCCAGACCGTATTTAAAATAATACGGTCAAACTGTTTACGCTCCCGTTTCATGTTCAATTTTTGAGGGAGTAGATGATAAATTAGAACATTTCTTTTTTTTGAACCGTCTTTTTTCGTGTACCTAGACGATTCGCCAGTATTCACCTTGACGTTCACGCCTTGTTTCCTTAAAGCAGATACGTACTCTCTGCTCGCGATCCCGAGACCTGTCGCACGTTTTACTGGACCTCTCCAAACAACATGTATTTTTGCCATCACACAGCACCTTCTTATTTGTAACATCTATATACCATGCTATGATATTTGCTTCCGTATAAATCGGTGTGGGCTAATGATCAGGCATCTCCCGCCGTCGCATTGCAGTGATCGAACCCACATAGAATGGCAATCTTCAAGTTTTTTTTCGCCAAGCTGATATCCCAGAAGACAATGTTGCTTCGCTTAAGCAAAAGTTGTGACAAGATTTTGCTCTGTTTGCCCCTTACCACCGAGTGCCGCTGCTTATTATTATAAACGAAAGGCGCCGCATCTTGTTCAAAATAAGTAGCATCTTGTGGAGAATGCGTACAGTGGAAAACTGCCCTGGGGAAATGGTCAAAACGTTTCTTCTATTCCCGTATACCCTAAACAGTGATATATGTTATAGGTGCTGAAACAAAGTATCCACTTAATGGAATATTGGCCATTCCTAATGGGTGGTTCCCCACGCAAATTAGAAGAGATTCTTATGGACCAAAACAATGCTGTTTTTAACTTGTTGAATAAGTTTTTGAAAATCATTGCTAAGAAGCAAATTGCATCATTATCATCGAAGTTTAGCAACATCTATAACGTGAGTGACGAAGAAGCAAAATCAACCGTGGTTTTAGGAAATACTTCAGAGCATACTACTTCAAAGAAATGGGCGAACACCCATCTATAAATTATCTCGAAGTATTGGATAAACCAGTATTAATTTTGCAAGGAGATAAAGATTTCCATGTATCAGTCGAAAAAGATTTTGGTGGCTACAAAAATTTACTGGATGGTATGCCAAATGTAACATTTAAACTTTATCCGAACTTAAATCATTTGTTTATGCCTTCTGTTTATGGACAGATATTAAAAGCAAAAAAAGAGTATAGGGTTACACAACATGTAGATATAAAAGTTATAAATGATATTTCCGACTGGATTTTTTCAGTTTAGGAAATCAATAACGGGGAACGAAGGGGAGCTTGCCACACGGCAAGCTCCCCTTCGTTCATTAAAGTAAACCATTCCTGTTAAGGCGAATTATCGTGGGATCGTACTGATGAAAATAAAAGTGTCGAACGAAAAATTTGACTTCAGGAGATAATAATGCTGCTCTATTGGGAAAAAATGTTGACAGATTGCGATGACTCATTTATTTATTAATTAAGTAATAAATTAATATGGAGGATATCAAGAAGTGGACAACGAAGACCGTAAACAGCAAATTGTCGAAACAGCCGTAACCGTCTTCGCCAAGCAGGGATATTACAAGACGACGACCGCACATATCGCTCACGCAGTGGGGATTACGCAACCGTATGTGTTTCATTTTTTCAAAACGAAGGAAGATCTGTTTATCGCAGTGCTGCAGCAATCCGTCCAACGTATTGCAGGCATATTCAGGGAGTTGAGGCGCCGGCGGAGCAACTGAAGGATCAGATGGGCACAGCGTTCTGTGACCTGTTGGAAACACACCGGGACGAAACGCTTCTGTCGATGCAGGCGTTCACGACGGCTGAGCCGATCATTCGTCAAAAGGTTCAGGAAGGCTTTGCCCAGATTCATCAGGTGGTAAAGGAAAAATTCGAGCGAGCTCGGATTCCCCAGCCCGGCTTTTAGGCGTCTAGCTTCATTAGACCGGGATGGCTGCGGTAATGTCAGAGGTATTGGAACTGCCCGAGCTTTCACCTTACTGCGAGAAGGAATAACAAACCTTTTCCTATTTTGATTACATTTATTTTACTAATTAATAACGAAATGTTGAGGGAGATGAATCTCAATGGCGAAAGTAATACCGGGAAGATACACAGCTCGTATGGAGGGGGATTTCGTCGTCTTCTTAATCGGTATGCGCGTCAATCGGCTCTGGGCCATACACAAATGGCTACCGGTATTTCTGGCAATGGGACCCATGCTGCGGGAACTTTACACCAATCGCAAGCTCGGCTTCCGTGGCACGGAGTTCATGCTGGGCTGGCGCAGCGTCCATCTGCTCCAATATTGGGATTCGTATGAGCAACTGGAGGCGTATGCCCGTGGAGGGCAGCATCTTACCGCATGGCGAAATTTCAACCGCAAGGTCGGAACGGAAGGAACAGTCGGAATCTACCATGAAACCTTTAAGATCCGATCCGACGAGTATGAGTGCGTATACGGCAATATGCCGGTGTTTGGGCTTGCAAAGGTGTCGGAGCATATTCCGGCTGTTGGCAAAATGGAGACGTCGCGCCGCCGTATGGGAGGGGAGAATGAGCCCGCCGTACCGACTCCGGTAAATCCTCAATAATCGTCATAGATCATTGCACTAACGGGACACGTTAGTTCAATCACAATAAGACCGTCGGCACAAATCTCTAGGCAGAGTAATTGTAAATTACGCTAAGAACCAGCACAAATTAGTATATGCGGGGGGAGCCTCATGATAAGTGCTTTCTAGGTATCGCTCCCCTCGTCTCAAGTACCCTGTCCGAGAAATAGGACAGAAAAAAGAGGTACAATCTCACGTAAAGGTGAGATTGTGCTTTTTTCTTTTAAAGCTTTTTGTTAACTAACTGGAGGTAATGTGTAGTAAAAGTTCTTGTCCGAAACTCCGTACGCAGCAGCGGGGAGTCGACGACGATTGTCGGATGACAAGAACGTTGGTACATTAGAAGTCACATATGATGCGGCTTTTTCGTTTTATGTCCTCAAGTTCTTGTCAAAATAAAATGACAAGAACTTGAGGACATTCCCGATTTTGACAAGAACATTATGACATTCCCGACGAATCGTTGCAATTGGATAAGGATGTCTATCGTAATCTCGAGCACGTCAATTACTGATTAAGCTAACAAGCAGGATAATGGATTTTATGTAGAGGGGAGGAGATGAGGAAGCTTGACTCTAGTAGTCGTGTATAGTAATATTAAGTAATATTTACTAAGGGAGAGATGTTGATGTCGGCGGTAGTTCTTAACTAACCAAATTCCATACTTGAAGTTTTCAACAGTCCTAGGGACCAATTGCTGATATAGCATGGTTTATTTGTGACGGGCATTTTGAATTCTTCGGAATTAGTTAAGAACAGCGGATAATAATCAAAGCCTTAGTGCTGCCTATTGTTATGCACCCACAATCCGTGCTGTCTTCAGCGCGGTTTTTTTGTTTTTTTTGCGGTGCTCTTTAGGCAGTGTCCAAAAAGGGCAGGGATGACGTATGTTCATTCCTGCCCTTTTTGTATTTTCATAATGGTGAAATTACAGTTTTTAGGAGGAATTGTGTGAATACGTATATTGAACAAGCTCAGCATATCCGCCTGCAAGAAGGGCCTCAGGTGATCGAGCAGCTACTACTCGAATGCTACTTGAACCCGGGGATTTCAACAAAAGAGTTAGCACGCAAAACGCTACTCCCTACCCCTGTGGCTGCGGCAATCAAACGGGAATTAATTAAAGCTGGGGCTCTCGTGCAGGAACGTGGCGTCCGCTGTACAACGGACGGACTCGCATCGATTGAACGGGAATGGGGATACCGCGGCTTGAATCATTCCCTTTATCATGATCTGCATGATGAGTCAAAATGGATCGAGAGTCTTAAAGATACGCTGGCTATATTGGAGGAACTTTTATCGCTGCGGCCTTCCGTGGACGTTCAGATTGATCAGTCCAAATGCACGCCGGAAACGAGTCTGCGCCGGGCTATCCTTTGTTTGAAACAGCATGCATTGATCGGAAAGAAGATTTTATGTGTCGGCGATGATGACCTGGTGAGTGTGTCTATAGGTCTGCTGCTGCAGCGTTTGTTTCCAGATGGCGGGCACACCGTTACGCATATAGATGTTCTGGATATTGACGAAAGATTCTTAACGTACATTGAAACGATTGCAAAGGAGCGGGGACTGCCGATTCGATGCCACCGGCTGGATTTGAGGGAGCCGCTGCCGGAAAACCTGCACGGGCAGTATGATTGTTTCTTTACAGATCCACCCTATACGCTTCAGGGAATGGGGTTGTTCGTATCGCGCGGCATGCAGGCATTAAAGAGGGAGAGGGGGCTGCCTATTTTTCTATCATTTGCACATAAATCGCCGGAGTTTATGCTTGCCATGCAACGGGAATTTGTCCGCATGGGGCTGACGGTCAGCGCTAATTTCCCGCAATTCAACGCCTACGAAGGCGCGGAAATGATCGCCAATCGGAGCCAGATGTTCATTCTGCGGACAACAGATCAGTCAAAACCGGAATATCCGGATTCATTTAAGGACGCCTTGTATACAGGCGAGGTGAAACAAACGCTGCGTACTTACCGTTGCAAGCAGTGTTCAAGAGATGTGTATGTCGGAATTAACGGGGAGTTTGCGACGATAGAGCAGCTTAAGAATGAAGGATGTACGGGCTGCGGTCATGATACGTTTGATATGGTAGCCAAAAAACGGGTATCTCCAGAAAGGAATGAAAAGCGTGATCATACGGCAGATTGAAGCTCGTGATTTGATCGAGATAGCGAAATGGGAACGGGAGATTTCCAAGATTTCTTTTGGCGAGGACGCCATTACGGACTTGGCTTTTCACTTGCAAAAGCTGGAGAAAGCCATGATTCGCGAACAGTCCGGAATGCTGGTACTGGACGTCGACGGCTGCGCCGTGGGATGGATGTGGATGGGTTTCAGGGCGAATTCCGTTACACAGGAGACTTACATGCAGTTCAGGAGTTTTTACATTAGCGGGCCTTTTCGCGGTACTGCAGGCGTTGACAAGCTATTTGAAGCGGGAATTTCATTTGCTAAGCAAAAGGGAGCCCAAAGAATCGTGGGACATGTCCATGTTCATAATTTGCCGATGCGCACCCTGTATAAAAAATATGGCTTCATGCCAACACATCTGACGATGGAATATAGCGAATGCGGTGCGGCAGGGGAGAAAGAACATGATTAAATGTTTGATCTGGGATCTTGACGATACGTTATGGCAGGGAACATTGTCTGAAGACGGGGATGTTGCGCTGCGTCCGGGCGTCAGGGAGGTTTTGCTTACGCTTGATCATCGTGGGATTTTGCAGAGTATTGCCAGTCGAAACGATCCTGAACGGGCTTCTCAAAAGCTGGCGGAGCTTGGGATCGATCACTTTTTCCTATATCCGCAATTCGGATGGGGGTCAAAAACGGCCAGCATTCGAAAAATCGCCCAAGAGATGATGAACATCGGCACCGATTCACTTGCATTTATCGACGACAATCCGTATGAACGGTATGAAGTGAGTATGTACCTGCCTGACGTTTATGTGTACGAAGCCGGTGCCGCAGCGGCACTGCCCAAGCTTCCCGAATTTCAGATCGCCACATCGGAGGAAACTGCTAAACGCCGTCAACAAATGATGGCGCGATGGGTACGTAACACAGCCGAACAGCGGTTTAGCGGTACGAGAGAGGAATTTTTGCATTCATGCGATATGAGATTATCCATACAAGGTGTACAAAACGGGGATTTATTGCGTATGGTTGAGTTGGCGTCACGTACGACGCAATTCAATAATCTTGTTCAGGCTCCATCGACGTCTTTCATCCAGTCTTATATGGATTCGGAAGGGAAGTATATTTATGTCGGACAGATGAAGGACCGTTTTGGCGATCATGGGATTGTGGCGATGGCAATGGTGCATGTTCATGATTCGGGTGCAGAAATCGAGCTGTTTTGTATTTCGTGCCGTATGGAGGGACGGGGGATCGGTACTGCTTTTTTGGGAGCTGTCCTATCCCGAATCCAGCAAGAACGCCCGCTGCTGACGGAAGCTGTGTGCCGTTATCGGCTGCAGGAACGGAATCGCCCCGCTTTATTGTTGCTGCAGCTGTTAGGCTTTAGATGTAGTTTGCAGGGGCAGCAGGAATCGATCTATACGCTGCCGTTTCCCTATACTTATTCAGGGCCGGAATGGATCCGTTTGGAAATGGAAAAGGAGTGTCATTTAATGATTGAATTAGGGGATCGCCGGGAATTGGAGCACAAGGTTGCTCAAATCGTGCAAACTCTATTAGGAAGCAAAGATGTGTCCACGGAAACAATCCTGCTTGGGCAGCAAGGCATACTTGATTCGGTCACTGCTGTTGCGCTTATCGTTCAGTTGGAGCAGACGTTTGAAATCAGTTTTGGCGATGAAGATCTAACGCTGGATAATTTGTCGAGTGTAGAGAATATTGTTTCTTTTCTGGAGAAAGAAAAATAATGAAAATTTAGGAGGCAAAAATGTTGACTACAGAGTTACACACAGAACGATTACATTTGAGAAAAATGAAGATATCGGATTCGCCTAGTTTGTTTAAAATTTGGTCAGATCCAGAGGTTACCAAGTTCATGAATATTAATTGTTTTACTGATGAAAATCAGGCCAATGATATGATTAAACTCCTTGATGAACTTTCCAAAGATAACAAAGCTATTCGTTTCTCTATAATTGAAATTGAATCAAATGAAATCATTGGTACTTGTGGGTACGATTCCTTAGATTTTGAAAATGTAAAAGCAGAAATCGGTTTTGACATTGCTAGAGCATTTTGGGGAAAAGGATACGCTTCAGAAGCTATCAGTTCTTTGATAGATTACGCATTCTCATCTTTAAAGCTAAATCGAATCGAAGCACAAGTGGAACCCGAAAACGTGAATTCAGTAAAAGTCCTACAGAAGTTAAACTTTATATTTGAAGGAACGCTAAGACAGTATGAAAGAGTTAACGGAAAGTTTAAAGATCTCAGTATTTATTCAAAACTAATAACAGATTGACTTGATTTTTTTCATTTTGACTGATTATGTTCACTAACGGATACATTAGCTCAATAATACATGAAACGGTAGCCGGACAGAACAATCGGCTGCCGTTTCTCAACTACGGGCAGCATTCCTATTATGAAGAAATACGAGGTTTGAGAAATAAAAAGACTCCTTGGTATGATGTTGATGGGTCCACGATGCTGGCCAGCGACCGGATCCAAAAACAAACCAAGGAGACTACAAGATGCCTTCTACTTGAGGCGCTCCATTTTGGCAAAGCCCATTTCTTAGGCTCGATCACAAGCCTAGACGCACACCGCAGTAAAGTTCAGTGTCTTCCGCTTTTTATATGGAAACAGAATATTGTGAGAGTTTGGGGAGAATATACACATTTGATGTTCTAATGTGAAAAACGATAACGCAGCATCCACCCGCCTTCTTTTTTCAAGGAAGGGGTACTATTCATCACACCGCATAAGAAACGATAAGTCCAGGGTGTCTCGGCGATATATGGTGATCCAACGATGGATTGGGACTCAATAAGTTTGAGGTGTGGGCTCCACTTTTCGGGCTCTCTGGGATCATCAAAACCCGGGTTGGAGGGCGCAATTCCTCCGATTGCTTTTATGGAAGGATGGTACTTGAGCATTCGTGATGCAAATCGGGTATATCCATTGAACGCGATTTGGCCGCTTTGAAAATGACGGGTAAGCCGTACAAAGAGATGTTTGACATCGTTTTCGGTAAGGAAGGGAAGCACCCCGTCGGCAATAATGATCACCGGGCGATTTGAAGGAATTTCGTTCAGCCAAAAAGGATCGGTCAAGGAAGAGCCTATCATGCAGTAACCTTCGCGATCCGAAAAGAAATGTCGGCGTAATTCGATGACATCGGGGAAGTCCAAATCGAACCAACGCACACTCTTTGGCGGGCACACCCGTTCCATACGGCTGTCCAGACCGCAGCCAAGCTCTAAAACGGTCGCATCTGAATACTCCACAAGAAATTCTTTAGTCCATACATCAAGATATTTGGCTCGAATTGCGCCACCGAAGCTCTCTTTAGTCGGGATTTTCAATTTTTTGAAATTGGAATCAAGCTGCTGGGCTATCTCCATGGCTTTCTTATCGCCTAGAATCGGATTATTCGAGCAACTATCAAGGGCTCTTGTATATAGAGTTAGAAGTAATGTTTCTCTCTCCATAGCTAGGTTTACTTTAATGGTTCCCATATAAACGACTCCTTTTCTGAATGCGTAAAGATCAGGTATAGCAGTTATTTATTTTTATTGAAATATATTTTGCTTTTCATTTCAAAATTATATTGCGGCTTTCCTGCTTTGTAAATGGTTTTTGAAATTTTTTTTGTCCGATATTTCAAAATGTGATAGAATGTGAATGAGGGGTGGTCAAACTGGACGGATTTACCAGACGAACAAAAGAGAAGATGAAAAACATTGAAGAGGCAACGATCTCGCTCTTAATAAAAGCGCCCGATGATATAAAAATCTCTGATATTGCAAATAAAGCCAATGTATCCCAGGTGACAATATATAATTATTATGGAAGTAAGGAAAAGCTCATTGAAGCCGCAGTATTGCGACTAACCCGAGAGCAAATACAATGGTTTGAACAGTTGATTGAAGCAGATATGCCATTTAAGGAAAAATTGAAGCAGTTCCTCTCCTTCAAAAAACAAACAGCAGGTCAATATGGCATATATAAACTAGCATTTCAGAGCAGTAAAGCAGACGAATTTCTAACGGATGTATACACACAGACCCTGCATTTATTTATGAAGTTTATTCAAAGCGGCAGGCAAAGCGGCTATATTCGTGAATCCGTAAAGGATGAGACATTGCTATTTTATCTGCGTATGATTGAGCGATCCATATCCCATCTTGAGCAAGACCTAGCCGCGATCAGTGATTATGAGCTTATTAGTGAGGGAATCATAGATTTGCTGTTTTACGGAATTTTTATTCAAAAGGAAAATACGAGTGGAATATAATGTAGGAAGAATTGTGTCGTTAATGTAGGAACATTGTGTCGTTAAATAGCAGCGATATCGGGTGACAAGAATATTATCTCATTAACTGCCGCGTAAATCGCGGCTTTCTTGTTTTATGGGATAAAGTTCTTGTCAAATTTCAATGACAAGAACTTGATCCCATTCCCGAAATTGACAAGAACATTATCCCATTCCCGATGATGGTTACATAATGTGGTAAATCATCAAAAATTGGATTGGTATTAAGCTAATTTGGCAGAATTGTTTGATTTACCATCCTTCGTTAAATTAAATTTGTATTCGGTCAGGCCAGGACTATGCACATTAGCAATCCATGAGAAACCGGACATGCTGTTGGATGATAAAATGTAGACATAAAGGAGGCTGCATATGGAACGTGTAATCTTGATGATGAATGTGCGAGAAAACCAGGGAGGAGAGTCAGTCGCATGGCAAAGATCGTTTTCGCATTGAACCAATCTCTGGACGGATTCGTCGACCACGACCACCCGGCATTTCAGCCCGACCCCGTGCTATTCCGTCATTTCATCGACGACGTGCGCGGCCTGGCGGGCAGCCTGTATGGGCGCCGCATGTACGAGACCATGCGGTATTGGGACGAAGACCATTTTGAATGGGATGCGCCGGAACGGGAATACGCAGCGGCGTGGCAAAGCAAACCGAAGTGGGTGGTGTCGAGGACGTTAAAGTCCGTCGGTCCGAACGCTTCTCTGATCGAGGGCGACCTCGCAGCGGCCATACGTGGGCTGAAGGCTCAGCATGAAGGGGAGATTGAAGTTGCCGGGCCGGAGTTGGCCCACAGTCTAACGGAGCTCGGTCTTGTTGATGAGTATCGACTCTATCTCCATCCAGTCGTGCTGGGTCACGGCAAGCCGTTCTTCGCCGGTCCGCGGCCGCCGCTGCGCCTTGTGGCAAGCGATCGAATTGGCGAGAAGGTGATCAGGTTGACCTACGTTCCAGCTTAGTTGTGCGGTTGACCCAGCGGCCTAAAGGGCACGGCGTCATCAAGATCGCCGCGTACGAGAAGGGCAACGTGATCGTCATTTCGGTCAAGGATAACGGCGGATTGGCATGTCCAAATCAGAGGTAGCCCCGATCAACGCCGAGCTGGACCAGGTATGACGACCTACGGGTACGGTGTGTTCAAAAACGAGGATCCGGTGAAACAGATGTGGGCAATCGAATTCGCCAAATTTCTCGAAAGCAAGGAGAACGCGGCCGCCGTGAAAGCCAGCGAATCCCTTTCCACAAGTAAATCAATGGTGGATATGTACAAAAACCGTACGGACGAAAACGTAAAATTCGCGGAAAGATTAACCGAATTTGCTGTGGACGGCGGATTGGCGGCTCCGGGCTTCAACAAGCAAAGGGCGATCTTTGCGAAGAAGATTCAAGCCGCTTTTACAAACGCCCTTACGCCGGAACAAGCGTAGCAAGAATTCGAGGCAGAAGCCAGTCGTGTTCTTAATTAAGCAATCATTTACCCTTTGACCAAATCGATTTTCCGTTTGCGTGGTATTTGATTTAGGGCTTTACGTTTGCAGTTTGGTGTGGATCAAATGATGCATGGGAAGTCCATACTGCGCCTAACGCTCGCGTTCTTGAGAAAAGCGCCCTCTGGGGCGCTTTTTCAATTGGCTGCTTAACAAGCACGCATCAGGGTACGGGCGAACAAAGGGTAGCGGGTATCGACAGTGAGACGCTAGTGTTTGACATCGAAGAAATAGTGATCGAGCGTATTTCTTTTACATCAAGGGCAAGGCCAGTTGTACCCAATACACCTAAAATATGATTTGCGACATGAGGCCACCTTTTGAAGCGGATAGGTGGTTTTTCAAAATTTCACTCAATTTTTGACGGCGATAGCATTTGCTGCCAAAGTTTTATTAAACTGTTTGTTCACTTAATTATCTTTTAGTATATCCAACAAACTCGGAAAAATCCTGCCGCGGGGCCGCGCCGGAGAGACGACTCTCTTTGCTTGGAAATGGTTTGAGAAGATCGAGTTTCGTCATCAACTGCCCGAATCCGCTGAAAAATGAAAAGGATAGTAGCGGGTTGACAATTGATTTCGAGTCACTTATAATTGACTCAGAATCAAATAAACAGGTGGAGGTTTTATTCATGAGTCAAAAAGTCGCATTGATTACAGGGGCATCTTCGGGGATCGGTAAAGAGGCGGCCATTGAGCTGAAAAACAAAGATTTTACGGTGTATGCGGCTGCTCGGCGTATCGACAAAATGCAGGATCTTGCGACAAAAGGCATTCGTCCCATTTCCTTGGATGTCACTAATGATGAATCCATGATTCAGGCTGTCAATGAAATTCTTAAAAAAGAAGGCAGAATTGACATCCTTGTTAACAACGCCGGATATGGTTCTTATGGAGCGGTAGAGGATATTCCAATGGAAGAGGCCCGGCGCCAGATGGAAGTGAATGTATTCGGACTGGCTAGAATGATCCAGCTTGTGACGCCGATCATGCGAAAAAACAAATTTGGTAAAATTGTGAATGTCTCTTCAATGGGCGGCAAGATTTGGACGAATTTCGGCGGATGGTATCATGCAACCAAATTTGCCGTTGAGGGCCTTTCGGACTGCTTGCGACTTGAACTGGAGCCTTTTGGCATTGATGTTATTGTTGTGGAGCCGGGCGGAATTAAAACGGACTGGGGAATCATTGCCGCCGAAAGTCTGAAAAAGGTATCGGCAAAAGGGGCATATGCTCAGGCTGCCAACAAAGCGGCCGAGGGAATGATTAAAAATTATACGGGCAATCAATTATCGAAGCCCGAGTTGATTGCACGCACCATCGGCAAAGCTGTGACCGTAAAAAGACCGAAAACGCGCTACCTGGTTGGTTTTATGGCGAAGCCTATGGTGTTTATGAAAACTGTCTTTGGAGACCGTGCCTACGACAGAATTATCAAAAGGTTCGGCTAATCCTACAAATACAATTATTACGAAAAGGCCAAAGCCATCGGGGAATTGCTCAAGAAAGCTCACCGTGACAAAGAAACGAATGCCATTGTCATTGACAATCGTGAGGCAAAAGGGGCTTGGACACAGGAGGTTAATAAAGTCTGATAGAGGCATCGATGGAAGTCAGCAATGAAATTCCGAAAAAGGTCGCTACATTAACAAGCGATGCTGTCGCTACCATGCAAATCAACCGACTTTCCAGGAACAACGGAGCCGAAAAAATGTCCAAAGCATTTTGCAGCGATTTCGATGAATCGGTTAGGGCCTTCTTGATGGGATAATAAGAGGAAGCCAGAACTACTTTGACTCCAGATCGATGAACCCTTAAAATAAATCGAATGGAGTGATGAATATTATGGCAAAACGTGCAATGACTCCCGAGGCAAAGGCCTTAAAAGCAAAGGCCATTATGGATAAAGCGGCTGAAATGTTTCTTTCATCGGAGTACGAAAAAATAAAGATGTCCGATATTGCCAAGCAGATGGGTATGTCGAATGGAATTCTGTTTGTGTACTTTAAAACAAAAGAAGCCTTGTTTTTTAGCCTGCTTTGCCGGGAGTATGAGAAGCGACTCGCTCGCCTGACGGAGATGGCGAAGGAGACACCTATGCGGAGGTTCGATGACTTTAAAAATCTCGTCATGAATGAGCTGATGGAGCTGGTCGACCATAATCCCCTTTACATCAGGCTGGAATCCATGCGTACAGCGGTTTTCGAAAAGAATGTGGACCCTGAAACCATGCTGAATCAGAAAATCAATCTGTACCAATTAATGTTAGAGCTAGTAGCCATTATTTGCGCTTCGGACGCCATAACCCCCGAAGATGTGATGGAGATTCTTCAGGCAGAGGCCTCCATCATAACTGGCTGCAAACTATCTGCGACCTTGCCCGCGGAGGTTGTTGACATCATCAAGAAGAACGGACTGAATGGACTCAAACGCAATTTTAAAGAAGACGTTAGAAAAACGATGATTTGTTATTTGGATGGCTATAATAAGCATTTATAGCCACTCGTTGATCGAAGCCATAAAGGCTGAAGAAGAAGAAGCTGAGGCGGGAGTTCTCCCGCAAACGGAGGGGTATGATGACGAACAGGAAGCAGATTAACACAGTGGTTGTAGCTGGCGCTACCGGAATGATGGGGAGACAGCTTGTTAAGCTCCTTCTTGAGGATGCTACCTATCAACGAATCATTGTACTTGTTCGTCGGAGTATGGGCATATCCCATCCGAAATTGGTGGAGAAGAAAGTTGTTTTTGACAACCTGGAGAATGAGATAGATGCTTCTGTGCTGAAAGACGCCGACGTCTACTGCACTTTAGGTACGACAATAAAACAAGCGGGTACAAAAGAAGCCTTTCGTAAAGTTGATCATGCGTACCCGCTGACTCTTGCTAAAGCAGCTCTTCGACATGGTGCTGCCAGCTATATCATTGTTACCGCTATGTGGGCATCTGAAAAATCCAGAATGTTTTACACGCGTGTGAAGGGGCAGTTGGAGCAGGAGTTATTGTCTCTCGGTTTGCCACGTCTTGTCATCCTGCGTCCTTCACTTTTGTTAGGGGAGCGGGAAGACGAAAGCTTTGGGGATCGGGCAACGGACACCATTTTTCGCTTGATTGATCCCTTACTGCTTGGGCCGCTAGCCAGAATGAAGGCTATCCCGTCCAAGGATGTGGCTCAAGCTATGGTCATGATGGCGCATGAAGGGGAAGCGGCAGTTGAAGTGCTGGAATCTGAAATGATTTCATTGAAGATAAGCAAAAGAAACGCTCTTTCCAGAGTTTAGGATCACTCATAATAATGATTTAGAGCATATTGACGTTGTGGTTAATTTTGACCCATCAGAAATGCCGGAATCCCTTGTCCCATAAGGCTTTTCACCGTTCTACTACTTCGCTTTTCTCGCTTTGTCATCACATAACTTTAATTTTCTCAGCCAAGATATACGAACCAGACGCTAATGGGTTATACGCAGAAAAAGATATACGCACCTGATTTTTACGTGATATACGAAGCTGATAATATGAGCATAGTGGTGAAGCAAGAAACAGTCAAGTCTAAAAAGATCAATCACCAAATCGGCCGAATCCATAAATCTCTTAACGGATTCGTCAAAGGGAACAAATTACAAATCAGTATCTTTGAATGGTGCTATGAGCCGATGGATAATGCAAAATTACGAGATAAAAATTTAATACTTCACAACTCAACTTTCGCAGCTTAATTTCGGCAGATAAGCCTTGATGTAACTGGGTAAACCGGCAATCCATTGTTGAAGTTGTGTTTGAATGAGTGTTGTGATTTTCTTGCTCGCTTTCTTAGCCACATCTTCAAGTATTTCAATGATCTGCTTCAGAGCAACCGCCCAATCCAGTTGACTGACTTCATCGCAGAGCAGATGAAATAAGCCGCCCAATGTACGGTTGTCGGTGCTTTGTCGATGTTGCCATGCCAGCAATAAGTAACGAGAAAAGACAATCGTAGTGTGACTGATCAGCAAATCATAAGAACGCCAATGGGGTTGACTTATTATTATTCATCTTTTATATTTAACCATATGGTTGAACAAAATAATAATCTAGATAGTGTTTTCCACGCCTTGGCTGATCCAACCCGAAGAGAAATTGTTCGTCTTACTGCCTCTCAGGATCGTACAGTATCAGAATTGGCGGTACCTTTTGATATGTCTTTAGCAGCTATTTCTAAGCATATTAAAGTCTTAGAAAGGGCAGGTATTCTTGAAAGGAGTGTAAAAGGAAGAACACATATTTGTCGCCTCAATGCCGAATCCTTATCTACGGCTACAGATTGGCTGCGCTTTTACGAACGTTTTTGGAACAGACAGTTTAACGCTCTTGAACGGGAGCTTAATAACGCTAAAAATGAAGAACATTAAGGTATTTGCAGCAAACTTATTACGATTAAATTATTATGAAAGGATGATTGAAATGATCACTTCAACAACTACACTAACAATGACACGTCGTTTTGATTTCTCTGTGGAAAGAGTGTTTGATGCGTGGGTAAACCCAGAAATGATGAGTAAATGGCTATTTAATCCAGAAGAAAAAGCTAATATTGTAGAGAATGACTTTTGCGTCGGCGGGGCCTATAGAATCAGAGACCCCAAAGGGGGAGAAGCTATTGGTGAATATCTTGAAATCGATAGACCCTTCCATTTGGTATTTACATTTCAAATCCCCAAATATAGCGAAACGATAGATCGAATAACCGTATTATTAGAACCCATAGATGATGGCTGCAAAATGACTTTCACACAAGAAATAGTGGTTCCTCATGAAGAAGGATGGAACACTGAAGATATTGAAAGGGCGCACCGTGAATTTAGAGATGGTTCTGAACAGGGATGGAACAACATGTTTGATGTTTTAGTTAAACATTTATTCAACAGAAATAACCCCCAAAAATAACTAATCGAAACACAAGCATGAACTTTATTGAATGGCTTTTTTTGATTTAATAGTAGTCTCACTGTTTCACGATTGGAAAACAATATGACATTTGGCGAAGTTTCTTAAACAAACGTGTCGGGTGACAAGAACATTATCTCATTAATTGCCGCATAAATGGCGGCTTTTTTGATTTATGGGATAAAGTTCTTGTCAACTTTCAATGACAAGAACTTTATCCCATTCCCGATGATGGTTACATAATGTGGTAAATCACCAAAAATGGATTGGTATTAAGCTATTTGGCAGAATTGTTTGATTTACCATCCTTCGTTAAATTAAATTTGTATTCGGTCAGGCCAGGACTGTGCACATTAGCAATCCATGAGAAACCGGACATGCTGTTGGATGATAAAATGTAGACATAAAGGAGGCTGCATATGGAACGTGTAATCTTGATGATGAATGTGCGAGAAAACCAGGGAGGAGAGTCAGTCGCATGGCAAAGATCGTTTTCGCATTGAACCAGTCTCTGGACGGATTCGTCGACCACGACCACCCGGCATTTCAGCCCGACCCCGTGCTATTCCGTCATTTCATCGACGACGTGCGCGGCCTGGCGGGCAGCCTGTACGGGCGCCACATGTACGAGACCATGCGGTATTGGGACGGAGACCATTTTGAATGGGATGCGCCGGAACGGGAATACGCAGCGGCGTGGCAAAGCAAACCGAAGTGGGTGGTGTCGAGGACGTTAAAGTCCGTCGGTCCGAACGCTTCTCTGATCGAAGGCGACCTCGCAGCGGCCATACGTGGGCTGAAGGCTCAGCATGAAGGGGAGATTGAAGTTGCCGGGCCGGAGTTGGCCCACAGTCTAACGGAGCTCGGTCTCGTTGATGAGTGTCGACTCTATCTCCATCCAGTCGTGCTGGGTCACGGCAAGCCGTTCTTCGCCGGTCCGCGGCCGCCGCTGCGCCTCGTGGCAAGCGATCGAATTGGCGAGAAGGTGATCAGGTTGACCTACGTTCCAGCTTAGTTGTGCGGTTGACCCAGCGGCCTAAAGGGCACGTTACTTTAATAGGGATTCTCCGGCTGTAGCGGCAGTCAGAGGATCCCTTATTCTTTAAATTTGTTCAGTTATGCGAAATGACATAGTTATTTATGGAATTGACGATTGACCTAACGAGTACGATAGCGCAATAACCAGGGAGCAACTCGCCACGCGGCAGCTGCTCCTTGGTTTCGTCATTCGTCGTTGAACTCTAACAAGGAACTATACTTCAATAAACCACGTCAAGAAGCTGCCGCAATTACGATCGGCAGCTTTGTTCCGATACTGGGCAGGATAATGACAATCACATATAGAAACATATGGTAAAAATCAAATGGCAATACGGAATGGGATAAGAAGTAAATAGTTTTAAATGAGGGGAGGACTGAGATGGGAAACTACATTTGTTGTCGATCTATGAATATAGATTTTAAAGTGAGCAACGGCGCTTTTAATGAGACTATGTTCTTGTAACCCGACAATTGGATGGCCGATTGCCAAGCGAAATTTGCCTGTACCGCTCGAAATACGGCCAGTCCTCGACTTTGATTCGCGGCTGCAACACCAGTTCGGCGTTCCGCAAACATGGTATGATCAACACTGCGGCTTTTTAATTTTATGAAATCAAGTCCATGTCATTAGTTAGTGACAAGAACTTGATCTCATTCCCGGTTTTGACAAGAACATAATTTCCGACAAGATATATTTTAAGCCTATTTTGAAACCGAAAAATATGCTATATTAGGGTTGATTTGTTATTAAACTTGGAGGGCTTTATTGAGTATGAAATTAAGGAGTGTAATAGAGGCTCAATATTAGCCTCAAGTTTATTTTATACAGCATAGCGCAAACAAAGAACATGGACTTAGCTCCTCTGTCATCTGCTGCCGTGACATGGGGAGTCAGCCAAGGGTTATTGGCGGGTCCATACTATAACTCAGGCTGGGTTCATGAAGATGTCGATCGGGCGTATAAACGAAAATTGCCTACGATAGACTAAGAAAGGCAGCGTAGGACGAAGCCACACAAAGAGTAAGCAGTCATAATGAACAGGACTTGCAAAATGAACGGTACCAGACAGTTAGCTATGGCAGGGGTGTCCCATATTATGGTGAGTGCTATTGGATTTGATTTCCAGGAAGGCGAAGCCATTCAAGCCTTGCTAGATCAGGGGCTATCGAAAGGAGAAGACGAGAAGCTTCGTCGAATGAACAAAAAGAAGAAGGCCATCACTCTTGGATAGAGACATTACAGGTCTGTCTATTTAAAGGGATTCCAGCGAAGTTTGAAAAAATCAAAATTAACGTAAGCGATTTCATTGATTGCGCGCATCCCGGTTACTTGGAGGAAACAGTATGAAGTGGTCCATACCTAAATACAGAATGCGTCTGATTACTTTTTGTCTAATGATCGGCATCTGTCCAGTTATTTTTGTTGGGTTAGCCTCTTACCTTCATTCTTCCAGTGAAATTCAGGATAAGGTCAATCAGGGGAACAAACAACTGTTGTTGCAAACCCAACAGCGCATCGAACGGGTTCTTTATACCATCGATAATACGCTTTCTCAGTTTATAGGCGCTTATGTTGTTAACCAAGCTCTACATGAACCGCTGAATTCAGAACAATTTGAGATGTTGAACGAGCTGTTTCGGGGATTATACTGGATTCAATCCTATGAATTGGGAGTTAAGGATATCCATTTGGTCAGTCTCGAAAACCGTTGGATTATTGACAGCCGCGGCTTGCAGAAGTTCGGAGATTTTTCCAGCATTATGGAAGAGTATCGGAATTTCGCAGCTACCACCTTTTGGGTCAAGCAAAATGCTAATATAGGTTTGTACCAAACAAGGGAGGGGACGGATGGATATTTGCTTGAAGGTCAATCTATCCATCTCGTCAAGAAGCTACCAGTGAACGCTCTGAATCCATCCGGCTTCATCCTTGTGGAAATTCCCGTAAAAGAGATCGCGCGTATGCTTAATGTCGATTCAGCACTGGGCAGTTTATTTATTCTGGACAGTCAATTCAACCCGCTCGTCATTGGCGCAGACAAGGAGGATCCCGGCGTCCTCAAGCAATTTTTAAGCGTTTATGGGGCGGATAACGCCAACCATCAAACGAATTTCGACTATAACGGACGGCGCTACAGCATCACGTATGAGAAATCTAATTACAACAACTGGATCTATGGATCAGTTGTCTCGATCGAGCAGTTGACCCGTGATTCCTCGCAAATCGGGTGGATCACTTTAGTCACCTGCTTGGGCATTATTGTGATTACTGTCGCAGTATCCTTGCAATTATCAGGTAGGCTGTACAAGCCCATCCTTCACCTGTACCATGCCTGCATGGGGCAAGAGAGGCTGCGCGGCAAAACGGATGAGTTCGATGCGATATCCGTCCGGCTTAAAAGAATGAATACACAATTGGAAAACAATTTGCCGTTGCTGCAAAGCTATTTTATCCGCAAACTGTTCATGGGCGAAGTGAGACCTGAGGAAACTCCGCAACAACTGATGGACTACCAGTTATCCGGTCCTTGGGACATGATGTGTGTATACGCCCTGCAAATCGACAATCTGGACGATACACGTTTTTCGGAGAAAGATAAAGATTTGCTGATGTTCGCCATCAACAACATTGTCCAGGAATTGCATCCACCGACATTCAGGCTGGGGTGCATCCCGATGCAGCAGACTCAAATTTTCCTGATTGGGCGTAACAATCTATCGGAAGAATCGTTCAAAACGACAATGTTCGAAATTGCCGAGACCCTCCAATCACATGTGGAACAGTTCATGAAGCTTAAGCTCGCTATTGGCATCAGCAGGCCTACGACTTCCCTGGTGGAGGCGGTGGAAGCGTGTCAGGAAGCAGTGGAAGCGTTAAAGTACCGCATTCGCCTAGAGAGGGAGACCCTGCTCTATATTGAAGATTGTTTGCCCGGCCAGTGCGCCCGTCCGACATACCCTTCACGGTCGGCGAATCAATTGCTGGATGCGATCAAAGCTGGCGACGCCGCAATCATCGACGAGCTAGTACACTCTTTTGTCGTCGAGGTGCTGCGGGTCGATTTGAGCCATCGGGAGTACCAAGTCATGCTTGTCCGTTTCTTGACCGATGTAATCACTCTGGAGCGAGAGTATGGCGAACCGACGGGGCTGGAGTTCGATGAACGGGGACGATCGGTGTTCGATCAGTGCTTCGAACTTCAAACCGCACAGGAAATTGAACATTGGCTAGGGCAATCAATTATTCACCCGCTTGTGCAGCATATGGAAAAACGCCGCTTGTCCCAATACCAGATTACTGCTGAAGCAATGCGCCAGATTATTCATGACGAATATGACACCGAGTTGACGCTGGAGATATGTGCGCAACGGCTCAACTACCATCCTAACCATCTCAAACGAGTGTTTCGTATCGTTCACGGGATGAATTTTAGTGATTATGTGTCTGCTCATCGCATGAATATGGCCAAGCTATGGCTAACCGAAACAGAGATGAGTATAGCTGAAATCGCTCGCAAGCTACAGTATAATAATTCGCAAAACTTCATCCGTTTCTTTCGCAAAACGGAAAGTGTCACACCCGGGGAATATCGCAAACGCGCCTTCGAACTGAAAGAAGGGAGCAGCCTGTAACCTTAGTATATTCGGACCTTCGTGCCAGTGGTGCGGAGGTCTTTTGTCTTTCATTCTCGCATGTATAATCAGTTCGTTTTGCAGGCCTGTCCGTGATGCTCCTTGATGATTGTTTAAGGTAGAGTTCCGCCCAAAGTGCATTATGTTCCTCAAAGATTGTAGACGGTTGCGCGAACTTCCGCCTAAGATGAGCATGACGGTTGGCCAACCAAATCAACGAAAAAGGAGGGAAAGCGTGCATCAGACGCAAACGACACGCCTCACCGGAATCGGCAAGACGGGATTGCTGGTGAATCTTCGGTGGATGGTTAAAAATTATCGATTATATGTTATGCTGCTCCCCGGTGTCGTCTACTTTTTGGTCTTTAAATATTTGCCGATGTGGGGAGTTCTCATTGCATTTCAAGATTTTCAGCCGCACTTGGGATTAACAGGGAGCCCTTGGGCGGGCTTCAAACATTTTAACCGATTTTTCAGCGACCCCCTGTTTTGGATGCTATTTCGAAATACACTCGTTCTGGCAGTATATAATCTGGTCTTCTTTTTTCCGATGCCGATTGTGATCGCGCTGCTGCTGAATGAGTTGCGTCACGAGCTGTACAAGAAGATGATCCAGACGATGATCTATATCCCCCATTTTGTTTCCTGGGTGGTGGTTGTCGGTATTGTGTACGTCTTTTTTACGACCGAAGGCGGCCTCGTCAATGAACTTATCGCTTGGTTCGGATTCAATAAAATCCCTTTCCTGCTGAGCGAAGAATGGTTCCGTACGCTGATTATCAGCGAGGTCATTTGGAAGGAGACCGGCTGGGGGACGATTCTGTTTCTCGCCGCATTGGCAGGGGTCGACCCATCCTTGTACGAGGCGTCCAAGATCGACGGTGCCAATCGATGGCACCAGCTGTGGCACATTACTGTGCCAGCAATCAAGAGTACGATCATCATCCTGCTGCTATTGCGTCTTGGACATTTTCTCGATCTCGGATTTGAACAGATTTATTTGATGCTGAATGCGATGAACCGCGAAATCGGCGAAGTGTTCGATACATTCGTTTATACGAACGGGGTTCAGCAAGGTCAGTTCAGCTACAGCACGGCCGTAGGATTGTTCAAGTCGGCGGTAAGCCTGGTTCTGGTCGTCGGCGCCAATTATATTACGCGTAAAGCGGGAGAAGAAGGCATTTTTTAGGCTGAAAACAGAAAGGAGACTTCCCGATGGTTAAGCACAAAACCTGGGGCAGCCGAATATTCGACGGATTCAATTATGCATTTCTTTTGATTTGTTCTCTGATATCGATTATTCCGTTTGTTTATATTGTTGCTGGTTCGTTTACAGCTGCGGAAGAGTTCGTGAAGCATCAATTTCTGCTGTTCCCGACAAAGTTTTCGTTAAACGCTTACGAATACATCTTTTCCTCGAACGTATTAATTCACAGTCTCGGGGTATCCGTATTCATCACGGTGGTAGGCACGATCGTCAATTTAGCGTTCACCTCCATCATGGCCTACCCGTTAGCCCGCAGCGATCTGGTTGGGCGTCGTGTCGTGATGATGATGGTGGTTTTTACGATTTTGTTCAGCGGAGGCATTATCCCTACGTTCCTGGTGGTGAAAGCGGCCGGTCTGCTCGACAGCATCTGGGCATTGATTATCCCCGGAGCCATCAGCGGCTTCAATCTGATTCTGCTTAAAAATTTCTTTCAGCAACTGCCGGAAGGCTTGGAGGAAGCCGCCAAGATTGACGGTTGCTCCGAGTACGGCATCCTGTTTCGGATCGTGTTACCGTTGTCGCTACCGGCGCTCGCAACGTTCGGACTTTTTTATGGGGTAGGACACTGGAATACGTATTTCAACGCCATTCTGTATATCAATAGTCCGGAGAAATGGCCCATTCAGGTTTGGCTTCGGCAAATCGTTATCTTATCGCAGGGAGGCATCGGCGATTCAGCGCAACTGGATAGCGAATTTGTCATCCCCCCTCCCCGAGTGATCAATATGGCAGTCATCGTGGTAGCCACGCTACCTATTCTGGCTGTGTACCCGTTCCTGCAAAAACATTTTGCAAAAGGGGCCCTGCTCGGTTCCGTCAAGGGATAACAATACGAAATCGACATTTTTAGAGGAGGTCTTGAAAATCATGAGAAAAACCATGAAGTGGACTGTAATGGTCAGTTTGTCGAGCATCATGACCATTACAGCGGGATGTAGTGGAACGCCGCCGCAGGGAACAAGCGCGGGAAGCGGAAAGCCGGCGGAGCAGGCCGTACAAGCCCCTCCCAAGATCACGATGATGAATATTTTTTTCGATCCCGAGCCGCCTGCTGCCAATTCGGATGCGATGAAAATCATTCGTCAGCATACGCAAACGGATCTCGAAGTGAACTGGGTGCCTTCCAATACGTATAACGACAAGCTGAACGTAACGATCGCTTCAGGGCAGTTGCCCATGATGATCGCCGTCCAGAACCAGGGTAAGGACCCCAGTATTATCAATGCGGTCCGCTCAGGCCTATTCTGGGAAGTAGGTCCATACCTGAAGGATTACAAAAATTTAAACAATATGAACCCTCTGGTGAAAACGAATTTGTCGGTGGACGGGAAAATATACGGCATTCCCCAGCATCAATATTTGACGCGTGAAGGGGTAACCTTCCGAAGAGACTGGTTGGATGCGCTCGGGTTGAAAGAGCCGAAGTCGATTGATGATCTCTACCAGGTCATTAAGGCATTCGCTTTGAATGATCCGGACAAAAACGGGAAGAACGATACGATCGGACTTGCTGAATATGGTTCGCTCGGCAGCTTTAATTCGATGCTCGTCTATCATGGCGGCGTACCAGGCTGGGATGTGAAGGACGGAAAGCTCGTTCCCGACTTGATGACACCTGAATATTTGAACACTTTGAAATTTTATAAAAAGTTATTCGATGAGAAATTGATCAATGCCGATTTCCCTACCCTCAAGAACAATCAGGCGAATGAGTTGTTTGAAAAAGGTAGAGCTGGCATGATGATCGGTGGCAAGCAGTACGCGTACGACCGCGAACCGAACTTGAACAAGAACGTGCCCGGTTCCAAAATCGACCTCGTTACCCAGATATCCGGCCCTAAAGGAATTCGGGCTTTGGCCACTCCCGGATTCACCAGCGCGTATATGTTTCCCAAATCGAGCGTAAAGACCGAAGCCGACTTGAAGAAGGTGCTCGCTTTCTGGGACCGGATGGCCGACAAGGAGATTCAGGACTTGATGGTATGGGGCATCGAGGGCCAGCACTACACCATCAAGGACGGGATGTTCGTCCGGACTTCGGACGGCAACGACAGATTCCAAAAGGAGATCAATCCACTGCGACAGCTTCGTTCGCATGACGTATCCCTGGTCTCCAAAGGGACGCTCGGCGCGATGCGGACGAAAGTGGATGAGTCCTATAAAATCGACGACCCTGTAGCCGTAAACAACCCTGCATTTAGCCTGGTATCGAATACATGGACGGAAAGAGGCAACGAATTAAATAAATGGGTCGAAGATAACCGGGTCAAATTCGTGCTTGGCGCCCTTGACGATAGTGGTTGGAACAATGTGATCGAGCAATGGCTGCAAAAAGGCGGCGACAAAGTCATTGCAGAATACAACGAGCAGTACAAAAAAGTAAATGCCAAATAAATGGCACGGTCAAACGATACGGGTAGGCCTTGGCAGCTACGCATTCCGATATGCCGTCGGATTTTCGGGGTTCCAACCGCCTCAGCCGATGAAGCTAAATGATTTTTTGGCAGCAGCCGCCGAGCTCGGGTACGAAGGCGTTCAGCTCTGCGAGAACCTGCGCTATTCTGGGCATCCCCGGGATTCATTGCTAGCGGCCGCCGAACAAGCGCGTGAACTGGGGTTGTTCGTGGAACTCGGCATGCGGGATTTGGGTGGCGAGACTCTGCGTCGTCATCTGGAGATCGCCGAAGTGTTCGGCTCCCGGCTGATTCGTTTGGTGTTGGGCGCCGAATCAGCTTTCCCGGAGAAACAGCCGCAGCGAATGAAGGAATCAGCCGTGAAAATCTTGACGAACGCCTTGGGCGAATTACGGGACCTGGATGTAATTGTCGGTTTGGAAAATCACTTCGATTTGGCTTCCGATGATTTGCTCTCCATCGTCGAGGAGGTGGGGGACAGCCGGGTAGGGTTGATTCTGGATACGACCAATGGCCTTGGATTTCTGGAGAAGCCGGAAGTCACGCTCGCAAAGTTTATCCCCCATCTTGTTTCCATTCACCTAAAGGACTACCAAATCCGCAAAGTGGAGGCGGGATATTTCGTGACCGGAACTGCTTTGGGGGAAGGGCTTCTGGATGTGAAAGGCATTCTTCGGAACGTCCTTGGAACGAGGAGACCTCTATCGATCATCGTGGAGCTGACGACACGACGAACGGACGACTTGACCGATATCCTGGCTTGGGAAGCGGATATGAACTATCGCAGCATGAACAGCTTGCGACAGATGATAAGAGAAATGGAGGCTTAAAGGAAGTCGATGGGTAAATATGCGGTAATTTCGGGATTTTTGGGCGGCGTCAAAAACCGGTTCATGACTTATCAGAATGATAGGTCGCTAGAACAAAAAATAGAGCTTGCCTCGCACATTAAAGGAATAGCCGGTCTTGAGCTCTGCTATCCAGATGACTTCGATGATTTCGAGCGTACTGTGCAGTGGCTGGATCAGTACGGACTGCAGGTGTCGGCGATCAATTTCCGCTCCCGCCGTAGCGGACGTTGGATGAGAGGCTCCTTTACTTCGGAATCAGCCGAGGAACGACAAGAGGTGCTTGAGAGCTTGAAGGAAGCTATGGACGTTGCGGAGAAGCTCGGCTGCAACCGGGTAACGACGTGCCCGCTGAACGAGGGCCATGACTACATCTTCGAGATGGAATATGGCAGGGCGTATGATTATTTCGAGCAGATAATCAGGGAAGCAGCTTTATATAATCCCCGGGTTCGCCTTTGTATCGAGTATAAGAACAATGACCCGCGTGCACGTTGTTTTTTGGGAAATGCCGGGGAAACGCTCGCCTTTTGCCAGCAGGTCGGTCTGCCTAATGTGGGTGTCACCCTCGATTTTGGTCACTCGATCCAGGCAGGGGAGCGACCAGCGCAAGCGGCCGTCATGCTGGCGCGAAGTCAGCGTCTGTTCTATGTTCATTTGAACGACAACGATAAGGTGTGGGATTGGGATATGCTTCCGGGTGCCTACAATTTATGGGATACGCTTGAATTTATTTATTACCTTAAGAAAATCGGCTATGACGATTGGTATTCGTACGACATCATTCCTAAGGAAACGAGTACGGTGGAAAGCTTCGAGACGGCGTTCGCCATTACCGACAAATGCTTTACCTTGGCTGAGCGAATTTCTCCGGAAGTAATGGAAACGCTGCTCAAGGAACGCAATCCGAACCGAAGCTTCTCTTATTTGTTTTCCATCTTGTAAATCGGAGGGGCTATATGAAAGGATTGGCTGGAAGAACCGTGCTTATTGCGGGCGGGGGCCGGGGGATCGGCCGATCGGCCGCCGGCAAATTCGCCGAATATGGGGCTCGTGTTGCGGTAGGAAGCCGAACGGAAGCAGAATACGTGGAGACTGAAGCGTTGCTAAGAGAAGCTGGAGCCGATGCCATAGGACGTCATCTTGACGTCACTCGGCGCGACAGCATTCAGGCCTTTATTCGTCAAGCGGTTGAGCATTTCGGCAAAATCGACGTGCTTGTGTATTGTTCCGGCGTGAATGTGCGGCTACCGGCTATTGATTATCCGGAGGACGTATGGGAGAAGGTTCTCGAGGTCAACCTGACTGGAGCGTACCGGATGTGCCAGGAGGTCGGCAAAGTGATGATCCAGCAAGGGAGTGGCGGGTCCATCGTTAACGTCACGTCGATGATGTCTCACGTAGTGAGTCCCAACCAAAGTGCCTATACAGCTTCCAAAGGGGCGTTGCTCCAATATACAAAGCTACTCGCCGTCGAATGGGCAGACTATGGCATTCGGGTAAATGCATTGAGTCCGGGATATATCATTACCGAAATGACAGAAGATGCCCGGCAGCAAGCCCCCTATGTGAACGGTGTGCTCAGCCAAACGGCAATGAACCGTTTCGGGCGGGCCGAGGAGGTGGCTGAGGGCATCTGTTTTCTCGCCTCACCGGAAGCCTCGTTCGTTACCGGAGCCTGCTTGCCGGTCGACGGGGGATTTCTCGCAGGACATCCGGCGATCGTGGCCCGCTCACATGTAAAGTAGGAAGGTACTAGGTTATTATCAATGGAGGGGTTAAAACAATGGGTAAATACGTACTATCGACTCAAAATACACAATTCCTGATGAACGGGAAGCCGTTCCTGCCTATCGGGTTGCGCTGCTCCAATTCACTGCTGACCGAAGAGACAACGGATGATTTGATCGGTCATCTGGATGAATACACAGGCTTCGGCGTGAACACAATCAGCGTCTTCCTGATGGGAAGCCGGTTTGGAAACATCAAGGGGTATTTGGAAAACACCGAGCTCAATCCGGTCTATTCCACCCGCTTGGCGCGGATTATTGAAGCGGCGGACGATCGGGGGATGGCGGTCATTGTCGGTTGCCTGTATTGGGAACATTCCGATGCGAAATGGTCGTCTTGGACTCAGGAAGAGGCTAATTCGGCCGTGCACAATACGGTCAGGTGGTTGAGCGAAAACCAATACCGAAATGTCATCGTGGATGTGGACAACGAAGGAATGGCTCGTCGGAATGCCGGATTCGATAACCGGCAAATGGTGATAGCCGGTAAATCAGCAGATTCTGATATCCTGCTGGCCACTAATTATATCGGACAGCCGCCGGTAGAAGCGGACGTTGCTCTGCACTTCAGCGACAAAGCGGAGAACAAGCCTTATATCGAAAGTGAAGGGACTCCGTTGAAAGCACCAGGAAACTACTGGCATTATTACAGCAAAAACACCGACCCGAATAACTATTACCGACTCGTGGATGGAACCAATTACATCAATACCGGTGTCTATTCGGATGACATGAAGGAGAATCAGATTGAGTTGACTCGGTGGCATTTAGAACGCGGATACGGCTACATGCTAGCCTCCACCTGGCTGCAGGATGTCCCGCCGCAAGGGCCTAACCACCAACCGGGCGGCTACGGTTCGCAGGACAATCCTGGCATCCGCTGGTGGCTGAAGTTTATCCGTGATACTTACGGTGCTTAAGCCAATTCCTCCTGTCGGGTGACAAGAACATTATCTCATTAATTGCCGCGTAAATCGCGGCTTTTTTGATTTATGGGATAAAGTTCTTGTCAAATTTCAATGACAAGAACTTTATCCCATTCCCGACTGTGGTACATAACATCATAATGACGAAGATTTGAGCTGAAAAGCTTATTCCGACTAACTCTCTTTAATCAATCCACTTGGAACGGAGTAAATCGGTCTGAACGAGTGGGGGGGGGGGGTTACACAAATTTGAAAGGTGTCCTTTGTGAATATGCCCATAGCTGTTCCGCAGACAGACCATAAGTAACAATTGAAACCGATACAAATGCAATACCATTATATGGTATAATATTGATAATAAGTTCTTTCGCCGCTGATAACAGGACGGTAAAAGAATGATTTTATCTAAGTTGAGGTGTGTAAACTTGTCTACCTGTTACAAACTTATACTTTTTGATTTAGACGACACAATTCTTCACTTCGATGATTATTGGGAAGATAGTACCAAGGAAACGTTCCGACAGTATCCAATTACAATGGATATTAATACTGACCAACTCTTTGAGGTATATCGCCAAAAAGAAAAAATTTATGTGGATTTATATCATCAACAGAAAATAACTATTTATGAATATCGTACTTTCAGATTTATACAAACATTAGCGGAGTTTAATAAAGTGGCTGACGAATCAACAGCAACTAGCTTTGAACGAATATATGCTTCGATAAGTAAAAGCTTTATGAAAGCTAATCCTGAACTTTTGAATGTACTTGGTCAATTAACAAAGGTTTACCAACTAGGGATTGTGACGAATGGAACTGCTGACATTCAGTATGACAAAATTAATGCGATAGGAATTAAGCCTTTTTTTCCAAATGGAACAATTTTCATCTCAGAAGAAATTGGTTATGAAAAACCTTCCCCGCAAATTTACCAAAAAGCATTAAATTATTTTGGTGTTTCGCCAGAAGAAAATGAACTAATGGAACACCTGTAACATTTTAAATGATACGGATCACCGCTTTTTATCCTATGAAAAAGATGTTGACTGCTTTTCTGATTTCCTAATGGACTATTTGTGTAATGATGAACAGATGTCGGTTGACAAGAACATGTCCCATTAATTGCCGCGTGAATCGCGGCTTTTGTTTTTATGGGATCAAGTTCTTGTCAAATCCAAATGACAAGAACTTGATCCCATTCCCGAAATTGACAAGAACATTATCTCATTCCCGACGGATCACAGTGAATTGAAGAAGGGATTTAAGTAACAACCGGCATCGACGTTAAGCTAACGGGCAGAAGAATTCAATTGCAACATCATCAAAAATGGAGGGATGATTATGAGAATTACTCGAACCACGGATTATGAATTGCTTACATGCTTGAATAAACACATACACGAAATACATGTAACGTTATACCCAGAGTATTTTGTGGAATATAACTTCGAAACTATTCGAGAATCATTTAAGCAGTTGGTGACGAATGAGAATTTGATCTATTTAGTTTTGGAGGATATGGGAGAACCGCTTGGTTACGCATGCGTCGAAATCAACGAGTATCCCGAAGATGCCCAAACGAAAAAGAGAAAGTCAGTATTTGTGCATGACTTCAGTATCGTAGAAGGACAGAAAAGGCGAGGATATGGGTCGTATCTAATGAGTCATATATATGACATTGCAAGGAGTAAGGGAATAGACCTGGTTGAACTGAGTTACTGGGCTAAAAATGAACATGCGGAAAGTTTTTATAACAAGCATGGGTTTGTAAATTACAGGAAATTAGTATACAAAAAGCTGTAAGTTCTTTTTGACGGAGGAACAAGCATGACTGCATTTGAATGAATAGCCAGTTTGATTACTTGTTACGCTAACGGGAACTTGAGCACAACAACAACGATAGGCTGCCGGAATTATCGGCAGCTTGACAAGGCCACCGGCAGATCAATCGGTGGCCTCGTTCACCTAAAGGGCAGTATTGTTCAACAGATTTACTCGCACCGCGGTGGCTTGTTTCTGGAATTGAGCTATTAGCAATAGCTCAAACAAGGCTAGACTATCACTGACTGTATCTGTCAACTATATTGAAGTGCACTACAAGTAGGAGGCGATTCAAGTGATCAATAAGTCCAATGAATTACCGGTTATGTTTTTTGGCGAACAGCAATCTCTCGAGAATTGGCTTGAGAACAATCATGACACTTCACCGGGAATCCGGTTGCAAATCGCGAAAAAAAATTCCGGTGTGGTTACCGTATCCTACGATGAAGCACTTGAAAGTGCATTGTGTTACGGATGGGTTGACAGCCAGAAGGAAAAGTTTGATSAAAAAATGTGGGTTCAACGATTTACTCCGCGTAGGGCTAGGAGCATCTGGTCGAAAGTGAATAAAGACAAAGCAGAGCTTCTCATTACAAATGGAAGAATGAAGCCCTCTGGGTTCAAAGCGATTGAAGTTGCCAAAAAGAATGGACAATGGGATAAGGCCTACGAATCGCAAAGTATCGCTTCTATGCCTGAGGATTTCGCAATTGAACTTGAGCGTAATGTCAAAGCTAATCAGCCTCTATCGATTTTGAACTAACGGGAACGATAGCGCGGCGATGGAACCGATCCATCGTGTCGGGTGACAAGAACATTATCTCATTAATTGCCGCATAAATGGCGGCTTTTATGATTTATGGGATAAAGTTCTTGTCAAATTTCAATGACAAGAACTTTATCCCATTCCCGACGATGGTTACATAACATCATATTGACCGAGTTTGTGCCGAAAAGCTTATTCCGAACAACTTCCTTTAAGGGAGACGATATGGCGACGCCGAAGGTGACGAACGCCGCTTTCCACAATCCGCTGAGTTCGCTGGATCGGATCGTGTTCTGGTCGAATCCGGACACGGTCGGTACCGCCTACTTCGATAACATCACGATAACGACTCCGTAACGGCGGAGCGGCAAGACACGAGCCCCCTGAAGCAGAAGGATCCGGGTGACAAGCCAGGACCGCTTACTTTAGGGGGTTTTTATTTCCAATCCCAATAAGCGTATAATGAAGTTATCCCATAATGGATTGGAGAGTGCAGTCATATGCAATATCGTAAATTAGGAAAGAATGGCCCGGAAATATCGGCCATCGGGTTCGGCTCCTGGGCAGCCGGGGGAGATTGGGGAGGCCAGGACGATCAGCTTACTGCAGAAAGCATTCGTGCCGCGTTAGATGCCGGGGTTACCTTTTTTGATACGGCACCGGTATATGGAAAAGGGCATTCCGAAGAAGTGATAGGCCAAGCCTTAAAGGGCGACCGCAGCAGGGTAGTTCTCGCGACCAAGTGTGGCATGGTGTGGGATGAGAACCTGAAGGTTTCCAAGAACGGCTCCTACGCCTCCATCATTCGGGAAGCGGAAGATTCCTTGCGTCGCCTAGGTACCGACTATATTGATCTTTATCAGATGCACTGGCCGGATACGGATACGAAGGCCTCTGCGGAAGAAACGATGCGCGCCATGGACAAGCTGGTCCAGGACGGGAAGGTCCGCTATGTAGGTGTGAGCAATTACAGCATTCCGCTGCTGGAGGAATCCCTTGCGGTCCGCCACGTCGATTCCCTGCAGCCTCCCTATTCGATTCTTAGACCGGCCATCGAGAAAGAAATTTTGCCCTACTGTCAAGAGAAGGGGATCGGGGTAGTTTCCTACAGCGCGCTAACCTCGGGGCTTCTGTCCGGCAATTATACCTATGAGACTAAGTTCCCCGAAACGGATTGGCGGTCACGGAACAAAGCTCACACGGTGGACCTGCGCAGCAACGTGGATCGTGCGGAGAAGCTGAAGGTGATCGCGAATGGGCTCGGCCTTACCCTTCCGCAACTTGCCGTCGCGTACGTCCTCGCGCATCCGGCGATCACGAGCGCCATCGTAGGTGTCCGCAAGCCGAGCCATATTCTCGGTGTGCTGCCGGCAACGGAAGTGAAGCTGGAAGAAGCGACGTTAGCGGAAATTCGCGCGATCGCCGCAAGCTGAATGGGGTGTCCTTACTCCATCAGTGTACTAGCCGTTGCTGTCACTCTTAGCGAGCGGGACGGGGCGGCGCACCGCGTGGCAAGTATACTGGAAGTGAGTAGGTTTCAAAATGTTCAGTCATTTCCATTCCGGGCAACCTCACTTATACTTAAGGGTAGAACGGAAGTGAGGAGTGACGGGTCATGGAATATGGTAGATTGGGTAAGACCGGGCTGAATATTTCGCGGATTGGCTTAGGCTGCTGGAATTTTGGGAGCAGCAATCCGCGGCGGTTAACATCATTCATCAAGCTATCGATAAGGGAATTAATTTTTTTGACACGGCTAACCGTTATACCGGCGGGGAGTCCGAGGAGATTCTCGGCCGAGCGATCCGGGGGCATCACGATAAGCTCGTCATCGCAACGAAGGTGCATGGCCAATTGGGCCCGGGGCCTAATGAAAGCGGCCAATCCCGGTATCACATCATGCGCGAGGTCGAGAGCAGCTTAAAGCGGCTGAACATCGATTGCATCGACTTGTATCAAGCCCATGGGGTGGACTTGAATACGCCGATGGAGGAATCGCTTCGTGCGTATGACGATCTGATACGCCAAGGGAAAGTGAAATATATCGGTTGCTCCAATTTCCCGGCCTGGGTTCTTATGAAGGCGCTGTGGGTGAGCGATGTCAATAAACTGACCAGCTTCGTCTCGGTCCAGCCGAACTACAGCTTGACGAACCGAGCCATCGAGAGAGAGCTGCAGCCGATGTGCGTGGATCAGGGCATCGGGATGGTGCTCTACAGCCCGATGGGCGGCGGGATCCTCACCGGGAAATACGAGGAGCCAGTGGTGGCCGAGCGGGCAAGGCAGTTCCAGAACGGAGTCAAGGTGCTGGGGGGCATCGCCGAGAAGCTGGGCAAGACACCGGCTCAGGTCAGCTTGAACTGGATTATTCATCGTCCGGTCGTTTCCTCTGCAATCATGGGGGTTAGCCGCACCGGGCATCTGGACGATAACCTCGGAGCCGTCGGCTGGAGGCTGTCCAAGGAGCACGAAAAGCAGCTCGATGAAGCCTTCCCGGCAGGCTGAGTCCGAAGAGCTTCACGCAAACCGAACCCACTGGTTTCCCTGTGAGATCAGTGGGTTTGCTTTTTACTGTCGCGCCGCGGTCAGTTCCTCCATTCGCAGGATTTTACAAAGAAAGCACGGAGAACCGAGTTCCTGCCCGAATAGGGCTTTGACCCGTCGCTAAACGCAATCGGTCTCCACATCTTGGATAAGTATGACGATGGAATGTTAGGGCTTAGACCCGTAGAGCCATGGGATGGTCAACTTCCAGGTATTTGTGGAATATGCATGCAGAAATGTAAATTTTAGGGGAATGGATTCGATAGCTCCTCTATTCCCGCACGCTTTAAATGAAAGGGTTTTACCCATAGGACTTTGTTTTCTAAGCGGTCGTTATTTTCAAGGTGATGAAATCCTGCGAATGAGTGAGTATACGTTAGATAAACCATTAAAACCGAGGGACGGGCAGAATGCTATAATGACGTTTTAAATAAAAATTATCATTATTCTCGATTTTAGAACTGTTTGAATTAAAATAAATATTTAAGGTCATCATTCAAATGGGATATACTGGGCGATCACTGGAATCAGCAAGTAGACGCTGATCCGTGAAGTCAGGAGACGGAAAGCGATATAGTATCACAGGCTCGGCAGCTCATCGCTGTCGAGTCTTTTTTCGTTGGCAGACCCGACCCCGGCACACCCCCGACCCACCCCTTATCGCCCAGTGGCAAGCGGCTCACCAATTTACATAGCATTTTTGAGTTTAGAGGAACAAATCGGGACAATAAAACTCCGGCGCTTGGTACGCTCGGAGCTTATAAGTGTTTACTGTTTTATATCCCATTGGCTTCCGTCATAAAAATGGACGACACGCCCCCGTGGTTTGACTCTGTCAACACCCTCAGTCGTGTAATAGTATGAAATTATAAAAATGAAACTGAGGTGAGATATCCATGGGAATAAGAAGCGATATTGTTACTCTATTCTTCAATAATGTAGCAGCAGAGATAACCAATTTCCGAATCATAGGTAGCGCAGAACCTTGCACGCCGTTAATTAAAGTAGGATTAAGGGTTTCTAACGCCAGAATTTGTCTGTTGAGAAATGGCTTTATAATAGAGGAGAGAACGCCGAACATGCTTCGTTTCGTACGTATTACGTAATTATCCGGCCCATCGTCAAGGAAACTCGCGGAAATATTATAATGATATAGAGCTGGATAATTTATAAGTCCAGCGGTATGATGTCAAGTCCCTGATTCAATCGAATTGGAAATTTTCTTGGCCGTAAAGTAGATCAGTCAGGAAAAATGGACGCATCAAATCAGACCCAGCCTAAAATCCGATTTTTTACCAGAATTTWACTGGGAATCCATGAAGGACTTTGACAAAGGAGGCGTTATCCCTTCGCGTTGTTCACCTTCCKCCGTGGCGTATAAAGTTGGTCGTTGCGTAGCAGCACATCGACCAGACGCACAAGTTTTCTTGCCGTTAAGACGAGGGCGCGTTTGTGTTGGTGCTTGGGAACTTCCTTATACTTCTTCCGGTAATACTCGCCGAATTCTTCATCGCAGTTTTTCACCGAGTTGGCAGCTTCAACCAGGTAATAGCGAAGGAATCGGTTGCCGGATTTAATGCGTTTTGTATCCTCAGCCTCAAAGGGGCCAGACTGGTGTCTACGCCATGTGAGGCCTGCATACTTGGCCACAGCGGCTTGGTCATCGA
>NZ_SMRT01000017.1 GCF_004354045.1 Paenibacillus piri | reverse complement strand
GAGTATTTTAAAACCAAATCAAAGGAACGCTACAAGATCGAAGCGAAGAATAGCGAACTCAAACATAGGCACGGGTATGATGTCGCCACATCCTCGGGTCTGCTTGGCATGCAGATGCAAGGAGCTATGGCGATATTCGCGGTAAATCTAAAGCGAATATTAAAGTTAACAGACTGACGGGTAACGACCTACTGTAACCATTCTGATGAAAAACAGAAGACATCCGCCCCAAGAGTTGGACTGGATGTCTTCTTTGCACTTTGGGTAGATCGACGGAACCGAAAAACGTAAGTTCTTCAATGGCCTCCAATAACAGTCGGAAGGCTTCTTGTTCGTTCGGCAGACGGCTTCAATCTAATAAAGCACCCTCCACAAATAAAAGGTCGCATACGCTTTCCAATTCCCCCAATCGACGGATAACCGCTCAATCTCTTCGATCGTCGGCTTACGCTCCATCCGAAGCAGATGCTTGATCGCGTTATGCAGCCCTACGTCCTCAATCGGAAAAGCCGCAGGATGTTTCAGGCAGCGCATGATGACATAGTTGGCCGTCCAAGGTCCGATCCCGCGAATTCGGGTCAGCTCCTTTTCCAAAGCGCGAATGTCGTCCATGTTTTGCAGCAGCTTGCTTTTGGAGAGACTGCCTTCGGCCATCAGTCCGGCAATGCCGATCAAATATTCGGATTTCTTGCCCGTCAGCTGGAGCGGGGTTAGGTCATCCACGGTTGCCTCGGCTACCGCCTCCGGCGTCGGAAACGTCCAATACGCCCGCCCGTTCCATTGAACAGATTGTCCGAACGCTTCCACAAATCTTCGTTTCAGCGTGTAGGCGAAGGCGAGATTGATCTGCTGTCCGATCACGCCCCAGCACAAAGCTTCGAACAGATCGGTAATCCCGACGATGCGGAGTCCGTAAAATCTTTTTACCGCTTCAGACAACAACGGGTCATGACGGGCCAAGTCATAAAACGGCTGCATATCGACAGATAGATCGAACCAATCCCACACATAGGCGGCGACGGCCGCGCGGGCGAGAGGAGCTTCGGGGAGGGCGGTACCCTCCTCTGCAGGCGATATGAGAATGGAGCCGTCAGCTCCGCTTATTTTCACAAGCGCATGATCGCCGGGCCGGTCGCTGCAAGGAATAAGCCTGTACAGGCTGCCGCTTTCGGCATCCGTATGAAACATGCATTCGTTGGCCGACCTCGTCAAATATCCGAGCGTTGCATCAAAGCTGAAGTCGGCGGGCGGCAGCAACTCGAGGGCATCGCCATGGTCAATCCATTTTTGTTTGGGAATCGTTGGCGCTGCCGAAGTCTCATTGGTCATTGGCGTGCCCTCCTTTTTCGTGTTCATTGCGATATCGATCGCTGTTCATCATTATACCACTCTATCCGTATGATCCGGAAAAAATGAAGCAAAAGCGAGTTATCGCGACTGAACGGGAGCTTGGACGGGATTGCGTCGTTGGACGGGGGATTCTCGGTCGTTTCCGTCCCGGGGAATGTCGCTTATAATGAAATCAGTTCAGGACGTGCAATCGCCCCGACTGATTCGTTACGATGAGCAGCATCATTTTGAAAGGGGAGGAGTTCGGACGTATGGAGCGGTATCGGTTCGGAACTGTACACCAATCTGCGGGTGATTCTGCATGGAAGCGTTAAAGCTGTGGCGATTGGCGCCAAAGGAAATTAAAGTACTTTACATAACAATTTTTTCAATGAACATGGGCTTTTATGCGCTTATTCCGTATTTGACCTTATACTTGACAGGCAGCTTTATGTGGTCGATGGCGTTGACCGGACTTTTGCTTGGCGTCCGCCAATTTTCGCAGCAGGGATTGACCTTTGTAGGAGGCTTGGTCGCGGATCGATGGGGCTGCAAGCCGACGCTTGTACTCGGATTGGCCGTTCGGTCGGCCGGCTTTTTATCGTTCGCCGTTGCCGACAACACGTGGAGCCTGTTTGCCGCCGCCGTTATTTCCGGGCTTGGTGGTTCCTTGTTCGAGCCGTCGCTGCAGGCCGCATTTACGCGATTGGCGCCCGAGGCTTACCGGAAACAGCTGTTTTCGCTGAAAAATATGATCACCAATGTCGGGATGGTCGCTTCCACGCTGCTCGGCAGTATCTTGAGCTCGATTAACTTCCATTATTTATGCGTGGTTGCAGGCTTGATCTACACCTTTCTGTCGGTATTCGTCTATGCGAAGCTGCCGGCTCTGGACGTGGAAATCTCGCGCAGCGGCTTCCGCAAAGATATCGGGCAAATATTGAAAGATATTCCTTTCGTAGCGTATACTGTCATTCTGATCGGCTACTATTACGTGTACATGCAGCTGTTTCTTACCATTCCGCGCTTGGCAGTCAACGTTACGGGCGAACAGAGCAGCGTCGCTTATGTATATGCAACCGTTTCCTTGTCGGTTATATGTTTGCAGCTGTACGTGACCCGCTGGTTCGAAAGATTTCCGAATCGCTTTCCATTGATCGGGATCGGAGCTTTGGTCATGGGCGTCGGCCTGTTCCTGCTCGGGTTCGCAAACGGGCTGTTCATGCTGTGCGCCGCAGCGTTTTTGTTTGCCGTAGGCACGATGATTTCGGCGCCGCTGCTGATGGATGTGGTGCCGATGTTCGCAACGCCCCGGCTGATTGCTTCCTACTACGGATTTAACGGCTACTCGATGGCGCTCGGCGGCGCCTTGAGCACAAGTCTGGGCGGCTGGTTTTACGATGTGGGGGAAGCGAGTGGCATGCCGCTGCTGCCGTGGATGTTATGTCTGGTCGTATCGGTTATGGTGATGGCCGGCATGTTCGCGTTTAAAGATAAGCGCCGCGAAACTGCGGGGCTGAGTGCATGACCAGCATGACGATAAACTCAGCAAATTAAAGGAGGATATTTACTATGAAGATGAGGCTGCCTTTCGACGTGCCGCCGCAGAAAAAAATAAGGCTTATTATAAACACCGACGCCAAGAACGAAGCGGATGACCAGTTCGCCATCGTACATGCTTTGCTAACGCCGCGGTTTATGATCAAAAGCATTTGCGCCGCTCATTTCGGCACTGCGCGTACGGTCACCTCAATGGAGGAAAGCCGCGAAGAAGCGCTGCATCTGCTGTCGTTGATGAAGCTGGAAGGCACTGTTCCCGTCGATCGCGGGGCTGAGCGCGCTATGGCTTCGGAGACGGCTGCCGTCCCTTCCGAGGGGGCGACGCGAATCATTGAGGAAGCGCTGTCTGACGATCCGCTGCCGTTGTTTGTTATATTCCTCGGACCGTTAACGGATTTGGCCAGCGCCTATTTGCTCGAGCCGCGTATTGCGGACAAGCTGACGGCCGTATGGATCGGCGGCGGTCAGTACCCGGACGGAGAGTTCGAATTCAATTTGCAAAATGACGTCCATGCGGCAAATGTCGTGATGGACTCGCCGATCCCATTGTGGCAGGTGCCCCGCAACGTATATTCTACCATTCGCGTCTCTTTGGCGGAGCTGGCGTTGAAGGTTCGGCCTTACGGTACGATCGGCCGCTATTTATTCGACCAGATGATTGAGTTTAACGACCGGCACGGCGGCAATATGCGCTTTCCCAAGGGTGAAATGTGGGCGCTCGGCGATTCGCCGGCGGTGAGCCTATTGCTGGACCCGCATGAATACGGTTATGAGATGCGGCCGGCGCCGCGGATCAGGGAGGACTTGACCTACGAGCAGCGGCAGACCGATCGGCTGATCCGCGTATACCACGAGGTGGATGCGAGATTTACGCTGGAAGACATGTACGCGAAAATCGCACTGTGCTGCGGGCATGACGAGGGATAGCCGGCAAATTCTTGGGATGGCCGGACCGAACGAGGGAAGGTACGGTATGGAAAAGCAAGCCTCCGAAACGGGCGCGTCAGCGCATGTTTCGGAGGCTTTTGTGCATTGCTGCAGTCCACTATAATGTTCACTTGACAACGGGCTGAAGCGATACGATCCGTTGCGGAATAGCTCTGTCGGGGGAGCTTATGCGCTGCTTCATTATGTGCGTTGTCCCGGTGCAACTCTCCTAAGATAACGTAAGCCTGGTGTGGTCGAGCTTGTCAAACGGTACCCATTCTAACGGACATCAGAGTATCTAATTGGGCTAAACGGATGGTTTTTCAAATGTAAAGGACCGTGGGAAACTGTCGATTAATAGGGATAAGGGCTTGGAGAATGGCTTCAGGGCGAGTTTTTTAATGCCTTGATACCGAAAAGTGTAATCAAATCAAGGCAATAAAACGTGTTTGAGCTTCGAAGTCATCTCCAAAGCCCGTTCCCGTCCTTTAATCGACAGTCTCCGTGGCGGCGTTATTTTGCGGAAAATGATGCAAATAAGCGAGCATAGCGCCAGATACAGTCGCTCCGGTCCGTCAGAAAGTCGATAGCAAGAAATCGGACCGAAAAGCGGCTCCTCGGTCCGTTACGTCCGGTCTTCATGAACACCGCATGGCAAATCCAAACAAGCAAGTCGGCTGTACGGAAGAAAATGCCGGACCCATGACCAGTAGTAGTCGTTAGTGTAGCGTTATTTATGAAGCGAGCTGCTGGCAGATCCGCCTGGCCCGCATCATGAGTAGACGCGGATTTCGATCAGCTCGGCGGACGGGCTGCCGTTGGTTGCTTCAACGACGAGCCGCAGCTTCGAGGCGAACACGGCGCTGTCCAAGCGATGTACTCGCTTGCGCTTATGATTGGCCGTCTCCCTATGCAGCACGATCCATTCGCCGCTGCGGGTCGTCCCGCTGTCGTCTGCCGATCCACTGCAGCCTGATGTCTCACCGCTGCTGCGGATTGTTACGTCGTCATCTACCGCCCCGCCTCTGTTGCTGATCGTTACGTCGTCATCTGCCGCCCCGCCGCTGCTCCCGTCCGCTGCGCCATCGCCCGACAGTCCGCCTTCTACCGTGCGACCGGTCCACGCTTCGATGCGATAGCCGCGTACGAGCTCCGGAATAACTTCAAAGTCGGTGCGGTGGTGATGCAGGTTGATCAAATCCTCGTTCACATCGTCGTTGAAGACGAGCTGCACTTCGCGGACGGGCACCGGATCGTCCCAGGCCAGCTCGATCCAAGCCTCCTGTCCGGCGGCGAGCGGCTCGGATACCCACATATGCGGCCCGCCGTAAGGACGCAAATAACCGTCGACGACATTCGCAGCTGAATAAGCATCCGTTTCCGGATAAGCGCGGAAGCAGAACGGCTTGCGGATCAAGCGGCGCATTCCCCACAGCACGACCGGCTGCTCCGCCCGATGATCCTCCAGCTGCTTGACGGTCCGCGCGCCCGCGCCGCGCTGAAACCCGAGCACCCCGGTAAGCGGGGTGCCGGAAAGATGCAGCGCCAGCGCGGGATTCGCCTTCACGACGATGAAGGCGTTTTGCGCCTGCTCCGGCTCCCAGGCCAGCGCGACGGCGGCCCATTGCCGTTCCCCGGCGCGCACCGCGGCCGAGCCGTTCGCCTGCAGCGTATGCGGCACATAATTTTCCGCGCGGCCGGTGCTCCAGACCTCGACCTCCAGCCTCGTGTCGGACGCCGCATCGACCAGCAGCTCCAGCTGCTCGAGTGCGGAGGAGACCGGGATCAGCAGGCCGACGTCCACGGCCAGCGGATAAGTCTCCGCCGGCTGCTCCACGGCGAGCCGCCGCAGCGTGCCGGATGCGCTCACCCGGGCGGCTTGTCGCGCCCGGTTCCGCTCATCGGCGCCGGCCAAGCCGAGCACCGACGCATCCTGGCGCAGCAGCGTCTGCTGCAGCTCCGCCAGATGCTCGCGGTACACGCCGCGCGGCGTCGTACCGTTCCGGACGGCCAGCGCCGCTCCCGTGCCCGCGGCTTCGCCGATGACCGCGCAGGTGGCCATGACGCGCGTCGTCCCGAACGCCACATGGCTCGCGCTTATATTGCGTCCCGCAAACAGCAGATTGGACACGTTGGCGGAATAGAGTGAACGGAACGGTATATGGTAGCTGCCGTCCATATGCATATGCTTCGAGCCGCTTTCCGTCGAATACATCCCCTGCGGCGGATGCAGGTCGATCGACCAGCCGCCGAATGCAACGCGGTCCTCGAATTCCCGCTGCGCGATAATGTCGTTCTGGTTGAGCACATAATCTCCGACGAACCGGCGGTATTCCCGCTTGCCCGGCAGCGAGCCGACCCATTCGAGCGTCATGCTGTCGGCATCGAATTGGCCGGAATTTTTAATATAATCCCAAATTCCGTAGATGACGGACCACAGCTCGTCGCGGATCCGTTCATTCGCATGGACCGTGTCCAGCTCGCCGCCCCATTCGATCCACCAATAATGACAGCCGGAATCTCCGCTGCGGATAACGCGCTTGATCGGGATGGACGTCTTCGTTATATCTTTGGCAAAGCCGGGCGGCACGTATTTAACCGGCCGGCCGGCATCCTTCGTATAAAACAACAGCGTGCTTCCGAGCGTCACCGCATCCGCTTCCTCCGGCGCCCATTCCTCGTTGTATTCATGGCGGGCTTCGCGGCCGAGCCGATATTTGGCGCCCGCCAAAAAGCCGACGAGCCCGTCGCCCGTACAGTCGAGGAACATGCCGCTCTCAAACCGGATTCGCCGTTCGGAACCCATCATCCAGCCGGTAACCGAGACGATCCGCCGGTCAACCTCGCCGCCCTCAGCCTCGACCTCGTGCACATCGGTGTTTAGAAACAGCCGGATATTCGGCTCCGCAAGCACCGTCTCCAATACGACCAGATCCCAAATATACGGATTGCCGTCCGGATTGCGGAACTGATTCTCGACGAACATTTCGCCCATAATTCCGGTTTCGCGGGCATACCGGTGCGTGCCGTGGGCCGTCGCGCCGCACACCCATACCCGCACCTCGCTGCTCGAGTTGCCGCCGAGCACGGGCCGGTTTTGTACCAATGCGACCGTTTGCCCGAGACGGGCGGCGGCCACGGCGGCGCAGACGCCGGCAAGACCGCCGCCGATGACGGCGATGTCCGTTTGAACCGTTTCGTTTATCATTGATCATTCACTCCTTGCTTGTCATAAATTTCATCGATTCTTAATTGTGCATTTGAACGCTTTCATCACTCAGATACATATATTTTAATTGTTTATATTTACTTTTGACATGCACTGTTTTAACATCGATATATACAAAATTTCAAGTAAAGAGGTGAATGGCATGCTGCCGTCCCGGCTGGAGCCTCTAATTATTTCTCAAGTGTATTGGAAGCAAAAGAAAGCTTTTCAGCTTGCCGAGGATGTATATGTGGAATGGGTGCTGTTCGCGGTGTCGGAGGGCCGGTTTTCTTATCGGATCGGCGAGGCGGAGGGAGTAGCCGGCTTTGGCGACCTCGTGCTGTGCCCGCCGCATACGCCGTTTGCGCGAACGGTGCGGGAGCCGTTGTCGTTTCATTTTTACCGCTTTATCTGGCAAACGGCCGGCATATCGGAGACGCCGCTTGCGCTCCCGGCCCGTATATCGCTGATGGACCATAGCCGGCTGCGTTCCACCTACAGCTGTCTGGAGAAGCTGTCCGCCCAGCCGGCCGACGATGCGAGGCTTGCCCGGGCCGGTCATTATTTGAAGGACTTGTGGCTGTCGGCCTGCATCGAAGCGGAGCAAGGCGACCGGCAGCAGCGTGCCGGCGAAACGGATGCGGCCATCGAAGCGGCGGCGAGCTCCATCCGCCGACTTGCGTTCGGACAGGTCGCGCTGAAGCGAATATCCGGGGAACTGGGGCTGAGCCCGGTGCAGTTTACCCGCCGTTTCCAAGCCGTTTACGGTCAGTCGCCGATGCAGTTTTTGACTTCGCTCAGGCTCGAAAAAGCGCAAACGCTGCTGCTGGAAACCTCATTAACGCTCGAGCAAATCGCCGAGCAGTGCGGGTATGACAACGGATTTTATTTCAGCCGGATGTTCACGAGAAAGATGAACGTGACCCCGTCGGCATTCCGTAAATCGCACCGGATTTAGGAGACTGCCGATAGCTTCAGGTCGAGCTGATCTGCCTTATCAATGCTGAAGGGGAGAGTCGATAGCGGCCGCCTGTTCGTCATCTCCAGTGACTGCCCGGATATGCAACCTGACTTTGAAATCGTATGTATACCGCTCTGAGGCCATTCAAATCTTACGCTTTAAACAGTTGGTACCCAATCCCATTCCCTCCACGTACAGACTATCGGTCAAGCAACTTGAGCATAGTCTCGTTTTTTATTACAGAAAGGATTGACGCATTCGACATTGCTGCATAAAATAAGAATAAATGAATACGTATACATCATAACGTCTAAAAGCTTGGTGAATAAATCGCGGAGAGGGCGGAATCGTTCCGGAGGAGCGTAAATGGTCGCCTTTGTCCCCTGATTTCTTCCGCAAATGCGGTATGTATTCAAGAAATCCGGGGACAAAAGTGATCGGAAGAAAGATCCGCCTGCGCAGCGGGCCGTTATTCACCGGACTTCTAAAAGGAGGATATGCAGTGTGGCCAAATATTTGAAATGCGGCAAAGCGTTGGATTTGCAGCAATCGGAGCAGGCGAAAGTGACGGAAACGGTGCAAGCCATCATCCGCGATGTAGAGTTGAGAGGTGATGCGGCCGTTCACGAATACTCGGCCAGGCTGGACCGCTGGGAGCCGGCAAGCTTTCGCCTCACCCAAGAGCAGATTGACGAGGCGATGCGGGAGGTTTCGCAGCAGACGATCGACGACATCATCTTTGCGCAGGCGCAAATTCGCCGTTTTGCCGAGCTGCAGAGAGAAGCGATTCGCGACATCGAGGTCGAGACGCTGCCGGGCGTCGTGCTGGGTCACAAGAACATCCCGGTTAACAGCGTCGGCTGCTATGTGCCCGGGGGCCGCTACCCGATGGTCGCATCGGCCCATATGAGCATCGTCACGGCCAAGGTGGCCGGAGTAAGCCGGATCATCGCCTGCACGCCGCCGATCGACGGCGTCATCCCGGCGGCTACGGTAAGCGCGATGGCGCTTGCGGGAGCGGATGAAATCTATATATTGGGCGGCGTGCAGGCGCTCGCCGCCATGGCTATCGGAACGGATGCGATCGCTCCGGTCGATATGCTCGTCGGCCCCGGCAACGCCTATGTGGCGGAAGCGAAAAGGCAGCTGTTCGGCCGGGTTGGCATCGACCTGCTCGCCGGGCCGACGGAGACGCTGGTCATCGCCGACGAGACGGCGGATGCGGAGATGATCGCCTGCGATATATTGGGGCAGGCGGAGCATGGCCCGACTTCGCCCGGCGCGCTGATAACGACGTCGGAATCGCTCGCGGAGGCTGCCATGGCGGAGATCGAACGCCAGCTGCTGACGCTGCCGACAGCCGATATCGCCGGCGCGGCCTGGCGCGACAACGGTATCGTCATCGTAGTCGGCAACGAGGAGGAGGCAGCGGTCGAAGCGGATAAGCTGGCATTCGAGCACGTGGAGGTGCTGACGAAGGACCCGTCGTTTTTCTTGAGCCGCTTAACGAATTACGGCGCGCTGTTTCTAGGTCCGGAGACGAATGTCGCCTACGGCGACAAGGTGATCGGCACGAACCATACGCTGCCCACGAAGAAAGCCGCACGTTACACCGGCGGCTTATGGGTCGGCAAATTTTTGAAAACATGCACGTATCAAAGATGCACGCCGGAAGCCAGCGCGCTGATCGGCGAATATGCGGCGCGGCTGTGCGAGATCGAACGGTTCATGGGGCATAAGGAGCAGGCGCTGCTGCGGGTTCGCCGCTACGGGGGCCACTAATAACGATAATGGCCCGTGGGCCCGGCGCATTCATCCGTGCAGGGCGGTTCGCTCGAGGCAGGCATGCTGGAGCTTCGAAGTCATCCCCAAAGCCCGGTTCCCGCCAATTCGTCGACAGGCTCCCGGAGTCCGCAGGATCATGGTGCTGTTCGATGGACCGGAGGCCGGCCAGTTGCTTACGTTATTTTGAAGCGTTATACTAGTACGAAAGAATACGTATTCATTTCATCAATGTGCAAGGGGAAGTCGGACATATGGTTTCATCCAAAGACGTTGCCAAGCTGGCGGGCTGCTCGCAAGCTACCGTCTCGCGCGTGTTGAACAATCCGGAAAGCGTCCGTCCTGATACGAGAACGAAAGTGCTTAACGCGATGAAGGCATTGAATTACCAGCCGAATTTGGCGGCGCGCAGTTTGGTTGCACGAAGCACGCGTACAATCGCCCTCGTTTCGGGGACGCTCAAAAACAACTTTTTTGCCCAGTCGACGGATCAGATCGTCACTTACGCGGCGGGCCGCGGCTATAAGACGATGGTTTATTTTGAAAACGAAGGAAGCCTCGAAGAAATGATGACGGCGGTGCAGGGCTACAAGGTTGACGGAATTATCGTATCGTGCGTCAAGCTGGACGATCCGCATTTTACGCAGCTGGAGCAGCTGGGCATTCCGTATATGCTGTTTAACCGGCGCCATCGCAGCGCCTGCAATTATGTAGCGATGGACAACGAAGCGGCGGGCGGGCTGCTGACGAGGCATCTGCTCGATATGGGGCATCGGGATATCGCCTACTTGTCCGGCCCGCCGGATATTTCGACCTTTTATGAACGTTGGGCCGGGTTTGAAAAAGCGATGGCCGAGGCGCGGCTGTCCGTGCGGCAGGAGCTGGTTCATTTCAACGCATCCGATGCGCTTGAGGCGCAGAAGCTGGCATGGAAGCTGATGCAGCTCGCTAGCCCGCCGACCGCCATCATCTGCGTGAACGACGAAATGGCGATTGCCTGCTTGGACGCCCTGCTCTCGATGGGATTATCGGTTCCCTCGCAGGTTGCTTTGGCCGGCTTCGACGACATCGGATTGGCATCCCATCAAGCGATTCAGCTGACGAGCGTCGGCCAGCACAAATTCAGAATGGGCGAGATGGCCGCCGAGCATCTGATTGCGATGATCGAGGCCGGACCGTCCGATCGCACGAGGCCGCAGGATGAGCCGAGGATTCAAATCAAATTCAAGCCGGAACTGTTTGTCAGACGTTCGACTTCCTATAAAATATGACCAACCCAATGCCGAAAGAGGGAATTACTGTGGATTTTCCGAAAGTGGTTCGAATCAAGCAAAAATTTCACGGTCCGATGATTGAGCCCGGCGAGATCGCTGCAGCCGTACAGGAGCAAATGTCGCGCATCGCGTTGAAGCAGGCCGTCACACCCGGCATGCGAATCGCCTTGACGGCAGGCAGCCGCGGTATCGCCAACATTCACCTTATTATTCAAGCGGTGGTGCGCCAGCTGCAGGAATGGGGTGCGGAGCCTTTTATTATTCCCGCGATGGGCAGCCATGGCGGCGCAACGGCCGAAGGACAGGTGGAGGTGCTGCACGGCTACGGGATTACGGAGTCGTTCTGCGGGGCGCCGATTCGTTCGTCCATGGACGTCGAGCGGATCGGACGGACGCCGGACGGGGTGGAAGTCTATGTAGACCGGCACGCATGGGAAGCCGACGGCATCATGATTATCGGAAGAATCAAGGTGCATACCGACTTCCAGTCTCCCCACGGCTACGAGAGCGGCTTGATGAAGATGGCGGCGATCGGCATGGGCAAGCATAAGCAGGCGCTGGCGCTGCATCATCACGGCGTGCCGGGAATCCGCGATATGATGCCGGAGGTGGCCAAGGTCGTGCTGGATAAAGCCAACATTTTGGCGGGCATCGGCATTGTGGAAAATGCGTCCGAGCAAACCGCCGTGATCGAAGCGATGACTGCGGAGCAGATCCCCATCCGGGAAAAAGAATTGCTGAAGCTGTCCGCTTCCTACATGCCAAGCCTGCCTGTAGAAGATCTGGATATCCTTATGGTGGATGAGATCGGCAAAAACCACAGCGGCACCGGCATGGACACGAACATTATCGGCCGGGTCCGGATTCATGGCGTTAGCGACTTCGACAAGCCGCGCATCAAATATGTAATTGCCGGCGATTTGAGCGAGGAGAGCCACGGCAACGCGCTCGGCATCGGGCTGGCCGATATTACGACGAAACGGCTGTTCGACAAGGTCGATTTTCAAAAAACGAATGAAAACGTCATTACAAGCACTTTTTTACACCGGGCGATGATCCCGATTATTATGGCAAACGACAGAGAAGCCGTCGAGACGGCGATGAAAGCCAATTGGGGAATCGAGCCGGTGAAAGCGCGATTTGCGCGAATTCACAGCACCTTGCATTTGGAGCACTTGTATGTGTCCGAATCGCTGCTTCCCGAAATACGGGGGCGCGCCGATATTGAGATTGTGGGTGAGCCCGAACCGATGCGGTTTGACGAGCACGGCAATTTTACGGCTTGGTAGGAATAGCTTTGTTGCGAAGCGGCAGCATGTTGCCGCAGTTCACAAGCGAATTACAAATGTTACGCATTGCGGGGGTGCCGGTCGGCGCCCCCGTTTTTGTGCTGCCCGTAAGGGCAAAGGCCATACATGGCTTCGTACAGCTCAAGGATAAACGGCTTCGCCGTCCGTCGAGAACTCCTTTGGAGCAGCGCAGCCGTTTATTTTGAGCGGAGGTCAAATATTTTATTTTATAATTCGACAAAATTCGACAGTTTTTCTCGTTGTCTGCGGGTGGGAAGTCAATTACAATGGTATCAATCCTCAATGCCGGGAGGGAATCTTTATGTGGATTGTCAAACGAAACAGGGCCAACGGCCGCGGGTTTTTGCTGCGTTTTATGGTGCCGAATATGCTGCTGCTGCTGCTGCCGCTGCTGGTTGGCTGGATTATATATAACAAAACGTTGGTTGAAATGGAAAAAGAAGTGACGACGGCCAACATGAATTTGCTGCAGCAAAGCCGGGATATTATGGACCGCAGGCTCTCGGAAATTTCTTCCATCGCGCTGCAGCTCGTCAACGATTCGCGGATTATGCAGTTTACGAATATTACAAAGCCGTTTGAAGGAGCCAACACGTACCGTGTGCTGGACACGCGCAAAAGTATTTATAATTTCAGCTTGTCCAACAATTTTATTTTCAACTATTTCGTCACTTATAAAAACAGTGAGCTTGTCCTGGCCGAGAGCTCCACATTTTTGCTGCGGGATTTTCAAAAGTACATGAATTATACCCATATCGAAGCCGATGCATGGAAAAGCTTGTTTATGGGGGAAAATTACCAGCGGAAGGTGCTGCCGGCCCAGGAAGTGCTCGTTAACGGAGCGCGTTATTCGCTGATGACGTATATTCAATCGCTGGGCTACCCGGGCTTTCCTCAAGGATCCGTAGCGGTTACGATGGACAACCGGGAAATTCAAAAGCTGCTCGGCGGCCTCGATCTTTCCGATGGCGGCTGGGCGTATATTATGAACGAAAACGGCGACGTGGTCAGCTCGGTTCCATCCGGCGCCAATGTCAAATGGATCGACCAGAGCAGCATGTCCGGCAGGCACGGAAGCATGCTGCAGGACATCAACGGACGGAAAATGATGGTTACGTACACGACTTCGCAGTACAACGGCTGGACTTACCTTGTCGCGCAGCCGGATTATGTCGTATTGAAAAAAGTGTTGTATATTAAAAAGATAACGTTTACATTGGCGTTCGTATTTTTGGCTGTCGGCCTGTTGATCGCTTTCCTGATCGCCTACAGGAACGGCCGGCCATTGAAAAACATTATCGAAACGATCATGGAGCGGACGAACGGCGAAAGGTATTACGGACCGGACGCGTACCATTTCATTCGCGATGCCGTGTCCCGTCTGATCGACAACAATCAGGAGTTGCAAAGGAAGATGGAAAAGCAGGCGCCCTTGCTGCAGGCCGCGCTCTTCGAGCGGCTGCTGAAAGGCGAATATATGACGCATAAAGATATTCCGGTCCTGCTGCAGCATGTCGGTCTCGATATGCAGGGCCCCCATTATATGGCCGCGATTCTTCAGCTCAGGGGATACGATAATGGTCTGGACCGCGATGTGCTTGAGGAGCTGGCTGTCAGGCGCGTCATGGTCAAAGATATGTTACGCGAGGCGGCCGGCGGCAGCGTGCATTGGCATGATGTGGCTGAGGATCAGATTGCGCTATTGTTCGCCTTCTCCGCCGACCAGCCGATGGAGCGCCGTGCCGCGCTGGAGGAAATGCTCGGCCGGGTAAGCGCAACGATCCAGTCCGTACTAAACACGACTACGCGTTTCGGATTGGGCGGTCTTTATGAGGATGTGCTGAACGTGTACCGCTCCTATGAGGAAGCGAAGCGCTCCCTCGAATATTTGTCCTGGAGAAATATGAACGGAGTCATGTGGTATGAAGAGCTGCCGAAAGAAAATAACGGGTATTATTATCCGTCGGATTTGGAGCATCGGATGAGCAATCTGACCAAAGCCGGCGAGCATGCCTCCGTAGCCGCGCTGCTGGAGGAGCTTTACCGCATCAACTTTGAGGAACGGCGCTTATCGGTTCAGATGCTGAGGCTGTTTATGAATGAAATGTGGGGGACGGTCGTGAAGCTGATGCCGCAGGTCGGTATTCATGACGAAACGGCGTTGGAGCAGCTGAAGCCGTTTGCCGGTGATGCGGGCTCCTATACGGGTCTGGAAAAAAGCTATCAATCGCTTGAGCAGGCATACCGGCAAGTATGCGAGTTCGTCAACGACCATAAAAAAAGCCAAAATGTCGAGCTGCTGGAGAACATCTTGGCGCTGCTGCAGAACGACTATGCGCAGCATGAGTTGAGCCTTGAATCGGTGGCGGACCGGATGGACATTTCCAAAGGCTATTTGTCGCAATTTTTTAAAGAACAAACGGGGATCAATTTTTCCGAATATTTGGAGGAGCTGCGCATGACCCATGCCAAGGAGCTGCTGTCCAAAACAAGGCTGCCGGTGTACGAAATCGCGCAGCAGGTCGGCTACAGCTCATCCAATACATTCTGCCGGGCGTTTAAGCGGATTCATGCGGTCAGCACGTCGGAATATCGCCGTTTAAAAGCGAATTGAAAGCGCATTCTTCATAAATGCACATGTGATGAACGATTGCACATTACCTATCTTAAACGCTGCACATGCATCCGTAACCTTTCACATTTACAGCCGTCCGGCTGAAAGTTATTCTTATGTGGAAGCAGACAGAGAAAGGGGGCACTGCATTGCCGGTTTTGGAAAAAGCGGTGTGGACATACGGCTTTCTTCGGAATCGGAGGAAGCTTACTCACGGGGAGGTGAACATTTGGAAGCGCTTAAACAAGCCTCAGGGATTGAATCGAAAGTAAAAGTGAAAACGAGAAGCCGGACCCCGATTACAAAAATCCGCAAAGTTTGGCGTCTGTACGTACTTATCGCGCTGCCTGTCCTTTACATTATTATTTTTAAGTATGTGCCGATGTATGGCGCCCAAATCGCCTTTAAAGATTTTATCGTAACGAAAGGAATATCGGGAAGCGATTGGGTCGGCTTCAAGCATTTTGTGCGATTCTTCAATTCGTACGAGTTTTGGAGAATCATGAACAATACGATTATTTTGAGCGTATACAGCCTGGTGGCGGGCTTTCCGTTTCCGATCCTGCTTGCGCTTTGTCTGAATTACGTCAAAAACCAGTTTTTCAAAAAATCGGTTCAGATGATCACCTACGCCCCTCACTTCATCTCGGTGGTCGTCATGGTCGGGATTATACTCGAGCTGCTGGACCCGCGCAACGGGATCGTCAATACCGTCATCAAAGGATTGGGCTTTGCGCCGGTCAGCTTTATGGGTACACCGGAATATTTCAAATCGATCTATGTATGGTCGGGCATATGGCAAAGCGTCGGCTTCTCCTGCATCATTTATTTGGCAGCGCTTGCAAGCATCGATCCTTCGCTGCATGAAGCCGCCGTCGTCGATGGCGCGAATAAGGTACAGCGCATGTGGCATATCGATCTGCCCGGCATTATGCCGATTGCGATCATCATGCTGATTATGAACACCGGACATATGCTCGATATTGGCTTCGAGAAAGTGTTATTGATGCAAAATCCGCTCAACATCCGGACATCGGAGGTCATCGATACGTATGTGTACAAGGTCGGGTTAGCTTCCCAGGCTATGAATTATTCCTATTCCTCCGCCATAGGCCTGTTCAAATCCGTTATTAACCTGATTCTTCTGTTGCTCGTCAACAAAATTGCCCAGAAGACGAAGCAGGCCAGCTTATGGTAAACGAACATAGGAAAGGAGATCGCCATGGAGCATTCGACAATTAAGGAAACAAAAGCGGATCAGCTGTTCACCGTTACGAATTACGTCATATTATCGCTATTTCTGATTACGATACTTTACCCGCTGATCTATATAGCAAGCGCTTCAATCAGCAGCTCGGAAGCGGTTATTTCGGGCAGAGTATGGCTTTGGCCGGTCAGCCCGACTTTGGAAGGCTACAGCGCGGTGTTCAAACATAAGCTGATTCTCAGCGGATTTATGAATTCGTTCTATTACACGGTAGCCGGGACGGTTATTAATGTGGTGATGACGATTCTCGCCGCATACCCGTTGTCGAGAAAAGATTTTTACGGCAAAAACGTCTTTATGTTTTTGTTCGTGTTCACGATGATGTTTTCCGGCGGCTTGATCCCGACATATTTGCTCGTAAAAGATTTGGGCATGCTGAACACGACCTGGTCGATGCTGCTGCCCGGCGCCTTGGGCGTATGGAATATGATCATTACCCGGACTTACTTTCAAACGACGATTCCCGACGAGCTGCTGGAAGCTTCCCAGTTGGACGGCTGCACCGATTTCCAATTCGTCTGGAAAATCGTACTGCCTCTATCCGGACCGATCATTGCGGTCATTACGCTATTTTATGCGGTAGGTCATTGGAACTCATTTTTTAACGCGTTGATTTATCTGAAAAGTCAGAAATTATTCCCTCTGCAGCTTGTGTTAAGAGATATTCTGGTACAAAACGAAGTCGACTTGAATATGCTCGTCGATGTGCAGGAAGCGGCCAAGAGGGAAGGACTGCGGGAGCTGCTGAAATATTCGCTGATTATCGTTGCCACGCTGCCGCTGATGATCGTTTACCCGTTTGTGCAAAAATATTTTGTCAAAGGGATCATGATTGGTTCCTTAAAAGGGTAGTTCAAAAGAAAAAGGAGGGTTTTATTTTGAAAAAGACGATGTTGGGCTTGCTGACCGTCATGCTTGGCTTGGGATTGACCTTAAGCGCCTGCGGAGGCGGCGGAGATGAAGCTGCGGCACCGAAGGATGACGGCAAAAAACCGACGGCCTCGAAAGTGAATCCGCCGGGGCAGCTGCCGATCACAAACGAGAAAACGACAATCAAGGTGCTTGTAAAAGGAAGCGCTTCCGTCGAGGATTTCTCCACCAACGAATTTACGAAATGGCTGGAACAAAAAACGAACATCCACATCGATTGGGAAGTGGCCCCTGAGAAATCAGCCACGGAAAAGTTAAACCTCGTCTTGTCGAGCGGCGACTATCCGGATGTCATCATGGGCTTTGGCGTGTCGCCGACGCAGATGATGATCAACGGCAGTCAGGGCGTATTTCTTCCGCTGAACGATCTGATCGACAAATACGGCGTCGAAATTCAAAAGATGTTTAAAGACAACGCCTTTTACAAAGATTTGATTACGGCGCCGGACGGCAAAATTTATGCGCTGCCGCAGGTTAACGAATGCTACCACTGTATGTACAAGCAAAGAATGTGGATTCATAAGCCCTGGCTCGATAAGCTGGGTCTGAAAATGCCGACCACGACCGACGAATTTTACGAGGTGCTGAAGGCGTTCAAAACGAAGGACCCGAACGGCAACGGCAAGGCGGATGAAATTCCGCTGTCCGGCTCGATTCAAGCGTCGGCGAGCAATCTGTTCGAAACGCAAATGCTCGATTCGTTCCTGATGAACGCGTTTATTTACGATCACGACACCCGCAAGCTGTATCTGGACAACGGCAAGGTTACCGTCCCGTACAATAAGCCGGAGTGGAAGGAAGGCTTGAAATATTTGCGCAAGCTGTATGCGGAAGGCTTGATCGATCCTCAGGCATTGACGCAGGATAACAACCAGTTGAAAAAACTGGGCGAAAATCCGGATACGGTCATTTTGGGCGCATCGTCCGGGCATAATATGGGCTCGTTGACCACACTGGGCGCTTCGAGCGGCAGATGGCTGACCTATGAAGCGGTACCTCCGTTAAAGGGGCCGAACGGCTTCCAGAACGCAGCTTATCATCCGTACGTCGTCGGAAACGGCCAATACATCATTACGAAAAACGCCAAAAATCCGGAAGCCGCCTTCCGTCTGGCCGACTTCCTGTACAATTCGCCGGATACGACGCTCAGATGGTATGCCGGTATCGAAGGCAAGGAATGGCGCTACGCAGAGAAAAATGAAATCGGCATTAACGGCAAGCCGGCCATCTGGAAGCAGCTAACCCCGTGGGGCGGCGTGCAAAATGTGAACTGGGGCCAAACAGGACCAAGCTACCGTTCGAACGATTTCCGTTTAGGCGAAGCGCAAAATCCGGAGCAGCCGCTGGAAGTTATTTTGTACAATCAAACGAAGGAAAGAATGGAACCGTATCAAATGAAGATCGACAAAGTGATGCCGCCCGTATTTTTTACGGCCGAACAGGCATCGGAAATTGCCGACATGGAGAAAACAATTCTCGATCACGTGAAAGAAATGATGGCCCGCTTTATTACCGGCGATTCCGATATCGACAAAAACTGGGATTCATACGTGAAAAACCTCGATAACATGAATCTGAAGCGGTACCTGGAAATTTATCAAGCCGCGTACGATGCCAAGTTTAAGAAAAAATAATAGCTCTTGGTTTGGCAGAAGGTAGAACAGAAAGGAAATGGGTATGGGGTGGAAAAGCGATAGCGGTCGCCTTTGAAATCGTGTCAATACTGCTACATACATTCAATGGGACACGATTTCAACAGCGATTGGAACCCCACACCCATTTCCCTCCCAACGCACCAACGTATGGTTAGAACCAAGGACCGTCAGGATGATCTTCCCTGACGGTTTTCCTTAACATAATAGAAAGTATAAAATCCGGGAACCAAGGTGTTCCCCTTTTTAAGTTTTTTGGTAAGTAGAGTTATAGAGACCAATATTTTACGACAAATATTTTTTGATGAACATAACCATTGGGAAAATTTTGTGAAGAAGCATGGGAAACAAATACCGCTTAGTGTGGTCCGGGACTTCGATAGGATGGATGATGGAGACCCGGAAGTGCCCCCGCAATTCGCATGTGAAGCTTGCGGCGGAGCCATGTACCCGGAATACGACAAAGGTGTACATGGTTATGAATACAGGATCGAAGACCGGTAGTAAAAAAAGAGGTAGCAGAAGACACAAGAGTAGAACAGTAAGAGGGCATGGATGTGGGGTGGAAAGTTTACGGGCCGTCTTTGAAGTCGTGTTCCCCCTGCCTAGTCTAATCGAAGGAACACGACTTCAACAACGGCTGTAACCCCACATCCATCCCTCCCCACGCTCAAACGTATATCCTACACCTAGGACGCCGCAAGGCGTTTTCCTTATCTGAAATCAGATTAGGATTGTGCAAATTTGAAGATGGATTGTACATTCAAGTCGCGTGCCTGTTTGTTTAACATAAGAATAACGGCATTCATTACGAAAGGGGCAATGAGGTTATGAGCAGCGAAACGGTAAAAGCCGGGTCGAATTCCGGTACCGGTAAAATGTCTTGGTGGCGGGAAGCCAAATTCGGCATGTTTATACATTGGGGGCTTTATGCGATTCCGGCCGGCAAATGGAAGGGAAAGGAAATACCGGGCATCGGCGAATGGATTATGAAGCGGGCTCAAATCCCGGTATCCGAATATGAGCAGCTGGCTTCCCGGTTTGATCCGGTCAAGTTCGACGCCCACGAGTGGGTCGAAACCGCCAGGCAAGCGGGAATGAAATATATCGTCATTACAGCCAAGCATCATGACGGCTTTTGCATGTACCACTCCAAGGTGTCGGCGTACAATATCGTCGATGCGACGCCGTTCGGTCGCGATCCGATGAAGGAATTGGCCGATGAATGCGCCAGGGCCGGACTGAAGCTATGCTTTTATTACTCGCAGACACAGGACTGGTACGAGAAGGACGCCGTAGGCAACGATTGGGATTTCCCGAACGCCGACGAGAAAAACTTTGCCGCCTATCTGGAAGAGAAAGTTAAGCCGCAGGTAAAGGAGCTGCTGACCCAGTACGGCCCTGTCGGTCTGATCTGGTTCGATACTCCGCTGACAATGACGGATGCGCAAAGCCGTGATTTGGCCGACTTTGTGCGCAGCATTCAACCGGACTGCATCGTGAACGGGCGAGTAGGCAACGGCTTCGGCGATTACGTCTGTCTGGGCGACAACGAAACGCCGGCAACTGCGCTTGAAGCCGACTGGGAAACCTGCGCCACCTTGAATCATACATGGGGCTTCAAGACGAACGACCATCATTGGAAATCGCCGGAGCTTATTACGAAGCTGCTGGCGGACATCATCGGCAAAGGCGGCACCTATTTGCTGAATGTGGGGCCGACGGCCGAAGGCGTCATCCCGCAGCCGAGCATCGAGGTGCTTCAGGCGGTAGGCCGCTGGCTGGATGTAAACGGAGAAGCGGTTTACGGTACGGGCGCGAACCCGTTTGCGACCGAATTCGCATGGGGCACCCTAACGACCAAACCGGGAAAAGTGTTCGCGCACTTGTTCGAATGGCCCGGAGAACCGTTTGTGCTGCGCGGTCTGAACAATCGGGTTCGTCAGGCTTACCTGCTTGCGGAGCCGGAGCGGAAGCTGCAGGTCGAGCAATCGTACGATTCCGGATCGGGTTCGTACGATCTGAAGATCACGCTGCCGGCGGAAGCGCCGGATGCGGCCGTGTCCGTGCTGGCGCTCGAGATTGAAGGCGACGCCACGGCCGATAATGCGCTGATGCAGCGCGCGGACGGGCAAATTGTACTGGAGGCGCATCATGCCGCGATTCATAATACGAGCTCCCCGGGGATCGCATTGTCGAAATCGGGGACGATAACGAACTGGCTCAACGCCGGCGACTCGTTAAGCTGGGAATTCAAGGTTGCAGCGCCGGGCCGCTTCAACGTTGAAATCATCAGTATGGCCGAGAAGGCAAGAAGCGCCATCGGGGAACAGATCGGTCAATGGGAAGGCGGTCACGAGCTGGTTATCGAAGCGGACGGGCAGAAGCTGTCCTGCGTAGTGGAAGAGCAGGAGCGGATTGTCAACTCGCGGTCACTCTATTTTAACCGGATCCGTTCGAAATGCGGCACTTTGCAGCTGGCACAGGGTGAGCACAAGCTTACGATCGACCCGGTCAAGCTGAACACCGATAAAGGACTGGGCTTGAAGCTTATTTCCGTCCAATTCATCCCACAATAAACGGCTGTCAGGAGGATTTTTCGATGATTCCAAGATTTCAAGACGCAAGGGATATATTTTTTGAACGCAGATTCGGCCTGTTCGTCCATTGGGGTCTGTATGCGATACCTGCCTGGCACGAACAAATATTATGGCGCGGTCATATGAAGCGCAAAGATTACGAGCAGTTGATTCACCAATTCAATCCGGAGCGATTCGATCCGGATGCGTGGCTCGATATGGCGGAGCAGGCAGGGATGGAATATATTTGCTTCACGACGAAGCATCATGACGGCTTTTGCATGTGGGACACGAAGCATACCGATTACAACGTGATGAATTCCGCCTACGGCAAAGACATATTGGGCATGCTGGCCGAAGCTTGCCATCGCAGAAATTTCCCGCTCAGCCTGTATTATTCATGCCCGGACTGGCATCATCCGAACTATCCGAACCAGGGACGGCATCATGAAATGTTCGGTCCGCGCACAGGCGACGAGCCTGATATTCATAAATATTACGAATTCGTCCGCCGCCAGATCAGGGAGCTGTGCACGAATTACGGTCCGCTTTATCAAATATTTTGGGACGTTAATGTGGCCGAGCATGAGGACCCTAGCTTGAACGCAATGATCCGCGAGTTGCAGCCGGGAATTTTGATCAACGACCGTGGTCCCGGCAAGGGCGATTATAACACGCCGGAACGCCATGTTCCTGAAGGAGGCTCGTTCGGCAAGCCGACGGAAGCGTGTCAGGCGCTGGGTCGCGAAAGCTGGGGCTATAAAGCGGATGAAGACTATTACAGCAATAAATTCATTATGCAAAGCATCGATAAAATAATGGCGATGGGCGGCAACTATTTGCTCAATGTGGGGCCGAAGCCCGACGGGACGATCCCTGAGGAAAATGTGGACGCCTTGAAAAAAATCGGCGAATGGTACCATAGCGTGAAAGAGTCGTTCGGCGATGCCGTCCCTGCATCCGATATGATTTTCCGGGACGAAATTACGATGGAAGGCTCGGCACGCCGGATGGTTCGCGATGAAGTATTGGCCACGCGTCGGGGAAATACGATCTATATCCATCTTTACAATGATACGCAGAGCAATTCGATCGTGCTCAAGCCGTTGAATGTCGTTCCGCGCAGAGCGACCCTACTGAACGACGGCAGGGAGCTGACGGCGAGCGTCGACTTGATTCCATGGGCGTGGCGGGAGCGGCCGTATTTGCGCATCCGCAATTTGCCGGTTAACGAGCTGACCGACGCGGTCATGGTGCTGAAGCTCGAATTTGACGAGTCGGTATGTGAATAAACAGCAGGAGAACAAGAGTAGAACAGAGTAAGAGGACATAGATGGGGGAGAGTTTACGGGCCGTCTTTGAAGTCGTGTTCCCCCGGCCCCAGTCTAATCGAAAGAACACGACTTCAACAACGGCTGTATCCCACATCCATCCCTCCCAACGTTCAAACGTAAATAATCGTACACCAAGGACGCCGCAAGGCGTTTTTTGTGTTTGAATAGAAAGTTTAAGATTCTATACTTTGCTTCGCACAATCTTGATAAACGCGCTCGTCCGTTAGGGACGGCGAGGCCGTTTATCCTTGTGTTATAATGATCACAGCAAATTAAAAAAAGGGGAGTTCTTTAATGGAACCGATTATGCAAAATACGAAACCGGGGATCGTGACCCTTTGCGGTTCGACAAAATTTAAACAGCAATTCAAAGAAGCGGAAGCGAATTTGACATTACAGGGGAAGATCGTCCTTAGTCTCGGATTTTTCGAACAAAGCGATCATGTGAAAGTAACCGAGGAGCAGGTCAAGCTTTTCGGTTGGCTGCACTTCCATAAAATCGATCTGTCAGATGAAATCCTGGTTATCAATGTAAACGGATATATCGGAGAAAGCACGAGAAAAGAAATTGAGTACGCGCACCGTGCCGGCAAAAAAGTAAGCTATCTCGAACCGGTCGGCTAATCGGTTATGTCCCATTCCGATAGCTAACGCCGGCTCCATGCGGCGCCTCTGCGGCTATGCGGCGGCGTCTGTCAGCCCCCGGCATTGACAAATAAAAGCGGCCTGGGCTAACATAGGAGGTGTAAAAAACATAAAAACGTTTACATAAAACTTCCGTATATGGGGACTTTCGATGAAAATTACGATAAAAGACGTGGCGCTGCAGGCCGGCGTGTCCATTGCCACGGTGTCGCGAGTGTTGAACGATAAAGACCGGGTAAAAAAGACGACCCGGCTCAAAGTAGAGGAAGCGATCCGAAAATTGAATTTCCAGCCCGATCATACGGCGCGTTCGATGATCATGAAGGAAACCAGAACGGTCGGGCTCATTGTCCCGAATTTGTCAAACGAATATTGGGGGCTTTTGGCCGAGGTGATCCAGGATAAACTATGGGAATACGGTTACTCGCTTATCATTTGCTCCAACAATAAAAATGTCGAAAAAGAACAGGCGATCATACAGAGCTTCACTGTAAGGAGAGTCGACGGTATCATTTTCGGCTCCTCGTCGCTTTTTGAAGGAGCCCACAACAACGACGCGCTGCTGGAGCTTTCGCATTCGCTTCACGTTGTGTCGATCAGCCCGTCGATACCGGGTATCAACAGCGTGATCGGGGACAATCTGCAGGGGGCGACGGATGCCGTCGAGCACTTAATCCGGCTCGGCCACCGCCATATCGCTTATATCGGAGGTCCGACGGTTTCCCATGAGCGCGAGCTCGGCTACCGCAACGCCCTGATGACACATGGCATAGCGCCGAACGAAGGGCTCATATTCAGAGGGGGAGACGATATGGTGCAATTCAGCCAGTTCGGATACCAATCCATGTCGTCATTGCTCGACTCGCAGAAAACGTACACGGCCGTTTTTTGCGGGAACGATCTTATTGCCATCGGCGCCATCAGAGCGATGGAGGATCGTCACATCCAGGTGCCGGGACATATATCCGTCGTCGGATTCGACGATATTACGACCGCTGCGCTGTACAAGCCGTCTTTGACGACAGTGCGCCAGCCGATCCGCGAGCTGGGGAATGCTGCGGTCGACATGGTGCTCGAGCTGATTCAAAACGGCGATGAAAACCATGTGCCGAAAAAAATCGTCTACCAGAACCAGTTGGTTGTCCGTGAAAGCAGCGGTCCTGTCTAACCTGTAACGGTTTTCAGTCTCGGTACCCAACCTAAACCTGCGCTAATGCGGAGGTTTTTTTGCATGGCTGCGCCGATGATATGGGACTGGCATCCCTCCCCGCGCACTGACGTGGGGTCTTTTGGCTTCGCCCTAAAGTTTTAATCACATGTCATTTTCATCCAAAATAAGGATTGACATGCCCCAAGGTTGAATATATGATGTGAAGTGTAAACGTTTTTACAAAATGCAGTCAGCAAATCGGGGCCTAATTTGTTTTCTGTAAGCAGAAAAGTATAAATAAGGGGGCGATAGTGGAACCTTTTCAAAGGAATTCGTTGGTACGTCTGAAAACTCAAAAGTTTTTGTTAGTATGTAAGCGTTTTAATTACATTCAATTTTGAAAACGTTCTTACTAATTGAGGGAGGCAAGACTATGCGTAAAACGACAATACTGACCGCCATCGTGACAGCCATTGCGGTTACGGCTTCGGCCGGCTGCACATCGGAGCCTGCGGCTCCAAATACGGCGAAGGACAGCCCGGCCCAGGATGCGAAAGCGAAGGGAACGGTGGAACTCAAGTTTTGGGATATGGTATGGGGTCCGCCCGAATACATAGAGGTGGCCAAAAAATTGGTCGCCAAGTTTAACGAGGAAAATCCGGGCATTAAAGTATCTTATCAATCTACGCCATGGGACAACTGGTATCAGACCTTTACGACGGCGATTGCATCCGGAACCGCACCGGACGTAAGCACGGGGGCGGGTTATCAGGCGTTTCAGTTTTATCAAATGGGCGCTATTTTACCGGTTGACGATGTGGTTGACGAGATGAAAAAGGCCGGAAAGCTGGACGATTTCTATGAAGGTACGGTGGAATCGCTGAAATACGATAATCATTATGTATCCATGCCTTGGGCGCTCGATATCCGCGTTCCGTTTTACAACAAGGAAACGTTCGAGAAAGCCGGCGTTGCGGTGCCCAAAACTTGGGACGAGCTGAGAGAGGCGGCCAAAAAACTGTCCGGCAGCGGCAAATACGGCATGGTTATGCCGTCGGATACAGGCGGAACCCATTATTTATTCGCTCTTATGCTCAACAACGGCGGCGGTATGTTTACGGCGGATAAAAAGGTCGATTTTATGAATGAGCGCAATGTGGAAGCGATCAAATTTATCGCCAGCATGGTCAAGGACGGCTCCATCAATCCGGCCGGCGCAGGGTTTAAAGGCGACGACGCGGTCAAATCGTTCGGGCAGGGCAATGCGGCGATGATCATCCGCAACCCCGGCTTCAAGGACGCCTTGCCCGAGATGAAAAGCAAGATCGGCATTATTCCGCCGATAAAAGGACCTCACGGCGAAACGGCGACCATCCGCTGGGCGAACAATATGATGGTGTACAAGCAGAGCAAGCATCCGGCCGAAGCGAAGAAGTTTTTGACCTGGTGGCTGGAGAACAACACGCCGCTCTGGACCGAAGGGCATTCCAACCAGCTGCCTGCGCGTAAAACGGTGGCCAAAAACGATTATTTCCAAAAGGATGAACACGTCAAATTTATTCTCGACCATTACGTGCCGATCGGTACGGGAACCGGGGCCCGCTATCCGTCCTCGTTCCCGGAGTTGAATGAGATTGAAGGAGAAGGCTTGATGCAGACGCTCACCCAGGAGCTGATTATGGGCAAAGATCCGACCGAATCGATGAAAAAAGCGGAAACGAAAATAAAAGAAATTATGAAGCAAAAGTAAGAGCGTACCGGGAAACCGGAATCGGGGAGCGGCCGACAGCCGCTCTGCCGTCCCGGTACATGAGGGGGGATAACATTTGGCAAAGCCAACAGCAGCTTCGCGGCCGGAGCTAGCGGGACATATGCTGCGCAAACGAACAATAAGCTGGCTGCCGTATCATTTTTTGCTGCCGTCCATCATTTTAATCATGATGATCAATGTGTACCCGTTTTTGACGGGTCTGATGTACAGCGTGGAAAACGGCTCGCTGCTGAAAGCGGGAGACTTTATCGGGCTTGACAATTACGCGAAGCTGATGACGATGCCCGACTTTTGGCACTCGCTCTATTTTAGCTCGGTGTTCGCCGTATTCAGCGTGATCGGCAGCTATGCCGTCGGTCTCGGATTGGCGCTGATCCTGAACAAGGACATCATCGGCAGAGGATTTTTCAGAGTCGCGCTGCTGGTGCCGTGGATTTTGCCGTCCGTCGTTTCCATCGTCGGCTGGCGGTGGCTGATCGGAGATCAAACCGGGCTTTTTAATACGATTATTACGGGAATGGGCTTTGAGCCTGTGCTGTTTTTGGGAACGGAGCGCTGGGCGATTTTTTCCGTTATTATGATCAAGGTGTGGCGCAGCTTTCCTTTTATGATGATTTCGCTGCTGGCCGGACTGCAGACGATCAATCAGGAGCTGTATGAATCCGCCCACATGGACGGCGCCGGCAGATGGCAGTCGTTCTGGTACATCACGCTGCCCCAGTTAAAAATGATAACGGTCGTCTGCTGGATCTTGATGACGATCTGGTGCTTTAACGATTTTGATACGATCTGGCTGCTTACGCAGGGAGGGCCTGCCAATGCGACCGAAAATTTAATTATTTTGGCCTACAAATATACGTTTTCCAAAAACGCGGTAGGAATCGGTTCCGCCATCTCCATTGTCAGTCTGGTCATACTGATGGCGCTGGCTTTACTGCTGTTAAAAAAACAAGAGCAAGAGTGACGGCGGAGGACGGTCGATGAGAATAAAACAAGTAAAACGGTGGGCATTGTTTGTCGTGATGCTGATCATTGTGCTGCTGGTCAATTTGCCGATTTTGACGATGATTATCAATTCCCTGAAAAGCAATACCGAAATATTGAGCTCGAAGCAAATATGGCCGGCCAGGCTGACCTTGGAAAATTACGCGTATTTGAATTCGCGGACGCAGTTTTGGACGCAGTTTAAAAACAGCTGGATCGTTTCGTTTTACGGCACCGGATTCAGCATATTGATTGCGGCTTTCGCCGGGTATGCCATTTCCAGATACCGTTCCTGGTTTATTTCCGGATTTTCGCGTTCCCTGCTTATGCTGCAAATGTTTCCCGTTATTTTGGTGCTGATTCCGCTGTTCATTATGTTCCGCAAATTGAATTTGATCGATTCGCATTTTTCGGTGGTACTGCTCTATATTACGGTGCATCTGCCGTTTGCGATTTGGATGTATAAAGGTTTTTTCGACGCGATTCCGAAGGATCTCGAGGAGGCGGCCTGGATCGACGGCTGCAGCCGGCTGAAAAGCTTTATTAAAATCGTTCTCCCTATCTCGGGTCCGGGGGTCGCTGCGGTTGCCATTTTTTCTTTTTTATTTTCCTGGAATGAATATTTGATTGCGAGTGTATTTTTAAGAAGCGAGAATTTGATGACCATCCCGGTCGGCCTGCAGTTGTTTATGCAGCAATACGCAACGGATTGGGGCAGCTTGACGGCGGCGGCGACCTTGGCAATGATGCCGGTGTTCATCTTTCTGCTGTTCGTCCAAAAGTATATGATTCATGGTGCGGTGGCCGGATCGGTGAAAGGCTAGAAATCCGGTGCCGAAGTTTGCAAAAAAAATCGGATATCGAGAAGGAGTCGAAAACATCATGAACAAAGTAAAAGTCGGCATAATCGGATTGGGCGAGGTCGCTCAAATTACGCATCTTCCCATTTTGGAATCGTTGTCGGACCGTTACGAAATCGCCGCCATCTGCGATATTTCGCCCCGGCTGCTGGAGGCTATGGGAGACAGATACAATGTCAACCGCCGATACACCGATGCGATCGAGCTGACGAAGCAGGCCGATCTGGATGCCGTGTTCGTATTGAACAGCGACGAATATCATGCGGAATGCGCGATTGCCGCATTGAAAAACAAGAAGCATGTTCTGATCGAAAAGCCGGTTTGCCTGACGTTGGCGGATGCGGATGCGATCATCCGGGCGAGGGACGAGTCCGGCGCTCAGGTGATGGTAGGGTACATGAGACGGTTTGCGCCGGCTTATATAAGCGCGGTCGAAGAGGTCAAGCGGCTGGATAAAATCAACTATGCCCGCATCCGTGCGATAATCGGGGCGAACCGGCTCATCATTGAGCAAACATCCAATGTGCTGCGGCCCGACGATTTTCCGGAAACGGCGGTACGCGACAAGCAGGAGCGCGCGCAGCGCATGGTGCACGAGGCGATCGGCGACGCTCCGCAGGAGCTGAAGTCCGTTTACCGGCTGCTCTGCGGGCTGAGCAGCCATGATCTGTCGGCGATGCGCGAAATCATCGGCATACCGAAGCGGGTGATCGCAGCGTCCCAATGGAACGGCGGGAAGTTTATGAACGCCATACTTGAATACGACGGCTACAATGCCACTTTCGAAACGGGCGTCGACAATCAAAGGCGGTTCGATGCGCATATCCAGGTATATGGTGACCGGAAGGCCGTCATGATTCAGTATGATACGCCGTATATACGTCATCTGCCGACGACGAAGGTGGTCGAGGAAACGGCCGGCGAAGCTTTCAACCGAACGGTCGAGCGCCCGTCCTTTAAAGACGCGTATACGATCGAGCTGGAATATTTCCACGACGTCGTGACGAAGGGCGTTCAACCGAAAACGACGGTAGAGGACTCCAAGGAGGATCTGAAGCTGTTCAAGCTGATCGTCGATGCGATGGCCGGCAACTGACAGGACCGAGGCAGGGGCAGGGATACAGGGCAGAGACATAGACCGGTGACCGAGTCGGGGGCAGAACTGGCATCGCGAAGGCGTTTGCATATTTTATCGTTAAGGGAAGAGGTCGCGGAAGCGGCCTCTTATTTTTGTTATCATTATAGAATTTATAAGTTTCGGGGCTACCCGCACACGCAACTTCTGCTGGAGTGTCGTTTATGCCGCTCAGGACTTACCTCAGCAACTCAGGTGTTGGAGGGCGAAGTGCTGCCCCGTACATTCTTCCGATACTCCGTCGGCGGAAACCCTGTTACTTTGCGAAAGCTTTTTGTAAAATGATTCGTACTTTCAAAACCGGTCTGCTCAGCGACTTCTTTCATGCTCAGCGACGTTGTTGTGAGCAGAAATTTAGCTTTATCCATCCGTTTGCGATGCTTATATTTAGCGGGTGGCAAGCCGAAGTGCTTTTTGAAATATTTGATCAAGTAATTGGGGTGGAAGTGGACGGATTTTGCCATTTGCTCCACGGTAATGCTTTTATGCAGATTGTGTTCGATGAATCTCTGCAGTTGGCCTAGTCTATCCATTTCTTCGGTGCGCTGCTGCAGCATATGGACGGGAACAGATTCTAAATAGCAGGATATAATTTGCAGCAGGATTGCCTTTTCGCGAAGCCGGGATGTTAACGCAGAATCGTGGAATAGCGCAACAAGCTCTTTAAACCATGTTGTCATCTGCTCGGCATCGCTGACCCTCATATAGAGCGGTATGTCCAGCCATTGGAATAGATCAAACGGACCGATATGCGCGGTGAAATGGCACCAATATTTAAAATATGGAAGATTGTTGATGACGGAATAAGACTGCAACGAATGAGCGGGCAGCAAGCAAAGTTGCCCTGGATGAGGGTGTAGTTCTTGATCGCCTATTTTGATCCGGCCTTCTCCGTCCAGAATCCAATATAGTTTATTGTACACCGGTGTAAAATCATGCAGACTCCACGATTCGGTACACTGAGTAAGATGAGCTTCCAAGACATGTATCTGAAGGTTTTGAAGTAGATCCGCCAAGAAAGCAGATTGTTGTGCATTCATCATATGTTCACCTGTAAATGTTAATAATGGACGGGTAAAGATTAGTTTCATACATGTCTATGATACCATAGCCTTGATATACTAAAGTAGCGAACTTGAAATTGATTTTTTCGAGCGAAGGGTGATTTCAAGGAATTCTCGTAGGAATCTTAAAACAAGGGGGAACATGAATGTGTGAAGATTTTGAAAAATTCCCGATTGCCAACTTAAAGCTCTTAGAGTATTACTTGGCTGATGCTATAGCTCCAAAACTACACATGAATCAGGATTTTATGATTAACATACTAACTACTATAGATAGCTACGCGATTCAAGCAGGGATAGAAGAAATATCAAACATTATACAGTCTTATTCTTTTATTCTGCGTTACATTTTTTATGTCGACCGTAAATTCGCAGCAATCAATGAGGAAATTACATATATTGAAAAGTATTGGAAATTATTGGGCTATCGAGATCAACATATTAATCTAATTTTGAAAATACCAAAAGAACTGAAAGATATCCAGATCCTAAGGTTAAGCCTTTTTCCGCTAGTTGAAAATTGCATATATCATGGTTTCAAAAATGGAATTGATGAGAATTGCTGCATAGAAATTAAGGCATTCATCTTGCAATCGAATCTAATCATTGAAATTAAAGATAACGGTTTTGGAATACCTGCAGAAATTTTAAACAATATATTCACTGAAATGGAAGAAAATAACATTAACTCTATATTAAGAAATAAAAAGTCAGGTAATGGAATTATGAACGTACATAACAGGATCCGATTAGCTTACGGCAAAAATTATGGTTTAAAAATTAATACTAAAGAAAAACTCGGGACCATTATTAGTATGAAATTACCTTACTGAACTCCAGGCCCGTTGCGCGATGAACGCTCCGAGAGTAGTTGAGGATTATGACCGTTTTACTTGGTTCAGGAAAGGAAAGTCGTCAGGTGTGACAGCGAGTTTAGCTAGCGGTTTTGCTGCTGCTGGGCTTACCCACTGGGGTATTTTAATTTTTAGGTCATGGTATTGTTGTCTTGCCTGTTGTTCAAACGTCGGTTTTTCTTTTTGTTCCATAGACCTCCTTTTCAGCTATAATAGATTTCGCAAGCCGAGAAAAAATGGGGGGACCGTATGAAATTCAGAAAAACGATTTATAGCAAAATGAACGCGGCGATTTTCATATTTCTTCTTCTCATCCTTTTGCTGTACGGATTGTCCAATCAAGTCAGCATTCGGGTTGTGGAATCGCTGCTGCAGAAGGAGAACAGCAATCAGCTCGAATTTCTCCGCAAGCAAATGGATGCGATGGCCTACAGTATGGCATTGAATACGGTTACACTTTCGCGTGATCCGACGGTGCTGGAATTGGAGAAGGTGCTGTTCGAAGGCGACGAGCAGCGAATTCCGCAGGTGGAATCGACCGCGCAGGAGAAATTGAATTTGCAAAGCTCCGCCAGCAGCTGGTACAACGAGATTACGCTCAACTTTCCGGCTGTGAAGCGCAAGCTGTCTACCGGCGTTTATCAAAGCGACAGCTTTTATGACGAACGGCAGTTGGACTTCAATTCCAGGCAAACCGGATGGCTCTATCAGCCGGACTCGCTGCAGGAAGGAGCTTCCAAATTTGTTTATTATGCGGGGGGGCCTCTGAACGAGAAGGGGCGGATCGACCAAAGCATCGTCATCGTCCAAATGGCTTTTAACGAAAAAAGCGTCTCCTCCCTGCTCGATCAGCTGAAGACGGGCAGCAAAGGCGATCCGTTCATGGTCAACGGGAAGCAGCAGGTCATTTACAACCGGACCTCCGATCGCGGGGCGGCCCAAGCGGTCGTCACGGCTCTAAGCCGGGAACCGCTTCAGGAGAACGGTACGCTGACGACGAAGCTCAACAACAAAACCTACTTGATCAATTACGTTTACTCCAAGCCGCTCGACTTTTATATTGTCGACTATACGCCGATTCAGCAAATTTTATCGCCGATCACGACGAGCCGGAACTTGTTTTACGGCTGCATCGGCTTGCTGCTGATGCTTGGATTTCTGGCTTCGTTCCTGCTGTATAAAAATGTGCAGCAGCCGCTTCAGGCTCTAATCGGCGTGCTGAAAAAGTTTCAAAACGGCGATTTTAGCGTGCGGCTCCACCGTTGGTTTCATAACGAATTCGATTTTGTTACGGTCCGGTTCAATGAAATGGCCGGGCAAATCCAGCATTTGTTCGAAAATGTATACGAGGAGCGAAACCGTTCCAGGCTCGCCACGCTCAAGCTGCTTCAGGCGCAGATCAATCCGCATTTTTTGTACAACTGTCTCAATTTCGTCATCAGCTCGGCGAATTTGGGCCGCCATGAATCGGTCATCGCGATGGCTTATAATTTAAGCGATTATTACCGGTATATGACAAGGCTCGAAAATCAGAATACGAGCCTGCGGGACGAGTTGAAGCTGGTTTCCAATTATTTGGAAATCCACAAGCTGCGGCTGCAGCGAATCGAATACGAATTGAACGTACCCGAAACAATGCTGGACTTGCCTGTACCGCGTCTGCTGATCCAGCCGATTGTGGAAAACGCGATCGTACACGGACTCGAGCCGAAGATGGGAACCGGCCGGATCGTCATCAACGGCAGCATTGCCGGCGAGTATGCCTGTCTTGCCATTGAGGACGATGGAGTCGGTCTCGCCGAGGAAAAGCTGCGCCGCATGAAGGAGCAGCTCAGCCGGCCGATGGACAGCGAGACAAGCTGCGGCATGTGGAATGTCAATCAGCGGCTTAAGCATGGCTTCGGCGAGGCGGCTGGACTCGACATTGAGAATGCATCCGGGTTGTCCGGCCTGCGCGTCACACTATATTGGAATGGAGAATCGACATATGACCCGATTGCTGCTGGTGGACGATGAACCGGTAATTTTGGAGGATTTGGCTTCCTTTCTGGAACATATGGCGGGAGTCGAGAAGGTGTATACGGCGGCTTCCGGCCCGGAGGCCGTGGAGCTGATCGAGCAGTTCCCGATCGATATCATCGTGACGGATATCCGGATGCCGGGCATGTCCGGATTGGAGCTGTGCGAATACGCCAAAGTCAATTGGACGATGACCCAATGTATCCTGCTGTCAGGCTACGCGGAGTTCGAGTATGCGCAGCAGGCATTGAAAAGTCAGGCAGCCGCCTATTTGCTCAAGCCGGTGAAGAAGGACGAGCTGTCCGAGACGATTCGGCTTGTAATGGGGAAGGTGCGGGAGAAATGGGAGGAGATCGGTTCGAACCGAAAAGCGCGCCAGACGCTGCGGTCGCATCTGTCCGTTCTGAAAGCCAAGCTGCTGCTCGATTTGTTGAAGGGCAAACGTTTCCCGCCGCAGCGTCTGGCCGAGGAGCTGGACAAGCTGGAGATTGCTTTTTCCGAAGGGGGACGGGCGGCGCTCCTGATGCTGAGAGTGGAAAACCGTTTCCTGGATTATGACGAGCACAGCATCTCATTGTTCGAGTTCGCTGTAGTTAACATCGCCGAAGAAGTGCTTGGCGAGCATTTTGACGTATGGGCGTGCAAGGACGACTATCAATATATCGTCTTTCTGCTCAGCCTGAAAGCCGGGAGTCCCGCGTCCCCGACATCCGTCAGAAAGCTGCTGGAACGGCTGGCCTGCCAGCTGCAAATCCACGTGTCGGCTTACTTGGACGGCAGCATATCGGTGCTCGTCAGCGATGATGAGCCGTTTCCGGCGCATACCCCCGAGCTGTACCAGAAAGCGCTGCAGCTGTTCAGGCAGCTTCCCGGCAGCGAGCAGGAGCATATGATCCGGCTGTGGGATCAACTGCCGTATACGCCCATGCGGTCGCTGCAGCGGCTGTACGAACCGCCTACGGTGCTGCAGCTGATGGAGGCGCGCCGATGGCCGGACGCGCACAGGCGGCTGGACGACATTTTCGCCGAATTGAGCGGCGAGGGACTCGATACGTCCGAGCATTTGGCCGAAGTTTTTTTCGCATTGTCCAACGCCTACTCCTGCATCGTTCACGTCAACGGCCTGCAGCTGGCGAACGTGCTGGGCGACCATTTCGCGATGATGACGAACACCTCGCTGCTGCGCTCGACCAAACAGCTGCGGAGCTGGTCGGCCGATGCATTGCAGCGCATCGAGCATTGCATCCGGCGGGAAACACGGGAGACGCCGGGCACATTCGTTCAGCAGGTGCACCAATACATCGAGCGGCATTTGGCGGAGGATGTATCGCTCCAGGCGCTGGGCAGCCATATGCACCTGCATCCGGCTTATATTTCAGCGATGTACAAGCAGGAAACCGGAGAAAACCTGAGCGATTACATTTACCGGTACCGGATGGACAAGGCGCGCTATTTGCTGCGGACCTCGAAATCGAAAATTTACGAAATCGCGGCACAGATCGGGTATCAATATACGCCATATTTTACGAAGCTGTTCAAAAATCATTTCGGCATGACGCCGCAGGAATACCGTGAATCGGCAAATCGGGCGTAAGCATTAAAATATTCATCTATTTTCTAAAAAAATCATCCGTATCCGGCTTTATTCGACTCCTCTACACTTAAATGGGTAAGGAAATGCAAACAACATGAGGGGATGAAGGAATATGAAAAAAATGTTATCCGGTCTCACGGCCGGGCTGCTTGCCGTCTCGGTCATCGGGTGCTCGGGACAGCAGGCGGCGGCACCGTCCGACAAGAAGGAGTCCGGCAAGCCGGCCGACGGCAAGACGACGGAAATTACGATGATCTCCCAGGGGACATGGGAAAAAACGGGGCTGCTGGACGTTGTGGCCGGCTTCGAAAAGGAAAATCCCGGCATCAAGGTGAAGGTGGAGAGCTATCCGTTCCGTCAGCTGTTTGAAACGATCGAGGTCAAGCTCGGCTCCAAATCGAAGGATTACGATATTATTACCGTCGACGGACCGCTGGTCGCCAACTACTCGGTCAAAGGCTACCTGGAGCCGTTGGAAACGTATTTGCCGGCCGGCGAATGGAAAACCAAATGGATCGATTCCTCGATCAAGGCCGGGCAGTATGACGGCAAGCTGATGGCCGCTCCGATGAATACGTCCTCGCAGGTACTTTATTACAACAAAGATATTTTTGCCGCCAAAGGGGTTACGCCGCCGGATTTCGATATTCAAAAAAGATGGACATGGGATCAGGTTGTCGATACCGCCAAAAAGCTGACCTACGATACGAATGGAGACGGACAACCCGACGTATTCGGCTTCAGCTTCGAGCAGATCAGCCGCGCCTACCAGATGCTGGCACTGTCTGAGAGTCTTGGCGCCAAAGTGATTGACGACAAGGGTCTCAAAACGACCGGATTTATCAATTCCGATGCGTCCGTCCAGGCAGCCAAGTTTTATTACGACTTGTTCAATACGTGGAAGGTCAGCCCGAGAGTGACGCCGGACGAGTCGAAGGAATATTTCAAAGCCGGCAAAATCGCGATCTATGTCGGCGGAACCTGGAACACGGGCACGTTTTCGGAAGCCAAAGTCAACTACGGCATCGCGCCGCATCCGTTCTTCGCCGGGAAAAAGGTCGCAACGCCGACAGGCAGCTGGCACTTGGGCATCAATAAATATTCGGAGAAAAAAGAAGCGGCCGCCAAATTCATCCGTTACTTGACGATCGGCGAAGGAGCGAAAACATGGTTCAACGGCAATAAGGATTTACCGTCGAATGTCGATATTTTGAAAATGATCGAATCCGATAAAAAATTCGATGAATTTCCGACGAACGTATACCGGATCGCAACCTACGAAGCGCAGAACACCGCGGTATCCCGGCCGCTCACGCCCGGATTTCTGGATTGGGAAACGCTGTACAACAAGGCATACGAGGATATTAAAAACGGCACGGACCCGAAAAAGGCGCTGGATGACGTAGCGGCCCAAATGGACCGGCAGCTGAAAAAATATGAAAGCGTAGTGAAATAAGGTTAAGTCTATGATTAAATCTAAATATGCGCCTTTCTTGTTCCTGCTGCCCGCCGTTTCTTTGCTGATCGTCTTCAAGCTGTACCCGATCGTGCTGGGACTCAAGAACAGTCTGTATGCGCCGGGATTTATCGCCGGGAACGAAGCTTTTGTAGGACTGGACAATTATACGTATTTGTTTACCGATAGCGTGTTTTGGAATTCCGTATACGTGACGTTGTTTTTCAATGTGTTTATTAACCCGATCCAGATCGCGCTGGCCTTTGTGCTGGCGCTGCTGCTGAATGCCAGGCTGAAAGGAATTCATTTGTTCCGCAGTCTCAATTTCATTCCGATCACCGTCTCGCTACCGATTGCCTGCGTGCTGTGGAGCATTATGCTGAACCCGGAGCAAGGTGTCGTCAACTCCGCGCTGGTGGCGCTCGGGCTGCCGCAGCAGCCGTTTCTGACGAGCAAGGATCAGGCGCTTTGGGTGATCATGGCGATTGCGACCTGGAAGGGCGTCGGCTATTGGGCAGTCTTTCTGCTGGCCGGATTGCAGGAAGTGCCCGCCTCCTTGTACGAAGCCGCGAATATCGACGGTGCAGGGAAATGGCAGCAGTTCAAAAACGTGACGTTCCCGTTGATGAAGCGGCCGCTTACGTTCGTCACGGTTGCGGATACGGTAACCAACTTCCTGCTGTTCGCTCCGATGTATATTTTGACCAAGGGCGGACCGGAGAACAGCACGAACGTGCTGATGAGCGAAAGCTTCAACAACGCGTTCGTGTACTCGGATCCCGGCAGGGCGTCGGCTATCGTCATCCTGCTGCTCATTCTTATACTGCTGATCATCGCCGTCCAATTCCGTTTACTTCGGTCCCAGGCGTAAAAGGAGGTTGAACCCAATTGCTAACGACGAACCGGGCTTCCAAGACGGCGATGTACATCGTTCAAATCATTGTCGCGTTTCTGATCGTATTTCCGCTGTTTTTCGCGGTCATTTCTTCCTTAAGGCCGCTCAACGACATTTATAAATATGTGTCACCCGTTACCTTGTATACGTTTCTGCCAATCAATACGACGTTTGATGCGTATGTCGCTTTATTTACGGAACGCAATTTTGGCAAGGTGCTATACAACACATTTTATGTATCGATCATGACGGTTCTGTTCGGGATCGGCTTCGGGTCGATGGCGGCGTTCGCGTTCGCGAAATTTCAGTTTAAAGGCAAAGCGCTTTTGTTCGGTCTGGTGCTGCTGACATTCATGATCCCGTTTGAAGTTATAGCGATTCCGCTGTACGGACTTGTCAAAGTATTCGGCTGGATCGACACGTATTACGGCCTGATTGTGCCGGCTGTCGCGAACGGGCTTGTCATTTTCCTGTACAGGCAGTTTTTCCTTGATTTGCCCGACTCGCTGATCGAATCCGCGCGCATGGACGGCGCGTCCTGGTGGAAAATATATACCGCCGTCGTCATGCCCTTGTGCAAGCCGGTCACGATCAGCGCCGGTCTGATGCTGTTCATATCGCAATGGGAATCGTTCATGTGGCCGTTGATCGCGACCCGGTCGAAAGAATATAAGGTAATTCAGGTCGCGATGAGCGATTTTACGACGGAGCATGCGACGCTGTGGAACGAGATGTATGCGGTTTCGGTCATTGCCGTCATCATCCCGATTTTGCTGCTGTTGCCTTTGCAGCGGTATTTCATTCAAGGTGTCACGAACACCGGAATTAAAGAATAAATTCAATCGATAAGGAGTGTGCTTAAGATGAACTTTCCGCAAATAACCGAGGAACAACGGCTGAGAAGGCTTGAACCGCCGGCCGGTAAAGTAAGAATGGTGCTGGACACCGACACGTACAATGAGATCGACGACCAGTTTGCGGTCATTTATGCGCTGCAATCGAAAGCAAAGCTGCAGATCGAAGCTTTTTACGCGGCGCCGTTCGATAACAGCTTGTCGACCGGACCTAAGGACGGCATGGAAAAAAGCTACAACGAGCTGCAAAAAATCGCCGCCGTTATGGGCATTGAGGGGCAGTACCCGATCTACCGGGGCTCGGACGCGTTTATGACGGAAGCGGGGGTACCCGTGGAAAGCGAAGCGGCGCGCAATCTGGTGGAGCGGGCGATGGCTTCGGACGATAACGACCCGCTGTACGTCGTTGCGATCGGCGCGATTACGAATGTGGCCTCAGCCATTCTGATGGAGCCGAAAATTATCGGGAAAATCGTCGTCGTATGGCTCGGCGGTCATGCGCTGCATTGGCCGGATACGAAGGAGTTCAACCTGCGCCAGGATTTGTACGCTTCCCGCACCGTGCTCGACTGCGGCGTGCCGCTTGTGCTGCTGCCGTGCATGGGCGTAACCTCGCATCTGCAAACGACGTTATCGGAAATCCGGGACTATGTAAAGGATAAGGGCGAAACCGGCCTTTACCTGTACGAGACGTACAAAAACTGCCATGACGACCATACCGGCTATTCACGCGTCATTTGGGATATTTCGACGATCGCATATTTGATCGACGAGCGCTGGACGCCAAGCTCGCTCGTCCACAGTCCGCTGCTGTCCGACGAATTCCGTTGGAGCCAGGATACGTCGAGACATTTTATCCGGTATGTGTGGAGCATTAAGCGCGACGCGGTATTTAAGGATTTGTTCGCCAAATTGTAAGCAGCGATTCGGATTCAACGACAGGATCTCCGGCCGGAGGTCCTGTTTTTTTTGGCACAACCTTGATAAACCCGTTCGTCCCTTAAGGACGGCGAAGCCGTATATCCTTGCCGAAACAGGCTTGGACATGCGGATGGCGCAATTCTGCTGTTGCGTTTCGTTCCCGATTGTATAAAATACAAGTTATAACCGAGGATGAAAAAAGTAGGTGAAGAGGCGAGGAGGCGAGCGTATGGGAGATGCACCTGTGTTCCGGTTTAAAGATTTCATGCGGGAGGATTTTCCGATCAAGTTCGAAATCCGCAGTGAAACGAATTACAACCCGGTCCTCCACGGGCATGAATATTTGGAAATTTGCTATCTCATCAACGGGAGCTGCCTTCACAGGCTGGAGGAGGGGCAGACGGTGCTGAAGCGGGGCGATCTGTTCTCGATCCCGCCCTATATGAAGCATTGCTTTATGCCGCTGGACGGACAGGCTTTCGAGCTTGTGCAGCTCGATTTTATGCCCTCTCTTCTCGAAGAAACGATCCGGGAATTGTCCAGCGCTCCGCTGGACCGTTTTTTGCTGATTCATCTGTCGCCCCGTTCGCAATTCGTCATCGAGCGGCTGATGGAAGGGATCAAATCGGAGCTGGAATCGAAGGAAGCGTATCATCAATATGCGGTGCGGGCGGATTTGTTGAAGTTTCTCGTTATTTTGAGCCGCGAAATCAGGGGCTGGAGGCTGGAGAAGGAATCCGGCTACGAGCAGGCGATCCGCGAAGTCATGGAATATTTGGAGCGGCATCTGGACAAGCCGTTAACGTTGAAAGAGGCCGCAGCGAAAATTTCCGTTTCGCCCAACTACTTCAGCACGTTGTTTTCCAAGGTGGCGGGCGTTACGTACAGCGGCTTTTTGGCGGAGCTTCGACTGCGGAAGGCGGGAGAGCTGCTGCTGCAGACGAACCTGTCGATCGCCGAAATATTGGAAAGAGCGGGCTATAAGCATACGGGCCATTTTTATAAAATGTTCAAGCATAAGTACGGCGTTACGCCCATCGAATACAGAAAGAACGCAAACAGCGGAAAATAGTGTAGTTTTCTCGGAAGATAGCGGAATTCCTCTTGTCCGGGCTTAGGCTATAATAAAGCATATGCCAAAATGAATGCGGTTACATTGGGCGCTTGCATAAAAAAAGGGGGATCGGAAGCGATGCGGAAACGAAAATTTTATTACAAGCTGCTTATCGCTTACGTGCTTATTGTGTTCGTGTATACGATGATCGTTGCCAGCATGTTTTTTTATAAAAATAACGAAATCGTCCAGCTGGAGCTGAAATACCGGCAGGACGCCCTGCTGCGGGAGGCGAGGGATAAAATCGATACACAGCTGAACATCGCCTCGAATTTGATCAATCAACTGAAAATTAACAGCAGTGTGCTCGAATATGCGGAAAAGAGCGAGCGGGATTATTACGTCGTGACGAAAGTTTACAATGAATTGAGAAAAAATATCGACGCTTTCGCCGACTTCGGCTTTACGATCGGCGTCGGGAAGCTGAACGACGGGCTTATCATTACGCCCAACAGCACGATGGACAAAGCGAGATTTTATGCGGAAATCGGTTTGGCCCAGGAGCACAAGCAAGAAATCGAGTCGGCTCTTTACAAAGGCAATTTTGCGAAATCGCTTTTCCTGCATACGTACGGCGATTCGGGCAACCGGAGAATTACGCTCATTAAGAAGGAACCGAATCTGGAGCTTGTTTTTTACGTTTCGTATTACGAGAGCTATTTGCTGCCGCAAATGCCCGGAAGCTCCGAAGGCTTCGCCATCATCAAGGGAGACCGCCTCATCGCCTACAACGGCAGTCTTGGCGCCAAGCCGTTCGAGCAGCTGATCGCCGGGCCCGGTAAGCCGGCTGTGAGCGGAATGACGGTCCGCGACGTGGAATCGAAAGTGTTCGGCGACTTGAAATATGCCTATATTGTTGAAAAAAATCCGATCAATTCGCAGATAAGATCGCTCGCCAAGGAGTCGCTTGCCGTCTATCTCGTGCTGGCTGCCATCGGCCTGCTGCTGGCGATGCTTGCGGCGAACCGCACGTACCGGCCTATCCAAAGGGCGGTCAACCAGTTTAAAAGCTACGGGGAGCCGATCGGCCGCGACGAGCTCGCCTTTATTCAATCTACCGCCGACGGCATTTACAAGCTGAACGAAAATCTGCAGCAGACGATCAGCCGTTACAAACTGCCGCTGCGCAAAAAAATGATCGGCGACCTGCTGTTCGGTCTGCTGCCGTTGAAGAAGGCGGCGCCGGAGCTGGAAGCGTACAATTTGACCCACCTGTCGGGACCGGTGACGGTAGCCATTATCGAGGTTGCAGCCAACAGCGAGCCGGAGAAGCAGGTACCGAACACATACCTGTTTGAAATGACGAACCGGGTCATGGGGCTCATCGAGCAGTGTTTGTCGCAGGAGCAGAAGTGCGAATTGCTTGGTCTCGATCACAGACGGTTCGTCGTGCTGTTGACGGAGGAGGATTCGCCGGCGCTGAGGCAGTGGCTGATCAACGTGCTCAGAGATATCGGCAGCTCGCTTGCGATTCAGCTCGTCGCCGCGATCGGCGGGACGGCGTCTCATATCGGCGAAGCCGAACGCGCCTATCACGAGGCGCTGAAGCTGATGGAGTACCGGTTTGTGATGGAACGGCGGACGTTAATTACGGCCGACGACATTAAGCAGCTGCGGAACAGCGGCTATTATTACCCGCTGGAAATGGAACGCGATCTGATAGCCGCCGTCATTTCCGGCAATAAAGAGAAAGCCTTGTCCGTCATGCATAAGCTGCTGGAGGAAAATCTCGACACGCGCAGCCTGAGCATCGAGAAGCGGTCGCAGTTTATATTGTCGATCGTATCGACGCTGAACCGGATCAACCAGCAGCTTGAGCGCCAGGCATACAATACGGCCGCCGGCGAGAAATGGTACCCGAAGCTGATGCTGTGCCCCGATGTGCAGCAGCTGAAGCAAGCCATCTATCGGCTGATCGACGAGATGATGGACCGGATCGAAGACGAGAACGGCAAAATCGACCAGTCCATCGCCTGTCACATCGTCGAATATATACACCGGCATTACGATCGGGACATTTCGTTGAACGATATGGCCGAGCAGTTTAACTTTTCCCCGAGCTATATCAGCACGCTGTTTAAAAACCATACGGGCGACAATTTCCGCGACTATTTAAATAATGTCCGGGTGAAAAAAGCGAAGGAGATCATTAGTGGGGAGCGCGGAGTTAAAATCCAGGATCTGGCTCTACGCGTCGGCTGCAACAACGCCAATACGTTTATCCGCATGTTCAAACGGTATGAAGGCATATCACCGGGGCAGTACGCGCAAAATTTGGAATAGCCATCTCTTCCATCGAACAGCCCCCTATCCGTCGGGGAGGCTGTTTTCTTGTTCGAAAAAAATCGGCGATTCGTGAACAAACGTCGATCCTGCGGCTCGAAACCCGCGCCGCCCGGGCGTTTGCAGGCATGGTGAAGAAACGTCGACGAGCCGGTAAACTGGTGATTTACAGCCGCCGTCCGCCCCTGTAGAATCGGTCGTAAGCTTCGGTCGGGAGTAGCGGGACGAAGCGGCAGCAGCACCACACCCGGGGGGGCTCCGCAAGAGAGAGACATACAAATTAATAAGGCGGTGAAGCTGTGGAATCTAATGAGACCGTGCTGGCGAAAACGGAACTATCGAAAGCACGGCGCACACCAGCGAGGTCGAGGTTCAAGGAAATCCGCAAGCGGGTTCTGGGGGACCGCCATCTGTACCTGATGCTGGTGCCGTTTGTGCTCTGGTACTTGATCTTTCTGTACAAGCCGATGTACGGGCTGCAAATCGCGTTCAAGGAGTACAGCTTGTTTAAAGGCATTTCCGGCAGTCCTTGGGTAGGACTCGATAACTTTCGCGAATTTTTTTCCGGGCCTTATTTTTTCCGGAATTTGAAAAACACGGTGCTGATCAGCTTGTACGGGCTTCTATTTGCGTTCCCGATTCCGATCGCGCTTGCGCTGTTGTTTAACGAAGCCAAAAATATGCTGTTCCGTAAATTCGTGCAAACGTTTACGTATTTGCCGCATTTCATTTCCTCCGTCGTTGTCGCCGGCATCGTGACCAACATCCTTGCGCCGAACAACGGCTTGGTCAACATTTTGCTCGATCGGATCGGGCTGGATAAAGTGTACTTTTTGACGATTCCGGAATATTTCCGAACGATCTACATCAGCACCTTCGACGTTTGGAAGGAAGCGGGCTTTAACTCGATCATATACATTGCCGCCTTGTCCGGCGTCAATCCGACCTTATACGAGGCTGCCGTCATCGACGGCGCCAATCGCTGGAAGCAGACATGGCACGTTACGCTGCCGGCGATCATGCCGACAATTGCCGTCATGCTCATTCTGAAGGTCGGACAAATGATGGATGTCAGCTTCGAAAACATTATTTTGATGTACCAGCCGGCTACCTATGAAACTTCCGACATCATCAGCACCTACGTATACCGGGCCGGATTGTTGGAAGGACGCTACGGGCTTGCGACGGCGGTCGGTCTGTTTAACGCGGCCGTATCGCTGGTGCTGGTGTATATGGCAAACCGTTTCAGCAAGAAACGGACGGATTCCGGACTTTGGTAAGGGCAGGTGAAGCAAGGTGAAACCGACTGTCGGCGAGAAATGGTTCGGCATGTTCAATTATGTCATTCTTACGATCGTTGCGGCGTTGGCGCTGTATCCGTTCCTTTATGTGGCGTCGGCCTCAATCAGCTCCTCGGACGCGGTTGTGACCGGCAAGGTCCTGCTGTTCCCGAAGGAAATTACGTTTGCTGCCTACGGGAAGGTGCTGACGCAGGATGGGATATGGATTGCTTACGGCAACACGATCTTTTATACGGTCGTCGGAACGGCGGTCAATCTGCTGTTTACGATTTTGGGCGCTTATCCGCTTTCCAAAAAGAGACTGATCGGCGGCTCGCTCATCAGCTTTCTCGTAGCTTTGACGATGTTTGTCAATATGAGCGGTACGGCGGGCATGATTCCTTTTTACTTGAATTTGCGGGATTTGGGGCTGCTGGACAAGCGGTTTACGATTATTTTCGCGTTTGCGGTGTTTACGTTTTACGTGTTTTTGATGAAAACCTTTTTCCAGGGCATTCCCGACGAGCTTGAAGAATCGGCCAAGGTGGACGGTGCGAACGACTGGCAGGTTTTGACAAGAATTTATTTGCCCTTGTCGCTGCCCTCCCTGGCGAGTATCGGATTGTTCTGCGCGGTGGGCCGCTGGAACGGTTATTTCTGGGCAATGGTCATTCTTCGCGACGAGCATAAAATTCCGCTGCAGGTGCTGCTGCGCAAGCTGATTGTCGAGATGAAGCTGACGGAGGAAATGATGAACGCGGCGGACATCGCTCAAGGCTTTTCGCAGGAGACGATTATATACGCGACGATCATCGTATCGATTATTCCGATATTGCTGGTATATCCGTTTATTCAAAAATATTTTGTCAAAGGCATGATGCTAGGCGCCGTGAAAGAATGATGCGGCGAGGCAATCGTGATATATTAAAGGAGGAAGCAATCTATGGGTACAATGAAAAAAGCGGGCGGCGCCGCATTGGCCGCCATTATGATGAGCATTCCGCTTGTAGCCTGCTCGGACGGAGGCAAGAAGGACGTGGCGGCCGGGACGGATTCCGGGCAGGGGCAATCCTCGCAGCCTGCGGCAAACGGTTTCAAGGTTAGCGATAAGGCGGTCGAAATGACGATTCATTATCACGACGACACCAAGGTGTTCAAGGACGATTTCCCGTTGTTCAAGAAAGCCCAGGAAATGACCAATGTGAAGCTGCACGGTACGGCGCCGCCAAGCGCAACGAACAGCCGCGAAGTGTTCAACCTGATGATGGCGTCGGGTAATTTGCCCGATATCATTTCCGGGCTGAAACTCGAATTGAATAAAGCCGCGCTGGACGGGGCGATGGAGCCGTTGGACGATCTGATCGACAAGCATGCGCCCAACATTAAAAAATTTTTGCAGGACAACAAATGGGCGAAGGCCGGCTCCGTCGCGAGCGACGGCAAGCTGTATTTTATCCCTTACATTATGGACGGTGAAGCGTCCGAGGGCTGGTACATCCGGAAAGATTGGCTGGATAAGCTCGGCTTGAAGGAACCGAAGACGGTGGATGAGTACTACGAAACCTTGAAAGCTTTCCGCGAGAAAGATCCGAACGGCAACGGCAAAAAGGATGAAATCCCTTATTTCAGCCGCGACAATAAAGAAGCGGTTACCAAGCTGGTTCCTTTATTCGGCGTGCGGCCGGAATGGCATGTGGCGAACGGGAAAGTGCAGTACGGCAAATACTTGCCGGAATACAAGGAGGCGATGGTCAATCTCGCCAAATGGTATAAAGAGGATTTGATCGACAAGGAAATTTATACGCGCGGCGCGAAGTCCAGGGAAATTGTGCTGGGCGACAATGCCGGCGGCGCGACACATGACTGGTTCCCGAGCACGGCTACGTATAACGAGACGTTAAAAGATAAAATCCCGGGCATTCAGTTCGTTCCGTTCGCCCCTCCGGCCGACAGAAACGGCAAGGTGCAGCAAGAGTACAGCCGGCGTCTTCTTCAGGACAAAGGCTGGGGCATTTCTTCGACCAGCAAGCATAAAGTGGAAGCGATCAAATATTTCGACTTCTGGTTCACGGTGGAAGGCAGAAGGCTGATGAACTTTGGAATCGAAGGCGTCCATTACGATATGAAGGACGGCAAGCCGATCTTCAAGCCGGAAGTGCTGAACGGCAAAGAGCCGGTCAATAAGCAGCTGTGGGATATCGGAGCGCAGCTGAACACCGGTTATCAGATGGACCTGTTCTACGAGCAGCAGTGGACGAACCCGATCGCGAACAAAGGGATTCAAATGTATATCGACAACAAATATTTTGCTCCCCAGTTTCCGTCGGTAACGTTCACGCCCAAGGAAGAAAAGACGATCAGTGAAAAATGGCCGGCTATCGATACGTACATGCGCGAAATGCAGCAGAAGTGGGTCATGGGCGCAGAAGCGGTCGAACCGAATTATGATAAATATATGAAGCGTCTTAAAGAAATGGGCATGGACGAGATCGTCAAAATTTATCAGGATGCTTACGAACGATATCAGAAAAACGCCTAATTTATCGGGAGATACGCAATGAAAACATTGGTAACGGTTTGGAAAAAGGAACTGCGGGATTTGCTGTTCGGCGAGGATGCGGTCAGGAAGCTGACCGCGGTTTCGGAGGCGGATTGGGTTGAAGTTGGCAAGCCGTATGAAGCGGAGCAGCTGAAGCGCGATATTCGCCGCTATGACGCAGTCATCACATCCTGGGGCTCGCCGAAGCTGACGGCGGACATTTTGGCCGGCGCCGGACAGCTCAAGTTTATCGGCCATGCCGCGGGCACATTGATTCCGTATGTCGACCCGGCGGCATTCCGCAGCGGCATTGCCGTGGTCAACGCCAATACGGCGTTGGCCCGGTCGACGGCCGAGCTCGCTTTGACGCTGATGTTGAACGGCGCCTGGGAAATCGGCAAGTACCGCGATCTGCTGCGGAGCGGATCTTGGGGCGACAACGGCAATACCGTCATGGGCTTGTTCGGGCAAAAGGTAGGGATCATCGGCTACGGCGAAGTCGCCCGTGAGGTGATCCGCCTGCTGAGCGGGTTCAATACCGATATCAGGCTCTATTCTCCTTACTGCACGCAGCAGGAGGCGGACGCCCTGGGCGTCAGGCTGGTCGGACTGGAAACCGTGCTGAGCGAATGCCGGATCGTATCGCTGCACGATACGCTGACCGAATCGACGCGCGGAATGATCGGCAAGCGGCAGCTGCAACTGCTGCAGGACGGCGCTTTATTGGTCAACACGGCCCGCGGTCCGTTGATTGACGAGGCCGCGCTGAAGGAGGAACTCGCATCCGGCCGTATATATGCCGCGCTGGATGTGTACCATACCGAGCCGCTTCCGCCGGATGACACGCTGCTGCAGCTGCCGGGCGTATTGTGCATGCCGCATATCGGGGCTTATTCCGGCTACTGGAAATCGCAGCTGGCTGTCATGGTGATCGACGATTTGGCCCGCTTTGTTGCCGGCAAGCCGCTGCTGCGGCAAGTGACGGCGGAGCGGTTCGAACGAATGACGACCAAATAAAACCGGTCAATAGTCGGCCGATGTCTGAAATTGGTTGCGGACGGGCCTGATGCGGCCTGCGGATACGCCGACTCGGGCCCGAATTTAATACGAGGAGGAGACAATATGAAATTATCATTTACTACGCTGGGCTGTCCTGACTGGGAGCTGGATTTGATTATTCAAAGGGCGAAGGAATACGGCTTTGACGCGATCGATTTTCGCGGTCTCACCGGCGAAATGAACATTTACAGGCTGCCTGCGTTCCAGCAAAACATTCATCAGACGCGCGATCAAATCAAAGAGGCGGGCTTGGAGGTTTCGTGCTTTTCCAGCTCCGTTCATGTGTTCTCCGACGAGAAATTCGAACAAAACCTGGCGGAAATCAAGGAGTATTCCAAGCTGTGCTCGTTTTTCGGAACCCGTTACATCCGCGTGTTCGGCGGAGGCATCGGCGAGACCGACCGGTCGGCCGCCATTGAAGCCGTCGTCCGTCATTTTAAGGAATTAACTTCGGTATCTAAAGAGCATGGCGTCAAGCTGCTGCTGGAAACGCATGACGACTGGACTTCCTGCAGCGATGTCAAGGCGGTACTAGAGCAGGTCGATCCGGATGCGGTCGGCGTGCTGTGGGATTTGCATCATCCGTTCCGGACGCTGGGCGAACAGCCCGAGGACACTTGGGCCGCGCTCGGCCGCTGGATTGAATATACGCATGTGAAGGATTCCCGCGTACTGCCGGATGCGGACGGCAAATTCCATTATTGTCTGACCGGAGAAGGCAGCATTCCGCTCGCGAATATGTATAAGCTGCTGCTGCGCAACGGCTATAACGGCTATTACACGCTCGAATGGGAGAAGAAATGGCATCCGGAAATCGAGAACGCGGAGGAATCGTTTCCGCAGTACGTTCAATATATGCGCAGGCTGACGAACTAAACCGTTCACCGAACGAATAACATTAACGTCGAAGGAGAGATTTCAGAGATGAGTGCAGATTCAATATTGCGTGTTGCCGTGATCGGTCAAGGCCGGAGCGGCCGCTCGATTCATAGCGAAACGTTCAAACGGCTGGAAGACAAATACCGGATTGTCGCCGTTGTCGACCCGATGGAGAAACGCCGTCAGGTAGCGGCGGAACGGTATGGCTGCAATGTGTACGGCGATTACAAAGAGCTGCTCGGCCGCAGCGATATCGACCTGGTTGTCAATGCGACGCCAAGCCATCTGCATGTGCCGGTATCGCTTGACCTGCTGGCTCACGGTTTTCGGGTCGTATGCGACAAGCCGCTGGCCCGTTATGCGTCAGAGGTCGATCAATTGATCGAAGCGTCGGCCCAAGCGGGCGATAAGCTGTTCGTGTTCCAGCAGTCGCGGTTCCTCCCGGCCTTCGAGCAGATCCGCCGCATTATCGATTCCGGCGCGATCGGCCGCGTCGTCCAGGTCAATATTACTTACAACGGCTTTGCCCGCAGATGGGATTGGCAGACGCTCCGCGAGTATAACGCGGGGAACCTGCTCAACACGGGTCCTCATCCGGTCGATCAGGCATTGCAGTTTATCGGAACGGACGCCGTACCGCAGGTGACATGCTATATGGACCGCGCCAATACGTTCGGGGATGCGGAAGATTACGTGAAGCTTCTGCTTCACGCTCCAGGCAAGCCTGTCATTGATGTGGAAATATCGTCCTGCTCGGCGTATCCGAACCAAACGTACAACATTCAAGGGACGCGCGGCGGACTGCAGGGCAATGTGAACCGTTTGGACTGGAAATATTTTAAACCGGAGGAAGCCCCTGAGCAGCAACTGACCCGGGATCCTTATGTGAATGCGCAGGGAGATCCTGCCTACTGCCGGGAAGAGCTTCAATGGCATGAAGAGAGCTGGGTTTTTGCCGACGAGTATAAGCTGGGCTCCTTCGATCATATGTGCCGGGAGTATTATGTCAGGCTGTACGATACGCTCGTCAACGACGTTCCCTTCGCCATTACGCTGGAACAGGTGCGGCAGCAAATTGCGGTTATGGAGGAGAGCCACCGGCAAAATGCTATGCCTGCGAGGGCATAATCGGTGTGCGATTAACATTCGTAGCGGAATAATGTAATATACGGAAAGCACGGAACAGGCTGCCCTTGGGGGCGGTCTGTTTTTTATTAATGGCACAGATTTGTAATTAAAGAAACATAGCAGCATAAACAGCGTCTAAATTATGGAAAGCAATTTCAAGAGGAGGCGGTATCCTTGAACCAACTGCATAGCCATTCAAATAAAATTCCCTCCAAGCCGCGAGCAGGGCTAAGGCAGCTTATACGGCCGGCGGCGGAAAGAGGGGGATGGTTATTCGGTTTTTACATGTTGTTTGATTTGTTGTGCGTCGTGTTCGCCGCAAACGGGGGCTGGTTTGAACGGCTGCTGGACAATGGCGCATGGAGCGATGCCGGCCTTATGCTGATCATGCTGCTTTATGCGGGAGTCGTGGGACTGCCGTTCGCCGGATTTGGCTATGTCCTGTCGAAAAGGCGCCCCGCCCCAATGGCAGTCTTCTGCCTGTCGGTGCTGCCGGTGGCGTTTATCGGCGCCGCGATCTGGCTCGCGACAGCCAGAAGCGTTTACGGCTCGGCTTCCGGGCTCGGCGAAATCGCATGGCTGCCTTACCGGGTGTATGTGCTTTGGTGCATACCGCTGTTTGAATGTCTAGAATCTTATTTGACCGGCGGTGCGATGAAGGCTGCTGCGCTGCTGGCCTCCTTCTGGCCGAGCGCGGCTGTGCTGGCTGGAGCAGGCACCCATAAATTACGGGCCGCAGCGGCAACGAGCAAGCGGCCGGTCGCAGTGGCGGCCGGTGCGGCCGTCTTGTGGCTTCTCCTTTTTGCCGCCTCCGGCCTGTGGTGGTCCGGTACCGCGATGTTCAAGGCGGAGACTTATCCGAAGGTGGATGGAGCTACCGCAGCTGTACCGTTCGGCCGTATCCTGATGAGCGAGCTAATCGGTACGAACAAAGCGTGGACGGAGAAGCACGTCAGATTTTCTACTACCCATGCCGCTTATGAAAATTTGATTGCCCAAAAAGCGGATATCATCTTTGTTGCAGCGCCTTCGGATGAAGAGCTCAAGCTTGCGGAGGACAACGGGGTGAAGCTGAGGCTGACGCCGCTCGGGAAAGATGCGTTCATATTTATCGTCCATAAAGATAACCCGGTTCGCAACCTGACCGCTCGGCAAATCCAGTCTATTTATTCGGGGGAAATCGGCGATTGGCGCGGCGTTGGCGGCGCAGACCGGCAGATCATCGCGTTTCAGCGTGAAAAAAACTCCGGAAGTCAGACCTATATGGAGCAAAAGGTGATGAAGGGGCTGAAGCTGGCCGACCCTCCCAAGGTTAAAAAGCCTTCGGGGATGGGCGGTTTGATCGATTCGGTCGCCGACTATCAAAACGGGATCCATGCCATCGGATATTCCTTTTATTATTTCGCCAATGAGATGCATAAACGTGAAAACGTGGCATTTTTATCGGTTAACGGCATCGAAAGCAACAAGACGAACATCCGGAACGGCACATATCCGTTCACAGCGCTGCTGTATGCGGTGACCCGCGAGGACGAATCGGCGGACGGTCCGGCAGGCAGGCTGCTTGCATGGCTGCAGACCGATAAGGGCAGCAGCTTGATCGAAAAAGGCGGGTTCGTACCGGTTCGCGAGGCAGAGGCGAAATAGCGGTCGAAGCCGCAAATAACCGTATCAAAAGGCAGCAGACCTATTATCGATAATAAACGAAACCGTAGTTCCTTGATCCGGCCTGCTGCTGATGACAAGTCCTTTGCCGTACAGCCGTTTCAAGCGAAGATCCGTATTGAGCAAACCGATTCCCGGAGATTTATTCAAACGGGCGTCAAAAATTTGGCCCAGCTGTTCCTCACTCATCCCCACTCCGTCATCTGCGATTGAAATTTCTATTTTATTTTCAAAAGCGGAGGTTCGGATATGTATGCTTCCGCCTTGCGCACGCTTCAATATGCCATGCTTTATCGCATTCTCTACCAAGGGCTGAATGGTAAGCGGAGGAATTTGCAGTTCCACCCGTTCGTCAACCTCCCAAACAACCCGCAGCTTGTCTTCAAATCGTTCTTTCTCAATATATAAATAGGCGCGAACGAGATCTAACTCATACTCGAGCGGTACAAGCTCGTCCGCATTATGAAAGCTGTACTTATCCCGCAAAAAACTTCCGAAAACTTCAAGCAGCTTGCGCATGCGATTCGTATCGAGCTCGCTGAGTGCCGCCACCGTATTCAAAGTATTAAATAAAAAGTGCGGCTGGATTTGCGCCTGCAGCCATGCGGCTTCCATCCGCAACCGGTCGCGCGCCGATTTTTTCATTTCGGTCAAAGAGCGGACTCTGGATCTCAATTCCATCGCATCCACCGGTTTCGTAACGTAGTCGTTGGCGCCGGAAAGAAACCCGTTTTCGATATCTTCCGGCTGGCTTCGGGCGGTCAGAAGCAGGATCGGAAGCTCCAGGGTGGAGAACCGGCTGCGGATGGCGCGCGTTAATTCATACCCGGACATATGCGGCATCATAGCGTCGGAAATAATTAAATCCCAATCTTTCAGATCCAGCATAGATAAAGCATCCTTGGCGTTCGTAACGACAGTGACATCGTATCGTTCCAAAGAAAGAATGTTTTCCAATACGGTTAGATTCATCGGATCGTCGTCTACAGCCATGATTCTTGGCCTGTCCGTAACGAAGACCGATTGCAAATCGTAAGCCGGATCAAGCCGATCGGATGAAGCCGTCAAAGCAGCCTCAGTATAGGCGGCGGAGGCTGCGGTGTAAGCATCCGTTTCCAACTGCGGATCGGCACAATCGGATAATTGCAAAGTGAAAGCGAATGACGAGCCTTGACCCGGCGCTGAATCGACCTGTAGCGTTCCTCCGTGCAGTTCCACCAATTGCTTGCAAATGCTGAGCCCGAGTCCGAATCCTCCGCCTGTAGCCGTCGTGTCGGGGGAGGCTTGTTCATATGGCTCGAATACTCGGCGCATCGTTAGTTCATCCATGCCGATGCCGGTATCCGTGGTGACGATAATGGCCTGCCCGTCTTTCACCTCGGCCCGTATCGAGACTTCGCCCTCGTTCGTATATTTTACTGCATTGTGAAGCAGATTGAATACGATTTGAATGAGGCGATTTTCATCGGCCGTCACAGGTGGAAAGTTGCCTGGTACGAGGTTCGTCAGCCGGATCGATTTTCCTTCCGTCATGAAACGAAGCATATCGATGATCCCGGTCACGATCGTTTGAATGGAAAGACTGCGAAGCTGCAATCTGATGCTGCTCTGCCTCAGACGCATCATATCAAGCAGGTCGTTCAGCATAAATGACATGCGGCGCCCTACGGTAATCGCCATTTCCAAATCTTTGACGCTTTTGGCGTTCAGCGAATGCTTTTCCCTTTCCAGTACGGCTTGCGAGATGTTCAGGATGCCGTGAAGCGGGTTACGCAGCTCATGGGACGTGTTGGCCAGAAACTCGTCCTTTTGCTTGTTGGTTTCCTGAAGCTTCTCGGCGAGCTGTTCCGTTTCGGCAAGTATCCGGAAATAACGGTTAAACCAGATCGAGGAAAAGGCGATCGTTGCGATAATGAGGTCGAACGGATAATAGACGATTTTAATTCCGGTCGCAAGGAAAAAGCCCCACCATGCAAAATTGCTTGCGAAGGCGATGAGCGACAGGAGCATTAGCAGATTATTATGAGTTCCTTTCAAAGTTGTTCGCAGCATGGACACGATGGCCATTAGTACACAAATGACGGCGATAAGTAAAAACAAGTTCGTAATCGGTAAAAGGTATTTCTCGGGCAGAAGCAGCGCCAGAAATGCTGAGCCCCCGCACAGAGCGGTATATCCCGGAAAAAATTTCGTGCTCCAATAAGCGGGCAGCAGATGCAGGATACTGCCAATTAATGAGTATGTACCGACAATGATGTAGAGAGACATAAGCTTAAGACTCAGATCATAGTTGATCGGGAACCAATACAGCAGCAGTTTGTCCTCGCTGCCGGTAAGAATTGCAAGAATGGCGCATAACACCATAAGGGAGAAGTAAAGCAATTTACGATCCCGGTTTCCCATGAAAAATAAAATGAGCGCATATACGGCATGAATCAGAAAAGTGACGGCAACACTTTCCTGCATCATCATGGAGAACTGCGTCTCACGGTTGATCGCATTTTCCGTTCCGAATTTTATCGAGCGGACGATGCCGCCGCTTCGGGGATCTTTAAAGTTGGCCGCCTGTACGACAAGCTCGATTACACCGTTTCTATCTGCTGTAAACGAGGCAGAATAAGGAACGTTCCGAGCCGTATAGTTATTTTCGAGCTCCGCCGGCTGGCCCGACTGTGCCAACAAACGGCCGTTCACAAACAGCTCCGACGAACTCCGAACGCTTGGAATACGGATGCTGTAGGTAAGATCTTGTTCAGGATTGACGTAAATGCGCAATCGGTATGATCCGAATCCATACGGCGTATTCCGATCCGACTGTAAGGATTGGTTCCAGCTTCCGGGAACGTGAATAAACTTCATGGGCTTATCCGAACCGCCCGATTGGGTATCGTTATGCATCAACTGTACGCCGGGATAAAATTCCCACCGGCCGTCGAGTGTAACCGTACGTCCCGCTGCCGCATCCCATTTCCGCAAATCCAGTGCCCCATCCACCGCTGAGGGCTGATCCGCATTCATGAAATATACCATCCAGAGGAAGTTCCCGCCTGTGAGGATGATTATAAACAGGCCTATTATAATAAGCAGCTTTCCTTTTTTACTCATAGTAGAAATTAAATTCGGCAAAATATGCCCAATACCTTTCATCACGTAAGCGAATTTTCCAATGCCTGCGAAGATCTGCGGCTGGCACGACCGAGCCTTTCAATTAAAAATTCCAAAACGCCTGCCCCCGCACAGCTTTCACAAGCGTCACGGGCGTTAACCGGGCGGTCCGCTCCCGCTGCCGGTCCGCGCGGTCATTAGCCCGGCAGCAGATTAATCGCCGCCACCGCCGCAGCTGGAAGACGAACAGCTAGAGGACGAGCAGCTGCTTCCGCTGCCGCTATCGCCGCCATTATCGCCGCCGCTTCCTCCGCAATCGCTGCCGGAGGAACGGTCGTCGTCATCCCCCCACGAGCTGCAGCCGCTCCCGCAGGAGGAGGCGGAGCCGTTCAGTCCGGCGGCGGCGTCCTGCATGCGCCGCTGCGCCTCCTCTTCGGCAAAAAGCGGCTCCATATGCGAGCTAAAGTCGGTGAATTGAGTCATCGAGTAAAACATTAGCGCCCCCGCCAAATACGGCATATAAGAGTCGGCCCCAAACGCGGGCCGCTCGGCGGTATAGGCTGCCGTACGCCCGGCTTCGGCAGCCTGATCCTTGGCTGTGCGGATCAGCAGCAGCGCGGTTTCCCGGATTTCCGGATACCGCTCCGCGGACCGTCGGTTAAACATGGCGGCGAGCAGCTCTTCCTCGCTGTTCAGCTTGAGCTCGTCGAGCAGAGCCGGATCGAGCGGATGCCGGAAAAACGGCCGCCAAATTCGCCCGCTGTACGGGGTATGGACGAACAGCTGGGCATACGTCCAATCGAACCAGGCCCGTCCGCCGGGATCGGGCTGGCCTTCCGTATGCGGCGCATGATGGATAGGCGCGCCGACGAATGCTTCGCCAAACTGCGAATATTCGCGCGTGAACATAAGCATTTCATGCCATAGGTCATCGACTTGTTGACTGAACATCGGGACATCCTTCAAGATTGCCGTCATCAAAAAATAACGCTTCAGCTCCAGCAGCTTCCACTCATATTCGGCGTCGGACATTTGCGGATAGCGGCCGAGCACGCGTTCTTTGAGCCGCTGCAGGAATGACTCCGGCAATGACTGTTCAAGCCGCGCAACCGCCGCCTGCAGCGGCAAATGCGGCTGAATGCCCAGCATGGCGGGCAGCGGCGTATTTGCATAAGGAATGCTTTGCAGGGGCTGGACCGACCGGTTTGGCGCGTAACGACCGCCGCCGCGTTGAACGTCCCGGCTTTTGCCGTTCCGGCTAATTAAATAAATGACCAAAAGAATGAAGCATACGACAATAACGGTATTCATGCATAACCTCCTTGAGACTGTTCTCCATGGCGAAGCCTTTTTGGCGCAAGCATCCGCAATGGCATTCGATCAGTTTCTTCCATTATAACATGAAATTCCAAGCGGCATGATTCGGCCGCCTGCCTACCCGTTTTGGCGCATCGATCTCGAATGGCCGCGGTTCAACCGGGTCCCGTCCGCGAAAGCTTCCCTTCACTTATATGGTTTACAAAAGATTAAATCTAAAATATAATGATATTATCGTTAATACTATCCACAAGCTTCGCATACATTTAAAGAAAAAGGGTTTGTTTACATGACTTCCAATAGCATACGCCAAAAAGAAATCGCCGAGAAGACCGGGTACTCGATCAATACGGTATCCTTGGCTTTGAAGGGCAGTCCGCGCATCAGCGAGGAGACCCGGTTGAAAATTATGGAGTGTGCCCGTCAGCTCAATTATATTCCTAATGTCGTGGCGCGGTCGCTTGTTCAGAAGAAGACGAACACGATCGGTATTATTTTGACGGAGCTGATGAACCCGATTTTGACGGAAACGGCACAGGAAATCGAGCAATTGCTTAAGCAAGCCGGCTATAACATGATGCTCATGATTACCAATTTCAGCCCGGAGCAGGAAGCCGAGGCGCTCGATGTGCTTGTTTCGCGGCAAGTCGACGGCATCATGATGTACCCGCTGGTGAGGGCCAATTTTTCGAAAATCCGGGCGATGCACGATCAACGCTTTCCAATCGTGCTGCTTGCAGGCGGCGAATATGATTCGCCATCGGATGCGGTTTACATGAACCGGCAAGCCGGAGCCTACAAGGCGGTGTCGCACTTTATACAAGATGGGCATCGACGCATCGGCTTCATTCGCGGAGCGATGAATGATGAGGAGAAGCAAAACGGCTATACTTCGGCGCTGCAGGACAACGGAATCGATTTCGATCCGGGTCTGGTCAGCATCATTCAAGGTGACGGGTACAAAGCCGGATATGCGTCTGTACAGTCGTTGTATGAGAAGGGCAAGGCGACGGCAGTTCTGTGCTCCAAGGACCATATCGCGCTTGGCGCAATGCGTTGGTGCCGCGAGCAAGGAATCCGGGTTCCCGAAGATATTGCCTTTATCGGCTTTGACGATATTGCCGCCTCGAGCTTTGCGGATGTCCCGTTGACCTCGGTCCAGTACGATGTAAAGTCGGTAACGAAGAAGGCAACGGAGCTGCTGTTGAAAAGAATTGAAGAGAAAGAACATAAGGTTGGAGCGCCGCTTCAAAAAATTGCTATCGATCCGAAGTTGATTATTCGTCAATCCTAGGATCATTTTTTCAAACTTTTGTATTAACGTTAATACTAGTTTAATGTTCTCCACCGTTTTTTACCCGCTTACCGTTTGGATTGAATATCACGGGCCGAAATTTTGAAAGCGCTGCAGTTGACGGTTTGCGGATTAAACCAAAAGGAAAGGAGGCGCGTCCTGCTGTTGGCAGGAGAGATAACGTCAGCAAACAATCGCTGCTGCACAATGACGCGAGACATTGCAGCATAGAGATAGACGGAAAGCAGCACAGCCTGACGTAAAGATAACGACATGTCATTCGTAAAAGGAGCGTTAAGCAATGAAAGAAGCAGAGGATTCGAATCATGCTGCAAAAAAAGTGTTGGTTATCGATTCTACGGTGTCCAATGCGCTGGAAACGATTCCGGAGCAGGAGGAGCTGGAAGGCTGCGCCCAAGTAACCGGCATCCACGTGACCGATGAGACCGAAATTCCGCTGCAGCTTCTGGAGGAAACGGACGCGGTTATAATTTGGCATCAAGTGAAGCTGACCTCGTATGCGATATCCAGGCTGAACAAATGCCGGGCGATCGTCCGAAACGGCGTCGGCTACGACAATATCGATATCGATGCAGCAGGACAGGCGGGAATCCGGGTCGCCAACGTTACCGATTACGGCACCGAGGAGGTAGCCGATCATGCGTTGGCGCTGGCGCTGGCGATCAGCAGGCAGATCGTGCCGTACAATCGCCAAACCGGCGAAGGAGGCTGGGACTGGAAAATCGGCGAAGGGAAAATCCGCCGGCTGAGAGGTCAAGTATTCGGCATTATCGGTTTGGGACGGATCGGCATTGCGGTCGCAGTTCGCGCGAAGGCGTTCGGTTTCGACGTCGTATTTTACGATCCGTACTTGCCGCCGGGCATTGAGAAATCTTTGGGCATCCGCCGCGCACGGAAGCAAGACGAGCTGCTGGCGCAGGCGAATGTCATCAGCCTCCACTGCCCGTTGACCGAGGAAACCGAAAATATGCTGAGCAAGCCGCAGTTTGACCTGATGCAGCCGGGCACAGTGATCGTCAATACGGCGCGCGGCGGTGTGATCCGGCTGGCGGATTTGCAGGAAGCTGTTCGTTCCGGTAAGGTGCTTGGCGCCGGACTCGATGTAGTGGTGGGAGAACCGCCGAAAAATCCGGAGCTGTTCGAAAGCGAGGCGATATTGGGGACGCCTCACGCGGCCTTTTATTCCGTCGAGTCGTTCGATGAGTGCAGACGCAGCGCTGCCCGTATCGTCCGCAGTTTGTTCGAAGACAATGTGCTGTTGAATCAGGTCAATCAAGTTAAATGAAGGAGACCCCATGCGTAATCGTGTGACTCAAAAACATATCGCGAAGGCAGCCAACGTATCCGTCAATACGGTATCCCTAGCCCTGAACGGGAGCAAACGCATCAGCGAGGACACACGAACGGCAATTATCCGGACAGCGGAAGAAATGAATTATATTCCGAATCAGATAGCGAGATCGCTGGTCAAAAGGCGTTCACAGATGGTTGGCGTGCTGCTCACGGAGCTGAGAAACCCAATATTCATGGAGATTGCCCAGCAGATCGAAAGAAATTTGTTCGCGCTCGGGTTTTCCATGATTTTGATGACGACCGATAAAAATCCGGAAAGCGAAGCCAAATCGATCGATTTTTTAATTTCCCACCAGGTGGACGGTATCCTGATGTTTCCGGCGCTTAATTACAATTTTGAAAAAATCCGTAAAATCCGCAACACCGGAATTCCTATTATATTTTTGTCCGCAGGCGAGCATGATACGCCAACCGACGCCGTGTTCGTCAACCGGATCAAAGGCGCTTACAAGGCGACCTTGCATTTGGCCCGGCTCGGCCACCGGCGGATCGCCTTCATACTGGACGGCATGACCCCCAATGGCGAGAAGCTGCTGGGCTACAAGCTGGCGCTGCAGGAGATGGACATTCCGTTCGATCCGGAGCTGGTGGTGACGACCCGTCAGGTTGGCTACAGGCAGGGCTACGATGCCGCCGGTTATTTGGTGAACCTGCACCAGCCTACGGCCATTCTCGGCTCGAGAGATTCGGTCGCGTTAGGGGCGCTCAGATGGTGCCGTCAGCAAGGAATGCGGGTACCGGAGGATATGGCGATTGTCGGCTACGACGGCGTCGAGTTTTCGCAATATGCGGAGGTGCCGCTGACCACCGTCCTTTACAATGTCGAGGAAGTGGCCCGCTGCTCGGTCAACCTGATGTTCCAGCTGCTCGATAGCCGGAACCTGATGTCTTCCTTGACACCGGTCAAGATGGAAATCGAGCCCGAATTGGCCATCCGGGAATCATGCGGCATGAGCAAGCGCAAGGGCAATACGAAGCCGTGAGCCGTACCGGAATACCGCGGCTGTCGGAGCCAGCGAAAGCACATTCAAATAACCGATTGAAGGAGAGGGATTAGGTATGATCTACGAATTGAATCATGTCGGAGCTTTTGTGAAAGATGCGGAGAAATCGGTCGATTTCTATACCCGGATTTTAGGAGCGCAGGTCGTCAGGGAAGCGATGATTCCGGCGACGAATACGAAATGCATCTATGTGCAATTGGCCGGGGGCATGATCGAGCTGCTGGCGCCGGGCGATCTTTCTTCCCGTTCCGTCTACGGCTTCGATCATGTCGCTTTTTCCACCGATAGCATCGATCGCGATTTCGAATCGATCACCGCTGCCGGATACAAGCCGCTCGTGCAGCCGAAGGTTGCCGGCTCCGGGCATGGCCGGATCGCCTTCTTATCCGACCCGAACGGCGTTCGTATCGAGCTGATCGAGCGGGACGATACGTACCGCAAGCCGGAGAAGACTTCGGACATTCTCAGCTTCGATCATATTTCGCTGTTGGCTAACGACCTTGAAGCGGCGGAAGCTTTTTACGGCGGGCAGACGGGCATGACCGTGCTGAAACGGTTTTACCTCGAGCCGCCGAGAGACTTGACGATGGTGTATGTGAATCACGGCTATGACGTGATCGAATTTTTGCACAGGAAAGAGCCGCAAGCCGGTGACCTGATCGGCCACATTGCGCTGCGTGTTGCAAATGTCGATGCGATGGCGGAGAAGCTGTCCGCCCAGGGCGTTGCCTTCGAGCCGGGCTCTCCGAAAAATGCCGGCACCGGTCTGGGCCGCGTTGCCGTGTTCAGAGGACCGGACGGCGAGAAGATCGAAATTTTGGACCGCAGCGATTTGCGCGACCTATAAGTCAATCGGCTTTCCCGGATACGGCCCAAGACGCCAGCCTTCTTGGGAAAGCCATTTCCTTTTGCAAACGAATCGAATAGAAAGCGTGGTGTCCGCAGCGTGAATACACTACGGAAACGGATCGTGCAGAAAATACCGGTTTATGTGCTCATTTTGCCATGCCTATTGCTGCTGCTCATGATGATGGTTTATCCGATCTACCAGACGATCCGGTTCAGCATGTCGGAAGTCGTCTTGCCTTCGTTTGACACCAGGTTTGCGGGGATTGACAATTTCACTAAAATTTTGGCCAAGGATGAAGTGCCGGCCGTATTTAAAAATACGATTATATGGGTGATCGGCACGATCGTGCTTCGCTTTATACTCGGCTTTTGGGCGGCGCTAACGTTCAACGTCAAGCTGCCGGGCAGCATCGCGCTGCGCATCGTCTGCATGCTGCCCTGGACGGTGCCGTCGATCGTATCCGCCAATCTGTGGCGGTGGATTTTGCAGAGCGACACGGGACTCTTGAACGGATTTTTGCGGGCAAGCGGGCTGCCCGGTTGGGCTCACAACTGGCTCGGCGATTCGAAGACGGCCGAATTCGCCGTCCTGCTGGCCTATTCGTGGGCAGGCTTCCCCTTCGTCATGCTGATGCTGCTCGCCGGCATGCAGGGTATTTCGAAGGAGCTGTACGAGGCGGGGAAAATCGACGGAGCCAACACGATTCAGTTGTTCCGATACATTACCGTCCCCGGCTTGAAATCGATTATGCTCGTTATTTTGCTGCTGGAGGTTATAAGCGGGTTCAATTCATTCGATATGATCATGGCGATGACCGGCGGAGGACCGGGAGGCGCGACCGAAATATTGGGCCTGTTCATTTACCGCATCGGGTTTACAAGCTTTGATTTTGGCGGCGCCTCGGCCATCAGCTTTATGCTGCTTCTGATTGTTTCCGTATTTTTCGTATTTTACGGAATCGTCAATACGAAAGCGGCGAGAAAGCGGGGTATGGCCGGATGAACAAAGGATGGCCGTTCCGGCTTCGTCAGAGCTTGATTTATTTCTCGGCGCTAGTATTGTGCAGCTTCAGCGTCATCCCCATTTTGTGGGGAATCAGCACGTCGCTGAAGCCGGAAAACAAGGTGTACGTCCAGCCGCCACAGTGGATTCCGGAGCAAATTACATGGGAGCATTATGCCGCCATATTGAAAAGCAAGGATATGCTGCGCTATTTTTACAACACCTCGGTCATTTCGGCCGGCGTTACCATACTGGCGCTGGTCATCGGCATTTTGGCGGCTTACGGTTTTTCGAGGTACAAATTTCCCGGACGCAATATGCTTCTGTGGTCGATATTGTTTACCAAAATTTTCCCGAGAGTCGTCATCATTATTCCGTTCTATATTACGCTGAAAAATTTGCAGCTGCTGAATACGTACACCGGGCTGATCCTCGTCTATCTGATGGTTGTGCTGCCGATTGCGGTCTGGCTGCTCAAAGGTTTTTTCGACAACATCCCTTACGAGATCGAGGAAGCGGCCATTATGGACGGGTGTACGGTGTTCGGTTTGCTGTGGCGGATCATGATTCCCGTATCGCTGCCGGCCATTGCGGCCGTCGCGATGTATTCGTTCATATTGGCATGGAACGAGTTTTTATTCGCGCTTGTATTTACGAACGGGATGAGCAAGCGTCCGATCTCTGTCGGATTGGCCTTTTTCATTGACGAGGCGGGCATTCATTGGGGGCAGCTGATGGCGGCTTCGATCCTGATGAGCATTCCGGCGATTGTTATTTTTACATTGTCGCAGAAGCTGCTGGTGCGGGGGCTGAGCGACGGGGCCGTCAAAGGGTAAGCCGAACGGGCTGGACGCTGCTCCGTCCTGCTGAATGCGGTACCACATCATTGGCCGTAAACATCATTTATGGATAGGAGCTTTTTATAATGAAAAAAGTAAATGTAGGCATAATTGGCAGCGGGTTTTCCGCCGCACTGCACGCGGAAGCGTATAAAAAGGTGATCGGCGTCGACGTATGTCTGAAAGCCGTAGCAGGCAACAGCCGGGAGCGGGCGGAAGCATTCGCCGAAGAGCACGACGTCGCCAAAGTGTACGACAGTTACAAGGAATTGCTGGCTGACGAAGAAATCGATGCGGTCGACCTATGTATCCCGAATGTGATGCATGCGCAGGTCGCGATTGATGCGGCTAACGCCAAAAAGCATATTATATGCGAAAAGCCGATCACCGGTTATTTCGGCTCGCCGGATAACGGCATAGCGGACGCGTCTTACGCCCAAACGGCGCTGGCCGAGTCGTTGCGCTCGACGAACGATATTTTGCACGCGGCCCAAGCGAACAACGTCAAGTTCATGTATGCGGAAAATTGGATTTACGCGCCTGCGGTGACGAAGGCCAAGCGGCTGCTGCAGACCGGCGGCGGTACGATTCTCGACATCCGCGCGGAAGAAAGCCATAGCGGCTCCCACGCCAAAGCGTCGAAGCGGCTTGAAACCGCGGGCGGCGGCTCGCTGCTCATTCTCGGCTCGCACCCGATTGCCGCCGCGATCCATCTCAAGCATGTCGAAGGCCGGTTGAAAAACGGCAAGCCGATCCGGGTGCAATCCGTCGTCGCCGATATGGCGCCGATCACGAAAAGCCCGGCTTACCAATCGGAAAAGCAGCATTGGATAGTTACCGACTGGGTCAACGTGGAAACGTGGGCCAGTGTCATCATGACGTTTACGGACGGCACGAAAGCGGTCATTTTCGCTTCCTTCGCGATGCTGGGCGGCATCCGCAACGTGATGGACATTTATACGGCCAACTCGGTCATCAAGTGCAATATGACGCCGAACGACGGCATCATGGTGTATGCGCCGAGTCCGGATATTTTTGCCGGTGAATATATCGCCGAAAAGCTGGAGACGAAAGCCGGCTGGAATTACACATCGTCCGACGAGGATTGGATTCGCGGCTATCCGCAGGAAATGCAGGATTTTATGGAATGCATCGCGGAGGACAGGCAGCCGGTATCGGACGGTCAGCTGGCCAAAGAGGTGATCGAGGTGATTTATTCGGCCTATTTGTCGCATCAGACTGGATCGCGAGTGGACATCGCCCAATAATACGGCATAATGTGGGGGAATCGGTATGTTTCGGGTATTGGTAGCAGAGGATGAGCTATGGATCCGCGACGCGTTGACGGAAATGGTCGAGAAGCTCGCTCCGCAGTTCCATGCGGCGGGAGAGGCGGGCAACGGGGAGGAAGCGTGGAGCTTTATTCAGGAGCAATGGCCCAGCATCGTTATTACCGATATTATGATGCCGCACCGGGACGGTTTATGGCTGAGCGAACAGATTCATACGTTGAATCTGCCGATTGTAACGATCATTGTAAGCGGCTATGATAATTTCCATTACGCAAAACAGGCTATGCGTTACGGGATAACGGAATATTTGCTAAAGCCGGTGGATGAGGAGGAGCTGCACGGCGCGCTCCGGCGGTCGATGAAGCGGCTTGAGAGCATGTCGGACTTCCACGAGGGAGTGATCCGCATTCAGAAGTTTGTCGAGCAGCTGCCGGAGATGGATCAGCAGACGCTGCTTCAGGAGAGCCAGTCGCTGGTCGCCTATATTTTAAAGCTCAAGGCGACGGCGCCAGGCAAGCGGACCGGCTTGCTGGCTATATTATCGGCCAAGCTGAACGAGCTGTTTCAGGCATTTATCCCGCAGCATGCATATGCGCCTTTGACTGACGAAAGCGAGCAGGGGGTACGCGGCTATTTTTCCGGCTTGATGGATGCGTGGCTGCTGCTGTACCCCCAGCAAGCCGACCCGAACGTTCATTCCTCGATCAAACGGGTTTGCGAATACATCGATACGCATTATTATGAAAACTTCACGTTGGCGCGGTTAGCGGAAATGTCGTATATGAGCGTATCGCATTTCAGCATGCTATTTAAAAAAACGACCGGGCAAACTTGCTTGAATTACATCAATCAGATCCGCATTCATCGGGCGAAAAAGCTGCTGCAGGAGCCCGATTTGAAAATTTATGAGATCGCCGATATGGTCGGTTACTCGTCCATGCCTTATTTTAACCGGATTTTCAAGCAGCTGGTTATGATCACGCCGGCAGAGTACAGAAGGCGGATGGGATTATGAAAAGCGTATTTTCTTTTTTGACGCTCCGCACCTTATCGATTAAAAAGAAAATGGCGCTCGCGTTCTTGAGCGTGAGCGTCTTTTCCGTGCTGCTGCTCGGATTGTTTTCCAATTATTATTACAGCAAAGCGGTGGAAAAAGAATTCGTTACGGTTTCCAATGAAGCGACGGCACGGCTGAATTATCATCTGGACTATTATTATCAGCAGCTGCAGCAGTCCACGCATTCGCTTATCCAGAACAATCTCATTCAGGAATGGCTGGCCGGCGAAAGCTACACGAGCCTGGATGTACAGAGCGTGGAGAAGGAATTAAGAAGCTATCTGGCGTTGAACTATTCCGAAATTCAAGGGATGTTCCTTGTTTCCAGATCGAATAAAATCATTTCGATGGCGCAATATTTCGGCAAGCTGGACCGTTTCTCGGACGAGCCCTGGTACGGAAAGCCGCTGCAGCCGGACGTCGACATATTGCCGACTCACATCGCCAAATACGAAGGAGCCTCGGGCAGGCCCGTCATGTCGATGGTGCTCCCTATTTATGATAAAAATTCGCTGGATCTGATCGGCAAGCTGGTGGTCGACATATCATTGCAGGAAATCGGCAGGTCATTTAAAAGCTCGCAATTGGGCGAAACGGGAACGTTTTTTATTTTGTCGGGCGAAGACTCGATTGTATACCATCCGAACGAGGCGTGGAACGGACTCCCGCGTAGCCGGACGGAGCTTGCCGGCTTGCGGATTTCCGACCGCCAGGACAAGCCGATTCAGCGGTTTCGCGGCAAAGATTATTTAATCGCCAGTACGCGCTCCCCCGTTACGAATTGGCGCATCGTCGCCTGCGTTCCGTTCGACGAGCTGGCCGTCGGGCTGAGCTCCGCCCGATTTTCGATGTTCTTCGTGCTGGGCCTCATTACGCTGCTGGTTATTTGCGTCGTTCCGCTGCTGGCTCACCGGTTCGTTCATCCGATCTTGACGCTCAGAAGCCTGATGAGGCAGGTGTCCAAAGGGGATCTCAGCGTCCAGACGGAATCGGTGCCGGGTGAAGACGAGCTGCAGCAGCTGTCCCACAGCTTTAATATTATGGTCAAGCGGCTCGACGAATTGATTGCGACGAACACGAGACTGCAGTTCAAGGATATGCAGGCGGAGCTCAAGCAGAAGGAAGTGCTTATCAAAGCGTTGCAAAACCAGATTAACCCGCATTTGCTCTACAATTCGCTTGGAATTATTACGAGCATGGCTTATTTGGAAAAGGTGCCGGTGATTGAAAAAATGGCGCGCAATTTGGCCGACGTTTACCGGTACACGGCCAAGTTTTCGGATATGGAGGTCGATTTGGAAGACGAGCTGAGGCAGCTGCGCAAATATTTGGAAATCATTCATGTGCGGTTTCCGAAACATTTTCAAAGCTATTTTTTTATTAACGAAAAATTTGCGCGCTGCCGCGCCGTCAAATTCATTTTGCAGCCGATCGTGGAAAATGCGGTGAAATACGCCATCGAGCCGAGAGGCGGGGCAGGCGTCGTCATCATCAGCGCCTACGACGAAGGGAAAGATTTAATCATCGAGGTGGCCGACAACGGACCTGGCATCGAGGAAGAGGAGCTGCAGCGGATTAACGGGCAGCTGCGGCAAATTTCGGCGCAGATCGATCCGTCTTATGCGCAGCAGGATTCGCTCGGCATCACGAATGTCCACGCGCGGCTCGTACTGCGGTACGGTGCCGATTACGGCGTCTGCATCACCTCTTTTGCAGGCAGAGGAGCGGTTGTGTCCATCCGGATCCCGATTATCCATCAGGACGCAAATGCAGATGGATAAGATTGATTCGGAAATCAGAGAATCGGATAATGTAACCGCTGTCATTAAGCGATATGCTGATAGTGCAACATATATCGAAGGGGGATACGGTTATGAGAAGATGGTTGAAATTATCCGTTGCGATGGCGCTTACGGCAAGCATGGCAGCAGGCTGCTCTGGCGGCGGAACCCAGCCGCAGGCCGGCAGCAAGCCGGCGGACAGCGGCAAGGAGGCGGACCCGCTGAGCGAAAAGATCGGCATTACGATTATGGCGCCCGCCTACGAAGGCGGCGGTTGGCCGGATAAGCACCCGGTTATCGACGAATTGAACAAAAAGCTGAACATCGATTTGAAAATCCAATGGGTCCCATCCGACAACTATAACGAGAAAATGGGCGTCATGGCTGCTTCCAACTCGTTTCCCGACGTATTCAGACTCGATATCAACGACTTTTTAAAATGGCGCGACAAGGGCGTATTTCTCGATGTGAAGCCGCTGCTTTCGAGCTATCCGAACCTGACGAAATATTTGAGCCAGGAAGCGCTCGAAATCGGAAACCCGAAAGGGAAAATATTCGCTCTGCCCAACTATACGCCGGAGACGCGCGAAACGCTGCTGATCCGTAAAGACTGGCTGGAAAAGCTGAATTTGAAGCCGCCGACCACGCTGGACGAGCTTTACAATGTGGCCAAGGCGTTTGCGAAAAATGATCCGGACGGCAACGGCAAGGACGATACGATCGGCTATACGTTCGCTATTTCCAACAACCGGTCGTTCAGCCGCAGCGCCGACCCGATCCGGTTCGCTTTCGGCCTGGCCAATGAATGGAAGGATTCCGGGGGCTCGCTGATTCCGTGGCAGACACAGACGAAGGAGTTGAAGGATTTCTTATCCTACTTGCACAAAATGTATGCGGAAGGCATCTTGGATAAAGATTTCGCCTTAAACAAGGGACAGGACCCGGACTTTAAATTCGAAGCGAACAAAGTCGGCTTCGTCGATGTTCCGGCGACCAACATTTATTCGAGCGGACTGCCGAATTTGAAGAAAATCGTGCCAAATGCCGATGTGATTCAGCTGGCTCCGCCGAAGGGGCCGACAGGGCTGCAGGGCAACACGACCTATGCGGTTACGAATAAAGTCGTCATCAACGCCAAGATCGACAAGAAAAAGCAGGACCGCATCATGATGCTGATGGATTACATGCTGTCCGACGAAGGGAACAAGCTGATCAAGTTCGGTGTCGAGGGCACGCATTACAAAAAGAACGGCGACAAGTACGAGAAGCTCGACGCGCAGGATAAAGACCGGCCGTTCCTCATTTCTTACTGGCTGTTCCGCCGCTTCGATCCGCTCACCACGATCAAATTGTGGGATGATCAGGAGATGGTCAAGAAAGTAACCGCCTTGTTCGACGAGAATAAAAAGTACGCCGTCGTGAACAAGGGCGCGGGTCTGTATTCCGAGACGTTCGCCAAGTCCGGCGCATCGCTCGATCAGAAGCTGATGGGCGAAATGGTCAAAGTAATTATCGGCGAGCAGCCGGTTGACGCAATAGATAAGGCCGTTGAGGATTGGAAAAAAGGCGGCGGCGATAAAATTATTGCGGAAATTAACGAGCAATATAAAAACTCGAAATAACGGGCAATCAACTAGATGCGGAGGAGGATCACCAGGCAGTCGCTGTTTCGGTGATCCTCTTGCCTATAGAAAGGAACAGGATACGATGAGCGAGATCAGCGGACAGGACGTCGTTCGAAACGCAGCTGTGGGCAGGACAAGGACAAAGAAAGACCTCCGCGCGTGGAAGCGGGGGATGCCTCTTTATTTGATGATTTTACCGGGATTTCTATATTTTATCATTTTTAAATATATTCCCATGGCGGGAATAGTTATCGCTTTTCAGCAGTATGATCCGTTCAGCGGCTTTTGGAGCAGCGACTGGGTCGGTTTCGAAAATTTCAGCAAGCTGTTCGGCGAGCCCGATTTTTTCAGATTGCTATGGAATACGTTGACGCTAAGCGCCCTCAATTTATTTTTATTTTTTCCGGCGCCGATATTATTGGCTTTATTGATGAACGAAGTCAGATTGGCCTGGTTCCGCAAAAGCGCGCAGACCATTGTATATATCCCCCATTTCGTTTCCTGGGTTATCGTCGTCAGCATTACGATCCTGCTGTTTTCGCCCCAGGAAGGCGGCTTTAACAAGCTGCTGGCCGATTTCGGCATGCCGCCCTTCGAGCTGCTGACCGACAGAGGCTATTTTCGGATTTTATATGTGTTCCAAAATATTTGGAAAGAGGCCGGATGGAGCGCCGTTATCTTTTTTGCGGCGTTGGCATCCGTCGATCCGACGCTGTATGAAGCGGCCGTCGTCGACGGCGCAAGCCGTTGGCGGCAGCTGTGGCATATTACGCTGCCGGCGTTGCGATCGACGATTATCGTCCTGTTTATTTTGAGGATCGGCTATATGATGAATACCGGCTTTGAACATATTTTGCTGATGCAAAATCCGGTTAACCTGCAGGTAGCCGACGTATTCGACACGTTCGTTTACCGCGTTGGGATCATCCAGGGGGATTTCAGCTATACGACGGCCGTCGGGCTGTTCAAAGCGGTGGTCGGTTTGATCCTTGTGCTGATCGCCAACCGCGCGGCGAAAAAAATCGGCGAGGAAGGGGTATATTGACATGAAAGCTTATGATTTCAGGGGCAGGGCGCCGGTTTTCCAAAGTGTCGTCAACGTGCTGCTGATCCTCATCCTATTGTTTGAGATCATTCCTTTCCTTTACGTTGTTTTGACGTCGTTTGCCAGCAAGCATGAAATATTGACCCGGGGATTTTTCCTCATTCCGAAAGAATGGACGCTGAACGCATACGGTTATTTGCTGAGCAACCGCAATTTTCTCAGCTCGTTTCAAAATTCGGTCGTCATTACGGTCATCGGCACCGTCATCTGCATGGTGTTCACCGTCTTGATGGCTTACGGGCTGTCGAAATCATGGCTGAAGGGCCGAGCGGCGCTGAATTTCATGGTTCTGTTTACGATGCTGTTCAGCGGGGGGATGATCCCGTTGTACCTGCTGGTGCGGAGTCTTCATCTGCTTGACAGCTACTGGTCCTTGTTTCTGACCGGCGCGATTACTCCGTTCAATCTGATCGTCATTCGCAGTTTTTTTCAAAACTTTCCTTCCGAGGTCGAGGAATCGGCGCGAATGGACGGCTGCAGCGAGGTCAGTCTGCTATGGGAAATCGTCATCCCGCTGTCGATGCCGGTCATCGCGACGTTCTCGCTTTTTTATGCCGTAGAGTATTGGAACTCTTATTTCAATGCCGTGCTTTATTTGAACGACGCCGGCAAGTGGCCGCTGCAAGTATTTCTCCGCTTAATGCTGATTCAGCCGGACGGCTCGATGGAGGTTGCGACCGACGGCTACGAATACAGTCCCGCCGTACGGATGGCGGCCGTTATTTTAACGGCGCTGCCGCTGCTCGTCGTGTACCCGTTTCTGCAAAAATATTTCAACAAAGGGATGCTGCTCGGCTCGGTAAAAGGATGAGACGCTTCGGCTGCGGACATAATTAATGCCGGATGCCAAGGAGCTGCGGCCGAAACATGAAATTGGAATAGCTTTGATTCCATAAAAGCAAGCCCGCCCGGGCTCGATCGCTTGGCGACCGGCCCCGGGCGGGCTTGTTGGCGTGCGGCGGGGAGACCGGCAGCTGAAGCCGGCCGGCTGCCGCCCTGCCGTCTACTTAAAGGCAACCGCCCGGATCGGGGAGCCGGAGCCTTGTTTGATTTTAAGCGGGAATGCAACCATGAACGATTCGCCGACGATTTCGCCGAGCCTCGTCAAATTTTCGATAATGTTAACCCCGTTCCCGAGCAGCGCGTAATGGGCGGGCGAGCCTTCGGCATAATAACTGTCGATGGCCAGCACGTCGCAGCCGACCGCTTTTATTTGTTTGGCTGCCAAATATTCGGCCCCTTCTCCGCTAAGTCCGGGCCAGGACTTGCTGTAGGCGAGACTTACGGAGCGCGGCTCCCAATAGCGGTCCCAGCCGAAGCGGAAATTAACGATATCTCCGCGCTCGATCGTATAATGCGTCCGCTCCCATTGTTGAATCATTTCCGTCGTGACCAGATCGGTGTCTTTAAAATGAGACAAGTCCAAGGTCAGCGCGCGGCCGGAACATTGGGAAAGCGGCGTTTCGGCCATATACAAATGCTCGGGATGGTCTTCCCGCAAAAAATGGGCGGTCGCGTCGATATGGGTGCCGCAATGCTCGTTAATAACGAGCTGATACAGCAGCGCCCGGCTGCCGGTTTCAAACGAATCCCACAACGTATGAAAGTAACGCGAATGCGTCGGATAAATCGGCATATCCTCTTCCAGCGTGTGCGACAAATCGATGATCTGCATATCGTTCAACAGCAGTGACATTTGCCTGACTTTGGACATTGCGCCGGCAGCAGGCTTGGCATTAGGTTGGGCCACGGACTTTCCGCCTTTCGGATCACATTTTTTTAAAGCGCGCCATGGAAGGCGTTTTCAATAATCGACCTGATATCGTCCGGTGTCGTTAACCGCGGATTGATCAGCACATTGCCGCTTTTCATCGCGTCGTCAACCATTTTGGGCAGCTTGTCCAGCGTGACGCCGAGCTCTTTGATTGTTTTCGGGATGCCCAGCGCTTCGTTCAGTCCGACTACGAGCTCAATCGCCAGGACGGCGCCGGCCTCGGCGGACAAGCCGCCGGTATCCGCGCCCAGCGCGGAGGCGATATCCCGCATTTTATCGGGGCAGGCGGGCATATTGAACCGCATCACGTAAGGCAGCAGCGCCGCATTGGCCACGCCGTGGGCAATGTTGAATATGCCTCCGAGCGTATGCGAAATCGCATGCACATTGCCGAGCCGGGACTGTGCGAAGGCGGCGCCCGCCATCATCGAGGCGACCAGCATGCCTTCCCTGCTCGCCATATCGTCGCCGACGAAATAAGCGGGCTTCAAATGCCGACCGATCATTGCAATCGCTTGCAAAGCGAACGCCCTGCTGACCGGCGTCGCGCTTTTGGACGTGTACGATTCGATCGCATGCGTCAGCGCGTCCATGCCGGTTGCCGCCGTTATGGACGGAGGCAGCTTCCGCGTCAGCTCGGCATCGAGCAGCGCGAGCTTCGGAAACAGGCGGGGGCTGATGACGGCCGCCTTAAAATGGGTTTGCGCATTGGTGACGATCGTGGATGCGGTCACTTCGCTTCCCGTTCCCGCGGTCGTCGGGATCGCGATGACGGGATAGCCGTCGTTGGCGAGGCGGCCGACGCCTTCGTAATCGAGAATATGGCCCGGATTCGTCGCCATGATGGCGATGCCTTTGGCCGTGTCGATGCTGCTTCCTCCTCCGACAGCTAGCACATGCCGCATTCCTGCGGCTTTCAGCTTCGCCAGGCCGTTCATGATGCTGTCCGCGCTCGGGTTCGGCTCGGTTTCGTCAAACAGCTCGTATGCGACGCACCGCTCCTGCAAGCCCGCCAGGATCGGCTCCAGCAGGCCGGCTTCCCGGATGCCCCGGTCCGTCACGATAAATACGTTATCGGCCCCGAAGTCCCGGAGGAGTATTTCGCCGACGGTCCGGCTTATTCCCGTGCTGCATTTTACGGTAGTCGGCAAAAAATAAGTAAACGACATGGTTCTTCACATCCTTTTTGCATTAATCGGGGTCAAGCGAATGCTACCATTTTATTTTAGTATGGATCGCCTGCGGAATCACTACAAATTTTAGCTCAAGCTGCGAGGATTATAGTATGATAGACAAGAGAGCGGTTACAAGCTCAGTCACGCAGTTCGCAGGATGACGTACATAATGTTTTCGGAGGAGGAGAAATTTCATGTTAAAGGGCAAGTCTGCGTTAATTACCGGTTCCGCGACGGGGATCGGCAAAGCGGTGGCGCTTCGGCTGGCGCGGGAGGGTGCGAATATTACCGTCAACTACTCCAGGTCGGAAAAAGAGGCGCTGGAAACGAAGCGCGAGATTGAGGCGCTGGGCGTCAATTGTTTGCTCGTGCAAACGACGGTTTCCGACGACAGCCAGGTGAGAGCCATGGTCCGGCAAGCGGTGGAGTCATTCGGCGGATTGGATATTTTGGTCAATAATGCGGGTGTCACCGATTTCGTCAAGCATGACGACCTGGAAGGCTTGAAAGAGGAATATTGGGACCGCGTGATGGACGTCAATGTAAAAGGCATGTTCTTTTGCTGCCGCGCGGCGGCGCCGGAATTGAAAAAGCGGAACGGCTGCATCGTAAATTTGACGTCGGTCGCAGGCATTACCGGCTTGGGCAGCTCGATTGCCTATGCAGCGTCGAAAGCGGCGGCCAATACGATGACCAAATCGCTCGCCCGCGTCATGGCGCCCGAGGTGCGCGTCAACGCGATCGCGCCGGGCATTGTCGATACCCGCTGGATCGAAGGACAGTCGGAGCATGTTGCCAATCTGGCCAAGGGAACGCCGATGGGGCGGATCGCAACGCCGGACGATGTAGCGGAAACCGTATTTTCGGTTATTGCCCATGCGCCGTTCACAACCGGGGAATTGATCAAGATCGACGGCGGCATGTTTATGTAGTTTAAGGACGCGGCAGGGAGGACGAACAGATGAAACGCCAAATTTATGTCATCGGCGACAGCATCTCCATTCAGTACGGCCCGTATTTGGAGGAGCTGCTCGTGCCGGATTTCGGATACGACAGGAAGCGGGGCACCGAACAGGCGCTCCGGGATTTGAATGTTCCGGTCGGCGCCAACGGCGGCGACAGCGGGATGGTACTGGCCTATTTGCAGGAGCAGCTGGGGCAGCAGGTCCGCTACGATATATTGCTGATTAACTGCGGTCTTCACGATGTGAAAACGGATCCGGTCAACGGCAAAAAGCAGGTAACGCTGGAGCAATACGAGAATAATGTGCGGCGCATAACGGATACCGCGCTGTCCATGTCCAATCGGGTGGTTTGGCTCAGGACGACGCCGCTGATCGACGAGGTGCACAACAGGCTGAATGCGTCGTTTCACCGGTTCCATCGCGATGTGATCGATTATAACGCCGCCGCCGATGCCATTATGGAGCGGCAGCAAATTCCGATGCTGGATTTATATGCGTTTACGTTGGCGCTAGGTCCTGACGTGTATTGCGACCATGTTCATTTTAAGGACGAGGTGCGCAGGAGGCAGGCCGAATTTATTGCGCAGCAGTTGAGAAGCCGGCTATAGCGGGCGGGGTGGCCGCGTTCGCGCAAATCGAGCAAATTGCTTGATTTGCCGTGAAACGGTCGGCATGAAATGGCGAAAGGAGAGATCGGGATTGTCGATCGATAACAAAACGACGTTCAATCAAGTGGCCGAGCTGTACGACCGGGCGCGCAACCGTTATCCGGACCGTTTGTTCGACGGGCTGGTTCGGCTCGCCGGTTTGGCGGCGGATGCGCGCATACTTGAAATCGGCTGCGGTACGGGCATTGCCACGCTGCCGCTGGCCGAGCGAGGTTACCGGGTCGTCGGCGTGGAGCTGGGCCCGCAGATGGCTGAGGTGGCCCGGCGGAAGCTGGCCCGATTTGCCCAAGTGGACATACAAACCGCAGCTTATGAAGACTGGCTCCCGCCGGAGGAGCCGTTCGACCTCGTCATCTCGGCGACCGCCTTCCATTGGATCGATCCGCAGGTGAAGTATCGTAAAACAGCGCATATTTTAAAAGCCGGAGGTCATTTGGCGGTCGTCAAATACCACCATGTTGCCGGAGGCGACGATTCGTTTTTCGAGCGGGTGCAGTCTTGCTATTTGCGCTGCATGCCGGGCGCATCCGAGCTTCGGCTGCCGCAGCCGCAGGAGCTGCAGCCCGATACGGCGCAGCTTGAAGCCAGCGGGCTGTTCGAAAGGCCGGTTATCCGCAACTGGGATACGATAGAAACGTATACCCGTCAAGCCTACATCGAGCTGTTGTCCACCTATTCCAATCATATCGCGCTGGATGCCGCCAATCGGGCGCAGCTGCTGGATTGCATCGGCGGCATCATCGATCGCGAATACGGAGGGCAAGTGAGAAAACGGTATCTCCATGAGCTGATCATCGCACGCAAGCTTGTTTGAGCCTCCGCTTCGACATGGATTTGCATGTGAAAAAGACGTTTCCGTCCCCACCTCAATCGTGGATATGAAGGCGTAAGGCGCTGCCATGCCCACCTCAATCGTGGATATGAAGGCGTAAGACGCTGCCATCCCCACCTCAATCGTGGATATGAAGGCGTAAGGTGCTGCCATGCCCACCTCAATCGTGGATATGAAGGCGTAAGACGCTCCAATTCCCACCTCAACGTGGATATGAAGGCGTAAGACGCTCCAATCCCCACCTCAACGTGGACATGAAGGCGTAAGACGCTTCCATATCCACTTCAATCGTGAATATGGAGGCGTCTTCGCCTATGCTTGACATGGTTCGGGACTGATCCGCTTACATGACAATCTTTTCCTCGTCTACTACCCGGCCGAACAAAAAGGATTGCAGACCCCTTCCGTAGAAGTAGAACGAACGGTACAACGATTCAAAAGTAACGTAAAGTACGGTACATCCAGTCCAGCGAATGCCGCCATTTTGCCGTAACGGACCCCGGGTCCCTTAATTGCAGCCAAACGATGATTTTTCCAATGTAACGGACCGAGTGGACGTTATTTGGCGGCAAACGGTTCAATTGAACAACTGGAATGCCATATAACGCCTCTCCTGTCCGTCAAAATGTTATAAGGGAGAAATCCGGGCAGATAGCGGCATCTCAGTCCATTAGCGCAGCCGGCGAGTCGGCCTCGATTGGGCGGCGTTCTGCGCGGACGAGAATACGTCGGGTCATGGGCTGCTTGTGCTTCCGGATTGCAAAGCTGTCTCCCGAAGGATGTTATGTATTAAAATTGAGCTGCCGGGAATCTGTCCCGCAACAAAAAACGGTGAGTAGTCTTTTTACAGGTAAGGATGACGTTGGACAGACCGAGGCAATTGTTAATAAGAGGAGGGGAGCCTCAATGAAGCATCAATATTCACCTGGCGTGTTGAAACAGGAAATTATTAAGATTTATAATTCCATCAATCAGGAAATTTTCGGAACCGGCATTAAATCGCAAAAAATCGAAATTTCCGGGGATAAAGTGTTTATTTTTGCTACGCACAAGCGGATTCCTGCCCTGAAGGTTTTGGACGAGTCGAACCGCAGTCTGACAGCCAGCGTTGACACACTGCTCATGGAAGCCAACAAACGGAAGCTCAAAGAGCAAATTGAAAGCACATTGGGGCTGGAAGTGAGGCTGGTGCTAAAAGATTACGATCCGAAAACCGAATTTTCGGGAACCGTAATTTTGTTAAAGGAATCGCTTGAGTAAATATTGCGAGGATAACTAACATGAACATAACAAGAAAACATTTATAAATTTGAAAACAAAATTTTATGTTGATTTTATCGAATATTAATGTTATTTTATATAACATAATAACTGAATATTGCATGTCCATCATGTAATATTCGCGTTATGTATGGCGCTTGAGGGCATTAAGGTTTCGAATCCTTTTGCATAAAGAGATCCGATTCCATTTTGCCGGGCAAGCGGAATTCATACATAGTAGCAGGTGCTGAAGAACTCCTGACGGAGAGCTTTACAACCGCTAATTGTGACATATCCGGGACTGACTACAGGCCCCAGTATGCTCATGATGGCGGTTTTTTTGGTTGAACCGAAAGTACAGAAATGTACTTTGCTTCGCACAACCTTGACAAACGCGCTCGTCCATGTGACGGCGAAGCCGTTTATCCAGGGTTGAACCGAAAGTACAGAAATGTACTTTGCTTCGCACAACCTTGACAAACGCACTCGTCCTTGGGGACGGCGAAGCAGCAGGAGAAAGGAGAAAGCGGATGACAGCAGGAAAGACAAGAACGGAAGTGACGGATGTGCTTGGGGCGCTGAACCGAATTTCCAAAGGAAGGATGGTGATGGATTGGAACGAGGTAACCTCAGGCAAAAATCCGTATGTGGTGATGAAGACCTCCAATATTCCGGGTAAAAGCGTGATTGAAATTCCGGGGCTCGTGTTTGGCGACAAGCATAAGCCGGTATCGCGCATCGGAGTTGGAATGACGTTGACGGAATCGGTCATCGAGCTGGCTTCCGCGATGAAGCTGGACCTGATTATCGTCCACCATCCTGTGGCGGATGCCGCGAGCTCGGGCGGGGTGCCTTTTGCCGATTATTTGCCGCTCTATAATTTGGCGCTGATTGAAATGCACGAGGCGTTTCACGGGCTGCATCCCGGAATGACCCTGCTGCACGGGCACAACAAGCTGAAAACCGACATTGCTTTTTGCGGAATTCCGGGCAATGTGCTGCACAAGGGGATCGCGCTTCCGGAGGTGCGGACCGCCGGCGATATACTGGCCCGGATCGACCGGTTTATGGGCCGGGATATCGATCTTGATATTTTGGAGGCGGAACGGGCGATCCGCGGAGAAGCAACGCTGCAGGAGGCGACCTTGGCGAATCCGGCCAAGCTGCTGAGCGGCGGCGCGGACAGCCCCGTGAAGCATGTTTTGCATTTTTTTCCGCATACCGGCTTTTCGGTCGAGCATATGGAAATTGCCCTGCGCATGTATCCCGAAACCGATACGATTATCGCCAGCATCAGCAGGGTGAGGGAGAATCATCCGTTCGTCGCGTTGGCCAAGGAACGAGGGCTTACTTTTATTGTCGGCAATCCCCACTCCGTGGAAATTATGGAGAACGGGCTTCCGCTCGCTTATGCGCTGGAGCTGCTGCTCCCAGAGGTTGAAGTATTTCTGCTGCGGGAACGCATCACGGCAGTGCCGCTCAAACATATCGCCCACCGTCAAATGGTGGAATACGGAAGACAAATGGCAGAGACGCATTTGGTATCCATGCCGCCTAAAGCGGTTCGAACCTATTAGTACATACAGCTGTGTATGTCTGCGGGCTACGACTTACTGAGTTGTTAGGGGAAAGTATAAGTTTTTATACTTCGCTTCGCACAACCTTGACAAACGCGCACGTTCTCTAAGAACGGCGCAGCCGTTTATCCTTGGTTGTTAGGGGAAAGTATAAGTTTTTATACTTCGCTTCGCACAACCTTGACAAACGCGCGCGTCCCCTAAGGACGGCGCAGCGTTTATCCTTGCTTAAAAACGATAGGGAGGAAAATGAAAATGATGATTTTGAAAAAAACCGCCTGTCTGACGCTAACCGCTGTACTGTTAACGCTTGCCGCCGGCTGCGGCTCCGCCCCTGTGCCTGCCGCCTCGCCTGCGAACGGAGCTTCGTCAACGGCTCCCGCACCGAAACCGGAACCGAAAAAGGACGAACCGCTGAAAACCGTTAAATTTTCCGAGGTCATCCGTTCCATTTTTTACGCGCCTCATTATGTCGCCATGCAAAAAGGCTTTTTCAAGGAGGAAGGCCTGAACGTCGATATGAACACGGCGCAGGGCTCGGATAAAGGAGCGGCTGCTTTGATTGCGGGCGTTGCGGACATTTCGCTCGTCGGACCGGAAACCGCCATCTACATTTATAATCAAAAAGGGGATAAGACGCTCAAAATTTTTCACCAGCTGACGATGAAGGACGGCTCGTTCCTGCTGTCGCGCAATAAGGCGGATGCTTTTAAATGGAGCGATCTGGAGGGCAAATCGGTCATCGGCTGGAGGCCCGGCAGCGCGCCGCAAATGGTGCTGAACAACAAGCTGCTGCAGGAAAAGGTAGGCAAGGTCGACGTCGTGACGAACATCGCATCCACCGCGATGGCCGGCGCGTTTACAAGCGGTAAGGGCGATTACATTCAAGTGTTCGAGCCGATCGCTTCTGCGCTGGAAAAAGAGGGCAAGGCTTACTATGCAACGTCGGTAGGCCAGGCGTTCGGCGCTTTTCCCGAAACGTCCTATGTAGCGACATCCGATTATATCAAAAACAATCCGGAGACGGTTCAAAAATTCGTAAATGCCGTAGCGAAAGGCGCGAAATGGCTGAGCAACGCATCGCCGGATGAAATTGCCGAAGCGCTGACTCCGTTCTTTGAGGGGACGCCCAAAGATGTTATTATACAATCCATAGACCGTTATAAAAAACAGGATACATGGCCGGCCGTTCCGGAATTGACCGCAGATCAATTTGAAACGCTGCAAAAAGTTTTGATCGATAACGGCGTTTTGAAGCCCGAGCAAAAGATCGCGGACATGAGTACGGTCGTAGACATGAGCTTTGTCAAAAATATCGGGAAGGCGGGAAAATGAGCCTATGGCCCAAATCGAATTGAACGAAGTATGCCTGAGCTATTTCACCGCGAAGCAGGAAACGGAAGCGTTGCGAGATATTCATGTATCGGTTGAAGCAGGCGAGTTCATCAGTATCGTCGGTCCGAGCGGCTGCGGTAAAAGCACGCTGCTTTCCTTGATATCGGGGATGTATAAACCGACCAGAGGGAAGGTGCTGATCGACGGGCAGGAGGTGACGGGCACCTCCCCCAAGGTGGGGTATATGCTGCAGCATGATCATTTGTTCGAATGGCGCGATATTTTGAGCAACCTGATGGTCGGGGCCGAAATTCGCAGGATGGACCGTAAACGGGCGGAGCGCAAAGCGTTGGAGCTGTTGGAGCGTTACGGCTTGGGCGGGTTCGCGCACCATAGCCCTTCCCAGCTTTCCGGCGGTATGCGCCAGCGGGTGGCGCTCATTCGGACGCTTGTGACGGAACCGGATATTTTGCTGCTGGACGAACCTTTTTCCGCGCTCGATTACCAAACCCGCCTTACGCTTGCCGACGAAATTTTTAAAATCATTAAGGATCAAGGAAAAACCGCCGTGCTGGTCACTCATGATATATCGGAAGCAATCAGTATGGGAGACCGCGTCATGGTGATGTCGAAGCGGCCAAGCACGATCTCCACGGTTTATTCGATTCGATTAGGCGAGGAAGGGGATAAAGAATGGACCCCATGGAAAAAAAGGGAAGCAAACCGATACAACAACTACTTTAACGATATATGGAAGGAGCTGCAGGGACATGTCGTCTCTACCGGTTAGAGATTCGTCGGTCGTTTCGGAGGCAAGCAATGAGGAAGCTCCGGCACCGGCTGCGGAGCGGCAGCAGCCGGCTTCGCCGCAATATGCCGAATATCTTCGGATTCAGAAACGCAAGCTGTGGATGATCCGTTTGTCGCAGCTGCTGCTGTTTGCCGCATTTCTCGGACTGTGGGAATTGGCCGCAACGCTGAAATGGGTGGACTCGATGCTGACCAGCAAACCGTCGCAATTGGCGGCTTCCTTTCAAGAGCTGGCGTTCAAAGGCGACTTGTTCAAGCATACATGGACGACAAGCGTGGAGACATTGATCGGCATCGTCGTTTCCATGGTACTCGGTACGGCGATCGCCGTTCTGTTCTGGTGGTCCACGTTTGCCTCCAAAGTGCTGGAGCCGTACATGGTTGTGCTGAACGCGCTGCCCAAGGTCGCAATTGGCCCGATCTTTTACATTTGGCTGGGCGACCGGTATTCGATTTACGGGATGGCCATTGCCATATCGATCATCGTCACGATCATTATGGTCGAAAGCGGGTTCAAAGAAATCAGCCAAACGAAGCTGAAGCTGATGGAGTCATTCGGCGCGACCAAAGCGCAAATGCTGCGAATGGTGCTGCTGCCGGCGAGCATTCCGAACTTCATCGCAACGCTGAAGGTGAATGTAGGCTTGACGCTGGTCGGTGTCATTATGGGCGAATTTTTGTCATCCAAGGCTGGACTCGGTTATTTAATCATCTATGGCGGGCAAGTTTTCCAAATGAATATGGTCATGGTTAGCATCGCGATGTTGGCCGTGTTATCCATTATTTTGTACGGGTTAGTCAATTTGGCGGGGCGCTATGCGAAAAGGAAGTATCATTTTGAACGTTAGCCCGACCTGGTGTATGCATATGCGATCGACCGTTTCGGCCGGGCTAAGATGCAATTCGGCTCGGCTGAAATATGGTTCGTATACAATATACAAAAAAAGTATGGCGGATTATAAGAAATTATGATAATATCATTGTAAGCGCTTTAATATCAAGTTTCAATATCAGGTTACAGCTGATCGATTAGCCGTCGTTTGCAAATTGACGAACCGTTCTGTCCTTGCTTGCACACTTTTACGTTTACGTATGGTTTTGGAGGAGCATTAAGGATCGAATCCTTTTGTTGACAAAAGAGATTAGACTCCATTTTGTTTCATTCCCAAGGCTGTACCTAATAGCAGGTGATAAGGAACTCCCGCCAAGGAGAGCTTTACAGCCGCTACTTATGACATATCCGGATCCGAACGGGTCCGGGTGCTCATGATGGCGGTTTTTTCTGTTGTATAAGAGTTTATACTTTGCTTCGCGCAACCTTGACAAACGCGCTCGCCCTCTAAGGACGGTGAAGCCGTTTGTCCCAGGTTGTATAAAACCAAGACCAAGCAGCAAGGGAGAGATGCACATGAAACTAACTCAGGCCCACACGGATGCGGGAGACGTACTGGAGGCGCTCAATCAAATATCCAAAGGAAGGATGGTCATGGATTGGAACGAGGTCACCTCGGGCACCAATCCGTATGTGGTAATGAAAAATTCGAATATCCCGGGGAAAAGCGTCATTGAAATTCCCGGGCTCGTATTCGGCGACAAGCGCAAGCCGGTATCGCGCATCGGCGTCGGAATGACGCTGACCGAGTCGGTCATCGAGCTGGCCTCGGCCATGAAGCTGGACCTCATTATCGTCCATCATCCCGTTGCGGACGCGGCCAGCTCGGGCGGGGTGCCGTTTGCGGATTATTTGCCGCTGTACGATCTGGCGCTTATTGAAATGCACGAGGCGTTCCACGGGCTTCATCCGGGACTCACGCTGCTGCACGGGCACCGCAAGCTGAAAACCGACATTGCTTTTGGCGGCATCCCGGGAAATATTTTGCATAAAGGCATCGCTTTGGAGGAGGTGCGGACCGCCGGGGATATTCTGAACCGCATTGACAGCTTCATGGGCAGGGAGATCGACCGGGATATACTGGAGGCGGAGCGGGCAATCCGCGGGGAAGCGTCGCTGCAGGAAGCAACGCTCGCCAATCCCGCCAGACTGCTGAGCGGCACGCCCGGCAGTACGGTGAAGCATGTGCTGCACTTTTTCCCGCATACCGGATTTACATTAGAGCATCTGGAGAAGGCGCTTGCCATGTATCCCGAAACCGATACGATCATTGCGAGCATCAGCAGAGTCAGGGAGGATCATGAATTTGTCGGGCTGGCAAGGCGCCGCGGGCTTAATTTTATCGTCGGCAATCCGCATTCCGTCGAGATTATGGAGAACGGACTGCCGCTGGCTTACGCGTTGGAAATGCTGCTGCCGCAGGTCGACATATTTTTGCTCAGAGAGCGCATCACCGCCGTGCCGTTGAAAGAAGTAGGTCATGTTCAAATGGTTGAATACGGTAAAGAAATGGCGGCAACCCATCTCGTTGCGAAGTCGTCTCGCGCCGTACAAATGCTGTGACTACATATTTTCGAAAGGAAGATCATCGATGATGAAAATGAGAAAACCCGCCTGTCTTCTGCTCACCGCCGTACTGCTGGCGCTTGCCGCCGGCTGCGGCACCGCCGCGCCTGCAGCCACCTCGACCACCCAGCCTGTCGCCGCGGGGCAGGGGAAGAAGGATGAAGCGTTAAAAACAGTCAAATTTTCGGAGGTCATCCGTTCCATTTTTTACGCCCCGCATTATATCGCGATGCAAAAAGGATTTTTTAAAGAAGAGGGCTTGAATGTCGATATGAACACGGCGCAGGGCTCGGATAAGGGGGCGGCTGCATTAATTGCCGGAGTTGCGGATATTTCCCTGGTCGGGCCGGAAACCGCGATTTATATTTATAACCAGAAAGGGGACAAGACGCTCAAAATTTTCCACCAGCTCACAATGAAGGACGGCTCGTTTCTGTTGTCCCGCAATAAAACGGACAGCTTCAAATGGTCTGATCTGCAGGGCAAATCGGTCGTCGGCTGGAGGCCGGGCAGCGCGCCGCAAATGGTGCTGAACACGAAGCTGCTCCAGGAGAAGGTGGCCAAGGTCGATGTCATCACCAACATTGCCTCCACGGCTATGGCCGGCGCTTTTACAAGCGGCAAGGGCGATTACATCCAAGTATTCGAACCGATTGCCTCCACGCTGGAAAAGGAAGGCAAAGCCCATTATGTCGCTTCGGTCGGACAAGCCTTTGGCCCGTTTCCGGAAACCTCTTATGTCGCGACATCCGATTATATCAAAAACAACCCCGAAACGATCCAGAAATTCGTCAACGCCGTAGCCAAAGGGACGAAATGGCTGAACACCGCAGCGCCCGACGAAATCGCCGAAGCGCTGACGCCGTTTTTTGAAGGAACGCCGAAAGATATTATTGTTCAATCGATCGACCGTTACAAGAAGCAGGACACATGGCCCGCCGTACCGGAATTAACCGCCGAGCAATTCGAGTCGCTGCAAAAGGTGTTGATCGAAAACGGCGTTCTCAAGCAGGAGCAGAAGGTGGCGGATTTGGCGGCCGTCGCCGATATGAGCTTCGTGAAAAACATCGGAAAGGCGGGGAAATGAGCCGTGGCGCAAATCGAATTGCATGATGTCTGTTTAAGCTATTTCACGTTGAAGCAGGAGACTGAAGCGATACGCGACATCAATATGTCGATCGCGGCAGGCGAATTCATCAGTATCGTTGGTCCGAGCGGCTGCGGTAAAAGTACGATGCTTTCATTAATTTCCGGCATGTATAAGCCGACGAAGGGCACGGTGCTGATCGACGGACAGCAGGTATCGGGCACTTCGCCCAAGGTCGGATACATGCTGCAGCACGATCATCTGTTTGAATGGCGGGATATATTAAGCAATTTGCTGGTCGGGGCGGAAATACGCAAGATGGATTTGCGGCAGGCGGAACGGAAGGCGATGGAGCTGATGGAGCGCTACGGCTTGGGCGGCTTTGCGCATCACAGCCCGGCGCAGCTTTCCGGCGGCATGCGGCAGCGGGTTGCCTTAATCCGAACCTTGGTGACGGAGCCGGATATATTGCTGCTCGACGAGCCGTTCTCCGCTTTGGATTACCAAACCCGCTTGACATTGGCGGATGAAATTTTCAGCATCATTAAAGACCAGGGCAAGACGGCTATTCTGGTCACTCACGATATTTCCGAGGCGATCAGTATGGCGGACCGGGTGTTGGTGATGTCGAAAAGACCGAGTACGATATCTTCGGTCTACAAGATCGAGCTGGACGAAGGAACGGGGCTGTCCCCTTGGAAAAAACGCGAAGCAAGCCGTTATAACGATTACTTTAACCACATATGGAGGGAGCTGGAAGGTCATGTCGTCACTGCCGGTTAGAGACTCGTCCGTTGCCGCGGAGCCCCGCAAGGGGCAGTCGGTCACACTGGCTTATGAACAAACAACGTCGCCGCAATACGCCGAATATTTGAAGGTTGAGAAACGCAAGCTGCAAATGGTCCGGGTATCGCAATTGCTGCTGTTTGTCGCTTTTCTTGGTCTGTGGGAGCTGGCGGCCGCTTTGAAATGGGTCGACCCGATGCTGACCAGCAGGCCGTCGCAGCTCGTTTCGTCGTTTCAGGAGCTTGCATTTCAAGGCAGCTTGTTCGCACATACATGGACAACCGCGTTGGAGACGCTGATCGGCATTGTTGTCTCCATGCTGCTCGGCACGGCTGTAGCTATAATGTTCTGGTGGTCGACGTTCGCCTCGAAAGTATTGGAGCCTTATATGGTCGTCCTAAACGCGCTGCCCAAGGTGGCGCTCGGTCCGATCTTTTATATTTGGCTTGGAGACCGGTACTCGATTTACGGGATGGCGATGGCGATATCCGTCATCGTTACGATTATTATGATCGAAAGCGGATTTAAGGAAATCAGCAAAACGAAGCTCAAATTAATGGAGTCGTTCGGCGCCACGAAAGGGCAAATGCTGCGGATGGTGCTGCTGCCCGCGAGTATCCCCAATTTTATCGCTACGCTCAAAGTGAATGTCGGCTTGACGCTGGTCGGGGTCATCATGGGAGAATTTTTATCGTCCAAGGCGGGTCTCGGTTATTTAATCATCTATGGCGGTCAAGTGTTTCAAATGAATATGGTGATGGTCAGCATTGCGATGCTAGCCGTTTTGTCGATCGTATTGTACGGATTGGTCAACGCGGTAGGACGTATAGCCAAGAAAAAGTATCATTTTGAAAATTAAACCGCATTATAGCCCGGTTTATTCCTGTTGAGGTGAACCGGGTTTGCTTTTGAACGGATGAATGATTAAAAAAATATAATGTATACAATATACAATAAACCTACACACGATCGACAAAATGTGATAATATAATTGTACTGAAAATGTAATCGCTTTCAGTCAGCTTTAAACTAAACCGGCTTATGAAGGAGTGGTGCCGGCAAAACAAAGGAAACATCTGGAAGCATGTGGACAGCCAGCGATTCGTATGTTGCCACCAAGCGATGATGTTATATTCATTGACATGAAAATGGATAACTTTAGGGAAAACGGAACAGAAAGAAAAAGTTTTTCGCGAAAATTGTATACCAAATGCCAAAAAAGACTATTTTCGCTCAAGAAAATGTGCTACAATCGCCTTGAAGTACATTAATTGAAGAAGGCAGGGATTAGCGAATGATTACAGCATCACATCTTACGTACGCTTTTCTTACATTGGTTATTATTGTTGTAATGTTGTTTCGACGTGGTGTTGTCATTCCGACTTTAATCGGCACTTTTTTAGTCGGATGGATCTATAAGGGGGATGTAATAAGCGGGTTTAAGGCCATTTATAACGCCAATCTTACTGCGGCCAAGGAACTGTTTACGATTTTCCTGATCATTACGTTTATGGTTGCACTGTTAGCTTCATTGCGCGATATTGGCGCGGATCGGAGGATGATTCAGCCCATCCAAAAGCTGATGGTAAACGGACATGTCGCATTTTTCGTGCTGGCGCTCATTACATTTGTTATCTCGCTTTTCTTCTGGCCGACCCCTGCAGTCCCGCTGATCGGTGCGCTCTTGATCCCGGCTGCAATCCGCGCAGGACTTCCCGCTATGGGAGCTGCAATGGCCATCGCGCTTGCCGGACAAGGACTGGCACTGTCTTCGGACTATGTCATGCAGGTAGCTCCTATGTTGAGCGCCAAAGGAGCGGGCGTATCAACTGCGTCTGTTGCGGACAAAGCGTTGGTGCTGTCTTTAATTACCGGCGTTATTTCGATTGGTGGAGCTTATATGCTGAACCGGAAAGAAATCCGCAAGCCTGTTGCCTCCAACCAGGAAGATGCAGCTATGCATAAGCAAGCCGCATCGGATGCAGCAATGGTGGAGTATGCCGAAGCCGCCGCAGCTGTAGAGACGCTCAATCCTTCCGTAAACAAATGGTCCAAGCTGTTTTCGGTTTTGGTACCGTTGTCCATGCTTGCCGTCATGATTGTTATGATCGCCAGTAAATTCGGATCCGGTATGGGCGGCTTTGAAGGCGGCGACGGCGCTGCATTTATCGGGGGGGTAGCCGTTATTTTGCTCATTCTTGCCTGTACCGTGTTCTCGAAAATCGGCGCGTTGGACAAGATTAGCGACCATCTTACGGAAGGCTTTGTATTTGCTTTCAAAGCGATGGGGCCGGTCATTCCGATTGCAGGCTTTTTCTTCCTGGGCAACGCCGATTTTTCGGGAAGCATTTTGTCACTGGGCGAAGGAGTAAAAGCGCCGGGATTTCTGTTCGATCTGGTTGCTTCCGTACAGCATGCGATTCCATCTAACGGATTTATAACTGCCTTCAGTATTCTTATCATCGGAATCGTTACCGGACTGGACGGTTCCGGATTTTCCGGATTGCCGTTGACCGGATCTCTTTCCGGAGTCATGGGGCCGGCAGTCAATATGGATCCTTCAGCCTTGGCCGCAATCGGTCAGATGGGGGCTATCTGGTCGGGAGGCGGCACGATCATCGCATGGTCTTCCTTGGTGGCCGTCGCCGGATTCGCCGGTGTATCGGCCATAGATTTGGCGCGCAGAAATTTCTTGCCCGTTATTGTTGGACTTTCCGTCGCTACGGTCATAGCTGTGCTTATGTGGTAACGATTTAAACTCAATTCCCTGCCGGAAGCCGGCTGGGTACTTGCCCGCCCGGCAGCTGCTTCGACGCAAGCCGGGGAATGATATCCTGACATGATTTAACCAGAATGCGGCTAATAACGGCCGACATTTCCTGAACGAACGTCAGGCTTGTATGCTCCAGCACTTTATGGTTCAACGGACCGTAGTTGTTAATAATCCCTTTGATATGAATGTGGCCGATAGGGGGAAGCTGCTTGTTCAGACTGGCTCCGGGCTGCAAAGGCTCTTCCACAAGCTGTAGCGTGCCGATTTTATAATATTGTCCAAGACAAGCGTCGACGGCAATTATATAGGCGCGGCTATGCTTACCCGCAATGGCGGTTAACGTCTTCTGCAGATTCAATGCGTGGACAGGCTTGTCAAGCGTTCCGTAAATATGCACATTCGGATTGCCTTCAAGCCGCTCGAACAGCCGGCTGCCGACCAGCGGTCCCAATGAATCGCCGGAATAACGGTTCGTACCGATGCAGATGACAACGATCTCGGTATAGCCCGGATGCTGCAAGTAATGTTTGACTAACAGCTCCGAAATAAAAGGCACCGACCTTTTATCCAGGTAATGCTTATGGTGCATCAAAATAATTCACCTGCTCTCTTGCTGTTCTCATTATTTATTGTAAACTAAAACAAGCTGCACAATAAACAGTGAAACTGCAACAATTGTGAAAGCTTTATGTTCTAATGGTATACAATACACCATATTTATAGGAAAAAGGAGTGTGAAACGATGCCAAGCCCCTATTTTTTAACTGAAATGACTTGGCCTGAAGTAGAACAGGCGCTTAAAACTGTTAAAATCGCGATTATTCCTTTAGGAGCGCACGAGCAGCACGGTCCGCATATGGTCGAGAGTTGCGACGCCGTCCTTGCCGAGGAAATGGGCAAGCGATTGACGGAGCGGTTGTATCCCGAGGCTGTTTTAACTCCTGCTATTAATATGGGCGTATCGCCGCATCATATCCATTTTCCGGGAACGATTTCCTTGGAGCCGACCACGGTAATCGCGATTCTTCGCGACATGATCAAGTCGTTGAAGCAGCACGGCATTAAGCAATTTCTTATTCTTAATTCGCATGGGGGCAACCAGTCCACGCTTGGCGTCGCCTCGGATATGCTGACCGGCGAGCTCGACGTGCGCATTTATTATGCGAAAACGACGGCGTCCGCCAAAGATGTCATGGACCGCAGGATCGAGTCCAAGCTGTACGGGCACAGCTGCGACCGCGAGGTTTCGGAGGCTCTGTATCTCGCCCCTCATTTGGTTCGCACGGACAAACTGGAAGCGGCCGATTATCAGGAGGGCCGCTGGAAAAAGCTGCGACCCGGCAATCCGCTGCAAGGCTTCTATTATTATGATGAAATGACCCGCAACGGCTGTATCGGCGATGCGACCAAAGCCAGCGAGGACATCGGCAAAGAAATTGTGGAAACCGCCCTGGAGCGCTTAACTAAAGCAGTCAAAGAAGTGATCTGACAATGAAGCCGTATTTGTTTATGGCGGCTATTGCCGCTTACCTCGTTTCGGCTTTTCACCCGAATGAAATGCTTCAATGGGTCATATCGGCAGTAAGCCTGCTTATTGTTATGGTCGTGTTCCGGTCGGTCAAACGTTTCGTTAAAGGGATGGGCGCCGCCTTTTTGTGCATAGGCATGATTTTGCTTGCCATAAGCGGCGCTCCATGGGAAAGCTATATCCGGGGCTTTGGAAATATGCTGAACATTTTGAGCTTGTTTGCGTTGATTCCGCTTATTGCGATACCGATTGAGCTGGGCGGCTATGCGCTTCGAATTCAAAAAATCATTCAAAGCAAAATCAAGCATTCCGGCCTGCTGTATACGATTACTTCCGGATTGTCGTACATTTTGAGCTCATTTATGAATTTGGCTACGCTGCCGATGATGTATCACACGATTCGACCTTCGCTTGATTTGTATCCGATCGAACAGAAGGAGCGGTTTATAAGCCGGGCTATTACGCATGGTTACAGCATGCCGATCGTTTGGACGCCGGTTGCTCCGATTGTTGGGATCATTGTGGAAATGACAGGCGTGCAATGGAGCTCGATACTGCCGATTGTAATTCCGTTTAGCTTGCTTGGGCTTGCCCTGGACAGTTTCATGGGACGACGGATCGCAAACCGCAGGCAAAAGCTGCTGGGACAAGCTGCGATTGACGAAATCGCTGCGGCCCGGCAAGACTCGATTAAATCCGGGGAGCGGCAATCCGAAGAGCGGAAGGCCAGTCATCCCGTACAAATTGTTATCGCGATCCTTGTATTTAACGGTTTAATTTTATTGTTGGAAACATTTACGCGATCCAGCTTTTTGCTGCTTGTCTCCGTATCGGTTATCCCGTTTGCGTTTTTATGGTCGATGCTGCTCGGAAAAGGCAAGCTTTTTATTGAAGAGAGCAAAATTTTGCTGCCTGACCATCTTTTAAGAATGAAAGAGCAGTTTTTTGTATTTTTGAGCGCCGGATTTATGATCTCCTCCATTCAAGCCTCCGGGGCCGGCCACATCATTAATGGCGGGATTATGGCCTTGAAGGATATGGTGGGAGCGGATCTGTTTTTGCTATTGATCCCGCTTATTCCGCTGGTGCTCGCATTTGTCGGCCTGCATCCGGCGGTTGCGCTCGCTTTGGCGGCGGAATCGCTTAAACCGCAGGCGTTGGGCATCTCGGTCGGACTGACGGCAATCGCTATGCTGACAGGAGCGGCAGCCGCTTTTATGGTCGGCCCTTATAATGCGACGGCGGGTATGATGGCGGCACTTTCAGGTCAAAGCTCTTATAAGGTGTCCAATTGGAATGTTCCTTATACGGCTGCTTATCTGGTGATGGCGATGGTTCTTCTGCTCATTCTAAAAAAAGCAGGTTGACAGATAAGCCCATGTAAGCAATAATAAAGGCATAAGGTTTTTGGTATACAATATACCAAAAACCGCAATAAGAATCGGAACTGTAAATCGTCCGGTTCGCGAAAAAGTGAGCAAGTGTTTCAATCCTATATGTTTTTTAAAATTGAGAGGAGTGTTTTGAAAATGGCAGAAACAATGACACAATCCCGGTTAATGAACAAAGAGGAGTTCCGTCGCGCTTTGGAGCAGGCTATTGAAGGAAATGCGGTTGCCAAAGCTCCGTTCACGCTGATGTGGGCGAACGGAGAATTGAAGAAAGAACATTTCGCTCGCTGGGTTGAACAGCATTACGCTTACGTAGGTCCTTTCGCCGAATACTTGGCTTATATTTATGCAAATTGTCCGCATGAGGATGCGAGAGACTTTCTGCTGCAAAATATGTGGGAGGAAGAGCTTGGCGGCGACCGCCATACCGACCTGCTGATCCGCTTCGGCGAAGCTTGCGGAACGACCCGGGAACGCGTTGAATCGATGAATTATTTGCTGCCCGAAACGATCGGTCTTCAATCCTGGTGCTACCGGATGGCCTTCAAGGAAAACTTCCTGTTCGCAACGGCCGCTCTTGTTGTAGGCCTTGAATCGCAAGTGCCTGCCATTTACCGCAAACAAACGCCTACGCTTCGCGAGAAATACGGTTTTACGGATGAGGAAGTAGAATTTTTCGACCTTCACATCGTATCCGATGAAATTCACGGCGAACGCGGCTATCAAATCGTGCTGGAATATGCAAGAACGCCGGAAGATCAGCAGCGCTGCATTGAAATCGTCGAAGAAGCGACGAAAATGCGCAGAATGTACATCGCAGCCATCTCCCGCGAATTTTGCCTGGAATAATTTTTATCGGAACGAACCGAATGCCGGACTTATCAATACGCATCTATGAAATAGCATGTTCCCGACATACCCGAGAATGAGAATAACTTGTTTCTCGGGTATTGGTTTAAATAGCGCAGCATTATTGAAGTGACCATAAGCAGGAACAAGTTGCCTGCATTCCAGTAAGGAAAGGGGATCCGTATGGCGATCGAAACAGCAGTACAGACTTATAAAAATCTGGTTGACGGACAATGGGTGGATTCCGCAAGCGGGGCCACATTCGAAAATACGAACCCGGCTGACGCTTCGGACATTGTCGGACGATTCCAGGCCTCCGTCGAGGAAGATGTCGTGCAGGCGATCGAAGCTGCGGAACGCGCCTTTCAATCGTGGCGATATTCCTCTCCCAGCAAGCGGGCTGAACTATTGTACAAAGCGGCCGATTTGCTGGAAGCCGGGTTGGAGCAATATGCCGAAGAGCTGACCCGCGAAGAGGGCAAGACTCTCGGCAGCAGCCGGATGGAGGTTAAGCGTTCCGCGCAGACGCTGCGTTACTATGCATCGGAAGGCTTGAACATTGCCGGAGAAACGCTGCCTTCCGACGATCCGACAACGTTTGTATATACGAAAAAAGAGCCGCTAGGCGTTATTACGGTCATCACCCCATGGAATTTTCCGCTGTCCATTCCGGCTCGGAAAATCGCTCCGGCCTTAGCCGCCGGCAATACCGTCGTGTTCAAACCGGCATCGGATACGCCGCTAATCGCATTCCGGCTCGTTCAGGCGCTTCACGATGCAGGCTTGCCGGCCGGCGTGATCAATTTCATTACAGGCTCCGCTTCCAAAACGGGAGTTCCGCTCGTCACGCATCCGGCCGTCAAAGCCGTAACGTTTACCGGCTCGACCGGGGCCGGCGAGCACATTAACCGTTCCGTTCGCTTATCCACACGCGTACAGCTGGAGCTGGGCGGAAAAAATCCGCTGCTCGTCATGGAAGACGCCGATATCGAGCAGGCGGCCGAGCTTGCGATCAAAGGCGGCTTCGAGCTGACGGGGCAAGCCTGCACCGGCACCAGCCGCGTCATCGTGATGGATGCCGTGCATGACCGGTTCGTCGAGGCGCTGGTCGCCCAAACGAAATTGCTGAGTATCGGCAGCGGCTTGCAGAAAGGCGTCGAGGTCGGCCCGTTGGCCAATGCCAGCCAATTGCACAACGTACTGGAGTATGTGGAAATCGGCAAAAACGAAGGCGCCGAGCTCGTTTACGGCGGCGAGCATTTGACCGAGGGCGATTATGCTAAAGGCTATTATGTCCGACCGGCTGTATTCACGAATGTGAAGCCGGACATGAGAATTGCGCAGGAGGAAATATTCGGACCGGTTATTTCGGTCATCCGCGTTGCGTCCTTCCAGGAGGCGATGCGGATTGCCAACGATGTCGAATTTGGCTTGTCGGCCGCGATCTGCACGTTGGATCCGAACCGCGTCCAGCATTTTATCAATAACATTCAAGCCGGTGTGGTCAAGGTAAACCGTACGACAACCGGCAATGCCTACAACGCGCCGTTCGGCGGCGTGAAAATGTCCAGCACCGCGACTTACCGCGAATCGGGACGGGGAGCGCTTGAATTTTACACGCAAATTAAAAGCGTATACCACGGCGTGAAAAGCATCGATTAAGTAGAACACGAATAAATATTAGAGTGATTCACCGGGTTCTAAGAAGACTTTATTATAAGGGAATAAGGAGACGGCGGCCTATGAAAGCGGCATTGAAATTGGAGCTTGAAGAAGCGAAGTTAATGGTAGAAGCGGCGAAGCTCGCAGCGGAAGAAGTAAAGGCGCTTGAATCGATTTGCATCGTCGACGACGGCGGATATGTGATCGCGCTCGAGCGTATGAACGGCGGACGCATTACCGGCCCGGAGATCGCCATAGCCAAGGCGTTTACGGCGAGCGGCCACAAACGGTCCACCCACTTGTTCAACCAGCCGGGCGGACCGGCCTCCACGACGGGCGAAGCATTCGGGATTCATGCGATGCTGCCCGGCAAGTTCGCCATCTTCGTAGGCGGCTTTCCGATCGTGGTCAACGGCGAGGTTGTGGGCGGCGTAGGGATCAGCGGCGGCAACGGCGAGCAGGACACCGCTGTCGGAACGGCGGCGCTCAAGGCGCTGCAGGCTCATTTGGGCGACGAATACGAGGTCATGACTCAAGCGGATATTAAGAAGTAATGCGGGCTTAACAGCCGCGGCTAAGCTTGAAGGATTTGATTTCAGGAATGGAGAGGGAAAGATGGAGTATTGGAATCTGTTCCTCGGATTTTTTCGGATTGGCATATTGGGTTACGGCGGCGGACCTACCATGATTCCCCTCGTACACGCGGAAGCGGTGCAGAAGTACAACTGGATGACGGACGAAGAGTTCACGGACGTGCTGGCCATGGGAAATGCGCTGCCGGGGCCGATCGCAACGAAGATGGCCGGTTACATCGGCTATAAAGTGAAAGGTACGATAGGCGCTTTTATCGCCATACTGGCCATGGTCATCCCTGTCCTGGCAGCGATGATCCTGCTGCTCGGGCTCATTTACAAGCTTAAGGATTCCGGCATCGTAGGGGGCATGACGCACGGCGTACAGCCGGTGATCGGTGTGATGATGGCGGTAATGGCCTATGAATTTTTTCTGAAATCATGGAAAAGCTGGGTCAAGAGCAGGACGATCGGATGGACCGTCGTTTCGTTAATCGCTCTGGTCCTGCTGAATCTGAATCCGGGGCTGCTGATCGGCATCGCGCTTGCTTACGCATTTATCGAGTCGACCTACCTGTTGAAAAAACGGAAGAAGAAGCAGGCCGGCTCTGACAGGGGTATATCAGCATGATGTTCCTTCATATTTTTTGGGCATTTTTCATTCCTAACATTTTAGGCTACGGCGGCGGGCCGCCGATTATCCCGCTGCTGCAGGCGGAGGTCGTTGACCATTACGGTTGGATGACTTTGGAGCAGTTCGGCGACGTGCTTGCGCTCGGCAATGCGCTGCCCAGCCCGATCGCAACGAAGCTGGCCGGTTATATCGGCTATCAGATCGCGGGAATCCCCGGAGCGGCTGTCGCATTAATCGCGACGATAGCTCCAACCGCCATTGCCATGGTCATATTGTTCAAGTTTCTCCAGTTTTTCAAATCGGCGCCGCAAGTTTCGGCCATGACGCAAATCGTAAGGCCGATTGTTGCGGTACTGCTTGGAACGTTGGCGTTCCAGTTTTTCGCAGGCGCGTATGAATCGGCCGGAATTTGGCAAACAGCCGCTATTACGGCGGTCAGCTTAGTCGCATTGGAGAAGTTGAAAATTCATCCGGGTATTGTAGTAGGCTCCGCATTGCTGTATGGCGCTTTGTTTTTAAATTAATGACTCGTGCATAAACGGCATATAAGCCTCCGAAAACTGTTTTACAGTATATCGCATTTCGATTACACTAAGAGAAAACGACATTCGGAGGTATACCAGATGCCAGACGTACCGGTATGGAAAGATGAAGAACTAAGTCCTATCCGCGACAAAGTTTACCAATATATCAAGCAAGCTATTGTGCAAGGAGTATATAAATCCGGCGAGCGCATTATCGAGCGCGAGCTGGCCGATCAATTAAACGTGAGCAGAACTCCGATCCGTGAAGCTTTGTTCCGTCTGGAATCGCAAGGATTTGTCAAAACGCTGCCGCGTAAAGGCGTAGTTGTCTCCAAGCTGTCCCCGGAGGAGATTATCGAAATATTTACGATACTGGCCGCTCTGGAAAGCTTGGCGATGAAGATGGCTGCGCAGAAGGCCGAACCGTCGCATCGCGAAGAATTGAAGCGGATGATTGAGGAAATCGATCAGGCGCTGGCTCAACCGGTATTCGATCAGGAGAGGATATACCATTTCTCGATTAACGAAATCATTTTCCGCGCGGCGCAAAGCCCGAGATTGAAGCAGATGCTGGACGGCCTGGCCGACTATATCCGCGCGTTCGCCCACGTCGGCTACGAGCTTCCGGGGCGGATGCGCAAAGCGACCGAGGAGCACCGGGCATTGGCGCAGGCGGTTCTTAACGGCGAAGGCGATCTTGCGGAAAATTTAACGAAAATCCATTTGGAAAATTCGAAAAAAGCTTATATGGAAGCATTGGAAAAACAATAACTACTATACGCTAAATTGCGGGAGGGGGGTTTGCTTTGCCAAACGTAAAATTACATCAAAACGGACAAGTCTACGAACAGGAAGTGGCGGCAAACAGCAATTTAGTTGTATTGGCCGGGATTAAAAAATTTCCGTTTCCTCATCTCAAGTACGGTTGCGGGATGGGGAAATGCACCAAATGTATGGTGACCGTTCTTTCCGGCGGGGAGGCGCTTTCCGAACCGAACTGGAAGGAAAACAAAATGCTGGGCGACAAATTGAGCGACGGCTGCCGGTTGGCATGTCAATTGTATATTACGGAGGATATTGAAATTCGTCAGGAATAGCCTGGAGGGGATACTCTTGTTGGAAATACAAGGACAAGTTGAGGCCAGACTGAAGGAACTGGACATTCGATTGGAGTCTCTGCCCAAGCCGAGCGGCAATTATGTCCCCTATACGATGATGCCGCCGATCATTTATATGAGCGGCGTGACTCCCAAAGTAAACGGCGTGCTGCAATATAAAGGAAAAGTCGGGTTGGATTTATCGAAAGAGGAAGGCTATCAGGCAGCGCGGCAGTGCATTATTAACCAGCTCGGGACGCTGAAAACGGTGCTGGGACATTTGGACCGCGTAACCGGAATTGTGAAAATGGAAGGCTTCATTCACGCGGCTCCGGATTTTTACGAGCTTCCTTATGTGCTGAACGGCGCTTCCGATCTGCTCGTTGAAGTATTCGGCGATAAAGGCGCCCATGCGCGGTCCGCTATCGGCGTAGCGGCACTGCCCGGCGCCGCAGCCGTAGAAGTGGAATTGATCGTCCGCTATGAATAGCACCGGAAGTCATCTTGACTAAATCGATAAACTGGAGGTATTTGAAGATGAGCGAATATATTTTAGTATCCACGACAGAGCGTTATAAAACGGTTACCGACAATCCGGATCTGGACACAGTGGCGGAATATGAATATTATTTTTTCGGCAAAAAAAAGACGACTTTCTCGATTTGCAAAATTAAAAATCCGGTGACCCGAATCGTCATCCAGGGCGTATCCGAAGTGTTTCCGGACAACAGCATCCCGTTGAAGGTATTTCCGAAATTCGAAACGACGGCCGAGATCGAGAAGGAAATTTACGAGCTGGATCAGGACAAAGACAGCAAAATTGTAAAGGTGTAAGGATGAAGAAACAATAGGCGCAGGCTCGCCAATCAGCTTGCGCCTTTTTGCTATGCGCGGATGTATGGCCGCAGGAGGGCGGGGAGCTCAATTGGATTGCGGCCCGCTGCAATCAAGTCAAGCCGCCGGCAAATTTTGAAGTGTTTCGGGGAACTATGCGCCGTCTTGGGGGCTGCGCTGCGGCATGCAAAAGAGCCTGAATGAAATGCATCCGGGCTCTGTCCAACGGTTCGACCTGGGTAAGTTGTTTATTGGGCTGCGTTGATCCGTCTTTGAGCGATTTTGTTCAAACGATTGACATCCTCTTCGCCCCAGGAAACGGTGATATCGCCGGTCACAAACGTCTGGCAAGCAAGTCGATAGCCATGATCGATCCGCTCCTGCCCGAGCCGGTCGATTTCCTTCTTCATTACTTTGCTGAGATTTTCGTGTCCGTCCACAATCTGCACGCGGCACGTTCCGCAAAGACCTCCGCCGCACTTGAAGGGAACGGCTCCCTCATATCGGATGGACGTTCTAAGAAGATTGGCATCTTTATCCACCTCGATAGCCTTGCCGGATGTTTGAAAAGTCACAGTTGGCACAAGTTATCCCTCCCCTTCGGTATAAGCCCATTATAACATAATGTTATGGTTTTTGGTATACCAAATACAATATTTTTGATATGATAGACATAGAGGCTGAACAAGTGAACTCGTTCAGCTTTGCTGAACATAGGGGAATCAGATAGGGACTCTGCCCCACCTGATTCAAGGCCCACCTTGGAGGCGGGGGTCTTAACCCGATAAAGTCGTAATCGGATAAATATATGTATCTTTATAAACTAACTTGCAGGAGGGCTTATGCGAAAAGTCGGTATTATCGGGTATGGAACTATTGGCGAGGATGTAGTCCGGTCGATACTTCAAGGTGAAGCGGGGCTAATTCAGTTAACGGCGATTCTTGTGCGGGACAAGTCCAAATTTGACGGTTTACGCTCTGAGGCGTATGTGATAACGGATAATGAAGACGAGTTATTCAATCAGTCTCCGGATATTGTCGTAGAGTGTGCCGGACATGAAGCGGTTAGAAAATACGGGGAAAAAGCGCTGCTGCACGGCGCAGATCTCCTTGTAGTGAGCGTCGGCGCGTTTGCCGATGAAGCGCTGCTGCAGCTGTTGAAAGGAACGGCCGCCCGGTGCGGCAGAAAGATCATCATTCCTTCCGCCGCGATAGGTGGCTTGGACCGAATCGCCGCAGGCAGCCTGGGACCGATGGAGGAAGTGACGCTGATTACAAGAAAGCCGACCAAAGCCTGGTACGGTACTCTGGTGGAGCGGCAGATCAATTTGGACGAATTAACCGAGCCGTACTGCGCCTTCGAGGGCGTTGCCCGCGATTCTGCGCGGTTGTTCCCGGAGAGCGTCAACGTCTCTGCGGCATTGAGCCTTGCAGGCGTCGGATTCGACCAAACGAAGGTGAAAGTATATGTCGACCCTCATATTAGCCACAATACGCATGAGATCGAAGCGAGAGGCAAATTCGGACAAATCAGACTGCAAATTCAAAACACGCCGTCATCGCGAAATCCGAAGACCGGATACATCGTCGCCATGAGCGTGACGAAGACATTGCGGGATATGACTTCATCGTTTGTAATCGGAATTTAAATCTGACGGCGCTACTGCCGCCCGCCGACTCCAGGCAGAGCCGGTCCAATGAATCCAGAACGCCGAAATCGAAGGCAACGCCTTTTTTCGGATTGGTTTTGACCTTCGTTTCACCAGTAGATGTTTGAGCACAAGCTCCTTCGGCGCCGTTGCGGCAGCCTTCGCGTCAGGCGCCCGTTCCGCTTCCAGCCGCATTGCCGGAGCTTGAATCCGGCCCCGTCGTGCCGTACGCAGCGGCTGCCACCATCAACTCCAAAAGCTGTATACGCTTGCAGCATGTGCTGCTATAATTAATGTTATTCGAAGTTGAACATTAGGATTGGAGGCAGCAGAATGAAGGCGAAGGCCATATTTTTGGCGGAAAGCGGCAGTCCCGCGATAGACAACGCTTACGATGTGGATGTGCGCGCAAGCTTGACGGCGAAGGTGGATTTGTATCCCGACTACATAAACAGGGAAAATGCCGGACTTCATGCGGATCGGATTCAGGATGCGGAGATTGCTTTTTCCACATGGGGCATCACGGCGTTCTCGGAGGAAGAACTGCAGCGATATTTGCCAAATTTGAAAATCGTTTTTTATGCGGCAGGCTCCGTTCAGCGGTTTGCCCGGCCGTTTATGGCCCGCCAAGTATCGGTAATCAGCGCTTGGGCCGCGAACGCGATTCCGGTCATCGAGTTTACGGCGGCGCAAATTTTGCTGGCGAATAAAGGATTTTACCGGGCGGCCCGACATTACAAGCAATCCGGGGAATATCGCGAAGCGCAGCAAATAACGAAGTCGTATCCGGGCAACTACGGAGCGCGGATCGGCATTCTCGGAGCGGGCATGATCGGCAGAGGCGTTATTGAGACGCTGAGCAGGAACAAGGTGACGATCGACGTCTTCGACCCGTTTCTCCCGGATGCCAAAGCGGCGGAGCTCAACGTTCGCAAAACCGATTTAATTGATATTTTCACGAATTGCGATACGATTTCCAATCATTTGGCCAATCTGCCTGCGACCGTCGGCATATTGAACAAGCAGCATTTTGACCTGATGAAGCCGAACGCAACGTTTATTAATACCGGACGCGGCGCACAGGTCGTGGAAGACGATTTGATCAAGGCGCTGCGCGAGGTGCCGACGCGGACCGCGCTGCTCGATGTTACGAATCCCGAGCCGGTGCTTGCGGACAGTCCCTTTTTGCAGCTGGAGAATGTTATCGTCACCCCCCATATCGCCGGCAGCATGAGTATGGAAATATTTCGCATGGGACAGTATATGGCCGAGGAATGCGAGCGCTACTTGTCCGGACAAGCGCTGCGCTTTGAAGTGACGCCGGAAATGCTGGAAACGATAGCCTGACGTTAAGCCGACAAAAAATCACCAGAGGTAAAATTGGCAAGGTATCGGCTAAAAAACAATTAGGATGCAGGCGTATTTTTAACCTATGCGATATGAATTTGCATGTAAAAAGCCGCTTCCATCCCACTGATACAGTGGCGTTGGAGGCGGCTTTGCCTATACCCTTGTGGGACAGCTCCTTTTTTTATGGGATCAAGTTCTTGTCAAAAACAAATGATAAGAACTTGATCCCATTTCCGATTAGCTTGGTCAAACGTATAGCTGAGCAATCGCCGCTCGTGCTGCCAAACACGGTTCCATTTGTCTGCTGGAATAGTTAAAAAGTTGAATGAAGTTTCCCAGGATAACCCATTTTTGAGGATATACCTTGTGTAGCCGTCAGTAGTGCCACTTTGGCCTGTTCCAGCACTTCGCCCACTAGCTGCACAGAGGGACCAATCACTCCTACAGCCGCGATAACCTCTTTTCTGACATCGAATACAGGAGCCCCGATACCAGTCACGCCAATATTGGTTTCATCAGATTCGATATAAAACCCGTTGTCTTTGATCAGCTGCAAGCGTTTGCGGATCAAGTCGGGATCAGTAGTCGTATAAGGAGTATGCTTTGGCACAGGTATTTCCAGTATGCGTTCGATCTGCTTATTAGGAAGATAGGAAAGAAGCACAGGCCCCAAAATTCCATAAATGTAGGGGCGCCGCTGACCGACATGGGAAGAAAATTTTAAACCATCGTAATTTTCCTTGTTAAAGACGTAAAGAATCTGATCCCCATCGCTTATAGCCATGAGAACGGTTTGTCTTGTTTGAACATGAAGATCATTTAAGAAACTTTCCGCTTCCCTATGCACGTCTAATATTGAAGAGATGAGCGAGCCGAATTCGATCAATCGAAAGCCAGGGCTATAACACAGAGTATCCGGATCGAATCGGACAAGGCTGCGGCGTTCCAACGTATAGAGAATTCGATAAACCGTGGAAACCGGAATGTCAGTTAATTTAGATATTTCTTCTTTAGTTAATGAAGGTCGTTCTATAGTAAAAACCTGAAGTACGTCAAAGGCTCTGTCGATCGATCGATTGGATTCCATATTAATTTGTCGCATAGCTTACCTCCTGATGAGCTTTGAAAAAGATTATACAGTAAGATGATTTTGAGTTCAACTACTCATTTTTTCTAAAAAATCAAATTGACTATATTTAATTATGTATGATATTGTATGAAATGTGAATGAGTTGAATTACTCACTAGATGAGCTGAAAGGATGTTTCAAAATGAAAATTGCCTTATTTAATGACTTTATTCCAGGCATTGTACAAGATGATCGAATATTTGAGCTAGATAGTATTGTTCCATGGGACTCCAGCAATCCCCAGGACTCGCTGGTCAGATTGATGGATCGTTTCGAAGAGCTTCGACCGCAAATTAATAGCAGCCTGTCCTCTGCTAAGTCTCATTTGCTCTCCGAAGTAAATCTGCGTCCTCCGGTGCCCAATCCAAGTAAAATTGTAGCAGCGCCAGTCAATTATTATTTACATCAGGACGAAATGAACTTGCAATTTAACAACGCAGAATATACAGTTGATAAACTCGGCTTTTTCCTGAAAGCGCCTTCTTCTATTATTGGCCCTGGCGATACTGTCAAGCTCCCCTTTCCGGAGCGTCGGACGGATCATGAAGCAGAGCTGGCTTTTGTCGTAGGTAAAAAAGCGAAAGACGTGCCTGCTGCAAAAGCGCATCATTATATCTTCGGATATTTTGCCTTGATGGATATTACGGTCAGAGGAAAGGAAGATCGTCCTTGGCGTAAATCGTTCGATACCTTTACACCGATCGGACCGTGGATTGTGACGGCTGATGAAATCGGGAATCCAAACGAACTTAGCTTCCGTTTATGGGTTAATCAAGAACTTCGTCATAACGCCAACACCAAGGATTTAATTTATGATTGCTACAAATTTTTCGAAGCTGCTTCTTCGGTGATGACTTTGGAACCAGGGGATATCATTACGACCGGAACTCCGGATGGCGTGGGGCCGATAGACCGGGGAGATACGGTCCGTATTCAAATCGATCGCATTGGGGAATTTTCCGTAACTGTCGATTATAAAGGACTGGAGGGAACATAATGATTCACAACGACAAACTTGAACAATTCCACGAGAGATTGGCAAGCGAAAATCTAGGACCGCTGTGGGCATCGATTCATAGCCTCAACACCATTGAACCGAAGGCAAGGCCTATCCCTTATCTGTGGAAAAAAGAGCACATTCGTCGGAATCTGGAAGAAGCGGAGCACTTGCTGGAAGTAGGTAACGGTGCCGACCGCCGTGCCGTGTTCCTGATTAATCCGGGAATGAAAGATCTTAAGCCGCATGGTTGGGGAGGAGCCACACATACGCTTTATGCCGCCATACAGGCGGTTAAGCCCGGTGAAGTCGCCCCGGCTCATCGCCATACTACGACAGCGCTGCGGTTTATTATGCAGGGGGAAGGCGGAAAAGGTAGAGTAAACGGGGGAGAAGAGGAATTCGAGCCGGGAGATTATTTGATTACCCCGACTTGGACCTGGCACGATCATACGAATCAAGGCAATGAAACGGTACTGTGGATGGATTGCCTGGATACGCCGTTTACTTTATATATGAATGTATGCTTTACGGAATTTTATCCGCAGAAACAGCAGCAACTTCTAGTGCCGAATAACTACGGATCCAGAAGATACCAAGGCGGAATGACACGGCCCATATCGGATCGGAATCCAAGCTTGGCGCCTTTGACACGGTATAAATGGGGGTTGACGAAAACCGGACTCGACGGATTAAGTGAACTTGATCCTGATCCGTACGACGGTCATGCAATTGAGTATATTAACCCTTCCACGGGTAAAGATGCTAATGACAGGATCGGGGCTAGAATGCAGCTGCTGCCGCCCAATTTCCAAGGCAAGGCCCACCGCCACGTTCACAGCAATGTGTATCACGTATTTAAAGGCAGCGGCTACACCGTGATGAACGGAGTGAAATTCGATTGGTCGGAGGGCGATTTCTTCGTAGTTCCTCCCTGGACATGGCACGAGCATGTGAACGCATCGGACGGCGAGCAATGCTATTTGTTTTCTACAAATGATCTTCCTTTAATGGAAGCCTTCAATTTTGAAAAGCTGGAAACTTACTTGGAAAATGACGGACATCAGGATATCAATGATGTATTTCAACCCATTCTTTAAGTGGACAGAGATCAGGAAAGTCTATAGGTTGAGCAAAGGGTAAAGGAGATGAAGCAACGTGTCTAAGGATCCGATTGTTATAGCAGGGGCGGGGCCGGTTGGTTTGACGGCTGCAGAAATATTATCCCAGGAGGGCATTTCTGTTCTTGTATTGGAAAAAGGAAGCGCACCAAGTCCGGAATGGCGGGCGTCTACGTTTCATGCCGGAACACTGGAATTGCTGGAACCCTACGGTGTTAGTGAAGATTTATTGAAACGGGGACTCATTGCGGACAAGGTACAGTACCGTGACCGGAAAACGGGATTATATGCGGAGTTCGATTTCAATTTATTGAAAGACGATACGAAATATCCTTTTCGGCTGCAATGCTCACAAGCGACTTATGTGCAGGTTTTGAAGGAACGTTTAGAAAAGCGGTCAAACGTGGAGCTTCGTTTCGACTCGGAAGCGACAGGGTTTCAGCAAGATGAAAACGGTGTCACAATCACGGTTGAAACTCTAAAGGGCCGTGAGCAGGTACGAGGCTCCTATTTTCTCGGTGCTGATGGGGGAAGAAGTACGGTCAGAAAAACATTAGGTTTTGCATTCGACGGCTATACGCTTGAGGAGCGGTGGCTCCTGGTGGGCACGCCGGTCGCGCTCAACGAATATATACCGGACCTTGCTTATGTTAATTATATTTCGGATCCGGAGCAGTTTCTGTTTATGCTCCGAGTTCCTGAGGCTTGGCGGTTTCTTTATCCTGTTCCGCCGGAAATTCCGGATGAGGTTGCACTGGACCTTGAAGGCATTCAAAACACAATGCGTGTTGCACTTAAGACGGACGATACGTTCCCTATTATTGAAAATACAATTTACCGCATTCACCAACGGGTTGCGGAGAAATTTTATGAAGGCCGGATAATCCTTCTGGGAGACGCGGCTCATCTAAACAGCCCTATGGGCGGACTGGGACTTAATAGCGGTATTCACGATGCTGTGGATCTAACCAAACGTCTTGTCCGGATCATAGGCGGCGCCGACGCTACAGCGGAATTGGATATGTACAGCGAGGTTCGACGTCGGGTAGCCGTAGATTATGTCAAAAGCATTAGCGAGAAAAATACCCGTGTCGTAAAGGAGGCAGATCCGCAGCAAAGAATTAAGCTGCAGCAGGAGATGCGCGATTTAGCGAACGATTCCGTTCGCGCCAGGAGGTGGATGTTGAACTCCGCCATGATCGCAAGCGTTCGCGAGCAAGGCATCGGCGAACCTCCGCGCCGGGACTAATAGGTTTCGTCATCGATAAAGTTTCAGGATTACATTATGAACATTAAATAATAAGGGGGTCTTAAGTATGAAGGCAAAAAAGGTTTTTATTGGAATATCGCTGTCCATTATGTTATTGGTAACCGGTTGCAGTCAAGGCGGGAGAACAGGGGACTCGGGAGCCTCCTCAACCGCAGCTCCGCAAAACACCCAGGGCGCGAGTGCAGGCAGCGGCACTGATTTGAAATTAAAGGCGATGACCAAATTTAAAGTTGGCAGCGCGGCTCTCTCTACACAAGACATTACGGTCGTGTTTGTTGGAATCCGTAACGGAATTTATAAAAAATACAACTTGGACGTTGATGTTAAAGGCGTTGAAGGCGGAGTAGTGGCGCTGAGAGGATTGCAAGCGGGTGATTTTGACGTTACCTTCGGATTGCCTGAAAATGTAATCTCCGGCGTTGCACAGGGCGCGGACATGAAGATTATCGGGGCAACAGCCGCCGAGTCCTTATTTTCCGTATTTGTCGGTAAAGATATTCAGAAAATTGAAGATTTGAAAGGGAAGAAGGCGGCTGTTCTTCAACCTAATAACGGAACCGATATTCAAATGAGATGGTGGTTAAAGAAGCATGGATTGGAACCGGATAAAGATGTCACAATTGTTTCCGCCGGCGCAACACCTGCACGGTTCGCCGCTTTGAAAACAGGCCAGGTTGCTGTAGTTCCGCTCGTGCCTCCGGTTGACATAGAAGCCGAAAATCTGGGCTATAAGCGGATTGCAAACATTCGAGACGATATACCGGGCATCAATCACGATGTAATTTCCACGACGGGGAAAATGATCCGCGAAAAACCCGAGGTGCTGAGAGCGTTCATTGCGGCAACGTCGGAAGCAATAAAGTTCGTGAAGGATCCGGCCAACTTTGATGAAGCGGTTAAGGTTGGCGTAGAAGAATTAGGTTTCGGTCTGGAAATTACGAAGAGGGGGCTGGCAGATGTTCTCCCTACTATTCCGGATGGCGCCAAATTCAACAAAAAAGGAATCGAATGGTCGATTCAAACGGCTCAAGAAGTAGGGGTTTTGGAAAAAAACTTTACAATTGATAAAGTAATTGACGAGAGTTTTTATTCTAAATGAGTGTTTAATTTTGAAGTAAACCATTCCGCAAAAACGTATTTTGCGGAGTGGATTGAATCCGTTTTATAAACAGCATTCAACAGCAATTGTCGCTTATTAAAGGAGGAGAAAATTGATGGAACAAGCGCAATTACAACCTAGAGTTCATCCTCAAGAAACTCCCATTATGGAGTTCAGTCGGCTTAATGTCATATATAACGAAGGCCAGCCTAACCAGGTGCATGCTTTAAAGGACGCTTCAGCCGTAATTTACCCCGGGGAGTTCATTAGTATTATAGGCCCTAGCGGTTGCGGGAAGAGCACGCTGCTTCATACATTGGACGGCTTAAACCGCCTAAGCAGTGGAAAAATTCGCATTGATGGTCGTGAAGTTAACGGTCCCGGAGGCGATCGGGCGATGGTGTTCCAGGATTTTGCCTTAATGCCGTGGCATACCGTTTATGAGAACATAGCTTTTGGCTTGAGACTGGAAGGCAAACCTAAGAGCTATATCCGGGAGAAAGTGATGCATTACATCCGAATGGTAGGCCTTGAGGGTTTTGACGGAAAATATCCACATCAGCTGTCCGGCGGGATGAAGCAGCGCGTTGGCATTGCACGCGCTTTCGCGGTTGAACCCAAGATTTTGCTGATGGATGAGCCTTTTTCCGCTATTGATGAGCAGACTCGGGAGATTATGCAAGAAGAAGTTTTGAAGCTCATGCTAATCGAGAAGAAAACCGTTATATTCATTACGCATTCTATTGATGAGGCGGTTTTTTTGTCCAATCGGATTTTATTGATGACGGTACGGCCCGGTACAGTCGTAGAAGAGCTTGAAATCGATATCCCTTATCCGCGAACACTGGAGACGAAGCTTCTTCCCAAATATCAGGAATACAAATCCCGTGTCTGGGACCACTTAAAAGGGGAAGTCAAAAGACAGTATCAAAAGGGGGAAGTGTAGGTGTCCACTCAGAGCGCAGGTACTGTATCCAAATCAAAAATCGGACATTCCGTGCCAAAAGGTTATTTATCACCAGCTTTAACGTATCCCGTCATTACCATTTGCACCATACTTCTCGTCTGGGAGGTCATCGGAAATCTTGGCTTTATCGATCCGTTCCTGTTCAGCTGGCCGAGTAAAATAATGAAGAGCATGTGGCAATTCACTTTAAACGGAGTCGTATTCCGTCATTTGATGATCAGCATGATTGAGGTTGGTGTCGGTTTCATCATCGCACTGATCGGCATTCCTATCGGATTGGCTCTCGGTTACTGGCGGAAGCTGGATTATGCGTTTGATCCGATCATTATCGCCTTGTATACGACACCGATTGTTGCGTTGACGCCTTTATTCATCCTTTGGTTCGGATTGGGAACGCTGTCAAAAATCATGATGGTTTTCACAATGTCGATTTTCCCTATCCTGATCAATACTATGGCGGGTGTCAAAACAACCGAAGCATCACTGTTAAAAGCGGCCAGATCTTACGGCGCAAACGAGCTTCAAATATTCAGAGAAGTGATTTTTCCATCCTCTCTTTCTTATATTATTACAGGAATCAGGCTTGGCATCGGACGCGCCATGATCGCAATGGTAGTAGCCGAAATGCTGGCATCCACCCAGGGTATCGGATATGCTATCCGACATGCATCCGAGCTTTTCAAGACGGGAGAATATTTGGGCTATGTAGCGGTTTTGATGGTGCTTTCCGTACTTCTAAATCAATTATTGAAGCTGCTTGAACGTAAAATCTCACCGTGGAGACAATAGATTATGATAGAAGCTAGTCGTATTCATCTGTTGATTCGTAATGAGGATGTCGTGACCGAGCAGTATACGGAGGTCAGGGACCCCGGAAGGCTTACCGATGTTGTGGGATTTGTCGCCAAAGGAAATGCGGGACATGTCGATCAGGCGGTGAGAGCTGCAGATGAGGCTTACCAGTCATGGAGAAAAACCTCGCTACACGAACGCCTTTCGCTTCTCTTGAAGGCAGCGGAATGGTTGGAGCAAGAGGCGTCGGTGTTGGCGACTATCGTATCCAGAGAGAACGGAATGGTCTACAGCACCTCCAGAGCGGAAATAACGTTGGCTGTGAATGCGATCAGAGGGACCGTGGAACTAGCGGAGTCTTTCTTTCGGGCTAGCCGAGTGGAGGACGAACATGGCTGGGTCAGCGTGGAGAAACAACCTATAGGAGTAATAGCAGCCATTGTGCCATGGAACGCCCCGATCATATTGACAATGCAGAAATTAGCTCCGGCGCTGGCAGCAGGCAATACGCTCGTGTTTAAGCCATCACCTTTTGCTGCCATGGGAGTCAGCATCGCGTTGAAACAAATAGCAGCTTTGTTCCCTAGCGGCGTCATTAATGTCGTTCATGGAGACGGTGATGTCGGAGCTGCTTTGACCACACATTTTCTGGTTCGTAAAATTTCATTTACGGGTGGAGGAGCTACAGCTAAGCATGTTATGAAAGCAGCGGCGGAATCGTTGAAAAATGTTCATTTCGAGCTGGGCGGCAACGACCCGACAATTGTGCTCGACGATGCGAATGTGGATGATATTTTACCTAAAATCATCGGTGGTGTGTTCAGACGTTCAGGACAGGTTTGTTTTGCAATCAAAAGAATTTATGTCCCGCATGCGAAGTACGATTCTTTTTTTCGGAAAATGTGCGAATGGGTCGACGAATTCAAAATTGGCCACGGACTGGATGAGAACTCGACCTTCGGGCCTTTAATTAATCGTCAGCAGTTTCAGTATGTTACAGGATTGATCGACAGAATAAAACACAGTCCGGCCAAAATTGTGGAGCTGGGCAAAAAGCTTGATCCGGGCAATTGGAATAACGGTTACTACCTGCAACCGGCTGTTGTGAGGGATGTCGAACCGGATCAGGAGATTGTCGTGTGCGAACAATTTGGGCCAGTTATTCCGTTGATCCCGTACCGTACGGATGAAGAAGTAATTCGAATGGCAAATCAGACGGAATATGGTTTAGGCTCTTCGATATGGTCCCCCGATTTGGAGCGGGCGTTGCGGATTGCCCGAGAAATAGAAGCCGGTATGACGACGATTAACGGCTACGGCCAGCTGCATTTAGGCCACAAATACATGCCATTCGGCGGCGTCAAACAGAGCGGTATTGGCAGGGAGAACTCGGAAGTAGGCTTGGCGGAGTTTATTGAATATCATGCGATTCATTTGCATAAAACCACTTAATATCGATGAGGAGGTCGCAATAATTGGAAAAAATACAAGCAATTCCGGCTAACTACAACGTTACAGATGTTATGCTGAATGCGTTGCAGGATTGGGGCGTATCTTATCTTTTCTGCAACTTGGGAAGCGATCATCCTGCGCTGATCGAAAGTTTTGCGAAAGCGAAGGCCCAAAACCGGCAGATTCCTGAGGTTATCATGTGCCCGCATGAGTTCGCCGCCTTAAGCGCTGCACACGGTCATGCCCTGCTCAGCGGCCGGGCACAGGGAGTTATCGTGCATACCGATGTCGGTACGCAGAATATGGGCGGCAGCTTGCATAATATTCAACGTTCAAGGGTGCCGGCATTTATTTTTGCTGGCGAAACTCCCTTCACATTGGAAGGAGAATTACAAGGCGGAAGGAACTCCCATATTAATCATTTACAAAATGTATATGATCAGCGAGGAATCGTCCGCTCCTATGTAAAGTGGGATTACGAAATTCGAACCGGAAAGAACGTCAAGCAGTTGGTGAATCGCGGCATGCAGCTAGCACACAGTGAGCCGATGGGTCCTGTTTATTTGACGGGTGCGAGAGAAATATTGGAAGAGGAAGTCAGTCCTTCTGAGAATGTATCCGCGGAATGGAAGCCTGTTGAGAAGATCCCGCTGCCGCTACTGGCCGTCGAGCAAATTGTTTCCGCTCTCATTCAAGCGCGGAACCCGCTTATCATTACATCCTACCTGGGCAGAAACACAGATGCTGTACCGCAGCTCGTACAATTTTGCGAAAAGCTGGCAGTTCCAGTCATCGAACAACATGCGACTCATATGAATTTTCCTGGCGATCATCCTTTTCATTTAGGATATCAGGGTGGTACGCTACTGTCCGAAGCGGATGCCATACTAGTCATGGATTGTGACGTACCATGGGTCAGTTCGATTAGTAAGCCGAGCGATGCTTGTAAAGTATTTTATATCGATTCCGATCCGCTGAAAGAAGAAATTCCGCTGTGGTATTTGCAGAACACAACATTTTACCGGGCAGATTGTGGTGAAGCGTTAAAATTACTGAACGAGTATGTACGACGAATCGATTTGCAAACCGAGCGATTTACAGAGCGCCGCCATCGCTTTACTGAATTGCATAAACGTCAGCGGCATGAATGGAAATTACGGGAGAAAGCTCCATCCGGTGATACGATAACCTCTGAATGGTTAACCGCTTGTTTGCGTAATGTGACTGATGATGAGACGATCTTCATGAATGAAACGATAACGAATGCGGGCGTAGTTTCGCAGCATCTTCCACGAAATAAGCCGGCGACGATGTTCGTTAACGGGGGTACTTCCCTGGGGTGGAGCGGCAGTGCGGCTTTCGGCGCCAAGCTGGCCAGGCCTGAAACGACTGTCGTCAACCTAACTGGGGACGGTTCCTATCTGTTCGGAGAGCCTTCAGCTGTCTATTGGATGACGCGGCGTTATCAGGCGCCTTTGCTGACCGTGATCTATAACAACCGTGGTTGGAACGCAACCAAGATGAACCTGCTTAAACTGTATCCTGACGGCATCGCGAAACGGGATGATCGCTACTGGGTCAATTTCGACCAACCGGCGGACTTGGCTAAAATTGCAGAAGCTTCCGGCGGGGCGTATGCTCGAACGATCAAGCGGCCCGACGAGCTGCAGGAAGCGCTGCAGGCCGGAATGGAAGCGGTCAAAAAGGGGCAATCCGCCGTCATTGACGTCCATCTTCCGACCATATCGCAGCAAATTGATTAGCCTGAACATTAGGAGGGGCAGTCCCAATGACATGAAAATGGCTGAAGGATAACCCCTTCAAATGATGTTGTGATCCAACTCTTCCAATTGCCGGTTTCTCCACCTGATTCGTACATTGTACTGTCAGCTGCAACCGGGATACACTCCGATTTGGAAAATCCATGTATGACTTTGGACTTCCCGTCCAAGAGTTCAACATCGATTGTACCTTCACTCGAGTCAATATCCACGAACAAATGCTTACCGTTAAATTCCAGCTTTTTAGTTACGACATATCCGCCTTTTCCTTCATCGGTCAATGAGACAGAACCGTCTCTTCTTAGCTTAGCCAGCCCAACACTGCTCCCTGAATATTCATGTAATAGAATCAAGGTCCGTCGGGATGTTCCGGATAGGTTTCTTTTATTTCCTGATTGTCAACGTATCGGTAAAGTGATAATATGAGTTTGAATACAGATCATATGAGTTGGTGGTCTTTAATGAAAGAGCTGGCAAGCACGAAGGTGTTGAATGAGCTAACGAAGCGGATCGAGCAGGGGGACTGGGAGCCCGGGCAAAAGCTGTCGTCGCTGACGGGGCTCGCCAAAGAATTCCAGGTCGGCGTTTCGACCGTGCGCGAAGCGTTGCGAATTATGGAAAACCGCGGCTACCTGCTGATCGAGCATGGGCGCGGCGTTTACGTGCGCAGCCGCAATTATTGGCACAACGACGCGTCGCTGGAGCTGACGCAGCTGCCGGTCGGCGACTTGTTCTCGCTGCTGGAGTTTCGCGGACTGCTTGAGCCGGAGATGGCGGCGCTTGCAGCCGAGCGCGGCTCGCCGGGGCAAATCCGCAATATTAAACAGGCGGCATCCGTCATGATCGACGATTTGGCGAAAGGTCAGGATTATTACTCGTCGGATATTGCGTTTCACGAATACATCGCGGAAGCCTGCTCGAACGAGGTCATGGCCAAGGTGATGAAGGGCATTTCCGATTTGCTGCTGGAAAGCCGCAGAAAAACGACGCGCATCCCCGGCAGCGCCCAGAAGGCGTCGCATTTTCACATGCTGATCGCGCTGGCGATCGAGCAGCGGAACGCGCCGCTTGCCAAAGAAATGATGAGGGCCCATCTGGAGGATGTCAAGCAGGACAGCATGAAGCTGAAGCAGCCGAACGAGCTGAAGCAGCCGAACGAGCTGAAGCAATCCAAAAACAAAGGGTCAAAGGAATCCAAAGAATCCAAGTAATTTAAGGAATCCAAGGAATCTTAACAGGCGGTATGTAAATGATGCGGAAGCCATTTAGTCAACGGGAAGGTGAAGCGGGATGAAAACAGTTAACAGCCCTATCAATTCTTACAAGGGCAATGTGCAGGGGAAGGCGAACGAGCCGATTACGGTGGCAGGCTTGCTGGACCGCGCGAGGCGCGGGCTTGGAGGCCAGTATGAAGGCGGGGAGCCCGATTGGACGTTGGATAACATTTATGACCGGCTGGAGAGCAATGCGCCGAGGATCGCGATCATCGGCGGCTCTTCCGATCATCCGGCGCACATTTTGGATCATGAGACGGTTTATAAGGCAGCATTGAAAATTTGGCAGGAGGGCGGAGTGCCGTTTTATTTCAGCACGCCGGTGCTTTGCGACGGAACCGCGCAAAACAATATCGGCATGTCCTACTCGCTGCAAAGCCGCAATGCCATTGCGGAAATTGTCGTCAACCAGATGGAAGCGCATTCTTATCACGGCGCTTTCGTGATCCAAGGCTGCGACAAGCAGCCGCTCGGCGTGCTGAGCGGACTGGCGCATCTCGACCGTGTCCGCAGATACCGCGGCGAGCATCATGTATTTGCCACCTTCAGCCCATCCCATGTGCTGAAGGGCGGAACGATTCCCGACGACTTGAGGCGGGAATTGGCGGAGCTGGCGAAAGAGGCGACTGCCGGCGGATTCGACGATATTGCCGCCGACATCGAGGATGCGGTCAGCTATATTTTGCAATGCTCCTCCAACACAGCGTTCCAGGGCGTGTTTCAGCGGGCGGTCGAATGCGGGTTGTTGACCGAGGAACGGCATAAATATTTTGAAAAGCGGCTCGCCGTGAGCACCTGCGATTCGAAGGGCGGCATTTGCGCATTTCATGGCACGGGCAACAGCTCACGCGATATTACGGCCGGGTTCGGCATCGTCTGCCCGGAGCTGGAGCTGTTGACGGAGCCGCCGACACAGGCGCAGGTGAACAAGGCGGTCGAAGCGCTGTTCGCCGTTATCCCCCGGCCGGAATGCGGCGTCAGCGAGCTGGTCAGAACGAACATTGCGAACGCGATTCGCATTCACAGCTCGGGAGGCGGCTCCAGCAACCTGATGATGCACATCGTCGGCGCGATGATCTATGCGGGCTTCGATTTTTCGCTGGAGGATTTGGAAAGCATCGCGAACGAATATCCGATTCCCGACCTGTTCGATTACAGCCTCACGGAGGGCAGAGACATTTATGCGTTGGCCCAGCAATGCTGTTCCGGCCAAATCCGAGGCATGGAAACGCTTATGTACGAGCTGACGCGCAACGGGGTGCCAATGGATCTCGACGCGCCAACGGTGACAGGTCAAACGTGGCGGGAGCGGCTGTCCGACCCGAAAGGGCTGAGCGCGGACGGCGTCAAGGACAATCCGATTATTTTGAGCAAGCCGAGACGCAGCTTCAGCGGCGTGGATGTGCTGCGCAGCAATTTTTTCAACAATGCGGTCGTTAAAATAAGCGGTATGCCGACGAAGCAGCTCGATCAGTTCGACGACAAGGTGGCTTTCGTGCTCTATTATGAAAATGAAGAGGAAGCCAATCATCATCTGCTCGATGTCAATCTGCTCGACGGCTTGAAGGCGAGGAAGCTGTTCAAGCCGGAGCAGCTGAAGCGGATGGCGGTACACAATGCGTCCGTCCCGTCGGAGGAGCTGGCCGGGCTCAGCTATGAGCAGCTGTTTGACCGCGCGGTCGCGGAGGAATGGATCCGCATGGCTGTTATTATTTCGGGACAAGGGCCGGAGGCGTTCGGAATGCCGGAAATGTTCACCCCGATGCAGCATTTGAACGCGCACCGCCAACTGAAACGGCTTACGACGCTGATCAGCGACGGCCGTTATTCGGGCGTGACGTTCGGGGCCGCCGTCGGCCATGTGACGCCGGAGGCGTTTCATGACGGCGGTCTGCTGTACATCGAGGAGGGCGATCTGCTGCATTTGCAGTTCCGTCAAAAGCGGATCGATCTGCTGGACGCCGGGCAGTTCGCAGCGGGCGTTGTATCGCCGTATGCAGGCGATTTGCGCGCCGAACGGAGCGGGCTGGGCGCGCTCCGGCTGGAGAAGCTGCGCAAGCGGCAGCGGCAGGTTGCCGCCTCCAACCGGCTGCGCGATTGTACGGACGCATCGCGCGGCGTCGTGCCGATGGCCGTCGCCCTTGATGCGGAGCTGCCGTGGCGCGAGCTGGGAGAGCCGCAGCGCGAATCGGCCGCAGCCAAGCAGCCGTAACGGGCCTGCCGGACATTCGGAAGTCCCGGTTCACGTTAGCTTCATATTCAATTATACGTAACCCGATAACGGGCAATAGGGGAGAGCTGAGAACGATGGAAAAATCGAGAGCATTGCTGAAATCATTAGGCTATTTGGAGAGAGACGCCTACGATCTTCCGGATTCCGCCAAGCGGTTTCCGGACGGGGCGCAGTATCGTCTGGAAATACCGAGCGTCGAAGGGCCTGAAGCGCTGAAAGCCGTATTCGAGGAGGCCGACCGTTACGGTGTGACGATTCACCGTGTCTCGCAGGGCAGCGGAATTATGCTGCTGACGGACGAGGAAATAACGGAGATGGTGGAGCTGTGCGCGAATCGCGGCGTTGAGCTGAGTCTGTTCGTCGGACCGCGCGGCACCTGGGATATAAGCGCGCTGCCGCTGACGCCGGCGGGCAAAGTGGTCGCGCTGCGCCATGAAGGAATCGATCAGCTCGTCTACGCGATGGAAGATTTGCAGCGTGCCAACCGGCTCGGCGTCCGAGGCGCCTTGGTTGCCGATGAAGGTCTGCTGCTGCTGACCAAGGAAATGAAGAAGCAGGGGTTGATCGCCGAAGATTTTGTCATCAAAGTATCGGTTCAGATGATGGCTGCCAACCCGGTATCGATCAAGCTGATGGAACAGCTCGGCGCGGACACGTATAATGTCCCTACCGCATTGACGCTGCCCAAGCTCGCTTCGATCCGGCCTGCCATCGACATTCCAATCGATTTGTATGTGGAAGTGCCGGACGGCTTCGGCGGATTTATTCGGCATTATGAAATCCCCGAATTTATCCGGCTGTTATCTCCGGTATATATCAAATTCGGCTTGCGCAACCATCCGGACGTTTATCCGAGCGGCAAGCATTTGGAGCAGGTCAACATCAACCTGTGCCGGGAGCGCGTCAGACGGGCCCACATGGGCATGCAGCTGCTGAAGCAGTACGCCCCCGACCTGAAAACGTCGGAGCTGGGAGCTCCGGGCTTAGGCATTCCGGTGCCGCAAAAATAAAGCAGCGCCGGTCCATGCCGGGTGCGGTATGTCCGCTAGTCCGTAAAAATGGAATTGTGGGACATAGAAGAAGTCGTATCCATTTTCTGTTCCCTAAAATTAATCGATAGTCTCCATTAGTAACGCTATTATACGATATAAAATTAAAAGACGCCTTTGCCGGCTTCGTTTTTGAACGGAGCGGGAGGGGCGTTTTGTGTTGCACAGGCGGATGCAAACAGCATGCTCCTTCATTCGTTCCGCCGAGGGGCATGATTGCGGTAAGAAACGCAATATTTTAAACGGATAGAACTTTTTCCCAATCGCTAACGTCTAACCTTGTAAAAGGGCAGAAGGGAAGAATTTACTTGATTTGCACCGTTCATAAAAGTATATACGGTTCTTCACAGTTGTTTCAAACAATATATGGAAGCGGGGCAGGTCGGCAAATTGCATGTTGGTTTGGCGATCGTCTTTTTGCCCCTGACTATTGCGCTATTCCGCTTCGGCGTTATTCCATTAAGCAGTTATGATATCGATTAAAGCGTTTTTGCAAAATATGATTCGAAAGATGAGTAGGGTGGTCCGGCAGGCTAATCAATGTAAAAGAGGAATTTATGATGAATGCAATAAATGATTTGCAATCTTGGCCTGCTTGGAACGGCGGTCCCGTTGCAATATAATTGAATTTGGGTGAAAACCCCAATTTCATCGTAAGGGGACTGACATATGTTCGATGAGCGGATTCATTCGTGGGAGCAGCTGGAATCATTGGGGCTATTCGGCAAACCAAGCAAGCTGGCGGCTAATAAAGTGATGCGCGAGCTGGATTCGTACAGCCAGGATTTTATCGCCAAATCGCCGTTTCTGGTCATTTCCACCGCCGATGCGGAAGGACGATGCGATGTTTCGCCGCGTGGAGACGCCCCCGGATTTGTACATGTAATAGACGAACGGCATTTGTTTATTCCCGACCGGCCGGGCAACCGGAGAATGGACTCGGCACGAAATATTTTGACCAATCCGCAGATCGGGCTGCTTTTTATCGTCCCCGGCTTGGGAGAAACGTTTCGGGTCAACGGTCAGGCGTGCGTGACGCGAGACAGGAGGCTGCTCGAGCTGTCAGCGGTAAACGGCAATATGCCTTTGCTCGGCATCGGGGTACAGGTGGAGGAATGCTTCCTGCATTGCGCGAAGGCGTTCAAACGATCCGGATTATGGGAGCCGGAAACTTGGCCGGATGAGGAGCGGCGGCCCTCGGCGCCGCGCATGCTCGTTGCACATGTGAAAGCCAAGATGGCCGTCACGGAGGATGAAGTCAAAGAGCTGCTGCACGAGAGCTATACGAAGCGTTTATACTAGGCCGCGAGCCGGACCGCTGCCCGAGTATCGGGATAAGGAAGGAGACGAACGCATGATGATCCGCTTTTTGGAGCCGGCTGACGCTGAAGTGTACAGGGAGCTGCGCTTAAAATCGCTGCTGGAAAATCCCGAAGCTTTTTTAACGACGTACGATATTCAAAAAGAAAAGCCGATTGAGGAAACGCGGCGCAATTTGGAGCGGTCTGCCGACAAATTTACGCTTGGCGGGTTTGCCGATCGTCATAAGCTGGTCGGGATGGTTACGTTTATTCGCGAAAGCAATCCGAAGATTCGGCATAAAGGGAACATCTATGCCATGTACGTAGCTCCGGAAGCCAGGGGCCGGCGATTCGGCCATGCGCTGCTTGCAAGCTTGCTGGAGCAGGCCGGACAATGCGAAGGGCTGGAGCAGATTAATTTGGCCGTAGTCTCCTCCAATGCGGCGGCCAAACGGCTGTATGAATCGGCCGGCTTTACCGTATACGGGACGGAACGGAACGCCGCGAAATACGACGGCCGTTATTGGGATGACGATTTGATGGTTTTCAACTTGCAGCGGCGGACAAACGGAACAGGAGGCTGAGATATGGGGACAAACGTTAAAATCGCGATCGTCGGAGCAGGCATGGTCGGCGCCGTCCATGCGCAGGCGATCCGCTCGACGGATGGCGCCGAGCTGGTCTGTGTGCACAGCCGCAGCGCGGAGACGGGAAAAGCTTTTGCGGTGAAGCATGACTGCGCTTTTGAGGCGGATTTGCACGCGCTGCTCCGCAATGCGGATATTGACGCGGTGGCGATTTGCACGCCGAGCGGCAGTCATGCCGACATCGCCATACTCGCCGCGCGGCAAGGCAAGCATGTGCTGGTCGAAAAGCCGCTCGATATCGATCTGGGAAAGGCGGATCGGGCGATCGAGGAATGCCGCCGCAGCGGCGTGAAGCTGTCGGTCGTCTTTCAGCTGCGCTTCATGCCGGAAGTGGTCAGGGCGAAGCGGATTCTGGAGTCGGGCCAGCTCGGCAAACTGATCGAGGCGGACGCATATTTGAAGTTTTACCGGCCGGAATCGTATTACCTCAGCAGCCGCTGGAAAGGAACCCGGCAATGGGACGGCGGCGGCGCATTGATGAACCAGGGCATTCACGGGCTCGATCTGCTGCTGTGGCTTGCCGGTCCGGTCAATTCCGTGACGGCGCAGGTGCGTACCTTGAGGCATTCTATTGAAGTGGAGGATACGGCTGCTGCGATCGTTCAATACGGGAACGGCGCTATCGGCGTTATCCAAGGAACGACCTCCGTCTATCCCGATCATCCCCAACTGCTCACGTTTCACGGAACGAACGGCACCATGGAGCTGGCCGGAACGGAGGTTCCCTATATTCGCAGGCTGACGCTGTTGGACAGCCCCGAACGCGACATATCCGCTCCGCCGCCTGCCGACGACCGGCTCGGCGAAGCGCATGTCCGGCAGTATCAGGATTTCGTGGAGTCGATACGCAGCAGCCGGGAGCCTTCGATCAACGGGCAGGAAGGGCGCAAAGCGCTGGAGCTGGTACGGGCTATTTACTTGTCTTCCGAACGGCGCGGCACGGTTGAGATGCCCTTGTAATCGACCATTCCATTTATACCGTCACTTGACTCCATTCGTCGATCATTATATGAATATAATTATATTGAATCGTAATATTATCTGATAGAATTCAAATTCCATATCCTATAAAATGATCATATGCTTATATTCCATTGGATTGGAGCGATGTGGGCGATGAATGTGGAAAAATATTGGGAAGATTTGAACGTTCTTCATATCAACAGGGAGGAGCCGCGCGCCTATTATATTCCGTATGCGGATAACGAAAGCGCTTACGAACGCAAGCGCGGCCGCTCCCCGTACTACCAGACGCTGAACGGCAGCTGGAAATTTCAATACCATCCGAGCGTAAATACGGTTCAGGACGATTTTTACAAGGAAGGGGCCGATGTAAGCGGCTGGGATCATTTAATCGTTCCTTCCTGCTGGCAGGTGAACGGTTACGATCAGCTTCATTATACGAACGTCAATTATCCGATTCCATGCGATCCGCCTTATGTGCCCAATGACAATCCGGCCGGCCTGTATGTCAGGGAATTCAACATATCCGGGCAGTGGGACGGAAAAGAAAAATACGTCGTATTCGAAGGGGTCAACTCCTGCTTCTATTTGTGGATCAACGGCGCGTTTGTCGGCTACAGCCAGGGCAGCCGCGTTCCGGCCGAATTCCTCATCACTCCGTATTTGCGCAGCGGACGGAACCGGATGGCGGTGATGGTGCTGAAATGGTGCGACGGCACTTATTTGGAGGATCAGGATCTATGGCGATTTTCCGGCATATTCAGAGATGTATATATGCTTGCCCGCGAGCCGGTTCATATCCGCGACCTATTCAACCGGCAGCAGCTGTCGGCCGATGGGCGCCAAGCGGAGCTGCGCTGCGAGCTGGACGTTACCGGGCAGACCGATGTCAGAGCCGAGCTGCAGGACGCCGAAGGTCGGACCATTTGCGAGGCGCAAGCGCGTATCGACGGCAAAGGCGTGCTAAAGCTGGAGGTCGAGGAGCCGACCCTTTGGAATGCCGAGCAACCCTACTTATACAGCTTGTATGTAACCGGCGGCAAGGAAGTGCTGCATATTTCCGTCGGCTTCCGGACGGTTGCCGTTCAGGCGGGCGTTTTTACTATCAACGGCAAAGCGGTGAAGCTGAAAGGAGTCAATCGTCACGATTCGCATCCCGAGCTTGGACAGACGATCCCGGTCCATCACATGATCAAAGATCTGATGCTGATGAAGCGGCATAACGTCAATACGATCCGCACCTCCCATTATCCGAACGATCCGCGGTTTCTGGAGCTGTGCGACGCTTATGGCTTTTACGTTGTGGACGAAGCCGATCTCGAATGTCACGGCGTGCTGCGGGCTGGAGATTTTCATATGCTGAGCAAAAATCCCGACTGGCAGCCAAGCTTTGTCGAGCGTGCGGTGCGCATGGTGGAGCGGGATAAAAATCATGCTTCAATCGTAATGTGGTCGATGGGCAATGAATCCGGCTACGATATTAACCATATCGCCATGGCCGAATGGACCAAATCGAGAGATGCGTCCAGACCGGTCCATTACGAAGGCGCAGCTCCAAGATACGAAGGCAACCCGAACACGGAATGCCTCGACGTGGACAGCCATATGTATGCAACCGTCGACTATATCGAGCAGTATGCCCGGGACGAGCGGTCGACCAAGCCGCTGTTTCTGTGCGAATACAGCCATGCGATGGGCAACGGACCCGGCGATTTGAAAGATTATTGGGACGTTATTTATCGCTATCCGAAGCTGATGGGCGGCTGCGTATGGGAATGGTGCGATCATGGCATTCGGACGGAGACGAAGGAAGGCGTGCCGTTTTTCGCCTATGGCGGCGATTTCGGGGATAAGCCGAACGACGGAAACTTTTGTATCGACGGTCTGGTCTCGCCTGACCGCAAACCGCACACGGGCTTGCTGGAGCTGAAAAAAATTATCGCGCCGATTCGAATCGAAGCGGATTGTTTGGAAGAGGGCTCCATGACGATAACCAATCTTTATGATTTTGTCGATTTGTCCCATGTTTCGATCAACTGGAAGGTCGAGAAGGACGGACAAATCGTGGAGCAGGGCGAAATCGCGAACATCGATACGGCTCCGCACGCGTCACAAACGGTGACGCTTCCTTACCGGCTGCCGGCAGCTTCATCCGGCCGTTATTTGCTGACGGTGTCCTGCAGGCTGAGGCGCGATACGCTATGGGCGGAAGCCGGGCATGAACTCGCGTTCGAGCAATTCAAGCTTCCGGTTGCGGAAGCCGGCCTGCCGCACAATCGGGCAACGGGAACGTCGTCGATTCAGGTGGAACGGGAAGGCGCGCAGGTGCGCGTGATCGGCTTTGACTTTGAGCATGCTTTCGATTTGTCCACCGGCACTTTTACCGGCATATCCAAGCAGGGCGTGCCGATGCTGCAAGCGCCTGCGGCATTCGGCATCTGGAGAGCGCCGACGGACAATGACCGCAACATCAAGCACAAATGGATGGAGGAAGGCTACGACAGGGCGGTTCCCCATGTGTATCGTGCGGATATAACGGAACAGACGGAGCAAGCAATCGAATTTACGGTCGATTTCTCGCTGGGCGGCTACATCAAACGGCCGATTTTGCACGGCCAGTCGGTGTGGCGAGTCGACGGTACCGGCGAAATTGCGATGCGCGTGCAGGCTCGGGTCAGAGAAGAGCTCGTCTTTTTACCGCGCTTCGGCTTGCAGCTGACGATGCCGTGGGGAACGGAGGAGGTCGAATATTTCGGACTCGGCCCTCATGAAAGCTACATCGATAAGCGGCACAGTACAAAACGGGGCAAATATATAATGACCGTCGACGAGATGTTCGAAAACTACATTATGCCTCAGGAAAACGGCTCGCGCTACGAAACGGAGTGGGCTGTCGTCTCCAACGAGCAGGGAATGGGTCTCAAGTTTACGGCTCCTGAGGCCTTCTCCTTTAACGCGGCGCATTATACGCCGGAAGATTTGACTGCCGCCACCCACGCTCATCAGCTGGTAAAGCGCAGAGAGACGATCGTCCATCTCGATTATAAAATGAGCGGAGTCGGCTCCAATTCATGCGGTCCCGAGCTGCTTGCGCCGTATCGTCTGGATGAAAAGGAATTCGAATTCCGGCTGACGATCAAGCCTTTGTTTAAAGAGGACGAGTAAAGCGGACAAGAGGTCATTTTAAAAAACGGAGTCATGCGGAATTTTTTCCGTGATGGCTCCTTTTTTTGACATAATAAGAAATTATAAAATCCGGGGAACCAAGATGTTTCCCTTTTTAAATGAAAGAAGTAGGAAGTTCAAGAACTGCGGAAATGCAAAGAAAGGATTTAAACTGCTCGTCTGTGAAGGCTGCCATGACATGAAAGTCATATTTTACCGGTGCAAAGGCCGATTTTGTACAGCCTCCTCATGCAATGAAACCGAAGAATGGAGCCGAGTGTTTTTCCCCCTGCCTAGTCTAATCGAAGGAACACGACTTCAACAACGGCTGTAACCCCACATCCATCCCTCCCAACGCTCAAACGTATATCTTACACCAAGGACGCCGCAAGGCGTTGTTCTTAGCCTTTAGCTTGAACGAATGCGGGACAAACCGGCATATTTCTATGCTGAGCGTAATACAAAATAATAGTGAAGGGAGAGTGATAGATTGAATGTCCCGGCTTCATGACTTGGCGGCAAAGCCTAATGTACTCATTTTTATGCCAAATAAAACGCGACGCATAAGGAGTCTCTATGTCTGATAAACCGGTTACGATCCATGATATTGCCGAAATGGCAAATGCTTCCGCCGCAACCGTCTCCCGGGTGCTCAGCAACAGCAGTTATCCGGTAAGCCACGACATGCGTCGGAAAATAAGGGCGGCAGCCAAAGCGCTCAACTATACGCCCAACATGCTCGGAAGACAGCTGAAAAAAAATAACAGCATGACAATAGGCGTCATTATTCCGTCCATCACGAATCCGTTTTATGCGGATGTCGTGCTCGGAATCGAGGAAATCGCCCGCAAGCACGGCTATCATGTGCTGCTCTGCAATTCCCACCAAAATCCGCAGCTGGAGGCCGAGTACTTACAGACACTGCTGGAGAAGCAGGTGAAAGGAATCATCGTATCCTCCATTTCCAGACAAAAGGATTTGCTTCAGCCGTATTTGGCCAAAGGCGTAAAGATCATTGCGATGGATCAAATTATCGATAATCCGGACGTATATCAGATTGGATTCGATTACCGAAAAGGGGCGTATATGGCCTGCCGTTATTTAATCGGGCAGGGTCATACCCGTATCGCTCTGGTTACCGCGCCGTTAAACCGGCCGAGCCGGATCAGCCTGCTGAACGGCTATCAGGACGCCCATCGGGAAGCGGGAATTACGCCGCTCAAGGCATGGTTTCAAGAGTCGGAAGATTCCGAGGACATCTCGTACGGCAGCGCCTTTGAATTTACGAACGGCAAGCTGCTGACCCGCAAGCTGCTGCACATGGCCGAGCGGCCTACCGCCATTTTGGCCTGCAATGACCTTACGGCTGCCGGCGTTATCAATGAGCTTGGCGAATATGGAATTGAGGTGCCCGGCCAAATTTCCGTTATCGGGTTCGACAACATCGAATTATCGCAAATGCTTACGCCCGCATTAACGACTGTAGATCTCCCGAAATACGAAATGGGCAGATTTGCCTGCAGCACACTGATGGATCTGCTGGAAGGCAATGAGATACGGGCAAAGGAAGTTGTGCTGGAGCCCGAATTAATCGTTCGAAAATCTGCAGCCAAATTGGAATAAATGTACATGCGGCACATATGATTGTTACATCTTTGTTGTCAGAAACCGATTTCTACAGATGAACAGAAATCGGTTTCTATAATAAAAAACGGTTATATTTTGCCGGTTTTATAACCTATTTTGATTTTGAAGGGGAGAACAGGATGAATGTAAAAATTTTGCGAAATGCCGAGGAGCTGGGGCAGGAAGCGGCTTCATTGGCAGCAAATCTGCTCAAAGGAACGATCGCGCAAAAAGGGAGGGCCCGCCTGGTGTTATCCACAGGCGCTTCGCAATTTGAAACGCTGCAAGCATTGGTCCATACGGATGTGGATTGGAGCAAGGTCGAAATGTTCCATCTGGATGAATATGTAAATCTTTCGGAAAGCCATCCTGCCAGCTTCCGCAAATATTTGAAGGAGCGGTTTGTCGATTCGGTTCCGCTCCAAATGGCCCATTTCGTTAACGGAGAAGGAAATATCGACGAGCACATTGCAGTATTGACCCGGGAAATCCGCAAGGAACCGATTGATCTGGCGTTAATCGGAATCGGTGAAAATGCGCATATCGCGTTCAACGACCCGCCTGCCGACTTTGAGACGGAAGCGGCTTATATCGTGGTCCAATTGGATGAAGCCTGTAAAAGACAGCAGGTGGGTGAAGGCTGGTTTGCCTCGCTGGAGGAGGTTCCGAAGCAGGCGATTACGATGACGGTTCATCAAATTATGCAATGCAAAACGATCATTTCGTGTGTGCCGCATAAAGTGAAGGCGCGTGCGATCCGGCATTTTTTTGCCAGCGAGGTGACCCGTGAAATTCCCGCAACCATCTTGAAGTCGCATCCCGATTATACGTTATTTCTTGATCGGCAGTCCGCTTCGGAAGCCGAGCTGTTCGGAAAGGAGTAAGCCGATGAAACAGGCTCAAACCTGGACGGGCAAGCATTGGATTACCGGGGAAAACATTGCGGTTACCGTTGAAGGCAGCCGTGTCGTCGTCGTCGAACCGGCGGAACCGGCGCATTTGACGGCGGATCGCTGGATCGCGCCAGGGCTGATCGACGTGCAGCTTAACGGTATCGGCGGCTTCGATCTGAACGATGCGGATATGACGGTGGAAACGGTCAGGCAGGTCGTGCGCACCTTGCATCGGGGGGGCGTTACCCGTTTTTGCCCTACCGTCGTGACCGGAACGCGCGAGCGTATGCTTCGCTGCCTACGAACGATTGCCGAAGCGTGCGAAGCCGACCCGCAGGTCGATTATGCGGTTATCGGCATTCATGTGGAGGGACCTTTTATTGCGCTGGAGGACGGCCCGCGCGGTGCGCATAACCGCAAATGGGTGAGAGACCCGGATTGGCAGGAGTTTATGGCGTGGAACGAAGCGGCGGGGGGACGCATTTGCAAGGTGACGCTGGCGCCGGAGAAGCCGGGGGCGGTCTCCTTCTATAAGCAGCTGCGGCAGCTCGGGATCGTCGGCTCGATCGGCCATACCGCCGCCACGGAGGAGCAGATTCAGGCAGCGGTCGAAGCCGGAGCGACGATGAGCACTCATTTGGGCAACGGCGCGCATCCGTACATCAAGCGTCATCCCAACTATATATGGGCGCAGCTGGCCGATGACCGCTTATGGGCGGGTCTCATTCCCGACGGCTTTCATCTTCCGATGTCGACGCTGAAGGTAATGATCCGCACGAAAGGACGCAAAGCGATCCTGACGAGCGACGCCGTCCATTTGGCGGGTATGCCGCCCGGCCGATACCGCACGCATATTAATGACGATGTCGTGCTGGAGGCGGACGGATTTCTGCATTTGGCAGCGACGCCGGACATACTGGCCGGCTCGGCGACGCCGCTGCATATCGGTCTGCAGCGTGCGGCCGCAGCGGGCATTTGCTCGTTTGGGGAAGCGATCAATATGGCGACGCTGCATCCGGCCGAGCTGCTCGGGCTCGCCGGAGACGGCGTCGGAACGATCCGGCCCGGCTCTCCGGCGGATTTCATCCTGTACGAGCAGTCGCCCGATAGCGGCTGGACGCTGCTTAAGACGGTTTCCTGCGGAGAAACGGTATATTCAAGCTCGGTCGTACGGGAAGAAGCGGAAGATGAAACGATAAAAGACGAAGGTGGGAATTCTCTATGAAAACGTATGCCATTGTCGGAGCGGGCAGCCGTTGCACGTCGATGTTCGCCCTTCCGATCGTTCGGCAGTTTGCCGACATTGCCCGCATTGTCGGCGTCTATGACACGAACCGCAAGCGGGCCGAGCTGCTGCAGCATAAATGCGGCGGAGGCTTTCCGGTCTATGACGGCTTTGAGCGGATGCTGGAGGAAGCGAAGCCGGATTATGTCATCGTGACGACGATCGACCGTTACCACCACGAATATATCATTAAAGCGCTGGAAATGGGCTGCGACGCCATTACCGAGAAGCCGATGACGATCGACGAGCATAAATGCTGCGCGATCCTGGAGGCGGAACGGCGTACCGGTCACAAGGTGACGGTTACGTTCAATATGCGCTACAGACCTTTTACGGCGAGGATCAAGGAGCTGCTCCGGCAAAAGGCGATCGGGCAGCCGCTGAGCGTCCATTTCGAGTGGTTTCTCGACACGAACCACGGCGCGGACTACTTCCGCAGATGGCACCGCAGAAAGGAAAATTCCGGCGGCCTGCTCATTCATAAATCGACCCACCATTTCGACTTTATCAACTGGCTGCTGGAGGAAGAGCCCGTTCAGGTTTCTGCGTTCGGCTCGCTGCGCTATTACGGGCCGGTCCGCGACGAGCGCGGGATCCGTTGTCTGACATGCAACCATGCGAAGACCTGCGAGTTTTATTTCGACATCGGCAAGGAGGCTACCCGGGAATTGTATTTGGGCTGTGAATCCGCGGACGGCTATTATCGCGATCAATGCGTATTTTCCGACGAGATCGATATCGAGGATACGGTCAGTCTGAGTGTCCGGTATTCCGGCGGCACCCTCATGAGCTATTCGTTGACGGCGCATTCGCCGTTCGAAGGCTTTAAGCTTGCGATCAACGGCACCGGGGGACGGCTCGAAGCGGAGACGTTTCATGGCGCTGTGGGCCCGTTCGCCGGCGAGGATATAAACCGTCTGCGCCTGTACAATCGCGAGGAGGAAGAAATCGCGTTCCGGCTGCCTGTCGTCGGGGGCGCCCACGGCGGCGGGGACGAGCGGCTGCTGCAGATGCTGTTCCGCGGCAATATGCCCGATCCGCTGCAGCAGCAAGCGAGCTCCTGGGACGGAGCCATGTCCAATGCGATCGGCTTTGCGGCAAATATTTCGATGCGCGAGGGGCGCTCCGTCACGGTCTCCGATTTGGTGAAAAAGCCGCTTTAAGCGTACGCGGGTATGATCCGCAAGCTTCGTACCGCTGCATGCATCACCGGGCCGGGCGCTAACCGCCGCCGTACTAATGAACGAACGCGGGCTTCCCGGTTTCCGTTCAATCAAGCAATTAAAAATCAGGGAGGAACATGCTATGAAGAAAAGGGTTGCTTTATCGGTATTGTCATTGTCGCTGCTGCTGACAACCGCTGTCGGCTGCAGCGGCTCGACCGCTCCCGCCTCCTCGGACACGCAGCCGGCCGCCGCCGGCAAAAACGAAGAGCCGATCAAGCTGCGATTTGCATGGTGGGGAGGTCAGTCCAGACATGACTACACGCTGAAAATGATCGAGATGTATGAAAAGCGGAATCCGAACGTCAAAATATTGCCCGAGTACGCCGCGTTCGACGACTACTGGAAGAAGCTCGTTCCGCAGGCAGCCGCAAACGATCTGCCGGACGTCATTCAAATGAGCGTAGCCTATATTAGCCAGTATGCCGACAGAGGCCAGCTGGAGGATCTCGGACCTCATATGGACAAAGGCTCGCTTGATAAAAGCTCGATTTCGGACAGCTATTTGAAAGTCGGCCAGTATAACGGCAAGCAATATCAGATTACGTTGGGCGTCAATGCGCTTGCTATCGTCTATGACCCGCAAATACTGAAAAACGCCGGCGCCAGCCTGCCGTCCAACGAATGGACCTGGAGCGATGTCGAAGCGATGGCGAATAAGTTAAAGGCGGGCGGTAAGCTTTTGACGGCCAGCATCGACGACCGGAACTTCTTTAATTTTTATTTGCGCTCGCAGGGTCAAAACTTGTTCAGCCCCGACGGCTCCGGCCTCGGGTATACGGACGACAAACTGTTTGTCGATTATTACAAACGGTATCAGAGCATTTATAACGCCGGCGGCCTGCTGACGCTGGATAAGCTGGCGCAAAAGAAAGGGACGCCGGAGGACGACGAGATGGTGCTCGGCAATGCCGCAGCCGCATTCACCTGGTCGAATTTGTTCGTGGCGGATTCCGCCGCATCCAAACGCGCGCTGGAAATAGCGCCGCCGCCGGGACCGAACATCGGCAAAGGCTTGTTCCTGCAGTCGAGCCAGGGGCTGTCCGTCATTAAAAACTCGAAATACAAGGAAGAAGCGATCAAGTTTGTCAATTTCATGATCAACGACATCGAAGCCAACAAGATCATGAAAGGCGAACGCGGCGTTCCGATTTCCTCCAAGGTGCAGGAAGCGATCAAGCCGCTGCTGACGCCCGAGGAACAGAAAGTCGTCGATTACGTAGCTTGGGCAGGCAAAAACACAACCTCCGACAACCCGATCGACCCATTGGGCGCCGTTGAGGTTACGAAGCTGTTGGCCGAATTGAGCCAGCAAATTTTGTTCAAAAAAACGGCGCAGGAAGATGCGGCGGCCAAATTCCGCAAAGAGGCGACAGCCATTTTGGCCAAAAACAAAAAATAACCGGGTTGTTTCGGCTCAGGCAAGGTCGAAACCTGCGAGGAGGAATCGGGCGATGCAAAACGGACAATTTGCGATCATCGGCTGCAGGCACGGGCATATCGGCATGTTTATCGCCGAAATGATGGCGCTGGGCTACAGGTGCGCAGGCATTTATGAGGCAGGCGAGCCTTCGCTCGCCCGGCAATTGTCGGATAAATTCGACATACCGGTGACCGGCGATCTCGAATCGCTGCTCGCACCCGAGATCGGTATGGTCGGTTCGTCGGCGGTCAATTGCGAAAAAATCGACTGGATCGAGCTTTGCGAGCAGCACGGCAAGCCGATCATGCTGGATAAGCCGATCGTCACGTCCCGTGAGGGGCTGAACCGGCTGGAGGCGGTAATGGAACGGGGCGTCATTCAGGTCGGCATGCTGCTTACGTCGCGGGACCGCAGTTCGATCTATACATTAAAACGGCATATGGATGCCGGAGCATTAGGTAATATCGTGAGCATTACGATGCGCAAGCCGCATCGGCTGGCACCGGCGACGCGGCAGCCGTGGCATTTTGCCAAGCTGGAAAACGGAGGCATTATTGTCGACTTGCTCATTCACGATTTCGATTTGCTGCGCTGGCTGACCGGCAGGGAGGTAGAGGGGACAAGCGGCTTGATGGCCAAGCATATATTGCCGGAATACCCGGACTTTTACGATACCGCGACCGTTCAAGTACGGCTGGAAGGCGGCATTCTGGCCCAATTGTATACGGATTGGCACACGCCGGATACGTGTTGGGCATTCGGCGACTGCCGCATCTTTGTCTCCGGGACGAAAGGCTGCGCGGAGCTGCGTTTGTTCGGCGATCCGTCCGTAGCTTCCGCAGCTGGAGATGAGCTGATGTTCACAATGACGAACGAGGAAAAATTTCATCGGGTCGAGTTGATCCAGCCTCCGGTATCGGTGGTGGAGGATTTCATTCGCCGGACGGAAGGAAAGCCTCATCTCGTGACCCACCAAGACTTGTACCTGGCATGCAGGGCGACGCTGGAGGCCGACGAGCAGGCTCTGGTCATTAAATAAGCGGGCTGTCTCGTCCGTAGAATACAGGATCGAAGACCGGTTAGTAAAAAGAGAGGTAGCGCAAGAGTAGAACAGTAGAGGGCATGGATGTGGGGTGGAAAGTTTACGGGCCGTCTTTGAAGTCGTGTTCCCCCTGCCTAGTCTAATCGAAGGAACACGACTTCAACAACGGCTGTAACCCCACATCCATCCCTCCCAACGCTCAAACGTAATTCCTACACCAAGGACGCCGTAAGGCGTTTCTTTTGAAAAGTATTTATGATCGCAGCACCATTAAAATAACGGGCAGCACGATAAAGGACGCCAGTGTAGTCCAAAGAATGCATCGGGACACGAACTGCGGCGCGGCATTGAACTGTTCGGCCAGAAGAACGGCATTGACTGCAGCGGGCATGGACGCCAATATGAACATAACGTCAAACAGCGTGCCTTTGACCGACAAGCAGATCAGCACCGCATAAGCGAGCGCGGGAGCAGCGACGAGCCGAATGACGATACCGGCCCAGAACGCCTTTTTATGATTGGGCGGCAGCGTCTCCCGCTTGACACCGATCATCTGTGCGCCAAGAATCGCCAGAACGACGGGAGAATACGAATCCGCCATCAGGGTGAAGCCTTTGTACAGCGCCTCCGGCATATGCAGCTCCGTCAATCTGGCGATTGCGGCGAGCGCGGCCGCATAAATCGAAGGCATTTTAAATACCGACAAAATCGCATTTTTAACCGTAAATTGGGAGCGTGCCGCAAAATAAATGCCGAGCGTATTCACGATGATCATCTGCACGATGACATAGACGGACGCTTTGTCGAGTCCCGCTTGCCCTAATGCCAGCAGCACGAGCGGAAGCCCGTAGTTCACGCTGTTCGTGAACGTCGAGACCATAGTCAGCCCTGCGCGTTCCCCCGCCGGCAAAGCGAGCATTTTGCCGACGGCTATCGCCGCCCCCCATAGAACAACAATATTGATAACCGTGAACAAAATCGTATCGGTAATGTCGCTCCAGGAAATTTGAGCCTTGAACAGAGCGGTAAAAATAAGCGCCGGGCTGAGGACATACAAGGCCAGCATCGAGATCGGTTTCGTATCCATCCCCCGGAATCGCCGCAATAACGCTCCTCCGATGACGGGAAGAGAAATCGGCAAGAACACTTGATATATCGTAGAAAGAAAGGTTTGCAGCATCAGCATAAGTCAAATTCCTCTCCGGTCATTCCTTGTTCATTGCTGTTTCGCCGTAATGTTTTTCAAATAATGAATGACATCGTTCATCTCATGGGCGTCCGTATCCTCGATGGACACGTCGAGGAACGGCTTGTGTACCTGCAGCTTGCGCAGAAAGCCCGCGATATCGAATACGCCGGTTCCCGGCTTGGCCGACTGCGGCCGCCCGTCCCGCTCGCGGAAGGACGGCGTCACATCTTTCAGATGGGCCAGCACGATGCGGTCCGCAAACAGCTCGAAGCATTCGTCGACGACCTGATCGCGCCGCTCGAAATTGCCCCGGATAAACAAATTGCACGGGTCGAGCACAACGCCGATATGACCGGAAGGCACTTCCTCCATGATCCGCTTCATTTTTTGCGGCGATGTCAGCGTGTGGGTGCAGACCGGCTCAAGCCCGACATATACGCCCCATTTTTCCGCTTCCTCCGCCAGTTCCTCGACTGTAGACCGGAAAATCGACCAGCCGATTTCCTCATAACGTTCGGCATCCTGCGGAAGGTAGGTTGTCAGATCGCCGGTCTCGGTAGCGACAATCGTCGTTCCGAAATCGCGGGCAAACCGCAAATGCTCCTTGAAACGCGCGATTTCAGCCTTTCTTTGCACCGGATCGGGATGAACCGGATTGATGTAGCAGCCGAGCGCGCCAATGCGGATCCCTTGCTGATGAAACGCTTCCGCAATATGATTGGCCAAGCCGGGACTCAGTCTGCCGAGCGAAGTGTCGATATCGCCGATCGCCTTGGACATGGCCAACTGGACGAAGTCGATATCCAATTCGCTTAATTGCTGTGTCAGCTGCCGAAGCGGCAGCTTGCCTGCCTTATGCGCCAATGTTCCAAATGCCATATGTAGATTCCCCCTGTTTTTATGTGACGGTTCAGTTGGTTTATTTTTTCGGCTTGCTAGCTTCCGACGGCGCGGTTTGCGTCGGCCCGCCGGTCGGACGCTCTTTCCTTCAAACAGAGCCAGACGATAAATCCGGTACAGGCTGCGGCGAGCCAGCCGTTGAAGTAAAAGATCGGCTTGATTCCGTAAGCTTCGATAGCCAGGCCGCCGAAAAAGCTGCCCGCAATCCTGGCGATCCCCGCCGATACCAACGCGTTCAACGTTTGCCCGCTTGCTTTCAATTCCGCCGGCACCTCCTGATTTATGTACATGGCCATCGTAACGGACAGCACGATAAATATAAGGCCGTGCAGCACTTGGGCGGGAAGCACCCAATAAGGGTTGTCGGTCAGCGAAAAGGCGAACCAGCGCAGCGTTGAGGCAATGCCGGCGACAAGCAATATATGGATGACCTTAAACCGTTTCATAATGCGCCCCGAGAAGAGCAGAAAAGGAATTTCGCTTACTGCGGAAATAACCATGGACCAGCCCAACAACAGGCTGCTGCCGCCAATGTCATGGAAATACACCGGAAAAAACGAATAATAATAGCCCAGCATCGTATGCAGAACAAGGTTAATGCCCATATAGATCATCAGCTTGCGGTGCTTAAATAAGACGGCAATGTTCATTTTCCGGTCCGCCGACCGGAATCGGGTAGCGGAAGGAAACTGCGACAGCAGCATGACGCTGACGAACATGATTAGGGCATAGACGATGAAAATGAAATCGATATGGTTCTTTGCAATCCACCCGAAAAAAAGCGACATCGCGGCGAACCCGATCGTTCCGCCGAGCCGGATCGGACCGAAAGACCAGCGCTTCTGCTTATCGAGCTGCTCCAGCGTAATGGCGTCGCTGATCGGACCGATGGAGGTTTGGAAAAACGTAAACAAACAAACCATGACCAGCAAATAATAAAATTGGCTGGAGACGGGAAAAAGCAAAATGATCAGGCCGGTGCCGATAATAAGCGCCCGAAGCACCGAGTTTTTCGATTTTGCCCGGTCGCCGAGGGAGCCCCATACGGGCTGTGCGAACAGAGCGATCAGCGGCCCGATACTTAGCAGCGAGCCGATTTGCGCAGGCGTGATTCCGACCGATTGAAAGTAAACCGGGATGAACGTTCCATAAACCGCGTTCGCCATATAAATGACGATATAATAGAGCAAAAAAGGGAGCATGCCTCTCACAGCGATCGCTTCTTTCATTTTTGAACTTGAATGCAAGCACGGTGCTTATTATCTCACTATTTGCGTTTGACGTAAATATAAAAAGCTCCGCTTTTCGAAACCGATTTCATGTATAATGGGGAAAAACAACGGAGGGGGACGGTACCGGATGTACAAGCTGGTCATTGTCGACGACGAGCCGACGGTTCGTTACGGGCTGCGCAATTATTTCGACTGGAGCGCCCATCATATTGAATTTGCGGGCGAGGCCGATGACGGCGATGCAGGGTTGACGTTAATCGGACAGCTTCAGCCCGATGTCGTGCTGACGGACGTGCGTATGATCAATATGGACGGAATCCGCATGTCCGCCGAAATCCGGATGCGCTTTCCGCATATTAAAATCGTGTTTGTAAGCGGTCATGACGATGCGGATTATTTGAAATCCGCGCTGCAGGTCAACGCTGTCGATTATATTTTCAAGCCGGTCAATATGCAGGAGCTGCGAACCGTCGTGGAACGGGTCGTGCGCGAGCTTCAGGCCGAGGAGAAAGAGCGGATGCTGATCGCGGATATGCAGGTCAAGCTGACGCAAAGCATGCCCCTGCTGCGTGAAAAATTTCTGATGTCGCTCATTCGCGACGGCATTGCCCGGCCTGCGGGCACGCGGAGCCGGCTCGAATTTTTGCAGCTGGAGCTGCCGGACGACGATGAGTATTGGGTCATTGTCGTTACGATCGACGATAATGCGGAGGTGGTGGAACCGCGCTCGGAAAGAGACAAGCAGCTGCTCTCTTACGCGGTGCTGAATGTATGCCAGGAGCTGGTCGATCGGCATATGGGGGGGTATGCGTTTGAAAACCGGAGCAGCGAGTATGTAGCCATTCTTCGCACCAACAGCGCAGCGGACGAGGAGGAGCAGCGGGAGGGCAAGCTGTTCCGGCTGGCCGAAGAAATCCGCGAAAACCTGCAGCAGTGGCTCTCCATTACGGTAACGATCGGGGTCGGCGAACGAGTGACGCAGCTGGCGGCGCTGCCTTTGTCGTACACACAGGCGCGCGAGGCGGCCGATCAGAAGTGGTATCTGGGCAAAAACCGCGTCATATCCATGGATAGTCTGGAGCGCGAGGAGACGGATATGTTCCGGTTCGACCCAACGGTCAGCGAACGGTTTATGTCCGCGATGAAGGCTGCGGAGCCCCATCAGCTGTCGGACGAACTGGGTGGCCTGTTCGAACGGCTGGCAAGCAACCGCCGGAACGGGTTCAGGTATGCCGGCAACGTCTGCCTGCAGCTGATTTTGCTGTCCAGCCGGCTGATGCTCGAGTTGAATATCCACAGCCGCGACCTGGAAGAGAAGGAGCATGGTTTGTGGGAACGGGTATTCAAGCAGGAGACGATCGCCGATCTGCAGCGGCTGCTCGAAGCTCATCTGACCGAAGTATGCTCCCTCATCCGGGAGAAGCGAAGCGGTAAATCGAGCAATGTCATCGAACGGATACGCCATGTGATCGGGCAACGCTACGCGGACAATTTGACGGTCGCGGCCATAGCGGAAAGCGTTTATTTAAGCCCGACCTACGTCAGTCTGCTCTTCAAGCAGGAAACGGGCGAAACGGTCTATGAATATTTGACCAGGGTACGGGTCGAACGCGCCAAGGAGCTGCTGCGCGATCCCGGCGTGAAATTGTATGAGGTATGCTTTGCGGTCGGCTATTCCGATCCGAGCCATTTTAGCAAGCTGTTTAAAAAGGCAACCGGCTTTACGCCGAGCGCCTTTCGCGAACAGCCTTTGTAAAGGCGGTGCATGGCGGGATGAAAGTGTGGCTGCAAAAAAGAAAGCGCGACGTCACGCTGCTGCTGAAACAATTCATTGCGGCCCGAACCTGGCTGCTATGCTATGTGCTGTTGATTTTGCTGCCGGCTTCGGCGCTGCTTTACTTTTACGTTCAGCGCTCCTCGGGCATTCTGGAAGGAGAAGTGACCCGCTCGATGCTGCAGACGGTCAAGCAAACCGGAATCAATCTGACTTACCAATTCGAACGGGTGCGCGATACGTCCAACTCGATTTTTATGAATCCCAACCTGTACCAGTACTTGAACCAATCCGAGGCGACGGCGCCGATCGGCCAGCAGCTTGTAGCGCTCAAAGATTTGCGCTATATGATGGACACGGCGGAGACGAACGGCAATGTGTTCCGCGTCAGGCTGTTTGTGGACAAGTCGCGTATTTACGCTGGAGAGCTGATCAACTTTTTTCCGCTCGACAGCTTGAAGAGCCGGCCCTGGTACAACAACGTAACGGAAGCGGGCGGATCGATCGTTTGGACCGGAGCCTATGAGGAGAAATATATCGACAGGGAAAGTGCCTATGTGCTGTCGGGAGCCCGGATGATCCGCGATGCGAATAAATACGATCAATTGGTGGGCGTGCTCGTTATCGATATTAAGGAGCAAGTCGTAAGAACGATATTGGATGCGGTCGAGCTGTCCAAGCAGCAAACTATTTATTTGATCGATTCGAAGGGGATGTTCGTGCTGCATCCGGATAAAGCGATGCTGGGCCGGACGATGCCGGGCGACCTTGTAAAAAAAGCTGTCTCCGAAGTGGATGAAGGAATCGTGAAGCTGGAGGACGGCGATAAAACGAAGTATGCGGTTTTTACGACGCTGCATGCCACCGGCTGGAAGCTGGTGGCGGAGGTGCCGGCAGCGGAAATATCGCGCCAGGCCGTCACGTTGAACCGGTTTTCCGGCGTCGCCACGCTGCTGGGCGGTTCGGTACTGTTTTTGCTGCTGGTGTTCGCCCTGCTGGCTTTTATAATCCGGGGCATGAACCGGCGGGTGCAGCTTGTCATCCGGACCATTCACCGGGAGGGGCTGGAAAGTCTCGATGAGCGAAGCGCAGCGGCTGAAGGCCATATTAACGTGCTCGAGCGTAGCGTCGATCATTTGATCGACAAGGTGCGCAGCTTGATGGAGGAAACCTACAGGACGAAGGTGCTGGAACGGGAGGCGCAGCTCCGCGCATTGCAGGCGCAGATCAATCCGCATTTTCTTTACAATACGCTCGATACGATCAACTGGATCGCGATTGGCCGCAATGCGCACGATATTAGCCAAATGATAGACGCGCTGGCCAAATATTTCAGGCTGAGCCTGAACAAAGGGCGGGATTGCGTAAGCGTCGAGGATGAATTGAATTTGGCCCAGGTTTATTTGGACATCCAACAGAGCCGGTTCCCGCAAAGCTTTACTTATACGGTAGAGTCCGACCCGTCCGTTCACTCGTATTTCATGCCGAAGCTGACGCTGCAGCCAATTGTGGAAAATGCGCTGCTGCACGGCATCCGCAAATCCCGGGAAAAAAACGGCTGCATCAAGATTACGGCGCATCCGGTCGGGGACGAGCTCGTATTGACCGTGTCGGATGACGGCGCCGGCATGGAACCGTCAGCGGCCGAGCGGCTGCTGAGCGAGCCGCGGCCTGCCAGCCGGCTGGACGGCTCGGGCAGCTCTTACGGACTGTATAATGTGAACGAGCGAATCAAGCTGTACGCGGGTGAGTCGTTCGGCTTGTCCGTTCGTTCCGCGCCAGGTCAAGGCACGACGGTAACGGTTCGCCTAAAGGCGATTCGCGAAGAGCCCGTACAATGAGGAAGGCCTACATTGAAACAAAGGGCTGCAGGCCGATATAAAAAAAGGACATATTTCACATTGCCGCCTCCTTTCATAACATAGTCTAGGCTAATGTCATGGTGCTTGATTTGAAGGAGGAGCAAAATTTATGGGAAACAAGACGCGCAATCAGACTGCGGACGGAAATATCCCCCAGCCGATCAGGAAGGATGGGGCCGGTTGGTGGGATTTGGGCCCGCGAAACATCGGAAGAGATATGCAAAACCCGGATTTGCTGGTTCCTCCCGCCACAGATGCCGGGACAGTTCCAAACTTGAGGTTTTCTTTCTCCGATACTTATATGCAGTTGAACCACGGCGGCTGGTCGCGGGAAGTGACGGCTAGACAGCTTCCGATTGCAACCACGATTGCGGGAGTGAACATGGCGTTGACGCCGGGCGGTGTGCGCGAATTGCATTGGCATCAGCAACCGGAATGGTCGATCATGCTCGTGGGCCGCGCACGCATCACCGCGGTCGATCAGAACGGAAGAAACTTTATTGCAGATGTCGGTCCAGGCGATCTGTGGTACTTTCCTCCGGGAATTCCGCACTCGATACAAGGGCTGGAGGAAGGCTGCGAGTTCCTGCTCGTCTTTGACGACGGCAGCTTCTCCGATCTCAATACGTTATCGATTTCCGACTGGTTCGCACATACGCCGAAGGAAGTGCTGTCGGCCAACTTCGGTGTCCCCGAAAGCGCATTTGAGGGCATCCCGAAGCAGCAGCGCTACATTTTCCAAGCAAATGTACCCGGACCGCTTGAAACTCAAAAAGTTTCCGATCCGTATGGGACGGTACCCGAAACATTCACACACCGGTTGTTTGCGCAGGAACCGATCGTAACTCCGGGCGGGACGGTGCGAATCGTCGATTCGTCCAACTTCCCCATTTCCACGAAAATCGCCGCTGCGCTGGTCGAGATCAAACCGGGAGCAATGAGGGAGATGCATTGGCATCCCAATAACGACGAGTGGCAGTATTATTTGACCGGTAAAGGGCGCATGACGGTGTTCGCAGCGAACGGCAACGCCCGAACATTCGATTATCATGCGGGTGATGTCGGATATGTGCCCTTCGCCTTCGGCCATTATATCCAGAATACCGGCGATCAAAGCTTATGGTTTCTGGAGATGTTCAAAAGCGACCGCTTTGCGGACGTATCGCTGAACCAGTGGATGGCGCTGACGCCTCGTCAGCTGGTACAGGACAACTTGCATGCTACGACGGAATTGATGGATGCGCTGCGAAAGGAAAAATGGCCTGTCGTGAAATATCCGGGATTTTCCTGATTATAGGCGGGCGTATGGAGGGCACGGGATTGTTCCGCCCGGCAAACGTCATCGATGCGTACGAGCGGAGCTTGACAAAGCCGGACCGGTATCATGTAAGATGGCGCATCACCTCCGGATATGGGCGTGCCGGGAATGGGCAATCGAATCGTCATCATGCAAAAACGAGTATAGGGAGAAAGAGCTTGCGCCGCGCAGGTTCTTTTTTTTAGTTTACGGTATCCCGCAAATGTACATGAAAGCCCCATTTTGCGGGGGCGTTTTGCATCCATCGGCGTTCGACGGGCGGCCGCTTTCCGTTTACGCCGTTTTTTTAGTTCAAACCGAGTAGGATTTCACCAGAAATCGTAGCTTTACCCACTACTGGCCATTTTTCAAAACGGCTATAATCACAATACAAGCACAGAGAGGTGGGGAGACAACGATGCATACATCTACGACTGCAAACATGGACAGCCAAAAGCTCGGACCGCGACTCGCCGTCAAAAGGAATAGCAAGTGGAAGCTGTTCCGCAGCCATCTGGATTTGTATGCGCTGCTGATACCGGGGCTAATGTTTTTGCTGCTATTCAAGTATACGCCGATGTACGGAATCGTCATTGCTTTCCAGGATTTTAACATTTTTGACGGCATAACCGGCAGTACCTGGGTAGGGCTGGAGCAATTTCGGAAGCTGGTTCATTCCGATGAATTTATACAGGTGTTCGTCAACACGCTGGTAATCAGCTTTTACAAAATTGTGCTGCTGTTCCCGATCCCGATCGCGGTGGCGCTGCTGCTGAACGAGGTACGGCGCATGCTGTTCAAACGAACGGTGCAGACGATCATTTATTTGCCGCATTTTTTATCATGGGTCATCATTTCGGGGTTGTTTATCAACATCCTGTCCCCGTCCGGCGGTCTGGTCAACCAGTTTCTGCAATGGCTCGGCGCGGAGCCTGTTTCGTTCCTGCTTGATAACGCCTACTTCCGCAACGTCGTCGTTTTCACCGCAGGGTGGAAGGAGGTCGGCTGGAACGCGATCATTTTTATTGCGGCGATTGCCGGTATCGAGCAGGAGCAGTACGAGGCGGCTGCGATCGATGGCGCGGGGCGCATCAAGCAGATGCTGTATATTACGCTCCCCGGCATCATGCCGACGATTGTATTGATGTTCATTTTGCGCATCGGACATTTGCTGGATGCCGGGACCGAGCAAATCTTGACGCTGTACAATCCGGTCGTTTACCAGTCAGGAGACGTGATCGGGACGTACGTATACCGTGTGGGGCTCGGCAAAATGGATTACAGCTTCAGCACCGCGGTAGGACTGTTCAACTCGGTCGTCGGATTTTTGCTTATTATCAGCGGCAACATGCTCAGTAAAAAACTGCTAAACCGCAGTATTTGGTGAAAAGGAGGCGGCAGCGTTGCAGAAAAAATCAATCGCCGACGTAAGCCTGGATGTGATCACATATACGATATTGGTGCTGCTGGCAGTGTCGACGCTGCTTCCGTTCGCCAACGTGCTTTCGAAATCGGTCAGCGAAGAGTGGGCCGTTGTCTCCGGGAAAGTCGGTATTTTCCCGATTGGCTTTCAACTGCACACGATGGAATATGTCGTGACATCGGCCCAGTTTATTCGCTCCTTCGCCGTTTCGATAGGCGTTACGGTCGTTGGGACGTTCCTGTCGATTGCATTGACAGCGATTACCGCGTACCCATTATCCAAGAGACAGCTTCCGGGCATCGGTTTTATTATGGTGCTGTTCGTATTCACGATGATGTTCAACGGCGGTATGATCCCGAACTATTTGCTGATGCGCAGCCTTAATTTGATCAACAGCCTGTGGTCGTTGATTTTACCTGCGATGATCAGCGTATTCAATCTGTTTGTCATCAAGAGCTACTATGAAAGCTTGCCCGAGGCGCTGGAGGATTCGGCGAAAATGGACGGGGCGCGCACCTGGACGATCCTGTTCCGGATCATTTTGCCGCTCAGCGGCCCGGTGCTTGCGACGATCTCGCTGTTTTATGCGGTCTATTACTGGAACGATTTCTTTAATCCGATGCTGTATATCAGCGATTCGTCTTTAAAGCCGCTGCAGCTGTATTTGCGGGATATCGTGATGGATGCGGACACGTCCTCGGCCTTGAACAAAAGCGCCGACGATCTGATGAACGTGTCGCCGGAAGGGGTTCGCGCGGCAACCGTCATTGCCTCGACCGTTCCCATTTTGCTGGTGTACCCGTTTCTGCAAAAATATTTCATCAAAGGCGTACTGATCGGTTCCGTAAAAGGGTAGCCGTTCGCTCCCTGCTTTCCGCAGCGGCGAATGTTCCATATAAAAACATACGGGTCTGCCCGCATGCAATGGTAAAGTAAAAACTGGGAGGGTTTTCGATGAAAAACAACAAAAAATGGCTTCTCCTCACACTGGGCGCTTTAATGATGGCTTCCGCCGCCTGCTCCTCCAAAGGAGGAAACGCCGGTGCGCCTGCTGCGGGCGGTTCCGGTTCCAGCACGGCTCCGGCAGCCAAAAATGAAGCGAAGCCGACGCTGAAATCGCTGCAAATTTGGCAAAAAGACGACTATAACACATATCCGGTCGCTAAAGTGCTGGAGGAAAAAACCGGCTACAAGGTGCAGTACGACATGCTGCCTCAGGATAAGCCGCAGGATAAGCTCAACCTGCTGATTGCTTCGGCCGAGCCGTATGACGCGATCACGACAGTCGGGGGCAGCGATTTTAAAGCGCTTTATTCCGACTATGCGAAAAAAGGCGCATTGGTCGATTTAACGCCGTTGATCGATAAGTTCGGGCCGAATATTAAGGCTGCCGTCTCGCAGGAAACGTTCGATGCCGCCAAGGTGGACGGAAAAATATACGCAATTCCGACGAAATCGATTGAATTTTCCAGCGTCAGTCTGATGATCCGTCAAGATTGGCTCGACAAGCTGGGATTAAGCATGCCGACGACGCTTGAGGAGCTGACGGCTGTGTTGAAAGCTTTCAAGGATAAAGATCCTGGCGGCAATGGAGATAAAAATGTGCCGTTAACGATCAAGGGCGACGAGCCATTCGTGCAAAATCTTGTCGGCGCGTTCGGTATGCCGAACTTCTGGAATCCGGTGAACGGCAAGCTGACTCCGCGCGCGCTTGACCCGGCGTTTAAGGATTACGTCGCTTTTATGGGCGATTTGTTTAAGCAGGGGCTGCTCGACAAAGAATTCGGCGTCAACAAGGACGCCACGATGAAGGAAAAGTTTTCAAGCGGGCGCGCCGGCGCGGTTCCTCTGCATTGGGCGGATGTGCCGACCGTTGCGGATGCGCTGAAGAAAAATCAGCCTGACGCCAAAATGGTGTATGTTCCCGTATTGAAAGGCGCCAACGGCAAAGCCGGTCTGGCGGCCACCTCGGGCTTCGACCGCATCACCTTTATTCCCAAGTCGTCCAAGCACCCCGAGGATACGGTAAAGTGGCTTAATGCCAAGCTGGATAAGGACACGTTCCGTACGATGGCGATCGGCGAGGAAGGAAAGCACTATACGTTCAAGGACGGGGCGTACAACCCGATCTTGCCGATTTTCACTGATGAGCGCAATCAGGCGAACAATTACCTGATGGGTGTCGACGAGAAAAACTACCCGACCTACTGGCAGGCGCGGGTACGTAAAGATCCTCGCCTGTTCGAAGCCTGGGAGTTTTTGAATGTCAAGCAGCCGGCGTCGGTCCGCATTACCGATCCGCTTGGAATGGCTCCGTTCATGCCTGAATATTCCAAAAATTTCCAACAACTGAATACGACGATCAACGAGTATGCGGTTAAGCTTATTTTTGGCGCCGAGCCGATCGGCGGGCTGGACGCTTTCCTGCAAAAGTACAAGGCGGCCGGCAGCGATTCGAGCTTCAAGGAAGTGAACGACTGGTATGCGACTTTGAAAAAATAATGCGGCTTTAAATAAGCTGCGCGCATGTTGAAGGAGGATTACACATGAATGAAAAACGGGCGACAGTGACGATTCCGCAGCAGGAGCTGCCGGTATCTTATGAGCCGGAAGTCGTTGTGATCGGCGGAGGAGCGACGGGCATCGCTGCGGCGATCGCGGCAGCTCGCAACGGCGCCGATACGCTGCTGGTCGAGCAGCGGGGGTATATGGGCGGCATGGGAACCGCTGCGCTTGTTCCGGCGTTTTGCCCTTATACCGACGGGGAGAAGCCGGTCATCCGGGGAATCGGGCTGGACTTGATGGAGAAAATGAAGCAGGCCGCCGGAGATGTCTATATGAGTATGCATAAAGACAGGCTGGACTGGGTTCCGATCGATGCCGAGGTATTGAAGCGGATTTACGACAGCGAGGTGACCCGAAGCGGGGCAAAGGTGCTGTTTCATACGTTTGTCGATCAGGTGCTGGCGGAGGGCGAGCAGATTCAAGGGATAGTAATCAGCAACAAGAGCGGCCGTTCGGTCGTCCGGGCGAAGCTGTACATTGACGCGACCGGAGACGCTGACCTGGCTGCGCTTGCCGGAGTGCCGTTTCACATCGGCGGAGACGAAGGGGAGCTGCAGCCGGGAACGATGTGCTTCCTCGTATCCGGTCTGGATAAGGATCGATACGACCGGTTTATTGAAGAAACCGGGCAGGGAGGCCAGTTGTCCGAGACGGTGCAGCTGGCGCAGCAAAACGGCGACCTGCCGGAAGGGCGCAAGCGCATTTCCGGCACGGCGTGGCTTTCGAAGTCTGTGGCCGGCTTCAATTTCGGCCATGTGTTCGGGGTTGACGGCACGAAGGCGGAGGATTTAACCTATGCGGCGATCGAGGGCAGGAAGCTGATCGAAACGCAGCTGCGGTTTTTGCATAAATATGTGCCGGGCTTTGAGAACGCCCATCTCGTACATTCGGGCGATCAGATCGGCATCCGCGAGACGAGGCGGATCGTCGGGGATTACACATTGGTCGTAGACGATTTCATGAGCATGCGCAGCTTCGAAGACGATATCGCGCGCAACTCTTATTTCATCGATATTCATTTGGCGAACGCGCAGAGCACGATGGCGATCAAGCGGCTGCCCAAGGGCCGTTCGCACGGCGTCCCTTACCGCTGCATGCTGCCCCAGGGCAAGGAGAACCTGATCGTGGCGGGCCGTTCCGTATCGTCGGATCGTCCCGTGCAGGGCTCCCTGCGCGTCATGCCGAACTGCTTCGCGATGGGGCAGGCCGCAGGCACGGCTGCGGCCATGGCAGCGCAGGCGGGCACCGGCTTCCGCGGCGTTCGCGTGCCGGCGCTGCAGCGAAGGCTGACCGAGCAGGGCGCCTGGCTCGGAGACCGCTCGGAAGCCGGAGCGGAAGGAGCGGCCGTCGGCACCGGCGCAACGGCGGCAATCCGGTTCGATGAGGAATGCTGACGGGACATTGCGGCCTCCGGTTAAAGCGCCGGCGGTCGATGCGCGTGCGGCCGACGCGCGCTGGGAAGGCGCGGGCTGGGGGACGCTCGGCGACAGCATTACGGAGGCGAACGGCTACCAGCCGCTTGTCGTATCCCGACTTGGCTTCGGCAGTATCGTCAATTACGGCAAGAGCGGCTGTCCGATGACGGCTGGCGGCGGCACAGATTACGGCGCGACCGTCAATATCGGCAGGACGGTAGATCCGTCGCTGGAATGCGTCACGGTGTTCGCCGGCGTCAACGATTTCCGGCTGCATAAACCGCTGGGCGGCCCGAACAGCTATGACAGTTTAACTTATTACGGCGCCTACCGAACCTTGATCGAACAGCTGCTAACCGCCAATCCGTACTGCAGGCTGAATCTGTGGACGCCGTTGGCGAGGGATAAGGACGGTTATGATATACACTTTACGAACGAGGCGGGCTGCCGGTTGGGCGACTATGTCGAGGCGGTTCGTCAGGTCGGGCGGGAATATGCGCTGCCTGTGCTGGACCTGTTTGCCGAGAGCGGGTTTCATAAGCTGACGCTGCCGGCATTCACATCGGACGGACTGCATCCGAACGCCGAAGGTTATCGGAGAATTGTGGACATGGCTGCGGCATTTCTTGCACGATTGTAGCGAGCGCCGAAAGCTTAAGGCCGGCTTGAAGCGGCGTTCTTGCTATTCCGCGCCCGGTCGGAGGATTACGGACTTGCCGACGGCTTCAGTTCCCGCGCTTACTCCACCTGTTTCACGATAATACAATTACCGCAAGCGGCTGTCCCGGAAGGATGCAGGCGAATAAGCCAGTCCGCGGTCTAGTGTGACGCCTCCAAAACCACGATTATGGTGGGGACGGGGGCGTCTTTTTCAAATCGCGGTCGCTTATCTTGGAAAGGCCTTGATAGAGCAAATCGGGAGCAAAAAGTAAATATACAATATGTAGCAGCTTACGTCAAAGTTACTTATTGAAGCCAAGTTAAGTCCTTATCCAATTGGAAAAATTCAGCTATGATGAAGAAGAGACTTTTTTTCCGAAGCTGTTTCGGGAATGCATCCAAAGAACGGGAACGTAGGTGACTTCATGAAAGCGCAATCGCAGGACAAGGAACAACCCTCGGAAGAGGACGAACGGATGACCGCTTCGGAAGCCGCATTGGCCGATCCGAACGACCGCAAGGCGATCCGCAAAATTATTTTGCAGCTCGCGGGCCCGTCGTTGGTGGAAATGCTGCTGATCAATTTCATGCAGATGCTCAGCATGATTTTGGTAGGCCGGGTAGGTCCTGAAGCGGTGGCGACAGTCGGCTTGACCAGCCAGCCTTATTTATTGCTGCTTGCCGTGTTTATGACGATGAACGTAGGCACTACGGTTATTGTCGCAAGGGCGGTCGGTGCGGGCAAAATTATGGAAGCGAATCGCGCCGCCAGCCAGGCTTTTGCGCTCAACATCGTACTGTCGGTGGTCGTGGTGGCGCTCGGCTACGTGTTTGCCGCCGATCTGCTGAGGCTGATGGGGGCCGGCGAGGATGTCGTGGCGCATGGGCTGCGTTATGCGGAAATCATTTTTTTATCGATCGGCTTTAATACGATTTCGATGGCATTGACGGCCATTTTACGAGGTGCCGGCGATACGCGCACCCCGATGAAAATTAACGTGCTGTCCAATGTGCTCATCGTTGTCATCGGGTTTCCGCTGATATATGGCGTCTTCGGCCTGCCCGAGCTGGGTGTGACAGGAGCGGCGATCGCTACGATCATCTCGCAGCTCGTTTCCATGGTATGGGTCGTTGCGGTCATGTTTAGCGGCAAATATACGATCCGGCTGACGGCCCGCGGCCTGCTGCAGGTCGACCGGGAGATGATCGGCCGTATCCTCAAGATCGGCCTGCCGACGGCGATTGAACAAATCGTGATGCGGCTCGGCATGCTGGTGTTTGTCAAGGTGGCGGCCAGTCTCGGAACCGTGGCGCTGGCGGCGACTCAGATCGCGTTTAACATTTTCGGCCTTACCTTTATGCCGGGGATGGCTTTTTCCATTGCGGCTTCCACCTTGGTCGGTCAGGCGCTTGGCGCGAACAAGCCGGACTTGGCCGAAAAGTACGGGTGGCAGGTTCGTAAAATCGGGATGGTTGTAGCAGGCGGGATGGGAGTTGTATTTATTGCATTCGCTCCTTACATCATGATGATGTATACGCCAGACCCGGCCGTTATTGCCCAGGGGGCTGTCGGTCTGCGCATCATGGGCTTCATTCAGGTGTCGCAGGCGACCCAGTTTATTTTGGGCGGAGCGCTCAGAGGCGCGGGGGATACGCGCTATCCGCTGTATTCGACGCTGGTCGGGGTATGGGGCTTCCGCGTCGCGTTAAGCCTGCTGTTCGTGTACGCGCTGAAATGGGGCATTGCCGGAATATGGGCGGCCGCCGCAGCGGATCAATTCGTCCGTTCCGTTCTGATCCATGCCCGGTATAAGCGGGGGGTCTGGAAGACAGCCAGGGTATAGACCGGAGATCCGCCGCATATAAACATGGTTTCTTGCAAAAAAATTTCTTATAGAAAGGCATGTGATCCGAAATGAACCACAGAAGATTGGGAAGAACCGGCTTGAAAGTATCCGAGGTCAGCTTGGGCACGATGGCGTTCGGACGTTGGATCGACGAGGCTCAGTCGCGCAGCGTATTCGATGCCGCCTTGGAGGCGGGCATCACGCTGTTCGATACGGCGGATGTGTACGGCAAAGGGATGGACCGGGACAACCCGCTTGAATCCGGGGAGTCCGAGACGATTCTGGGCAGCATTATGGGAGGCCGGCGAGACCGGATCCTGTTGGCCACCAAGGTGCACGGTAAAGTCGGGCTTGGTCCCAACGATTCCGGCCAGAGCCGATACCATATATTCCGCGCCGTCGAGGCGAGCCTGAAACGGCTGCAAACCGATTATATCGATTTGTACCAGGTTCACCGGTTCGATCCTCATACGCCTCTGGAGGAAACGCTGCGGGCACTCGACGATCTGGTCAGATCGGGCAAAGTTCGCTATATCGGCTGCTCGAATTTCGCCGCATGGCAAATCGCCAAAGCTCACGGGGTCAGCGCTTTGAACCAGCTTCACCGGTTTGAAAGCGTTCAGCCGGAATACAGCATCATTACAAGAGACATCGAGGCGGAGCTGCTGCCGTTTGTACAATCCGAAGGGGTCGGCGTCATCGTATATAGTCCGCTCGGCAGAGGGCTGCTGACCGGCAAATACCGTCAGGGCGAAGCGCCCCCGGCCGGAACGCGCGGTGCGTCGGGCGAACGGAGACTCCAATCGCTGCTCGAAGTCGACCGCAACCACCGGATCGTCGAAGCGATCCGTCCTTTGGCCGAGCAGAGAGGCTGGACGCTGGCGCAATTCGCTTTAGCGTGGGTGCTCGGCAATAAGAACGTAACCTCCGCCATTCTGGGTGCGTCGAGGCCCGAACAAATCGGCGATGCCGTGCAGCATGTCGGGGAACGTCTGACGGACGAGGAGCTGGCCGTAGTGGATCGGGTGTCCTAAGCATTAAAAAACTTTTTGCGGAAAGAGAATAACCGACGATGAACGTTTCCAACCAATCGGGAAAAACGATTTACGCCTATGTATCGTTTTATTATGCGCTTGTGTTTATGGCGTTAGGCGCATTCTCCTCCTACATCAGCCTGTATTACAATAAAATTCAGCTTGATCTTTTTACCATCGGGCTGTTGACCTCGGCAGGCTCCGTTATTGCATTGTTCGTACAGCCGCTATGGGGGCTGGCGGCGGACAGGTCGGCCTCCAAAAACCGCATATTGCTGGTCAGCCTGCTGCTGACCTCCGCAACGGTTTGGCTTGTCCCGCTGGCGGGCACCCATTTTTGGCTGCTGCTGCTGGCGACGATTGTGTTTGGCGTGGCGCAATGCGTCGTTAACCCGCTCAGCGATACGATTGCGCTGGAGCTTGCGAACAAGTCGAGCTTTAATTTCTCCCGGGTGCGCACGGCCGGCTCGGTCGGCTATGCAGCGATGTCTGCGGTCGCCGGCTGGATTCTTGACCGGAATATCGATTACATGTTTCCCGTTTTCTCGGCGATGACGTTCGCCGCTTTCCTGTTTGCGCTAGGCATTCCGAGAGTGGAGGGCCATCAGCGAAAATCGAAAGTAAAGCTGAAGGAGCTTTTTGCGAACAGGCCGCTGCTTTTGCTCTATATATACACCTTTGCGATGGAATCGACGATCGGCTTCTTTTTTACCTTTCATGCGGTGTACAGTCAAAATCAAGGCATTAGCACCAGCCTGATCGGAATCGGGATCATGATCGGCTCGATCAGCCAATTTCCGTTTATGATTTTTTTCGACCGGCTGTATGCGCGTTTCGGCATTTATAACATTTTACTGTTTTCCGGCCTGATCCATGTCGTCAGGTGGATTTTGTACGCGACCGTCGTTACGAAATTTACCGTCATTTTATGTTGGGTGCTGCATGGCGGAACCTTTATGTTGTTCTATTTATGTCTCGCCGAATATGTGAACCGGCATGTGCAGAAGGAACTGAAAGCAAGCGGTCAAATGATGAACTCGATCATGCTGTCGGGCGGCAGCCGCGTTTTTGGCGGACTGGCCGGCGGAGGCTACGCCGCTTTGTTCGGTATCGGATCCGGCTTTGCCGTATGCGCCGCCATATGTACAGCCGCGATGATGTTCTTTTTCGCCGTCGTGAAAAAGCATTTGCATTTGCAGCCGCAGCAGAAGCAGACCGGCACCGATGTCGCGTCATGATGATGGCGTAGCGCTTCGGTCGGTCGCGCATGGACGATAACTGTTGTCAAACGATCCTGAGTCTTACTGGCCGTCTGGCCGGGGACGCGGGATTTTTTGTTGTTCGGCCAGGAAAACTATGCATTTTGCCTAAATATGGATCCAAGTTCAATGAAGCAGCTTTTCGGACGACCGAGTGAATGAACGCGCTTAACATTATTCATGTGAACTGCTTAAGTTTGTTAATTCCCAAACAAGCGAATGTTCGCTATATTGAAATCCGTAAGCGTTATCATTCCGTAAGTAAAATTCAACGAACGGAAAGCCATTAAACCACATAAGGGGGAAATCCAATTGATCAAACGTGCAGGGCATATCGCGATTATTTTTGTACTCCTGCTGCTGGCCGCCTGCAATAATCCGACTCCGGGGACGAAAGCCGCGGACAATTCCAAGAACGCGCCCGGAACCGGCGAGCAGGTTAAAATTACTTGGTGGGATTATATGAACTCGGAAGAAATGGTAGCGGCGCTGAACAAGGTCATTGCCGATTATATGAAGGAGCATCCGAATGTCAAGATCGAGCGTACATACGTTCCTTTCGGCGATTTGAAAAACAAGCTCCTGCTGGGCTCCGCCGCCGGACAGCTTCCCGATATCGTATGGATCGACAATCCGGACCACCAGGCGTTTGCCGCCGCAGGCGTGCTGGCCGATATTACGAAGGAAGTGAAAGAATGGGGACAAGCCGATCAGTACTACAAGGGACCTTGGTCTTCGACTCTATATAAGGACAAAAACTACGGCGTTCCCAACAGCAGCAACAACCTGGCCTTATATTACAATGCCGATATGCTGAATGCCGCGGGAATTAAACCTCCTGCGAATTGGGCCGAGTTGAAAGACGCGGCAAAAAAATTAACCAAACCCGGCGTCTACGGAATGGCCGCATCCGCCGTTCGCAATGAGCAGGGGACATTCCAATTTTTGCCGTTCGTATGGCAGAGCGGCTCCGATTTGAACAATTTCAACAGTCCGGGCACGATTGAGGCCGTCAAGCTGTGGAAAGATTTGGTGGATGGCGGTTATATGTCGAAGGAAGTGCTGGGTCAGGATCAGCAGGCGGTGATGCTGCAGTTTGCGGCAGGCAATGTCGCGATGATGGTGAACGGCACATGGCAAATTCCAGTGCTGAAAAAAGATGCGAAGTTCAAATGGGACATCGTCACTTTGCCGGTCAACAAGCAGGGAGGCACGATTCTTGGCGGCGAAAATTGGGCGATCACCTCGACCACCAAGCATAAAGATATTGCCTGGGATATCGTCAAATATGCACAGCAGCCGGAATATTTGAAAAACTTCCTGCAGGCGGCGGGGCGTCTCCCGGCCCGTAAGGATCTGATCCAGGACCCGGTATGGCAAAGCGACAAGCTGATGAAAATATTCGCCGACAGCATGGATGTAGCGAAGGCTCGCGCTTACGGTGCGAACTATCCGAAAATTTCCGATTCGATTCAGGAAATGATCCAGCAGGTGTTGACCGGAATCAAATCGCCGGAGGATGCCGTCAAAGAAACGGATGCCAAAATCAAGCCTTTACTGCAGTAAGGACGCAAAAGGGAAGGGGCGGCATGCCGCTGCTTCCCTAATCTTTTCAGTAAACGAGGGAGACCCATGGACATTCAAACTTCAGTGAACGTGCCTTCCGCAGCAAAAACGAACCGCAGGCTGCGGTGGAGCAGAGTGAGCAATTATACGTTCGTGCTGCCCGGCGTGTTATTTATGATTTGCTTTCTTGTGTTTCCGATTTTGTACAACTTGTGGATCAGCTTTCAAAACGTGACGCTGATGAATTTAAAGGGCGACCATGATTTTGTCGGGTTCAGCAATTACGCAGCCATGTTCAAAGATGAGTTGTTCCGCATCTCTTTTCGCAACTCTGCCGTATTCACGGTCGGAAGCATCGGACTTCAATTTGTGATCGGGTTTGCGCTGGCCTTATTTTTTAACCGCAAATTTCCGGGGCGGGACATTATGCGCTCGTTGATGCTGCTGGCCTGGATGCTGCCGATTGTCATTACAGGGACGTTATTTAAATGGATGTTTTCCGGGGATCATGGCATTTTTAACCATATATTGCAAACAGCCGGGCTGCTCGATAAACCGAAATTTTGGCTGACGGACGAGAGCACATCGCTGCTCGGCACAGTGTTCGCGAATATTTGGGTCGGCATCCCGTTTAATATGGTCATTTTGTTGTCAGGCCTGCAATCGCTGCCCGGGCATTTGTACGAGGCTGCGAAAATAGACGGGGCAAGCCGGCTGAATCAGTTCGCGTACATCACGCTGCCGCTGCTCAGACCGACGATTCTGGTGCTGCTGATGCTGGGCATCATTTATACGTTTAAAGTGTTCGATCTGATCTATATTATGACCGGCGGCGGACCGGTAAATGCTTCAACCGTTTTTCCGCTGTACGCATACCGGCTCGCATTTACGAATTTTGAGTTCAGTCTCGGAGCGACGGTCGCCAGCTTCATGTTTCTCATCTTGATGGTGCTGGCAGCGGGCTATCTCTGGCTGATGAGGAAGGAGGAGCAGCATTGATCGGGAAAGCACGTTATGATTATCGGAATTATGCGTTTTCGCTGATCGGCATTGTGATTGTACTGTCGTTTCTGTTCCCGGTTTACTGGATGATTGTAACCTCGATCAAACCGATGGATGAGCTGTTCGCCAAGCCGCCTCATTATTTTCCGCATGCGCCGAGCTTCAGCTCCTATATCGATAATTTCATCAAGAACCGCGAGATGCTCGGTTATATCGGCAACAGCTTTATTATCGCGACGGGGAGCATGCTGCTGACGCTGCTGCTTGCGGCTCCTGCCGCATACGGATTGGCCCGGCTTCCAATGAAAGGCAAGGCGGCCATTCTCATCCTGCTGCTGGCCACTCAGATGCTGCCGAGCATCATGCTGGCGATGCCGCTGTTCATCGCATTTTCCAAGATCAATCTGATCAACAGCTTCACGGCATTGATCATTGCGAACACGACGCATTCGCTGCCGTTTGCGATACTGGTGCTGCGTCCTTACTTCCTGGCGCTGCCGGCAGGTCTGGAAGAGGCCGCAATGATCGACGGCAGCAACAAATTCAGCGCGTTCGCACTCATCGTCCTGCCGCTGGTCAAACCAGGCCTGCTGACGGTCGGCGCCTTTTGCTTTCTGTGGGGCTGGGGGGATTTCCTGTTTGCGCTGACGCTGACGACCAACGAAGCGATTCGCCCGCTGACGATGGGGCTCTACAAATTTATAGGCGAATACGGCACGCAGTGGAACAATCTGATGGCGGTGGCGACGATTGCGGCGCTCCCGATCATCCTGATCTTTATTACGATGCAGAAGTACATTGTCGGCGGTCTGACGAACGGCGCGATGAAAGATTGAATTCAATTTTATTCGTACATGGAATTTCATTTATGAAAGGGGAAGGTTACACATGAAACTGGGCGTATTTTTAACGTTATTTCGCCGTCACAGCTTGGAGGATGCATTGGCCTATGTCGCCCGGCAGGGCGTGCAAACCGTGGAGATTGCAACCGGAGGGTATGTCGGCAACCACCACCTGAATCCGTCGGAAGTGCTTGGAAACCGGGAGCAGCTGATGCGGATCAAGGAGCTTCTGACCAAGCACGGCATTACGGTCAGCGCGTTGAGCTGCCACGGCAATCCGCTGCATCCGAACAGCGCCGTTGCCGAGCTGCACCACCGCGAATTCGAACAGACGATCCTGCTCGCCAAGGAGCTCGGCGTCGACACGGTCGTCAATTTCTCCGGCTGCCCGGGGGAATCCGAAACATCGCAGCGTCCGGTATGGATCACTTGTCCATGGCCGACCGACTTCTCCGATACCGTTGCCTGGCAGTGGGAAGAGCGGGTTCTCCCTTATTGGGAGAAGATGGGACAATTCGTTCGCGAGCAAGGGATCAAGGTGGCCGTTGAGCCGCATCCCGGCTTTGTCGTCTACAATTCGGAGACGGCTCTTCGCTTATGCGAGGCGGCGGGCGATCATGTCGGCGTCAATTTCGATCCGAGCCATCTGTTCTGGCAGGGAATGGACCCGGTCGCATGTATTTATGCGCTGCAAAATAAAATTTATCATTTCCATGCCAAAGATACGGCCATCTATCCGCATAATAACGCGCTAAACGGTGTTCTGGATACGAAGTCTTATAAAGACGTCAAACATCGCTCATGGACGTTTCGAACGGTCGGATACGGACATGGAACGGAGGTATGGAAAGATATTGTCAGCGCATTGCGGACGGCAGGCTACGACGGGGCAATCAGTATCGAGCATGAAGACGGATTGATGTCGGTGCAGGAAGGCTTTACGAAGGCGGTGCGCTTCCTGCAGGACGTGCTGATTACGGAAACGTCGGGTGAAATGTATTGGGCTTGATAGCGTCGCGAGCTAATGGCGCGGATGTTAGTTCGCCGGTCTTCTAGGCAGCCCAACGGGAATGAGCTATAGTTAGAAGGGTACAATGCACCCTAAGGAGGAGCAGCGCATGAACATCCTGATTGTCGACGATGAAGCTATTATTCGTAAAGGGCTCGAAAGAGCGATCGGTCAATTTGACGGCTTCCGCGTCGTCGGGACGGCCGATGATGGTGAGAGCGCGCTGGAATGGCTGAAAAGCGCCGATGCGCCGCCTGATTTGATTATTACGGATATATTCATGCAGTATATCGATGGCCTGGAGTTCATTGAACGGGTAAGCGGTCAGTACCCTCACATCCGGTGCGCTATTTTATCCGGGCATGGAGAGTTCCATCTCGCGCAAAAGGCGATTGATCTGAAAGTATGCCGGTACATTACGAAGCCTGTGGAGCCGCCGGAGCTGTTCTCCGTACTGGACGGTATCCGCGAAGAAATCAGGAAGGAGCGCACCCGATATGCGGACCCGCTGCGCATGGAGCAGCTGACGGCCAATGCCACGCTGTATGTCAGGGACAAGCTGCTGTCCGATTTGCTGGAAGGGCGGCTCGTCTCCGCATCGGAGCTGCGCGATTTTGCCGGCTGCTTTCCGTTTTCGCTGGATGCGCATTTCGTCGGCGGGGTCGTCCGCGTATGCAAATACGGGATGGATTTGTCGCAAAGAGATATGCTGCTGTACAGCGTAGCCGTCAAACAGCTGTTTACGGAAGTGGTATTATCCGGAACGGCAGGGTTCGTGATGATCAAAGAAACGGGCACTCTCGTGTTCGGAACGCGCGGCGCTCAACCGGATTGGGAGGCGTTGGATAGTTTTGGTTCATTGGCCGAAAGCGTGCTGGGCATCCCGATAGCTTTCGAGACGGGAGAGACGGCGCACGGACTGCTTGAGCTCCAGCCTTCCTTGGCGGGTGCGGTGGACCGTTTGGAAAGCCGGATCAACGAGCATTTCTTTTTTCCGTTGGAACAGGTACAGCAGCTTCGTCTGGCGGCGCGGGCGGGCGATATCGAAGAGATGCGCGTCGCGGCGCATGCTTTCATCCACACGCTGTTGGAGCATAATTTCGGCATGGAGCTTGTGCTTCAAGGCTTTTACAAGCTGATCGAGTCGATGGAAGGCTTGCTGGGGCAATTGGATATCGAATGTCCCAAGCCCCCTCAATTACTTCATTTGCCGCTGCCCTCCGTCGTTGATTATATGGAAAAATGGCTCGACTCTTGCATTTCGCTGTGCGGACGGCTAAAGCCGCGGCCGGGCAGCGATATGGTTCATAAGGTCATGGTTCATATGGAAGAAAACTATGCGGACCATTCGCTGTCGCTGAACAGCCTTGCCGAACGGGTATCCGTCCATCCGAATTACTTGACCCATATGTTCCGCAAGCAGACGGGGCTCTCCTGCATGCAGTTTCTGGCACGTCTTCGGATGGAGAAGGCGAAACTGCTGCTGCATGAGCCCGATTTGAAAATATGCGAAATCGCCGACCGGGTCGGTTACGGGAATCCGCTTTATTTCAGCAGCTATTTTAAAAAATGGGTTGGCGTCAATCCAACCGACTATAAGGATGGACTCGGCACCTATGCTTAAACGGCTGCTCCGGTTTTGCTCCGGGTTTTACAGAACGCTCAAGCGTAAAATTTTCGTCAAGCTGATATTGTTGATCGTCATCCCCAATTTACTGCTATTGCTGATCATTAACCAGCTGATGAACAAGCAGATCCAGCAAAAAATCGACGAGATGGACAATACGCTGTATGTGCTTGAGCATGCGACGAGCCGCGAGCTTAGAGCGTTGTTCAACGATGTGACGACTTTGACCAACCAGATATTGATTGAGCCGGAGGTGCAGCGTATTTTATCCGGCAGTTTGAAGGATGCGGGGCTTGCCCAGAAGGAACGGGAGGGAGCGGCCTACGGCTACACGCTGCATGAGGATTATGCGAACCAGGAAATAATGCGTTCGATTTTATCGAGACAGCGGCTGGTATGGAACAATATTTTTTCCATCGCCATCATTGATTCCAATCATGCGATTTATTTGAATACATCGGAAAATTACCAATTAAACGCAAGCGATTTGACCAAATCGCTGCTGCTGCGCGAAATTGCTTCTCCCGAACAGTCCGGTTTGGCATGGAGCGTGAACGACGCGGTGACGAAAAATGCCGATATGATTACGATCGGACGCAAAATATATGGAACGAACCAGCCAAAGCGGGTAATCGGCTATGTGCTGGTCAATTTATCGTTAAATGCGGTGAGGGATTCTTTTCATACGTACAATTATTTCGGGCAGATGATTTTTGGTCTCGTTAATAAAACGGAAACGACCTGGATGATCTACGACGACCATAAAATGATCGGAGGCCATGGACCTTTGCTGCCCCGCCCGCTCGCAAGCGTCAGTTCAGGCCTGACGGAAATAAACTTAAACGGGCGGGAGTGGCGTACGGTCATCCGGCAAAACGAGGAGCAGGAATTTTTATTCGTCGGGCTGGATGCCGAGTATATTAAAAGCCAGGCCGCCGTCTTCCGCAACAATTTGTACTATGGTTACGCGTTTTTTTTGCTGCTCGCGTTTCTCATTTCGCTTCAGGGCACGAAGATGCTGTCGCAGCGGCTCGGGGCGTTGAACCGGGCGATGCGCACATTCGGGCAAAAGCAGTGGGGCACCCGGATCGAACTGAAAGGAACCGACGAAATCAGCATTATCGGGGATACGTTCAACTCGATGGCCATCCATATCGAAGGGCTGCTGGACGATTTGCGGGAGCAGCAGCGGCTCAAGCGTCTGTTTGAATTGCGGGTGCTGGAATATCAGATCAATCCTCATTTTTTGTACAACACGCTCGATTCGATCAATTGGCTGGCGCTGGAAAACAATCAAACCCGGATCAGTCAAATGGTGAACGGGCTGTCCAAGCTGTTTCGGCTTATTTTAAGCAAAGGGAAAGAATTCATTACGCTGCAAGAGGAATTCGAGATGATCCGGATTTACTTGAATATTCAAAAAATCCGCTTCGAGGACAGATTTGCGTTTATCGTCGATCTGGATGATGATGTCGCCGGATATCCGATCGGAAAATTGATGCTGCAGCCGCTGGTCGAAAATTCGATCGTTCACGGCATTCGCAGAGTGCGCAGGCAGGGTATCCTGCAGGTGACCGGCCGGCGGTCGGAGGGAAAAGTCATATTGGAAATATCCGACAATGGAGTCGGCATGACGCCGGAGCAGGTTCAGAAGCAATTGGAGCTGATGGAGACCGGCGTACTGGAAAAAGGAGCGATTTCCTCCGGCGGCTACGGCATGAAGAACGTCGATTCCCGGTTAAAAATGATTTACGGCGGCCATTACCGGATGACGCTCGTCTCAAGCCGGTCCGCGCCAAGCGGGACGACGGTGCGAATTCAAATAACGGAGAGCGCTATGCTTGGGATGAAAGAGGAATAGCCGGTAGGCGAATCCAAACCCGCCGCGCAGTAACAATGAGAAAAGGTACAGTCACTCACGAAAAATGAGGAGACTGTACCTTTTTTCTGCTGTCAGGTCGAATCTTGGAAGGTAAACAGGAAGTCGGCCGGTAAAAGAACTGATTATAATTTTTAACAATTTGATGCGTTTATTTCATTCCATTGAATCCATGCTTTGCAATACAATTAGGGCATGAAAAGGAGTGAATGTACAGAATGATGGAAGCAAAAGCTGTTAAGGTATCCGGTATGCCTAAGCCTTCGGTTCGAAGAAGGGCGCGGATTCACTGGATTCCCTATCTGTTTATCGCACCCACGGTGTTGCTGATCGTTTCGTTTTTGTTTTACCCGATGCTTAACGTGTTTTACTTCAGTTTACAAAATTATAACCCAAGCAAGCCTTACTATAATAGCTTCGCCGGCTTGGACAACTTTGTAAAGATTTTCACTTTCTTTGCTCCCTGTGGTCGTTCTGTTCGCTTTTGTTCAGAAGTACATGGTGCAGGGAATGGCGGCAGGCGCGGTCAAAGGTTGATTTTTCGGGTGTATTCCTTACCAAAGGGTTCATCGATATACAATAATAAATAAAGGTGGGAAAATTGAAATGAAATGGATGAAGATGCTTGCCGATACAAGCCAACATTGGGCAAAAGCTGCTATCTCCACAGCCGAAGCGCAAGGATTGGTTTCGGGATATAGCGATACAACCTTTGGCCCGGACGATTATATTACTCGTGAACAAATGGCCGTCATAATGGTTCATGCCGCTAAAATGGATATTGCGTCAGAAGGCGCGAATTACACTGATCGCGCGGAGATTTCGGATTGGGCAAAAGCTGCGATTGCAACAGCGACTTCGAAAGGGCTGCTAGACGGGTACCCGGATGGTACGCTTAAACCACAAGGGAATACATCCCGCGCGGAAGCAGTAACTGTCATTCAAAGAGCATTAACTTTAAAAAAGTAGAGTAACCGTACAAAGCTGTTCCTAAGTCTGCAAACTAGACTTAGGAACAGCCTCTTTTTTTAGCAAGAATAATGGAACTGGAGAGCGACCCGCTTCAGTTCCTCAACGCTTCGCGGCGGCGCTACTCCATTCCGCATCGCTTCGGGAAGCGCCTGCCATAGCTCCAGCAGCAGGGGCAGCTCAAGTCCGAGAGCCTGCAGTCTCGCTTCATCGCGGAACACTTCCTCCGGCGGTCCCTGCATTACGCATTGTCCGCGATCCATGACCAAAACCCAATCCGCCCAAGCGTAGGCCAGGTTCATATCATGCGTTGCCATGACGACCGTTATGCCGGATTCGTGAATACGGCTCAATTCTTCCAGCAGCTGCCGTTCGGACGAGCGGTCCAAATAAGCGGTCGGCTCATCCAGCAGCAGCAGCTCCGGCCGAAGCACGAGCACGCCGGCCAGGGCGACCCGTTTTTTTTGTCCGAGGCTCAGATGATGAAGCGGCGTATCCGCCAACTGGCCCAGCCCCATCGAATCGAGGATGTGCAGCGTACGGACGCGGATTTCATCCTCCGGTACCCGCGCATTGCGAAGTCCGTACGAAATATCCTCGAAGGGCGTATTCAATATCAATTGCTGCTCCGGATCCTGGAACACGAGCCCTACGCGCTGCCGCAGCAGCTGCAGCTGCTTTCTGTCATACGACAGGGGAGTCCCCTTCCAGGTCAGGAGCCCTGCCGCAGGTCGGTGAATGCCGACAGCATGCAAAAAGAAGGTGGATTTGCCCGAGCCGTTATGGCCGCAAATCGCCGTTCGTTTTCCTTCCGGAATGCTCATTGTCAAGCCGTTCAGAGCATCAGCTGCAGAGCCGGGGTATTGATAGTTGACTTCCAATGCTTCCATAATCGATTTCACAGCAGAATCCTCCAGCGAAGCCATAATTCTACAAGCAATAAAGCGGCGATTCCGGCACAGCTTTCCCGCCAATAACGGGCAGGTACGGAAACGGCCCGGTACGGGGCCATATGGATCTCATCGGTAAAGCCTCTTGCGATCAGCCCGTTGGCGAGCTGCTTGTAGCGCTGCATCGTTTTGGTGAACAGCCTGACGACGAGGGACGCAGTATCGGCAAGTCTGCTTTTGAAGCCCGAATGGCCACCGCGCGCCATCTGCGCTGTATACATGTCGTGCGCTGCCGTGTCGAGCAGAAATAAAAACCGGTACATAATGAGCATCAGCTCGATGACGAGGGACGGCATGCGGAGCCATTTCATGACCTGAAGCAGCTCGGAAACGGGCGTAGTCAGCATCATAAAGGACAGGCAGGATACGCAGGCCGCGGTTCGGCATAATAATAGAAGAGACGCGTGAACGCCGCTGTCCGGTATATAGGCCGTCCAGTGGGCGAAGGTGAAGGAGAACGCTGCCCCGGTCGTGCCCGGCAGCTGCGTGCCGGACGGAGCAATCTCGATGAGGACAGCCGGCAGGCTCGCAGCGTAAAATATAAAGCAGGTGCCAAGCAGCCCTGCGTAAATGCGCATCGGAATGCGGGCATGGCCGACAGTCCACAGGCACATCCAGCCGACCGTAAGCAGCTGGACCGCCGGATGCGACATGTACGACAGCACGAACATGGCGGCTGTGAATCCGCATTTCCACAACGGAGATACGGAGCGCAGTTTATTGCCGTAGGCGTATGTATCGATAAGTCGGATCATTGCGCTTTGGATTTGGCGGCTTTGCCCCGAAGAAATCCGATTGCATATCCGATGAATCCGGCCCCGGCGGCGGCCTGCAAAGCGAACAGCATGCTCTCGGTTTCCGCAGGCGGCTCCATTAACGGAGCAAACCACGGCTTATAGCCGGGAGCCAGTTCGCCGATCATTTGCTCCGCAGCGCCGTCGGCTCCGCCGAAATCGCCCTGGACGAGAAGCAATGGGAGAACGGCCAACAGGATGACTGCCGTAATGATCCAAATATTTTTCGAGCTTTGGTTCATCCTTTATTCGCTCCTTTCATGCTGCGCTGCAGCAGCGACAGCTGTTCCGGGCTGTACGCCTGCAGCCAGTTCCAGATTAAGACGGTAATCAAGCCTTCGCTGATGGCCAGCGGGATTTGGGTTATCGCGAAGATACCCGCGAATTTCAGGAAGGAAGCGGCGATGCCGCCGCTTGCCGCGGGAAAAGCGAGCGCCAACTGGATGGACGTTACTACATAGGTGGATAAATCGGCCAGGGCGGCTGCCAAAAAGATCGACAGCTTTTGCCTGCCTGTCGACGCTATCATCGAACGATAGACGGTATAGCCGATCATCGGGCCGGCGACCGCCATCGAAAACGCATTGGCCCCAAGCGTCGTCAGTCCGCCATGCGCCAGCAGCAGCGCTTGAAACAGCAATACGATCGAGCCGAGCACGCTCATCGGCAGCGGACCGAACATGACGGCTCCGAGACCGGTTCCGGTCGGATGGGAGCTGCTTCCGGTCACTGACGGAATTTTGAGCGCGGACAAAACGAAGGTGAAAGCGCCGGCCAAACCGAGCATCAGTTTTAATTCCGGCGTTTCTTTCGTAATCCTCATTAAAGACCGCAACCCCAGAACGAAAAAAGGAATGAAGACCGCCCACCAAAATACCGCCCATCCGACAGGCAAGAAGCCCTCCATAATATGCATGGCATAAGCGGACTGCGGTTCGTTCACGGTTAAATAAACAGTAAATCCGAGCGCCAGTAAAAACGTGCTGAGCCCTTTTTTTGCTTTCATCGACAACTGCCTCCCTGTACAAATGTTTCCCAACCGCATTCCATACACATTTGCAAACAAAAAAACCAATCCTGTCGGATTGGCATGGGTACGTAACAAAGAGAGACAGCTAATGATTCCGATTGCCGCTTCACTGTGCGTACACCTCTCCTTTCCGCGAAGGCATGTGGGTGCATAGATAAGGTAGGTCTCCTGGCTCTCGGCTCTTCATGTTTTCCCGTCTTCCCCGAAGTTCGTCGTTCGAGTGACATTCATTGGGAAAAAACTCCCCGATTACAGTGGCGGGACCGCTCGGGATTTGCACCCGATTCCCTGTTACCCTTTGCTTTAAGCAAAGGCACCTCATCTATATTGAGTATGCGATTGTTTGATGACACGAATTGAATAAAAGATAACATGAAAACGGACCATTGTCCATTGGCCCGACAGCTTTTTTCGAAAAAGCGTCACATTGCCCGTTACCAACCTTAATCGACAGTCCCTACTTGTTTGTTAAGCAAACGGTTCCAAATTTAATAATCGAATTCTGATATTTATAAGACGCTGCATGCCGAACCCGTTACAATAAGGCTAAGACAATTTAATTACGCTTTATATTTGAAGGGAGCAATTATACAATGGCAACTATTAATGTGGGCATTATTATGAACGGCGTTACCGGCCGCATGGGGACGAATCAACATTTGATCCGCTCTATCGTAGCGATCCGCAAGCAAGGTGGCGTAGCGCTGCCTAACGGTGACGTCATTATGCCGGACCCGGTGCTCGTCGGACGTCAGGAAAGCAAACTGAAAGCATTGGCTGAGGCGAACGGCATCGAGCGCTGGACCACCGATCTGGATGCATGCCTGGCCGAATCGTACAATCAAATTTACTTCGATTCGCAAACAACCGTACTTCGCGCTCAAGGCGTCCGCAAAGCGATCGCTGCCGGCAAACATATTTATTGCGAAAAACCGACGGCCGAAAGCTTGGCCGAATCGTTGGAGCTGGCCAAGCTGGCGCGCGACAAAGGCATCAAGAACGGCGTCGTGCAGGACAAACTGTTTCTGCCGGGCTTGATCAAGCTGAAAAGATTGATCGACGCCGGATTTTTCGGCCGCATCCTGTCCGTTCGTCTCGAGTTCGGCTACTGGGTATTCGAGGGCGATATGATTCCATGCCAGCGTCCTTCGTGGAATTACCGCAAAGAAGACGGCGGCGGCATCATCGTCGATATGTTCGCTCACTGGCGTTACGTGCTGGACAACTTGTTCGGCGAAGTGAAATCCGTTTCCTGCCTGGGCGTGACCCACATTCATGAGCGCTTTGACGAAAAGGGCGAAAAATACGTTTGTACGGCTGACGATGCGGCATATGCCACCTTCGAAATCGCAGGCGGAATCGTCGCGCAGGTCAACTCCTCCTGGACGACCCGCGTAGACCGCGACGATCTGGTTACGATCCATGTCGACGGTACTGACGGCAGCGCCGTAGCCGGACTTCGCGAGTGCAAAACGCAGCATAAAGTAAATACGCCGAAGCCGGTCTGGAATCCGGATATTCCGAACCCGTTCAACTTCCAGGAGCAATGGGAAAATGTACCGGACAACCAGCTGTTTGACAACGGCTTTAAAATTCAATGGGAATTGTTCCTGAAGCACATCGTTATCGACACGCCGTTCCCTTGGGACTTGCTTGAAGGCGCCAAAGGCACGCAGCTTGCCGAGCTTGGCCTGCAGTCCTGGAAAGAACGCCGCTGGATTGACATACCGGATTTGAACTTGTAAGAGGGGGTAATGAATTTGGCTCAATCTATTCAATTGCCGCGCGCCGGAGGCGAGCTTTACACCTATGAGCTCGGCCGCTCCGCCGCGTTTGAAGTACCGAAAGGCCCGTTGAAAAAGCGCATCGCTTTTTCCGCGGCGCATGTCGTTTGCGATCCTTTTTCCAATACCGATCCATTGGCGCAATCGAAAATCGATTTCAAGGCGACCATGGAATACCGCTATTATTTGTGGTCGCTGGGGTTGTCCGTCGCGGAAGCGATGGACACCGCACAGCGCGGTATGGGACTGGACTGGAACGCGTCCAAGGAGTTGATCAGGCATTCCATCGCAGAAGCCCGTGCCGTCGGCGGCAACATGGCTTCCGGAGCCGGCACCGACCATTTGGCGCCAAGCGCCAACGTTACGCTGGAGGAAGTGGAGGCGGCTTACGAGGAGCAGTGCTCATACATCGAAGGGCTGGGTGGACGCATCATCCTGATGGCGAGCCGCGCTTTGGCCGCCTGCGCCAAAAGTCCGGAAGATTACGAGCGCGTTTACGGCAAAATATTAAGCCAGGTTTCGCAGCCCGTCATCCTGCATTGGTTAGGCGACATGTTCGACCCGCAGCTGGCCGGCTATTGGGGGCATCAAGATCCGGATGCGGCGATGGACGTATGCCTGCGCGTCATTCGCGCCAATGCGGACAAAGTCGACGGCATCAAAATTTCGCTGCTCGATGCGAGCAAAGAAATCAAAATGCGCCGTTTGCTGCCTGAAGGCGTGAAAATGTACACCGGCGACGATTTCAACTATCCGGAGCTGATCCGCGGCGACGACCAGGGGTTCAGCCATGCGCTGCTCGGAATATTCGACGCGATCGCGCCTGCGGCGGCAGCGGGGCTGCACGCGCTGGATGCGGGGGATACGGAGCGTTACCACCATATTTTGGACAAAACGCTGCATTTGTCGCGGCATATTTTCCAAAGACCGACGTATGCCTACAAGACGGGTATCGTCTTCATGGCGTATTTGAACGGCCATCAATCGCATTTCCGTATGATCGGCGGCGCGGAAGGCGCGCGTTCGATCGTCCATTTGTCGGATTTATTCGTCATGGCGGATGAAGCGGGCTTATTCATTAACCCGGATCTCGCCGTGGAACGGATGCGCAAAGTATTGACATTGTCTGGCGTAAATGAGTAAGGGAGGGATTTCAAGATGGGAAAACTGCAAAATTTTGACCGTCTTAGCTTGAACCAGATTACGACAGACCGGTGGAGCTTGCGCGAAGCGGTGGAAGGCAGCGTTCGCGCCGGCATTCCATGGATAGCGCCATGGCGCAACAAGGTCGCCGAAGCGGGGTTGGCTGAAAGCCGCCGCTATATTCGCGATGCGGGCCTGAAAGTATCGAGCCTGTGCCGCGGCGGATATTTCCCGGCGGCGACAGCGGTCGAACGCGAAGCCAGGCTGGACGATAACCGCCGGGCGGTGGAGGAAGCCGCCGAGCTGGGCGCGGAGGTGCTCGTGCTCGTCTGCGGTCCTTCCGCGGACAAAGATATTGCGACTGCCCGCCAATATGTGGAGGAGGGTATCGAGAAGTTAATCCCGTTTGCCCGCCAACACGGGGTCAAGCTCGGTATCGAGCCGCTTCATCCGATGTATGCCGCAGAGCGTTCGGTAATCGTTACGCTGGGGCAAGCCAATACGCTTGCCGAGAAGTTTAACAAGGAGGATGTCGGCGTTGTCGTCGACGTGTTCCACGTATGGTGGGACCCTGAGCTGTATACGGAAATTGCCCGCGCAGGCGACCGCATCCGCGGCTTCCACGTTTCCGACTGGCTCGTTCCGGTTCCGGATTTGCTGCTTGGCCGCGGGATGATGGGCGACGGTGTGATCGAGCTGAGCCGTATCCGACATGCCGTTGAAGCGGCAGGCTATAACGGGCCGATCGAAGTTGAAATTTTTAACCAGACGATTTGGGATATGCCGGGCGACGAAGTGCTGGCGCTGATGAAAGAGCGTTATTTGGAACACTGCTGACATAAGACGATACGAGTACACGCTTCACGTTTGTGAATGGCGTGTACTTGGCTTGGCTGCAAGTATATGAACATTCATACATGCTTCGTACAACCGCGACAATCGCTTACGCTTACGTTACGACGGAGAAGCCGCTTATCCCTGGTTGTAAAGAAACATACTTGTGAGCTTGCCCCCAAAACGGTAAGATGGGTATATCATTAATATTCGGGCGTTTTGGGGGCTTTATTATGAAGCTGAAAAGGATTGAACTGCATTTGGGCGGTATCCAGTTATACGAAAGCAAGCATCTTGACGGCGACATCGTCGACGAGCATCATCATTCCATCCATCAAATTTTATATGCGCTGGAAGGCGAAGGAACCATTACGCTGGACAATAAAAGGTATGATTTTAAACAGGACAGCGTCGCGCTGATCGTGCCGCATTCGAATCATTCCGTATTTTCCGAATCGAAGCTGACGCTGCTTGTGCTCGCTTTTGAGGAGACGGCGATTGATTCGCATGCCCGTACGGGCCTGCTGCATGCCTGCTTTACGTCATCCGCATTTTTGCAGTTAAATCCGTTTGCGGCGGCCGATTTAAGACAGCTGCTGCGAAAAATGCTGTTCGAGCAATCCCATCAGGACGAGCTCGGGGATTGGGCGCTGCAAATTTATATGCTTGAAATATTGCTGGCGCTGGCACGCTCGCGCCAATCGGCGCTGGTGACGGATTCGAACAGCTTGCGCGCGGATCGGATTCGCAGCTACATCGACAGGCACTACTTCGAACCGTTGAATGCAGGCGATATAGCCGCCAGGCTGGGAATCGGAGCCCGGCATGTCAACAATATTTTCAAGGACCAGTACCGGATCACGCCGATTCAATATTTAACGGAGGTCCGGATTAGTCTGGCCAAAAAGCTGCTTATTGAAACGGACAAGGATATCGTGTCGATATGCTTTGAGGTTGGGTATGAAACGCTGCCGACATTTTACCGGGCATTCAAAAATAGTGTGAATATGTCTCCAAATATGTTCAGGCAGCAAAATAAAAGCTGATCGATGAATCATAGTAGGGGTGACGGGCTGATGATCGAGAACAAACAAGTGTCCATTTTATTAGTTGGAATCGGCGGTTACGGGAACAATTATGTGAGAGATCTTCTGGAAGCGGACGACAACAGGGCGTCTATTGCCGGCGTCGTTGAAGTGAACCCGGACAGCTGCCGGTATGTGCAGCAGCTAAGAGACAAAGGCATACCGTTTTATACCGATATGGAAAGCTTTTACGCGGAATCGCAAGCCGATCTGGCTATCATTTCGACACCGATCCAGTTTCACTGCCAGCACGTATGCACCGCCTTGTCGCATGGAAGCCATGTCCTGTGCGAAAAGCCGCTGGCCGCGACCGTCCAGGAAGCGCAAACGATGATGGAGGCGCGCGACCGGAGCGGCAAGTTTGTAGCCGTAGGCTATAATCTCTCGTTTAACAATCAAATTTTGGCGTTGAAGCAAGATATTTTGGCAGGGCTGTACGGAAAGCCGAAACGGCTCAAATCGATTGTCCTGTGGAGACGGGCGCTGTCGTATTTTCAAAGCGGCTGGAAGGGCAAGCGGAAAAGCGCGTCAGGCGCATGGATTTTGGACAGCGTGGCGCATAATGCGACCGCCCACTTTTTGCATAACATGGTTTATTTGACCGGCCCCGCAACCGATCGGAGCGCGAATCCCTTGAACGCGACCGTCGAGCTGTACCGCGCGAACGATATCGAAACCTTCGACACGTGTACGATGAAGGTGAAGACGGATAACGGAGCAGATATTTATTTTTACACCTCTCATACGATTTTGGACAATGAGGGCCCGATTTTTCACTTTGAGTTTGAACGGGCGACGATTACATTCGCCGAAGGCCTTAACGATAACCGGATTACGGCCGAATTTCACGACGGCTCGCAAAAAGTGTATGCCAGCACGGGCACAACGCAAACCGAAGACAAGCTGCGCGTCTGCATAGACGCGATAGTTTCGGGCAGCGGCCAAGTTCCGTGCGGACTCGAGGCCGCCTATTCGCAGCTTCTGGCCGTCAACGCCGCCATGGATGCGATCCCGCAAGCGCCGGGTTACCCGGAATCGCTGGTGCATCTGGACGACGAGACGAACGCGGTATGGGTCGAAGGCTTGGCAGATACGCTGAAACGCTGCTTCGACGAGTGGAAGCTGCCGTCGGAGACGGGCACGGCCTGGGCGGCGCCGGCGAAGCACGTCGATTTTGCCGGCTACCGGGAATTCAGGGGGTGAGCCGGTTTTGCAATTAGCCATTATCGGTTCGACAGGCCATATCAACTATGTAATGGACGGACTTCGGGAATTGCCCGAGGTTCGTCTTGTCGGCGTTTCGCCGGGCTCCGAGGGCGAGCCGATCGGGAAGCTCACGGAGAGAGCGGCACGGGAAGGCCATGAGCCGACCGTGTATGCCGATTATCGCGAACTGTTGGACAAAGCCAGGCCCGATGTCGTCGCCGTAGCCTGCTTTTTCCATGACCATGCGAAAATCGCCGCAGAAGCTTTGCGCAGAGGGATTCACGTGTTCGTGGAAAAGCCGGTGGCGACGTCGCTTGACGACTTGGCGATGCTGCGGGAGGCATACCGCAATGCCGGCGGGGCGCAGCTGGCGGCGATGTTCGGGATCCGTTACAATCCCGCTTTTTATACGGCATGGCATGCGGTTCGGGACGGGGCCGTCGGCGGGATCCGGCTGATGCATGCGCAAAAGTCGTACCGGCTCGGCAGCCGGGGCGAGCATTTCAAGCGGCGTGAGACTTACGGAGGCACGATTCCGTGGGTTGGAAGCCATGCGATCGATTGGGTGCACTGGTTTAGCGGCGCCCGGTTCGAAACCGTCTATGCCTCGCATTCCGCGATGCATAACCAAGGGAACGGCGAGCTGGAAATGTCGGCCGCTTGCCAATTCACGATGTCCGGTCAAATTGCGGCAACGGTCAGTATCGATTATTTACGCCCGGCCGCGGCGCCGACGCATGGCGACGACCGCATCCGGATCGCCGGAACAGAGGGAGTACTCGAGGTTCGCGGCGGGCAGGTGCTGCTGATCAACGGGGAACAAGAAGGCGAGCGGGAGCTGCCGCTGCTGCCGAAGGCGGACATTTTTGCGGATTTCGTAAGGCAAATTGCCGGAACCGGCACATGCCTCGTGAGCGCCGAGCAATCGTTCTACGTGACCGAAGCATGCTTGAAGGCGGTCATCTCCGCAGACGAGAACCGGGTCGTTACGTTCTAGAACCTTACCGAAAGGTTATAACGGAAAATACGAAGAGGCTGTCCCAAAAGGGGATCCGTGAGTGAGCCAGTCCCACCAATAGCAAAGACGCCCCCGGAACCACCGACGAGTGGGGAAGGAGGCGTCTTTTCGCATGCAGATTCATGTCAGAGTGGGAGTTCAAAAATCCGAAAATGATTTTTGGGACAGCCTCTTCATCATGTCGTGTGCGACGGATATGGTGCCGGCGTGCAGATTAATAAGCTGCATATGCTGGCCGGTACGTGCAACCGCAATGGTTTGGATAAAAGCTAATCATTTAATCCCTTTCCATTGAGAATTTGCTGCATATATTTTTCAACCCTTGACTCTCGAGTTTTGGATTGTTTGGGTTCAGAAAAATAATGAATGTATGCTCTTTGCCGTCCCGGCGTCAATGCTTCAAAAGCAGTTTTCAAGGCAGGGATTTCATCGAGTTTATTTTGAAATTGTTCAGGAATTACGAATTCTGTCGTTTTCTTATAATTCACTTCCAAACCGGCTTTTTCAACTTCAATGGCTTCATAAATATAGGCTTTCAGAATGGTTTCCATTTCAACTATTTCTTGAACATTGGTGAACCGAATCTGGCGCGCCGCCTGTACATTCTCCGTTTGTTGGATTAGAATCCCATGGGCATCCTGCAACAAGACGCCTTTGTGAAACAGAAGCGCACAGTATTCTTTAAATCCATGTATTAAAACGATGTTTTTTTTCTCAAACGTGTAACAAGGATGCATCCACTTAAATTCTTCGGTCAGCTCACAGTCAAGAACGATATTTCTCAACTTCTCATATTCTTTCTTCCACTTTTTGGATTTACTTAAATATTCATCAACCTTGGGATTCATTCTGCTATTTGTCATCGAGCGACACCCCTCAAATTTTGACTGTATTTGTTTAATCAGGCAACTGCCTGATATATTTGATTTCCGGAATCGTTCAGGGTTAGAGCGGCTCAATGACATTCCACTCTTCATCGCTTATTTCGTATCTGCGTCTCATAAGCTCAATTGTACTGCTTTTTAATGGATTGTACAGTTTGCATACAGACACTAGTCGAACCGCTTATGACAGCAGCGCCTCATCCTGCAATCTCGCCAAAATTTCAATAACGGTTTGTTCAGGCGTCAATTCGGATGAGTCCAACCACATTCCGATTCGGGGTGTTTCATTTCGTAACAAACTGTCCAACTCATCCACTGTCCAAGCACCGTATCCTTTTTTTAAACGGGCAGCTTCCCTTTGTGCAACGACTGACGAGCTCGGACAAAGAACTACAGTATAGAAGGGGCGGCTTTGGATCATGGCAATGAAATCGTTCAGCATGGGACCGATTACGACATCCTGAACGACGACTGTAAATCCGGCTTGACAATAGGCATCCGCACACTGTGCGGCCAGCCGATACCGGAGCCGCAATTGGTCCAACTCGTCTTGTCCGGCGTCGGGCTGTACCTCTTTGCGGTTATTAACAATCATTCTCCGAAAAATATCTCCCCGCAGATGCACCGATTTTTCGAACCGTTCGGAAAGCAGCTGAGCAACGGTTGATTTTCCGCTTGCCATTATTCCTGTAATTAGAATAATGCTAGGATGTTCTGTCAGCATGGAGTCGTCACTTCTTTCTCCTTTATTATCCTGCTCGTACGTTGAGCGAACCTTTTGCGACTCCCGTGAAAGAAAGGGGAAGGTCCGTTCCATTGACTTCGAGATGTAATCTTGCTTCGATCCCGTGACTTATCACGTCACTTGAATCCCGTCACCTGAATCTCGTCGCTTCGATCCATTTCGCTACAACCGCGGCAAGCTTTTCTTTCTTAGCCTCCACATCGCTCATATCGGTTAATTTTATAATAGCTCTGTCGGCGGCAACCCAATCCAATAATCCCGTGGAGTCTTCAAACAGAGTGCCTTTCCCCGCATGATCTTTTATTTTGGCTCCGCAATGAAAAACAAGTCGAAAATAGCCTTTTCCTTGCAAATTAAAGGTCACTCGATCTTCATTGTCGTAACAAAAACTCGGCGCGTTCCATTTTATATGCTCCGTAATGTGTTCATTAGCGCTTAAAATGATTTTCCGAACTTCCTCGATTTCCTTTTTCAGCGGGTGCTCGACATTGTTTAGAAATTCAATTACTTGTTGATGACCGGACAGCTTCACTGGTTTCTTGCCGGTTGTTTCCGGCGTTTTCTTAATTGCTGCCATATTTTATTCCCCTTTAACATGGGCGTCAGGAGCCTTGTCCGCTACAAGATTTAAGACGATGTTATGTTCAAGAAAAGCTTTGAGCCCGCAAAGCACCATCGTGTATCCTCCCATCGAGTCAATGGCATGATTTACGATATCGTCTCCATTTCCTGCAAACCCTGAGTTCACAATGGTCAAAAAGGTTTCGTCATTCGCCCGGGAAGTAAAAATCCACTCGACCTTGGTGCTGTCCGACGATTCAATCCGAATCCGCTTGTTTTGCTCAATTTCTGTTACATAGACGTCATCGGAAACGCCGTACATTTCCCATTCCCACCGGACATGCTTGCCCTCTTCCAATCTTCCGCTGCTTTTGGTGAACCAAAATTTAGTAGTAATGGCGGGATCGATAAAAGCTTCAAACACCTCTTCAACCGACCTGCGAATGAGCATTTCTGCCTTGACCACCGGAGCATGATTTAGAGTTGTCATCTTGATTACTCCTTTCATCGTTTAAGGTTTAGTTAAATCATATCATATCGTATCATATCATATATAAGATGCTATAATTTCTTATCATTTGCTCGTATTATGGTTTCACAAATCTATGCGGACATACTTTCCCGCTGGAGCCAGTCAGAGTGCGCTGCGGGCGCATATGTACATACAACGAAAAGCAATGATATAATAATCCGTACAAATCGCAAATTAGCAGCGGAATTTTAGAGGTGAATGATGAAGGACCGTAAACAGCTTCCCAAATATATGCAGTTAAAGCATGAAATTTTATCGTGGTTTCATTCCGGAAGGCTGAAGCCGGACGATCAAATGCCGACGGAGCATGAGATCGCCGAGCTGTTTCATATGAGCCGGCAAACGGTTCGTCAAACGTTCGGCGAGCTGGAAAAGGACGGATGGCTGCAACGCATCCAAGGCAAAGGCACGTTCGTATCCAGCCCGGACAGCCGAAAGGTCAAGCCCGCGCAAACGATCGGTATCGTTACGACGTACATTTCCGATTACATCTTCCCGCATATCGTTCGCGGAGCGGAGGCGGTGCTCAGAAACCGCGGCTACCGGATGCTGCTGTCGAGTACGGATAACGATAAAACGAAGGAATGGGAAAGCCTGCAAATGATGATGAGCCAGCCCATCAGCGGGCTGATCATCGAGCCGACGAAAAGCGCGGAGGGCAATCCGAATCTGAGCTGCTATCTGGCGCTCGATTACGAAAAAGTTCCTTATTTGATGATTAACGAACGGTATGCGGAGATGAGTTGTCCGTACATTAAAGTAAATGACGAGGCGGGAGGCTACAAGGCGACGGAGCATCTGATCGAATGGGGGCACCGCAAAATCGCCGGATTTTTTAAAATGGACGATCTGCAGGGCGTCAACCGGCTGAAAGGCTTCATCAAGGCGCATCACGAGAAGCGGGTCCCGCTGCTCCCGCAAGCCGTAGTTCATTACACGACGGAGGAGAAGCGGACAAAGCCGTACGAGCTGGCGCTTTCCATGCTGACGGGGAAGCCGGAGGCTCGCCCAACCGCCTTCGTATGCTATAACGACGAGCTGGCGCTGCTGTTGATTGAGGCAGTGAAGCAAGCCGGCTTGAGCGTACCGAACGATATTTCGATCGTCGGCTTTGACGATTCTTCGCTGGCCGCGGCGGCCGGAGTCAAGCTGACGACGCTTACGCATCCGAAAACCGAGCTGGGCACCCGTGCGGCCGAGCTGCTGACCGATATGATCGAAGGCAGGAATGGCAGCGAACCTGCGGGCGTGACGTTCGAGCCGAAGCTGGTTATTCGGGAATCGACGCAAAAAATTTTATAAATCTATAGAAAATTTGTACGTACAACTGTATAATGGCAGTAGATCACATTTTACAGGAAGGACGTGGGTAAGCGATGCTGAAGAAATTAAAGCAGGCGGTGCTGGAAGCGAATCTCGATTTGCCAAAATACGGCCTTGTTACGTTTACTTGGGGGAATGTAAGCGGGATCGACCGCGAGAAAGGCCTTGTCGTTATAAAGCCGAGCGGCGTACCTTACGAGGAGCTGAAGCTGGAAGATTTGGTCGTGCTCGATTTGGAGGGGCAGGTAGTCGAAGGCAAGCTCAGGCCATCGTCCGATACGCCGACGCATCTGGTGCTGTATAAGGCGTTTCCGCAAATCGGCGGAATTGTACATACCCATTCGCCGTGGGCAACCGGCTGGGCCCAGGCGGGACGCGGCATACCGGCGCTTGGCACGACGCATGCCGACTATTTTTACGGCGAAATTCCGTGCACCCGTCAAATGACGGAAGCGGAAATCAACGGCGCTTACGAGCTGGAAACCGGCAATGTGATTGTCGAAACGTTCAAAGAGCTTGACCCGTCGCATATGCCTGGCGTGCTGGTCAACAGCCACGCCCCTTTCAACTGGGGGAAAGACCCGCATCAAGCCGTGCATAATGCGGTCGTGCTGGAAGAGGTGGCCAAGATCGCACAACAAACCTTCCAGTTGAATCCGGGCGTCGGTCCGATGGAACGAACGCTGCTGGACCGGCATTTTCTTAGAAAGCACGGGGCGAACGCTTACTATGGACAGAAGTAAAGCGATTACATAACCTTTACAAGGGAGAGAGGAACATGAGCAAAAAGTACGCCATCGGCGTAGATTACGGAACCGAATCCGGAAGAGCCGTGCTCGTTGACTTGTCGGACGGCACAGAGGTTGCGGAGCATGTCACACCGTATCCGCACAATGTAATCGACGAGCTTCTTCCCGGAACGGGAATCAGATTGGAGCATGACTGGGCGCTTCAGCATCCCGGCGACTACATCGAGGTGCTCAAGCAGTCCGTTCCCGCGGTCATGAAAGCATCCGGCGTCCATGCCGACGATGTGATCGGCTTGGGCATCGACTTCACTGCATGCACGATGCTGCCGGTTGACGCGGACGGCATACCGCTCTGCTTCAAGCCGGAGCTGAAGGATCAGCCGCACAGCTGGGTGAAGCTGTGGAAGCACCATGCCGCACAGGATGAAGCCAACCGGATCAACGAAATTGCCGAGCAAAGAGGTGAATCGTTTTTACCCCGGTACGGCGGCAAAATTTCTTCCGAATGGATGATTGCCAAAATATGGCAAATTTTGAATGAAGCGCCCGAGCTGTACGAGCAAACCGATCTGTTTCTGGAAGCGACGGATTGGGTCGTGCTGCAAATGACCGGCAGCATGGTCAGAAACAGCTGCACGGCCGGGTACAAGGCGATCTGGCATAAGCAGGACGGGTATCCCGACAGCGAGTTTTTTAAAGCGCTCGACCCGGCGCTGGAGCATGTTACGGCGACGAAGCTGCGCGGCGATGTGGTGCCGCTCGGCACGAAGGCAGGAGAGTTGACGGCGCCGATGGCAGCGCTGATGGGCTTGAAGCCGGGCACCGCGATTGCGGTCGGCAATGTGGACGCCCATGCCGCGGTTCCGGGCGTCGGTGTCGTAACGCCGGGCAAGCTGGTCATGGCGATGGGTACCTCGATCTGCCATATGCTGCTCGGCACGGAGGAGAAGCGCGTCGAGGGGATGTGCGGCGTCGTCGAGGACGGGATCATCCCCGGCTATCTCGGCTATGAGGCGGGGCAGTCGGCGGTCGGCGATATTTTTGCCTGGTATGTGGAGCAGGGAGTGCCCGCTTACATCAAGGAAGCCGCCGAGCGGGAGGGCGTCCATGTGCATGAATGGCTGGAGTCCAAAGCCGCCGCATACAATCCGGGCGAAACGGGGCTGCTGGCGCTGGACTGGTGGAACGGCAACCGGTCGGTGCTTGTCGATACGGATTTGACCGGTTTGCTGATCGGCTGCACGCTGTTGACGAAGCCGGAGGAAATTTACCGCGCTCTGCTGGAAGCGACTGCGTTTGGCACCCGCAAAATTGTCGATGCGTTTCATGACAACGGCGTCGAGGTGCACGAATTGTACGCCTGCGGCGGACTGCCGCAAAAAAATCGGCTGCTCATGCAGATTTATGCGGATGTGACCAATCGCGAGATCAAAATCGCCGATTCCAGACAGACGCCGGCATTGGGGGCGGCGATGTTCGGTGCGGTTGCGGCCGGTTCCGCCCAAGGCGGCTACGACACGATTGTCGATGCGGCGCAGAAAATGGCGCGTGTGCGGGAGCAGACCTACAAGCCGATACCGGAAAATGTCGCCGTTTACGAGAAGCTTTATCGGGAATACAGCAAGCTGCACGATTATTTCGGCCGGGGCGAAAACGATGTCATGAAACGGCTGAAGGCGATTAAGGAAGCGACTCTGTAGCTTTGAGGCCGGCGGGTATGTCCGGCATACCGGCTGCTGCCCAACGTTATGGTCGTCATTTATCCAAAACGGCCGAAAAACGCCCTGCGGTAGTCTTCTCCCTCTTTTTGAGGGCGGCCGGACAGATCATTGAACTTGTGCCATTATCATATGCGAAAATATGCGAACATTTATTCGAGGAGGACTATTTCATGTTGACTGTTAAGCCTTATCAATTTTGGTTTTTGACCGGAAGCCAGCATCTGTACGGACCGGAAACGCTGGAGGAGGTTGCGGATCATTCGAGACATATCGTGGAGTCGCTGGACCGCGATTCTGCGATCCCTTTCGAAATTGTATTTAAGCCGGTGTTGACTACACCCGATGCGATTCGCCGCGTTTGCATCGATGCGAATGCGGATTCGACCTGCGCGGGATTAATAACGTGGATGCACACCTTTTCTCCGGCCAAAATGTGGATCGCCGGACTGACCGAGCTGCGCAAGCCGCTGCTGCATCTGCATACGCAATATAACCGCGACATTCCGTGGGATACGATTGATATGGATTTCATGAACACGAATCAGTCGGCGCATGGCGACCGCGAGTACGGCTTTATCGGCACCCGGATGGGCGTGGCTCGCAAAGTCGTCGTCGGGCATTGGGAAAATGCCGAGACTCGCAGCCGCATCGGCGGCTGGATGCATACGGCTGTCGCTTACACCGAAGGCAGCAATCTGAAGGTCGCCCGCTTTGGCGATAACATGCGTCAAGTTGCGGTTACCGACGGCGACAAGGTGGAAGCGCAAATTAAATTCGGCTGGTCCGTGAACGGTTATGGAATCGGCGATCTGGTGCAGCGGATGAACGATATTTCCGATACAGAAGTGAAGCGGCTGTTCGGCGAATATACCGAGCTGTACGACATTGTACCGGAAGGCCGCACAGATGGGCCGGTAAAGGACGCGATTTTGGAGCAGGCGCGCATTGAGCTCGGCTTGCGGGCGTTTTTGCAGGAAGGCGGCTTCGGAGCGTTTACTACGACTTTTGAGGATTTGCATGGCATGAAGCAGCTGCCGGGCTTGGCGGTTCAGCGTTTGATGGCGGACGGCTACGGCTTTGGCGGCGAAGGCGACTGGAAGACGGCGGCGCTGGTCCGCATGATGAAAATGATCGCCGGCAATGTCGGCACCTCCTTCATGGAGGATTATACGTACCATTTCGAGCCGGGGAACGAGTTGATCCTGGGCGCGCATATGCTGGAGGTATGTCCGACGATTGCGGCCACGCGACCGAAAATTGAAGTCCACCCGCTTTCGATCGGCGGCAAGGCCGACCCGGCCCGGCTGACGTTCGACGGCGCTGCCGGCTCCGCAGTCAACGCATCGCTGGTCGATATGGGCAGCCGCTTCCGCCTTATTGTGAGCGAAGTGGATGCGGTCAAACCGCAGCAGGCGATGCCGAAGCTGCCGGTCGCACGCGTGCTGTGGAAGCCGCAGCCATCGCTGCGCGATGCAGCGGAAGCCTGGATTTACGCCGGCGGCGCCCATCATACCGTGTTCTCGTTCAAGGTGACGACCGAACAGTTGGTCGACTGGGCGGAAATGGTTGGAGTCGAATGTGTGATTATTAATAAAGACACAACCGTCCCGGCGTTCCGCAGCGAGCTGAGATGGAACGAACTGTACTGGAGGCTCCGCTGATAAGGCGGTCAACAAGTAGCGGAGAGGGCGGAATCATTCTGGAATAGCTTGGCGAGGAAGCTCAAATCTGAGGAGCGGCTCGATTCGAAACCAGGGGCGTAACGGACCTGAGCGCCGGTATTTGCCCCGATTTCGTCCTTTTCACATTGTAACAGACAGGAGAGACCTTATCCGGTTCACCGGGCACTCATTTGCCCCGGCTGCTGCGAAATAGCGTCCCCTGGGTCATTTGAAAATCATACGTTTGGCCATATATAAGGGCGCTGGTGAGACTGTCGATTAAAGGACGGGAACGGACTTTGGAGATGACTTCGAAGCTCAAACACGTTTTATTGCCTTGATTTGATTACACTTTTCGGTATCAAGGCAATAAAAAACTCGCCCTGAAGCCATTCTCCAAGCCCTTATCCCTATTAATCGACAGTTTCATGGTGTCCGTTAGAGTAATTTCCTGAAGAAAATATTTTTCGTTGACGTATCGTCCAAATATGGTATCATTTGGATTATAAAAACTAATATATTAGATATTAGTTTTGGGAAATGATGTAATTCGGTAAGTCGTTATTTTGGCAGTACAGGGGTTAATGCGGAGGATTAATGAGGTAAAGTACCTTGATGCCGGCCGGAAATACGGATTTCAGTGAACTCGTTCAGCTATGCTGAACATCGGGGAATCAGATGGGGACTCTACCCCACCTGATTCAAGGCCCACCTTAGAGGTGGGGGTCTTAACCCGATAAAGTCGTAATCGGATCAACGATTAAACACGGCAATTGGCAGCAAGCAATGCCTTTATGCAGGCTCATATTAATGTGAAGGAGTTGACGGCATGGCATCAAAGCAGGTGGCTGTTGTTACCGGAGGATCGTCCGGTCTGGGTTTGTCGGTTGCCGAACGGTTCGCCCGCAAAGGGATAACCGTTGCGATGGTCGATATCGCCGCGGAGAGCGGGAAGCAGCAAGCCGCGCGATTAAGAGAGGAAGGCGACGACGTCCATTTTTTTACGGCGGATGTTGCGAATCAGAACAATGCGAAGGAAGTTATCGCGCAGGTCGTCCAATCATTGGGCGCAGTTCACGTATTAGTTAATGCGGCGGGCATTATTCGGCGTTCGCCGAATGTGCTGGTTCCGGATCATGAGCTGAAGGCCGTATTGGACGTCAACCTTAATGGAACCGTTTACATGTGTCAGGCGGCACAGCCTCATATGGCTGTCGGCGGCGGCGGGGCGATCGTGAACTTTGCTTCCATGCTGGCCCATTACGGAAGTAAAAATTTACTGTCGTACGCCGCATCGAAGGGCGGTATTGTGCAGATTACGAAATGCTTGGCGGTCGATTGGGCCGAATATCATATCCGTGTCAATGCAGTCAGTCCGGGATATATTGAGACGCCTTTGTCATCCGGAGCGACGAGAGATCCGGCCTTTAAGGAAAGAATTCTTTCGAGAACGCCGCAAAGACGGTTCGGAACGCCCGCGGAAGTGGCGGCAGCCATCGATTTTTTATGCTCGGACGATGCGAGCTTTATTACCGGCGTCGTACTGCCTGTTGACGGCGGCCTGCTGGCCGGCGACCCTTCCTTGTTCCCGCCGGCCTGATCGCAGCAGTACGGATTCAATTGCTCTTAATATTAATCATACTATTTGGAGGAGATCATAATGACCACATTAAACGAATTTGCGCAAATGGTCGGCTTGCCCGATCAGGCGATCGATATCGACGATATTCCATGGGTGCCGCAAACCGACCGCGTCTGGTTTAAACCGGTCCGGTTCGATCTGGCTACGGGGCGCTGGATTAATTTGCTGAAGGTGACGCCGGGCGGTCAAGTCAACCGCCACCGCCATACCGGCGGCCAAGTAATGGCCTTCACGATTCAGGGAGAATGGCGCTATTTGGAAAGAACGTGGGTCGCCAAGCCGGGAACCTTCGTCTATGAGCCGCCGGGCGATATCCATACGCTGGTCGTCGACGGGGAAGAAGAAATGATCACGCTGTTTATTTTGGAAGGCACGGTGCAGTATTTGAACGAACAGGATGAAGTGTTTTATCAGGATGACGTGTTTACGAAGCTGAAGCTGTATCGGGAGTATTGCGAGAAAAATCAAATTCCGGAACGCAATTTGCTGTACTAGGCTCAGGCAGGTGCAGCCGAGCATGTCGGGTCCGTTTGTATAGGGCTGCGATAGAGACTGTCGATTAATAGGGATAAGGGCTTGGAGAGTGGGTTCAGGGCGAGTTTTTTATTGCATTGATACCGAAAAGTGTAATCAAATCAAGGCAATAAATCATGTTTGAGCTTCGAAGTCATCTCCAAAGCCCGTTCCGGTCCTTTAATCGACAGCTCCGATATAGCGCTATAATATTGACCTTTACACGGGCGCCAAGCTCGTCTATTGCAGGTCATGGCGGGAAAGGGGGCCTCATGGGAACCACTTTTGACAACAGCAATTTATATGAACGGGTATACGTGTACCTGCGCGATAAAATTTTAAACAACGAATTGCAACCGGGCTCCAAAATCGTCTATGAGCACTTTTTGGCTGAGCTGGGCGTGAGCCGCACGCCGCTGCGGGATGCGATCAACAGGCTGAAGCAGGATGGTTTGATCGAGGTGAAGGCGAGGTCGGGCTCTTACGTTTATTTTCCGAACGCCAAAGATATCGAGGAATTGTACGATGTCCGGAAAGCATTGGAATGCCAGGCGCTTTTAACGGCGGCCACGACGTTGACCAAAAGCCGGTTGGAGGCGCTGCTGCGCGAAGCGGACGAAGCCGAAACGGCTATAAAAAAGGGCGACATTCAGCCGTTTTTTGAAGCGGACCGCAATCTCCATCGGACGATCATCGAGCATTCCAATAACCGGCTGCTTATTTCGATTATGAGCACGCTTGAATTGAAGATCAAATGGTTCGGCGTCATTATTACGAAAAACTTTGACCGGCCGCTGCAGGCCAACGATATGCATAAGCGGATTTTACGGGCGTTGTATGAATCGGATCATGAGAAAGCCAATGCACTGATGTCCGATCACATAGAAGAAATTAAACGGTATACGATGGGGGACTATGCGTAAAGTCTCCTTGCCGCGCCCCGGCAGTGCGGCCGGTAAATGTGAACAGAAACCAGCAATGTTAGCCTCCAGGTTTTTGGACCGGAGGCTTTTTGGTGTGTGCGAAGCACGGCCCGTCAATTTCGCGCAGTTGTTTGTCGGCACCGTCCGCGGCGGCCTGGCGCTTGTGAACTGCGTAGCCGCGTGCCGCCATCCGAGTTTCACAAAAAGCTGTAACGATTCGCTAACCTGCGGGGGGAGTCACTCTTTCCCCGATTGACCCAGCTTTTTCTCCCCTTATCAACGCGTTTTCCGCAGCGATCTCTTCAGGACATGAAAAATGAGACATTTCCCGCCTAATTTTTGGTCATAAATCACATAAAATCTAATATATTAGACGAAGAGTACCCTTCCGGGCGGCCGACTGCCCGCGTTCGGGGCGGCGCAGAGCGGAGGTTGACAGCGCTTTCCCGCTGCGCGGCCACTCCCCCCGTCCGTCTACATCCCGGGCTTGTCCCGCCTCGGGACGAGCTGTACTACGGCCGAAAGGCTCGGAAGTCCGGACTCCCGAGCCGGTGGCATGGCATACTTCCATAGGAAAGGGGGAGCGGCGTAGGGATACGCACTTATAGACGGTGTCGTTAAACGAAGCTTCAAAGGAGGATACCTATGTACAAAAAAACGTTAACGGTAACGCTGATGCTCGGGCTAATGTTCGCAACCGCCTGCAGCTCCGGGGGCGGCAGCGCAACGCCGGCTCCGGGCAAGGATGCGACGGCCAAGCCGGCGGATGCAAAGCCGGCCGATGCGAAGCCGGACCAAAAGAAGGGCAAGCTTGTGTTTTGGGATAAGTCGGAGTATGTGAAAGATTATAACGATTTTCAAAAAGAACGGGTCGCCCAGTTTTCCAAGGAATTCAACATCGATGTGGAATATGTGGCGATCCCGCCGGCTGATGTTAAGACGAAGCTGCTGGCAGCCGTCGAAGCCGGCAATCCGCCCGATCTGCTGCTCGCCGACGATTTTGTCGCCAAGCAGTTTGTAGGCAACAATCAGTTGGTGGAGATTACCGATATATTGAAGCAATTCGATTTCAGGGAAGATTCCAAAACATACGCTTACGCGATGGAAGGCTGGTACGAAATTCCGGCTTATCACAGCCCGAACGTTATGTATGTCCGCAAAGATAAATTGGAAGAAAAAAACTTGCAGCCGCCGAAAACATGGGATGACGTCAAAAATGTGGCCAAAGCGATCAACGATCCGAAAAATAATTTTTACGGCCTCGGCTTCCAGTTGGGCGGAGGCGGCGACTCGGAAGGACGGATCAACAACCTGATCCGCACGTTCGGCACCGATTTGGTCAATAAAGACGGCAAAGTGACGATCAATACGCCGGAAGCTTTGGCGGCAATCAAATACGACGCCAGCTTCTTCCAGGAAAATCTCGTCCCGCAGGGCGCCGTTACGGGCGATGACGCTTATAACAATAACGTCTGGCTGGCCGGGCAGGTAGGTATCGTATTCAACTCGAGCAGCATCTATGCGGCGATGAAAAAGGATAAGCCGGAATTGCTTGAAAAAACGTTGATTTTACCTTGGCCAGCCGGCCCTAAACGCCAATTCGGCTCAGGCGGGGGCACCGCATTCGTCATGTTCAGCAAAGCCAAAAATACGGAGGCCGCCAAGCAGTACATCAAATATTTTTTCGACAAGGACTATTATGGAAAGCTGCTGGAAAAGCTCAACGGGTTAGGCGGACCGGTTTTGAACGGAATGGAAAATACGCCGTTTTGGCAAAAGCCGGAAAATAAAGCCTGGTTCGACGCGACGAGAAATATTGTGCCGCTCGGCGATCCGGCACCGCCGGATGCGCGCGCATCCCAGGTCATCAGCGAAAACATTCTTTCGAAGGGCGTGCAAAAAATCGTCGTCAACAAGATGGATCCGCAAAAAGCGTTGGATGAGATCGAGAAGGACTACAAAAAAATTTACGATAAAAAGTAATGCGCCGTAGTCGCACACGGGTGTCGGCGTACTCTCCCGCGGGCAGGTGAAAAACAAGCATGATTCAATCGAAACGGAAAAGCGAACTGGTATTGGGATATACGTCGGTTGCGCCGATCATCATCATTATTTTCGTGGTGATCGGCATTCCTTTTGTCAACGCGCTGTATTTAAGCTTTACCGATAAAACGGTGGGCGCTCAGGCTCATTTCATCGGATTGGACAACTACCGGGAAATTTTTTCCGATCCGGTCTACTGGAAGGTGCTGAAAAATACGTTCGTTTACTTCATTACCGACGTTTTCTTCAAACTGATCATCGGAATGACCTTTGCATTGACAGTCAATCAGCCTTTTTTCGGCAGATCGGTCGTGCGGGTGCTGTTTCTCGTGCCGTGGGCCATTTCGGGCATGGTGGCGGCGCTTACGTGGAAATGGATGTATAACGATACGTACGGTATCATCAACCGGCTGCTGCTGGACGCCGGAATTGTAGACGTGCCTGTCGCCTGGCTCAGCGGACCGAATATCGCGCTTGTATCCGTCATTATCGTTAACATTTGGCGCGGTGTTCCGTTCTTTTTATTCAGCATTTTGGGCGGTTTGCAGACGATCGACAAGCAGCTGTACGAAGCGGCCAAAATCGACGGGGCGGGTACGATCCGCCAGTTTATTTCGGTCACTTTGCCATCCATCAGTCCGGTCATTGTCATAACAACGATGCTGTCATCGATCTGGACGTTCAACGATTTTGAAAATATTTTTCTGATTACGGGCGGCGGTCCGCTGTACAATTCGGCGGTCATTTCCGTATACACCTACGAGGTGGCGTTCCTGCAAAATAATATGGGCAAATCGCTCAGCGTGGCGGGTTCGATTATTCCGATTTTATTGGCGCTGATGTTTTTCATGACCCGCAAGCTTAACAAGGAAGATTGAGGGGAGGCGGCAGGATTGTGAAAGCATCCGCGGTACGAGCCGTTCGAAAAAATGTGCTGATCTATTTTATTGTCGTCGTCGGACTGATCTGGACGTTGTTTCCGGTTTATTGGATGGTCAAAACGTCCTTTACGCCGAACGATCAAATGTATGACGCCAAGCCCAAATTAATCCCGACGGAAATTACGACGAAGCATTATTCCGATTTGTTCAAGGAAACCGAATTTATGGGCAATATCAAAAACAGCCTGACCGTATCCGGACTGGCGACGCTGATTTCGCTTATCATCAGCATTTTCGGCTCTTACAGCTTGACCCGATTGCAGTTTCACGGACGTCACTTTGTGACGAAAAGCATTATCGTCTGTTATTTGATGCCGGCGGCGGTACTGTTTATTCCGATGTATGTGCTGGTCAGCAAGCTGGGCTTTGCCGATAACAAATACGGACTGCTTATCATCTACCCGACCTTTATCGTCCCTTACTGCTGTTACATGCTGCTCAGCTACTTTAAAGCGATTCCTAGAGCGCTTGAGGAAGCTGCGCTGATCGACGGCTGCAGCAGGCTGCAAACGTTGTGGAAAATCGTCCTACCGATTGCCGCGCCCGGCATTGCGGTCGTCGCTACCTTCGCATTCACGATGTCCTGGAACGAATTTTTGTATGCGCTTGTCGTCACTACCAGTCCGAGTCAGCAGACCGCGACGATCGGAATCGCCAGCTTTAAATTTTCCGATACGTTCATATGGGGGCTGCTGATGAGCTCCTCGGTGATCGCGACCATTCCAGCGGCTATTTTATATCTTGGCGCGCAATCGTTCGTCATAGGAGGACTTACCGACGGAGGAGCGAAGTATTAAGGAAACCGGTAAAGGAGGATGAACATGAGCGTAAATAAGTTTAGTCTGGAAGGCAGAGTCGCATTAATTACAGGAGGATGCCAAGGTCTTGGTCTCGTATTTGCCAAAGCTCTTGCCGAAGCGGGGGCGGCCGTAGCGGTCACCAGCAGGGATGAAGCCAAGGCGGCGGATGCCGCAAGGCAGCTCCGGGAAGAAACCGGACGTCCGGCGCTGGGTGTAGCCGTAGATGTAACGGACAGCCGGCAGGTTGGGCGGATGGCGGAGGAAACGGCGCAGGCTTTGGGCCGGATCGATATTTTGATCAACAATGCGGGCATCAATGTCCGCAAGCCGATTCTGGAATATGACGAGGAAAGCTGGGATCTCGTGCAAAGCACGAATTTGAAGGCGCCTTTCCTGTGCGCCAAAGCGGTCGTTCCTTATATGATCAAGCAGCAGTACGGGCGAATCATCAATATGTCCTCGATGCTCGGAACGGCGGCGCTGGCTGAACGTTCCGCATACTGTTCCAGCAAGGGCGGGCTGATCCAGCTGACCAAGGTGATGGCGTTGGAATGGGCCGGGCATAACATTACGGCCAATGCCGTCTGTCCCGGACCGTTTGCGACCGATTTAAACAAAGTGGTCATGAACAATCCGGAGGCCAACCAGTTTTTCCTTGATCATCTGGCGATCAAGCGATGGGGAAATCCGGATGAGCTGACCGGCTTGATCATATACCTGGCTTCCGAGGCTTCCAGCTTTATGACCGGCTCCTCCGTCGTTATCGATGGAGGCTGGACTGCGGAGTGAACGATTCGTCCGATTATTTGTCCGGAGAAACGATTGTTTGCCGGAAATAAGTCAAGGGGAGGAGACTGTACCGATGAGTGTTGAAGGCAAGATCGTAATGGTGACAGGCGGCGCCAAAGGGATCGGCGCTTCGATTGTCAAGCTGTTTCTGGAGCGAAACGCTCAAGTCGTCATCGCGGACGCTTCGCCGGACGGGGAAGCGGCTGCCGGACAGTGGCAGGATCAAGGGAAGAAGGCCGTGTATGTCCAGTGTGACGTGTCCAAAGCCGGCGATGCCAAGAAAGCGGTTACCTTTGCGGAGGAACAATTCGGCAGGCTGGATGTGCTGGTCAATAATGCGGGCATATTTCCGAGAGCGAATCTGCTGCAAACGGACGAGGCCTTCTGGGACCGCGTCATGGATATTAATTTGAAAGGCGTTTATTTGATGTGCAGAGCCGCCGTTCCGGTCATGATCGGCCAGGGAGGCGGCTGCATCGTCAATATCGGCTCGCTTCACGCCGCGACGGGCGGGGAGGAGCTGTTCGCCTATGCGATATCGAAGGGCGGCGTCGTGACGCTCACCCGCAACCTGGCGCATGCGCTGGCCAAGCACCGCATCCGGGTCAACGGCGTTCATCCCGGCTGGGTTCCCTCGCATGGGGAGCGGGCGCTTATGCGCTCCCAAGGAGCCGAGGACGATTGGCCGGAGCAGCGCGGCTCCGCCATCCCGCTCGGCCGGCTGCAGACGGAGGACGACATTGCCGAGTCCGTCGTGTTTTTAAGCTCCAGCAGCGCGGATCAGATCACAGGCCAGATGCTGACGGTGGATGGCGGACTCGGCTTCACGCTGCGGTAGCCGGGAGCATCCGCGCCAATCTGCACCAAGAGGCTGTCCCAAAGGGTCTTTTGGATTTTCAGCCTCCCACTCTGATATGAATGTAAAAAGCCGCTTCCAGCCCCACTTATATAGTGGTGATGGAGGCGGCTTTGCCTTTTTTTCGGGGCTGTATCACCGGATGATCCCCTTATGGGACAACCCCTTATGTTGTTCCGTAAGCTTCGATTCAGACCGCTTACAATTTCTTCAGCCTGCTGCAAATATCGTCGGTCATTTCCTGCGTCGAAGCTTTGCCGCCGATATCCGGCGTTTTGATTCCGCTGAAAATGGTCGCTTCCATTGCATCCAGCACTTGTTGTCCAAGCTCCTGATGGCCGAGATGATCGAGCATCATTTTGGCGGTCCAGATTTGACCGATCGGGTTGGCGATGCCTTTGCCGCAAATATCGGGCGCTGAGCCGTGAACAGGTTCGAACATGGAAGGGAATTTGCCGTTCAGGTTAATATTCGCTGCCGGAGCGATCCCGATGCTGCCCATAATGGCGGCTCCGATATCGGTCAAAATGTCGCCGAACAGATTGCTCGCTACAATGACGTCGAAAATTTGCGGTCTTGTCACGAAAAACGCGGCCAAGGCGTCAATATGATACGATGCCGTACGGGTATCCGGATAGTCTTGGCTAACCTCTTTAAATACATCGTCCCAGAACGGCATGGAGTGGAAAATACCGTTCGATTTCGTCGCGCTCGTCAGATGCCCCCGGCGCTTGGCCGCCAGCTCGAAGGCGTAGCGGATCGCTCTTTCCGTACCCTTGCGGGTGAAAATCGCGTTCTGTATTGCCATCTGATCCTCGCCTTTATGGATGCGTCCGCCGACTTCGCTATACTCGCCCTCGCTGTTTTCGCGAACGACGATCAGATCGAAATCGTTCGGATTGACCAATGGGGAAACGATTCCTTGAATATATTTGGCGGGACGGATATTAATGACCTGCTCGAATTCGCGGCGAATTTTGATCAGCAGCCCCCACAGCGAAATATGATCCGGTACTTTGGCAGGGTCGCCGACTGCGCCCAGGAATACCGCTTCGAACGATTGCAGCGTACGCAAGCCGTCCTCAGGCATCATCATCCCATGCTTTAAATAGTAGTCGCAGTTCCATGGAAACTCTGTAAACTTGAAAGAAAGACCGCCGTGTACCTCGGCCGCCGCGTTCAGTACGTTCAGCGCTGCCGGAACGACCTCATTGCCGATGCCGTCTCCGGGAATTACGGCGATTTCGTGCTTTATCATGTTATGTATCCTCCCCTTTTATTATTGCATACTGTCGACAGTAATCAGTATAGCATAACCCACTGCATTTTCAATGAAAAAATGAAAAAAAAAGCCCCCGATCGGCGATCCCCCCCGGAGGCTTTGCATGGAAGACGAACCCGTATCCTGGCGGTAGTTTTCGCCGTTTTATGAGGAGCCGAGAAGCCCGCGCAAATGCTCGTAGTCATGAATAAGATGGCGGATCATCGCATCGGCCGCCTGCTGCTCCTGCCTGTTTTGAATCGCGTTAAAAATGTCCAAATGCTCGTTGTAAATGTCCCATTCCCGGTTAGGCCCCTGAAAATTGATGACGCGGTACAGATGCAGCAGCGCCTTTAAGTCGTTCAGCTGCCGTTCGAGCCGCCAATTGCCGCTAAACTCGATGAGCAGCGAGTGGAACCTGGTGTTCAGCCCGATAACCTCTTCCTTGACGTAGCCTCCCTCGGCTTCGATGCGAATCCTTGTTTGCCGAAGCGTTTCTTCGATCCGCTGCAGCTCCACGTCGGAAGCGCGGCGAACCGTCAGACTGGCGGCCATCGACTCCAACGCCATCCGGCATTGATAAATATCTTCGACATCCTGTAAAGTCGGTGTATAGACGATAATTCTCGACTTGTCGTCGACCTGAATGAGACCGTCCTTTTCCAGTGCGCGGATCGCTTCCCGGATCGGACTGCGGCTGACGTTAAAATCCCGCGCAAGCCTGGATTCGACTATCCGTTCACCCGGCTTGAATATGCCGTCGACAATCATCTGTTTGATGGAGCGGTACAACTGGTCGTAAAAGGGCGCCGGCTTCTCGATCCGATAAGAGTCCACGCTTACACCTGCCTTTAGTTTTTATGATGGATTATATCGGCGGACGATGAGGATGTCAACCGGAAACGGGCAGGACGGGGCGGACGCGATGCATCGTTTTTTATTGTTTGCCGTTAATTATCGTAAAATTGATTAGTGAAATAGAGAGAGAAGTATGATAGAGTTTAGTTGTTATCAAGTGAAAGTGCTTTCAAAGCAAGAGAAACAAGTAAAAGCAAAAAGGAGCGAGACGAAATGAAAATTGCGGCACAACTTTACACATTAAGAGAATTTTTGAAAACTCCTGAAGGAATTGCTGAATCCTTGAAAAAAGTCAAGCAAATCGGCTATGAAGCGGTACAGGTTTCCGGCGTTGGACCGATCGGCGATCAAGAGCTTAAGGAGCTTGCGGACCGCGAGCAGCTGACGATTTGCGCTACGCATATTCCATATCCGGATTTGACCGATCGTCTGGACGATGTCATCAAAAAACACCAGCTTTGGGGCTGTAAATATGTAGGACTGGGCGGCATGCCGAACGAATATCGGACAAGCAAGGAAGGATATATCGAATTTGCCAAAAAAGCGTCCGAAATCGGCAGGAAGCTCGATGCGGCCGGCCTTAAATTTATTTATCATAATCATAATTTCGAATACGCCAAGTTCGACGGAAAAACCGGCATGGAAATTTTATTGGAGCAATCCGATGCAAGTGCATTCGACTTCGAGCTCGACGTGTATTGGGTGCAAGCAGGAGGCGGCGATGCGGTGGAGTGGATCAAAAAATTTGACGGCCGCATGAAGGTTGTTCATTTGAAGGATATGGCGGTCACACCGGAAAGGGAGCAGCGGTTTGCCGAGGTCGGAGAAGGCAATATGAACTTCCCGGCCATTTTGAACGCTTGCCGCGAGATCGGCGCGGAATGGGGCGCCGTCGAGCAGGATCAAAGCTACGGACGCGATCCTTTCGAATGTCTGGCAACCAGCTTCAACAACCTGAAAAAACTGGGCGCCATCTAATGCGCTTGAACTAACAGACCGATTGATAACCGGGAACGAGAGGCTTTATTGAAAGCCGTCCGGGGAACTCGCACAGCTGCGTTTTCTCGAGGCCACTGAAGAACTTACGTTTTTCGGTTCCGTCAATCTACCCAAAGTGCAAAGAAGACATCCAGTCCAACTCTTGGGGCGGATGTCTTCTGTTTTTCATCAGAATGGTTACAGTAGGTCGTTACCCGTCAGTCTGTTAACTTTAATATTCGCTTTAGATTTACCGCGAATATCGCCATAGCTCCTTGCATCTGCATGCCAAGCAGACCCGAGGATGTGGCGACATCATACCCGTGCCTATGTTTGAGTTCGCTATTCTTCGCTTCGATCTTGTAGCGTTCCTTTGATTTGGTTTTAAAATACTCCGTCTCTTGGAACGCCATTTGTCCCGAATGTTCATCTGACGTAATGGTCACCGAGTAGGTCTTGCTTTTGGCTCCTTCTGTATAGCAGCCTTCTTTGAGCGGACAACGTTGGCATACTTCTACATCAAAATAATAAGTGTCCCTTTGGTTTTTTCCTCGTCCCTTCTTGCCCTGACGGGCCTTTCGAAACGMCATATGACCAGCCTTACATACGTACATGCCGGCATCTTTATTGAACAGGAATTCATCTTCCTTATTTCGACCGCCTTGCGTGATGAGCGGATTCAGTTTCGCTACCAGCTCGATCTCGTTGGTCTTCGCGTATGAGATATTGTCCTTTTCGGAGTAAGCTGTATCGCCAATGACCGTCTTGACCTGCATGCCRGCTGCCTTGCTTTTTTCAATCAACATCTGCAGTTGCTTACCGTCGTTTTTCTCGCCAGTTGTTACGACAGCCGCCGTAATGATTCGCTCCTCAGACATGGCTAGATGTGTCTTGTATCCAAAAAACGCAGAGTCCGCGCTCTTGTGTCCCACTCGAGCATCCTGGTCAGCCGTAATACGAAGCTGTTCTACGTCATCTTCCACTGTTTCTTTCAGAAGGTTCAGCGGCTCCAACACCTTAGGTACTTGAGCGACCCCTGACTCCGTCTCGATGAAGGAAACGAGTTGCTGGCAATATTC
>NZ_SMRT01000016.1 GCF_004354045.1 Paenibacillus piri | reverse complement strand
GGAAATTTGAGAGGAGCTGTCCTTAGTACGAGAGGACCGGGATGGACGTACCGCTGGTGTACCAGTTGTTCCGCCAGGAGCACGGCTGGATAGCTACGTACGGAAGGGATAAGCGCTGAAAGCATCTAAGCGTGAAGCCCCCCTCAAGATGAGATTTCCCAGTACGTAAGACCCCTTGAAGACGACGAGGTAGATAGGTTCGGGGTGGAAGCGCGGCAACGTGTGGAGCTGACGAATACTAATCGGTCGAGGGCTTAACTAACTACCCAAGAAAGGGACGAAAGGCGCTGTAGCGCAGTCCGCTTCCTTTCACGGGGCCTCTAAGAAAAGAAGAACGAACAATGCTTGCCGGTTTCGGATCCAGTTTTCAAGGCGCAATAACTTCACCCCACAAAGTGAAGGGAAGCTCCGATGATAATGCCGATTACTTTGCGGGGAGCCCCGAGAGCAATTGGCATGAAGAGCGGATGTTCCTTGGCGGGAACATCAACCTTAAACCACGTTTGGTGATGATGGCGGAGGGGAACCACGCGTTCCCATCTCGAACACGACCGTTAAGCCCTCCAGCGCCAATGGTACTTAGACCGCAGGGTCTTGGGAGAGTAGGACGTCGCCAAGCAGCGAAAAGAGTCTTTTGGGATATTCCCATCAGACTCTTTTTTCATTTAATGAAGCTTTCGGTCCATAAAGGATATACTAGGATAAGAAAAAGGCGAGGCCGGTTTCAAAGCGCGATGGTTAAGCGGAAAAGACTCTTTTTTAACGGCCGGATACATGTAATAATATGGACTTGACATTAAAAAAGGGCTTTTGTTACTATTGCAATAATATCTACGGGCAAGTATGACGATGAGGGAGGATTAAGTTCCGTGTGGGAAACTAAGTTTGCTAAGGAAGGTTTAACGTTTGACGATGTATTATTGGTGCCGCGAAAGTCGGAGGTATTTGGGAAAGAGATCGACATTTCAACGCAGTTGACCGATAAAATAAAATTGAATATCCCTTTGCTCAGCTCGGCAATGGACACTGTAACCGAATCAGCTTTGGCCATTTCGATCGCGAGAGAAGGCGGCATCGGTATTATTCATAAAAATATGTCGATTGCCCAACAAGCGGAGGAAGTCGACCGAGTGAAGCGCTCGGAGAGCGGAGTTATTACGAATCCTTTCTTTCTTACGCCGGAGCATCATGTTTATGATGCCGAGGAACTGATGGCTAAATACCGGATATCGGGTGTGCCGATTTGCGATGAGAACAGGAAGCTGGTCGGGATTTTGACGAACAGAGACCTGCGTTTTGTCCATGATTACTCGATTAAGATCAAAGAGGTCATGACACGCGAAAACTTGGTTACGGCGCCTGTAGGGACGACGCTGCAGCAGGCCGAGGGCATTTTGCAAAAGCATAAAATTGAGAAGCTGCCGATTGTCGATGAGAACAATACGCTGAAAGGCCTTATTACGATCAAAGATATTGAAAAAGCGATTCAGTTTCCCAATTCGGCGAAGGACAAGCAGGGGCGGTTGGTCGTAGGGGCCGCCGTAGGCGTCTCTAAAGACGTCATGGAGCGTGCCGCGGCTTTGGTGGAAGCCGGCATCGATATGATCGTCGTGGACTCGGCACACGGGCATCACATCAATATTTTGAATACGGTGAAAAAGCTGCGCGAGCAGTATCCGGATATCCCGATCTGCGCAGGCAATGTAGCTACAGGCGAAGGTACCCGCGATCTCATCGAGGCAGGGGCTTCCATGGTTAAGGTAGGGATCGGGCCGGGCTCGATCTGTACGACCCGTGTTATTGCTGGTATCGGCGTACCGCAAATTACCGCTATTTACGATTGTGCGTCGGTTGCGAGAGAGTATAACGTACCGATTATCGCGGACGGCGGAATCAAGTATTCCGGAGACGTGACCAAGGCTATAGCGGCGGGAGCCAGCGCCGTCATGATCGGCAGCCTGTTCGCAGGCACGGATGAAAGTCCCGGAGAATCGGAAATTTATCAAGGTAGAAAGTTTAAAGTTTACCGCGGAATGGGTTCGCTCGGTGCCATGAAGGAAGGCAGCAAGGACCGTTATTTCCAGGAAAACGAAAGCAAGCTCGTGCCGGAAGGCATCGAAGGACGCGTAGCTTATAAAGGGCCTTTGGCCGACACGGTGTATCAGCTTATAGGAGGACTGCGCTCCGGTATGGGGTATTGCGGCGCCAGCACGATTCCTGAGCTGATCAACGATACGTCTTTTATCCGGATTACAGGCGCAGGGCTGCGCGAAAGCCATCCGCATGACGTGCAAATTACGAAAGAGGCTCCTAACTACTCTTTGTAGGCAAATCAGGGTATGGAAAATTTGATAGTGGAGTGACCGGAAGACGGGGGCCATGTGAGGCCGCCGTCTCTTTCTTTGAACATCGCTAAGATGCTGTGGTACAATAGGAAATACGTGTTTCGGCACCATTTTATTAGGAGGAGTGAGAAATTTGTTGCAGTCTGTAAGGCGAATAAGTTTACTGATTGTTGTCGCAATGGTAGTTCAATTATGTTCATTTGCAGTTCCACCTAAAGCTGTGATGGCGGCGGATGATGCGCCCGATTTAAAATTGGATGTGAAATCCGCCATTTTGATAGAGGCAAGCACCGGTCAAGTGTTGTTTAAATATAATGAGGATGTTGCATTGCCGCCGGCAAGTATGGCCAAAATGATGACGGAATATTTGGTTATGGAGGCTGTCAAGAACGGCAAATTCACGTGGGAAGATATGGTGACGACAAGCCAGTATGCGGCGGATGTTATCGGGTCGGGGCAGCTTCTCGCTTTGAATGAGCAGGCCACGATGAAGGATATGTTCGGGGCGATGTCGATTTATTCGGCTAATGACGCTTCGGTTGCTTTGGCGGAAAAGATCGGGGGGACCGAAGAAAATTTCGCCAATATGATGAACGAAAAAGCGAAGCAGTTCGGATTGTCCGAGAAGGCACATTTTATTAATGCGACGGGACTTTCGAGAGCGGATTTGGGCAAGTACGCTCCAAAGGAGCTGCAGGGCGAAACTCTTTTAACTGCCAAGGATGCTGCACTTATTGCTTATAACATTTTAAAGGATCATAAAGAGGTTCTCGATTATACGAAAACGCCTTCGAAAAAGTTCCGCGAAAAAGATAAATCGCCGATGATTAATTGGAACTGGATGCTGGAAGGCAATAAAGACAACATCAACTTTAAAAAGTATGCTTACACTGGTCTGGATGGATTGAAGACGGGCTCAACCGATGATGCGGGCTATTGCTTCACAGGCACGGCGGAACGGAACGGGATGCGGCTGATCAGTGTCGTCATGGGAACGCGTACCGAGCCGAAGCGATTTGAGGAAACGAGAAAAGTGTTGGACTATGGCTTCAACAATTTTGAAATGAAGCAGGTGCTGACGGCAAAATCGGAAATAGATTCGTTGAAAGTAGTCAATATTAAAAAGGGTGTAGCCACGCAAGTGCCTGTTGTCACTCAAACCGGCGTTTCCTTCGTTGTGAAAAAGGGAGCGACGCCCGATCAATTTGTGACTACGGCTGAGCCTGCGGATGAAAGCAAGCTGGTAGCCCCGATCGCCAAAGGCGATGTGCTGGGAACCGTCAAAATCACATACCAGGGCACGGAAAAGACAGCGAACCTGATTGCCAATGAGGATGTCGAAAAAGGAAGCTGGTTCAGGCTGTTTTTCAGGGCGATCGGCAACTTCTTCGTCGATATCATCTCGGGAAAAAAGAAATAAGACAGGCCTTATAAAAACCGCGCGAAAATCGGTTGTGTATTTAAAGGGATTCCTGTAAAATAATTGTTTAGTAGTTTGTCGATAGCGAAATTTATGGATATAGGTTTGGAGGAATCGGAAATGGAAACAGGAACATCGCGTGTTAAAAAAGGTATGGCCGAAATGCAAAAAGGCGGCGTCATCATGGACGTCATGAATGCCGAGCAAGCAAAAATCGCGGAGGCCGCAGGCGCGTCAGCGGTAATGGCTTTGGAGCGGGTGCCTTCGGATATTCGGGCTGCCGGCGGCGTAGCCCGTATGGCTGATCCTACCGTCATGGAAGAGGTTATGAAGTCAGTTACGATCCCTGTTATGGCAAAGGCGAGAATCGGACATTTTGTCGAAGCCAAAATTCTTGAAACGATGGGTGTGGATTACATCGATGAGAGCGAAGTGCTCACGCCGGCGGATGAAGTATTCCACATCAATAAAAGAGAGTTTACCGTTCCTTTCGTTTGCGGCGCGAGAGACTTGGGTGAAGCGCTGCGCAGAATCGGTGAAGGCGCCTCGATGATTCGTACCAAAGGCGAGCCGGGAACAGGCAATATCGTCGAAGCTGTCCGCCATATGCGGATGATGGTAGGCCAAATTAAAAAGGTGCAGGCGATGTCGAAGGACGAGCTGATGGCCGAAGCGAAAAACTTGGGTGCACCTTATGAGCTGCTGCTGCAAGTACACGAAACAGGCAAATTGCCGGTCGTTAACTTTGCTGCGGGCGGTGTAGCTACTCCGGCGGATGCGGCATTGATGATGCATCTGGGCTCGGACGGTGTATTCGTAGGTTCCGGTATTTTTAAATCGGACAGCCCTGAGAAATTTGCAAAAGCGATTGTAGAGGCGACAACGCACTACACGGACTATGCCCTCATAGCGCAAGTTTCCAAAAATTTGGGGACGCCAATGAAAGGGATTGAAATTTCCAAGCTGGATGCAACGCAGCGTATGCAGGAGCGCGGCTGGTAATTAGCGGCAAGAGGGTGGAGCAGCTATGAAAATAGGCGTGTTAGCATTGCAAGGGGCTGTGGCCGAGCATATCCGGCTCATTAACAAGGCCGGCGGCGAAGGCGTAATTGTGAAAAAAACGGAGCAGCTCGACGAAGTTGACGGCATCATTATTCCCGGCGGCGAGAGTACGACGATCGGCAAGCTGATGCGGACCTTCAATTTTATTACCGGGCTGCAGTCTTTTTCACAGCAAGGCAAGCCGGTTTTCGGTACATGCGCCGGTCTGATCGTGATTGCCAAGCATATTGAAGGACAGCCGGAGGCCCATTTGCAATTAATGGATATTAAAGTGACCCGCAATGCGTTCGGACGGCAGCGGGAAAGCTTTGAAACGGATTTGGCTATTAAGGGGATTGCTGACGATGTTCGTGCGGTATTTATTCGGGCGCCACTAATCGAGGAAGTAGGCGAGGGCGTCGAAGTATTGGCAACATACCGCGATCAAATAGTAGCGGCCCGTCAAGGACACTTGCTGGCAGCTTCGTTCCATCCGGAACTGACTGATGATGAACGGATGCACGCATATTTCCTCAACATGGTACGCGAAGCGAAGTAGGAGGGGTCTCCCTTGTTGGATGTAAGGTTATTGCGCAGCGATTTGGGACGCGTCGAGCAGGCGATGCTAAACCGCGGCAAAACACTGGACGATATTAGCCGATTCACGGATTTGGATACGAAACGCAGAGAGCTTCTTCAAGAAGTGGAGCAATTGAAAAATCGCAGGAATACTGTGTCGCAAGAAGTTGCCGCTTTGAAGAAGGCGAAACAGAATGCGGACTCGCTCATTGAGGAAATGAAGGGCGTAGGCGATCGGATTAAAGTGTTGGATGATGAGATCCGTGTGCTCGAAACGGAGCTGAACGGCATTTTACTGTCTTTGCCGAATGTGCCTCATGAGAGTGTGCCTGTTGGCCGGTCGGAAGACGATAACGTCGAGGTTCGTCGTGTGGGCGAGCCTGTGAATTTCGCTTTCGAGCCTAAGGCGCATTGGGAAATTGCGCAAGAGCTCGGTATTCTTGACTTTGAAGCGGCTGCGAAAGTAACCGGTTCGCGTTTTGTTTTTTATAAAGGGTTGGGAGCGCGTCTGGAGCGGGCTTTATTGAACTTTATGATGGATTTGCACAGCGACCGGCATGGGTATGAAGAAATGCTGCCGCCGCAGATCGTCAACCGCGATAGCTTGACCGGTACCGGACAGCTTCCTAAATTTGAGGAAGATGTGTTCAAAATCGCGGATACGGATTATTTCCTGATCCCGACCGCCGAAGTGCCTGTAACGAACTATTATCGCGAGGATATTTTGACTGTGGAAGACCTCCCGAAATATTTTGTTGCGTTCAGCGCTTGTTTTCGTTCGGAGGCGGGCTCTGCCGGCAGAGATACGCGTGGTTTGATCCGGCAGCATCAGTTCAATAAGATCGAGCTGGTGAAGCTGACGACACCGGAGCAGTCGTACGACGAACTGGAGAAGCTCACCGCCGATGCGGAGAAGGTGCTTCAGCTGTTAAAGCTGCCGTACCGCGTGCTGACGCTCTGTACGGGCGATATGGGATTTTCTTCGGCAAAAACGTACGACCTGGAAGTATGGCTGCCTAACAGCAATACGTACCGGGAAATTTCATCGTGCAGTAATTTTGAAGATTTCCAAGGGCGCCGTGCGAACATCCGTTTCCGCCGCGACGCCAAAGCGAAGCCCGAATTCGTGCACACGCTAAACGGCTCAGGATTGGCGTTAGGCCGGACGGTGGCTGCGATTTTGGAAAACTATCAGCAGGAAGACGGCAGCGTTTTGATTCCCGAGGTATTGCAGCCGTATATGAACCATGCGACCAAGATCAGTAAAAAATAGAACTTGATATAGCCGGTTCAGGTGTGATACAATGCTCTTTGTCACCCGGAGAGGTGGTCGAGTGGTTTAAGGCAGCGGTCTTGAAAACCGCCGAGGTGCAAGCCTCCGTGGGTTCGAATCCCACCCTCTCCGCCATACATAATACATAACGACCCGTGAGGGTCGTTTTTTGGTTATAGGGGGCTCCCCCAAAAGTAATCGGAATTTGCAACAGAGCTTCACGTCACTTTAGGGGGACTTTGTGGTATGAAGGAGCAAGCAGGTGGGATGAGAACCGTAGGTTCGTCGGAGCATGAGCTTCGTAAGGAATACGTCGCAGTCGGCCTCGCGAGGCCGCATCCCACCCTCTCCGCCATACATAATACATAACGACCCGTGAGGGTCGTTTTTTGGTTATAGGGGGCTCCCCCAAAAGTAATCGGAATTTGCAACAGAGCTTCACGTCACTTTAGGGGGACTTTGTGGTATGAAGGAGCAGGCAGGTGGGATGAGAACCGTAGGTTCGTCGGAGCATGAGCTTCGTAAGGAGTACGTCGCAGTCGGCCTCGTGAGGCCGCATCCCACCCTCTCCGCCATACATAATACATAACGACCCGTGAGGGTCGTTTTTTGGTTATAGGGGGCTCCCCCAAAAGTAATCGGAATTTGCAACAGAGCTTCACGTCACTTTAGGGGGACTTTGTGGTATGAAGGAGCAAGCAGGTGGGATGAGAACCGGAGGTTCGTCGGAGCATGAGCTTCGTAAGGAGTACGTCGCAGTCGGCCTCGCGAGGCTGCATCCCACCCTCTCCGCCATACATAATACATAACGACCCGTGAGGGTCGTTTTTTGGTATGAAGGAGCAAGCAGGTGGGATGAGAACCGGAGGTTCGTCGGAGCATGAGCTTCGTAAGGAGTACGTCGCAGTCGGCCTCGCGAGGCCGCATCCCACCCTCTCCGCCATACATATATAGACGACCCCCCGAGGGTGATTATTGCGGTTTGGCCGCGGCGCGAGAAAGGCACGTTCCTTTTTTTGCTGCTGCCTGCCAAGTATAAAGCGGGTTAGGGATTCGCAACTTATAAAAGTGGAGGTGTTGACAAGATGGCAAAAAACGATAGCTTAACTATCGATCAGCAGAAGCTCGTCCAAGCTTGGGAGCGAACGTTGCCCACTGTTCTTAACGCGTCCGATCGGGCAAAGGTTAAAGCAGATGATGCCGACCCGAAGACGATCTGGGTGAACATCGTTACAGCCGGACGCTCCGATTACAGCTTCGATTTTAAATGCACGTACGTAGATTCACGAGAGGTACAGGTCGAATTTATCGACGTTGAGGTTGAGGGCCGCAATGCGGACGAACGAACGACGACCATTCAAACATTAATTGATGATTATGTAAGACATATTCACGAATGCGCTCAGCAGCTGCATGCCATGACTTCTAAGTAACGGAGGTACTGCCGATGACGAAAAACAAAAGCAATGCGGATAAAAATTTGCAAAATGTAGTGAAGGATTTGGATCAACAAGTAGTGACCGGTCATCAAGCGCAGCAAATTCAGCAGCAAACGAATGATCGCCGTCATCAGGATGCGCTTAATCATGATGAGCCGCCGGGAAGATCGATTGTGACGGATAAAGAGTAAATGCGAAAAGGAGCTCATTGATATGCCAAAAGATATTGCCCAACCGGTTAACCCGCCAAGCGGCCGAAGCAACCAAAAAGAAAGCAATCAGCCTCAAGAACCGTTGTCGGGCTCTAAGAAGGTCAAACAGCAAAATCATACCCGTCATAATAACGGGGAAGGTTAAGCCTTGTGCAAGTATGGCAAAGAGCCCCTCGGGGGCTCTTCTATGTATGAAGCGGTTACAAATTTTTCGACGTCAAAAAATGAAAGCATTCCATTAACATGGAGTGTGCCAGCTCCTCCGTGTCCGCGTAGCCGTATAAGGTTCCTCCTTGAGCCAGTTCTTCGCAAACATCATCCATTTCGTAGCAGATCGTAATGGATAGTTCATTATAAATAATGTAATATCTACCATTTTCCACCAATCTGACACACCCCATTTTCTCTAGTTCCCTCATTCTACCATGAAGTGTAAAAAAAGAGAACCGACGAATCGGTTCTTCTTGTATTATGGTTCGACATGCTCATATGTATGAGCGTCCAGAGCGGAAATAAAGCGGGTCAGCTGTCCCGTATAAAAAATATGGAGCTGATGCATCGCCCGTGTACAGGCTGTATAAAACAGCTTGCGTTCGCTTTCCTTATCATATTGATGCCGGGAAGCATCCCACACGATAACTGCATCGAATTCCAGACCCTTGGCCAAATAAGCCGGCATAATGAGCACGCCTTTTTGAAAGGAATGGTCGTTTTTGGATATTAACGTAACAGAGATGGCGGAGGATAAACGTTCATAGACGAGACGGCTTTCTTCCGCTGTTTTGGTGAGGATGGCGATGGAGGCTATACTCTCCGCGCGCAGCGCATGCAAATCGGCCAGCACGCCTGCTGCCAGGCCATCCGTATCGGGAGCTTGCTGAACGACCGGTTTTTGCCCGCTGCGATTGAATGGCTCAATAGCTTCGCCGCCCGGCAGCATAGCCCTTGTAAACTCAACGATTTCCCTGGTGGACCGATAGCTGCGCGTCAAGCGGATCATCTCGGTCTGGCCCTCGCCGAACAGCTCAATCACATGCCGGTATCCGGTCGCGGTGGCGGCATCCGTTGATTCGCCTGAACGGTCGAAAGCGTCGGTATCGGATTGATAGATGGCCTGGTTCAAATCGCCTAGCAGCGTCATTTTGCCGCGGGGGAACAGCCTTTTCAAAAACGTGTACTGAAACGCCGAATAATCCTGAGCCTCGTCAATAATGACATGCCGCACCGTATTGTACGATTGGAAGCCCTCGATCAATTCGTTCAAATAAAGCATCGGCGTCGCATCTTCAAAGGCAAGCTGACCGTTTTCGAGCTGTGTAAGCGTCATGTCGCAAATCAGGTTCCAATCTGCAGGCAGGGTAACGCCATCCACGGCTTCCAGCAGGCCACGCGTCTCCTCGAGGAACAGCTGCCGGTACAGCGCGGCGACGTCGATGAATTTGAGCTTTTTAATTTTTTGGCGGAGCGGCCGAAAGCTCTGATGAATAACATAACGGCCTAGAAGAAACGCCTCCTGCTTGGCATCATAGAACAGCTGTTCCTGATCGTTCTTTCTTTGCATTGTCCGGAATGCGTTCTGGTACTCCTCTTTATCCAAAAACTCAATCGCGTCTTTCACCCACGGCTTGCTTCGTTCGGCTTTGGCCAACGTTTTGAGCTCCTTCAGCAGCCATTCCTTCAATAGTTGGACCCGGTTGCTCAAATGAATGGACGGATCGATTTGATAAAAGAAATGGCTCATTTGCTGCCGGGAGATCAGGATTGTTCCCTGAAACCGGATATCTTTAAAAATGATGCCGGCCTGCTCCAAATGCTTCGCGTAGCGATCCATCAACCGGATAAAAGCGTTCGATGATTTAAAGCGGATGCTGCTTTGCCGGATCGGATAGGCAGGGTCATCCCCCGCGTTCAGCCGGTATTCCATCTGTTCGTACAAATCTTCCACCTGGTAGCGTCGCCCTAACCGGAACTGCAAATATTCCTGATAAGTGGTTTGTTGCATATTCGTCTCGCCAAGCTCGGGCAATACGGTAGACACATAGCTGTTGAACAGTGCATTCGGCGAAAAAAGGATCATATTGTCGGCATTCAGCGTGTTGCGATGTTTATACAACAAATAGGCGACACGCTGCAGTGCGACAGACGTTTTCCCGCTGCCCGCCGCTCCCTGGACGATCAGCACCTGGTGCCGGTCGTTGCGGATAATTTGGTTTTGCTCCTTTTGGATGGTGGCAACGATACTTTTCATTCGGTCATCGGCGCTTTGGCCGAGCATCGTTTGCAATATTTCGTCGCCAATGGCCAGACCGGTATCGAACATAGCTTTCAGTTCGCCCTGTCGGATTACATACTGCCGCTTCAGTTCGATCGTACCCTCAATTTGACCGCCGGGCGTCTGGTAAGTGGCGGGGCCGGGAGGATAATCGTAGTATAAATTCGAGATAGGCGCGCGCCAGTCATAAACCCAATACTGCTGGGAGGCCTCATCGAAAAAAGAGGATGTCCCGATGTAGATGCGCTCCGTTTCCGGAAAGCCCCGCTCCTGAAAATCGATCCGGCCAAAATAAGGCGTATCATGCAGGCGGACGAGCTGACGCAGCGTATCCTCAGCGTGCAGCAGATCGCGCTCCTGCGTAACCATAACCATTGATTGCTGATTAATACTCGTATAAGTTTCCATAATATCGTCGGGATTGTTCATATTGACGGTAATATCGGACCAAAAATCGCGGTTCGTATCGATCGCCGTCTCCAAGCGTTGATCGGCCAGACGGCTGACCTCATCAATGCGCGTTTTGACCAATCGGGCAACGCGGCGAAGCCGCTGTTCCTCTTCATTCCAGGTAGCGTCGTGTCGGGTCAATGATATCAAGCCTCCTTCAAAACAGCGTGCACATCTTTGGGAAGATGTATGCGGCTGCATGTCGTTAATGTATCATATAGTCACTTTTTGTTGCAATTGCGTAAGCTAGTGAATAGAACTGCAAAAGAACCATTTTATAGGAGGGCTCAACGATGATTATATTAAAGACGCCGCAAGAAATTGCTGTCATCCGCGAAGCGGGAAAAATATTGGCGATGTGTCACCAGGAAATCGGCAAACGGATCGGACCGGGTGTAACGACACTCGAGATTAACGATTTTGCCGAGCAGTTTATGACCCGACATGGGGCGGTGCAGGTGACCAAAGGGTACCGGGGGTTTCCGTACGCAACCTGCGCTTCGGTGAATGATGTGATCGCTCACGGCTTTCCGGACCGCAAACGGTTGAAGGACGGCGACATTGTGAAAATAGATATCGTTTGTAGCTATAACGGCTGGATGGCCGATTCGGCGTGGACCTATATGATCGGTAACGTGTCTCCGGAAGCGAAACGGCTCGTACAGGTAACGAAGCAATGTCTGGAGCTGGGCATTGCCGAGGCAAGGGCGGGCCGGCGGATCGGCGATGTGATGCATGTGGTGCAGCAGCTTGCGGAGACGGCCGGATTTTCCGTCGTACGCGATCTGGTAGGGCATGGGATCGGCCGATCGCTGCATGAAGAGCCGACCTTCGATCATACGGGCAAGCCGGGCAAAGGCTTCAAGCTGAAGGAAGGCATGGTGATCACGATCGAACCGATGATCAATGCCGGAGGCTATGAGATGTTCATTGATTCGGACGGCTGGACGGCCAGGACATGGGACGGCAGTCTGTCCGCCCAATTCGAGCATACGGTGGCGATCACAAAGGAAGGTCCGCAAATATTAACGAAGCTGTAAAAGTAGCTTGTCAATCTGAACTGAAATATACAGGTGGCCTTACCTTATTCAACGCGGACGCCCGTTTCCTTTACCGATTCCCTCCATAAAACGATTCCAACACCATATACAGGACCAATGAACTATAAAAATATATTACCATGCTGCCGAAGTAGAAAAGGAGGCCGAATACCTTAAAGCCTAATCGATCCGACTTCCTATTGGAGGCGGGTCTTTGGTTCGAGCCTTAATAAAAAGAGAATCGGAGTCGGTAAGGATGAGGATGAAGTTGTGGATGAGACTTACGCTGTTTAAGAAAGTGCTGTTCAGCTTTTTGATCGTGCTGCTTCTGTTGTCGGCTATCTCTGCAACGGCAGTTACCAATATGGGCAGTATGGGGCAAAAATCGAAGCAGACGACGGAAGTGGGATTGCCCCATGTTATTTTACTGGGAAACCTGAACCACGATTTAATGGAGCTGGACGATCTGCTGTTGAGAATTCAATTGAATATCGAGGATCGGAGCGACAACGATTTGCTCGGATCGGTGGGCTCCAGCGGCGAGGCTGAGACGCAGCAGGCTAAAGCCGAGCGTATTTTCAAAAAAATTCAATCGGAAGTCAAACATCTGGATGAGATGGCTTCAACGGAAAGCGATGCGGGTCTTGTCAAATATTTCAATGAACGGTGGGGGCAATATGAAACGATGTTCCCCTCCATCCTGGCTGCCGTACAAAAGCGCGGACCGGAAGGCTTGAATCTGATTCAAAAGGCAAACGAATATTTGACAGGCTGCGCGGTGATTATTGATGCGCTAACCCGAAATAACCAGCAGTATGCCAATCAATTGGGCGAGGAACTGAACGGGTCTTACCAGTCCGGTGTTACCTGGGTCATTTCCTTGAGTTCGCTGGCGATTTTGTCCGGGCTGGCCGTATCCTTTCTGATTGCGCGGCATGTGTCCATCCCGATCCGGCGTATGAGCGCAGTTGCCAAGCAGGTGTCCGGCGGTGATTTATCGGTGCAAAATCTTACATTAATCCGTCAAGACGAAATTGGGGAGCTGAGCGAAGCGTTCGCCCAAATGACCGATCATATGCGGCAGATGATTTTGAAAATCAATGAGCATGCTCAGCTGGTAGCCGCTTCGGCGGAACATCTGAAATCGAGCTCGGGCGAAATGCAGACCGTTTCCCGGCACATCGCCGAAACCGTCAAAGATGTGGCGAACGGGGCGGATGAACAAACGGTCAGCATGGAAGAAACATCCCGTTCCATGGAGGAAGTCGGTTCCGGCATCGGACGTTTGGCCGAGAACGCGTCATCCATCGCAGAGACGGTGGAATCGTCCAGGCAGCAGGCGGAGACCGGCGGCGCATCGATCCAAAATACAGTCGAGCAGATGGGCTCGATCAATGAATCCGTTGTGCAAACGGATCAAATCATTAAGCTGCTCGATGATAAGTCCCAACAGATCGGCAGCATTCTGCTTGCCATCCAGGACATTGCGCAGCAAACCAATCTGCTCGCTTTGAATGCGGCGATCGAAGCGGCGCGCGCCGGCGATCACGGGCAAGGCTTTGCCGTCGTTGCGTCGGAGGTGCGCAAGCTCGCCGAGCAATCCGGCAGCTCTTCCGCGGAAATCGCCCTGCTGCTGGGCGAAATTCAATCCAGCATTCAAGACTCCTCGAAGGCAATGACAAAGGTGAAGGATGAAGTGTTGGCGGGAATTGAGCGTGTCCGCGAGACGGAAGTGAATTTCGACCATATTTTGCAGTCCACGAACCATATTGCTTCGCAGGTGCAGGAAATGGCGGCGACTTCGGAGCAAATGTCGGCCGGCGCTCAACAAATAACAGCTTCCGTGCAGCAGGTCGCGGCCATTGCCAGGAAATCGGCTTCCGCATCGCAAAATGTAGCTTCATCAGCGGAGCAGCAGCTTCAAGCGACGAACGGCGTGCAATCTTCCGCGCAATCGTTATCGCATATGACGGACGAGCTGCATTTGCTGCTGTCCCAGTTTAAGGTATCGTGATAAACAACATATAGAGCAGCATGAGGGGATAATCCGCGGCGGATTATCCCCTTTGTATCGGGCAGCAAGGGACGCAAAGCTTTATTGAACCGGCGAGCGGGTGTAATATGGAGTACATACAATGAAGTAAAGGTCCACGACCAACCCTTATTCATGCCGCTCCAACATCGTTGGAAACGTATTCATTTATTAGCTGTCGAGACATAGGAGGATGAGACGATGGAATTCGAGTATTTGCTGCGTGTATTGGTTGCCGGAATTTGTGGAGCGCTGATCGGGTATGAGCGTAAAAACCGGATGAAGGAAGCGGGGATCCGCACCCACTTTGTAGTCGCCGCAGGCGCTTCCCTGATGATGGTTATATCCAAGTATGGCTTTCAGGATCAGAACGGGTGGCATAACTTGGCGTTGGACCCTTCGCGTATAGCCGCTCAGGTTGTAAGCGGAGTCGGTTTTTTGGGAGCCGGCATGATCTTTATGCAAAGACAAACGGTGAAAGGACTTACGACGGCCGCCGGTATCTGGGCTACCGCAGGGGTAGGGATGGCTGTCGGAGCCGGTTTATATGTTCTGGGCGGAGGCGTTGCGCTAATTATTTTGCTGGCTCAAAAAATATTGCATGCGCGCTTTAACTGGCTCGCATCGCCGAAAACGGAGCAAGTCGTCGTGCGGTTAGCCAATGAACCTGAGGCGATAAGCAGCATCCAGCAGCTTTTTCAGGAGAAAGAAATCGAGATTTTAAGCTTTCATGCCGAAAATAAAATCGATCCCGACGGTCTGATTGTGGAGATGATCGTCAAATTTCCGGGTTCCTTGAAAATGGAGCATTTGCTGTCGATTGTTCAGGAGCTGCCGCTGGTAAGAGCGATCGAAATCAGGTAACGACGGTTCAACCGGTTTATCAAGCAGAAAGCCGCCTTTCCCTTATGATTTGGGCAGGCGGCTTTCTTGGCATATGCTCCGGCATAGCAGGCGCATGTCAGTAATATTCGGAGATGGCTTGTTGTTTCTTTTTTATCCATTTGGAAGCAAGCGACCGTATTCCCCTCGTTTGGTAAATTTGAATGAGTTGATCGTAGTATTCAAGGTAATCCGGTTGAAACGGTAAAACGTTCTCTATGCAGGAAATAATTTTGTCTTCTTCTTGCGATTGTTCATAGGCGAGTATTAGCCATACGACAACTTTACGCAATTTTCCTCTAGCTGTATCCAGTGTTTCCAGAAACCAATTATCATAAATATCAAATTTTACGTGATCTGAAAAAAAATGAATAATTTCCTCAGCTATATGTTTTTTATGGGAAGTGTCCGGTTCCGCAAAAAAGCGGTTCATTTTTTCATTCAAGCTCAGCAAATCGCATTCGATCTCGCCTTGCAAATATACATGTTCTCTATTGACTACAAGGAAGCTGAATGCATCATCCGTTTTCAACAATTGCTTCAAGTGATTCAGGCAAACACTCAAGTAGTTGCTGGATTGCTTAGCATTCGTTTCAGGCCAAAATTCATTATATAAGTTTTCTCTTATGGTCGATGGGTGGAAGATCAAATACACGAATAAACGTTTGGCTAACCGTTGATTCCATCCATGCAGCACTTCGGAGTTGTTCACATATACCTTGAATCCTTTCATCAATTGTACGTTTAGCTTTCTAAAGGGTACCTCTTTTGGCCGGCCCTCCATAATATGGTTCGCTACTTTGGCTTGTATGATATTGACCCAAGGATCATCCGTATTTATTTTTTTAGTTGCGTGACTATCCTTGCTAATAAAATCATTCATGATGGTTGCCGTATGCCCAGGCTCATCGATAAAAGTCATGTTGGACGCATCGGGAATGACGAGAAATGTAGAGTTCATAATATAACTGCTCGTGATGCCCGACAAATAATGCGGAAACAGTACATCCAATTCACCTGCAATGACGAGAGTAGGAAGCTTGAGGAGCTTCAGATCCTCTACCGGTTCCGTTCGCAAAAAAAGATCGATCATCCCGAAATAAACGTCGAACCGGGCTTGCTGATAGGCATCCATCAACAGGCTCCCTGCAGGACTGCTTAAAGGTTTTATCGTGATCAGTTGAATCAGGTGCTCGGCCAATGGGCGAACATTACCTGGTTTAAACAAGGTTTGGCGGAATTGTTTGGCTTGTTCTATGATTTCCGCAGGGTAGAAAGCAAGGGTAGAAATCAAAACTAATTTTTTTACAAGCCGAGGGTAGCGGTTGGTAAAACATACGGCATACGTCCCTCCCAATCCGTGACCAACAAGGTGTACTTCACTCAGACCAAGCTCCCTTAGAAGTACGTATAGGTCCGTGCATAGTTCATCCCAATGAAATATGCTTTCTTCACAGCTACTTTTTCCGTGACCTCTTATATCTAAACACAGCACATTGAAGTCGGCTTGAAGAAAAGGAATGAGGTAGTCCCAGGTCCGCAGGTTTAAACCTATTCCATGAATGAAGACCAAGGTTTCTTTGCTGTGCCCTTCTTCGGCAATGTGGTATTCGTAGTAGATCGGATAATTGTTATGATGTACGAATGGCATAGGTGTCCTCATTAAATAATTGGATTGTAAGAATAGTGTAACTCTATGGATACGGGTATTGCTGTAACAACAAAGATAAATAAGCCAGTGCGGGTATAAGTTTCGGCACTGGCTTGTTCTTTTTATTGGAACAGATTAATTTTACTGGCGGCCCCGAGATGAATCGAACATCCGACACCACGTTTAGGAAACGTGTGCTCTATCCGCTGAGCTACGGGGCCACAGCGATTAACATTATAACATAAAACCTATACAAGAGCCAAAAGGAAAGTATGAGCTAAGCTGGAATATGAAGCAGCGACTGCCTAATATTAAAAAATGGTAGGGGATATCGTTGAGCTTTAGTTATTCTTAAGTCTATTTCAAATTTTTGAAAAAGAATGTTTAAATTCGGTAAATATCGGAAATAACTAGAGCCAAGGAGCTGATGCGATGCTGAGTCTCGGCAAAAACCGCAGCCGCTTGGGCAGATGGCTGGATGACAGAGGAATCAAGCAGGAGTGGCTGGTTTCCAAAAGCAGAATCGGCCGAACAACGATTTCCAATGCCTGCGCGAACGAACATTACATGCCGAGCGGCAGTACGATTCAAAAAATGATGAAGGCGCTGAAGGAGATCGATCCTACGGTACAATCCAACCAATTTTGGGACATTTAATCAAGATCAAGTTTACCACGCAAGGAGGGAGAAGGTTGAAAAAACGGAAGAAGCCAATTCGCCCATCCGCTGTAACCGCAATTATACGCAATCGTACCTGTTTTCTAATGTGGGCCAAAACCGGCGATAAACGTTACCTGGCACAAATTTCGAAATAAACGCACACCCAAAGATGGCAGTCATTCGGATTAATTCCGAATCGACTGCCGTTTTTTTTATAATATCAGACTTTATATGTTTTCAGCGGAGCTGAACAATTCTGATATTGCAAGAAAAGCTCCTAGGAATAAATTGGGATATCATTTGCCAAAACCGGCGATTCACGTATACTTAGAGTACATTCAATTGGCGCTGCCGGGGAGTATGAGCGATGAAACAAGGGATTGTATACGGAATTTTATCTTATTTGGCATGGGGACTTCTGCCGTTATATTGGCGTTTGTTCGAGACGATGCCGGCATGGGAAATATTGGCCCATCGGATCTTATGGTCGTTTGTATTTGTCGCCGTTTTGGTCACGGCAGCCAAGCGGTGGAAGCAGCTGAAGGGCGTAATAGCGGATCGAAAAAGCAAGATTGCTGTCGTGCTATGCTCCGTTTTCATCAGTACGAACTGGTTTTTATTTATATGGGCCGTAAATAACGGACATGTGATCGAAACGAGTCTGGGGTATTATATAAACCCGCTGATTAGTGTCATCTTTGCCGTTATATTTTTGAAGGAGCGGCTGGGGCTCGGGCAATGGATTTCCATTCTGATTGCAGGCACGGGCGTCCTTATTATGGCGGTTCAATACGGTCACATCCCATGGGTATCGATTTCATTGGCGATTTCGTTTGCCCTGTACGGACTGGCCAAAAAAGCGGCCAATCTGGACGTCCTGCTGGGATTGACGTGGGAAACGATTGTCGTATGTCCGGTCTCCATTATTTACCTGGTTTTCATTCAATCGCAGGGTACGGCGGCTTTCTCGTCGTTATCCGGCCTGTCCATTGCGCTGCTGTTGGCATCGGGAGCGGTTACAGCGCTGCCGTTGTTCTGGTTTGCCCAGGCGGCGAAACGGCTGCCCTTGTCAATGGTCGGATTCATTCAATATTTGGCCCCGACGGCCAGTTTGCTGCTCGCCATATTCGTATTTCATGAACCGTTCACGCAAACGCAGCTCATCAGCTTTTCGTTTATTTGGCTCGCTTTGATCGTCTATTCGATCGTTTCGTTCCGAAAACCGCACGCGGACAATAATCGTAAACCGGCGACAACGCCGCAGCAGGCTGTTCCGATAAAACGATAGGCAATAAACACCAAGCCGCAGCCCGTTGCAAGCATGGTGGTAAACCCGTACAATAACGCACAGAGGGCCTTGCTCGTTAAGGTCCTTTTTGCATTTGGCCGCGGAAAAAACTTTTGCGCCGTGTGCAGTGATGATGCGGTGCCGGTTCGTCTATTGTTAGTGGAGAGGAGGGAGAGGACCATTACAGAAGAATCAGAGTGGATCAAACGAATTATCGCCGGCGATAAGCAAGTTTTCCGCTTGCTGATGGACAAGTACAGCTCATACCTGTATCACGCAGTCTACTCGGTGCTGCGTTCGGCGAAAGATGCCGAGGATGTGACCCAGGAAGCGCTGCTGAAAATCTATGCGTCCCTCCCTCAGTACCAGTATCAAGGCTTGAAAACATGGATGACCCGCATCGCGGTCAACAAAGCGATCGACCATAAGCGGGCCATGGAGAGGAAGCGGGAGCAGTTGACGGCGGATATCGAGGATATGCTTCCGGAAGACAGCACCCACACTGTGGAAGAGGAAGTGCTGGAAAACCAGAGGAGGCAGCAGATCAAGCAATACTTGGACGATATTCCCGCCAACTATCGCGAAGTCGTGGTCGCTTATTATATCGAAGACAAGAGCTATCAGGAAATTGCGGCGGAGCAAGGGGTCACGCTAAAAACCGTCGAATCCAAGCTGTACCGGGCCAAGCAGTGGATTCGCAAACATTGGAAGGAGGAAGAATGGAGATGAAGCATTATACTTTGGAACAATGGGACCGTTATACGGGTGCGCAGCTCCCGGATGAAGAATGCGCCGCTTATGAAGCGCATCTCAGTTCATGCGAGCCGTGTTTTGAATTGTATATGCAAAGCTTGGAGCGGGCCGCCGCTTCCTATCCTGCTCTGGAAGATGGCAACGGATTGGCGGATGCCGTAATGAGTCACATAGAAGCGCATGCGGCTCCAAGCTCTCCAGCCTCCCCGCCGATAGAACGCCCGCAGCTGCAGGTAAAGCGTTGGAGGGCACTTGCCTATACCAGGCATCCGGCATTCCATTATGGGGTCGCCGCCGCGATTACGATCCTGTTGATGAGCTCGGGGGCGTTTCAGTCCATGATGGAACGGCTAACCCATCTGGAGCCTGCCACGCTGGCCATCGAGCAGGAACAAGGGATGGATCAGACGCAAACTGAACAGGCCGCCGGACGTATCCCCGTATCTTATAAAATAATGGAGAAAACGATCTTCGTATTGGACTCCATCCAACCCAGACACGATAAAGGAGGAAGCCGTTAAATGCAACCCAAAAACCCGATAACCGCGCTGCTGTTATCTTTTATCCCCGGCTTGGGCCATCTGTACTTAAACCGTAAAGGAAGAGCGTTTTTGTACGGAACCGGATTTTTCGGCCCGCTGCTGCTGCTGTTTTTGCTCGGGGTAGCCGGAGAACTGCGCCATGCGGATGGGCCGGTCGCGCTGCTGCTGATCGTCGCCTTTCTCTCGGGCGCCCTCAATATGATCGATATGGTGCTCCACCTCGTCAAACGACGCGAGCCTTATCCGGAATACGGACCACAGCCGTCCTATCAGCCTCCGGGTCCGGCGGCGTACCCTTACGAACCGCAGCGCGGCGGAGATTCGATCTTTACCGTACTGCTGTCGTTTATCCCGGGACTGGGCCATTTCCAGCTCGGCTTGATGCAGCGCGGCCTGACTTTTATGATAGCCTTTTTCGGCGCGACGATTATGATTATTTTCGTGGCTGCATTGACGCATCAGAACGGATTTTTAGTTTTTCTCGGCGTGCTTCCGATCATTTGGATTTATTGTTTGTTCGACTGCGTACAGCAGTTGAACCGGAAACGGCAGGGAGAGCCGCTGGTCGATCAGACGATTTTCGAGGATTTTCAGGAACACCGGATGACCGGCAAAAAAAATAAAATGATCGCCATCCTTCTGTCTGTCGTGCCCGGTGCGGGACATATGTATCTCGGCTTGCAAAAACGCGGTCTGCAGCTGATGGCGGCCTTCCTGTTCTGCGTCTATATTATGGATATGCTGCGGCTCACGCTCTTCTTGTTTATTATACCGATCTTATGGTTTTACAGCTTCTTCGACGCCTTGCAGCAAATTTCCAGGCATGACCGCGGGGAAGCGTTGGAAGATACCCCGTTTGTCGATTGGCTCATCAATCATCAAAAATGGGTCGGGATCGTGCTGCTGGCGCTTGGGCTGTACTATATAACGGACGAAGTGCTGTTAAGAGCGCTGGACCGTCTCTTTCCGAAGGAGCGGATTTCGTTCCTGTTTCGCCAATATTTCCAGACGTTTGTCGTATCCGTCATTTTGATCGGCGGCGGCCTGCGGCTGCTGTTGGGAAGCAGAAGAAGAAAGGGGGATCAGCCATGAGAAAATGGCGCGTAGGGACGCTATCGATGGGCGTAACGTTAATTTTGCTGGGGGCGATCCTGTTTATTTCGCAATGGGAAGGCCAGCAAGCCTTCGATACGCTCATCGCCTGGTGGCCGGTTATGTTCATTATGCTGGGCTTGGAAATCGTTCTCTACTTACTGTTCTCCAAAAAAGAAAACAGTGTCCTCTCCTATGATATGATGAGCGTCTTTTTCGTCGGCGTGCTCTGCATCGGCTGTCTTGGCTTTACGCTGCTGACTTCGGCAGGCATATTGGGGGAGGTGCGGTCGGTACTGCGATCGGTGGATGAAACGCGTGATCTGCCTGCAGTCAAAGAAGCGGTGGCGGATGGGGTGAAAAAAGTCGTCGTGCAGTCGCAGGATCATGCCATGAAAGTGGATAAGTCGACCGAGCGTACAGTGCAGGTATTCGGCACATACCGGACCCGCAGCAAGCAAGGGGATGAGTTCAAGCCGCTGCAAAAGGAACAATTCGTCGATGTGCGGACCATTGGCGATACGATGTATGTACAGGTGAAACGGCCGCCGGAAAAGAGAGGCATCGATCCGCTGTATCCCAATATGATGGCAACCGTCGTCCTGCCTCAGGACGTGCAGGTCGAGCTGCGCGGAGCCGAACGATAGACGGAGATAAGAAAATGACGTTCAAACGGGGTGCCGAATTGAACGTCATTTTTGTATTCGATTTGTTATCAGATAATTGAACCGGAAGCAGCTCGTCAAAGCCTGGTATTTCGGTCATTTTTCGCGAGGGAGCATGGGACGTCTTGACAATAGCGTAAATTTCGTTAAGCCTTTCCCCGCAGTTTACGAAAAAATTGCGTCAGCAGCATGCCGCAATCTTCCTGGAGCACGCCGCTGACTACATCGACACGGTGATTGAACCGTTCCTCCTGCAGCAAATTCATCAGCGTACCCGCACAGCCGGCCTTCGGGTCGGTCGTGCCGTAGATGACCTGTTGAATCCGCGACTGCACAATCGCGCCGGCACACATCGGACACGGCTCCAGCGTCACATACAGCCGGCAGTCCAGCAGCCGCCATGCCTGCAAATAATCGCTGGCCTGCTTGATCGCAATCAGCTCGGCATGCGCCAGCGGATCCAGCGAAGTTTCACGGAGGTTATGGCCGCGTCCGATAATTTGATCCTCCCAAACGACGACCGCCCCGATCGGCACTTCGTTCAGCGCCTCGGCTTTGCGCGCTTCGGCAATCGCTTCATACATGTATACAATATGTTCCTGCACGACACACCTGCCTTATCATCAACAATACAGTGGATATTTAAACGAACAAGTATTCGTTTGTTAACATGCTGTGGATAATCATGTGGATAACTAACTTATTATTCACATTCCATTATAAATATCTGGGGATAATTGTGCAAAAGGGCGTCTTTATCCCGACGACTATCCCCAACTGGGGATAGGATGGAACCATACCCCTAGCCTTCACTCGTATCCGTCGCTAACCAAAAAACTTGCGCCTTACTTGCTCTGTCGGCACCATGCAGCTGTCGTATTTTCCGAATATGGCGTAGCGTCTTTTGGCGATCCACCGGTATGCAGCATCGCGAAGGGGGCGGGGAACGAGAATGAAGCCGTACAGGAGCGGCCAGCCGCGGCCCAACTGCCGGAAGATGCGCAGAACCGCTGCGGAATGCGTATAGACGGTGCCGTTTTCAATTACGATGATCGAATCAGGCAACGGCTTGCCGCCCGTGCAGCTTTGTGACAGCAGCGCTTGCGCATAATCCGATTGGATGGCGGAGAAGCGGAAACGGTCGGCCGAATCCCGCCGAATGAGGAACTGAACCCAGCCGTTGCAAAACCGGCATACGCCGTCAAAGAGAACAAGCGAGTAGGAGGATGCGGTTGAATTGTCTTGAGACGAATGCGGCTCTTTCATGAGATCACCTTTTTCACGAACAGATTGTTGACTGCCAAACTGCTATACTTTACAATAATTTTACTTTAAATGTGATAGAAATCACGATCGGACTCATTGATTGTTCCAGGCTAAAGAGCGTATAATGGGCATATGAAGTATATGGGTAATTTTACCTAACACAATGTGGTACTTTTTAACTAAATCGTTCAAGGCAAACTTGCCGAAAGGCAAGGACGCAAAGCTTAGGGTCTAAGGTCCATGAACATGGATGATGACAGCCTGGCCGCCGGTTGTTCGATTCGCACCTGCGGTGCTTGAAGGCTGTTTCCCCGAGGCGGAGAACGGCCTTTTATTGTTCATTGTAGCATAGAGACAAATCAAAACGGAGCGGGAGTGGTTTCGATGCTATCAAAATTGGCAGCTGCAGGCTCGAACTACGGTTATAAGGAAGAAAAGTATAAAAGCCCAGCGGGCATATTGCTGCACAGCCGGACCGTCGTCGAAAAAGACGGCTTTGTCTCGACGGGGCTATTGTCTTATGCCGAAGGCGATATTGTGGAAATTGAAATCCCGGAATATAAGCTGTTCCATCTTGGCGATTCCGTCAAAATTACGGTTTATTCGCCCGGAGGCATTTATGTGTTCGCGTCAACCGTTGTCGCCAAAGATCACGGGGCATTAATCATCATCAACCCGCCGCAAAATCAAAGCCGGTTCGTGGAAAAACGGGAGCACCCGAGAATTCAGGTGAAGCAAAAAGGAGCGCTGCATGCGGTAACCTGGACCGGTACGAATGAAAAGCAGGTCATCACTGACGAAGCGGGCTTCACCGTACATAATATAAGCATCAGCGGCATCGGATTCACGGTTAATGAACATGCGGTTAATTTAGACGAAGCCGTGCTGATCGAAGCGGAGCTCGACTTGGGCTTCAAGCTGCCTTTTGCCGCGGAAATCGTAAGGCGTGAGCAGGCGATGGAAGGCTATTATTTCGGGGCCAAATACATCGGCCTGGAAAGCGGCCAAACCACCTCACTCCGCGCATTCGTGCTGAAAAAGCAGGTGGAGGTTTATTTTAAAGAAAAGGCGTTCCAGCAAGCAAAGCGCGAATTTAAATAAGCCGAATCATTAAAGCGCCAATAGAGACTGTCGATTAAAAGGGGATAAGAGCTTGGATTGTTCCCCACAATTAATCGACAGTCTCCAATAAGCCGTTATTGAAGCAATGATAATATATATAGAAGGTGGGCCAGTTTTGATATATCCTATTTTTGCAGAAAGCTTTGTCTATGGATAAAGCTTTTTTTGCGTCTGAAAAAGCTAAACATTTTTTTAGGAAAAAATGGGTTTATTGGTTCCTAATGGCGTAAGTTTGGATGGCATGAAATGAAAGCGCTGTTATAATAGATGAAGAAATGCTTCTAGGAAGGGCCGCCTGGATCAGACCGAATTTCCGGCGCTGCAGGATTGGACCCGAGGCGAGCTTATAACCGTTATAAAAATGGCGAAAGGGGATGAAAGAAGGGTAAGGCGGAGGAGACAACTGGAATAAACGGCTGGCAACCAACCATGTTCAACGTATTTCAAATAATAGGACCGGGAGGAGTAGCTATGAATAAAGTTGCCTGCGTCACGGGAGCGGACAGGGGGCTTGGCTTCGAGCTGACAATACAACTGCTCAAGCAGGGGTACACGGTTTTTGCCGGGAAGTACTTAAACGATTGGAAGCAGTTGGAACAAGCAGAGCCGGAATACAATGGAAGATTGATCCCCGTCGATTTGGATATATCCAACGACGAAAGCGTGAGACTTGCAGGAACATTCATTGCGGGACAAACGGATAAGCTTGATCTGCTGATTAATAACGCGGGCATTTCCGGAGGAAGCCAATTCGATATATTCAGCAGCGAAATCGACTATGACCTCTTTATGAAGCTGTACAATGTGAATGCGCTCGGACCGCTTAGAGTAACGAATGCTTTAAGCACACTGCTGGTGAATGGGGAAGATAAACTGCTGGTCAATATTTCCTCCGAGGCCGGTCAAATCAATCAGACATGGCGGGAAGGCTGGTATGGGTACTGCATGTCCAAGGCAGCGCTCAACATCCAATCCAATATTGTCCATAATCAATTGAAAAACAAAGGTGGACGGGTGCTCGTCCTTCATCCCGGATGGATGAGAACATATATGAGCGGCAAGCTGAACGAATCCGCCGACATTTCCGCAGAGGAGTCGGCCACCCATATCCTTAAAACCATACAGCAGTATCAGAGCAGCGAGGAGATTTTGAAGCACCCGGCTTTCCTCAATTATAAGGGAGAGGTCATGAGCTGGTAATCCGCATTTATAAGGGGGCATAACCAATGGGCAGCAGACGAAGCGCTTTGCTTATAGGGGACAATACGATTTCAAAATATCATCCGCTTCAGGCGGTGGAGCAAGAGATCGTCCGTGTATTTCAGGAGTATCTGGACGTTAGCGGCACGGAGGATCGCGATATGCTTCATGCGGATCGGCTTCAACCGTATGATTTGTGTATTTCTTATACGGACAGCTGGAGAGTTCCGGTATCGCCGGCCCAAACTGCAGGTTTACTGACTTATGTAAGCGGAGGCGGAGGGCTGCTCGTCATTCATAACGGCATTTCGCTGCAAGCAAGGTACGAGCTAAGCCAACTGGCGGGGGCGAAATTTACCGGGCATCCGCCTTACGGACCGTTGGAATTTCATCCTGCTGCCGCGGATCACGATATTATGAAAGGTATCGGGGCTTTTTCGATGGATGAGGAGCCGTACCGGTTTGATTTCGACCCGATGACCGAGAAGACGGTGCTGCTCGAATATTCACACGAAGGAGCAAGGTGGCCTGCGGCATGGGCGCATGAGTACGGCTTGGGCCGGGTCGTCTATTTGATGCCCGGGCATCACGTTCAGTCGTTCCTTCATCCCGAATACCGGAAATTAATTTTGCAGGGCGGACAATGGGCCTCGAGGAAAGCTTGATCAAGGAGAGTGCCGGGTTAGGCGTTGGGCGGATTGGTTATCAAAAACGGTTAAGAACGTTTCGGTAATTATCATGCGGGAGGGAATGATAGTATGGAAACCAAAATACTTTTACCAAGAAGCACTCCGGAAGCGCAGGGCGTATCATCGGCAGCAATCACTGATTTTTTAGAAGCGGTTCAAAACAAGCAGCTGGAGCTCCATAGTCTTATGGTGCTGCGGCATGGACATGTCGTGGCGGAAGGTTGGTGGGCCCCCTATGCCGCGGATCTGCCGCATATGATGTTTTCATTGAGCAAAAGCTTCACCTCCACCGCCATCGGGTTGGCTGTAGCGGAAGGAATTGTGTCTCTGGACGACGCTGTCGTATCATTTTTTCCGGAGGAAGCGCCGGACGATGTATCCCCGAATTTGGCCTCTATGCACATTCGCCATCTGCTCATGATGGGAACCGGTCATGCACAGGATACGACGCCTTCGCTCCGAAGGGAGGAGGGCGCCAGCTGGGTGAAAACGTTCCTCCATGCACCGGTCGAGCATGCGCCCGGAACTTATTTTGTATATAACAGCGGCGCCACCTATATGCTTTCCGCGATTTTGCAGAAGGTAACAGGGGATAAGCTGTTGGATTATTTGCAGCCGCGCCTTATGGAGCCGCTCGGGATTTACGGCGCCACCTGGGAGACATGTCCCCGCGGCATTCACGTCGGCGGTTGGGGACTGAATATTAAGACGGAAGACATTGCCAAGTTCGGTCAGCTTTACTTGCAGGAGGGGATTTGGAACGGTCAGCGGATTATTTCGGAAGCGTGGGTGAGAGAAGCTACGTCCAAGCATATTTCCAATGGCAACGGCGGAGAGAGCGATTGGGCGCAGGGCTACGGCTATCAGTTTTGGCGCTGCCGGCATAATATTTACCGGGGGGACGGAAAGTACGGACAATTTTGCGTTGTCATGCCGGAGCAGGATGCAGTAGTCGCAATGACCAGCGGCACGAATGATCTGCAAGGCGTATTGAACCTGGTCTGGAAGCATCTGCTTCCGGCCATGAAGCCGCAGCCGGATGCTCCCAACGAAAAGGAGGCTTCCGCATTAACGGCACGTTTGAGCAAACTTTCCCTTCATCCGCCGCGGCCAATCTCCGAATCTGCAATGGAAGAAAAAGTTTCCGGCATGGTGTTCCTGCTTGATGATAATGAAGAGCAATGGAGCACATTCTCGATCCGGTTTGAGCCGAATGCAGCCATTGCCAGCATCCGGAGCCATACAGGCGAGCATATGATTCGTTTTGGGAGGGGGGCATGGGTGGAGGGCATGTCGTCCATTCGCCAAGGAGCCGCACGAAGGATCGCCTCGAGCTTCTCCTGGCAGAACCCGGATACGTTGGCTTTGTCCGCTTGTTTGGTGGAAACCCCGTTTCATTACACCATGATCTGCCAATGGGAGCAAGATGAACTCAAGCTGGAACTTTTACCAAATGTCAGCGATACGAATGCGCCCATACAGATTCGCGGAAGGCTGTAAATATAGGATACAGATCGCATAAACGCATTCTTTTAGCGCTGCCGCCAGTATGGATCGCTGATATTGGCGGTTCCCGCATGCCATGATGCAGCAGATTCTGATTGCATCATGGCTTCGGAAAGCTTGCGCTGATCGTCCGAATAACAACCGCATGAATGCGGATCAGCCCCGACAATCGGTGCCAACCGCTGAAATGCGGTTTTTTTTTGTCCGGTTCATGATGCGGGGACGGCCGAGCTTAGTAATAATAAGGATTGACCGATGGAATTAGGCTTTAGCTGGAAAAGTGACAGCTGCGTGACAGAAGACCTGTTTTTGCGATATAATACTAATTTAGGGATATTGAATAACGATTATTAAGGAGTTGTCCTATACATGGCTTTAAAAGCGGGAATCGTGGGTTTGCCGAACGTAGGGAAGTCTACTTTATTTAATGCGATAACGCAAGCGGGCGCCGAATCGGCGAACTACCCCTTTTGTACGATAGATCCGAATGTTGGCGTCGTAGAGGTTCCGGATGAACGGCTGGTCAAGCTGACGGAGCTGGTAGTGCCCAAGAACGTAGTGCCAACGGCTTTTGAGTTTGTCGATATCGCAGGTCTGGTAAAGGGCGCAAGCAAAGGGGAAGGTCTTGGCAACAAATTTCTTGCCCACATCCGGGAAGTGGACGCGATCGTGCATGTTGTCCGCTGTTTTCAGGATGAAAACATTACGCATGTTTCCGGTGCCGTTAATCCGATCAGCGACATTGAAACGATCAATCTGGAGCTGATTTTGGCCGATGTGGAATCCGTAGAGAAGCGGATTGACCGCTCCCGCAAAAATATGAAAGGCGGCGACAAAAAGTACGCGGCCGAAGTGGAATGTCTGGAGCGCGTAAAGGAAGCGTTGTATAACGACAAGCCGGCACGGAGCGTCGAACTGAGCGACGACGACAAGCTGCTGATTCGCGACCTGCATTTGTTGACGATGAAGCCGATGCTGTATGCGGCCAATGTGAGCGAGGACGAAGTGGCGACAGCCGAAGACAATCCGTTTGTACAGAAGGTGCGCGAATACGCTGCAATCGAAGGAGCGGAAGTAGTGCCGATCAGCGCGAAGGTCGAGTCGGAAATCGCCGAGCTGGAAGGCGACGACAAGGCGATGTTCCTGGAGGAGCTTGGCTTGCAGGAATCGGGCTTAAACCGTTTGATCAAGGCGGCGTATAAGCTGCTCGGTTTGAATACGTATTTTACGGCGGGAGTTCAAGAGGTGCGCGCTTGGACGATCCGTACGGGAACGAAAGCGCCTCAGGCTGCAGGCGTGATCCATACCGATTTCGAACGCGGGTTTATCCGTGCGGAAGTGGTCGCCTATGACGATCTGATAGCGGCCGGTTCGATGAATGCGGCGAAGGAAAAAGGCCAGGTGCGGCTGGAAGGCAAAGATTACGTAGTGAAAGACGGCGACGTCATGCATTTCCGGTTCAACGTTTAGCGTTGTTACGGAGACTGCATGGTTTACATGAATTTAAGTAAGGGGTGAATCATTGTGCTGGACAGATTACAGTCACTAGCGGACCGTTATGAGAAATTGAGCGAGCTGCTTTGCGATCCCGATGTGACTAACGATACGAAGAAGCTGCGGGAGTATTCCAAGGAGCAGTCCGATTTGCAGGAATCGTTCGAGGCTTATACCGAGTACAAGAGCGTGGTAGAGCAATACGAGGCGGCGCGGGCGATGCAAAACGAGAAGCTGGACGATGAAATGCGCGAGCTGGTCAAGATGGAGCTTGAGGAGCTCACTCAACGCAAGGAAGAGCTGGAAGCACGCATTCATGTTTTGATGCTGCCTAAAGATCCGAACGACGATAAAAACGTAATCGTCGAAATCCGCGGCGCAGCGGGCGGAGACGAAGCGGCATTGTTTGCTGCAGATCTATACCGGATGTATTCCAAATTTGCCGACGTTCAAGGCTGGCGTACGGAAGTAATGGATGTCAATATGAACGATCTCGGAGGCTTTAAGGAAATTATTTTTATGGTGAACGGCAAAGGCGCATACAGCAAGCTGAAATACGAGAGCGGCGCGCATCGGGTGCAGCGTATTCCGACGACCGAATCGGGTGGGCGGATCCATACTTCGACTTCAACGGTTGCGGTCATGCCGGAGATGGAAGAGTTCGATATCGAAATCAATGACAGCGATATTCGCGTCGATACGTTCTGCTCCAGTGGAGCCGGCGGTCAGTCCGTAAATACGACCAAATCCGCGGTGCGCGTTACGCACGTGCCTACGGGCATTGTGGCTACATGTCAGGACGGCAAATCGCAAAACTCCAATAAAGAAAAGGCGCTGCAGGTGCTGCGCGCACGGATTTTCGATAAGTTCCAGCAAGAGGAAATGTCCAAATACGCCGGAGACCGGAAAAGCAAAGTCGGCACCGGCGACCGGAGCGAGCGGATCCGGACATACAACTTCCCGCAAAGCCGTATTACCGACCATCGGATCGGACTGACGCTCCACCGGCTGGATGCCGTACTGAACGGCGATATGAATGAAATTATTTCCGCTTTGACGATTGCCGCGCAATCGGAGCTGATAGAAAAAGGGGAGCAGGAATAACCCATGGCGGGTTTGACCATTCGTGAAGCCTATGTGGAGGCTTCTTCTTTTTTAGAAGCGCATCAGGTGCGGGATGCAGCCAGCTGCGCGGAGCTGCTGCTGCAGCACGTGCTTGGCTGTTCCCGCAGCGAGCTGCTGCTGCGTTGGCGCGAATTGTTCTCCGTGGAACAATTGGAGCTGCTGCGGCAGCTGCTGGCGCGGAAGGCGGCAGGTGAACCGGTGCAGTATATTACCGGGGAGCAGGAGTTTTACGGGCTCCCTTTTAAGGTGACGCCTGCGGTACTAATACCGCGCCCGGAGACGGAGCTGCTCGTAGAGCAGATTGTGTTGATCGGGCGGCTGCTATGGCCGGAGGGCCGAAGCGCTGAAGGCGGCGGTGCAGCTGCGGTTCGGAGTCTGGCCGCTCGGGCGGCAGAGCCGGAAGGAAGAAGCGCGGATGGCATCACAGGCGGGGACGCGGCTGCGGAGGGAGTTCAGGCGGCGCAGCTGGAAGCGCGAAGCGCCGAAGGCGTCCTTGACAGAGGCAAGGGCGCATCAGCGGCCGCTGGCGACTGGGGCAGAACTGCGTCGGCGCCGCTCATCGCCGACATTGGCGCCGGGAGCGGGGCGATTGCCGTGAGCCTCGCCGTGCAGTGCCCGTCGTGGCGCATCATGAGCTCGGATATATCGCCGGCCGCTCTGGCGGTAGCCGCTGCGAATGCGGAGCGCCACGGGGTTGGCGGTCAGGTCGCCTTTCTGGAAGGCGACCTGCTCGCCCCCTACATCGAACGCGGCCTGCGGCTCGATGCGGTGGTGTCCAATCCGCCGTATATACCGGAGGCGGATGAAGCGGGATTGCAGCCCGAGGTAAGGCTGCATGAGCCGCGCACCGCGCTGTATGGCGGTGCGGACGGGCTCGACCTGTACCGACGACTGGCGGTGCAGTTGAAAGAGTTGCCTGCATTGCCCTCGCTGGTCGGGCTTGAGGTAGGATACGGTCAGGCAGATGAGGTAGCGAAGCTGCTTCGGGAAGCGGCAGATTGGGATGAAGTCCGGATCGTGCCGGATTTGGCCGGGATCGACCGGCATGTCATCGGCATCCGTTATCCGGGGTAAGCAAGCGTAACGGGAGCTGCGCTGCGCTAGAGCGCAAAATCGGCATCTAAAAATAATGTTGCCGATCGCCAGATCCGCTTGGATCAGGGGAAGTCCCGCTGCATCAACAGCAACCGGTAAAAGCGCAGCAACGTGCTCAAGAGAGTCACTGAGGCGGACCATTTCGCCCGCGGCGCATACAATCTAGCAAAACGGCTCCAATTTAATAGATTGCTAGGTTTAAACGCTCCCGCACCGGGTCATACTGGTATTATATTACCGGAATGAGCTATTGCGGGAGAGGCGGTTTATACGATGGTGAAGCGGACTTCTTTCAAATTTTATTATTATATGGTGTTTGCTCTTATTCTACTAATTACATGTTGGGAAGGAAACCGCGAGCAAGCGGTCGTTTATGCGGCCGGAGCAAGCCGTGCGGCGGCAGATTCGGAAGCGATTCCGCAGGAATCGATCCGGCTTCGTATATTGGCCAACTCCGACTCTCCGTCCGATCAGTGGATCAAGCGCGAAATTCGCGATGCGATTGTCGAGCGGATGAATCAATGGGTGAAGGAGCCGCAGGGGATCGATGAGGCCCGTGCCATGGTGCGCATCCATTTGCCGGAGCTTGACCAATTGGTAGGCGAAACGCTGCAGCGCAACGGTTTCTCGTATACATATAAGGTGGAGCTGGGCGTCGTGCCGTTTCCGGCTAAAATGTACGGCAGCCTCGTGTATCCTGCAGGCGATTACGAAGCTTTGCGCGTTTCGATAGGAGCCGCCCGGGGTCAAAATTGGTGGTGCGTGCTGTTCCCGCCGCTATGCTTCGTCGATTCGGAAGCGATTGTCAAGAAAGCCAATGCAGTCGGAGCCGAATCAGCCGCCGCGGAAAGTCATGGAGAGATAGCCGCGGACGAAAAAACGGCCGTCGCCAAAAGCGGTACGTCCGAAGCCGCGGGTACGGCGGCGAAGAAAGCCGAAGGTGCAAAAGCGGGCGCAGCGGAAAAGGACGGGCAGGTTAAATCGGCCATGGCAAAGTCGGCTGCGTCCGACCAGCCTGAATTACGCTCCTTCATTTGGGATTTGCTGAAAAAAATCGGGTCTTTGTTCGCCTGATGCATACAGTTGTATATCGATAAACAATAAATAAGCGGCAACGGAAGACGGCCACTTCAACTACAGGGCCGCCAGTAGGACAGGCAGCATGAACGAGGCCCGCTAATTCATAATAAGGATGGGCTTTACAATGACAGCAGTATGGAAAGTTGCCGCCGTATCGCCGCAGGCGGAGGAATTGGCCGATGCGGCCCGGATGCTTCGCGAAGGGGGAACGGTCGCCTTCCCGACGGAAACCGTGTACGGGCTTGGGGCGGATGCCCGGCAAACGGATGCGGTGATGAACATTTTCTCGGCAAAAGGCAGGCCGTCGGATAACCCGTTAATCGTCCATATCGCCAATCGGTCTCAAATCGGAGAGCTGGCTGTGCTTCCCGGTGAGGCCGTTTCGCGTTTACTGGATGCTTTTTGGCCGGGACCGTTGACGGTGGTGCTGCCGGTGGTGCCCGGCGTCTTGTCGCCGCTGGTGACGGCGGGACTCAACACGGTCGGGCTGCGGATGCCCGACCATCCGGTGGCGCTGCAGCTTATTGCCGCTGCAGGCTGTCCCGTGGCCGCCCCGAGCGCGAACCGCTCGGGCAGACCGAGCCCCACACAGGCTGAACATGTGTGGGAAGATTTGCACGGCCGCATCGACGGCATCGTCGACGGGGGCCCGACAGGCGTCGGCCTCGAGTCGACCGTCGTGGAGTACGTCCCGGCAGCCGGTGATGACGGCTGCGGCCAGGGCGTACTCCATATCCTGCGGCCCGGCGGCATTACGGCAGCCCAGCTGCGCCGGGCGCTGCCGGAGGCTGAGGTGCGCGATGCTTCCGCGCATCAAGAGCCTGACCAGGCGCCGCGCGCGCCAGGCATGAAGTACACGCATTACGCGCCGCGCGGCGTAATGACGCTCGTTCAGGGCGGCGCCCCTGAACAAGTGCTCGCTCGCTTGCAGCGCGAACTTGACGAAGCCGGCGCGCGCGGCGAACGTACCGGTGCGCTCACGTATCGCGAGCATGCCGGTGCGCTGCGCGCGGATCATGTCGCCGTCTGTGGCAGCCTCGGCGACCTCGAAACCGTGGCGCACGGGCTGTACGCCGCGCTGCGCGGGTTCGATGAAGCGGGAGTGAGCTTCATCGTTGCCGAAGCCTGCCCCGAAACGGGCATCGGGGCGGCGATCATGAACCGGCTGCGCAAAGCCGCCGGCAATCGCATCATCCGCGTCTAGGCCCCTCCAGTCATGATTCCCCCCTTGTCCGCATATGTTGATTAGGAACGGGACAGGGGGTATTAGGAAGATGGATTGGGCATCACCGTGGATGATCGGCCAGTTGATCGCCATTTTAGTTATGGCGGTCGCATTGGGGATGGATGCGCTATCGCTCGGAATCGGAATCGGCATGAGAGGCATTCGAAAGCTGTATATGCTGAAGCTAAGCGTGTTAATCGCTTTGTTTCATATGGCTATGCCTTTGATGGGGATGATCACCGGCGGTTATGTCGGCTATTTGCTGGGCGGGGTGGCGACCAAGGTCGGTGGAATCCTGCTTGTGCTGCTTGGCGCGCATATGATGTACAATTCCTTCAAAGGCGAAAACACGCGCATGATGAACCACCAGTCGATGTGGGGCATGATCGTATTTGCATTAAGCGTAAGTATCGATTCGTTCTCTGTCGGCGTCTCGTTAGGTATGTTTGCCGGGGACATGGTTTTGACCGTTGTATTGTTTGGCGCGGTTGGCGGGTTGATGTCGATCGCCGGGCTCATGCTCGGCAGCAAGGTAGGCCATTGGATCGGCGAATACGGCGAGGCAATGGGCGGCGTCATATTGCTTGCGTTTGGCGTCAATTTCCTGTTTTAAGCCGGCGGAGCAGACAGAACTTGACGGGCTGTCCTTATTGGAAGGGCTCCTGACCAAGAAGCACAACCCGGTTCAATGCCTTCTCGGATTTATGGATACAGCGGGTCATTCGTACAAAATGGAGAATAACGGTCCATAATCGGCGGCATTTGAGGTACAATAAGAGTAAGGCTCTTTTGCAGCCCATCTTGATGAGAAAGGCAGGGATTCCGATGAATCGAATTTTGTTCGTTTGTACCGGCAACACCTGCCGCAGTCCGATGGCGGAAGGGATTTTGCGCCGATTAGCGGAAGATCACGGCTTGCAGCATATTGAAGTCCGTTCGGCGGGAGTAGCGGCTTACGACGGGGCGCCGGTGTCCGGACATGCGGCCGCTATTTTGAAGGAAAAAGGCTTCCACGAGACGTTAACCTCGTCCGCCTTGACCGGCGATCAGCTGAACTGGGCCGACGTTGTACTGACCATGACCTCCGGGCATAAGCAGCACACGATTCAACGGTTCCCCCTGTTCGTCGATAAAATCTACACGCTTAAAGAATTCGTCGACGATACGCAAGCGGCGGAGCGGATTGCCGAGCTGGAGGAGTTGGTTGCGGAGCTTCATGTAAAACGGGCTTTGTCGCAGCCGGTGACGGAGGAGGAGAGCCGGCGCCTCCGGGCTTTGGAGCGGGAGCTTCCCGATTACGATATCGCCGATCCATTCGGCGGATCGATGAAGCTGTACCGGCAGTGTGCCGATGAGATCGAAAGCAGCTTGATCAAGCTGCTCGGCAAGCTGAAACAATAGCTCTGCGAGCCTCCGCAGAAACGATAGATCCGCAAGCCCGTCCTCCTTTCACGGGAGCCGGGCTTGCTGCTGTTCCGACTGAGCGGGGTTTCATATCCGGCTGCGCAAGCTTAACGGAACAAGGCGTACCGGGCGTTTTGAGGGCTTTACAGCGAATACGATTTCCGATATCATATAAAGTATATGGAAGGACCCGGTGTAACTGGCGACGAGTGGGCTTAACCACAGTGGAGCATCGGGACATACGGCCGGTCGCCTGGGCAAAGAGCAAAAGATTGCGCGATAACAGCGCACGGACTGCTCTTTTTTTCGTTTTTCCGACAGCTTTCGGTTATAATGAAACTAACTAGAAACAGGAGGCGAATCATTTTGAAAATTGCAATTGGAGCAGATCACGCAGGAGTTCGTTTGAAGGATGAGCTGATAGGATTTATCGAATCGCTTGGACATCAGGTGTCGGATCTTGGCTGTAATTGCACCGATTCGGTCGATTATCCGGATTATGCGATCGCCGTCTGCGACCAGGTTGTCGCCGGGAGTGCGGACAAAGGCATCCTTGTATGCGGGACTGGCATCGGAATGACGATTGCCGCCAATAAAGTGCCGGGCATTCGCTGTGCGCTTGTTCACGATCTGTTCTCCGCGAAAGCGACGCGCGAGCATAACGATACGAATGTACTGGCCATGGGAGAGCGGGTAGTTGGCCCCGGCGTTGCTCAGGAAATCGTTAAAATATGGCTGGAAACCGAGTTTTCCAACGGGGAACGCCACCGTAACCGGATTGGCAAAGTGCAGGCGCTGGAACATAAATATGCGATTCATCCGTAATCGGGACGCCCGATGAAAGAGGTGAAACCCATGAGTCAGACAGAACGGCCCGCCGATCCGGACGTATCGGTCGACTTGGGCCGGATAAGGCCCGCAGCCGAACAGGTGCTGCGCGAGCTGGCAGCCGCCGGAAGACTTAAGGCGGGGCAGCTTGTGGTGATTGGAACGAGCACGAGCGAAGTGCTGGGACGTCATATCGGCACCTCCGGTACCGAGGAGGTGGCCGCGCATCTGTTTGCCGCTGTCGAGGCTGTCCGCGGCGAGATCGGCTTTTACCCGGCCTATCAATGCTGCGAGCATTTGAACCGGGCTCTGGTCGTGGAGCGGGCGGCGATGCGGGAATACCGACTGGAGGAGGTAGCGGTTATTCCGGTGCCGCGGGCCGGCGGTTCCATGGCGTCCTATGCGTATAAAAAGCTGCCGGACGCGTGTGTGGTCGAATCGATCCAGGCGCATGCCGGAATCGATATCGGGGGCACTCTGATCGGCATGCATCTGAAGCCGGTCGCTGTACCGGTACGGCCGACGATCCGGCTGATCGGCGAGGCGTCCGTACAGATGGCCTATACCCGACCGAAGCTGATCGGCGGCGCGCGCGCCGTTTATGCGACGACGACGGAGGAACTGAAGCTCCATCCGGATCAAACCGGCGTCCCAGGCGCGGACAGCTGCAGCTGACGGCAGCCGATGGACGGATTCATTTTCAATATGAACATTCATATAACAAGCTTAATCCAAGGAGGAATTTATTGTGGAGCAACTGCGTAAACAAGACCCAAAAATCGTTGAGGCCATGAATCTGGAGATCGGCCGCCAACGCGATAAAATCGAATTGATCGCATCCGAAAATTTTGTCAGCCAAGCTGTATTGCAGGCTATGGGTACTGTTCTGACGAATAAATATGCCGAGGGCTATCCGGGCAAGCGTTACTACGGCGGCTGCGAATATGTCGATATCGTTGAAGATATCGCCCGCGACCGCGCCAAGGAATTGTTTGGTGCCGAACATGCGAACGTACAGCCGCATTCGGGCGCGCAAGCGAACATGGCCGTCTATTTGGCTGCGCTGAACCCCGGCGACACCGTGCTGGGCATGAACCTGGCGCACGGCGGCCACTTGACTCACGGAAGCCCTGTGAATGCATCCGGTATTTTATATAACTTCGTTGCTTATGGCGTTAGCGAGAGCGACGCACGCATCGATTACAACGATGTGCGCAAAGCCGCGTTCAAACACAAGCCGCGCCTGATCGTAGCCGGAGCGAGCGCTTATCCGCGTACGATCGATTTCGAAGCGTTGGCTTCCATCGCCAATGATGTAGGCGCCTTGTTCATGGTCGATATGGCCCATATCGCCGGTCTTGTTGCCGCAGGCTTGCATCCGAATCCGGTGCCTCATGCGCATTTTGTAACGACAACGACGCATAAGACGCTGCGCGGACCGCGCGGCGGCATGATCCTGTGCCGCAAGCCGTGGGCGGCCGCGATCGACAAGGCCGTGTTCCCCGGTTCCCAAGGCGGACCGTTGATGCACATTATCGCGGCCAAGGCCGTTTCCTTCGGCGAAGCGCTGCAGCCTGAATTTAAAACCTACGCGCAAAACGTCGTAAATAACGCAAAAGCGCTGTCCGAGGCGTTAATGGCGGAAGGCGTCAACCTTGTATCCGGCGGCACCGACAACCATCTGATGCTGATCGATTTGCGCAGCCTGAACATCACCGGTAAAGATGCCGAGCATCTGCTTGATGAAGTAGGCGTGACCGTAAACAAAAACGCGATTCCGTTTGATCCTGCCAAGCCGATGATTACAAGCGGTATCCGCATCGGCACACCGGCTGCGACGTCCCGCGGCATGGATCAGGCGGCGATGAAGGTGATCGCCCAAATTATTGCTTTAACCTTAAAGAATCCGTCCGACACAACCGTCCACGAGAAAGTGCGCGGCATGGTCAAGGATTTGACCGCTCAATTTCCGCTGTATCCCGGTTTGAGCTACTGAGAACGGACGATACGGGCCGGCGCATGCGCGCCGGCTCTTTTTTAAGTTATCGAACTATGACTTTGCTTCGTACAATCCTTTGACAAACGCGCTTGTCCATTTAGACGGCGCAGTCGTATATCCTTGGTTATAAAGGCAGGTGTGGCAATGATATCGGTAGGTTTGGCAGGATGGGGAGATCATGACGGGCTCTATGAGAAAGGCGCCGTCAAGCCGGAGAGCAAATTGAAGATATATGGCAGGCACTTTTCCATTGTCGAGGTGGACAGCTCCTTTTATGCGGTGCAGCAGGAGAAGACGTACAGCCGTTGGGTGGATGATACGGCCGATCATTTTTCCTTTATTATCAAAGCATATCAAGGGATGACCGGCCATCTGAGAGGAAAAAATCCGTTCGCTGACGACGATGCGATGTACCGGGCTTTTTGCGATTCGATCCGGCCCGTGCTTGAAAGCGGGAAGTTACGAAACGTGCTGTTTCAATATCCGCCGTGGTTTGATTGCACGCGCAGCAATGTGGACATACTGCGCGGCGTCAGGGAGCGGATGCGGGATTATCCCGTTGCGCTTGAGTTCCGGAACCAAAGCTGGTTTGCGGAGGATACGCGGGAGAAGACGCTTGATTTTATGAAACGGGAGGCGTGGATTCACAGCATATGCGACGAGCCTCAAGCCGGCGTCGGCTCGGTCCCGACCGTGCTCGTTCCGACCAGCGTCGAGCAGACGGTCGTGCGGATGCACGGCCGAAATGCGGCCGGCTGGAATCAGAACGGCAGCCCCGACTGGCGGGCGACACGCTACTTGTACCGCTACAGCCGGGATGAGCTTGCGGAGTGGAGAGACCGGCTGCTGCGGCTGAATGAACAGACCGGACAGATTGCGGTCATCTTTAACAATAATTCGGGCGGCGATGCGGCTGCTAACGCCAAACAATTGATGGAGCTGCTGGGCATGCAGCCCGAACCTTTTGCTCCGCGCCAGCTCGAGCTATTTGAATAAGTCGGGTTGCCCGCAGCAAAGGTTGCATGAACGGCTCCATCCGGGCGCCGCGGCGCCTGTCCGGACGGTTAAAACCGGCTAGGATAACATCGGACAACTGTGGTATAATAGACAGGATTTGGCGTAAAGGGGAAGGTATTATGGGAAAAGTATTTGTATGTGACCATCCGTTGATTCAGCATAAGCTTACCTACATAAGGGATGCCAACACAACGACCAAGGATTTCCGCGAGCTCGTTGACGAGGTGGCCACTTTAATGGCTTACGAGATTACAAGAGATATTCCCCTGCAGAAGGTACAGGTTCAGACGCCTGTCGCAACCGCCGAGTGCAAGGTGATTTCGGGCCGCATGCTCGGGCTGATCCCGATATTGCGCGCCGGTCTTGGCATGGTGGACGGGATTTTGCAGCTCGTGCCGGCAGCCAAAGTCGGACATATCGGATTGTATCGCGATCCGGTGACGCTGGCGCCGGTTGAATACTACGCCAAGCTGCCTACCGATGTGCAGGAGCGGGAGCTGATCGTGATTGACCCGATGCTGGCAACGGGCGGTTCCGCCAATGCCGCAATCGCCGCACTGAAAGCGCGAAACTGCACGCAGATGAAGCTGATGTGCCTGATCGCCGCGCCGGAAGGCATACAAGCTGTACAAAAAGAGCATCCGGACGTCGATATTTACGTAGCGGCCATCGACGATTATTTGGACGACCACGGATATATTATACCTGGTCTGGGCGATGCGGGAGACCGCTTGTTCGGCACCAAGTAGCCTGGCAGGACGACCTGTTGTCCTGGCCAATTGAAAAAAAGGGGGAAAAGCGTTTTGAATCAGCCTAAACTAAAAGTTGTTACCATCTTCGGCACCCGTCCGGAAGCGACCAAAATGGCTCCGCTTGTGAAAGAGCTGGAAAAGCATCCGGAGCAGATCGAATCGATCGTCTGCGTTACGGCGCAGCATAGACAGTTGCTCGATACAGTGCTTGAATTTTTTGAAATTAAGCCGCAGTACGATCTGGACGTCATGAAGGACGGGCAAACCTTAAGCGAAGTTTCGGTTCGCGTTTTGCAGGGCCTGGATCCGGTTCTGAAAGAAGCGAAACCGGATTTGATCCTCGTTCACGGGGATACGTCGACGACGTTTCTCGCGAGCTATGCCGCATTTATGCAGCAAATCAAAATCGGCCACGTGGAAGCGGGGCTCCGCACCTGGAACAAGCTGTCCCCGTATCCGGAAGAGATGAACCGCCAGCTGACCGGCGTGATGAGCGATCTGCACTTTGCGCCAACGTCTTTATCGGCTGACAATCTTCTAAAGGAAAACAAGCCCGAAGCCAATATTTACATAACAGGCAATACAGCCGTCGACCTGCTGTCCTACACGGTTCGGGACGATTATTCGCATCCGGTGCTTGAATGGGCGAAGGGCAAGCGCCTGATCCTGATGACCGCGCACCGCCGGGAATCGCAGGGCGAGCCTCATCGGCAAATATTCCGCGCGGTGAAGCGGCTGGCCGACGAGCATGAAGACATCGCGATCGTGTACCCGGTCCACCCGAGCCCGGCCGTGAAAGGTCCGGCCTACGAATATTTGGACGGCCATCCGCGCATTAAGCTGATCGAACCGATGGACGTCGTCGATTTGCACAATTTGTACCCACATACGTACATGATTTTGACCGATTCCGGGGGACTGCAGGAAGAAGCGCCGTCGTTCGGCGTTCCGGTACTGGTGCTGCGGGAGACGACCGAGCGGCCCGAAGGGATCGATGCAGGGACGTTGGAGCTTGTAGGTACCGATGAGGATCATGTGTACCAACGCGCTCGCGCGCTGCTGACCGATACGGCCTTGTACGAAAAAATGAGCCGGTCGGCGAATCCGTACGGGGACGGAAAAGCGTCCGAACGGATCGTTCAAGCCATCCTTTACCATTTTGGGCGAGGCGGATCAAGACCGGAACCGTTCCAACCGTGACAATCCTATGACAAACGTCACAGCGTACAGTTGAACTGTTTGGTTTGAAAGGGTAAAAAACGTTGATTTGGCGGGATTTTTGAGATTTTCACACACAGTTGTTTGGAAAGAACCACAATTGACAAAACTCGCATCGCTTCGTTACAATAAGTGAGGATTCTCAGGAGGGTGCCTATGAAACAGCCTGACCGCAATGATAATCCATGGCGAGCTGCCGCACTGACGAGCGCTATCGGGATCGACCTCGTCGTATGTCTGCTGGCCGGATATTGGCTGGGCGATTGGTTAAGCGGGATGTTAGGCGGACAATTGTGGCTCTTGGGAGGTTTCCTGCTGGGGCTTGCATCAGCTATTATCACTATTTATTTCATGATCAAGCAGTACGGAGGGCTATAATGAACGATCTTTCGGCCCATCTGAAAACGGTTCAAAATGTTTTTCTTTTCTTCCTATCCTTTTGCTTGGCCGTATGGGCAATTTTTGTCGATTATCGGCCTTATTTGGCAGGATTGATGTTGGGGTCGGCGGCCAGCATGATCAACGCGAGATACCTTGCCTGGAAAATCCGCAAGCTGTCCGAAAAAGTCATTGCAGCGCCGTCTGAGCAAAAGCCTCCTCGTCAAGCCGGCATAGGTTTTTTGACAAGAGCGGCAATTGCCGGCCTGGCCGGTTTAGTTGCAGTCCGGTATCCGCAGCATGTCGCATTAGCAACAACCGTTGCGGGATACTTTTTCGCTCAATTGGCAACACTCGTATTGGGTATTATTTCTATTAAAAGATCCAACAAGTAAATCCATTTGCGGAAAGGGGTGAAAATGGAAAACATGGAACATCATGTACCGGGGATAGAGTTATTCGGGCTCCACTTCGATCTGTCTGCACTTCTTATGATCGCGGTGACCAGTATTTTCGTGTTGATACTTGCTATATCCGGGGCTAGTAAAGGATCTGTAACCAATCCGTCCAAGCTGCAAAACTTTATGGAATGGGTCGTAGAGTTTGTGGAAGGCATTGTCGGCAGCACTATTGGATCTAAGTACGGCAAACCGTTTATTGCATTGGGTATGACGCTTATCATGTATATTTTTATCGGCAATATGCTCGGGCTTCCGTTCTCGATCGTCACAGAGGATCACGTTGCCTGGTGGAAATCACCAACGGCGGATATTGCGGTCACCGCAGCATTGACCATTATCGTTATCGGGCTGAGTCATTACTTGGGCATCACCCGTAATACGAAGCATTATTTTGCGCATTACTTCGAGTATAAAGGAGCTATGCTCCCGCTGCATTTAATTGAAGTGGTCTCCAAACCGCTGACGCTCGCTTTCCGTCTTTACGGAAATATTTACGCAGGTGAAATAATGATTTCTGTCATCTTGGGGGCAGGCTGGTTCGGAATTGCGCCTCTATTTGTATGGCAGGGCTTCAGTGTGTTCGTAGGTGCGATTCAAGCATTCGTCTTTACGATGCTGACGATGGTTTATATATCGCAAACGCTGGTCCACGAAGAAGAGGGCCACTAAAAAAGCAAGACTTACCTCGGGTAGTCTCGAGACAATCAAAATAAAAACTTTTCAAAATTAAGGGAGGATTTTCTCAATGGGAGCTTTAGCATTAGTAGCAGCAGCAATCGTATTTGGTTTGGGAGCACTTGGTGCAGGTATCGGTAACGGTTTGATCGTAGGTCGCGCTTTGGAAGGTATTTCCCGTCAGCCTGAGCTTCGCGGTACTTTGCAAACGACGATGTTTATCGGGGTAGGTCTGGTAGAGGCAATGCCGGTCGTTGCGTTGGTTCTTGCGTTCATCTTGATGGGCCAAGCTTAAGAAGTCGTTTGGCGGGGATGGCCACAAATGCCTCCACGCCTTCGTTTTGCCTACGTTATCAGAAGGGAGTGACGTTACTTGCATATTGAATGGACAACGTTTTTTATTCAAATCATAGCCTTTTTGATCTTGTATCTTTTGCTGCAAAAATTTGCGTTCGGTCCTTTGTTTGGCATGATGGAAAAGCGCAGACAATTGGTGAAGGATCAAATTGAATCGGCTGAAAATAACCGTAAGCAATCGGAACAGCTGTTAGAGGAGCAAAAGCAAGCTCTTCAGCAAACCCGTAAAGAAGCGCATGACATCATTGAGCAGGCAAAACAAACAAGCACCAAGCAGGCGGACGAGATTGTCGCAGCTGCCCGTGAAGAAGCGAACCGCGTGAAAGAAGCGGCGATTCGCGATATCGAAACGGAGAAAAACAAGGCGGTCGCCGCCCTGCGCAGCCAAGTCAGCGCGATGTCCGTGCTGATCGCCTCCAAAATTATCGAGAAGCAAATTGATGAAAAATCCCAGGAACAGTTGGTTGAGCATTACCTGAAAGAGGTAGGAGGCAACCAATGAGCCAGGATACGATTGTAGCCAAAAGATACGCGAGAGCGTTGTTTGAACTCGCCAAGGAACAAAATAGCATCGCTGCGGTCGAAGAGGAACTGAAAACCGTAGTTTTTGTTTTGCAGGAAAATACGGACTTCGAGAAATTAATCAAGCATCCGGGGCTCGGCATCGACACCAAAAAAACGCTGCTGAACAACGTTTTCGAAGGCAAGCTTTCGGACATTACGTTCAACACGCTGCAGCTTCTTGTCGAAAAAGGCAGAGAGGAGCTGCTGGATGCGCTCGTGAATTATTACGTCGCGATTGCCAGCGAAGCGCTCGGTCAAGCACAGGCGATCGTATATACGCCGGTGGAATTGTCGGAGGCGGAGCTTAATCAGATTTCGGTGACATTCGGTCAATTGACAGGTAAACAAATCCGTGTCGTGTCGGTTCTCGATAAAAGTTTGCTCGGCGGCGTCAAAGTCCGCATAGGCGACCGTCTGTACGACGGCAGCTTGTCCGGTAAGCTTGAGCGGCTGGAAAAAACGTTGAATCAATCTCAAGCACTGTAGATAGGGGTGAGGGAAAGTTGAGTATCAAACCGGAAGAAATCAGTACGCTGATTAAACAGCAGATCGAACAATATAAATCCGACATTCAAGTCGTGGATGTTGGAACGGTTATTACCGTCGGTGACGGGGTTGCCCGTGCACACGGCTTGGAGAATGTTATGGCGGGGGAGCTTCTCGAGTTTCCCAACGGCGTTCTGGGCTATGCCTTTAACTTGGAGGAAAGCAACGTCGGTATCGTTATTTTGGGACCTTACACGGACATTCGCGAAGGCGACCAGGTTAAACGTACCGGCCGCATCGTCGAGGTTCCGGTAGGCGAAGAGCTGATCGGCCGCGTCGTCAATCCGCTCGGTCAACCGGTTGACGGCAAAGGTCCGATCAACACGGCGAACTCCCGTCCGGTTGAATCCCCGGCGCCTGGCGTTATGGCCCGTAAATCGGTTCATGAGCCGATGCAAACCGGGATTAAAGCGATTGACGCGATGATTCCGATCGGCCGCGGTCAACGCGAGCTGATCATCGGCGACCGTCAAACAGGTAAAACCGCAATCGCGATCGATACGATCATCAACCAAAAAGGCAACGGCGTAAAATGTATTTACGTTGCGATCGGTCAAAAGCAATCCACCGTTGTTAACGTGGTGGAAACCCTTCGCCGCGCAGGCGCGATGGATTACACGATCGTCGTTACGGCGAGTGCTTCCGAGCCTGCTCCTTTGCTGTGGCTTGCACCTTACGCCGGCTGCGCAATGGGCGAATATTTCATGTACAAGGGCGAGCATGTGCTCATCATCTATGATGACTTGACCAAGCAAGCGGCTGCATACCGCGAGCTGTCGTTGCTGCTTCGCCGTCCACCGGGCCGGGAAGCTTATCCAGGGGACGTTTTCTACTTGCACTCCCGTTTGCTGGAGCGTTCCGCGAAGCTGAGCGATGCGCTTGGCGGCGGATCGATGACGGCTCTTCCGTTCATCGAAACCCAAGCCGGCGACGTATCCGCCTATATTCCGACGAACGTAATCTCCATCACGGACGGACAGATCTTCCTGGAGTCCGACCTGTTCTATTCCGGTCAACGTCCGGCGGTTAACGTCGGTATCTCCGTATCCCGGGTAGGTAGCTCCGCGCAAATCAAAGCGATGAAAAAGGTGGCCGGTACGCTGAAAACCGACTTGGCCCAATATCGCGAACTCGCCGCTTTCGCAGCGTTCGGTTCCGACTTGGACAAGGCGACGCAAACCCGCTTGAACCGCGGTCTGCGCACGCTGGAAATCTTGAAGCAGGGCGTTCATCAACCGCTGTCCGTTGAGAAGCAGGTTGTCTCCATCTACACGGTAGTTAGAGGCCATTTGGACGAATTGCCCGTACAGGACATCGGCCGTTTCGAGTCCGAGTTCCTGGCGTTCCTCGATTCCAACCGTCCGGAAATTTTGCAAAGCATTCGCGATACGAACGATCTGACTGCAGATAACGAAAATGCATTGAAGGATGCGATCGCGCAGTTCCAGAAGAGCTTCGCAACATCCGCATAATCAGCGTCATATAAAATAAATTGACCTCGGACTTCTCTGCTGAGAAGTTCGAGGTTCATATAGTGAACGACCCGGCTGTAAGCCGTTTAACAGGCTTTTCGAGTGAAGGCTTTTTCCTGAAACGGGAAAGCTTCGAGAGAGAGGTGAGCATGCATGGCAAAAGGAATGCGCGAAATTAAACGCCAGATTAAGTCCGTACAAAACACAAAGCAAATTACGAAAGCGATGGAAATGGTCGCGGCGTCGAAGCTGAGAAGGGCGCAGGTAGCGGCAGAAGCGGCGCGCCCTTATGCGGATAAGCTGAAAGAAGTTGTAGGCAGTATCGCTGCCGGCAGCAAAGGTGTGAAGCACCCGATGCTGCAAACCCGCGAGGTGAAGAAGACGGGGTATCTTATCGTTACTTCAGACCGCGGTCTGGCGGGCGGTTACAACTCCAACGTACTGCGCAGAGTGATGCAGGAAATTAAAGAAAACCACAAATCGCCGAACGAGTATGCGATTTTTGTCATCGGGCGTAAAGGCAGGGACTTTTTCCGCAACCGCAATATTGCAATTGTGGATGAAGTTGTCGGTCTTTCCGATTCGCCTACCTTCTCGGATATTAAAGCAGTCGCTGCTTCCGCAGTGAAAAACTTCGAGGACGGTTCTTACGATAAGCTGTATTTGGTTTATAACCGATTTATCAATGCGATCTCCCAGGAACCGACGATCAAGCAGCTTTTGCCGATGGAAGATATGAGCGGCGCAGCCATATCGAATTACGAGTACGAGCCATCGCCTGAGGGCGTGCTGGAAGTGCTGCTGCCCAAGTATGCAGAGACTTTGATCTACAGCGCGGTACTGGAAGGCAAAGCAAGTGAGTTTGGCGCAAGGATGACGGCAATGAGCAATGCAACCAAAAATGCGACGAAGATGATCGGAACGCTGACATTGGTTTACAACCGTGCCCGTCAAGCATCCATCACGCAAGAAATTTCGGAGATCGTGGCTGGCGCGAACGCGCAGTCGTAACACTCCGCAACAGCTTATACAGCAACTTATGCTGAAGCAAAACCTGAAGGAGGAGAAAGCAGTGAGCAACATAGGACGCGTTGTGAATATTACAGGTCCGGTTGTCGACGTCGAGTTCGACCGTGGACATCTCCCTGAAATTTTAAATGCGATTAAAATTGAGAAAAAAGCCGAAAAAGCTGGCGAACTGGACATTCAACTGACTGTTGAAGCTGCCGTTCACCTGGGCGACAACTTGGTTCGTTGCGTTGCTATGTCCACCACGGACGGTTTGGTTCGTGGAACGGAAGCGGTAGATACAGGCGCGGCGATTTCCGTGCCCGTAGGCGAGGCTACATTAGGACGCGTATTTAACGTACTTGGCGATCCGATCGATGGAAATAATGAAGTGGACCGCGCTGTAACAAGCCCGATTCATAAGCCTGCTCCTTCGTTCGAAAACTTGTCGACGCAGGTTGAAATTCTGGAAACAGGCATTAAAGTTATCGATTTGATGGCTCCTTACGTTAAAGGCGGTAAAATCGGTCTGTTCGGAGGCGCGGGTGTAGGTAAAACCGTTACATTGCAAGAGTTGATTCACAACGTTGCTTCCGAGCTCGGCGGTATTTCCGTATTTGCCGGCGTTGGCGAGAGAACGCGTGAAGGTAACGACTTGTACCACGAGATGAAAGAGTCCGGCGTTATCGACAAAACGGCGATGGTGTTCGGTCAAATGAACGAGCCTCCGGGCGCTCGTCTTCGTGTAGCTTTGACAGGCTTGACGATGGCGGAATATTTCCGTGATGAAGAAGGCCGCGACGTGCTTCTGCTGATCGATAACATTTTCCGGTTTACACAAGCGGGCTCCGAAGTATCAGCCCTCTTGGGCCGTATGCCTTCCGCGGTTGGTTATCAACCGACGTTGGCGACCGAGATGGGTCAATTGCAAGAGCGTATCACTTCCACGAAAAAAGGCTCCGTAACGTCGATCCAAGCGATCTACGTACCTGCGGATGACTATACGGATCCGGCTCCGGCTACAGCGTTCGCTCACTTGGATGCAACGACGAACTTGGAGCGGAGCATCGCGGCCATGGGTATTTTCCCGGCGGTCGATCCGTTGGCGTCTTCTTCCCGGATTTTAACACCGGAAATTCTTGGCGAAGAGCATTATAATGTAGCTCAAGGCGTAAAAAGAATTTTGCAGCGTTATAAAGAATTGCTGGATATCATCGCGATTCTCGGTATGGACGAGTTGTCCGAGGAAGATAAGCTGGTCGTCGTTCGCGCAAGACGGATTCAATTGTTCTTGTCCCAGCCGCTTCACGTTGCCGAGGCGTTCAACGGTATTCCAGGGCTGTACGTACCGGTTAAAGAAACGGTTCGCAGCTTTAAGGAAATTCTTGAAGGTAAGCACGACAACCTTCCTGAGCCTGCGTTCCATAACGTAGGAACGATTGAGCAAGCGATCGAAAAGGCGAAAACTTTGTAATTTGGTCACTAGTTGCCGGACATTTGGTGCGAATGTCCGGCGAATTTTCGAAGTCGGCTTTCTGTCTGGAAACCTTAGCACAAGCTTACGAAGTCAGCTTTCCTTTGCGGAAAGCTTTTAGGAGGAGTCCAAGTGAGTACTTTCCTACTGGAGATCGTTACCCCGGAGCGCAAAGTGTTTGCCGAGCAGGTCAACATGATTGTCGTCAAGGGCGTTGAAGGAGAGCTTGGTATTCTGCCGAATCACATCCCTTTGGTTACTCCATTAAAAGTTGCCCCGGTTACCGTGAAACAGAACGGTAAGGAACAATATATTGCGGTGAACGGTGGTTTCATGGAGGTCCGCAAAGATAAAGTGGTTATTTTGGCGGAAAGCGCCGAGCTGCCGGAACAAATCGATGTCGAACGGGCAAGAGAAGCGAAAACTCGCGCCGAACAACGGTTGACATCCAAGCAGGATCAGGTTGACTTTAAACGCGCTGAACTGGCTTTGCAAAGAGCCTTGAATCGGCTTGACGTTTATGGGAGAAAATAAGCATATTATTGGAAAATGGCGGAGGAACTTGGTTCCACCGCTTTTTTTTGGCAGCAGGAAATATTAGACACCTCTAGAGCCTTTTGATATAATTGTGAAGGTATTGATTAACAGTTGTTATGTGATTGATAAGGTCCACTAGAACGGTATCATAACTGTAACTTGCGCACGCTTACAAGATTACGCTAACATGCCTTCTTCTCACGAAATCCCATCATCACATAACGAGCATAGAAGGGAAATTCTTCAATATTGTGGGAGGAGATTCGTTCACGATGTACATGAACAGTTACGTGGTCGTATCCATTTTTCTCATCCTGGGGGTATTGCTTCCAATTGTAGCGCTTACAGTTGGTCGGTTGCTGCGTCCCTACAAGCCGGTGGAAGAGAAATACACCACCTATGAAAGCGGGAACGAGCCGGTAGGCGAAAGCCATGTGCGATTCAATATCCGCTATTACTTATTTGCGCTGATGTTTGTCATTTTCGATGTTGAAACTGTATTTTTGTACCCATGGGCCGTTGCATATAAGCAACTTGGCTTGTTTGCGCTTGTCGAAATGTGTATTTTCGTAGGGCTGCTTGTGGTTGGGCTAATCTATGCTTGGAAAAAGAAGGTGCTGCAATGGACTTCAATCTAGAGTCAATTTCTCCGGAAGAGAGACAGGAGCTTGAGCGCAACGTTTTTATGACGACGCTCGAGCAGGTCAAGGCTTGGGCTAGAAGCAATTCGTTGTGGCCGTTGACGTTCGGGCTCGCCTGCTGTGCCATCGAGATGATGGGCACCGGTGCGTCCCACTATGACTTGGACCGGTTCGGCGTCATTTTCCGGACATCGCCGCGTCAATCGGACGTCATGATCGTGGCCGGAACGGTAACGAAGAAGATGGCGCCGCTGCTGCGCCGTTTGTACGAACAAATGCCGGAGCCGAAATGGGTCATTGCGATGGGCTCCTGTGCGACCGCAGGCGGTCCATATGTGAAGTCTTACGCCGTAGTGAAAGGCGTTGACCAGGTGGTGCCGGTCGACGTATATATTCCGGGCTGCCCGCCGAATCCGGCGGCGCTGATCTACGGCATTAACAAGCTGCAGGAAAAAATTCGTTATGAAGCGAAAACCGGTAAGCAGGTGACCAATCGATGAGCGATGAGCAAAAGAAAAATCCGTCCGGGCAGGCGGAAGAGGAAGTGAAGACAACCGAGCCGACCCAAGCTGAACCGAGCGAGGCGGCGCCAACGGCCCCTGTGTCGAACGGTGCCGAAACCGCGATCGAGCCGGCTCCTGAGTCGGAGAGCAAGGCACCTGCGGCAGAAAGCAAGGCGAAGGCGGAAGAAGCAGCGGGCCCTCCGGATGAAGCTTCCACAGCTTCCGGCGAAGCGAAGCCTTCCGCAGCAGCCAAAGAACCATCCGATCCGCCGGCCGCCGAGAAAGCGGCCCCATCGGATGAAGAGAAGGAAGCGAAGGCCAAGGCAGCCGCGGAAGCGCGTGCTGCACGGGCCAGCGCCAGAGCGAAAAAAACGGAGGATGCCGAGGATGCGGCTCCGAAACAACCTTCACCGCTGCAGCCGCGGCTTGATCAGTTTGTAAAGCTTATTAAGGAAACGATGGGTGAAGACACGATTGTGGAAGCGTTCATTAACGAGAAGGACGCGCATCTCCCTACCATCGTTCTTAAGAACGAGAGCTGGCTGGAAACGGCCGAGCTGCTTAAGAACCACAGCGAGCTGAAACTGGATTACTTGCGGAATGTGTCCGGCGTCGATTACGAGACCTATATGGAAGTTGTTTACCATTTATTGTCCCTGACAACGAAGCAAGAATACTGTATTAAAGTCAAGACCGACCGCGAACATCCGACCGTTCCGTCCGTGACGCCGGTATGGCCGACCGCGAATTGGAACGAGCGGGAAATTTACGATTTGCTCGGTATCGATTTCCCGGGACATCCGGACTTGAGAAGAATCATGATGCCCGACGATTGGGTCGGACATCCGCTGCGCAAAGATTATGAACCGCTTGACCCGGAGGTGTAGAGTCTCTTGATTAGAACTGAAGAACTGCTGTTGAACGTAGGGCCTCAGCATCCGAGTACCCATGGCGTGTTTCGGATCGTGGTCAAGCTGGACGGTGAAATTATAACGCATGCGGATCCGGTGATGGGTTACTTGCATCGCGGCACGGAGAAGCTGGCTGAAAACTTGAGCTACACGCAGATCATCCCCTACACGGACCGGATGGATTACGTATCGGCCATGACGAACAATTATGTGCTCGTCCATGCGGTTGAGAAGCTGATGGGTCTGGAAATTCCCGAACGCGCCGAATTCCTTCGACTCATTGTCATGGAATTGCAACGGATCGCCAGTCATATGGTATGGTGGGGCACATATTTATTGGATATCGGCGCGATGAGCCCGTTTTTATTCGCTTTTCGGGATAGAGAGATCATTATCAATTTATTCAACGAGCTGTGCGGCGCCCGTTTAACCTACAATTATATGCGGGTAGGCGGAGTGAAGTGGGACGCGCCGGAAGGCTGGATCGAGAAAATTCGCAAATTTATCCCGTATATGTACGACAAGCTGGATGAATATACGAATTTGGTGAGCGGAAATGAAATCTTTTTGGCACGGATCAAGGGGATCGGCAAATATGATGCAGAAACGGCAATTGCTTACGGTTTAAGCGGCGCGAATCTGCGGTGCACCGGTGTCAATTGGGACATCCGCAAAGACCAGCCGTACAGCTTGTACAGCCGATTTGACTTTGATGTGCCGGTAGGCGCCAACGGTGATTGCTACGACCGTTATTTGCTCCGTTTTGAGGAAATGCGGCAGTCGCTGCGCATTTTGGAGCAAGCGATCGAGCAGTTCCCGGCGGAAGGCGAGATAATGGGTAAGGCGCCACGCGTGCTGCGCGCCCCGGAAGGGGAAGTGTATGCGCGCATTGAATCGCCGCGGGGCGAGATCGGCTGCCATATCGTTTCCAAAGGGAAGGATAAGCCGTACCGGTTGAAGTTCCGCAGGCCTTCTTTTGTCAATTTGCAAATTTTGCCGAAGCTGTTGGTCGGAGAATCGATGACGAATCTGATCACGATACTCGGAGGCATTGATATTGTCGTCGGGGAGGTGGATTGCTGATGATCCATTTTTTACAGGACCAACTGACGTGGTTGAATTTCGGTATTTTCTTCGCTTGGGGCGTTGTGATGCTGCTCGTTGTGCTGGGCTTTGTCACGTACGCGATCTACTTTGAACGCAAGGTCATCGGCTGGATGCAGCTGCGGATCGGACCGAACCGCACGGGGCCGTTCGGCCTGCTGCAGAGCGTTGCCGACGTATTCAAGCTTTTGATCAAGGAGGACACCATCCCCCGGAAAGCGGAACGGGAGCTGTTTATTTTGGCTCCGGTCATTACTTTTATTCCGTCTTTTGCGGTGATCGCGGTCATTCCTTTCAGTCAAAGTCTGATCAGCACCGATATGAACGTAGGCCTGCTCTATTATGTGGCGCTTTCCGGCATATCGACGATCGGAATCGTGCTTGGCGGATGGGCTTCCAATAATAAGTATGCGCTGCTTGGCGGGATGCGCTCCGCGGCGCAAATGATCAGCTATGAAATTCCGCTCGTCATCTCGGTCATCGGCGTCATTATGATGACGGGCAGCTTGAACCTTAATGTTATTGCGGCCGCACAGGCGGGGGGCTTCTGGCATTGGAATTTCCTGCCACAAATTATCGGATTTGTCATATTCGTGATAGCCGGTGTTTCGGAATTGAACCGGACGCCATTTGACTTGCCCGAGGCGGAGTCGGAGCTGGTTGCAGGGTACCATGTCGAGTACAGCGGCTTCCGGTTTGCCTTCTTCATGCTTGCCGAATATGTGTACGTGTTCGCGATTGCGGGCTTGACGACGACGTTGTTTTTGGGCGGCTGGCATGCACCGTTTCCGTTCCTTGATTTTATCCCGGGGCTTATCTGGTTCCTGCTGAAATTTTCGGCAATCGTGTTTTTCCTGTTCTGGATTCGCGCGACTTTGCCAAGGATACGCGTCGACCAGCTGATGGGGCTGGGGTGGAAGGTGCTGCTGCCGTTGTCGTTGGTTAATATTTTCGTGACGGCGATTTATATGAGTATTGGACCGATGCTGTCGGTATACTTCTTGAAATAGCTCTTGAAGGAAATAGCGCTTGGGAAAGGGTGAGAAATACATGAAAGGCATAGTGAAAGGTCTCGGCGTAACGCTCAAAAACATGACCCAGAAAAAAGTGACCTATGCATACCCGGATGTCCCTCTGGAAATGCCGGACCGCTTTCGCGGGATTCAGCATTTTGACCCGGATAAATGTATTGTGTGCAATCAATGCGCGCGCATTTGTCCGACGGAATGCATCACATTGACAGGAAAAGCGAATCCCGATCCCGACAAAAAGGGAAAAGTTATCGATACGTACGATATCAATTTTGAAATTTGCATTTTGTGCGACCTGTGTACGGAGGTTTGTCCTACGGAAGCCATTGTGATGACGAATAATTTCGAGCTGAGCGCGTACAGCCGCGACGATCTGTTTAAAAATTTGGAATGGCTCAACGACAATAACGCGAATGTCCGCAAGGAAAATAACTCAGCGCTTCCGAAAGGTGGGGCCAAGTAAAATGCTAGCGAATATCGGAGCTTTCTTGTCCAGCGGTGAAAATATTGCTTTCTTCGTGTTCGCGTTAATGGCCATCGGCGGCGCCATTTTTATGCTTAGCTTGACGAAAGTGGTGCATATGCTGGTGGCGTTGGCGCTGACATTTCTGAGTATGGCGGGCTTGTACGTCATACTGGACGCCGAGTTTGTCGCGTTTGTCCAGATTTTGATTTACTCCGGCGCCATTTCCATCCTGATGATTTTCGGAATCATGATGACGAAGCATCAGGGAGAGGAAATCGAGCCGAAGCGTCCGTGGCACAATGCGCTATTATTTATCGGGGCGGCTGGCCTGTTCGGGATTATTTTCTACGTCATCCAGACGGCGACGCTGACGACAGGCGAGTTCAAAGCGCCGGAAGACAATACGATGGAGATCGGCAAGCTGCTGTTCAGCCAGCATGTCATCCCGTTTGAGCTGATGTCTGTGCTGCTGACGGTTGCCTTTATCGGCGCTATTATTATTGCGAAGAGAGAGGAGGAGTGACTTTGACCGGACTAGCGACGCCTTATTTGACACTCGGGGCCATTTTGTTTTGTATCGGACTGTACGGCGCGTTATCGAAAAAGAATGCGGTAATCGTCCTGCTCTCCATCGAGCTGATGCTGAACGCAGTCAATTTGAATCTGGTCGCCTTCTCGAAGCTTGGCGTAAGGCCGGGAATGACAGGTCAAATTTTCTCCTTGTTCAACATCACGATCGCGGCTGTTGAGGCTGCCATCGGTATTGCGATCTTGATTACGCTATACCGGAACAAAGGAACAACCGACGTCAATGAAATGGATTCGTTAAAACGATAGCTTGCCGAAAGCAAGCTCAGAAGCGTTTTCGAAGTCAGCTTGCTAACGCAAGCTTAGTAGTGCTTTCGATGTAAGCTTGCCACAGGCAAGCTCTGGAACGCTTTCGAAGTCAGCTTGCTAACGCAAGCTTGGAGGAGGACATAAAATGATATCGGCCTACTCACAGTATGCCTGGCTTATCCCTTTATTCCCGTTGCTGTCGTTCCTCATCCTGACGGCAATGGGGCGTCAATTAAAAGAAGCGGGTTCCTATATCAGCATCATTGCTATGTTCGCTTCCTTTATTGTCGCCATGCTAATATTTATCGAACGGCTGGGCGGGCAGATTGAAGACTATACATGGAATAAGCTCACTTGGCTGAAGATGGGGACGGCAACGCTAAACCTCGGGTTCGAGATTACCAACCTGAACGCGCTGATGCTGGTGATCGTAACGCTGGTCAGCCTGTTGGTAAATCTTTATTCCAAGGGGTACATGCACGGCGACGAACGGATCAATGTATTTTTTGCATACATAGCGTTATTCACCTTCTCCATGCTGGGGCTGGTCATTTCCGAAAATCTAGTTCAACTGTACATATTTTGGGAGCTGGTGGGCGTATGCTCCTTCCTGCTTGTCGGCTTCTGGTACTTTAAGCCGGAAGCGAGAGCCGCCGCGAAGAAGGCGTTTATTGTAACGCGGGTCGGGGATGTCGGCCTGCTGATCGCGATCCTGCTGCTGTTCTGGGCGATGCCGAATCATGCGATGGATTTCAGCTCGATTCATAATGCGTTTACGACGGGCAAAATTTCAGGCGGTCTCGCCACTTTAATCGCCATTTTGATTTTCGTCGGAGCCGTCGGGAAATCGGGCCAATTTCCGCTGCATACGTGGCTGCCTGACGCGATGGAAGGCCCGACTCCAATCAGTGCTCTCATTCACGCGGCAACGATGGTTGCGGCCGGCGTGTACTTGGTAGCGCGGACCTTTGATGTATTTCAAGCCTCACCGACGGCGCTTACCGTTGTGGCCTGTATCGGCGGGTTTACGGCCATCTTTGCGGCAACGATCGGCACGGCGCAGAACGATATTAAGCGAATTCTCGCCTACTCTACGGTGAGCCAGCTCGGTTACATGATGATGGCTCTTGGCATCGGGACGACGGTTGCTTATACGGCCGGTATTTTCCACCTGTTTACGCATGCGTTTTTCAAAGCGCTGTTGTTCCTTGGTGCGGGTAGCGTGATTCATGCGGTTCATACCCAGGATATCCATGAAATGGGCGGAGTCGGCAGCAAAATGAAAGTAACGGCATGGACGTTCGGAATCGGCGCCCTGGCGCTTTCCGGAATCCCGCCGCTGTCCGGGTTTTGGTCCAAGGACGCTATATTGGCTGAGGCGTTTACGCATAATCAGCTATTATTTTGGGTGGGGCTGATCGCCGCATTCTTCACCGCGTTCTATATGTCCAGGCTGTTCTTCCTTGTCTTCCTCGGCAAGCCCCGCAATGATGCGCATGCGCACGAGTCGCCGCCGACCATGACTATTCCGTTGGTTGTATTGGCCGTGCTGGCTGTATTGGCGGGCTTTGTATTTACGCCTTTCAGTCCATGGCTCGGTACATGGCTGACCGGTCAAGAAGCGGAGGAGCATGCGAATGCGGTCGTCATGATTCTGTCTACGCTCGCCGGCGTGCTGGGCATCGGGCTCGGCTATTTGATTTATGTGAAAAAGTCGATCTCGAACGACGTTGTATCCGCCAGGGCGCCTTGGTTGTACCGGCTGCTGAACCGTAAATATTATATCGACGAGATTTACGAGGCGGTGATAGTCAAATCGTTAAAAGGATTAGGCTTATTGCTGCAATGGTTTGACGATTATATTGTCGACGGGGTCGTTCGGTTGGCCACTTATTCCGTTGTCGGTATCGGGCGTCTTGGATCAAGGCTTCAGAACGGTCAAGTTCAGACGTATGGACTCGCTACGCTGCTCGGATTGCTCATCCTGGCGCTGGCTTTAGCGGGAAGGAGGTTTATCAATGCCGGATAGCATACACATTTTATCGCTGATTGCCTTCTCGCCGCTGCTGGGTGTTCTCGTGCTGATGTTTATGCCGAAAAATCAAGGACAATGGATCAAAACCATTGCCATTATTACAACGTTGATTCCGTTGGCGTTATCGGCATGGCTGTATGCCGCATTCAATCATCAAATTGCCGGGCCTCAGTTTAAAGAGGAGCTGGGCTGGATTCAAGTGCCGCTCAATCACGAGGCGGGCGGGCTAAATCAATTGACTTCTTTCTTTTTTGAATTCAAATACGTGATGGCTGTGGACGGATTGTCTCTGCCGCTAATATTTCTAACCGCCCTGATCTGCACGATGGCAGCTTTTGCGTCGGTCTACATCAAGAAAAGATGGAAGTCTTACTTTATCTTATTTCTGCTGTTGGAAACGGGCATGTTCGGCGTATTTATGGCGCAGGATTTGTTCCTGTTCTTCGTATTCTTCGAGATCACGCTTATTCCGATGTTCTTCCTGATCGGCATCTGGGGCTTTATGGAACGCGAGCGGGCCGCCAACAAGTTTTTGATCTACAACGGCATCGGCTCGGCGATCATGCTGGTCGCTTTTCTGATTCTCGTCAGCACGGCCGGGTTCGGGCAAGTTTCCAACGAAGCAGGCACGTCGCTCTATTACAGCGGCAACTTGAATGTGATTATGGAGAACTTGTTCCAGAGCGAAGCGTCATTCGTGAACCAGAGCACGCTGGGCGAAAGCCCAAGCCCGTTCTTCCTAAGCGAAGCGATGAAATGGACGCTGTTCATTATGCTGCTGGTCGCTTTCGGCATCAAGCTGCCAATATTCCCTTTTCATACGTGGATGTTGAAGGTACATACGGAAGCTCCGCCGTCCATCGTTATGATTCACTCCGGCATTTTGCTGAAAATGGGCGCATACGGCATGATCCGTTTCGGCATCCTGCTGTTCCCGCAGCAGGCGGCGCATTGGGCTGCGGTGCTCGCCATTCTGGGAGTCATCAACATTTTGTATGGGGCTGTGCTTGCTTTTGTTCAGAAGGATTTCAAGCTTGTGCTGGCCTACTCAAGCATTAGTCATATGGGAATCGTCCTGTTGGGGCTTGCCGCTTTCAATACGATTGGTATGGAAGGCGCCGTTTTCCAGCTCGTGTCGCACGGTCTTATTTCAGCGCTGATGTTTTTGCTGGTGGGCGCGGTTTATGAACGAACGCAGACGACGATGCTGGATGAATTGGGCGGATTGGCCAAACATATTCCGTTCATTTCGGGCATCCTGCTCATATCAGGGATGGCATCGCTTGGACTGCCGGGCTTGTCCGGGTTCGTCAGCGAGTTTCTGGCCTTTGTCGGCTTGTTCGAAACCGCCAAGGTGATCACGGTGATCGGTACGCTGGGCGTTATTTTTACGGCCGTTTACGTGCTGCGCGGGGTACTCAGCATTACGTTCGGACCGCTCAAGGCTCCGGCAGACGGCATGAAAGACGCAAGGCTCATGGAAGCGATACCGATGATTACACTGGCTGCATTTATTGTCGTGCTAGGAGTTTATCCGGCTGTTTTGACCGAGCCCTTGCATCAAACCGTAAACAGCTTTGACCAATTCATCCAAAGCATTGCTAAGATAGGAGGTTAGACCGGTGGATCAATTACGTCTCCAATGGAGCGATCTCGGATACATGGCGCCGGAGCTGACTCTGGTTATAGCTGCTGTGGTGTTGTCATTGCTCGATCTGCTGCTGCCGAGGCAAACGAACCGGACGCTGCTCGGCTGGCTGTCGCTGGCAGGCATCGTCATTTCCGGACTGTTTGTAGTCAGTTATCTTCATCCGGCGGAACCGAAGCAGCTGCTGAACTTGAGCTACCGGATCGATGATTTTGCGAATATTATAAAGCTGATCTTATTAACGGGCGCAGGCTTAATCACTTTTATGAGCATCGGCTCGATCAAGAAAGAAGATATTTCCCATCTCGGCGAGTTTTATTATTTGCTGCTGCCGGCGACCTTGGGCGGTATGATCATGGCTTCCTCCGGCGACCTCATTACGCTATACGTCGGCTTGGAGGTGCTGAGCATTACTTCCTATATTTTGGTGGCAATGCGCAAAAAAGATTTGCAAGCCAATGAAGGGGCCTTCAAGTACATCGTGCTGGGCGGAATTTCCTCGGCGATTATCTTATACGGGATGTCCTTTTTATACGGGGTCTCGGGATCTACGAACATTTCGGAAATCAACACCATTATCAGTCAAGATGCGGCGTCGATTTTACCTTACCTTTACTTGTCCTTCTTCCTGCTGCTGGCCGGCTTCAGCTTTAAAGTGGCTGCAGCGCCGTTCCATATGTGGGCGCCCGACGTCTATCAAGGGGCGGCGACACCGGTTACTGCGTTTTTGGCTGTCGTCTCGAAAGCAGCGGCATTCGCCATATTGTTCCGCGTTTTGTACGGGGTGTTCGCGATCGGCCCGTTAATGGAGACGCCGCTGCATAAAGACGTGCTGCTGTCACTGATGGTGGTCGCGGCTTTGGCTATGGTGCTCGGAAACTTTATAGCGCTGCGCCAATCGAATATGAAGAGGCTGTTGGCCTACTCCGGTATCGCCAACTCCGGTTATTTGCTCGTTCCGATTGCCACGCAGTTTTCGATGGTTCATTTCTCCAACTTCTCGGAGTTCGCGTTTTACTTGATCGCCTACTTGTTTATGAACATCGGAATTTTTGCCGTGCTGATGATCCTGGAGCGCTCTACAGGCGACGAGCGGATCAGCGGACTGGCGGGACTGTATTACCGTGCGCCGGGCACGGCGGTAGCTGCGGTGCTGCTGGTGCTTTCACTTGCCGGGCTGCCGCTGTCGGGCGGTTTTTTCGGGAAGCTGTACATTATGCTGGGCACGCTGCAAACACAAAATTATTGGCTGGCTGCCGTAATGATCGGTACCAGCGTCGTATCGTTCTACTACTACTTCGGCTTGATCCGTCAAATGTTTATGCGCAGCGATTTCGAATCGCGCGAGGTGGCAGTTCCATTGCCGCTCGGCATTACGCTCTGGCTGTGCGCCGGTGCCAGCTTGGTGCTCGGTATCGTGCCGCAGCTCGTGCTGAACTGGATTGAGCGGATATTTTCTTTGACGCAGGATTTATTCTTCTTGGGATAAATCCGACCTGCCAGAAACCCAGTGTGCCGCAATACGCGGACACGCTGGGTTTTTTGTTATAATATCAGAAATTATCTGTTTTCAGCGGAGCTGAACCATTGTGATACTGCAAGAAAAGCTACATCAAAAGCTCTTCGTCGGAAGGGCTTCGGTCAAGCGCCGCGTCGATTCGGATAGACTGCTTTAACGATGCGCGCACATGGGTAATAATGTGTAACCTGGCTTGTTCATGAAACTTCCACTTTTTACAACCTGCTTTTGAAGCAGGGAATCGGCCAGGCAATAGCGAAATCAATAAAGCTGCTCGTATGAGCTAAATCTGCGCAAAGGATCAATGAACATGCTTGATAAAAAACAACCTGTCCCCTTCGTACGATACGGAATTATAGCCATAGTCATGTTCATTGTATTCGCGGCGACTGCATATGCCGAAAGTCGGGAAGTACGCGTGGCGGCAACCGCAGAGGATCCGTTTATCGAAAAACAGACGTATTTAAAACAAATTCACGCGAATGAAGCGTGGGATATAGCTACAGCCAACAATAACATGGTGATCGCGATTGTCGATACCGGGGTCGATCTGGAACACCCGGATCTTAAACCGAATCTGGTTACAGGCGCCAATCTCGTCAATCCGAGCCTCCCTCCGCAGGATGATAACGGCCACGGGACGAATGTAGCCGGTGTTGTTGCGGCTGTCGGCAACAATGACAGGGGCGTCGCGGGGATTTTGTGGAGGGCGAAAATGATGCCGATCAAAGCTCTGGAAATGGATGGCTCCGGCGGAGAAGCGAAGCTGGGCGAGGGCATCCGCTATGCTGTCGACCACGGTGCGAAAATTGTCGTTTTATCGCTAGGATTAAACAAATATTCGAATTATATGAACGAAATAGTTCGTTACGCGGAAGAGAAAGATGTACTGCTCGTTGCGGCGACAGGAAACGAAGGTAACCGGGTCAAATATCCGGCGGCGTATCCGACCGTTCTTGCGGTCGGGGGCATGACGGCGGAGCGGAAGGCGGATCCGCGTTCCAATTCAGGGCCTGAAATCGATCTGGTCGCGCCATGGGACGTGTTTACAACTGCCAGAGGGGGTTCCTATGAATACAAGGACGGCACCTCGATGGCGGCACCGCAAGTCGCGGCTGTCGCGGCCTTGGTCTGGGGCAAATATCCGGCGATGAAGGCTTACCAAATTCGCCAGCTGCTGCGGCAAACTGCAGATGACTTGGGTGCGCCCGGATGGGACAGCTCCACGGGCTACGGAATGCTGCGGGCGGACAGGGCGATGAAAGAAATGCCGCTTGCGGATATGTATGAGCCGAATAACCGGAAGGATCAAGCGAAAGCGATATCGGTCAGCAAAATGATCTCAGCCTCGTTCTCCGGCGGCTCGGATCAGGATTGGTTTTATTTCGATGCCCCTTACAACGGTACGGTCAATCTGGACTTCGATACCGGGGGGCTTCCCGTTATCGTTCAGCATACGGATGCGAATGGGAACTTTGCCAGCGTTGCCGCCAAGCCGGGACAGCCGGCCTCGGTTCAGGTGGTGAAAGGGCGCAGCTATGTGCAGCTGCAGTTGGACAACCGTAATTTGAAGCAGGAGGTACCGTATAAGCTGACGACCTCTTTCGATATATACCGGGATCAGTTCGAGGACAACGACCATCAATACAGTGCAACCGTCCTGCCGTCACGGAGCCAGACGATTGTAGGCACCTTTCATCAAATGAACGATCAGGACTGGTTCGAGCTGCCGATTGAACAATCGGGATCGCTGCGGATTCGTGTGAGCACGGACACCGCGAGAATTGACCCGGTGCTTTTCGTTCAGAAGAAAGGGGAGAAAGCCTACGTCGTTGACGACAACGAGGATGGGGTTGAGGAAAGCTTGCTGCTGCCGGAAGTGTTTCCGGGCAGCTATTATATCCGCGTGTCGAATGTGAAGGAATATCCGTTTCCGGTGACGGGCGAGTATACACTCACGATCGAGTATGACGCCAAGCTGATCGATCCGAACGAACCGAATAACCGCTCCTACCAGGCGACGACAGTATCGCTCAACACGCCATACTATGGTTTGATTGACAAGCCGGACGATGTGGACTGGTTTCAGTTCAGAATTCAGGAGAACAACATGGTACAGCTCGATTTGACGGAAATACCGGATGGCGTTGAAATGAACATGATTTTATATGACGGAAGCATGAAGCCCATATCGAACACAAGCGGCATGAAGGCCGCCAAGCTTCAGCAGCGTCTGCAAGCAGGTACGTATTATGCGAAGCTAAGCGCGAATCAGACGTTTGACCGGAGCTTATATCAATTTATGGTTAATGCCAAGCCGCTGACGGGCAATTTTACCGATATTCGCGGACATTGGGCACAAAATAGTATATTGGGACTAAGCGATAAGCAGATTATTAACGGTTACGACGATTACACGTTCCGTCCCAACCGGACGATCACCCGCGCCGAGGCCACAGTTATTTTGAGCCGGGCGCTGAAGCTCTCGCAGCAAAAACAAATAGCATATACCGATCTGTCCCCGAATCATTGGGCTTATGCGGATATCGCCCGGGCTGCGCAAAGCGGTATTATCGACGGCTACCCGGATCGGACATTTGCTCCCGACCAGCCGGTCAGCAGGATGGAAATGATCTCGATGATAGCCCGCAGCTTGAACAAAACGGGAAATCTGCAGGGCGATGTACCGTTTACCGATGTGGATAATGGTTACTGGGGTACGGGCATATTGAAGCAGATGAAGGCGGAGGGCTGGATCGCGGGTTATGCGGACGGAACGTTTCGTCCCGATCAGCAAGCGACGCGGGCTGAATTTGTGAGCATGCTGGCGAAGATGATACCATAAGGTTGGGCTCTGGAACGCTCCCCACAGGCGGGCAGAGAGAACGTACTTTTATTAGGAAAGCAGGGATACGGTTATGGATTATGTAGATCAAATGAGCGCGTCCATGGGGATGAACGGATTACTGAATATCGTCATTGTGCTGATCTGCATCGGCTGCTCGTGGTGGGCTCTGCAAGAGATCCAATTGGAAAAAATCATGAGGCGTCCGCGGAGCGTACAAAGCAAGCTGCTGCAAATTTTATTATCGATTGCCTTAGGGTATCAGGTAGCCCGTTTTGTCATCGATTATTTTCACTGGTCCACCTGGCTTCCGGGGATGTTTTAAATCGTCCGGTGCATAGGGAGCGGTACGGGCGGAAATTGTCCGGAGAAGCGACAGCGTCGGTCTTTGTCGTTGGATGGCAGCCGCTGTGCGGGTACCATCCAAGAGATCGGGACAATCGTGATTCGATTGAATGAACCGTCCGCGCAGCGGGCCGTTATTCGCCGGACTTTTGAGGCTGTCCGAATAACCAAGGTGAATATTGTCAACAATGGATAGTACAACCGTTGTAAATCCCTGGTTGGCTCCGAATACTATCGTGACCGGGTTTTCAGAAAATGAATTTTACATGCTGAAGGTTCAATGCTAAACTGTTACAGTGTGCAAAGAAAACAGCGCGGAGGGGGACCATGATGAGCAAAATTATCGTCCGCGGCGGCCGAAGGTTGTCAGGCAGAGTGAGAATACATGGAGCAAAAAATGCCGTTCTGCCGATCATAGCAGCCTCTATATTAGGCATAGATGGAGAAAGCGTGATTTACGACGCGCCTCTTCTGGACGACGTTATTGTAATAAATAAGGTTTTGGAAAGCCTTGGAGTCGAAGTTGAATATATAAATGAGACGATACGCGTCAATGCGCAAAGCATCCGAACCTGTGAGGCTTCCTACGAGCTCGTTCGAAAAATGAGGGCATCTTTTCTTGTGATGGGACCTTTATTGACCCGCATGGGTCAGGCGAGAATATCGCTGCCCGGCGGCTGCGCCATCGGTACCCGGCCCATCGACCAGCATTTAAAAGGCTTTGAGGCGATGGGAGCGGAAATCGAGCTGGGCCAAGGCTATATCGAAGCGAGGGTAAACGGCAGGCTCAAGGGCGCCAAAATTTATTTGGATGTTGCCAGCGTAGGCGCCACGGAAAATATTATGATGGCGGCTTCGCTTGCGGAAGGCACGACGACCATTGAAAATGCGGCGAAGGAGCCGGAAATTGTCGATTTGGCGAACTATTTGAACGCCATGGGCGCCAAAATTCGCGGAGCGGGGACAGGCCTCATTCGCATTGATGGCGTTGAGAAGCTGACGGGTACGGTACATACGGTTATTCCGGATCGAATTGAAGCAGGTACATATATGATTGCCGCGGCTATAACGAAAAGCGATGTTTATATTGAAGGCGCGATCGGCGATCATTTGCGGCCGGTGATTTCCAAATTGCAGGAAATGGGCGTGCAAATTGAAGAGGATGAGAACGGTTTGCGTGTCTTTACCGATAAACCGCTCCGTACGGTCGATGTTAAAACATTGCCGTATCCGGGCTTTCCTACCGATATGCAGTCGCAAATGATGGCGCTTCTTTTGACGGCGGATGGTACAGGCATTGTAACCGAGACGGTGTTTGAAAACCGCTTCATGCATGTCGAGCAGCTTGTGAATATGAATGCGCAGATTAAAGTTGACGGACGGTCGGCGATTATTAGCGGCGGCAGCCGGCTTCGCGGAGCCAAAGTATGCGCTACTGACCTGAGAGCCGGAGCGGCACTCATTTTGGCGGCGTTGGTCGCGGAAGGCGAGACCGAAGTGACGGGCATTCATCATATCGATCGCGGATACGTTAACATTACGGATAAGTTGAGTGGGTTAGGCGCAGATATTCAACGGCTGTCTATCGAGCCGGCCGCTGAAGAAGCCGAGGCGGAAACGATCTCGATTTTCGCAGTCAGCCCAAGCATGGCGTAACCGCAACCGAACAGACATTAAGCACAAAACTATGAGGAGACTCTGCGGATTCCGGAGAGTCTCATCTTTTCTATGTCCGGGTTCTATTCTATCTTTTCGGTTCATATGATGATGTTACCTGTAAAGATACCTTCACAGAACATCCATGCCTGCAGAAGACGGAGGAACCGAGATGGACAAAAAGAAGATGATCCGATGGGCGGCGATCTGCCTGTCCAGTTTTGTTGCCGTAGTTGTAATTGTTCCTTCTATTCTTGTAAAAAGCCCGCCTTCTCCATCGCCCTCAAGCCTGCAGCCGGCATCAGACTCCCGGCAGAGCGAGACGGCCGGACAACCGGCTCTGCAAATCCCGGTTTATATGAGCAAGCAGCAAAAAGTGGTGCAGCTGCCGCTCGATCAATATGTGAGAGGTGTATTAGCCGCGGAAATGCCGATAGAGTTTGAGCTGGAGGCGATGAAAGCGCAGGCCATGGCCGCAAGAACCTATATCATTCGGCGAATGATAGAGCAGGATACGAGCAACGTGCCGGTATCGGGAGCCTGGGTGACCGACACGGTGGCGCATCAAGCTTACATATCGGACGAGGAACTCAAAGCCAAGTGGGGAGAGGTTTACGCTGCGAATTCGGACAAACTGAACCGTGCAGTGGACGAAACCAGGGATCTGATTTTGACCTATGACGGCAAACCGATTCAAGCGACTTTTTTTTCGACGAGCAACGGCTATACCGAAAATTCGGAGGACTATTGGAACGAATATATTCCTTACTTGCGGAGCGTTCCCAGTCCATGGGATATGAAGCTGTCCCCGCGTTATAAAGAAACGGTCACCGTTTCTTACAAGGAGCTTCAGCGCAAGCTGGGGACCCCGGGGATCGTTCCGGTTTCCACCAACAGTCGCAGCGGAATGAAGATCATGGAGATGACGAAGGGCCATCGTGTCAAAAGAGTGGTCATAGCGGGCAAATCATTCACAGGTCGTGAGGTTCGCGAGCGCCTTGGCCTGAATTCCTCCCATTTCGAATGGAGCTGGAAAGGAACGGATTTGCTGATTACGACGTTTGGCTACGGGCATGGCGTCGGCATGAGCCAGTGGGGGGCCAACGGGATGGCGCAGCAGGGACGTAAAGCCGATGAGATTGTCAAATATTTTTATACCGGCATCGGAATAGACAGAGCCTCAAAACTAGTAAAAGGTAAAAGTTTCTAAAAAAATAGATCGCCTCGCGTATAAAACTCGTAACCGTGGCAACAATGGTTAGCGAGGTGATAAATCTATGAATGATCAAAAGAAAGATTTACAGACCAATGAAGAAGCTCCTAAAACCAACGAGGGAGCGCAAAGCAGTCCATCTTTTTCCTGGAAACGGTTTTTGGCGAAGAAATGGGTATTTCCTGCAACGTACATGGCAGCCGCGGCAATTATCTTAACGTTAATGTGGGTCTACCAGGATGCCGGTAAGTCGGCTCTCGATGGAGAGTTCGGGATCCAAAGTAAAACCACAGTAACGGATAATGTCAACAAGCCGGATGCGGTAGCCGTCAATACGGTTACGGAAACGATGCAGCACCCGTTCAAGGAAAAAGATCTGGATGTGATTCTGCCGTTCTTTGACAGCAAAGCGTCCAATGAAGTGCGCCAAGCCGCCATGGTCGAATATGGCGATACGTTCACGCCGCATATGGGTATGGATTATGCCAAGCATGACAATACCGCATTCGATGTCTTGGCTGCCATGAGCGGAAAGGTGACGGCGGTGGAAAAAAATCCGGTCGTCGGCAATTTGGTTGAAATTACGCACAGCAACGGCCTTGTCACTGTGTATCAAAGCTTGGCCGATGTGAAAGTCGCGAAAGACGCTGAAGTAAAAGCCGGCGATGTGATCGCCAAAGCAGGCCGCAATGAGCTGGAGAAGGATCAGGGCGTTCACCTCCATTTCGAGGTAAGGCAAGGGGAGAACGGGCAATCCGTTAATCCGGAGCAGTTCTTCGCAGAACATTAATTTCAGGATGGCAAAGGCCGGGGGGCGTATGTACGCCCCCTCTTTTTTTGGTTACCGGAAAGTATAAGCTCTATACTTTGCTTCGCTCAACCTTGACAAACGCACCTGTCCTTAAGGATAGCGAAGCCGTTTAAACTGGTATAAAAATACGCATTTATGGCTTGTCCTTGAAAATAATTGTGGTTTCTAAAGCTTGTCAGGCTTGGAAACAAAGAATATAAGTAAACGCCCCTCATATAATGTACCAAACTAACTCGAGTAGGGAGGCGAGGGGAGTGCACGATTACATCAAAGAGCGGACCATCAAAATCGGTCGTTGCCTTGTGGAAACGAAGCATACGGTTCGCACGATCGCGAAAGAATTCGGTGTTTCCAAAAGTACGGTGCACAAGGATTTGACCGAAAGATTGCCTGAGATAAATCCTGATTTGGCGAATCAAGTCAAGCACATTTTGGAATACCACAAGTCGATCCGGCACCTCCGGGGCGGGGAAGCGACCAAGATCAAATACCGGAAGACGCGTAATCCAAAAGCGCAGGAAAAGCTGGTTACGGCAAAGTAGCAGCATGCTTTACCGAATGAAGCGTTCCGCACCTGTCCGAACCGAAACGGCAAAACGATATTTGTCGAAATTGTAGGATAAAAAAAGAGGATTTTGCAAATTAATAGCGAATTTACTTATAATTGATAATATATGGAGTACCGCTTCTTTTTTTAGGATGGACGGTTTTGTTTAGGGAGGAACTATTCAATGTTAAGCAAGGATATTGGCATCGATCTGGGGACAGCTAACGTCCTGATTCATGTAAAGGGACGCGGTGTTGTTCTGGATGAGCCGTCCGTCGTCGCTATTGAAAGCGATACGAAGCGGGTGTTGGCTGTCGGCGAAGAAGCGTTCCGCATGGTCGGGCGTACGCCGGGGAATATCGTAGCTATTCGCCCGCTTAAGGATGGCGTAATTGCCGATTTTGAAATTACGGAAATTATGCTGAAGCATTTCATAAACAAGGTAGGCGGCAAGAGGTGGTACAGTCACCCGAGAATTTTGATCTGCGCTCCGACCAATATTACATCCGTTGAGCAGAAGGCGATTCGCGAAGCGGCGGAACGGAGCGGGGCACGAGAGGTGTTTCTGGAAGAGGAGCCTAAAGCTGCTGCCATCGGCGCAGGGATGGATATATTCCAGCCAAGCGGGAATATGGTCGTGGATATCGGTGGAGGGACGACGGACGTAGCCGTCTTATCGATGGGCGATATCGTCACCTCCTCCTCTATTAAAGTCGCGGGGGACAAGTTCGACTCGGCCATTATGAAATACATCAAGAACAAATATAAATTGTTGATCGGTGAGCGGACCTCGGAAGACATTAAGGTCAAAATCGGAACCGTCTATCCGAACGGCCGGAGAGAGACGATGGATATTCGCGGCAGAGATATGGTGAGCGGGCTGCCGTTGACAATAACCATCAATTCGGAAGAAATCCACGAGGCGTTATGGGATCCTGTGTCCTCGATCGTAGCTTCGGCTAAAACCGTATTGGAGCGTACGCCTCCCGAGCTGTCCGCGGATATTATTGATCGCGGCGTCATCCTGACCGGCGGCGGCGCGCTGCTGCACGGCATCGACCAATTGTTGGCGGACGAGCTTAAGGTGCCGGTGCTGATCGCAGAAGATCCGATGCATTGCGTTGTTAACGGAACCGGCATTATGCTGGACAACCTGGATAAAGTATCGAAGCGTAAATTTTAATAGAACCGTTCTATAACGCCGACGCTGGGGAGGATTGTAGTAATGCTAAGAGGGCTGTACACGGCTGCATCCGGTATGATTTCGCAGCAGCGCAAGCATGATATCGTCACCAACAATATAGCCAATGTGAATACACCCGGGTTCAAGCAGGGCAACGGAATTAACCGTTCGTTTCCGGAGATGCTCATCTCGCGGGTGCGCAGCGGTCAGGGCGAGCCCGGATCGGTTCCGATCGGCCGCCTGAATACCGGCGTTATGGCGGAGGAGAACGTCTCCGTTCATGCGCAGGGCGATATTCAAGAGACGCACAATCCGTTCGATTTTGCACTCATCTCGAACATTCAAATTGCCGGCGCAGCATTCGATGCATCCGGCAAGTATGTGGATGCGAACGGTCAACGGGTTATTCAGCCCCAAGCTTTTTTTACGGTTGAAAATGCGGATGGCGAGCAGAGATACACGTTGAACGGAAAGTTTTCCGTCGACGGTACCGGCCAGCTGATTACGCCTGACGGCTATCGGGTCATCGGCAGCGACGGCCAGCCGATTCTGCTTATTGATCCTGTCACGCAGACGCCTATTAGCAACTTTCATATAACCAAGCAGGGACAGTTCACGAACGAGGACGGAATACCTATTCAAACAGCTAACAATCAGCCGATGAGTCTGCTTATTAGCCGCATTGAGGATCCGAACCATCTGGTTCGCGAAGGCAACGGCCTTTACCGCCTGATTCCAGGGGAGGAAGGACTGGCGCGCGCGACTACGGTGGACGATCAGGTGGAGATTAGGCAAGGATATGTGGAGCGTTCGAATGTGGATTCGAGCCAATCGATGGTTGACCTGATGTCGGCGCTTCGGGCCTACGAGGCGAACCAGAAGGTTATCCAATTTTATGACCGCAGTATGGACAAGGCTGCCAACGAAGTCGGACGGGTGTAGCGTAAACTTTGTATTTGGCTTACGAAGTCAGTTTCGCTTTAGCGAAACTCAGCGGATGCTTACGAAGCGGTTTCGCTAAAGTGAAACTTAACAGCAGATGCTTACGAAGCAGTTTCGCATTAGCGAAACTTGGAGGAGGACACATGAACCATTCGATGATCAACTCATCCGTATCCATGCACGCACTGCAGCAAAAGCTGGATATGTTATCCAACAATATCGCCAACGTGAATACGACAGGCTATAAGCGCAAAGAAGCTTCGTTCCAGGACGTACTGACCAGCGTCAAGCAGCAGCCGAAAGGCTTTGTCAAGGAAGGTCGTCTATCCCCATTAGGTTATAACCAAGGCTGGGGGGCCAGACTCGTTCAAGCGCAGCTCAATATGACGCAAGGATCTTTACAGGCTACGGAAAGCCCCTTGGATGTTGCCATTGAAGGTAATGGCTTGTTTGAGATTAATACGTTTACTCGTGACGCAAACAATAACCCGGTACCGCAGACGCTTTGGACGCGTAACGGTTCCTTTGAAACGAGTCCTTCGAACGATCCGGCCGACCCGGACCTGTTTCTAACAACCAAGGACGGACAGTATGTGATGGGCGCTGACAATAACCCCGTCCGCATTCCTGCCGATCATAGCGTTCAGATTCAAATCGATGGCAGAATACTCGCTTCCAGTAATTTGGACAAGACATCTCCGCCCGTTGAAGCGGGCCAAATCAAGCTTGTTCGCGTTATCCGGCCGCAGCTGCTCCAGGAATTGGGAGACAATCTGTATCAATTGCCGACCGGAATAGCGAATCGTGAAGAAGTGCTGCAAACGGTTGACGACACGAATAATTCAATTGATCCGATCACGATGAGACAAGGCTTTTTGGAAAACTCGAACGTTGCTCTGGCTGATGAAATGACGGACCTGCTGTTGGTGCAGCGCGCATTCCAATTAAACTCCAAAGCTATTACATCTTCGGATACGATGATGGGTTTGGCGAACAATTTGCGCGCCTAGCGGGATCTTTGAAGCGGGGTAGGTGCGTATGACAGATACGGAAGAAAAAAAGGCCAAGACCAAAGCGAAAGCCCGCTCCTCGAAAAAGAAGCGGCGGAGAATTTGGGTGATCGCCCAGTGGGTAGGCATTCCTTTTTTATGCATAGCGGCACTGGCAGCCGGCTTGGTCATAGGATACGTATATATAGGCAAGCGTCCGATGGAAGAAGTGTACGATATCGAAACGTGGCGCCATATTTATGACTTAGTATTTGCGGAAACAAAATAGAACGATAGAGGCTCCCTTGCCGGGAGTTTTATTTTTGCCTTAACAACGGTATAATGTATGGATGGGATGAACATCCAACCTAAGCCGGGAGGAGACAATTTGCATATGTGGAACCTGCCAAATATTTTAACCGTATGCCGATTTTTGCTCATTCCCGTCTATTTGTTTGTATTCGAATCGGGATTTATCCGGACCGCTTTTTTCATTTTGCTGTTGGCCGGCTTGACCGACGTATTGGACGGTTACATTGCGCGGAAGCGAAAGATGATTACGCAGCTTGGAAGCATGCTGGACCCGTTGGCAGATAAAACGATGATGATCGCTGTTATCCTCTCTCTCGTTTTTTCCGGGATGATTTCCTGGGAGGCGGCGGCCGCCATGTTTTTAAGAGACGCGGGGATGATTATCGGTTCGGCCATTTTTCATTTTCGCGGTAAGCAGACCGTGCCGGCAAATGTAATGGGCAAGCTGACGACGGTATTGTATTATTTGGCTATCCTCCTTGTTATTTTTGAATACAAGTATGCGGAAGCTTGTCTGTGGCTCGTTATCTTCATCTCATTTTTAACGTCCATTATTTATATTTTTCAGTTTAAAAGCTTAAACAAGAACGAAAGCGAAAGCTCCTGAGCGACGCCCGCTTTTAGCCCGACAAGGATCAACGGCTTTGCCGTCCTTCGAGAACGAGCGCGTTTGTCAAGGTTGTGCGAAGCGAAGTATTTAAAAAAGAGCTTATGTCCAAGCCGCCGCTCCGGGCACCCCGTTCATAAGCTCCCTTATATCAACCTTCACTACTGCAGATCATGAAGGGATATTCCTAGTGTAAGTTGAATGAACTGATTTTATACTCTACGTGAAGGGAGCATTTAACATTGTTGGATGCAATGCAGATTCAAGAAATTATTCCCCATCGCCCGCCTTTCTTGCTGGTAGACCGTATTTTGGAGATGGAGGCAGGGGTACGTGCGGTCGGGTTGAAAAATGTAACGATTAATGAGCCCTTTTTCGTCGGGCATTTTCCTTCTTATCCCGTGATGCCGGGGGTTCTGATAGTAGAAGCTTTGGCTCAGGTAGGCAGCGTCGCAATGCTATCGCTTGAAGCCAATAAAGGGAAGCTCGGTTTTTTTGCAGGCATCAATGAGTTCCGCTTTCGCGGGCAGGTCGTGCCGGGGGACACACTGATCCTCGAAGTATCGATTACCCGTTTAAAAGGCAGCATCGGGAAAGGCCAGGCTGTGGCCAAAGTAGGCGACAAGGTTGTTGCCGAGGGCGAATTGATGTTTGCGCTGTCCGATCCGAAGTAATTGCAGTTTCAAATATATCCGATGAGGGAGTTGAACTATGACAACGCCATTTCGTGTTCAAGAACAATACAAGCTATGGCTGAACGATCCCGCGATCGACGATTCCACCAAAGCGGAGCTTGCAAGCATTACCGACCAGCCGAAAGAAATCGAGGATCGGTTTTACCGCGACCTTGAGTTCGGTACAGGCGGACTTCGCGGGGTGATCGGGGCTGGAACGAACCGGATTAATTTGTACACGGTTGCGCGGGCTACTCAAGGGCTGGCCCAGTATGTCAACAAGCAGGGAAAACCGAGTCCGTCCGTTGTTATAGCCTACGATTCCCGAAACCAGTCTCCGGAATTCGCATTGGAAGCCGCCAAAGTTTTGGCGGGTAACGGAATTAAAGCATATGTGTTCGAATCGCTCCGTCCAACGCCGGAACTTTCCTTTTCCGTAAGAGCGCTGCAGGCGGACGCCGGTATCGTCGTTACCGCAAGCCACAATCCGCCGGAATACAACGGGTATAAAGTATATGGCCAGGATGGCGGCCAGCTTGTGCCGGATCAGGCGGAGCAGGTCATCGCCGAAATTCAGAAGGTGCAGGCCTTTGCCGATGTGCGTCGCGATACCCGTGCGCATGCGGAATCTCAAGGTCTTCTTCAATGGATCGGCCAGGAGCTCGATGAACAGTACATACAGGCTGTCGTTTCGGTCAGCCTTCATTCCGACATCGTGAAGCGGATGAGCGACGATTTCCGTATCGTCTACACCCCGCTGCATGGCGCAGGCAACAAATCCGTTCGCGCTGCGCTGCATGCTATCGGATTTGAGCAGGTGGAAGTTGTGGCCGAACAGGAGCTGCCTGATGCGAAATTCAGCACCGTCAAGTCGCCGAATCCGGAAGAAAAGGATGCCTTCGCACTGGCGATCCGGCAAGCCAAGCAGATCGACGCCGATATCATTATCGGTACCGATCCCGACTGCGACCGGATGGGAGCGGTTGTGAAGGATGCCAACGGCGAATATTTCGTGCTGACCGGCAACCAATCCGGAGCGATCATGGTTGACTATTTGCTGGGCAGCCTTCAAAAGCGCGGTACGCTTCCTGCGAACGGCGTTGTGATCAAAACGATTGTTACGAGCGAGATGGGTGCTGTGGTTGCCCAACATTATGGCATCGAGACGTTGAATACGCTAACGGGCTTCAAATATATCGGCGAAAAAATGACGCAGTTCGAAGCGACGAAGGAAGCGCAATTTTTGTTCGGATATGAGGAGAGCTACGGCTATTTGGCCGGAACTTATGCAAGAGATAAAGATGCCGTTATTGCAGCCATGCTGATTTGTGAAGCGGCAGCTTACTACAAGCATAAAGGCCAATCTTTGTATGAAGCGCTGCAGGATTTGTACCGACGCCACGGTTATTTCCTGGAGCAGCTGGAATCGCGGACGATGAAAGGCAAAGACGGGGTCGAACAAATTCAGGCGATTATGGATGATTGGCGGAGCAAGCCGCCTGTGGACGTCAACGGACAGCGGGTTGTCAAAGTCGAAGATTTTTTACAAGGCCTTTACGGATTGCCGGTTGAAAATGTTCTTAAATATACGCTTGCCGACCATTCGTGGTTTTGCCTTCGTCCTTCCGGCACGGAGCCGAAAATCAAAGTGTATTTCGCCGTTCGCGGCACTTCTGCACAAACCGCCACAGACGCGATTCACGGATTGGTACACGCTGTGATGAGCCGGGTAGACCAATAACAATTAGGAGTGAACGCGTTGAACGGGCGTTACTTGCAATGGAACCAAAAAAGTATGAGATGGTTATGGCTGCTTGTGGTCTTAGGCGTTTTGGCTTCTTTGCCGATCGCTTACGAAAGATTCAATACGGAGGATCACACCGCGCGCAAAGTAGAGTTTGTGTTCGATTATCGCGATTTGCTGGAAATTTCCGATTTTCAGTCCGATCCAAGAGCATTTGTTAACGATCAAATAAAGCTGTTGAAAAAATCAGGCGTCCATTCGATGTCAGTATATGAAGCGACGCTTTCGGAACTGAAGTTATCCCGGCGTATCGAGGTGTTTACGTCGCATGAAGCGATGGCGTTAACGCAAAGTCCCATATCGCCGAATGAAAATTTCACCTACATACTGTTTGCCGGAAAAGAAGCTCAGGAACGGCTGCAGCCTTTGATCGCTGCGACCTTCACCAGTGTCAATGTCAAAACGCGTCCCTGGAGCTTTAAAAATCAGGCGGGCATGATCATCGAGATGGGGCAGGAGGAAGCGATGCTGCGCACGATGGATCCTGATCCGATTACGCTTGATATGCTGAAAAGCGAAGGTTTTCAGATCGTTGTCCGCTTGTCGAACCGCAGACCGTTCGATGCCGTGCGCATTGATGCGCTGCTGGCCCAATTTCAGCAGTACGGCATCAAAAGGTTCATTATCGATGGGGAGACTGTCCCCGGCTATGTGAACGACAAAGATTGGGACAACATCGACACCATGGCCGAGCTCATGAAAAAGCATAACATGGGGCTGGCTAACATCGAACTGCAAAAAGCGCAGCAAAAAGGCTTCAATCGCCTGTCCAAAATGTTAGGCTACAACGTGGTCCGGCTTCATTCCTTCACCGAAAAAGACGGCGAGAAGCTGACCGAGAATTTGACGGAAGAAGAATTGCGGACCCGGGTCCAAGAGGTGGCAGACCGGTTTGTTCTGGCCGTAAAAGACCGCAACATCCGGATCGTATTTTTAAATGCGAGGGCCGTAAAAAACGTCGATAAGGGAAAAATATTGCATCCGCTGGCGGCAATAGCCGAAAGCTTGAAAGGTCCGGATGGCGCAATCCCGCGCATTCTGGATGCAGGCTATACGACCGGGATTGCCGAAAAGTTTCAGCCAATGTATCCGGGCTGGCACAAAGTGGCCAAAGGGTTTGTCTGGCTTGGCGCCGTTGCGCTGATCGCTTTAACGATATCGTATTTTGTTCCGGAAATTACGCTGCTCCTGTTTATATTGGGAATGCTGGGCTCCGCAGCATTGTATGTGTACTCGCCGGCTTTGTTCGCGCAAGGGCTCGCGCTTGGTGCCGGTACGTGCGCGCCGACGCTGGCTACGATGCTGGCAATCCGAAGCGCGCGGCAAAGGCATCGTACCAAGACCGGCTCCAGCCTGCTTTTCGCCGTGCTGCTGCTGCTGCGAACCGCACTTATCTCCGCAATGGGCATATGCTTTATTGTAGGATTTCTCAATACGATCACTTATATGCTCGTCATCGAGCAGTTCAGAGGCGTCAGCGCACTGCATTTGGTTCCGATCGTTTTGGTCGTTCTTTATTGGCTGCTGTTCAGTGAGGATTCATCCTATAAAGAGAAGCGGGAAAGAGCGAAAAAACTGCTTTCTTCCTATATAAGTGTACTATGGGTACTAGGTGCGATCGTCGTGGGCGCGGCTGGATATTACTATTTGTCGAGAACCGGGAACGAAGGCCAGGCTTCCGCTTTCGAACGGCTGTTCCGGTCGTTTTTGGAAAATACACTGGGCGTACGTCCAAGAACGAAAGAGTTTTTAATCGCTCACCCGCTATTTTTACTTGGCGCCTATTTGTGTGTGAAATACAGAAATGCGGTTCTGCTTATCCTAATCGGCGTGATCGGCCAAGCTTCTATCGTAGATACATTCGCACATTTGCACACGCCACTGCATATTTCATTCATTCGGATCGTGTACGGCTTATCCTTCGGAATCTTGATCGGCATCGGGTATATTATCGTCTGGGAAATTGTTGCGAGGAGTTGGCGTAGGTGGACACCGTTGTTACTAAAAGGATCGTAGTATCCGGCTATTACGGCTTTGATAACAGCGGCGATGAAGCCGTTTTGCAATCGATCCTGCTTGCTTTGGAGGAACAGGGCAAGGCACAGGGGATCCGATTTGTCCCCGTCGTGCTATCGATCAATCCAGCCAAAACGCATATGACCTATGGCGTCGAGGCGGTGCATAGAATGAAGCTGGGGGAGCTGATTCGTGCGATTCGCGGCGCGGACGGCTTGATTAGCGGAGGAGGCAGCCTGCTGCAGGATGCGACCGGGGTCAAAACGATTCCTTATTATTTGGCCGTGATCAAAATCGCGCAATGGCTAGGCAAGCCGACCTTTATATATTCGCAAGGAATCGGTCCCGTCCATCGGGGGCTGTTCTTCGGATGGATTCGCGCGTCGTTTAACCGCAGCGATTTCGTATCGGTTCGTGATTTGGAGTCAAAACAGCTGCTGCAGAGAATGAATGTTTCCCATGATATTGTTGTCGTGCCCGACCCGGTCATGGGGATGCCGCTTGCGGACGGCGCATATAGAGCGGAGGAGCTGCAGCTTGATTCCAAAGCTTCTATTATAGGGGTATCGCTGCGGTTTTGGAATCAGGACCGTTCGGAATTACAAGCCGTATCGGATGCATTAAAGCTTATTTTAGAGAAAAGCGACGCTCATATCCGTTTTCTTCCGTTTCATCTGCCTTCGGATGCGGCCGCTTCAGAGTATGTGATCGATCTATTGGGTAATACATATCGTGAGCGGATTTCGATCGCTGCCCATGTGACACATCCACAGCACATGCTTGCCGAGGTCAGCCGCTGCCGGCTGCTCATCGGGATGCGATTGCATTCGTTAATATATGCTGCTTCCCAGCAGGTGCCGATGATCGGCATTTCCTACGATCCGAAAATTGACCAGTTTCTCAACCGGCTTCAAATGTCGGCCGCCGCTGACACCAAATCCATACAGGCCGAGGTCGTTGCAAACGAAGCTTTACGTTTATTAAAAGACCGGGAAGCCTGGCGTCAGCAAAAGCAGCCGATCATCGAGCGTTTAAAGAACGAGGCTCAGCTGCCTGCGGAGCATATCGCCCTCTATTATATTCGGTCCTAGCCGAATAATTCGACCCCTGATCCGGCATCCTATAGACGGTGGAAACAAATATGGACAGAATCCTTGAAAATAACTATGAAAGCACCCGAAACCCCTTCATATTCCTCAAAAATGATGGTGGTATTACTTGCTCAAACCGAGTATAATTTGAGATGTTTGGGGCTTTTATAGAAAAAAGGGGCTGTGTGGATTAAGATGAATGTTTTGTATGGAATCGGCTTTATTGCCGCATGTTTGATTGCCCTGCTGTTGACGCCGTTGGTGAAACGATTCGCGTTTTGGGTAGGCGCAGTCGATGCGCCCAACCAACGAAAGGTACATAGCCGGATTATGCCCAGGCTGGGCGGACTCGCGATTTTCATGGCCTTTGTAGGAGCGTATTTTGTCATTTCGCCCGCTTTCGAATCGGTGAATACGGATGTTGCGCTCGGCTTGCTGATCGGCGGGACCATTATTGTCATTCTCGGTGCTTTGGACGACCGCTTTGACTTGTCTCCCAAAGTAAAGCTGCTCGGGCAAATCATTGCCGCCTGCGTAGTCGTGTATTCGGGCGTTGTGATTGATTTGGTTAACGTCCCGTTTGGCGACTCGACCATTTCCTTGACCTGGTTGGCCGTGCCGCTAACTATTTTCTGGATTGTCGGGGTAACGAATGCGATTAATCTTATTGACGGCTTGGACGGCTTATCGGCAGGCGTCTCCGGTATAGCGACAACGACCATCTTAATATTGGCCTTAATGATGGGCAATGTGACGGTTGTGCTGTTAAGCGTCATTTTATTGGGCAGTATTGTCGGATTCCTTTTCTATAATTTCCACCCGGCGAAAATTTTTATGGGTGATTCCGGATCGCTCTTTCTCGGGTTCAGCTTGGCTACTTTATCGATTCTCGGATTTAAGCAAGCGACCGTACTGTCCTTGTTGGTTCCGATTATGATTTTGGGCGTGCCTTTATCGGATACGTTCTTTGCTATTCTTCGTCGATGGGTCAACAATTTGCCGATCTCCAAGCCTGATAAGAGCCATTTGCATCACTGCTTGCTTCAGCTGGGCTTCAGCCATAGACTGACGGTGCTGATGATTTACGGAATTGCATCCGTGTTCGGTATCTCGGCGGTTCTTCTATCTTATATGTCCGAGCAGCAAACGATTTGGGGCGTCGTGCTTCTGATCATTATCCTGTTAGCCATATTAGTTCTTGGCGCCGAGGCGATCGGCATTATAAGCCAGACCAAAAAGCCGGTGCTGCGGTTTTTGCAAAAAATTCGCGTGCTGATGGGGGCGCGCTCCCGAATGACAAAATAAAATAAACAAACCCGAGCCAGCCGGTTCGGGTTTTTGTTTATTTTCGAATGAAAATCGGAGCGTTGTTTTCATCGTCCGAAAAGGCGCCAAATCCTTGCGCAGCGCGGGTTTCGATAATTATTCGCGATGGAAAATAGTGAGTGATGACGAAATTGATATATCCGGTGTATACTAAATTTCGTAAGCGAGAACAAGCAAAAAGTGATAGACAAAGCAGCATACTCCGCTTGCAAAAAATGGATTGCAGAAATCATAAAAAGTTTTTTCAAAGAGCGCAACTTTTTAAATGGCACTGCGTTTAATACATTGAAACACAACAAAGAGGCGAAAGAGCTCGTTATTCTTGGATAATTTTCACAAAATAACCTCTTTACCTTACTAGTTTTGCAGTGTATAATGTATGAGGGCGCGCCAGTGCCTAAGCTATCATTCTTATTGTTTACTAGTTTCTGCAATCTTATACATTGCAGACCTTAAATAATTAATCATTTCGCTCAAACTCTGGGAAGGGGGTGAATCGGCTAATGAGGGAATCGAGCTATAATTTATCTAAACAAAACTCTCAACAACCGAAAGATATTCGAGGAGGAGAAAAAAAGGTTATGAAAAAAAGTTTATCTACGATCTTATCCCTTGCTATGGCTTTCTCCATGTTTTCTTCCGTAGCAATGGCTGCTGACGCTGAAGCAGACGCAGCAAAAACATCCGCTGACTTCAAAGACCTGAAAGATCTTGATGCAGCAACAAAAGCGAAATTTGATTCTTTGATCTCGGCTGGTGTATTTGACGGCGTAGGCGACGGCGTATTTGGTCTTAAAGACAAAATGAACCGCGCTCAATTCGCTAAAGTAGCAGCTTTGATCTTCAACTTGAAAGTTGACACTTCCTTGAAAACATCCAGCTTCACTGATGTTAAAGCTGACGATCCGGCTAACGGATACGCTCTTCCTTACATCGAAGCAGTTAAAGCTGCCGGCATCACTGACGGTTACGGCCCTGGCGTATATAACCCAGCTGGCGAAGTAACTAAAGAACAACTGGCTGCTTTCTTGATTCGCGGTATCAACAAAGATTCCGAAGCTAAATCGACTCCAGGCGTAAACGATGCAACTGTTTCCGACTGGGCTAAAGGTTATGTAGCATTGGCTCTTAACTTGAAGCTGCTCTCGAACGGCGCTGACGGTAAATTCGGCGGTACTGCTGCAGCAACTCGCGATCTTTTGGTACTGGGCGCATACGAAGGTAAAGCTCAATACAAAGGACCGGCGTTTGACGGTAAATACGCAATTTCTTCTTTGAAAGCAACCGATGCTAACGTGTTGACTTTGACACTGAACGGCGCTTTGACTGAAGATGCTGCTAAGAACCTGAAAATCGAAGTTAAAAGAGACGGTTCCGTAATGACATCCGGTTACACTACGAAGTGGGATGACAAGAAGACTGTAGCTACTCTGACTTTCGATTCCAAATTCCAAGACAGCAAATATGATGTTACAATCAGCGGTTTGTCCAACATTAACGAGACTGCAAAAACTGCTTCCGTAACAACAACTGTTGAGAAAATCACGAAAATTGACTTCTTGACTGCTTCCGATACAATTCCTTTGGCAAGAGACAAAAACGACAAGCTGCTTCAAAAAGTACGCGTTGATTTCAAAGCGACTAACCAATATGGTGCAAAATCCAAATTGAACGCTAGCAACTTTGACATTCGCGTAAGCGGCGGCAACACTTTCACTACAATTGCTGGTGAACAAGCAATTGAAATTACGGAAGAAGCTGGCACACAAAGAAACGACAGAATTTCCGTAAGCATCTTGCACCAAGACAGCGGAACTCAAGCTAACAAAATCTTTGCAGTTGGCGATGAGTCCATGGTTTCCAAAGTAGAAGTTGGCGACTTGTTGAACTCTGCCGGTACTAAAATTGACAGCATCGAAGCACAAGGCGTTGCTTACCTGGATATCAAAGCATTCGACCAATATGGCTTCCGTATCCAAGACAAAGATATCTTGAACAAGGACGTAACTGTAAATCCTTCCGATAGAGATCTTAAAGTCGGCGAAGATGACAGAAACGCATTCGTGGATAACGTTATCGGCGATGATGCAGCTGATCTGAAACTTCAATCCGTTAACAACGAAGAGAAAGACATCGTAGTTTCCGTCTTTGCTCGTGGCGGTCAGGCTGTAACGAAAACAGTTAAAGTTCTTGCACAAAAAATTCCTGCTTCCGTAGAGTTCGGTGCATACAACTACACATTGGCAGAAGGCGACAAGCCAACTGGCGACGAAGATATGGACCAAAAATTCTATGTACCTCTGATTGTAAAAGACTCCAAAGGTCAACAATTGGATGCAACTGATATTGTCAATGCATTCCAAGGATCCGGTCTGAGAGGCAAGAGCAAATTCAGAATCGACTCCGGCAGCGGACTTGATTTGACTAGAAATGCTGAAATCGAAACTTCGGGTGCTCACAAAGGTCAAATCAAAATTACTGGCGTAGGTAGAAAAGGATCCAGCTACATCCGTGTTAGCCTGGAAGATAAGCCGACTGTAAGTGCACAACTCAACATTTCGATCGGCGAGCCTCGCACAATTGAACAAATTAAATTCTCGACTCAACCTAAGAAATATATGGTTGCAGGTACTGACAGCGAATTTAAACTTAAATTCTACGATCAAAACGGATCTGAAATCAAGTATAGTACAGACCCAGATGCAGATGGTTACTTTGTTCGCTTGTCTTACAGCGGCGGTAACAAAGATGCAACTAAAGGTCAAGAAGTTTATGTAGGATCCAAAGAAGTGGCAGGAACTAATAACCCGCTTCAAGGCAACAGAAAATATGTTCTTTCCACAGTTACTGGTGGAACATATTCGGTAGACTTCCCAGTGCTTACAGATGCGCCTGAGTTCTCTTACCAAAACATCTACGACAAGTCCTTCAAGTTCTACTCGACTAAAAACGATACTACACTTGGAACTAAGGATGCATTGGTAGGAACTTATACTTTGAAAGCAACATTGTACAAAAATGAAAGAAACGGCAAGAACAATCCGGTTGAAGTTAGCTCTGTAACAACTACAATGGATCTTATCAATCCATCTACTCAAGCAGAGCACAAGTTGACTTATGAAGCATACCTTGACAAAGGTGTGAACAACAACACAATTCTTGCTACTGACGATTACCTGGCTGATGGTGCTGGTACAGGTGTAACAGGTGCAACGTATGTGTATAACAACTTCAAGAAGGCAACAAAAGAAATTAAAGTTAGAGCAAAAAGACCAGGCGGCGAAGAAGTTGCAGTTCCATCTGTTATTGTCAGCGCAACTTCCAGCGATCCTAGCGTAGCTTATGCAACTGGTGATCCAGGTAAAACTAACTTTGTAGCTGGTTTGAACGAAGGTACTGCTACTCTGAGCGTTGTATTCCAAGATGCTAAGAAAGAGCAACAATCGAACACAATCAGTCTGACTACGAAAAATGTTGGACCGCAAGTATCCAGCATTGCACTGAAAAGAACTTATAAATCGGTTGACGCTGGCGAACTTGCTACAGGATTGTACCTGTGGGATAACAAGCTTGCTGAGAAAATTACTGTAAAAGATCAATACGGTGACGAGTTCGTGTCTGAGTATGCACCAGGTGCAAACAACGAAGAGAACGGCCATGCTGATCAGTTCTTGTTCAAAGCAGCTTCCGATGCTAAGAGCCAAAACGGTAATGCACTTCTTGGCTTGAGTCTCTATATCACTGATGCAGATTCGTCTCTCTTTGATACAGCTGCTCTGAATAATGGTCAAATTAAATTCAAATCCGGAAGCACATTGCCATCTGGATCCAGCTTCACGGTTAACGTGCTGGCACCAAGCGGTAAAGCAGCTTCCTTCACAGTAACAATTAAGTAATCTATCTAGAAAAAAGGACCCTTCGGGGTCCTTTTTTATTTGTCATCTACAGCTATGCTATAATAGCTGTATGCATGTTACATAAAAAAGTGCGATGCACGTAACTGAGAGGTGAAAGATGCGTAATCTTGCCAAAGTTGTAGTAAGTGCTTGCCTTATTTGGTCATCGACTATCATCATTGTGGATGCTGACGGTGCAACCAACAATACGCAGGCGGGTACGGTTGATGATCCTGTAATTACAAAGAGCTACTTTGATCAAAACATTCAATTGAAGGTTGCGGAAGAGCTAAATAAGCAAAGCATTACCGAAGAAAAAGTTAAACAGTTGATCGCATCCGAATTAGGAAACGGAAAATCCTCCCCGACCACGCCGACTGATACAAAGCCGCCAACGGTGTCAGGCGTGGTCAGCAATGATTTAACAGTACTAAAGCTAGAACCGGGACAAACCTTGTACGGAGGAGCTGGAACTGAAATTATAGTTCGAACCGGTAAAGTAACGGTTGTAAGCTCGGATGAAAACGGATTACCCGATATTACGTCAGGTAAAGATATCGCTGCTGGTTCAACAGTGGAGCTGAACCATATGCTCATAGTCCCTCGCGAAGGTCGTGGAATCAAATCCGATGCAAAGCTAAAGCAGGATATTTATGTGATGGTAAGAGGCACCTATTTGCAGCTTAATGCGGATGGTTCCAAGGTAACACCATAAATTTTACCCCAGATGACAACTGTTTATACGATTCAACCGAGATAGCACGGACATACTATGAGTACATCACTTATGGAGGTGGATTTCATGGCAAAAGGAAAAAAGGTTGTGCCGGAAAGTCATCAAGCATTGGATGCTCTAAAGTATGAAATTGCTGCCGAGTTGGGACTTCCGGTTGGGAAATCAGTTGCTGCAGATGCTAATGTTGAATTTGCAACAGAGTTAGGCTCGATACCGGCTCATTCGGTTAGAGAAGATTACTGGGGACATATCGCGTCTCGTGATACAGGGGCTGTTGGCGGAGCCATTACGAGCCGTCTGATTCGCAAGGCTGAAGAAATGATGTTGAACTTATAATTACTTTGTTAATTTTTTCAGAACGTATGCAATATTATTGACAGTCCTACTCAAATCCAGTAACATAGCTTAAGAAGGTCATGTAAAACCTTTTCCTGACGGAAAAGGTTTGATTTTTTGTATGATGCAATTGTTTAGATTGCCATAAAGCTAGCAGCTTTAAAGGTTCAAGAAAGGCTTCCTCTGACACGAAGGCGTCTTTGTTGAAGAGCTTCGATTAGAAGCGTTTCTTTTAATTAATAACTATTATTGGGAGGTCGATAATATGACAATTCCACGCGGTCGACGCTTATTCACTTCTGAATCCGTAACGGAAGGGCATCCGGATAAAATTTGCGACCAAATCTCCGATGCGGTTTTGGATGCATTCCTTGCAAACGATCCTAATGCTCGCGTAGCATGCGAAGTTTCGGTAGCAACAGGCTTGGTACTTGTAATTGGAGAAATTTCGAGTCAATCGGAATATGTCGACATACAGTCCATTGCCCGTCAAACTATTAAAGAAATTGGATACACCCGTGCAAAATTTGGCTTCGATTCGCAAACTTGTGCAGTTCTTGTATCGCTAAACGAACAATCGCCCGACATCGCTCAAGGTGTCAATAAGGCGTTGGAAGCACGCGAAGGTCTTATGACGGACGAGCAGATCGAAGCGATCGGTGCGGGCGACCAAGGCATGATGTTCGGTTTTGCCGTGAATGAAACGCCTGAATTAATGCCGCTTCCAATTTCTATTGCCCACCAGCTCTCCCGTCGTTTGACGGAAGTGCGTAAGAACGGTACTCTGCCGTATTTGCGTCCGGATGGTAAAACGCAAGTAACGGTTGAATATGAGGGCGATACTCCGGTACGTGTCGACACGATTGTAGTATCCACTCAGCACAGCGAAGATATTACTTTAGAACAAATCCAAGCAGATATTAAAGAACATGTTATCAAGCCGATCGTGCCTGAGAAATTTTTGAGCAGCGATACGAAATATTTCATCAACCCTACAGGTCGTTTTGTTATCGGTGGTCCTCAAGGGGATGCAGGCTTGACGGGACGTAAAATTATTGTCGATACGTATGGCGGCTATGCTCGTCATGGCGGCGGTGCGTTCTCCGGAAAAGATCCGACGAAAGTTGACAGATCCGGTGCCTATGCAGCAAGATATGTAGCTAAAAACATTGTCGCAGCCGGATTGGCCGATAAATGCGAAGTGCAGCTTGCATATGCGATCGGTGTAGCACAGCCGGTTTCGGTAGCGGTCGACACGTTCGGCACTGGTAAAGTCAGCGAAGAGAAGCTGGTTGAAGTGGTTCGCAAACATTTTGACTTGCGTCCTGCGGGCATTATTAAGCAGCTGGAGCTTCGCAGACCGATTTACAAGCAAACCGCCGCTTACGGACATTTTGGCCGTAACGATGTGGACCTCCCGTGGGAGCGTACGGATAAAGCGGAATTGCTGAAACGCGATGCTTTAGCGTAATTTATGGAGCAAAACCCCGGTTCTTCGGAGCCGGGGTTATTTTTATAATGTCAGAATTTATATGTTTTCAGCGGAGCTGAACAATTCTGATATTTCAAGAAAACCTACATTTAAATCGCGGTCGCTCATCCTTGAAAAGCCTCGGTATAGGTTTTCTTATTCTACAACCCGGATCCGGGAAAAATCCATTAGCAGAATGCGGTTTGATTTTGCTGAATTAGCAACTCTTTGATTTTTCGCCAATAATTCGTAACTTTTTTAATAGTAATAGAGTCTATAATAAAGGAGAGTGAGATCAGGAGGGAGAAACTACGTGAGTACACACAAAGTATGGGTATCGGTAACTTCTTTTGTGTTGTCGGCTATGATTGGGATTTCGCCTATTTTGTCGACGGCTACAGCCCAGGCGGAGGCGGCAGAGCCAACCGTTACGATGGTAAGCCAGGAAATATTAACGTCAGGCGCCACTTTAAAAAAATATGTTTGGAAATCGACACGAAACTCGAAAGAAATTACAACAAACGGTAATGTAGTAGAAGTCGATTTAACCAATCCGAATGTAAAATTGGATGTAATGACAGGCACGAACAACCAATTTACGAAAAAGCAGAGCGTATTGGCGATGGCCAAAGAAACGAAGGCCGTAGCGGGCGTTAACGGTGATTTTTACAATACGCAAGCCGAAGGCGTGCCGATGGGACCGGAAATTTCAAATGGGCAGCTGATGGCGACTCCGCCGTATTTGCCGGGCTTCTATTCGTTTGCCTTATCGAAAGATAATGTGCCGATAGTCGATTTGTTTACTTTCGCAGGATCGGTAACAGCCAGAGACGGAGCTAAATTCCCGCTGGGAGGCATCAATAAGACTTATTATTGGTTTGAGCCGGGCGGCGAGCATAGTATGGTCGATGCGATGTTTATGTATACAAACGCTTGGGGACAGGCGGATCGTTCGAATGACGGCGTTACGGTGCCGACCGAAGTACTGGTTCAAAACAACATCATTACGAAAATTAATGAAAATACAGTTATCGATATGATCGCTCCTAAGGATGGTTATATTTTGCGTACTTCCGGCAAAGCGGCCGAATTCGTGAAGCAGCATATGAAAGTCGGGGATCCGTTGACAGCCGATTATCAAATTTTGCCGCAGGACCCGAATAAAACGTATGATGCGAAAAACTTTAAGATGATGATAGGCGGCCATACGATCATGGTCGATGAAGGCAAGCCTACGGAATTTTCCCGTGAAGTGGCCAGTTTGTGCTGCAACCGTTCGAGAACGGCGCTTGGCTACTCCAAGGACCAAAAAACAGCCTACATTATTACCGTGGATAACAGCGGCGACAGCAAAGGCTTGAGCATGACTGAACTGCAGCAATTTATGATTAAGGTCGGCGTTTGGAAAGGTTTGAACCTGGATGGCGGCGGCTCGACACAGATGGTGGCCCGTCCATTGGGTGAGTTCAATCCGGTGCTGATCAACAAGACCGAAACGGGTATCGAGCGCAAAGTTGTCAATGGCGTAGGAGTATACTCGACAGCTCCGCAAGGAGAGGTAAAGGGCCTATTTATTCAAGCACCCAATGTACTGTTCGTGAACGAGCAGGCGCCGTTGAATTTTAAAGCCTATGACGAATACTACAACCCGATCGCAACGGACAAGGTAGCAATACCGGCTACATGGACGGCGGAAGCCCAATCGGGCTCGTTTAAAGACAATATATTTACGCCGAGCAAACCGGGAACGGCCAAAGTGACGGCTGTATCCGGAAAAGGCAGTCAATCGGCAGAGATTGAGGTAGCGGGCCGGGATCAAATCGCCAACTTGAAAATAAACGCGGCGAATATTGCTCTAACGGAAGGTGAGACTTACAAACTTCCTGTTATCGCAACAACGAAGTCGGGTAAAACAAGAGAAGTACCTCCTGGTTTGATCGAATGGGAAATTATCGGAATGAAAGCCGAAGTCAAGGACGGCCTGCTTAAAGTGAACAGCCTGCAGGGGACGACCCAGGCGCAGCTGATTGCGCGTTATGACGGTTACAGTACGATGCTGACCATTGCCGTCGGGAAAGACAAGGTGTGGTATGACGTCGATAATTATGCTGTAATGACAATGTCGAGAGCACTCCCTCAAGAAGTTACAGCGTCGGTCTATATTAAAGAAAATGAAGCGAAAAACAAATATTTGGAATTGAACTATGATTTTACCCAAGGCAAGGGAACGAAATGGGCCTACGCCGACTTGGATCAGGGCATTCAAATTGAGGGCGAGCCGCAGCTGATCAAGATGAAAGTTAATGGCGACGAAAGCTTGAATGCGCTGAAAACCGAGATTAAAGATAACAGTGGCAAGGTATACTATGTTGAAGTTGTGCCGAGCCTGAATTGGAAGGGCTGGAAATTAGTTTCGGCCGATTTGTCCGAGTATAACCTTAAATACCCGATTACGGTACGAAATATATATGTGGTCAATGAAGAAATCGGGCAGGATGAGCGCGCGGCGAAAGGCAAAGTAGGAATCGACGATGTTACTTTTTCGTACAAAGGGCAGGTTAACGTTCCTTCGAAAAATTCGGTCAATTTGACGATCAACAAGACAGCGGTATCTGTCAACGGCAAAGGCATGACGCTCGAACAGGCGCCGATTATCGAAAAAGGGAACACGTTGATTCCGATTCGATTCGTAACCGACGCGCTCGGAGGCACGGTGCGTTGGGACGATAAAGAACGGAAGGTCACTGTCATCCGCGGCGATAAAATGGTCGATTTGTGGGTCGACAATTTGGATCTTATTGTGAACGGCCAGCGTATTACGGCAGAGGTGGCGCCTAAAATTATGAACAATTTGACAGTCGTTCCGCTGCGCATCCTATCGGAGAACTTGGGCTGGAAAGTAACGTGGGATGAGAAAACGAAGCAAATTACCTTGCAATAATTAGTCCTATTATCCTCTTACAATCGTGTTGAAATATGTTACTATATTGCATAAGAGCCTATTCGCGTAGGAATAAAGACCGAATAGGCTCCAGTTGGTTGAATCTCCCAAGGAGGGGCATGGCCTGGATGCAAGTGGATGCTTTAGACCGCGTTATAAAAAATGCGATTGATGTCATGGAGAGTAGTAAGTATCAAATATTCGAAATCTGTGAAAGTGTTCGGGCAGAACGGACTGCGCTTAACAACGAGCTGCAGCATGTAATTGAAGAGACGACGGATACAATCGATAAGGTTGACAAGTATGAAATGGAGTACCGCCGGGCCCGTATGAGGCTGACCGAAGTAAGCCGCGATTTTAAACGGTTCACGGAAGAGGATATTCGAGCGGCGTACGAGCTGGCTACCCAAATGCAGACGCAGTTGGCAATGCTCAGGGAAAAAGAAGTCCATCTGAAAGCAAGACGCGATGATTTGCAAAAGCGGATAAAAAATGTGGACCGGCAGCTCGAAAGAGCCGAAACGGTCGTTTCTCAGGTCAACGTAGTGCTGGAGTATTTATCAGGCGACCTGAATCAAGTGACGCGACTGTTGGAATCCGCCAAAAATCGGCAGCTGCTTGGTTTGAAAATTATTTTGGCACAGGAAGAGGAACGGAAGCGAATTGCCCGGGAAATACATGACGGACTGGCGCAAACGATGGCCAATGTCGTGCTGCGGACGGAAATCGCCGAACGGATGTTGACCAAGCATGCGTATTCCTCTGTCAAGGAAGAACTGCGGGATTTGAAAGGACAGGTCCGTGGCGGGATTGAAGAAGTACGCAAAATTATTTTTAATCTGAGGCCGATGGCACTTGATGACCTGGGACTGATTCCGGCGCTGCGAAAATTTGTTCAAGACTATGAGGAAAAGACGAAAATTTCGACAAGGTTTGATCTGATAGGCAAGGACAGCCGTCTCCCCTCGGGGATGGAGGTCGCCATTTATCGGCTGGTGCAGGAAGCGTTCTCCAATGTGTTGAAGCACGCCCATGCATCGCATATTACGCTCGAGGTCACCTTTCAGCAGCAAATGGTGAAAATCGTCGTATCGGATAACGGCGTCGGCTTTGCCGTCGAAAGCATTGATAAAAAGATCGAAAGAGGCAGCCATTACGGCTTGATGGGGATGCGCGAACGGGTTGAGCTGCTCGAAGGCAGAATGGAAATTCAATCGGCCAAAGACGCGGGAACCAAAGTATCACTGCTGATCCCGATTAAACTAACGTCAAAGGAGGAGTAATTAATGGATTTAATAGCAACTTCAAAACGTAACATCAAGCTAGTTCTGGCCGATGACCACCAATTGTTTCGCGAAGGGGTAAAACGTATTCTCAATATGGAAGCTGATCTTGAAGTCGTCGGAGAATGCGGGGACGGCATCCAGGTGATTGAGCTGTGCAACGCTTTGAACCCGGATATCGTATTGATGGATATTAATATGCCCATTGAGAACGGCGTCGTCGCGACAGAGAAGCTAAAGGAAATATTTCCGGACATTAAAGTGATCATCTTATCGATTCATGATGACGAGAGCTATGTGTTCGAAACGCTCCGTAAAGGAGCCTCAGGCTACTTATTGAAGGATATGGAAGCGGAGTCGCTGATTAATGCCATACGTTCCGTTGTTGCGGGGCATGCATACATACATCCGAAAGTAACCGGCAAGCTGATCAACCAGCTGCGCCGTATGACATACTTGGATGAAGTGGGCGTTGCCGGCTCGGGAGCCGCTCCCAAAGAAGCCGGAGTCAAGTACATACATACCGATAGCAGTCCTTTAACGAGAAGGGAAGCGGAAGTGCTTCGCTTGATGGCTGAAGGAAAGAGCAATAAAATGATCGGCGAGTTTTTATTTATTAGCGAGAAAACCGTCAAAAATCACGTAAGCAGCATTTTGCAAAAAATGGAAGTTGATGATCGTACGCAGGCTGTTATTATCGCTATCAAAAATGGATGGGTAACGCTGTAACGAATGAATTTTACAAGGGGATTCGCAGTATCGGTCCAAGATCTATTTTCCGTCCGGAGAGGAACCAACCAACCTGTTGCCGCATATAATGGGTTTAAGGGAGGGAGCCGCGATGGTGTTAGGATTATTGTGGATCTTTGGCAGCTATGCTGCGGGTATCGCCTTGGTGCATTGGTTTTACCGGCACAGCCGGAACGAGCGTAGAACAATCACGCATTTTTTGCTCATTACCTGTAACAGCCAGCTGCAGGTTGAATGGTATATTCGGTCTTTGCATTTTTTTTCGCGGCTGAAAGGCAGAGACATTCAAATCACGATTGCGGATGAAGGCTCGACGGATGATACGTTGGCTATTGTCGAACGTATGCGTCGAGAACATCAGATGGATATAAGCAATTTTGAAGCGGACGGTTCGTTGGAGGAATGGATTGTCCGGCATGAAGATAAGCAGGTTATCGTGGTGCGTCTCGGACAGCAAGAAGAACTGGTAACCGCTTACAAGATGTTTTGAAAAATGAGTAGGCGGTGACGGATGAAAGTTACTTTATATTCCGTGAGGGGCGACCGCATGAACATGTGGCATATCTCCTTGGATATAAATGCGGATCTGAGCTATTGGTTCGGTCAGCATCATGATTCGGTTCGGATCTGGATGCTGCAGCCGGCCATTTCGTATGGACAAGCCGTAGCGCTAATGGAAGAGCTGAATGAAGCTGCGCGCGGCGGGGGCAAGAAAACGGAAACTGCATCCAGCCCTGAGCTATGGCTTGACAGAATAAACCGGCATTTGTCGGCAGCGGGAATCGGAGCATCTTCCGCTGAAGGCGGTTTAAGCCGGCATTTGGTGGAATGCGACTTGAAGCAGTGGGAAGCTTATCAAGCGAGCCTGGCAGACCGGTTGCTGCGTATCGATGCAGCTGAGCTGGCGGCGTTTGTCGACGCCATGCAGGGCCGAAGCTTGCTGATGGATGAAGTCATGCAGCTTATCGAGCATCGTGGGCTGACAGAGGCAGCCTCCCAGCCGCTGGCTTATGTGCAAATGGGCTGCTTAACCGGGGCATTCCGGTTGAATCAGGGTGTCAGAGCTGTGAAGCAGCGGCGCAGATTCGCGTTACTAAGCCCGAAAATGTCCTACCAGTGTCACCGCTGCGGCGGAACGGACGAGCATCTGGCTTATGCCGAGTGTATGTTTTGCTGTGTGCCCTGCCCTTATTGCGAGCAGTGCTTAACGATGGGGCGCTCGCGTTATTGCTCGATTGTTGTCAGTGCCTCGTCCCATGAGACGACATCTTATCAAAAGCCGGAGCCGTTCGGACAACATGCGGCAGAAGCGACAGCATTCGAGCCGTACTTGCAGCCATGGGGGCTCAGCGAAATTCAGGCCGAAGCTTCGCTCGAAGCGTTGAAATTTTTGAAAGGAAATGAATTACAGCCAGCCGTTAAATCGGCACCTGAGCTCGAATCCCGGAAGTTTCTCATATGGGCTGTCACCGGAGCGGGAAAAACCGAAATGATTTTTCCGTTGATCCAATATACCGTCGCCCACGGAGGCAGGGTCGTCGTAGCTACGCCAAGGCGCGACGTCGTGCTGGAGCTGAAGCCGCGGCTGGAGAAGGCGTTCGCGCCGGAGCCTGTAGTGACGCTGTACGGCGGCAGCGAGCAGCGATGGGATAGCGGCAGCATAACGATTGCGACGACGCATCAGCTGCTGCGGCTCCATCACGCTTTCGACCTCGTCATCATTGACGAGCTCGACGCTTTTCCGTATCATAACAACCCGATGCTGCAGATTGCGGCACAAAACGTGTGCAAGCCCGGAGGCGCCACCGTATTGTTGTCGGCAACACCCCCCAAGCATCTTCAGAAGGCGGTTCAGCGCCGTCAACTACCTCATGTGAAAGTAGCTGCCCGGTATCACCGGCAGCCGCTGCCTGTACCCGTCCTCATGAGCATACCCCCACTGGTACAGCAGCTCCAACAACATTCCATACCCGTCAAGCTAAAGCATAGTATGATGGCTTCTTTGCAAAGAGGGGCGCAAGTATTTGTGTTCGTCCCCAAAATTAATATGGTCGAGCCGTTGACCCGGCTGCTCAGCGAATTATTTCCCGGCATACAGGTGGAGGGGACTTCATCCAAGGACGGCAGCCGTACGGAAAAGGTAATCGATTTCCGCAGCAAGCAGGTGCGCATGCTGGTTACGACCACCATATTGGAGCGCGGCGTCACCATTCCGAAGTCCGATGTGTTTATTTTGGACGCGGATGCGCCGATTTTTGACTCCGCTGCGCTGGTCCAAATGGCTGGCCGGGCCGGACGGTCCATTGACGATCCTGCGGGATCCGTCTATTTTGCGGCAAAGGAAAAAACGCGCGCACAAGCCGAGGCGGTTCGGCAGATTAAAAGCATGAACGCATTGGCGCGCAAAAAAGGTTATTTACGTGAAAAGGAGGTGACGAAATCGTAAAGCATTCAACCCGTCCCCATAACCGGTTGTCTCTGCTGCATTGGCTGCAGCAGCTTCGGCTCAAAGCCGAGTCGCTGCTTTCCGCCAAACGGTATCCTTGCTTGTCCTGCAGCTCCACCTACACCCGGCTGTGGGAGCTTCCGCTATGCCATGCTTGCGCTGAGGCCATTCCTTGGATTTACCAGGTTAGCTGCGAACGGTGCGGCCGGCCGGACGTATGTCCGGACTGTATCCGGCGCAAGGAGCCGCATTTTGTGAGCAACCGCAGCGCCGTCAGCTATGACCCTCTCATGAAAGAGTGGCTTGGCATGTACAAGTATCGCGGCCACGAGAGAATGCGACAGCTGATCGGAACGATGCTGCTTCATGCGTATCATTTGCATCGGCAGAGCGGACCGCAGCAGCTGCAGGGAAGCGCGCCCAAACGGCTGGAGCTTATCACCTATGTTCCGTTAAGCGATCAAAGGCTGTCCGAGCGCGGCTTCAATCAAGCGCAGCAGCTTGCCGAAGAGCTTGGCCGCAAAACCGGAATACCGGTCGTTCCTCTGCTGCAGAGGCTGCGCCATACGGATAAACAGAGCTTCAAGACAAGGGGAGACAGGCTGGAAGATTTGCAGGGCGTTTTCGGAGTACCGCTCTCGGTTAAACAGAAGCATGCACAGTGGTTCGCAGAAGCTGCGGTTACCGTCTATATTGTCGACGATGTGTACACGACAGGCAGTACGTTGAACGAGTGCGCGAAAGCGATCAAGCAGCATTTTCATGCCGAAGTTTGCGGAATCAGCTGGGCCCGGTAATTGCGTGCTTTTTCATCGGAAGTGTTGTACCGAACCCAAGCAAATACTATAATGGGAGGTACAGCAGCGATTGGCACGGAGCAGAAAAACAATTCATTTTTAGACGAAAAAGGGGAATGATGATGAGTTTAAATGTCGCAAACTGTCACCGGTGCGGAAAGGTGTATGTCAAAAACAATTACGGCATGTGCGGAAGCTGCATCAAGGATATCGATCAGCAGTATGAAAAATGTTTGAAATATTTGCGGGAGTACCGTTCCTGCTCCATCAACGAGCTGAGCGAAGCAACCGGAGTCACTATCGGCCAGATTACGAAATTTATTCGTGAAGGCCGCATCTCGATCAAGGGAAACCCGAACATGTTCTATGACTGCGAAGTGTGCGGTACTTCGATCCGGGAACATACGATGTGCGAGCCTTGCCGCTCCCGGCTGGCAAAGGAAACGAATCAACTGCAAGAAGATGAGATGCGGAGAAAAATTCAAGACGTGCTGGACAGCAAAGCTTCTTATAATATCCGGGACCGCTTGAAAGATCGTCATTAATCGAGGCATTATCAAAATTGCATATAAACTTTTCCGATAACTTCACCGATAAAAGTAGTAACGCTTTTACGGTGAAGTTATTTTTAGGTAAACACGAGGTGGTTGGGATGAAGATCGATGGAACGAACAGAGTCGGCGCCGTGAATAAATATCAGAAGACGCACGATTCTTTTACGGCCACGTCGTCCGGCAAAGCCGGAAAAAAGAAAGACCAGGTTGAAATTTCGACGGAAGCCAAGGAGCTTTTGGGTTCGCACAGCCCGGCATCGGCAGATCATTCGAGAGAGCAGATAGATGCTTTAAAATCGTCGGTTGCAGCAGGTACGTATAAGGTCGATGCCCGAATATTGGCGGAGAAGCTGCTCCCTTTTATTAGGTAACGATTATTCTGGATATTAGGTGGATGAGCATGGCATTCCAAGCCTTGATTCAAACGATGACGGCATTAAACGATATACATGACACCCTGCTCGTATTGGCGGAGCAAAAGAAGCAGGTGCTGGTCCGCAACGATGTGGAGCAGTTAACGCAGCTTGTTTCCAAAGAAAACAAGCTCATCAAACAGATCGGCGAGCTGGACAGGCAGCGGGTTGAGGTGATCGGGCAGTTTCTGATCGAGAAGGGCTACAAGCCCAATCCGAAAGTTACGGTCAGCGACTTGACGAAGATCATTTTTAACATTGACGAAAAGAAGCAGCTTCTGGGGCTGCAGAAACAGCTGATGGGCACGATCCGCAAGCTGAGGGAGATCAATCAATTGAATCAACAGCTTATTGAGCACTCCTTGTCGTTTATCGATTATTCGTTGGATTTGATCGCAGGTCCGCCGGAGGATGATGTACTTTACCAAAACCCACAGCAGCAGCATTACGCGCAGAAGCGCAGAGGGTTGTTTGACACGAAAGCATAATGATTTTTCAGTTTGAACGGCGAAAGGAGTAACCCGATATGCGCTCGACGTTTACCGGATTAGAAATATCCAAACGCGGATTATTCGCGCAGCAAGCTGCCTTGCAAACAACAGGCCACAATATTACCAATGCCAACACACGCGGATTTTCTCGTCAGGTAGTCAACATGGAAGCATCCCGTCCTTTGGAGAATTTAGGGATGCAGCGCAGCACCGTTCCAGGTCAAAACGGCCAAGGTGTCGAGATTAATAGTGTAGTTCGTATTCGGGAGCAATTCCTGGACAAGCAGTTTTACAATGAAAATAAAGGCTTGGGCGAGTGGTCTGTACGCAGGGATACATTGGAGAAGCTTGAGGCTATCGTCAACGAGCCTTCCGATACGGGCATGAGACAAGTTTTGGATAACTTCTGGAACTCGTGGCAGGAGCTTAGCAAGCAGCCTGATAACCTGGAAACGAGAGCTGTAGTTAAGGAAAGCGCATTGGCGATGACCGACGCTTTTAACAATGTAGCCAAGAAGTTGAACGATCTGTCCTTGGACTTGGCGGATAACATCAGTGTGAAAATAACCGAGGTGGATTCGACCCTTAAGCAAATCGCCGCTTTAAACAACGAAATTTTCCGAATCGAAGGCTTAGGCAACAACGCGAACGATCTACGGGATCAGAGGGATGTCTTGGTTGATGATTTGTCCAAAGTCGTCAATGTTACTTTGCAGGAGGAGTCTAACGGTTATACCATTAGAATGGGCAATGTCGTGTTGGTAACAGGCGACACAGCAAATGCTTTTACAAATGCGACCGTCCAGGCTGCATATCCCAATGATTTGACTAGTGGCGAATTGTTTGGACTAACCTACTCGCAAGCCAACTATGTAACCGAATATAAAAATCAATTGAACTCAATGGCGGCCACATTAATAGATGAGGTCAATAAAGTTCATAAGCAGGGTTACACGCTGAAGGATCCTGCCACCTTGGGCGGCAATTTCTTCAATCCTGTTGTCGATCCGTTGAATGCTGCGGCAACTTTTAGTGTGAGCTCTGCAATAACGAGTGACGTTGAGAATATTGCGGCTTCTATGCGCAAGGACGATGTTACGGGCAAAGTAATCAAGGGGAACAACGAGCTGGCCCTGAAAATGGCCGACGTCAAAAACACGAAGTATAACTTTAATGGCTCCGGAGTTCAGAAGATCATACTCAATGGAGGAACATTTGACGAATTTTTGAGAGCCGTCGTTTCCGAGCTGGGGGTAAAAACGCAGGAGGCCGAGCGACAAGCGACCAATCAGAAAATTCTTGCAGATCAATTGGAATCAAGAAGGCAGTCGGTGAGCGGCGTTTCCCTGGACGAGGAAATGGCGAATATGATCAAGTTTCAACATGCTTACAATGCGGCAGCGAGAGCGATGACAACGTACGATGAGGCTTTAGATAAAGTGATTAACGGCATGGGTGTAGTTGGAAGATAGCAGATTATGTTTAAGAAAGGGTGAGCGCAGTGCCGACAAGAGTTACGCAAGGCATGCTTAACATACAGCTGCTTCGCAATTTAAATAATAACTTAACCAGAATGGATAATTTGCAAAATCAGCTGGCTACCGGCAAGCGAATCAATAAGCCTTCGGATGATCCGGTCGGTATTAGCTTCTCGCTGCGCTATCGCAGTGAACTGGCATTGAATGATCAGCATCAGAGGAATGTCGATGGTGCCATTTCTTTTCTGGATTATACGGATACGATGTTGGACCAGGCGGGCAGCGTCATTCAGAGAGCCCGTGAGCTTGCTGTTGCAGGGGCTACCGGAACGAATTCAGAGGAATCCATGAATGCTATAAAAATTGAGATCAATCAGCTGAATGAGCAGCTATTGGGAATAGCTAACAGTCGATTTAACGGAAAATATGTGTTTAATGGTCAAAAGACAGATTTGAAGCCGTTCGAAGATGTTTCGTCTGCAGGTATAACCGAAACCGATACGAAAGATATTGAATTTGAAATTGGCGTCGGCGTGAGATTGCCTATAAATAAAACCGCAAGTGAAGTGTTTGGAGCTCCAGGCGGAGAAGATAACATTTTTAACATACTGAACGAGCTGTCAAATTCGCTACAGAATCAAGATACTAAGGGTGTAGGCAATGCTATTGAACTGATAGATTCCAGAATGAATAAGCTCCTGGCTGCACGCTCGGATGTAGGCGCGAAAACGAATCGGATCCAATTAGCGGAGGATCGACTAAAGGATATCGATATCAATTTGCAAAGTTTGCAGTCTAAAACAGAAGATGCGGATATGTCGCAAGTCATTACGAACTTGAAAATGGATGAGAATGTGTATCAAGCATCACTATCCGCGGGGGCCCAATTAATTCGACCGAGTCTGGCCGATTTTCTTAGATAAGGAGTAACTGGAATATGTCAGGCATTCCTCAACTTCAAATTCGTCAGCAGCCAGCTCTACTTGGGATTGATGCTGATTTAGGCACCCAGGACATTCAGCAGCCGCGCGCTACATTCGAGATGACGACGGAACGTCCTAAACAGGATATTCGGCAACCGCGAGGAGAACTGGTGATCGATCAGACTCGCGCCTGGGATGCTTTAGGGATTGGACCTTCATTAGAAGTATTCAGCCGTATTTACTCTCAAGGGAGAGAAATAGCCCTTCGTGGTATTGCCCGACGCGTGGAGGAAGGGAACCGCATGGCTCAAATCCAAATCGATGCCAACCCATTCGCGGAAATTGCCAAAAATGTCGACCGTAATTTTTCGGAATATGATTATGCAGGTGAAGCATCATTCGATAATGTCGATATTTCTTACACGGCACATAAGGCAGAGATCAATACCATAGATGGTAAAGTTAATTTAAATACGCATCCTAACCGTGTTGAATATGAGTATCATCGGGGCAAGCTGGATATTTATATGCGACAATATCAAAGTATCGAAATAACGGCACCTGAAATTGATTATAGGTTCTAAAGCTGTATAATGAAGCTAATGTAGCTGTTATACGGCTTTTTTATTTACTAGGTTATCATTTATATGGAAAGGATTGAATCCATGAAAATCGCAACCTTACATTTTGGCGAGATGGAATTTACGGAACAGGATGTATTTCATTTTACGCAAGGGCTGCCAGGCTTGGACGATCATCGGCAATTTCTGTTGATTCCGCTAGAGGAGGGGATTCCTTTTTCATATCTGCAATCGGTGGAGGAAGGTAATTTGTCGATTTTAGTGACGAATCCATTCGATTTTTTTCAGGATTATGATTTTTCTTTATCTGAAGAAGTACGGCAGGAATTGAGAATAGAGGAGCCCATTGAAGTAGAAGTTTGGTCGGCAGTTACGGTCAACGAAGATTTAATGGAAGCGACAGTTAATTTATTGGCGCCTATTGTAGTAAACTCCAAGAAAAGAATAGGCAAACAAATTATATTGCATGATTCGAGCTACCATGTAAAGCATCAGCTTCCGTTGGCAATTGCCGATGAATCGACTAAGTGAGGGGGATGACCATGCTCGTATTATCGAGAAAAAAAGGCGAGTCGATCATGATAGGGGATCAAATTGAACTGGTCATCCTCTCCTTGGAAGGTGACAATGTACGGATCGGAATTAATGCCCCCAAGCAAGTGGGAGTCTTCCGCAAAGAAGTTTTCGAATCCATTCAGAAAGCCAACCAAGAAGCAGCCAACAATACCGTTAGTCCGCAAAATATTGGGAAACTGATAAGGAAAAAGCAGACGGATTAATTCGAATAACTGAAATTGAAAAAAATATCGAAAATAATCGCAAATAGCTATTCATTTTAATATGACAAATTACGATAAAATAAATAGCGGCAAATGTAGGGCGGCCGACCTATGTGAAGCCTCAATTAATCCACATGGATGTGGAATACGAACCTTCAAGGAGGAAGAAATCAATGAGAATTAACCACAATATCGCAGCATTAAACACGCATCGTCAATTAACAGGAAACACTGCAGGCGCAAACAAATCGCTTGAGAAATTGTCTTCAGGTCTACGTATCAACCGCGCTGGCGACGATGCAGCCGGACTGGCAATCTCCGAGAAAATGAGAGCACAAATCCGAGGCTTGGATATGGCTTCCAAGAACGCTCAAGACGGGATTTCCTTGATCCAAACAGCTGAGGGTGCTTTGAATGAAACTCACTCTATCCTGCAACGTATGCGTGAATTGGCTGACCAATCCGCGAATGGAACGAACACAGCTGATGATCGTGCGGCTCTTCAAGAAGAAGTTAAACAATTGAAAGACGAAATCGACCGTATCGGTAACACAACCGAGTTCAACACGCAAAAATTGTTGAATGGCGCTTTGAAAGGTGCTCAAGGCGGTAGCGTTGGCTCTAACGTGACAACTGGTGCTATTGTTGCTAAGTTGAGCGGTGCTAGAATGTCTGGTGCGCGCACAATGGCAAGCGGGGTTCCAAGCGGCGGTAATTTTATTAAAGAAACTATTAATATTGATGGCTACGAAATTGAAGTTGACTGGTCAACACTTACAAATGCCGAGAAAAATACTCTCTCTGGTATTACTGGAAGCAAAGGCACACGACAAGCGGCTATCGATCTGATTGTTAACAAAATTAATGAAGCTATCGATAAATCCGGTAAAAATGCTTCCCATGTTACTGCATATACAAATTCTAGTGAACAATTTATACTGCAGAGTGCGACTAAAGGTGTAAATTCGGAAATCTCCCTCACTGTTAGCGGAGGCGTTGTAAGTAATCTTTTAGCTAGTGGGTCGTCAGTTGTTGGGACAACTAACTATAACGGTTCAACAATTGCAGCGCAATCTGGCGATATGAGAATTGGAAACATCAATCTTCAAGTTGCTCTAACCCAGATTAGTGGTGGAATCACTATGGAGTCAGGAGCAGCTATTATTGCATCGGGTATCAATGCAGCTATTTCCGGTTACAACGCTGGTAACGGTTATACATCAGGAGATGCAAACTTTATCGAGAAAGTATCGGTAACTGTATCGAAAGACGGCAGATTTGAGGTTTCCAGCCCGACTGGACCTATTACTTTCACTGACCGTCCTGGAAACACTGGATTTGCTGACCTCGGATTGAGCTCAGCTCAAACAGAAGCTGCAGCGGGTGGCGGTATGACGTTCCAAATCGGTGCAAACCGAGGTCAAACGATCAGCTTCGCTATCGGTGATATGCGTTCTGCGGCGCTGGGTATTTCTTCCGTAGATATTTCTACAGCAAGCCAAGCTTCCCAAGCTTTGGACACGCTTGATGCAGCTATCAAAAACGTATCTGCACAACGTTCCAAAATGGGTGCTGTTCAAAACCGTCTGGAGCACACAATCAATAACTTACAAACGGCTTCCGAGAATTTGACGGCCGCTGAATCCCGTATCCGTGACGTTGACATGGCGAAAGAAATGATGGATTTCACGAAATCCAACATCCTTTCCCAAGCGGCTCAAGCGATGCTGGCTCAAGCTAACCAACAACCTCAAGGCGTACTGCAATTGCTTCGTTAATTTTGATAAGTTTTCAAGAACCTCGAACAAAGTTCGAGGTTCTTTTCTTTAAAATCAAGGAGGTAGATATTTTTTGAGTATGCTTACTTGGTGAACATCCTGAATACCATCAGAATTATCCGTACAATAAGCTAATAATTTGAGGGGATTAACCCGATAATTTATATATGTTACTATTTTATAGAACATTCATTTCGGGAGGAACAGAATGAATTATAGGAAAAAGAAGATAATCCTTTTTGGTGCTGGAGAAGGAGGATATACGACTTACTTTCATCTCGATCAAAGATTCGATGTGATTGCATTTGCGGATAACGACCCGTCAAAATGGGGCACAACATTTTTATCCAAGTCCATTATAGCGCCAACAGATATTATGCAGTATGATTTTGACTATATTATTATTTCCAATATTCATGGGACTATTATTAGAAAGCAGCTTCAAGAAGAATTAAACATCCAACCCGAAAAGATTATAGATTATTTCAACAACCTATGGATGGACACACGTGTTGCAACGCTGCGTCTGGTGGCTAATGAAATATACGATAATAGTATTTCAGGAAGTGTAGCTGAGTTTGGCGTTTTCAAAGGCGAGTTTGCCAAATATATTAATGAAGCTTTCCCGGACAGAAAGCTATATTTATTTGACACCTTCAGCGGATTTGATGAAAGAGATGTTGCCGTAGATATAGAGAATAATTTTTCGAATTCAACTGTTGGTGAGTTTAATTATTCTAATGTTGAGTCCGTACTTGAGAAAATGATACACAGAGACAACTGCATAGTCAGAAAGGGATATTTTCCCGAAACCGCAAACGGGTTAGATGATCAGTTCGCATTTGTAAATATTGATGTTGATCTCTACTCACCGATCTATGAGGGCCTCAAATATTTTTTTCCTAGGATGACAGAGGGAGGATATATCTTTGTTCATGATTACAACAGTGTAAGGTTTGAAGGGGTAAAACACGCTGTGAAGAAGTTTTGTAATGAGACAAACGCAAAATTACTACCGTTAAGCGATCTATGCGGATCAGTGGTTATTATTAAATAGAACGATAAGGATGATTTAGTGTGAAAGACATAGCCATTATGTATCACTATGTCCAGGCTCCAGGGTTGAAAGGAATCCATCCATTGCATCCCGACTTATTCAAAAAGCAATTGGAATGGGTATTACAGCAATATGAAGTCGTAACGCCGGATCAATTGGGCAAGCCCCATCAATCGAAGCCTCGGTGCGTATTTACGTTTGACGACGCAACTAAGGATCAGTACGAAGTGGCGTTTCCGATCCTTAAGGAGAAGGGAATTCCGGCTTACTTTACGTTAATGTCGGGCGTGTTCGAGAAATTTAAAGTTCCCGTGGTTCATCTTGTGCATGCTGCCTTGTCTTACTTCTCCGATGAGGAAATCTGGGACGACCTTAGCCGCAAAGTTGATGTGACCAAAGTAGCGGAGAACAGCGGCATATACAAATACGAGACGGATATGTTCAGGAGATACAATAAGTACGCGTTGAACTTTTTCTTGTCCGAAGAGGAAAGCAGAAGCATGCTCGAGCCGAAGCTGATTCAAAAGTTTCAAACCTGGGATCGGTTTATCGAATCGTATTACATAAACATGGATGAATGGCGAACAATGCTAAAGGCGGGCATGGTCATCGGAGTTCATGCTGTGGACCATAGGGCTTATACCGGCAATGCGAGTCAATTTTTTGAAGACGAGATCAAGCCTTGCAAGCAATTCATTGAAGATCACCTCGGAATATCACCTAAGTGGTATACGCCAGCTTTTGGTGGGGGAACACTTTGCTGGGCTATGATTGAGCAACTTCGCCCCAAATTGGAATTGGAAGGCTTCAAAGGTGGGTTTACGACCATAGAAGGCTTTAATGAAGGACATAACGATTTTTGGTTGAACCGATTCGATTGTAATCGGATTCCGCCTGTAGGAAATTTCGTGTAAAGGAGTTTACTATGGAAGTTCGGTTATTTAAACGCTCTGAGACATCGGAGTTAATGAGAGCTCTTAATGACTTATGGGCGAAAAATCATATATTAAGTAGAGACGAGACTTTGCTGAACTACATGTTTTATGACCATGCGGTTGTGCAAACCATATTCGGTAAAGACAATTACGGATTTCTCGGCGCTTGGCACGAAGGAGAAATTATCGGGATTCTCGGATTAATGGCCTTCGACATGAATATTTACGGCAAGCTAAAGTTCGGGTTTGCTCCGACCAATTGGATCGTTTCCCCCGAGCACAGGCATACCGGGGCTGGCATTGAATTGATGCGTGCGATGTTGAATTTCAATCCGTCCATCGTGCTTAACCATGGAATCAACGCGAACGTTGCGAGGTTATATAAAGGCATGGGCGGATATCAGGTCATTCCAGACGTTCCTAGATGGATCGGAGTCAACGATGAAGAACGTACAACGGAGCTCCTCCTGGAAGGGAACGGACAACCTATCCGTTATTACGATCCGATTCGCAGTGTAGCGACAACCTCGTCATACCGGGTTTCCGAACAGTTCAACGCGGACAAGTGGGAAGACTTTTATACCAAATGGGCGCGCAGAAACGTCGGCTTTTCTCGAAATGCCGTGTTTATTTCTTGGAGATATATAAACCATCCTTCCTTCAACTATCATATTTTTACGTGTGAAAACGCCGAGGGGGAGTATAAAGGATTGCTCATCCTTCGCAAAGAGCAGATTTTGGACGGCAAGGGACACATCGGACGGATCGTTGAGTTTATTGCCGACGACCAGGATAGCGCGGTGCAGCTAGCTAACGAAGTAGTTAAGTTCTCTCAACAGAACGAGCTGTTGTTCAACGATTTTTATTGCTTCTCATCTATAACGGCTTGGGGGCTCGAAGCGGTCGGATTTAAGCGCGTCATCAAAAGCGAAGCCGACAAGCTCGTCTTGCCTACGAGGTTCAAGCCGTTAGATTTAGAGATTACGCATATGATGGCCGCGATCTACGTAGCTAAAGAACTGCAAGGCAAGATTGATTCGATCAACGATCAAACATGGTATATTACAAAAGGTGACGCAGATCAAGATAGACCCAACTAGGAGGATAATAAGATGACAAATCAACAAAAGTTAAGGCAGGCTTTCGTAGAAGCGCTAGCCTTGCCTGCCGATACACAAGTCGAGGAATTGAAATATAACGCCATTCCGGAATGGGATTCCATTGCCCATATGGCGCTGATTGCGCATCTCGACGATACGTTCGATATTATGCTGGATACGGAAGACATTATCGACATTAGTTCCTTCGACAGAGCGGTAGAAATATTACAAAAATATGGGGTAGACTTTGAATGATTGCGCTGGAGGATAAGGTTATACTTATTACCGGCTCATCGAGAGGAATCGGACGGCAGGCTGCCCTGATGTTCGCAGCTTCGGGAGCCAAGCTAGCCCTTAATGCCCGCGATGAAAGCGTACTTCGAGGACTTCAACAAGAGATCGAGAAAACATTTGGAACGGAAGTCCTACCACTTCCTTACGATGTGAGAGATTTGGCGAAGGTAAAGGAAGCTTTCCTGCTAATTAAGAAGAAGTTCGGTCACTTGGATGCCCTGGTGAACAACGCCGGCATTCTTCAGGATCGTCTGCTCGGCATGATTGACGAGCAACTAATGCAGCAAACATTAGAAACGAATCTCTCGGCTGCGATTTATCATATGCAGTATGCGGCAAGATTAATGTCTCCTAGAAAGAAAGGGAGCATAGTCAATATTTCTTCAATTATAGGCACGAACGGAAATATGGGGCAAGTATTGTACAGCGCAAGCAAAGCTGGCCTAATCGGTGCTACGATGTCCGCCGCCAAGGAGCTGGCGCCTAACAACATCCGGGTGAATGCCGTAGCACCTGGATTCATCAATACGGATATGGCCAAGAACCTTCCGGAACAAAAGTTTAAAGAACGTCTGGAAAGCATTAAAATGGGTAGAATCGGGACGCCAGAGGATGTTGCAAACGTGATCTGGTTTCTATGCAGCGATTTGTCGAGTTACTTGACCGGTCAAGTTATCGGCGTGGATGGAGGAATGCTGATATGATGTTTTGGGAGCCTACCAACGCGAGCACTCCGGCCCTTATGGAGCCGAAGTTTAATCATATGGTCACGTATGGGCAACTTCATGAGAAGGTTAGCTCCTTCGTAGAACGTCTATCTTGTTTCTCCTCGACTAAGCAGCTGGGGATTATATTTGCAAGAAATACGGTAGATAGCGTTGTTGCTTACTTGGCCGCCTTGAATAAAAAAGACGCCGTATTACTGCTGGACGCTAGCTTAAAGGACGAATTAAGACAAAACTTTATTCGAACGTATAAGCCCGACTGGATCTTTGACAAAGAACTGATTCAGTTTAACAATACTGGAAGCCAAGAGCCGCATCCGGATTTGGCAGTGTTGCTCACGACATCCGGTTCGACCGGGAATCCGAGGGTCGTTCGGCTTTCATATAATAACCTGCAGAGCAATGCGGTTTCGATAGCGGAGTATCTTGACATTACAAATACGGAACGTCCCATTACTACGTTGCCGATGGCGTATTCCTATGGCTTGTCGATAATAAATAGCCATTTACATAAAGAAGCGACGCTTATCTTAACGGACGAATCTGTTATTAGCACGCGCTTCTGGGAGCTGTTCAACGCATGCGAGGCCACGTCATTCGCAGGCGTTCCCTACTTGTATCAGATGCTGCACAGGTTGCGGTTCGACCGGATGGTGCTCCCATCACTTTGCTCTTTTACGCAAGCTGGTGGGAGGCTGCCCGAGAAGCTGGCCGAATATTTCACTCGAGCCGCCCAGAACAAAAATTGCAAATTCACGATGATGTATGGACAAACAGAAGCCACCGCAAGAATTAGCTATGTTCCTCACGCCAAGCTTACAGAGAAACTTGGGAGTATAGGAATCGCCATTCCCGGAGGAAAACTCGAGTTGGATAAGCATACATCTGAGTTACTATACATGGGTCCTAACGTCATGATGGGATATGCTGAGAGCAGGGGAGATTTGACAAAAGGTGATCTGCTGAACGGTACTTTACGAACCGGCGATGTAGGCAGACAAGATGAGGACGGCTACTTTTGGCTGGAAGGAAGAATTAAGCGATTCATTAAGTTATATGGGTTGCGAATGAATTTGGACGATATCGAGCGGTTCATCGGTACGGAAATATCGATGCCTATCGCTTGTGTAGGCAAAGATGAATTAATCACAGTCGTGTTGGAAGGTCTAGAGGATATGGAAATAAAAAGCTTCATTCGGATAAAACTGAAGGAACAGTACAACATCCACCACACTTGCGTAAATGTCGTTTTCAAAGAAGTGTTGCCGGTGCTCGAAAACGGCAAAATCGATTATGGTAAGCTAAAGGAAGAGGTTCTAGTATGATTAATCGCATACTGTCATCCGACAACCCTTATCAATTGGCGCGCGAAGATAAACAATCGATGCTGCTTAAAGAACTGAACGTATTGACGGCGTTTCATTATCAGCATTGTATGCTGTATCAACGGATTATGGATAAGACATCCGTGATGACCGAAGCCGATGAAATCGCTCGTCTCCCTTATTTGCCGGTCCAACTCTTCAAGATGTTGGATTTATTCTCGTTGTCCGACGAGGAGCGCTTCAAGACGCTCAATTCAAGTGGTACGACAGGGCAGCAAGTTTCCCGAATTCATATCGATAAATTAACATCAGAAATGCAAACTAAGGCGTTGAACATGATTGTCCGTAGTTATTTGGGCAAAACAAGACTGCCGATGATTATTGCGGACAGGAATTTCTTAAAAAACCGTACCCAATTTAGTGCACGATCGGCCGGCACGATCGGGTTCTCCCAATTTGGCCATCATCATCTTTATTTGTTCGACGAGCATATGCAGCTTAAGGAATCGGAGCTTATCGAGTTTCTTGAGAAGTTCCAAGGCCAGAAAATCTTTTTGTTCGGCTTCACCTTTATTATTTGGGAGTACCTTCTTAACTACTTCAGACGAACTAACCGCACGCTGGATTTAAAGGGAAGTATCTTGATCCACGGAGGCGGCTGGAAAAAGCTCCAAAGCCAGTCGGTATCGGATGCCGTGTTCAAGGATTTGTTAAAAAAGCAGTTCAATATTACACATGTATACGACTATTACGGCATGGTTGAACAAGTTGGTTCTATCTATATGCAATGTGAATACGGGTATTTGCATACTCCGGACTTTGCGGAAGTTATCATCCGCCACGAGGAGACATTTGAGCCTGTTTCTCACGGAAACAGCGGGTTGATACAGGTGTTAAGCATTCTTCCTAGAAGCTATCCGGGTCACAGCCTGCTTACTGAAGATAGGGGAATGATCATTGGCGAAGACGATTGTGCCTGCGGTCGAAAAGGCAAGTATTTCATCGTCCACGGCAGACTTCCGAAGGCGGAAGCCAGAGGCTGTAGCGATACGTTTACTTCCGAGTAATCACGGGGAGGTCTTTGTATGCAAATTATTGTACCGAAGAAATTACAGCAGTTGGCGTGGAAAGAGCAAGTAGAGCTGGTGGCGAGCCGCTCGAATTTAGCTCCGTTCAACGAGACAGCGATCAAGTTTCTGGAGTCTTTGTCTAAAAGCATCTTATTGGACAAAACGATGCGTGGGTATCCTGAATTAATAGCTACCGCTCACTGGCTTCGGAAAAGTCATATCGTGGAGCTACAAAAAAAATTCGAAACATTCTGCATGAATCGGCATCTGCGGGCAAGAGGAACCGTCGTTCATTTCGCACCGGCGAACGTGGATTCCGTATTCATCTACTCCTGGATTCTCTCAATGTTGACGGGCAATAAGAACATTGTGCGCCTATCCCGTAGGAGTAATCCGCAGACCGATATTTTATTCAATAAAATCAATACGTTGCTGGAGCAAGAAGCGTTTCTTGACGTTGCCGATAGGACGCTGTTAGTTCGCTATAACTACGAGGAAGAGTTTACGAAGGCTCTCTCAGATGTCTGCCAGTTACGCGTTATTTGGGGAGGAGATCAGTCCGTCAAGACGATTCGGACTTGTCCGCTGCCGCCGAATGCCGTGGAGCTTGTTTTTCCTAATCGTTATTCCAAAGCGGTCATTCAAGCATCAAGCATTAACGACACGGACGATGCTGTAATGGGGGACGTGGCCAAGAAGTTTTATAATGATACTCTGTGGTACGGACAGATGGCATGTTCTTCTCCGCGTGAAATCTACTGGATAGGGGAAGAAGAAGAGGTTTCCTTGGCGAAAGAGCGATTCTGGAGTTACATAGACAGTGCTGTCGCGAAAGAAGGCTACAAAAACGAGACCTACGTTAACGTGCTTCGTCTAGTAACGGCGGACTTCTACGCGGCTCATGAGAATTCAGTCCAAGTAAGCAGAAGGGCTGCCAACAATCCCGTACGAGTAAGTATGAACGCTTACAACGAAGCCTTTGCCGATGTCCATTGCGGCGGCGGTTTGTTTTTGGAATATCGGATACCGCACATTAACGGGCTTACAGCGGTGATTAATGATAGGGATCAAACGCTAAGTTATTTCGGAGTATCGAAAGATCAACTCGTGGATTTTGTGAGCCGATTGCCGAATAGAGGAATCGATCGGATTGTTCCGTTCGGACAAGCACTTCAATTCGATTCGGTATGGGACGGATATGACCTGCTCGTGTATTTTACAAGAGAAGTTATGATCAGTTAAATTAATGATTAGGCGTTCATACGCTGAGCAGTCATAAAGAAATGATTATAAAAAGGTGAGCGAATCTTCTGCTCACTTTTTTTAACATATAAGAATTTATATGTTTTTGAGAGAGCGAAGCTTACCCCTATTATTTAATTTTTGGTAATATAGGGTTATGGACTCGAACGTAATGAAGCAAATATTTTTCGATGAGCATAGGCACTGGGAGGCCTTTATAGAGAAGCATAAAGAACATATTCGGTCGAACGTGCTGAAAGAGGTACAAAAGTTTCGTAGCTGTGGAGATCCTAAAAACGGGTTCAAGCTCCTTGTTTGTGAAGGATGTCATGACATTCGCAGAGTACCTTCTATTAAAAAAACCTATCTAATGAAAGCTAATCAAATTTCCGATAATATAGGTAGAAGTTTGATATTTAGATTAATATGGAGGTTTTCTTGTGCTCTTAACAATCTTGGATCAGTCCTTTAGATATTCTAATGATATTAACTCGATAGAGAATTGCTTGAAGCAGGTAGAAGAAATACTAGAAAAGAATGAGCTATATCTCAGCGTTATGAAGGTTGATGAGGTTGAGGTATATCAGGAGTTTCAAGAGTACTTAATAGAGCATATTGCAAGTGTTAAGACAATAAATGTTGAAGTTCAAACTTTAAAGCAGGTCATGGATGAATCCGTGATTTCCTTGCAAAGCTATCTGGACGGAGCTTTATTGGAGATCAAGAAGCTGGCCGATGAGTTTTATCAAGGTGCGGGCAAAGAAAGCTGGAACAAGCTTAATCAGTTGTTGGAGGCCCTATTATGGATTTCGCAGACCATTGAGACCGTTCAAAATAAACAGGTGTATCAGAATGCCTCGGATTATAAAGCAATTGCTGCCTCACTGCGTGAGGAGTTTGCTAATTTGGAGTGCGCCCTTACGGATCAAGATATGGTTTTAACGGGAGATATTATTAAATATGAGATTATTGCAATATTAGACCAGTTGCTTGGAATAGTAACGACCACTATTGACAATGAGGTAGCTCGACATGATCTCAGCTGATAATGTTTTGTATTTGAAGAATAGATTTTCAACCGTCTGGAATCAAGTTCAGCAATTGAAAGACCAACCGAAATCCGTTTTTTTCGATGTGGTCCCTTCAAAGAGCGGAGAACAAACCCTAATTGTAGATAGCCAAGGAAAGTCCCTATATGTGCATAGTAAATACAATCCTCGAGATGAAGCTGAACAATTCATTGCTCAATTGAAAGATGTGGAGCAGTATGGGCATGTTTTTTTCTATGGGGTTGGTTTAGGGTACCACGTAGAAGCTTTCTTCAGGAAATACCCGAGTGTCCCTTTTACTTTGTATGAACCTGCTCCTGAGCTCTTTGAATCCTTTTTATCAAGAGTATCACTTCCGAATATCCCGGCTTCATGTAAACACATATGCCTAGAACAGACGGCTGGGCATGGGCATGCTTTTTTAAAAAGTTTTGTTGAAGGGATACATGAAGATGTGTTGCTTGTTCAATTGCCTAGCTATGACAGGATATTTACTGATAAGGTAAATAGCTTCTCAGAACAGTTTAAAGAACTTCTTAATCAGAAGAAGCTATCTCTCAAAGTAAATAATGGCTATGAGAAACGTTGGATCTTAAATAGCCTTATAAATATAGAGGAAACGATCAGAACTCCGAATATTTTACTTGAAAAGTTGAATGTATTTAAGGATAAGCCTGTTATCGTAGTAGCCGCAGGGCCTTCTTTACAGGACGAAATGGAACAATTAAGGTATATTAAAGAACACGGTCTGGCTTATATTTTGTCAGTAGGTACTTCTATTAACGCACTGCTTGCTAACGGGATCCATCCGGACGCAGCGTGTACTTACGACCCGTCTCACTTAAACCAGAAAGTATTCAAAAATGTCAATGATCAAGGAATAACAGATATACCTCTCATCTTTGGCAGTAGTGTAGGGTTTGAAGTACTTAAGCAATACAAAGGCCCCAAGTTGCATGTGCTTACCAATCAGGATACGATTGCTCCTGTATTTCTAAAGCCAGAGCTACATGTACCCTTGGACACTGTACACGATGCCAGTACCATTACTGCAATAGCATTACAGCTCTTATATAAGCTTCAGGTTAAGAATGCATATTTGGTTGGTCAGAACCTTGCTTTTCGCGATAATTTGTTATATACAGTCGGCGCATTGGTTCTCAGACCTGAAGCAGAAGTGCTTGCTTCGGATCGCCGGAATGTGGTTCTAGTAGAGAGTGTACATGGAGAGCAGATCGAGACCACTCAAGACTACATGCTGATGAAGCTGCAGATCGAAGAGGTTTTAAAGAACCGTAAAGATATGGAGGTCGTCAATACAACCAAGGGTGGCGCCAAGATTGATCATACCACCTTTGTCCCACTGGAAGAGATCATCCAAACTCGTTTGAAAGAGCGTGTAGTGATCCCGAATTGGTACGAACACAGTGGATGGAGCTATGATCTCGAATACGCCCGAAAGAAAGCAACAGAAATGAAAAACGAGCTTAACCAGCTTCGTAAGTATTACAATCAGATTACCGGCCTGTTCAACGATATTAATCGATGCAAGGATCGCAAAGACAAGCGGGGCTTGGCGCAGCTGTTCAACAAGTTTGATAAGGTGATTATGAAAATCCGCTCTAACCTTTTCTTTCAAGTATTTATTAAGCCTATGAACCGGGTTCAAGAAGAGCTACTGTTGAAGCAAATGGAGAAGATTCGATTCGAAAATGATCTCGTTGCCCGAGCGGAGTTGATCATTCAAATTTTCGGTAAGTTTTTATATGGTTGCCAGGTAGATACAGCAAATATAACTCCCGTGTATGATGCCATCCATAACTATATTTTAAAGTTAGAGCCATCGGAGTGATCAACTATGTTTAAAAAGATACTCGTAACAGGAGCTGACGGATTTATTGGTTCCCACCTCACCGAAATGTTGGTAAGACAGGGATACCAAGTCAGGGCATTCGTGTTGTACAACTCCTTCAATTCATGGGGATGGCTGGATTATGCGCCTAAAGAAATTCAGGATCAAATAGAAATTTTCTCGGGTGATATCCGCGATCCCCATGGAGTAAAAGCGGCTATGACAGGATGCGATGCTGTGCTGCATCTGGCAGCTTTGATCGCAATCCCGTATTCTTATCACTCTCCGGATACTTATGTGGATACGAATGTGAAAGGTACGCTTAATGTGGTACAGGCTGCTAGAGAGCTTGGCGTATCTAAGGTTGTTCACACTTCAACGAGTGAGGTGTATGGTACCGCAAGATTCGTGCCTATCACGGAAGAACATCCGCTTCAAGGGCAATCTCCTTATTCGGCGTCCAAGATTGGAGCGGATCAGATGGCTATGTCGTTCTATACTTCCTTTCAAACTCCAGTAGCTATTATCAGGCCTTTCAACACTTATGGTCCAAGACAATCGGCTAGAGCTGTGATTCCGACAATCATTACACAAATTCACGCAGGCCAGCAATCGATTCAACTGGGATCGTTACATCCTACACGTGATTTTAACTATATTGAAGATACAGTCGGAGGGTTTATTTCTGTTCTGAAATCGGAAAGATCAATAGGAGAAGTCATTAATATCGGCAGTAATTTTGAAGTTTCAATCGGGGAGACAGTTCAGTATATTGCTGATGTCATGCAAGCCAGCATAGAGGTTAAGGAGGACACCGTCCGGTTGCGTCCGGAAAAGAGCGAAGTGGAACGTCTGTGGGCGGACAACTCGAAAGCGAAAGAGCTGTTAGGCTGGGAACCGATCTATAGCGGAAAGACAGGCTTCAAGCAAGGATTAGCCCATACAGTGGAATGGTTCACACAATCCGGTCAAGCAGTTGGCTACAAAGCTGGGATTTATAATATATGAGCAAGCAAAGTGATATAACATCAATTGTGGTAACAAAGCTAAAGGAAATAGTCCCAAATCAAGATTTCGTAGCACTTCATGAGCCATTATTCCGAGGGAATGAATGGAGTTATGTAAAGGAATGTTTGGATACTAGCTGGGTCTCTTCCGTTGGCAAATATGTTGATTTATTCGAACGCAAGCTTGCTGAGTATACCGGAACGGACTATGCTATAGCGGTTTCCAATGGCACGGCCGCGCTGCATGCGGCTTTGATTGTTGCGGGAGTGGAAGCGGGGGACGAGGTGATTATGCCTACACTGTCCTTTGTGGCCACTGCAAATGCGGCAGCTTATATCGGGGCTGTTCCTCATTTTGCGGATATTGAGGAATCCACGTTAGGTTTGGATGCTAACAAATTAGACGAGCATTTGGCTCGTATCACTGAGATTCGATCAGACGGGTGCTATAATAAAAACACAGGGTATCGGATTAAAGCGGTTGTACCGATGCACACTTTTGGACATCCGGTAGACTTGGATCCGCTTGTTGAGATTTGCAAACACTATAAGCTGGTCCTAGTTGAGGATGCGGCAGAATCTATGGGTAGTTTTTACAAGGGACGGCATACTGGTAACTGGGGGCTGCTTTCTGCAGTAAGCTTCAATGGTAATAAAATTGTGACCACCGGAGGGGGAGGGGCGATTCTAACGAATGATGCTTCTCTTGCCAAGCAGGTCAAGCATTTGACAACAACGGCCAAGGTGCCTCACAAATGGGAGTTTGTACATGACCGTATCGGATTCAATTACCGGATGCCTAACCTTAATGCTGCATTGGGCTGTGCACAGCTAGAACAGCTGCCGGATTTTATCGAAAAGAAGCGGGCAGTCGCACAAGTTTACCAGCAAGCTTTTGCAGGGATAGAAGGAGTCGTCTGCTTTAAAGAAACTGGTTTCGCACAGAGTAATTATTGGCTTAATGCGCTTTTGTTGCATGAGTCCCATGCCTCCTGTCGAGATGATATCCTCGGGCAAACCAATAGCCAGGGAATCATGACAAGACCTGCATGGAATCCGCTGCACACATTAGATATGTTTGTTAATTGTCCTTCTATGGATCTATCCATGGCAGTAAGTGTATGCAATAGACTTATTAATATACCGAGCAGTGCTTGTTTGGGAGACGAGTATGCATAAACGAAAAATTGCTATTGTGACAGGAACCCGCGCAGAATATGGACTTCTGTATTGGTTGATGAAAGAAATAGAAGCGGATCGTGATTTGGAGCTGCAGGTAATCGTTACAGGAATGCATCTGTCTCCTGAGTTTGGCCTGACCTACCGGCTTATTGAGAAGGATGGGTTTCGTATTAATGAGAAAGTAGACATGTTGCTCTCTAGCGATACACCTGCTGCTGTCACGAAATCTATCGGGCTGGCCATAATCGGCTTTGCAGATACTTACACCAGGTTGAAACCGGATATCGTTGTCCTACTAGGTGACCGGTATGAAGCTTTGGCCGCGGCGCAAGCAGCTATATTGGCCCGTATTCCTATTGCTCATATTCATGGAGGAGAAATCACAGAGGGGGCTGTGGATGAAGCGATCCGCCATTCGATTACGAAAATGTCCCACTTGCATTTCACTGCGGCCGAGCCTTACCGTAAGAGGGTCATACAGCTAGGTGAAAATCCGGAATATGTATACAATTTTGGGGCGCCGGGCATAGAGAATATGAAGCGTGTGAAGTTACTGAGCAGAGAGGCTCTTGAAGAGGCCATTCAATGTAAGCTCGGGGCTTTTCTTTTTCTTGTTACCTATCACCCTGTGACCCTTGAAGAAGAGGGTTCGGAAAGGGCGATGCATGAGCTGCTGCACGCACTGGAACAGTATTCAGAAGCAACGATTCTGTTCACTAAACCGAATTCAGATGCGGATGGACGGATTATTATCGAAATGCTTGAGCAATATGCCCTGAAACATCCGGATCGGACGCGGTTATTTTCATCGATGGGGCAGGCAAACTATTTAAGCGCCTTATCACATTGCGATGCGGTAATAGGGAATTCATCAAGCGGAATTATCGAAGCCCCCTTTTTTAGAAAACCTACGGTTAATATAGGCAAAAGACAAGATGGCAGGTTAAGAGTTCCGTCTATCATTGATTGCGGCGAAACGTCTGAAGAGATTGAAGATGCCATCGGCCAAGCCTTATCGGACGAGTTTAAGCAAAGATTGAATTCTGTTGTATCCCCATATGGAGAAGGGGCAACCTCGCAGCTTATTAAGGATAAGCTGAAGCAGGTCCGCCTAGAGGAAATTCTTTTTAAACGTTTTTATGACATGTAATATTAATGATTATAATGCCTGTAGACAGAAGGGGGAATCAGATTGAAACATACGTACATTATTGCTGAAGCGGGAGTGAATCATAACGGTTCCATTCAGATGGCCAAGCAGTTGATAGATGCCGCTGCCGAAGCCGGGGCTGATGCGGTTAAATTCCAAACCTTCAAGGCAGATCATTTAGTAACTCAAGACGCTCCGAAAGCACAATATCAGCAAACAACGACTCACCGTACTGAAACCCAATATGAAATGCTCAAAAAGCTTGAACTCAGTGAACAAGATCATATAGAGCTATTGAATTATTGTAAACAGAGGGGTATCAATTTCCTGTCTACCCCATTTGATCTTGAGAGTATCGATCTGCTTACGCAGACCTTGCAGCTCACTCAATTAAAAATATCTTCAGGAGAGATTACTAATGCTCCCCTGTTGTTGAAGGCAGCAAGATCAGGTGCATCTCTAATCGTTTCTACGGGAATGAGTACATTGGAAGATATTGAGGCTGCGCTTGGTGTGCTGGCCTTTGGATATACAGCTCCTACTACGGAGAGTCCATCAAATGAGGCATTTCAAAAGGCTCTTGCTTCAAAGGGAGGGAAACAGGTGCTGATGGAAAAGGTTACGCTGCTGCACTGTACGACAGAGTACCCGGCGCCTTTCTACGATGTCAATCTGTTAGCTATGGATACGTTGAGGGAGGCCTTCGGACTCAAGGCAGGCTTTTCAGATCATACGGCAGGGATAACTGCCCCAATTGCAGCTGTCGCAAGAGGTGCGAACGTGATTGAGAAGCACTTTACACTTGACCGTAATTTGCCGGGTCCAGACCATAAGGCATCTCTCGAGCCCAAAGAATTAATTTTGATGATTACTTCCATTCGTCAAGTAGAGTCGCTGCTAGGCAGCCCAAGTAAAACGCCAGCTCCATCGGAACAAAAGAATCTCGCTATAGCAAGGAAAAGTATTGTAGCAGCTCGCGCAATTAAGCGGGGGGAGTTATTCACTGAAAGCAATCTTGCCGTAAAGCGTCCGGGTGGCGGACTTTCACCGATGTGTTATTGGGACATAGTAGGTAAAAGAGCGGAAAAGGATTATGCTCCGGATGAGCAGGTGCTGTGATGTCATTACCGATCCTGGTAATTGGCGGCGGAGGTCATGCGAGAGTTCTTATTGACGGCATGCTCCTGCAAGGCCGCACTATTATAGGCTACACGGAAATGGACACTGGAGCAAAGCGCGAAGCCATACTAGGTGTTCCATTTGTAGGAGGAGATGATTGTATCCATCGTTATTCTCCGCATGAATTGCTGCTAGTCAATGGAATCGGCTCTATCGGATCTCCAGAAAGACGCAGAAAGATATTCGAGTCTTTCAAATCGAAAGGCTACTCTTTTTATTCATTTGTCCATCCTTCGGCAATCTTAGCGCCCACAGCGCAGCTTGGAGAGGGTGTTCAAATTATGGCCGGCGCGATTGTTCAAACAGGAAGCAGTATTGGGGATAACACAATTTTAAATACAAAAGCTTCAGTCGATCATGACTGCAATATTGGAAACCACGTACATTTAGCGCCGGGCACAACACTATCCGGAAGCGTGCATGTGGAAGATGGCGTACATATAGGCACTGGGGCCACTGTGATTCAGCAAATTCATATTTACAAAAATAGCATTATTGGAGCAGGCTCTGTCGTAGTCAAGGACGTCATGGCTGGAAGAACGGTTTATGGAGTCCCGGCAAAGGAAGTGAAGGTATGAAGAACTGGAAAGAAATCATTGTTACGCCTACTACGTCAATTATGCATACTCTTGAAATTATCGATCAAGGAGCTTTGCAGATTGCTCTTGTTTCTGATGGGCAGAACAGACTGCTTGGTACGATTACAGATGGGGATATAAGAAGGGGAATTTTGCGGGGGGTTTCGCTAGATTCGCCATGCAGTCAGATCATGAATGAAAGGCCGATAACAGCGGGAATTCATGATAATAAAAAAACTATTTTTAGCAAAATGAAGGAACGGGGCCTTCATCATATTCCTGTTATTGACGATGAGGGACATCTTGTCCGAATGGAAATGCTGGACCAACTCGTCAATTCGAACCGCAAATCTAATTGGATTGTTCTAATGGCGGGAGGCTTGGGGACGCGGTTAAGCCCGATGACAGATGAATGCCCAAAGCCACTATTAAAGGTGGGGAGTAAACCTATTCTGGAGACAATCATAGAAAATTTTGTTGAGCATGGTTTTTACCGTTTTTATTTATCAGTTAATTACAGAGCGGATATGATTAAGGAATACTTCGGTGATGGATCCAAATGGGGGATAGAGATCAGGTATATACATGAACACATGCGGTTGGGGACGGCTGGTGCACTTAGTTTGTTAGCGGAGTACCCTAGAGAGCCGTTTGTGGTAATGAACGGTGACCTGTTAACTAAGGTGAACTTTCAGCAATTGCTGGAGTTCCATACAGAGAATAGTGGCAAAGCTACAATGTGTGTACGTGAATATGAATTCCAAGTTCCCTATGGGGTAGTTCAGGTAGACCACCACAGACTGCTCAATATTGTAGAGAAGCCGAGGCAAAAATTTTTCGTAAATGGCGGTATTTATGTGCTTAATCCAGAGGTACTGGATTTTATACCGAAGGAAACGTTTTTTGACATGCCCAGCTTGTTTGAATGTCTAATTAGAGAGCAGTTGGAAACAGCCGTGTTTCCAATAAGAGAGTATTGGATTGACATCGGAAGAATTGATGATTTTAATCGAGCAAATGATGAGTACAAAGAGAGGTTCATATGATAGAGGGAAAAAGTGTATTGGCTATAATACCCGCACGTGGCGGTTCGAAAGGCGTACCTCGTAAAAATATTAAGGATCTCGCCGGCAAACCGCTTATTGCGTGGACGATTGATCAAGCCCAAAAGTCTAACTATATAGACCGCCTGATTTTATCCTCCGAGGACGCGGAGATTATCGAAGTAGCCCGGGCATTAGGATGCGAGATTCCTTTCGTTCGTCCAGCAGAATTAGCAACTGATGAAACCTCAGGATTGGAGCCGGTATGGCATGCTTTAAACCATGTGCCGAGTTATGATTATATAGTATTATTACAACCAACCTCTCCTCTAAGAACGGCGGCTGATATAGATACTTGTTTGGAATTATGCATTCAGCACAATGCCCCTTCATGTGTTTCGGTTACAGTTCCTGATAAAAGTCCTTATTGGATGTATACATTGGATGAAGAAAGCCGTATGACTCCGTTCATTGATATAGAATTGAAACCGCGGCGACAGGATATGCCTCCATTGGCATCTTTAAACGGAGCGGTTTATGCTGCGGAATGCGAGTGGCTTCAAGCTAAACGCACTTTTATTACAAAGGAAACGATAGCGTATTTCATGCCAAGAGAGCGATCTATTGATATTGATTCAGAATTTGATCTGCAAGTAGCTGGCGCTATCATCGGGATGAATTTATAATTAAAGTTTAAGCGTCTGAACCATAATTGATTACATATGCCTATAACGAAAGCCGTCAAAAAGATTCATAAATATTTTCTCCTCAAACCTATATAAAGGTCTAATAGTACAACAGAAGGTTACCGATATAGTTATTATATACTATCGGATGGAGGGTTTATATTGAGTACTCATCTTCCTGTAAACACTGTATCCCCGGACTGGACAGCTGCAGTTGAATCAACTCCCAAGATAAAGTCAAGCTCGAGCGATACTGCTAGAACAGAACCATTTATTGTAGCGAGCGTTAACAATATTTCCGAATTAAAACGTGCGGAACTTAAAGGAGAACATATTTCTTTAAGTGATGAGCAGATGGTGAAAGCAATTGAGCGAGCAATAAAGGCGATGCAAGGCAAATCAACATCTTTGGAATTTTCAATTCATGAGAAGACGAGATTAATTTCCGTAAAAGTGAAAAATAATGACAACGGAGAAATTATTCGTGAAATCCCTCCTGAAAAAACTCTAGATTTTGTAGCCAAGCTATGGGAGATGGCCGGAATCTTGGTAGATGAACGAAGATAACAATGAAGTTAAGAGGTGATTATTATGGTAATGCGTATTACTGGTTTAGCTTCCGGTTTTGACACCGAAACGACAGTGGCCAAACTTATGCAGGCTCAAAGAATACCGTTGGACAGGCTATTACAAAAGAAGCAACTGCTAGAGTGGAAGCGCGATGATTATAGGGCATTGAACAGTAAAATATTAGAGCTTCGAACCGCCGCTTCTGATATGAAGCTGCCGTCCAAATATCAAAGTAAGAAAGTATCTTCAACGGATGACGCTTCGTTGTCTGTTACAGCTACAGCCGCGGCTAATGAGGGGATCTATAAAATTAAGATCGGTAAATTGGCAGAAGCGGCATCGTTGAGTTCCTCGGCAGTATTAGGGGCGGGCTCAGAAACTAAAAAACTCAAGGATTTAGACGCTGGTTTCGTTGCTTCAACTTTTAACATTACCGGGGAAAAAGGCTCTGCTACCATTCAACTAAATCCGGAGGATACTATTGCTCAGTTTATTACGAATGTAAATGGGAAATCTAATACGACCGGGATAAAAGCAACTTATGATTCAACGATAGATAAGGTGCTTTTCGTGACCTCCTCTACAGGCACAGCATCAAAAATTGATCTTAAAATGGAAGGGAGTTCTGATATCTTTGGGCTCGGTCTTTCAGGTGCCGAGTCGGGGCAGACAATACATGGAACAACCGGAGGCGTAGCGCTTACTTCTACCTCCTATGTAGATAAATCACTGACCGCAGACAAAAAATTAAAAATTCAAATTAATGGCGGTACAGCCTATGAATTTAAGGTTACCTCAAAAACTACAGTGGGTCAGTTAGTAGACTCCATAAACTCTTCCGACTTAGGACAAACTAAAGGTGTCTCCGCTTATATTGACGGGTCTGGAAATTTGGCCTTTTTTAACAAGAATAGTACGGACGTGGTTACTTTCGATGACGATAGCAGCGGTGCTTTACTAGGTAAATTGGGATATCTTCAAGGAGGTAACGAGTCATCTGCTCTTACTTACTCCCAAAAGACAGTGTCCGGGAAAAATGCAGAAGTTTACTTTAATGGCAGCACTGATCCTGTAACATATGCTACAAACAATTTTTCGATTAGTGGAATGAACTTTACGGCTAAAAAAGTAACTGCTGGCGAAGTCGATGTAACCGTATCTCAGGATGTCGATACAATCTATAATACGATTAAAACATTTGTCGAGAAGTATAATGAATTAATCGATTTGGTCAAAAATAAAATTTCAGAGAAATCATACCGTGACTTTCAACCTTTAACTGATGAGCAGAAGAAGGATATGAAAGAAGATGATATTAAGCGCTGGGAAGAGAAGGCTAAGAGCGGAATGCTCGCGAATGACCAAATATTAAGCAGTGGATTGAATAGCTTTCGCCAAGCATTATCTTCTGTAATCCAAGGAATTCCTGACAATCAATTAAAAAGCTTATCTGATATTGGCATTTCAAGCAGCAATGTTTCCGGCGGCGTAATTACGGGCAATTATCTTGAAAATGGAAAGCTTTATATAGATGATGCAAAGCTAAAAGCTGCTATTGCACAACATCCTGATGAGGTGTCCAAGTTGTTTTTGGCGAATGACGGTGATCCTGAGTCTTCTGCAGGTGACGGTATTGCTGTCCGGATGTACGATCAGGCCAACCAACTTTTTTCCAAAATATCTAATAAAGCGGGTTTGCAGGTTACAGTTCAAAGTAAATATTTAATTGGTAAAACTTTACTTGATATCGATAAGCAAGTTGATAGTTTAAGTAGACGAATGGATGCTCTTGAAACACGTTATTATAAGCAATTTAGTGCTATGGAGAATTATATTAACCAAATGAATGCCCAAAGCGCCTATCTGAGCCAACAGTTTAAAATGTAAATGAGGAGGTATCATCATGATCCAAGCTCAGGCTCAGGCCCAAGCACAGCGAAATAAATATCTTGAAACAACTATCCAGACGGCCACTCCTGCACAACTGCTGATCATGTTATGCGATGGGGCTATTCGTTTCTGTAAAAGTGCAATTGAAGCTATTAAAAATAATAATCATCAAGAAGCCAACACACAATTTGTTAAGGTACAAAATATCATAAGTGAATTTATCATTACAATTGATCGTTCCGCACCTGTGGCTGATTCTTTACTAAGACTCTACGAATACTTCAACTATAGATTAATTGAAGCTAATATAAAAAAAGCGGTTGAGCCTGCTGAGGAAGTGCTTGGATATCTGGTTGAATTGAAGGAAACTTGGATTCAAGCAGCTAAAGCTGCGCTCTCAGACAACCAATCAGGTGTATCCATTGGATAGGCTAATTACAGAACTTGAGGAACTCACCCGACAAGGCTTGGAACAAATTGAACAAATGACTTATGAATCTGTTGTGGAATTTATCGAGCGGCGGTCCAGGATTATTGACGATTTGGCTAATCTTAATGCAGATAAAAGTGAAAAGCTCTTTTTTCTGGAAAGGGTTAACAGGGTTATCGGCTACGACCCCGTGTTTATCCAAAGAATGAACGAGTTGAAAGAAGAAGCAAGAATACATTTAGCTAAATTAGAGACAGGTCGAGTCCAACGAAATGCATATGATTATGAGAGTGTATATGAAACGGAAAGTTTGTTCTTCGATAAAAAGAAGTAAAGAAATTGATAAATTAGGGAGGAGATAAGCAAATGAGTTTTAGTATCGGAGGCAATCCTGTTAAAGGAGTTGTTGTCAGCACCATTGAATCGGGAAAAGCAATTGCTGAACAAGTGGTAACGCAGCAAATTAAAGATGTGCTGAATGACCCCGCCAAAAATACAAGAACGATGCAGCAACCATCAGGCTTAAGTACTTTTCTGGATATTAAGGTGTAACGAGATGCATATATGGAACGCGCAGGACCGAGTCATTGGATTCGGTCTTTTTTGTAGATAAACTTGCAAGTTCAATGATAATTTTCCACAAAAGATGCAATTATTCCTCCCCAATCTGTGGATAATGTGCATAACTATGTGTATAACTATTCTGAAAACGGTACTGTAAGCTTGCTGGAACTGACTTTAAGCCTGTGAATAATGAATACCGAGTTATTAAGATCATGTTAATACTTGAATTTTCGAAATATTTGGCTAACAATACATGGATATAATTGACATACGCAAATGGAGGATGATATATTCAAAATGTGGGCACAGCGCCTAATTTATATGTAGATTTTATTTGATAATGAAGGGAATGTTTGGCATGCAGGGTAAAGTCAAATGGTTTAACGCAGAAAAAGGATACGGTTTCATTGAGCGCGAAGACGGCGGAGATGTATTCGTACACTTCTCGGCTATCCAAACAGAAGGCTTCAAAACATTGGAAGAAGGCCAATCCGTCGAGTTTGATATCGTAGAAGGCGCTCGCGGACCTCAAGCAGCAAACGTTACCAAGTTGTAATCGATCGGCAAGCACTTGCCTGCTTGTATAGATGGATGACGTTGTGGCTACAAACACGCAGCACCCTGGAAGCAATTCCGGGGTGTTTTTATTTTGTTCACCAAATTGATAGAAAATTCCGAAAAATGCAACAAAAAGTGTAAAGGATTTTTGAAGGGGGGCGGGGAATATAGTATAATAGGTACATGAAAGGAGGAGAAGTACAATGAAATTCAACATTCGTGGACAAAATATCGAGGTAACCGAGGCGCTGAGAGACTATGTTGAGAAAAAGCTGAGCAAGCTGGAAAGGTACTTTGAAACTCCCCCTACATCTGAAGTCTATGTAACATTAAGCGTGGTGAAAGGTTTCCAGGCTGTCGAGGTGACGATTCCGTTGACCGGAGTCATGCTGCGGGCCGAGGAAAAAAGCAATGACATGTACGCTTCCATCGATCTTGTGACCGATAAGCTGGAGCGGCAAATACGCAAGCATAAGACGAAAGTGAATCGAAAAATTCGCCAAGAGGGCGGCATACGGGATATTTTGAAAGTCGATTCCCCGGTTCTCATAGAGGAAGATGAAGACTACGAGCTGGTGAGGACGAAACGGTTTACATTAAAGCCGATGGATATCGATGAGGCGATTCTGCAAATGAATATGGTGGGACATAACTTCTTCGTTTTCTCCAACATGGCGACGGAGCAGGTAAATGTCGTGTACAAGCGCAATGACGGCAAGTACGGCTTAATCGAACCGGCTAATTAATATACGATCATTCAGGAGCTTGCCTGCCGGCAGGCTCCTTTCAGGTATAAAGGAAGCGAAATGGCAGAAAGCTATAACGGACAATGCGCAGTTCTTGCGACTCTTGTCGCAAACTGCTACAATTTAAGGCAAACCGTTCTTATAAAAGGGAGATGAGCCCATGTTAGGACTCGTTAAGAAAATATTCGGCGATTCCAACGAGCGTGAAGTGAAACGCTTAATGAAAACCGTCGATGCCATCAATGAACTGGAATCATCCATTTCCGCATTGTCGGATGAGGAGCTGCGGAACAAGACGACGGAATTCCGCGAACGCTTGGATAAGGATGAAACTTTGGACGATCTGCTGCCCGAAGCTTTCGCCGTTGTGCGTGAAGCGTCCAAGCGTGTGCTGGGCAAGCGCCACTATGACGTACAGCTGATCGGGGGCATGGTGCTGCACGAAGGCCGAATAGCGGAAATGCGGACCGGTGAAGGTAAAACATTGGTAGGTACGCTGCCGGTCTATTTGAACGCCCTGTTAGGCAAAGGCGTTCACGTCGTGACCGTCAATGATTACTTGGCTCAACGCGACAGCGCGGAGATGGGAAAAATTTATGAATTTCTCGGAATGACCGTAGGCGTCAATCTGAACAGTCTGGAGCATTTGCAGAAGCAGCAAGCTTATGCATGCGATATTACGTACGGGACGAACAATGAGTTCGGCTTCGATTATTTGCGCGACAATATGGTGATGTATAAAGAGCAGATGGTGCAGCGTCCGTTATATTTCGCGGTCATCGACGAAGTGGACTCCATTCTCGTAGACGAAGCGAGAACGCCGCTCATCATATCGGGACAAGCTGCGAAGTCAACCGATTTGTATTATCAGGCGGACCGGTTTGTCAGCCGGTTGAAGGAAGAAGAAGACTATACGATCGATGTTAAAATGCGCTCGACGACGCTGACGGAAGCGGGCGTTGCAAAGGCGGAGCAGGCGTTTAATATCGAAAACTTGTTCGATCATGCGAATGTCACATTGAATCATCATATTACCCAGGCGTTGAAGGCGCATGTCATTATGAAGCGCGACGTCGATTATGTCGTTCAGGACGAGGAAGTAATTATCGTTGATGAATTTACGGGACGTTTGATGACAGGCCGCCGCTACAGCGAAGGATTGCACCAGGCGATCGAAGCGAAAGAAAAGCTGCAGGTGCAGAACGAGTCGATGACGCTGGCCACGATCACGTTCCAGAATTACTTCCGTATGTACCGCAAGCTTTCCGGCATGACAGGTACCGCAAAAACCGAGGAAGAAGAGTTTAAGAAGATCTACGGGCTGGAAGTGGTAGTCGTGCCGACGAACCGTCCGATGATCCGTCAGGATCATCCGGATATCGTGTACAAGTCGGTCAACAGCAAATTTCGCGCCGTCGTCGATGAGATCGTAAACCGGCACCAAAATAAACAACCGGTACTGGTCGGTACCGTATCGATCGAAAATTCCGAGCGGTTGTCGGAAATGCTGAAACGCAAAGGCGTGCAGCATAAAGTATTGAACGCCAAATATCATGCCGAGGAAGCCGAGATCGTCTCGCGCGCCGGACAGCCGGGCTCCGTGACGATTGCAACGAACATGGCCGGCCGCGGTACGGATATTGTGTTGGGCGAAGGCGTACCGGAGGCAGGCGGCCTGCATATTATAGGTACGGAGCGGCATGAAAGCCGGCGGATCGATAATCAGCTGCGCGGCCGCGCAGGACGTCAGGGCGACCCGGGCTCCTCGCAATTTTATTTGTCGATGGAAGATGAGCTGATGCGCCGCTTTGGCGCCGAGAACATCATGGGCATGATGGACCGTTTAGGCTTTGAAGAGGATCAGCCGATCGAGAGCAAGCTCATTACGAAAGCGGTCGAATCCGCCCAGAAGCGGGTAGAGGGCAATAACTTTGATGTACGGAAAGTCGTTCTTCAATATGACGACGTGATGAATCAGCAGCGTGAAATTATATATAAACAGCGCCGCGAGGTTATGGAATCGGATAATATTCGCGACATTTCGTTGGGCATGATTATGCCCGTCGTGGAGCGGATTGCGGAAGCGCACTGTCCGGCCGACCTGGTACCGGAGGAATGGGATTTGCAGGCGATTATCGATTATGCGAACGGTACCTTCCTTTACGAAGGCCAAGCGACCGCAGACGAGCTGTGGGGCAAGGAAAAGGAAGAAATTGTCGAATACCTTAAAGATATCGTCATGCGCACCTACGAGGAGCGGGAGCAGGCGATCAGCGAAGAATTTATGCGCGAGTTCGAGAAGGTGGTCGTGCTTCGGGCGGTCGATTCCAAATGGATGGATCATATCGATGCGATGGACCAGCTTCGTCAAGGGATTCATCTTCGTGCCTATGGCGGTACCGATCCTTTGCGCGAATACCAGTTTGAAGGGTTCGAGATGTTCCAGGAGATGATCCAGAGCATCCAGGAAGAAGTTGCTACGTACATTATGAAAGCTCACGTAGAAGCCAATCTGGAGCGTCAGCCGGTAGTTGAAGCGCAAGCGGTCAGCACCGACGGCGAGCCAGCCCCGAAAAAGCCGGTTGTGAACGAGGACCGAATCGGCCGCAACGACTTATGTCCGTGCGGCAGCGGCAAAAAATACAAGCAGTGCCATGGCGAAGCTTAATAGCGGCATTAAAGCGATGAATATAGGGCGTCGGCGATGGATGGCCGGCCCCTTTTCTTGTACAATGAACTCATTAATATACTTGGATGGAGAGTGGTCAATATGTTGGACCCGGAAGTGAAGCAGGATTTACGGGAAACGGCTAGACGATTAGCTGAGCTTAGGGGGTCTCTTTGACTTAGACCTGAAGCTGGAGCAAATAGCGAATTTTGAGGAAAAGATGGCCGCGCCCGATTTTTGGGACGATAACGAGCAAGCGCAAAAGATGATCGCGGAAATGAACGCAATTAAAGGCGATGTCGACCAAATTCAAGTGTTGTCGACCGAATACGATGATCTGGAAATGATGGCCGAGCTCGTGCAGGAGGAATTCGATGAGGGGATGGCCGCGGAAATTGAGCAGGGCATCAAAGCTCTCGTAGCGAAGCTGGAAACGTTCCAGCTGCAGCTGCTGCTGAGCCAGCCCTACGACAAGCTGAACGCCATCCTGGAGCTGCATCCTGGAGCGGGCGGCACCGAGTCGCAGGACTGGGCGGAAATGCTGCTCCGCATGTACCGGCGCTGGGCGGAGAAGCGGGATTTCAAGGTCGAAGTGCTTGATTATTTGCCCGGCGACGAGGCGGGCGTGAAGAGCGTTACGCTGTTGATCAAAGGGTACAACGCCTATGGCTACCTGAAAGCGGAGAAAGGCGTGCACCGGCTCGTGCGCATATCGCCGTTCGACGCTTCGGGGCGGCGGCATACGTCGTTCGTGTCATGCGATGTGATGCCGGAGATCGACGACGATGTGGAGGTCGATATCCGGACCGACGATTTAAAGATCGATACGTATCGTTCGAGCGGCGCCGGCGGCCAGCATATCAACACGACCGACTCGGCCGTGCGGATTACGCACATCCCGACAGGCGTCGTCGTCAGCTGCCAGACGGAACGTTCGCAGATCAAGAACCGCGAGCGCGCGATGAAAATGCTCCGTTCGAAGCTATACGAGAAAAAGATCGAGGAGCAGATGAAGCAATTGGCCGAAATTCGCGGCGAAGTTTCGGACATCGCCTGGGGCAGCCAAATCCGCTCCTACGTGTTTCACCCGTACAGCATGGTGAAGGATCACCGCACCTCGGCGGAAACCGGCAATGTCGGGGCCGTGATGGACGGTGATCTGGACCCGTTCATCGACGCTTATTTGCGGCTGCAGATCAAGTCCGCTCCGTCGGAGCAGTAACGGCAAGCCGCTGACGTTCATAATAACCGGGCATCCGGCAAATCCTACATGTATTGCCAGGCTTTATAACGATTTCAAGAGGGAAGGGCGCCGGCAGCTGCGGCGTCCTTCCGCGGCGGTTGACGCCACCGTTATATAGCCAGGAAACACATGCGGGATTTTTTTGTGCGGAGATAGCCAAACAGACGGCACAAGAGGGGGCGGATGCCATGAACGGTACAACGAAGCGACGGCAAGCGAACATCGGCCGAAGCGGTCATTGGTTGAAAGAATACATACTGCTGCTGCTCGGCTCATTGCTCATCGCAGTGAGCTTTAACGTGTTTTTGAGCCCGAATCAGGTCGCTTCCGGCGGCGTTTCGGGCATTAGTATAATCGTCCGGCATATACTCGGGATCGAGCCGGCATATGCCCAATGGGCGCTGAACATTCCTTTATTTTTGCTGGGACTGTGGCTGCTCGGCCGGCAGTTCAGCGTGAAAACGGCTGTAGGCTCTATCTTCCTGCCGCTGCTGGTGCTGCTGACGCGCGGATTGCCCGCGTTAACGGACAACTTGCTGCTGGCAAGCATTTACGGCGGCATTTTGATCGGGATCGGGTTGGGTCTTGTATTCCGGGGAAAAGGATCGACGGGGGGACTGGATCTCGCGGCGCAGTTGGTGCATAAATTTACCGGGATCAGCCTGGGACTGTGTGTGGCGATGCTCGACGGTCTGGTCATTTTGGCGGCAGGTCTTGTCCTATCTCCGGAGAAAGCGTTGTATGCGCTGATCGGACTGTTCGTAACGGGCAAAACGATCAATGTCGTACAAATCGGGTTTAACTACTCCAAGGTGGCTTTCATTATTTCGGCGCATGCGGAAGCGATCCGTGAAGCGGTGCTGCATGATTTGGACAGAGGCTTGACGATGCTGCAGGCGACAGGCGGGTATACGGGGGAATTTCGAACGGTGCTGATGGTTGTAGTCAGACATACGGAAACAAGCCGGTTGAAGGAGCTGGTGAAGATGACGGATCCGGGGGCTTTCGTCATTTTGAGCGATACGAACGAGGTGCTGGGAGAAGGCTTTCAATTCCACGGCTCGGCCTAGTAAAATAAAGGTAATTTCATCCGTATGATTGGTATGGAGCACAGGTTCATGGTAAAATTTATCCTATGCGGCAAGAAGTCTCCCACTTTTGAAGTGGTCGGACGTTATATCGAAAGCCAGGGTGAGAAGATATGAACAAAGCATTCAAATATCGTATCTATCCCAGTGTGGAACAGGAAGTTCTCATTAATAAAACCTTTGGCTGTGTACGATTTGTCTATAATCGAATGCTTGCGAATCGGAAAGACATCTATAAGCAATTTAAAGATGATAAAGAAGCCTTGAAGAGACAGAAATATCGGCTTCCCGCCGATTTCAAAAAGGAGTTCGAATGGCTCAAAGAAGTGGATAGTCTGGCTCTGGCAAATGCACAGCTTCATTTGCAAACGGCTTATAACAATTTCTTCCGAGACCCGTCCGTAGGTTTTCCGAAATTCAAGAGCAAGCATCAGGATAAGAAGTCTTATACCACGAACAATCAAGGCGGCACGATTCGGCTCATTGACCCTACAACCATCCGACTGCCGAAACTGAAAGATGTGCGAATTAAGCTTCATCGTTCATTGCCGAAGGAAGCTGCGATAAAGTCTGCAACCATTAGCAAAACGCCAACTGGGAAATACTACGTTTCCGTATTGGTTGAGTACGAAGCGAATATAAAGTCAGTAGAACCAACACCAGAAACCGTATTAGGGTTGGATTATTCGTCTCCATCCTTGTTTGTGGATAGCCAAGCCAAACCTGCTGATTATCCAAAATTTTATCGCAAAGCAGAAGCTAAACTGAAAAAAGCACAACGTAAGTTATCCAAACGTAAAAAAGGCAGTAAGAACCGTGAAAAGCAACGCCTTAAAGTGGCCAAGCTGCATGAAAAAGTAGCCAATCAACGCAAAGACTTCTTGCATCAGCTCTCCAGGCAGATAGCCAATGCCTGGACAGCGGTTGCCATTGAAGACTTAAATATGCGGGGGATGGCACAGGGACTTAAACTGGCGAAATCCACGAATGACAATGGATTCGGTATGCTGAAAACGTTCCTGTCGTACAAACTAGCCGAACAAGGAAAGTCATTAGTCGTCATTGATAAATGGTTTCCATCCAGTAAACTTTGTCGCTTTTGTCAAACAGCCCAAAGCGAACTGGCATTGTCAGCCAGGGTTTGGAACTGTTCTTGCGGTGCTGTGTTGGATCGAGATACCAATGCTGCGATCAATATCAAAAATGAAGGTTGCCGAATGCTTGGTATAGCTTAGTCAGTTATAGAACCGTTGGGCAAATGGGGATAGCTTGGTCATTATGCTGGCGTTAGCTGGTACGTCCCAAGAAAGCCCCCACCCCTAAGCGTTAGTGTAGGTGGTGGGAGTATGTCACAAGGACAAGCAATGCAATCTCTAAACCGGACTTTTTTCGAATAAGATAGGAAAAAAACCAATTGTATTATTATACTTTAAAATGTATAATAATACATAGTTTGCATGTGGAGGGAACGGATATGTCTACAAAATTAAGAGCGGCTATTATCGGATCAACGGGGTACGGGGGCGTCGAGCTGATCAGGCTTTTGCTGACGCATCCGCATGTGGAAATTACGTCGGTCATTTCGTCATCAAGCGCCGGGACGCCGATTGCCGACGGCTACCCGCATTTGAATCAAATCATGACGGATTTGCTGGACGGTATTGACGTCGACCAAATCCGGCAAAAAGCGGATGTCGTGTTTATTGCGGCGCCTCACGGCGTTGCGGTCGAGCTGGCGCCCAAGCTGATTGACGCGGGACTCAAGGTTATCGATATATCCGGCGATTTCCGGCTGAAGTCGGGCGACGTGTATGAGAAATGGTATAAGCATAAACCGGCCGACCCGGCTTATGTGGCGAAGGCCGTGTACGGGCTGTCGGAAGTTTTTGCCGACGAGGTGCGGGGCGCCGAATTGATTTCAAATCCGGGCTGCTTTCCGACAGCGACGCTGCTTGGTTTGATCCCGCTCGTGAACAGCGGATGGGCGGAGCTTTCCTCCATTATTATCGACTCGAAATCCGGCGTATCCGGAGCGGGACGGGGACTGAGCCTGTCCTCTCATTATTCGGAAATTAACGAGAACTTTTTGGCTTATAAAGTGAACAAGCACCAGCATACGCCGGAAATCGAGCAGACGCTGAGCCGTGTGGCCGGAGAAGATGTGACCGTCACGTTTACGACACACCTGGTTCCGATGACACGGGGGATTTTGTCGACGATGTATGTTACTCTGAAGGAGAAGCATACGGAGGACGAAATATTGGAATTGTTCCGCCAGTACTATGAAGGGCGCCGTTTTGTAAGGATTCGTCCCAAAGGAAAATATCCGGCTACGAAAGAGGTCTGGGGCTCCAACTATTGCGATATCGGCGTTTCGTTGGATGAGCGTACGGGCCGGTTGACGGTCATTTCCGTCATCGACAACGTGGTGAAAGGCGCCGCAGGTCAAGCGGTGCAAAATTTGAATCTGATGATGGGCTGGGATGAAGGGGCCGGTTTGGCCTTCAGTCCTGTATATCCATAAGTTTCTATACATGCGATTGGGTGAGGAGAAGATGAACGTGAAGGATCAATACACGATTGTGCCGGAAGGCTCAATCACGACGCCAATGGGCTTTCGTGCAGGGGGGCTGCATTGCGGCCTGAAAAAGACCAATCGCTTCGATCTCGGAGTGATCGTTTGCGACGTTCCGGCGCAGGCGGCGGGCGTTTATACGCTGAATGCGTTTCAGGCTGCGCCGCTGCACGTCACGCGGGAGAGCATCGCGGTCGACGGCAAGCTGCAGGCGATGCTGGTCAACAGCGGCAACGCCAACGCGTGCACCGGCAAGCAGGGCGATGCCGACGCGCGCAGCATGCGTTCGGCGGCTGCGCAGGCATTCGGCGTAGCCGAACACCACGTCGGCGTCACGTCGACGGGCGTCATCGGCGAACTGCTGCCGATGCCGAAGGTGCTGGGCGGCATCGAGCAGCTGCCGCTGAAGATCAAGGCAGATGGCGGGGACGACTTCTGCCAGGCGATCCTGACGACCGACCTTGTGCAGAAGATGACGTGCGTCCGGCTGACCGTTGGCGGGAAGACGGTACATATCGCCGGGGCGGCCAAAGGCTCGGGCATGATCCATCCGAACATGGCCACGATGCTCGGTTTTATGACGACGGACGCGAACATCGAGAGCGCTCAGCTGCAGAAGCTGCTGAACGGCGTAACGGATTCCACGTTCAACATGATTACGGTCGACGGCGATACCAGCACGAACGACATGGTCGTCGTCATGGCGAGCGGCTTGGCCGGCAATGACAGCTTGACGCCCGATCATCCGGACTGGGCGGCGTTCGAGTCGGGCTTCCGGTGCGTTGGCGAATATTTGGCCAAAGCGATTGCCCGCGACGGCGAAGGCGCGACGAAGCTGATCGAGGTAAGCGTGCTGGGAGCCGCTACTCAAGACGCGGGCCGCGCCATCGCGAAGACGGTCATCGGCTCGAGTCTGGTGAAGTCGGCTTGCTTCGGTGCCGATGCGAACTGGGGCCGCATCATTGCGGCGGTCGGCCGCGCCGGTCAGCCGGTAAATACCGAAACCGTCGATATCCGTCTGGGCGACAATGTCGTGCTGGAGCAATCGCGGCCGGTTCCGTTCGACGAGGAGAGCGCAGCGGCCTATTTGAAGGGCGAGTTCGTGCAAATCATCGTCAATTTGAACATGGGCGGCGAATCGGCAACCGCCTGGGGCTGCGACCTGACCTACGATTACGTAAGAATTAACGCGGCATACCGGACTTAGACAGCTGGCTGGAGTCGTGCAAGGATTTTAAAACATTGAGAAGGCGCTGGAGAAGCGAAGGTAAGCGAGTCTCAAAGGGACGATGCGTCTGTAAGCTGTAAAGTATCTAAGAAGCACTAGCAGATCTCTTTAGGAAAGTAGGAGCACCAAAGGTGAGCGTGTCCCGAAGGGACGGAAAGCGGCTGTAAGCAGCAAAGTAATAAGAAGCACTAGCAGATATCTTTAGGAGAGCAGGAGCGCCAAATGTAGAGCGTGTCCCGAAGGGACGAAAGCGGCTGCAACCTGTAATGTAACTAAGCAGCACAATCAGATCTCCCTCCCCAACACGGCGGGTGTCCAGAGGGCGGAGCCCTTGGGGCCCTCCCGGCGGGGAGGGTGTGGGTGGGGGCTAAGCCATGATGTGTTTTGTCATGAAGTGCGGCGGCAGTACGCTGGCCGCGCTTCCGGATTCATTTTTCAACGATATGAAAATACTGCAGGACGAGGCGATCATCCCGGTTATCGTCCATGGAGGCGGACCGGCGATTTCCGACACGCTCGGCAAGCTGGGGATCGAAACGGAGTTCGTCAATGGCCTGCGCAAAACGAACGAAGCGGTGCTCGATGTGGTGGAAATGGTACTCGCCGGCCAAATTAACAAAGAAATCGTGCGCAAAATCCAGCTGTCGGGAGCCAAAGCGTTGGGGTTATCCGGCGTAGACGGACATTTGATTCAAGCGCAGCCGGTTCCGAACGCCCATGAGGTCGGGCTTGTCGGCGATGTGAACGGCGTCAATGCGGAGCTGATCCAGGGCGTCATCAAAATGGGCTACATGCCTGTAATCGCGCCGATCGGATTGGGAGCCGACGGCGGCCAGCGCTATAATATTAATGCGGATACGGCGGCCGGTGCGGTTGCGTCGCATTTGGGCGTCGAGCGGATGATCGTCGTGACCGACGTGCCGGGTATTATGAAGACGGTGGACGGCGCCAAGGTGGTGCTGACATCCGTTACGGTCAAGGAAATCGATGAAATGATCGAGAGCGGTGAAATATACGGCGGGATGATTCCTAAAGTGCGTGCTGCCGTACAGTGCATTCAAGGGAAGGTGCGCGAAGTGATTATCGTCGACGGCGCCGAACCGGAAGTGCTGAGCCGGGTCATTAAAGGAGCGGCCATCGGCACGCGTATTGTCAAATCATAATGAAGGAGTGACTTATCGCATGGGAGAGGGAGCGAACTCACTGTTTCCGAATTACGGACGTTATCCGCTGACTTTCGTCAAAGGGGAAGGCAGTCGGCTGTGGGATGAGAAAGGCAAGGAATACCTGGATCTGATGTGCGGACTGGCCGTTACGAATTTGGGCCATGCCCCCAAGCAGGTGAAGGAACGGCTGAAGGAGCAGGTGGATACGCTGTGGCACACAAGCAATCTGTTTCATATTCCGAATCAGGAAAAGCTGGCGCAGCTGCTGACGGACAACAGCTGCGCGGACGCGGTGTTTTTCTGCAACAGCGGAGCGGAAGCGAATGAAGCGGCGATCAAGCTGGCGCGCCGGTATTTTCAAAAAATTGCCGGCAAACCGGAGCAATATGAAATTATTTCTTTCCATCAGTCGTTTCACGGCCGTACCTTGGCGACATTGACGGCAACCGGACAGGATAAGGTCAAGGAAGGCTTCGCCCCGCTGCCGCAAGGCTTCGTTTACGCGTCTTATAACGATGCTGAAGCTTTGGAGCAAGCGATCGGACCGAAAACATGTGCCGTCATGATCGAAATGGTACAGGGCGAGGGTGGCGTGAATCCGGTCGAGCCTGCTTTTGTTAACAGGGTGGCGGAGCTTTGCGAGCGGCACGGACTGCTGCTGATCGTGGACGAAATCCAGACCGGGATCGGCCGTACCGGCAAAATGTTCGCTTATGAGCATTACGGCATCGAGCCGGATATTATCACCTTGGCCAAAGGCCTCGGCAGCGGCATGCCGATCGGAGCAATGCTGGGCAAGGAAAAGCTGCGCCAGGCATTTGCTGCCGGCAGCCACGGCTCGACGTTCGGCGGCAACTATTTGTCTACGGCGGCGGGGGTAGCTACGATGGAGATGATGCTCCAGGAGAAGCTGCCGCAGCGCGCTGCGGAAATGGGAGCCTACACGGTGAGCGCATTAAATCAAAAGCTGGCGGACAACCCGCTTGTAAAGGAAGTGCGCGGGCTCGGGCTGCTGATCGGCATCGAGTGTACGCAGCCTGTAGCGGATTGGATCGCGACGATTCAGGAGGAAGCTGTGCTGGTCGTATCGGCGGGCCCGAACGTCATTCGTTTGGCCCCTAGCCTGTTGATCGCGAAGGAAGACATCGACCGCGGTATCGAAGTGATTTGTTCGGTTTTGCGCAAGCAGGCCGCGACCGCAGTGTAAATAATACATGAATATGAGCCGGACGGAGGTTCGGGGCATCAAGCCCGGCGGTCACGGCTTGCGAGCCGAGAAACGGAGCGCACCGCCCGTCAGAGGCCGTAATACGTACAGCAAGTGCAGATTCACCGAGGTTGAAAGGAGCGAGAGCATTGGCAGAAACAGAGACACAGCAGCAGCTGGCGATAAATCTGAAAGGCCGGGATTTTCTCGGCATGTCGGACTTTTCGACAGAGGAGCTTCAATACTTGATCGATCAGGCGATCGAACTGAAACGAAAGCTGAAAGCAGGCGAGGTGTACCAGCCGCTGAAGGGCAAGACGCTGGGCATGATTTTTGAAAAATCGTCGACCCGCACCCGTGTATCGTTCGAAGTAGGGATGTATCAGCTGGGCGGCCAAGCGTTATTTTTAAGCAAAAACGATTTGCAGCTTGGACGCGGCGAAACGGTATGGGATACGGCCCAAACGATGTCCCGCTACTTGGACGGCATCATGATCCGCACGCATGCGCACCGCAAAGTGATCGACCTGGCGAGAGGAGCGACGATCCCTGTCATTAACGGATTGACCGAACGTTCCCATCCATGCCAGGCGTTGGCCGACTATCAGACCGTTTTGGAGCATAAAGGGCGGCTGCGCGGTCTGAAGGTTGCTTATATCGGAGACGGCAACAATATGGTGCATTCCTTGATGATGGGTGCCGCAAAGCTGGGGATTGATTTTGCCGTAGCATCGCCGAAGGGCTATGAGCCGGATAAGCGGATTATCGAATCGACCCAAGACATTGCGGATCAAAATGGCGTTAAGCTGACCGTTACTTATGATCCGAAGGAAGCAGTCGCCGGAGCCGATGTCGTGTACACTGACGTGTGGGCAAGCATGGGCTTTGAAGAGGAGCAAAAAGACCGCGAGCTCGCGTTCCAAAACTTCCAGGTGAACGAGGAGCTGACAAAGCTGGCGAAGCCCGATTACTTGTTCATGCACTGTCTGCCTGCGCATCGCGGCGAAGAAGTGAGCGAAGGCGTCATCGACGGGCCGAATTCGATCATATTCGATCAGGCGGAAAACCGTCTGCATGCTCAAAAGGCCATTATGGCAGCCATTATGTAGCTTTTCGGATTATTTCAGATTAAAGGAGACCTGTACCATGGCTAAGCAAAAAATCGTTCTCGCCTATTCGGGCGGTTTGGATACATCGATTATTTTAAAATGGTTGAAGGAAACGTACGATGCGGAAATTATCGCATTTACGGCCGATATCGGACAAAAGGATGAGCTGGACGGCCTGGAAGCGAAAGCTTTGGCTACCGGCGCCTCGAAAATTTACATCGACGATCTGCGCGAGGAGTTCGCCAAAGATTTCATTTACCCGATGTTTCAGGCCGGCGCGCTCTATGAAGGGCAATATTTGCTCGGCACGAGTATCGCACGCCCGTTGATCGCCAAGCGTATGGTCGAAATCGCGCGCAAGGAAGGCGCTACGGCGATCGCGCACGGAGCTACAGGCAAAGGGAACGATCAGGTTCGCTTCGAGCTGACAGCGGCGGCTTTGGCGCCGGAGCTTGAGGTCATCGCGCCTTGGCGTCTGGAGGCGTTCCGCGAAACGTTCCCGGGCCGCGCCGAAATGATCGCCTATGCGGAGAAGCATGGCATCCCGGTGACCGCCTCTGCGGCGAAGCCGTACTCGACGGACCGCAACCTGCTGCATATCAGCTTTGAGAGCGGTATGCTGGAGGACCCTTGGTTCGATCCGAGCGCGGAAAGCAACAAGGACATGTTCGTGTTGAGCGTTGACCCCGAGGATGCGCCCGACCTAGCCGAGTACGTGGAGCTGAACTTCGAGCAGGGCAACTGCGTCGGCTTGAACGGCACCCGGATGGAGCCGCTGCAGGTTATGGAACGGCTCAACGAGCTGGGCGGCAAGCACGGCGTCGGCCGCGTTGACATGGTGGAGAACCGCTTCGTCGGCATGAAGAGCCGCGGCGTGTACGAAACGCCGGGCGGTACGATCCTGTTCACGGCTCACCGCAAGATGGAGTCGTTGACGATGGACCGCGAAGTGATGAATCTTCGCGATTCGCTTATTGCCCGTTATGCCGGATTGGTTTACAACGGCTTCTGGTTCGCTCCGGAACGGCTGGCGCTGCAGGCGCTTGTGACCGAGAGCCAGCGGAATGTAACCGGTACGGTCCGTCTGAAGCTGTACAAAGGCAACGTCATCGGCGCCGGCGTACAAAGCCCTGTAAGCTTGTACAACCCGGACATCGCGACGATGGAAGCCGATCCGACTCAGGCGTACAATCAAGGCGATGCGGCCGGCTTTATCCGGCTGAACGCGCTGCGCTTGAAAGTATCATCCGGCGTACAGCAGAACGCGAAGCAATAAGAGAACGCCGTATCGTGACGGCTTGAGCGCTGCAGGCTTTCCTACCCGGTAGGAAAGCCTTGCATTGTGTATACGAACGGGCCCGGCAACGGGATCGGCATGTGCGATTGGACATATTCCGGTCTGTACGCATTCAAGGATAAACGGCTCCTCCGTCCTTAGGGGACGGGCGCGTTTGTCAAGGTTGTGCGAATGAACTAAAAAAGGTTTCCTTAAGGAAGCCGGTTGAAGAAAGGGGCAGCAAACGGTGTCTAAGCTTTGGGGTGGACGATTTACGAAAAAAACGGATCAGCTGGTAGAAGAGTATACGGCTTCGATCATGTTCGATAAAGAGCTTGCCGAGGAAGACATTCAAGGGAGCATGGCGCATGTTACGATGCTGGGCAAATGCGGCATCCTGCCGCTTGAGGACGTCGAAAAAATTAAAGACGGGCTGCTCAAGGTGCAAAGCATCATCCGCCGCGGCGAAATGGAATTTTCGATCGGCGACGAAGATATTCATATGAATATCGAGAAGGCATTGATCGACGAGGTCGGACCGGTCGGCGGCAAGCTGCACACGGGACGCAGCCGCAACGATCAGGTGGCGACCGACATGCATTTATACTTGCGCAAGCGGGTCGTCGAGTTCGTCGGCCTGCTGAACAAGCTGCAGGAAGCGCTGATTGAGCAGGCGAAGGCCAATCTCGATACGATTGTGCCTGGTTATACGCACCTGCAGCGCGCGCAGCCGATTGTGTTCGCCCATCATTTGATGGCGTACGTATCCATGTTCCAGCGCGATATCGAGCGCATGCAGGACAGCTACAAGCGCATCAACGTACTGCCGCTCGGCGCGGGGGCGCTGGCGGGAACGACATTCCCGATCGACCGCCATTTCGTCGCGCAGCAGCTCGGTTTCGACGGCGTCTACGAAAACTCGCTGGACGCGGTCAGCGACCGCGATTTTATTATCGAGTTTTTGTCCAACGCGTCGATGATCATGATGCACCTTTCCCGCTTGTCGGAGGAAATGGTGCTGTGGTCGAGCACCGAGTTCCGGTTCGTGGAGCTCGATGACGCCTTCTGTACCGGCAGCAGCATTATGCCGCAGAAGAAAAACCCGGACGTACCGGAGCTGGTCCGAGGTAAAACCGGACGCGTCTACGGCAACCTGTTCGGCTTGCTGACGGTGCTGAAATCGCTGCCGCTGGCGTACAACAAGGACATGCAGGAAGACAAGGAAGGCATGTTCGATACGGTGCGTACCCTGCAGGGCGCACTGCAGCTGTTTGCGCCGATGGTCAGCACGATGAAGGTGAACAAGGACCGCATGCGGCAGGCGGTGAATCAGGATTTCTCCAATGCGACCGACATCGCCGATTATTTGGTGAACAAGGGGCTGCCGTTCCGTCAAGCGCATGAGGTGATCGGGAAGACGGTGCTGTACTGCATCCAGAACCAGAAGTTTTTGCTCGATCTGGAGCTGGAGGAATTTCACCAATTTTCCAAGCTGTTCGAGCAGGATATTTACGCGGTGCTTCAGCCGGAGCAGGTCGTCAACGCGCGCAACGTTTACGGCGGTACGGCGACGAACCAGGTCGGCGAAGCGATCGGCCGTGCGGAAGCCGTCAAGGAACAGACGAACGCATGGTTCGAGCAATTTGCGAACGCAAGCAAGTAACCGAATATGTCGGTTTTGCCAAATTCGGTTAGTCACATGATATACAGCTCAAACAAACGACCCCAGCCGGGCATGCTGCCTGGCCGGGGTCGTTTGTTTCCAATGCCTGTCGTTCGGCCCGCCCGGTCGGTTCGTTCCGTCGGTCTGGCGACCGGTCCATAGCGGAAGTCAGTACCCATCGTCATGCTGTTCGGTCCGCCATTTTAATCCGCAAAACATACCCGTCCGCTACCGGAACAGAGGGCCCTTGACCCCGTCCTCGAGCAGAGGGGTCTGCGGCTGAGGAGAAGGAGGCTGGATGTCCTGCCCCGGAGGGATGCCGTTCCGGTTTCTGGCAATAACGGTCGGCTGAGCGGAATACGTATCGCGCGAAATACGCTCCCGGCTGATGGGGACGCCGTTTTGCAGCTTCGTACGGTACGTTTCGACGATGTAGCCGGGCTTGCCTTCGCTTATTTTTTGCTGCTTTCCGTTTTTCAGCGTCTGGTTGACCACATATTTAAATGGAATCGGTAGCGTTTCCACGGTTTGGGATTCGATCGTATAGGTTAATTCCGCCGGAATTTGCCCGAACAGCTTGACAGTAAGCTTTTGATCGTCGGTTGCGGTGCGGATAAGCAAATAGCCGCCCGTGGTATTGCGGAATTTAAAATTGATGTAGCCGCTCGCGAATGTCGCGTCCTGGCCCATCGGCACATAGCTGACCGGCAGCGAATGGTTGCGCCGTTCCACGATTTCAAGTCCGGCCCGCAGCACCGCGTTGTACAGCGTGGACGAGACTTGGCAAATGCCGCCGCCGATGCCCGGCACCAGCTTGCCGTTGAGAATGACCGGCGCTTCCCTGAAGCCGAATTTGGCTTCTGTCGCCGCAATGTACGGTGCGTAATCGAACACGTCGCCCGGTTTTAGCAGCTGGTCGTGAATCGAGGACGCCGTTGAACGAATATTGTACAGGCGGCCTTCGCCGTTCGGCGGAAATACCGTCGAAAATTCGCTGATTTTGCGCTCGATCCCTTGCGCCTGCAGCATGCGGACCGTGACGCCCGGCTCCTGCTTGTTGAATCCTATCGGGATGACGATGCGCGGTACGCCCGCGGCCGCCTGCACGGCATCCGGCTTTGTCTCCGCCGCCGGGACCGTCTTCGGCCGGCTGGCATGACCGGCTTCCTTGGCTTCGCTTTGCGGGCTGCCGCTTTTCTCCTGCAGACCCGCCGTCCATGCTACGTTATCCAATGTAGGGACGACGTTACGCAGCTTCTGGAGCAGATCCGCTTCATCAATTCGCAGCACGGCGCTTTCCGGCACATAGCTGACCGTATCGTTCGGCCCGATGATTCGCTGCGCGTCTATCGGCTGCTTGTTGTACAGGTCGGGAAAGCCTCTTTTTAACGTGGCCTGCAGCTTGGCCGGGTCGAATTCGAAAGCAAGCGCCCAATGCTCGTCGCGCAGCTTCCACCGGTACATCGCGCGTTGGAACGGGGAGCCCGCCCGCAGCGGCTGCAGCTTGTCGACGACAGCTTGAATCTGTACATCGAGCCCCAGCTGCTCCAACGTCCAATCGGCAGGCGGTACCGCCGCCTCGGGCCGGGTGCTGACGAGACGTACGGTTTGCAGCAGCAGCAGCTCTTTTTTATGCGTCAGCTGGCGTTCCAGCTCCGTCACGGAAAGGCCGCCGACCTTCCATCTATCGATCATGAATCCGCCGGGAAGCTGATCCCGCACGCCGTACCAGGCCATAGAAGCGCAGGCGGCAGCGGCAAAGAGCAGCATGCACGCAAGGAGCAGCTTGACCGAAACCCGATAACGCCTCATGGAATACGTCTCCTTTTTTATTCAATCCGAATCATATTGACAAGCCAGGCTCGTACGGGTTTATATATATGCGGCATTTGGAAAAAAGTTTCCATCTCTACAAATGAATACGAAAAACTACAAAAACCGGGCGAAAATGTGAAAATGTGTTGAAAATGATACCCAAACGCAGGATTTTACCTGTTGATGTCGAAAGGATATAAGCTAGTTCTAAATCAGGATGTGATACTGTGATCGAAATGCACGATGTATGGAAAACGTATCCCGACGGAAGTCAAGCGTTAAAAGGGATCAACGTCAAGGTGGACAGCAACGAATTCCTGTACGTCGTGGGACCTTCGGGTGCAGGGAAATCGACGTTCATGAAATTGATTTATAGAGAAGAACGGCCGACCAAAGGGAGCATATTCGTCAACGGGTTTAATCTGGAAAAGCTGAAGCAGCGGAAAATTCCGTACGTGCGCCGCAACATCGGCGTTATTTTTCAGGATTACCGACTGCTGCCGAAGCTGACCGTGTTTGAAAATGTCGCTTTCGCCATGGAAGTGATCGAAGCGCCGAAGAAGATTATAAAGAAGCGCGTGCTAGAGGTGCTGGAGCTGGTGAAGCTGCGGGATAAGGCGAACTCGCTGCCTACGCAGTTATCCGGGGGGGAGCAGCAGCGAATCGCAATTGCGCGTGCAATCGTTAACAATCCGTCCGTTATTATCGCGGATGAGCCGACGGGTAACCTGGACCCCGACACGTCCTGGGGCATTATGAAGCTGATGGAGGAAATCAACTTCCGCGGCACGACGATCATCATGGCTACCCACAACAAAGAAATCGTCAATACGATGCGCAAGCGGGTGCTTGCCATCGAGCAGGGGCAGATCGCCCGCGATGAGGCAAGGGGTGAATACGGCTATGAGGATTAACACAGGGTTCCGCCATCTTCGGGAAGGCGGGAAAAATGTGGTCCGCAATGGCTGGATGTCATTCGCTTCCATGAGCTCGATTGCCATTTCATTGTTTATTCTCGGCATTTTTTTGCTGCTTACGCTGAATGTCAATTACTTGGCCCAGCAAATCGAGCAGCAGGTTGAAATCCGTGTTTATTTGGAAGTGAATACGCCGGATGAGCAAATCCAGAAGCTGAAAGCCCAGATTGCCGCGCTGCCGCAGGTGGATCAGATCAAGTTCGTGTCCAAGGAAGAAGGGCTCGTCTACTTGCGGGACAAGCTTGGCGAGGGCGGCAAGCAGCTGCTTGACGGCTTCGAGGGCGACAATAACCCGCTGAACGATTCGTTTACCGTCGAGGTGACCGAGCCGCGGGAAGTGGGAAGCGTCGCACAAAAGATCAACGCGCTGAACACGAGCTCGTCCAAGCCGATTTACCGCGTCAGCTATGGCCAGGGAACGGTGGAAACAATGTTCAAGGTGACGCAAATTGTGCGCAATATCGGATTGGTGCTGGTCGCGGGCCTGGCCTTGACGGCCATGTTTTTAATTGCCAATACGATCAAGCTGACGATCGTCGCGCGGCGCCGCGAAATCTCGATTATGAAGCTGGTCGGAGCGACGAATTCGTTTATCCGATGGCCGTTTTTTATCGAGGGCGCGCTGCTCGGCATTATCGGCTCCGTAATTCCGGTATGCATTTTGCTGTACGGATACTGGCAGCTGATGGAGTCGACCCAGCTGGATTTGAACCTGCTCATGATCAAGCTGCTGCCGTTTGACCAGGTGAGCTATACGTTATCCGGGCTGCTGCTCGGTATCGGAATTATGATCGGCATATGGGGCAGCACGTTATCGGTCCGCAAATTTTTAAGAGTATAGGCGTAAGCAGCGGGATGCCTTGCCGCTATACAAACGGATTGGGAGGAAATGAAACGTTGAAGAAGTCTCTTCTGTCTCTTGTCGTGACGTCGGGGTTGGTAGGAACACTGGTCATTCCGCAATTTGCATTTGCGTTAACGGCGACGCAAAAAATCGACCAACAGCTGGGCGAGCTGAAAAAGATGCAGTCGAACGCCCAGCAAAAAGCGAATGAAGCGCAATCGGAAATGAACAAGGTGCTGCAGGAAAAGCAGCAAGCGAGCACCGACATTAATTCCCTGCTCAGTCAAATCGAGACGACGAACTTGAAATTGAACGACCTCAATAACGAAATCACCAAGGTCAAAGATACGCTGAAGGAAACCGGCGAACAGCTGGAGGAGGCGGAAAACCGGGTCGAATCCCGGGACAAGCTGCTCAAATCAAGGCTGCGGTTGATGTATATGAACGGAGTCGTATCGTACGCGGATGTATTGCTCAGTTCGACGAATTTCGGCGACTTTCTGGACCGGTTGAACGCATTGAAAGCGATCGTAACCCAGGATAAGCAAATTTTGGAGCTGAACCAAAAGGATCGCGCGACGATTGCCGATAAACAGGTGCAGGTTCAACAGCAGCTGGATAAGGTTAAAGATTTGTATACTCAAACCACGGTAGTAAAGGCCGATCTGGTAACGAAAGAGAAAGAAAAGGAAGTCAAAATCGCAAGCCTTGCCAAAAAGGAAAAAGAGCTGGAAGATATTAGCGAGGAGCAGGAAAAAATGCTGCTCCAGTACGCGCGCAGAGAGTCGGCGCTTGCCGCCGAGAAGCGCAAGGCTGCCGCCGAGGCAGCGGCGAAGGCTGCAGCGGCCAAGGCGAAGGCCGGCGGCGGCTCCGCTCCGGCGGCGAATACAGCCCCGCCGACGGGCGGCAAACTCGGCTATCCGCTGCCCAAGGTAGCTACGATGACGTCCGATTTCGGAACCCGTTCCGATCCGTTCACGGGCAAAAAGGCGACGCATAAAGGGATCGACTTGGCGATGCCGAACGGGACTCCGATCTTGGCTGCCGCTGACGGCGAAGTGATCGTTGCTTCCTGGTGGAGCGGATATGGCAATTGTGTTATTATTGACCATGGAAACGGCACATGGACGCTATATGGCCATATCCGCAACGGAGGCATCGATGTGGAAAAAGGCGATTCCGTCAAAAAAGGTCAAAAAATCGCCGAGGTCGGTTCAACCGGACAGTCGACAGGAAACCATCTGCACTTTGAGGTGCGGATTCATGAGGAACCGGTAGACCCTAAGCCTTATCTGCGATAACCGCTGTTAATAATTTCAAATAGCTTGTCATATACTAAACGGACGATCAGTCGATAAGGCAAGTAGCGAAGGCGGTGTATTGGGAGCAATGACATTTAAGGGACGTACGGTTTTGGCATTTATTTTGTTGGCCATGTTCGCCAGCAGCATCATGACGCTAACGATTGTGCATCCGTCGATCTTCGCTGCGGTAGGCTCGGAGGGAGGCGGGGCGACGGCGAAGTCCGGCCTGGGCACCAAAGATTTGAACAAAATCGCGACGACGTACCAGCTGATCGAAAATAAATTTTTATCCGAAGTCGATCGCGATAAGGTCATCAACGGCGCCATTAACGGCATGCTTTCGACACTGGAGGACCCTTTTACGGTCTATATGGATCAAAAAGAAGCAAAGCAATTCGACGAGAGCATTACCTCCTCCTTTCAAGGGATTGGCGCAGAAGTTTCGTCGGAGGACGGCAAAGTGACGATAATGGCGCCGATCAAAGGCTCGCCGGCCGAGAAAGCGGGACTGCATGCCAACGATGTCATCATTTCGGTAAATGGCGAAAAGCTGGACGGCTTGACGCTGAACCAGGCGATTATGAAAATCCGGGGGCCGAAAGGCACGCAGGCGAAGCTGGAAATTATGCGTCCGGGCTCGCCCGAGCCGATTCAGATGATCGTCGTCCGCGACGACATTGACGTAGAAACCGTATATGCGGAAATGATGCCGGGCAATATCGGCAAAATCGAGATTCGCCAGTTTTCCAGCAACACCTCGAAACGGTTCAAGGATGAATTGAAAAATCTCGAAGCGAATGGCATGAAAGGCTTGATCATCGATGTACGCAACGATCCGGGCGGTTTGCTGTCCGCCGTTGTCGAAATTGTGGAGCCGTTCGTACCGAAGGGCAAGCCGATCGTCAAGATTGAAAACCGCAAGGGCGAGCAGGAAGATACGCCTTCGCAAGGTACCGGCAAAAATTATCCGGTCACCGTTCTGATCAACAAGGGCAGCGCGAGCGCTTCGGAAATATTGGCAGGGGCGCTGCACGATTCCGCAGGCAGCAAGCTGATCGGGGAGACGACCTTCGGCAAGGGTACGGTTCAAGTCACCTTCGAGAAGGAAATGGGCGACGGCAGCAACATAAAAATGACCGTGTACAAATGGCTGACCCCGAACGGCACGTGGATTCATAAAAAAGGGATTGCGCCGGATGTTCCGGTTGATCAGCCGTCCTATTTCAAGGTTGCGCCAATCAGCAAAAAAACGACGCTGAAGCCGGACACGACCAGCGAGGATGTTAAAAATCTGCAAACGATGCTGACCGGGCTCAAATTGACCCCGGATCGGACGGACGGCTATTTCAGTGAAAAGACGGCGGTGGCGGTCAAAGCGTTCCAGCGGATGCAAAGCTTGCCGGTTACAGGCGAGGTCGATGTGGAAACGGCCAACCGGCTTGAAAAGGCGATTTTGACGGAGATCAAAGATCCGAAAAATGATCTGCAGCTCAAAGCGGCGGTCCAGCAGGTGCAATCGCTGATCAAATAAATAAGGCTGCAACCCGTATTCCCATCATGGCGGACGCAAATGAAGGCTGAAAATTCCGGCTGGGAATTTAATCCATGAGAAGGAACTTGGTCAAGCGGCGTCGAAAAAGGTAAGAAGGTTGGATTCGTCCAGCCTTCTTTTTAGTTGTACAGAGAAAGTATAAGTTATATACTTTGCTGCGCCAACCTCCATAAACGCGCACGTCCCTTAAGGACGGCGAAGCCGTTTATCCTGGCGTATCGCGAAAAAGGAGCAGTCCAATGACCGTGTTGATCGAAGCGGCACAAAGAGGGCTACAAGCCCTGCTTCAATTGTTCATGCATCCGTTTTATTATGTAGGCATATTGTTCGTTATTTTGCAGTATCGCAGGCAGATTCAGTTTGAACGCAAATTGTTTCATACAAAGCTGCATTCGCTCGTATCGGAAACATGGCGGGCTTTATGGTGGGGCTGGGTCGGCGGGCTGATCGCTTCCGTCTTGATGGCTGCCGTCGGCGCAACCGTTCAAGCCGATGCCGTGCTGCTGCTGTGGGTCGTATCCTTGCTGCTGACCTTCATTCGAGTCCGATTTTTGTGCTGGGCATATGCGATTGGTGTACTGGGCGTCGTACAAGCCGGATACCGCCTATTCGCTCCGGCGTTGGAACCGGCTCCAAGCTGGCTGGGTGATCTTATACATACGATACTCAACTTGAACATGGCTTCGCTGCTTGCGTTGATTGCGGTACTTCATCTGGTGGAAGCGCTGCTGATCCGGCAGCATGGAGCGAAAACGGCTACTCCGATGTTTTATGAAAGCAAGCGCGGCAAAATTGTTGGCGGCTACCACATGCAGGGGTTTTGGCCTGTCGTTCTGTTTCTCATTGTGCCGCTGCAGGGAGGCGGCGGTATCGCCTTGCCCTGGACGCCGCTTATCGGGGGAGAGCTGTGGAGCGCCGGCTGGACGATCGTTGGCTTTCCGGTCATGATCGGCTTCGCCGAGATGACGAAATCCCGGCTGCCGCGCGAGAAGGCGCGTCTCAGCGCCAAGCTGCTGGCCTGCTATGCCTGCGCGGTGCTGCTGCTGGCCCTGCTCGCTTATGTATGGCCGATTATGACGGTCGTGGCCTCGATCGGCTGTATTGCGCTGCATGAAGGCTTGCTGCTGTTCAGCAAGTGGGATGAGTCGAGGCGCAGCCCGATTTATGTGCATGACCGGCGCGGGCTGAAAATATTAGGTATTTTGCCGGGAAGCGCGGCCGCCGAGCTTGGACTCGGGCCAGGCGAAATCATTCACAAAGTGAATGGGATGGCGGTGACGACGAAGCGGGAGCTGCATCAGGCGATGCAGCAAAACCCGGCGTTTTGCAAGCTGGAGGTGTTTAATTTGGCCGGCGAAAGTAAATTCGTGAAGCGAGCGATGTTTTCGGACGAACATCATCAGCTCGGGATCATTTTAGCCCCGGATCAAGAGGCCATGTACTATGCCGGCGAGAAGCAGCCGAGCCTGTTCGCATATGTGAGCCGCAGGCTAAGAGGCTTGTTCGCCAATCAGTCAGGCGGCAGACCGATGTAGCGGCATCCGCGTCTTGGCGGACAAAGACAGTTGCCATCCAGGCAAAGAGTGGCCCTGAATGCACAAAAAGAGAACCTTAAGCTCCACTTCACAGTGGGGTCAAGGTTCTCTTGCATAATGAAAGGATTGAATCTATATATTTGCCCTGCCCTTGAGAAACGCACTTGTCCTTGATGAACAGGGCGGCCGTTCAACCGTGTGGATGCAGGCAGTTTCATTGACGGAGCTATCATACGGTCAATTCGGATCGCGCAGCACGACGATTTCGACACGACGGTTTTTTGCGCGATTTTCCGCGTTATCGTTGGCAGCGACTGGGCGTGTATCCGCATAGCCGCTGGAAATAAACTTTTTCGGATCCAGACCTGCCGTGTTGATAAAATAGCGAAGCACCGAAAGCGAACGTTCGTTCGACAATCCCCAGTTGTCCTTATAGAGCGAGCCGGTAGCCAGAGGCAGATTATCGGTATGGCCTTCGATACTGATCGTTGTCATCAGCGTAGGGAACAGCGTGGCCAGCTGATCAAGTATGGGATAGGCTTCCTTCTTCAGCTCGGCCTTTCCGAGATCGAACAAGAACAGGTCGTTCAGCGTTACCGCTATCCCCTTCGGCGTATCGGCGGCGAACACCTGCGCCTGCAAATTTTGCTGCTGAATATATTGTTGAATTTTTTCCAGCAAATTTTCCAGCTGCTTTTCGCGGATTTCTTTCTGTTCCTTTTCTTCCCGTTCCTTTTTTTCTTTTTCTCCGTTTTCCGAATTGTCCCCGCTCGTTGCCTTGGCTGTACTGACCCGCCCCAGCACGCCCTGGCCTTGAGGAAGCACCGAATCGGCTTTCTTAAACTCGAAGTTCAGCGCCTGCGACAGCACTTGGTATTTTTCCGTGTCGATCTTGCTCATTGCATACATAATAACAAAAAAGATCAGCAGAAGCGTGATCAAATCCGCATAGGTGATCAGCCAGCGCTCGTGATTTTCATGGTCTGCATGCTTATTAGATCTCCTCGCCACCGGCATCACCTTCCGTCTTCTTATGGTCCTGATGAAGGAAGGACTTCAGCTTCTTCTGAATCAGCTGCGGATTTTCGCCGGCCTGCAGCGCCAAAATTCCTTCGAGCATCAGCTCCATTTCGGAGATTTGCTCTTTGCTGCGGATTTTGATTTTGTTGGCGATCGGCAAGTAGAGCACGTTGGCGGAAGAGACGCCGTACAGCGTGGCGGTAAAAGCGACCGCAATCGCCGGGCCCAGCGAACCTGGATCGGCCAGGTTGCCCAATACGTGGATCAGCCCCATAACCGTACCGATAATACCCATGGAAGGAGCAAAGCCGCCGGCCGCTTCGAAAATTTTGGCCCAGCCTTCGTGGTGGGTTTCCAGCGCGTCCATCTCAAGCTCCAAAATTTGCCGCGTGAGCTCGGGATCGGTTCCGTCAACAACCATCATCAGGCCATCGCGCAAGAAGGAATTCGGATGCTCCTGCGCCCGCTGCTCAAGAGCAAGCACGCCTTCCCGCCGCGCTATGGTCGCCATGTCGACAAGCTCATCGATAATGACTGCGGGGTCTCTCTTCGTTTCCTTAAAAGCCATGCCGAGCGCCTTGCCGATTTCCTTCAAACGGGACATTGGAAAGCTTATAGCGATCGCCCCTGCCGTGCCGCCGAAGATGATCAACATCGCACTCGGAACGATCAAAGCGCTGATGTGGCCGCCATCCCACATGTAACCGCCAATAAGAGCGCCTAATCCTATTACAAGACCTATAATCGTTGTTAAATCCACGTTCCTACCACCCCTAGATTAAGTAAGTTAGATTTTTTGCGTCCGGTTATCGGCTCTTTATGTAAATTTCCTGTAAACCGCCAATTCATGAAGTTATATTCGTTTGCAACAAAAGATGAAAAAAGGTATAATATATGGGAACAAATATTCCTATAGCGGAATGAGTCGAACGGAGTCAATCTGCGTCGAAGATCATATTATTTATCGGAAACCGGGCGTCGAAAGTTAATAGAAAATGACTTTTTTCAATGGACGGGTGATGAAATGAACGAAGTAGTGATGAATCATAAACCGTTTGAGCTTGTATCGGATTACTCCCCGCAAGGCGATCAGCCTCAGGCGATCGAGAAGCTGGTCGAAGCCGTCAAGGCGGGTGCAAGGTACCAGACGCTGCTTGGCGCTACCGGAACGGGCAAGACGTTCACGGCGGCTCATGTGATTGCCAAGCTGAACCGGCCGACGCTGCTGATTGCCCACAACAAGACGTTGGCGGCCCAGCTGTGCAGCGAGCTGAAGGAGATTTTTCCGAATAATGCGGTTGAATATTTTGTCAGTTATTACGATTATTATCAGCCGGAGGCTTATATCCCTTCTTCCGATACGTTCATCGAGAAGGATTCCAGCATAAACGACGAGATCGACAAGCTGCGCCATTCGGCGACCAGCTCGCTGTTCGAACGGCGCGACGTGATCGTCGTAGCAAGCGTGTCCTGCATCTACGGCCTCGGTTCGCCGATCGAATACCGCAACCTGGTGCTGTCTTTGCGTGTCGGGATGGAGCGGTCGCGCAACGAGATTTTGCATCGGTTGATCGATATCCAATATCAGCGCAACGATATGAACTTTGTGCGCGGCACGTTCCGGGTGCGGGGCGACGTGCTCGAAATTTTCCCGGCGTCGCACAGCGAGCATGCGGTGAGGGTCGAGCTGTTCGGCGACGAGATTGAACGAATAACGGAGATCGACGTGCTGACCGGGGAAATTCTCGGCGAACGCGATCATATCGCGATTTTCCCGGCATCCCACTTCGTTACGCATGAGGATACGATGAAGCGCGCGCTGGTCAATATCGAGCGCGAGCTGGAAGAGAGGCTGGAGGAGCTGCGGGGGAACGGCAAGCTGCTGGAAGCCCAGCGGCTGGAACAGCGGACCCGGTACGATATTGAAATGATGCAGGAGATGGGCTTCTGCTCGGGGATCGAGAACTATTCGGGACCTTTGACCTTCCGCGAGCGCGGAGCCACACCGTATACGCTGTTCGATTATTTCCCGGACGACATGCTGCTTATGGTCGACGAGTCGCATGTGACGCTGCCGCAAATCCGCGGGATGTATAACGGAGACCGTGCGCGCAAGGAAGTATTGGTGGATCACGGCTTCCGGCTGCCGTCCGCGTTGGATAACCGGCCGCTCCGCTTCGAGGAGTTCGAGAGCAAGGTCAACCAGGCCGTATTCATATCGGCCACGCCGGGTCCTTTCGAGCTGGAGCATTGTCCGGAGATGGTCGAGCAGATTATTCGTCCGACCGGTCTGATCGATCCGGTTATCGAGATCAGACAAACGAAAGGACAGATCGACGATCTGATCGCCGAGATTCATGACCGGATCAGCAAGGACGAACGCGTGCTCGTCACGACACTGACGAAGAAGATGGCGGAGGATTTGACGGATTACTTGAAGGAAATCGGCATCAAGGTGCGCTACCTCCATTCCGATATCAAGACATTGGAACGGATGGCGATTTTACGCGATTTGCGGCTTGGCGTTTTCCATGTTCTGATAGGGATCAACCTGCTGAGGGAGGGGCTGGATTTGCCCGAGGTATCGCTGGTGGCCATTTTGGACGCCGATAAGGAAGGCTTTTTGCGTGCGGAGCGCTCATTGATCCAGACGATCGGCCGGGCCGCGAGAAATGCGAACGGCCGGGTTATCATGTACGGGGATAAAATGACGGATTCCATGGACAAGGCGATTCGCGAAACGAACCGCCGCCGCGAAATTCAACTCGCCTATAATGAACGGCACGGCATTACGCCGCAGACGATTCAGAAAAAGGTGCGGGATGTCATCGAAGCCGTCAAGGTCGCCGAACAGAAGGCGGACTACCTGACGGACGTGAAGCAGGCGAAAATGTCAAAAAAGGACCGGATGTCGTTGATCGAACGTTTGGAGCAGGAAATGAAGGAAGCCGCCAAAAACTTGCAGTTTGAACGTGCGGCCGAGCTGCGCGATGCGGTGCTGGAGTTAAAAGCGGAGCTGTAATGGGTATACTTGAAATATGGGTAATCATGGATAAGGAAGTGGCCGGTGAGCGGTCTGCTTGTGATCTATTAAGGATGGTGATGCCACGTGGCCAGAGACAATATCGTTATTAAGGGCGCGAGAGCCCATAATTTGAAAAATATCGACGTAACTATTCCCCGCGACCGCTTTGTCGTATTGACAGGCTTAAGCGGCTCGGGCAAATCGTCATTGGCATTTGACACGATTTATGCCGAAGGCCAGCGCAGGTATGTCGAGTCGTTGTCGGCTTATGCACGACAATTTTTAGGGCAGATGGATAAGCCGGATGTCGATTCGATCGAAGGCTTGTCGCCGGCGATTTCCATCGACCAGAAGACGACGAGCCGCAACCCGCGTTCCACGGTCGGCACCGTGACGGAAATCTACGATTACCTCCGTCTGTTATTTGCGCGGATCGGCCGGCCGCATTGTCCGGACCATAAGATTGAAATCACCTCGCAGACGATTGAGCAGATGGTCGATCGGATTATGGAGTATCCGGAACGGACGCGCCTGCAAATTTTGGCGCCGATTATTTCGGGGCGGAAGGGCGAGCATTCCAAGCTGCTGGCCGATATTCAGAAGCAGGGCTTTGTTCGCGTGCGCGTGAACGGCGAAATTATGGATATTTCCGACAAAATCGAGCTGGACAAAAATAAAAAGCACAGCATCGAAGTGGTCGTTGACCGGATCGTGGTGAAGAATGACATTCAAACCCGTCTGGCCGACTCGCTGGAAACCGGACTGAAGCTGTCGAACGGCCGGATCATCGTCGACGTGCTGGATAAGGAAGAGCTCCTGTTCAATCAAAATTTGGCCTGCCCCGTATGCGGCTTCAGCATTGAGGAGCTGGCTCCCCGAATGTTCTCCTTCAACAGCCCGTTCGGGGCTTGTCCGGACTGCGACGGGTTGGGCAGCAAAATGATCGTCGACCCTGATTTGCTCGTTCCAAATCCGCGGCTGTCCATCGAAGAGGGTGCTTTCGAAGCTTGGGCCGGCAGTACGTCCAATTATTACCCGCAATTTTTAGCAGCGGTGTGCGAGCATTACGGAATTCCGATGGATAAACCTGTCGCGGAGCTCACCCCGGAGCAGATGAAAAAGCTGCTGAACGGGACCGGCGGCGAAAAGGTCCGTTTCCGCTACGAGAACGACATGGGTCACCGGAAGGAAGCGCTCGTCCCTTTTGAAGGGATCATCAACAATCTCGAACGGCGGTATCGGGATACGTTCTCGGATGGCATCCGCGAGCATATCGAAGCGTATATGAGCTCCAAGCCATGCGGCAAATGCAAAGGTCAACGGCTGAAGCCGGAATCACTGGCCGTCACCATCAACGGGAAAAACATCGCACATGTGACGTCACTGGCCATCGGCGAAGCGCATGAATGGTTTGATTCGCTGGAATTGAACGATAGAGAGACGCAGATCGCTCATTTAATTTTGAAGGAAATTAATGCGCGCCTCGGCTTTCTCGTCAATGTCGGGCTCGATTATTTGACGATGCATCGGGCTGCGGGCACGCTGTCGGGGGGCGAAGCCCAACGGATTCGGCTGGCTACGCAAATCGGCTCCAGCTTGATGGGCGTTCTCTACATTTTGGATGAGCCGAGCATCGGGCTGCATCAGCGCGATAATGACCGGCTGATCAAAACGTTGGAGCATATGCGCGACCTCGGCAATACGCTGATCGTCGTTGAGCATGATGAAGATACGATGATGGCGGCAGATTATATTATTGATATCGGACCTGGAGCGGGAATACATGGTGGCAAGGTTGTTTCCCAGGGAACGCCGCAGGAAATTATGAGCGATCCGCAATCGTTGACCGGCCAATATTTGAGCGGGAAAAAGTTTATACCGGTCGCGGCCGAACGCCGCAAGCCGAATGGAAAATGGCTGGAAATTAAAGGCGCGAAGGAGAACAACCTGCGCAATGTGAACATCAAAATTCCGCTGGGCGTGTTTACTTGCGTGACGGGCGTATCCGGTTCCGGCAAAAGCACATTGATCAATGAGATTTTGTATAAGACGTTAGCGAAGGAACTGAACGGTGCCAAGGTCCGCCCCGGGGAGCATCGCGATTTCGTCGGTCTGGAGCATGTCGACAAGGTTATCGATATCGACCAGTCGCCGATCGGACGTACGCCGCGGTCGAACCCGGCCACGTACACGGGTGTATTCGACGACATTCGCGATGTGTACGCCAATACGAATGAAGCGAAGGTTCGCGGTTACAAGAAAGGGCGGTTCAGCTTCAACGTGAAGGGCGGCCGATGCGAAGCTTGCCGCGGCGACGGCATTATCAAAATCGAGATGCACTTTCTGCCCGATGTTTACGTACCTTGCGAAATTTGCAAAGGAAAACGGTATAACCGTGAAACGTTAGAGGTTCATTACAAAGGCAAAAACATTTCCGAAGTGCTCGGCATGACGATTGAGGATGCGTGCGAGTTTTTCAAAAATATTCCGCGTATTCATCGCAAGCTCAGTACCCTGCTTGACGTTGGCTTGGGTTACATGGACTTGGGGCAGCCGGCTACGACATTGTCGGGCGGCGAAGCGCAGCGCGTTAAGCTGGCCGCAGAACTGTACCGGAGAAGCACGGGCAAGACGATCTACATTCTCGACGAGCCGACGACCGGCCTTCACATTCACGATATCGACCGGCTGTTGAAGGTGCTGCACCGTCTCGTTGAGAGCGGCGACAGCGTGCTGGTCATCGAGCATAACCTGGATGTCATTAAGACAGCCGATTATTTGATCGATCTCGGGCCGGAAGGCGGCAACAAAGGTGGCACCATCGTGGCTACAGGCACGCCGGAGGAAGTTGTAAAGGTGGAGACCTCCTATACCGGGCGGTATTTGAAGCCGGTTCTGGAGCGGGATAAGGCGCGTACCGAGGACTACACGAAGCGGCTGAAGCAGATGGAGGACGCTGTAGTATAAAAGATGAACCAGCGAAGCATCCAGAGACTCGAAGTCATCTCCAAAGCACGTTTGTCCTTTAATCGACAGTCTCCATCTGTGTGTTACGAAAGCGGAACACACAGGATTGAAACAAAGCCGGCGCAGTTCAACGTGAAGTTGGCTGCTGCCGGCATTTTTGGCTGCAGTCTTATAGCTGAAATGGTGATCCGAACGGCAAAGTGCATGAACAGCGGGCGCTACTGATGGATGTTGGAAGCGCGTAATTAACAGGCATTGGATTTCAGCGTGATATGAGTTATAAATGCTAGAAGAAATGGACATTTTAAAGTTACGAGGTAGATTGGAGAAATCGCGGACTTGTTCCATTTGTTGAATGATAGACAGCGGTGTACAGGAAGCGATATATGATCATAAGGAACAGGTCTTACCGTAGGTATAATGATCGTTCCATGGCCAAAAATGTTGACAAACTTGTTACACTTTGCCGAATCGCTTGCACTTCCATGTCAGTCAAGATAAGATGAAAATAAGCATTTTTGTATACTAGAGGAGGTCTCTCGATGTTTTTAGCTGAAGAGGCAGCGCAAGCAGCGAGCAAATTTACAGGATTTGATCCTTTCGTGATTTTGTTCACGATTATTATTGCAGTGGGCGTCGTTCGGTTGTTGGCTGCTCCGAAGAAAAATCCTTTTGCGATCGGTTTTAGCGCGGTTAGCTTGCTGGTATTTTTGATCATGGATGCCGTTATGGTACTCAATTGGATGGATAAACTGTAGAAGAAGACGGACGTTTGCATACATAAGCAGACCGTCGGTAAAGACGAAGTGAAGCTCTCGGGATAGCGAATCCGGGGGCTTTTTTGTTTAGCATGGGAGATGTTCGGGTCGGGAGTCACTGTACGAGCTGTGAATTTAGGAAGGTAGGAAAAAAGCCGGGGAGTATTAATGCACTCCCCGGCTATTGCGATTAAACCCACCACATTTCGCCAAGCGGCTCCTTGATCAGCACCTGCTGCAAGTTTTCAACCGCTTTGGTGAAGCCTTCGTCAACCGACATCAGGCCGTCTTCGTGCTCAATGCTTACGACATAGTCATATCCGACAAGACGAAGCGCGCTAATAATGTCGGCCCATATTTTCATGTCGTGACCATAGCCTACCGTACGGAACTGCCAAGCTCGGTCGAGCATATTCGTATACGATTGCATATCTGTCACGCCGTGTTTATTGATGTTGATCGGATCGATAGACGTATCCTTCGCATGGAAATGATGGATCGCGCCGGCGCGGCCAAGAATTTGCACCGCTTGGACCGGATCGATTCCCTGCCACCACATATGGCTCGGATCCAGGTTGGCGCCGATCACGTCACCTGCCGCTTCGCGAAGACGAAGCAGCGTCGCCGGCGTATGTACGGAAAATCCGCCGTGCAGCTCCAAACCAATTTTAACATTGCGGTCCGAAGCGAATTTACCGGTCTCTGTCCAGTAAGGGATGACCTTGTTCGCCCACTGCCAATCCAAAATTTCCTGATAATCCGGAGGCCAAGGTGCGACAGGCCAGTTCGGATATTTGGCGCCTTCATGGTCGCCCGGGCAGCCGGAGAATGTATTGACAACAGGAACCTCGAGCTTCTCAGCCAGCTCCAACGATTTGATAATGACATTATGATGATCTTGGGCAATCGGTTTTTGCGGATGCAGAGGGTTGCCGTGGCAGCTTAAGGCGCTGATCATAAGACCGCGGGACTCGACGGCTTTCTTGAAAGCTTTTAATTTGCCTTCATCGGCCAGCAGCGCTTCCGGGTTGCAGTGCGCATTGCCAGGGTAGCCGCCTGTACCGATTTCAATCGCCTCCAAGCCTTTAGAAGCAATATAATCCAGCGATTCCTCAAACGATTTTTGCCCGAATAATACGGAAAATACGCCTAACTTCATAAGACACCTCCGATAAAAGATGTAAATGTACGCGTGTACGCGACTACTCAAATTATAGCATTGTTTAAGCCTAACTCAAAGTACAAGATGCGGACAAGATTTTAGCGCACTTTCCGAGGATAAACGACTTCGCCGTCCTTAAAAACGAGTGTGTTTATCAAGGTTGTGCGAAGCAAGTATGAAATTTTAAACTTCAACTAAATAAAACGGTCTTCGACAGTTCGTCTCGACACCGTTCCCATTTCTTTGCAGACAAGATCCTCTACAATAGTGGAGCAGCACATTTTAAGGAGAAGAGGTGCATCCGCGAAACCGAATCTTATCTTTGCTGAAGGGCATTACTTGCAATGGGTCATACATTACTGGAAAGAGAGGACGACTCAGCATGCACAATAAGGAAACCCAGATTGTTGAGACAGTTACAGGTCAGTGGCTTCGTTTCCCTAATTGTTTTAAAAAGTCCTCCTGCTTGATCGAGTTATCCAGTCAGCTTTCGCTCAACATTGATACCCGTACCGGAAAAGTGCACGTTCATATGAAGGATCGCAATGAGGTGTATCAATATCTCGGAGAAGTATCGATTTCGGCAAGCGATAATCAGATCCTTTGTTCGGCCATTCAAGCCCATTTAAGCGATCGATCGGAATCGTTGTTCACGGTAACGCATCAGCAGCAGCAAGATATGGAATATACCCAGTCGACGGAGAAAGGAGCATCGGCATGAAAATCCAATTTGAAAATAAGGAAATTCCGGTTACGTTCTTGTCCAGCGATCATAAAATCATACCGCGGGTCCTGTACGCCCTGCAGGCGAGGAACCGGGTGGAGCGGCGCAACCCATTGTACGATCCGGAGCAATTGGAGCGCATTGAGGTCATCGGAACGGAAGTCTATTTATATGCCAAATCGGGAGGCGATTCAAGCAAGGTCTATTTATCGCTGCACGGGTAGCCCGGGAAGCCGCCGCGGGAGCAAGCATTTACGAATCGGAGCATACCTGAAACATAAAGAGGAGGCGTATAGTGCCGGCAGGCACGAACGCTTCCTTTTGGTTTACAGTAAGTATGATATGGCGTTGCTTTAACAACCTTGGCAAACAAGCTGTTCGTCTCTGAGGACGGCGAAGCTGGTTATCCACTAAACGCGAGCCGAAGAAATTCATGCACACCTTTTCCGACGTGCGCTATGGCGCTGCACATCGTATGGTCAGACCCCATGATTAAAAGGGCCAATTAAACAGTCCGCGGTAAATATGAAACACCGTTTCCTCACTGCCGCTGTAAATGATGACGGATACGGTTACAATCAGTTGCGTCAATGCGCAGCGGGAGAGGAAATAGGCCCGGGATACCTTTTTCTTATTGACGGTTGATTTGCCGAGTAAATTTTCAAGGGCCATGACGATGCCGTGATATAAGCCATACAAAAAATAAAGCCAGCTGAACCCATGCCACAACCCGATCAGCACCATGATCAGAATGGATAAACCGGCTGCCGTCGCTTTGCTGGGAGCCTGCCGGGAGAAGAACATAAAGATATGATCGCGGAACCAGTCGCCGAGCGTGGCGTGCCAATTGCGCCAAAACTGGGTCAAGGTAGGCGATTGAAACGGTTTTTTGAAATTTTCCGGGATGTTATAGCCCATTAGGCGGCCGAAGCCGATAGCGATATCCGAGTAGCCGGAAAAGTCGAAAAAGATGAGAGCATAAAACCAAACCATCAAAAATAACGACTCATGCGTATGCAGCTCCTGCTGCTGCATTTGGTTGAAGAGATCCGTCATCCAGGTAACGAGCACGATTTTTTTGAACATCCCCAATATGATCCGCTTGATCGCATCCTCGACCTGCCCTGCATTAAGCCGGTACGGCTGCTTGGTATCCGCCATAAAATCGCGAAATTTCAAAATCGGTCCGGACGTAAAGGTCGGGATAAATAATATATAATTGGCGTAATCGAGAGCCGGCGTTCGCGCTTCCTTTCCGAAAAAGTAGGCGAAATAATAAGCGTCGATCACCTTGAGAACATTGTAGACGAGCCCCAGCAGGATGACGGCGTCAAATAAAGGATGCTCGAACACCTTCATCCCGAACAGCCGCAGGCTGCAGACACCGACGACGTTGAGCGCGATGAGGATGATGAACCAGCCCTTGCGCCAGGAGGCGGCATGGCAAAGGAATAGAAAACCCAAATAGTTAAACAGCGTATAGATCACATAGAAGATAAAAAGCTTCTTGCTGAACACCAGCAAGAAACAAAGATTGAACGCAAGCAGCAGGACGCGCTTGTTATGCGGCCACCAGCGGGTGAGCGCCAGGATGACGATCATGCCAATCATCGCGACTACCGCGTTCATATTCAAATACCACATAGCGATACTCCCTTAATGAAAAATCGGCTAAAACCCCTCGTAAATAAACAGCCCTTTTCCGGTAAAATAAATCAACACCATGATCAGCATCGCCGTATAGATCACGACTTCGATGATTTTGCGAGCGAAAGGAGCCATGCGTCAACCTCCTTCGTAAATATCGGAGCCCCTTCTTGACGGCTCAAATGGACGAGATCGTGAAAATATTTCGGCTCATACGTTTGCAGCAAATCCAGCACCGGCACCTGATACGCCGCCAGACGGCGGTTTACGTCCTGCTTCAGGCCGTTCATGTAGTTCGGCAGCGCATATCCTTTGTTCCACGGCATCCAGACGATCCTGAGCGGCAGTTGGCGATCCTTGGCGTATTGCAGTATCCATTCGAGCGCGCGCAAGTTATCCTTATAGTCGGATTGTGTCATCCAGCCGAAGCGGCGGTCGTAATCATCCCATTTTTTTCGGAGCTCCTCGTCGGGCTTGCGTCCGTAATACAGCTCCTTATCGATCCAGCGCGGCTCGTAAGCGAGCAGCTGCGAGCGGTTCAACTCCACCGTGCCTTTGTACAGCTGGCGCACCAATTCGGTGCCCGAATCGCGAAAATAATCGCGGTATGTGTATACGTAAGGCTGGTACCAAGGCTTGAACCATGGATAAGTCGGGTCGGTTTCCAGACTGTCGATCATCGTATGGACGTCAATCCCGATGACAAGCGGGCCTTCCACCTGATAGCGCTGTTGTTCCATTATAGCTTTAAGGTCGGTCAGCTTGCCGTAAGACAATCCCATTTCTACGAGCCCGGAGGTGGAGTCCTTCTCGATAAAAGCGCCTGTAACCGAGGAATTGCCGAAAAATACAGGGCCGCGGTCCTGCCACTGGTGATGGTATAGCGTCTTGGTGAAGTCGTTTTTATAAAAGCGGCGCGAAGATACCATCGGGTTCCATGCGGAGATGAGCAGGTCCGACAGGACAAAAGCTGCAAGCAGCAGCAGTACGAAGCTGTTTTTTCGTAAGATAGCGATCAGTTTCATAAGGGAACCTACATTTTTTTAGATTTCAAACCTGAATACCGAGAAATAAGTCCCGCTAGGGGACTTATTGACTGATAATCTTAATGAGCCCTTGATGGAGGCAACAGTCCGGAGCCGTTCCGTGAGGGTTCGGATGTTCGAATTTGCGTTTGATGGTTATAGCGGCTTCTGCTGCCAAGCGTGGTACTGCTCGCGGAAAGCGGCCGGCCATACGGTCTCGTCCAGTCCGTACTGCGCAAGAAATGCGAACGCCCACCGTTCGATGCCGAAACCGACGCAGCCCGTTACCGCGTTGCGTTTGCCCATTTTAATATTAAACGCGGTGCCGAACGTATTGCTGTGAAAATTGACCGAGCTGCAGGCGATCGATTTATTAATATGCGGAATATTTAAGCGCAGTTCATATTTCATTTCCTGATTGCGTTGGAAGGAAGCTTTTGTCTGGAAATCGTTTGTAAAGAACGGGTCGTTGGCAATTTCGAACAAGCTGTCCACGTTCCATTCCACGGCCAGCTCTTTAATGTACTCGATCGAACGCAGACGGTTTTCTTTGACAAACTCAGGCTTGCCGACAAAAATAATTTCCCTCATGCTGAAATCCAGCAAACGGCCGAAGTCGCTATGGTTGCGGGACTCGAAACGATGGCATTTGGAAATGGCCGTAACGATCAGGCCGTCGCCTTCGAGCGTCTCGTTTTGCAGCCCTTCGTAGCAATGATAGCAAGTCGAAGGGTTCATCGTAAACTTGGGCGTCGGCATGTTCGCGTTCAGATCAAGCGGCGCATCCTGCTGCCAGCCGCCCGCATCGCGGATCGACTGAGAGAACGATTCGATAATGTCGAGGTCCTCGCGCAGATGGGTCAGGAAATGAATATGCTCCGGAAACGATGTAAAATGATTCGTTTTGTTCAGCGTGTCGCAATGAATGACGGCCGGATACGATTCTTCCTTTACATCGCTAAAGCGGCCGGCGATTTTCGAGACGAATGAATAATCCAAAAAGCGCATCAGGCTCGAGAACGGCTCGCGGAAAATAAACAGACCCGGCTCCAGCACTTTAATGATCTTGCGGTCAACCAGTTCGGCGATAATATCGCCTTCGTAGGGGGTGCTCACCCGATGCTCGAACAATATGTTTTCTTTAAACCCGAAATCTCCGTGGGAGAAACGCTCGATGAGCCGGCGGACCTGCGCTTCCATCGCGGCGTTGCTTTTGGCGGATTCGTGTTCGATATAAATATGGTTATTCTCGATCCGGATGTCCCGGATGTGCTCGTCAATGAAGGCGGAGGCGTATTTAAGCTGACCATGCTGGCTAGGGGCCAGTCCTTCCAACGATACGACGCATTCCATAGGTCATTACCTCACAGTCTTTTTGTGGATAAAATCGGCGATTTCTCGTACGGTGTTCATAGAATACAGCATCAAATCCTGGTTCGTCACTTGAATGCCGTACGTTTTCTCGATATGGGCGATCAGCGCGGTAGCGCCGATGGAATCAATATAGCCGTAATCGAACAAATGGACGTCAACGGTAAAATCATCGTCATCCGGCTCAATCTCGTAACGGGCTCGGATATGAGTCTCCAGCTGCTCCAGCAGGTCTTGCATAGTATGTTCCTCCTTATCGGGTGCTTACTAAAAGTCCGTGAATAGCTGCCGCTTCACGAGGGGATCAATGTTCCGTTCCTGTTGTCCCCGGATTTCTTGAGTGTATACCGCCATTAGCGGTAGAAACCCGGAGACAAAGGCGACCGCTTACGCTTCTCCAGAACGATTCCGTCGTCCTTTCCGCGATTTATGACCAGCGGCAAAGCGTCAGCTGTTAAAAACGAATCGTAATCTTCGTTGCGGCGCCGAAGTGCGTGACGGTATACGTCTGCGCATCCTCCTGCCGCACGGTTTGCAATTGATCGCCTTCAATCGTCAGCGGTATCGGGCTCCATAGCTGGATCTGCTGCATGCCTCCGGCATTAAGCTCCAGGGTCCAACTGCCTTTTTGTTTGCTCAGCTTGTAAGGCACGTTGGAGCGAAGCAGCTGCGGTTCGCCGGAATGCGGCGCTATAGCTGTAGCAATGCGGGCTGGCGCGCCGCTTGCGCTGCCGGGAGTGGACGTGTTGATTGAGCTGGCGGCAGAGCCGGCCGGCGACGCCGTAGAAAAGCGCACTTGAGCCGTATACGGCAGACCCATATAAAGCTTTTCGCTGCGCCAATCGGAAATGTCGGCATTCGTGAGCAGAGTCCTTTTCGCATATGCTTGCCCGCGTTCAACTAAGATGCCGAGCGTGCCTTTATATTCGGCCGCCTGCTGCGGCACCGCATCCGTGACAGGCTTCAGCCGGATGGAAGGCTCGGTCCGAATACCGGCGATCCGCTTCAAACGGTCGAATACGACGTCCATCCAAGGCCGGGTAATTTCGACCCGGGTCGTTAACGTATTCAGGATCGAACGCGCCATCTGCGGCTCGGTCATAAAGTTGTAGCCGTGCTGATTGCGGAGCTGATCCAAATATTTGACGAATTCGAGCAGCTCGCCCACGCGAGTCGGGAAGCGGTACTCGATATGTTCGAAATAATCGATCGGCAAATCGAAATCGACGTACGATTGAAACAGATCCTCCGTCGAGTACGCCGGATCGAGCCGCAATACCGGCGCCGGCGTACCGAGCAGCATCGGCGGATTGGCCGGTTGGCCGGTCCGATCCGTCATCAGAAACGGCACGCCCCAGTTGTAGGCAAGTCCGAGACGCGGGTCGTCGGGAGCGCTCGACGGACGGAAGCCGAAGTTATACCAAATGCCGGCATCACGCTCGTTGCGCAGCGTTTGCGTGCGGTCCGGATTGTTGATCCGCCACGTGTGCTGATTGGTGCCGGGCATGTTCCACGGAATACCGAGCGTGTCGAACGCTTTCCGTTGAAGCTCGATTTCGTCCTTTTCCTGTTGGTCGCTCGTAAAGTTGTGAACGAAAATATGCGGGAACAGCTCCAGATGATGGTCTTTATTATATTGTATAAACGCCTTGAGCTGTTCGGCGTATGGAAATTTCGGATCGTCTACGGTCGTCGGCATGCCGAATTCCAGCTGGCCGACGATCAGATCGTCTTTGCCGTCATGGTTCAAATCGTACCATAACGGTACGGAATTGTGCCCGCCGACGAGTGCTTTATTGCCGAGCTGGTTCGTCGTGGCGCCTTCCAGCACGCCGTAAGGCGTCCAGGTACCGTCGGCCTGCTGCAAGTAGACGCGCAGGTCGCCCTCGCCGTTGCCGACCACGAGATCGGGTCGGCCGTCGCCGTTCATGTCGCGCACCGACGGCGCGGCGAACGGGGCAGGCAGCCGGAACAGCAGGCTGCCTGCGTCGAAGGCAAGCGGCCCCGCCGCTGCGCCGGCGGTATCGGCGCCCGCGCCTGCGGCGCCGCCGCGGCCCACCGTGCGATGGCCGCGGTACAGCGTCACACCGCCTGCGGCATCCCCGATCACGAGATCGGGAATGCCGTCGCCGGTGACGTCGCCTACCGCCGGAGCCGCAGGCGCTTCGGCGTGCAAAGGCTTGCCGCCCGCCAGCAGCGGGGCGGGCGCCGTGAACGTGCCGCCGGCTTGGCCGTAGGCGACGGCGATTGTGCCGTCGGCGAGGCCGAGGACGAGGTCCGGCCTGCCGTCGCCGTCGAGATCGTAGGCGGCGACGTTGGCGAAGCCGCCGACCTGCAGCGGCTGGCCGTTCTGCAGCCGCAAAGGCTCGCGCTTGCCGAAGGCATCGGGCGCGGGGACGCCTTCGGGCAGCTGCTGCCCGGCATAAGCGTCCTGCTGCGCCCCTACGTTCGGATACGCGTAGATGAAACCGTCGGCCGACCCGACCAGCAGCGCGGGCCGGCCGTCGCCGTTCAAGTCGGCCAGCGCGGGATAAGCGCGGTACGGCTCGTTAATCGGATCGCCGAGCGAGCGGTAATCCGGGTGCAGTGCGAGCAGCACCGGCTTGCCGTCGCTCATGAGGCGGGTGCCGCTGGAGTAGAACGAATTCGGCGTTTCGCCGTGAAACGCAGGTTTTTCGTTGCTTCCCACGTTCAGGTGGACGGCCACAGATTCCTGCCAACGCCCCCAATGAAACGAGGAACGGACGAGCGTGAAGGAAGGAAGCTGGTTGTACTTTTTCAGCAGCTCGGCCCATTGAATGCCTTCCCCGTCGCGAATCGCTTCAATCGCTTCGAAGTGATTCTGATGCGCCATCGCCGGCCGCCCGTAAGGACCGAGCACCTTCTTCACGCTGTAGCCGAGCGTTTCCTTGGAGACAAACGCGGCATATTCGCTGCGGAACAGCGCGCTGCCCGCGGCAAACGTGAAGTCGAAATAAGGCTCCAGAGGCAGCTGCCTGCGGTCAAAATACAAGGCGCCGGGAACCGGTTTTTTAGCCCGATTCGCGGTTTCCGCGACTTTGGCGAAGCCAAGCTCCGGCTGGATCCCGCTGCCCAGATCGTAACCTGTAATATGATAACGGTTCGGCAGCAGCGCGCTGCCGAGCAGCACGGTGCCTTTGCCGTAACGGTTCAAGGCAGCGAGAGCCGCATCGTTAAGCCGCACAATCGGCTCCGCGGTCGAAGGGATGATGCCCTTGCCCCAGTCATATTGCCGGAGCTCGGCCAAACCGTTATGGTGTATGTAGTTGTCCGTAAACTGACGGAACAACTTCTGCAATGCCTGCAGATTCAGCTCCACATCGGGATAGGCGAATACGGCTGAGCCGGCCGGCACGCTGCTGCCGCTGATCGCCATCGCGGATGGGGGCGTCAAGTCGACCAATGCTTTTGCCCCGATAAATTCGAGCGGGAAATCGGTGGCGAGACCGTTCTCAAGAAATAAATGCCCGCCTTCGGCTACGAAGCTTTGCAACAGCCCGGACTGTTCTTTCGTCAACGCTCCATGAAGCGACGGATCAAGATAGACCGATTGATAGCCGCGCAGCTTGCGAAGCGTAAGGCTTGCCGCCGTCTGCCGTTCCAGCTCCAGATTGGCGACGAGCGATTGCTGCAAATGGCCGTAAGCCGCCGGATCGAAGCTGGCGCCATTGGTGACGTACAGCATGCGTACGGACAGCTTCTTATCAAACAAAGTTAACGCACATGCAAGTATCAGCAGAAGGGCGATGACGCCGCCCGCAACACGCGCTTTAGTTACCTTCAATAAAATCCCTCAATCTATACCATAGCTTGGTTGGACTACCCTGCCATTATAGCACGGATGTCGGCCTTTGTTAACTTTTGTCGGGCTGGCGGCAGGTTTGCGACCGTGCCGGCGCGAGGCGTCGGAGGCCTCGGAACGAACGGCTTCCATTTTCCGGATTCATTGGCTTTACAGGTCGGGTTTCTGGTAAACTAGAAGAACCATTAACGGAATACGATTCGGAGGAATTTGCATGACGAAGTTAAACAGATCGGATATTGAGCTGCTGGCGCCGGCCGGAGATTGGGATTGTCTGCGCGCTGCTGTAGCTAACGGGGCGGATGCCGTCTTTTTTGGCGTGGAGAAATTTAATGCAAGAGCCAGGGCGAACAATTTTCATACGGACGAGCTGCCCGACATTATGTCCTTTCTTCATCTGTATGGGGTGAAGGGGTTTTTAACGTTTAATATATTAGTATTTGAAGAAGAGCTGCGGGAAGCGCGGGAGCTGATCGAAGCCTGTATCAATGCCGGTGTGGATGCGGTCATCGTGCAGGACCTCGGACTTGTGCGGATGATTCGGGAGATTTCGCCTGATTTTCCGATTCACGGCTCGACGCAAATGACCATTACCTCGCCGGAGGCGGTGGAGTTTACGAAGCCTTTCGATATCGAGCGGGTGGTGCTGGGCCGGGAAAATAATCTGAAACAAATCAAGCAGATCGGCGTTCAGGCGAAGCTGCCTATGGAAGTATTCGTGCACGGGGCGTTGTGCGTCTCCTATTCAGGCCAATGTCTGACCTCGGAAATGTGGGGAGGGCGTTCCGCGAACCGCGGCGAATGCGCGCAGGCTTGCCGGCTGCCGTATGATCTGATGGTCGACGGCGTACAGAAGCCGATGGGCGATATCGCCTATTTGCTGTCTCCGAAAGATTTGGCCGCGCTTGAGCTCGTGCCTGAGTTGATTGAAGCGGGTGTGACTTCCTTTAAAATCGAGGGCCGGTTAAAAAGCCCGGAATACGTAGCCAATGTGGTCAGCAAATACCGCCGCGCGATCGACCGGTATTTTGGGCAGGGCGACGCCAAGCCGACCAAGGAAGAGCTGCGCGAGCTGGAGCAAAGCTTTTCGCGCGGCTTTACGTACGGCTTTTTAAAAGGGACGAACAACAAGCAGCTGGTTGAAGGCACCTATCCAAAAAGCCGGGGCGTCTATTTGGGGCGCGTGAAGCAAATTTTGCGCGACGGCGTCGTGTGCGAGCTTGAGGCGCCGGTGAAGCGCGGGGACGGCATTTGCTTCGATGCGGGCGACCCGACGAAAAAAGAAGAAGGCGGCCGTGTTTACGACATCCGCCGCAAAGGCGCCAAGCTGGAGGGTGAAGCGGCCGGCGGCTTGATTGAGATTGTGCCGGGCCGCAATGATGTCGACTTGGGCCGGCTGCATGTAGGGGACCGGATCTGGAAGACGAACGACCCGCATTTGGACAAACGGCTGCGCCAATCGTTCGAGACGGACAAGCCGTACCGTACGTTTCCCGTATCCGTGCGGGTATCGGGCTCGCTCGGGCAGCCGCTTGCGAGCCGGTGGACCGACGAGCTGACGGGCTTTGCAGTGCTCGTCGAGTCGGAGCTGCCGCTTGTGCAGGCGGAGAAGCGGCCGATGGACGAGGCGCTGTTCGCGGAGCAGTTCGGCCGTTTGGGCGGCACCATCTTCGAGCTGAACCGGCTCGATGTGCAGCTGGACGGCCCGCTGATTGTGCCGATGCGCGAGCTGAACGGAATGCGCCGCCGCGCGGTCGAGCTCCTGGAGGCGCAGCGCCAGCGGCCGCGGGCATACGTCAAGCGCAGCATTGACGTATACGCGGATACGCCGCAGTTGACTGCAGCGCAGCCAGCTGTGGCTTCCGCGGGCGCACCGCGGCTTACGGCGCTGTGCCGCACGCTGGAGCAGGTGCACGCTGCGCTGGAGGCGGACGCCGATATGGTCTACGCCGACTTCGAGTTCATCAAACAATTTCCTGCCGCGGTGGAAGCGGCCAAGCAGGCCGGCAAGCGGATCGCGCTTGCTACGCCGCGCATTCATATGCCGGGAGAAACCGGCTATTTCAAAAACATTACGAACCTGCAGCCGGACGCCGTGCTTGTCCGCAATACCGGCGCCGTCTACTATTATATGAAGCAGCGCCAGGAGCATCCGCAGGATCGCCACCCGGAGCTGATCGGCGACTTCTCGCTCAATGTGGCCAATCATAAAACGGCGGCGTTGTTCCTTGATGCCGGTTTGCAGCAAGTAACGCCTTCGTATGATTTGAACATTCAGCAAATGGTCGATCTGCTGTCCAAGACCGACACCTCCAAGCTGGAGGTCGTCATTCACCAGCATATGCCGATGTTTCATACGGAGCATTGCGTGTACTGCACCTTTTTGAGCGAGGGCACCGATTATACGAACTGCGGCCGCCCCTGTGAGGAGCACCGCGTTTCGCTGCAGGACCGGGTCGGCATGTCGCATCCGGTCAGGGTGGACGAAGGCTGCCGCAACACGGTGTACAATGCGATCGATCAGTCCGGCGCGGAATATGTCAGCCATTTTATCGACCTGGGCGTCGGTTCGTTCCGGGTGGAATTTTTGGAGGAATCGGCCGACAAGGTGCATGAGGTTATATCGTTGTACCGGCGCGCGCTGCGCGGTGAAATCAGCGGGACGCAAGTATGGAAAAAGCTGAAAGCGACTAATCAGCTCGGCGTAACGCGCGGGCAGTTGGTTAAATAATTGCTTGTTTTACGCTCTGCATGCGAATGTCTTCGAATGCGGCGCTTATTTTTGAAAATTCGAATAGTTGGATGAGCAGGTAAGGGGCTTCCCGGATGTCATGCATGCGATGACAAATGGGAGACTCCTTTTTTCTTGTGATACTCGGAAAGAAATTTTGAATCGAAGGTTCGCCTTTTCGATTATTGCGAGAAAAGCTTCCTCGTTAAACACGAATGTCACTTCGTCGAAAGGGCTTCGGTCAAAAGCTTTTCTTCTCCCTATACAAATCTGAACAAATTCTGAAATTTGTATATAAAAGTTGTTATATTGTGTCAAAATATGGGCTCATTTGCCTATTATTATGGTATTTTGTAAGGTTTTTGTAAGGTTCGATATTGTATGATAGAGCATGTAAAAATTCTTGCGACCAAAAATAGTTCGAAAGAACTGTTTCGCAGGAATTGTTTGTTCATTGAAAAGTAAATACAAGGAGGAGAAGCAATGTTGTCAAAGAAAGGCCGCAGTAAAATCAGCTCGGTCCTTGTTTTTGTGCTGCTGTTCAGCATGCTGGTGCCCGCTATGGCGTTTGGCGCTGCCGCAGTTCAATTGAAGGATATCGCCGATTCTTACGCGCAAAAAGAAATTCAAGCATTGGTCGACAGCGGCATTATTAGCGGATACGAGGATGGAACTTTCCAACCGCGTAAAGCGATGACCCGTGCCGAGCTGGCTAAAATTATCGTATTATCGCAAGGTTTGAAAGAAAATGCAGACAAAGCGTCCGCATTTACGGACGTAGACAAAAACAGCTGGTACAGAGGTTATGTCGGTGCATTGGTTGATTCCAAAATTACCGAAGGTACTTCAGCTACGACATTCTCGCCTGACGCTAAAGTAACGAGAGAAGAACTGGTTGTGTTCTTTATCCGTGCTATGGGTCTTGAGGAAGCGGCCGGCAAGCTGGCTGTTGATGCGAAATTGTCCGATTTGAAGCAGGTTTCTAGCTGGGCGCAAGCTCATGTATCGTTGGCGTTTAAAATCGGTTTCGTTAACGGGATCGATAACGCCGATGGTTCTTTGAAGTTCAGCCCTAAAGACAGTGCGGAAAGACAAGCTCTGGCTCGCCTTGCCTACGAATTCAAAACGAACAAATCCAAGTTCGTCGATAAAGCGAAAGAGCTTGCGAATGTAGTTACTGAGCTTGCAGTCAGCTCCGCATCGGCTGTAAGCAACACAAGTGTAGAAGTTACATTCAACAAAGAAATTTCTTCCGTTGACAAAGCGGACTTCACGTTCGACAACGATTTGACCGTAACGAAAGCCGAACTGAAAGCCGAGAGCAAAACGGTAGTCGTATTGACTACGAGCTCGCAAACGGTGGACAAAGTGTACAAGCTGAGCTACAAAGGCAAAGACACAGGCGTCACTGTTACAGGCGTGTCGACGGCTGTTGGCGGCGGTGGCGGCGGTGGCGGCGGTTCAAAACGTTCGCAGAACGGACTTACCGATGATCAGAAAATTAGCCGCGGCGGTACTTATACCGATCTGACAATTAAATCAAGCGGTATCATTGGACCTGCTGACGGTACAACAACAACGATTACCGGAACATTGACGCTGGATCCAGGTGCAACAGGCGAGATTACGCTGCAAAACGTTGATGCGGCTAATGTTGTTGTTGCTTCCGGTAGCGAAAACTCGATCAAATTGTTAAAAAGCAAAATCAAGAGCCTGAAAGTTGCGGCTAACAATCAAACGAACAAAGTTCGCATTGTGTCCCTTACAGGTGCAAGTGTAACGGAAACGGCTGTTGAGTCTCAAGTCATTATCGAATCCGTAGCAGGCAGCCTTGGAAATATTACCGTAGGCGCTGGAGCGGCAGGTAAAGACATTGAATTGAGAGGAACGATTACCGGTTCTGTGTATGTAGCTGCTGCCGGCGCGAAAATTACAATTGCAGCTCCGAAAGAAGAAGGGGCGCAACCGACTTCTATCTCCACTCTGAAGCTGGGTTCGAATGCAACGGTTACTGCAAATGAAGGAACGACATTGGGCACCGTAAGCATTGTCGCTCCGGGTGCAGATGTAGCATTTGGTGGAGCAGGAAGTATTCAATCCGTTACTGTAACTAAAGAAGCGGCAGGATCGACATTGACGCTTGGTAAAGGTTCGAACGTTCAAGGCCTTACATTGAATGCCGATGTAAAATTGGCAGGCGATGCGGCGGCGATCGGAGCTGTCAAGATTGATCTGGCTGAAGGAGTTAAAGTAACAGCCGACGATTCCGTAAAAGCGGATTTGGTTAAAGCAGCGATTGCAGCCATTGAAGCTATTGGTGACTTCCAAGAGTATACGGCTGAAAAAGAAGCGCTGATCGTTAAAGCGGATATCGTGACCAGCAATGCGATTTTGCTGGGAGCAAAAGCATATGATGATATTACGAACTACGGTGTACTGAAGGCAGCCAAGGAAAATATCGTCACTTATGCATTGAGTTTGACAGCACAAAATCTTAAAATCGGTTTTGCTGAAGGCGATTCCGTGTCGTCCGTTACAAAAAACCTGACTTTGCCGACTTCGGATAAGATTACGGGAGCAACCATTACTTGGAAATCCTCCAATCCAGATGTTATCAGCAACGATGGTGAAGTAACACGTCCGGAAGCAGGAACCTTTACCTATGTTAATTTGATCGCGACTATCGCGAAAAACGAGAGAACGACGAACAAGCTATTCGATGTTAGAGTTGTTGGTGAAGGACCAGTTATACCATCTGTGACAACTGTAACTTATGTTACTTATGCCAAACAGGCTAGCGTCACAGGGCTGGTATACGGCGGAAATCCTGGACCAAATAATGTTGCAGTGCAGGCTTTCCCTATCCCGGTTGGCCACGAAACCGATTATCTGATCATCGGATTCAGCGATGCTCTGCAAGCGCCTCTTAGTGGAGTTACGGTAACTACTAACGGTTCGACTGAACAACCAAGCATTGATTTTGTCAACGGTGTTACCAACAATACTTACTTGGCTCTCAAGTATACAAACTCAAGAGTTACCGGCGTTACTTACGAAATCCAAATTAGCGGACTGAAAAGGGCATCTGACGGGGTAGCTGTTACAGCCACTGTCTACGTCCGACAGAATTAATCATCACCAATTCGAGTCAACCTTCGGGTTGACTCCTTTTTCTTTTTACAACGTATTACTTGGAGGCCGGAAATGAAAGAAAATAAATGGGTGCTTGCCCTCATAGCAATCATGCTCATTGCCGCAGGATGGTATGTATATCCATCGTTATTTACGGACAAACAAGCCGTCGGAACGCAGGCGAAGTCACAAGAGTATGAGCAAGCGCTGCAGCTATTCAAGGACGGCAAACCGGATCAGGCAAAGACTCTTCTGGAGCAGGGGATAGCGAGCGAACCGGGAGAAGGTAAATATCATTTTGCCCTGGGCAATATCGCCCGTCAGCAAAACAAGATGGATGAAGCGTTGAAGCAGTATGAGCAGGCTGTGCAAAAGTCTCCGCGGCTTGTCGAGGCGTACAACAATTTGACGGCCGTACTGATGATTCAGAACAAAATGGACGACGCTTTAAAAACCGCCGAGGCCGGATTAAGCCAGGAGCCGGCGTTTAAAGACCTCCTTTTCAAAAAGGGTCAATTATTGTACGTGAAGAAAGAGTATGGTCAGGCGGTATCGATATTGCAGCCGTTAACGAGCGACAAGGCGTATGCGGAAGCGTACCGGTTTATCGGGCTATCATTGGTTCAAGAACAGAAGCTCGAAGCGGCGGTGCAGCAGTTCAAGCTGTATTTGCAGCAACTACCGGAGAGCGCACCGGGACGAACCGAGATTGAAAAAATGACAGCCGAATTGGAAACACATCTGAAAACGTCCAAATAAACGAAAATGCCTGCATGAAAACGAACATTTTTTCCTCCAAAATGGAAATTTGGAGGAATCCATCCTTTTTTGTCGAATGTAAACATCAAGCTACTTATCCATTAATTAAAGGGTGATCGCATGATTCCTCCGGATTCAAATGTCACTCTATCGCAGAGTGAACCTAACGATGAATATAACGTTTTTCATATAGAATCTGCTATTATGGCTGGCGGTTTCGTCGGTGAAGAAGAGCTTGCCCGAATCCCGGCACTTCACTTGCAGCGATCTCCCCTTTTGCTGAAACTGCGCGGGGAACAGCTGCTGCGCCGCGGGGCATTGGTGGAAGCGAGGGAGGTGCTGCTGTCCGCTGTGCAAGGATTTGCACGTCAGACGTATCAGACCATGCTGCTGGATACGCTGGCCCCGTTAGCGGTCGTATACTTGCGGCTGACGGAATGGCAGGATGCCAAGACGGTGCTTCAATTTTTGAAAGAAGAATCGATCAGGAGAGAATCGCCAATTAGCGGACGTGTGCTGCAGTCTCTCGCCTGGGGCTGCTATTTGATCGATGAGACAGGCTGGGAGGAGTCGTATACCAGGCAAGCATGGGAGCAATACAAGCAGGATGGCGATCATCAAGGGATTGTAGAGACTGGACTGGATCTTCTCTTGTATTGGGGATCGGAGATGAGTGCAAGAGAGCGGGAAAGGCTGTATTATTTCGCGGAACAAAAAGCGATGGTGAATCCGGTCTATCGGCCTTTGCAGCAGCTGGCTTCAGCCTTGATCAGCAGCTCGCGGCAGCAATGGGAGCAGGCGACAGCTGTACTGGACGCGCTGGACACTTCCGGGATGTCGTATCATCACGCGGCCCTTTGTTTGGTCCGGCGCCTGGAGTTCGATTTGAAGGCAGGTCTGGCGGCCGACCCCGGGAAGTGGGACGAACTGGAGCATATCCGGATTTTGTACGGAGGCGATTTGTTTGTCCAATTCCAGCTGGCACAGCTGCAGTATAAGCGGGCGGAACGCCAGGGGGAGTCAGAGCTTGCGGAGGCGCTGCTGTACAAACTGATGTCATGGCAGGAATTAACGCGGCATCCGGGACAGGCCGATTGGTTGCAGTGGGTGCAAATGAAAAAAGAAAAGCAGTCGGCCGAGGGCGAGGATGGAAACGGATGGGAAATTTGCTGTATCGGAACGATGACGTTCCGGCGTGGCGAAACGGAAATCAAGGACTTGAAATGGAAACGGAAAAAAGCGTTGGAGCTGTTCATTTACCTGCTCATTCAGCCGGGCTATGCGACACCGAAGGAACAGATCATGGAAATTCTTTTGGGCCAAGGATATGCGGATAAAATGAATAACCAGCTGTACGTTATCCTGCACCAATTGAAGCAGACGTTAAAACAGGAGCTGCAGGCCGAACCCAATGTGATTGTGAAAGACGGGATCATCCGCCTCCATAAAGGGTTAATTCAATCTCTGGATGTGGAGCAATACAGGCTGTTGATCAATGAAGGCGATCAGCTATGGAGCAAAAGTCCCGCGTTAGCCGTAATCTGTTATGAGCGTGCTTATGAATTGTACGGGGAATTCATGCCCGAAATCCGGTATATTGATTGGGTAGACGCATTCAGAGAGTCGCTGCTGGAGATGCAAACGGCAGTTTTGCGAAAGCTGGCGCACTATTACCGGGATGCGGGCCAGTACGTGCAGGCGGAAGCGTTTTTCGCCCGATGGATTGAACTGAGCCCTGTGGATGAGGTAGGCTATCAGGAGTTTATGGAGCATTTGGTTGCGAGGGGACGCAAACAGGAGGCTCGGCGCGTACGCCGGAAATGGGAAAAGCTGGTCGGCGACGAGCAGGAGGCGTCTTCGCCGCTTGTGCTGGATCAACCGTTTTCCATTTAAAACAGGAGTAAACTAAAAGAAAGGTATTCCACGGTATGAATCCATTTTCAATTAAAGACGTAAGGGAAGCGGGGTCTGCCTTAATCGTCGAGCTGCAGGGGAGCTTGACGATGGAAGCGGAGCAGCCGTTATTGAATCTGCGCGATTGGAAACGCGGGCTTGGCGGGAGCAGCCGGACGCTCGTTTTCGACTTTCGGCTCGTATCGTCGTTCAGCAGCTCGGGGATTCGCGTTCTAACGCGAATTGTCAGATGGGGAGCCGACGGCGGCTATCAATCCTTCGCTCATGGGTTGACCGAGCAATATCAAAGGCTTTTCCGAATGCTCGGCCTTACCACTTATTTGATGATCTATCCGGATGAATATTCAATCCTGCAGCGGCTTGAAGCTTAGGACAACGTCAGATCAAATATAGAAGCATTGCATATGAAGACCGGCTTAAAGCATAAGGCCGCGTCTTTTTTTTGTCCAGAGAGGGTTAGTGTCCATACGTTGCTTCGTACAACCTTGATTAACGCGCTTATCCTTAAGAACGAGGAGACATTTATCCATATCGAAATTTGTTCACAATTTAGACACAAAATTTTAAGCTGATTTTCAGATTGGATTAATCTTGCTTTATTGTTTCCCCTGTATATTGTTGGTGGTTAAGCTGCACACAAATTGGACATGGCTTAGAGTAGAACATTTCGTTTCGAATGGAGGTTGTAAGGCGTGCTTGAGGTAAAACAGGTTAGCAAATTGTACGAAAACCAAAGAGGGGTTCACAGCATCGACTTCTCCATGAACCGCGGCGAAATCGTCGGTTTTTTAGGGCCGAACGGAGCGGGAAAAACAACCACGATGCGGATGATAACCGGTTATTTGAACCCGACTCACGGCTCGATTACGATCGACGGGCTGTCGATGGCGGATCATCCGAAAAAAGCAAGGCAAAAGATCGGCTACTTGCCTGAGACGCCTCCGCTGTACCCGGAAATGTCGGTGCGGGCGTATTTGCAGTTTATCGCCGATTTGCGCGGCATTCCGGGGAAGGAGCAGAAGAACCGGATCGGCGAAGTCATCGAACGGCTCGGGCTGCAGGGACGGGAGCGGCAGGTGATCCGCGGCTTGTCCAAAGGCTACAAGCAGCGGATGGGCCTCGCCCAGGCGATCCTGCACAACCCCGATTTGCTTGTGCTCGACGAACCGACCTCGGGTCTTGACCCGAAGCAAATCATCGAAATTCGCCAGCTGATCCGCGAGCTGGGCGAAAATCATACCGTGCTGCTCAGCACGCACATTTTGCCCGAGATCAACACGCTGTGCAACCGCGTGCTCATTATTAACCAAGGGCGCATCGTGATGGACGGCCATCCCGACCAGCTGGCGCATTCGATGGGCGAGACGTTCGAGGTCTCGCTGGAAGTAAAGGGGCCGCGTGAGGCCGTATTGGCCGAGCTCCGCGGCCTGCCGCAGGTCGCCAGCGTCAAGCCGCTGGCGGAAGAGTCCGCTGCCGCAGCTGCGGCGGCAGCAAGCGCATCGGCTGCGCCCGAGCCGCAGCCGGATGCAGACGCGCCGACCAACGGCGGCGGCGCGGAATCGCAGGCCGAGCCCGAGGCGCGGCCTGCGGAGTCGGACGGCGCGGAGCCGCCGACCGTGAAAGTGCTCGTGTCCGCGCAGGATCGCGCGGACATTCGCGAAGCGATCTTCTACCGCATGGCGGAGCTGCGGTATCCGATCCTCGCGATGAAGAAGGAAAGCTTGAGTCTGGAGGACATCTTCCTCAAGCTGACCACGAACGAACCGGTCGACTCGGCGGCGGACCACTCCGATTCGGCCGATACCGATGCGGATGACAGCGAAGCGAATCAGAAGGAGGTGAGCCCGCATGCGTAGAACATGGGCGATTTGCAAAAAAGAGCTGCAAATGTATTTTTACTCGCCAACGGCCTATGCGGCGTTTGCTTTCTTTTTTCTCATATCGGGTTACTTTTTCAGTGCGAATTTCCTGTACCCGCCCAATATTATCGATATAAGGCCGGTCGTCGGCACGGTAACCTTCGTATTTTTGTTCATTATCCCGCTGCTGACCATGCGTCTCGTTTCGGATGAGCTGCGCCAGGGAACGGACGAGCTGCTGTTCACGTCGCCTGCGAGCATTACCGAGATTATTGTCGGCAAATATTTGGCGGCGGCTGCCGTTCAGCTGCTTCTTGTCGCTGGGTGCCTGCTGTACCCCTGGATTATGAGCGGTTACGGCAGTCTGGACCAACCGCAGCTGTGGCTGTCCTATCTGAGCATGTTTTTGATCGGTGCGGCAATGATGGCGGTCGGACTGTTTGCCTCGTCGCTGACCGCCCATCAGATGGTTTCAGGGATCATTGCGTTCGCCATATTGCTCATGTTCTGGACGATTGAATGGCTCGGCGACAGCGTCGGCGGTAAAATCAAGGACTATCTCGGAACCTTTTCGATCGTCAGCCGCGGCAGTGATTTGCAGAAAGGCGTGCTGGATTTTGCGGACGTTCTGTTTTATGTAACGTTGATCATTGTGTTTATCGTGCTCAGCATACAAGTGCTGGAAAGAAAGCGCTGGAGATAGTGAAAGCTGAAGTAACCGTCTTGTTCTCGGTGTAAACGCCGTTTACGCATCCGAGGCAGGCGGGCTACGAGCAAAACTCGAAGGGGGAAGAGTGCTTTGAATAAGTGGATTCGCGGTACGAATGCCGTTGTGTTATCCCTTGCGGTGATCGGCATTTTTATCGTTCTGACGATTTTTCTCAACTCCACGAAAAGTCTGCAGATCGATTTGACGCAAAATAAAAAGTTTACGCTATCCGACAAAACAACGGAGACGTTGAAGGCGCTTGATAAAGACGTGCATCTGATTTCCTTGACGAGCGACCGGACGGATCCTTATATTAAGCGCCAGGTGGAGGAATTGGTTCAGGAATACAAGAAGCGCAACGGAAAAATCGTTTTCGACCAATTCGACATTATCAAGCAGCCGGGGTTGGCCAAACAGTATGATGTCGATCCGTCGGGAACGCTGGTGGTCGAGAGCGGCGCCGTGAAAAAGACGCTGTATTATGCGGACATGTTTATTCCCGGGCAGCAGCAGGGCGAGTATAAATTCAGCGGGGAAGAGAAGCTGACGCAGGCGCTGGTCAATTTAAACGCGAAGGAAAAGAGCAAAATTTATTTCCTGTCGGGCCATAGCGAAATCCCGCTGACCCAGCTGAACCTGTGGCGGAGCGGGCTGGAAGGCGAAAATTATGAGGTAACGGAGCTGAATCTGCTGCGCGAGGGTAAAATTCCCGACGACGCCGAGGTTTTGTTCATCATCGGGCCGCAATCCGATATTAGCGACAAGGAAACCGAAGTGATCAAGGAATACTTGAAGGGCAAGGGCAAACTGTATATGGCATTGGGCTTTAACAAGGATATGGCGACCCAATGGAAAAATATCGACAGTCTCTTGTCCCAGTACGGCATTCAAGATCAGCATGCGGTTGCGATCGAGCCAAAGCAAAGCCAGCTGTTCGATCCGCTGACGATCATCCCGGAATACGGATACCACGACATTACGAAAAAGCTGCAGGACTACAACCTGCTGACGATGATGAATCTGGCGGTTACACTGAGCTCGGATAAGCCGGTAGAAGACTTCCCGGCTACGGTCATTTTGAAGACGACCGAAAATGCATACGGGGAAACCGACATCGAGACGCTGATGAAAAGCCGTACGGTCAAGGACGATAAAGACATCAAAGGCCCGCTGAACTTGGGATATGTTGTGGAGACGAAGGAAAACAAGCCGAAGGCGGTTGTATTGGGCGGTTCCTCCTTCCTCGTCGACAATGTGATCCAGCAGCAGGGCAACCGCGATTTTGCGCTGAACAGCGTCGGCTGGCTGCAGGAGCAAAAAGATCAAGTGACGATCCGTCCGCGCGAAGGCGATGCGATCAAGCAAGCCATGATTACGAACAGCCAGGCCAATTCGATCTTTTACGGCACGGTTCTGCTGTTCCCGCTGCTCTTCCTCATCGTCGGCGGAACGATTTGGTGGAGGAGGAGAAAAGGATGAAACGGCTGATTCCGACACTTTTGCTTGTCATCATATGTATCGGCGGCTTCTGGTACGCGTCCAGCAAAGACTTCTTTAAGGAAACGAAGCCTCCTGCCGCAGCGCTTGTAAAAGTGAACAAGGATGAGGTGGCAAGTTTTACGATCAAATCGACCGATATGGAAATCGAGCTGCAGCATAAGGATGGCCAATGGGCCATGACCAAGCCGTCCGCCATTCCGCTTGACGGTTACAGCGCCGACAACTGGGTGGAATCGTTCAATTCGTTAAGCAAGGAGCAGACGGTTGACGCGAATCCGTCCGATCTGGCTCAATTCGGACTGGATAAGCCGGGCCTGCAGCTCACGGTAAATCTGAAAAACGGCGAGTCCCATACGGTCAGTCTCGGCAATGCGACAGCGATTCAAGGCTTCAGCTATGCAATGACGAACGGTTCGAAGGAAGTATTCCAGCTGAGCGATTCCCAACTGCAGCTGCTGGCCAAAAAGCAGATCGAATTTATGGAAAAAAGCCCGATCAAGTTCGATTATGACGACGTACGCAGCTTGAGCGTGGATTGGAAAGGGCAGAAATGGATGCTGACCAAATCGGATGCGGACAAAAAATCGTACGAATCGGATTGGAAATTAGGCGAGCAGGTCGTGAAGGGAGCGGACGCGGGCTCTTATCTCGACACGCTGCAATTTCTGGCCACCGATCAGGCGGCCAAGCCGGCCGGCGAAATCAAGCTGGACGCGCCGGAGCTGCGGATCGAGCTGAAGACGGTCGACGCCTCCAAAAAGGAGCAGACCGCCGTCTATCAGGGCAAGGTTCAGCAAGATTTTGTATGGGTGGTGAAGGAAGGCTCGCCATGGGCCTACGCTCTGCCGGTTACGGCGATTCAAGAGCTGGCCGACAAGGGAAAGGAAACGCCGACGCCCGACGCGGCGGCGAATCCGGCTCCGGGAGCTCCGGCACAACCGCCTACGGGTGAGGCGCCTGCCAATCCGGCACCGGCTGCCCCGGCTCAGCCGCAGACGAAGTAGCTTCCATACCTTGGCAGCGCATCCTCACGGTTTTAGAGTTCACGACAACAGGGCTTGTCTAAAAGAGGAATGCAGGCTAGTGAATTCGTCCTGGGCTATGTGCAAAGACGCTCCCAAAACCACGATTGAAGTGGGGATGGGAGCGTCTTTTCATATGCAAATTCATGTCTTCGGGGGTTATTTGATTTGCACGATCATCTCAATTTCGACAGGCGTATGGAACGGCAAGTCCGATGTGCCGATAGCGGAACGGGCGTGCTTGCCGGCTTCTCCGAACACTTCTTCCAGCAATCCGGAAGCCCCGTTGATTACATAAGGCTGTTCGGCAAAGCCCGGCGCGCTGTTTACGAATGCAAGCAGTTTGATGATTCTTTCCACGCGGTCCAAATCACCCAGATGAGCCTGCAGCACTGCCAGCAGGTTGATCATCGTTTGCCGTGAAGCTTGCTGGCCCTGTTCGATCGTCAGATCGATTCCGACCTTTCCCTCGTACATGAGACGGCCGTCAATGCGGCAGTCATTTCCCGATGTGTAGACCAGGTTGTTCACCGTGACGGCCGGAACATAAATGGCTACCGGCGGCAGCGGTTCAGGCAGAACAATCCCCAATTGTTTCAAACGATCCGAAATAACTCCCATGTAAACATCCTCCCAAGTTCGTTGATTTTTCCGGTTGAATAGAAAGTATAAGATTTTATACTTTGCTTCACACAACCTTGACAAACGCGCTCGTTCCTGAAGGACGGCGAAGCCGTTTATCCTTGAGCGGCGGAGCCGGGGCAGCATTTGTTTACCTTTTAACCCGTCGTTGCCAAATTGGTTTTTTTCCGGGTTTTCGTGTGACGCTCCCCTGCAGTGGTTCTAACAATAAAATATTTTGCCGCCGCTTGTCAACACCGTCCAGTCGAGGAAATGACTGCCGCGGCTACAGACTTAGGAGTAAATCCCGAGCTTACATTTCCCTTTTTGCACGGTAGTGGGACGGAGAGCTTCCCGTTTGTTTGGCGAAAAACTTGGTAAAATGGGCGGTTGATGAAAACGATAGTTTATCCGCGATATCCTCTACTGTCAGGTTGGTTTCCAGCAAATACTGCTTTGCTTTTTGCGTGCGCAGCTGCAGCAAATATTGCTTGGGCGTGACGCCATACACTTCTTTAAAGCAATTGGTAATATGACTGCGATGCACGTTCAGCTTGAGAGCGATTTCGCCGATCTGCAGATCGTATTGCTCCGTGTTGTTTAATTCAAACGCAGTTTGATGGGCAATGTATAAATGGGATGAGTGAACGACATCATCGAGCACTTGTGACGGTTCGTAATAAAATTTGGCAAGCGAGGAGATAAATTCGACAAAGCTGGAATGCATTTTAAGAATTTTCAAATTGTTTTCAACCGAGTAGTGGACCGTTGTTTGCGGCAGGTGATGCAGCTGTGAGAAATCGCTACCAAAATCGGACATAAACTGATTGACCCACTGCTTGATGAAACCTCCAAGATTCGCGGGAATGAACGGATCGGGAATGGATTGAAAAATCGAATAAACCGTCGGCATTTCCATGTCAAAATGAAACCCGAAAAATTCGCAATCCTCCAGCACCTTCATTTGGTGATAAACGCCGGCTTTCATGATGACCGAGTCGCCTTGATTGGTGATATAGGTTTTTCCGTTTATTTTGTGCTCGATTCGGCCCTTGATGCAATATTTAAACTCGAGGATCGTATGGCGGTGATTCGGAAATTCCCATCCTTGTTCCGCGCTGGAATGCTGGATGGAGATTAGATGTACGGCATTGTAAACCCTTGAGAGCTGAAATAAATATTGCATGGTGTAAGTCTCCTTTTGACCGGCTTTTCCAGGCTCTTAACTAAAAAAGTATAAATTGTTATGACAAAATGGGATGGTTTTCGGAGAATGACTTAAGCTATCCTTCATATAAGCCATTATACCCTGAAAGCCGGACTGGCTCCAACCTCGACTTATGCAAGGAGACGCAGTCACTAGGGCAAATGATATAAACACGTACAAACGGGAGGGTTCAAATCATGATAAAAAACAAAAAAACAACAGTAACGATGCTCAGCACACTATCTTGCCTTACTTTGTTCCTATCCGCATGCGGCAGCTCCTCTTCCACGGCGAACGGCGGCCAATCGGAGGGACCTGTCACCTTGAAAGTTTTGTCGTCAACGATTGTCGAAAAACCTGCGGGCGTTATTGAACAGCAGCTTGCAGACGAGTTTATGAAGCAAAACCCGAATATTAAGATTGAATTTATGGGCACTTCAACGAATGACGCATTTACCAAAATAACGACATTGGCCACCGGCAACCAGCTCCCGGATATTTTCGTCAATACGCCGGATTTTTACTCGACAGCCAATGATATGGGAATTACAGCGAATTTAACGGAGCTGCTCGGCAAAGATTATGTCCAAGGGTTTAACCCCAAAGTGCTGGAGGAAGCGACGATTGACGGCAAGCTGCAGTTTGCGCCATGGTTTACGACACCGCTTGCATTGCTGTACCGGATGGATTGGCTTGAAGCCGAAGGACTGAAGCCGCCGACGACATGGGACGAGTTCATCCATGTCGCCCAGAAGCTGACGAAGGATAAAGACGGTGACGGAAAAGCCGACCAGTGGGGATTCGGCATGGTAGGTACGAACAACAGTTCCGGCACGTACCGGTTTATGCCGATTTTGCACAGCTTTGGCGCCAGCGAGCTGAAGCAGGACGCCAGCGGCAAATGGGTCACGGAGATGGATACGCCGCAAGCCGCGGAGGCGCTGCAATTTTTCGGCGACCTGGTGAACAAATATCAGGTGGTGCAGCCCGGCGCGGTTCAGAGCGCCTATGCGGACGTTGTCACGCTGATGGGCAACGAGAAGATCGGCATGATGATTACCGGCTCACACGGAATCGGCGGCGTGATTGAGAAAAATCCGAACCTGAAAGGCAAAATCGGTGCCGTTCCCGTTCCCATGAAGGTGACACATGCATCGGCGCTAAGCTCCTTCGGCTTTTCCATTTCGGAGCAAAGCAAGCATAAAGAAGCCGCAGTTCAATATTTGAAGTTTTTGCTGAACAAGGAAAATGCGTTGAAGTTTTTTGAAGGAACGGGGCGTATGCCTACCCGTACGGAAACAAACGATTCACCGCTTCTGAACTCCCCTGAATACAAAGGGTTTATCGAAGCGCAGAAATATGCTTTCCAGCAGCCTGTCGTTCCGTTCTTTTCCAAGGTACAGACCGCGGTCGGCGTAGCCTATCAATCCGTACTGACCAGTAAAACGGGTGCGGACGAAGCGGGTAAGAAGGCGGCTGAAATCATTCGCGGGGAGATTAAGCAGAACCAGAAGTAAGGGAAGGGGAAGTGTCGGTGAATAATTACTTTTCACGCAATCAGAGGGCCGGATACGGGTTTATTCTGCCCTCTGCCATTATGATGCTGCTGGTAATAGCCTACCCGATTGCCTACGGTTTTTTTGTAAGTATGTTTGATACGAATCTGATGAATCGTTGGAATTTTGTCGGCTTTAAGTACTACTGGCAGGCTGTCACGGAACGTGACTTTTTGGATAAAGTGCTTCTCACGTTTAAATTCACGATCATGGTTGTGGCGGGCAATTTTATTGTTGGAACGCTGCTCGCCGTGCTGTTGAACAGAAAGATTAAAGGGAGAGCTATATTTCGTCTCATTCTCATTCTCCCTTGGCTGTTTCCCGAGGTTGTCGTGGCCTTGCTCTGGAAATGGATGTTCGACCCTATTTACGGATTGGTCAATCACGTGCTTGTGTCCGCCCATCTTATATCCGAACCGATAGCATGGCTGAGTACTGCATCCTATGCGCTGTTAGCCGTAGTTTTTGTCGCCGTCTGGAAAGGGTACCCGCTTGTGCTGATCTTCGTCTTGGCGGGACTCCAATCGATTTCCGAAGACCTGTACGAAGCGGCCGAAATGGACGGGGCTACCAAATGGCAGTCGTTTTTGCATATTACGCTTCCGAGCTTGAAGACGGTACTTGGTACAACCCTCGTATTGGAGACGATCTGGTGGTTTAAGCATTTTACGATTATTGAATTGCTGACGCAGGGAGGTCCGGTCAATGCGACAAGCGTCGTAAGCATCGATATATTCAAGCTGGCGTTTACCGATTTCCGTTTCGGTCAGGCTTCGGCATTGGCTTTTATCGTGTTTCTGATCTGTTTTCTGATCAGTTTTGTGTACAGGAGGTTGTTGTCGGATGAAACGAAATAAGCTTCGGGGGAGCATGGGGGACATCGTCACATACCTGGTGCTGCTGATCGCATCGTTAGCGGTGCTGGTTCCCGTATTATGGATGATTTCGACTTCGCTGAAATCGCCTGAGGACACGTTTTCGACGCCTCCGCAATGGCTGCCTGGACATCCTACTGTCGATGCATTTAAGCGGATTTGGTCGGATTATCCGTTCGGCACCTATTTTGCAAACAGTTTGATTGTCGTTATTGGGGCGACCGTTGTGTCACTTCTATTTTCGACCTTGGCGGGGTTCGGCACCTCGAGATTTCATTTTCGCGGAAAAGGGACGTATTTAACCTTTTTGCTGGTGACGCAAATGTTTCCTTCAATTATGCTGCTGATCCCGATGTACAAGATTATGACCCAGCTTGGACTTATCAATACGCTTCTTGGCTTGATCGTGACGTACATTACGTTCACCATCCCGATCTGCTCATGGATGATGCTCGGGTATTTCGACACGATCTCCAAAGAGCTGGATCAGGCCGCGTCCATTGACGGCTGCAGCAAATTCCGCACCTTTTGGCAGATCATCCTACCGCTGGCGCTGCCAGGGGTAGTGGCAACCGCCATATATAGCTTCATTGTCGGCTGGAACGAATATTTGTTTGCCGTTATTTTAATGTCATCCGAGAACATGAAGACCATTCCGGTAGGTGTCGGACAGCTGGTATCGCTGAACAAAATCGAGTGGAACGACTTGATGGCGGCTTCTCTGATTGCAACGCTGCCGGTTTCCGTCATTTTTATTTTTCTTCAAAAATTTATGATCAACAGTCTTACAGCCGGGGCAATCAAGTAAGGCGAAGCGTCCAAACAACCTAGAGGAGAAGAGACCATCACATGAAAAAAGTAAAAGTAGGTATCGTTGGTGCCGGCAGCTGGGGAGAATGCCATCTTAAGGCATATCTTTCGATCCCGCATGCGGAGGTAGTCGCTGTATGCGATTCGAATCGCGACAGGCTGGATGAAGCAGCCGGCCGTTATGGCCTTAACCGCAAGTATACGGGCATCAACGACATGCTGAACGGGTGCGACTTGGATCTGCTCAGTATAACGACGCATGAGCGCGCGCATTTTATACCCGTCGTTACCGCGCTGAAGAGCGGCAAACATGTTGTGCTCGATCAGCCGATAGCGACGAATCCAGCCGCTGCGCATGAAATGTGGAAGATGGCGGTGCAAAACCGCCGGCAGCTTCTGATCGTACGGTTAAACCGCTTTTTGGAGCCATACGCCAAGCTGTCTAAAGCGATACGCGAGGAGCGAATCGGGCGGCTGGAGCAGCTTGTATTTACGCGATCGCGCAGCGAAGCGCTGCTGAAGCTGTATCACCGTCTCCCCACTTATTATGAAATGCTTGTGCACGATCTGGATTTGGCCTTCTGGTTGGCTGGGGCGAACCGGTTGAAGAGCATGCAGGCATTCGGGTCCAAGCCGTTCGCGGATGGCGTGCGCAATATCGAACGTTTCGACTTTGCATTCGGTAACGGAGTGGCCGGTACCATGTCCAACGTTTGGACAAGCGCGGATGAAAGCAGCCCGCTGACCCGCGGCTCCCTGGAGATTATTGGCGATAAGGGAAGTCTGACCATCGATACCGGGGACATCTCTTATTTGGTCGGGGACCCTTGGGCCAGGCAATCCGCTACGGTTGCGGCGAATGATCAGCTTCAAAGGCATGTATCCGCCGCGCTTTACGAGCAGCTGAGCGCATACTGCCATCTTATCGCCGAACAATCGGCGCCCGATTATTCATCCCTGAAACAATCCAGCCACATTATTGATATTGTCGATGCGATGACCCGGTCGATCGATTTTCATTATGCCGTTTCATTTTAAATAGGAAGATTCGTCTCGCGTCGAACGGGTGCAATTACTTTTAGGAGGATCATCATGTCAAAACAAACGAAAAAAGTTGCCGCCATCATTACGGAATATTGGGATATTAACCATGCTGATGTCATTATTACCAAATTTTTGGACGGTTATGTACTGAATGGCAGAAGGTACAAACCGACAGTCGAGATCGTCTCGATGTATATCGACCAGTACCCGGCCAACGATATGGGACGGGATATGGCGGCCAAGCATGGAGTGGCGCTGCACGGATCGATTCGCGAGGCTCTGTTGAATGGCGGGACATCCTTTGACTTGGACGGGATCATTATCATTGGCGAGCTGGGCGAATACCCCACCAATGAGTTTGGGCAGATTTTGTATCCAAGAAGGAAGTTTTTCGAACAATGTCTTAACGTGATGCTGGAGTTTGACCATATCGTTCCCGTCTTTACGGACAAAGGCTTTGCGGTCGTTAAAGAAGATATCGAATGGATGTATGCTCAAATTAAAAAGCATAACGTTCCGTTCATGTCGAGCTCGGTGCTGCCGTATGCACCTCGCATTCCGGTAACGACGGGCATTCCTTACGGGGCGCCTATGCACAGGATGCTGGGTTTTGCCTATGACGACGTGGAACGGTACTGCTACCATACGATGGAGATGATGGAAAGCATCGCCGAGAACCGGGCTTTTGGCGAAACCGGGATCAAAGCGGTAAGAACGTACAAGGACGAGGCGGCGGTCGAACGGATTTTATCGGATGACTGGAAGCCGATTTATGAAGCGCTTGGGGGCTTTGTCAATCTGCGCGATATCGACATGTTTCCTTATCAATTGAAGCTCCCTGTTTTCGTTGAACTGGAATATGTGGACGGGTTGCAAGCCGGCATCATTTATGCCGAACCGGAAGGCAGAATGTTCGTATCGGCTTACCAGGTCGCGGAGGGCGAACAGCCGGTTTGCGTAGAGTTCAGGCTGCAAAATCAAAAGCCGCACAGCCACTTCAGTTACTTGGTGCTGGCGATTGAACGGTTTATGCATACTCGCAATGCTCCTTATCCGGTGGAACGTTCGCTTCTTACAACTGGTGCGCTGGATGCCATGATGAGATCGCTGCACGTCGGCAAAGAAGTCGAAACGCCGCATCTGCGCGTCAATTATTAATAGACCGGAGGTTACAAGGTTGGATAAACGCAATTGGTTTCATACGTATACGCGTGACGACTTAATGCACTTGGCGAAGAACGGCAGCTTTGCCGTTGTTCCGCTGGCGGCAACCGAGCAGCATGGGCCTCATCTGCCGGTCTATACGGATAGTATGATTTGCGAGTATGTGGTCAGTCATTCGATACAGAAGCTGTCGGGTATCATGTCAGCGCTCATGACTCCCGTTTTAACGATCGGTTGCTCTCAGCATCATTTGAATTATGGCGGTACGCTTTCTTACTCCACGGCTACATACCAGCATATGCTGTATGACATTACGGAGAGCCTCGTAAAGTGCGGATTCCGCAAAATCATCTTTTTGAACGGCCATGGCGGCAACGCCCAGATCATGGTGCAAGCCGCGCAGGATGCGGCAGTCCGTCATCCCGTCTGGACGGCGGCGGCTTCGTATTGGAACTTGGCTAAACCAGCCCTGGACGATCTTGGGGCAGAAGAAGTCGGCTTGGTTCCCGGACATGCCGGCGGCTTTGAGACGTCTTTGATTATGGCGCTTGATCCCGAGCTTATTAAAGGGTCCGCCATCAAACACGATCATCCGGTGAACGATTGGATGCGCGCGGAAGGCTCATTTATTGGAAAGCATGGCGAATTGACCGGCATTGACGGTTTTACAGACTCTCCCGACAAAGCGAGCGCCGAAAAAGGCCGGCAATATTTGGACGTTATTGTGAACGCAGTTTCCGCCTGGATGCTGGAGCTGCAGAAAACAATGACGGCAGGTTAATGCCTGCAAATAAGTCAGAAGCGGCAAAAAGCCATCCTCCGCATGAAGGATGGCTCTTCGCCTTTTCGCATAACCGCTCGTCTGCACCGGCAGAAGGTTCGCGATCGCTATTATTTTTTTACACGTTTATCGTGTTCTGCCTTATACTCATCCATCAGCTTTTGGCCCCCGGCCTTTTTCCACTTTTCGATCTCGGCCTGATAACCGGCATCGTCAAGTTTACCCATAATGTACTTTGTCTGCGCGTCGTAGATCATTTGCTCCAGCTCTTTTCCGCGCTCGCTGTAAGTGGCGGATATAAACGTCAAAGCCGGGTTCGGAATGGCGAACTTCATATTTTCCTGCGTCACTTTATTGCCTTTTTCCCCAATCGGCACATCTTTCAGCGGCGCCACATTGTAGCCCTCGATATAAGGGAGGTTGTCGCGGTAAGGCTTAACTTCGCGCTGGAATAATGTAAAATCTTTAAATTCGGTACGGTTGTCGTCGGTTTTGACATAATGCTTGTTTTCAATACCGCGCATCAGCAGGGTCGCCATTTCCGGATCCATCAGCTGATCCAAAAATTTAAGCACCCGTTTCACTTCCGCCTCTGTCTTCACGGACGACTTCGGAATAACGTAAATTCCGGAATTGCCGGTTTGACCCGCTACCCGGATCCCTTTCGGACCTTCGAGCGGAGCAACGTCGACAATGGCCTTCGGGTCGACCTTGGACAGACGATCCTGCTGGCTCTTCGCCGTATTGGCTACGGCTATTTTGATGCCTGCGCGGCCGGAGTCGAACATTTTATCCGCTTCTGTCGAATCCAGCACGGCAAAATCCTGGTTGATCAGCTTTTCTTCGTACAGCTTACGGTAAAACTTCAATACGTCGTTATATTCCTGCGTCATAAATTCGGGGATTACGTTCCCGTCCTTCGTAATTTCCCACTTATTGGGGGCCCCCATCCCTACTGCGAAGCGGGTTGTCAGAGACGTTTGACCTTCATTGTATTTTTTGAACAGCAGCGTGCCGTACGTATCGTTTTTGCCGTTCTTATCCGGGTCGTTCAGCGTCATCGCTTTGATTACGTTGTACCATTCATCGAGCGACTTGGGCACCTGCAATCCGAGATTGTCCAGCCAGTCTTTGCGGTAAACGATCGCTGCGCGGGCAATCTCCGAAAAAATCGGCACCCCGTACACTTTTCCGTCGACTTGAATATTATCGTAAAACTGCGGGTTTTGAGCCGACAAGTTTTTGAATTCTTTCAAATAAGGGCCGACTTCCCAGAACAGTCCGGACTGCATGCTGTTAACGATGTTGGGTACGTACTGCACCTTGAGCAGCTTCGGAATTTCGTTCGACGCGATCATGACATTGACTTTATCATCATAGGCGGACCCGGGGATCCATTGAATGTTCAGCTTCGTATTCGTGTACTTTTCTATAGTCTGGCTGATTTCGTTTCCATCGGCCGGAATGTCGCCGACCTGCTGCAATGCGATAGAAATCGGGAACGGGGTTGTCTCGGAAATGGCGTCCCCTGCCGCCGATTGTTTGACGCCGCCGCAGCCAGCCGCCACGGATCCGGCTACTACAAGGACACCTAGAGATGCCAATGCTTTTTGCTTGTTCATCGTTACTCCACCCTTTTCTCTAGTTTAGATAATATCACACATTTTATATGGTTCCACTTGCCCTATTATCAGACTTAGCCGAGATTCATGCCAGACACCGGATTTAACTTCTTTAAGCCGGCGCCTCGCTTATTCCGTAGAAAGGGTTCAGGATATGCTTAATTTAACACGCCATGCACTGATCTTAACCATCTTTTCTTAAAGGTGAGGTCATAACCGGAAGGAACGGCGGCGAAAAAATGCATACTATTTCCACAAGCGGGACAACCTATCTTTTGTCAAAATTGGAAAGGAGGACACATCAAATGTATGCACAACAACAGCAGCAAGGCATCAATACGGTAAGCTCCAAAGAGCTGTCGTACATAACGGATAGTTTAAAAAATGAGGAAATGTTAACGAAGCTGGCGATCCAGTCGATGGAGGATAGCCATTCTCCCCAGCTTAAGCAAAAGTTCGCTCAAATCGCACAAGACCGTCTGCGGCATACGGATCAAATCTTAAGAACCTTGCAGCAGCAAACGCAAATGACTCATTAATTACCCGGGAGGTGCAGCTATGTATCAGCAAACGAGTACAAACCAACAACAGTCATCCATGCAGCCTGGACAGCTTCAAGAGCAGGATTGGGGTAATCTCGTCCTGTCCGAGATGAAGCGCACGGCACGCGAATATACGACCGCCGCTTTGGAAGCGACGCATCCGGCTGTTCGCCAAACGTTCCAAATGCTTGCACAGCATACGATGCAGGATCAGGCGGAGCTGTTTACGATCGTGTCTCAATCGGGCGGCTACGATTCGATTAAATCGGCAACCCAGCAGGAAATTCAGCAGGAGCTTCAACAGCAATTTCAAAAAGCGGAACAGCTTCAAACGTTCGTTCAACAATCGCTGCAAAACGTTTATTCAGGTGCGGGCGCTTATCAGCAATCAGGGCAATCCGCATATGCCAACGATCCGTCCTTTCAGCAGAGCGGTTACGGCGCCGGAACGTTCGCTTCGTCAGGTTCGGAAGCCGGTCTATCGCACTCTAATGCGGGATTACACCAATCGCCTTCGGCGCAAGGTTATATTGCTCAAGGTTTAAGCCAGGGCTACCAGGGCTATAATCCGAACCAAGGCTACGGACAAGCCCAAAACCAAGGCTATAATCAAAATCCAAGCTACGGGCAGGCTCAAGGCCAAGGCTACGGTTCGTCTCAGGCGCAAAACTACGGTTCGGCAAAAGGGAATGCATTCGGCTGGAGCACGGGCAGCAGCATGAACGCCGGCACCGGCCAAAGCACGACTGCAGGCTCGGCCCCAGGTCAGGGCTCTGCTGCCGGCTCGGGCTTCAATACGGGCACCAACCCGTCGTATGCGAATACCGCATTCGGGTTTACGCAAAATACGCAGCACGCAAGCAGCGGGCTCGGCTACAGTCCGACCAGCAGCTCGTCGGTACAATCCGGCATGAACGATTACGCGGGTACGAAATCTTCCTATGCCGACAGCCAAGATTCGGTGGGCAGCTCATCGTATTCACAAACAGGATCGTCCGCGATGTCCGCCAAATCGGCGAATCGCGACTACGGTACCGCGAAATACACCGGCGGCTCGAGCGCTTCTTCCTTGTCCGGACAAGCATATGACAACAGCACGGGCTCATCGGGGCAGCGGGGAGGCAACAGCTATAACTGGAACGCCGACGACGAGACGGAGAGCGCGACTTCGAGCACCTTCGCTTCAAGCCGCGATACGGATTCGAACGGTAAAAATTTTATGTAGCAGCATCCGTACGGCTTGTTTCGGCAGGGCAAGCTCCTCGCTCCTCCTGGAAAAGTACGGATCTGTACCCGATTCCCTGCAGGTTAGCCTGCAGGGAATTTTTGTAAACAAAATACGAAAGAATGTTCGCCAATTCGTATTTGACACAGGTTCGGGGGTAGCTTAGACTATTTTTAAAGATAAAAAATAATGAAGACAGCATGAATGCGAAACGACACCATTTTGCTGGGAGGCACAGCCTTTTGTTATTGGATATGAAGCACTGGAAGCATGTGTTTAAGCTGGATCCTGACCGGGAGCTGTCGGACGAGCAGTTGGATCGTCTCTGCGTATCGGGAACGGATGCCATTATGGTCGGCGGCTCCTCGGGCGTCACCTTCGAGAATACAGTCGATTTGCTGGCGCGGATTCGCAGATATGAAGTGCCCTGCGTGTTGGAGGTTTCCAATTTGGAAGCGATCGTGCCGGGCTTCGATCTGTTTTTTATACCTATTGTATTAAATGCCCGGGATCCGCAATGGATCGTCGGGCATCACCATCAGGCGCTTCGCGAATACGGGGCGATTCTCGACTGGCAGCTGGTACGGACGGAGGGCTACATCATGATGAACGGACAATCGACTGCCGCCCGAATTACCGAGGCCGATACGGCGCTGGACGCAAAAGATGTGGAGGCGTACGTACGGTTGGCGGACCGGCTGTTTCATTGCCCGGTTGTTTACATCGAATACAGCGGAACCTTCGGCGATATGGAGCTGGTGGCTCGATGCAAAGAGCTGGTGCGCGAAGCAAGGCTTTTTTACGGGGGCGGGATCGATAGCCCCGACAAAGCGCGTAAAGCGGCGCAAAGCGCGCATACGATTGTAGTAGGCAACGCGGTATACGAGCGATTTGAGCAGGCGTTGGCGACGGTTCAGGCCGTACAATCGAATTAGCCGCGCAGCCCCTTCGGGACTGAAAGAAGGGAAGGCATTATTTTTTTCTTCTATAATATTATATAGCTTGGTTAACCAATGGAACTTAGCAGTAAGGGGATTGATACAATGAATGAAACAATCGATTTATTTGCATCCATCAATACATTGAATCCGCAGCAAAAGAAAGCCGTTGAAGCCGTCGACGGACCGCTGTTGATTATGGCAGGGGCTGGCAGCGGCAAAACCCGCGTGCTGACGCACCGCATCGCTTATTTGATCGCAACGCGGAAAGCCGCGCCTTGGAGCATCCTGGCGATTACGTTTACCAATAAAGCGGCGCGTGAAATGCAGGAGCGTGTCGGCAAGCTGGTCGGTCCGAACGGACGCGATATTTGGGTATCGACCTTCCATTCGATGTGCGTGCGCATTTTGCGCAAGGACATTTCCCGCATCGGGTTTACGTCCAATTTTACGATTCTCGATTCGGGGGACCAATTGTCCGTCATCAAAAACTGTATGAAGGAATTGAATATCGATACTAAGAAGTTCGAGCCTAAAGCGGTCCAGGCGGCTATCGGCACTGCCAAGAACGAGCTGAAAACTCCGGAGATGGTAGAGAACAGAATTGGCGATTACTTCGACGGCATCGTTGCAAAGGTATACACCTTGTATCAAAAAAAACTGAAGCATAACAACTCGCTCGATTTTGACGATCTGATTATGTCCACGATCAAGCTGTTTAAAGAAGAGCCGGACGTGCTGGAGTTTTATCAAAATAAGTTCCAGTACATTCACGTCGACGAATACCAGGATACGAACCGTGCCCAATATATGCTCTGCCTGATGCTGGCCGATAAGCACAAGCGCATTTGCGTCGTCGGCGACAGCGATCAGTCGATTTACCGTTGGCGCGGTGCGGATATCAGCAACATTCTGAATTTCGAGAAGGATTATCCGACGGCGACGACGATTTTGCTGGAGCAAAATTACCGGTCGACCTCGAACATTTTGGATGCGGCGAACAAAGTAATAGCGAACAATGCCGGGCGCAAAGCGAAAAACTTGTGGACGAGCAAGGACGGAGGCAGCAAGATCCGGATGTACCAGGCCGATTCCGAGCATGAGGAAGGGTACTTTGTCACCAGCGAGATCAATAAGCATGTAAGCAGCGGAAAAAGATTCCAGGACCATGCGATCCTGTACCGCACGAACGCCCAATCGCGGGTCATCGAGGAAATTTTGATCAAATCGGATATTCCGTACCAAATTGTCGGCGGCATCAAGTTCTATGATCGTAAAGAGATCAAAGATATTTTGGCTTACCTGAGGCTTATTTCCAATCCGGATGACGATATCAGCTTTGTGCGGGTCGTCAACGTGCCGAAGCGGGGGATCGGCGACACGACCGTTGAACGGTTGACGGAAGCCGCGGCGCGGCGCGGCGTATCCCTGTTCGCCGTGCTGGAGGACGTCGATGGAATGGAGCTTGGCGCTAAAGCGAAGCACGCGCTCGCCGATTTTCGCGAGATGATCGACAATTTGAACCGGATGGTCGATTACTTGTCCGTCACCGAGCTGACCGAAAAAATGCTGGAAATGACCCAGTACCGCATCGAACTGCAGCGCGAGAAAACGATCGAATCGACCGCGCGGCTGGAAAACATCGATGAGTTTTTATCGGTAACGATGGATTTTGAAAAGCGCAACGACGATAAAACGCTCGTCGCTTTCCTGACGGACTTGGCGCTAATCGCCGATATCGACTCGATGAGCAACACGGAGGACGACAAGGCGGACAGCGGCAATGCCGTCGTGCTGATGACAATGCACAGCGCCAAGGGATTGGAGTTCCCTGTTGTGTTTATTATCGGCATGGAGGAGGGCGTATTCCCTCACAGCCGGGCCTCGAACGATAACGAGGAGCTGGAGGAGGAGCGGCGCCTCGCTTACGTGGGCATTACGCGCGCCGAGCAGGAGCTGTACCTCACATGCGCCCGGATGCGCACGTTGTTCGGACGCACCAACATGAATGCGCCGTCGCGGTTCCTGACGGAAATACCGGAGGAGCTGCTCGAGCTGGCTTCGCCGGGCCGTACGATTGGCGGCCGATCGGGCGGAGGCGCCTCCTTCGCCAGCCGCGAAGGCCGCTACGGCTCGATCGGCAGCTTCGGCGGCGGCGCAGCCGCAGGTTCCGCCTCCGGCGGCAGAACGGTCAGCTTCCGGCCGTCGGCGCCCGGAAGCGCAGCCTCGTCCGGCCCGGCCCGGCCGGCCGCGGCGGCTGGCGGCGGTGCCGGCGGGGCGGTGCCCGATTTCAAAATGGGCGACAAAGTCGCCCATGGCAAGTGGGGCACCGGCACCGTCGTCGCCATCAAAGGCTCCGGCGACGACACTGAGCTGCAGATCGCATTTCCTGCGCCGGTCGGCGTGAAACGGCTGCTCGCCAAGTTCGCGCCAATTACAAAGCAGGGCTAAAGAGGCTCTGCCGTTCGTCTCTCGCACCAACAATCGCGAATGGTTATACCGTGATTTGCTATTTTTTTAATCAGAGAGGAAGGTTTCCTTATGAAGGATTCCCTTGAGGCTATGAAAGCCCTCATCGAACAAATCAACCGTCACAATTACGCATACTATACATTAGACAAGCCCGACATCTCCGATGCCGAATGGGATAAGCTGTACGATCGGCTCGCCGCGATGGAGCGCGAAACGGGCATTGTGCTGCCGAATTCTCCGACGCAGCGCGTAGGGGATCAACTGCTCAAAGGCTTTGACGAGCACAAGCATCGTGCGCGTCTGTGGAGTCTGGACAAGGCGCAAAATCATGAGGATCTGATGCTTTGGTACAACCGGGTCCAAAAGCTGGTCAACGAATACAATAACCAGCATCCGGACGATCAACTGCCGCAGCCGTCTTTTGTGATCGAACTAAAGTTTGACGGGCTGACCTTGAATCTGACCTATGATCAGGGCGTGCTGGTGCAGGCGGCTACGCGCGGCAACGGAACGGTAGGGGAAGGCATTTTGGCGCAGGTGCGGACCATCCGGTCCATTCCGATGGAAATCCCTTACCGTGAGGGCGTCATTGAAATACAGGGCGAAGGTATCATGAACTTGTCCGTGCTGGAACAATACAACAAGACGGCCGCCGAGCCGCTCAAAAACGCCCGCAACGCCGCCGCGGGCGCGCTTCGCAATCTTAATCCGAAAATAACGGCGTCGCGCAAGCTGAACGCTTATTTTTACAATGTCGGCTATACCGACGGGCTCGCATTCAGCGACCACCGGGAAATGGTCGAATTTCTGCGGAATAACCGGTTTAAGGTCAGTCCGTACGTCCACTTTTACGATTCGATCGAAGAGGTGGCCCGGGAGCTCGATCAGGTGACGTCGATGCGCCATACGTTCGATTTTTTAATCGATGGGCTCGTGGTCAAAGTGAACGACATGCGCACCCGCGAGGTGCTGGGCTATACGGACAAATTTCCGCGCTGGGCGGTTGCCTTCAAATTTGAAGCAGAAGAAGCGGTAACGACGCTGCTGTCCGTTTCGTGGGAAGTGGGCCGCACCGGCAAAATCACGCCCGTAGCGAAGGTGGAGCCCGTCGATATCGCCGGGGTGACCGTGCAAAACTGCACCTTGAACAACATTGGCGACATCGAACGGAAAAACTTAAAGCATGCGTTGGGCAGTCAAGTATATATTCGCCGCTCCAATGACGTGATCCCCGAGCTGCTGGGCAAAGTGACGGAGGAGGCGGACGGTCAGGAAATCGTATATCCCGAGCATTGCCCGTCCTGCGGTTCGCAGCTTGAGCTGAAAGGCGCGCATTTGTTTTGCTTGAACCGGCTTGAATGCCGCCCGCAGCTGATCGGGAGAATCACCCATTTTGCATCGCGTGACGCAATGGATATCGAAACGTTCAGTATCATGACCGCAGAGCAGCTGTATCAGGAGCTGGGCGTTCGGGATCCGGCCGATTTGTATCAGCTGCAATTCGACGATTTGGTTAAGCTGGAAAGGTTCGGCGATAAAAAAGCAAGCAACCTGCTGGCCGCTTTTGAGAAGAGCAAGCATTGCGATCTCGCTTCGTTCCTGTTCGCTCTCGGCATTCCGAATACCGGTAAAACGACGACAAAGGTGCTCGCGGACCATTACCGCAGCCTGCAAAAGCTGATGGAGGCGACGCCGGAGGAACTGGTCACGCTGAACGATATCGGCGGCATTGTGGCGGACAGTATCGTCAGCTTTTTCCGCGATCCGGTTATGCAGGACAGCATCGAGCGGCTGCTGCAGGCCGGAGTGAATCCGGTTAGCGATGATGCTCCGGTCATTATGAACGCGGATAATCCGTTTTTCGGCAAAACGGTTGTGCTGACAGGTACTTTAACCACGATGAGCCGGGACGACGCAGGCAAAAAGCTGGAGTCCATGGGCGCGAAAATTACCGGCAGCGTATCGAAAAAAACCGACATCGTCATCGCCGGGGAAAGCGCCGGCAGCAAATTAAAGAAAGCACAGGAGCTGGGCATCCGTATTATCGATAACGAGCAGGAGCTGCTGCAGCTTATGGGGGAGGCGTAAAAGCCTCCTTTTTATTTTATTACGAACCACGTCTGTTTACTTGGAAATAGTTATTAAGCGGCGTTTCGGCACAGATTTCAACAGATTAGGCGATGGGATGATTACCAATTAAGCATCGTGCAAAAATACAAAATAAATCAGTTGCATTCCATAGGCTTTTTGTGGTACATTACTTTTTGTCGCCGCTGAGCCGGCGAAAGTGCAAACCATGCCGGATAAAAAAGTTGTTGCATTATGCTGTCGAATCTGATAAGATATATTCTTGTCACGACAAAAACAGTATCATCAAATGAACGACGAAAGCTCTTTGAAAACTGAACAAATAATGGTTGAATGCCAGTATGATTTATAACTATTTTTGAGCTTAAGACAAGCTTCTTATACCTCGGTATAGATACCTGGAAAGGAATCGGAATTCTCTGCGGAGGTTCTGCTTCATTTTTCGGGACGTTAACGGGGTCTTTAATGGAGAGTTTGATCCTGGCTCAGGACGAACGCTGGCGGCGTGCCTAATACATGCAAGTCGAGCGGACTGTTCCTTCGGGAACAGTTAGCGGCGGACGGGTGAGTAACACGTAGGCAACCTGCCTGTAAGACCGGGATAACTATCGGAAACGATAGCTAAGAGCGGATAGCTGGACGGAACGCATGTTCTGTTCATGAAACACGGAGCAATCTGTGGCTTACAGATGGGCCTGCGGCGCATTAGCTAGTTGGTGGGGTAACGGCCCACCAAGGCGACGATGCGTAGCCGACCTGAGAGGGTGATCGGCCACACTGGGACTGAGACACGGCCCAGACTCCTACGGGAGGCAGCAGTAGGGAATCTTCCGCAATGGACGCAA
>NZ_SMRT01000015.1 GCF_004354045.1 Paenibacillus piri | reverse complement strand
TATCCGCTCTTAGCTATCGTTTCCGATAGTTATCCCGGTCTTACAGGCAGGTTGCCTACGTGTTACTCACCCGTCCGCCGCTAACTGTCCCCGAAGGAACAGTCCGCTCGACTTGCATGTATTAGGCACGCCGCCAGCGTTCGTCCTGAGCCAGGATCAAACTCTCCACGATACCCCAAAAAGTGAAGCGAACCTCCGTAGAGAATTCCGATTACTTTTCGGGGGCCCCACATTACTGAGGGGATGTAAAAAAGCTTGTCTTAAGCTCAAAAGTAATGCTAGCGAGAATTTGCATTCTCATTTTTAACACTCACTCGTTGTTCAGTTTTCAAAGGGCAATCGTCTTGCTTTTCTCGATCTCTTTCGACAACCTGTCAAAAGCGACCTGATCAATATATCACATTCGCTCGTATCATGGCAAGCACTTTTTTTGAAGAAGTGTTTATTTCGACTTCAAATTCCGGCTGCCTTCAGAAGCGACAAGTAGTAATATAACAAATCCGTCTATATAATGCAAGCAAAAATATACTGGGAATTATCTCCTATTTCGACATCTAGATAACCTAGATTCCGACATGGCAGTATGCTTTTTGTGCAGCGGTTGTTATATGATTTTCTCCAAAGAGCCACTCCGGCATCCGCAATCATACAATTAAGACAGCGGTAGAACCGCTTGAACTGCGCATACTCAAGACATAAAAAATCACCCGGATCCCTAAACGTTCAAAAGAATCCGGGTGACATTATCCGAATCAGACCGACCATGCCTCCAGCTTAAGCATGGGCTCGGCTTTCAGCTCGAGCGAAGAAAACTGATTTCGCTCGAGCTTCAAAAATGCGGCGGCGGCGATCATCGCCGCGTTGTCGGTGCACAAGCCGAGCGGCGGAGCCAGCAGCGGCACCTCCGCTTCGGCGCAGCGCGCAGCCAGCCGCTCGCGCAGCCCCCGGTTGGCGGCCACACCGCCCGCCAACAGCAGCTGCTTCGCGCCGTAAGCCCGTACGGCGCGGAGCGACTTCTCCACCAGGACGTCGGTGACCGAGTCCTGGAAGCCCTTGGCCACGGCCTGCGGCTCCAGCGGCTGGCCCTTCATCGCCGCGGAGTTCAGCGCGGCCAGCACAGCCGATTTCAGCCCGCTGAAGCTGAAATCGTACGAATCCGGCTCCAGCCAGGCGCGCGGCAAAGGCAGCGCTTCTGCCGCTTCGTGCGCGAGCCGGTCGACATGCGGGCCGCCGGGATACGGCAGCTTCAGCGCCCGCGCCACCTTGTCGTACGCTTCTCCGGCGGCGTCATCGCGGGTCTGGCCGATAATGCGGAACCGACCCTCCGATTCCACATAGACCAGCTCCGTATGCCCGCCGGATACGACCAGCGACACCAACGGATATTCCAGCTGATGAACGAGCCGGTTGGCATAAATATGACCGGCTATATGATGCACGCCGATCAGAGGAAGATCAAGCGAATAAGCCAGCGCTTTGGCGGCGACAACCCCGACCAGCAGCGCGCCGATCAGCCCCGGCCCTTCGGTCACGGCAATGGCGGACAGCTCGCTGGGGCGGACGCCCGCCTTCTCGAAAGCTTCCTCAATGATCCATGTGATGCTCTCCACATGCTTGCGCGACGCGACTTCCGGCACAACGCCGCCGAAGCGCTGATGCGTCGCGACCTGGCTCGAAACGATATTCGAACGGATGATCGTCCCGCTTTCAACAATGGCGACCGATGTTTCGTCGCAGCTCGTCTCGATAGCGAGAATGAGCGCCGGCTTCTCCGTCCGCGCTCCCTCGCTATGGTTCGAATGCTCGCCGGAGTCATGGCCTCCGGAATCGGGAGATCCCGTATAATAATTGCTTGTTTTCATAGCTATTCCCCTGTGCGTTCGTTCGAAGTATAGTGATATTTCGGCAAATTGGCCCACATAACCAGGGCGTCCTCGCGATTATCGGTGTAGTAGCCGCGGCGGACGCCGACTGAATGAAAGCCGAGCTTCCCGTATAGCCGCTGCGCGATCACGTTGGATGGCCGCACCTCGAGCGTCATCCGCTCGGCGCCGAGAAAACTCGCCGTTTTTTGCAGCTCCCGCATCAGCCGCTCGCCCAGCTTTTTGCCGCGGTAAGCTTCGCGCACTGCCACATTGGTGACATGCGCCTCCTCCATGATCATCCACATGCCGCCATAGCCGATAACCTGTCCATCCAGCTCCATAACCAAATAACGGGCAAATTGATTGTTGGTCAATTCATTGTGAAAGGCACCTGCAGTCCATGGCGTAGCAAACGCCTCCTGCTCAATCTCGCAAATGACCGGGATGTCCTCCATCCTCATCGAGCGGAACTCCAACGGGCCCATGGCTTCCGTTTGTTCTGTTACCTCCATGTCAAGGCCCTCCCTGCGATTTTTTGGCCAAATTCACTTCAGCTTCCGTCAGCTGCGTATAATTCGGCACCAGCCCGTGCGCTTGCTCTATGCGTCCCTCGCGCCAATGGCGGCGGCCGATTTGCGCAATATGACGGGCGCGCATCTCATGGTCAACAACACCGGACGGTCCGGCCCATGCAGTAAAGAAACGGTCTAATGTCTCCGTATGCAGCCCGGTCTCTCCGACAAAGACGATCCGGTCCGGTTTAGCAGCGGCGCTTTCGCCGGATGCCGTCTCCGCCGAACGCTTCAGCAGCTCTTCAGTCCAGGACGACATCAAACGGATGCCGTCTTGGACAAGGCAGCTCCAGCTCTGCGGCGAAGCTTGATACAATGCGGTAAACGCTTGTCCCCGGCGCGCTTCGAACATAGGGACAAACCAAACCGTCTCGTTCCGACGTCCGAGCGCCTCCTCCGCCGAGCTGACGTTCGCTTCGCCCGAATCGCCCGCGGCTTCGCGAAAATAAGCCTCGCCCCCGCCGAGCGCCAACGCCTCCAGGCTCGATACGCCAAGCAGCGCCATGTCATGCGTCCAGGCGAATGTTTTGGCAACCGTCACGCCGATCCGTACCCCCGTATAGGAGCCCGGCCCGACGCCCACCGCAAACGCATCCAAATCACGGGGATGCAGCCCTGCATCCGACAGCAGCTGCCGGATAGCGGGAAGCAGATGAATCGAATGATTTCTTTCAGCCTTCGAATTCAGCTCGCCCAGCAGCTCCGGACCGCGGGTTAATGCAATGGACATCGCGCTTGAAGATGTATCGACAGCGAGCAGCATACCGTCTGCCGCGTTCATTTTCGTTATACTGGTCATTGTAATATTCCGTTCTCCTTTAGCTGTTCGCACCACTGCAGATAGGGGCTCCCATGAGGAACCAGCCGGAACAAGCGCTCTTGTCCTCCGCGATGCTCGATTGTTATGGACAACCGTTCAGCGGGTAAAAGCTCCTCGATTAAAGCTCCCCACTCCATCAATGTGACACCGCTGCCATAAAAGTATTCGTCCAACCCAAGCTCGTCCGCTTCATCGATGGACAAACGGTACACATCCATATGATAAAAAGGGAGCGTCTCCCCTTCGTATTCCTTGATTAGAGTAAATGTCGGACTGTTAACCGTGTCCTTGACGCCGAGCGCCTTGGCGACAGCTTGGGAAAATGCCGTTTTGCCCGCGCCCAAATCCCCGTCCAGCGTAATGACGGAGCCCGGTCGGAACCGCTTGGCAAGCGCCGTAGCGAGCTCAGCCGTCTGCTCCAAACTATCCGCTTCATATAGAAAATGTACAGGAGCCGTCATTACCCCGTATCAGCCCTTTCGAAAATGGTTATAGCCTTTTTTATCGACGGGAACCACATAGCCGCTGCTCTGCACAAGCCTCACGCCTTCAGCTTCGGCATTCACATACCCGATAATATAGAGAACAAGACCCGCTTCCCTGAATTTCATTTGCATGGAAATCGCATGCTCCGCCTGCATGGTGCCGATCAGCTGATAATCCTCGCCGCCGAACAATATATAGTCGAGCGGGTCTTTTTCGTTGGCCAACGCATAAGACATCAGCTCTTCCGCGATCGGAATTCTGTCTTCGATCAGATCGATCCCGACGCCGGACGCTTCGGATATTTCCCACGCTTCGCTGGCCAGGCCGTCGCTGACATCGTTCAAAGCGTGGCATACGCCGGATTGCTGCAGCAGCCGGCCTGCATCGATCCGCGGCTCGGGGCGGCAGTGCGCTTGAATCAGACTCTCGATGCCCGGACGATCCGGGTCCGCCGGAGGCCGCAAATTGTCAGCGGGCCAAAGCTCAGCCGGCAATCCGCGCTGCAATAAATAGTCGAGCCCCGCCGCCGAGCTGCCGAGCGTGCCGGTCGCAAACAGCACATCTCCCGGCTGCGCCGCCGAGCGGAGCAGCGCCTTGCCATGCTCGACCTCGCCGATGACGGTGACGGTTATCGTAATTCCCGCACTCGAGGACGTCGTATCGCCGCCAACGATGACCACGTTCCACCGGTTGGCGCAATCGTACAGTCCCTGGTACATTTCCTCCAACCGGGGCAGCCCCGTACCTGGCGGACAGCTGACCGCCACCAAGGCGAATTTGGGGACCGCTCCCATGGCGGCAATGTCGCTGATGGCGGAAGCCATGGCTTTATAGCCGATATCTTGATCGCGCATCGTCATAGGTGTAAAATGTATCTTTTCTGTCATCGTATCGCATGTCATTACCAGTTGAAAGCCCGGCTGGATATTGACGACCGCCGCGTCGTCGCCGATCCCCGCGGCAACGCCTCCGGCTTGCTGAAAATCCCGCGATTGCTTGCCATCCGTTAACCACTGGATAAGAGCAAATTCATCGATAGAGCTCACTAACAACCGCCTCCGTCATGTATTGCCCCTATTATAGCCCTCCCGTTCCCACGTAGCAATACGCCAGGATAAAACGACTCCGCCGTCCGGAGGATAAGCGCGTTTATCAAGGTTGTGCGAAGCTATGTATCGAAACTTATACTTTAGTTAAGACAAAAAGCCCTGCTCCCGAGCTTGGCAAGCTTAGGGAAGGGCTTGAGCGACACTATTCGGCCGGCCTCCGGACAGCGGAAGCTGAGCGGCAAAAGCGGTTAAAGCAGCTTATGACTGTATTTCCTGCAGCTCCTCAACCCGGACGGTCCGGGAATCGGCAGGCCGCTGTTCGACATGGATGTTGGCCGTTTCCTGTTCGGTATCGATGCTGTCGATCCATACCGGCACGCCGTTCAATTCGACGTCGATTTTATTATTGGACTGCAAAATCGCCTGCGCACGAGATAGTTTCAATAAGATCCCCTCCATTTTTGCCGATTCGTTTTACGATTTTTCCGGTGACGGTTTGTTGTGCTCCGCGACGGATTCGGGATGATCCATCGTATCCGTCGTTGACTCCTCGATGAGACCGTTATTGATTGTGACATTTCCCCCGCCGAGTCCCTCGTTCACCATTCTGTCGATATCCATGAAATAATCCTCGCGCCCTTGGTTGCATGCATCTGCAGCCGCTTGCCCGGCCTGTTCGGCACGCCCAGGCGCCGCCTGTTTGTTTCGGTTCGTTTGCGACATGGCGTCCGTTTCCTCCCTTTTCATAAAAAATGGGCTTATCGAGCGTTCCCGACAGCTTTAGGATGCCTCCGTTAGTGTGAATCATTCACGAAATGGAGATACTAGCAGTATAAAAATGAGAGGAGATGCTTGTATGCATACGGTATGGAAAGGGGCGATCAGCTTCGGTCTGGTGCATGTCCCCGTAAAAATGTTTTCGGCCACCGAGGATAAAGATATTTCGATGCGCTATATTCATAAGGAATGCACGACGCCGCTTAATTTCGTACGGAAATGCCAGACCTGCGAGCGCGAGGTGGAATGGGAGGAAATTGCCCGCGGCTATGAATATGAACCGGGCGCCTTTGTGCTGTTCGAAAAGGACGAGCTGGATCAACTGGGGGGCGAAGCGAGCAAAGAAATTAAAATTCTCGATTTTGTCCAGCTGACGGATATCGACCCGATCTATTTTCAGAAAACATACTTTTTGGCGCCCAACGAAACCGGAGCGAACGCGTACAACCTGCTGTTGGAGGCGATGAAGCAAACCGGCAAAATCGGTATTGCCAAAGTGTCGATCCGGACCAAAAGCAGCCTGGCCGCCATTCGTGTCATCGATAACTGCATTGCGATGGAGACGATTTTTTACCCCGATGAAATACGCTCGGTCGAGCAGGTGCCCAACTTGCCGGAGCAAAGCAACGTAAACGACAAGGAGCTGCAAATGGCGAAAATGCTGATCGAGCAGCTGACGACCCCGTTCGAGCCGGAAAAATATAAGGACGAATACCGTGAGGCCGTGCTTCATGCCATCGAGCAAAAAGTAAGCGGCCATCAAGTCAGCGTCGCCCCGGAACCGCAAAAAACGAATGTCATCGATCTGATGTCGGCGCTGCAGGCCAGTCTGGAGGCAACCAAGCCGGTGACGGAGAAAGCAGCCGGCACAGCGTCTAAACCGAAGGCAAAAAAATCAGCCAAGGACAAGGATAAGTCAGCGAAGGAAACCGTATCATGACGGAAATCCCGCTGCCGAAGGAACCTATGGCGCCGATCTCGGTGGACACGCTGCCTGAAGGCGAAGAGTGGGGCTATCAGATCAAATGGGACGGCGTCCGGCTGCTGGCCCGGCTGGGAGATGGCCGGATCGACTTGTTTTCGCGGCAAATGCTCAACAAGACGCTCATTTATCCCGAAGCGGTCAGCTTGCTCGAGCCTTTGCGGCAGCGCGTTTGTCTGCTGGATGGCGAGGCCGTTATTTTCGACCAAAGCAAGCAGCGGCCCAACTTCCAGCTCATTTTGCAGCGGGAGCGCTCCCGTTCGGCGAAAGCCGGCACGCGCGACGGCAGTCAATTTATTTATGTGCTGTTCGATCTGCTCCACCTCGACGGCGACGATTTGCGGCAGCTCCCTTATGAAGAGCGGCACCGCAGGCTGCTGCAGCTGTTTCCGGACAAACAGCCGCAGCTGTTTGTCACCGACTTGTTCCGCGATCTGCCGGCATTATGGAGCTGGGTCGAGCAGAACGGATGGGAAGGCGTTGTCGCCAAGCGACTCGCCGCGTCTTACCGCGAGGGGAAAAAGCATAAGGATTGGTTCAAAAAGAAGACGGCGCTGCTGTTCGAGGTCGCCATCCCCGGGCTTATGATCCGCGGCGGCCAGGTTGCCAGCCTGATTATGGCGAAGGACGGCATGCTGTTCGGCCGTGTTTCCTCGGGCTTGAACGAACAGCTGAAGGAGCGCCTGCTTCGGGAAGGGCTGCGGCGTAAGCAGGATACGCCTGTATTCGCCGCACTGCCTGCGGAGTTAAAGAAGGAGCGCATTTTATGGCTCCGCAGCCCGTTCCGCTGCATCGTCACCGGACTGGAAATAACATCGGACGGGCTGCTGCGTCATCCGAAAATCGTCAAGCTTTATGAAGCGATTAACGATTAGCCGCACGAACGTTTAACGGGATTTACATTTCTCTTTATCGAACCTAGCCGGACTGACATATACCGGCGATATTCCCGGGAGGTTATGCCCTATGGCTGTCGCAGCCAACAATAAAGCAACCGTCGTCGTCGAAGGCCACGAAATTACGATTTCGAACCCGAACAAGCTGCTGTGGCCGGAAATGGGCATCAGCAAAATCATGTATTTGGAGAAGCTGCTTATGCTCGCCCCTTATTTGCTGACTTACTGCAAGGACCGTTATTTAACGACGATCCGTTTTCCGAACGGATATGCCCATAAATCGTTTTATCAAAAAAACGCCCCCGAGCCGATCCCCCCATTCGTGAAGACGGCGATGCTCGAAGGCATTAACTATGTACATCTCGATTCGGTTCCGACTCTGCTGTGGCTGGGCAATTTGGCATGTCTGGAATTTCATCCGTCGTTTCACCGGATCGGCGGGCAGCTGCCGGAGGAATGGCTGATCGACATCGACCCGAGCGTAGATCCCGAGCCGCGCATTATGGAGGCCGCCGAACTGATCGGCGAAGCGCTGGACCGAATGAACATCCGTTCCGTTCCCAAAACGTCCGGCGCTACCGGGGTGCAAATTTATGTGCCTATCGATCGGGGGCGCGGCTATACGTTCGAGCAGCTGCGCAAAATCGGCCATTTTGTCGCGCAGTACTCGGTGCAGAAACATCCGCGGTTGTTTACCGTCGAACGTTTGAAAAAGGACCGCGGTTCTCTCATTTATATCGATTACCTGCAGCACTGGCACGGCAAGACGCTATCGGCCCCGTACACCCCGCGTGCACGCAAGGAGGCGAGCGTATCCACACCGCTCCGCTGGGATGAAGTAGCGCGCCGCTGCGACCCGCGCGAGTTTAACCTGCTGACGATCGGCAGCCGTCTGGCCGAGACGGGAGACTTGATCCGACAGGCCGCACCGCAAAACCTCGACCATGTCCTATCCTTTATAAAATAGACTGCTCTAAAACAACGGCGACAGCAGCCGTGCGACGATCTCCTTTCCTTTTTGCAGCTTGGAGCGCTGCTCGAACGTCTCGAGCTTCAGTTCCTTGCTCTCCTTCAAATCCTGTAAAAAATCCGCTTCCAGCCGCGCGATCGTCGCTTTGTCGAACAGCACGGCGTTCAGCTCGAAATTGCTGAAAAAGCTGCGCATATCCATATTCGCCGTTCCGACGGACGCCAATATTTCGTCGATGATCAGTACCTTGGCATGCATGAACCCTTTTTGATACGTATAAAACCGGACGCCCGCCTGCATAAGCTCTTCAAAGTACGACTTCGACGCATAATTGACGACTTTCGAATCCGTCTTCGACGGATAAATGATTCTTACATCGACTCCGCTGACGGCTGCCGTTTTCAAGCCCATACTGATGCTCGGGTCCGGCACAAAATAGGGGGTCGTAATATAAATCCGCTTCACTGCGGTTGTAATGGCTCCGAAATACATTTCCAGTATGGCATCCCAATTCGCATCGGGTCCGCTGCTGATGATTTGGACGCGTTTATTGCCGGTGTTATGGTGCTCGGGAAACATCTCCGGTTCGGTCAAGCGCTGGCCGCTTACAAAAAACCAGTCCGTGAGAAACGTGTACTGCAGGGAATACACGGCATCCCCTTCGAGCTGCAGATGCGTATCCCGCCAAAATCCCAGCTTCGGGTTGCCCCCAACGTACTCCTCGCCGACATTGATCCCGCCCAGAAATCCTATGACCCCGTCGACCAGTACAACTTTGCGGTGATTCCGGTAATTCATCCTTTTATCGAAGAAGGCGATCAGCGGCGGCAAAAAGATATACGTCTCCAAGCCCGCTTGACGGAGCCCTTCTATATAACTGTTCGACAGCTTGTAGCTTCCGACTCCGTCAAAAATACAGCGGATTTTGACGCCCTCGGCCGCTTTGCGAACGAGCACATCATAAAAGGCCCGTCCGATCTTATCGTCGCGGAATGTATAAAATTCAAAATGAATGTACGATTTTGCCTTCTCCAGCGCTTCCAGTATCGCCTCATATGCCTTATCGGCGTTGGTGAGCACCGTCACTTCGTTTTGCAGGGTGAAGGAGGAGCTCGGGATGTTATTCAGCAAAGCGAACAGCCTCGGCTCGTTGCAAATCGGATCCTGCGGCTTCCCTTCCCCGTCAGGTTGCGCGGCTGAATAAATGCGTCCCTCGTACAGCGGGTTGGGGGTACTGCGGAGCCGTTTGCGTCTGACCTTTTTATGCTGCGTATATTCCTTGGCCAAAAAATAATACATAATAAATCCAATTACCGGAAATATAAACAAAATGACGAGCCATGCCACTGTTTTGGACGGATACCGAAATTCATGCAGCAAAATCGTAATGATCTGAAATATAAACAGCAGCAGCGCGACGACGAGCCAAACGATTGCAGCCCTCCTCCTTTCTCCGGTTATGGAACGCTTCGTTCGTTCCGACATTCTACTATCTTTGACTTATCCGTCGAGGGCTATACCAATAAAAGCCTTTCGTCAAACTTCCGGCGCCGCTCCGTCCAAAGTAATAAATTTTAGATTTTCAGGAAAAATATACAGGAACCGTTATGCCGTGCCTTGGATCTTCAGGAAATGACCAGGAGGCTATCATGCTAAAAAACCGCAACCGGAATAAAAAGAAAGGCGACTCGACATCATCTCTGCAAAATCTCGACTATCACTTTGTGACCGAGTTGAAATCGGTGCCGATTTTTCTCTCGCTTGATGAAAATAAATCTTATTTGAACGAGCTTTTCAAGGATTGCTCGGATTTCGTCATCAGACAATTTGAAATAGAACGGAGCGTTAAGGCGACTATTTTCTTTATCGATGGCCTGGTCAAAAGCGAGCTCGTGAACGAAGCGATGCAATCTCTTATGATCCTCGAAGGAGAAGAAGAACTGCTGGACCGCATCATGGAGACGACGCTGCCGGTATCGCAAACCCAGCGGATCGACAATTACGCCGAGTTGCTGTTGTCGGTATTGAGCGGGGACACGGGGCTGATTGTGGAAGGCAATAATCAAGCGGTCGTGCTCGGAATACGCGGGGCCGAGCTGCGCTCCATCAACGAGCCGGAAACCGAGTCCGTCATTCGCGGTCCGCGCGAAGGTTTCGTCGAAAATTTGCGAACCAATACGTCCATGCTGCGCCGGAAGCTGAAAACCCCGCACTTGAAAATGAAAAATATGACGATCGGCAGGGAGAGCAACACCAGCGTTGTGGTGACGTATCTCCATGATATTGCCGATCCCGCCATGGTGGAGGAACTGGTAGGCCGGCTCGAAAAAATCGATATCGATGCCGTGCTCGAATCCGGCTATCTGGAAGAGTTTATCCAGGACTCGGCATTTTCCCCGTTTCCGCAGGTGCAGTATACGGAGCGGCCGGATATGGTTGCCGCCGGTCTGCTGCAAGGCAGAATCGGCATTATTGTGGACGGCACGCCGTTCGTCTTGCTCGTTCCGTTTGTGTTCATGGAGATTTTGCAAGCCAGTGAGGATTACTACGAAAGGTTTCAGATCTCGACGCTGATCCGCTGGCTGCGTTATATCTTTCTGGTGCTTTCCTTGCTGACGCCGGGCGTCTACGTGGCGATCACGACATTCCACCAGGATCTGCTTCCGACCTCGCTGCTCCTTTCCGTTGCGGCAGCGCGCGAGGCGATCCCGTTCCCGGCGGTCGTGGAAGCGCTCATTATGGAAATTACGTTCGAAGCGCTGCGCGAAGCGGGTATCCGACTGCCCAAAACGATCGGCTCGGCTGTCAGTATTCTCGGCGCGCTTGTCGTAGGTCAGGCGGCGGTGCAGGCCGGTATCGTTTCGGCGCCGATGGTTATTGTCGTATCCATAACCGGAATCGCCTCGTTTACGATTCCGAAATTTAACGGAGCGATTGCGATACGGATGCTGAGGTTCCCTATCATTATCGCCGCCTCCATCTTTGGCATGTACGGCATATTGATTACGGTCTTGCTCATTCTCGGCCACATGGCTAACCTGCGCTCCTTCGGCGTGCCCTATTTATCTTCGATCGGCCCGATGTCGTCAAGCGATATGAAGGATGTACTCATCCGCTCGCCATGGTGGACGATGAAGCGGCGGCCGTCGTTTATGCCGCTGAAGGATCCTGAACGGCTGGGTGGGGATCTCTCTAACGAAATTAAAGATCAGGGCGGGCAAACCGGATTGACCATCCCGCATAAATCTAAATCGCAAGAGGAGGATGATATCTTTTGATACGATACATCGCTCTTCCGCTTATTGCGGCTATCATGCTGTTGTTATCCGGCTGCTGGGACAGGTCCGAAATTAACGACGTCGCGTTTGTGCTGTCTACGGCCGTAGATTTGGAGAAGGACGGGAAAATCCGCTTTTCGGTATTGGTCCCACTTCCCGGAAAAATGGGAGGGCCCGGCGGGGGCGGGGGTGGAGGCGGTACGGGCGGGGAAAAAAGCTACTATATTGACTCCGAGATCGCGGAAACGTTCCGGGAGGCTCAAATGAAGCTGCAAAAACGGATGTCGCGGCGAATGTTTCTCGCTCACCGCAGAACCATCCTGATCGGCGAAAATTTCGCCAAAAACATAGGCATTCAATCGATTTTCGACGGTACGCCGCGCAGTCCCGAAAGCCGGATGTCGACCTATTTGATTATTGCAAAGGGCTACGCTTATGACCTGCTGGATGCCTCCCCCCGCTTCGAGCGCTTCCCGTCGGAGGCGATACGCGAGCTTGCCAAGGACCACACGGTTGCGGATATGAATATGAAAGACGTCGGCTTGCCCTTAAGCTCGTCAATCGGAGATCCGGTAGCTGTTTATATGGATATTAAAAAATCTCAAAAAGGCGAAAAACCTTCCAAAGAAGTCGAGGTGAAAGGCTACGCCCTTTTTCGCGGCGATAAAATGATCGGCACGCTGGAGAACGAGGAAGCGGACGGCTATTCATGGCTGCATAACTGGAACATTAAAGGGTCGGCTTCATTCAAGGTGGAAGGCGAGCATACCGTGACGATTAAGATTTTTGACACCAAGACGAGGATTAAGACTCGAATCAACAACGGGCGAATCGATTATTCGATTCATTCCGACGCCAGAGCGAAGCTGCTGGAGGACCGTTCCTTTTTCGATCTGAGTCAAACCAAAAATGTGAACGAGGTGGAGAAGGCTGCGGCCGATCACGTTAAAAAGTGCATTCAAGCGTTCCTTGACCGGTCGATCAAAACAAGCACGGACCCTGTTCAATTGGGGGCGTTCGTTTGGAGGGCCTATCCCGAACAGTGGGAGCAAGCGTTCAAGGGGGAATGGCCGCAAGCGATGAAAGACGCCAGCTTCTCCATTCATGTCGAAACCAAAATGATGGATACCGGGTTAATTTATGAAAACGTCACAAAACGGAGAGATGAAAAATGAATTCGCTATTTCTGGTCGCATTCGCGTTCCTCCTGCTGATGAATCTGTTTTTCGACGTTAAAAGGCTCCGTAAACAATATAAAACGATCAAACGGCTGTACATCGTGATATATACGCTGACATGCGGCATGTTCATATGCGTTTTGATGGATATTAAAATTCCGATGCCGACGCGTTATTTCATCGATCACATATCTCCGTGGGTATTTTCACTCGTTAACCGGTAAGAGCGGCAGCATCATATTACGGAACAGGCGGTGATAAAGTGGATCAAAAGCAAATTATTAATTACCGGCAATTCTCATGGCTTACGGCTTCGCTTTTAAGCGGGGGCGGAGTCGTCAGCATCCAGCAGGTGCTAATCCGGATCAACAGCGCCGACGCCTGGATGTCCTACACAATTCCCACCTTGTATGTCGCTGCGCTGAGCTATGTATTTTCCCAGATGGTCCGGCGGTTTCCGGGTAAAAATATATTCGAAATCACGAAAATACTGTTCGGCGGTCTGATCGGCACGATTGTCAATCTCATTTTGCTGGTTCATTTATGGCTTATCCTGATCCGCGATTTAAGCTCGTTCAGCAAATTTATCGGCATTACGCTGCTGCCCAATACGCCGGAGGAGATCGTGGTGATGCTGTTCGTCTGCCTGCTCTTGTATTACGGCAAAACAAGCGTGGAAGTACTGGCAAGGGTGAACGATGTCATGTTCCCGTTATTTGTCGTGATGATCCTGGTACTGCCGTTAATGCTCGTCAATGAGTCGGATCATCACTCGCTGCTGCCGGTAATGACCGGGAGCGTGAAAAATTTCTTGTCCGGCAATATGATCAGTATCGGCTGGTACGGGGATGTGTTTGTAATGGGCGCATTTCTGCATACGATATGGGAAAGCAAGCAGGTACAGGCGTCCATCCGTCATGGCGTTATTCTGGCCACGATGATGATCGGTATTTTTTTAGTGATGGATGTGCTTGTTTTGGGGCCGAACATGCCGAGCAACTTTTTATATCCCAGCTATAGTCTGGTGCAGCAGATTCATATTACCGACTTTTTGGACCGAATGGATTTGATCATATTGAGCGTATGGTTTCCGGTAACCGCCTGCGAAGTTATTCTCATCCATTTGGCGTTTATTACGGGGATCGCCAGTCTGGTCAAACAGCGGGATTACAGCTCGATCAACACGCCTGTCGTGCTGCTTCTGCTGCTGACGACGCTCCTTTCGTTCAATAGCACCACGGAAGTGTTCAGCTTCGGCCATTTCAGCTCGCCGGTCATTGTCCTCTGCTATCAGCCTCTGCTGTTTCTGCTGATTTGGCTGTTTTCGCTGCGGCATCCGGTTATCGAAGGGCGGCGGCCGCAGTCTGATGCCGCCAAGCAGCAAGCCGGTCAAGGGCAGCACGACCAGACGCAGCAGCAGGAAGGACAAGACCGGCGCTTGTCCGAACGTTCGGGAGCGGCCGAAGGCGGCAATCCGCAGCAAAATGAAGAAAGCGGCGGGAATCGGCCAGGCGGGAACCGGACTGCGCCGAATCAAGGCAATCCGGCGCGTCCCAAATTTCCGTCCTTTACGTTTCTAGCCTGGAAACGCTGCAGCAACATTCTCCTCCTCATGATTATCGTTTCCATATGTGCGGGGATGTGGTTGAGCAAGAAATATGCCGCCGTCGGGCTGACTTGCGCGCTTCTGTACGGATGCTGCCTGCTGCTTGCCGTTTGGACCTCGTCGATGGAGATGTACATGTCCAAGCAGCACCGGAAATGGTGAGTTGCTTAGGCCGGCTGGAATGCGCAGCGTTGAGCGTCGATGCTATGGCCGCTTGCCCTCGGCTCAACCCGTCTCTTCAATGCTGATCACGCGGGCCAGCGGAATCAGCACCCACTGCTTCGTACGTGCAGCTTCACGGGAAACGACCACTTCGGCAAAATCCGTTCCCACCTTCACCAGTTCCGCGGAGAAGCTGCCGCCGTAAGTCGTGCGCAGGCTGACGGACGCTGCTCCCTGCTTGCGCGGACCGTTCAGCAGAACGATTTCATGAAGCGTATGCGGAACGAAATATTGATCGCTAACCCGAATAAACCGTTTGCCGACCTTTTGCAGCATACCCGCTTCGCTGGCAAAACCTTCGGCCTGCAGCATTACTTCGTGTTTTACATGTTGGGCAAGACGATCCATCAGATTGATCCGGCTCGTTTTTAACGACAAGCGAAACCCTCCCTACCGCTTTATCCTGATTAGTTCCACTATATGACGGGAGCAATCGCAACATACCGAAAGGAGTTACCATGAGATTCAATTGGTTTCAAAATAAGCTCACCTTCGTCATCATTCCGGAGGCGGAGGCTCATGCAAGCGTTACGCGTGTAAAAATGTCCCGGGGCGCGCTTTGCGCCGCTTTATTGGGCATGATGCTGCTGTCGGCGACAGCGGCTTATTGGTATGGGGCCTCGTTCCATTCGGCGGCGGCCAAGCCTGCCTTCAAAGCGCATCGGTCGGATTCATTAAGCCGGCTCGAGCAGGATTTAAACGATAAAAACAAAACGATTGACCGACTGCAGCTGGAGGTATTCCAGCTTTCCCGGCAGGCAGCCGAAGTCCGGAGCCAAATCGAGCAGTTAAAGCAGTTAGAACATGAGCTGATGAAGCTGACCTCGAAGGGAGCCGTAAATTCGCAGGCGGCCTCCGGTGCGGCAGCCGACGCCGGCGTACAGCTGGCAGGCAGCAGCCGCATCGGCGGCATGAACGGTATGGGGGGGCCTCTGCATCCGGTGACGGCCCGACAGATGGGGATGCTGCTTCAAACGGCAGCCGGCAGCTTTACCGCATTGAAGCAGGAAATAGCCGAGCTGCAGCTGCGTTGGATGCAGTCCAAGCATGTGATGCTCGCCCAGCAGGAGCAGCTGCAGCGGATTCCAAGCCTTTGGCCGACGCGCTCGCACCGCGTTACATCCGCATATGGGTACCGTAAAGATCCGTTCACCGATAAGCCGAGCTTTCACCGCGGCATCGATATTGCCGGCAAAATGAACGATCCCGTCTACGCTTCCGCCAAAGGAACCGCTCTTACAGTCGGATATGATAAATTTCACGGTCATCATGTCGTGATTGATCACGGCAACGGCATGCGCACCTGGTACATGCATTTGAACGGCATTCTCGTGAAGCGCGGGGAAACGGTCGAGCGCGGCCAGCATATCGGCATGCTGGGAACCTCGGGCCGCAGCACCGGTCCGCACCTGCATTACGAGATCGTAAGCAAAGGAAAAAGCACCGATCCGTCATCCTATTTGCCCCGCTCCTCCTGACGGATCGGATGCCCGGCTTACGAGCTATGGCGTCCGGCGATATGATTTTCATGCGTCCCATGATATAATCAAGACAAGGATAATCGGCTTCGCCGTCCTTCAAGAACGAGCGCGATTGTCAAGGTTGTGCGAAGCAAAGTATAAATTGTTATACTTTTTATTCAATCAAAAAAGATGGAGCACTCCTATGAGTAAACAAACGATTTTATTTGATTTGGACGATACTTTAATTCACTGCAATAAATATTTTGATCTTGTCGTTGAGCAATTCGCGGATCAGATGGAAATGTGGTTTCATACTTATTCCATTCCGCTTGCAGATATTAAAAACAAGCAGGCCGAGATTGATTTGGCCCGCGTACTGGTCAGCGGGTTTGCGCCCGATCATTTTCCACAATCGTTCGTAGACGCCTACGATTATTTCTCCGAGATGACCGGAAGATCCAAGACGACCTACGAGATCGAACAGCTGATCGAGCTGGGCAGAGGCGTTTACGGACACGCTATCGAGCCGTATCCATACATGATGGAGACGTTAACGAAGCTTGAAACGGAGGGGCATGTGCTTCATCTGTATACCGGCGGAGATCCGGTCATCCAAATGCGCAAGGTGACGGAAGCCGGCCTGCTGCCCTTTTTTAGCGACCGCATTCATGTGGCGAGACATAAAACCGTCGAATTTTTGGAGGCACTGATTGGCAACTACGGGCTGAACCGCACTTCCACCTGGATGATCGGCAACTCGCTGCGCACCGATGTTACGCCCGCCTTGAAGGCGGGGATCCATTCGATCTTCATGCCGGCGCTTCAGGAATGGTCGTTTAATAATGTGGAAATCGATGCGGAGCCGCAAGGGGCATTTATCACGTTGAACTCGCTCCTCGATATTCCCGATGCCATACGGAACTATACGACGGGAGGCGGCGCCGTGAACGGCTGACCGGAATCTCAACGAATCGGACGAGAACGTATTTTCATTAAATGATTTGAAACGACTCTTTCTTATATGTGCGAGCCTGTGTCCACGTACACCCGGCTCGTTTTTTTGCTTTCATCGCAGTGTAGTCCTGTATGCCAATCATACTGCTACCCGAACGGCTCGTCGTGTTTTGTCGATTCAGGCCTGCAGGACGGATTTGCGAGCAGTTAGCCGTCAAGCTGCCGCAGCGCTTGGGCCGCTCTCCATTTGGATACGTTGAATGAAGTCCACGAAGCATTTCTTTCACTGCTCAGGCTGTCTTTGATCGACAGCAGCGCCTCTCTCGTTCCCCCGACTTCCGGGTGGCTGCTGTGCAGCTTGATTAAGTAAGGCACCGCTTCATAGCCGAGCGACCCAAGATAACCGGTATCGATGCGGCCGGTTGCTTCATAACGTTGAATATTAAGGGAAGCAATCATGCCGTCGACTTGCATATAATTGAGCAGCACATAAGAAGCGACCGCCGCAATCAAGTACGGCTTCATCAGCCGGAAGCGATCGTTCCATACCTTAAACAGCGCAATCGCAAACAGCAGCAGCAAAAATATCATAAACGCATGGACGAGCACCCGCGTCACCGTAAAGCCGTACGCCTGCTCATACATCGACAACCGGAAATAAGCGGAGCACAGCATGACGCCGGTACAGCCGACGAGCATCGCCAGCAGCGATTTCAGCAAGCGGTTCATCGCCGGAGCCGAGCGGTCGACGCTATGCAGCGTCACCATCAGCAGCGTAAAATTGATCACGGTTACGACGACCAGCTCGGCAAATCCGCGGCGGGCGTATTCCGCATACGTAATCCCTTCAGGCAAAGAGGCTGAGCCTCCGGCGAAAAAATACGAAAATTGCACGACCGCAAACAGCACGTAAACTGCGTTCATGATCACCAAAATCGTAGCCATCATCGTCGCATCCAGACGAATCGGCTTCGATTCCGTCCGTGGATACATGTGAGCATGCAGTGAAGCAGGGTCGGCTGGCTGCGAATCGGCATGAGCGTGCCGTTGAGCGGGATCGTCCGGCTGCGAATCGGCGTGAGCATACGGCTGGGCGGGACCGGCCGGCTGCAGCCGGACAAGCGAAACAGGATGTACGGATCGTGCGGTTCCGTCGGCTGACCGCGAATCGGCATCAGCGTACAGTTGAGTGTGAACGCCCAGCTGCAGCATCGGCGCCTCCCTAGGCGCTTCCCGCTCCCCGCCTCGCATCGGCTCCGCCGGTCTGAGCAAGCCGTATACATAAGCGAATATCGCGGTTGCGACAACGGCAATCCAGCCGATGCGCAGCAGCAAGGTCATGAGCTCAAGCTGCTGCAGCAGCCAGGGCAGCTTCGCAAGCAGCCGGTTGAATACGGTGTCCGCCGAGGCAAGCAGCGTTCCCACCAGGAGCAGCAGCGGCAGCGAAACGAAAACGCCCGCCAACACTTTCCACAGCTGGGAGGAACGGTCGGCGCTAAGCTTGCCGGTCAAAGCCGTCAACGTCACCTTGACCGGCAGCGGCACATGACGAAGGGTGTGTATGAACAGCTGCTCCAGCGCCGCTGCAGCCATACCTTTTTCATACCAGCGGACTGCCGGCCGGCGGATCAACCAAGTGGTATGAACAACCGCCATACATGGAATCAGCAGCGCATTCAGAAATGCGAACAGCAGGTTCGTATAAGCCGTATACGTTAACGACAGCAGAGCAATCGGCAGCAGCATCAGCAGCGAAGCGTCGAAACGCAGCTCGCTCCGCTCCTTGACCGCCCAATAAAAATACATGTAAAACGCCAGCATAAAAATCGGATAGGAAATTCCCCAAGCTTGACCGTAAAACAGCAAATGGTGCAGCCCTCCGCACAATAGGGCTCCGAGCAGCAGCAGCGAATCCCGTCTCGTTGCGGCGATGTTATGGACCGTCATATCGGAATGTACCTCCACGTCCTGTCAATTTAATGAAGCCATTGCTCCGTAAAATGGCGAAGCCGCTCGCCGATGGAGCGAATATAGACGGCAGCGCGTGCGCGCAGCTCATGCCTCTCCTCTATGGAAAGCGGCGCCGGCTTTACGGCAAGCAGCGCGAGGTGCAGCAGCCGGCGGTCCGCCTGCGGATCCCGTTCCGGCAATGCCCGTACGATCTCTTCCTCGGGCGCAAGCAGCCAGTCTTGGGCCGCGGCGTCCTTCACAGGAAACGGCTGGATACTGGCGGGCGGGAACATCATCTCAAGCTGCAGTCCGGCATAAAAGAGCACCGTGCGCGCCACAGCCGGCATATCCTCGGCATCGATTGCTTGCTCGGATTCGTTGGCGAATTGTTCCGCCCAATGCAGCTGCAGCGGACTGAAGTCGGTATGAACAAACGAGTTTTTATTATTCATGGATATCGATTCCTCCTGTCTTGTTATGCCTTTTTCGAGCAGCCTGTTTCCCTCCTGCGGTTGGTGTCGAATCTTATTGTAGACGATAAAACAGGAATAAAAAGCGCAAGTTTGTAAATGGAAATTTCCTGTTTTCGCATCCGGAAAACGGTTATGCTTAAGAAGGTGAGGTGAACCTATGAAACTGGCCAGTCATTATATTCGTTTGCGGGAAAAACTCCCGCATGTCGGCGAGCACCATGATTACGAGCTGATGCTGGACGATCTGGCGGCAATGCTCGATTGTACCCATCGCAATGCGGCGATAATTTTAAATAAAATGGACAAGCAAGGCTGGCTGCGCTGGCAGCCCAAACGGGGACGAGGCAACAAGTCGATTGCAACGTTTCTTGTACCTGCCGAGGATGTGATTCTGCTGCTGGCGAAAGAGCTGGTCGAACGGAAAGATTTGCGCGGCGCATTGGAGCAGATGAACGTATCGTCCATCCCCGATTCCTTGAAAGACCATTTCCACAGCTGGCTTAACGGCTATTTCGGCTACAGCAGCGAACTGCGCGACAGCAAGCGGTTCGATACGCTTCGCTTCCCGCTGACGCAGCCGATCGTATCGCTGGACCCGGCGTTCACGAATTTTTCCGCCGAAGGGCATCTCGTCAACCAGCTGTTCGACAGCCTGGTTCGGTACAACCGGCTTACGCAAACTGTCGAGCCCCACCTGGCTCATTCGTGGGAAACCGATGCGGCGCGCAGCTCATGGACGTTTTATTTGCGCAAGGGCGTGCAGTTTCATCACGGCAAAGAGTTGGCGGCCGAAGATATCCGCTTTACGCTGGAGCGGCTCAAGCAGTCGTCCGCCCGCTCCTTGTACAGCTGGGTTTACCGGCAGATCGAGCGGATCGACATCAGCGATCCGCTGACGTTGACGGTTCGCCTGGCGGAACCTAATGAGCTGTTCACGCAGTTTATAAGCACCAACCGCGCCTCCGTCATTCCTGCCGACGCCTACGAGCATGGCGAGGAGACGTTCGCTCGCGCTCCCGTCGGCACCGGTCCGTTCAAGCTGACCTATCATGATTCGTCCATGTGCGTGCTGGACGCATTTCCCGCTTATTTCCAAGGCAGGGCGCATCTCGACCGGGTGGAGCTGTGGCATGTGCCCGATATGCAGGAGCAGGACCGGTTCCGCACACTGGAAAGCTTCCAGATCATCCACAATTACCGGATGCCGGGCGAAGCGGAAAGCGCCTGGCAGCAGGTGCAGCAGCAAGTTTCGACCTGTAAATTCGTAACGGTCAATTTGCGCAAGCAGGGGCCGTTGAAGGACCCCGCGATCCGCGAAGCGGTATGCCAAGCCGTGAAGCAATGCAAAATGCTGGAGCTGCTGGACGGTGACGCCGTGTACGCCGCCGACAGCTTCACCCGGCATGAAGCGGTGCAGCCCCCGGCTTTGGAGCCTGAGCAGGTGCGCGAAAGCATTCGGCAGTCCGGCTATGCCGGCGAACAGCTCGTCCTGTGCACGATCCCGCATTATGAACGGGATGCGCTGCTTGTGCAGACGGCGCTGCGGGATGCTGGCGTCGCTTCCCAGGTCGTCCTCCTGCCCATGGAGGAATTCAAAGGGGACCGGCGGCTTGCGGCCGATCTGCTGTTGTTTTCGATCATGCTCGACAACGACGTGGAGCTGCGGCTGATCGATTTGTTCAAGAGCATGCAGTTCCATTTGGAGCCGGCCAGCAAGGCGGCCGTCGAACAGTTCATTGCGGCGGCGCTGCGGGAGCCCCATCGGGATGGCCGCGCCGGACTGCTGCATAGCATCGAAAGACGGCTGCATGACGAGCATGTGCTGCAATATTTATATTTCAAGCGGCTCAAAACAACATATCATTCCTCGGTAAAAGGCATCTCCCCCGACTCGCTCGACTGGGTACAGTTTAAAAACATTTGGTTCAAGCCATATTCGGAGGGCGGCGTGAATAAAGTATAAGAAACTAAATTTACCTCACGTCGAAGGGAATGATTCCATGCCTCGAAAAACGCAGCCCTTGCTTTATCGCGACGATACGTACGGGTTCACGCTGACTTTTCCCCGCTGGTGGAAGCCTTATACCGTGCTGAAAAAAAAACGGATGGACCGGGATACCGAGTATGAGCTTCATTTCCGGTTTAAATATAAGGGAAAGGCATATGGCGATATTTTTACGGTGCTGGTGTTTCGAATGACGCGCAAGGAATGGATCGAGCAAGGCTATGAGGATTCGCCTCTCGTGTATATGGGCGAATCGGGGGGACGCGTATTTGCCTACATGACGCCGGAAGAGCTGCCGGCAGCATTTGTCGACCCGAAGACAGGCGATTATAATTATAAGAAGTACGGAAACGCCATTCGCCTGCTCAAACGGATGGTCAATCAAGACGTGCCCCGAATCGCACAAACGCTTCGCTTTCCCGCTGTGCTGCCAAAAAACCACCCTGTCCCGCTGCGTTCCAAAAAAGTCTGGCCTTGCGGCAGCTGATCGTCCCAACTGATCGGAACGGTTATCCTGTATGGTTACAGCTTTCGAAGATGGGTCGAAGGATTATACTGGAAAGCAATTGTATCGAAAAGCTATTATACTGAATGAATGATCGAATCCAACTAACAGGAAAGGGATAAACCAAGCCCAAGGAGCCGCGCATATATAGGCAAACCGATAGGACATGGCACCGGTTATCGTTCAAGTCGGTGCGGCTTTGAGCGACCAAGCCCGCGGCACAGCGATCGCAGCTGCCGCTGCGCCAAACGTTCGGCAGCTCCGGCATTTAAGCGGCGACGGTTTTGATAACGGTGATCGGATGACATCCTGCCTGACTCTGCTTATTCTCTTATTCGCCAATTTCGCCCCGACCGTCGTGACGACCATCGCCACACCGCCTTCCACCAACATGAAAGCGACATGGCTGTGGGATACCTCGCTCATTCATACGAACGACAGCCGCAATTCCGTGCTGCAGTTTGCCAAGGAGCAGCGGGTTACGCGCATCTATGTACAGATCGACCCGGCTTTGGACCCGGGTGCCTACCGCACCTTCATCAAGGGCGCTTCCGCCGCCGGCATTCAAATCCATGCGCTGGATGGCGCTCCGGACTGGATTGCGCCGGATCGGCGGCACCGGATCAGCGATACGGTAGATTGGGTAAATCGGTTTAACAATGCCGCTTTGCCGGAAGAAAGATTTACCGGCATTCAAGTTGATATCGAGCCTTATACACTGCCAGAATGGAATACGAACCGCGACACGGTGGTGCAGCGCTGGCTTGATACCGTCACGTTATTTGCGGCAAAGACGAAATCGTCATCGTCCTTGACCGCCAGCGCCGCCCTTCCGTTCTGGCTCGACGAAATACCAATGTCCGGCAGCGGCAGCGGCAGCGTCTCGTTGATGGAAGCGATGATGCGGCAGCTTGACGAAGTGACGCTTATGTCTTACCGCAATCAGGCGAAAGCGCTGGCGGACATCGCCCTTACCAAGCTTGAGCTTGGTGACCGGCTCGGCAAAAAGGTGTCCGTCGGCGTGGAAACGAACTCGACGAAGGAACCCGCCTTTATTACCTTTTACGGGGAAGGGCGAGCACGAATGGAGATCGAGTTGTTGTCGATCGACAAGCTGCTGAGGAACTACGCTTCCTATGCAGGCGTCGTGATCCATGATTACAGCGGCTGGCGCAAATTAAAAGAGTAGCGGGCTTGCTTGCAGCAATCCGCTACTCTTTTATCTTTACTTTGCTTCGCACAACCTTGATAAACGTGCTCGTCCTCGAAGGACGGCGAAGCCGTTTATCCTTGTATCCGGCAGCCAGCGCCGGATTAAAGCCGCTGGCGCACTATGTTAACGGAGTTCCTTCGGCGGGCGTGGGGAACCGAATGCTTCTTTCAACACATCATAGCTTTTTTTGAGACGTTCGTGGTACTCGGGCTTTTCCCAATGGTTCCACTTATAATTAAGCGGCTCGACGGGCCCGGAGGCCGTCTCTGATCCGTCGCCTTGCGTTTGCAAATGCGGCTCGATCTTGATCGATTTCGCCTCCACCATTTTGAGCGCCTTCGCTTCATAAGGATAGCGCCATACCTGCCCTGTGCTCGGGTCGGTAAATCCGAGCAGCATCCATGGAATGCGGATTTCCATGACAGGTCCTTCCGCATACCAATCGGCCAAACTGTTGTACTGATCGCTGGCCGGATCGGTAATCCCCTTGTTCAGCACCCCGATCTCCACATCCTCGAAAGGAATCGTCTGCCCGGTCTGCGGCAGCTTCAAAGGCTTGCTGACAGGCAGCTTCCACGGTAAAAAGATACCGTTGTTGTCTTGTCCCCACTGCTCTTGCCACGGCATCATTTTTTGAACCGAGCCGTACAGCCACGTGTGCTGGTCATAGGCGCTGTTGACGAATATATGGGCGTCATCGTCCGCTTTCAGCCGCAGGACGAATTCCTGTCCGGCGCTGAAGGTGACTCCCGGCACCCGGTCAGCCGACTTGCTTCCGCCCGGCAGCGTATCGAAGCCGATGGCCAACGTTTCTTTGCCCGGCTGCCAGGCGGTGCCGTCCTTTTTCTGCAGCAGTAAATAGACGTAAGCTTCGTCGTGGGAAGCCGTCAGACTGAACCCCGGATACATCTGGGTAATCTTGTCTTTGCGGCGGTTCCAGTCATCCATTTTCCCATCCAGCATAATTTGATCGTCCGGCGATTTGCCCGCTTCTACGGCAACCACGCCGAAGTGCTCCTCATTGGTCAGCATGTTCCGCCAAAACGGACGGCGGGCCGCAGGCGCATCCAGCTCCGTTGTGTTCCAGGTAATTTTAAACCATTCGTCGGCCCAAGCGAACAGCAGAGCACCGTCGTAGCCTTCATTGTAAATGCTGTTGTACAGGTCGGCGTCGATTTTACCCTGCTCCTCTTCCGTGTGCATCCCCTGATTGCGTCCGAGCGGGCCGAAATGAGCCATCCCGCGCGAGCTCGGAACGCCGTATTCGGCGACAATGAGCGGAATGCCTTTATGATATTCGCGCAAATCGTGCAAATAGCCGGCATACGGATTGACTTGCCCGCTTGCGTCTTTATAGGTTTGATATTTTTCCTCGTACCGTAAAAAATCGGGGTAATACGGGTATACGTGATAGGAGGCGAAATAGCCCGCTTTCCAGTTGCCGGCCGGGGCAACGTGCATCGGATCGACCGATACCAGGTCTTCATTGTCCGACGGCTCATTCGGATGCTGCAGCGGGTCCGTCGTCACCCAATTCGTAAACGAAACCGGGTGCTGCCAGCCATACTTCATTTCCTCCTGAGCGAGCGTGTCGAGCATTTGCGCCAGCCAGCTTTCGAACGGCGACGCCTCCGCGTCCGCTTGAAAATAGTTGCCAGCGAACGGCTTCATCTTGCCGGAGTGCGCATCGTTCGTCGTTTTGACGACGTGGGGGTCCCATTCCGTACCGACCACCCAGCCGACCAAATAAGCGGAGACATCCGTCGTAAATGAGCCTGAGGCATGACCGGGCCTGGTCTTCCGTTTCAAATCTCCGTGAACCGCCTTGACGACGTCGCGAATTTCGTTCTGGAACACCTTGACTGCCTGATCGGCCCAGGCATCTCGCGGCCTTCCGTCCTTATCCATCAGTTCCTCATCCGGCGACCAAACCCCCTGGAAGAAATAAAGCGGCTGTTTCTGGCCGCTGTTAAATTCCGCCAGCGCCTCGTAGAAATAAGGAGGCAGTATCGTATAAACGCGAAGAACGTTGACGTTCATCGCCTTCATTTGGGCGAACCAGCGCAAATAATCATCCTTGCTCGGGCTCAGCTCGCCCGGAGCATGGCCCGGGGTTGTCGCGCCGAGATTGACGCCGGACCAAAATTGCGGCTTCCAGGCGCTCCCGTCATAAACCGCCAGACGTCCGTCTTGAACGGATGCGATTTGTTTGATTCCCTGCTCTTCATGAATCGGCTGGGAGACGGCCAGGGCGGCTCGGGATCCCCCTGGACCTTTATCCGGGATGACAAAAATCCAAATAACGACGCATATGGCGGCAAAGGCCAACACCCCCAGCACAATCCGAATGATTTGATTTGACTTCATAACGGGCAGGTCTCCTCCTCTGCTTCCATCCATAACCTTTTATCTTCTCTGCTCTTTATTTCTTTTGAGCCAGCGCATCCTGTTTGACGCACACCGATGTTCCCGACTTCATCAGCGTCAGCTTCTCCTGCCGGTCGCCGCATTCGAGCGGATTTTGCTCTTTGAACTGGATGCCGAGCGCTTTAAACCGCTCCTGGTTCGACCAGCTGTACGTGAACTCGGCCGGCAGCGGAGAGGAAGCGGAGAGGGTCTGCAGCTCCGTCAGCTGCGACCGCAGCGTCTGATTCCACGTCCATTGGTGGTATGTGTAAGTCGCGCTGACGAGAATGACATTGGCGGCGATGACGCCGGTCAACGCCCAGCTTGCGCCGGTCAGCAGACGGCTGCCCTTCAGGCTGAAGCCCAGCCAAGCGCAAAGCAGCGGCAGCAGCCACAGCTGCGGCACATAGCGGGCCCACCAGGAAGCCGGGTTCACGAATGCGGAGGCGGCGATGATGATCATAAGGCCAAGAGCGGCCAGCGAAAGGCCCGGCCGCTTCCAGAAAGCAAGCAGCAGCACCAGCAGCGAGAGCAGCAGCACCCCGCTGAACAACGGACCGAAGCCGGAAACGGCGACATCGGGGTCGCCCATGGCGATCAGCTCATTTTCCGTAACGGTAAACGGCAGCTTGGTCACCGTCGATTTTTTCTCCGTGCTGTTGCCCGTCGTGACCGCAAAGTAAGAGTGAATCGCCTGATCGAAGCGGCTCATCGCTTCCAGATTGCGCGGCGTGAAGTTTTTCACGACATCGATGGCGTCTTCGCCTGCCAGCGGATACAGCGGATTCCCCATTCTGATCGTATTCGTGACATAAGGGTTATAGCCGATCAGCAATACGGCGAGCAGCGTGCCGGACGCCCCGATGATGACCAGATGCTTCAGACGGGTAAACTGCTCGCTCATATACAAAGTGATCAGCAGTCCGACGGTCAGCACCCCGGCATACGCGATCGCTGTAAACTTGATGTTGATGGCGAACACCATCGCCGACGTATAGGCCGACAAGAGCAGCCAGCCGGGACGCGCAAAAATGAGAAAGCCTAGCGCCACCATACAGAGCATCATGGAGGCCAACAGGCCATCCACATAATAGCTGAACGCCTGGTAGACGCTGACCGGATTGAATGCCAGCAGAACCGCCACAATGACCGCCCTCCATGCATACCCGGCTTGGCCGGTTGTCGCTTCCTCGCTTTTGGCCGGGCGCAGCGTAAACAACGCCCCCAGGCTGAGCAGCAGCGAGGCGGCGATGGCCAGAAGATTGATCGCCTTGCTGTGCTCGATCAGACCGGTCGCCTTGTACAGCACGGCGGATGCCGTCTCCGAAGCCCGGGCATAATGGTTAACCCAGACCGAATGTCCGGTCGGTTCGTGGATCGGCTCGTCGTACACCGGATTCCAGCCGTTATCCAAATAAATGACCGACTCCTGATGATAAGCTTGTCCGTCATAGGACAGATCGTAGAAAGAACCGCTGACCCAGAAACAGACGCCGAACAGCAAGCATGCCGCAACGACCGACTCGGCAAACAGCCTCAGCGGACGCTCCGCCTGAATCATTTTGGCCGACAGCCATGCGGTTCCAACCGCAAGTCCGGCCGCTATCCATATATGGAATATGGTGATCGGAATGTGTGCCACAAATAAAATCGTAGGTACAAATAACGCTCCGGCAATAAACAGCAATAAGGTCATGCCGGTTACAATGCTAAACGCTGCCAATCGGTTTCTCATAACCTAACGCCTTCCCCCATGTATAAAATAATAGCCGCCGTATGATGTTCAGCGGTAAAGCCCGCAATTGCGCCTTCCGGCGCCAGACTCTCCGCGGCAGCCAGGACAGCATGGTTTAGTTCAGGAGCGAGGCTGCCCATGCCAGCAATGTGCCGACGGCGAAGCCGCCCAGCACCTCGAACCGCGTATGCCCCTGTTTTTCTCTTAGCGCCGGCTTCCGGGCTTCATCGTACTCCCGGGCCAGCGAGTTGATCCATTTCGCATTTTCCCCTACCGCACGGCGAATGCCGACCGCATCGATCATGACAATATAAGTCATGGCGGCAGCCAGTCCGAACAGCGGCGTACCCCAGCCATGCTCGAATCCGATCAGCATCGTAATCGACGAGATGACGGAAGTATGCGTACTCGGAAACCCGCCGTTACCGATATGCTGGCGTGCCTGCTCCCCGAAGCGAACCCGGTTGATGGCGTACTTCAAAGTACCGGAGCATAACCACGCAATGAAGGGAATAGCGGGATATATAAAGCTCATGCTGCCTGTCATACGTTCTCTCCTTCTGCTTACGCTGTAATTCGGCGGTCTCGCTTTCGCGTCTAAGCCCGGGCAATGAGCACCACGCCTGCCGAGATGAACGCCGCGCCGAACCATTTTTGCACCGATATCGTCTCCTGAAACAAATACCAGCCCAGCGCCATGACCAAAATGTAGCTCATGCTGACCATGGGATAAGCCGTACTAAGCGGAAACTTGCGCAATGCCAGCAGCCAGAATACCGAGCTGAGCGCATAGCTGCCCAACCCGGCCGCAACAGGCCACGCCGTAAGCAGACTCATGCCCGCTGCAGCCGGCGCCCCGCTTGTTTTCAAAGATTCAACACCCCATTTCATCAGCACCTGCCCCGCCGCACCGAGCAGAATCGAGGCAATCAGCCAAGCGTACTTCATTTCATACTCCATCCCCTTCTACCCATTTTTAAACAGCCGCAGCCTGGTCCAAACGCCAGCCGCTGTAAACGGCGCGGTCATTTGTCAAAGTAAAGCAGGATGACCGCCACCGAAAAAGCATACAGCACGACCGTCATCAAAATGTGCTTGTCCTCCAGCAGCAGCTTCTCCGGCCTTCCCCCCTTGCCTTCGATATGAATTAAATATAAATAACGGAAAATACCATAAAGCACCAAAATGAGCGTCCACATTAAGTGAGGCGTATGTCCCGATGTAAATGTGAACAGCGCATAACTCATAATCGTTGCAGTCGTTACGATCGCGTTCATCTGATTCAGCAGATCGAGCGAATAATGCTCCAGCACCTGACGGTGCGCGCCTTTATCGGATTGCAGCAAATAAACCTCGTGTCGGCGTTTGCCGATGGCGAGAAACAGCGCCAGCAGCAGCGTGCATATAAGAAACCAGGGCGTCAGCGGTACGCCGATTACAAGCCCGCCGCCAACGGCCCGCAGTACGAAGCCCGACGCGATGACGAGCAAGTCGATGATAACGACATGCTTGAGCCGCAGCGAATACAGCACATTCATGCAAAAATAAGCCGCCAATACGAGTCCGAACAAAAGCTGAAATCGAAACGCCAGCAGCAGACAAACGCCGAGCATCACGGAGCCGAACAGAAGTGCGGCCTGCGGATGAATCGCTCCGGAAGCGATCGGGCGTTGTTTCTTTTCCGGGTGCAGACGGTCGCGTTCGCGGTCTACGTAATCGTTCAATACATACACACAGCTGGATACGAGGCAAAAAAGGATGAATCCCGATAGAGCATGACCGAGCATCGTCATCGTTGCGCTGCGGATGGAAAATATGAGCGCGGCAAACACCAATAAGTTTTTCGTCCATTGTCTCGGCCGCATTAGAACAAGAAACATCATCAGGAACGGTCTGCTCTCGCCCCCTTTAAGCTTGGCCTCGGCTTTGGATTGCAACATAACCGACTCTCCTTTTCCATGAGGGTTCGCAGATGGATCCCATCTGGTTCGCCATTCATTATAACGAATGGTCATTCCGTAATAAAGAACAGTAACCCTATGTTTTTTGAAGTATAATGGCGAAAAAACAAGTATATTGTTCTATAAAACGAAATTTTAAAGTTTCAAACATTTTTATTTTGGTGAAATATAAGGTATACTTCGGGATGTCGTTCGTTATAACAAACAAACAGACGCGACAAGTATGCCAAACGGGAAAGAGGAGGAGTAAACCGATGTGCGGTATTGTCGGATATATCGGCGGTAGAAATTCGCAGCCGATTTTACTGGAAGGATTAAAAAAGCTGGAGTACCGGGGGTATGATTCGGCCGGGGTGGCTGTGCATACGTTGCAGGGGCTCCACATCCGCAAAACTAAAGGAAGAATTCAAGAGCTGGAATCCCAGCTGGAACACCAGCCGCTGGTCGGCTCGGCCGGTATCGGCCATACCCGCTGGGCCACTCATGGGAAACCGTCGGATGTCAATTCGCATCCCCATACGGATCACAGCATGAAAATATCGGTCGTACACAACGGCATTATTGAAAATCATATGCAGCTCCGGGAAGAGCTTGAGCAGCTCGGCTGCACCTTCCTTTCGGAAACGGACACCGAGGTCATTTCTCATTTGATCGCTCATTATTATGAAGGCGATCTGATCGACGCCGTACGAAGAGCGGTGAGCCGAATAAAGGGCGCTTACGCGATCGCCGTGTTATCCGAGCATGAACCGGACAAGCTGATCGCCGTGCGTTGGGCAAGTCCGTTGATCATCGGCGTGGGTGAAGGCGAAAATTTTATCGGCTCGGATATTCCGGCTATTTTGGAGCATACCCGCGATGTATATATATTGAGTGACGGCGAGATGGCCGTGCTGTCCTGCGACAGAGTCGAGCTGATGACGCTTGAAGGAAACTTCATCGCCAAGCAGCTGCTTCGCATTGATTGGGACATGATGCGGGCCGAAAAGGACGGCTACGATCATTATATGTTGAAGGAAATCGCCGAGCAGCCGCGTGCGTACCGGGATACGATGCTCGGCCGGATCGACGGCGACAGCCACGGAATCGTGCTGCCCGAGCTGCAGCTGGCACCGGAGCAAATTCGGCAAATCCAGCACATCCACATGGTTGCCTGCGGTACCGCCTACCATGCGGCGCTGGTCGGCAAGGCCGTCATTGAACGGCTCACCCGAATCCCGGTGGAAATCGACGTCGCTTCCGAATACCGGTACCGGCAGCCGATTATCCGCGAGCACACGCTCGTTATCGCCGTAAGCCAATCCGGCGAAACCGCCGATACGCTGGCCGCGATGCGGGAAGCGAAGCTTTCCGGCGCGCATATTTTGGCCATCACCAATGTAGTCGGCAGCTCGGTGGCCCGCGAAGCGGATGACGTCCTGTTTACATGGGCGGGTCCTGAAATCGCGGTCGCTTCTACCAAAGCGTATACTTCGCAGCTGATTGTGATCTACATGCTGGCGCTTTACCTGTCGCAATGCCTGAATACGCTCGATGCCGTTACGCGGACCGAAATGCTGGCGATGATGGAACGGCTTCCGGTACAGATCGAGGAAATGCTGGAGGATACCCGTCGGGTTCAGCGCATTGCAGGCGAGCTGGCGGAATGCGGCAACCTGTTTTTCATCGGCCGCGGCCTTGATTATATGGTAGCCCTGGAAGCGTCGCTCAAGCTGAAGGAGATTTCCTACATTCATTCGGAGGCGTATCCCGCCGGCGAATTAAAGCACGGCTCGCTGGCGCTGATTGAAGAAGGCACGCCGGTCATCGCTCTGGCGACCCAGGAAGCGCTGCTGGAAAAGACGATCAGCAACATTAAAGAAGTGAAGGCGCGCGGAGCGTATGTCATCGGTGTCGCGCTGGAAGGCAATATGGACATGGCCAAAACGGCCGACGAGGTCATCTATGTTCCACGCACGCATCCACTGCTTACCCCGGCCGTATCCGTCATCCCGCTGCAGCTGCTGGCCTATTATGCCGCATTGGCGCGAGGCAATGATGTGGATAAGCCGCGAAATTTAGCCAAAAGCGTGACGGTTGAATAAACCGGACGCCCGAGGGGAGAAGAACAGCGTATGCGGATCGACCCGTTTGAAGCGTTACAACCGGCTTTATTTACGGCCGCGGTTCTCGGAATTATTATCGTCGCGGCGTTTGGCGTCCTGTATGTGCTGCGGGCGAGAAACCGCAGAATCGAGGCACGGACAGCCCAATACTTGGAAAAGCATCACAATTACTTCAATTATATAAGCATTAACATCGACGGTCCGGAGCTGTTGCCGCCTCCCGGACCGCTTGACCCCGACGAGCTGATCGCGATCCGCGTCAAGCTGCTGGAATGGATCGAAACATTCGGCGGCGTCCATCGCGCCAAGCTGACGGATCTGTGTCGGGAGATGGGTCTGGTCGAGCTGGAGCGCAAACGGCTGCACAGCCCGCGGCATTGGGAGCGGATCGACGCCGCTTACCATCTCGGCGTCATGCGCGCCAAGGAATGTACAGGCGAGCTGCTGACGCTGCTTGAGCATGAAGCCGACGATGCGACAGCTTTCGTCGTCGGCCGCGCCGCCGCCAAATGCGCCGGCACATCCGGCGAGCTGCGCAGGCTCATTCTGCGGCTCGCCAAGCATCATCCGCAAAGCCGGCAGCTGATTGCGGATATAATGGCATCATCGGAGCTCGACTCCGTCCCGGTCTATTTGGAGCTGCTCCAATCGGGCGACGAGAATTTGATCAATGTAGCTCTGACGGGACTGTCCGGCCGCAACGAGGCCGTCCTGTTCCCCGTGCTGGAGCAGCTCGCCGCATCGGAGCATAAGGAGATCCGTATTAAAGCCAGCAAGCTGCTGCTGGAATATCCGCATCTGCTGGCTCAGGAACGGATCGAGAGCTTGATCCGCCACCCGGATTGGGAAATCCGGGCGTCCGCGGTTAAAGCGGCTGGCTCGCAAAGGCTTCCTGTCTTCATGGACAGCATGAAGCGCGGCCTGACCGACGAAAGCTGGTGGGTTCGCTATTACAGCGCCAAAAGCATGGCCGGCCTCGGGCTGGAAGGCTTCCAGACGCTGTGCGAAACCGCGAGTTCGTCGGAGGATGAGCTGAGCCGCGATACGGCTTGGGACGCGATTCATCAGGAGCTGGAAAGCGCAGCCGTGCTGGCCGCGCAGGACATACGGCACATTTTGCATTTTAACCGGCTGTCCCATCTGTACGAAACGATATTTAACGAATCATACACGAGCCACCCGGCAAAGGCGGCATCGTTCGGCTCGTAGAAAGGGGATCACGATGAGAGATTTTTTGCTGAATTATGGGTACTTTGCCACCTGCCTAATCGTCGGGTCCAGCTTGTTTTACTTCATCATTTTGGCCTTATCGTCGCAAAATATGTTGTCCCAAATCAAAAGCACGATGTACTCACGATTTCGGGAGCTGGCCGGTTCGGAATATGTGCCGCCCGTTTCCATCCTGGTACCCTCCTATAATGAAGAACTGACGATTATCGAAAGCGTACGCTCGCTTATGACATTGGAATTTCCGGTTTATGAAGTGATCGTGATCAACGACGGCTCCAAGGACAACACGCTGCAGGTGCTGCTGGACGAATTCGGATTGAAGCGCCAGCGGCTGTCCGCTTCGCGGCATTTGGTATCGTCCAAGCCGCTCAAGGCGATCTACACAAGCCCGCAATATCCGAAGCTGGTAGTGATCGACAAAGATAACGGGGGCAAGGCCGACGCTTTAAACGCAGGCATTAACGTCTCGAAATACCCGCTCGTCTCAACGATTGACGCCGATTCCGTATTGGAGAAAGACGCGTTGATCCGAATGGTCAAAGTATATATGGAAAATCCAGAGCAGCATATCGCAATCGGCGGCAACGTACGAATCGCCAACGGCAGCAGCGTCCAGGACGGACGCGTCAGCTCGGTGCGGGTATCCTCCAAATGGCTGCCTGCCATGCAATATGTCGAGTATATGCGCGCCTTTCTCGGCGGCCGCATCGGGTGGAGCGCCATGAACGGACTGTTGATCGTATCCGGGGCGTTCGGACTGTTCCGCAAAGACTACCTGATCCGCGTCGGCGGTTATGAGCAGGATTGTCCCGGCGAGGATATGAACATCGTCATTAAGCTTCACCGGTATATGCTGCAGCAAAACCTGCCGTATCGGATCATCTTCTGCCCCGACGCCGTCTGCTGGACGCAAGCGCCCGACACGCTGGCCGTACTGGGCGCCCAGCGCCGGCGCTGGATACGGGGCAACCTGTGGAATGTGCTTCACTTCCGCGGTATGCTGTTCATTCCGAGGTACAAGATTATCGGATGGCTGGCTCTGCCCTATACGATCGCTTATGAAACTTTAAGCCCGTATATCAAGCTGTCCGGTCTGGCCGCCTTGATCGCATATGTCGCCATGGACATGACCCAGTACCCGGTTCTGCTTGCCTTCCTGTTTATAAATTTGCTGATCGGTCTCGTCTTTACGGCAGGTTCCCTCATTATCGAGGAAATTGCTTTCCGGCAAAGCGTCACGACACGCGACTTGTTCAAAATTATCGGCTTTTCCATCGTGATGGCGCTCGGCTACGATCAGCTCAATGCGTTTTGGAAGCTGCAGGGCCATGTCGATTACGCGCGCCGCAACAACAACTGGGGCAATATGGTACGCCGCAGCTGGACCGAGGAGTCGACAGACTCCGGCGATGCCGCAACCAATGGCGCCGGAAAAGCCGCAGATACCAAAACGGCCAAAGCGCCGGCCATGTAGCTGATAGCCTTTTCTAAATTAAAATCCATTTTAAAGGAGTGTTTTCCCTAATGAATACGTCATCGCTGTCCAAATCGGCCCCCTCCGTCTTATCCCGTCATCTGTATCAACAAGTGCATCGCCTGCTGCAGGACTCCGTCTGGGAGAGCTGCGGCGTTATCGCTGTACAAGCGAACCCGATGGGCTCGATGGAGCTTCAGGATTTCGAAACGCGGCTGCGTATCGAGGATACGTCCTTATCTGTCATTCTCAGCTATGAGGAGCGGGAGCAGCTGCTGCTCGTAGCGCTGCCGGGACAAACGTTGGCGTATACGCACTTCCTGTCGCTCTCGGCCAAATCGTTTCTGCAAAATGCCGGCTTCCTGGCCGGCAAAATGGCTGTAGCCGCATTCCCCGAAAGCGCGACTCCCGATGAGGAAGCGATGTCCGAGTTCATCGCACTGGTATTAGGAGAGCAGGCAGCCCCGGAACAGGACATTATCGTCTATTCCCGGCAAGCCCCGGCGAACGAAACGCCCTCGATCGTCATGATCGACCAAAATACCGATCTGCTCGATTTTATGCAAACCCGGCTCGGGTTTCAGGGCTACGACGTCCGCCCGGCACAGGATGGCCTGGAAGGACTGAATCTGATCAATGAAACGACTCCCGATCTTGTCATCACCGAATTGACGCTGCCGGCCCTTGACGGCTATCAGCTCATTCACCGGATCCGCCAATCGCGAAGCCTCAAAAACCAGTGCAAAATTATGGTGCTGACCGATCTCGGTCTGGATCACGAATTAAGCAAATGCTTCGATCTGGGCGTTTCCGATGTGATCAAAAAGCCGTTCTCGCCCGTGGAGCTGGAAGCCCGGATACGCAGGCTGCTCGCCTGAAGTCCGATCTCATTATATGAACCGAAATAGAAACCAAAGGAGCTCATCGTCATGAAAGGGACAACCACTGCGGCCAAATGGCTGCTTCGTTTCGCCTTGGTTTTGCTCGCCGGTTTCGTCATATGGCATTATTGGCCGGCCGCTAAAGTGGAAACCGTCCATTCGGCCGACGGAGCGCAGATTAAATTCAGAACGCAGGAAGACCGATTGGAAATTTACAGCAATAATAAGTGGACGCCCTTTTTCGTCAAAGGGGTAAATATCGGCGCGGCTCTTCCGGGTTACGACCCGGGAGACCTGCCGATCACGAAGGAGCATTATTTGCAATGGTTCAAAATGATTCAGGACATGGGCGCCAATACAATCCGCGTCTATACGATTTTGCAACCGGCGTTTTATGAAGCGCTCGTGAAATATAATCAGGATCATAAAGACCGGCCGCTTTATTTTATTCAAGGGGTATGGTCGCCCGAGGAAGATTTGATCGAGAAGAAAGACGCTTACCTCGACGAAATTTACAACAAGTTTGAAAAGGAAATTTATGACGCGGTCAGCGTCGTCTACGGCAGCGCGAACATTCCGGAAGAATTCGGAAAAGCCGGCGGCACGTACCGGTATAATGCCGGGCCTTATTTGCTCGGCTGGCATATCGGGACCGAATGGGATCCCACGATGGTCCAAAATACGAATGAGAAGCATCCGGACAAAAAAGGGTTTGTCGGCACTCATCTGTCCGCCAAACCGGAAGCATCTCCGTTCGAAAACTGGCTGGCCACGATGCTCGATTACCTCGCCGTAAGCGAAGCGCAATTCGGTTGGAGCCATCCGCTCGCCTTCACCAACTGGGTCACGACCGACCCGCTCAGCCATCCCGGAGAAGTACTTATCCAGGAGGATATGGTCAGCGTAGACGCCAGCCATATTCAGGTGAACAACTGGGAAGGCGGCTATTTCGCCGCTTATCATGCCTATCCGTATTATCCCGACTTTTTCCGGTTGGATGATACGCTGAAGGATGTGAAGGAAGCGGACGGAACTCCGAACATGTACAAAAGCTATTTGCGCAAGCTCAAGGCTTACCATAAAGACATACCGGTTATGATTACGGAATTCGGTGTTCCTTCATCGCTCGGCGTCGCTCATCTGGGCACGATGGACCGCCATCAGGGCTCGCATGACGAAGAAGCGCAAGGGCGGATCGACGCTTCGCTGCTGCAGGATATTCATAGCGAAGGCATGGCGGGGGCGATCGTGTTTTCATGGCAGGACGAGTGGTTTAAAAAGACATGGAATACAATGTATTATGAAATCCCGCAGGATCGGCGCAGACTGTGGCATAACGTACTGACCAACGAGCAGCATTTTGGCCTGCTGGCGGAGCTGTCGGGCAAAGATGGCAAGCTCGTCATTGACGGAGACCCGTCCGACTGGAACTCGTTGAAGTCTTCCGAGATTCAGAAGCTGGATACGAGCGCCATGCCCGGCTGGAAAGAAATCAGCGTCACGCACGACGAGGCTTATGTGTATGTCAATGCGCAGCTGGAACATCCGTTCGATCCCGAGCAGGAGCAGCTGTATCTCGGCGTAGACACGATCCCGGGCGGCAACAAGCATGCCAAGGAACTGGGCGGGAAAACGCTGGATGAGGGCTTGGAGACGGTGATCGTACTCGGCAAAGATAACGAAAGCCAAGTCAAGATTGCCTCCAATTACAATCTACACACCCGTCTGTACGGCAAGCTGTACGGCATGCTGCCGGTAAAGCCCGAGCAGTTTCAGGACGACTCCGGCATATTCGACCCTTGGAAGCTGGCCGTCGGGCTGGAATTGATACCGCCGGATTCCAAGAAGTATAATCCATTCGAGGATGTTCCCGCCGGAAATATGCTGCGCGGCTCGACGAAGGTCGGCTCGACGAAATTTAATTCGTTGACCATGTGGCAGACGAGCGGAACGACGCTGGAGCTGCGCATCCCCTGGATGCTGCTCGGCTTCTCTGACCCCAGCTCGAAGCAGGTCATCAGCTATGGCGAGAAGGACGGCAAGCTGTTCGCCCGTTCGACCGAGGGCATCCGCTTTGTCCCCTGGATCGTCAAGCGTTCCGACAATTCGGTGATCGGCCTGGATAATGGAGGCGGCGGCGCATTTCCGGTATCCAAGCTTCCCATCTATCGTTGGGACGGGTGGAACAAGGTCCAATACACCGAGCGCGTGAAGCAAAGCTACGATATAATGAAGCAAGCCTTCGAGAAAATCAAATAGCACTCGGACGGCGATGACTTAAGCCTAAGTAAGCGGCTGGCACCATACCCAAAGGACGAGCACATTTTTCCAGGTTGTATGGAACAAAATATAAACTTTCTATTCAAAATAAAAGCAGCGCCCGATCCCGCTTAATATAGCGGATCGGCGCTGCTTTTCCATTTCATTGCCTCGCATTCCGGCTGGACTTCTGTATGGCCATCCGCTGCGCACCATCCATCTTATTCTTTCCGCACAAATGCAAAAAAAGCCCTTTGGATGCTGTCTTACAGCTTCCAGGGCTCCAAAAGGTTTCCGGGCTGCCCCAAATTATTTCTGCTGGTTTTTGCGCCACTTGTTGTACTCCAGAAACTCCAAAAACTGCTCTTTGCTCACGCCGGAAACCATAGCCTCATGCACAAGATTCAACCATTCCTCATCCAATTCCTGATGGGGAGTCGTTTTGTTTTGCAAAAAGGATTCGATCGGCACTTCAAGAACGGTGCACACCTTTTCTAAAAAATGAATCGACGGATTCGACTGAATATCCCGCTCGATCGAGCTTAAGTACGACTTCGCGACGCCAGCCTTTTCGGCCAGCTCCGAGAGGGAGAGTCCCTTCTCGATTCGCAACTGCTTTACGCGTTTGCCTATCATGGTAGCTGCCCCTTTATTGATCTGTATGACGTCTATAGTACTATTTTAGCAAATTTTGTGGGGTCTTGGCTAAGAAAATGTGAAAATTTTTGTTTGAAAACGCTATCATTAATATTTAAAAATTTTTTGTTTTTATGGTTGATGTTTTAAATTTTCTTGTTTTTGCGATTGACGAATAAATCGCTGCACTTCTTCTTTCGAAATTCCCATATTGCGGGCCGCAATCATGAGATGCACCCAGTTATCGTCGAGATTCTTGTTGGGTTCAAGCGCTCGTAAAAAGGACATAGCCTTATCCCTCCAGATATCGGAAAACTTGGTTTGATTACAATATTCGTACCCGGCTTCCGATTAAAGAGGGTGAAACGCATATTTACAATATATGCATATGGCTCTCGGCCGGACCAAACTCCGCTCAGCCGGACCGTCCTTTATCCGGAGCAACAGCAGCAGCCCGAGGGATCGAACCGTTGCAGCCGCCTGCTGCACGGCCTGTCCCGACGGACGCCGCAAATCGAAAGCCCGCTTGAGCGTTGTACTCAAACGGGCTTCCATGCCTGCATACGGATTACTTCACAAAACGGATCGTCAGCGGATAACGGTACATTTCCCCGCTGTTAGCTTTGACCGCCGCCAAAATGACAACGATAACCGAGAAAACCCAAAGCGCGGGCAACAGAATCAGCCCAATCACCAGAAACGTCAATATCCACGCCACAAAATAATAAATCAATAGCGAGATTTGAAAGTTAAGCGATTCTTTTGCCTGCTCGGCCACATATTGAGATTGATCCTTCTTGATAAGCCAGATGACGAGCGGGGCGATGAACCCGACAAACAAGCTTAAAATATGCGATAATAAGGCCAATGTTTTGTCTTCGCTTGACATAAAAAACCGACACCTCCCGAGTGTTGTCCATCAATTAATAACTATTATGTATTTGGCATATTTATGCACCAGTATATCAGATAAATTTGAAGTAAAGAACCCTTTTTTACAAAATTGTGACAATTTTCGCTAAAATTTAAGTCAAATTGTTTATTTTTCCTATTATTTCGCAGGAATAAAGTCATAGCGATTGGCTGCAGCCGGATCGTAAGACGTTCACGGTCAAGGGGACAAAGAAACATTTATGCTCAGGCTCCGTCTAATGCCGATCCAAAATGCTGCTTCGTTGGCCGGTTCGGCAATAAGGAGCGCCAACGCCTGTAGGCGCGCGCTCCTTATCGTTTCGGTATAAGCCGACGTTACGGCAGATTGGTAGAGCCCATCAAATATCGGTCGCATTCGCGGGCCGCTTCACGGCCTTCGTTGATCGCCCACACGACAAGGCTTTGCCCGCGGCGCATATCCCCGGCGGCAAATACGCCTTTTACGTTGGTCGCAAACTTGCCGTATTCCGCTTTCGCGTTGGAGCGTTCATCCTTCTCGACGCCGAGCTGGTCCAGCACCGTATTTTCCGGACCCATGAAGCCCATCGCCAGCATAACGAGCTGCGCCGGGTACACTTTCTCGCTGCCTGGTACCTCCACAGGGACAAACCGCCCCTGATCATCCTTCTTCCATTCGATCAGCACGGTATGAAGCTCTTTTACATGCCCGTTCTCATCGCCGACAAACTTCTTCGTATTGATCAAATATTGGCGGGGGTCCTGCCCCTGCAGTGCGGCCGCTTCCTCCTGCCCGTAATCGACCTTCAGCACCTTGGGCCATTCCGGCCAAGGGTTGTTCGCCGGACGTTTTTCCGGTGATTTCGGCATAATTTCGAATTGCGTCACGCTTTTGCATTTGTGGCGGATCGACGTACCGACACAGTCCGTGCCCGTATCGCCGCCGCCGATAACAATAACATCCTTGCCTTCGGCGGAAATATATTGCCCGTCCTGATGCCGGGAATCGAGCAGGCTCTTCGTATTTTTCGAAAGAAATTCCATCGCCAGATGAACGCCCTTCAGCTCGCGGCCCTCGATCTGGAGGTCGCGGCCTTTGGTCGCACCGCCGCACAGGACGATAGCGTCGAACTGTTCCTTCAGCTGCGATGCAGGAATGTCTTTGCCGATCTCGGTATTCGTCACGAACTTGACGCCTTCGGCGGCCAGCAGGTCTACGCGCCGCTGCACGTACTTTTTATCCAGCTTCATATTCGGAATGCCGTACATAAGCAGACCGCCGATCCGGTCCGCACGCTCGTAAACGGTCACGCTATGACCGGCTTTGTTCAGCTGCGCAGCGCAGGCAAGGCCAGACGGTCCCGAGCCGATGACTGCGACCTTTTTGCCCGTTCGGACGGCAGGCGGCTCCGGCACGACCCAGCCCTCGGCAAAGCCTTTGTCGATAATCGATTTCTCGATGTTTTTGATCGTAACCGGCGTTCCGCTAATACCTACGGTACAGGAGCCTTCGCATGGAGCCGGGCAGACGCGGCCGGTAAACTCGGGGAAATTATTCGTTTTATGCAGGCGATCCAAAGCTTCGCGCCACATGCCTTGATATACGAGATCATTCCATTCGGGAATGAGATTGTTGACAGGGCAACCCGCTGCCATGCCGCTGATCAGCTTGCCCGTATGGCAAAACGGAATGCCGCAGTCCATACAGCGAGCGCCTTGAAGCTGAAGCTTTTCCTCGGATAACGGCGTGCTGAATTCGTTCCAGTGGCTGATTCGCATCAAGGGAGCCGCTTCGCTCGGAGTTTCACGCTGGTAATCGATAAATCCGGTTGGTTTACCCATTCTTCTGCCTCCTGCCCATTATTGAAAACCGTCTTTCTTCCAGATACAGCGCTTACATTCGCTGCAAAAAAGAAACCGCTGCGAATCGTCCATCTTCCTTCCAATTGTATATGCCTCCTGGCACAGTCGTCCATTCCATATTCAAATATCGAACGGAGCGCCTGTTCCGGCAGCTTTCGGGCAGATGCGATCGACTCGCAGCAGTTTCTTCTCATCAAGTCACCGCATGTGTAAGTCTAAGCCAGATGAAATTGTCGTTTTCCATATGCAATCGTTATTAGTTACCGCCTACTCGAGATACGTCCTTCATGTTTTCCTCAAACGCAACAAGCATCGCTTCCTGCTGGCTCAAGCCGGAACGTTTGACGCGCTCGATCGCTTCGAACATCCGCTTGTAGTCTTTCGGAATGACTTTCACAAATTTCCAAACATACATTTCCCAGTTTTTCAGGATGCGGTTTGCAACCTTGCTCCCCGTGAACGTTTCGTGATGCTGAATCAGGTTGCGCAGCTCCTGAGCTTCGAAGGTTTCCTCGACCTGCTCCAGAAAAACCATTTCTTTGTTGCATTTGTCTTTGAACGTTCCATCCTCGTCGAGCACGTAAGCGATGCCTCCGGACATCCCTGCCGCAAAGTTGCGGCCGGTCGGCCCGATAACGACAGCGCGCCCGCCGGTCATGTATTCGCAGCCGTGGTCGCCTACGCCTTCCACGACAACGCTGGCCCCGGAATTCCGTACGCAGAAGCGCTCGCCGGCAATTCCGCGGATGTAGGCTTCGCCGCCGGTAGCTCCGTAAAATGCCGTGTTGCCGACAATGATGTTGTTCTCGGCTTCAAAAATCGATTGCTCCGACGGGAATATCGCGAGCTTGCCTCCGGATAAGCCTTTGCCGACATAATCGTTGGCGTCGCCCTCCAGGGAAAGCGTGATGCCTTTCGGAACGAAGGCGCCAAAGCTTTGGCCTGCCGAACCGTTAAAATGAATCCGAATCGTATCGTGCGGAAGTCCCTCCAATCCGTAGCGGCGGGTTACTTCGCTGCCCAGAATCGTTCCGACGACGCGATTCACGTTATGAATCGGCAAAATCGCGTGCACATGCTCCTTGTTCTCAATCGCAGGTTTGCAAATTTCAAGGAGCTGCGTCATATCGAGCGAACGGTCCAGACCGTGATCCTGTACCATCGAGCAGAAGCGGCCTACACCCTCACCAACCTCAGGCTGATGAAGCAGCGGCGATAAGTCGATGCCTTTGGCTTTCCAATGGGCGACAGCCTGGTTCGTTTCCAGATACTCCGTATGGCCGACCATTTCTTCGATCGTCCGGAAGCCGAGCTCGGCCATCAGTTCGCGCGCATCCTGGGCGACGAAATTCATAAAATTGACGACATGCTCAGGGTCGCCCGTATACTTTTTGCGAAGATCCGGATTTTGCGTCGCAACGCCGACCGGACAAGTATCCAGATGACAGACGCGCATCATAATGCAGCCAAGAGCGATCAGCGGGGTGGTCGCAAAGCCGAACTCTTCCGCGCCGAGCAGCGCCGCGACGACGACATCGCGTCCGGTCATCAGCTTGCCGTCGGTTTCTACCGTAATCCGGCTTCTCAGATCGTTCAGCACCAGCGTCTGATGTGTCTCCGCAAGGCCGAGCTCCCAAGGCAATCCGGCATGACGGATGCTCGTTTGCGGCGATGCGCCCGTCCCCCCGTCATAGCCGCTGATCAGCACGACGTCGGCCTTCCCTTTGGCAACGCCGGCGGCAATTGTGCCGACACCGACCTCGGAGACGAGCTTCACGCTGATTCTTGCGCGCGGATTGGCGTTCTTCAGATCATGAATCAGCTCCGCCAAATCCTCGATCGAATAAATATCGTGATGCGGCGGCGGCGAGATTAAGCCTACGCCCGGCGTAACGCCGCGCACCTCGGCTACCCACGGGTACACTTTGGAGCCCGGCAGCTGGCCGCCTTCGCCAGGCTTTGCGCCCTGTGCCATTTTAATTTGAATCTCGTCCGCATTAACGAGATAATTGCTCGTTACGCCGAAGCGGCCCGAAGCTACCTGCTTGATCGCACTGCGGCGCAGATCGCCGTTCTCATCCGGCTGAAACCGCTCGTAGTGCTCGCCGCCCTCGCCGGTATTCGATTTGCCGCCGATACGGTTCATCGCGATCGCCAAGTCTTCGTGCGTTTCTTTGGAGATCGAACCGTAGGACATCGCACCGGTCTTGAACCGCTTGAACATCGATTCTACCGGCTCGACCTCGTCAATCGGAATCGGACCGCGGCCGGATTTGAACGAGAAGAGCGAGCGCAGCGCAGCGTACTTCTCATTCTCCTTTTGAACCAGCTTCACGAACTTTTTGTACATGTCGTAATTATTCGTTCTAACGGCCGCCTGAAGCGCATGGATCGTCTCCGGATTGTACAGGTGATCCTCGCCGTTTTTGCGCCATTGCAGCTCGCCCCCGGTATCAAGCGCACGGTCGCGGCCCTCCTGCTCGGAGAATGCGCGCCGGTGGCGAAGAATGGCTTCCTGGGCGATTACATCGATTTTTATACCGCTAACCGGCGTATAAGTCCATGTAAAATATTTATCGATAACGGATTGATCCAGACCGACGGCTTCGAAAATTTGCGCGCCGCGGTAGCTCTGAATCGTGGAGATTCCCATTTTGGCCAACACTTTTACGACGCCCTTGGTCGAGGCTTTAATATAATTGTAGACCGCTTTTTCCGCCGTCAAATCCTTCAGCTTGTTCGAGCGGATCGAATCCTCCAGCGTTTCCAGCACCAAATAAGGGTTGATCGCGCTTGCGCCATAGCCGAGCAGCAGCGCAAAGTGATGCACCTCGCGCGGTTCGCCGGATTCAAGCAGCAGGCCTACCTTTGTGCGTGTGCCTTCGCGGATCAGATGGTGATGCAGGCCGGAAACGGCCAACAGTGCCGGGATGGCCGCCAGCTGCGCTTCCACGCCGCGGTCGGACAAGATGATCAGCGTAGCGCCCTCGGCAATCGCCTGGTCGGCGGCCGCATACAGCTCATCCATCGCCTGCTCCAATGCGCCCGGATCTTCGGACGCCTTGAACAGGATCGGCAGCGTGACGGATTTGAAGCCGTCACGCTTGATTTCGCGCAGCTTCGCCAGCTCCGCGTTGGTCAATACCGGCGTCGCCAAACGGATTTGGCGGCAGCTCTCCGGCTCAGGCTTGATCAAGTTGCGCTCGGGGCCGACGGTCGTGCCCTGCGCCGTAATAATTTCTTCAAAGTTCGCGTCGATCGGCGGGTTCGTCACCTGTGCGAACAGCTGCTTGAAGTAGCTGTACAGCAGCTGCGGCCGATCGGACAGCACCGCAAGCGGCGCGTCGAAGCCCATCGAGCCGATCGGGTCTACGCCGGTCTTCGCCATCGGTTCGATAATTTTGCGCAAATTTTCGAACGTGTAGCCGAACGCCATCTGGCGCTGCAGTACCGTTTCGTGATCCGTTTGCGGCACCTCCGCAGGCTCCGGCAGCTCTTCCAATGAAATTAAATGCTCGTTCAGCCAGTCGCGGTAAGGCTGCTCGGCGACGATCGAGCCTTTGATTTCCTCATCGGATACGATGCGCCCCTTGACGGTATCGACTAGCAGCATCCGCCCCGGACGCAAACGGTCTTTGCGCACGATCCGCTCCGGCGCGATATTCAGCACGCCGACCTCGGAGGCAAGCACGATCAGGTCGTCATTCGTTACATAATAACGGGCCGGACGCAAGCCGTTGCGGTCGAGCACCGCGCCGATCATTTTGCCGTCCGTAAAGGAGATCGCGGCCGGGCCGTCCCATGGCTCCATCAAACAGCTGTGATATTCATAGAAAGCTTTCTTCTCGTCGCTCATCGACTCATGCTTGGACCAAGGCTCCGGAATCATCATCATCGCCGCATGCGGCAGCGATCTGCCGGTCAGCATCAAAAATTCCAGCGTATTGTCGAACATTTGGGAGTCCGAGCCGTCGGTATCGATGACCGGTAAAATCTTTTTCAAATCTTCGCCGAACAGTTCCGTCTCGCACATCGCCTGGCGGGCATGCATCCAGTTGACATTGCCGCGCAGCGTATTGATTTCGCCGTTATGAATTAAATAGCGGTATGGATGGGCGCGTTCCCAGCTCGGGAACGTGTTGGTGCTGAACCGGGAATGGACGAGCGCCAGCGCCGTTTCGAACGCCGGGTTTTTCAGCTCCACGTAATAGCTGTCCACCTGTTCAGGAGTCAGCATTCCTTTATATACGATCGTCCGGCTCGACAGGCTGGAAAAATAAAACGCTTCATTGAAATCGAGCGCACGAACCGCATTTTCCGTCAATTTGCGGATAACGTACAGCTTGCGTTCAAACGCCAGTTCGTCGCCGCTCTCGATCGTAGAGCCGATAAAGATTTGACGGACAAACGGCTCCGCCGATTTTGCGGATTCGCCCAGCGTGGAATTGTCGGTCGGAACCGTTCTCCAGCCCAGCAGCTGCTGTCCGGCTTCCGCAATCTTCGCTTCCAGCACCTGCTCACAGGCTGTACGCGCCGCGGCATCCTGCGGCAAAAATACCATGCCGACCCCGTACTTGCCCGCTTCCGGCAGCTCGATGCCTTCCTTCGCGCATTCCGATTTCAAGAAGCTGTGCGGAATTTGCAGCAAAATGCCCGCTCCGTCCCCCGTATTGCTCTCGCTGCCCTGACCGCCGCGGTGATCCAGATTGCATAATACGTTTAAAGCCTGACCGACAATTTCATGAGAAGGCTTACCTTTAATGTTGGCAACAAACCCGATCCCGCAAGCGTCGTGCTCAAACTGAGGGTCGTAAAGACCCTGCTTAACTGGTAATCCGTTTCTGTTCATGTTGTACAACCTTTCTTTCCTTGTAATTGTTTGTACCATTGTTCACAAGCCTGAACCGAAGCGGTTCCGCCAGCCTGGGAGATATTCTCCCCAATTGATATACATAATCGCCAAGTTGCCTCGAACGAACGTAACATAAGTCCGCGAGTCCCTTGCAAAACATGCCGATATCACATTAGATAGGAAGAACAGGCACATCATCCGTTCTAAAATCAGTTCAAACCTTGACCAATTCTATGAACCTCTATTAGATTAATATGTTTTATATTAACATCTGAGACCTAAACTATCAATTTAAAACAAACAATTTTTCTACAAAAATCTTGTATTCCAGAAATACCTTACATTATATGTAACATAAAACCCATTTGACACTGGCTTCTCCCCAATCCGACCGCCCTGCAGCCCCGATTTTACGCGGAAAATCCGGCAATCCGCCAGCCGCGCGGAATACATGCTTCCTCCGGTCGTCGAGTGTGAACGCGGCTGCCGCCATTTGTCACCTGTATACAAGACAATGCCGGGCACTTGGCTCGAGCCTTTCATCCCGATCGCCCGCATACCGCTTTTTAGCCTGCGGCCGCGATCGGTTAACCATACATGTTCTCATATTGTAACAATTGTAAATTTTTTTATTCGGAGACACGAAGCTCCGGAGGGAAATTGTCGTTTCTTGTAGAAATTATTGAGAATCGACGATTTCCGGCGACAACCGACACACCCCGCATGATGTAACCCTCCCATGGAAGGAATTAGGTATATGGATGACTCTTCCGGCTCGACCCGTATATTGAACCTGCTCAAAGCCGACACATCGGCGCATTGGTTGCATGTACTGACTTGTCAATGGTTTACCCAACCGCTCTTCGGAGCGGCAATACTGAGTCTGGAATGCCGTTTTCTCGAGGTGAATCCCGCTTTCAGGAGCATGCTCGACTGCGATGAGACGCAGATGCGGCAAGTCAACTTATCGGCCCTCGTCCATCCCGACGAGCTGCTGCGCTGCATGCATCTGTCCAGTCAGCTGGCAGCCGGCGCCATCCCCTCGTTTCAAGCCGAACAGCGGTTTCTGAAGCCGTCCGGCGAACCGGTTTGGTGCTTTGTTTATGCGACTTTGCTGCGTGATGAACACGGCGAGCCCAGCTATCTGCTTATGCTGACGCAAAATATCGATGACAGGAAAAAGCTCGAAGCCACTTCTCAAACCGCCGTCCATACGATGAGCGCGCTATTGGAGTCCATCCCGTTTGCGCTCATGCTGGTCAAAGCGAACGGTGAAATCAGCTACGCGAACAAAGCATCCGAGCCCGTTTTAAACCGCAGACGCGAGGAATTACTAGGTCAAAATATTTGGAAATCGTTCCCGAAATTGACCGCCACCCCGCTCTATTCCGTCATTCAGCGCGCCATGGAAGAAAAAAGCCTTATTCGCCATCACCACTTTGACGAGAAAGCAAAGCGCTGGTACGAGATCAGCTGCCAGCCCACCAAGGAAGGAGTCTGCTTATTTTGGCGCGAGCGTTCCTCACCGGAAAAACCGTAAAGCGTCATCGGAGCGAAACGGGGCAGACATGCCGCTTCCCTGCATCCCCGCACAGCGAAACAGGCCGCATCCGGCGGTCCGGCAGACCGGAATCGCCGGAGATTCCCGCAAAGCGATCAAGGGTCTATACGCAAAGAGTGCGTCCTTGTGCTATGATAGGATGACATATTTCAGCAGAGAGGACTGTCTACCCAGTGGCTAAACTATATTTCCGGTACGGCACGATGAACAGCGGCAAGTCGATCGAAGTGCTGCGGACCGCGCATAACTATGAGGAGCAGGGCAAAAAGGTGCTGCTGTTTACCCCATCCGTCGACAACCGTCATGGGGTCGGTACGGTGGCATCGCGAATCGGCATGCAAAAGAAAGCGATCATTATCGACGACCATACGAACATGATCGAGCTGGCGGCGGCCAAAAAGCCGAACTGCATTTTAATAGATGAATCGCAGTTTTTGAACAAGGAGCAGGTTCGGCAATTGACGGAAATCGTCGACACTTTAAACATTCCCGTAATCGCTTACGGTCTTCGGGCCGATTTTCTTGGCAACCTGTTCGAAGGAAGCTATCACCTGCTCGCGATCGCGGACAAAATCGAAGAGATTAAGACGGTCTGCTGGTATTGCGATCAAAAAGCGATTATGAACATGCGCTGCTCGGACGGGCAGCCTGTATTTGAAGGCGAGCAAATTCAGATCGGCGGCAATGAAAGCTATTTGCCGGTTTGCCGCAAATGCTATACATCAAAACGAAAACAAGCTCATAAGCTGTAACAGCATGGTTCTATGCCAAGAGGATGAAGCGAGATGGTTCGGGCCGCTTGCTTTGTCCTCTTTTTGCTGCCTGCACGCTTAACTCCTTTGCCACATACTATGAAATGACGATATTTCATTCGGGGGCGGTGGTGTCATGCCGGGTAAAGAGCGTCTGTACAAGCTGAGCGTATTGGCTTACTTGATCCTTTGGTTCACAGGCTGCTTCTGGCTGATGGCCGCAATCAGCAGCGGCTTGTTCGAACACGCGTTAGGGATCGATCTGGTGCTGCTCAAGGATTATATTTATTACGGTGCGGCGGGAGCGATCGGGGGCACATTATATGCGATGCGGCTGTTTCATCAATTTTACGATAGTTTAACGGAACGGTGGGTTCTGTGGTATTTGCTGAGGCCGATCAATTGCGCCGGAGCGGCGGTCATGACCATTATTTTATTCGAGAGCGGCGTCATGCTGCTGCAGACCGGCAATTCCGTGCTTGCCAAAATCGGAATCGCGTTTCTCGTCGGCTTCGGCTACGGCAAAGTCATGGATAAGCTGAAGTCGGTGACGGAAACGCTGTTCAACGGAAAAAGCGACTCCGACTCTTCCGACGCGGACCGACAATCCAAACCGTAAATTTGCGGGACCGGCCGGGCGCCGGCGGTATGATCCGCCTTCCGCCCGGCCGGAGTCACGTGTCATGGGCAAACCACATCCGCTTATAATCGACCCAGCCGAAGGCGCTGATCCTGACGTCGCGGAGCTGAGGCGGGAATGATGCGGTCTGACGCCAGCGGTACCATAAAATGACCGTTTGGTCGAGCAGCTCGCGCTCCAGCCGGACAAGCTCCCGCAAGCGCGTTTCACGCGACGGCACATCCGCCAGCTCGGCCAGCCGGCGGTCCAGCTCAGGCAGCCGGTCCGCGGGCAGGCAGTGGCGCAGCGGGCATTGTCCGCTGCCGAGGATGGCCCGCATCGTCCACTCTGCGTCGGCGTCCACCGGCTGTTCCAGCAGCAGCAGATCGGCCTGCGACAGCACGGCCGGATCGCTCAGCTGCTCGTAAGGCACGAGCCGGATCTCCAGCCGGATGCGATGCGCTTCAAGCGCCTGCCGCAGCCAGTCGGCATCGCGCTCGTGTCCGGCGCCGGCATAGGTGACAAGCCGCAGCAGCGGCGAGTCGGGGGCGGCGGCGCCGTTCGATTCCGACGGCGGATCAAGGGCGGCATCGGGCTCCGGAGCTGCGAAGCCGGACAAGCCGTTAATAAAGCAGTCTGCCAGTTCCCCCCGGTTGCCGCCCAGCCGCTTCGCCGCATCGTTGGCGCGGATCACCCGGCTAACAATGCGCCGCAGCCCCGGCTGCTCCAGCAGTCCCCCTGCGGCACGGTTCAGCAGCACATATTTGCAGCCGCGATCCGTGCTTGCCGCAAGCTCCCACGTTTGCCTGTCCTCGGGCGTCGCCCCGTAATGCTTGAAGTTCATTCCCTCGCCTTCCTGATCCGGCTCACCGGACCTTGCGAACTGCTCCTCGTACACTTCGGGTATATACCACATCTCAATCCGGTCCACATGAGCGGGCCGTCTGTAATAGAATGGATTGCTTTCCAGCACCAGCTGCCTTTCGTCGCGGTACGTAAGCCGGAACGGCCCCGTCCCTAAGGGCAGGGACGATTCGAGGGCGGACGCGTGAGCCCTCTCATGCGGGATGATGCTGGCGGCTGTCGAAGCCAGCAATGCCGGCATATGACGCTGTCCGGCAAACAGTCTGATGTCCACAATATGCTCATCAATCGGCATGACCTCCCGGATACCGGAATAGAGCTCACGATACGGCGACGGGCAGGAACTGCTTCGCAGTCGGTCAAGCGTATACTTGACATCTTCTGCGGTGAAGGGCGCATCATGATGGAACCTCACGTGCTTTTGTAAATAAAAGCGCCAAACTTCGGCATGGCGATCCGTTTCCCAATGATGGGCAAGTCCTGGAGCATACCGCTCCCGGTCGCTGTCATATTCAATTAAAGTATCGAATAATTGCCGTATGAAATGAAGCTCGGTACGGCGCATGGCGTACGCCGGGTCCAGCAAGCCCGGCAAACGATAGGACGGGAAACGCATGATATGCTGCTGCCGTCCCTGTGTACCGGCGCCTGCCGCCATGCGCACATAACCGAAAGACTGCTGCAGCGCGAGCAGCAGTCTTTCGCGTCCCTGCGCCGTCAGCCATGCGGTGTCAAGCAGTGCGACCGTTTCCTGGATGCGGTTGTCGGCCAGCCGGACGGACGCTTGCTCCAGCAGCAGCTCGTCCGGCTCTGCCAGCAGCGTCAGCCGGGACTGGTTGCCGCGGCCGCGGCCCGGCGACCAGGCAATCCAACCGCGCTCGCGCATCGCCCGAATGAGCAGCTTGGCGTTACGCTCCGTACAAAACAAACAAGCCGCAATACGCGAGACGGTGACCTCGATCTCTTCCCGCCGCTGCAGATGAGGACGCCCCTGCTTCAATTCGCTGTAAAGCCGCGCGTAATGTTCAAGCAGCTGCATGGATGGATGCTCCTTTCTGTCTGGAATTGGGCTGTTAGCGTGCAATCAGGGCGTGCTGCCAACGAATGTCAGGTTGTCCGGCAGGCAAACTGTCATGTTCGAGCGGCTCCATCCAAAAGGCGCCGCGGTGCGGGGCCGCGCCGCCTGACGGGAGCCTGGACCGTTTGGACGAGCCGCCCAAACGGCCCAGGCCAAAAGGGGAAAATGTATGTTTTCAGATTACACTTTTTATTCCCCTTTTTCCAGCTACAATAAAATGAAAATGACAAATCCGCCAAGGAGGCTGCAGCTTATGGCCACAACCTCAACTACCGAACCCGGCTTATCCCCATCGGACGGAGGCAAGCAGGTCCGCATATTGGCTTGGGTAACGGCTATTTGTCTGCTCGGCGACTCCATGTACTATATCGTGCTTCCTTTATATTGGCGGCAATTCGGTCTGGACTCGCTGTGGCAGGTCGGATTTCTGTTGTCCATTAACCGCTTCGTCAGGCTGCCGCTCAATCCGCTGATGGGCTGGCTGTACAGCCGGATAAGCAAGCGCGCCGGCGTTATGCTGGCCGTTGTGCTGGCCTGTCTGACCACGATCGGCTACGGCTGCTTATCCGGCTTTGCGGCGCTGCTGGTGGCGAGAGCCCTGTGGGGGGCCGCCTGGTCGCTGCTGCGCATCGGCGGATATTTGACGGTGCTGGAAACCTCGACCGGCCATAACCGCGGGAAGCTGCTCGGCAGCTACAACGGCATCATCGCCTTCGGCAGCCTGATCGGCATGCTCGCCGGCGGCTTGCTCGCGGACGCGATCGGCGCCCGCCCGGTCGCGCTGCTGCTCGGCGCCGTCAGTATTGCCGGCATTCCATATGCCTGGAAATACGTTCCCGGCGCAACCGGTAACCGCGACCCTGGCGCCTCTGTACAAGGGTCTTCAGCCGGACCCGGACCAAGCGGTACCGGCGGCCGTGAAGACCAACGCGGAGCTGCCGGAGCAGGTGCCCCGGACGTTCCCGCTCCAAATGCGGGAAGCCAGGACGCCGTCTCCGCCATGAAAGCTGACGGCGGAAGCCGTAACGCCGCGTCCGCAGCCGCCGCTCCCGTCCAATACAACCAAGGCAAAGGCAGCCGAAGCCGGAGCTGGACGGAAGGCTTGATGGCCATGCGCCCTTCCGCATGGCTCGTACTGGCCTCGGGTACCGGCATGGCGATCGTGTTCTACGGCGCCTATCTTGCCACGCTGAGCGCCGTCATCGAGGCTCATCTGCCGGGGCCGAACGGCACGATAACGCTGCTCGGCGTCACGCTCGGCGCCGCCTCTGCCGCCGGCATCGTCCAGGCCGTGCGCTGGGCCTGGTCGCCATATTTGTCGCCGCGGATCGGCGCATGGTCCGACGGCCCGCTCGGCCGGAAGCCGCTTTACGCCGCCTCGCTCGTCGTCGCGGCCGCGGCTCTGGCGCTGCTGCCGCTGAAGCTGCCGTTTGCGGCTTGGCTCGCGCTGCTGCTGCTCGCGCAGCTGGCGAACACCGCAATCGTCACGCTCTCCGACGCGCTGGCGGCCGATGAAGCGACAGGCCCATCGCGCGTCGCTTACATGACGACCTACACGACGGTCGTCGATGTCGGAGCCGCGATCGGCCCGCTGCTCGGCTTCGCGCTGCTCGATAGGATCGGGCTCGTCGGGCTGTATGGAGCATGCGCCGCACTGCTGCTTTTGTTCGCTGCGGCATGGGCCGCATTATTTATGCGCGTCCGCGACCGCGCATCCTATCGCTCATGAAATAATGGGACATTCATCTGGCCTCATCTGTTTCGCAAGAACGAAGCTCTCCAGTACTTGGTCATCTTTTTTGGCCGGAATCAGCATCCTGATGGTTTTATTGTAAAATACATCGAATCGATATACAGTATATATCGATTCGATGTATTTTAATGTTGAAAGAGAGACTGTCGATTAATAGGGATAAAGGCTTGGAGAATGGCTTAAGGGCGAGTTTTTTAATAAAACGTGTTTGAGCTTCGAAGTCATCTCCAAAGCCTGTTCCCTTCTTTTAATCGACAGTCTCAAAGAGTTGCTATTACGGATCAAAGACGTTTAAAGTTGTCATAATTCCAGTGGAGAAGCTTGAGGGGCTTCAGAACTTTAATTCGAGCCCGGGAAAGGACATTGTAGACGTTCGCTATTTGTTCATATTTCTGTATACTATTGGCGATACTCCTGTAATTTGCTTGAATTTCCTGTAAAAATAATTCGGATCCAAAAAACCGACACGGACGGCGATATCTGCGGCTTTCAAATACGTAGTCTCCAATAACTCTTTTGCCTTGTTGATTCGAATCTTATTGAGGTAATCACTAAAATATTCCCCGGTTTGCTCCTTAAACAACCGTCCAAGATAGATGTTATTCAAATGAAATTCGTCGGCTAATATCTGTACGGATAGCTGTTGATCATAATGCTCCAAAACATATTGTTTGATTTGATCGATGATTGTCATTTTAGGGCTCTTCAGTTGTCCTTGGCAGATTTCTTCCGCCTGGATTAATACATTATAAATGATCCCTTTCAGCTCTTGAGCGGAGCCGCAGTTTACGATATCTGCAACATGCCGTACTTTCATAAACGGTTTCATATCCGGTATTTTCCCGTTTCTGACATTTTGCTTTATCCAGACTAACCATTCCATAGCGATATATTTGCCGGCTGCCAACGGCTTCGGTTGCGTTTGAACCCAACGAAAATCCCGTTCGATGAAGTCGTTCCAAATTTCTCTGTTTCCAGCCAGAACGGCATGAAGAATAGAATCACGGCATGATAAGCTGGGAAACTCCTCTTCAGGGAAAGGATAAACGAGCTGCATATGTTGTTCGTCCAGGCATACAGCAAAGTCCGAGTAATTCATATAATCTTGTAAAGACAATGCATCTTGATAAGAGAAATGAACATGATGAATTTGTGTGCGCAATTTTCCAAGAGTGCAATACCATGGTGATTTGAGCATGGAGGAATACTGCATGCATAGCTGATTCAATAAATTGTAGTTTTGCTCGACAAACAAATGCTCTTGTTCGCCGTACCCTCCCAATATGCACACAATATGCCTGTCGTTGTTCAGGAAGGCATACCCTCTTTGCAGCTTGTCCAGATGTTCTTCCATAATGTTTAGGATTGCAAAAGAGCGGAAATTGATTTCCTCGGCGGAAAGAGTCCCCTCTTGAGGCTGATGCCAGGTGATGACGCATACTTGGTAAAAGTCGGCGTTCATAAAATCGATTTTAAGCAGATCAAGCTTCTCCCTCAATTGATTCGGATCGATGCGATTTTCAACCCAGCGAAGAAATACGTTATTTTTTAACAGTTGAAAAGATTCTCTGTTCATTTGATCGCGTATGAAGTCGTTTTCAATTTGTTGGCAGCATGTCTTCATGATTTCCTTTAATTCTTCCGGATCTATAGGCTTAAGCAGGTAGTCTTCGACTTGATATTTCATAGCCTGACGAACATACTGATAATCATCGTATCCGCTGATAACGACGATTTTCGTGCCGGAATTCCCGGCCCGAATATTTTCTATCAACTCCAGTCCGTCATTGTGCGGCATTCGAATATCGGTTAACACGATATGCGGATCGGTTTCGCGGAATAGATCCAATGCCTCTAACCCATTCCGAGCCTCCGCTGCAATTTCGATGCCAAGCTCATGCCAATCAATAATGCACTTCAAACCTTCCCTGATTAATCCGTCATCTTCTGCTATCAGAAGTTTGATCATCTTGATTGCACCTGCCTTTTTGTTTTAACTGCCGGAAGTCTCAAAGACACACAAAAACCGTTTTCGGAAAACACCGGCTCGACTTGCAAGCCATAATCATGACCAAAATAAGATTTGATTCTCTCATGTATATTTTTCAATCCCAGATGGTCGTTATGGAAATGTTCGGATGTCTGCAATTTTTTTTGCAAGCTCGCCTGCTCATCTTCGGACAAGCGAAGTCCGTTGTTATATATTTCAATGACCAGATGGTCTTGCCGGTAAATGGTCAGGCGAATGAACGGATTTTCGACATTTTCCAGTTTTCCGTGAATAATCGCATTTTCAATGATGGGCTGCAAAATAAATTTAAGCACCTTGTACTCAGCCACATCCAATTTGCTGTCCACCCTAAGCTCAATCGGATTCGATTTCCCTAACATCAATAGCTCCAGATAATACTCCGTATGAGTGATTTCTTCCTCAATAGGGATCAGGTCGTTGTCCGATTTTAGAAGCCAGCGGTACAGGCGGCCGAGCGAGTATAATTTATTGCTTAAAAAAGGCTGCTGGCGAGCAATCGCATACATTCGTAATGATTCCAAGGTGTTGTACAAAAAATGGGGGTTAATCTGCATCTTCAAAGCGTAATATTCCGCGTTGCGCTTTTGAATATCCGCGATGTAAACTTTGTCGATATATTTTTGCAGCTCCGCTGTCATTTGATTAAATCGGGCTGCAAGGTCCGAAATTTCGTCTTTGCCTCCTACTTCCACCGGTCCGGTAAAAGGATCCGTCTGCACTTTTTTGAAATGCCGGGTAAGCTTGTGTATGCGGGTGACCACTATTTTTTGAATCAAATAAATGGAAATCAGTGAAATGCACCATACCGTTCCCAAAATGAGAATGGAGACGAAGGTAACAGTATTCAGACGCGCGCGTATCGCATTTTTATTTTTATAACCGGTGACCTGAAACTGGTAATCGTTATAATCCGGAGTTTTCGCTTGATGAACCAGAAACCCCGTTTGCTCCTGCTCGTCCATCCGATCGGATAGCGAGCTGTCCAGCATCGTCCAATTTTGTTTTTTTAAATCAAGTCGATAATCCAAGGTCGGATCTTCATGGAATGTATGAAAAATCGACGCATTGTCCAAAATCATCATAAAATATCCCAATACATCATTCTTATCGATATGATCCAAATCCATAATAGGGCTGATTACATAAATATTCGATGAAGCTTGATCTTTAAAAATACCTTCTTTCAAACCTATAAACGGAAAAGAATAGCTTTTGGGAAAATGTGAAAAAAACGAGTGGAAATCCATTTGGGGATTAAATTGATCGTCGCCTTTTGAACCTGCAAAAATTTGCTCGTCTTCCAGACGGTATAGCACATATCCCAATGCTCCGGGATTACGCTTTAACATAGTTTCGATCAAATCGGAAAAATAAATCGATTCGAGCATATGTTTTTTTTCTTCCCCGGGACCGGGAACGTTATTTGGCAAGAAGTACTGATTAATCCCGATCAATTGGGGGTTGGATGGATAGAGAGAAATATTCTCCCTTTTAAATTGAACAACACTTTCATGGAGCAAATCTCTTGCGTTGTCTGTACGTGCAACCAATAACTCCTGTTCTTTCTCCTCCAGAAGCAAATAAAAGCTGTGATATGTAACAAACCCCAGTACCGAAAAGAGCATAAGCAAAGACAGGCCTATAGCAAATATCAATTTGCGGAAAATAAATCGTTCAAAGTGTTTCCTGTACAATCTGGAAAACATAATCGATATCCCCCGGGTTTAATAAGTCCAGTATATCTCAAATAAATACGGTGGAAATAGTTACAATTCGGTATTTATAATCTAAGAGTAGATTCAATTCTAATCTGTGATGGAGGAGGAAGTCAATCATCTGTTGTTCAGTTTGATGGTTTTTCCAACTACTTATTTTGGGGGAGCAGAATGAACATGAAAACACGTCCACTCGTATTTACGTTATTGATCGTCTTGTGCTTAGGCTTGCTTGTTGCCGGTTGCGGTAATTCGGGATTAACCGGACAACCAAACACGAATGAACGAAAAGGAGACAAAGAAAAAATCAAAATTCATGTGACAGACGGGTTCAACACCCTGCCTTCGAAACAATTTTGGAAGATGTTCGAACAAAAATTTGCTGAAAAATATCCCAAGTATAACCTGGTTTTAGAAAATATACCGGCATCCGATTCGCCCGAGCAATTTTACAAAACCAAATTGGCAGCCGGCGAATTTCCGGATGTAGCCAAAGTTTTTCAGCCGGCACTGTTGATCGATGCCGACGTCATTCAAGAAATTCCGCAAGATCTGCAGAATACCTTGATCGATCCGGAGTTTGGCCGGATCAACGGCAAACTGTATACAATGCCGCAGCATCAAGGAGCGTTAGGCATGTGGTACAATAAAGAAATTTTCAAAAAAGCCGGTATTGAAAAGCTGCCGGAAACTTGGGACGAATTTATCGCGGCATGCAAAAAAATACAGGCGATCGGCATCGAACCGATAGGCATGTCTGTAAAAAGCGGATTCTTTATTGCAGGACATTTTGCTTTCCTGTGGGCGCCTGCTACGTATGGTCCCGAACCGAACTGGCCGAAGCTAAGAACGGAAGGAAAAGTAAAGTTTAACAATCCCGTTACCAGGAGAGCTCTGGAACAATTGAAGGAATCGATGCCATACTGGCAGAAAGGCGCTTTAAGTGCAACTGCCGATCAGGTCAAAGGGTTATTTTTTTCCGGCAAAGTAGCGATTATGGCCAATGGCGGAATTTATAACGCTGCGGAAGTAAATACGGGGGAGCTGAAAGCCGGCTTTGAAATCGGGTATCTGACTCCACCGCAAGATAAAGCTGAGACTAGAAAAATCAATACTTACAGAGACAACATGTGGGTGATCAACAAAAATGCAAGCGGTGAAAAATTGCAGGCAGTCGCGGACTTCTTGAAGTTTTTCTATTCCAAAGAAATTTACGAGCAATTTTTAAATGCTAACGCTGTGATGCCGACCGTTAAAGGTTTCGAAAATTATAAACCGGCTATGGAGAATCCGACAGCGGCCAAAATGGTCGCAGAGATTAGGGCGGCAATGGACAAGCACGGAACCGTAGCTCATGCTCATGCAGCCCAAGGAGATAACATTTGGCCTCAAGGCGCCAGAGAAATGTCGGAAAAGATCGTCCAAGAGCTCGCTGCAGGCAACGATAATCTCGATCAATTGATGAATCTATTTGATGAGCAATGGGATAAAGGCGTGCAACAAATGAAAAAGAAGTAAGTTAAGGATTGCGATATTGCAGTCGGATCCTCGCATTCGATTGCAGTATCCATTTCCAATGGCTTGGAGGAATAAGGGTGAACACACGAAAAAAAGCAACCTTTAAATATCATTTAACCTCATTTACTTTTTATGGCACCTCATTGGTTCTTTACTCGTTATTTTTTGCTATTCCAGCCGTTTTGGGGTTTCTCTACAGCTTCACTTCATGGAATGGAATCAGCTCGGAAATCCATTTTGTGGGATTGCAAAACTATAAAGAGGTATTTACCGATAGAAGATTTTATAATTCAATCTGGAATACGTTAGTCATCACTTTTATACAAGTTTTTTTCTTTAATTTTGTTGCATTGCTGTTAGCCGTATTCTTGGAAAAATCAAAAATCCCGCAAATCAAACGTGTTCTACGGGGGCTTTATTTTTTCCCATACATCATCAGTTACGTGATAGTAGCCGTGATTTGGAATTACATGCTGAATTACCGGGAAGGCGTTATTAACATCATACTGGAAAAAATCGGGCTCGGATTTTTGGCTGTCGACTGGCTGGGTTCGCCGAGTCTCGTCATTTTCACGATGGCAGGAATTAATATATGGGCCTTTATCGGTTTTTATCTGGTAATCTACATGGCAGCTTTGCAAACCATCCCATCTTCTTTGTACGAGTCGAGCTATATTGACGGCGCCGGGGCTTTTCAGGCATTCAGGCATATCACATTTCCTTTGGTCGCGCCGGCTTTCACCGTGAATGCGATTATTTCAGTAGCGTGGGGATTGAATACCTTCGAGCCGGCACTCATTTTAACCCAGGGAGGTCCGGGATTTGCTTCCGAAACGATATCTTACTATATATACTGGGCAGGATTCCTCGGATCCCGGCAAGGTTACGGTACAGCCATATCGTTCGTGTTATTTCTGGCTATATTGCTGATCTCTTTCGTTCAGGTAAAACTTCTGAGAAAAAGGGAAGTGGAGTATTAAGATGGGTCATAGTATAAAAAAATTTTTCCAAGTCGATCTCGTTTTTTTGATTCTTGCCGTTATATACGTTTTTCCTTTATATATCGTGGTTGTCAATTCGTTTAAATCGTATCAGGAAGCTCTCGTCAACCCTTATTTTCTTCCCGAAAAATGGGGCTTGGACAACTTTATAAAAGTGATTGAAGAAACTTATTTTTTAGAAGCTTTAAAAAACAGTCTGATCACTACTGTTATTGTAGTATCTTTTTTGGTCATCTTTTCATCCATGACAGCCTATGCCTTGATCAGAAGATCGTCTGGAATTAACGGATTTCTGTATTTATTTTTTATTGCCGGAGTATTGATCCCGTTCCAAATCTATATGATTCCTTTAGTCAAGCTATTAAGTATATTGGGAATATTAAGAACTCCGTTAGCATTAATGCTTACCTTTATCGCCCAATTTACCTCTCTCTCCGTCTTTTTATACACGGCATTTATGAAAACGATCCCTAAAGAGATTGAAGAAGCCGCATTTATGGACGGTTGCGGACCGTACCGGACTTACTTTAATATGGTATTTCCGTTATTGAAGCCTTGTACGGCCAGCGTCATCATTTTTTTCAGTATTAATGTTTGGAACTCGTTTATTCAGCCGATGGCCATCTTGGGTACAACCCGATGGAAAATATTATTCGTAGAAATTTATTCATTTGTCCAAAACGATTTTTTTCAACAATGGCACATGACCTTCGCTGCTTGTTTCCTATCTCTGCTGCCGATCACTATTCTCTATCTGTTTATGCAAAATTTGATTATCGGCGGGCTTGCAGGCGGAGCGGTAAAAGGTTAAATCTTTATGAAAACGGGACTCCGTGACGAAGGAGCTAATAAAATAATGGATGGCTTAAAAAATGATATAAGCAATTTTTATACGTTTCTGACAGCATACAGCGGGAAGCAAAAAAAGACGCTTTCTTTTTTTTCCGATTCATGGGCTGACTTCGAACAATGGAAAACGATAGCCAAATCGCATCTATTTAAGCTTCTGAATTATTTTCCCGAGCCGGCACCGTTAGATGCCAAAGTATTGAATGTATTTGAAAAAGCAGATTTTATCCAGGAAGAGATCGAATTCAGCACGGCAAAAAACGTAAGAGTAAGAGGAACTCTGCTTATTCCCAGAGGGAACGGAAAGACATTTCCGGCGATTATCGGAATCCACGATCATGGGGGGTTCTATTACCTGGGAAGAGAAAAAATAATAGCTCAGGAAGAAGAGTCTGATCTCTTAAAGAACTTTAAAAAGACATATTACGGCGGTCGTTCTTGGGCAAATGAAATGGTCAAAAAAGGATATATTGTACTAAGTATTGACGGGTTCTATTTTGGCTCGAGAAAACTTGACATCAATCATTTAACGGATGAGGCGCTGGAAAATTGCCCGTACAAGCTGAACGGTTTGACGCCGGGCACGGATGAATATATCAATACGTACAATAAAATGTGCGGTTACTTCGAATCTTTGCTCGTGAAACACATCTTTATTTCCGGAACAACGTGGCCCGGAATATTATTTCATGACGATAGAGCATGTGTCGATTACTTATATACCAGAAAAGAAGTGGATATCGAAAGAATCGGCTGCTGCGGTCTATCCATCGGAGGTTTCAGGGCGGCGCATCTGGCGGCGCTTGATTCAAGAATAAAATGTACGGTGGTTGCCGGCTGGATGACCTCCTATCATTCCTTGCAATGGAACCGTTTAAGAAACCATACCTATATGGTTTATATTCCCAATTTAACCTCCTCCTTAGATTTGCCGGACGTAGTAACTCTAACTGCACCCAATCCTTTATTTATTCAACAATGCTCCGAAGATCACTTATTTCATTTGGATGGAATGCATGAGGCCAATGCCCAGATCGAAAAAGTTTATCAAAGGCTGGGACATTCGGGAAAATTAAAAAGTCAATTTTACAGCAACCCGCATGAGTTTAATGTGAACATGCAGGAAGACGCATTCTCCTGGTTTGATCAATGGATGAAGTAGTCATACGGTTTCTTAAGTTCACGTTTTCTTCCATATTCTTCGCCATCGACTGCATTTACCAGTATAGCTTGCAATACAATTACGAAAAAGAGGGGATCTCCGCCCCTCTTTGCTTATTCCGCCAACATATCTCCGATTTAATTTGTCCCTCCGCACTTCACAGCGAACAGCGCTCCACATGTGTGGATTGAGCATTATTGACAACAACTAAATGGATGTGGATGTGGCAGTGTTCACCTAAAAGCCTACACATAAAAATTGCTATGATGTTTAGATTTGCCGAAACTGCTTATACCAATCTTCAACTTGTTTATATGTACTTTCAATTTTATTTTTGAACTTCTCGTTAATTTCTTCTTTAGTGTTGAAGCCGTACTCTTCATAACAATCCTTCAATAAGCTTTTCACTTCGTCAAGGCGGTCATCGTACAACAGAGAAATGAGTTTCTGAGTAATGTTATCATGTTCGTTTTCTGGAGCACCTCCGGCTACTAAGCCCAAAGGGTCAAAAGAGTTAACAATAACTCTTAATTCTAAAAAGTGACTCTCGTATTGTTTACTTATTTGTTTTTTATAATTTCGATTTAATTCAGTCATTGCACTCCCCCATTAGGTGTTGGGATAATATAGATGTATCAACTAAATCAAAATAGTTTTTCTCAATTATTAACACACCTTGAATAAATTTCTTTACTAAGAACTTGTCGTTTAACACTTCCTCAAATCGACTAAACGCTTCAGGCAATAAAATGCTGAATGGTTCCGTCGATGGCTGTTGGCCATTCAAGAGTTTCTTATAACTTGTTGGTGCACCTAACTCATGATATGTCTGAATTGTGTTAACTCCAAATGAGTTCCATATCTTAACAGCAAGACTAAGGAGAGGTAATAGCTTCGAACTGTTGTACCTCAATAATTCATCATCCAAGAAAATATCATCTTCAGGGACAATCAGATGTAAAATAATTTCGTTAGATTGGTACATCCAAAATAAACGAAGATGGCTGTATAAATCAGAATCAAGGAGAATTTGTTTATAATCATGCTTTACATGCTGGTCAAATCCTAGATTGAATTTCTTAGAAAGAAGGGAGGTATTCCAACTTATTATTTCTTCGAGCGTATTGTTTTCTGACATCCAATAACCTGATTTAAAAGGAAAGTAACTAAATATTGTGTTGTAAATCTCGTCTACAAAATCCTGTGTAAAACTTGAATATGGAAATGAATAATGTACTGAAAAATATGGTGGCATCGAAGCAACTCCCATTTATTCGTTTTCTCTTAGTTAGTATTTTGTTTTTAACAATGAAATTCCTCTTTTTGGGACGAGAAGTTTCTAATGTATCTAGAAAAGCCCACCATGAATGGCGGACTTTATCTTCTTATTCAGTCTTTTTTGCCATGATATCGACGGCTTGCCAATAATACTGTACGTACATTTTTCAGTTTATCACTATCGAGTTCCCTTCTTATTTCAGCGTATATCGCTGCCACTTCTTCTTCAACTGCTTCAGACTGGTCATCACTAATCCGATGTAACAAGCCGTATCCTTGAATCTGGCGCTTATTTTGTAGCGCTTCCCTCAAAATAGTAAATTGCTCATATGTCATTTTCCCATTATCGTTCTTAGTGATGTATTTGAATAACTCTGTATAATCCTCATCACGGAATTTATCAATCATGCAGGAGTAACCAAGTTCAATAGATTCTATATTTTTAAGGTTCGCAACTTGTCCGTTCATCAACAAGAACCAAATTTTCTGAATTAGGATTTCTTCTACACAAAATTTCCTCGATACCCTACCACGTTTAAGGGAATATATATTCCATATAGCTTTATCCGATAAGAAATTATTTTGACATATCAATAAACAATGCATGTGAGGGTGGTACTTGTCACCTTTATATGTAATCTCCAGTGACCGTAACCCGACAATTGGCATCATCCGAAGGATTAAGTATAAGGAAATCTACGATGAGACAATCATTGAAATCACGAGAGAGCAGGAAGCATTAAAGTCTTGCGCCGCGGAGTTAGAAAAGTTGTTATCAAATGAAGAATCCTCGACTCAGTACATGCAATCTTTTCAAAGTGAGTTAAGCAAGTTTGTCAAACTGGATGTTCCTGACGAAGAAACGCTACGAGATATCCTACATAACTTGATAAGAAAGATTGAAATTAATGCAGATGGTGAGATCACTATCAACTACAACTTTATGAATCCTTTAACAGGATTTTTGTCTTAATCTTTTCGCACCATCAATATTACAGATTCCACATGCCGGGTGTCAGGGAACATCGCTTTCATTCCACTCAATCGAACAGGTATACCAATTATGATGCTACCACCATGATGGACCTTGAGACACATCCCGCGGTTCTTCCGTTTTCAACTCCACAGGTACGCTAAAAACGAGCCTGTTTCCTTTTCAGGGGAACCGGCTCGTTCGAGTTTACCAACAAATTGTTATTCAGAATATCAATCCGACAGCCCTACCTCTGTCATACGCCAGCGAATGAACAAAGGTCATGTGGAAAGGAAAGCCTCGGCTTTGGAAAAAGGGGCCATTGCCTTTACGAGGGCTGAAAAACCGAGATGTTGAACAAACAGCAATTTACCAAAAACAACTGCTCTTTGTATTAAGAAGTTTATCGTATCTATAGACCCCTCTCACACGGTACTCCCACTTGTTAAACCATATCTTTCCCGCCATTGACCGGAACATAGGACCCCGTAATAAACCCGGACTGTTCGCTCGCATATAACGCGATAGCTTTGGCGATATCTTCGGGCTGGGCTATTCTTCTTACCGGGGTCGCCGCCACAATCGCCGCGCTCATCTTCTCGAGCTGCGCTCTGGAAGCTTCCGTTTGTACCGCTCCCGGTGATATGACATTTGCTGTAATGCCGAATTCGCCGAACTCTTGCGCGATAAATTTCGCAAATTGGACAAGCGCCGCTTTCGCCGTTCCATGTGCCATGAAGCCTATTCCCGGATTTTTAGCAACTCCGCTCGCGACATAGACGATGCGTCCATACCCGTTTTGCTTCATAATCGGCAAGATCGCTTGCGATAAATTGTACGCAGCCTGAATTTCCCGATTCAGCTTTTGCGATAATTCCGGCCAGGTCAAGTCAAGGAAAGGCTTGACCGCAAACGGGATATGAGCGTTGCTGACCATAATGTCGATTTGCCCCCACCGGTCGACGATCTCGTCGGTTATCCGCGCCACCTGATCGGCCTCGCAGACGTCTCCCTGGACTTTTACCGCTTCGCCGCCTTGACGTAAAATGTCGCTTACTACCCGCTCGGCACTTTCTTGACCGGACAAGTAGTTCACCGCCACTTTAATGCCGCTAGCGGCCAACTCTTTTGCTGTCGCCGCGCCGATTCCCCGTCCAGCCCCGGTAATAAGGGCCACTTTTGCTGCAGTCTTCATACAACCCCTCCTTTTCTTCATTTTATTTAAGCTCATCAATCAGCTTATTTAACAACCGGGAAAATGTCCCTAGCTCTTCTTCCGTAAATGCGCTTAACAATTTCCCGTCCATTTCCGTGCGCATCTCTTCCAACTGTTCCAAACGTGCATAGCCAAGCTTCGTCAATTCTACGTAAACGTAACGTTTATCGCCCGGCTTCTGATACGTAAGTACAAGCCCCGATGCTTTCATCCGTTCGACCATTTTCGTTATGTTTTGCTTGGTAACCATTGTATCTTTGGTCAAATCGCCCAGAGACGTTTTTCCCGGCTGAGCGATTGCCCCGAGTATCAGCCACTGCTGTACGCTCGTAAGCTCGCACTTGGACGCTAATTTGCCCCCCCATCTCGAAAGCAAATTCGACGCTTTAAACGTATCCATGATAATATCCAAATTGGGTTCCTGCTTCATCATAGGTTCACTTGTCCCACTATTTAGTCAACTAGTTTACTATTTATTATAGGCGATTGGAAAGCTCAAGTAAACAGGCCGTTAACGATTATCTATAGCTCAACCTCCGTTCCATCCCTAACTCACAGGCAATTCCCGTCGATTCCACAGCTTCCGCCTTCCGGATGGTCCGCTGCTTCCAACTCTTTTAGAATGGCTTTCTCCAGAGTCTCTTTTCGGTTAAAGCCTTGGAGTACCTGGCTGCCAATGATATAAGTGGGTACCGCTCTAACTTTGCTTTCATAATAAGCATGATGCAATGCTTTCTGGTGGGCTTCCCGGTAGCGTCTTGTTTCCAATGCGTGTCTGAACGCGATTTCATCAAGCCCGAGTTCGGCGGCTAATGCCGTCAATACAAGCACATTGCCGATGTCTTTTCCTTCCTGGTAATAGGCGTTAAAGACGCGATGAATGTATGCTCCTCCCTTCCCCTGCTCCTTGGCATATTGATATCCCTCAAAGGCCAGGTGCGTATAAGGATTGGGAGAAACCGGGGGCAAATTCATGGTAACGCCAAGTTCTTCTGCAATGGGAAAAATAACACGTTTAATCCCGCCCGACTTCACCGGGTCGTTTAAAATATCGACTGTGGGACCCGGACTGGGACTCAGTTCGTACGGCATCCACTCAATCTCCGCGTCTTTGCCCTGTACAGCCTCTTCTAATGAAATCTTCCCGACAAAACACCACGCGCAAACAAAATCGGAATAGGCTTTAATTTTCAAAGTCATTGTAATTCCTCCTCGCTTTTAAATTGTTTGTACAATCAAATGTTTTTAAAAAAACAAATGATGACTCATTCAACTTCTTCCAGTTGGTTGCTCACTTCGTAAAGGCGAAGCGAAAGTTCGTCCCCTCCTTCTCCCATGATAGCCGAGTACCGGTCCCGCAATTGATGCCAGCACTGGTGAATAACTTCTTCCAGCGCCTTGCCTTTCTCGGTGACATGAATCAGCGACAGCCGGCCGTCCATCCGATTATACAGCAAGCCCTTGGCTACGAGCTTCTCAATGACGCGCGTCACCGTGGAGGGCTGGAGATGAAGGTACTGACCCAACTCCTTTTGAGAGATACCATCCTTCTCATAGACCGCCATAAGCAAAAAGGCGGCGGTGGGAGACAATCCGGTTACGATAAACGCATCCTCCGCCATCTTGGTGAGGACTCTGCCGAGACGATTGGCCGTGAAGTATAAGCACTCTTTAAAGTAAATTTCCAGCATGACGATACCTCATTTTCTGGTGGAGCTTCAAATTGTTTGTTCATACAAATATAATCTGTTTTCCGAATGTTGTAAAGGGGGGCCGGCTCTATTGGGTGCAAGTAATATGAAATAATGCTAAAGATCCAAATTTAATTCATCCTTAAGAAAGTCGGCGTTTGCTATGTTCATTATATTTTTCTCCTGTCTGTAATCCCACCCGCTTCGTATGGCATATTTTATCCGATTACGACTTTATCGGGTTAAGACCCCCACCTCTAAGGTGGGCCTTGAATCAGGTGGGGTAGAGTCCCCATCTGATTCCCCGATGTTCAGCAATGCTGAACGAGTTCACTAATTTGGCACAGACGCGCGGCTTATGAAGATTCGTGCCCCAATTGTAGCCGTTTCATCGACTCGCCATGCTTGCTCGTTCAAACAAAAAAACCGGTCCCCGGTATGCCTATGCCATTGCACAGGGCTCACCTTCCGACCAGTTCGTTAATTTTCTTCAATGAGAAGCCCGTCCGCTCCGCAATATCCATGATATTGGCCCCCGGGTTCGCCTGAAGCAACGCTTTTACCGTATGGCTGTCCTCAATATGCCGCCTTAAACAGCCGGAGCACATGGAGCCGGCAGCCTGCCGCTGTAATTTCCCGCAGCCGCTGCAGTTCGAAACGTTCATACACCCACCGCCTGATTGCCGTTATGCCGGCCATGCACCCACTTCCGCGGACTGCTGTCCGTTATCAGACGAATTCGTACCGGACTTCATATTAACGGGGGTTGTACTTAACGATTTCACCAATATTTTTCCGCTTGCGTTCAAAAGGCTGTCTTACCGGCCACCTTAACAAGACGGGGTCCCGTTTTATTTGACATCGACCACAATGCTACCCACCTGTTGTCCGTCGACGACCGCCTCCAGCTTCCACAAGCCTTTCGTCGGAAGCGCCAGCGTCGAAAAAGCTCTGGCCGCACGAGCCGTCCCGCCTATGTTCCGGTTCGGCACGCCTATCTCGCCTTCATACAGCAAGTGACTTTGACCTGACTTCCAATTAATTCCTTTTACTTGAAAAGGCTTGCCGAACAGCGATTGCGGGTCTGTCCAAAAAAACCATGAATACCGCTCCTGCTTCTTCACGTTAAAAGGGGCATCCGTAATAGCCAGACGGCCTTCTTCCCCGCGCAAGGTCATCGAAAAATACGAAAAGACGGGGCTTTCCTCCCAATGACTGCCGCGTGTCTGGGACAGCTGGTGCTCGCTATACCAAAACCCGATGGAAAGTAATAGAATAAGTCCGCCAAGAGCCGTCAGTTTTTTGATCATTAAGGCCTGCCCCCCATGCTATCGGTAATCCGTTTCAATCCTTCCCATGATTTAAATATACCAGAACGGTCGGCGGTTGTCCTAACGAAAATCGTTATGCCAGCGGTTTAAATGGTATCCAGGCGGGTAAAAATTGTAATCAGTGCGAATGAACGGCGGGGCTTCATCCGGTCCTTTGCTCAGTAGGCACATGAACCGGTACCTGAAACAGCCAGAGCAGGGTAACGCAAATGATAACGGACGTTCCATAAGCCGCCAAAGGATGTTTGTGATGAAAGATGAGCATAGGAAACATGACGCAATCGAACATAACCGACCAGCCCAGACTCCAGCCGTGCCGATATTCGATCCGGTCCGCCAGCATGTACACATATTCCATAATGGCATAGATAGCTATCCATACGGTAATATGGATGTACTGCCGCCTTCTCTTGCCGGGAAATCGGGAGATAAACAATAACGCCGTTGCGGGAAACGTAATAAAGGTATATATTAGTTCCGTTGTCGTATGATTGAGGTAAAAATCCGGCTTGAACCGCCACAAAAAATAATTGGTCGTAAAAAACTGGTATAACAGATTTCCGACAGCCATAAAAAGCATCGCCGGATGATACAGCTTCCAATGCCTCCAATCCCCCAGACACCAAACAGACAGCAAGCTTATAACCGCCATCGCAATATGCATCCCTTTATCAGCCTCTCGAGTCCGTAATCACATCATTCCCATTTTTTACATATTTTGTAAAAAATAATCATGCCCTATTTATATTTCGTCATTTTCCTGCTAAAAGATGGCTCGGACCTGCTGCGCTCACAACGTCTTGAACATGCATCCGGCATGCATGTCTCCGGTTCGAATCGTGCGCCGGACGGTTTGACGCCTAAATTTTGCAATTTTACGTAAACTGGATATAGGGAGTCTTTTATACTTTGTGAAGGAGTTGATCAAGATGATGCAATTTATAAGCCCGACCCTAGGCGCCGTTTCCCTTGAGACGATGGTTAGCCAACTTCGCGCTTATGCGGAGCAGGAACCTGATGCTGCCTACAAGCTGGTCATCGGCACCGACTCCCATACGACAAAATCGCGGACGACCTTGGTTACTGCCGTCATCATTCACCGCGTCGGCAGCGGCGCAAGGTTTTTTTACCGCAAGCTGAACAGCCGGCCGCTGCACGACCTGCGTACGCGAATTTACCGGGAAACCGAGCTGAGCCTGCAGCTGGTCGAGCAGCTTAACCGCGAAAACGGCATCAGCGACTTAACCTCCGAGTGGCCGTTGGAAATTCATATCGATATCGGCAGCAAAGGGGATACAAAGGTGCTGATCCAGGAAATATGCGGCTGGGTTACCTCGGTAGGCTACGAGGCCCGCATCAAGCCGCTGTCGTTCGGTGCGAGCTCGGTCGCGGACCGTTTTGCGGAATAGACGGCGCAGCAGCTTCGCATCGCGCGGCGCGTTGATCAATTTGCGATCGTCCGATCGCAAGCGGATGAAAAATAAGACCAATGGCCGGAAGCAGCAGATACTGCATTCCAGGCATTTGGTCTTTTTGCAAGGCACGTGCTTTCGCGCTTTAAACCGATTCGATTTCGGCCAAGTCGGGCAATGCCTGAAGCACGCCCTTCCGGGTAGTCGTTATAGCGCCGACCTTATTGGCGAAGGAAAAAATATGCCGGACCGTCTCTTCATCCGTCAATTCGTCTTCGATCCGGTCCGCCTTAATTCCGCGTTCCACCAGCTGGAACAGCATTGCCCCGACAAAGCTGTCCCCCGCCCCCGTCTTATCGACGGCTTTCACGCGAATACCGGGGACCAATGTCATCGCCTTGCGCGTCACAACACAGCAGCCGTCCTCCCCGCGCGTCACGACCACCGCCTTGGCACCCGATTCGAGCAGCTGCTGCACGGCCTCCGCCGGCTCCAGGCCGGTCAAGGCGGCCGCTTCCGTCTCCGCCAGCTTCAGCACGTCGGCAAGTGCGGCATGCGCCGACACTTCCCGGCGCATCGCCTCCTGATCCAGCCATAAGGCCGGCTTCAAATTCGGAGCGAATGAAATAATTCCGCCGGCCGCCTTTACTCTGCGCGCCGCCTCCAGCGTCGCGGTTCGGCACGGCTCCGCAGCCAGCGATGCCGAGCCGAAGTGGAACACGGCCGCATCGTCAAGCCATGCGGCCTCCAGCTCCGCCGCTTCCAGCAGCATGTCCGCGCGGGGCTCGAAGCCGGACATGCCGTCCGGCTCCCCAGCGGCGCAGGGCGCCGCGGCTGCGACTGCGGTCGCCGCCGCTTCCGTCTCGGCGAGCGCCGTATCCACCCCCGCGTCGTCAAGCACGCCGCGCAAATAGCTGCCTTGCGCGTCGCAGCCGATCTTCCCGATAAACCGCGAAGCTCCTCCCAGCTTCGCTACCGCGGCGGCCACTTGCGCCGGCGATCCGCCCGCCGTCTGCTGGAACGATACTTCCTGCGGGGACAGCGAAGCATCTTCTTCCGGCACCAAATCAATGAACAATTCGCCTAAACAAACGATTTTTGCAGAAGCTCGTGCAAACATGCATGTCCTCCGTCACTAATATAGAATCACGCAAACCTTACGTTGTCTTTTCCTGTTACACTGATTATAGCATGGTAAAACCTTCCTGCCTAATCAGCAGATCCGTCACCCAATCGCACCAATCCAATTCGGCCTGCGCATTGCTTACCGCTCTTTGCAGCAAAATATAATTGCCGAATGACGGCGAACCGAAGCCCGGCTCCCCGGCCTCCTCTTGCTTCAAATCGTCCAGCAGCTGCTTGTATTTGCCCAGCCGGCCGGCGTACAGCTCGATGCGGCGTTGAATCAGGCTGCGGGCTGTATGCGGGTCCGTCAACGAAACGCAGTACGCTTTCAACAGCAGCTCGTCGCGCTTGACCGGCTCGTCCGTCTTTTCCGGAATCCATCGGCACAGCTTCGCTAGCCCCTGCTCCGTGATGGAATATATTTTTTTATCGGGCTTGTCCTTCTGCTCTACGGTGACGAACCGGACATAGCCCGCCTTCTCCAATTTGGCAAGAAGCGGATAAATCTGGCTGTGCTTCGCTCTCCAAAGCGGCTGAATTTGCTGCATGAGCTCATAGCCGGTACGCGGGCTGCCGGTCAGCATCGCGAGCAATCCATAGGATAGAGTATTCATAATACCTCCACCATTCGGTTATTGACATATGATTTGAACCATAGTACTATTTTGTCGAACCTAATTATATGTAAAAATGAACATATAATCAACCGGAATACTATCGTTCATCCGAACCGCTTTGTACGAACTTTGCCCGCAACATTGGCGATTCGCCGCCATTCCCTTGCTGCGGACAACCCGATGCGCGCCCACTGGCAGGAAGCGCATTTATCATCAATCAGGGAGACGGTCATCATGCCATACTTGCGATTTAAAGGCTTCACCGGCGATCTCCTCAGGTCGATTGCCCCCCGGGTGGTCGACGAGTTCGCCCAGCTTGTCGGAATTGCCAAGGAGAAGGTCAAGATCGAACAGCTGCTTACAGAGACGATTACCCAGGTGCCCTGCAGCGTGGAAATTTTGATGTTTCCGCGAAAGCAAGAGGTGCACGATGCCGTGGCCTCTGCGTTGAATAAGCTGCTATGCGAATGCGGCTATGATCAGGTACATATCTTCTACGTGCTGCTGAGCCCCTCACTCTATTATAAGAACGGGGAGCCGTTAGCCCCGGCCCAGCCCGTTCCCGGCACTGCCGAAGGCGTTACTTGAGCGGATTCCGCTCCCGACCTTTGCGCTTCTATCGGCGGCTCGCCCGGCGCGGGCGATTCGTTAACCCGGGGCATGACGGACCCCCATTCCAAAAAAAGCATGGAGACCTTCGTATTCAACCAAGGTCTCCATGCTTTTGTTTATCCGATTACGACTTTATCGGGTTAAGATACCACCTCTAAGGTGTGCCTTGAATCAGGTGGGGTAGAGTCCCCATCTGTTTCCCCGATGTTCAGCAAAGCTGAACGAGTTCACTATTTGGGAGAGCCGCCGCCCGGGGGTTCCAGGCGCTCAAGCCAGTTAACAATTAAGCTGACGGTTATCGAGAGCTGCTTTTCGGAGGGGATGGATGCGGGGTTATCGTTTTTTTGCTTGCCGTAGCTGCCGAACTGCGCATGGTTGCCGCCGGTAATTTCCGCATACTCCGTCTTGTCCGGCAAGAAGCGTTTTCCTTGCTCGAACGCATTCCCGTTCAATACGCCGTCCAACGTGCCGACGATCGACAGCACCGGCAGTGTCAGCCCGCGCAAGTTTCCTTTCCGGTCCGTATACGAAGCCAGTAAATAGACGCCCTTCAAATGCTCGGGATGCTTGACGGCATACCGCGCCGCCACGACGCCTCCGAGCGAATGGCCGCCGATAATAAAGTCACGCCCCGGCTCCGTCTCAATCACCCGGCTAGCCCGGTCCTCGCCGAAGATCGCCAGATTCAGCGGCATTTTGACAATCCATGCCCGGAGGCCCTCCTTGGCAAGCGATAGCGCCAGAGGCGCATAGCTCTCAGGCCTGACCAAGCCTCCGGGATAAAACAAAATATCCGGCTCCGCTTTCTTCCCTTTCCCCGGCTCGAATATGATCCATTCCTTGCTCTCCGTCACGGCGACCCCCTCGCCGCCTTTCATCGCCTCCAGCGCTGCCGCATCAGGCTTATACGGTTCCATCAATGCTTTGGCCACTGCGGATAAAGCAAGCACCGCCAGCAAAAGCAGCAATAAGATCAGATTCCGTCTCGTCCACAAGATGGCTCCTCCTCAACTCGCACCCCGGCAGGGCTCCTGCCCGCGCAAATATATCCGGTATTCCCTTCTGGTCATAGATATGCCCGGTTCCTGTTGAACGGTTTCATTTTTCATAGTCCGTACAATACAAGTATTCCTTATTATGACATGAAAAAACCGTCCACGCCGAGGAAATGCGGCCAAAAGGGAAGTGAAGAGCTGCCAGTGGGGCCTCGATTGCCGGTGTCGGACGGAGAATCAAGCCCCCAACACTTTATTAACCGATTCGATGACCCGGTCTTTTTGAAACGGTTTGACGATGAAGTCTTTCGCTCCGGCCGTAATGGCATCGACCACCATCGCCTTTTGACCCATCGCCGAGCACATAATGATCCTTGCCGCCGGATCCAGCCTGCGGATTTCCTTCACCGCCTCCACCCCGTCCATTTCAGGCATTGTAATATCCATTGTGACGAAATCGGGCTTGGTCGACAAATAAGCGGCCACCGCCTCTACCCCGTTCACCGCTTCGGCGACCACCTCGTGCCCCTCCTCCGTCAGCATGCTCTTCAGCATCATTCTCATGAAAGCCGCATCGTCCACAACCATAACTTTGGCCATCGTTCATTCCCCCATCTCTCAAATTGGAATCCTGACTTTAGACTCATTATGGCAAAAACGAATTGGATTCATTTTAGAATAAATCGAAACGGATATGAAATTTCTTAACATTTTGCTAACAAAGCCGCCGACCCCAGGGGCCGATCAGGATAAACGGCTTCGCCAATCTTAAGGGACGAGCGCGTTTGCCAAAGTTGTGCGAAGCCAAGTATACAAAACTTATACGTTCAAGTAAAAAAACAGCCCGCCCTCCACCGCGGCCTGTTAACAGGACTGCGTCGGGGCCGGCTGCTTCTTGTGCATCCGGAAGCTTATGAATTTGTTAAGGATTTAAACCTTTTTACCTGCTCCGTGATCGCGACCTCGGTCGGCAAGCGTTCCACGCTGGACGCCCCGAAAAATCCGGCGACGCCCTTGGTCCGTCTCAGCACATAGTCGACATCCTCCGGCTCCGAAATCGGACCGCCATGGCAAATGACGATAATGTCGGGATTGACGCTCTTGCCGGCATCATGAATGCGCTGCACAAGGTCGGCCGACTCATCCAGCGTCAATGCCGTCTTCGCCCCGATGCTGCCCTTCGTGGTCAGTCCGACATGTGCGACCAGCACGTCCGCTCCGGCCTGCGCCATGGCGATGGCATCCTCTTCATTGAACACATACGGCGTGGTCAGCAGATCCAGTTCATGCGCCTTGCGGATCATCTCCACTTCGAGATTGTAGCCCATTCCAGTTTCTTCCAGATTTTGCCGAAACGTGCCGTCGATGAGGCCGACGGTCGGGAAGTTTTGAACGCCGGAGAAGCCCATTTCTTTCAGCTGCTTCAAGTATACGTCCATCAACCGGAACGGGTCGGTGCCGCAAACGCCGGCCAATACGGGCGTATCGCGCACGATCGGCAGCACCTCTCCGCCCATGTCGACGACGATTTGGTTGGCGTCGCCGTACGGCATCAACCCGGCCAGCGAGCCTCGCCCCGCCATCCGGTATCTGCCGGAATTGTAAATAATGATCATATCGACGCCGCCCGTCTCGGCGCATTTTGCGGACAAGCCCGTCCCGGCGCCGGCGCCTACGATGAATCGGCCCTGCTCGATTTGAGAGCGAAGCCGGCTAATAATCTCTTGTCTTGCTATCGCCATAGTCAGTTTTTCTTCCTTTCGTTGTTGTTATTTCGCTTGCGCCGCTTGCGTCAAGCCTGCCGGACGCCGTCCATCAGACGAAGCAGATGGTCCGCAATCGTATCGGCGAAGACCGGATCGTTAATATCCGTATCCATCTCAAGCATCCGGATGTCCGACCGGAGATGCTGCTTGATGCCGTCGTATAAAGCCTGGCGCTCCACCTTGCCGTCGAACGCCTTGCCGTCCATATCCAATAAAGAGACGCCCGCTTTCGGAAATAGGACGACCGCCGGCGATGCGGCCGCATTCAGCTTGCCGGCCAGTATCCGGCCCAGCTCCCGGTTCTCCGCAACCGTCGTTCTCATCAAGGTGGTTGTCGGGTTATGCTGATAAAAGTTGCGGTCCTTAAACTGCGCCGGAACCGTCTCCGGCGGTCCGAAATTAACCATGTCGAGCGCGCCCACGGAGACGACCTGCGGAACGCCGACCGAGCCGGCCGCCTCCAGCCGGTTCGGCCCGGCGGTGAAGATGCCGCCGACCAGCTCGTCGGCCAGCTCCGTCGTCGTAATGTCGGCGACGCCCTTGATGTAGCCGGCCTTGATCAGCTCCTCCATCGCCAGACCGCCGGTGCCGGTGGCATGGAAGACGAGCAGATCGTACCCTTTCTCCTCCAGCCTCTCCCGGACGCGTGTCGCGCACGGAGTCGTTACGCCGAACATCGTAATGCCGAGCGTTACTTTGTCGTCCGCAGCTTCCTCCTCCAGCTCCTGCTGCCGGATCATGCCGGCCAGCGCATAGGCCGCGTTGCTCAGGATGCGGCGCGACAGCCGGTTGATACCCGCGATATCGACGACCGAATACATCATCATAATGTCCTTAACGCCCACATAAGGTCTTGTATTGCCTGAGGCCACGGTCGAAACGAGCAGCTTCGGAACTCCGATGGGCAGCGCTTGCATCGCCGAAGCGGCAACCGTCGTTCCGGCCGTGCCGCCCATGCCGAACATGCCGCCTACGATGCCGCGCGCCTCCAGACCGGCGATCAGCCCGGCAGCCCCGCGCGTCATGACGGCGACCGCCGTTCCCCGGTCGTTAAGCCTGCGCAGCTCCTCAATGCTCGATCCCCCAGCACGCGCCACCTCGTCCGCAGCGACATCCGGCTGGAATACCGGGTCCCCCAGCACGCCGGTGTCGATAACGAACGTCTCGACGCCGCATGCTTCCAGCGTGTCCCGGACAAACCGGTATTCCTGCCCTTTGGTGTCCATAGCTCCGATCAATACGGCCTTCTTCCCCATAAACATCAACCCCTTCAAGGTTCTGTTCATTCATTCGGTCCAATCATTCAGCCGGTTTCTTTCTTAACCGTTCATCCGTTCGCCAACCCGTGCTTCACTCCAGCCGCCGTTCGCTTACTTCAGCCCGCTGCGCATAAATGCATAGCAAGCCTTCATCCCTTCGACCACCTCGCCGCCGCTTTCCTCGTCCGCCGACATCCAGCCGTTATAGCCGATAGCCTGGATCGCGCCGAAGATCGGCTTGAAATCAATGGCTCCCTGCCCGAGCACCCGCCAGTCGCCTTGCTCGAAATCTTTCATATGAAAGTTATCGATCACAGTACCGAAGCTGCGGATCACTTCGGCGACGTCATCGATGCCGGACTTCACGAGATGCGCGGTGTCGACCGTCAAGCCGACCGACCGATCGGCGATTCTGTCGAAGAACAGGTCGAAATCGTCGCGATGCATGACCGGGTTGTTATAGTGATGATGCAGCGACAGCTTGACTCCGTGCTGCTGCGAGGCTTCGCGCCCCAGCTCCGACAGTACGTCCGCATACCGGCGAATGTCGTCCGACGTCACTTCCGCCCGCGGAATTCCGTGGCAGTAGACGATCAGCTCCGTGCCGATCCCCGCCGCAAACCGGAACACGCTGCGAAGCTGCTCGATGCCGCTTTCGTCCAGCCGGCCGCCGGCAATTAGCCCCGACCCAAGCCCCGGCGCATCGCCCCACGCTTCCTTGAAGCCCGCCGGATCCGCGATATATGGGGCGTATTGCGCCCCCTTCAGCTGCAAGCCCTCATAACCGGTTGCCCTGTACTGCCGAAACAGCAGAGCCTGCTCCTCCGCCGTGGAGGTAGGTCTTGAAAATGCCAGCTTTATGCTCATAGCAAGTCTCCTCTTAACATATATATCTTGCAAATCGTTTCATAGAACTACGAAAACGGAATCCTTGGAGATTGTCGATGAACTGTAGGCTCTCCTTATTCCCCGATCGTCTGCCGATCCGGCGCCGAATAGGCGATAATCATCCGGCATGGCTCCCAGCTCGTCGTTGTCGCATTGTGAGGCACATTGCGCGGAATACGCAACATCATGCCGGGCTCGAGATGGAACGTCTCGTCACCCAACGTATGGTCGCACTCCCCGGACAGTACGAAAATAATTTCCTCACAATTCGGATGCACGTGTCTCGGATTGGCTTGGCCTGCGTTGATATACACCATACCGAAGGTCATCTCGCTCGCCGCATCGATATCCTGCCCGCAGAGCCATTGGATTTTGCCCCAATTCTCATTCAACACGCGCTGCTTGTCTTGCTTTCTCAAATCAGTAATGGTAGCCATACACTCATTCTCCTTTTTCGGGTTTACTTAGCTGCCAGACGTTCTTTATAGGCTGCGTTCATTTCCTGGATAATTTTTTGATAGTTGGCGTCCTGCTTCAGATCGGCAACCATTTTATCCCATGCCTCGATACCGGCCTTGCCCATAATAATTTGCGTTTTCAAATCGGCGAGCTTCTTGTTGTAATCGGCCCCGAGCTTGTTGTTCGTTTCCGAAACGAGCCCGATTTCTGGCCGTGGTACGCTGATTTTCGCTTTGGCGTCGATAATTTTTTTGTTCTTCTCAAAAATTTCCTTCGGCATGCCCGGCGCATAAGCGTACATATAAGGATCGTGCTTCATGAACAGCTTGCCGAACGACCCGGTTCCCAGATTGTCTTTAACCGCCTGCTCGTTCGTGACGAAGAAGCCGTCTTCCTTCTTGTAGTGCACGCCTTCGATGCCGTATTGCGACAAGGTGCTGCCTTCCTCCGAAGCGCCGTAGTCAAGCAGCGACAAAATTTTGCGCATTTTCGCCTCCGGGACGCTCTTCGGTATCGCAAAGACGCCGATGAAACCGCTGTTCTGCTGCTGAAACGGCCCTGCGCCTGCGGCCAAGGAGACGATCGGCTCCCAGTTCACCTTCGAATCGCGCTTCCATTGATCGTACGTCCACCGCCACATCGCTTCGATCGTCTCGGTCGTTATGCCCACTCTCCCGCTTGTCGCCAGATCGACCCATTCCTCATTTTTCATGACGGAATAATCGGGCGGAATGAGCTGCTCGTCGAACAGCTTCTTCCTGTACAAAATGGACTCTCTCATTTCAGGCATGAAATTGATGTCGACCAAACCGCCGTCCTTCACCTTCCATTTGCTGCTCGCGCCCGTATAAATGAATTCAATCTGGTCGTTCGTACGCATCGTGTAGCCGAAAGTACCCTTTTTACCGTCAGGCTCCTTCTCCTTGAACACCTTCATGACCTGGTACAGTTCATCCAAGGTCGTCGGCATTTTCAGACCCAGCTTATCGATCCAATCTTTGCGAATGAAAAATGTAGTTCCGCCCTCAATCGGACGCACAATGGGCACGACATAGTTTTTGCCGTTAATTTTCGAGTTGTCCCACATGCTCTTCGGCGAGTCCATCAAGTTTTTGTAATCCTTCAAGTACGGCGACAGATCCCAGAACGCGCCCTGCTTCACCATCGTCAAAAACTGCGGAACGGTCGTGTCCGGCAGCCGGATCATGTCCGGCAGGTCGCCCGAGGCGAGCAATACGTTGAGCTTATCGTTAAACACGGTGTCGGATACCCACGTAATGTTCAGCTTCGTATTCGTCCGTTTCTCGAATTCCTTCGTTACCGGATTATCCGGCGAAGGCGGCTGGGCAATCGAGAAGTTGCTGAAAATATTCAGGGTGACCGGCCCCTCCTTTTTTCCTCCGTCGTCCGATTTAGCCGTCCCGCCGCCTCCTCCGCCGGAGCACGCCGCCGTCAGCACCGCCAAAGCGGATAATGCGACCGCAAGCGCGCGTTTGTTTGAAGCTTTTTTCATATTTGACCCTCCCCATAATATAAAAACTGAGATTAAATCAGCCCTTGACGGAGCCGAGCATGACACCTTTGGCAAAATGCTTTTGCAAAAACGGGTATACGACCAGAATAGGAAGCGTTGCGATGACGACAGCCGCCATTTTGATCGTTTGCTTCGGAAGCTGGTTTTCCGATACCATCTCGGCCGCACTCGCCCCGCCTGTCGACGTTTCGGAATCGATCAGCATCGTACGGAGTACAACCTGCAGAGGCACCTTCGTATAGTCGTTGATGAACAAAATCGCATTAAAGAACGTGTTCCAATAGCCTACCGCATAAAACAGCCCGAACGCCGCCATAGCCGGCGCGGACAGAGGCAGCACAATCCGGAAAAACGTGCCGAGGTCATTGCAGCCGTCGATCATCGCGGCATCCTCCAGCTCGACGGGAATGCTGTCAAAAAAGCTTTTCATCAAAATCACGTTCCATCCGCTGACCAGCACCGGAATGATGAGCGACCAGACGCTGTTGATCATCCCCAGATCGCGAACGATCAAGTAGTTCGGAATAATGCCCGCATTGAACAAGATCGTCAGCAAAATCATCATCATCATGATTTTCCGGCCTCTCAGCCTTTTCCGGGAAATCCCGAACGCCATGGCGGCCGTGAAAATCAAGCTCAGCCCGGTCCCGACCGTCGCCAGAAATACGCTGACGAGCGTCGCGTTCTTAAACGTATCGGTGTCCAGCAAGTACCGGTACGAGCCTAACGACCATGTTTGCGGAAACAGGACAAAGCCGTTTTTTTGCAAAAATTCATGCGGATCGGTGAACGATACGATAAATACATAGTACAGCGGAAACAAGGTAACGAGTCCTACGACAACGAGCAGTGCCGCGTTAATGACATTAAATATGCGCCCACCCAGGCTTACATGCATTAGTAGACTCCCTCCTCGCCAAGCCGTTTGGCCAGCTTGTTCGCGAAAACAACGAGTATAAGGCCTACCACGGATTTGAACAGGCCGACGGCCGTGCTGTAGCTGAACTGCCCGCTCTGAATCCCGTTGCGGTATACATACGTTTCAAACACGTCGGCATATTTGGCTACCGCCCCGTTGCTCATCAGAAATACTTGCTCGAAGCCGACATCCATAATATGGCCGAGCCGCAAAATGAGCAGCACCAGAATGACGCTCCGGATGCCCGGCAGCGTGACATGCCATGCCTGCAGCCACCGGTTGGCCCCGTCCATTTTGGCCGCCTCGTAAAGCTGAGGATCGACGGCCGTAATCGCAGCCAAAATGATGATCGTCCCCCAGCCCGTCTCCTTCCAAATGTTTTGCGCCACGAGCAGTCCCCAGAACGTATCGGTGTTCGTCAGAAAATCGTACTTCGGAAAGCCCAGCGACACCATCATCATATTGATGACGCCGGAGGACTGGGACAAGAGCAGGAACGAAATGCCGACAATAATAACCCATGACAAAAAATGCGGCAAATAGACGATCGATTGAATAAGCCTTTTGAACACCTGATTGTTGACTTCGTTCAGCAGCAGCGAAAGCACGATCGGGAGCGGAAAGAAAAACACCAGATTCAACAAGCTGATCATCATCGTATTGCGAAATAGCAAATAAAAATCGGGATTCGAAAAAAAACGGATAAAATGCTCCAGGCCAACCCATTCGCTGCTCCAAATACCGGCATACGGGGAATACTCCTGAAAAGCGATAATGATCCCCCACATAGGCACATATTTAAAAACAATGAAAAAGATAATTCCGGGTATGACAAGCAAGTAAAGGTATTTGTCGCGCCGCAGATCGGATAATAGCGCGTTCCGCTTCTTTTTCTCCGCCGTGGCCGATTGTAAAGCAGTCGATTGTGTATCCATACGCACTACCTTCCACTTCAATCTTATTTGATGTTACACCTGGACGCCCTGCTTCAAGTAGACGGCGCGCTGCTCCTCCGCGGAAACGTAAGCCGCATCGAGAATAGCGATCGTTTTCAGGTTGTCTCTCGAGCTGTTGGGCGCTTCGCTTCCCGTTTCGAGGGAGGTCAACAGATGGTTCAAGCCTTCGTATGTAGCGATTTCTCTCGATATTTTGTTGTCCCATGTTTGCGACGGCGTTTTCTCGCCTTTACGGTAAAGCTCGGCTTTGCCGTGATTGGCGACGATCGTTCCCGTCTCTCCGATGACGATCAAGTCGGTCTTGTTGAAGGTGGAGGAGAAGCTTTGGACGTACGTGACGACCGTATCGTTCTCAAACACGACCTGTACGGTGGCGTCGGTTTCGCCTGCGCAGTTGACGGCGGACGAAGAACGGTTCTGGCATACGACGGATACCGCCTCGGAGCCGAGAATTTGCCTGAACCCGTCAAACCAGTGGATCCCCATCACGGACAGCGCATTCCGTTCGCATTCCAGCCGCCAGCCTACATCCTGCCTGAAAAAGATATTTGTGAATATCATCGAGGTTACGTTGCCGATCGTACCTTCGGCCACTTTTTGCTTGATCAGATCGAACGGGAAATGGCGCCTGAAGTTTTGGTTGACCGATATCGGCACGCCGCGCTGTTTCGCTTTCTCGGTAATTTCCGTCGCCTCGGCCAATGTGTCGGAGAACGGTTTTTCAACGAACACCGGAATGCCTGCCTCAATAAGCGGGAATACGATTTCCTTGCGGATGGATGTCGGCGTGCACACAACCGCCACATCGATGCCGCTGTTTTGAATAAACTCGCGCAAATCCGTAAACCGCTGCGGAACGCCGTATTTGTCCGCCTTCGCATGAAGCGCTTCAGGATTCGGATCGCATAAGGCCGTGATCTCGATCCGTTCCGGATGTTCTTTGTAGCCTACAAAATGCAATTCCGTAACGCCGCCTGCGCCTACGATACCTACTTTGAACGTTTTCATTTTTTGTTCTCCACCTTTTAAAATTATTAATAAGTTCAATAATTGAAATAAAAGCTAAGTGTAAGCGTTTTCTTTTTGGCCGTGCTTGAATACCAGCTGCTCATCAGCATGCAGCGTTTCATTAGCGGAATGTCGTCCTTCCTGACGCCTGCTGCTCAAGCCGCCCTTGCAGGCTGCCGGATTGCACGTCTGTAGTCGCTGTGAATCCCTCCTTTTTTCAAATTCAATCTGCAGGAGTCTCTTCAATTTCATTTCAACCGTTTTACATCTTCTTAAACCCTTTTTACATTTACTTAACCATGTTGTACTTTATTCAACTATGTTGACTTGCATTCATTGTACACCAGCTTTTTTTATATTGCAATCGCTTTCTACAAAAAAAAACAAAGGTTTCGCAGGATGTCCCGCTTTCCCCTTGTTTTCGCCATCGATGACTCTCCCGCCTATTCCTCGCTCGCTTTCGATTGGGTAAATACAGCCACATACTTGACCTCATCGGTAATCGGGATTAACGTATGCTTTTCGATGGAATCGAAATAAAGGCTGTCGCCCGGCTTCAGCGTATATTCCGAGCTGCCTACCTTGTACCGCATCTCGCCCTCCAAAATATAAATGAATTCTTCCCCGTTGTGGCTGTACACATTTTTGCTGTCATGCTCTTTTTTTCGCGAAATAAACAAAAACGGCTGCATCAGCTTCTCGCTCCGCTCGACGGCAAAGGTGAAAAACGAATAGCCCTTCTCCGTTTTGACCATTTTGGAAGTGCTCGTCTCCTTATCCGTAAAAATCGTACCCGAACGCTGCTGGTCGTCGAGCAGGATCGAAACCTTCGTACCCAGCGCATCGGCAATTTTCATCAACGTAGAGATGGGCGGCACGGTTTTGCCGTTTTCGATTTTGGACAGCAAGCTTTTCGAAAAGCCGCAGGCATTGGCTATATCCATTAAGTTTCGGTTTTGCTCGGTACGCAGCTTTTTAATCTTATTCCCCAGATCCATCATCGCTCTAGTCTCCTAATTTAATTTTATTCAACAATGTTTATCATAACTATACAATGTGGAACCCGTCAAGAACTATGTTCTTCCTGTTCTTCCGGCTCAAGCGCCGCTATCTTCCGTACCCGCGCGAAGCTCCCAGCTCACGGTGAGGCGTTGCATGACGGCGGTCGACCCAATACCGCTTTTTGCTGCGGGGCGGCTTGTTGGCTCCCTTCATTCCTGTTATGCTTGTAGTACGCATCTCATCTTGCTGACGGAGCGCCATATAATGACGAATACAGACTGTTTAACCTTTTGGGGTACCGGCGATTCGATGGGGGTTCCCAGGGTGTATTGCTCTTGCGAAGTATGTAATGAAGCCCGAACAACCGGCCGGAACCGCCGTTTACGCTCGTCCGCGCTGCTGGAGACGGACGCAGGCGAGCTGCTGATCGACTGCGGGCCGGAATGGCGGACGCAGATGGAACGACTGGGCAAGAAGTCCATCGGGCATGTGCTGATTACGCATGCCCATTTCGACCATATCGCCGGCCTGCCGGAGTGGGCCGACGCCTGCCGCTGGCTGCGCGAGCAAGGGCATGTGTATGCGCCCTCCGACGTGCTGCTGACGCTGCGCCGGCAATTTCCGTGGCTGGAAAATCAGCTGGCCTATCACGATTGCAGCGGCGGAATGGAATGGGGACGCTGGTCCATCCGGCCATGGAAAGTATGCCACGGCAAGAACGGCTATTCGTACGCGTATCGATTCGACAAGCGGGCTGCCGGTCCTGCGGCCGACTGCTGCAGTTGGGCTTACTGCCCGGATGCCATCAACCTCAGCGAGGAGCAGAAGGTTCCGCTGCGCGGCTTGCGGCTGCTTGTGCTCGGCACGAATTTCTACGAGGAGCACGCTGACAAGGAAGGCCGCTCGGTGTACGATATGGTCGAAGCCCTGGGGCTGCTGGCAGAAGTACAGCCGCAGAGGACGGTGTTCACCCATATGTCCCACGGCGTCGACGTCAGAGTCGGCTACCCGCTTCCCACCGCCGTAACATTGGCGGAAACAGGCATGAAGCTTACATTGGAATCATGAGGCGATCTTGTCCGCGGCGCACTTGATTCAAGCCCCTGCCCCGCTCGACCAGCCCGCAGACGCATGGCGAGCAGCGCATCGGCGTCGCCTCATCTGCAGCGCTTCATGGCATTGCACCGGTGCCGCCTCATCTACAACGCTCCACGGTGGGCAATGCACAATATTACCCGCGGCGGCGAAGGATCATGGTCCCTGCTCCGCTTCATCACTTTTCTTCGCTTTCGTCCCTGCCGCTAATCTCTACCGTCTCCCAACTGCCACAATCGTCAGCCTGTCCTGCACACATCCATCTTACTCCCTGGAAAGAGGTGAACGTCTTGTACCCCTTGCTGCAAAATATGAAAGAAAGCATGTCGTTCTCAGGCAATCTGGAACAGGATACGAGCCGCTTCCTGCGTCTCCATCATTGCCCGCATACCGCCGGGCACTGCCTCAAAGTCGGCTATGAAGCGGAACGACTGGCCGCCCGCTTTGGCGGTGATCCGGACAGCGCACGGGCGGCAGGCTTTTTGCATGACATCAGCACAATCATCCCCAACCAGGACAGAATCCGCGCCGCCTGGGAGCTCAATATCGACGTTCTTCCCGAGGAAGCAGCATTCCCGATGATTATTCACCAGAAGCTTTCGCGGACAATCGCCCGCGACGTATTCGGTATAGAGAACATCGCGGTGCTCGATGCGATCGAATGCCACACAACCTTGAAAGCGTCCAGCACCGTGCTCGACCGGATCGTATTTATAGCGGACAAGATCGAATGGGATCAAGCCGGCCGCCCTCTTTACTTAACCGAGCTGCTCGAGCAGTTGGACGTCTCGCTGGAGCATGGAGTTTTCGTTTACATCGATTATTTGTGGAGCCGTCGCGAACAGCTGAAGGTCGTACACCCTTGGCTTGCCGAGGCCCATGCCGAGCTGTCGGTCATGCTCGGGGTGTGACTCCGGTAACGGAGCCGCATCATGTTCGTATTTCGGAAAAGATGGGTAATGAGTATAAGTTCCACTTCGGGGAGGAAATGACGATGGCCACGATCGTACTGCATAAACCAACCGGCAGACGCTATGTCCTGATCGGGACTGGTTTCCTCGTTCACCGGTCGGGACGGCAGGGAGGGAATCCGTCCCCTTGGGAGGATCCAACGGAAATTCCGGCAGCGGCGGTCAGCGATTCCCACGGTAGGATCGTCTGGCTGCCTACAGAAGAGCTGCAGGTCATAGAGGTCGACGGCAAACGAATCGGCAGCTACTTTACCGGAGGACGAGGCCGCCTGCGGGCAGCGGCGGCGAACGCCTCCGTTATTCCGGAGGAGCGGTGCCCCGCCTGCCAATTCCGGATTGCCGCGAACACGAAAGAATGTCCTTCCTGCGGCCTGACGCTGATAAGCGAGGAACCGATCTAACATAACGGTCCGAAAGGATCCCGGCCAGGTCATCAAATAGCGCCATTAACTCTTCAGAAATGGAAATCAGGATCTTAGCAATTCGTATCTACTTGGAGTTGCTTTGGAACTTCTCATTTAGTTTCTTTAGAAATGGATGATGATGTACGACATAATAAATAGCACTACAGGTTAAGCCAACGATTCCTGCAACAAGATACATTTCTTTATAGCTTGTCATACTTGCAATCCATCCAAGTACAAATGCCCCAATACCAAAGCCTAAATCAAAAAATAAAAAAAAGGTTGATGTAGCAACGCTCTTGGGCAACTGATTGAATAACTAATATCTGAAAGCATGGAAATAGCGCTCCATAACCTAACCCAATAATCGCTGCTGAAAGTAATACCATAAATCCTGTTTCTGATTGACTTAGCAGTATCACTCCGATTGCGAAGCTGATTATCCCTGGATACACAATATAATGTTCTCGAAAATTATCCAAAATCATACCGACAAGTGGTCTTGAAACAATAATAATAAGAGCAAAAACAACAAAAAATGGACCCGATAAATGGCCTAAATTTATTTCTTTTGTATAAGTAAAGATAAACGAGGTTAACGAGCTGTAGGAAAATGACAGAACGAATCCTGCGAGTGAAATTGGAATCGCTTTTTTCTCTAATAAATGACCCCAAGACACTTTTTCATTCGTTACAAGTTTTACAGATGCTTGTTGTGAGTGCCTGACAAATAGTAAGCATATAACGGCTAGACCCGATAAAATTAAGCTAACGGTAAAAAGAGCATGACCGTTACGATTTTCATTTATCAAATAGGCTCCACTTGCTGGGCCGATGACCATGGCAATACTCATGAACATACTAAAGTACCCAATGCCTTCTCCTTTTCGAGATTCAGGAATCAGATCTGTAGCTAAGGCACTTGTAGCAGTTGCAGCGACCGCAAAGCTACCGCCATGTATCAAGCGTATAGAGAGTAAAAATACAATACCATAAACGCCTAAATAAATCGTTACAGCCAGAAAACATAATATTAATGAAAAGATAGCAGTAAGTTTCATTCCAAAACGTTCGATCCATCGGCCGGAAAATAACCGAAAAGCGACAACACCCACCGACCATAGAGTAATGACTAAGCCCATTTGCCGGTCACTGACGTGAAAGGCTTCTTTGACAAAAGCCGGGAATGTGGTGTTGAACATATAAACAGTTACATATATAAAAAAGCTGCTAAGGCAAATGGCTATGAAGCTTTTTGTCCAAATTTTACTTCCATACACATATGTCATCTCTCTTTTTAGTCTGGATTAGTCAGCAAAGAACGGCGCCAGTTAACCTTTAACGGAGCCGTTAAACATACCGCCGATGATATTGCGTTGAAAAAACATAAAAAAGATAATAGAAGGGATCAGGATAATGGTGATTCCCGCGAATACAAGCGCATAGTTGCTACCTTCATGCGCAGATAATAAGGTTATTCCAACCTGCACCGTTCTCATTTCTTCTTTAGTCGTTACAAGCAGCGGCCATAAATAGCTATTCCATACATTTACGAAGGAGGATAGCCCTAATGAAGTAATGATAGGAACAGATACAGGCATACAAATCTTTGCATAAAATCTGAAATCACCGCAGCCATCCAAGAAAGCAGCTTCTCTTAACGTTCCGGATATGCTCTTAAAACTTTGTCTAAACATAAATACTTGTGTAGCACTGACAAAGGATACAATCATGATTCCTAAATACGTATTTAAAAGATGCAATTTACTAACCGTAATAAAATTCGAAATTAGTAATGCTTCAGAGGGGATCATCATCGTTCCAAGAATGAAGATAAAAATGAATGTACGACCTGGAAAATTTAAAAATGCTAATGCATAGGCTGCTAAAGTCGATAATATTAAGCGGACTGCGGTAATTGTTATTGCAATCATAAATGAGTTCAACATGAATCTAGGAATCATAGTATGAAATAGGACTTCTTTAAAATTTTCCAGATAAGCAAAACTATTTGGTAATATTGTTGGTGGATAAGCGCCGAATTCCCCTTCGGTTTTAAACCCCGCGAAGATTGCATAAAACAGTGGAAATGCAACTAGTAATCCAAGAATTATACTTAATATTGTACTTAGATAGGTTCTCCACGATCGCTGTAAACTCATTCGTAAACAACCCCTCTTTTCTCATATAAGAAGTTAACAAGTAAAAATACTAGTGTAAGCAAAAATGCAATAATACTCGCTGTACTGCCAACCGTATAGTTCAGACTACGGAATCCCGTTGTGTATACATAATAAATGAGTGTAGAGGTTTTACCAAGCGGATCTCCATGGGTAAGGATCATGACAGGCGCTATGGTTGTTAATCCTACAATAATCTGTGTACAAGTGACAAAAAACAAGGTTGGACTGATCATGGGGATCGTTATTTTTAACGTTTTTGTCCAATAGCCAGCACCATCGATAACTGCCGATTCACTTAAATCCTGCGGAACATTACGAACGGCAGCAAGCAATAACATAAAGTCAAATCCCATCAAAGTCCAAACGGAAACCATGACCAGCGATGGAAGTGCCCATGTAGCATCACCTAGCCAATTGATATCTGTTGAATTGCTCATGAATCCCAATAAACTCAAAATATAATTTAGCAACCCATTGCGAGTCAGCATATTTTCAAATATTAAACAAGTAGCCGCCATGGATACTGCCATTGGAATGGAGTACAGAAGTTGATAGACGCTAGAAAATGGTTTTTTCCGGGAAGCAATTAACGCTAATAATAAGGGACAAATAATAGCAAGTGGAACATACATAGCAGTAAATTTTAAAGTAACGAGAACCGAATTTATAAAATCTTTCCGACCGAAAATGTTAATGTAATTTTGCAATCCGACAAAATCTACAATCTCACCTCGTGAATTAACTTTAGAAAGACTGTAAATAAAAGTCCGAATAAACGGGAAATAATCAAATGCTAATATAAATGGGATGATTGGAGCTAAAAATAAATAGGCTTTAAAGGTCTGAATTCTTTTTCTTCGTTTTGATAGCCGCGTAAGTGACGGCAATACATTTGTCTTCTTAGCAGCGCTTGTAAAAATCGCCATAAAAAAATTTCCCCCAGCTAGTTATTGACTTAGTAATCACTATAAAATCGGAACGTTCCAGTTTTAGAGCGATTAGGTATGTGATAAACCCCGCTTCGATGGAGTTCATGTTACATTATGCTTTTAACGAGTGTCAACGGATTAATAAACACTTAATATTTATTAGAGTTTTACAATATCTTAAATTGAATATTTCATCATCTTACCTTACGATAGGGATAGTTTTTTGGAACGTTCCAATAAAAGGAGCATGTTGATGAACGTAACTATTTTGGATATTGCAAAGGCTGCCGGTGTCTCCAAAAGTACAGTTTCATTAGTCATTAATGAGAGTGATAAAGTGAAATTAGAAACGAGACATAAAGTGTGGCAAACGATTAATAAGCTGGGCTATGTTCCCAATATGGCAGCACGGGCGTTGACAACAAGCCAAACGAAAACGTTCGGGCTGATCTTTTTGACTTCAGACGAGACATCTCTGCCTTATGTACTGGACTCTGTGCCTGAAACATTGCTTTATGATGTTACATACGGAATCAATGCTTGTTTAAAAAATACGGATTACAGTTTGCTTACTGAACGGTTTTCAGTATCGGGTCAAGCAAAACTGCCTGATTTAATTAAAAATAAACGAGTAGACGGTGTATTTTTAATTGGTGGATTGTATGACGATGCATTTATTAATCTTGTCCTTGAACAAGGAATTCATGTTGTCATTATTGGACGTAGACATGAGGGCGTTGATTCTGTTTCAGTTAACGCCAATAAGGTTGGTTATTTAGGAGCTAAATATTTGTTGGAACTAGGACATCGGCAAATCGCATTTATAAGCGGGCCTGCTTATAGTTCGATTTCGCAAGAGAAACAAAATGGTTTTGCAGCAGCTGTTGCAGAAAAAGGCGTAAATATGGAGCAAATTTATTTCATACATTCGCCGTATACAGGGATGGGGGGATATCAAGCTCTGAAGCAATTGTGGAATGAGGGAGTTAGACCAACTGCAATTTTTGGCGGAAGTGACGGGATTACCGCAGGAATGATTCGATTTTTATACGAACAAGAAATTTCTGTACCGAAAGATGTTTCCATCATTAGTTATGAAGAGTCGGTGCTTTCAACACACGCTCCATTTTCTTTAACCGTCATCGATGGACATAAGATGCAGCTGGGTGAAATGGCGTGCATGACGATGATTAATCGTATCAAAAAGCAAAATGCACAAGAGGTAACCTTAATTATCGAACCATCCATGATCATACGTGGGTCGGTTAAAGTAATGGGGTGAAGACAATATTGCATTTATAAAAATCGTGGAGGCGATAATATGAGATTAGCGACTATGACAACCCTATTTCGAGAAAAAAGAGGCACTGATGATCACATTAGCTATATTGAATCGATCCAAAGATGCAAAGAAACAGGCTTCTCTGTGCTAGATTTCAATATGTGTGCAATGATTCATAACAAAACCGAATTAAATGGCCCTAATTGGGAAGCAGAGCTTGAAAAAATTAAAATCGCCGCACAACATTATGGTGTTGAATTCTCGCAATCTCATTTACCCTATTTACCTGGCAATAAGCCATATCCTGCCGGTTCTGAGGAAGAAACCTTTTTTGATGAAATCACTCGGCGCTCTCTAGTTGCTAGTCATGTGCTAGGTGTGAAAGCTGCTGTTGTTCATCCATTAACGGAGCAAGTGGTTGAAGAGCATAGCGAAGAAGCAAACTTAAAACTCAACCATCAATTCTACGATTCTATTGTCGAAGAAGCTGCAAAATTGAATGTAAATATTGCATTTGAAAATATGGCGGATTTGAATAATAAACGACGTTTTGGTTCAATCGCAGAGGAGCTTATTACTTTAGTTGATTCCTTTAACGATCCACACGTTGGTATTTGTTGGGATATTGGTCATGGAAACCGCGTATATAAAAACCAGGTTCGTCCAATTCGGCTTCTAGGCGATAAGATTATTGCCCTTCATGTCGATGATAATCATGGTACGACAGATGATCATTTATTACCTTTCTTAGGTAATATCGATTGGGAAACGATTATGCCGTTGCTTACAGAGATCGGGTATAAAGGTGATTTCGTTTATGAAATTAAAACGAACAATTACATGCCGGATGAACTTAAAAATTTGACTGCTAGATTTTGCTATGAAGTAGGAGAATATCTACTTGCTCTAGCTAGTTTACCTAAATCCGGAAAGGTAAAGTAGTCTCATGCGATTAGTGACATCTACAAATTTGTTTGGAAAAGGCCGCGTCGGACGTATGCATACACCGTATATCGAATCTGTGAGACGTTGCAGACAGGCCGGATTTGAATGTTTAGATTTTAGTTTTGTCGAGTTTTTCTTTACCCGAACTGAACTATGGGAAGATGATTGGCAAAATGAATTATATAATATCCGTAATGAAGCGGAACGACTTGGTGTTACGTTCTCACAATCACATTTACCGTATAATCCAGGATATATGCCAACTTGGAAAAATGAAGATCAGCGACTTTTGTACGAAAAACACTTGGAACGAAGTGTGCTTGCCAGCAGCATGCTGGGTGTTTCATGGGCTGTTGTTCATCCGTTTACCCAATGTGAGGAAACGGAATATGACGAGGAAGCAAGTATAGCATTTAATCAACAATTTTACGCCGATGCTATTGAACTAGCGCTTAAAAAAGGTGTTGGGTTTGCTTTTGAAAATATGATTGAATATCCTCAACACCGTAAATTTTCTGCCCGTGCCGAAGAATTAGTAGAATTAGTAGATTCCTTCAACGATAAGCGAATTGGTGTATGTTGGGATTTTGGTCATGGACATCGTATGTATCGGGATTTATCTCGTCCGGTAAAAGTTTTAGGAAGTCGCTTAGTTGCACTTCATGTTAATGATAATACGGCAATATCTGACCAACATTTTGTACCCTTTATGGGTACTGTCAACTGGGAAGAAGCGATAGATGCACTGTGGGACATAGGATACACGGGTGATTTTACTTATGAAATTTATGGATTAACGAAGCAAATGCCTGAAGCATTAAAAGATTCAGCGGCTCGGTATGCCTATCAAATCGGCCGGTATTGTGTGGATCGATTTCATGCCAATGCTGCTGAATAATCATCAGGCTCAACCTGATAAGGTCAGTAAATTCAATGAACAATTCATCTATTATCGAGGAGTGTAAGTGGACATGAGCAAATGGTTGACTAAATTTTCGGGTATCGTACTCTGTATCTCTCTAATAGCGGGATGTTCGTCAGGCGCAGCTACAAATTCAACAAGCGCCATTTCTAAGGAAGAACAAGCCACTTCTGTCGTTCCAACGGATGGAAACTTATTGCCAAATAAACCGACTGAAGTTATCTTCTGGCATTCTATGACCGGTACAGCCGCACAAAAGATTGAGCAAACTGCAAAACAATATAATGAAACAGTGGGTAAAGAAAAAGGAATTACAATTGCTCCTATTTTTCAAGGTGCTTACGATGAAGCAGCCACGAAATTAGCGGCTATTCTGCAATCTGATTCTCAGAAAGATTTGCCGGATATTATGCAACTAAGCTCTAAAGGGATTTTTGATGTGAAAAATTCAAAATATATTGTACCTGTCCAAGATTTTGTCAAGCAAGATGCTAAAGGGATTAACCTGGATGATTTGAATCAAAATGCTATGCAGTATGCAATGTATAATAATAAAATGCTTGGCCTGCCATTTTCTAACTCATCGATCATGATGTATTATAATAAAGATCACTTCAAAGAAGCGGGCTTAGATCCAAATTCGCCGCCGAAAACAGTTGAAGAGTTAGCGAAAGCAGTAAAAGCACTTTCTGTCACTAAAGATAATAAAATTACTCGTTACGGCATCGGTATTCAATTGCGTTTCTTCCTGCTGGGAACATGGATTCCTATGCAAGGCCAGAACAAGTATATTTTCAATAATGAAGATGGACATTTAGATACGCCAACCAAGATTTCGATGACTACTGATGGTACACTCCAAACATTGTTAACAGAATGGAAAAAAGTTCTTGACACTGGTGGCGTAGAATACACGGATGCTTCTCCGATGAAAGGATTCCAATCCGGGTTGTATTCCATTATGCCAGCATCCACTTCATCTATGGGTAATGTAAAACAAAACATCATTGATGCCGGATTATTTGATGTAGGGGTAGCAGAATTGCCTCGTGTCAATAAAGACAGCACTAATGGTACGGGTATTGGTGGATCAGCCGTTTATTTATTTGATCGCAACAACAAAGATTCCCTTCTCGGTGCCTGGGATTATTTGAAATATTTAGCTACACCTGAAATATCTGCAGACTGGTTTATGAGCACTGGTTACTATCCAATGAATTCCCATGCAATGGAACTAGAAAAAACTAAACAATTTTTAGAAAAGAATCCGCATTATAAAATTATCCAAACTATTGCAGATCATTCTAAAAATTACACGAAATATTTAGAACCATGGGTACCTTCATTCACTGATATGGACAAAATTATCCAAGATGAAATTATTAGATATAGCAATGGCAGCCAGGATATGCAAAAGACAATTTCTAATATTGAAGCTTCATCGAATCAATTACTCCAAGATTGGCATAATGCTAATCCGTAAGGCTGAACTACTAAGATCGCTGCTGATGCAGCCTCTTTTTTTTGACTTCGCCATTTATTACTACAGTCAATCAAATGGGAAACTTTAAATTCTTCATTAAATAAACTTATTGGGCAGAAGGGCAAATCGGGCATCCTGGCGAGACAATCCAGCCGCGCGGCGTTTCCAGCCGACTCGTACGGCACGATGGATAAACCATTCAAATGGATGTATAAGGGAAAAGTTCTCTGTTTTTAATCGTTGCCATATTTACGTTTCAATGCACTAGGCGGCGGTGCGGACGAATACGCCGTACCCGCCGCCTTCAGCGTGAACGTTATTTTTAAAACGTGCCGGAAAGGTCAACCGGAACCGGCCTCCTCCCACAGCCGGTTTATTGCTATCAGGCTGCCGGTGTCGTCGAACTCCATCTTATATATATCCGGCTTGCTCGTCTGTTTCCAAAACGCCAGGCCGATGCTGCTGTTAAAATATTGCATCATCACCGTCATTATATTGCCGTGGGTGCCGACGGCAATGCTTTTGCCCTTGTGGCGCTCCATGACGCGCCGCAGGGCGGCGACGCTTCGCCGCTGCGAAGCCGCGTTCGATTCTCCGCCGGGAAACGAAAAGTCCGGCTCCGCAAACAGCTTCTCGACCGCCGGTATGAAATCCCGGTCTTCCACTATATAATCGATGCCCGCCAGCTGCCTTTCCCGCAAATCCTCTTCAAGCTCGATCGGGATGCCCATGCGGTCGGCCAGCCCTTTCACCGTCTCGACCGCCCTTGCGTAAGGACTCGAAACGACAGCGGCAATACCGCAGTCCGCGAGCAGCTCCGTTACCAAGGCCGCAGCCTTTTTCCCTCGGTCCGACAGCCCTCGTTCCCTTTCTCGCTCCAGCGAAAACGGCGCCTCCGCATGCCTGACCATGTAAAGAATCGTTCCCATCCGCAGAATTCTCCTCTCTTTCATGGAAACAACCGCCAAGCGTTCGACCCATTCCCGTATCCAAAAACCGGTGAATCCATAGCCGCTGCGCAGGTGGATCATGCTTCCGATCCGTTGCAGTTCCCTTGCCGAACTAGATCAGCCCGTTCGATCTGGCCAAAATCAAGCCGAACCCGAGCCTCGTATCCTGCCACTTGCCGCTGCCGATATGGGCAAACGCCTCCGCAGCATCCACATACAGCACATGAATGTCTTCATCCTTATCGAGCTGCTGTTTCTGCACTTCAATAATATCGTTAGTGAAAAACAGCGTAATGATAACCGGACTTTTCGGAATGCTGAACGTTCCCAGCTCGATCAGACTGCCTGCAACCAGCCCCGTCTCTTCGCTCAGCTCCCGGAGTGCGCCTTCTCTCAAATCTTCGTTATGCTCGAGTCTCCCGCCGGGGAGCTCGTATGTAAATCTTTTTTTGCCTTCTCTAAACTGCTTGACGATGACCAATTTGTTTTTATACAAGGTGACCACCTTAACTCCGTATACGCTCATTCCGCCTCTCCTTCTGTCAAAATACGCAGACGCAGGCTTATACAACAAAACGCGTACTCCCGGCCCATCCGACGTATGGAAAGGGCGCGCACTGCTTTTTGACCTGTTGGAAACATATTCTCTCTATTGACTAGCATGACCACTTTCCCGCCTGCGAATCCGTAAAACCATCGCCTGTCCCCATGTCTCTTCATATAGTACCATAATTATCCATCGTATAAAAAGGTATCCGACCGGCTGTCAGGCGCATACGGAATTAGCTTGTTTATGCGAACAGCCCGCAAAATTAAATGTTTAGTAAAGATCTCGACCCGCTCCATAAAATCTTCATATACCCTTGACCTCCGTTTTACAAACGCCCGTTATACTGAACAAGGCAATAAACAAGGCGGCCGGTCGGGCAGGCAAGAGACGGCAGGCAGCCCACGCTCCCGCGCTCAATCGCGGGACGACGAGAAAACGTTAGGAGTGAATCAAGTTCATGAGTCTACTCGAACAAGACCTTCGTCTGCCCTCACCCGCTGAAGCCGAGCCTCAGCAGCGCGCCGGTCGGGTTCAAAGCCTCCGCGGCATGCGTTTCAAAGAAAATATGCTGGCAGGATTGTTCCTGGCTCCGTCGCTTCTGTTGTTCGGCGTTTTCCTCTTCTACCCGTTATTGAAATCGATCTATTTAAGCATGCATTTGACGGATCCGCGCGGACGGATCGCCGCTTTTGTCGGAATGGACAATTTCCGGGAACTGTTTATGTCAGAGAAATTTTATCAAAGCTTGAAAGTTACGTTGTCGTTTACGCTGCTGACCGTGCCGACGTGCATTGCGATTGCGCTGCTGTTGGCCGCCCTGACTCATAACAAGCTGCGCGGCATGCGCGCGTTTCAATTCATATTCTCGCTGCCGATCGCCATTTCCGTCGGAACCGGCTCGGTCATCTGGATGATGCTGTATCACCCTAGCGTCGGTATATTGAACTATGCTCTAAGTCTGGCCGGCATTAAGGCCGTCGGCTGGCTGACGGATCCGGCGTGGGCGCTGTTCTCCGTCTCGCTGATGACCGTCTGGATGAATCTCGGCTTCAATTATATCGTGCTGCTGAGCGGCTTGCAGGGCGTTTCCGAGGACATTTACGACAGCGCCAAAATCGACGGCTCCGGACCGGTCCGCACCTTCGTGCAGCTGACGCTGCCGCTCGTATCGCCTACTTTATTTTTTGTATTCATCGTATCGGTCATCGGGGCGTTCCAGTCGTTCGGGCAAATTCATATTTTGACCAAGGGCGGACCGATGAACACGACGGATGTCGTCGTATATAACATTTATCAGGATGCGTTCATTAACTTCCGCTTCGGCATCGGCAGCGCGCAGGCGCTCGTGCTGTTCGCGATCATCCTGATCCTGACGCTGCTGCAGTTCAAATGGTTTGAAAAGAAGGTGCATTATCAATGACTTCCCGCCTGCAACATACGGTCATTTACGCCGTCCTGATCATAGCCGCCGCACTGATGCTGTACCCGGTTCTGTTCACGTTTTCGGCCACCTTCATGACGCAGGCCGAAGCCTCCGCCTATCCGCCCAAGCTCATCCCGAGCGGACTGAATTGGGACAACCTGCTGCAGGTAACGCGAACGGTACCGATCTTCAGGTTCATCGGGAACAGCTTCCTGATCTCGGCTGCGATCATGATCGGACAGCTGCTCACCGCGAGCCTGGCCGCCTACGCATTTGCCTATTTGCGATTCACCGGCAAGACAGCGCTGTTCGTCCTGTTCCTTTCCACTATGATGATTCCGTGGGAAGTGACGATGATTCCGAATTACTTGACCGTCAAAAGCTGGGGCTGGCTGGACAGCTATGAAGGGCTGATCGTGCCGTTCCTCGCATCCGCGTTCGGCACGTTCCTGCTCCGTCAATTTTTTCTGCAGCTGCCGGGCGAGCTGTTCGAGGCGGCGAAGATGGACGGCTGCGGGCACATCCGAAGCTTTTTCCGGCTCGTGCTGCCGCTGTCGCGCCCTGCACTCGCCACACTTGGCGTCTACTCGTTTCTGACGCATTGGAACATGTACCTGTGGCCGCTTCTCATCACCAACGGAGAGAAGCTCCGTACCGTGCAGATCGGCATCAGCATGCTGCAGTTCGAGGAGATGACTTCGTGGAACCTCGTGCTGGCCGGCGTCGCCCTGGTGCTGCTGCCCTCTCTGCTGCTGCTCGTGCTCGGGATCAAGCAGCTCGTCCGCGGCATTACCGCCGGGGCGGTCAAAGGCTGACCGGTGCGAACCGGCGAACGGACGATTATGCGCCGCTCCGTTTCCGTACGGGCGCGGCGCTCCATATATATGCTCCATTATCCATTTAACAAGGATAAACGGCTTCGCCGTTCTTCAAGAACGAGCGCTTTTGTCAAGGTTGTGCGAAGTAAATTATAAGAAACTTATAATTTCTATTCAACCAAGGATAAACGGCTTCGCCGTTCTTCAAGAACGAGCACGTTTGTCAAGGTTGTGCGAAGTAAATTATAAGAAACTTATAATTTCTATTCAACCAAGGATAAACGGCTTCGCCGTTCTTCAAGAACGAGCACGTTTGTCAAGGTTGTGCGAAGTAAATTATAAGAAACTTATAATTTCTATTCAACTTAAAAAAGGGAGAGAAACGTACCCATGAAAAGCTTCAAATTGAAAAGCGTCGTCACCCTCTGCATGGCGGTTATGATGGTGCTGCTGGCCGCTTGTGGCAATACCGCCAACCCGCCGGCAGCCGACAGCGGCAATAAAGATGCTCCTGCGCCTACGGCAGCTGCCAACAAAGGACCGGTCAAAGTCGTATGGTGGCATTCGATGAGCGGCGAGCTCGGCAAAGCGATAGACAAGCTGGTTTCCGATTACAACGCATCCCAGAAAAACGTCGTCGTGGAAGCCGTGTTCCAAGGCACTTACGATGAAAGCTTGAACAAGATGAAGGCATCGATGGACTCCAAAAGTGGGCCTGCGCTCATTCAGGTGTTTGAAATCGGCAGCCGCTTTATGATCGACTCCAAAGCGATTACGCCGATGCAAAAGTTTATCGATCAGGAGAAATACGATCTGTCTCCGCTGGAAGAAAACATCCTGAATTACTATAAAATCGACGGCAAGCTGAACGCGATGCCGTTCAACACGTCCAACCCGATTCTTTATTACAATAAGGATATGTTCAAAGCGGCCGGACTCGATCCGGAAAAACCGCCGGCTACGTACGAGGAAGTGGCCAAAGCCGCAAAGGCATTGACCAAGGACGGCAAAACCGGCGCAGCCTTCGCCATTTACGGCTGGTTTATGGAGCAGTTCTTCGCCAATCAGGGAGCCGATCTGCTGAACAACGGCAACGGCCGCAGCGGCCTCGCCACCGAATCGCTCGTGAACAGCGACGCCGGCGTGAAAACTCTCGCCTGGTGGAAGCAAATGGTGGACGATAAAACCGCCAGCAACCTTGGACGCAAAACCGACGATACGAAAAAAGCGTTCCTTGCTGGTCAAGTGGCGATGACGCTGGACTCTACCGGTTCGCTCCGCGGCATCGTGGACGGCGCGCAGGGCAAGTTCCAGGTCGGCACCGGCTTCCTGCCGAAGCCGGGCGACGCCAAGGACGGCGGCGTTATTGTCGGCGGCGCAAGCTTGTACATTCTGAACAACCGTTCGGATGAGGAACAGAAAGCGGCATGGGATTTCATCAAATTTTTGGCGGAACCGAAGCAGCAGGCATACTGGCATGTCAATACGGGTTACTTCCCGATTACGAAAAAGGCGTATGACGAGCAAACGGTAAAAGACAATCTGGTTAAATATCCGCAGCTGAAAACGGCGGTCGATCAGCTTCACTCGACCAAAGCGAATACGGCTACGCAGGGTGCCGTCATGGGCGTCTTCCCGGAGGCGCGCCAACTGACCGAGGGCGCAATCGAGGAAGTGCTGAACGGCAAAAAGCAGCCGAAGGAAGCGCTCGACGCGGCCGCAAAAGAAATTTCCGGCAAGCTGGGAACTTACAATAAGACGGTGAAATAGCACTCGCCGTACCGAACAACGGAAAGCCGTGCGATCCCCCGTGCAAACAGCTCCCGCATCCATGGATGAATAATAGGCTTCGCCATCCTCAAGAGACGTGCGCGTTTGCCAGAGGTATGCGAAGGTATGCGAAGCAAAGTTATAATACTAAAAATACCCGCAGCAGCCGCATACGCGCGGCCGTTGCGGGTATTTGATTTATGCAGCGCTTTATCCTATCTAAACCACGGGGTGACCGTTATGTTTTCGATATGTACGGCCGCCGGCTGATTTACGAGAAAGAGTACGATATCCGCAATATTTTCGGGTTTTAGCATGGTATCTCTGCTTTCTTGGGAAACGGGCTCTTTTTTAAAGCTCCAAATGTTCGTGTCGACGGCACCCGGACTGATGGAGGACACGCGAATGCCCGATTGCCGGTTGGACGCGATCATCTCCTCCGTCAGCGCTCTTGCGCCGAATTTGGAAGCCGCGTAGATGCTGTTCCCTCCCGAAGCCTGAAAAGCCGCTGTCGATAAAATGTTAATGATATACCCGGAATTCCTTTCCGTCATCAGGCGGAGCGCTTCGCGGCACAGCAGAAACGTACCGTTCAAGTTCGTCTCCATAATCCGGTTCCATTCCGCAAAATCGACGTCCTGAACCAATTGCTTGCCGCTCATGCTGACACCGGCCGCATTGACCAAAATGTCGATTTTGCCGAATCGGGCAGCTGCCTGATCGACGGCATTCCGTACGGATGCCTCATCCCGGACATCGGCAGCAATGCCGATGACGTTCGGTCTGACATGTGACGGAAGGCCATCGATCGCCTGCTTTAACTTGTCTTCGTTTCTGGCAAGCGCAGCCACGTATGCCCCCTTCTCCGTCAATGCCTTCATTGTTGCCAAACCGATTCCCGAATTTGCTCCTGTAACTACAGCCACCGTTCCTTTAAGCTCCACCTGGCTCACCTCTCCATAATTAATTTAATTGTGTATGTTGTTGACGGCGTTTATTAACATCTAAAAAAAGCGCTTTCATAATGTTGATAATATGGCAATCAATGAATTCGAATCCAAAATGAAATTTCACTTAAGTTCGATTAGCAACCGGTAAATAATCTGCTTTGTCATTTTGTATTAACGTTAATATAACTTGTATTTGATTCGGTGTCAATTGTTTTTCTATTGCTTTTAATGGAATAAGAGAGGAGCAATTTACTATCCGGAATTGCGGGGCTGTCCTCTCTTGAAGCAGCCCTGCCTGCATTTGCCGCCGGTTCGCTGAGCCGCCGGCCGTCAGCCTCCGTTCGCCAGCCGGATCACGTCGAGCAGCTTAACCTTTTGATTCGTCTGCTCATGATACAGCCAAGGCTCGTGAACGTGGTCGATAAACAGCACGCCGTTCAGATGGTCGATTTCGTGCTGAATGCACCGCGCCAGAAAGCCGCTGCCCTCCAGTTCGTACAGCTCGCCCTGCCGGTTCAGGCTTGTAATTTTCACATAGTCCGCCCGCTTCACGCTCCCGTAATAGCCGGGATACGATAGGCAGGCTTCAGGCCCCGTCTGTTCACCGTTCGACTCGATAATTTGCGGGTTGATCAGCTCGATCAACCCGTCGCCGCAATCCATCACAATGACGCGCCGAAGCATACCCACCTGAGGTGCGGCAAGCCCGGCGCGTCCGTCGGTGGCGTACAGCGTTTCCGCCATATCGTCCAGCAGCTTGACCATTTTGGCCGAAATGGTTTCTACGGGCTTGGCCGTCTTCCGCAATATCGGATCGCCGAACGGAACAATTTCTTTCACGCTCATCGCTAAGCCCCCCTCGCTTGCTTTGGCGGCGTGTACACCCACAGCTCGCCCGGGGAACAATCCAACGCGGTACATAAGGCGTCCAACGTATCGGCTTTCATTTGTTTCGGCTGACTTGTTAACAAAGCGCTGATGGAAGGCGCCGACAGCCGATAATCCGCCTTTTCCTGCAGCAGTCTCGCCAACGCGGCCCCGGACCATATCCCCCGCTCCGCCATCACTTGTCTGAGCATCCATTCCAGCATCCCGATCACCCTTCGTTTTTTAAGTAACAACTAAATTTATTAGGTATTACCTAATATACTACGATGTTCCTGTGGAAAGCAATCGCTGTCAAAAACTATGAACCAACGGCAGATGCGTCGACCGCATTTTATTGAAAAAATGCGCCCCCCTCCTCTGGTATAGTTCAACAGTAAAGGAAAGTTTCCGGGGACATTTGTCAGTATTCATGTTAGTCTGAATGGGTAGCCTTGTATGTAGGAGAATCTTATGGGAAATCGCAAAAAATGCTGCATAGCCGGTATACCGTGCTTCATAGAGAGCCCATCCGTCAAGCCCAATGGAACCGTTCTGCTAGTTCACGGATGGGTATCAATACCGCGAAAAAGACGGGAGACAACCATTGAGCTCAACGGAAAAGACGTATCTCGAACAGCATGATCCCGTGTCTCGCATACATGTTGACGGAAAGCGGGCGCTATTATTGCTTCACGGCAAGGATAATCATACGATTCCTGTCGATAGCCAGAAATATTTTATGGAGGCCATGTCAACTTAACCTGCTGCCGCGGGCCGGCTTCAGCTAATCGTATACGCCGGGGTAAACCGTCACATCACGATCGGCATGCTGCAGGAATCAAAGGAATGGCTCGCCGCATATCTGGATGAACTTTTATGAGGAGGCTTAAACAATGAAACAGAACAAATACGACGATCCCGAATTTTTTGCGAATTACAGTCAGATGCCCCGTTCCATCGGCGGACTGAATGCCGCCGGGGAATGGCATGCATTACGGGCCATGCTTCCCGAGTTGCGCGATAAAAGAGTGCTCGACCTGGGCTGCGGCTTCGGCTGGCACTGCCGATACGCCCGCGAGCAGCAGGCCCGGTCCGTGATCGGGGTCGACCTGTCGGAAAATATGCTGGAGCGCGCCCGGGCCAGTACCAATGATGACGCGATCGAGTATCGGCGTCTGGCCATCGAAGATATCGACTTTGACGCGGAACAATTCGACGTGGTCATAAGCTCGCTTGCCCTTCATTATGTCGAGCGGTTCGACATCGTCTGCCAGAAGGTGAACCGCTTCCTGGTACCGGGGGGAGCCTTCGTACTGTCGGTCGAACATCCGGTCTTTACCGCACTTGCTCCGCAAGACTGGTATTACGGTCCGCAGGGGGAACGATTGCACTGGCCTGTCGACGACTATCATCATGAAGGCCGCCGGCAAACTACGTTTTTGGAGCATCAGGTCGTTAAGTACCACCGGACTGTCGCCACCCACATGAATGCGCTGATTGATTCAGGCTTCGCCATCACGAAGCTTTCCGAGCCGTCTCCGGATCGGGAAATGCTGGAAAAGCACCCTGACATGCAGGACGAAACGCGCCGCCCCATTTTTCTCCTGATGGCAGCAATGAAACACGAATAGGCATACGCACAGGATGGACTCGAGACCATGAAACCGGAGAGAAATCAATAAGTCCATAGAAAAAAAGGCATCCCGCCATCACCTGCGGAATGCCTTTTTTCCATCTGTTTTACAGGGGGAACACAGACGAATAACCGCTGCCGGCACATCAGCTATGTTCAAAAACTAACCTGCCGCTTCGTAAATATTTGGAAGGTTATCCCGAATTTGTCCGTTACCATCCCGTAAGCGGGGCTAAAGTGAGTTTCTTGCAATGGGATGTTCACCTGACCTTCAAGCTGCAAGGCCTCGTAAAATTGTTTGGATGTTGCAATTTCGCCGGCCGTAATGCAGATGTTCACTTGATTTCCCCTTTCATGGGGCTGACCGGGCGAGCTATCGGCGACAAACAGGTCCGCACCGCCGATGTTTAATACGGAATGGGCCAACCGCTCTTTTGCAGCTTCGGGTACGGGCGATTCGGGGTTTTCCGGTGCTTCTCCAAATGTTTGTTTAAAGAGAACTTTGGCATCCAACGCTTTTTCATAAAATTGGATCGCCTCCTTGGCATTTCCGTCCAACATGATAAAGGGGGTAAATTGTAAAGTCATCGTTATACAGCTCCTTGGATTTTGATTTTGAAAATTGACGCTCAACTCTTTCATGCCTGAAGTCAACCAAACTGCATTAGCTTCACGCCCTTCATAATAAATTCGGTTCGTCAAGTTTAACTGGACTTGGTACCCATCATAAATGATAATAGTGACAAGAACTGTCATAGTCATAAAAATAAACGGAATTGTGACATACCTTAATCGCAACGATCCATGGAATGGATGACGGTTATCAACCGGAGGCGAAAGTTTACGCCATGAAGCTTGCCTCGAATTCGGCGTTAATGTACGGACGGTTTTGAAGGAGGAAATGCCCATTGATGACGAACGATTCTCTTATCGAGCTTTTGGACAGCTATGGAATTCATCGGCCCCGCATCGAATTCATTCGGCATAATGAAAACAGAACCTACAAAGTCACCGATAGCGCAACAGGTAACGAGTACCTCTTTCGCATGCATCAACCGGTTACCCCAAATATGGCGGGGCTGCAGCATACCGGTCCCGGTTTATTAAGCGAGCTTCAGCTGTTGACGGACATGGCGGACCAAACGAAGCTTATCGTGCAGCGGCCTGTTCGCGACCGCAATGGACATTGGATTGCCAAAATAGAACATGAACGCAGCATGATCCATTGTTCGCTGCTTACATGGATAAAAGGCCGTCCTTTGCAAAAGGAAGCTGCGGCTGACGCGGAATTGGCCGGGAAAATAGGCGCTCAACTCGCTGAGCTTCACCGTTTTTTTCGTAAATATCGTCACCGTGTCCACTCTGAGACCCGGCCCGTACAAGGGATTGAACGGAACGATCAACTGCTTTCGCGCATTCAACTCGGTGTTGAGACGGGCCTCATCGCCCTCTCGGACTTCCGTGTTGTCAAGGATACGATCCGGGTCATCAACTCCCGTCTGGAACGTATGAACGAGTCGCAAGACTGCCGGGGGATCATTCATGGCGATTTGAACCTGGGCAATATCATCTTAACGGAAGACGGCGAAATCAGCTTTATCGATTTTGGCCTATTCGGATTCGGTTATTACGTATTGGATGTTGCCATGGCGGCTTTGATGGTTCCGTCACAACGGCGAATCCGTTTGCTTGAAGCCTATTATGACAGTGGCCAACTGCCCGGGACGGTTTTCCCCGCATTGGAAGGATGCATGCTATTGGCGATTTTTGGATATTACGCGTTTCACATGGAAAATGAACGGGTACATCCGTGGATTCGCGAACGTATGCCGCAATTATGCGCGAAGCATTGCCTTCCTTTTTTATCCGGGGAGAGCATCTTGTACAGCTTGTAAACTTAGGGAGGGCTAGCCGTATGAAAACGGAGCTGGATCGAGAGTCATGTCATCCTGCATTTAATAAAGACCTTTTGGTTCAAATGGATTATTTAACGAAAATGATGGGGGCGAGCCCTCTTATGGACAACGTATTCCATAAAGCCGCTCATTTGAACATCGATCACTATTATATTGGCGCGGGCTGTATTGCCCAAACGGTTTGGAATCATTGCAGCGGATTTTCCTCGACGAACGGAATAAACGATATTGATTTTGTTTATTTTGATTCGGATTTATCCTATGACAAAGAGTGTGAGGTCATTAACCACGTGAACCAATCGTTAGGCGACCTGCCGATCCGTATCGATATAAAAAATCAGGCCCGCGTTCATTTATGGTACGAGCAGCACTTCGGCTATCCTATACGACCATATGCTTCATTGGAAGATGCCATAAATACTTGGCCTACGACAGCTTCGGCGATCGGTTTGCGAAAGGATGCCAACGGTCAATGGAACGTATACGCCCCTTATGGTTTGAACGACTTGTTCGGTTTGATCGTAAGGGCAAACAAGGTCCAAATAACAAAAGAGATTTATGAAAAGAAAGTGCACAGGTGGCAGACCAATTGGCCTGCGCTTAACATTATCCCCTGGGAGTCATGACACGGCTGACGGAACCCGGATTTGCGGGAAACGGTCATTAGAAGGCGGATACGCCCTGTTCGAAAATAAGCGAAGCCGCTTAGCCGCGTACGCGGATTTCCACCTCCGCCCCGACATGAACTCTCATACAAAAAGACGCTCCCATCCCCACATCAACAGTGGTTTTGGAAGCGTCTTTTCAGTTTTGACGAGGATTAAAACTCAGACTGCAATCCCGCCGCAGCGGCTGCCCTGATGCCAGGCAACAACCTATTGGCCGTTAGACAACCCGCTATTCAGCGTCCGCACCCGGCAAATGTTCTTTGCAAAAGCCGTCGATAAGCGCCTCTTCCTCTTCCTCCAGATCGAAATCGAGATAATGCTCCGTTTCCCGCTCGAAAATCTCGTATTTGACTACGCCCGTCCGGCCCTCCTCAACGCGGTAAATGACCCTCACGTATAAGCCTTGCTCGGAGTACAGCTCGTCATCCTCGGGAACTTCGATATCCAATTTAAACTCATACCGCTCCCCCGGCAAAATCGCAAACGGGTCTTTCACCTGCTCCACGCTGTAAGCGGTAATCGTCATGTCGCTCATACCCTCATCCCTTCCTCCACTACTGGCTTTCATTATACATCAAACCGGCCGGATAGAAAAAAGGCTCGCCTCGCAACGATAACCGTTTATGACCCGTCGGGTCTCAGGCTGTGATAAAAGTTTCATAGCAATAGTAAGAAAACGGTTCTTTACAACGAACAACCGGCTTTGCAGTTGCAGGCCTTACGGATGAGCGAGCTCGTCAAGGTCGGTAAAGCGTCCTAAATAAGCGGTGCGAAAGAAGGCGCCGCCCGTTACCGGCGCCTGCGGTTTTTGGCGGCAAGCAGACGGTTCATCGTCTGCTCGGCCGCATCCGGCTGCGTGCCGGGCGCAGCCGGAGACGCTGCCGATGCCGGACCCTGCGGCATCGAGGCCGCACCGCCGCCTGCGCGCGGCGGCGATGCAGCTCCGCCAGCGCCTGACGGGGCGCTGGCTTGGCCGGCCGGCGCCGAAGCCGCGGCGCCGGAGCCGGCTCCATCGGCTGAGCGAGCCGCCGATGCGCCGCGTTCGAGCAGCGTCGTTCCGCTGCCCGCGGATTGTTGAGCCGCACGCTGCAGCCCGGCGGCTCTGCGCTTGCGCTGCTGCAGCCGCTCGAGTCCGGCTGCGACGGCTGACGGCTCGGGCTGGAGCCGTCGGCGGCCGGGGCGGAAGGCCGTCCACAGGATGGCCGCCCGATCCCAAGGGATCGACAGCCGGCGAACCGCGATGTCGAGCAGCCAGAGCAGGAGCGCGGCGATCAGCAGCGCCGCTGCCATATCATGCGGCTGCCTTTTCGGATGAACCGCGCCTTGAAATACTTCCTCCGGCCGGTCGAGCGACAGCAGCCTTCCGCCCGTCAGTTCGGCCAGCTGTTTCAGCTTGGCCCCGGAATCCGCCGGATGAATCCGGTATTCCGGCGAATACGGAATGACGAAGCCGGTCGTGAAGCCGGCTGCGCTCTTGTCCGGATCGGCGGCATCCTTCACGTCGATCTTGGCCAAATACACCCCGGGCTTTTGCACTGTCATCTGCGACTCGTATTCGCCAGGAGCCGTCGGGGTCAGTTGAAGCTCCGTCCGGCCGAGCGTATCGTCCGTGATCGATGCGTGAACGTCGCCCTTGAGGCCGGACTGGCTGCTCTTCAGCTCAAGCTTGGCGGCATTGCCCTCCAAACGCGAGGATAGCGTAAACGGCGAAGCCTGAAACTGCGGGAACGTCCATTTGATAATTTGACTGAACACGCTGGAAAACCGTTCCCAGCTAATCCAGTCGCCCGACCATTTCCCCGTAATGTCGCTCGTCCAGGCAACACTGCGGCCTGAGCCGTACTGCCAGCGGGCAAGCAGCGGATCCGGCTCCGGGCTCATCAAGGCAACCTCCGCCGTCTCCTTGGGCGTCACCGCCACATAGGCGTTGATTTTAGGCACGCCGTCCCCGAACAGCCCGTTCCAGTCGCCCGTCTGCCCCAGCGCCGGAACAAACGGTTGGTCGACAATGTACGTCCGCGCCATCATGACCGCCTCCCGGCTAAAAATCGCTGGCAAAGTCGACTGGTCATTCGTATAGTAAAACCGCCCTTTGGCCATTTTCGCGAGCGATTCAAGCAGCTGCACATCCGCACCTTCGCCTACGGCGACCGACGACAGCGTGATGTTGTGTTTCAGCATGTTCGACGTCAGCTGCTCATAGCTTTGGTTCGTCGCCGACTGGCCGTCCGTCAGCAGGATGATATGCCTGCGCTGCGCTTCCACCTTCAGCATCCGCTGATAAGCTTCATCCACCGCCGTATAAATTTCCGTCCCTCCGGCCGGTTGAATCGATTGTATTTGCTCCAGCACTTTTTTGCGGTCGGTCAGCTTTTGCGGCTCGACGACCCACCACGGGGTGGAATCGAAGGCGACGACGCCGACGGAATCTTTTTCACGCATCAGCTCGACCGTGCGCATCGCGGCTTCCTTGGCCAGCTCCAGCTTGCCGCCGTCCATGCTTCCGGAACGGTCGATGACGAGAATCAGGCCGAGCGAAGGAATTTCCCGTTTGCCCTGCAGGTCCATGTAGACCGGCAGCGCTTTTTCAATCGGCGTCTTGAAATAACCGCCCATGCCGTAGCTGTCCTCGCCGCCCAGCATGACCAGCCCTATGCCGTAGCTTGCGACCGCCGTCTCGATCATATCCATTTGCGGGCCGGAGATGCGCGTAGCCGACACATTGTTTAAAATGATGCTGTCGTAAGCGGCATAGTTGGCCATATCCCGCGAGAGCATTTCCGGCGGAATGACCTCGTACCCGATAAAGCTCGACTTGAGCACGGACTCGATGTTGCCGGAGCTGCCCGGCACACCTTCGACGACAAGCACTTTGGGCGGACCGGTCACGCGGCTGAAGGCGTAGCCGGTATTGTTCTCGGCCTGTTCATCCTCGGCAAAATACAACTCCGCCCGGTAGCGGTGAAAGCCCGCTTCCTTCGCCAGGCTTTGCAGCGCAAAACGATTCTCTCCCCGCTCCACCGTCACCGTTTGCTTCGATATTTCCTGATTTTCTTCATAAATGCGCAGCTCCCCGGTACCGGCGAACGTGCTCGCAATCGTAATTTCCAATGCATATTTCTCGCCTTGGTACAGCTTTTCCGGCAGCTTAAGGCTGTCGATCGCAACGTCTTTCTTCGCGGGACCGGACAGCGGCAATATATCGACGGGAATCCCTTTATCCTTCATCAGCTTCCCCTGCCGCAGCATGTCGCCGACATTCTCGCTGCCGTCGGTCACCAGCACGACCCGCGGCGCTGCCTGCTCCGGCATCATCGAGCCGGCCAGCTGCAGTCCCTGCGCCAAATTGCTGAACTGTCCGTTGATCTGTCCGGTGAAGCTGAACCCGTTCAAATGCTGCGGCGACAAACTGCGCTCGACAATCGCATCCAGACCGGTGGCGATGACGCCGACCTGATCGTCCTTCGCCTTGGCGTCGGACGATGCCTTCAGCCATTGCCCGTACGCTTTATCCGACGGCATGCTCGCCGAGCGGTCGACGACGTAGTAGATCGCCTTTTGCTCCAGTGTCACATACCATTGGACGCCGCTGAGCGATAAAACGAGCAGCAGTAAAATCACCGTTCGCAAGCCGACAGCCAGCGCTTTGCGGGTGCCGGTCAGCTGCAGCTTCGTTCGCCACATCCACATGGCAAAGACGGCCAACGGAACAAGCAGCAGCAAAAACAACGGCTCCTTAAATTGAAGTCCCACGCCGGTACACCCCCCATTCCACAAACATCAGGATTGTGACCAGCAGCGCGATCCAGCGTACCAGCGGGTACAGTGACCGGCCTCCATCCGTTTCGGACGAATGGACCGGGGCCGCCGCTTTGTCCGTGTCCGTTTGGACGCCGCCCGGATCGGAAGCAGGCTGCGGCGGAGCCGTCCCGTCTGTCCCCGCACCTGCTCTTGCACGGGAATCCGACTGCGCGCCTGCAGCGTCAGGCATGGCGAAAACAAGCTTCTGCGGCGGCGCGGCGGCCGATTCCTGCGGATCGGCAATCACTTCCAGATATGTGCGGCGTTCAGCCGCCGCGTTTGCATCCGAAGAAGCCGCGCCCGCGGCCGGATGCTCAACGAACTGGTACAGCCCCGGCCGGTTCGGCACCGGCTGGCTGCTCGTTACCGCGCCTTCCGCTTTCTCGGCGGCGATCGCGCTCGCCGGTTTGCCGATCACGTCAAGCGGCCGCCATTCGGCCGCTGCGGTTTTACCGGACAGCGGAATGTCGATGCGGCTTCCCGCGACCGCTCTGCCCAAGCTTGCCGCTTGGCGGCTGCCCATCCACTCGACCGCATTTTGCACGAGTACCGGAAATTCCGAACGCAACGGAAGATCGGACTGATGCAGGTCGAATGCGAACAGCAGCTTCGGCTGCCCTTGATCCGTACCCGCGTAGACGATCGGCTGCAGGCCCAATGAAATAACCGCCTTGCCCCACGGTACGGCCTCGACCTGCTGCAGCCTCGCAATATGCGTATCCTGCAGACGAATATATTGCGTTACCGGATGGTCGCTGATTTGATATTCACCCGCCGCCACATTCACCTCGGCCGTTTGCGCCGGAGTACGTATGTACCAGACCGGCTTTTGCGCCAGCAGCTCCTGCCATGCCTTGCCTGCAATCGCTTCGGCCTTCACCGAGTCCAGCACGATCATATCCACCGCATTGCGCGGCGGTGTCAGCGGCTCCGTCCCTCCGCTCTGCAGCTTGGTCACCTCCGCATGCGACAGCTGCAGCGCTTTTTCCAGAAAAACGTTGCCTTCCGTTACAAGCAGCACTTTCTTTGTCCGCTCTCCAGGCAAAAAAGCGAACGCCTGATTATCGGCCGCCAACGCATCCCCCTCCGCCTGGACAGACAGCTTGTAATAATCGGCCGCTGCCAGATTGTCGAAGTAGACGCTTTTCTGCTCGCCCGGCTGCAGTATTTCGCGGCGTGTCTCTCCCAGGCTGCCGCCGTTGTAGAGCTCGATATCAAGCTCCTTCTTGTTGGAGCCTTCATTTTTCAGCATTGCGACGGCAGTCACCTGCTCTGAACCCGCGTCTGTACGCAAGCCGGCCGCTGCCGCGCTTTGCGAGGCGCCACCTCCCGCAACGCCGGCAAAACCGGCAGATGCATTGTCGGAAGCCGCGCTTCCGGACAGCTTGACGCCGAACTGAACGACACGCACATTGTCTACGCTGCCTTCCTGGCCCTCCCGCACCACGATCACCGGAACGTGAAATACAAGTCCCGCCGGAGACTCCGTCCACCTGCCATCCGTAAACACCCGGATTTCCGAGTCTTTGTCGTCCTGGGTGAGCGCAGCCGCCAACGACATCGTTTCTTTATAAGCCGTTTTGCCGTAAAAAGGGGTGACCGCATCCAATGCCGCCTGAATCTCATCGCTCCGGACTTCACGGGATACGAGCACATCCGGCTCGCCGCCCATGGCGATCAGCGTGACCGCGCTGCCGGAGGCTTCCTTTTTCACCAGTTGGATAATGTCCCGCTTGGCCTGCTCCAGCCGGGTGAGACGTTGTCCGTTCTCGTCATTGCCGGCCGTCAGCGCATCCATGCTGACCGAACGGTCGAGCACAATGACGACATGATTTTTTACTCCGCCGGAGCTCCAGACAAAAGGCTGCATCAAAGCGAGCACCAGCAAAGCTGCGATGAGCAGCTGCAGCAGGAGCAGCAGGTTGTTGCGCAGCTTTTGCCACGGGGTGTTCGCCTCGAGATTGCGCAGCACCCGGTTCCACAGCAAGTGGCTCGGCACGACGGTATCGGCATATTTGCGCTTCAATATGTACATGAGGACGATCACAGGCAGCGTCAACCCGAACCAAAGGCTGAGCAGCGATTGAAATTGCACTTGCGGTCACCTCCAACTTTGATGTCGATGCGAAACGTCCATCATGCCTCCCTAACGGACACCAGGACACTTATTTACGCCTAAACGAACGGTTTTCAAATGTAGCGGATACCGGGAAACGTTATTTTGCTAAAAATGGTTCCAAGACGACTGGCCGGACGGATAACGTCTCTCCTGGCCGTTCAAATGTCAAAAGACTAAAACCAGGACAAATAACGGCATCTCGGAGACTGTCGATTAAAAGACGGGAACAGGTTTTGGAGATGCTTCGAAGCTCAAACACGTTTTATTGCCTTGATTTGATTACACTTTTCTGTGTCAAGGCAATAAAAAACTCGCCCTGAAGCCATTCTCCAAGCCCTTATCCCTATTAATCGACAGTCTCTCTCGGTCCGTTACGCCGTACTCTGAAAGAGGCTTTCCTCCACTGTATTGCATGATAGTTATGGTATAAAATGTAATTTTCAGTCCCCGGAGTTCGTTTCCCGAGTATGGCCGTTTATAGCAGCAGACCACCCTGCCGGAAAGCGCGCTGCACGGTGTCGAGCAGCGGCGTATCCGTAACCGTCAGCACATAGCCCATGCCGCGTTCGTGGCAAAAACGCTGCAGTCCGCGCGTGTACTGCCCGACCGCTTCCCGGTATGCCTTGATGACCCTGCCGGTCACGGCCACCTCCTTGCCGCTCAGCGACTCACTGTCGATCAGCCGCAGGTCGCCGGTCAGCTCGGGGTTCATCTCCTGAGGGGAAAGCACCTGCACGACGACCAGTTCCTGACGGGCGGCAAGCAAATACGAGAGCGATTCCTCAATCCCGGATTCGTACAAAAAATCGGAAAACAGCCAGGTCACACCCGGCTGTCTCGGAAGCTGGGACGGCTGCATCATCGCCGCAGCCATGTCGCCCGACGGCTCTACGGCCGCCTGCTCCAAAAACTGCATAAGCCGGTGCATCGACCCTTTGCCCCGCAGCATCGGCAGCTGCCGGCCGATCCGGTCGCTGAACAGCCGTGCACTCACCCTGTCATATCCGGCAAGCGCGATATACCCGATGCTTGCGGCAAGCTGCCGGGCATACAAAAACTTGTTCGCCGAGCCTGCCCCAAAATCCATCGACTGCGAGCAATCGATATAGAGATTGACCTGCAGCTCCTGTTCGTCCATAAACTGCTTAATAAACGGCTTGCCGGTGCGCCCGAACACGTTCCAGTCGAATTGGCGCGTATCGTCGCCGGGCGTATACAGCCGGTAATCGGCAAATTCCAGCGATGAGCCGAGCTGACGCGACCGGCGCTTGCCCTGCATCGTGCCGCGCACCCTGTTTTTCGCCGCGAGCTGCAGCGCGTCCAGGCGCAGCATCAGGTCGGAATCCAAGAGAAGCCCGGAGCCGCTCATCGGTTTTTCTCCAAAGCATCGATAATATCCTGTACAAGCGTATCAGTAGACACGCTCATCGCCTGCCCTTCGAAATTGAGAAATATCCGGTGGCGCAGCGCCGGTACGGCGACCTTTTGAATATCGCCCACGGAAACATGCAGACGGCCCATGCTTAATGCGCGGATTTTACTTACCGAAACGATCGATTGCAGTCCGCGCGGGCCAGAGCCGTAACGGACGTACTTGCGTACGGAGTCGGGTGCCTGCGCTTCCGTCGCATGGGTCATCATCAACAGCTGCAGCGCATAATCCAATACATCGTCGGCAACCAGAATATCTTTGGCGCCGCGCTGAATGTCCTCCAGCATCCGGCCGTTCGCGACGGTATCGGCTGCGGCATTATAAGCCGACGTCGTACGTACGATAATTTCCTTCAACTCTTCTTTCGTCGGAAAAGAGACGTTAATTTTCAGCAGGAAGCGGTCCAGCTGTGCTTCCGGCAGCGGATAGGTGCCTTCGTTTTCAAGCGGATTTTGCGTGGCCAGCACGAAAAAGGGGCGCGGAAGCCGATGGGTCGTGCTGCCGATCGTGACGGTTTTCTCCTGCATCGCTTCCAGCAGGGCGCTCTGCGTTTTGGGCGTTGCGCGGTTAATTTCGTCGGCCAGAATCAGGCTGCCGAAGATCGGCCCGGCCTGGAACTGGTACGACGTCTCCCCTTTGGCTCCGAACTGGATAATGTTCGTCCCGGTAATGTCCGCAGGCATCAAATCGGGCGTAAATTGAATGCGGGAAAAGGGCAGGTCCAGCGCATCGGCAATCGTCCGTACGAGCATCGTTTTACCGAGTCCGGGAATCCCTTCCAGCAGCGCGTGGCCGCCGGTAAAAATGCACCATAAAATTTGCTCGACTACGTCCTGCTGGCCTACGATGACTTTGCCGACCTGTTCCTTAACCGCCGCAAAAACACCCATCCATTGCTCGACTTGCGCTTTTGACTCTATCATGGCTTCACCTCTATGATTCATCTTGTCCGTATGAGTGGTCTAATTCGTCCGGTTAAAGTGTTCGGGTATAGCCCGATCAATAGGCTCGTTCAAATATTCCGGATCTACGGTATCTCCATTATAAGCTTGATTCTATTTAGAGGCCCGACTCGCGGTTTGTCAAAATCATTCGGATGGCGTGCACTTCATCGGTTTCATCCGATTCGACAAGCATTGACCCGTACTCGGCGGGTCCATCCTGCACGACGTTCGCCGGCTTATTGAATTGCAATTCGCTTCTTCATGGATCCGCATAATTAACGATTAGGCTGAATTTCCGTAAAATAGTCGCGGACCAGATTTTGTACATTTTGCGGCAGCTGGCTGCGGTTCAGCGAGCTCTTGGCTTCGTTGGCATACTCCGTGTACACTTCCTCGTACGGCCGCGTCGCGCCGTCCATCATCGGCGATGCGCCGCCCTTCTGCACCTCGCCCCCGGAGCCGTTGACCGGCCCCTGGTCGGACTGCACGCCGCCTGCGCCCTGCAGGCTGCGGGGTGTCGTGACCAGGCTGCGCGGTCCGCTGCCGACGCCCGCGCCGGCGCCGCCGGAGCCTGCACCAGCTCCTGTACCTGCACCAGCTCCTGCTCCTGCACCTGCTCCTGCACCTGCTCCCGCTCCTGCTCCTGCTCCTGCACCCGATCCTGCTCCTGCTCCCGCTCCCGCTCCTGCGCCCGCTCCTGCTCCTGCGCCCGCTCCTGCGCCCGCTCCCGCACCTGCTCCCGGCGTCGCTCCCGCGCCGGGCGTGCTGCCGCTCCCGGCGGGCACTAACGCGCCGCCGGCCGCCATCGCGCTCGCGAGGCCGCCCGGGCTCCACGCGGCGGATAGTGCCGCGCCCTGCGCCGCCAGCTGGCCCGCCATCGGCACGCCGAGCTGTGCGAGCTGGGCGGCCTGCTGCATCGCCAGCGCCTGCTGCTGCGCGTTCAGCTGCTGCTGCATCAGCGACTCGGCGAGCCGCGCTTCCAGCTCCTTCAGCTGCGCTTCGAGCCGCTGAGAATCGGCCTCCGCGTCCCCGGCCTGCTGCAGCTCCTTCGCCGCAGCCTCCATCGCTTTACGCAGCTGCTGCGCCTGCTCCGACGCCGCGTCCGGCACCGCTGCGGCAAGCTTCTCCAGCTCCTTCGCCAGCGCTTCCTTCTGCTCCTTCGTCAGCTTCAGCACCTGCTCGCGGAGCTGTCCGGCATTTTGCCGTAGCTGTGAGGAATCGCGCTGCTGCAAGCTTTGGCCGAGCTCCTTGAGCATCGGCTGCCGCTCCATTTGCTCCGCCCATCGTTCGGCTTCAGCCTGCTTCTTGGCCAGCGGCTCCGCCTGTTTTTGCAGCTCCTTCATCGATTTTTCCAGCTCATCAAGTGCCGTCTTAACGTCCCGGCTCCGCTCCAGCCCTTCCTGCAGCTGCTGCAGCGTCTGTTCCGTCGGTTTTTTCACGAGCGGGTCCAGCTTTTCCGTCTTCAGCTTCGCTTCCAGCGATTCGACATTTTGCTTTTGTTCCTCAATCCAGGCCGTTTCCGCCTGCTTTTTCGCTACAATACCGTCCATCCGATTGGGCAGCAGTACAGCGGCGGCGAGCATACAGGAGCAGATGCCGATGACCCACAGCCGCCTTTTAAACCGCTGCAGCATGACGATCTCCGGCAGGTTGCGCACAGCCGCCTCCGTAAAAGCGATGGCCGTCTCCCGCTGCATTCGGATGACCGGCGTATCCGGATGCCGCATATACTGCAGCGCCGTCAGCACCGTTTCCTCCGCCCCGGCCTGATCCAATGCTTTGGCCGCCGCTTGCGGCGATACGCCCCGGAGCAAAGGATACAGCGCCCCCAGCAAACCGCCGAGCAAGACGAGCAGTACGGCCGTCAGCCGGTAATGAGGAATCGGCAGCATATGGCCCGCAAGCAGCCACAAGAAGGCGGCGATCAATCCGGCCACCAGACCGAACGCGCCCTGCTCCGTCATGCGAATCCGCAGCATTCGGCGCTGAATCGGCTTGATCAGCCCAAGCAGCCGCTGCGATTCCATATTTAACATCGTTAACGACTCCTTACGTTAAAGAATTTGTGCCAAGGGCTGGGCTTGCCTTATCTTTACGGCCCAATCTTCCGCAGTCCCGGGTCATCTCCGTCTTTTCAGCCGCGGACGAATATACCGGATGCTCAGCAGCAGCGCGCCTACGGCCAATACCGCGTACACGGCGACAAACTCCTGCCACAGCTCGATCGGCGGCGTCGACGGCGTTCCGGACGGCGTCATATTGGAGCCGAACGCTTCCCGGTTCAGGCTCGGCTCGAAGATGCTGAGCAGCGCCGCCACCGGATTGAGCCCGAGCACGTAGCCGATCCAGGAGTACGGGTTCGGAGTGCCGCCTTGATAAAACTGGCGGAACACGCCCCGCAAAAAGAGAAACAGCAGTCCCGTCCCGCCGAACACGGCCAGCGTAAAGCCGTATGTTACGACAACCGCAATCATCGTCCGCTTAAAAACCGTCGAGAACAGTACGCCGAACGCGCCAAGCACGAACATCGAAAATATATAAAATAAAAAGACAAGCGACAGCTGCTTGGGCGAAATCCCGCCAAACAGAAAGACGATGCTGTATACCGGCAATGTCGCGATAATAACGAGCAGCATAAAGCTCAGGGACGAAACCAGCTTGCTCAAAATAATCGTGGTCGAGCTTTGCTGCGTCGTCAGCAAAATATTCAACGTCTGCTTCTCCCGTTCCCCGCTAATAACTCCGGCCGTCAGGCCGGGCGTCATAAAGGCGATCAGCACGAGCTGCGCCACCGCCAGAAAATAAAACAAATCCCGGCTTTCCTGAGGCCGGAAGCCCATCGCGCCGCCCCGTACCCCGTTTGTATTCAAATAAATAAAGCCCATCGCGAGCAGTCCGATCGCAAGCAAGTAGAACAGCAGCGACAACGATGATCGGACCGTCCGCATCCTCAGCCGGAATTCTTTGTCCAAAACCGGATTAATTAAGGATTGGCGCCAGTCGAATTCGTTCTTCACGTCGCATCCCCTCCCTTCGTAATTTCCAGGAACACGTCCTCCAGATTCGTCTGCGCCTCGCTGTACGTAATGATGCGGTAGCCGCTGCCAATCAGCGCAAGAAGCAGGTTGGACTGATCTTCATCCTGCCCACCGAAGTGGACGTGGATGCCCTGCTCGTCATGCAGCACCATCGAAACATGCGGCTGATCCTGCAAGAAGGCCGCCGCCTCCGCTTCCCGGTCCAATACGCGGATATGCAGCACGCGCTTGGCCCTCATCCGGTTCTGAATGTCCTGCACTTTCCCCTTGGCGATCAATTGGCCGTGCTCGATGACGCCGATTTCATCAACCATTTCCGCCAGCTCGGGCAATATATGCGACGAAATAAGAATTGTTTTGCCCATCGCTTTGAGCTCCTTCAATATTTCGCGCATTTCGATCCGCGCCCGCGGATCGAGTCCCGAAGCCGGCTCATCAAGAATGAGCAGCTCGGGATCGTGCACCAGACAGCGGGCCAGACATAGCCGCTGCTTCATGCCCCGCGACAACGAATCGACGTAAAAATCCGCTTTATCGGTCAAATTCACAAGCTCCAGCAGCTGCGGAATCAGCTTCTCCCGCTCAGCCCGGGGCAGACCGTAGCTGGCCCCGTAGAAATGCAAATATTCCGTCGTTTTAAACTGGTCGTACACGCCGAAAAAATCCGGCATATAGCCGATCAGCTTGCGCACCTCCTTCGGATGCTCCGTAACCTCGAAGCCTCCGACCTTGGCCGTGCCAGAGGTCGGGGCCAGCAGCGTCGCCAATATCGACATCGTCGTCGATTTGCCGGCGCCGTTAGGGCCGACGAAGCCGAACACGGAGCCTTTGGCAATGTCCATGCTCATCGACTTCAATGCGGTGAAGCTGCCGTATGTTTTCGTCAAGTCTTTAATTTCGATCATCGGCTGTACGTCCGGGCTCTCTGCGTCCGGCTCCGTCAGGTGAGGAACGGCATTGGCCGGCCCTATCGTTTCAGGGCTGCCGGTCAATAAACCGTTCGCTTCTTCTTTTACCGTCACCGGCTTCACCTCTGCATTCTCCGTCTTTGGACGATTCATATTCCGGCTCTCCGTCATCGCTGCACCTTCCCTTCCAGCGCTACCTCGGGGAATTGAAAGCCGAACTGCTGACTCGCCGTCGCTTTCAGCCGGATTGTCGTCCCGCCGTTAAGCAGGTAGGCGGACACATGATCGTTCTTCTCCACGGGGAGACGAAGATCGAGCGGTTCCCATGCCTGCTTCTCCCCGTTCCACAGCTCGAAAGCGATAAACTGCGAATTGCCGATGCCCCCGGGGATTTGCAGGTTCATCTTGGAATAGGCTGCGCCGGGAATGGACGGCAGGCTGTATTCGAACGTGATCGAGCCGTTGCCGATAATGATCATCCCGTTGGGCTCCGTAATCAATTGATTCGTGCTGTTGTTCACGATATCCGGACTGATATAGCCGGGCGGGATCGATACCTGGTCTCCCTGCACCACCTGGAAAGCGATCTGCTGCACCCACATGCTCAATTGATCGGAGTTGGCCGCCTTGCCGTTCACCTTGAACGGAGATTCATTATCCTTGCTCCAGCCGACGATTACCGGCTTGCCCTGGATACCTCTGCCGCTGTTGTTCATGTAAGCGTTGATCATCGCTCGTTCCCGCTCGTTGGCATTCATGTTTCCGTTACGTCCCGCGTTCATCGTGTTCGAAAACAGCAAGTAGCCATAGTCGTAATTGCCGTTGTTAATATTGGAAGGAGCTGTCAGGGAGACCGCCTTCTTCTCCCCGGCCTTCAATTCGCCCACTTTGTACACCTTCCGGTTAATCAAAATATGAACGTTGGTTAAATCGCTTTTCGTAGCGTTGGCGATTTCCCCCTTCAGTCCGTTGGCATCGAAGGTCATACTGACATCGAACTTGCCAAGCGGCTCGGGCTCGTCATTCTGAACCCATGCTTTGCGGACCGACCAATAAGGTACTTCCGTCCAACGAATTTGCGTTTTTTCCGTGTCGAGACGAATACTCTGGTCGGAAACGCCCGACAATCGTCCGTTCGAGCCGAAGTTCTGGTTGGAGCTCGCCGTGAGCGTATGCGCCGCTTTGGGCAGCTCGACCTCATAAGTGCCGCCGCGGGGAACGAAGACCGCCGTTGCGCTTGTCCGCTGTCCTTGGCCGCTGCCGTTCAGCTCCAAAGTATGAAGCGTATGGATCAGCGTCGAGCTTTTATCTGAGGAGCCGATCGTAAAGATAATAATACTCGACACAATGGAAAATGCCGGGATAATGAACCATGCCCACTCTCTTTTATCCAGCTTTTTTAACAACAGATATAAGAAGGGCGCGACGAGAAGGACATAAATGATAAACATCGTCAACAGCATGAAGAAGGAGGGCGGTACCAGAGAAGGGAAAAAATCGAGCGCATACTGTACCTGTATAAACGGGTTCATAAACCCCGCTCTGCCCCGCTTCATAGTCATGCCGGACGTGTCCTGAACGATCTTCTCCCAAATCTCGGGATTCCCGTTCCACGAGGCTACCGGGTCCAGCGCCAAATCATAGGCCACATACCATACTTCACCGCTGCCCGAAGCTTGCCTGGCAAAAAGCGGCTGCTTGTCTTCCTGATGTACCGCCTCGCCCGCTCTCAGGCTGGAGGCGGATACGGTGAACGGCTCGCTCAGCTTCAGCTCCTTGCCTGCCGCTTGCTCCAGCGATGCCAGCCGGGTTAACGAGGTTGTCCCTGTATAGGTCACGGGAGACAAGCCCTCGAATGCTTTGGCCGTCTTCGGATACCCGGCGCCTCCCGCCAATACGAGCGTGCCGCCCCGGCCAACCCACTGCGTGATAGCTTTCACCTGATCTTCCTTCAATTGGTCTGAGGCAAAATCGTTCAGCGCAATCACATCGAGGCTGTCGAGCATCACAGATTCTTCCGGCAGCTGCTCCGGCTTCAGGTGAATGACGTTGACCGACTTGTTTTTGGATTGCAGAAGCGATAAAAAATTAAGCGTATCCGGGTCCCGCGCCAGCACGCCGACCTGAACCGCCTGGTACGGCGTTGCCGATATGTAATCGTCGCCTTTGGCAATCGGAACGATTTCCCCCTTGCTCATATCGCCTTTATAAAATTTAATGATATTATTGCTGCTGTTGTAAGCCGTGCCCGGCAGCGACATCCAGACCACCTTGGCCGTCTGCTTCGGCAGGTCCACATGCTTCACATAGGTTGTGTCGCCTCCCCCCATCGGATTGACGACCTGTACGACGAGGTCGCCGCTCATATCGCCGGAAGGATGAGTTATTGTAAATTTAACCGGAAACCATTGTCCGTCCTTCACTTTTCCGTCAAATCCGACCTCCATCCGGAGCTCGATCGAAGAACCCGCAGCGGCTGCAGGCCGGTTCCATAGCAAGGAGCACAGACATAGAACAAGAATGATGCCGGCCCAGAGCGCATACTGTTTTCTCTCTCTACCAAATACCAACTGGTTTACCCCTCTCCATCCAAGAAAATAGTAAATGCTTTCCATTCGTTAATGACGCTTTGCGGAGCAGAAAAGTTGCTTATTCGGCAAAAATTTGGAATCCGGGTTCCTAACGAATCGAGCCTGATCACGGGAAAGGGACCGCCCATAGTAAAATTTCTACTCTGGATCAGTCCCGGTTCAAAATAGCTATCTGTTGCTGTCGATCAGTCTGACCTTCTTCTGCATCCGCCGAACGATAACCGCGTTTCCGCCTCCGTATCCTATTTGCTGATCCCCAGCATTCGAACGATGGCCGACGCGGCTTCCGCGCGGGTGGACAGCGCCTGCGGAGAAAACTTATGATCCGGGAGGCCTCCGACGATAATGATGCCGGTCTCCTCGGCCTTGGAAACGGAGGGCTTCGCCCACATCGGAATAGCCGCATCGTCGGCAAAGCCGGTCTGCTGCGCATTGTCCGTTGCAAGGCCGGAGGCGCGCATGACCATCGCAATCATTTCCGCGCGGGTAATGTTCTCATTCGGCCGAAACGTATAGTCCGCATATCCGCTAATGATTCCGAGCTGCACCGCCTGTGCGACTGGCTGGACCGCCCAGGCGCCGATTTCGTCCTTATCCGCGAAGGAAAGCGGAGCGCCTTCAACCGCCGGATTCAGCCCTTTCATGAGCATCGTCGCAAACTCGGCGCGGGTGACGCCGGCATCCGGTCGGAATGTGCCGTCCGGATAACCGTTAACGAATCCGGACGTCACCGCCTGTGCGATCTCACCGGCTGACTTATGCTCCGAAATATCGGTGAATTTGGGTGTAACAAACGGATTTGGAGCCTGTGGCTTGCTTTCCGGAACCACGGTTACAGTCACGTCGCAAACGGCGGTCAATCTCCCATCCTCCGTCTTCACGGTAATTTTCGCGGTACCCGGCGCGATTCCCGTGACTTTTCCCGTGCTATCCACAGCAGCCACAGTACTGTCGCTGCTGCTCCACGCGACCTTCTGATTGGCCGCTTCGGACGGAGAAACCGTTGCGGTCAACGTTCCGCTCTCCCCCGTTTTCACAATCATTGCGCTTTGGTTCAGCATGATGCCGCTCCCAGCCGATATATTGTCCGGGATTATATTGTTCGGGGTTATCTTCGCGATCTCTCCGATCGGCTTGTGTTCGGAAACGTCGGTCAAGTCAGGTATAACAATTTGATTCAGCGCCTGGGAATTGATTTCCGGAATTCCGGTTACAGTCACGACGCAAACGGCGTTGGAGCCGCCGCTCTCCGTCTTCGCGGTTATTCTCGCCGTACCGGGCGATTTGGCCGTTACCTTGCCGCTGCTGTCCACATCGGCGACCTTGCTGTTATCGCTGCTCCACGTAACCTTCTGATCGGCCGGATCGGAAGGAAAGACCGTCGCTTTAAGCGTATCGCTTTCCCCTTGTTTCAGCACAACAGCTTTCTTATCCAGCGTGACGCCGCTCAAAGCTACTTTATCGAGGTCTGCAATCTTCAGGCTAAAGTCTCCCAGATATTTAAAATCGTCCAGGTTTTTTAGAGGCGTGTTGGGGTCGATTTTGGTTATGAGGTTCGGGTTTATAGCGTTCGGGTTTACAATAGGCGTATCGATTTTATATTTATCCAAAACGCCCGCCGCAGCTTTTGTTTTGACGGTCGCCCAAACATCCCACGGCCGGAGATCTTCCGGCAAGTCGAAGAAGTCCACTACTGCGTTCAACTTGTAAACGTAGATCGTGCTTTTCGTCTTGTTCGTCTCTTTGTCGGCATAGCTGAGCGGGCCGATGTGATCCATCGTCTTGTTGACGGTAAACGTTTTGGTGCCGTCGGGACCGAAACGGGTTATCCGGTAATACGATTCCATATTCGAAGTGTCGTTCCAGTTTAGCGTGACCGTCCCGTCATCGTTCGGAATCGCCGCCAAGTCGGTCGGATACGTCGGCTGATAAATCGGATAAGGAATCCTATGCGCCGTGTTGAATTTCGTGCCGATCAATTCGCAGCGAAATACGGCCTTGGTCAGCTGCGGGTCGATGGGCAGCATATAGCCGGTACCCGTACTGTTTTTGATTCTCGGGAGGCTGGTCCATGTGACCTCATTATCGGTTGAATAATATAATCGCTTCTCTTTTATATTATTCCCTGTTTTCCAATAAGCATAATCGTCATATCTATAATTAGTATCAAACATGCTGCCTGCAATGATATGGGTTGGAGCAAAAAAACAATCGATCCATCCCTTAAGCGTACCATTATTTTCATTATAATAAACTGTACTGCCATACGGCGCACTGGTATACGTAAAAGCATACGAGTGCTGTATCGGCCATATGACGTACGACGACAAAATAAAGCCAAACAGCAGGATCAAAGCTTTTTTGAATACCTGCATCGGGGTTCGCCTCCTTCATGCCGGATGAAGCCATCCTCCAAGCCCTTATCCCCTTTTAACCGACAGTCCCCTGTGTCCGCTGCGATTCCATCATGCACGACGCCAATCAAATTGTTAAAGCCGCCCGCCATCGAATCGATCTTTCCTTGGCGGACGGCTTTCATGCGAGTTGCCCTTGACAATCAGATGATCCCGGTCAAAAAGAATTGAAGAAACGTTTCCTTATTTGACAACCGGTGTCCCTTTCGAGCTGTCCTTGGCGGCGGTATCCCCGTTATCAAAATAAGAAGTGTCTAAAATTCTTGCGTAAATATAAGGGTTCAAATTATGGCTTTGTACGTGGATTTTGACTTTTTCCAGACCTTCGACATTAAATATAAGCTGCTTTACATCGTCTTCCGGACTGACGGTCAGCTTTTGCAAGACAGTGAGGGCTGCGTTTCCTGCTTTGTCTCCCGCGTTATACAGCGAGAATTCAACCTCATGTTCACCGGGGCTGATGACAGCGGCATCCAGGACGAGCCGCTTATATTTGCGGTCAATTGTAAAAATTGCATCTCCATATTGGTCAATCTTTAGAACTTCCTGGAATTGTTTATTTTTCACCAATGTTTCTTCAGGGTCTTTTGACAGAACCGCATAGATGTTGTCAATTTCCATCGGCATGGAAAAAATCGGTGTTTTTTCTCCGGGTCTGCCTCCAATGTAAATTTTTTGACTGGCGGTATCGTAATCGATAGGTATTTTCAGCGCCTCAGCCAAAGCACGGACCGGCAAATAGTTGTTTCCGTTGTAAAAAATCGCCGTCAGCGGCTTTCCGTCCTCGTCTTTGGGCTGCCACAGTTCCCCTTTCAAGACAAACGATACGCCCCGGTTAAAGAAAGCGTTGATCGGTTCCAGATTGACCGCCGCATAAGCGGAGCCGACTGAGGTGGCAAGAAATGCAACAGCAAATAAAACGATCTTGAACAGTTTCATTTTCATAACATTGATCTTCAATGAAAGCACCCTTTCGTCATATATTTCAAATTCATTCTAAAGAAGGGAGCGCTTCAAAAGCGCTTCAAAATATTACTTTTTCACTTTCAACATGTTCAATATGGCGGTTACCGACTCGGCACGGGTCGACGGTTGTTCCGGCTTGAACTTGTTATCGGTAATGTAGCTGGTAATGCCGTACAGCTCGGCTGCAGCGGCTTTGCTTCTCGCATAGTCAGGAATAGCCGCATTATCCAAGTATGCGGTCGCCGCATTGTCTACGGTCGGCAGGTTCCCTGCCCGGACGACCATGGTGATCATCTCGGCGTTGTTGATCGTCCTGTTAGGCCCGAATGTGCCGTCCGGATAGCCGTTGATGATGCCAAGCTCTACGCACTGCGCGATCTCCTTGGCGGCCCACGAACCGATCGTGTCCCTGTCTTCAAAGGTTAGGGCCGCGCCATTGCCGGAAGGCTTCAGCGCGTTCATCAGCAGTACGGCAAACTCAGCGCGGCTGACGCTGCGTTCCGGTTTGAAGGTGCCGTCGGGGTAGCCGTTCACGATGCCCTTGTTTACTGCCTGGATGATATTGTTTTTCGCCCAATGTCCTTCGATGTCCGACAAGGAAATATTCGGGACCGGCGCATCGCCAGGGGCCGGCGTACCGGGCGGAGGCGCAGCGTTCGCTTCGCTTACCGTCACGACGCATCGGTTGAAATATCCCCCGTCTTCCGTCGTTACCGTAATCGTCGTCTTGCCCGGCTTGACGCCCGTTACTTTGCCGGAATCGTCCACCTTGGCAATACCGTCATCGTCGCTGGACCACTTCATTTCCTGGAATGTAGCGTCACCCGGCGTAACTGTCGCCTGCAGCGTCTCGCTCTGCCCCGCTTTCAAGGCAAGTGCGGTTTTATTCAGGCTTACTCCGCTTACAGAGACCATTCCAACGGCGTATACATTATGGTCCATCGATCCTATATACACGGCACCGTCAGGACCGATCGCCGGAGAGGAGGCGATCTCGGCCCCAGTTTCGAAGTCCCATTTTTTCGTCCCGTTCGACTTGATCGCATACAGTTTCTTGTCCCCGGACCCGATATAAACGGTCCCGTCTGCATCGATAGCCGGGGAGGAGAAGACGACATCGCCGGTTAGGAACTCCCATTTTTTCGTCCCGTCCGGTTTTATCGCATAGAGCTTCTTATCGTATGATCCGACATAGACGGTACCATCCGCACCGATGCCAGGGGAGGAAAAGATTAAATCCCCCGTTTCAAATTCCCATTTCTTCGTTCCGTCCGGCTTGATCGCATACAGTTTCTTGTCTTCGGAGCCGACGTAGACGGTACCGTCGGAACCGGCTGCCGGGGACGATTCGACAAGATTCCCCGTTTCAAACTCCCATTTCTTCGTTCCGTCCGGTTTAATCGCATACAGCTTCTTATCCCTGGATCCGACAAAGATGGTGCCGTCTGCACCGATCGCCGGAGAGGAGGGGACAAAGTCCCCGGTTACGAACTCCCATTTCTTCATTCCATCCGGCTTGATTGCATAGAGCTTTTTATCGTACGATCCGACATAGACAGTGCCGTCCGCTCCAATCGCCGGAGAGGAAAAAATTTTGCCTCCAGTTACGAACTCCCATTTTTTCTCGCCGTTCGGCTTGATCGCATAGAGCTTCTTATCGTCGGACCCGACATAGATGGTGCCGTCCGTCCCGACCGCCGGGGAAGAAGCGATCTTGTCCCCCGTTATGAACTCCCATTTTTTCATTCCTTTTTTATCGATTGCATACAGCTTTTTATCGTACGATCCGACATAGACGGTGCCGTCTGCTCCGATAGCCGGTGAAGAGATGATTTCGGCTCCCGTCGTGAGCCTCCACCTTTCCTTGTCGTTCAAGCTTGCCATTGCTGCATGGAGCGGAAACAGACCGGTCAGCAGCACAACAAAGCATAGAACAGCATAAAGCGATTTCTTTTTAAACATGGCAATGTTCCTTTCTGCACAAAATAAGAAAACCGCTATCGAGGCCTATCCAAGATGAGCGACCGCGATTCAAATGTAGGTTTTCTTGCAATATCAGAATTGTTCAGCTCCGCTGAAAACATATAAATTCTGATATTATAAAAAAACCGCTATCGAGGCATAAAAAAACCTTCCTTCGATCGATTCTAAAGAAGGTAGCGCTTCAAAAGCGTTTCAATTGGGCGGCGGCCTGCGGGTACGGCACTTTCGTCCGCACAGCCGCTTGTTTTATTTGCAATGCGCCATTCGATGGCTGAAGCTGGAAAAGAAAAATGGCTGCACAGGTTCGAGGGCCTGTTCAGCCATTTATTATCGAGGCGCAACATCATTGGGTAATTCTCTTCACCTTTGCGGCAGCCCCAGAAAGTCGAGTGGCGCTAGCTGTTCGGTTTTTGGGGCATATTCCTGCGCACCTCTATATTGGCCAGCTTCTCATAATAGCGGATCAAGCTGCTGTGATCGTCGTTGCCCATTCCGTCAGCCTGTAACGCTTGCATCATTTCCATGACGGCGGCCGTCAGCGGAAGCGGCACGTCAGCTTCGCGGGCCGTTTCCAGGACGTTGCCCAAGTCCTTGATGTGCAGGTTGATCCGGAAGCCCGGATCAAATCGGCGATCCATAACAAGCGGCGCTTTCGCATCGAGAACGGTACTGCCGGCCAGACCGCCGCGGATCGCCTCGTAAACAAGCTCCGGCTGGACGCCGACCTTGCCGGCGAGCACGAACGCTTCGGACATGGCGGCGATGTTGAGAGCGACGACGATCTGATTCGCCAGCTTGGCTGCATTGCCCGCTCCGATCTCCCCGGTACGAGTTACCGAGGCGGCCATCGCTTTCATTACCTCATAGCATTTGTCGAATATTTCCTTTTTTCCTCCGACCATTACGGTCAGCGTGCCCTCGATCGCTTTGGGCTCGCCGCCGCTCACCGGGGCATCCAGAAGCTCGATTCCCTTTTCCGCCAGCCTCCGCGATATGTCCCTGCTCGCCTGAGGCGCGATAGAGCTCATATCGATCACGATGGTCCCTGGCTTGGCTCCTTCGATCACGCCGTTCGGACCGAGAACCACTTCGTTCACCTGCGGCGAATTCGGCAGCATGGTGATCACGATCTCCGACTGTTCCGCCAATGCTCGGGGCGTAGCGGCCGTCCGGGCCCCCAGCGAAGCAAGCTCCCGGCCATGACTGCTCGTTTCGAGCACGGTAAGCTCATAGCCCGCTTTCAGCAAGTTTTTGCTCATGGGTCTGCCCATAATGCCCAAACCGATAAATCCGACTTTCATATGTGCGGTACCTCCTGATCATCCGGATATTGGGTGCAGCTTCACGGCATGCGCCGTCCGTGTTAGAGCGCCCCTGTCTGCTTCAATATGTCGGCGAGCTTGCTCCGGTTCAGTTCGGAACAGCCGGTGTTCGGCAGGATCGAGCCGCCCACAGCAAGGCCGATGAGGTTCATGGCCTCCTTCGTCACAACCGGAAAGCTGGCGAGATTAAAGGCCATGCGAAGCGGAGCCAGCTTGAACTGGGCAGCCAATGCCCCCTGCAGATCGCCGGCCATAAACTTCTCGTAAATGTCGACGACCAATGCCGGTACGATATTCGCCGTCGAAGCGACGCAGCCGACCGCGCCGTAAACCAACGAGCCCAGGATCATAACGTCCCGGCCCGCCATGACTTTAAAGCCTTTATCCCGCGTCCTGCGTATATACTCGGCGGTCAAGGTCAGATCGCCGCTGCTGTCCTTCACCCCGACGATATTCGGAATATCGGCGAGCCGTTCTAGCAGACCGGCGGAGATGCAATTCCCTACGCGGTCCGGGTTGTTGTAAAGCAGCAGCGGCAGAGCGGTCGCTTCGGCGACTTGGCGAAAATGCCGGTACAGCTCATCTTCCGAGGGCGACAGAAACATCGGCGGCAGCATTGTGATCGCCTGCGCCTTTAACGATTCGCCCAGCCGGGCCAAGCGGACGCACTCCCGGGTCGCGATCGCTCCGATCCCCATATACACCGGCACCCGGCCCGCCGTCTGCTCGATTGTAATGCGAACCGCCCGCTCCTGCTGCTCTTGATCCAGTCCGTAAAATTCTCCGTTGCTGCCCAGTGCAAGAATGCCGTGCACGCCGCCGGCGATAACATGCTCGACGACATTGCGGAGTCCCTGCTCCTCCACGCATTCATCGGCATCGACCGGCGTGACGATAGGCGGAATGACTCCGCGAATAAAACCCGTGTCCATTCTGATCTCTCCCCGTATGGAGGTTGTCGATGAATGGAGGCCCTGAAGCCATTCTCCAAGCATCCCTTTTCATCGACAACCTTGATGTGATCTTAATTGCGCGATCCGCATTGCGGACGCGCGAAACGAAACAAGCTGACGCCCGCATTTCAGAAGGGTGTCAGCTTGCAGCGCACTGCTCCAGGGCGCTTTGTCAAAAGCGCCTGCCCTCAAATTCCGCCAGGGCGGCCAGCAATGCCCTCACATAGCCGATAGAGTAGCCCCAGCCGATGCTGGAATGTTTCCAGCCGATTCCCGAATGCGCCCAATTTAGGTCCAAATCGACGCTGTCACCTTCCAGCTGGGTAATGTGATCGGGGTTGATGCAGCCCCCGTATCCGACCTTCCGCAGCGCGAGCAAAATTCGGAACATATTCATATCGCCGTCATCCAGCAGCGCTTCTTCAAATGCCCCGGCCGTCGGCAAGCTTCCCCTCACGTTGCGCAGGTGGACCAAAAATATTTTTCCTTTACGCCCGTAATGATCGATTTCATCCAACACGAGAGAGCTGCCGCCTTCTTCGGCGCGGGTTCCGACGCAGTATACGAAGCCTACATTGGCATTCGGGAAGGCGTCGATAATCCGATGGAAGCCAAGACCGCCGAAGGGCGTCCCATGATTGGGCGTATCGGAAGGATGCACCGTCAATTTGACGTTGGACTCCTCCGCCACCGGAACCAGTGTACGGAATGCCTCCGTAAATCGGCTCCAGAATCGTTCCCGCTCCTCCAAGCCGGGGATCTCAGGCTTCTGCCTCAGCAGGCCGAGGCTCTCGCCGCGTGCCACGGCTCCTCCGCGCTGCACCGCTTTATAGCCGGCCGTCAGCACCGGCGACGTGTCTCCGGCGAACCGCTGCCGCACAATCGGCAAACCGGCTGCGCCGAATACTTTTACGGCCTGGGCCGAATTGTCCAGCTCCTTCTCGCTGCCCGGCAAATTGTTCATAAACCGTTCGGTGAAGTCCGGAAGCGTAACCCGGTTCATCTCGAGCCCGAAGGAGCGCACCCTCCTGCGCAGCTGCAGCAGCCGGTCCAAATCAGGATAACCCTGCTCCCGCACGCCAGGAAACGAGGAGCCTTTGCCGAAATCGACACAGTCGACGCCAAGCTGGCACATTTGCTTCAAATCGCGATCCGTCAAATCGCAAGTGTTAACCGTAACCGATATTTTCATCATCGTTGCCGCCTCCTATTTACTGGCTGCCTCATTTAACCCCGCCGGCGGCCAAGCCGCTTTTTAAAAACCGCTGCGCCAGGAAATACAGGAAAATGGCCGGCAGCGACGCAATAACGGACGAGCCCATCAGCAGTCCCCAAACCGCCTGATCCGAAAACTTAAAGCCGGAAATTCCGATGTTGACCGTCTGCTGACCCGGACTTGTCGTCAATACGAGCGCATATAAATATTCGTTCCATGCCAGCGTAAAGGCAAAGGTAGATACGACCGCGATGCCCGGTGCGGCAATCGGAATAATAATTTTGAACAATGCCTGAAGACTGGTGCAGCCGTCGATCATCGCCGCTTCCTCCAGCTCTTTCGGAATCGCCTTGAAATAGCTGATCAGCATATAGCAGCAGTAAGGGACGATAATCGTCGGATATACGATCAGCAGGGCGTTCTTGTTATCGCTCAGGCCGAGCTTGCTTACCGCCACATACATCGGAATAAACAGGACGGCCGTAGGGAGCAAATACGTGTAAATAATACTTTGCGAGAAAAAGACTCTCCCCCGGTAGCGCAGCCGGGTCATGCTGTAGGAGCCCAATATACTGATGCTGACCGAGATGACCGTAACAAGCGATGCGACATAGACGCTGTTTTTCACAAAGTTCATAAACTTTGTTTTTTGAAACAAATCCTTATAATGGGATGCGGTCCACGTCTCGGGAACGAGCGACGGCTTCGGCGTATACATAAGGTCGTTCGGGGTAAAGGACGATTTCACCATCCAATACACCGGAAACAACGTCCATACGGTAAAAATGAGTACGATGGCGTAAATTAAGGTCTGCTTCCTGATCTTTTTCACGGTGGCTGGCTTCATCCCGGTTCCCTCCTAATCATCGGCTTTCAGTTTTCTCATGGAGATGACGATCATGACGACAAGAATAGGAACGACGGAACCGGCTACGGCCAACGCCCGGCCCAACAGATTTTGCTGGAACGCGACTTCGTACGTATACGTGGAAATAACCGCCGACGCATTGAGCGGCCCCCCGCCCGTAATCAAATACACGCTCTCGAAGTTGTTAAACGTCCAGATGCAGGAAAGCAGCGTCGTAATCGTGATGACCGGCATGATCGAAGGAATCGTGATGGCAAAAAACTGCCGTACCCAGCCCGCCCCGTCGATCGTAGCCGCCTCATACATTTGCGAATCGATGGTCTGCAGGCCGCCGAGCAGGCTGAAGATGAAAAAGGGAAGCCCCTTCCAGATGTTGACGATAATAACCGAGACGAGCGCCATATGGACGCCCGAGGTCCATGGAATAGGCGTGTCGATAACGTTCCAGCGAAGCAGCATCGAATTGATAATGCCGTATGTGTCGTCATACATCCAACGCCAGGTGATGGCGGCCACCATGCCGGACAGCGCCCACGGAATCAACAAAATCATGCGGAAAATGCCGCGCCCGAAAAAAGCTTCGTTCACGACGACCGCCAGTATGAGACCGACGGCCAGTTTGATGCTTACGCTCGAAATCATGTAGATAAACGTGTTTTTAAGCACCTTCCAATACTCTCTATCCGAAAATATATAAATATAGTTGTCGAGTCCGACAAATTTCGGCTCCACCCCGACGACCTTGTCGGAGAAGCTTAAATAAATCGAATTCAAGAAAGGGAAACCGATGACCACAAAGATGACGAAAGCCACCGGTATAATCAATACGTATCCAAGCGTTCTATCGTATTTTCTGCTTAACTGCTCCACGCGTGGAATCACCGCCTGCCTGCTTATACTATGAACCCGTTATTTTTTGCCGTACAGCTGCTTCAGCTCCTGTTCGAGCTGATTGAGAGATTTTTGCGGATCCATCTTCTCCACGACGATGCGCTGCACGGCTCTTGTCGCCAGCTGCATGGATTTCGCCTTCGAGCCGAGATCGTCCTCCGGTCCCGGATAGTTGCTCGAGCCGACTACCGTGTCGATCATTTTCATCCAACCGACCGCTTTATTGTTCGGATCTTTCCAGAACGGCGCATCCTCATGCCCTTTGACGACCGGCTGAAACTTCCCGCCCATCGCTTCGATAAATTTGCCGTAAAAATCTTTGTCATAAAATTCGGTTACGAATTTTTTCGCCCACTTGGTGCCTTTGGCATTTTTGAAAATAGCGAATACGTTGCCGCTCCCCAAAATAAAATCGCCTTTCGGGCCGGCCAGCTTCGGAATGAGCAGCGTATTTTTTTCCAGCTCCGGCTTCTCCTTCTTGGCCTGATCGTAAATGCTGCCGCTGTTGATGACGAAACCGACCGTACCTGCGAGATAAGCGTTATTATTGCCGTTATCGTCCCACGTGACGGAAGAAGGCGGCGTCAGCCCTTCCTGCCAAAATTTCGCAAGGAACGTGATCGCTTCCAGCGTCTCCTTGGAGTTGACGGTAATATTGTTATCCTTGTCGACGATCGCCCCGCCGTAAGCCAATATGACGTCCCGGACCATACCTTCTGCGTCGCCGCCGCCCGATTGGCCAAGCGGGAGTCCGGTTGCATAAATGCCGTTTTTCGGATCGTTGACCGTTTTGGCTTGCTCGTAAAGCTCCTGCCACGTCTTCGGGATCGGCAGATTGTGCTTTTCCCACAAATCTTTGCGCAGGTACGCTCCGCCCATCTGGAACGATTGCGGGACCATGAAATATTTATCTTTGACGACGGCGAACTTTTTGGCTCCGTCCGTAAAGTTGATTTTCGTCATGATGTCCGACGTGTCCACCAGCTGATCGGAAGCGACGAACTGCTTGGCGACCGGGTCGTTGGCCACGATCAGATCGGGCGGGTTTTTAGCTTCGATGGAAGCCAGCAGCTTCGTTTTCAAGTCGTTCTGGGAAACGACTACATATTCGGTTTCGATGTTGTTCGCCTTACCGAATTCCTCCACCCGCTGCTTCATCAGGTCGTTATACGTCTGGGTATATTCTCCTTTGTCCCAAAAAATAAATTTCTCCTTGGGACCGTTCGAAGCGGAGGCAGGCGCTGCCGCCTTCTCCTCCGTCGAACAGCCTGCAGCCACGGTGCCAAGCAGTGCAGCCGTCGTTAAAACGGAACCTACGCGCGTCCATTTCATCATCGTTCACCTCATCGTAAATTAATGGCATTAAACATTTAGACCGCGTACATCGCGCATAACAGCGCTTTGAGATAGCCGATGGAATACGCAAGTCCGATTCCGCATGCGGTGCGGCTGTCGCCGCTGTGCCGTTCCCGGTCGTCCCCTTCCAGCACCGGGATGTGATCCGGGTTGATGCAGCCGTCATAGCCTATCTTTCTCAACGCCATGAGCACCTTGAACATATTCATGTCCCCGTCATCGAGCAGCGTCTCCTCGAAGCCGCCTGCGGTCGGCAGGCTCCCGCGGACATTGCGCATATGGACCAGATGGATGCGGCCCTGTCTGCCGTACCGCTCGATTTCATCGAGCACGAGCGACGAGCCGCCCGCTTCGGCCCGCGTGCCGACGCAGTATACGTAGCCCACCTGCCTGCTTGGGAAAGCGTCGGTGACGCGAGGGTAGCCCAGGCCGCCGAAGGGCGTATCCGCGTTCGGCGTATCCGACGGGTGCATCGACAGCTTCACCCGGTACTCCTCGGCAATCGGCACCAATTGGCCGTAAACCGTCAGGAACCGCTCCCACCACGCCTGGAGCTCCTCGTACGTCGGCGTCCCCGGCTCCGGCCTGTCCTGCCTCAGGCTCTCTCCGCGCGAGATAACGCCTCCGCGCTGCACAGCATCGTAGCGGAGCATCCAATGATCGAACGTGTCCCCGGCGAACCTCTGACGGACGATCGGTACGCCCGCTTCGCCGAATACCTTCATAGCGTTGACGGTATTATCCAGCTCCTTGTCCGAGCCGGGCAGATTTCGCATGAAGCGCTCCGACATATCGGGCAGCGTCACGCGGTTCATCTCGAGCCCGAAGGAACGCAGTCGGCGCCGGAGCTTCAGCAGCTCGTCCAGGTCGGGATACCCCTGCTCCTTCACCCCGGCGAAGCTGGAGCCCCTGCCGAAATCGAGGCAATCCGCCCCCAGCTGCACAAGCTGCTTCAAATAGTTGTCGGGGTGATCGACTCTTGCGGTTGTAACGGATATTCGAATCAAGACCCTCATCCTTTCATTTTTGTTTCCAACAGGAAACGTTTTCACGCATAATTTGATTATATCGGCCGCAACGCCAATAAAAAGGCCGTTCATTCCTCTTTTGGTATCATTTGTTGCCCGGATACGGACAGGAGCTTCCGGGAAGTATCATCTTTTAACATAAAGGAATCATCACATGCTCATTTGAGCAAATGGAGGTACTCAGGCAGGCGATCAATGATATAATGAGCCTATTACGATATGGAAAGGCGGACTGCTGTGTACAAGCTCCTAATCGCAGATGACGAATATGAAATCAGAAACGGCCTGAGCAACTATTTCCCATGGGGCGAGGTCGGCTTCGAGGTCGTGCTGCTGGCTGAAAATGGCGTCCAGGCCATCGAATATACGGAGAACCACGAGGTGGACGTGCTGCTGTGCGATATCCGCATGCCGCTCCTGACCGGCATCGACGTGGCCCGGGAGCTGTTTCTTAAAAAATCGCCGGTCAAAGTCATTTTTTTAAGCGGTTACAAAGATTTCGAATTTGCCCAGCAGGCGCTAATTTACGGCGTAAAAAATTACATCGTCAAGCCGACCAAATACGACGAGCTGATGAATATATTCATGAACATCCGGGAGGAATTAAACCAGGAACGGAAAAAATCCGCCGAGCCCGAAGGCTGCGTTGCCGACAAAGTGATCGCCGTTATTAAAAAGTACGTGTTGGAGCGGTACCGCGATGCCGCGCTGGAGGAGGCGGCGGAGCTCGTTCACATGAGCCCCTATTACGTCAGCAAATATTTCAAGCAAAAGACAGGGGAAAATTTCTCCGACTTCGTCATGTCCGTGAAAATGGAAAAGGCCGCGCAATTTTTAAAGGAAATCGATTATAAAACATATGAAATCAGCGATATGATCGGGTACAGCAACCCTAAAAACTTTACCCGCACGTTCAAAAAATATTTCGGCAAAAGCCCGCGCGAATTCAGAAATGCGGAATAACGACAAAGGACCCAGCTCACCGGATGAAAACCTATCACGCCTTTTTCCTGAAAAATTTGTTCACCTTCCTGATCCCGATGCTTGTACCGATCCTGATCCTGGGCACCCTGTCCACGGTCATTATTCAAAGATATGTAACGGAAGAAATCAATCACAACACGAACAATATGCTGAAGCAGACCAAGGAAAACACCGATCTGATCTTTAACCAGCTCGATTCGTTGAACCTTCACTTTATGGCCAACGCCATCGAATTCGCGAATTTAAAAAGCCTGATGCTCAAGCCGGCGCTCGAGCTCGAGGACTACAAGGTGCTGGCGGCGACCAAAAATTTGATCGATGCGCCCGCGATGGCCATGCCCTATATCGATTCGGTCTACGTCTATTTAACGAATGACCAAAACCGGTTTTTATCGACAACGAACGGCGGGCTGGTCGATGTGGCGCAATTTTACGATAAAGCCTGGTTCGCCAGCTATCAAAGTCATGAGCATGACGACGAGCTCGTTTGGACGGAAAACCGCATCATCAAAAAATACAACTTCGAGAACTCGGCCGTAGAGCTGATCAGCCTGTACCGAAAGCTGTCGCGCGATCAGGGGGATGGACTCATCGTCTTGAATATCGACGCCAAATATATCGGAAACCACCTGTCCAATCTGTCCACGCTTCAGGATCAAACGCTGCTCATCCTGGGACCGAACGGCGATGTGATGTTCAAAAACAAGAAGCTTCCCTACTTCGACCGGCTCGTATTTAAAGATCTCGTTGCCGACGAACGTTCCTTTTACGAAACGAAGCTGAAAAACGAACCGTTTATCGTCTCCAAGCTGAACTCGGATAAATACGGCTGGACCTATTTGTCCATCGCTCCCAAAGCGTCGTTGTACCAGGTCCCCGACAGGCTGAACCTGACGAGCCGGCTGCTCCTGCTGGTTTCTTTCGTATTCGGCAGCGGACTAACGTATTATTTGACCCGCAAAAATTACCGGGACGTGAAAACGATCGTTACGATTTTGGAATCGGCCGAAAACAGCAAGCCGCTGCCCGCCCTGCCTTCGCGCGTGAAGGATGTTTACAGCTACATCATCCACAGCATTTTGAAAAATTTTATCGAGCAAAACTACTTAAGCATGCAGCTGTCGGAAAGAAAGTATAAAGCGCAGGCGATGGAACTGATCGCCCTGCAGTCGCAGCTCAACCCTCATTTTTTGTACAATACGCTGGAAACCATTAATTGGAAAATCGCCAGCCTTACCGGCAAGCCCGGGAGCTTGAACAAAATGGTGGAAAATTTGGCCGATATATTGCGCTACTCGCTGGAAGGCCACAACAAACCGGTTATTTTGCAGAAAGAAATCGCTTATACGCTGAGCTATATCGACATTCAGAAGGTTCGGTACCAGGACAAATTCGACGTCGTCTGGGAATATGAGGAGCACGTCAACAAATATAATGTGCCGAAGCTGATTTTGCAGCCATTGATTGAAAACAGCATTTATCACGGCATCAAAGTGATGGAAGGCGCATACTTGATCAAAATTAAAATCCGCCAGGCCGACGGGCTGCTGCATGTGGCCGTGATCGACAACGGAATCGGCATCGCCCGGGAGAAGCTCGGGCATATCAGGTACGAGCTCGAGCAGGATATCGGCGAGACGGACCATATCGGGCTGTACAATACCCACAAACGGCTGAGGCTGCTTTACGGCGAATCGTTCGGCATAACGGTCCGCAGCAAATTCGGCCGCGGGACGGCGGTTTATTTGACTATCCCGATTTGACGGCTTAAACGCGGGAAAAGGGAAGAGGGAAGCCGCTTCACCCGGCTTCCCTCTTAATGTCGAACTGACGGCGTTGACTGCAGAGCGCAACGCCGTTTTTCACCCGTCCGACTGGCGGGCTCTTACGCGCCAAGGGCAACCGGAGCGGCCGGGTGCTTACCCGCGATCAAGCTCGCCCTCGCGTTCGGCTGCGGATTCTCCCGCTTGCGCCGAACCGGTCAGCACCGCATCGCGCTCATAGACGCGGGCCAGCTCTTGCTCTTGCTCGTGAGCATACGCAAACTCGCGTTCCTGACCCAGAGCGCGAGCGCTGTCTCTCTTGGCCCGCTGCTCCCGTTCGCGCTCCGCCTCCGTATGCTCCAGCCAGCTGCGGATCAGGCCGGACAGCTCGTCCGCATTTTTTAACGGCAGCTGATGTCTGCCCTTCGGAATAAACTGCAGCGTGTTGTGCGGCAGTCCGCGCTGCAAAATGCGGGCATACTTGTGAAAAAATATGTCCTTCTGCCCATAGATGAGCTGAACCGGCGACTTGATTTCTTGCAGCCGCGCCGTGCACGAATAATGCAGGCTGCAGTCGAAATATTCGCGGCCGTTGCGGAGATGGCCCCGGATGGCGCTGCGGTACAAGCTTTTGAAGGCTTGCAGCACATCCGCATTGCCCGCAGACAAAACCGCCGTCAGCAGCCGTTTCGCGCGCAGCCGCGATACCTGAACCGCCGTCCAGATCAGGCTGCGGTTAATCCAGTCGCTCGTTTCCGACATCGTGCTGATCAGAATCGCGCCGTAAAAGCGGTCCGGGTACATCAGCATCGCCTGCAGAGCGACCGCGCCGCCCGTGGAATAGCCGCATAAATACGCTTGCGGCAGGCGCAGCGCATCCAGCAGCTGGCGGATATCCCCGGCGATCAGCGGATAGGACAGCTTTTGCCGGGAGCGTCCGCTCACTCCATGCCCCCGGATATCGAAGGCGATAATCTGGAACTGATCGGACAGCCGCTCCTTCAAATAATCGAAGCAGTTGGCGGACAGCATCGGCGGATGAATGCACACAATCGGCACCCCGCTTCCCGCAGTCTCATAATGAATCCGCGTTCCGTTCAAAACAACTGTTGGCATGAATTGGGCACCCCGCTTGTTCGACGTTTCGGTTATAGAATTTCCCAATCCGTCCGCATCCATGCACTTTTTTGCCAATGCCAGGACGGGGTTCCATCCAAGCGGAGAGCCGTTATGGTATAGTTAATGTTAAGTGGCGGCCGATTGGTTATGCCTTTTTTGAATCGCGTGGACGCCCATGACAACGAGGATCAGTTCATTGACCGGAATCGGGGAATAATTCGTCAAGGCGAATGCCCCGGGAGAAAACAACCCGTCGGTTTTGGCGAACTCCGCCACCAGCTCGCCGCGGGCCGATGTCACGGTATACGACCTGGAAAAAGCGGGAGCTTCAATCCGCAGCTCGCCGTACCGTCCGGAATATGCATAGTGCTTTTTAAAAAATGCCAGCTTCGCCTTCAGTACGCCGATCTCGTCGCCGTTCCCGTTCTGCACAATCCACGCATTGGAGAAAAAGCGGAACTTGCCGCTGCAGGTCACACGGCCACGCTCGTCCAGCACATGGATGCCGGCGGAAAACATGCTTAACAAATCAAGCTCGCCTACTTTATTGTTATGTTCGTCGAAAATATCGGTCAACCCGGCCGAGAAAAAACGGTCCGAGAAATAAACGGTGCTGCTCTCCAAGTCTAACCCCTCCGTTCTTGTTTGGAGCAGGATGCTCTAAACCTTCTGACGTAAAAAGCGGGGAATTGGTTACATGGATCGGAACTTTTTTTCGGTTGTGCGAAGGCAAAGTATAAATTATATATTTCGCTTCGTACAACTTGACAAACGCGACGTCCCCTTGGACGGCGAGGCTGTTTATCCTGGGACGATGCATTAGCTTATCTCCATGATCAGGAGGTGTTGTCGATGAGCAAGCCTATGGCGGAGCCGTTTCCGCTACTGACGGCCCGCTTCGAACGCAGCCCGAATGCAGGCAAAGCGCGCTGCGAGCCGGCATGGCACTGGCGCCCGCATCAGCCGCTGCGCGATTACGATTTATGGTATGCAGTTGCCGGCAAAGGCATGATGAACATTAACGGGACGGCATACCCGATCCGTAAGGGTAGCTGCTTTCTCATCCGGCCCGGTGACAGGCCCGAAGCGACGCAGGACCCGCATGACCGGCTGACCGTTATTTTCATTCATTTTACGATGACCGATTCGGGGACGGGGCAGCTTTTTGACGGTTCTTTGCTGCCTGATCGACATACCCGGGTCGGCGACACGCTGTTTATCGAGACGATGCTGAACCGGCTGCTGCAAATCACGAAACCGGAAAGCTCCTGGGACGATGTCGAGTATCGGCTGGCCATGATGCAAATTTTGCTTCATTTGTACCGCTGGCAGCGGGAGGAGCATGCCTCCTCGGCCGATAAGCAGAAGCAGGTCATCGCGCGGGTTATCGGATATATCCGGGAGCATCCCGGCAGAAGAATCGCCCACCGGGAAATAGCCGCCCATGTGCAGCTGTCGGCCGAATATGTCAGCACGCTGTTCAAAAAACATACCGGCACGTCGATCAAGCAATATATGACCGATGTGCGGTTGGAACGGGCGCTTCATCTGCTGATGGAAACGACGATGAACGTTTCGCAGGTGGCCGAGGCGCTGGGCTACGCCAACGTGTATTTGTTCAGCAAGCAGTTCAAGGAGCGCTACGGCGCGCCGCCGTCCAAGTACAAATGGGGCTCGGAGCCATCGCGCGCCCACGGCCGCGACACAAGCGGCGATTCCGGCCATTCCGCCGGCTCCGATTAGATACGAATAATAGCCCTTTATCGGCTTAAGTATAAAAAAACGCACGCTGCCTTCATTCCGCGGCCCCGTTTCATCCGGTAAGATGAAATCAGACGGAAGCCAAAGGAGGAAGCAGAACATGGAGAACAATAAAGACGCTCGCACGCTGTATTCATACGAAAATCAGGAAGAGCAGCAGTTGGCCCTCACGATCGCCCAAACGCTGTACCGCTACGATAACGTCGAATCGGACCGCATCCGGACGGCCGAACAATTAACCGAGCATCAGGTCAAGCGATTTTGGGAACGCGGCTATCTGGTTATTGACGAAGTGTTGAACGGGCAGGAAATCAGCGATTCCATCGAGGCGTTGATGGACATCCTTTTCGACAGGTCGCTAGGCTCGAAGGTGCAGTACGTAAAGCCGAAATCCGAGCTTCGAACAGAGGAAGAACGGGAGCTGGCCGCCCGCAAGGTGCATGATTACGTCGACCACGAGCCGCGGCTCAGACAAATTGCTTATCAGGCCGGCATTATGGGAGTAATGGAAAAGCTGTTCGGCGAAGGCGCCAAGGTCGTGCAGGATCAGGCCCTTCTGAAACCGCCTACAGGCGGTGCCGAGAAACCTTGGCATCAGGATATGGCTTACGGCCCGCTCGCTTTCGACAAATCGGTGATCGGCATCTGGATCGCCCTGGATCCTGCCGAATTGGATAACGGCTGCATGCACGTCATCCCCTACTCGCACCGGGACGGCGCGATCCCGCATTACGCCGTGCGCGACTGGCAGCTATGCGACCTGAGCGTGCAGGTCGAGCGCGATGTCGCGGTTCCGCTGAAGCCGGGCGGCGCCCTTATCTTCTCCGGCCTGCTGCATCACGGGACGCCGCCGAATTTATCGACAAAGCGCCGCCGCGCGCTGCAAATCCACTACGCTCCCGAATCGGCGAGGAAGCTGACGCCGCAGGAGTACAAGAAGCTGTTCACTAACGAAATGACCGGCGCGGAGTGCTAGCAACCTTTGCCTGTTCGACCAACATTATTACGTTCATATCTGCAGCCTGAACCGAAACGGTCCGGGCTGCCGTTTTTTTTGTTCGGCTCAGGCCATACGCTGCCGCGAAAGCGGTTTATATTTATTAGCGTCCCTCCATCCGTTTTGAAGGGATGCAAAGCCCATATATCGTCTTAATAAGAAAAACAATGAGGAGGGACCATCGATGGGCAAGAGCACGATAAGAGCGCTCGTTCTTGTATTGGCCTTAGCGATAAGCGCTTACGCAGTGATTCAGTACGGCTTGTTCGACCCCCGCAAAGCCGGGCTCGTTTCGATCAAGCTGAGGAATCCGGATTTCCGTCTGGAGCCGTGGGTCTATGTCCTTTATACCCATATCACAACGGCTGTATTGGCGCTCGCAATCGGTCCGTTCCAGCTGTTTTTGAAACCGAGAAGCACCAGGCGGCTGCGTCGCCATCGATTGCTTGGCTACATCTATGTCGGGTCGGTTACCGTCAGCGGGCTCGTCAATCTTTATTTGTCCCTGTATGCGACGGGCGGGTGGGTTTCAGGGCTTGGTTTCCTGCTGCTGGACGTGCTTTGGGTTGGCGCCACGTGGATCGGCGTATTCAAAATTGCAGGCGATCATGCCCATGCCCACAAGGAATGGATGCTGCGCAGCTATGCGCTTACGTTCGCGGCTGTCACGCTGAGGCTGTGGCTGCCCGTGCTGCTTGTCATTTATCAGGGCAGCTTTGTTCAAGCTTACCAAGTTGTCGCCTGGCTATCCTGGATTCCGAATTTGCTCTTCATCGAAGCGTGGATTCGTCTCCGCCGCGAACGCAGCGGTCGATTGTCCGGGTAAACCGAATCCAACATATGGTATAATGGGTTTACGGAAAAGGTACTGATTTTTACTGGGAGCTGATAGCTGTTGCATATCGGAGTAGATTTAGACAACACCGTTCTTGATGCCACTTCCACTCATTTGCAATATTATAATAAAGTGTCCGGATTATCGCTTACACCTGACGATGTGAATGATTTTTATTTATACCGTTTGTATGGGTGGGATGAAACAGAACGAGCTGCCGTTTATCATAAATATGGGCATGATATTCATTGGAACTCATCACCTCTACCGATGGCGGTCGAAATATTACAGCAGCTATATAACCATCATCGAATATCAATTATTACTGCCCGGCCATTGCTTTTCCGCGATGTTACCGTTGAATGGCTTAAACTTTACAATATTAATTATCACAATATTTCACTTATTGAAAACAAGCTCCAAGAATGCATAAACTTAAATGTAGATGTGCTGATAGATGACGGTCCTCACTACGCCGAGGAGTTTGCTCTTGCAAATAGACCTGTAATTTTATATGAACAGCCATATAATTTGTCCGTTACTAATGACTTGGTGTATCGCGCTTCAAACTGGATTGAAGTAAAAAAACATATTGATTATTTAGAATCCCAAAGCAATCGTTCTCTTTTGGCGTAGCAAGGCTTCCTGCAAAATCGTTTGGATGCCAGCTCGCCGCAGCGGCACAGCTGTTATCCGATTCATGTGAATTAAATACAATTATTCGACCTCGACAAACCCGGTTCCGTCGAATGTAAAGCTTTTTACAGCGGTGACCGGTTCTCCTGTCGTTCTGTTGCCTTCAATATCCAACTTGTACTTTGATTCCCAGGCGTAAAGCGAACCGGTCTCTTCCGCGAGCCGATATCCCCCTACGGTCAAATAATAATTGTCCCTTTGCATGGCATTCATTTCCTTTAGCGTGCCCGTCCATGCTTCTACCATGCTTCCGTTTTCCAGATACCACAGGTGAGCGATGTCAACGGCAAGCCCGGTGCCGCCCGTATGCTCTATCGTTTCAAACATTTTTTTTCCTGAAAAATCGATGGGATCGTTCGGCTTCACATTTTCGACTTTCCAGCGCTTCTCTTGAATCAGCCTGTAGCTGCCGTCTAGTTCCTTACGGAAAATGAAAAAGTTGCCCAAATGCACCGCCCCGTCAATCGCAGCCACGACTTCGAGCTCGTTATCACCATCCAAATCGACAAGCTGATACGCAAGACCATCCAAGTAATAATTGTTCTCCTTGCCTTGTGCCGTAATCCATCCCGCCACCTGCTCTTTGCTGACCGGCGATTTCGACTCAATGGATACGCTGTTGCCTTTCGCATCCCAGCGTACGCTGGCACCAAGCGCTTCCGCGACCGCCCTGATGGGCGCTGTTGCGGTCCCGTCTTTCATTTCGGCAGGCACCGCCATGACCAGCTCCTTACCGTTAACGAATAATTTGAGCGAAGTTACGGCGTTCGCTGTCGACATGGCCGCGATTCCGCCCAAGAGTACAGCTGCGGCCGTTATGAATTTGAACCGTTTTGAAAATAACATTGAAAAATTCCTCCTCGTTTATTTACCGATAAACATAGGACGAATTTGGTAAGTGAAAAGTTTCTTTGTATGACGGAGCAACATGGAGACGTGCAGGATATGAAACAAATTGGGTGATTCATACCTCACCGCTGTTCCTGCATGCCCTTTGAGTAAGGAAAACCGAATCATATCGAGGGACTTCAACTAACAGTGAGATCTATCTTCATGGTCCATGAGGTTCCGGATAGCCCACAATACTCAAATCCAAGGTTTTGATATGTGTCAATTTATCCGGGTTAGCAACAAAATAGAGATTAACGATGCGGCCATCCAGAACCTTGAATGAAATGACAGACCACGTTTTTTCATCCATATATACGACGATTCCAGGCAGGCCATTAACCATGGCGATACGGCAAGTTAAGCTTCCAGGCCATTTTTTCAAAAAACTCGATACACTGTGGGAAATTCGAATGTGCCCATGAAGGGGTTGCGCAAGTGCCTTTACTTTGCCGCCCCCGTCTGTGAAAAGTACCGCGTCAGTCGATAGGAATTTCATGATTTGGGCCGCGTCACCTGAAGTAAGAGCATACATAAATTGCTCCACCAAGTTGGCGGTTTGCCCCCGATCTACGTGGTCCAATTTATCTGGAACATACTTTACACTAAGACTGCGTTTAGCTCGATGAAATATTTGCCGGCAGTTCGCACTGCTCTTCCCAACCATGTCGGCAATTTCATCATAATCGTACTGCATCGCCTCGCGCAGCAAGAATACGGCTCGCTCCACATAAGATAATTGCTGCAACAACAGCAAGAAAGCGGTCGATACCGATTCCTTCTGCAAGTATGATTGCATCGGATCCGTTTCATCACTTGCTGTTGTCACGAGCGGTTCAGGCAGCCAGGTCCCGACGTAGACTTCCCGCTGTTTGCTCGTAGAACGAAGCAGTTCGAGACAGCGGTTCGTTACGATTTTGCACATGTATGCTTTCATATTTTGAATGTGGTCAGAACCGGATTTATATAAGGTTAAAAAGACTTCCTGGACAATATCTTCCGCATCCATGACACTGCCCAGCATACGGTAAGCAAGGGAGAACAATAGCGGTTTGTACTCGGTATATAATTGTTCTGTTTCGATGTTTTCCAAGATGACAGACACCCGCTTTCTTCCTGTTACTCACACCACAATGGTTTCCCGCCCAGACTTACGGACTGCCTCCATATCCTTTAACACGCGCCGCGCCGCACGTCTTCCGCTTGCCGCCGCAGCATCTGCCAAATTTTCTCCATGGGTGGCCCACTCTCCCGCCACGTAAAGCCCTGCAATTTCGGGTACGGCTGGGCCCGGAAATCGATCTTCCCTGCCTAAGTTCATAAAGTCGTAGGCTACCGCAATATTGGGGAGGTACTGCCTGGCGACGACTTCCTTCCGCCAGCCCGGTTGGATCAAGTCCAGCGTCCGTTCGAGGAATCGTTCGTCAGCTTTTGCATCCGTTCCGCCAGTGCCATTACTTTTCGTAATGTTCACCACCGAAGTGCCATCTTCACTAAGTCGAGTAAATTTCGATTGATTAATGAAGTACACGGGTTGATCAAGACCCAAAACGGCAAAATGATCTGGTGCTGAAAGCCGCTTCAAAGAAAGAGTCAAACTTGCCGCCCCAATGACACGAGCTTGTTCCTTCCAGCGTAAAACCGAATTGCAAGCCGCATCTCCCAAGAGCCGTGAGGTTACTGCAGGTGGGGTGGCGGAAATCACATGCGTGACGTCCATCTCCTGGCCGTCAGCAAACTTTATTTTACGAACGATCCCATCATGCTCGATTTCCGTTACGTTTTTTCCTGTGATCATGGAGACGCCTGACCGAACTGCTTTGTCGTAAAGCTGATCAACTAAAGTTTGCCAGCCGTCTTGAATATAGATAATGCTATTCTTTTGGGTCGTGCGTGCTATAGAACGTAGGGCGGGGCCAGCCAATTGGTGATCTATGGCTTGTGCGTACGAATTTGTCCTTAACATTGCATAAATGATATGACGAGTCATCGGATCGCTAAATTTTTGTTCAACCCAACTCCGCAGACTGATTGCCGGCACTGAATCGACATCGAATTTTGTCAACGTTTTAAAAAACTTTATAAACTCCATCTTACCTGACCAGCTCAGGTTTTGAGAGAGTAAAAACTTAAACATATGGGTTACCTTATTGTTCCATAGAAACGATACGTTAGTTCCGGGAGATCCTCCTTCCATTCTTATACCTAAATCTTGAAAGATTTCATGCAATGCCCCTCCCTTGATTATTGCATGCGAGCCAAGATCGAAGATAGCCCCGTTTTTCTTGACAGATATTGCCCGACCGCCAAGCTCTCTGGCCCTCTCGAAAAGGACAACAGACTTACCTGCCTGGGCCAAATCAATCGCTGCCACCAAACCCGCAATGCCTCCACCAACGATTGCCGCATCAAACTGTTTCATCCTCCATACCTTCCTTCGCTGTTTAGTCTTTCATAAACTAAGATGGAGGATATAGCGGATCTGTGACATGATTCTTTAAACTTTTTTGGGGAAGCTTTCGAAACCAGGATATACAAAGCGTCTGAAGGAAAAATATGACCAAAGACTAAACGTAAGATGATCCTCCTGCCCCGCGAGGGCAAATTAATTAGCTGAATGACCCAAGATTTTGTTTCATGAGAGTGGAGATTTTTTGCTCGTCTGTATTTTTGATCTTCTCTAGCTGTTGAATAATCAATTCCTGTCGTTGTATTGAATGATTTTGGCTTAACTTTGCTTTCCCTTCTATTCTGTTAATTTTCATTTTAAAGCCTTGAACTCCTTTATTCATACCACTTAGAAAGTCGGGGTCTACATCCTGCAACCTGTAGGAACTATTAGGGGTTTCGTACTTCGATACCATATCATTTAATGAAACCATTAACTCATTTTCGTCATCTATAAGTTCGACTTCCCCGTATACGTGAACGGTCACATAGTTCCATGTTGGAACTGCCTTATTCGTCTCATACCAAGAAGGAGAGATATAACAATGAGGACCATGAAATACTGCTAACACAGTTTGATTCCTAATATCATTCCATTGAGGATTTGGACGAGCAAAATGCCCGTATAGGTACATATGATTTGTATCGAGAATTAAAGGCAAATGGGTAGCATATGGTGTCCCATCATGTTGAGAAAACAAAGTAGCAAAACTATTTTCTCTTATAATCTTGTAGGCAGTTGATATATCCGTAATTTTAAAATGTGTAGGTATATACATATGATTTTCTCCTCTCAAACATTAAAAATTCAAAAGTGTTTTCAGCATAATGACTAAGCTACACCAAGCATTCGGCAACCTTCATTTTTGATATTGATCGCAGCATTGATATCTCGATCCAACACAGCACCGCAAGAACAGTTCCAAACCCTGGCTGACAATGCCAGTTCGCTTTGGACTGTTTTACAAAAGCGACAAAGTTTACTGGATGGAAACCATCTATCAATGACGACTAATGACTTTCCTTGTTCGGCTAGTTTGTACGACAGGAACGTTTTCAGCATACCGAATCCATTGTCATTCGTGGATTTTGCCAGTTTAAGTCCCTGTGCCATCCCCCGCATATTTAAGTCTTCAATGGCAACCGCTGTACAGGCATTGGCTATCTGCTTGGAGAGCTGTTTCATATCTTCTCACCTTGACTTTCGATATAACGTCTGACCACTTCCATCGGCGCACCGCCTGTTGTTAGCGGACAGAAACTTCTCGACCAGAAATATTCTTTCCATAGAGATTTTTCTGAACGACTTCTTGCCGCATAGGTTAAAAAAGCGCCATCTCTTTTTTATAATGATGAAAGTATAAGTTTTCAGCGGAGCTGAAGCTTTCTATCATTGCAAGAAAACCTACATTTAAATTGCGGTCGCTCATCTTGGAAATGCCTCGATAGAGGTTTTCTTATAAAGCCCATTTTATTGCATATCTGGCTACACTTATATTATTTCCTATAAAACCTGGCTAAATGTTTTTCTGTTCGTCAAATATTGATCTTTTTTGTTTAAACAAATAATAAGCAAAAGAGTGGACCAGTATAAGATCCAATTTTAATAATTATTACTGTACCAATCTGTCATTGCTCTTCGTATAAATTGCTAAAATATCGTACCCGTTAGCCGTACATGCAGCGCAAGCGCCGCACCACAGATGATGAAAATGGAACGAGGAATCTGTCAATACTTCTACCATGGCTGGGAGAGGAAGGTCGATGAGCTATGGTGCCTTAGAGCCCAACCGTTAGTCTGACTCCAACGATCACGGTGCATCACAGATTGTCGCTCCCTTACGGGAAGCACTCATGGGAGATTAATCCTACTCTGATTGTTGCACCAGCCTCTTACCTAATTTAGCCACAGAGAGGGCAGATTTAAGGTGGAAGTTGTCATTGAACGAGCATGCGGTATGGACATCCATAAGGATAATATTACAGCATGCATTCTAACATCCAAGGGAAAGGAGATTCAAACGTTCTCAACGAAAACAGTACATCTATTACAACTCATTGATTGGATTAAACAACACGAATGTTCTCACGTTGCTATGGAAAGTACAGGCGTATTTTGGAAGCCTATTGTTAACCTACTTGAAACTGAAGGCATTGAATTTTTAGTGGTGAATGCTCAGCATATGAAGGCATTGCCTGGACGTAAGACTGATGTTAAGGATTCGGAATGGATCGCCAAGCTTCTTCGTCATGGACTACTTAGAGCGAGCTTCATTCCAAACCGTAATCAACGGGAACTACGAGAACTTGTTCGATATCGCCGCAGCATTATCGAAGAGAGATCTAGACAACACAATCGCATTCAGAAAGTGTTAGAAGGAGCGAATATAAGCTAGGCTCTGTTGTCTCTGACATTATGGGGCTTTCATCTCGTGACATGCTGCGTGCCATTGCAGACGGTGAAGATGATCCCGAAAAACTTGCGAGCTTCGCTAGACGCACCCTGAAGCGAAAAAAGGAACTCGAACTGGCTCTTCAAGGCTATGTAAACTCTCACCAGCGTCTGATGATCAAAACCATTTTAACTCACATTGATTTTCTGAGTGAACAAGTCGAGCTGCTCGATCAGCAACGCGGCTGCCGAACCATGCCGGCAGCCGCGTCTTAGTTGTTTATTAAGCTATAGTTCTGCATTAGTTTAGTTACATCGCCAGATAACTTTTCATTCGGATGCTTCCTTAAATCATTTTGCTATACGGATACGCTGACTACCAGTGGTCCTACAATGGCTGATTTAACCGAATAATCTAGATACCCGTATAACTTCGTAGACTAAAAGTGGAAAACGTTATTAAACGGGCAGAATTGCGTAACCAAATTGGCATTATGAGCAAAAAGTTGTTCTTAAGGAAAAGATTAGAGTTGTGTCGTCCGACAGCAATTTCCACGGTTTTGTTAATTTGCATGTCAAGTAAAGTTACGATTAAAGGACATAAACAAGATGTTTCAGCTGTGTTGGTATATTCGTTCCTAGGGATCCCAAAATGAATTGAATTTTAGTGGAATACTACTGAAAGCTTGTTTGTTTTCTTTTACTATTTACGCTCATTTCCCCAAAGCGTTTTGCCCCCGCCCATCGCCTTTCTCCATTCATGGCGCCACATATGAACATCCCGAACTGTGACCTCCGGCATGTTCTGTCGCAGCCCCCTACCCGGCAGAGGCGGATAAATTTTATGCGGCTCCGTTTGATACCAATATGCCACCGTACTTAAATCAAGAGTTAGTGCGTTATCATGGCCATGCTCTATGCTGGCGCGAAGCGATTTATCGAAATAAATCGGATCCTCAAGAAAGAATCGATAGCAATGTGTGCGGCCCATCCAACCCAATTTGTCGGGAATACGCGCGTAGCCGAAATACGGATGAAGATAAATTTCGTTGGGACACCACGAGCTATTGAAGAAATCCTCGGTCCCTGTGCCATGTAAAGATCCTGGCCACGGTTCACCGTCCACCATCCACATGTCGTCCCCTTCGCCATACCACATGGGGCCGGGGCTATCGACAAAATAGTTGATGCCGATAAAATGTCCTTTTCCTTCAATGTCGGCAAAAAGGTAATTATGTGCATCCGTCTTGTTCTCTCCTTGCGCAGCTACAATACCCCATTCTGTTTCTCCCTCCTCAGGGTGGACTTCCGTCAACTCCCTGTTCCACCAGGCGTGGAAACGGCCGGAAGACTTGGAAATAGTAGGGTGGACTTCGTAGTCCACGTAGAAATAAAAACTCTCGATATCCGAATCAGACTGATTTTCAATCGTGATTTTGGCCCCATCGCCAAAAGGCATCGGGAAGTAGGAGTTTAACGCCCTGCCCTTCATCGGCGCTGCAGCCAATGGGAGAGAGATGAAATTATACTCCTCACCCCAACCTTGGCCAAAGAAATCCCCGAGAGGAGCTTCTACGCTTGGATGCGTCTCCCCGTCCCAATACATACGGATAATGGCGTTTCTGCGAATGAACGGGTCTGCTGTTTTAAGCGTTATCCAAATATGCCTAATGATTCCCGCGCCTTCTATGACGGCGATTTCTGAAGTTTCCCCTCCTTGGATGCGAATGCAGTCACGATTATTGCCGGTTTTATCATAGCTGGAAATCCGCTTCGTTCTCAAATTATCTTTGATCTGAAAAATGTTATGGAGTGAGTTCATTGTTTCGTCTCCTTTTTGGTTAAAATCGGTTTTTCATTCCGTTAGCGGTTACTTAAATAACTTCCAAATCATCCTTACATGGCAGTTCCGGATGGGATTGATGCGGCTCAGACTGATACCAAAACGCAACAGAAGCAATATCGTCTTTTAACGGAAGATATCTTCTCCCTGAGCGCCACCCCAATGCTTGTATCGTTACACTCAAATCCTCTTCGAAGCGAATCGGATCCATGATATGCCAACGGTACATCCCGAACCTTTGATTCGCCTGATATAAGCCATCCGGTTTAATGACTTGGTGCATACCTAAGAATGCAGTGGAATACGTGACATATTGTCCGTTCTGATCCCAGTTCCATGCCCCTCCAAAATAATCTTCCGTTCCTGTGCCGCATATCGTCGGAAATTCTTTATCCCCATCCATATAAAACTTAATTTCTCCTTCTCCGAACCATTTGTTGTTGTTCACCTGCCAGGCCAAATAAGTACCCACGTAATGTCCTTGTCCTTTTACACCTTCTAAGATGGTATGTACTTCCTTGTATGCGAGTGGGTTACTGCGGCGGTACTGCGCATGGAAATAAGCTGCATCATCCGGGACATCGGTTAAAGCATAATCAACTTGATAATAAAGTACGGCATCCTCATCCGATATATTTTCCATCGTAATTTTGGCGGATTTACGGAAGGGCATTTCCCAGTAGCTGTTAAAGCCTCCTGCCGGATTGACCGCTACCGGATACGAATTGACGTTGCTTCGCTCACACCAGCCATTACAGAAAAAGTCCCCGACCGGTACTCTTACCGAAGGTTCGTCCTCATTATCCCAATAAATATTAAAAATAAAGTACCGCCAAACCTTCGGGTTGCAGGTCAGCCATATGTGTTGAATCACGCCAGGTCCTGCAATATCGGCCATTGTAAAGACGGATTTCCCTGAGATGACGACGGAAGGGGAAATTTTCCATCCCTGCCCCAAATCGACCGCGCATGCGGCGCCTGTTCCCTCTGTGGCCATTCCGCCTTTTCCTTTTTCTCCGGTAAAGTTTTCAGCACTGATGGAGCGTGTTTTCGCTTTAGATAATCTTGATAAGTTTCCTAGACCCATTCCTAACCCGTCAAATCCTGACATAGTTTTCATCCCTTCTTTTGTAAAATTCTCTAAACGCTTAATTGATTATTCGAATCCAAGCCGCTCCTGTCGAGAGGCTTAGGATTGCCTGTTTGGTAATCATTGTGTTTCAAGCATAGAACCGAGTGCTCTTGATGGATGGGGACCATCTCAGGAACGGTGCTGCGGCATACTTCTTTAACATAAGGGCAGCGTGCTGCAAACTTGCACCCGCTCAAGCCATACTCTTTCGTTTCCAAGTCAGGTAGAGTCATATCTTCCTCCCACTTTTCCCCCACTTTAGGAATCGAATCCAGCAGCAGCTCTGTGTATGGATGCGCAGGCTGGGTCAATATATGTTTGGCGTTTCCAAACTCAATTAAATTGCCTCGATACATAGTGGCAATATAGTCGCTAACATAATAAGCAGTAGATAGGTCATGAGTAATATAAATGAAATTTACATTATATTCATCCTTTAGCTTTTTAAATAAATTAACAATGTTCATTCTAAGGGATGCATCGATCATAGCTACCGGCTCATCCGCCACTATTAACCGTGGTCTTGAGATAAGAGCCCGCGAAATGGATATCCGCTGTAATTCACCGCCGGAGAATTGATTCGGGTATTTGCCCAGCACTTGATCGATCTCAAGACCGACCGATTTCAAGACATCGGCGACTACAGCTCTTGCGTCCTTTCTCGTTTGGGCCACATCCAGGTTCAACGCCGTTTCAAACAAATAGGTGTCTACCGTCTTCCTCATGCTAAAAGAAGTAAACGGATTTTGAAAGATCGGTTGTACTTTTTTAAAAAACTCTTTCCTGGTTTTCCGCTTACTGTAATAAGATAATGGAACGCCTTCAATCATGATGTCGCCCGATGACGGTTCCAGCAAGCGGAGGATCATCTTCGCCAACGTCGTTTTGCCGCAACCGGATTCTCCTACGATACTCATGATCTGAGGCTTGTCGCCCGGCAAGGTAAGACTGACCTCATCGATTGCTTTAATTTTGGTTCCGAGCAGCATACCGCCTATTTTAAAATTCCGCGAAACATTATTAATCTCAAGTATAGGATGCGCCATATTTTACTTCCTTTCCGGTTGACTTACTAGAGCAAGTGGCAGCTGGCAACATGTCTCTGTCCCACAGATACGGGAACCGGTTCATGCGTCCGGCAACGTTCTTCAGCAAGCGGACATCTTGCGGCAAACCGGCAGCCGGCGGGAGGATTCCTCAAGCTGGGCGGAGTACCGGGAATGCCTTCCTTCTGGCTGTTATCCCCTACCCTGGGTAGGGCATTTATGAGCATCTTGGTGTATGGATGTTTAGGATTATTGAAAATTTGCTCGGTCGGGCCGATTTCGATCATCTGTCCGGCATACATGATGCCCAATCGGTTCGTAATTTGATAATGAACTCCCATATCATGCGAAACGATGACCATCGAGTTTTTCATCTTTTTCTGCACCCTGGACAGCATCGTTAATATGCCCCTTTGCACAACAACATCGAGAGCGGTTGTCGGTTCGTCCGCCAATACAATTTCCGGATTCAGGAATGTGGCGAGCGCTATGAGGACCCGCTGTCTCATGCCTCCGCTCAGCTGATGCGGATAAGCTTTCAGCACTTCGGGGGGCAGCTCCAGTTCTTTTAAATACCGGATGATTTCCTGCTCCAATGCTTTCTTGTCTGTTTTATCATGATATTTGCTGATGGCGTCAAAAAATTGGTTGCGGATTCTTATCACTGGATTCATGACATGCATCGCACCCTGCGGGACATAAGAAATCACTTTCCACCAGCTCTCATGGATTTTCCCATTGGGCAAAGTTACCGTAGATCCGTGTTTATCTTTGGTTTGAATTTGAACGGAGCCTTCCGAAATTTCGAGCGGGTAGCTGATCAGATCATACATGACCTTCAGTAAGGTGGACTTTCCGCAGCCCGACTCTCCAGCTATTCCGAAAATTTCGTTCTTTTCAACGGTAAAATCAACACGCTCCACCGCTTTCACGGTTCCCGTCAACGTCTTGTACTGTGCGCTTACATTAGTTAGCTGCAGCAAGCTTCTTCCCCCTCCTTAACGCGGAATACTCTTGATATCCTGACATAGTCAAGAATAGACCGATGAAGATGAACGTTTTCGCTACAACCGGCGCACCGATCCACCACCAATGTCCGGCCAGCATGGCCTGATGTTGGTTGGCCCAGTAAATCATCGTTCCTAAGGTCGCGCTTTCATTGCTCGACATTCCGATGATGGCAAGTCCTGACTCCGCTGTAATGGCAACCAGTACGGTATTAATAAAGTTAGCAAGCGACCAGCCTGCTACAAAGGGAAAAATTTCTTTCGTTATAATTTTAAACGTGCCTTCTCCGGAAAAGCGCGCCGTATCGATAAATTCACGCTCTCTCAGCGATAACGCCATCGCACGGATTTGCCTGGCCGGCCAGGGCCAGTTAAAGATAATGAGCACAAGCGCAATGTACATTAAAGACGCTTTACCTTTGGACAAGCTGCCGAGTAAAATCAAAATCGGCAAGGAGGGGATAACGATAAAGGAATCCGTCATCAAGGTGATGCATCTGTCGAGAAATCCGCCTTTCAATCCGGCCCAAAGCCCAAACAACACTCCGATTAATGTTGCGAAAAAGGCGACGATCATTCCGATAATAAATGAATTTTGTATCGACTTGGCAATTAGCCAAAACGTATCCTGCCCTAGGTTCGTTGTGCCAAGCCAATGCGCCGATCCCGGCTTCAAGTTCTTAGGATATTTCCCCCATTCTACAGGGTTGCCAGAATCAAAAAGCGGAACAATAAACCCCAGGATCAGGAAAATGCCCAAAATGAGTACTCCCAGCTTTAGCCGCGTGTTCCAATACCCCATGCCGATCCTCCCTCTTTCCTTCCTACTTGTAACGCACCCGGGGGTCTATAAACGGATACAATAAATCAATAAAAAATGTCGCCGCCGCCACTGAAAGGATGGAAACGGTAATGGTCCCCATGATCAAATTGTAATCCGCCTGCAAAATGCCCCCATAGAGCAGCATCCCGACACCGGGATATCCGAATAAAATTTCTGTAATCAAGGCACCGTTGAAAATAGTTCCAATCTGTAAGGCCAGCATGGTGAGCTGAGGCAATGCCGCATTAGGCAGCACATAGTTGGTCATAATTTTTCCTTCCTTCAACCCTTTCAGCCGGGCAAAATGAACGTAATCCTCTTCGGCGATGCCCGATGATAGCGTTTTCATACTAATGACCCACCAGCCCGTTCCGATTAAAATCATAGAACATGCCGGCAGCAGCGAGTTGTAGATCAAGCTTCGGATATGCTCCCAAGTAAATCCTGCTCCCTTAACCGTCGTGGAAAGAGGAAATATAGGATATATATAAGCAAACAGCATAATCAACACCAATGCTAGGATGTAATAAGGAATCGGGTATAGAACCATCGATACCCCTTCCAGCATTTTGGAATATGCTTTTTCTTTTCGAAATCCTGCCAATAGACCGACTACATTGCCAATCAGCCAGGCAATCACTGTTGAAGTAAGCAGCAGCCCCAGCGTCCAAGGCAAGGAGTCCGCGATTAATTGATTAACCGGTGTAGGGTACATGGCAAGCGATGGACCAAAATCTTGTGTAAAGATGACCCTCTTAAAAAATCCTACATATTGCTCCCATAAACTCCCTTCCAGCCCGAACGATTCATTTAACGATTTGCGCAGCGTTACAACCGCTTCAGGCTCCATAAAAGCCGATTTGGACACCATTTGTCCGATCATCGCTTCCACCGGATCCGACGGCATAAATCTCGGCACGAAGAACACTGTAGTGATACCGATTAACACGACCAATAGAAAAGTCACTATTCTGGTTAACAAAAACTTGTAAAATCCCATAGGATACGCTCCCTTTATAAGAAAGGCTTCTGATCGAAGCTCTCTTTTCTGATATCTAAGAATCGGATACCGGGTTTGTTCAACCCGGTATCCGAGCCTCATCAGACAATCAAACTATTTTTTTCCCGTAGGCTTCAAGTGAGGCAAGTAATATTTAAACTGTGACCACCACCACCATGGCCCCTCGTAAGCATTTTCCGAGGTTTGGAACCCTTCCCAGTAGTACGTATCGACGGGAACGAATTTCGAAGTTCCGAACATCGGGATAAACGGCAGCTCCTTAACAAATTCTTTGTTGATTTCGGTAATGTTTTTAATTACAGCAGGGTCGCTGCTTTTCATTCCTTGCAGATCGTCCAGCAGTTGGCTTACACGGTCGTTCGACCAGCGGTTTCGATTACCGGGTGATTGCTTGCCGTTTTCGACGACATATTGTTTATGCCAGCTTTGCATTTGAACTGTCGTATCCGGCAGCAATCCGCAAGAAGGCCAGTACGAGCCTACTTCAAAAGCGCCAGTAGATTCACTTGTCCCAAATGTAGCTGAATCCATTTGTTGAACGTTTACGTCGATACCGAATTTTCTCCATGTATCCGCAACGGCGAAGGCCAGTCTCATGGATTGGATTTCAAAGTTAGCGGGAGCGTTAATGGTCAACTGCCACGGAGAACCGTCCGGCTTATGCCACTTTTCGCCTTTCTTCGTAAATCCGTTCTTCGTCAGCAATTCGCTCGCTTTAACTGTATCGTATTTCCACCATCCGATACCGAATGTATCAACAAGCTGATTGTTTGCCGGCAAATCCTTGATTCCTTGCTGCTTCAGCATATCGACCATGTCTTTGCCATAGCTTTCTTCGAACGGTTTATAGCCGCCGCTGATCTCAAAACTTTTCAACCAGTCCACCATCGGCTTGTGGTAATTCGTTTGCAGTACCGCAATAGGCGGAACCTGAATCGGTGAAACCCTCAACATCCCGCCGAATGTAGCCATCGACACATTCTTGATATCAGTAGCCAGTGCTAGTGCCCAACGGACATCTGGATTGTTGTAAGGCGCCTTCGATGTGTTGAAGGACATTCCTCTCTGGCAAGGATCATCCATTGTCGCATACGGGAAGTTTTTATACCACGCTCTTGCAAATTCGTTTTTCTTCCTTAAGATATCCCAGCTCTCGGGGGTAATATCCTGCAGTACGTCCATATCGTGTTGGATTGCCGCAATAATGCGCTTCTCTTCCGGACCATAGGACTTGAACAGAATGTACTTTGGTATTGGCTCTCCTGCAAGCTTGCCGACATCGCTTTTCTTCCAGTCTTCCCTCTTCTCATACAGGAACCAGTAGCCTTGCGGATCGCGATCCTTCAACTTATATGGTCCTACCCCGATAGGGTTTGAAAATTTAAATTTGGTTGGATCTTCTTTTTCCCAAATATGCTTAGGAAGAATTTTAAAAGAGTTACCGTAAATAACAACGCCCAATCGTTGAGCCAATCTCGTTTCCGGTTTGACGGTTTCCACCTCAATGGTATAATTATCAACCGCTTTCATTGTTTTCACCATGCTTGTGTAAAATCCGTTAAACCCAAACTCTTTGGTTTTCAAAACCAAATCCGACGTAAACTCAATGTCTTTAGCCGTGAACTCCACGCCATCGGACCAAGCTAAGCCCTCCTGAACCTTAAATCGAAATTTGGTATTCGTATTGTCCAATGGTTCCGGCATCGATGCCGCCAGGTTGGGGATCTGTTCGCCTTTAACCGTATCGATCTCCCACAAATGAGACTGCATCAATTGGTGCAAGCCTGCAGATGTGTGGACGGAGCCGGGCATGTACGGGTTCATCGATTGCGGATCGGCTTGGCGGCCGTTAAGGATATCCACAATTAACGTTTCGTTTCTAGGCGTTCCGACATCGGTCATCTTTACGGTGCCACTTGACTCATTCTTATCTGTAGCCGTTGGATTTTGAGGCACCGCATCCGTACAAGCTGTCAGTAGCAAAACGGCTGACATAATCAAACAAAAGATAATGTTTGCTTGCCTTCTTCTCATTAACATTCCTCCTTGTAAACTGGGTTGAATGCATTATAGCATCTCTACAGATTTTTGAATTTTGTGAATATTTGATTTCTTTTAAAAATATTGGAAGTTGTTTTTTAAACCATCTTTTGGTACTCCTTTGGAGTGATCTCCTCAATGCTTTTGAACACAGTACTAAAATAAGCCGCATCCTGAAATCCGACCATTTCCGCTACTTGATATACTTTCAAGTCCTTTTGTTTTAAAAACTCTTTCGCTTTTCGTACTCTTGCTTGATTTACATATTCGCTAAAGGATAAGCCGGTATGTTTTTTCAGCTGCGTACTGAAATACCAAGGATTTACGTACACTTCGTCTGAGATCGTTTTTAAAGAAATATCCTCCATATAATGTGCGTTTATATATTTGATAGCCTCATTAATATAATTGGGCATATAATTTCCGTCTTCCGTGTTCATTATGATCGCCATTACGAATTTTTTGAACCAATTTAATAAAATTTTATAAGTTTTCAGCTCCTTCAATTCAAATAAATAATCGTCTTGCTGTCCAAATTGCTGTTTGAAATCTATACCATGATCCTTTAAGTGTTGTTCCAGTGAAATCAATTCTCTCATCGCTTCCTTCTTTATACGTACAGGATCAACATATACATCCAAAAGATACAACTGATTCAGGTTTGTTGAGAGATATTGCTGTGCCATTTGGAGATTGCCGTTCATCATATGCTTCAACAGTATCTGGTTGGAAAAGTAATTATTTAATGCATACTTCCTATGCTGTTCGATGAAGTCTCGATACATTTCCATATCCATCAAGATGGAAAGCTCGTTAAATTCTAAAAACTCAATCATTTGCATACAGGTGTTGTAAGCTTCCTGTAAGCATTTGGAGCCATTCATAAATCGATGAATTACCATAAATAGACGAAATCCCTTTTTACTAAGATTAGGAAATATCTTTTGTTTTAAAGTTGATACGTCAATTGAATTCTGAAGAAGCACAACGATAATATCATCAAAGGCCACCATTTCCAGAAATTCAATAAACTCATTCCCAATTACAAATTCTTTCTTGAGATGTTCTTCAAGCAACGGATCCCTATAGTCTTGAGTTCTAATAACCAACATCTGCAAATGAGCATAGACAGCCCATTCTTTAGGCAATTCCCGCTTTCCCGATATAACAGCCTCCAAAATCGTTTTGTTGATAGACTCAAGCGTTTTTTTCTCTTTATGCTTCACATTATCCTCAAGACTACGAAGAATATCTACTACAGTCTGGTAGTGGCAGGGCTTCAATAAATAATCGTGCGCACCATTTTTCAATGTTTGTCTGACGAATTCAAAATCAGAGTGGCCGCTTAGCACAACGACGGTCGTATCGGGATACTGGGCACGGATTCTTTTTGTCAGCTCAATTCCATCCATATCAGGCATCTTGACATCAGTAATCACAACATCAACCGCTTTTTCCGTCAATATTCGCAGCGCTTCGTTCGGACTTTGCACCATATTTACGATTTCATAATCAGGACAATGTTTAGACAATATCTTATTCAAGCCCATTAAAACTGTTCTTTCATCATCCACGACTAAGATTTTAAGCATAGAAAGAATCCCCCTTTATTCGCTTAATAGCTCTTCCGCGTTGATCTCAGCTTTTTTCCGAAGTTTCACTATCACCTTCGTCCCCTCTTCGAGAGCGCTTTCAATAGTAGCTATGCCATATCCTTGCCCATAAATATACTTCATTCTTTGATGTACCAATTGAATGCCTATTCCATTTTTTTTATTTTGGTATTCCAATGAACTAAAGACAGACCGGATTTTGTCTTCGGACATCCCTATCCCATTGTCAGCCACTTCAAAAAACAACTGATCGTTTTCCACATAACTGCGGATAACAATGGACCCGCTTCGCTTCAAATCTTGAAACGCATACTTAAAGGAATTTTCCACCAGCGGCTGTATAATCAGTTTTGGAATTCTTAACTCCTTTACATTTTCTTGTAGTTCAAAAGTGTATTGAAACTTCTCTTGGAACCGCATTCTTTGAATTTTTAAATAGTTTTCCAATTGATCCATATCTTCCCTTACCGTTACAAACTCATTATTTTTTGAAATCGAATAGCGCAAAATACTCGAGAGAGCTACAACAGACTCCCCTATCTCTTCCTCGTCTTTCAAGATGAGCATCCAATATATCATGTCCAATGTGTTGTATAAGAAGTGGGGATTCAGTTTGGCTTGTAAACTTAAGATCTCCGCTTTTCGATAATTAACTTGCTGGTGGTAAATCGTTTCAATTAAAGATTTCACTCTATCCGCCATATAATTAAAGCTATGTATAATAGTACTAAATTCATCATTCTTGTTATTTACCAAAATAATATTCAAATTTCCTTGCTGAATACTCTCCATTCCTTTCATGATCATCTTTAACGGTCGAAAAATTAGCCGGGCGGTAGCCAATGCAAAAGCCAAAATTGCCAGTAGAATCAAAATAACCATTAGAAAAAAAATTTGGTTAAACCGATTAATGTGGTTCACAATCTCCGTATTGGGGATTATGCCTATCAGTTCCCAATTTTTATTATATAATGAATGCTTTACCGTTGAACCGTCAGCCTGGTTAATCACCGATGCCGGCTTTGCAATCAAGTCACGATCTTTCGCGAAAATAACGGTATTATTACCTACAATATAAACCTCCCCTTCTTTTCCCAGCTTTACCTCATCCAGAATTTTGCTTAAAAAGGTTTCATTAAGATCGATTCTTAATAAACCCAATCTATCTTCCTCATCATGAATGGATAGCAAGATGGTAAGCTGAAACGGTTTTGTTTTCAAAGCCATTCTTTCGACTTTGTCATTGGGACTTGTCGAATTCGGAAGATCATGCATATCTAAATCCGTTTCTAAGGTCGGCCCTGAATAATAGCAACTAATGGGCTCATGCTTGACAGGGTAAATATATATATTGTCGATCATTTCAAGATTCGTGAGCCTTAATACTTCTCGGGTAATCAAATATTTTGCAACATTGTAGTTAAGGGAATCATATTTGAGGTCCTTTAAATAATTTTTCAGTACTTGGTTACCGGTAATTGTCTGCACCATAATTTCAGATTTTTCTACTTGAAGATCCACACGTTTACCTATCTGATGCACCGTTTCACGAAAATATGCATCGGATTGTTCTATAAAAATAGTGCTAATCCAATTCTGAAAAACCCCTACCTGAAGTATCAACACAATACTTGCGATCAAGATAAACATTAAAATAATCTTCGATTTGAGCGTGTGCATTTTAAAGAAACTCATCATATACATATGGTTATTTTTTGTTCATACCCAAGATATCCAGCCATATGACAACCTCCTATAGCAAAATAAAGCTTCTTTCACGACATGCCCAAAGGTTCTATAAGCGCTGATCTGATTTTAGAATACTGGTTATATTTTACTTATTCGTGAAGTCCATCAACTATCCTGCCCATTCGGAACAGGCTGCCGAATAATAACCCCAATTCTTGAAAAGTAAACATCTCATAATAAAACCCAGTGTAAAATAATCGAGTAGGAGGGGGCGACTAGCCCCCGACCTTTCACACCACCGTACATGCGGGTCCGCATACGGCGGTTCCAGTTTCCGCAGTGTGTTTTCGCTGAAGCAAGTCGAAAATAGCCCATCCAACCCATGAGGTCCTGGTTTAATGTAGGATTCACTCTTCATGGATACCGACCACGTCCGGTTCGTCAGTTCCCTGACTTTATCCTTCATTCGGAAAATCGTCTTTGGGGCTAACCGGATACTAGCCTGCTGTTGGGCAGGAAGCTAAAACCGAGGAACTTGCGGTTCCATGGTCTTTCCACTGCGCTTTTGTTTGTATACAAGTGTTACAAAATCTTAAGTGAGTTTGAGAAATATTCATAGGATCATTAATGGTATATGGCAGCTTATTATGTTAACGGGCAGATTGAGGATCAAACCGTCGAGATCATTTACCTTGGCACAGGTGGCCGTATCACGCAGCGGCGGATCAAGATACGCCAAATACGTGATGGCGTGGCCAAAGCTTATTGTTGGCAGCGAAAGGCGCCGCGGACATTTAAAATAGAAAATATACTTGCAGTCCAATCGATGGGAGGCGTACAGAGTGCGTAAAAAGCTTGAAGGTAACGGCCTGTAGGAAAGTAGTCGTATGATGTTGCCAGAGCATAAAGACCGCATTAATCCTACTGAGCCTCATTGATGTTTATGATCGGTCGATCATCGATTATCATATGGGTCTATCCTGCGAAAGCAAGCATGCCGCGCAGATTGTACAACGTGCCCTTTGGAAACGACAACGCTTCGGTAAAGAGACTCTGCCGGTGATTCGTACCGATAACGGTCCGCAGTTCATCAGCCATGTCTTTGAAGAAACCTGTCTGCAGCTTCAGGTAGAGCATGAGCGAATACCGCCGAAAACACCGAACAAAAATGCAAATATTGAAGCGTTTCATGCCATTTTGGAGAAGGATTGTCTATCCAGACATGAGTTTGAGAGTTACCAGGATGCTTACCAGATCGTATCGGACTATATCCTATTTTATAATCAGCGGCGGATTCATGGCAGTTTGTATGATTTATCTCCAGCCCAATTTGTACAAGCTGTTCAGCAGCAGAATGTACCACCACTTGTCATTAAGGTCTAGCGGACGGACAAAGCCCTTTAAATGGAGAGACGGGCATGATAGGCTGGCAAGCCTCGCGATGCCTATTTTACAGCATCGCCCCATCGCGAGAAATCTATGCCCGTGGAGGCTCCGTGTCAAGGGCGGCAATGTAGTGTATTTGAAAAACTACGAATTCGTGAGAATAAGGGAATAAGACTCTAAAGTTAAGGGTTTAAATCGATGGGGCTTTCATCTCGTGACATGCTGCGTGCCATTGCAGACGGTGAAGATGATCCCGAAAAACTTGCGAGCTTCGCTAGACGCACCCTGAAGCGAAAAAAGGAAGAACTCGAACTGGCTCTTCAAGGCTATGTAAACTCTCACCAGCGTCTGATGATCAAAACCATTTTAACTCACATTGATTTTCTGAGTGAACAAGTCGAGCTGCTCGATCAGGAAGTTGCTGCGCGGATAGAATCTTTCCATGAAGATGTTGAGCGTTTAGATTCAATCCCTGGTATAGCCACTCGAATGGCGGAACAAATCTTGGCGGAAATTGGAACGGATATTAAGAAACAGTTTCCCAGTGCAGCGCATTTATGTTCTTGGGCTGGATTGGTTCCTGGACATAACGAAAGTGCAGGGAAAAAGAAATCTGCCAAAACCACAAACGGGAACAAGTACTTAAAATCTGCTTTGGTTGAGGCAGCCCATTCCGTTGCAGCATCAAAAAACTATCTCGGCGCGATGTATAGACGTACAGCAGCTCGAAAAGGTAAAAAACGAGCAGCAATAAATGTAGCTCATGCTATGTTAAGGATTGCGTACTATCTCCTAACTCGTAAAGAAATGTACGTGGACTTAGGTGAAGACTATTTTGATAGGCAGAAGCAACAATCTATTGTAAAGTATGCCGTTCGAAGACTAGAGTGCTTAGGTTACTCCGTGACAATTGCTTCTACTCCCTAATTTGAAACCATTTCAACATTCCATCGTTCAGACGCTTTTCAAAAAATGAATGAACTGCATCTTCTTTAGTGCGGCCTTTTCCTGCTACTGTGGATTTAATTTTCATGGGAGCTCAACGCGGCTGCCGATCTATGCCGGCAGCCGCGTCTTAGTTGTTTGTAGAGCAATCGTCAGCAATAGGTATAGCAGAACTTGTCGAGCGTCTTCCCGTTAGCGCAGTTATTAAGGTTTGGTGTCTTTTGTTCGATCTAATATTCATACAACAATTTATAAATCAAAGTACAAATGATAATGGGCCCGACAACCTGCATTGAAATTGGCATTACAAGCGGAACATGCAGATTCACTGGTCACATATTCATGAATTGTTAATTGGTGACCACAGGCACCACAAAGAATGGCCTTCTCTTCGGTCTGATCTTTACTCCATCTTGCTACGGGATGATCGGCAACTTCTTTATGACATTCATAACAAGGATGATAGGCATCACAGCAAGGAAACCGAATCGCTATGATATCGACATTAGAATGATAATGTTTGCAACGAGTCTGGTGATCTACTTCGACCCCATAGACTTTTATACCATGTACGCTAATGTAATTTTGTCTGCGAGCATTCGACACCTGGAATTCACCTCCATCGAAAATTATCATATACCACCTTTGCAGAATTAAATGAAGGTAGGTCTGATTAATTTTTACGTTCAATATGCAGAGCATACGGCTGCCCTTCCACTCAATTTAGGCCTAATTTACTGAATGATCACGAACGGATTCAGGTTAATATATTGATATACAATTGAATGAACCATTTCTTACCATGATATCAATAAAAAGCAGCTCTGTGCTGCTTATGCCGACAGCCGGGCAGGAAACTCATTCAATTAATATAAACAACATAAAAAACATTTTTATGGAGGTATAGTATATGAAGAGTATGTTTACAAGAAGAATGGGACCGATGAAACGTTTTACCCTATTTGTAGTCTTTCTCCTCTGCACAGCGATGTTGATACCCATCACAGCCAGTGCAGCATATTACAACAACTACACCACCGTCGCAACGCTCAACAATGCAAATGATTGTTACGCCGCACAGGGATTTGCAGTGGGATCTACCTACGCCTATTCCGTAAAGGTCAACAGTGACAATACTAAGGCAGTCATTTACCGTACCAAAATGAGCGACGGAACCACTACGCTCATGACAAACGGTGATAATGGGACAACTTATGCTTCTTACCTCGGCCATGCCAACGATGTGGTGCTTAGCACAATCGACGGAAATTATTATATGTTCGTCGTCACCATGAACTCCGGCAATATGAGTCTCGTGAAACTGAAGTATGTAGGAACGAAATATTACAAAGTTGGTAGCTATACAATCAAATCCAAAGGTTTAGACAAGTCAATGTCGGGTGTGAAAATTACAAGCAAAGACGCTAACAACATATATTTTCTCTTCAAATCCGGACGAACCTTATACAGGGGTTCACTCCCACTGACCGCAAACAGCGGTACAATTAATGTAACCGATGGCTTTACCCTAAATATTGAAGATGCTCGGGTCAACGGCAGTACCGTATCTAACATCACCTCGTATGCATTCCAGGGTTTCGGTTATTATAACGATACAATATATGTTCCGCTGACACATGAAAACATCAGCATTGTACTTGTTTATCGTAATATATCTACTGCCTCGGGTACAATAAATGCAGATAATAATCTGTCATTCCGCGTTACGTCCGCTGCTTACCCTGACCTTTTTGAGATAGAGGGCGTCGGAATCGCCAAAGGGGGTAAACTCTGGTTCAACACCAATCGAAGAACAAAACCGGGTGATACCGCTCACGACGGGGTGCACTATTTCAACGATTACAGCGCCTCTTAAATAAATAAATAGCCTCCCGGCGTTCGCCGAGGCAGACGGGACAAGGGTTTCCTCGTACCTGACGAACACCACCATAAGCTAAAAGGACTACTTCCACGCTATCCCTGTCCGTTTAGTTCAATAAAACGAGCAGGCTGCCGCGGCATCTGCTCGTTAATGATTGGTATTAAACTATTGTTAGCCGTTCAGGTACTGTATTGTTACCGGATCACTCACCAAAATCATCTTTACTTGCGATAATAACGGTTGTGCCAGTAGTAGGACATCTCAAAGATCGCAAATACGCCGACAACCGCAGCGACCACGATAATCGCCCATATGCCGATGGTTGTGACGGATCCGCTAACCCCCAGCAGAAGAGCGCTATCAATTACCCACAAAAAATCGAGAATCGCAAAAACGAGCACTTGCCGGGGAGATACTACGTTCCTGGTTGCTGTCCACCATAGAAATGCGACGACAATGAGCAGGAACACGCCTGTTCCTGCTAGTGCGGTCAGGTTGTCCAGACCTGTCCAGCTGCCGGCAAATCCGGGAAACAATAGCAGCAGCAGTCCGACAGCTCCCGAGGATGCGGCATTCGTCAGGAGAACCTTTCGAATAAGTGTACCTCCTGCAATCGTCTTTACTCCATTTTGTTGCTGTGTCATGTGAAAGCACCTCTCTTGGTCAGGTTTGATATTACACGATCAGCATAAGGAAGAAAGGACTGCCATAGCCACACATTACACTGCCAAAAGGTGCCGATTTACGAATTTTTATCGGTTTTTAGGTTGAATCTTCCGGATCACATCCCAATTTGAAGTCCCTTCAACCTGCCTAATTGAAGCAGAGCCGCTCCAATGCCGCCAGCTTGTGATTTGGCATGCTTTAATCTTCCTTAAAATCAATTAATGGACGAGCATGCGCATCGAAGTCTGGATATGCTCCGCATAGTTTGCCGCCTCTTGCGCGAGAAATGCATCCGTACCTTCATCCGCATTATAAGTGACGAAAGGGGGAAGATAGGTTCCGTTGCAACGGGTGAAGGTGCTTTGAATCGGCCTTAAAAGCTCGCTGATTGTGTACCAATTGGAACCCCCCGAACGGTATCCCCGTTCCGTACCGCCCGTCGTTGTAGCGACCATAAACTCTTTGCCTTTCAAATGATCGCCACCGGGTCCAAAAGCCCAGCCAAACGTCAGTACGTCATCAAACCATTTTTTTAAAAGCGGCGGGCAGCTGTACCAAAAAAAGGGGAACTGCACCACAATCCGGTCATATTGAACCAGCAGCTGTTGTTCCCTCTCTACATCGATGTTCCAATCGGGGTACTCCCGATAAAGGTCGCGAAAATAAATGCTGTCGTGTTTTTTCAGCTCAAGGGCAAATGCCCGATTGGCTCGGGATTGTTCCAGATTGGGATGCGCGGCGATAACCATAATTTTCATGACGGTCATCCTTTCTTATTTTTTTGCAGCATCGCGATGTGCATCCCCATTATGGTGGAGATTTTCATTTTTGCAAAGTACGCTTTTTAATCATACTAGGTCCCGTGTGACGTACTATAGGCGCTCATGATAAGTACGATAAACCGTACTAAGTACGATAAATCAGCGTACTGTATTAATTCCGGATACTTTGCTATAGTAACAACTAAGAAGATTAACATCTTGTGATCGGGAGCTGAGGAAATGCGGGAAGGAATTCGCGATTCCAATACGACGGAGGGGATATTGGCCACGCTGCAGGTGATCGGAGGAAAATGGAAGCCGCTCATTTTGTTTATATTGCTGTATGAAGGCACGAAGCGGTTCGGGGAATTAAGGCGGCTGCTCCCAAATATCACTCAAGGCATGCTCACCAATCAGCTTCGCGAGATGGAACGGGACGGACTGATCGTGCGCCAGGTGTATCACGAGATTCCGCCCAAAGTCGAATATTATTTATCGGATCACGGAAAAACGTTAAGCTCGGTTTTGAGCGATATGTGTGGATGGGGATTTAGTCATATCGAATTTATGAACAACGCGAACAGGGGCGACGCGAATACCCTTTGATAGCAATGGGAAAAAGACACCGGCAAAGGTGTCTTTTTCGTTCCCGTACATGCCGTTCCGTTCGAACGCTTATGCGCCTGCTAGCAGCTTCCGTCCTGTCGTCGCGTTTCACAAAAGGCCGGAAATCGGCCTACAGCTCGACCACGATCCGACCTCGAACTTGACCCGCCAGCAGCTCCTCGGCCGCCTGCGGCACGTCCTGAAGGCGGATCGTGCGGCTGCCGATCCACTCAAGCAGTCCGGCGGGCTTCAAGTCGGCGGCCATCCGTTCCCATAAAGCGCGGCGGCGCTCGATCGGGTATTGCACGGAATCAATACCCAACAGATTGACGCCGCGCAGGATAAACGGATGTACCGTCGTCGGAATCGCACCGCCGCCGGTCAGCCCGCTGACCGCTACAGAGCCGCCGTAGCGGATCGAGGCGAGCACGAATGCGAGCCCGCTGCCGCCGACCGGGTCGACCGCGCCGGCCCATTGCTGCTTCTCCAGCGGCCTGACGGCAGCCGCTGTGCCGCCTTCCGCCGCCGCTGCGCCCAGGCGGCCGACAACCGTGCGGGCTCCGAGCGCCCGCAAATAATCGTGCTCCGCGGCCTTGCCCGTGCTGGCCGCGACATCGTAGCCGCGCGCCGCCAGCAGCGCGACGGCGCAGCTGCCGACCCCGCCGGTGGCTCCGGTTACGAGCACCGGGCCGAGCCTGGGATGGAGCCCGTTATGCTCCATCCGTTCAATCGAGATCGCCGCCGTCAGCCCGGCGGTACCGATCGCCATCGCTTCGCGCGGCTCCAGCTCCGGCGGCAGCGGCACGACCCAGTCGGCCGGCACCCGCGCCAGCGAGCTGTAGCCGGGGATATGCGGGTACGAACGGACGATGCCGCCGTTCGGCCGGCAGGCCAGCCCGTCTTTATAGTTCAAGCCGGAATAAAGGACGCGGATCAGCACCTCGCCCTCCGCCGGCAGCTCCTTCTCCTCCAGCTCCCGTACGCCGATCGTAAACCGGCCGTCCTCTTGATCGACCATCAACGCCTCAAACGGTTTCATATGCAAAGCTCACGCTCCTCGGATCGAATTTGCGAATTCATTTGGAAATCGGACCGCAGCTCCTAATTGCTGCCATTGATTGTTCATGCCGTGAATCGTCAACGAAATGAAGCGCTCCTGCACAACGGCCGTCTTTTCAAGCGCAAGCCGCTTGCCGGCCATTACTCCCCGTCCTCCTCATCTTCGGCGAACAGCTCGCGGAAGATGGAACCGCGGTTTTCCAAAAACCGGCGCGTCAGCTGATAATGCGACGTTTCCTCGTAATCGATCTCGCGAATCGGCCCTTCGTCAAATGAATAAATTTGCGCATCCGGGTACCCGAGCAAAATGGGCGAATGCGTCGCCACAATGAACTGCGAATCCGGACTGAGACGTCGGAATACGGACAGCAGGCTTAATTGGCGGGCCGGCGACAGCGCCGCCTCGGGCTCGTCCAGCAAATAGATCGCCTTTCTCCCGAAGCGGTTGCGGAACAGCGACAGGAACGATTCGCCGTGCGATTGCTCGTGCAGCGATTTCCCGCCGTATGGCGCGTAAAATTCATCTCGGTACCCCGGCTGCTCGCGCACCATTTGATCCAAATAATTGGCAAAGCCGAAAAACGACTCCGCCCGCAGAAAAAAACCGTTCGTCACCTTGGGACTCCACGACAGCCGGATAAAAGGCCCGAAATCGGACTCCGTCCCTTCCAGCTCGTAAGCCTGATTGGTGCTGCCGCCCGCCGTATGAAAGCCGCACTGCCAGGCGACGGCTTCCAGCAAGGTCGACTTCCCCGAGCCGTTCTCCCCGACAAAGAAGGTAACGGGCTCTCTCAGCCGCAGCCCTCTCGTCCCGGCAAGCGCAGGCACCGAAAAAGGGTAGCGCCCGATAGAGGGGAATTTTTCACGCAGAATCGTAATTTCACGTAAAAACAGACCCATGGTTCTCCTGCCTTTCCAACGAAAATTGGCGTTCTTTCTAATGCATGTCCTCTTCATCATACCTGATCGGCATGCACCGGGTCGAGCGAGCCGAGCAATCCGCTATCCATCCGGCTCAAAAATAAATAGGATGGCCGTCTTCCGACGCGCCACCCTTATCTATGCTGCAGGCTAACCCTGCAGGTCTTCCGCCTTTCGCGCCTTAAGCAAAATCGCCTGGCCTTGGAAGCTTGCAAGACGCCCTTCCCGCTCCACGATCGCGAACTGCCGCTTCAACTCCGGCGTCGCCTGCAAAAACGTCTGCTCCAGCCGCTGCTTCGCCGTCTCGGTCATATTCATCCGGTCGGCCCATGACTGGAATCCGAACGTTTTGGGAAATGACGTCAGCAGCTCTACGGTTAGCCCGGCGTGCTCGACCAGACGGATCCATTCGGATTTTTTCCATGCACGGTAATGGCTCGGGTCTCTCTCTTTCTCGACTTCGTTGTAAAACTGGTCGTACTCCGCCCGTTCCGGCGCCACATTATCGATCAGCAGCAGACAGCCTCCGGGACGCAGCACGCGCGCCGCTTCGCTTGCAAATGCGCCGACATTCGGGAAATGATGCGCCGCAATCCGGCACGCCACACGGTCGAATTCGCCGTCGGCGAACGGCAGCTGCTCGGCGTCTCCGTGGACGAAATCCACGTTATCAAAGCCGCTTTGGGCGATAAACGACTGGGCTTCCCCCAGCATCTCCGCGGTTAAGTCGAACGCAGTCACCTGCTTCACCACCGGCGCAAACAGCTTGGCTACATGGCCGCCCCCGGTAGCAACGTCCAGCAGGCGCATGTTGGAATCCGCCTCGGCAACCTCAAGCAGCATCGCCAAATCATGCCCTTGCGCATGAATCGGACTCGATACATATTTCAACGCATTTTGCCCGAATTGCTTTTGAACCTCACGTTTGACATCCATCGATTGCCCCTCCCGACCTTAAGCAGTGTGTATGCGGCAGGTTTCCACCCGATCGTTGGAAGGGCAGCAACCTCGCGGTCCTGTCCTTCCCGGAGCCGCCCCTATTCGAACAGCAGCGATTTATGAATTTTAAGAACCACTTTACGGATTTTTTGCTCTTGTCCGGCACTGCAGCAAGGACGGTGAATATCGCCGGGATAAAATACCGTAAACGAACCCGGACGAAGCCGGATCGCCTGCTCTTCGGCTACCGTACTGTAAAAGGCAATGTCTCTCGCGGCGAAATCTTCCTCGCTGATCACCGCATCCGCGGTCAACGGCGCAACCCGGATCACTTCGTCGCCCTCCAGTAAAAACTGGATATCCGTATACGTCTGGTGCGATTCAGGACGCTGCTTTTCCCAAGCCAACGTTGTCGGCTCCTGCAGCAGGGCGAACATCCGGTCACCTTCAATGTCATAACGGCCCGGCTTCAATGAACCGAAATCCGTACTTTGAATAAACTCCAGCCCACGGTTAATCGCTTTCGGGTACACCTGCTTTTCCCGTTCCCAATTCGTTAAATCGCTAACAATCACTTGTACATCCGCCTCCTGCTCTGAATTTTCCGTATGCCTTGCAACCCAAGTATAAACCTGTTCGAACTTGGTGAAAAGCATTTCTTGCCAGCTTCTTCTCCCGATTACCGCCCGGTGCCCTTCCCGTCTGGACATTCCCCGGCCGGACCCATACAATAAAGGAATAACGAAAACATAGGATTGCAGCCTATGTCCTTTATAACCGCTTTCTCGCGAATTTTCCCGGAGGTAAAAACCGATGAAAACCAAACTTGCCGCATTTCTGCTGCCCGCCGCTGTTGCGCTCTTTGTATCGCAGCTATTTACGGATGTTCCGGGCCATTCCGCCGTTCACGCGGCCGAAGCGCCCGTCTTTTCCGATACGTCGAGCCATTGGGGCGCTTCGGCGATCGCCTGGGGCGTGCAGAACCATATCGTCGACGGCTATGCCGACGGCAGCTTCCGGCCCGATGAGCCGGTATCGGAACCGGAGTTTCTGGCTATGCTGCTGCGCGCTTACCCTGAGATAAAGCTCCCTGACGCCGCAGCCGGTGCCGCTTGGTACAAGCCTTATTACGATGCGGCCGATACCCGCAAATGGCCTGTACTGCACAATGCCGATCCGGCCAAGTTCAACCGCGGGCATGTGGCGCGGATCATTACCGCTTCCCAGAAAGGGACGCAGAGCTTGAACGATTCGATCCGTTATTTGCTTGACCAGGGCTTGTCCGGAGGAAAAACCGCCGCTACGGTGGCCGGCTACCAGGCCGCGGACCGATTGTCCCGGGCCGAAGCGGTGCAGTTTATCCGCAACCTGAAGCTGAAGCAGCTTCGGCTGAGCCCGGACGGAACCGCAGCGCCTGCAGCTCCCGCCGTACCCGCTCCAAGCGACCCGAAGAGCCCGACCGCTCCGGTGCCGCCGCACGCTTCGCCGGCCGGCACGGCGCCGGCTGCCGCGGAAGCCGTCACGGTCAAGGGCATTCGTCTCGGCGATACCGCCGCCGATGTAATCGCCACGCTCGGCGAGCCTGCGCGCAAAGATTTAAGCGAATACGGCTTCCACTGGTACATTTATAACCAGGATTACAGCAGCTACGCGCAGATTGGAATCGGCAGCGACGGCAAAGTGGTCGGACTGTATTCCCCTTCCGCCAACTGGCAGCTCAACGGCCTCACGGACGGAAGCGCCAAGAGCGCCGTTCAAAAGCAGTACGGGCAGCCGTTAGCCTCCATCACCAAGGGCAACACCCGGCTGATGATGAATTACGGAAAGGGCGAGTACGGCACTTACGAAACGGACGATGCCTACGTCACCTTCTTTTACGATCTGCACCGAAGCAATGTCGTCACCAGCGTTCAAGCTATCGCCAAGCCAGCGGAAATGGCGCTGACGACGTTTTATCCGGAGTCGAGCGATACGCTGATCAACGCTTATGAGCGCCAAATTTTCGACTTGGCCAACGCTGTCCGCGTCAAGCTCGGCAAGCCCGCCTTCGTCTGGGACGACAAGGTCGCGTCAACGGCGCGCAAGCATAGCCGGGACATGGCTGATCACAGCTTTTTTAACCATACGAATTTGAGCGGAGCGTCGCCATTTGACCGAATGAAACAGGACGGCCTCACGTTGCAGGCCGCCGCCGAAAATATCGCCGCCGGCCAAACGAGCGCCATTTTCGCCCATGAAAGCTGGATGAACTCGGAAGGCCACCGCATAAATGTGCTCAGCGATATTGAACGTCTCGGCGTCGGCGTCGCCTTCGGCGGCAAAATGTCGATCTACTACACGCAAAACTTTTATACGCCGAAGTAATCCTGCCTGATCCCGCAGTACCTTCATACCGGAGCAAACCGGAAATGTCCCTGTTCAAAACGAAAACCTTCAGGCTTCTCCGCATCATATGCGGAAGCCCGAAGGTTTTTTAAACTTTTTAAAAGTCCCTCATCGCCGTCGAGAAGGGAGTCCTTTGCAGCAGAATTCGGCCTTTGACGTGACATCCGTCCGAAAGCATTACTGCGGCAGCCGATACGAAGCAAAAGGCTTGCCGTATCGATACGGCTCGCTCAGTCGGTCCAGCTCGTCCCATATATGATGGCCAAGCTCCAGCGCAACACTGCTCATATTGTCGGCTGCCTGCTGCACGCTTGTGGCCCCGACGATTACCGTGGCTACCGCCGGCTGCCGCATCAGCCAGGCCAAAGAAAGCGCTCCCGGGGTACAGCCCGATTCCCCGGCCAGCCGGCTCACGCTGCGACCCAGCTCCATTCGGCCTTCATCCAGAAACTTTCCGAAATTCGGGTCCTTGTCCGCTCGCGAGCCCTGCGGCGGCGTATCGGCAGATGTATACTTTCCGGTCAAAATCCCGCCGGCCAACGGGAAATACGGAATTATCCCCACCCCTTGATCGAGACAGAACGGCGTCAGCTCCTGCTCCGGTGTCCGGTCGGCAAGCGAATAGCTTACCTGGGTCGACACATACCGGTTTAAGCCGAGCCGCTCGCTGATGCCAAGCGCCTTCATCAGCTCCCATGCCGCATAATTCGATGCGCCGATATAGCGCACCTTCCCGGATCGGACCATATCATCCAGCGCACGCAGCGTTTCCTCGAGAGGTGTCTGCGGATCGAACGTATGAATTTGATACAGGTCTACATAATCCGTCTGCAGCCTTTTCAAGCTGGCGTCCAGCTCTCTCTGCAGATGGAAGCGCGATGAGCCGCTCTCATTCGGGCCGCTGCCTTTGACCAGCCCGGCTTTGGTCGCGAGTACAACGTCATGCCGCCTGCCGGCCAGCGCCAGGCCGATGATACGTTCCGATTCGGAGCCCGTATAAATATTCGCCGTGTCGATAAAGTTGATGCCCTGATCCAACACCTGATGAATAATTTGAATCGACGTGCGTTCATCGGCGCGTTTGCCGAACGCGTTGGTTCCCAAGCCTAAAGCGGACACCTTCAGGCCGCTGCCGCCAAGACGGTTAAACTTCATATAATCTCAGCTCCTTGTCTATGTATGAAGAAATGCGGATTGCTCATTGATGCTTACCATCCATTATACCACTGCCCAAGCGAAAATCATGCAGCCGATACCGACGATGCCGCGGCCAAAGAAAAAGGCTTGGTGATAGAATCATCCGCCCCCACCTCCAAACCGACAATCTTGTCCATTTCATCGGATTTGGCAGTGACCATAATGATGCCTACCCGGCTTTTTTTCGCAATTCACGGCATACATCGAGGCCGCTCATATTCGGCATCATCCAATCCAGCACCACTAATGCAGGATTCACTTCATTCACCTTTTCAAAAGCTCCCATTCCCGTTCGAGCAGTGACGATGTGGAATCCTTCATTTTTCAGAAAGGAACTCATAAACTCTAGAACTTTTCTTCTTTTATAATTGCTCCCCCTTCTCATTATATCCAAAGATTCTCACGAGCGAGTAAATTACATAAAACGTGCAAATAATCGTAACAAGTTCACAACATTTCTTTGGTATAGTTTAATCCGAGCCAAAAGGAGCAATCATCGAATTGCGGAAGAACTTACGAACTGGGGGATGGTCATTAAATGGCTTACAAACTAGTCAGAAGAAAAAAAGCTTACTAGTCGCATTATACGTTGCTTCAATTGCATCGTGGTTGGCGGTACATTAGGAATGCTGCCGTTAGGAATCTACTTGCATAGCGCGGACAATGGTGATCAGCTTGTATAAACGTTAGCCAGCATGGAAGTCATTGACGAGAATCCGCTCAAGTTTCCGGCATTGCTGAGCTTGCTGACAGGCATCTTGTTGTCCTTGTGGACGCAATGGGGACTGGTCAAGCATTACTGGGTGCTGATTAAACTCGTTCTCACCATTATGACAATCATGATGGGAATTGTACCATTGGATAGCATCATTTGGGGATATGATCCATGAGATGGGGTTTGCAACCTTACAAGACCAAACATTCCAGACAAGATGGACGTCCATTATCATAATGTCCTGTTTTAACTTATTGTGTCTTATGTTCATGGTATTCATTACTTACCTCAAACCATTCGGGAAAATAAAGAAGGGCACGTCTCCCCCCCAACTAAATCACAAGAAAGGAACTGATATTCGTTGAAATCAAAAGATATAGTGAAGGAAAACTGGCCTCTTATCCTTGGACTAGGCGCTTTAGCGCTGATAAGACCCATCATGAAGATGACTGGGGTAATAGACATCATTGGACAACAATTCGGAAGCATCCTAATGACGGTCCTCATTTCCTTGGCTTGGCTTATTATCGTCCTTATGAAGAAAATCCCCAATCCTGTTGCCATTCTTGTATATGCGGGCTTGAGTTATGCATTCTTCGCCATATTACTCAGCGGTATCTTGTCTCCTATTTTGGACGGGAAATTACAAGGTCCTTTAACTAACCCGCTTGCCATTGTAAGTGTCTTTGCAACCAATGCGATCTGGGGCTTAATTATTGGTGGAATTGCTAAAGCGCTAAGCCGAAAAGGATAACTGCAATTCGTATCAAGGATAATCGGCTTCACCATCCTTCTAGGACGAGCACGTTTATCAAGGTTGTGTGAACAAAAAAGAACCCCGCATGCCGCAACGGCCGGGGGTCTGAAATATTTTATATATAAAAAAGGGGGTCATCTGTTATTATAAGCGTTAATTATTAATACACGATGAACCTAATATTTCATTTATGTTACAAAAGCTTTCCGGTTACAACATTGATTGGAGGCACATCCGGTTTTCCTCGTTCGGATGTTTGGTCGGACTTGCTGCGTTATACGTTCAGCGCATCCATCTGCCTGCCCCACTGGGCGTGCAAATCCGCCAGCCGATCCTCCAACGCGTCTTTGTCCGCATCCACCTTGTCCGCTTCGGCTTCGTACCAGTCCAGCATCATCTGCAGCCCTTCGTTCAAGGAGATCGCCACCTCGAAGGAGGGGATATCCCGTTTGACTTTCGCATTGTCCATCAAGCCGGAGTAACCCTTTTCATAATACAGATGGGCAAACAAACCGGGGTTCGCACGAATTAACAAGTCGGACGGAATATGTACAATATTCGGCTCGATGCCGAGAATGCGGCCAAATTCCAAATACAAATCGTTCCACACCCGAACTTCCTCGTTGGTGGCATGATAGGCTTGGCCGAAGGTCCGTTTGTTGCCTATTGCGCCGACGAACGCCTTCGCCAAATCGGGTGCAAACGTAAAGCTCCATGGCGTCGTACCGTCGCCGAACATGACAAGCGGCTTGCCGCTGCGAATGCGATGGACGATATTGTAATTTTGCCTCAGCACGCCAAGATTCGCCGCGCCGACGCCATAGGTCAAGGAAGGACGGATAATGGTGACGGGCAGCTCGCCTTCGCGGATCACCTGCTGCAAATATCGCTCCATTTGCGCTTTTTCGTAAGCGTACCCGAAAACCGGATTATCGAACAGCTCCTCCGCATCCTCGCGGATCGGATTCGATCTGTACGGCCGTTTGTATACGGCGACGCTGGAGCATATGATCAATTGTCCGGCACTGTGTTTGAACGTTTCGACCGTGGAGCGCGCATCCGTTTCGTTAAAGCTGATCATATCGATAACCGCATCGAACCTGCGGCCTTCCATCAGCTTCGCGAAGCCTGCGCGGTCGGATTTATCGCCATGGATCCATTCCACATCGCCGGCGAAAGGAAGCCGTTTCGTCCCCCGGTTAAACACGGCCACCTCGTGGCCGGCCATCAGCCCGCGTTCGACAATTTGCCGGCTGATCACACCGGTTCCCCCTAAAATTAATGCTTTCAATTGCTTCACCTCTTTTAGCAAATTAGTCATGATGCCATCGATGCATAGATGCCTGAAAAGCGCTTGCAGGTCTTCCTCGAAGGAACGCATCCGCCTGAAAAGCTTGCCCGATTGCCGGGCTCTCTTCCTATGATACAGAAATGCGTCCCTTTTTATAAGAACTTACGGGAGGTGAATTTAATAACCTGATCGTAACTAAGTTTCAAAAGAATATCTTCTTCGCCCTCATAACGGGTCCCGGGCCTGCCTTTCCTTTTTAGCCCCATTTGATCGACTGCCCATACGGCCGGCCTCCTCCTGCAGCTGTGCATAATGATTAGATTACCAATTTAAGGGAACACTACATACCAATCATACCAAGAAAGGAGAATCGCGCGATGGAAGCCAACATGGGCATTGATGATGTGCTGGAGCAGATTAGCCAGATGAAGTCCAGCGGCCAGCCGCTGAACAAAAAGAAAGTCAAACAATCGCACCCGGAGCTTATGCAAAATGCGTTGTTTTACTTTCCGAGCTGGGAGCATGCGCTGAACACGGCGGATAACTTGTAAATTGGCATAGAGGCCGGCATGTGGACTGCCGGTCTCTATCGCGGCATGGTTTCTAGAGGCAAACGATTGATTTCCTCCATTCGATCCGTATAATGACAGTAGTGCTGCTTTTAAAGAGGCAGAATACCGGGTTTGAAGATGGAAAATGGAGTGTTGACGCAGGAAGGATGGACGGCGGCGAAGAGGTTAAAGCGGCAGCCATCCGCGAAGCGAAAGAAGAGGCCGGCGTGGACATCGACCTTTCCGATGGGGAGGTACTGGTGAAGCTTTTTAATCCTCCTCATCCCATTTGCGCGAGTAAGCTTTCTTCGTTACCCAAAAGGTCAGTCCGCATACAATCGCTATTGTAATGATACCCAGTACAATAATACCGCCAGTTCCCAACTGTACTACCTCCCGTCATTTTAAATAACCATTTCATTATAACACGGTTCAATCGATCGGCAAGCCTTGCGCCGGGACAGGCAGGCTTGCCCGATGTGCGGTTCAGTACGCGGCGCGTAAGAGGAATAAACCGGAATGCCAAACAGACGGCTCATTACGAGCCGTCTGTTTGTTCGTGTCCAAAGGCAATGGCGCGCAAGTACTCAAGCGGATCTGCCAAAGAAACCGTCTCTTCCATGAATAAAAAGAGCGGCTGTTTTTTTCCGCATGTGGTCGACCGCCGTCATGCAACGCCACACCGAGCGCTGGGAGCTGAGCGCGGTGCGAATCCGTTACGTGCCGTGAGGCAGCGCGAAGCAGGACGGCTGACCGTCCTGCTTCCACTTCATATGAACCCAATTATTTCGCGGCTTTGTTTTTAGCCAAGGCAGCTTCAAATTCTTTAATCAGGTTGTCGCCGCCGGCTTTGCGCCATTTGTCGATGGCCGCCTGGAAGCCCGCATCGTCCAATTTACCTACGATGTAGTTCGTTTCCGCATCCCACATCATTTGATCCAATTCCTTGCCGCGCTCGGAGTAAGTTTGGGAAGACAAGGTTAAAGTAGGGTTATGAACAGCGTTTTTCAAATTATCCGGCTCCATTTTATAGCCCTTCATGGCCAACGGAGTATCCTTCAATTGAGGCACGTTGTACGTTTCAAAGTTCAACAGGCTGTCGCGGTACGGCTTAACTTCACGGTTAAATGCAGTCAAATCAACCCATTCAACCATATTATTGTCAGTTTTTTTGAAGTGGACGCCTTCAATACCGCGTTTTTGCAGCGTCGACATATCAGGCTCCAGCAATTTATCCAGGAATGTTAAAATCCGTTTCAGCTCCGCTTCGGTTTTTACAGCTGATTTTGGAAATACCAGTAATCCGTTATACCCGTTTTGCGCAGCAACTTTCTGTCCTTGAGGCCCTTCCCAAGGAGTGATATCCAATTCAGCTTTAGGATCGACTTTAACTAAACGGTCTAGGATATTCGCTGCGTTGGTAGCGACTCCATTGATTTTCATGAAGGCACGGCCGGATTCGAAAAATTTATCCATTTCCGTAGAGTCCAAGGCAGGGAAGTCCTGGTTGATCAGCTTTTCAGCGTATAACCGTTTAAACAATTTCAATACATCCATAAATTGCGGAGTCAGGAACTCCGGTGTAAGCTTGCCGTTGCTGTCGGCTCCCCAGCGGTTAACTCCGCCTTGGCTTACGGCCATCCGGGTCAACACAGAGTTTTGGCCCTCGTTATATTTTTTATCCAACATAAAGGCATACGCATCATTTTTGACCGTTTTAAGCGTTTTTGATACGTTGTACCATTCATCCAGCGTTTTCGGCATCTTTAAGCCCAGAGCATCAAAGGTGTCCTTGCGGTAAATATTCGCCGGGCGTGCGATTTCACGGTATTGCGGAATTCCATATAGCTTGCCGTCAACCTTAATATTTTCATAGTACTGCGGATTTTGGGCCGCCAAATTTTTATAATTTTTAAGCAGCGGTCCCACTTCCCAGAATTGGTCGCCCTGAATCGCGTTAATGACAGTCGGAACATAGTTAACCATCAAAATTTTCGGCAATTCGTTGGACGCAATCATGACGTTAATTTTCTCATCATAGGTAGAAGCCGGAACCCATTGAAAGTTTAGTTTAGTGTTGGTGCCCTTCTCAAGAGCCTGTTCAATTGCATTTCCTTTCGCCGGAATGTCCCCTACTTGTTTAACGACGATAGTTAAATCCAAGGGTGTCGTATCTTCCTTGACGGCACCTGCGTTCGAACCCTCAGCCGCGCCGGATTTTGCAGGCTGTTCGCCGCCGCAAGCAGCTAAAAAGCCCATGGCCATGGTGATTGACCCCATCGTTGCGATCCACTTTTTATGTTTCATTTGTACATCACGACTCCTTTTCCTCTTTATATAGGGTTTAGATTTACCCAAACCTTCCCGGGTCCGTTCTGCTGCAGACGACAATTTGTTTGTAGAAAATAGTCGATTCGACAGCAAAATTGAATGCGCTTCCACCTGGCTTCTTTAAAAACGCATCGACGATAACGCTCTTAAACAAATGAAGCATACGGTTTATTTGTAAGCGCATAACTTCAGACTTGCAAGGCAGGTTCTTTTCGCCGGACCGGGCAATTGCCGCACCGGATCCGGGATGTCTTTGCGGTAAGGAAAGTATACCTTTCTTTTTTCGTTTCAAACAATCATCTTTTTTTAACTTCCGAAAAAACGCCCGACACCCCCGACGGCATAAGCTTTTAGCGCATTTTTCGATGCGCTGGTTCCAAGGTCTCATATGGGTTAAATCCGGAAAAAATTAATTTTTGACTATGACTGTAATCGATTTGAAAACGCCCGTTTCTTCATATTTTATGCCTTCCATTGCCCATTATAGGAGAAGATCCGCCATCATTCTACATCCAATTTATGTCATAACGGACAAAGGCTCCGCCACCATATAAAAAACATCAGTCCCATGGAACTGATGTCTTGGATCGGCCCGAATCGGCCTCATTTCAACTGTAGATGACGCGAAAGTTAAATAAAGTCGATCGATTTCGATCAACGCCGGAGGCGTGCCGGCATGCTTTTCGCTTCTCAAGCAGCGGATTAATGGAAGTATAACGCCAAATGCTCGTAAGCCTTTTGAATGCCCTGCCATTCGTTGTCCGCCGTGCCCCTGAACCGGTGATCCTCCAATTCGATGCAAATCGGGCCATTGTAGCCCAAGCGGTCCAGCCGGACCGCAACCTTGGCCCAGTCGACTTCCCCATGCCCCGGAATCGTATATCGCCAAAAGCCGCCCGAATCGTAATATTTCGTACCGAAGGTCGGCGCTACGACGCCGAATTCATACAGGTCTTCCCGAATAATTTCCGTATCCTTGCCGTGGCAATGGTTGATCCGCTCGCCGAACTCGGTCAGCGCCCGCAAATAATCGATGCCAAGCCATACGAGATGGGACGGGTCGTAATTGAGCCCGAAATGTTTGGACGGGACCGCCTCGAACATAGCTCTCCACATCTCGGGCGTGCAGCCGATGGTTGGCAGCTCCGGCCCGGGCCCGGGCCAGCCCTCAATCGCGATGTAGACGCCGCTGCGTTCGGCATGCCGAACGACTTCGGGAAACGTCTCCTTCCAAATCGCGAATGTTTCGCGCCGCGGCACGGAACGATCCGCCGGGCACAGGCACATGAACATCGTCTTCACGCCGAGCGAAGCCATGACGTCCATCTGTTGTTTCACCGCATCGACCGCCTGAGCGCGCAGCGACTCGTCCTTGCCGATCAAATAACCGACCTGTACCGCATCCACCGACCCGATTTCCAAACCGTTGCGATCGCATATCTGCTTGGCCTCCGGTGTCAGCTGTCCGATATCCAGCACCTCAATCCCGATAGCCGACGCCTTCCCGGCATAATGCTCTATCCCGGTTTCCTTGATCTGCCTCGGTATGCGCATTCCGATTTTCCATTTCATACGGTATCCGTCCTTTCCTTTCCTTTTCTCGTGATATGCCCGTTATTTCGAGACTTACACCACTGTATCAGTGGGAATGGAAGCGGCTTTTCACATGCAAATTCATATCCGAGCAGGGGGACAGAAATCCAAAAATGACGTTTTAGGACATTCCCTTATTTCGCCGTATACTGTTTGACCATTTGTTCAATGACCCAGCTGGTTCTCGCACCGCTGATGCCGTCGCTTGGACAGACCGTTTGTTTTCCCGTCAATTCGTCGACAATCGATTGGATTAGCGGCTGCTGCACATGGGGCGGATGATCGATCATCCATGATTCGGTTCGGTCCCCTGTCGTCAGGACGATAGGCTTATCCTGCAAGGTGGAGAAGGAAAGCTTTCCTTTCGTCCCGATAATCTCGTTCAAATCCATTTCCGTATAAGCAGCGTAGCACCACGTCCCCATGCCGTAGACGCCCGATGCAAACTTGTACGTTCCCGTAACGATGTCTTCAGCCGCGTATTGCCCTCCCTGATTGTCCGCCCGACCGTCCGCCTCCGTAATCGGCCCGAATAGAAAATCGAGCAAGTCCAGCGTATGGCTGGCCATATCGAAGAACAACCCGCCGCCGGACAAGTGCGGCTGCACTCTCCACGGCAGCTCGCCGCCGTAATCATTCGCTTGTCGCAGCTGCGTGCTTGTAACGAAACGAACCTCGCCGATCGCGCCGCTCTTGAGCAGTTCCTGCACCTTCAGAAATCTCGGCAGCGCGCGCCGGTAGTAGGCGACATACAGCGGAACGCGAGCTTGCTCGCAGGCGGTGATCATCTGTCGGCACTCCGCATAATCCATCGCCATCGGCTTCTCGACGTAGACCGGCTTGCCCACCTTGGCAGCTTCAATCGTATATTCCTTGTGATGTGCGGGAGGAGTTGCGATGTAGACGGCGTCCACCTCCGGGTCATGGATGAGACTTTGCGCATTGTCGTACCATTTGGGCACGCCATGGCGTTTCGCATAATCCTCGGCCAATGCGCCGTTCCTTCTCATGACGGCAACAAGCCGCGAATTTTCCGCCTTCCGAAAACCGGGCCCGCTTTTCACTTCCGTTACGTCTCCGACACCGATAATGCCCCAACGAACCGTTTCCATAAACGATACCTCCACTTTGCCGATTGATCTTGGCAACCGTCTGTGATTTATTTCGATCTTTTGATTACGTCTCGGCCAAACCGATGAACGGCGGCATTCCCATAATCCGGATGTTAACGGATGCTCCTGGGCGTGTCAATATATTTCCAATAAGAAGTATATTTCCAATAAGAAGGAAATATGGCTGCTTATAGCATGCCTGTGTTCTGCCCATGATCAAGAGCTATCCATCCCGTAAATTCGGCCCCTCCTTGCGGCAGATTGCGGGCGGTAAGGCCGCCGCCGTGAGCCGTCAATATTCGAACGGCGATCGTCAACCCCAGCCCGGTTCCCCCGGTCTCGGTATTTCGGGACGCCTCCGCCCTGTAAAATGGATCGAAAATATGCGGCAGGTCTTTCTCCGATATGCCCGGCCCCGAATCCGCAACCGAAAAGACGACCCGCTCCCGTTCCATATGCCACTGCAGCCGGACCCGGCCTTCCGGCGCCGTGTACCTGATCGCATTGTCGAGGAGGTTGCCGATGGCGCGCTCCAGCAAATGATCGTCTCCCTGAATGACGCAGTCCTCCCTGGGACCGTCTACTGCGATGTCAATCCGCTTGGACTGGGCGAGTGGTCGGAAGGCATCAAGCGTTCGCTCCAAAATCGGGTACAGCTCCTGACGCTCCTTATGAACCGAAAGCTCCGGCACATCGCTCTTAATATATGAAAAAAGATCGGACACCAGCCGCTCCATCCGATCCGCCTTCTGGACGCATAACGACAAGTATCTTGCCGCCTGCTCCGGGTTTTTGACAAGCCCACGCTCCAGCCGGAGCAAAAAGCCACGCAGCGCGAACAGCGGAGTACGCAGATCGTGGGCGATCGCGCCGATATAAAAGCGGCGCTGGTGCTCCAGCTCGGATTGGCGCGTCACCGACTGCTTGATGCCGCTGCCGAGCGACTCCAGAGCCGTCCGCACCTCGTCCACCTCCAATACGGCGGAATGCGGCAGCTTGAAATCCAGCTCACCGCCGCCGATCTTCCGGGCCGCCGCGCTCATCGCCTCCAACGGCTTAACGACATAACGCCCCATCTGCCTCCATATCAACAGGATGATTCCAGCTGCTATAATAATAGATACAACGGTAGGCAGCACAGTCTCCCGATCGGGCACGTACATATAGACGGTCCCCACCACCTTGCCTTCCTCCGTTACGATAGCTTGCCGGTCGGGGGTACCGTTGAAGCGGATGAAACCGGACCTGAAAATTTCGTGTCCCGACGCATCGAGCAGCTTCAAGCCGATCGCCGGATGGTTGAGCCTTTGCCGCAACGACTGCTGCCATTCCGCCTCATGCCAGCGCTCCACATGGCCCGACGCCTCAAGCAGCGCATCGTTCAACGCAGCATCCTGCGCCTGGTGGCGCTGCTGGATAAAGCCCCCCGGCATCCAGCTGTCGAACAGCTTGGGAAGCGGATAGAACAACCGCGGCAGCAGCAGCAGCAGAAGCATCCCGATAAGCATAAATGTACGAATGCGCCGCATTCTTCCGCAATGCTTCACGCCGCTCATTTTCGCACTCCCTCAAACCGGTATCCGACGCCCCATACATTGACAATCCATTTCGGCAAAGACGGGTTATCCTCTACCTTCTCGCGAAGTCGGCCGATGTGAACGGTGACTGTATGCTTGTCCCCGACACCGTCCCAAAAACGGTCCAACAGCTGGTTGTATGTAAAAACTTGCCTCGGATATTCCGCCAGACTGCAAAGAATGTCGAATTCTTTGGGCGTCAAGGAAAGCGGCTTGCCGTCCAAGGACGCTTCATGCGCTTTTAAATCAAGCACCAGCTGCCCGAAATCGAGCACATGCTCGTGCTGCTTTCGGCCGCTGCGGCGGAGGACAGCTTTGATCCGCGCCACGACCTCCTCGGGCGTGGCCGACTTGACAATGTAGTCGTCGGCGCCCAGGCTGAAACCGCGTATTTTATCCATATCCTCATCCCGTGCGCTGAGGAACAGGATCGGCGTTTCGCTTGTGCGGCGAATATGTCTGCACAAGTCGAAGCCGCTTTGTCCCGGCATCATGATATCCAGCAGCACGCAATCGATGCGAATCCGCTCCAGCGCCTCCAGCGCTTTCCTGGAATCGGACGCCGCTTCTACGCAAAACCCCTCGTCCTCCAGAAAATCCCGCATCAATTCCAAAATGGCTTGATCATCATCTACAAGCAGCACCGTTTTGGGGGTACTCATGGGGGCCTCCTTCACCTGATAGCATCCAGACTTCATATTTCCATCCATTGTATCATGTTCATCGGTTTCCATGCTCACTTCCGGCGATTCGAGAAGGCTTGTGATCGTATTGTGACCGATTCCTCCATTCCTTTGTGAGAGTTGCCGTCTACAATAGAAACCATCCGGTCGTATGCAAGCTGTGGGGGATTGCTGCGGCTTACTTTTGAATGAAGGGGGAATTCCCGTGGAACAACAAACAAACCCTATTACCGTTGACATCGTTAAGCCGTCCGCTCTGGTACGGGTAGGTCGGGCCTTCTATACCTTGTTTGCATGGTTGTTTCTTATTTGTATTGTCGGGCAAGTTTTCCTGGCGGGCATGGCCGTTTTCGTCAACCCGGCCGATTGGGGGATGCATAAAGCTTTCGTGCAGCTTTTCGCCATGGTTCCGCTTATGATGTTTCTGCTGTCTTTGGTCGGACGTATACGCGGTTCCAAGCGCTGGGTCAGCCTTGGGCTGCTGGCGCTAATCGTGCTGCAGTTCATGACCATAAACGTATTCGCTTCCGTGTGGGTTTTGGCTGCGCTTCATCCGGTCATTGCGCTGCTATTATTTTGGGGTTCCGTTATTACAGTAAAAACTCGCGCGTCGCAGGTATAAGCTGCAAACGATTTACCGATCGTACTAAGGGGGAGTATGCAGCCTGTTCGGCTTGGAAAGGAGCTGATTTCGTTAAAGCTTTCGAAAAATCAAAAGAAGTGGCTGTTAACCGCCCATCTTGCATTCGCCGGTATTATGCTTGGAGAAACGGTTGTTATCGTGATCCTGAGCATTGCCGCATTGTTTGCGGACAACCGGGACGTGCTTCAAGCTTGCTATACCATCTTTCATCTGTTAGCCCGAACAGGTGTCCGGGCAGCGACGATCGGTACAGCAGTCACCGGCATCCTGCTTTCGGTGCTGACTCATTGGGGATTGTTTCGCTACTATTGGATTATAGCCAAGGAAGGATTAACATTGTTAACGATCGTGATCGGCCCAATCGGTTTTTACATCTGGAGTCTGAAGGGTCTTTCCATCGTATCAGCGGAAGGTCTGGGGGCAATGCTGCTTCCTGAATTTAAGGTGAATGCGATTCAACTGTGGATCGGACTTGTGCTGCAAGCCGTTTCTCTCGTATCCATGATTGCAATTTCCGTCTTTAAGCCGTGGGGGCAAAGAAGCTCCACGATCACCCCTAATTCATAAGCAACGGGGCGGCCGACCTTCACGTTGCTGCTTGCGCCGGCTGAAGGCCGGCTCCGCAAGAGCGCTGCTCGATTGGCTGCGCAGATTGCCGGCAGGAGCCGATGGCTCCTTGACAGCGTGTGAATCGGGAGCTGCTCCGCAGGAGCGGCGAGCCCATCAGTTTGGCCCGACGTGCCAGAATAAGCCGAGCTCCGTCATGACCGAGGCATGCCCCATTTGCCGCAGCATCGCCGTGATATTGCCGCGGTGGTACGTTCCGTGATTGACCACCTGAAGAATGATTTCCGTCACGCTGGTATCCCGTATCCCGGCGTACGGGTTATCCAGTGTCAACGTTTGTTCCAAATCGGGCTGCTGACTGAAATAAGCCCGGTACTTCTCCGCCAACTGCGCGTATAACGCCTCCAATTCGCCGATGCTTTTCGATTCCGTCTGTTCCTTCAACGGGCCGTGGCCGACGGACAGCGCCTCTGCCATGCTTGCTCCGGAAAGAATGTCAAACCAACAGAGGTCGGTCAAATAAATATGGGCCATGACCTTGGATACGGTAGGAAATACGCTTTGCACCTCCTGATTGTACACTTCCGGGAGTTCCTTTAACCGTCCGAACATCGTTTGATTCGCCCAAACATGGTAGTCGTGCATGTTCACCGCTGTATGCTTCATTGGAAAAAACCTCCCGTTTGTCGTTTCATTTTATTGCGATTGCTCTATATGGCTATTATACGACGGCTACCCTGACAACAGTTTGTCAGGAACGCTTCCCTCCCCTCCGCTTTTTTTTCACTTGACTTTCAAACATGCAGCGAGCCCATTCGTTTACGTATATCCCGGATTATATACGCGCTTGTATCTCTTCCTTAATCCCGTTAATCAACGGGTCCAACAGCACGGAATTGCTGCCCGTTTCCCCATATTTTCTAACCGAAACGGCTTCGTGCTCCAGCTCCGCGTTGCCTGCAACAAGCGTATAAGGGATTTTTTGCAATTGCGCGCTGCGGATCTTATATCCCATCTTCTCGCTTCTGTTGTCCAGCTCTCCCCGGATGCCCGCTTGCCGCAATGCCGCAACAACCCGCCGGGCGTAGTCCGCATGCTTATCGGAGACAGGGATTACCATGGCCTGAACCGGGGCCAGCCACACTGGAAACGCACCTGCGTAATGCTCGATAAGAATGCCGAAGAAACGGTCGATCGAACCGTAAACGGCACGATGAATGACGATCGGATGCACTTTTCGATTATCTTCGTCTACATAATGCAGGTTGAATTTCATCGGCATTTGAAAATCGAGCTGAATCGTCGCACACTGATGGCTGCGGTTTAACGCGTCTTTAATATGAAAATCGATCTTCGGCCCATAAAACGCTCCGTCTCCCGGATTAAGCTTATAATCGATCGCAAGCTCCTGCAGCACTTGGCGAAGCGCCCCTTCCGCCCGCTCCCACAGAACGTCGCTGCCCATCGATTTCTCCGGTCTTGTCGACAGTTCAATCGTGTATGAAAACCCGAATACGGAGTACATTTGACCGATCAGTCGAATCACTTGTTTAATCTCTTCTTCAATCTGATCCGGTGTCGCGAAAATATGCGCATCGTCCTGACAAAACGTGCGGACGCGCAGCATGCCGTTAAGCGCCCCGCTGAATTCATGCCGGTGCACTTGCCCGAATTCGGCCATCCGTATCGGCAGATCGCGGTAGGAACGCAATTGATTTTGGTAAATAAGCATATGTCCGGGACAATTCATAGGCTTCAGGGCGAAACTCCGGTCATCGATTTCCGTAAAATACATATTTTCATGATAATGCTCCCAGTGCCCGGACTCCTCCCAAAGCCGCTGGTTCATCATCAACGGCGTACGAACTTCTTCGTAACCGTATTGCAGCTGCAATTCTCTTGACAACCGTTCCAGCTCGTTGCGGATCACCTGGCCTTTGGGCAAGTAAAACGGCATACCGGGAGCTTCCTCTGAAAACATGAACAGCTCCAATTGTTTTCCCAGCTTCCGGTGATCCCGCTTTCTCGCTTCCTCCAGGAAGGCCAGGTAAGCATCCAGCTCCGACTTATTCGAAAACGCCGTTCCATATATTCGCTGCAGCATCTTGTTATTGCTGTCGCCGCGCCAATAGGCACCCGCAACGCTCAACAGCTTGAATGACGATAGTTTACCGGTCGAAGGAACATGAGGCCCGCGGCAAAGATCGACAAACTCTCCCTGCTCATAGAGCGCAACCTGTTCGCCTGCCGGTATATCCCGGATCAGCTCCAGCTTTAAATTATCCCCTATCTGTTCAAACACATGTACAGCTTCTTTCCCGGTTACAATCCGTCGGTGAATGTCGTAATTTTCCGCGGCGATCTTTTTCATCTCGGCTTCAATACGAGCAAGCTCCTCTACCGATATGGTTGCGGACGTGTCGATATCGTAGTAGAAGCCGGCTTCGATTACGGGCCCGATCCCCAGCTTCACATCGGGATACAGTCTCTTGAGCGCCTGGGCCATCAAATGCGCGGCGCTATGGCGAATGATGTACAAGCCGTCCTCGTCGTCCGCAACTACAATTTCAATCGTGCCGCTTTCGTGAATCGGCGTGCGCAGATCGATCAGTCGACCGTTCAGCCTTCCCGCGATCGCTTTCTTCGCTAAATTGCTGCCGACTGCCGCCGCAATTTCCATGGAAGTCACCCCGGCGGACAATTCCTTTCTCGCCCCATTCGGAAATTCAAGCTCAATCATTGATTTCATGCGAGTTCACCCCTCTTATTAAAATAAAAAATACACCCATCCCGGTAAGGGACGCGTGCATTCGTGGTTCCACCCTAATTCGATTCGCGATTTGCGCGAATCCTCGAGTTTCTGTAACGGGAATACCCGGCGACCTATACTCTCATGCCGAAGCACGATTTCCAGATCACAGCTACAAGGGGGTAAATGCCGGCGACCACCGAAGGGGATTGCAGCCGTTGTCCCCTCTCTCTGCGCGGTGTCGTTCAGGATTCATGTCCTTGATCAAAGCTCAGATCTATTCGTTTTTTCAATTCACCCAACAAAAAATGCACCCATCCCGGTAAGGGACGCGTGCATCGTGGTTCCACCCTAATTCGATCCGCGGCTTGCGCGAATCCTCAAGTTTCGGTAACGGGAATACCCGGTGATTTATACTCTCATGCCAAGGCACGATTTCCAGATCACAGCTACAAGGGGGTAAATGCCCGGAAATCGCCGAAGGGGATTGCAGCCGTTGTCCCCTCTCTCTGTGCGGGATCGCTCAGGATTCATGTCCTTGATCTCAGCAATTAATTTTTTCAATTATATGCATAATGAACAGTTCCTGTCAAGCTTTGGAGCTGTATGAAAACCAATTCGAATATTCATTTGCGGGAATATTCCATTTATGGTATGTTTTAATTAGAGATAATGCTCGAACCATGAATGCGGGAGGATTGATATAAGCTGAAACCTATACATTCACTCGCGATTTATACAGAGAATCGATTTATGAAGGAATAATCTTGCTATGGATACAACAACATTAAGCGCACTTGCCGAGCCTAACCGTCTGCACATCGTTGAATTGCTGCGGGAAGGTCCCCTTACCGTCGGGGAAATCGCCGAACGGCTGCAGCTCCGTCAGCCCCAGGCATCCAAACATCTCCGCGTTCTGCTTGAGGCCGGGATCGTCGAGCTGCACGCGGTCGCCAACCGGCGGATTTACAGGCTTAAGCCGGAGCCGTTCCGGGAAATGGACGACTGGCTGGATTCGTACCGCCGTCTCTGGAAGGAGCGATTCGACCGCTTGGACGCTTACCTTCAGCAATTGCAGGATAAGGAAAAGAAATAACGGGCTCGGAATGATTTCATTCATTTGAGGGGAACCGGTTGATCGGCCGACGATTAAGCCGCTGGCTGCAATACCAGTCCGAATACATCGGCGATAAGTACAGCTGCATGGCTTTTGAGTCCGGCGGCCGACTATATTTTATATGGCCGGTCAGCCGTACCGCCCCCTCTCTGAATGCTCTATCATAGCTGTGATCGACGTTAGTTCCCCATATGAGCGGAATGGAAGGAGCCGATCACGCGTTTGAAATCCGGAGATGAAGGTAAACGCTGACGCTGCTTCACAACGGTTCTGCCCTTAGCGGCAGTTAACCGCCGGACTTTCAGAGGCTTGTTATCCCTAAAATAAACTTTACCGCATTCCGGTTTTTCCTGCTTATTTTTATACCTTGCTTCAAGTCCGCAATGAGTACGGTTTTGCCTAACCAAATCCTTACATAGAACGAGCGGAACGTTATCGGACCGACGATACCTTTCTGTTCGAATTCCGTCCCGTCATCCAGCTCGGTTTCAGTTCGGACAAGCCACGTATTGCCAAAACCGAATTCAATATATTTCAGCGCGCATCCCCCCACGAAATTGATGCTTCTACCTTCGATACGGATAATCCCCGATCCTTCCTCTTAATTTCAACAACAACCGCCTGTGCTTTATAATAAAATTATTCATCGATCCGAACGGAGAAGACGCCATGAACCATGACCTTCAAGAGCTATATGACACTTTCCCCTGTTTTCGGGCCGTCTCTGCTGAGGAATGGGCCGCCGCTCAGCCCCGGCTAAAAACTTTTCCACCCGCAGCCGGCTTATTCCGGGCTGAAGAAGCCGCCAAATATGCACTGTTTCTCATTGCCGGAACAGTTCGGATCTCGACGATTGCCGAAAGCGGCCGCGAAATGATCGCCAACCGGCTGTCACCCGGTGATATATGCGCCTTCATGGTATTAAGCGGCTTAAGCGAACGCGATTATCCCGGCGCCATGACCGCAGAAACCGAGGTGACGGCATTGTTCGTGGAAAAAAGCTCGTTCCTCCGCTGGATTCAAGAGTATGCGCCAGTGCGGAATGCGGTGTTCGGCAATATGATGGATGGCCTGATCCGCATGAGCGAGCTTCTGACCGGTAAAATCGCAAAGCCGCTGGACGCGCGGCTCGCCGAATTGCTGCTGAGGCTGACGTCCGAGCAGCAGCCGACAATCCGGAGCACGCATCAGCAATTATCCGCCGAACTTGGTTCGGCTCGCGAAGTCATCAGCCGTGTGTTAAGCCGCATGCACAAGAAAGGCTGGATCGCTACGGGACGGGGTCGCATCTCGGTTTTGGAACGGGAAGCATTATCGTCGTTCGTTGGTGACCTGGTCACAGAATTATAATACGAACTCCTGATATAGTCGTGTCAATCGGTTCAAATTGAGCCAGATTCATCACATGACCAGGAGGCATATTATAATGAGCATTCCACTACGCAAGGGAGCGGCCGCTCCTGATTTCGAGTTCAGCGGCATGGACAATGTCCCGCTCCGCTTGTCCGATCTGCGCGGACGCAAAGTTTTGCTCGCGTTTTTTCGCAACGCGGCCTGCGCGCTGTGCAATTTGCGGGTACGGCACATGATCAGGCACTATCCCCGGTGGCACGGACAAGGTCTGGAGGTGCTGGCGGTGTTCGAATCGCCGGACTTTAATTTATCCCGGTACGTCGGCCGGCAGGAGGCGCCGTTTCCGTTAATTGCCGATCCGCAAGCAAGCCTCTACGACCTGTACCGCGTTGAAGTATCCGAGGAGAAAACGCAAGCAACCATAGCCGACGTAAATACGCACCCGTTTGTTGCCGAGGCAGCGGCGGAAGGCTTTGCCCTGACTCCGGAGGAAGGCTCCAACATGAACCGCATTCCGGCCGAGTTTTTGATTGACGAGGATGGCATCGTGCAGATAGCGCACTATGGCCGATTAATAACGGATCACTTGCCGATGGACGCCATCGACAGCTTTGCAGCTGCGGGCGAGACCGTCCGTCCCCCGGAATAATCGGCTTCGCCGTCCTTCAAGGGCGGGCGCGACTATCAAGATCGGCAAAGCAGCGTATGGAACTTATGCTTTACAACTTACCAAAGCAGCCGATCCAGTGGACCGGCTGCCGCTTCTTCTATGTTTAATCCCGCCTCGCCTCTTCCTAACCTTGCTACAATAAACGCTTTTTGAACCCTCTCTGATCCGCGGAATAACCGATCCACTCATAAAATGCATGCGACGGCTCGCGTTTGCTCTCCGACACAAGAATAACGTAGCTGCAGTTCTGCTTGTATCCGAATTCTTCGAGCGTCCGCATGAGCAGCCTTCCTGCGCCCCGCTGCATCGTCGGTCTGCGCTTTTCTTACCGTTATAGGGTTCATCGAAAGCACCTCCTGAATATGAACTACCTCATATTACCACAATCTGGATGGATAAATGAACCGTCCCCCGCTAAGGCACGAAAGCTTTATTTGTGGAATCATGCTGCGATTCAGACAAATGAAGTTTCTTAACCGTACCCGATTTTCCAGGCTTTTCCGTTGAATCGTTCAAATCCCGGGCTTTCGGGTCGATTTGCAAGGAAAGCAAACTTTGGCGCTCTGCGGCGCTCAGATTAAATACACAGCTTGCCCCGAACGTTATCACGCAGGCCTTTTATCTGGTGCCAAGTGTCGAGCGACAGGATACCTCCTCATTGTAGGAGGGCCGCCCCCAACGAGGTCGGTTACGATAATAGCATAAAAATACTTTATGATGATTTTTATTGAAAGGCTCTCTGAAAAAACCATAAGAGCCCAAAAGCAAAGACTCCCGTAGAAAGCGCCGGAATGACCCATTTTGCATTCCAGCTTTTTCGAAAGTAAAGGATAAATGAAATACAAGGGAAACTATGATAATTTGTCCCAGTTCTATACCTACGTTGAAAAACAAAAGCGATGTGGCAAGATGTGCTCCATCCAACCGCATTTCAGTTAAAATCCCGGCGAACCCGAATCCATGAATAAGTCCGAAACCAAAAGCGATCAATGGATGGTGCTTTGAGTCTTGGTTGAATATGTTCTGTAATGCCACATAGATAATACTTAAGGCAATTGCGGATTCGACTAATTTACTTGGTAAACTAATGATCTCAAAAGTCGCTAGCACCAGTGTCAGACTATGAGCTATGGTGAATGCGGTAACCAAAGAGAGGATATGACGTACCGTTCGTGAACCGAAAAGTAAACTGATGACAAATAAAATATGATCATAACCGGTGAAAATATGCTCAAGACCAAGTAATAAAAATTGTTTCGCCTTCATCAAGAAGCTCGTTTCCCCGATTTTCAAGTCTCTTACCTCGTAAGAAAAGATAGATTCCTGCTGTTGGATTGGCACCATTAGAATTATTGGTGTTTGGATCACGAAGACGAATGTTCACAGTGACATCATGCGATTTATTGCTGTACCAATTCTCCCTCCATGTTTTTTCCTCGGGAATTTACTATGCCGTAGTTTCATATCAAGCCGTAATTACTACAAAAGAAAAATGACCGGAACGATATCCGGCCATGGTTACAATACCTTTTAATAAACAACAGTGCTAATTTAAGTGTAATTTTTAAACATACTCAATTCTAATAATTTATTTGCCGATAAAAAGGTAAATGAGGTAATTGTCAGTTTTTTTAAATTACGTTGTACAAGAATCAGAAGATCCAATGAAATACATCTCAACCAAGTCGAAAAGCGTTTTGGATATTTTTTAGTTAGAATGGATGCTGAGATCTCCGATCTGTACCTGGGCACTTGGATCGGAATGAGCGAGTAGTGCAACCGACCATCTTCCATCTTTTCCATGAAAGGGTCGATGAGGAGATTGGACAATCGTATCTCTGTAACAAATTTTAAAGTATTAAGCCACGTAGAAATTCAGACAAATAGCGATAATAAGTATTGCGTTTACTTAAGCGGAACAGATCTGGATGGAGTTGAGTTAAGGGGTTTATTAGACTGCTGGGAAACTATGGAAGACGCTTTGGTCTGCGCAAAGGGGGTTGCGAAAATGTTTAATTTCCTTGAAAAAATGTAGGTTCTTATAAGCAGGCTCTGTTAATGAATATTGTTGATTTTCTCCAAAGAATGAGCCACCTCAATTGGGTGGCTTGAATTTCCGACAGGGTTAACATAAAGTTGTTTAATTTTTGATAAAAAACACTTCACCGAAACTTAAAACTTGCCTATAAAGTCGTTTAGCACCAAGATACTTCGTCATGAAGTTACTTCTGCACAATCTGAATAAGGTTGCCGCATGTATCGTCGAAGACAGCTATTGTGAGTTCGCCCATTTTTGTCGGCTCTATAGTAAACTTCACGCCGTTTTCCAATAATCGTTTATACTCTTTATTAATATCTGCTACGCCAAACATTGTTGCTGGGATGCCATCGGCAAATATCTTCTTTTGATACTCTTTGGCGGCTGGATGGTCATTCGGTTCGAGTAAAAGCTCGGTACCGTCTTGCTCATCGGGAGAAACAAGCGTTATCCACCTAAATTCTCCGACGGGAACGTCATGCTTTTTTACAAAACCCAGCGTTTCTGTATAAAACTCCAATGCCTTGTCTTGATCTTGAACGAATATACTGGTAACAACGATTTTCATAATGTTTTGGCCTCCTTAGATATTTGTGATGTTGATGCTCTGCTAACAATCCGGTTCCAATCAGAAAAGCCCATCATACATTCGTCAGAAGCTTTAATTAAAATTATTCTACCCATCCTTTCAGCAAATTTTTAAGTGGTTCGTTGTTGAATATAACCACTCGATATTTTCCCTTTTTTTCTGATTTTACGAGCCCTGCATCTTCCAATGCAGAAAGATGTTTGGCTATCGCCTGTCGCGTAATGGAAAGGTCGTGCTTCGTAATGAGGCGCACCGTAAGTTCATACAACGTCTGCTCGTTGCGTTCGGATAGTTCGTCTAATATAAGCCGCCGAGTCGAGTCGCCAAGTGCTTTGAATATAGCGTCTTTGTCCCTATTCATATATCAAGTATAAGCAACTGTGCGGTTGCTTGTCAAGCATAAGCAACTGTATGATTGCATGATAAATAAACCGTATTCTGCAATCTAAACAAGTTCAAGTCACATAATTGTAGTTTGAACCCCATGTTTATAATGCAAACTTACGTGAACGGATACCCTGGTATGTTTCGTCCGCTTCATTACGTAAACGAGGATGTGGTAAGAGGAATCGCCGAAGTACGGACTGACGAACAAAAGAAAGGCCACCACTACAACGGCAGCCTACTTTTGTTTAGATCAGATCGGGGCGCTTTATGCTAAAGGCGTCAGCAGCCGAACGATCCAAAATCATTTAACCCAAGTGTATGACATTGACGTTTCGCCGACGTTGATCTCCAATGTGACGAACAAGATCGCGCACTGATCAAAGAGCGGCAGAGTCGGCCGCTGTAGGGCGTCTACACTGTTGTCTTTCTCGATGCGATCCACTTTAAAGTGAAGCAGGATCGGGTCCCGGGATCATTTGATCTTCCATTCATTGACATCGAAATGCATCCCGTATATGGTGCCGCCCCTTCCTTCGACGGCTTTATTCAGCGCAATTAAATTTTTTTCCGAATAGATCGTAATAAGCGGAACGTCTTCTTGAATAATATTTTGCAGCTCTTTATAGATTGCAAACCGTTTATCCTTATTCGTTTCCTTCATGCCCAACGCAAACAATTCATCGACCCGCGGGTTTTTATAACGCATATCATTTAAAGCGGCTGTCGATTTGTACGTGTTGCTCGGGCCGTCCGGATCAATGATGGTGCTGAAGCTTGAAATCAGCAAATCGAATTCGCCTTTAACCGCCTTTTGCACGGCCGTGGCAAAGTCATAGTTCACCTGCTTAACCTTAATCCCCGCCGCCTCCAAATTTTGCTGGATGATGTTGCCCGCCATTTCGCGCACCGCATCGCCGGTAGGAACGATGAACTCTAGCGTTTTATTCGAATCCCAGCCCGCTTCCTTCAGCATCTGCTTGGCTTTTTCGGGATTATAGCTGTATTTTAAAATATCCTTGTCATAATACGGGTGGCTCGGAGCGTAAGGCCCGTTCTGGATCTCGCCGATGCCCTTCATCAATTGATTGACAATCGCCTCCCGGTTAATGGCGTAGGCCATCGCTTGGCGAACCTTCTTATCCGGTATTTTCACCGTATTGATTTCGATTGAATTGTAGCGCCGCGTCGGCTCCTCCATCGTCCGGATATGCGCCATCTGTTTGATGGTTTCCCACTCTTTAGGCGGAATGTTGCCGGGACCTTGGCCTGCGTTCATATCGATTTCCTGCGATTGCAGCTGAGCTACCATATTCGCCGCCGGCATGACTTTAACAACCACCTCGCCGATTTTCGGTGCGCCGCGGTAATACGATTGATTGGCCGTCAGTTGAACGACGCCATTCTCAAACTTGTTGAATGCATAAGCCCCGCTGGTCACATTCGGATTTTTCCAGAACGGATGGCCGTTCAATGCCGCCGGGTCTGTGCTTTCCAACACGTGTTTAGGCACGATAGGAAAATCGCACAGGCGTTCCTTCACAAGATTGGGGTCTACCGGAGCTGCAGTAACCAGTTCAAACGTTTTGTCGTCGATAATTTTAATACCGCTTAATTTGCTGACGCCTTCCGGAAGTCTTCCTTTTTCGTTTAATCCTTCCAAAAAACCGATGTACGGTCTGACGGTAGTCAATGTTTTCGGATTGGCTACCAGATTTGCAGTAAATTCAAAATCATGTGAGGTTACCGGCTTGCCGTCCGACCAATTGGCTTCCTTGCGCAGCTTAATGACGTAAGTACGGTCATCCTTCTGCTCGAACGATTCAGCCAGCTGCAGCTTGAATTCAAGCGGCGCGGTCATTTTCAACAGATTATCGTACAAATACCGGTTCACGAACATGGCGGCGTTAGACCCGGATGCATCCGTATCAGTCGGATTAAACATTAACGGAGGGTTGGTCATCCCGATCGTAATCCGGTTTGGATGGCCCGCAGAAGGGGCCGCCGCGCCCGGGCTTTGAGGACTTCCCGCCGCTTCCGGCCTGGAGCTGCATGCAGTTGTCCATATCATCATTGCTGTAATAAGGATAACGGATAGTTGTCTAGGTACCCGGTTCATAACTGTGACCCCCTTGGTTTTTTAAGGCTTGCTCAGTACAGCTTCTGTGGATTTTAAGCGGCTTCTGCGGTTTAAGGCCAGCAGCGTAATAAATTCAAAAGCGATATTAGCCGCATTCAAAGCGGTAACTCTGGTCGGATCGCGGTCCGGTAGCACCTCAACCAAATCAAAGCCAATGATGTTCAAGCCGGCAAGCCCGCGCAGCATTTGCTGGGCTTCATACGTATTGAAGCCGCCGACCTCGGGCGTCCCTGTTCCGGGTGCGAATACAGGATCGAGAAAATCGATATCGAAGGTTAAAAATACCGGGTTCGAACCGACGCGCCGTTTAATTTTTTCACATAACTCCGCGGCCGTGACCTGCTTGACATCATCCGTTGTCATAACCTCATAACCTAGCGCCCGGGACTCATCAAGACCTGTAAGGCTGAACGGCGTACCGCGCATTCCCATTTGGATTGAAGTTGAAGCGTCGATGTAACCTTCCTCCGCCGCGTAACGAAACATAGTGCCGTGGGAGTGCTTGCGCCTATCGTCCATGCTTTTGCCCGTATCGGTGTGCGAATCGAAATGGACGAGACTGACCGCCCCGTATACGCTGGCCGCAGCCTTCACATGCGGGTAAGAAACCGAATGGTCGCCGCCCAACAAAATCGGTACTACGCCTTTGGCAAAAACCGGCTTCAACTGCTCTTCAATCGCCTCGTAGCTTTGCTCGATATAGCCGGGAAATATTTTGAGATCCCCGTAGTCAATGCCGGATAAAAACTCGCTTGTATCAATGCCTTGCGCCTGACTGACCGGACGAAGGCGCTGCGACATCTCGCGGATGGACGAAGGGCCGAACCGTGTGCCGACGGCATAGCTGACACCCGTATCAAAGGGGACGCCAATGACGGCATAGTCCGCATGCTCCAAATCTTGCACATAGGGCAAATGCATGAACGTACGAATACCGGAAAATAACGGGACACCTTTTTCAATTAACGGACGATACACAGAAACCACTCCTTCTGAAATGTTTAATAAAATGCAGAAAGCCGCCTTTCTCCTATCAGAAGAAAAGCGGCTTCATTGCCGGTTCACGGTTTGGCGTCATTGACAAACCGGAATATCAAGTTGTTTATGTGATAGATCCTAACACGAAGCTGACGAATAAGTCAACAACATTTTCCGAAAATTTTTCCGGTTATTTTACATGCCTTGAGGTGTTAGCGCTCCAGCAGCGGACCGTACAGATCAACGATGGTTCCGCTGATCACGGCCATTTTTTTACGTTCCTTCATCGCTTTATTGCGCAAATATTTAAAAGCTTCATCCTCCGACATGCCGGTTGTTTTGGCAAGAATACCTTTGGCTCTTTCGATCAGCTTACGCTCATCCAGCTTTTCTTGCAACTGCTCGATTTGCAGCTTAGCCGACCGCCGGTTGTCATAGTTGTTCAATCCGACGACAAGCGCCCACTGCAGCTCCGCCGGACTCATACCACCGGTCAGAACGCCTTCGATCGGATATTGAATTTTCGACAGGAAGCCCGGACTTTGGCACCACCACCAAACAGGCAGCTCAAATTGCCGCATAAGCAGTTCAAGCCAACTGTTCAGACTTTTTTCCGTACAGCACACAATGATGCCGTCCAACCCTCCTGCCGATGCAGGAAAATCTTCTGTCGTATAAACGGACAGCACATCAAGACCGATGGAGTTGAGCTTCCCGATCGCACTGTCAGTCGGACGGTAGGAGCTGTCCGGGAAATAAACTAATATCGATTTCATATGCAGCAACACCCTCGATATGGATTTTCGTATGCGCGCAAAAGACGTCGGCTCAATCTTCGTTCCATCATAAAATCCAACCCGTTCCCATCATCCGATTATTGTCATGTTATATATCATGAAACGAACACGATAAAGAGTCAACAGTTTTTTTAAATCATTTTTTTCCTGTTTATTGACAAAATCATAATTTTAATGTTAATATTCGTGACATATAACTCAATAATTGATTTCCGGTCTGTCAATGAAGCCACGCCGGAGCCGGCAATGGAGCCGCCTTTTCTTGCTTATGGAGAAGGCGGCTTTGTGTATGTTAACAGCAGCATACGGATACAAAAATAAGCGGTTAGGGGAATGGTAATAATGAAAAATTTGCTGGAAGTCGACGGTTTGAAAACCGTATTTCGAACCGAACACGGAGAAATAGCTTCCGTTGAGGAGGTTTCTTTCCAAGTCAAGCCCGGCGAAACGCTTGCTATTGTCGGAGAATCCGGCTGCGGCAAAAGCGTAACCTCGCTGTCTATCTTAAATCTTCTTGGCAGCAACGGTTACATTAAAGCCGGAAAAATTACGTTCGATGAACAAGATTTAACGAAGCTAAGTGCCGGGCAGCTGCGGAAGCTGCGGGGCAAAGATATTTCCATGATATTCCAGGACCCGATGTCCTCGCTGAATCCGGTGCTTACCATCGGAAACCAGATGACCGAGACGATTCTTCAGCATGAACGCGTCGGTATGAAAGAGGCGGAAGCACGGTCGATCCGACTGCTGACGCGGGTCGGGATTGCCCGCGCGGATGCGTTGATGAAACAGTATCCCAACTCCTTGTCAGGCGGCATGAGACAACGCGTTATGATCGCAATGGCGCTTGCCTGCAAACCTAAGCTGCTGATTGCGGACGAACCGACAACCGCGCTTGATGTTACGATTCAGGCTCAAATCCTGGAGCTCATTAAAGAGCTTAAGCAAGAGTTCCAAACATCCATTGTGCTCATAACCCACGACCTGGGAGTCGTTGCGGAGATGGCCGACCGGGTGCTTGTCATGTATGCCGGCCAGGTTGTAGAAGAAGCGGACGTTTATACCTTGTTTGAAACGGCCCGGCACCCTTATACGCAAGGCTTGTTATCTTCTATCCCGCATCTTGACGCTCCGTCCGATAAGCTCACCAGCATTCCCGGGTATGTCCCGTCGATTCACCAGATGCCGGAGGGCTGCCGCTTTCAAAGCCGGTGCGCGCTGGCTACCGAGAAGTGCAGGAGCAAAAACCCTCCTCTTTTCCCGGTTGACGGGATGCATCATGTCCGCTGCTGGTTGGCGGAGGATGAGTTGTCCTTAGCGGCATTCAGTTCGCATTCATTACAGTAAACGGAGGAATTGTATGAGCGCCATTTTACACAAAGCCCAGCTAAACACAGATCCGATTTTAAAAATCGAACATGTCAAAAAATATTACCCGATTAAAAAGGGGATTTTCTCCAAAACCGTCGGTCATGTAAAAGCGGTCGACGATGTGAATCTGTTAGTTTTCCCCGGTGAAACGTTAGGCGTGGTCGGCGAGTCCGGCTGCGGCAAATCGACGCTCGGACGAAGCATTGTCCGGCTGGAGCATTTAACGGAAGGGTCTATTTTGTTCAAAAATCAAAACATCCATCAATTGCCCGAGCCTAACATGCGCCAAGTCCGCTCGGAGTTGCAAATTATTTTTCAGGACCCGTACGCCTCTTTAAATCCTAAAAAGCGGGTAAGCGAATTGCTGATCAACCCGCTGTTGGTCCATAGCCGGCTGACGGCGGATGAAGCAAGAAAAAAAGCTTCCGAGCTGCTCGACATCGTCGGCTTGTCGAAGTATTCCTTAAACAAGTTTCCCCATGAGTTTTCAGGGGGGCAGCGCCAGCGGATCGGGATTGCCAGAGCCGTCATTTTGCAGCCGAAGCTCATCGTATGCGACGAGCCGGTATCGGCCCTGGACGTATCGATTCAGGCGCAAATCCTGAACCTGTTGAAGTCGCTGCAAAACAATTTTCAGCTAACGTATTTGTTTATCGCCCACGGGCTCGGCGCGGTCAAGTTTATGAGCGACCGGATTGCCGTCATGTATTTAGGCAAAATTGTGGAGCTCGCCAGAACTTCCGACCTGTTCAAGCAGCCCAAACATCCGTATACCAAAGCACTGCTGGATGCTTACCCTGTACCGAATCCGTTAAGCCGCGGAAAAGAACGGATCATTCTTACAGGCGATGTGCCAAACCCTGCCGCTCCACCGTCAGGCTGTCGGTTTCACACCAGATGTCCGCTCGCCCAGCCCCGCTGCCGCGAGGAGGAGCCCGGACTGCAAGGAGCGCAGCACATGGCCGCTTGTCACTATCCGTTATCTTAAGCTTATCCATGGAGGGTTGGTCTGAATGTTCAACTATACGGTTCGCAGACTTTTAATCACGCTGCCTGTGCTGCTTGGCGTTACTTTTTTAAACTTTATTATTATTTATTTGGCTCCCGGAGACCCTGTCGATCTCTACGCCAATCCGGATGTTTCCGAAGCCGACAAAATCGCGCGGCGGGAAGCGCTTGGCCTCAATGATCCGCTGCTGCTTCAATATTTCAAATGGCTGGGCAGGATGTTGACCGGCGATTTGGGCCATTCATTCAGTTCCTTCCAGCCGGTTTCCCATATGATCGCCGAGCGGCTTGGAGCGACATTGCTGCTGATGGGGGCCGCTCTATTCATCGCTTACCTGATTGCTATTCCTCTTGGTATTTTAAGTGCAGTGAAACAATATTCGTGGCTTGATTATGTAGCTTCCACCGGATCGTTCCTTGGCGTATCCGTCCCGAACTTCTTTCTCGGCCTTGGCGTCATTTATATATTCGGCGTTACGTTAGGCGTTCTTCCTACCGGGGGAATGAACACCATCGGGCAAGAAACCGATTGGCTGGATACACTCAAGCATTTGATTTTGCCTGCGCTCACGCTTGGAACCTCGATTGCCGGGGGCATGATGCGTTATGTCAGGTCCAGCGTGCTGGAGGTCTTTAACCAAGATTATTTGCGGACGGCGCGGGCCAAAGGACTGCCCGAATGGAAGGTCATCAACAAGCATACGTTAAAAAATGCGCTGATCCCCATCATCACGATTGCCGGCATGGACATCCCGCTGCTGATCGGCGGAGCGGTAGTGACCGAAACGATATTTCAATGGTCGGGCATGGGCCAGCTGACCATCCAATCGATTTTGTCCAGAGACTACCCGGCGTTAATGGGCATTAATCTCGTTGCCGCTATTACAGTGCTTTTGTCCAATTTATGGGCGGATTTGATGTATGCTTTTGTCGATCCGCGGATTAAATACAATTAACCAATACATTCATAAAGAAGGTGTCCCTATGCCCGCAATATCCTGGAAGGAACAAATTGAAAACAGCCATATAGATGGAGCGACGGCGCTTGCCGAAAAGGAGATCAGCCGGCATGAAAGCTACATCCGAAGCATCCTCATCCAATTTTTAAAGCACAAAATGGCGGTAGCCGGATTAATTGTGTTCGTTATTCTTTTGCTGGTCGCCGCATTGGCTCCGCTGATCGCGCCTTACGACCCAAGCGTCATTCAAGACGAATTCAGCGCGCCGCCGTCGGATAAATATTGGCTGGGCACCGATCAGGTGGGCCGTGACGTATTGAGCAGGCTGATCTACGCTTCGCGCATTTCTCTTGCGATCGGCTTCGGGTCCGTAGCGATTTATGTTGCAATCGGAACCGTCGTAGGCGCTGTTTCGGGATACTACGGCGGCAAAGTGGATATGATCATCAACCGCATCATCGATGTTTTTATGTCGTTTCCCCATTTGATGGTCATTCTTGTGCTGGTTACCATTATCGGCCCGGGTCTCGGCAATATCATATTTGTACTGGGGATGCTCGGCTGGCCCAACGTGGCCAGACTTGTGCGGGGCAGTGTGCTTTCCATTAAACAAATGGAGTTTGTGAAGGCTGCCCAAGCGGCCGGGCTTAGCAAACGGCAAATTATTTTTCAAGAAATATTACCCAATGCCATGGCCCCTCTGCTCGTGAATGCCACCTTCGGCGCGGCAACCGCGATTTTATCGGAATCCTCGTTAAGCTTTCTGGGGATGGGCGTTCAGCCGCCGACGGCAAGCTGGGGAAATATGCTGACTGCAGCGCAATCGATCACAACGTTAAAAAGTGAACCGTGGCTGTGGATTCCTGCGGGGCTGATGATCGTCATTACCGTGCTGGCCATCAATTTTGTCGGCGACGGCATTCGGGATGCGTTTGATCCGAAGAAAAAATAACTCGAAGCAGCGACTAACAACGCGAACATTTAAAAGGTGGAGTTTCATAACATGAATCTGATCAAGCAACGGTTGGTTACTTTTTTTCAGGCGTATCCGAAGGATGCGCTATATTTTATGGCCGCAAGCTTTATGAACGCGACGGGAAAAGCTATTTTATGGCCCTTAACAACGCTATATGTCCATGAAGTGCTCGGACGGTCCTACGGGGAAGCGGGGATGGTTTTGCTGTACCAGGCTTTGGCCGGAATCGCCGGGGAATTTGCCGGGGGCGCCTTGTACCACCGCTTGGGAGCGAAAACGTTAATCGTAAGCTCGATGGCATTAAGCGCATGTTTGCTTGGTTCGATTGTTTTTGTTGACGACTATTGGTTGTTTGTGGCGCTTGTGTGCGTTAACGGATTTATGAACGGCATTGCGGTCCCGTCCATAAATGCCTATGTCGGCTTTCGCTGGAAGGAATACCGCCGCAAGCTATATAACGCCATCTACGTCGGCAACAACACCGGGCTTGCCATCGGGGCAGCGCTTGGAGGTCTTATCGCTTCCTTCTCTTTCCCGCTTACTTATGCCGTTACTTCCGTGTCAACATTTGCGTTTGCCGTATTCCTGTTTTTCTTTATGAAGCCGGCTTCCCATGACGATGATTATCCGGCCGCAGCTTCAAGCGCGCTTGACGGAAACGGAGACGGGAGCGTATTGCGCAACCTGTTAAACGTCCGCGTCTATTTGTTTCTTGGTTTAGGTGCTTTGTTCTATTATATATCGTTTACTTTATGGAGCAACGGGATCGCCCCTTATTTAACCGAACAAGGCTACCCGTTGACGATGTACAGCCTGCTATGGACGATAAACGGAATCGTTATTTTTGCCGGGCAGCCGGTTACTAACTTCATCAAATCAACTATCGCCAAATCGCTTGTTGCCCAAATTGTTATGAGCTCGAGCTGTTACGCCTTGGGACTCGGCTTCATCTTATTGTTCCATCAAGGTTATTTATTCCTGGTTATCGGGATGATCGTTTGTACGATCGGCGAGATGCTGCTGCTGCCGGCCATTCCGACTTTTTATTCGGAACGGACGGGAAAAGCCGCCCCCTTCTTCATGGGGCTATCCGGCGGCTTCGGCAATACGGGCCGCATGACGGGCCCGACCCTGTACGGCAACGTCTACGATCATTGGGGGGTTGTCCCTGTATTGGTCATAGGCACATGCGCTTCGGTCATTTCCGTCGGCTTTTTCCTGATCCATGCTTCATTGCATAAGGAAAAAGCTAGCTTAACGCAAAGGCAAGCCGTGACGTATTAGCATGGTTAGAGAGAACAACACTGTATTGTTTAGAACAAGACTTTAATGTAATGAATCATTTAGTCCATTAAACCAGGGACACAGAAGATGATTGCTGCCACTGGCTCATCCCGACCGGCGCCATCATGCTCATCATCAAAATTTTCATTCGGATTACCTTGAGAAATTTCTATTCTTTTTGCGAACTGAGATTGGTTTTCCGATGTTCTATTGTGTCCTACCTCCGATTCCAAATCGTTCGTTGCGCTATCCTGCCAGTTAGCGTAACAATTTCCATACAATTCGGTTATAAGTTCTTGTCCAGATGTGGAAAAACAAACTCCGGAGCCGCTTTTCGGCTTCCGGAGCGTAAGTTCGGCGCTATTTAAAATATACTATCAGGAACGTAATAAATTTTCTGCGTATTTTGTTTATTTACTGGGTCTGTAACTATAGTAAAATAAACGTTACCGTTTTTTGTCTGTACTCCCTCGATTTCATGGGTCCCCACATTTGTAATTTTCACAAGGGTATTGTATGTTCCTGTATTCGACATCTTAGCAATCTGCGGAGTCTGACCTTCCGCACCGCCTGACGTATATATTTCCGTTTTATCGAGCATATCGAGACCTTGGAAAGATCCGTTCGGTCTGACTATAGCACTGCCCGACTGCGTAAAGCTGATAACGCAGGCGCTTTTCGCCGCCGCGCTGTCCAGTCGCACCTGTTCATTGCTATCAAGAAGTTTGTTCAATGCAGCCGTGTCATAAATGGACCAAGTTACAGGTCCTTCTGCAGTTTGTACGCGGAAAATAGTATAAGCACTATTACCGCCGCCATCAACACGGTATGTGTCACCTAATCTTGTACCGGTCTTATTGGCGTAGTTCATATAAGTGAACCTATGAAGATCCGTATAATCTACTTTCCCACCGGGCGAGTATTGGAGTCTTGCTACCTGGAGCGACCAGTAATACGTTGTTGAAGGATCCGCTTTTGAACTGAAATAAAAGTAATTTTTGCCATTGTACGTATACATATCTAGGGTTTGGCAATGACCGGTATTGGTGATGGTCATTTCATCAACGTATGTAGCGTCTTTACCGTTTATGCGCAATCTTGAAAGATAGCATGTTCCCCCAGACCTCTGAGTTACGTAAACATACGTTGAAGCGATGTAAGCTTTCTGAACTGCCACGTTATGCTTAAGTCCTTTGAGATTGTATGCGAGCGTTGCCGAAGCATTTACAGTTTTCCCGGGAGCTGCCGCAGATACGGGCAAAACAGACATTCCAAAAAAAAGTATTGCGAGTACGACAGATGCAAGTATTTTTGATTGCTTTTTAATAAGGCTCAACGCTTGAACTTTAAACATATCGATCCTCCATTAAAAATGATCATAGAATTGGACTACTATTATTGGACTGCCCATATTCTTCCTCTCTATATTCCAGGGTCGGAAAATAACGATTCCCGTTCTTTATTAACCATATCCATCCAATATAAATCATGTTAGATTGATTTACCGCTCGTAGGAGAGCTCCAATCTAGTCAACTGCCGGTGGTGAAGACAGCACCCACATCCATTTGTTTAGTGCGCCAAACTCCGTTTTACTTCAATGAAAAAGCAGACTGCCGCGGCGGTCTGCTCGTTTAACTATCGTGCCTCGTTAAACTCCTTTACTTATGGTACGGTTCTCCGGGCTGTTTGTAACTGCAAGTTTAAGGCCATCCTTTACCGGTGGCCCTTTTTTGAATCAAGAATAAACATAGACGCATCGTGTCCCATGAATATTTTACTTCCCGTATAAAAAGTTTTGAATTGAATATCCCTATACCCTATTTTAGTCATAATGTCGGTTAGCTCTCCTGGATTAAATCCGTTATGAACAATATCTGAAACTATTTTTTCATTTTTATTAAAATCTACGATCAGTAGATGTCCTCCTTCATTAAGAACATCAAATAATCTTGATAAAACTAATTCAACATCATAAATATGGAGTAGAACCTGAGCCATAAAAATATAGTCGGCCTGCAAGACCGATAGACTTTCCTTTTCAATATCAAAGCATAAAGTATCTACATTCTGAATATTAAAATCCGTTATTTTTTGCTTTATTTGATTAATCATGTTTTGTGACGTATCCAGAAAAAGCATAGAATGAAACTCGCTTAACAAGTTCATTCCGACAAGACCGGTTCCACACCCAAAATCAATAGCATTCTTACTTTTAGCGTCAACTAAATAATTACGGATGGCATCTGATGATACCTTTGCAATTTGGATTCTTTCAGGAGTGTCATATAAATTAGCAATCATTTCAAACTTATCCGTATTTCCCATTATTATCTCTCCAATCATTCACTCTAGATATTTTCCAATAGATATTACGTCTCGTTCATGTACACTTAAAATATGTGAAAGTGAAACTTTTTCACCATCCCTGATTAATAGTCCAAAACGAGAGTTCATTCCTGACCAACCTTCGATTCCATCTTTTTCATAATTCCCTGATGCATATGTAAGAGCATTCTCTTTATTTGACCAAAATTCAATCTGCTTGGTATTTATGTTTTTATCTAATTGGTCGACCAGCAGTAATAAGAACAGCTTTTGATACTCTGTATTATCGGGTATATCTTTATACCCCTCCGAATAGATCACAGTCGTATTAGAGTTACCTGTTTTGTTATCCGCAATAATTTCATACTTAAAGGTGTATTTTCCATGGAGAAGTGAGGATACAAAATAAGGATATTGATTTGCAATTTCGATAGTATTTGATTGCTCGTTCCAATTGACTCTTGCTCCAAGTGCTTCAGCTAGAGTTCTTGCCGAAATCATCGTCGTTCCATCTTCAGAAACTTGAACATTGGTTTTAAGCAACATCCCATTAATAAAAACTTGCCTAATAGTTTGAATGGTATCTGTTGCATATACTGCTGTCGTTGCAGTTAAAGCAATGCCGCAGATTAGACCTAAAATGAACTTTTTCAAAATATGTTCAACTCCCGTCTTATTACTTAAGAAGACATACTATACCAAATATGAGCTGCAAAATGAAAAAAGTAATGTACTAAACCTACGCAACAAAGCTGCCGTTCGCGCGGTAATATCTTGCCCGATTGTTGAACAGGCAGCCAATAATACCGGCTGCCTGTTCGTCATATGGCTTACGTTCCCCTCTTTAGTTCGTTAGCTGAATGATAATTGACCGTTCAATTTTTGCTACCAATAATTTTAATCCACTTCTGATTAATCATCATTTCATCTTGCTCTAAGTACGGTGATAAACCTGTAGTTTTCTTTCCCTGTAATTCCATATGAATATCAGCAATAATTTTCTTTGCAACTTCTTGCTCTGTGTTGGTCAGTTCCAGCCATCTATTAACATTAATTGAAACATCAATCGTTTCAACAAGTTGAATATCCAAACGTGCATCTTTAAACAAATTGATAAATTCTGATTCTTTGAGAGCCCTTGTATGCGATGGATCTCGAAGTCTTTCGTAGTGATTGTATAGGTTACAAAAGTAATTATCTTCTAATGAAATCATATCGACGATACAAACAGTACTGGATGGTTTACAAACTCTAGTCATTTCATCTAAGACTTTGGATGGATTTGTGAAATGATGGAAGGCTAAGCGACTTATAACTAAATCAAACGCATCAACATTAACTGGTAATTGTTCAACGTTTGCGCTTGCTTAAAATCCCTGTCCCTGCAGCTATGTCCAATACTTTATGATCGGGTTGTAGCTGAAGACTACAGCTAATCCATTTTAATAAATCTTCACGATTTAAAGATAGCCGAGTATCTGAAAAACCCTTGGCTTGTTTCTGAAACTCCAAACGAATTACCTGCTCATTACCAGTTTCCATACCTAGACGTCTCCTCTCAACTCATCTCATCTCTTCTCAACTAATTAATCACTGCTTATGGGAAATTATAGCAACCGGATCATCAATTATCAATGACTGATTTTCTGCGTTAAACATCCCGTTAATCCGTGATCCTCATCAATAATCCATGAGAACTCTTTAGCAATGGCGTGTTCTAATATGCCGTTAATGTTTCTGGGCAAATTGATTTCAAGTAAGCTTACCTCTTCAACACCACCTAATGTATAAATCGCTAGTTACCATCCAGAACAGCAGGAAGGCCTCTTAACCAGATTCGATCTCCATGTTCAATGGATACTTAATGACTTTAAACATTCATTTGTCTATCACATTACCAATCTTTCATGCATAAGCTAAGTATTATCGCTAGAGGAGGTGAAACGCTTTGTCTAAGTTTCTGAACTATCTCGGCGGAGTCATTGGTGGTTTCGGCCTAATTTACGTCCCAGCTTCAGAATTACTGCAAGGCCTAGATCCCCTGCTTGACATAATAGGCATCATAGTTGTGATTGTGTTCGCCGTCGCCTTAATCATTAATGGTGTGCGTTCCTTGATAAGCAAAACGTAACTGATTAGCTCGCTACTAAGATATAGAGATATCGACATTTGATGGAACTAGGACCCAGAGAATCTGCCCGTTGCTTTAATCAGAATAGGGAGCAGCTGCCACGCGGCGATCTGCTCCCTAATTATTACGCTATCGTACCCGTTAGCACAATGACCTTACCTTATTAACTTATATATTCGGCAATAAATATTTTGGCTGGTTGTTACACGAATTAAACTGACAAATCGCATACGTATAGCTGATTCACCACCTCGTTAACAAATAGACTGAGAAAAACGTAACAAATAGCCATCGGGATCCTGCACTAAAAATTCTTTTACTCTGTGTTCAATCTCGTTCTCTTTATAGCTTACTTCCTCTATATCTTGAAAAAGTCCGTAGCCATTTGAAAGTAGTTTTTTGACCAGTGTTTCAACGTCACTACAACCGATCTGAAAGTTTACCCCTCTGCCAAATGGGTGTTCCATTTTCCCCGTTTCCCAATATCCATTTATCTGTTGAAGCATAATTTGCGCCTTTCCATACGAGAGAAACATAAAGCTATTTTCAATGCGCTCATATTCCAAAGTGAATTCCAAAATTTCCAAATAGAATATTTTGGAGATCAGTAAATTCTTAACAGAAAGCTCCGGTATTATTGAATTGAATCTCAAAACATATCATCCTCCGTCTTTTTACAACCATAATACAAAATAACCCAATTATTTGGTAGTATAGGAATATCTTTGCCGTGGGTACAACCACGCTAAACTGCCCGTTCGTATTGGCTCGAAATATTGTCATTGGGTGAGATAGTGAGCATGCAAAGTTGACACGATGGAATGAAGATTGAAGAACCACATTCGTATCAACGGGCGTTTGCCGCAAACAAACGGTTTTCGACTTTGAAGATTAACCCGTTTGGAGCCGGGAGAAGTTATAACATAGAAACGTTGGACGCTATCGAACAATGAGGAATTTGGGTTCCCGCCTGGGAAGTATTATGCCATCCGTCTTCTGCTTTATTATTCTGCATATTTGAAAGGCAATCGGAGACGAAAAACTCTCTTTTGAAGCGAACAAGTTATCATGAACGAAGGTCGACTCCCCGAATTTGCAACAACGTAGGTTACTTTGGAAATAATTGTTTTAGGGAAAACCAAAGCAGAGCTACAATGCAAAAGGAGGAGTCAACATTATGAAGCTTAACACAAAATACGTAGGTTTAGACGTTTCGAAGGAAACAATTGCTGTTGCCATTGCGGATGAGGGTAGGGAGGCGTCGCGTTTTTGGGGTACGATTACTAACACGGAGGCAGCTGTGAGAAAATTAATGAAACAGCTGGGAGAACCGGGGCAACTTCAAGTTTGTTATGAAGCAGGTCCTACGGGTTACTTTTTATACCGGTATTTACTCACACTAGGTATTGAATGCACGGTAATTGCCCCGTCCTTAATTCCACAAAAGCCTGGTGAAAAAGTAAAAACAGACCGTAGGGACGCCATAAAGCTAGCCCAATTATTTCGTGCAGGAGAGTTAACCGGTATTTATGTACCTACAGAAGAGGATGAAGCATTGCGTGATTTAGTTCGAGCTCGGGAGGCCATAAAGGAAGACCGCCAGCGAACCCGTCATCGGATTACAAAATTTTTGCTTCGATACAATTTGGTATTTTCCGAGAAAGGGAAGAAATGGGGAACAAAGCATCGCACATGGCTGAATGGGTTAAGTTT
>NZ_SMRT01000014.1 GCF_004354045.1 Paenibacillus piri | reverse complement strand
TTGCGTCCATTGCGGAAGATTCCCTACTGCTGCCTCCCGTAGGAGTCTGGGCCGTGTCTCAGTCCCAGTGTGGCCGATCACCCTCTCAGGTCGGCTACGCATCGTCGCCTTGGTGGGCCGTTACCCCACCAACTAGCTAATGCGCCGCAGGCCCATCTGTAAGCCACAGATTGCTCCGTGTTTCATGAACAGAACATGCGTTCCGTCCAGCTATCCGCTCTTAGCTATCGTTTCCGATAGTTATCCCGGTCTTACAGGCAGGTTGCCTACGTGTTACTCACCCGTCCGCCGCTAACTGTCCCCGAAGGGACAGTCCGCTCGACTTGCATGTATTAGGCACGCCGCCAGCGTTCGTCCTGAGCCAGGATCAAACTCTCCACGATACCCCAAAAAGTGAAGCGAACCTCCGTAGAGAATTCCGATTACTTTTCGGGGGCCCCACATTACTGAGGGGATGTAAAAAAGCTTGTCTTAAGCTCAAAAGTAATGCTAGCGAGAATTTGCATTCTCATTTTTAACACTCACTCGTTGTTCAGTTTTCAAAGGGCAATTTTCAGCAAAATCAAATCATTTTATCAATAATCCGATTTGCTATTCAATGTCGCTTCTTTTTAGCGGCGACTTTTATAATATACCATATCGGCCTAGTCAATTGCAAGTGTTATTTTATGGTTTGATGCAAGACAACACTTGATTCAACAGCTTCCAATATGATGCCGTTTCAGCGGCGAGGTATAATGTATCACAGCCCTGCAACGAAAGTCAAGAACTAAATTCAAAAAATATTTACATATGATTAAACGACTTCGCCATCTTCAAGGACTAGCGCGTTTATCAACGATTTACGGAGCAAAAGCAACTTTAAAACCAAAACAGAGAGAAGCCTTGCATGCAAGGCTTCTTCGCTTTCTTACAACTGTGCTTAGTATGACGGATTCCTGCTGCAATTATGCCGAAACTATTCGATCATGCCTTCCTCGGGACTACTGGCGGATGCATAGCGCTTCTTGGCAATCCGCCCGGCCAGAAATCCTGTGCGTCCCGCCTGAACGGCCAGCTTGAACGCTTCAGCCATCAAAACCGGATGCTGAGCGCCGGCCACAGCCGTATTCAGCAGCACACCGTCGGCTCCTAGCTCCATAGCGAGCGCGGCATCCGCAGGTCCGCCGATTCCCGCATCGACAATAACCGGCACCTTCGCTTCTTCGATAATAAAACGCAGCTGATTCGGATTCGCTATGCCCTGTCCGGAGCCGATTGGCGATGCGCCCGGCATCACGGCAGCCGCGCCCGCTTCCTGCAGTTTGCGCGCAAGAATCGGATCATCCGAAGTGTAGGGAAGCACGATAAATCCGAGATCCACCAATATTTTGGTCGCTTCCAGCGTTCCGATCGGATCCGGCAGCAAGGTTCTGGGGTCACCGATAACTTCCACTTTGATCATGTCGCATAAACCGGTCGCTTTGGCCAGCTTGGCAATGCGCACCGCCTCGTCAACCGTGTACGCGCCTGCGGTGTTCGGCAGCAGCGTAAACTTTTTCAAATCGAGTGTCTCCAAAAAATTGGGCGCCTCGGGGTTATCGATAGGCAGCCGGCGAATGGCAAATGTAAGCACATCCGCTTCCGATGCTTTCACCGCATCATTTTGAATGCTCAGGTCTGTGAACTTTCCGGTTCCGAGCAGCAGCCGGGATTTAAATTCATAAGGACCTATCTTTAATGTATCGCTCATCGCTTGTTAGCCTCCATAGTATAGAATCGTAGACACCGTCGACACAAGGCAAACCCAGCGGTTAGCCTCCGCCTACGAAGTGAACGATCTCAAGCCGGTCTCCGTCCTGAAGCGGCGTACCGTCATAATTCGTCCGCTCGATGATTTCGCGGTTCAGTTCGACGACCAAAATTTTGGATTCGAGCTTAAACTGCACCAGCAAATCCGCTACCGTGGACACTTCCGCCACTTCGCGCGCTTCTCCGTTAATGACTAACTGCACTTTCTGCACCTCGCTTTCTGCATGCTGGACTTTTGCGGCTCAAAACTTGCGCATATGGAACGTTCTCCATTCCGCCGCGCGCTTAGTTGTACGAAGCAAAGTATCAAAAACTTATACTTTCCGGCAATTAAAAAAGCCAACCGCACAGGGTTGACTGTTGTAATTGAACCGTACATAACCGGTTTACATTCGTCCACTTCCCTACGCTGGTATCATCCAGAAGCATGCGACCGCCGCACGCCAATCAGGTTCCAAGGGTCAAGGAAATGCGCTTCCTTCTCTCAGCCCCGCTTTCAGGGCTCCCCTAGTGGTATTCAATTTTAGCCTCAATTATAGCAGAAAAATGGTCGGCTGTCGCTTGATTCCGAAACTTTTTGCCTAGGCTACATCGTCGTATAGCGGATCTCCAAAACCGATACCTGTTCGTCCAACGTATAGATGATTTCCTTGATCAACGATTTTTTGACCAGCTTATTAAGCAACAGCGGCAGCTCTTCACGGATATCGGACAGCGCTTCGTGCTGCTGCAGCTCATGCAGGCTCCATGCCTGCTCGCGGCTTGCGAGCACTTCCACCAACGTTTTGCAGCAGCGCTCCATTTTGTTCATCACCGAAAATTCACAGGCGAGCAGCACGAGCTGAACCCGCTGTTTCAACGTTTCCGTGCTCAGCGTCAGCTCCTCATAAAGCTTGTAGACGCCGGGATTGATCGTCTTGATCTGGCGCCACACGGTAACCTCGGGATGAATCCCCGCTTCAATAATGACGATTCTCGCCCAATGATGCAGCGCTTCAAGTATATTGTTGTATGCGTCAAGGACGTGGTCTTCCAATATATATTCCTTACTCTCCAAATAACGCCGCAAAAACCTGGAAAATTCGATCATCAGCTTATGTTCGCGCAGCTCGGCCGGAAACTCCAAGGTTCGGTGCCTCAAGCCTTCCAAATAGATGTCCCGGTCCAGAAGAATCTCTCCTTTTAAGATCCAGTAAATAAGGTTTCGATACTCCCCGTGCAAAATGAAACGGTTGAGCGCAGACGGACTTATCCATCTTTCTTGTATACGGCAGTTGTCTTTTATATAATGATACTGTTGGTCGGTTTTCAGGTCTTCTTTTGAAATGACGAGCAGCAGCAAATCAAATCCGTCGGTAACAGCGGAAAACAATGACGGGTTGTCCACCGCTAAAATGCTGAGTACTGCTTCATCTTCACGGAGCCTGGCAACCAGCTGTTCCTTAATGGCATTCATCGCTGCTGGCCTCCTACATTACATTCCTGGATACCTTCTATTTCTACACGTCCGGACGGTTTCCTGCATTGATTATGTGTCAACTCTCACATTTTATTTTTAAGGAAAGAAGTGACAGCCATGAAATTCAGATCAAGTAAAGTCAACGAGTTCCGGCTATGGGGCCTATTATTGACGATGGGCGGCATGCTCCTCATGATCGTAGGGCTTGCGGGAATTGTGTTTAACTGGGGCGCCGCGGGAAAAATTATGGCCGGCATCTTCATGGTTCTGGGCGCGATTTCGATGCTGGCCAGCATGGCGGTATATTTCTGGGCCGGCATGATGTCGACAAGCACGACCGTCGTGGAATGCCCGGAATGCGGCAAACCGACCAAGCTGCTCGGCAAGACGGATCGCTGCATGTTTTGCAAAACGATTTTGTCGCTCGACCCGAAGCATGACCCGAATGCCAATGTGTAAACCTTAGCGCCCTTTCATATGAAAACGAGCTCTTCTTAGACTTAGCGGCGAAGAAGAGCTCGTTTTCATTCATTCGGTTATTTCAGGCTGTTCTCAATCAGCGGCCATATCGACTCAACCTCGTACCCTCTGCGCCAAGAAGCCACTCCGGCCAAATCGTACTTTTTCACCAAGTCCATTCTGGCCTTCATCGATACCTCGTCTTCAAGCCATATTTTGTTCAGCTTATTGCCCTCTTTGTATTCGACGTAATTTTGTCCAGCCTCCGATTTGAACACCGGGGTCAGCTTTTTGTCTTTGATCACCTTTTGCGGATTTTCCATAAAAACGGCCCTGGAGCTGACCTTTGTTTTGCCGTTCACCGTTTCCTCGGTCCAGATCCGCGTATAGAAAGGAACCGACAAAACGAGCTTGGATGCGGGAATATGATCCTCCTTCATCATCCGCGTCAGGCTGTTCTCCACCCACGGCAGCGAAGCGACCGATCCGGCAACCGGACTGCTGGCCCAATGCTCGTCATAAGCCATCAGCATCATGTAATCCACCGATTCGATCAACGATTTGCGGTCGTAAAAGACGGACCAGTTCTCATTGGTCGATTTCGGCGTAACGTCGATAGAGACGATAAGTCCCTGCTCGTGCATTAACGGGACCATTTCGCGGACAAACTGTACGAGCCGGTCTTTATCTTTGACGTTCACGTTTTCAAAGTCGATGTTGATGCCCTGCAGCGAATACAACTGCGCAAAGCTGAGCAGCTGCTTGATCATTTTCATCCGCTTGTCGTAGGTTGCCAACGCCTCCGTTGTAATTTTCGGATCGAAGCCGTTGCTGAACAGCCCCCATACCTGGATATCCTGGCTGTGCGCCCATTTGACATAGGCCGGGTCGGCCAAATTTTTCAAATTTCCCTGACCGTCCTCCAAATGAAACCATGTCGGACTGACGACGTTCAAACCGGGCATGGGCGAAAACTTGGTGGCATCCGGCGTCTTGGTCACGACCTGCTCCCAGGTCATATTGATTTTGCCGTTAATCGGCTTGGTCGGAACGAAGGGAGGCGGTTCCTTCAGAGGGGGGATCGTTTCCATACGGTGATCCGGTTGAAGGTGCTCCTTTCGAATATAGCCCTGGTAACCGTTGGTCAGCTGCACTTTATACCACTCCGGTTCCTCCGACCAGATCATGACCTCTTCTTCCTGCGGCACATCGGCATAGATCGGCGATTTAATCGTCGGCCCGCTGCGCATCGGAATCGTCTTGTTCGGCTTGTCGGGGTAAGCGATAGTCTTGGCCCATTCAATCGTATCGCCTTCCTTGACGAGAATGACGGCGCCCGTCGCAGACGATTCGCGAAGCTCGAAAGCATACAGCTGCTTCAGCGGCTCCATCGGCAAATATAGCGAGCCTTTCACTTTTTCCAACGGAAATTTCAAAGTAAACGGTTTCTCGTTCAGCATTCCGGTAAGCTGGCTCGTCCGCAGGCGGATCACTTTGTCCTGGGTCGTAATGATCGTAGATTCGCTCGCTTCCTCATAGATCATCGTCGGATCGATCAGCTCCTGTACCGTTTCGAAAGGCAGCTTGATGGCGTCTTCCTTACCGTCTGCCGGTTTATCCAGCATCGCCCTTTTGTAAAAAACCGGCTTGCCGTTTCCATCGAAGGACGGCGCTTCATGCTGGCTGGAAGGAACAAATTGATATCCGTACATGCCCAAGCCAGCGCCAAGTAAAATGGCAAAAAATATAAGCAGGATCGGGCGTTTTCTCGTTTTTTTTCTGCGAGGCAAAATCGTCGGGTTCTCCGGCTCCATCTTTTCACTCCCATGATGACGGTATTGTCCATATTATGTATACGTTATTGTTGAAGAAATAGTTGCAACGGCTGACTGGAAAAGTTCATCCTCACGGCATTGAAACGCGGTGCGGCTGCAAGCGGCCCCAACAAGGATAAAAGGCTCCGTTGTCCTCAAGGACCGGCGCGTTTGTCAGGGCTGTGCGAAGCAGAGTATACCGACTTTTCTAGCGATTAAACAAGGATAAACGGCTTCGCCGTCCCTACGGACGAGCGCGTTTATCAAGATTGTGCGAAGCCAAGTATGAAAAACTTATACTTTCAAATTCAACAAATAAAAACGTGCCCGGCTCCTTGTCAGGCAAGGGTTCCGGGCACGTATATCACAATTTGCACAGCCGACATTTCCGTCAAACCTGCCGCACCGCCAAGCATTCGGAGCATAGGCCGTACACTTCGACGCGGTGGCTTTTGACCAAAAACCCGGTTTCCAGTCCGGCTGTTCTTTCCAAATCGTCAAGAGGCTTGTAGGCAAAATCGACCAGCTTGCCGCATTGCTCGCACAAAGCATGATAATGATCCGACATATCGGCATCAAACCGGCTCGAATGATCGCCGTAGGTCATTTCACGTATTAGGCCTACTTCAATAAAAACCTTCAGATTATTATAAACGGTAGCGACGCTCATGCTGGGAAAACGCGGAGCCAGAGCTTTATAAATCTCGTCCGCCGTCGGATGCGTCATCGTGTTCAGCAGGTAGGCAAGAATCGCATGTCTTTGCGGAGTCATACGTACCCCTGTCACTTTCAGTTTGGTTAACGCCTGCTCCAACCGGGAATCCATGCTGTCTCACCGCCTTAGCTAATAAAAAGGGTTGGATTTATTGTAAGCGGCTTTGTTTCCATTTGTCAATCAAGATGACAGCCTCATTTTCCGGGAAGGCCGGCTTAATCGGCTTTTTCAATTACAATGGAGCCATTCGTATTCAGCTTGATTTCGTTTCTTCCGCTGCCCACGCTGCCTTCAATCTTATCCTTGCTGATGCGCAGCGGCAGGCTAGTCACGATATCGTCCCGTTTTCCATTGCCCTTTACCTTATAATCTCCCGTTGACGGGAGCTTCAGCGTAATACGGCCATGGCTCGTTTCGACGTCCCAGTTACCGCCCACGTTGCGGCTGACAATGTCAACATTGCCGTTCGTCGTGTGAGCCCTCACATCTTTGAGAGCATCTGCAATAACGATGCCGCCATTCGTCGTTTCGGACTGGATCGAGCCCGTGACGTCTGCGGTCTTCAGCCGCCCATTCGTCGATTTGATCCTCGCGTCTCCTTGATGGCTGTCGACCTCGATCGAACCATTGGTCGTCTCCAGCTGCAGCAAGCCTTTCGTCTTTAACGATTTGATTGCCGCATTCGTCGACTCCAGATCAAGGTTGCCGGTTAACGAGGATACCTCAATCTCGCCGTTGGTGGTGCGGACTTTCAAATCTTTCTTAAACGTAAGCTGTTCCGCTTTAAATTTTCCGTTCGACATTTCAAAGTCCATATCGACTTGAATTTGCGCCGGTACGGTGATGACGATATCGATAGCCGGTCTTTTTTGCATCCACGGTCCGAACGAATATTCCTTCCCTTCGGCAATAAGCTGCAGCTTGCTGCCGTTCATCTCCTGCTTCAGTGCGGTTTGCTCCGCAATCGAAGCCGCTTCCGTCTCGTCGCCCGTCACATAGACGACCATCTCCACCTGCACCTGATCCGTGCTGCCCGGCTTGACCGACACATTGCCGCTGCTGCGATTGATTACCGATATCCGGTCCAGCGAAGCCGGAACGTCGATCGCGACCTTCGGCTTTTCGAATTTATGACCTTCGCCGCTCATGATCGAGCCTATTGAACCGCCAGGCTTCATTTGGCCGAACAAATTGCGGAACGAATCCGCCGACTGCGTGCTGCCGATAACGACCGCCGATATCAACACCGCAAATATAACGCCGCCGAGATCAAGCTTGAGCTGCTTGCCGCCGTCCCCGTACTTACTATTGAAAAAAATATATTCAAGGCCTAAAGCGATAAACAAAACCGGCCACCATTCGATCAAAAGTCCGGTTATTTGCGTTCCGGCATACCGGTCCGTTATTACCGCCGCGCCCACAGCAATCAATAATAATGCCGCCGTAAAGCGACCTGCTTTGCGCATGATCGGGTCAGCTCCTTCCTTACGATTTATTTTTTGGTAGTTTCCTTGAAAAACATAACAAGCCCGATGACGATCAAAATAACCGCGCCGATCGAAGAGCCGAGCAAATCGAAGATCCGTTCCAGCCAAGCCGGTTTGCTGCTCATCAGAAACAGGATGATTCCGCCGATAACAAGCAGATAGCCGAAGCCGCTGCCCTTGGACAGCTTCTTAAAAGGCTTCATGACAGTCGAGCCTGTCTCATCCAACGGATCGTTATAGAAGCCGTTCCACTGCCCGTTCACCCGGTCCGTCTGCTGCAGCGCGTCGAAAATGTTATAAAAATAAACGACCGGCACGAATAGCGAAAATAACACAATTAACGGGACGCTGGAGCTGGCGTTGGTCGCAAAAAACACAATTGCAAAAATATTCAGGATCAGCACCAGCATAATGCCCATCCCCCGCTGCATTAAACCTAAGTACAGCTGACCGGTGCCGGGAATAAGAAAGGACAGCAGCCCGGCGATGAACTTGCTTTTGCGCGGGCGCCCCCTGAACGGGTCGAACGGAGCCTGCTGCTGCGGGTTAGCGTTCCACCGTTCCATTCGTTCGCGGATAAATTGTTCTTCTTTGTCTTCGTCCGTTTGATACGAACCGTTATTATTGGGTTCCACCATGGGTTAACCTCCAGTTCTCTGCTAATAGTTGAGTTACGACAACAGCTGTATCGAAATTCGCGCGACAACGGCTTCAATCGCCAATACTTGATGCTGGATGCCTTCACCCCAGTTGTCCGCATTAATTGACATAATTTTCCCAAGTATGCCCGAGCTGATAAACAAGAAGGTAGCCGCCATGGCGATGAGACCATGTGCAAGCTCGGAACGCCAGCGGTTTACAAAAGAGGGCACAGTCCGTTGGCCGTACACCGGCTCCCGTATGCCGGGCAAATCCTCCTCCTGCGCAGCGTGCACGGATCGCATGATGCGCTCTTGAAGTCCGGGCGGCGCAGCGAGCAGCGGCATTTGCTCCAGCACTGATTCCATGTCGAGATACGTGTTCAGACGGTTTCGGCAGCTCGGGCATACTTGAAGATGCTTGCCGGATTTGACAAATTCCAGCTCGGAGCATGTTCTATTTAAATACCTTTGCAGCTGCCGATCGTTCAGATGATGTTTGTTCATGTTGGCGCACCTCCTGCCATTTTTGTTTTAGCAAAGCCTTTCCGCGGTATAGCCGGGTTTCGATCGTCTTCAATGGAAGCTGAGTCACTTCCGCGATCTCCTGATAAGAGAGCTGTTTAAAATGGTATAAATATAAAATAAGCCTATATTTATCAGGAAGTCCAGCTAAAATCCGCTGTACGGTTTCCTGTTCTTCTTTTTGCAGCGCCATCGCTTCCGGTTCTTCCTGGCGGTTGCCGAACCATCCCTTGACTTTGTCCAGCACCGCTTCGTACGGTTTACGCCGCTGCGATCTCCGGTAATCCGTCACTAAATTGACCGTTAAGCGATACAACCATGTTGTGAATTTGGCATCCCCCCGAAATTGGCCTAATGACCGGTACAGCTTGATGAAAATATCCTGCGTCAAATCCTCGGCGGTTTCGCGATGCTCGATCATCCGATAAACAAGCGTATAAATGTACTGGCTATGACGTTCAACCAAAACGCGATACGCTTCCTTATCGCCTTGACGGATTTGGTCGACCAGCTGTTCATCCGTCAAATGTTCCATCGTTCCACCGCCTTTTTGTTCTTGACTCTTTCTTTTAGACGCTGCCGCGCCAAGAAACCCTTCAAATTGCAGAACTGTTGACAGATGTTTATTTTACCATGCAAGTCTCGTCTGTTAAAATAGGTTGACATGAAACGAATATACCTATTCAGGAGGCTGCAATGACCATACATATAACCACTACCGCAGAACGAAGAAACGCGATCCGCAGACTGGCCGCCGGCCAAGCGCTTGCGCTGCCCGTGCTGCCGAGCGGATACTGGTTCCACGGCGACGTCCGCAACAATTTTTACTTTGCGATCCACCTGTTCGCCTCATGCGTCGAAGGAGACGGGCAAGCCGGAGCGACGCAAGAGCAGCGCGATGCGGCGATGAAGCTGGCTGTCGACATGATTGGGAACGTATTGAAGCTGCAAGTGCAGGATGCCGCGCATCCGATGTACGGACATTGGCCGCTCGGGCTCGGGGACAATCCTTCGGCCGCCAAGCCGCATCCGCTGCCGGTCGAGCTGATGGGCTGTCTGATCGTATTATTTTATAACAAATTTAAGCAGGTACTGCCCATCGGATTGAAAAGCGAGCTGAACCTGTCCATTCTGCACATGTACCAAAGCGACGTATACCGTCATCCGCTGCAGCACATTCATCATCACGAGGCGAAGCATACCGCATTGAAGCTGCTGCTGGGGCATCAATTCGACGACGGCGAGCTGCTGGAGCAGGGCATGCGCTATTTGCGGCAGCAGCTGCGGCATATTCAGCAATACGGCTTCAAGGAATACGGCTGCCTCCCGTGGCATTGGCATTGGATTCAGGCGTTCGCATGCGTGTGGGAAATCGTGGATAAGCCGGAGGTGCGGAGCACGGTCGGCGAAATGCTCGATTTCTTGTGGCGGCTGCGGGCGGATTTTTATTTGCGGGGGGCATGGGTCGGGGCGCAGTCGCGCCAATGGCCGCATGACGCTCCATTGGACAACAATACGCTGCTCGATTATATCGCATTCGGCGATTTTCCGGAGCCGAATGCGATCACCCGGCTCGAGGGGGCTGCATTATACAGCTATGAGGTTGCCGACGACATCGTGGACAAGGCCGTCAACCGCCCGCTGCCGCAGGAGATCAAGCGGCAAATCCGCTTCGCGGACGCGGACGGCGTCGTGACGGAGGAGGCGCATACATATGTATACATCGCGCCCGAGTACGCAGCGGGCGGCGTCTGGGAGCGCCGGGACGAGTTCGATAACGAGCAGCAGCGCTGGGATGTGACGCTGCCGCTGACGTCGCCCGCGGTTGCGGGCGGGGGAAGCGTCAACCAGGCGTTCTTCTTCCACCCGGGCGCGAAATACAAGCCGGGCGACGACCGCCATGCGAGCCCTTATGGCGACGTGCTCTTTCACCTGGACAGCATCGTCCAGCTATGGGCGGTTCCGGCCGGCGGCGCGTCGGATAGCGCGTATCCGGAGCTGGTCGGCTGCATGCCCAAGGGCGAATGGCGCTTCCGGGAGCGTAGCGGCTGCGGGCTCGCAGGCGATGTGTATTTCGTCTTTTATTTGATGCAGCCGTTCACTTATACGGAGAAGGCGGACCGCATTTCGATCGCCAGCTCCTTGAAGGACGGCATGAACGGAGTCGTCATGGAAGTCGTCTCCCGCACAGAGGCGGACGGTCTTGGCATCGCGAGTCTCGACCAGTTGGCCGAACGGATGGACAGCATGAGTGCGACGTTTGTCCGTACCGGGACGCCGGGTAGTGACGGCGGGCTGCTGCAGGCTTCGTACCGGACAAGGCGGGGCGATGCGCTCTCCTTGACGGTAAGCGAGGCAGCCGGTGCGGCCGGATTGAACCGGTCGGTTAACGGGCAGCCCGTTCCGCTTACCGATTATCCGACTGGGGAACTCTTTTCGTAAACACGGTGAGCGTGATCCCTTTGGCGATTTCCATCGTCTGCCCCGGCTTGTAGCCGTATTTCCCATACAGGTTGACGGCGGGCTCGTTCTTGGTGCCCGTCGACACCTTGAGCAGCATGCCCGGAACCGCTAGTGATTCCGCATATTCCAGCAGCCGGCTGGCGATGCCCCGGCGGAAAAAGTCCGGATGAACCATCATCCGGCAAATGGTCAATTCCTTGGGCGTCTGCTTGACGGAAACGCTTCCAGCCATTCGGTGACCCTCGTAGTACCCGAAAAATAATTCACCCGATTCCTTGAGCGATTTGGGCGAATCCCACAGCGGGGGAATTTCCTTGAAGCCGATCAGTTGGGCTTCAACCCGGTAGGACAGCTGCTGCAGCATAAGCAGGTCCAGCACTTGAGCGTTGTCATTCAAATCGATTTCACGAATCATGGAAGTCCCTTTCATGTGCGTTAGCGTCTGGGCTGGCAGTTGAATGCCATTAATTAGCCACAGTATACAACAGCGCCGACGTACAATCTACTGCCTATTTGAAAAGCAGCCCTCCGCGCGGAAAATACGCGGGAAGGCTGCTTCTGCTTTCTTTTATTGCTTCAGGCAATCCATAATCAGCTTGTTGACCAAGCCCGGATTCGCTTTGCCCTTCGTTTCTTTCATGACCTGACCGACAAGGAAGCCGACCGCTTTGTCTTTACCGGCTTTAAAGTCGGCGACCGACTGCGGATTGGCTGCGACGATCTGCTCGACGACCGCTTTAATCGCACCTTCGTCGCTGATCTGTACAAGCCCCTGCTCCTCCACGATCGTCTGCGGGTCTTTACCGGTTTCGAGCATCGCCTTGAATACCGTTTTGGCGATTTTGCTGCTGATCGTCCCTTTCTCGATCAGACCGATCATTTCGCCCAAGCCTTTGCCGGTTATTTTCACCTGCTCCAGCTCCAAATTACCGGCATTAAGGAAGCCGAGCAGATCGCCCATAATCCAGTTGGACACCGCCTTTGCATCCAACGTATAGTTCAAGCTCTCCTCGAAGAAATCGGCCAGCTTGATCGAGGACGTAATGACATCCGCATCGTAGCTCGGCAGACTGTATTCCTCCACGTAGCGCTTCTTGCGCGCATCCGGCAGCTCGGGTATGGTCGCTTGGACGCGCGCCTTCCACGCATCGTCGATATGCAGACGGACCAGGTCCGGGTCCGGAAAATAACGGTAATCATGCGCTTCTTCCTTGCTGCGCATCATAAGCGTCTTGCCCTGCGCCTCATCCCAGCGCCGCGTCTCCTGCACGACGGTACCGCCGCCGTCCAGGACGTCCGCCTGGCGCCATTCCTCATACTCGAGCCCCTTCTGCACGCCGCGGAAGGAGTTCATGTTTTTCAGCTCCGCCCGGGTACCGAATTCCTTCTGTCCGAACGGACGGATACTGATGTTGGCGTCGCAGCGCAGCGAACCCTCCTCCATCTTCACGTCGGAGACGTCACAATACTGCATGATCGCCTTCAGCTTCTCCAGATAAGCTCTCGCTTCTTCCGGAGAGCGCAGGTCCGGCTCCGAGACGATCTCGATCAGCGGCGTGCCGACACGGTTATAATCGGCCAGCGAGGCGTAGCCGCCATCCACATGCGTCAGCTTGCCGGCGTCTTCCTCCAGATGAACGCGGGTCACGCCGATCCGTTTCGTCTCGCCGTTCACTTCGATTTCGATCCAGCCGTGCTCGCCGATCGGCTTGTCGTACTGGGAAATTTGGTAGGCCTTCGGCGAGTCCGGGTAAAAGTAGTTTTTCCGGTCGAATTTGCTGTCCGTCGCAATCCGGCAGTTCAACGCCATCGCGGCTTTCATCGCATATTCGACAGCCTGCTTGTTCAGCACCGGCAGTACGCCCGGATAGCCCAGGCAAACCGGACATGTATGGGTATTCGGCGGCGCGCCGAACTCGGTGGAGCAGCCGCAAAAAATTTTCGATCGGGTGTGCAGTTCAACGTGAACCTCCAGCCCGATGACCGTTTCGTATTTTGTTTCCGTTACCGACATAGCGGAATGGCTCCTTTCTATTCGCGTTCAACAGGCAGTGTCCGGAGGAAGGACTTGTCCCTCCCCCATAGCTACCGTCGAACCTCTCTTCTAATCGATGGCAGGGCGCTGCTTATGGAAATCCGTATTCTGCTCATAAGCGTGAGCCACCCGCAGAACGGTCGATTCATCAAGCGCCTTGCCGATAATTTGCAGGCCGACGGGAAGCCCGTCCGCAAAACCGCAAGGAACGCTGATCGCCGGAATACCGGCCAAATTGACCGGAATGGTCATGATGTCGTTCAAATACATCGTCAGCGGATTATCGACCTGGGAGCCGACTTTGAAGGCCGCCGTCGGAGCCGTCGGCCCGATAATCACATCGTAGCTTTCAAATACGCGGTCAAAATCCTGCTTGATCAGCGTACGCACTTTTTGCGCCTTCAAGTAGTATGCATCGTAGTAGCCGGAGCTCAGCGCATAAGTACCAAGCATAATACGGCGCTTCACTTCCGGACCGAAGCCTTCGCTGCGCGACTTGTGGTATAAGTCCAGCAAATTTTTCGGGTTCTCCGCACGGACGCCGTAGCGGACGCCGTCAAACCGAGCCAGGTTGGAGGAGGCCTCGGACGAAGCGAGCAGGTAATAGGCAGCTACCGCATATTCGGAATGCGGCAGCGATACTTCCTCGACAACCGCGCCCAGGCTTTCCAGCGTTTTAAGCGCGGTCATTACGGCATCGCGGACTTTCGGGTCGATGCCTTCGCTCATGTATTCCTTCGGCAGGGCGACGCGCAGCCCTTTCACATCGCCGCTCAGCGCGCTGATATAGTCGGGAATGTCTACCTTCGCCGAGGTCGAATCCTGCGGATCGTGGCCGGCGATGGCCTGCAGCAAATAGGCGCTGTCCTCAACGTTTTTGGTCAGAGGGCCAATCTGGTCCAGCGAGGAGGCGAATGCGACCAGACCAAAGCGGGAGACCAGTCCGTACGTAGGCTTCAGGCCGACGATCCCGCAATAAGCGGCCGGCTGGCGGATCGAGCCGCCCGTGTCGGAGCCAAGCGAGAAGTATACCTCTCCGGCCGCCACTGCAGCTGCGGAGCCGCCGCTTGAGCCGCCGGGCACATAATCCGTATTCCATGGATTGTACGTAGTATGAAAGCTGGAGTTTTCATTCGAGCCGCCCATCGCGAACTCGTCCATATTCAATTTGCCGATCGAGACGGCCTGCGCATCCTTCAGCTTCGCGACGACGGTCGCATCGTACACGGGATTAAAATTGCGCAAAAACTGGCTCGCGCATGTCGTTGTCACGCCCTCGGTGACGATGTTGTCCTTGATGCCGATCGGCAGGCCGAACAGCAGCCCTCTTGCGCTGCCCGAGCCCAACTGCCCGTCCAACGATTTGGCGGCTGCGCGAGCGTTTTCCTCGTCCAGCTTCAGGAACGCCTTAATCTTGCCGTCAACCTGCCCGATCCGGGCGTAAGCTTCATCCACCAGATCGGTGACAGTGAGCTGCCTGTCTTGCAGCTTGGTATGTATTTCTTGCAACTTGAGTTCGAATAACGACAAAATGACGTCCTCCCTTCAAAATATAGCGCCCTCTTGGAGACTGCCGATGAACTGCCGAAACAGGTGCTCACCGACAGCATCTCTTGTACCGGCGCCTTTGCCTGCCGAGGCTTATTCCAATACAGCCGGCACCTTGATTTGCCCGTCCTCTTCGTCCGGCGCGTTCAGCAAAACTTGTTCAATCGACAGGGACGGTCTTGCCGCATCCTCGCGCATCACATTGACGAGCGGTACCGGGTGGCTGGTCGGCTCCACGTTATCCGTGTCCAGCTCGTTCAGTTTCTCCGCATATTTTAATATAGCGTTCAGCTGCTCGGTGAGTAATTGCTTCTCCTGCTCGCTCAGCTCAAGTCTGGCCAAATTGGCTACATGCTCTACGTCCTTCATCGAAATACTCATCGACTGCTCCCGACTCCTTTATCGCATAATAATCTTGATTATCGTCTTTCGACATCATCGCCGAAAATTCATCTTCTTATTATAGACCAGATGGAATTTGAACTCAATTGCTTATATGGAAGCAACGGGCAAGAGCCGCGGATCGGAAATCCGCAGCTCTGCAGGCCGTTAGGCGATTCGGTTGAACGATGCTGTTCATCTTGCTTGTTATACATGCGCCGCCGGAGTCGGCTTGCGGTTGTCCCCGCCCAACGCTTTAGGCTTGCCGTTCCTGTTGTTGCGGTTCAGCAGATTGCGGATGTACGGCATGACGTAGTGGTCAGCCCCGATTCTGCCTGCATTCGCTCCGGCCAGGAAGACGATCCCGCCGAGTAGGAGCATCCATGGGTTCGTGCTTACCGTACCGGCGAACATGAACATGAAGTTCATCAGCAATCCGAAGAAGGCGGCGGCCGTCGTCAACGCGCCGAGTATTAAGCCTAATCCGACAAGCAGCTCGCCCAGCGGGATGATGATATTAAACAGCTTCGCGTTCGGCAGGGCGAAATGCTCCAGGAAAGCGGTGTATGTCGGATAAATAAGCTCGTTGGTCGCTTTATCCACCAGCGGCTTCGTTACCGCCCCTTTAATAAATCCGGTAGCATCGAATCCGGCCGTCAGCTTGTGCCAGCCTGCGGTGGCCCATTCGTAACCGATATATAACCTGACAATAAGCAGCAGCCAAGCGCCATAAACGTTTTCTTTGACCCATTTTAACATGATCTCCATCTCCTTAAATAAAGTGTGGGCAAAACAAATTCAATTGTGAAAATTTTCACTTGTTGTTCAAAAATTTTTTATCCCTTATGCCGGATACTTCCTGCTAGCCGATTGGGACTTGGCGGAGCCTGCGGCGTTGTATGATTTGGCATTGCACGATCCGGCGCTGCGGTAATCAGCTTCGCGGATTCGATCTTGCAGGCTGTGACGCTGCGGTAATCGGCTTCGCAAGATTCGATCTTGCAGGCTGTGACGCTGCGGCAATCGGCTTCGCAAGATTCGATCTTGCAGCTGTGACGCTGCGGTAATCGTTCATACGTTGGTTCAGCATGGCGCATGTTCCTTTCTATTATGAAGCTTGATGTTGTTGCTGGTTTTCCTTTCCACATCTATAATGTAACACGGACTGCCGAAGTTGGATGTGAAAAAAATCACAGCTGAAAATAAAATTTTTCCAGCCTAGGATTTGCTGCTAAGTCGGGCTAGAATCTGCCATGTTTACATTACTGTAGAATCGTTCAGTCATATAGCCCCCTGTTTCCGCACGAAAAAAGCCTTGCGACGTTCTTTGGTGTAGGATATACGTTTGAGCGCTGGGAAGGGATGGATGTGGGGTTACAGCCGTTGTTGACGTCGTGTTCCTTCGATTAGACTAGGCAGGGGGAACACGGCTTCAAAGACGGCCCGTAAACTTTCCACCCCACATCCATACCCTCTTACTGTTCTACTCTTGTATCTCGTGATACCTCTTTTTTTACTAACCGGTCTTCAATCGGTGTTCATAACCATGTACACCTTTGTCGTATTCCGGGTATATGGCTCCGCCGCAAGCTTCACATGCGAATTGCGGGGCACTTCCGGGTCTCCATCATCCATCCTATCGAAGTCCCGGACACACTAAGCGGTATCTTTTCGCTTTCCGAACACGTCAGACATACATAAATTGACGGCCTCTTTCGACTGCAGGTACTTGCTGAGGATCAATGTCTCCATAACTCTACTTACTAAAAAAACTTAAAAGGGAACCACCTTGGTTCCCCGGATTTTATACTTTTATTATGTTAAGGATAAACGGCTTCACCGTCCTTAGGGGACGAGCGCGTTTGTCAAGGTTGTGCGAAGCAAAGTATAAAATCTTAACAACGCACAAAAAAACAGCGTCTCCGCAGAAACCGCTTGCCGGCGTCCTGCAAAAAAGCTGCTTCTACGAGCGCTCCGTATCGGCAAACGTTCAGCGTCAAGCTGCCCGTGCGAGAAATGATACGTTCCAGCACCGTCGCATCGTCCCGAAACGGGCATGTTACGACTCTGCCGTCTTCTCAAATCCATGCCTTGAGATTGACCTGTTTAATAAAATCGGCCGCGGACTGAACTTCTTTCACGTTCTCCACGCTTCCTTCCTCCGCTTCTTCCCCGTTCATAATACGGCGGAATAACTCCTCGTTGCGGGTTGCCAGGGCAAAATCAATCAGCGCTTCGCGCTCCAGCCTGTCGACTTCCTGCTGCACGAGCACTTCCTCCAGCTCGATATCCGAGGACGGCACAAAAAAGTGTTTATTTATTTTAGGGACACGAACGACATAATCAAATACATTGTCCGCGTTGCGGTCGTAAGCGATGATATAACCGTACTCCCCCACAGGCAAATTTTGTTCAAAGCTATCTTCCACGATATATACTTTTTGTCCCAAACGCAGCATATACCATTCCTCCTTAGTACTACCGCGCATCGATTGACTCATGCTCGATATTGTTTATGATAGACATAGTAATGAACGACAGAGGTGCCACAATGATCAAAGCTATAAAGGACTGTACTCATATTCGAATTGTTGTAATTCTATTAATTCTAGCATCTTTTTTAGGCTTAGGCAATGCTAGACAAGGTGTCGATGCCCATCCTTTAAACAACGGTTATTCGCAGCTGGTCGTGCAGCCGGACGGCGTCGACTATGAACTGTTTATTCCCGAATACAGCCTGCAAAAGTATGACGACAACCGCGACGGCTCTTTATCGGCCGAAGAAATCCGGGCGCATACAGGCGACCTGGAGAGCGATGTCAAATCGAACATACGGCTGCTGCAGGAAATGACGCCGATGGACTGCAGCCTGGAGTCGATCCGGAAAACCGATAAAGAGACGATTCCCGGCCTCACCCTGCAGCTCCGCTATACGGGCAAGCAGTCGGTTTCCGGATTTACGATTGAATACGGACTGCTGTTTGACCGGGAGGATCCGAATCATCTGAACTTCGCCCTCATTCTGGATGGCGACGATACGGACCAGACGATCTTTGACAGCGCGCACCGGTCGTACCGCTTCGAGCCGCTGAACCCGACCTCGCTGACGAAGACCCTATGGAAATATTTTATGCTCGGGATCGAGCATATACTTCTCGGGTTCGATCATCTGTTATTTTTGTTCTCGTTGCTGCTGGTCGCTGCCCGGTATCGCGACATGCTGAAGATCGTCACCGCCTTTACGGTCGCCCACAGCATTACGCTGTTGCTTGCTTCACTCGGTTTTATCAACGTTAATCCGGTATGGGTCGAATCGGCGATCGCGCTGTCGATTTGCTACGTAGCCGTAGAAAATATCGTGTCCGGCAAGCACGCGATGCGCTGGCTGCTGACGTTTATGTTCGGGCTCGTTCACGGGCTCGGGTTTGCCGGCGCCTTGGCGGAAATTGGATTGCCCCGGAACTATTTCGTCGGCTCGCTGCTGACGTTCAATGCGGGCGTGGAAGTCGGCCAACTGGCGATTGTCTTCGTCGTGCTGCCGTTCCTGCTCTGGCTGCGCAAATGGAAATGGCACCGCACCGTCATCATAATCGGTTCCGCGCTCATCTTTATCCGCGCCTTCTGGTGGGTGCTGGAACGAACCGGGCTCATCCCCGGCGGCGGTTAGCAGACCGGCGAATAAATAACCGCTGCGCGGGCGGTTCCTTCATCCGAATGATGAGATTGGAAGGGCCTTTCATTTATGTTAAAATCTTAAGCGTCGGGATGGCATCCATTGGAGCTCATACCTGACGCATTGCATTGAACGGCTTACCATTTTCCGTGCTTTGATTCCAAAGTGAACAGAGACTAAGGAGGATTTACATGGCAAAAAACATGAACTATTTGCACCGAAAGAAACTAAATGCGCAAAAAATTACGATGCTTACGTGTTACGACTACCCTACCGCCGTATTGCAGGACAAAGCAGGATTGGATGTAATTTTTGTCGGGGATTCGTTGGGAACGAACGAGTTGGGCTACGAACGTGAAATATCGGTCACCCTTGATGAAATCATTCACCATTTAAAAGCGGTGCGCAGGGGAGTGAAGGAAGCGTATTTGCTCGCGGATATGCCGTACAAGACGTACGAGAATCCAGACATGGCATTGGTGACTGCCAAGAAATTGACGCTCCATGGAGCGGATGGCGTCAAGCTGGAAGGCTTGCAGGCAGAGATAGTGTCGCATTTGCACAACAACGGTATTGAGGTTTGGGGGCACCTCGGTTTTACCCCCCAGCACCATGACAAGGCAGCTGTTCAGGGCAAAACATTCGATTCAGCCAAAATCGTGGCGGAAAGCGCAATTTCATTGCAGGATGCCGGCGCGAGTATGGTCGTTCTTGAGCTTATACCCGAAGAACTCGGAAAAGTTATCTCGGAAAAGCTTATGATCCCGACGATCGGCATTGGAGCGGGAAGATTTACAGACGGGCAGGTGCTTGTAGTTCAAGATATGCTGGGAATTAACCCGCGTGAAATGCGACATGCGAAAAACTACGGCAATGTAGGCGAAATGATGCTCAAGTCATTTCAAGCGTATGCAAATGAAGTTGAAAGCGGTGCGTTTCCACAACTTACGAACGTTCGGCATATGAAAGATGAGGAACGGGAAGCATTATTGAATTGGTATTCGTGAACAGAGGCTTGCGGCAATCGTTCCTGTTCATTCATTACGCTTGCGGGCCATTTTTGTAATATAAATGAAATATAATATTCATCTTTTCTTAAAGTAGCCGGGTTATACTAATAACGACCCCTTTTTTGATATATATAAATGTTGAAGACCCACTCAGCCCGTTGCTGGTGGGTCCTTTTTTTATAATGACAGAAAGTATAAGTTTTCAGCGGAGCTGAAGCTTTCTGTCATTGCAAGAAAACCTACATTTAAATCGCGGTCGCTCATCCTGGAAAGGCCTCGATAGAGGTTTTCTTATAATGACAGAAAGTATAAGTTTTCAGCGGAGCTGAAGCTTTCTGTCATTGCAAGAAAACCTACATTTAAATCGCGGTCGCTCATCCTGGAAAGGCCTCGATAGAGGTTTTCTTATTTGTATTTTTTCCAGTCCTTCAAGCTCTGCTCCAGCAAATGCCCGAAATCGTTGTCAAGCCGCTTCTGCTCGGCCTTGCGGGCTTCCGCCGCCTCAAGGCGCTGCTGCTCCTTGCGTTTTTCCTCCGCGGCTTTCAGCTCGCCGGCCTGCGAATTCAGCTTTTCCACAATGTCCGGGCTCAGCAAATCCTTCAGCGTAGCGGGCTTGTCTGAAGACGCCGGCTTCGGGGCCGGGAGCGGTCTTTTCTTCGCCATAGCTTTTCACCTCTGATCGTATGTCCATAAGTCATCAGTATAGCAGGTTTTAGCGGCGTATTCTATTCGCAGGCCGGCCGCTCCCTGCGGCGCTTTAGCCGACCATTTTGCAGCGCGCTTGCCCTAGACCGATTTGTTCCATTGTCCATCCATCATAAGCCGGATAAACAAGCCGCCCACTACCGAACGGTTTACGAAGGAAACGTAGGTTCCGTCAATCGTGTAATACCAGTCGCTGAAGGGCACACGGTGTCTGGATTCGTTCAGAAAATCCCAAATCGGATTTATCAGCTCGATAAAATCATTCCTGTCCTCTGCCAATGACGCCGCCCAGACAAGCCAATCGACCTTGGTATACGTTTTGCGGCTATCAAGCGGAGTCCCGTACCGGTTTGATTTCCGTTTATAATAGGCGACTTCACGCTCAACGACTTCTTTCGGAAACAGACTCGACTGAAATAAAATGTCCCAGACCAGATTATATTTCAAGCTCCAGCTTCCCGGCACGTCAAAAGCCAACCGGTAATGATCTCCGTCCTGGGCCATCGCAATCCATTCCTCGGCCATACTTTGCGCTTTGGCCCGATAACGTTCCGCAGCATCCGGTTTCCCGGCCAGCCGGCAAAGCTGAGCAAAGCCTCCCAAGCCTTCAATCGCCTTGATCGACAGGTTGGCGTTATGCGCCAAATGTCCGGCAAAATCGTCGGTGCACAGCTGGTTGCCCGGATCCAATCCGTACTCGGTCAAATAATCGGCCCATTGGGACAGCAGCTCCCAGTTTTGCTCGGCAAACTCGACGTTCCCTTCGGCCAGGCAAACAGCGGTCGTCATAATGAGCATGTTGCCGCATTCCTCAACCGGCATCTGCCTTTCCATTTCTTTACCGTATGCCTGCCCGTTGGCGATCGGGTACCTTCCTACATCATGCGGCGCAAATTCATATGGCCATGCCTCCGACTGCGCATACCGGAAAATGGGACGGAGCATACCTTTGAGCAGCTCCGGATTGTACAGTAAAAATAACGGCATGGACGGGTAGCTTACGTCCACTGTTCCTATGCAGCCGTTGCTGTCGCATTCTTTGGACAGGAAAATGATTTCACCCCGCTCGTCCTCGACCAGCTTATGAGCGGCAATCGCCTGGCGGTATGCGAGACTTAATATATCGGCATACTTCGGACCGCCCGCCCGCTCGGCGCGTTCGATCAGCAGTTCGTTAAATGCGGCGCATCTTTGCATAATGTCAGCGTGCTCGTCAATGGCGGCGGCAATCATCCGTTCCGCATTTTCATGAAACTTCCGCCAATAGCCCGGCAGCTTTCGCCCGAAATATTCGATCGAATAAATATCGTCATAGGCGACTACGAACAGCTGCGACTTGGCGGCGCTTCCCACTTTCCCCAGATGCATCAAGGCTGCCATCACCGGCGTTTCATCTTCAGCGGCGCGCGGCATTCTCGTATCGTCCTGAGTGCCAGGGAAGCTTTTGGATTGCGCAAACTGCTTGCGCATGCCGACCGGGCCGATTCGTGTGTCAAGCTTGTCGGCACCCGGCACAGCCAAATAAACGTAGCCCCAGTCGATGCGCGTCCTGTCGCCTTTTCTGCCTAAAACGTTCTGCTTCACAGTGCCCATCCGCATCGCCTGGATATCATCCCGCACCGCAGGCCGCGACCATTCAATTTCTTGCGACTGGAAGTGGACGCACCACTCCCCGGTCACATCGAAGTATAAGCTTACCTCATGCTCATTGCCGTCATGGGAAGCCGCTTCAATCGTTATATACGAGGCCGGTCTTGATAATATATCCAGACGGTCAAGCAGCAGCGGCGAAGTAAAATCAACGGTCAGGGTGACGCCGGCCGCTTCAAACGTATAAATGGTGGAGAGAGGCTTGACGGTAAGCGACGTCTGCCGCATCGCGACTGGCTCCTCGTAATCATCCTCATCATAGTTCAGTTTGCCGATAAACCGGTACACAACGCCGTCAATGACTGCCATGCCGACCATTCCGTGGGATTCTTCCCGGTCGTGGCGTCTTGTCGTCCAATGCTTGGTATGATTGTCATACAAATGATTGCCGGTGGACCAGACGCTAAAATACGGATCGATAGCAACCAGCGGCACAGCCGGCGGCCGTAACTCTTTATGCATGGGTAGCCCTCCTTATTCTCCAATAGAATCAGCTGTCGAAACCGCTCTTTCCAGCAGCTCCGCTTGCTGTTGAACCAGCTTATTCAGCACTTGGGTCGCAATCGGATGGGATCCGTAATGGTCCATCAGTCTCCACGTTACAAGCAGGATCGAGCCTTGGCCGTGCGATTTCCGGATCATGGAGCCGCCTACCTGGCCGATCCAGCCTTGGAAGTAGCCGGAGACGATTTCGCTTGATTCGCCCAGCTGCGGATTGCCAAACAACGGAATAACACGGCGGCCTCCGGCAATTTTGTAATCGCTGAAAGGCACCACATAATTGGGAATGAGGGCATCCGCTTCCCAGCCCATTTCCGGCTGAAGCGGAATGCCGCCGAACCAGGCCGGATCGACGAAGTTAAACGACGAAGCCCGCGGCCAGCTTTCGCCCTCCGGCAAATGACGGAACGTAAATTGGCCTCTGTGCTCCAGCTGTTCGCCTTGTTCGGCCAAAAAGACGACTTGACCGCCCTCATATACATGGTTTAAAACGTCTTGATCGAGGCAGTCGGTCAGGATGACCGCGTTCTGATCCAGCCCGGCCTTCACCTTGAAGCCTCTCAAGGCCATGGCGTCCGCCAAAGACTGCGGCATTTGATACAGCGTGACCGCCGTGCCTCCCGCGTTACCCGCCGCCGCAGGCGATACCGTCAGCTCTTCCTCGTTTATGGCAAGCCGCCGGCCTCCCTCCAGCAGCTCCAACCGCAGCTTATAAAAGCCCGGCTCGGCGACAGCCGGCGCGGTGAAGCGAATTGCTTGCTCCAACACCAAATGCAGCCGGCCGTCCAGCTTGACCGGAACGGCGCCCGACAGGTCCGTTCCTTCAATGCGCCACTCGACGGAGCCTTCGAACGATTTCATATCGTTGTTGGAGATCACGACGTCCCAGGCCTGGCTTTCGCCCGACCATAGATTGCGGTTTACGTTATCCGCCATCACCGCCGTAGCGCCGTTAAAATCTTTCAGGCGTTCAAAGCCTTCCTTCGGATTGCGCAAATAATCGAGCCAACCGTTCGTTTCCCATTCGATATCCGTAAATTCCGTTACGACGTAACCCGCCACGACAGGACGCTTGCGCATTTCCTCGATAATGGATTTGACTGCGCGGAACATCCGTTTTTGCGAAGCGGCGGCCAATTCCTCGAATGATCCGAATACCCGGTCCAGGCCAAACCGCGAGAAATTGACCGCGGCGGTCACAGGCTTTTTATAATCTTCCTGATGAGATTCCTCGCCTTGATTAATAAACCACCACGGCTCTTGAGCGCCGTAATGCTCCTTCAGCTTCTGCATGCTCGGCAGCCCCCAGACGCCGAATTCCGAAACGACGATCGGTTCGCCGTTCGATGGATAGCCGTCGACAAAGTTGCGGTCGGGACGGCCTACAACAAATTCGTCGAGATCACGCTCCCAAGCTTCCAGCTGGTCCGGACAGACGAAATAACGGTGATGATCGTTAATGTCCGTCTTCACATGAGTCCAGCCGCTGTTGTCGCAGATCAGTCTTGTCGGATCGCAGGCCTTCAGCTCGTCATACATTTCCGCCACATGCCGCTGCTTCTCCGGATCGTTGGCCAAATCCCATTCAAGGCCCCATTCCTCGTTATAAATCGACCAAATAATAATGGACGGTCTGTTGTAATCGCGGTCAACCATGCCGAACAAGTCATGACGGAATCGAAGCATGCTCCGCTTCGTCCACTTTACATAGTTGGGGGCCTCTGCCCAAATCAGCATGCCCATCCGGTCCGCCCAATACAAGTAACGCGGCAGCTCAATTTTGATATGCTTGCGGAGCAGGTTAAATCCCATCTGCTTGGCAAGCTCAATTTCCCGCTGAATGTAGGCATCGGATGGCGCCGTGTAAATCGTATCCGGATAAAACGCCTGATCCAGGGCTCCACGGATATAAAGCGGCTTGCCGTTCAACAGGATCATACCGTCCTTATGCTCAACCTTGCGCATCCCGAAAATTTCCGTCTTCGCATCGGTTCGGCCGTTTCCGCTGTCGAGGGTCAGCTCAAGCTCGTATAGATGCGGATTTTCCGTATCCCACAGTACCGCATTGGGAATTTCAAGCTCGAACGCGCCTTCCGCTGCTCCGGCTTCCGCCTGGCCTGCCGCAACAGCCGCTCCATCGCCCAGGTGGTGCTTCACGCTGAAGTGTACAACCTGCCGAGCCGCTGCCGCTGCGCTTAAGCGGTACCGAACCGAGACGGCGCTGCGGTCGATATCCGGCGTCACCTTGATTTGCTCCACATAAATGGCCGGACGTTCCTCCAAATAAACATCCTGCCAAATGCCGCTTACCCGCGTGTACCAGCTGCCTTGTTTGCCGATCGGAATATCCGCATTGTCCTGCGGGTCGTAGACGCGAACCGTAACGGTCTGCTCCGTCCCTTCGTTCAAGCAGTCCGTAATATCGAATTCAAAAGGTGTGAATCCTCCCTCCCGCTCGCCAACATAGCTTCCGTTCACCCATACGCGGGTCAAATAATCCACGGCGTCAAAGTGCAGAAACAGACGCTTGCTGCGGTCGAACTCATGAACCTGAAACGTGCGCGCATACCATGCGGTACCGTAATAATTAACGAGCTCCCCCCCGTCTCTTTGCCATATATGAGGAACCGGTACTTCGCGTCCTTCGGGAAGTCCCTTTTTTTGTTCGTACCAATAATTCCTTTCTCCCTGATCCTTTGGATCGGTTGTAAAAGTCCACGTGCCCGACAGGCTCCATTGCTTTCTCATTATGATTTTCCTCCACCCTGCTCATTCTAGGCTTGCCTTATTTCTGTCTATCCTTTAATGCCTGTCATCGTAATCCCTTTAATGATATGTTTTTGAAAAATAATAAATACGAGTATCGCCGGGAAGCTCGCCAGCACATTGGCCGCCATCGGGATCGTAAGCTCGATTTGATAAGTGCCCTGGAACAGCGGAATCCCGATCGGCAGGGTCATCATATTCTCGTCGCTGATGGCAAGGAACGGCCACAAAAAGTTGTTCCACGAGCTAATAAATGTAAAAATGGCCAATGCCGCCATGGACGAGCGGGACAACGGGACAAAAATACTCGCATAGATGCGGATCAACCCCGCTCCGTCGATTTTCGCCGCCTCTACCAATTCATTCGGAATCCCGTCGTAAAACTGTTTCAAAATCATGACGCCCAGCGGCGCCGCCAAGCTCGGCAGGATGATGGAGCTGTAGCTGTTCACCAAACCGTTATCGATCATCATTTGGAACAATGGAATAATCGTGGCCTCAGTCGGCACCATAAGACCTCCGATGATCAGCCAAAACACGAACGTTTTACCGCGAAAACGAAGGCGCGACAAAGCAAATGCGGCGAGCGACGTCATCGCGAGCGTACCGGCCGTTGTGATGACGGCAATAACGGTGCTGTTCCAGGTCCATCTCCAGACGGATGCATTGCTGGTGACGAATTCGAAGTTTGCCCATGTAAAAGGAGGGCTGATCAGCTCGGTAAGCACCGTAACCGCGCTTCCGGCCGGCTTGAGCGAGGTGAATACCATCCAAAGCAGCGGCAGCAGCCATATAACGACAAACAAATAACTGACGATATAAACGATGATTCTGCTAATAGATATGCGTTGACTGTTTTCGGTCATGACGAATCCTTCCTTTCTCCGCGCTGTCAATCTTTTTTGGACAAAAATTTAAATTGAACGACGGCAAATAGGATCATTACGATGAAGAGGATATAGGACATCGCCGAGGCCAAGCCCATATCGTTTCTGCGGAATCCCGTTTCGTAAATATATTGCACCAGCGTCCTTGTTGCCGTTCCCGGTCCGCCTTGAGTCATAATCCACGGCTGTCCGAACAGTTTAAAGGAAGCGATCGATTGCAGCACGACGATAAGCATAATTACGCCTCTTAATGAAGGAATCGTGATATGGATAAAGCACTGCCAGCCGTTTGCACCGTCGATGCGCGCCGCTTCGTACAAATCGTCGGGAATTTCCTGAAGTCCGGCCAAAAACAGCACCATGTTAAATCCGACGGTCCACCAGACGGTAGCGATCAGAATCGATATCCATGCCAGATTCGGTTCGTTCAGCCAAAATATTTCGCCTTCAAAACCAAACCGATGCAATATCGAGTTCACAAGCCCCGTGTACGGCTGCAGCACAAATACCCAAATACTGCTTATAACGGAGATCGACAGGATATGCGGTAAAAAGAAGGCCGAACGCAAAAAGGTCGTTCCCTTTAGCCCGGCATTTACGATCAGCGCAAGCGCCAATCCGACAACAACCAGGGAGGGCGTGGAAATAATAACGAAATAAACGGTATGCCACAGCGCTTCCCAAAAATTGGCGTCCTTGAACATGACCGCATAGTTTTTGAATCCGATAAATTGAGGGTCTATGCCGATCGTCCATTTGTTCAAACTGATAATGAACCCTTTGATGATCGGGTAAAACATAAACCACAAGTAGAAAAACAAGTACGGAAGCAAGAACAACCAGGCAAGCAGCTGCTCGTAGCCATTCCACTTTTTCCTATTTGTCGTGATCATGCTGTATGCTCCTCCTTCTCCCTCACGGATAATTGAAAAAAGCAGGGATGTCCCATTAAGGAAACATCCCTCCGTCTCGGGCTTCAATTATTTCGCCAACAGGTCGTTCGCTTCTTTTTCCGCTTTCTTCAGCACATCCTCGGCGGTTGCTTGTCCGTTCATCAGCAGATCGAAATTGGCGCGCAAAATATCGCTGATTGCAGGAACTTTGTCATGATTCGGCGTGTAGCTTACATAGTTGGCAATTTCCACATAATCGCTGCGATATGGCTGCGATTTAAACTCCTGGGACCCGATAATAGCCGGTTTACTCGGCACATGACCGGCTTTCGACCACATAACCCCGTTATCTGCCAGCCAGTTCGCAAATTTCACGGCCGCTACGAATTTCGCCTGATCTTTCTTCGCCTGCATGGGAACGACAAGCGTATGGCTATCGCCCCAGACCGCTTTCTTCTCATAAAGCTGAGGCACCGGAATGGCGCCGAACTCCAAGCCTTTCGCCTGTTCGGCCGCACCTGTGAACCAGACCCCGTTTAATGAAATCGCGGCTTTACCGGTCGTAAAAATTTCGCCGCCGTTTTTAATATTTTTCGGCCAATAGCCTTCCTTGACCATGTTCGCCATCAACTGCAGCGCTTTAACGCTCTTTTCATTGTTGATTGTCGCTTTCTTTCCGTCATCGCTCAGCATTTTGCCGCCCATTTGACTGTACAGCGTCCACCAAATCCAGTACGGCTGGTTTCCGTTGGAGGTTGTTGCCAACGGCATTACATCTGCCGGCACTTTCGCCTTGATTTCTTTTAGAAAGGCCATAAATCCGTCGGCGCCTTGAGCGATCTTCGGCTTGCCGTTCGCATCGAGCAATCCGGCGTCGCCTAAAATTTTCTTATTATAAAACATAATTTCCGCATGGGTATCCAAAGGAATGGCAATATGCTTGCTGTTATAAATCGTCGAGTTCAATATATTCGGAGTGAACGAGCTCCAGTCGACGCCTGCTTCTTTGGCAACGTCGTCAAGACTTTCCAAAGCATTGGTCGATACAAGCTCCGGCAATTTGCTTACATGCGCCACTGAAACGTCCGGACCTTGCTTGGCCACGAGAGCCGTGCGCAGCTTCGTATAGTACTCTTCATTTTTCACGTTCAGGATTTCCACTTTTATTTCCTTCTGGCTCTGGTTGAATTTATCGACCATCGCTTTCATGAAATCGCCGTCACCGCCGCTGAACGGAACCCAGTACTTCAAATTGATAGCGCTTGCTTCCTTGCCGGAAGCTGCCGGTTCCGTAGTTTTGCCGCTTGATGCGCAGCCGGAAAGAACAGAGCCCGCGAGCATAACGGATGCTAAAATCATTCCTGTCTTTTTCATACATTGACCTCCCGTTTGTTGACTGCTTTTTATTACATGCTTTATTATAATATTAAACTATATTTTATTACAAGTATATTTGTTGGAAAATTTGCTTTACGCCGGATTTCCTCTTACATTTACGCCTTTAACGTTAAAAGCACTCTGCAGCCAATGCCGCAAAGCGCTTTTAATTCTTATTATTCATTTTAATGACAGATTTTATTCGATTACGACTTTATCGGGTTAAGACCCCCACCTCCAAGGTGGGCCTTGAATCAGGTGGGGTAGAGTCCCCATCTGATTGCCCGATGTTCAGCAAAGCTGAACGAGTTCACTCGTTTCTTTTGTGGGCGGAAGCGCTCGTATTGGCGTATTTGATCTTAAGAATAAGAGCTTGCTCGTAATTGCCGAACCGTTTGCCGAACAAATTCATTCCGCCGGCGTTCGCGGCGTCTTTTTTGACACCCAATCGAACGGAAATAAACGGCTTCGTCGCAATTTTCAATTGGTCGATCGTCACGTCGGATATGGGGTTTCCGTCAATGAGGCTGCCTTTCCCGTTCACCTGCCAATGCTTGAGCAGTCCGTACTGCGTGTTGCGGGTAGCCCACCAATCCGGCGTCAGGAAGCCTCTCATGCCGCCCAAATCGCCGGGACTCGTCCAGGTGCCGACCTCCACACCGTTGATCCAGAGCGTAATATCCGAAGGCCAGTCCAGCTTATGATAGGGCGCTTCGGAACAGATCTCGGCAGAAAATTCCAGCTCCTCCGTTCGCGTACCGTAAGGAACTCTATTCGGGAACCGGTATTCCACAAAGCCTGCCCGAAACCAAAGCAGCTGTGCATTTTTGCGCTCCGGCTCGTAGAAAGAACGCGGGTCGTCGATGATGCTCAGAATGCCATGCTCTCCAACCAGCCCGCATGTCGGCTCAGCTTCGCAGTCCGTATACTCCCCGATGGGCATATCCAGAATGAGATTGTTTTCGGTTTGAACCTCGGCCGGTTTTAAATTAATGACAATCCGGTCGTACCTTTTGGAATTGACCTTTTGGGTGCCTCGCCCCGGTACGATTTCCGTCGAGATGATTCCGGCATCCTCCAGCTTTTTTACGTTAACCGCCGCTGTCGAAAACGGGATTTGCAGCAGCTCGGAAATCTCGTTTACATTGAGAGGACCCTGGTTCAGTACGTTCAACATCTGCATCCTATGCTCATTGGCCAATGCTTTGCATATTTCAATCGCTTCTTCCAGCGTAACCTGCAGAGTTCTCACAGTAATATCCCCCCTCTCTCTTTTTATTACAAAAAATATCGTAATAATAATTATAACAAATTTATTTACCCTAGTAAATCGTTGTAATATAGGTACGCCTATGGTAAGCTCGGGAAATCATCCTCACGATGTTCCAACAATTTCAATAGGAGTTTTCGCTCAATGGACAAACAAGCAGCACAAACGCGCCGCGGGATAAATAAGACGTACGCCATGCAGCTCGCGACCATCTTTTTGGGATTTATCGTGTTTGGCATATCGGAAAATATTAAAGGTCCGGCCATTCCCCGCATTCAATTCGATTTTCATCTGGAAGAGCAGCAGCTCGGCACGCTGCTATCGTTGAATGCGTTAGGTTATTTGATCGCCTGCTCTTTTACCGCTTATTTGACCCGCTTGCTCGGCATCAAGGCCGTTAGCCTGCTCGCTTTCGGAGCGATGTTCGTATCGGGATTTTTCATCTTTTTCTCCCATAGCTATCCTGCATTTGCTTCCTCCTATTTCTTCATGTATATCGGCAACGGGATGCTGGAAATCGGCTTGGCCATTCTGGGGGCGCGTATTTTTGTCCGAAATACCGGTACGATGATGAACCTGTCCCATTTCTTCTACGGGCTGAGTTCAACCGTAGCGCCCCTGCTGGCGTCGGGATTGCTTTCCGTCAGCATCTTCGGGTATATGATGGATTGGCGGGGGATGTATCTTCTCATGCTTTCCCTGTCCGTATTGCCGATGATTCCCGCGATTTTCAGCTCTTTTCCCGGCGACGATCTACCTCATGGAGAACGAATCCCGCTCAAGCAGCTTATGCGCGACCCTGCGCTTTGGCTGATCGTGCTCGTTCTTTCGTTTGGCGTCGTGTCCGAATTGGCCGTGGGGGGATGGCTGGTCAATTTTTTGGAGAAAGCTTACGCGTGGGAGAGTGTTGCCGCTTCCGGCATGCTGTCCGCATTTTTTCTGTGCTTCTCCGCCGCGAGACTTGTATTGGGGCCGCTCACCGACAAGATCGGCTTCACCCTGTCGCTTATTTTGCTATCCGGATTTTCCGCGTTATGTACCTTTGCGGCGATATGGGGCGGGGAATCGATGGCCTTTTTGTTCGCTGCCGCAGGAATCGGCATTGCGCCGATTTACCCGACCGTTATGGCTTTTATTGCCAAAAGATATCCTAAAGGCAGCGATACGGCCATTACTTTTACGGTGACGCTGATGGGGATCGGAAGTGTCATCGGCAACTATGCGATCGGCGCGATAACGAACTCCATCAAAAACTTGTATGGAACGGGGACGGACATCGGTTTGCTGCGGGGGCTTCAGGCGGGATACGGGTTCATCGGCTTATGCGCTCTCGTCTGCTCATTAACGGGCTGTGTTTTATACAAGTATTTGAAATCGCGTAAAGCTTTGATATAACCATTGAAACTTTGCCCATTACCCCCAAAAGTGACGTGACGCTCCAAAGCCGATTCCAATTACTTTTGGGGGAACCCCCGATAATTCAACTCGCCCTGAAGCCATCCTCCAAGCCCTTAACCCATTTAATCGACAGTCTCCCTCTATCCGGTATTCATAACCCATATATACCTTTATAATCTCCGGGTACATGGCTCCGCCGCAACCTTCACATGAAAGGTTGTGCGAAGCAAAGCAACTTACATTTGACCGCTAATTGGCGATGCCGGCTTCGCGGAATTCGCTGGGCGACAATCCGACCTTCTTTTTGAAAATTTGGCTGAAGTAGCGCGAGTCGTGATACCCTACCTTTTCGGCCACTTCATAGTTTTTCAGACAGGTGCTTCTCAACAGCTTCTTTGCTTTGGAAATGCGAATATCCGTCAGCTGCTCGATGAAGGTTTTGCCTGTATTTAATTTGAAAAACATGCTTAGGTAGGTCGGCGTCATATATACTTTTTCGGCAATGGACGGGAGCGTCGCCTGATCGTATTCTTCCTCCATAATTGCAAGCGTTTTCACAATGATGTTGTTTTGAGGCTCGCTTTTTTCAGTGCCCAACGCTTGCTGCATTTCTTTGGCATATCGGATCACATGCGCTTTGACTTCATCCAACGTTTCCAAGCTCGCCACGGACATAATATCAAGCCTGAGCTTCGTGTGGTCCCATTGGGTTCTTTCTTTCACGCTTTGCTCCAGATGTATCAACAACCGGATCGCAGCTGCATAAATTTCGCTGATCTCGAAGGGTCCATGCTGAAGCAGCTTCTGAAAAAAACGGTCGACAGCCCGCTCGGCACATTCGCCGTCCGGCGATGAAAGCAGCGAGTGAATCAGCTCGTCTTCCTGCTCGGCGGTGTCCGGACAGGAATCGGTATAAGGGACGAGCGACCTGTAGTAAATGATTTTGCCGGTGCCCTTGTAAAACCTGTGCTGCAAGGACAGCAGCGCCTGTTGATGGGATTTATGAATTTCGCCGATGTGCTGGCACGGATTGCCGATCCCGATTGTAGCCGCAAACGGGAACTGCTGGCGGATGCGCTTTTCCGCCGTCGTCAGCTTGTGTACCGCATCCCAGGACAGCAATACATTAAGTCGCCTGGCATCGTCAAGAAATACGACGCCTTCGTTCTGCAGCGTTTGCTCGAGCAAGGTTCTGAGCCCGTTCATGTCGCACCGTTCGCCCGATGCTTTCCAATCGTTCCGGCTGACCTCAACCGCCGCGATGGCGGGAAAAGAAAAGTTCGTTCGGATACCGTAACGGAGCAGCTCTTTTTTAATCAGCTTTTCGTTGCAGCGCTCCACCGCAATCAAGTCGCTCAAGAGACAATCCTGGACCATCTTTCTCATCGTATCGCTAGCGTTCGCAAGTTGAATTTCGTCCATACCTTCTATCCCCTTTCGCGGAAAAGAAATGTATCGTAAACCCAACAAACACGGAATTCGTTATACCTTGTAATTTTTGTAAAAGGAAAAGCCTGCGATGCACTTGACCGCAGCCTCTTCCGCGTTGCCGGATTTCACCAGCTCCAGCAGCTCGCGGTGGCCTCCCACGATCAGTTCATTCGAAATTTGCTGATTCGTAATGCTGATGAATCTCATGATCTTCGTACGGATGTTTTTCCAAATTTCGAGAAATATATGATTGTCGCACCGTTCGTAAAAGTAGCCGTGAAATCTCATGTCGAGCTCGACCAGCTGATCCGCGTCACCCTCATCGAGCGCCCTCTGCATCCCTTGCACGATATGCTCCAAATATTCGATATCGCCGGCGTTTATCACTTTCATTGTCTCCCGGATCGCATGGCCTTCGATCAATATCCGAAGCTCATACACATCCTGGATTTCTTTATGCGTAATTTTGGATACGACCGATCCTTTATTCGTCTTCCCGACGATCAGCCCTTCCTGCTTGAGTCTTTCGAGCGCTTCTCTGACAGGCGCCTGGCTGATTTCAAATTTGTTAGCGATTTCAAGAACAAGCAGCCGGTGTCCCGGGGGAAGCTCCCCTTTCAGGATCGCTTTCCTTAAGCTCAAGTACACCTGCTCGCTCAAGGAAACCGTCTGGATTGCCGCAATCGTTTTCATCAATGGAAGGATCACCTCACCTCTTACAAAATATCGATTATCGATAATTCAATCATATGCGAAGAGTCGATGAGCGTCAATTGTTTTTGCGGTCCGAATAAATTGAATTTTGACGGCTGTCCCTGAACCCGCTCGGGGAGACGCCGACGTTTTTTTTGAATATTTGGCTGAAGTATCTCGAGTCTTTGTAGCCGACCTTCTCCGCCACTTCATACGTTTTTAAATTCGTAAGTGCCAGCAGCTCCTTCGCTTTCTCCATGCGGATTTCGGTTAGCTGCTCGATAAACGTTTTGCCCGTATTCAATTTGAACAAAAAGCTTAAATACGCCGGCGTCATTTCCGCCATTTGTGCAGCGCTGTGCAAAGTGGCGCGATCGCAATGCTGCTCCATGTGAACGATCGTTTTCTTGATGATGCTGCGCGAAGCGTCGGTGTCGTTATACTTGACGGCTTCCCATAGCCTTGTGAAATGTCCCGCGACAAACGACTTGATTTCCTGCAGCGTTTCCATTCCGACAACCGACATGATCTCGCATCGCTTGTAGTGGCGGTTTTTCCCGACCTGCTGGAGCACTGCTTTATCCATACTGTCCAGGAGGCGAATCGTCAAGCCGTGGACGCATTCCGGCTCGATCGGACCGTTTTGCAGCAGATGCCGGTAAAAGCGGTCGACCGCTTGCCCGATCCCGCTCGCATCGCCGGCGGTGACGACGGATTCGAGCAGCTCCTTCTCCGCTTCAGGCGGTGCGTGCAGCACCTTGCGATATTTGCCCGGCTCGCTGAAGTAAATCACGTTCCCGGTACCTTGATAAAATTTATGCTGCAAGGCGGACAAAGCCTGGCGGTACGAATGGCGAATATCATCCAGACGGTTGCACGGTTCACCTACGCCGATATTTACCGGAAACGCGAAGCGATCGTCGAGCCGGCTGCGGACGATGTCAACCGTGTGCTTCGATAACCAGGAGAACAGCAAGCCGACGCGGCCCGCCTCATCCATGAACACGATGCTGCCGTGAACCGGGTGCCGATGCAGATCGTCGCGGAGCTGCTCCGCATATTTGCGCTTCTCCTCCGCTTTCGTACCAAATCCCGCAGCCTCCAGCAGCGCCAACGCCGGAAAAGCGAAGAACGGCTTGCCCTGCAGCCGGGCCAGCTGCTCCCGCAGAAGACTGCGGTCGCCCTCTCCGTAGATCAAATCCATAAATAACCTGTCTCTTATCCATTTCAACAGCATATCGTCTTTAAACAAAACTTCGTTCTGCATGCTTCATCCCCCTTTTGAAAGATAAATGTCAGAGAAGTTTTTATCGATTATCGATATTTATCGCGATCGTTTAGAGCGCCTATGCCTGAATGTATGCTATTTCTATTAAAATACTAGTTTCCGCCGAATAATCATAGATGGTGTTTTTATGATTTTGTTTGTTTTTTTCTTGTTGCCTAAAAAATTAAACAAAATCATAAATTTCCGGCATCGCCTATGGCCTATTCCTCTATGTATGATTAGTGGTGTAAACCAATCATTTTTTCATCTGCCAAGCAATCCGGCAAAGAAAGGAGGACATGCATTGAGCTTGCGCAATAAAGTCGTCTTTATAACGGATGCCGACACCGCTACAGGCAAAACAATCGTAAAACGGCTGGCGGACGAAGGGGCGCATTTCGTTCTGAACAGCCCGTCGGGAGGAAACGCGCTTGAGGCTGAACAGTCATACTGTCAATCGGTCGGGTCCGGCGTCATGCTGGTTAATATCGATCTGTGCCGGAGCGCCGAAGTCGGGGCTATTCTGGAAGAAGCCGCCGAACGGATCGGCGCCGTCGATGTGCTGATTCACAACAACAACCTCGTCAAGCCGACAAGTGTCGAAACTTGCGATGAGTCGTTATTTTTGCAAGTCATGAATTACAACGCCAAATCCGCCTTCATCTGTACGCAAGCCGTCGGCAAGCAGATGGCGGCCCGCCGGTCGGGGAAGGTGATCTATATCAGCTCCATTCACGCCGAGAAGCCGACGGGGTCGTCCTTCGTATACAGCGTTTCCCGAAGCTCCTTAAAAATGCTTGCGCGTGAAGCCGCGCTTGAGCTGGGACGATATCACGTCAATGTGAATACGATCGAGGTCGGACCTGTCGACGGGGACGATGAGACGTTCCGCAGCGACTTCTCCACCTTGTACCATGATTATCAATATAAAGTACCCGGTACGGTGCTGGGCACGCAAGACGATATTGCGGACTGCGTGCTTTATTTGTCGACGGACGCTTCCCGCTATGTGAACGGGACGGACATCCGTCTGGACGGAGGCTTCGTGCTGCATTACATGGATCATAAGATGAACAAAAATCCCCACAACTAATCAGACATAACGAAATGCGAAGCTTGGGTTGAAGCGGATTCCAGTAAAGGGTGGTGATATACGTGAGTCTTGCGGGAAAAATTGCGCTGGTCACCGGTTCCGGAACCGGAATCGGCAAAGGCATCGCTCTCGAGCTGGCCAAACGCGGAGTCAAAATAGGCATTAATTACAACTCGGCGGACAGCGATGCGGATGCCCGGGATACGATGCAGCGCATCAAGGAGATCGGCGGCGAATCGCTGATCGTCAAAGCCGACGTTACGAACAGAAGCGAAATCGATCATATGGTTCAAGAGCTCTCAGCCTGCTTCGGCGGTATCGACATTCTCGTGAATAATGCGGCGCTGCAGCTTAATTATACGCTGTTTCAGCATGATGAAGACACCTACGACCGGGAAATGAACGTCAATTTGAAAGGGTATTGGCAATGTATGCAAGCCGTCATACCTTTTATGAAAGCCAGGCAGCGGGGGAGAATTATTAACATTTGCTCCGTTCACGGAACACGGCCGACCGACTTTGACACCGTCTATTCCATGACCAAGGGCGGGGTCAAAATGCTGGTAAGAGAAAGCGCGATCGAATTGGCCAAATACGGCATCACGGTCAATTCCATCGAGCCGGGTGCAATAAAGGTCAGACGGTTGGATGAGCCGGAGAAGGAAGAAGACCGCCGGCATCTCATCCGCAAGTTTCCGCTCGGCCGAACAGGCCGGCCTCACGATATCGGTCATTTGATATGCTATATCGCTTCGGATGAAGCCGAATTTTTGAGCGGCGCATCGATCCGTATGGACGGGGCCAGCATGCTGCTGTAACAGGGTGATCGGCTTGTTCGGCCAGCCTGGAAACGCCTGGAGCAAGCCGGCGCGGGTCGAACATCCGGCGCCGGCTTGTTTCATTAACGGGAAGCCCGCTTAGCTTTTAAGATACTTCCTCGCTGCGGTCCGTGGCCGGAGGAGGCGTGATGGACAGGGCGGATATTTCGCGGCGCCACTCCTGCGTCATCTCAATATCGAGCGCACTCAGCAGCGGTTCCAGCTGTTCCAGGTTTCGTGCGCCGATAATGGGAGCGGTGACGGCGGGATTGGCCATGATCCATGCAATAGCCAGCGATGCGGGGTGAACGCCGCGTTCGATCGCATGCCTGTGAAAGCGTTCGGCCGTCTCCGCATATATCTGCTCCGCGTACCGCTGCCGCGTTCCCTGATGCTCGACAAACCGGCCTTGCTCGAGCTTGGCGTTGCCATTGTATTTGCCGGTCAATAACCCGGCAGCCAGCGGACTGTAGGTAATGACGCCAAGCTTTTCCGATTCCGCCAGCGGCAAAATTTCAACCTCGGACTGGCGTTTCACCAGATTGTACATCGGCTGAATGCATTCGAAGCGCGCCAGTCCCTCCTTATCCGAAATACCCAGCGCTTTGGCGATCTGCCATGCCGCCCAGTTGCTGACCGCCGGATACAAAATTTTCCCCTGCTGCTGCAAATCGTCCAAGCCTCTCAACGTTTCTTCCATAGCGGTTTCCGAATCGAAATGATGAACGAAATAAACATCGATCCGGTCCGTGTTGAGCCGCTTGAGGCTTCCTTCAACCGACAGCATCATATGTCTGCGGGACATGCCTTTGGAGTTTACGCCTTGACCGACCGGCAAACAAAATTTCGACGTCAGTACGATTTCGTCACGGCAATCGGCGACGAGCCTGCCCAAAATTTGCTCCGACCGGCCGCCTGCATAAACATCCGCCGTATCGAAAAAGTTGATTCCGGCCTCCCGGCAGCGGTGGAACATCGCTTTTGACATGTCCTCGTCGGCGATGCTTCCAAACGACATGGCCCCGAAGCATATGCTGGACACTTGAATTCCGGTTTTACCCAATGTGCGATAGTTCATTCGATCAGCCTCCATCCTTCATTCATTTTATCGAGCTGCTTGCTCGTCCTGAACAGCGGCCACGCCATCGGCAAACGCGGATAAAATAATGAATGCCGAAGTCGCTCCCGGGTCCTGATGGCCCAGGGCGCGGTCGCCCAATCGGCTGGAACGGCCCAGCCGGGAATACATTTCTTTGGTCGCTATCATACCGCGCTCGCCCGCGCTCACCGCTTCCTGCATACAAACCGGCAACTCCTTGCGCTCGCTGTGAGCTCGCTTGATTGCTTCTATTGCAGGAATCCATGTATCCATCATCGTTTTATCGCCCATCTGCGCTTTCCCCCGTTCCTGTATGCCGTTCACCGCCGCAATCCAGAACCGAATCACATCCTCATCGCTTAAAACAGCCTTCCCTTGAAGGACGGCGCTGCCGCGCAAAAAGGCGGTGGCATACAGCGGACCTACCGACGACCCGACCGCATTGAGAAACGCCATGGCGGCTTCTTTCAGCAAAGCGCCGCAATCCTCTATCCCGAAGGTCTCTATCTTGTCCGCTATCGCCTGCCAGCCCAGCGACATCGTGACTCCATGGTCCCCGTCGCCCAAAGCTCTGTCCAGCTCCGAAAGATAATCCTTCTCCAGCTCGATTCGATCGGCAATTTGCAATAAGATCGAGGAAAATTGCTGAAAGGTCAGCTTCATGACGCGTCCCCCTGCCTGTGAGCAAAAAAAGCGGTTTCTGCAGGGTGATCGATCAAACCGGCCAGCTCATCGTCCAGCTTCATGATGGAAACGGAGCAGCCGCCCATTTCCAGGGAAGTCACATACTCGCCCACAAACGACTGATGAACCTGTATCCCCTGGCTTTCCAGCAGCCCGGCAATATTGCGGTATACAATAAACAGTTGCATCAGCGGAGTAGCGCCCATTCCGTTAACAAGCACAGCTGCCCGATCCCCTGCCTGCAGCGGCATATCGTCCAGGACGGATTGAAATAAAATGGCGGAAACCTCGTCCGCCGTACCCAGCTTCCCTCTCCTTACTCCGGGCTCGCCGTGTATGCCCAGTCCGATTTCCATCTCGTCTTCATCCAGCACGAAGCTGGGCTGTCCGGTTTGCGGCATATAGCAAGGAGATAAAGCAACCCCCATCGTACGGACGCTGTCCTTCGCCTTTTCCGCCACTCTGACAACTTCTTCAAGCGGCAAATATTGATCTGCTGCGGCGCCTGCGGCTTTGTATACAAAGAAGCTGCCGGCAATCCCGCGGCGCTTGTCCGGCTGCTCCTTGGGCGCGGAGGCTACATCGTCCGTCACCCGTACCGTTGCAACACGAATATTCTCAAGACCGGCCAGCTCCGCCGCCATATCGAAATTCATGCAATCCCCGGCATAATTGGTGTAGAGGTAAAGAATTCCGGCCCCTCCGTGGACCGCTCTTGTCGCCTCCAGAATAGGGTCCGGCGGCGGCGAGGCGAATACGTTGCCGACGGCAACACCGTCCGCCATCCCTTTCCCGATCAACCCCATGAATGCAGGCTCATGACCGGAGCCGCCCCCGGTTACAATACCTACTTTCCCCGGACGCATCGCGCCCGCGCGGACAAGCGAACGCTTATTTTGCGGAAGTATCGTTACATGCCGAGGGAAAGCCGCAGCGTACCCTTCCAGCATTTCGTCAACAACCTGATTAGGTTCGTTGATCAACATTTTCACGCACAGTCATCTCCTTCTTCCTAAAATTCCGGTAAAAACGGCCCGTTCCGCGACTTTTTCACCGGACTTCTAAATACCGCCGGTGATATTCATCTCTACCCAACGGGCCTAAGAGTCTGTCGATTCGTTGTGTATAGAAGCGAGGCAAGCCGTTCCAAGTGAAAAGTTGCCTTCCTACGTTCAGAAAGTTAATCGACATCCACCTAAGCCTATTATAAAAGCGGTGCGCGCAGCAAAAAACCGACATTTCATATCATGGGAACAAAAGCAATTTTTGTCAAAAATGAAGCTGCCCCAAACCGTTAACCATAAGGCCGGGCAAAACCCGGCACACAATTTTTGTCACGTCTTTTGAAGCATGGTGAAAAACGAGTGGCCTGCGGCCTCTTTTTCACCGCAGTTTTAGACGTACGCTCATCGTCGGGATACCCGGTACTGCTTGGGCGACATTCCTACATACCGTTGAAAGGCGCGGATCAAGTTTCTTTCCGAGTAACCGACAGCATCGGCTATTTCCATTACGCTGAGGTCCGTATCCTGCAAAGCTTGTTTCGCCTTCTCCACTTTATATTCCATCAAATATTCAATAAACGACACGCCTACCTCCTTTTTAAACATGCGGCTCAAATAGGACGGGCTCATTCCGATCAGGTCCGCGCTTTCGATCAGGGAATGATTCGCCCCCGGATTTTCTCTAATATGCTTGCATACTTTTTGAATCGCGATTTTTACGCTCTTTTTCCGAAAATCCCCGGTAATTTGCTGGTACAGAGGAAAGATGATTTCAATAAACCATTCATAGATTTCACGGGCCGTTTGACGCGCCTTTAACTGATCGAACCAGTTGTCCTCCAAAGAATCAATAACCCCCGGCCCTTCCTCCTCCAATGCTTGAATAATCGACGAAAGCAGCACATGGTAGCATTGATAGATCGTATTGTAGGATTCGGATAGGCGCACCGTTCGGGCAAACTGCTCCAGTCCCTGTTCCGCATAAATCAGCTCTCCCCGGGATAATGCTGCGATGATGACCTTTTCATGCTGGCGGGGGTAAAAAAATGCGGAATGCGCGGGCGAATGCTCAATCTCATCATAAAACAAAATGGTCTGGGATTCGTTAAATATCCGGTACTGCAGCGCCTCCTGCGCTTCCTTGTAAGAATCGGACAGCCGGTTAATTTCCGAATAAATCCCTCCGATCCCGCTGGATACGGCGAAGGACAAATATTGGTTCATCGCATTCTGAATTTCCTCCGCAAAAGCGCGGGTCATCTCCAAAACCTGCTCTCTCGGTATATTTTCGTTAAAATGAAGGATCGTCACGCTTTCTTTCTCGTTCTCCTCGACAACAAAGCCGTCCATGGGCGATTTGACCAGCAGCTCCTGGGTGACGTTCATGACCGCAAACAGAACGATAGCGCCCTCATTGAGCATAAACCGCTTCTCTTTAAACAAATTTTCTACAATTGTAATCAGCACAACGATGGAACCGCTTACAGGAATCTGGTATTCCGCGCATTCTTTATGCAGAGAATGTCTGTTTCCGGCAGTGCCCTTCAACAGCTTTTTAAGCAGCCGTTCCCTAAGATTGGGCTTTGTTTTTTGCATATAGCTTTCCAGTGCAACTGCCTGCTCGTTTAAATAACCGAGACATGATCTGATAAATTCGATTTCATTTCCTTTTTGCTTAACGGCTTGTCCGCTTTGAAGATTTTCTCCGTATTTGATTAAATTCACGATGGGGTTGTACACCAGCCTGGAGGCGAAAAAGGACAGCAGCATTCCAATCAGAAGAAACACCAATACCGAACAAAAGGTCAACCAGCGAATCCATCCGACCTGCTGCAGCAATTCGTTCTCGGGGAGAAGCGAAATATACGTTCTTCCCAACAGCGTTTTTTGAAACAAACCTATATAAGAACGCCCGTTATTGGCTTTGATCACATATTGACCCGCGCTCGCGTCTGTATTTAATACCTCGTTCAAACCTATCGTATACTCATCCGACGGACCCGATGCATCCCCGATTGCAGAGTGCAGCATAATCCGGTTGTTGGAATCCAGAATAAACAGCGACTGGTTGTTGGAATATGTTGAATAATTCGTCATATCTTTCTTAAGCTGTTCTTTCTTCACTTGAATAATAACGACACCTTGAGGCTGATCCGCCGGTTTATCGGGAATCCGCCTGATGTAGGAGATATATCCGTTCTTTTGCGCTTGCGGAAGGTAGCTCCAGGCGGCCGGTGTCTGCATATTCAAGGCTGTTTGGATATCGTCGCCTTCTTTGTATTTGTCCAGCAGCACATATCCGTAATTATTTGTTATTACGACACCGGACAGCCCTTCGTAAAACACGATGTCATCGATTAAACTGAACGAATTTTTATGAACCTGCAGCATTTCCTGAATCGCCATATGCTGAAACCATTCGGTTCTGAATCCCGGTTTCCCGATATTTTCCTTTATCGAAGCATTTACCGATATTTTCAGAGATTCCTGCTCAACGTTCGCCAAAACATTTTCCATGCGGTCCTTAACCAGCAGCAAAGCGCCTTTATTATTTTCCTTGAACTGATCCGTCAGTTTGACGACGGAAAAATGGTAATAAACGCTCCCGGCTATAATGATTGGAATGGATACCGTCAGGCACCCGAACCAGATGAGCCGCCGCAAATAATTCGCTCGTGGCAATAACGAGAAAAAAGTTCCTCGAATGAATTCCAGAAATTTTCTCATGGGTGTGCACATCCCCCAACTGAAATTGGTTTCCCGCTGAATCAAGTATAGCAAGTTCGACCGGATAAGGCGATGGTCCGGACAAACAGAAACTTTGCGGCCGCCGGAATGGTACAGCTCCGGCACCCGCAAAGGATAGGCATTTATCCGATTATTACTTTATCGGGTTAAGACCCCCACCTCCAAGGTGGGCCTTAAATCAGGCGGGGTAGAGTCCCCATCTGATTCCCCGATGTTCAGCAATGCTGAACGAGTTCACTATTTTCCCGAAAATATTTTGTAGGCGTCTGCGAATTCCTTGAACGCTTTTTTCATTTCGGGTAAATTTCTGAGCTTGGCCGTGTAGGCTTTGTATTCCTCCATCGAGATTTGACCTACAATCGCCTTGGCCTCCATCGTTTTCCATTCGCTTTCATATTTGGGCCATGTATTAAGCCAGGTCGCCGATATAATGCCCTTGAACGGATTGACCTTGCCAAGCTCGTCGAATTTCTCCACTTCCTTCATTTTGGCATCGTTAAACGCCTTGCTCCCCGAAGCGCTGATGACCTTTCCCCACTTGGAGTAGGCAAGCACGCCGGCTCCTTTGCTTGTTACATTCACTTCCTTGACGCCTTGCTCCGTCAGCACTTTTTGCCCGTCCACCACTTTATGGTGAATGCCCTCGATCCCGTAGTAGGCAAAATCGGTCATCTCCTGGGATGCCGTGAACTCCAGGTATTTAAGCAGCTGCTTCACTCTCGCTTCAGGCACTTTCTTGGAAATATAGTAGCCGCCTGAAACGCCCGTTTGCAGATCCAGCGCCACGTCGCCCTTCGGCCCTTTCAAGAGCAGATTGACTATTTTGGCATCCGGCTGCGTCTTTCTGTTTTCCTTCTCCCACTCATCATCCCACCAAATGCTGTTCGTATAGGATGCCGCTTTGCCGGTTCTGAACAATTCTTCGTTCTGGGTTCTCTTCATTACGGCGAATTCCTTCGGCAGCCCGCCGTCCGCGTACATTTGCCGGAAGTAAGCGATCATATCGTCCCACTGCGGCGTCAATCGGGTCTCGATCATGCCTCCTTCTTCGTTATACGTAGGATTGTAAGCGCCGAAGCCTGCGCCGAACAGGAAGGTTCCATCATCGACGACGACGCCTTGTCCGATGATGCCCAGCGTGTCTTTCTTGCCGTTGCCGTCCACATCCGAATCTACGATTTTCTTTAAGGCCGCGGCATATTCGTCCAATGTTTGCGGGACCGGGATGTTCAGCTTGTCCAGCCAATCCTTGCGGATTTTAAGACCGAGGTCCACCCTCGAGCGGGAACGCGGCAGCGCATAAATTTTGCCGTCGACCGACAAATATTTCAAAGCGTCCTTGGCCAGATTGTTCTTCAGATTCGGGTAATCTTTAAAGTCGCCCAGAAATGGAGTCAAATCCCAGAACGCGCCGTTCTTGGCCGCGTTGATCAAAGACGGCCTGCTCGCATCGGGAGATGAGAGAATTTCCGGGAGGTCGCCCGATGCGAGAACCAGATCCATCTTCGTGTCGATATCGCCTGATGGCACCCACTCAATTTCCAATTTCGTGTTCGTTCTTTTTTGCCACTCGGTCCAGTAGGCGTTATTCATATCCGGCGCGTCGTTGTAAAGACCGGCGAATATTTTGACCGTCAGCGGCTTTTCCTGCTCCGCTTTCGTTTCCGTTTTGGCAGCGGCGTCGGTTCCTCCGTTTTTCGATCCGCCTCCTCCTTCGGCATTCGAGCATGCGGCCAGCATGGTCAGCGCAAGCACGCAGCAAAGCCCCGCCGACCCCCCGTTAATTCGCGATTTTCTCATAATCAAACTCCTCCTCATTTATGTAGGCGCCGGGTCTCCCGAAGGAATACCAGGCTGCTTCAACCTTTAAGCTTCAACCTTTAACCGACCCCAGCATGACACCCTTGGCAAAATGCTTTTGCAAAAACGGGTACACAAGCAGAATAGGAACCATGGCCAGCATGATGGATGCCATCCGAATCGTTTCTTGAGGCACCGCCCGGGCATCTCCGCCTGCACCCGCCTGTCCGACGCCATTGGAATCGGAATCGATTACAAGCGTTTTGATCAGCACCTGCAGCGTCCACTTCTTGGAGTCGGACAAATAAATCAGCGCATTGAAATACGTATTCCAGTACGATACGGCAAAAAAGAGCGTAAATGCCGCAACAGCGGGCATCGATAAAGGAAGCACAATTTTCAGAAACACGCCGAGATCGGAGCATCCGTCTATCTTCGCCGAATCTTCCAGTTCGGCAGGCAGCGACTCGAAAAAGCTTTTAATGACGATCAGGCTCCATGCGTTGGTCAAGCTTGGCCATATCAGACTCCAGAGCGAGTTAATCAGCCCCAGCTGCTTGATCAGAATATAGCCGGGAACAATCCCAGCATTGAACACAAGCGTAAAAATAACCGCGCTCAGCATTATATTCCGTCCGGGCATCGTTTTCTTTGTAAGCGCATACGCGAATGTAAATGAAACGATAATATTGAGCACCGTGCCGATCAGCGTAATGAAAACCGTATTTTGCAAAGAATTCAGAAAGCTGTTGGTCGACAGCAAGTATTTGTAGGCGGCCAGCGACCATTGGTCGGGGAAAAAATAAAATTTGAGCGGGACATACACCTCGGGATCGGTAAAGGAAACGCTGAATACATAAATGAACGGAAATATACAGACTAACGAAATGAATACCAGCAGCGAATAGTTGACCCAGTCGAAGGCTGTCAGCTTCTTGGTTGCGACAAAGCTCATGCTCCATCTCCTTTCTAGTAAATTCCTTCCTGACCCATCTTCTTGACGGTGTAGTTGGCGGCCAATACGAGAATCAGTCCGACCACGCCTTTAAACATGCCGACCGTAATTCCGACGCTGATCTGGCCTTTCAAAATACCGTGCGTGTATGCGTAGGTGTCGAATACTTCTGCGACCGACACGACCAGCGGATTGATCATCAGCAGCACCTGCTCGAAGCCAACGTCCGCCATATGACCGAGCCTTAAAATGAGCAATATAATAATCGTCGGACGTATAGCCGGCAGCGTAATATGCCAAATTTGCCTGAATCGGCCCGCTCCGTCCATGACGGCGGCTTCATACCGCTGCGGATCGACGCCGGCCATCGCCGCCAGAAAAATGATCGTTCCCCATCCTGCTTCTTTCCACATATTTTGCAATGTAATCAAGCCCCAGAAGTAATTCGGCTCGGATAAAAAGGCGATCGTCTCATGACCGGAATCGCTGAGCAGCTTGTTGACGATGCCTACATCGGAGGAAAGAATGAAGAAGGTCATACTGGCAACCACCACCCACGATAAAAAATGGGGCAGGTACACGACCGACTGGTTCAGCCTTTTGAATACTTCATGCCTCACTTCATTCAGCATCAGGGCGAGCAGGATCGGAACCGGGAACATCAGGATAAGCCCGAACAAATTGATTGCGAACGTGTTTCTCAGCATGCGGTAAAAATTGTCATCGCCGAACAATTCGGCGAAATGCTTCAGCCCCACCCATTCGCTGCCTGTATAGCCGCTGTACGGATTGTATTCCTTGAACGCAAGCAGCAGCCCCCACATCGGAACGAACTTGAACAAGATGAAGAACAGGATACCCGGCAGAGCAAGCGCGTACATATATTTATGCTGCAGCATATTGATCCATAGCCGGGAGCGGACTGCAGACGATGTCTTCGTTTTTGCCGCTGTGTTGGATTGCATTGTTCACCTCTATTTCTCCGGTAGACGGATCGGCCCGCAGATTTTAAGGAATCAGGATAGCATCCGCCTGTTGTCAGCATGCTACCCTGATGATCCGATCACTAGGTTCAGATCATAAATTCCTCGAGAACCGACGTAACCAATCGATGGTCCTCCTCTTGCGGTAATCCGGATACCGAAATTGTGCCCACGACGCCGGCTCCTTTAATTATTAAGGGAAATGCCCCGCCTACGGCTGCGTATTCATTCGGGTCAAGAAAAGCCCATTCCGCCATCGTCGCCTTTTTGGATTTCAACAAAGTCGCCATATAATAGGAGCTGCGTCCAAAATGGCGCACGACGTTGTTTTTGCGTTTCACCCACTGGGCATTGTTTAAAGATTTTCCTTCCATGGCGCAATGGAACAGGCACTGCCCGTTTCGTTGAATATCGACCAGGACCGATTTGCCCTCCGTTTCCGCTTTCTCTACAATCCGGCTTCCGATCTCAAACGCCATTTTATTCGTAAATTGCGTGAACTGCAGGTCGTTTTCTTCCTGCAGCAGTTGATCCAGCAGTGAGTTGTAGTCTTCCACGTTCAACACATCCCGGCTCTTGGTTTGAGGCGATTTTTGAAATGAAGCGCACGAAAAGCAGGCTGGCGTTGCGCCGCAAACTGTCCGATTCCCACACACGGGAACTTACCACCTGGCCAATTCCGGAGCATGCTCCTGCAGCCAAGTGCGAAGCGGCACGTCCGCATCCGTCGGCGTATAATAGCTATCGGCATTTTTGCCCGCACCGAGCAGCTGACGGCGAATCGGCGAGCTGCTTTCCCAAAGACCGCTTACCGTCATATCGTCCTTCGTGCGCACCCAACGATAGCCATAGCCGTAAAACAATACTTTGCGTGTAATATCCGACCAGTTCGGACTTGCCGCATGCCACAGCCTGCGGTCGAAGAACACGGCTGTCCCCGGCTTCACGCGAACCGGAATCGCTCCCTCCGGCTGCCCCTCTCCGTCCGGCACGACGATATCGTCGTCTTTCAAATGACTGTTCGGTACAATATAGAAATTGCCGCGGCCGGCTTCGGAAATATCCGACAGGAAATACGCTACCTTCAATGAGACACGCGGGCGCGGATGGGACTCCATCTCGCGGTTCATCCGCCCGCTGTCCTGGTGCCAGCCGAACGTTTTATTATTTTTCTCCAGCCCGTTCGGCGGCGTAACGATCATATGGCAATGATACAAGTAAATGTTCCAGCCGAGAATCCCCCATACCTTCGGCAGCACCTTCTCATAGTCGACCAAATCCGCAAATAAGTGATGATCCGGGATAAAATTCGGATGAAACATCGCTTTCTTCGGATCATGCCCTTCTCTTAATTTCGCTTCATAAATCGAATCCACTTCTTTCGTTAGCGCTGCAACATGTTCCTCCGACAAAATATTTTCCAAAATCAGATAGCCGGTTTCATCGAATGTTCGGCGTTCTTCTTCTGTCAAGGAATACTGCAAGCATGACTTGTCCATGAACGATAGCCTCCAATATGATTATGATGGTGTCGAGCTTCAGCGTCTTTAACCGCCGCGGTTCGATAGTCCCATTATAGGAGGCCCTATTGACGCAACATACTGACAATTGATCTAAAACAGGATTGAGCAATATTTGTCTCAAGCGGCTTTTGCGAGGGATGGCTGTGAAGTCGGATGCGGAGGGGACAAATGCAGCGAAGTGGGGTCGAGCGACAATTATTGTCAGTCGGGATGCGGCCAAATGGACGGAGAGGAGGCCGGCATTAAGCTAAAACCACGCGTACACATGACTTTTCCAGCTTGCACAAAGTGAGTCGGCTCGAAGCGGTGCACTTTAATCTTGTGCTTGTTAAAAGCTTCCCGCACCCGCGCGCTGACAATGACGCCCCTCTCCATGTACGCATCGAACCTTTTAAATGTAAAATTGAAGTCCTAATACCTTCCAAACACATTTAAAGCGAGCTAACACTCCGCTGACTGTGTACGGTCTGTCTCGTATACATACCCTAGCGTGGAAGTGAAGTCCATATTGCTCTCTCGGTCTGGCTTAGTTTATTAAATTCTTCGCGGGTAAGCTTTCAGCTTATTGTCGCTGCATTGGCTGCCGCCTGTTTTGAATTTTTTTCGCCTGGAATCGGGATAACTCGTGGATTGCTTGCAAGCAACCAATTGAGCGATACCTGAGAAATTGTTGCATTATACTTTTTGGAAATTCCATGCATAAGTTCAAACAATGGCTCAAGCTTTTCACGCTGCAGCATATATGGCTTTGTAAAAAGACGCCGCATAAGCGGCGAAGGTTCTCCTTCTTTGAATATATCAAGTTGTGTAACCAAAGCGATCGTACGCATAGCGGAAGGATAGGGATCACCGCCGACCCTATACTTTCCTGTAAGCACCCCTTCTGCCAGAGGGAGAATGGCAATAAGTGCAACGTCGAGCTCTTCGTATGCTGCCAGCATGCCATTCGTTTCAGGAAAACGGTATAATAAGTTGTATCCGATTTGGTTGGAGGCCAGTCGAATATTGTGCTTTGCAAAATATTCATGCGCATGCTTCATAAGTTCCGTATTGAAATTACTGACGCCGACCGCTTTTGCCTTACCGCTTTTTACGGTTTCAGCCATAGCATCCAGATACCGGTTTAGTTTGTGACGTGCAACCGGATAGTGCAATTGGTACAGATCCACTTCGCTCATGCCAAGGCGTTCCAAACTGCCATCGAGTGTACTTATGATGTCGTTGGGGGAAAACCGTGTGGAGGGATCAAAAAATTTTGCTGGACTAAACTTTGTGTGAATCATTTCGTTGGCGGGTCGGGTTATTTTTGCAGGTCGCGAATGATTAAATGAGAAAATGATAACCATAAGATTAAAAATACTTTGTGGTGATAAATGATGAATCGCAAGAAACTTTTTCTGCTTCGGGTCATTGTTATAGTTTGGCTGCTCTCGAATACAGTTGGGGAACATGGCAGCAATCCCGTTTATGCCGACCCCTCATTACCGATTGTTGCCGACCAGGGAATTTTCTCCATACATATTTATCCTTCACAACACAAGCTGGTTGTATGGGCACACGGACAAAAAGTAAAGACGTACCCCGTTTCTGTCGGAAACCCGTCTACTCCTACTCCCGTTGGTGAATATCAGATCATTTATAAGGGGAAAAATTGGGGGCCTGCGTTTGGACCACGGTGGCTTGGATTGAACGTACCCTGGGGAAGCTATGGCATTCACGGTACCAACAAGCCGTATTCGATCGGGCAGCATCTTAGCCATGGCTGTATCCGAATGCGTAATCATGATGTTATCGAGTTATTCGAAATGATTCCGCTCGGTACGAAAGTAACCATATACGGGCATGTTTTGGGAGATTCGAGCCATGCACCGAGAACATTGGCGGAAGGAGACGTCGGCGGGGATGTGCAGCTCGTCCAATCCCGTTTGAAGAGCGCCGGTTATTTTAACGGGAGCAGTAACGGAAAATTTCGCTCGGATACCACCGCGGCAGTGAAAAAATTCCAGCTAGAGCATCAACTGGCCCAGACTGGAATCATCTCGATTAAGGTGTATGAGGAATTGGGGTTGATTGAGTGATTGATGGGTACGCGGTGTGAGGATAGCTCGGCGGAGCATCGGCCGGTTTTCTTTGTCGTTGTTCTGCTTTTATGGCAATGCGAATCACCCTTCTCCCGCGCTTGAAACGAAATAGCATCTACAGCGCGGATACGGATAAGTGTCTTGTTTCATTTATTTTATAGGTACATGACCGTATCCGATGTATCCCTCCATCGAAAGCGCTCCGTGGCAAGAGTAACCTATTGATCCTATGTGATGAGCGGGGTTATCCGCTCTTCATCAGTAATGACCGTTCGGGCAACCATGAGAACGCGTAGTCTCTTTTCCAGATTCATCACCAGAAGTTGTAGCCCAATCACCGTCTCACTGGTCGTCTGAAAGTGCGCTCAAATACGGCCAAGCCCGTAACTGCGCTTGCCTTCTCCGAATTTGCCTTCAACGTCATTGGTACGGAGGCGTCCGCTTTGGCGATTCGTTTTTGTTTTTGCTGGTCACTCGAAAGACATCCCAGCCGCGGCCGCTGAGACGAATCCCTTTCTCCAGTAACCTAGGTTATCACGGGTGCGGTCGCCCAGCACTGCTTTGGGATAAAAACCAAACCGTGCACGGCACGTTTCTACAGAGGCTTGAAGGGTCACGCTTTCATATAGCTGTCCAAGGAAAGTTGTTCCCGGAAGGCATAACCGTTCATTTTTTCCGGCATAAAAACGCACCCCCTAGAATCTTTATAGGAATTTTGCCCTAAGGGTTTTTCCTATTTCCATTCTAAGGGGTGCACTACATTTTACCCCGAATTCTTTATGAAGTAGTTATTGCTTATTCACACTAGATCGATCTAAACAATCAAGCCATTCTTTCCAAACAGCAGGGTCTGCTGTAGAACCATCTGCTAGAATAATAAGGTCTCCTAGTAGTGACCCAACATCATCTGACTTAGTTCTATCATAGTAATCCTCCAAAAATAACACCATGGCTTTAAATGCATCTAGTTCTGATACATTTTTCATTTAAATCCTCCATTACTTTTGACCTGGTTTAACAGGACTTGATAAACCTGTCTCTGTGTTAAACTCTTTAGGTGTTGTATTCAAACCACCGTTTCTAATTTCCCCATTTCTAACTTGTACCCAAGATTGTCTTCCATCTTCTTGAGTTTGAGCATACCACTTGTTCCCGTACTTGTCAGTTCCTAAAAGATTATCTTCCTTTGAAGCAGTTTTTGAAAGTAGATCCTATTTACAGCTGAAATTTACCGCGCACGTAAGTAGATGCGAGCTGTTGTTTGATAATAAAGTTGTTTAATTTTTCGACCGCGCGCTAAACTGCATTAAAGAGAAGTTCAATACAAAGAAACCACTCCTTTGTTCGGAGTGGCGTTGTTATGTTATCGCCGCGCTGTTTAAATTGGAAGCAGAAATCCGGCAGTATTTACGAATCCATCAATTCGCTGCCTCCGGCTTCTCCACATAGATTTTAAATAACTGGTTGTATAACACTATACTGATGAAAGCAAACACCAAAATGATGCTGAATATTCCCACAGGCGCTACCCAGTTGGATAGGAAAACCGTCACCGGGGCCAAAAATCTCGCGATGGTATGCTGCAGGCTGTTGGCTCCCATGTACTGTCCTCTTGCATAATCCGGAGCATAACGGCTAATAAAGCTCTGTGTCACCGGAGAGCGTACAATCTCACCAAAGGTGAAGATTACTGTGACGAAAAACAAATACCATAAATTGGTGTTCAGTCCAAGGGAGAATGTACCTACTCCTGAAAGGAGCGATGATAGAATGAATACATTGCGGTCTTTCCAATGTAAGAACCATTTCGTAACAGGAAAGATAAGCAGAACAAACAATAAACCGTTCAATCCCAGTAACCATCCGAAGATCTCCGTACTGGACAGAATAAGGGAATCTCGTATCCATGTGAATAGAGCTTGGGCAGGTACCTCGTTGATCACGTAAACAGCCCAATAAAGATCCAGTTGCATAATGACCATTAGGGCAAAGATGCCCGCCAAAATATAAATGAGGAACACTTTATCGCGAAAAATAATGCCGTATCCCTTCCACTGTTCCATGAATAGTTGGATAATAGAATTTGAAGCTTCAGGTTGTTTCGCCGTTTGTGGACGTGTTTCATGAATAATAAAATAAATGGCGATAACATACAGGAACATCACTAACGCACAGGTCCACAACAGCAATTGCCGGTAATGGAAGAAGAAAATGGCTCCAAGAGCAGGCCCAAGCACGGCGCCAATATTATTGGCCGTTGTAAACGTTGCGAAGATTTGGCGACGATTACATGCGGGAACCAAGTCGGCAACCATTGCGGAGCTTGCAGGACTGTATAGGGCTCCCCCAAGTCCTATGCCGATAAATGCGATATAATCAATCCAATGGGATGGTGATACCGCAAATGATGCAAACATCATCGTCTGAATTGAAGCACCCAGTAGCATCACGGGACGACGCCCTAACCGATCTGCTAAAGCTCCTCCAAGCAGTACTCCTATTATGCTGAATATCGGCGGAAGTGTCATCAAAATGCCTGCAATATGATTGCCTAATGCCGCACCGAAATATACCGTTATAAACGGAAAGTACATCCAAAATAGCATGTTAAACAGTGCTTCTCCGATTAACCGGACTTTCAAATTGATATTCCATAAACTTATTTGCACAATACCTTCCTCTTTCCACAACATCGCTTCCCGGCCGGGTATACACACTATAGAACATTATCCTGAAAAAATATAGACTTATAAATACGGATGATTTATACTAATAATATGAAAGTCAAATATGCCCCGATTTATTTTAATTGCTTCAAAAAACGAACATTTGTTCTTGGATGATAAAGACGCTCCTGTCGGAAGCGTCTTTTTTATGCTAAGATTCTCTTTTGTATTACTCCATGCAGGGAGTAGTTTGTTCAACTAAACGAGGGACGGAGTACGAACATTTAATGTCCGCCGAGGGCAATCCCCAAAAGAGTTCCATTTAAACGACTTTATTATCAAGAAACACGAGCATTGAAGGAACACCGAATAACCCGTCTTGGATGGAACGGGGCTGAACGATGCTTATTTGGAATAGACGCGGCATATAAGCGGCAATGAAGCTGACCAGGGAGCAAGCTTGCTCAGTGCTTCAGGATCTGCTGGATTGGGAAGCTGTGGGAGCCGCTCAAACAGATACTGCAAATATAGATGTGGCTTGAGACCGTTAGCTTTAGCCGTCTCCACGATGCTGTAAATGTTCGCGCTGGCCTTGGCTCCGCGCGGCGTATTGCTGAACAGGAAATTTTTTCGACCAATAACTACGGGCTTAATCGAGCGTTCGCTGCGGTTGTTATCGATTTCCAGCCGTCCGTCCTGCAAGAATACGTTCAGCTTCTCCCACTGGTTCGTACAGTAAGTGATCGCCGTACCTAACAAGCTTTTGGGCAGTACACGCGGCCGCTGAGCTTCTAACCAAGCTGAGAACGCGTCCTAGATCGGTTGACTCTCAGCAAGTCGGGCTTCATAACGCTGCTCGGGCGTCTCATCTTTCCACTTGCGTTCCACCTCAAAGAGAGCATTGCAGAAGGCCAGTCCTTCCGCCGCTGCTGTGTTGGAACGCTGATTGCTTCTGGCCCATTTATCTTTGCTTCCTATATCGAACAAAACCTATGATTACTATTAGAATACCTAGTAAAAATGTTCCTGTCGGATAAACTAACGGAAAAAATATTGAAGGAAGTCTATACGCAAGGTCAGATTTATATCCGATCCACGATGATGTCTGTGAGGAATGAAGTATTAATTTGACTCCCAATATATGATTTTCTCTATCTGCATATGAAAATGTCTCCACTGTGGATTCCTTTTCTTCATCTATATGTATTATTCTCCATTTTTGGGAAATTACATCACCCCTCTTCCAATTATCTCCTATTCTTTGAACAATGGCCAATTGTTCTGTATTGTTTTTATTATCTTTAATTTCTACTAAATTCAACCAAGATAAGAAATTACTATCTCCTGTAATTTTCTGGGGTAACCAAGCTTCTGTTGGAAATGATACCTCCTTCCCATTTACTTTTATGGTAATTTTCTTAATCCTCTCGGGTTCCTTATCAAATGGAGTTTTAGGTGCGTCTAAGCCAGTATCACTTGTTAGTACTTCAATGGAGTTGCCTTTCCAATTAATAGGGGAGGCAAGCTCGTAAGACAACGGAGGAGCCTTATGACGTCTTCTTATATCAATGATATCTTTCAGTTCATATCTTGAATTTACATAGCGATCCAATACATTTTCTTGAATAATCAAAAATAATGGATAAGTAGAGACAGTGATTAATGCTATACCCAATAACACAAAAGTTCTTGTTTTGTTCATTCCTTTCACATCCCTATCATGGTAAATGCATCCATCACTGAAATAATAACATAGTTCGCACCAGCGCTAACTCCGAAATGCTATTTACATACAAAAATAGCCCAACCCCCGTGATTGTACGATGGTAGGCTATCGACAATAAGCCATGATCAAGCAACACATTAGTTGCAATGTGGCTTTGCTATGTTATTTCAATTCTCGTCTCTGGTAATTATGTTTTTTAATCCATAAATCCGTTAATTTTCCAATGATTTCATTATCATTCATATGTTCGGCTTTACTAATTTCCGAATACAGTTGTTGAAATTCTTCTCTTTGAATTAGAGCTAAATCTTGACCATCCATTACCCACTTTTTATCAATATAAATTTTTACTACGGATATTGGATAAGGCAATTCATGATTTGATAGGTATAGCCAAACCCTCATGCCATATCTGACTTCTAGAGGCTTTGAGAAATCCTCTTTATTTTGGACCGATACCTGAATATAATGACTTCCATTCTCCACTTGACTCGCTATGGTTTTAAGTTCCTTATCTTTTAGAAAATCATCATCAACCATTCCAATGTATTTATTTTTGACCTTTACCTCACCATTACCAAGTTTCCCAAGGTCACTTTTCAATTTTGCTTCGGTTATTTTGGTACCGGGCTTTGCTATCCCGTTGAAGATATAAATTGAAAATATTGAGATGATTAATACAACAGTTATCATAATTATCCTTGTTGGTTTATACCATTTAAATTTTGTTTCCAATGTATACCACCTTTCTATGGCTTTATCCAGTTCCAGATCGCACTGAATGTTTTTAGTAAGATTTGTTACACCATTACCATCTTTAGATCTAGAAAAATAATCTATATGATTACCTATAATATCTATTCTCTGTATGTTGTCAGGAGCATATTTAAAAGGATCTATTCCTACCATGGATACTCCTGCCCAATTACCAAGTAAAGTTACAGGATCCCAGCCATCGTATAAATAAGAAACTCGATCTTGAAATGATTCTGAAATTTTCACTCTGGGCGAGCCAATTTGAACAACTTGGATTACAGTAACCGGTTTCGTTATACGAGTAACTGATGGCTTCTCTGGTTTCCTTGACTTTTCTTGTTCAGAAGCAAATTACGATTATCGTACACGTACCCGGTATAGTTGCCAATCCGATCGGTTACTTCAACAGCGTTTCCGGCCAGATCGTATCGATAACGGATCGACAAGTTGACGGCATTCACCGTTTCCTTCATCCTTCTGATTAGTCTCCCACGTATTCATCTATCGAAGCGTCCCAGATGTCCTTTGGCCGCGGCAAGAGTAATCTATAGAACCCATGAGATAAAAGTAGTGCGGGGTTACCCGCTCTCATCGGTAACGACCGGCTGTAATTCGTTAGCTCCCAGATTTTCTCAAAAAACAGCCCTTCATACATTTTGTGTGCGTATAAACGAAACGGAATTTCTTTTTACGGATATTACATGGGTTAGTTGTGTTAAAGGTTGAATGATGGATTTATTCGGCACTGGGTAGCCCCATCAAAAAAAGAACCATAGGGAACATGCCCCTACGGATATATTATTTCATGACATTATAAATCAAGGATATTTATTGAAAAATTTGGCTTAAAAGTAGCTATAACACAATTTGCATCATTATTACATTGAATTTTCAATTGCGTATTGTTACAAGAAATTTTTACAACATCGTTAAATTTCATATCTAATATGGGGGTTTCATAACTCTGATGGTTTAGACTTAAGCTACATACTTTTTCGTATATAGAAAAGACCATCACTAGTTTAAATCCAAAGCCGTCAGATTTACTACAAATAAATTTTCCTTCTTCTTTTTCACCAATTGATACTGGTTCAGTCTCAAACAGTCCTAGCAACTCGTATTCATCAAATTGTATGAACATTTTAGCTTCCCCCTTTATTTTGGTATGACTGTTATAACACTCCCATTAGCACTAGTTATTACTGTTACATTATCATTTTGGTGCATAAAGGTTCCATCATACCTTCCTGCTTGAGCATGTGTATTTTTAATAGCATCCTCGACTTCAGATGGAGTAATTCCACGTGGGTCAACATATTTTGTTACAAATTCAGCATGCTCTTTGGTTCCCTGTTGAAATCCTTTTTCAGCGGCCTTTTCATACGCTCTCGTTGTTAGTTCTGCCCTTACCTCAAGAGTGTTCGGAGCCATTCTTTCTAATGCATGCTCGGAGTATTGTCGACCGCCTATCGTTCCTCCACCTTTTACCATACTCCATCCTATTTCACCTGCACCCTCGGCCTTTAAAATTGTTGGTCCTCGTTCTTGAAGCGGCTGTTCAGTTATATTAGGCTTTTCCTCATTAATAGGCTGCCCACTAATGTATGGTTTTTCCTCAATATTGGGCTGCTCTCCTATATGCACTGGTTCCTTATTGATAGCAGGTTGCGAAATAACATCGGCACCTTGTTGTTTGATCGGATGCTCTCCTACATAGACCTTCTGCTCCTCTGGTAACTGTATTTTTCTTGAGGCCTCCATCTCTGCCAGCTCTTGCTGTTCAGAATCCATTCGTTTATAGTAATAACTCTCTAATGGCAAGTCTGAACCTGACTTAATTGCTTTCATAGTGGCAGCTGAAGTTGGCGATTTAGGGTCTGTATAAGGGTTAGGAGTTGGACCACTCAACCCGGACATAACACCACTTGATCCTCGTACCGCTCCTGTAAGTGAGGATTTGTACGAGGCGATCTTTACCCTATCTTTTCTTTCGTTCTGGGTAGCCCATTCAAAGAAAAAACCTGATGGCACTATCGGGCAATCAGGTTCATGGAGTTCTAGTTATACTTTTTTTCTTTATTCACTTACAACAATAGAGTACCTCTCAAAACCAAGTTCAAATGAAATCATCTCTGAGACAAAATTGATAAAAGACAAATTTTTAGAAATAGAAAATACTGTAGCTACGTTAGCTTTAGACAATTCAAGAGATAGCACTCTTCTATTTTCATTCTCCGAAATCGATAAGCCTTGGCTTATTGAATCTGGACTCTTTAACTTAAGTTGCTCGATACTACCAAAGTCTTCATTAGGGTTTGAAAGCAATTGCAAACTATTAATCATTCTTAAATACTGTACACCTTCAAAAAGAATAGCAATTTTTTCATAGTTTTCTTCCGTATTGCTCATCTCTGTTGATTGTGGATGCTCAAATGTGATCTTTGCATCAATTATTAATGTTAGTGAGCAACCGATTGGATTAAACTCTATTCCCAATAGATAACTGTGTTCAAATAAAAACCATTCAATTTTCATCTTCACCTATCCTTACTTAAGTTCAATAGGGGTATGATTTCCCGCGCTCTTCCTTGTTACTGGGCTTCCGAAAGGGTCTACTCTTTGATCTGATGCATCCTTAATTTCAACATGAGGATCAGTACTTCCTGGCGCTCTATCACTGCCTCCCTTAATTGTAATTCTAGCCACGCCATTTTCATCCACCCATTTTTCAGGTAGCTTAGGGGCTTGACATCATACCGCTCCTCTTAAGGTTTATTAGGATCCATGTTGCGGATTTCGCTTAAAATCTCATCCACCGGATTTTTGGACTTCACATCGATAACGTTTGGCTTTGGGACGTCCGGCAGTGGCGACATGCTTTCTTTCGTTGGAGGACCTTGTACCATCGTCCGTTGGTTATCGGAGAAGCTTACCTTCCCCGATGAATTTTCCTTGTTGATTTTATTTAATAAATCTTGCTCCAATATAGCTAAAGTAATGAAGCTGCTTGGTAGGATGGTTTTGCTCTTTATTTCTTTTTGTCTCTCGTACTCAGCTTTATTGCTTACATATTTTTCCATTTCTATGCCAAACTGCAGGGAAAGCAAGTATTCGTTCAGCACTGCCTCATGGCCGCCAAATTCTTTATTTAGTTTCAGCATTAACGTGACCGCCGTCTTCATGTCGAAAGCTTCGAATATTTTACGGTATTCCGCTTTTCTATCCTCTTTCTTGTTATTTGTGGCAGTAAATTCGACCACAGGCTTTTCAATTCGCTCCATCGGCGACTCCTCGGCGATCTCTTTTATTTGAAATTGCAATCTGTCAGCGGCCAACCGGGCCTCCAAAATCTCCTGATTGGTAAAGCCTTGCTCCAGTAATTCCTTGATCTCGTCGTCACCAACTCCGGATTTTTATCGTCTGATTGTCCGCCGCTCTTCGATTTCAGCAATTCGAGCATTTCATTCCAAGACTTCCCTGGGGCCTTAAGTCTCATAATCTCATCCGATCCGATACCCGTCATATTGGAAATATCCGCGGCAATCTTTATGTCCTCGCTCGGATTTGAGTCGGAACGAATTTCTTGAGATTCTTTTTTCCAAACAGGAAATAAAATGAATAATTAGGTCACTAGAGCTATGCCCAGCAATATGGCAATTTGTTTATTAAATTTCTTGAAAAACTTAGTCATGCAGTCACTCCGGAATCAGTTCTCTTATTCCACCACAACGTCAATAGAAGCTTGTCCATCGATTTTCGACTTGAAAATAAGGGTGGTCACTTCCCCGGACCATGATGTTCCCGGAACTATATTTTGTTTAACTTTGAAAATGATTTTCCCGGCAATGTACCTCACCTCCAAATTAGAGCCTGCTATTTTGCCTGATTCATTTGTGTCAAGTCCAGGAGTAAAATTATACAAATCCACGACCTCAAGCTGATCCGGATTGTATGTGACGACGAAATCGGATTCGTTGAAGTCCAGTACATTTGAAGCCAGCAATTTCAGATTAAACTCTTGACCTATTTTGCCATTTATCCAATAGGTGGGACTGGTTGTACTCTTAGTAATCGAAGGGCTCCATGCTGTGACGCCTGTAACATTTTTGGCTCTAACCCTGTACGTATGCGTTGTCCTCGGTACCAAACGCGAGTGGAGATAGTTGGTATTCAGCCCTGCATCGATTTTTTGCCCATCCAATTCAATATCGTATCCATCGGAGCCGTCAGCTTTTTGCCAACGAAACTCTATTGTGCTGTTAGTTGCGAAAGCTTCAAGTCCATCAGGTGCTCAGGAGGGTCCGGCAGCGTTGATAACGATAAAATGGCTACCCAATCACCCGGTCCATGCTCGCTCGCTATCCCGTGGAAATCATTCTTTTACAAATTACCATTGATTTCCCTCCATATTATTTCATACATCTTTTTTTCAGCCGTTGCCGACTTTTCCATTCAAGCCTTTAACACGAATCCCTTATTTTTCCATTCCGAACAACAAAAAAACCACCGATTTTCGGCAACCCGGCTGCCATCCGCTCAAAAATGCGGTTGGAACATTATATGTTCCTTGCATTTCCGACGGCTTAGGCCCGTGGCTTTGCGTCCCTATCTTTCGACTAGGTTTGCCTTTATACTGTTTCGGTGGTTAGTAATAGAAAAATAAAACTTTTGAACCAGATAATTAATTATACAAAAGGAACTAATTCCCTGCAATATTTTGTAATAATTTTAATAATTATGTCGTAAGTTCTATGATTATTAACCGATTAGAATATATTTACCTAATCAAAGATAGGAACGCAAAAAAAAATCATTCATATTATCAAAGAAAATAAGCCAAAAGAATCACATAGATACACATTTGAAGCATGCTGTTTTGGCACGTCTAATATGCTTTTCCCGGTCTTCGAATAAGATGAGTTAGCGGTTTAAAAACAGTGTCTTAACGGTGGATCCCACCTCATGTTCTAAATATGTAGGCCGAATCAATGTCATTTTCCGGCCAAAACCAAAGGATCGATTACCATCCGTTTCAGCTGTTCCAACTCCGAAGACACGCCCCATATAGTATTTTCACGACTAGCGGCATACTTATTAAAAAGAAGCCATCTAAGTGGCTTCTTCCCTCACTTGTATTTTCTCAATTTCTACTTAATTTGCACCTTAAAGGAATGCAGCAACTACTCTTCGACGAATGGCCTTACTCCAAAACCATCTTGCTCGCCAAGATGATGAATCCGCTCCGATATATTGGAGTTGCGACAGATCTTATTGGGCGGTGACTTTTTTGGCGTATACGCTGGATGTGACATTAAGCGTGCCGAAGGTCATATCCAGCGGTTGACCCGCTTGGACGGAAGCCGGTCCCTGGATGGCTGCATAATTGGCAGAAGCCGAGCTTACGTAAAATGAATGATAACGGAGCTGCTACTCCTGTTGCCCACGGCATCCGTCCGCTGTAGCATATACAGTTTGGAAGCCTTCGCTCATCGCCTCCGCCGATGTAACTCCAGTTGCCGCTTCCATTCGCCGTCGTGATCCCTGCTCGGGCGCCGTACACGTACCGTCACCGTACTGCCCACTTCGGCGGTTCCCCTGAAAGTCGGTTTCGGATCGGTTATCACAGAATTGTCTGCCGGCTCCATGATGATCGGCGCGGCTGGCGCAGTTGTAGCAGCTATATTGTCATGTATTTTCGGGTTGAGTCCTGCCATATATTCATCATAATTACTTAACCCGTCTCCATCCGGGTCGGCTTCAGGTCCGCTGATGGCCGGATTGCTTAGGTCAGCAGCGGAGAAATAGATATGCCGCCAATCATCGAACGCACCCTTAAATGGAGGCAGTTGGGAAGCGGGCAACACGGTCGGTGCCGTCCCGGTTTTCGTGATTGGGTAATCCGCCTTTACATATTCGGAATAAGCATAGGGCTTAATTTCCTGATTATATTTATAGTTCTGTGATTCCTGAAATCCTACCCAAGGGCGCTGCGACCATCTGCTGTCGTAGGTCACAACATTAGACATAAAGACTCTGCCGCCTACTCGAAGGTTGGAGATGCCGTTATCCCAGACTTGAACGTTGGAAAATGAGTTGGTTCCCATCTGTGTCGCCACTCCGTAACCGATGTTATTGTAGACTTTTACATTATTCGCCTTAAACGTAACAGTGTCTCTCGACTGGTTATAAATCCCGTTCTCATTCCCCCAAAAAGCTCCGCCCTCAATCGTGGAATTTGTACTGTCATGAGAAGAGAACCCTTCATCGAAATTGTTGAAAGCTTCGATGTTCTCGAACACAAGCCCCGTTCCGGTACCGTGAATATTAAAACCGTCGTTTTGTACCCCAGTGACCCGCAGATTGCGATACGTCTGATAAGAATCGGGAGTGACGATTTCGATACCGTTCGATAATGTGGATATTTCCCAGCCTGAAGTCGGCGAGGCTTTATCCGGGTTCAAAATCAGCTTGCTGCCGTCCGAAGACAATACCGCATAGTCGCTTGTAAATATCCCGGTATTTTGTCCCGATGGTTGGTCTAATAAAAGCCGCTGGCCATTATACGCTACCAGATGACGGAACGTGCCGGATTTGCCGTCCGGAAGCGTATTGGCTATGGGAGCCGGCAGCGTATATGTCCATTGCCCGTTCGCCTCTTGGGTGAACTGAAACGGAATGAATCCGCTAATCAACTCGCCATTCCCTTCAAATATAATAGGATTGCCGGGAACGCCGGACACGTGTATTTTGACCGTTTCATGATATGGACCGCTCCCCGGTACCAGTGAGATGATGTCTCCCGGTTTGAGTGCCGGAGAACTGGCGACGGCTGCGGCAATAGATGTATACGCTCCGCTCGTAATTCCTCGCTTGTCCACAAGCAACACTCTGGGCTCGCCGCTTGTGGCTGCCTGTACCGTAAAAGCGACCGAGTTGCTCTCCTTGCCGTAGACGGTGAGTGTAACTGTACCTGATCCTGCGCTGAGCGGATTCAAGATTGTACCGTTCACCGAGGAAAACCCGGTTCCTGTTTTTACCGTCCATGATTTAGGCAGACCGGCCAGGTCATAAGAGCTGCCGAATTGATCCTTTCCGATGACGGTGAGTCCGTTCAAATCATACCCCGCACCGCCTGCGGTAAGAACGGGAATGGTCCCGTTTACCCGAACAGAGTCAAGAAAAGGTGGGTTAGACGGATCCGGTTCGGTCATGAGATTAAATTCAAGACGATCGACCCTTGCCGCTTCGGAGGCATTCGATGTGCCCTCCAGCTTGACGATATCCCCCTTTCTTAGCGGAATACCCGATATCCAGCGGCTGGTTCTCGATTTGTCCGAAACGGAAGCCGAGCCCAAGTCTTGATTTGCCGTCCACGCATCGACTTGCAAATCGTTAACGAACATTCGATACGTTGCGGCACCGTCATTTTCATCAAAATAGTGCACCTTCAGATCGTAGGTTCCGTCCTGCCCATTAAATTGCATTGTGGCCGTTCCGGTTCCCGACACTTTAATCACTTTCCCCCCGGAAGCTACGGATTGAACCTCGGGCGTATAACCGACTAGCGTCATGTCCTCCGCTTCGACGAAAATGGTACTATACGGTGCTGCCAAGTCTACCGTGAATGCTACGATGCTCGAATCCGCGCTATCGTTGCCGGCAGCATCTACGGCCGTTGCCTTTACTGTGTGAAGCCCTTCCGAGAGCGCGGCAATCGGAGCGTAGCTCCAATTGCCGCTTGCATCCGCTGTCACGGTTACCGGCGTTGCATGATCGACATAGACCTTCACCGTGCTATTGGCCGTAGCCGTACCGTTTATTTGCGGATTAGGATTATTTGTGATCGAATTGTCCACGGGCGTATTAATTTGAAGCGGCGACGGGGGCTGCGTACCGCTGTATACCGTGCCGGATGGCTGGAAAACGACGTTGCTGTAGAATGTGTTTTTGAAGTCCAAAGGGACATCCGTTCGGCTCCCTGCTTGTGCACCTTGTATTACGACATTATCGAAGGTGACGTTACTGACCAGGTGGGTAGAATCATAACCTTCTATCGATGAAGCTTGAACCGCTTTATTAAGAACATAGAAGTCCTTCACATGGACCTGATCGATCCACCCCGGCTTGGAATCCCCGTGCAATAACCGGATGCGAAAATAAAAGTAGCGCTCATTATAATTGCCGCCGATGAATTCGGCCCGATTATTGATCAGATCAATATTTTGAATGTGGCTTGCATCCCCTGCCCAAAGTGCGACGAATCGGTCGGCATGAACGATGTCATTGTTCTCGAACCGGATATCGCCGATATCCATAAGCGTTTCATCACCTACCTTAAGCGCGGCTTTCAAAGACCATATTACGTTATTCTTGATCTGCAAGCCGAACGTCGGTCTTTTCAAATTCAAATAGTTGGTGACTTTAGGCGAGATCGAATCGTCTCCGGTATAGATAAACGCACCGTCTATAGTTACGTTTTGCGATGAATCGATATCTACCCCGTCGGTATTGGTTACCGTCGGAAGCAGAATATTCGGATTCGCCGGATCAGGAGCGCCTCTCAAATCGTTGATCAGCTTTATATTTTTCAGGACAACATCTTTGGCATACAGAAGATGAATCGTCCATCTGGCCGAATCGACGAAATAGACGTCTTCTATTTGCAGATCCGTTACATCTGCTGTCCGCAAGAGCTTGATATTCTCTTTGTCGTTCAAGGTCTTGATCGCCATTCCGTTGCCGTCGATCATCCCTCTGCCACTAATTTTCACATGGCTTGCGTTTTGTATGAAAATGAAGGAAGAGTCCGAACCGTTTTGTGCCGGATAATTCGCGGTGCTGGAATCGGATACCGCTTTTATCCAAGCGCCGCTTTTTAAATAAAGATGCACGTTGCTCCTTAGCTTGAGCTGTGCCGTCATGTATTTCCCGTCCGGAACAAGCAGAGTCCCCCCCGCTCCATTATTCAATGCGGACGTATCGTCGATCGCTTTTTGAAAATAGCCGGTGACGGCTGCTTCTTCATCACGGCCCGCCGGTAAATAGTCGGCCAAATTGATCACGTTCGGATCATCAATGTCGGGTACGGCGGTTTCAAGTCCATCAGCGAATAAAAGCAGCTTCTCCAGATTGTTTACGCTTACAATAAGCGTTCTAGGTTGATCAATGGAGAAAGAAAGATGGTTTCCGCTGCTGCTTCCCTGGATTTGATAGCTTTGCGGACTGATACCAAACGATGTAACCGTTTCGTTCGCGGTCACCGTGAAATTGGCCGTCCCTGAGAAGGAAAATCTTGCGAAGCTGACATCGCCAAACTTCTCAACGAATATGTTCTCCCCGTTAACCGTCAGCGTGTAAGAGCTGCTCGGTACGGCACCTGACCTGACAGGATACTGTTGGATCGAATTGCCCTGGGTGGTATAATTCAGCTGCGATTTTTTCGATATACCCGGAAACGTTTGTCCTTCCGAATTAAAGAAAGCTCTAGGCTTAATGAGAATGTAGTAAGCTGTATTATTTTGCAGAGGAGCCAGATGATGGATGGTAATGACATTCGATCCGAACCCGGTGACCTCAGCCGAATTTCCGACGATGGATTCCACAAGCGAATCGTCGCTGTATTTACGAATCTCGATAACCCCCGGACCTCCGCTTGCGATCATTTCATTGAATGTCAATTGAATAGGATCGCTGGAAGCAACGGAAACCGCATCGTCGTTAGGAACCGTCTCTATAAGATTAGGCGGCGACCCGCTTTGCTGATAAAGGGCCGGAGTACCTCCATGATTTACATTCAAGATATCCTTATCGCCATCGCCATCGAAATCGCCTACCCCAAGAAACCCGGCAAAAAAATAATTGACATTGGCCGCAAACGATACGCTCGCGAAAGGATTGCTGCTCCCTGTAAGCTCGGCAAAAGTGCCGTCTCCATTATTTTTCCAATACTGCACCCCGGTGTTAGCGGAATTTCGGTTTGCGAAATCAACCCATCCGTCTCCATCAAAATCCCCCGCAACAAATTTGCCGGTTGTTGTGCCAATAGCCATACCGAATTCGTGGAGAGGATTCGTTCCCGCACCTTGCAAAACCGTAAAGGTCCCTCCGTCATTCCGGTACATAGCCGGAGTCCCGCCATGATTGCCGTTGAAGATGTCCACGTCCCCGTCACCGTCGAAATCGCCTGCCGCTAAAAGCGGCGCCGTGAAATAACTGCTGTTTGACACAAAAGATACGCTGGCGAGCGGATTTGCGGTACCGGTCAATTCGGTAAACGTACCGTCGCCGTTATTTCTCCAATACTGTACTCCAGTGCTGTTCGAATTGCGGTTCACCAGATCGGTATCGCCGTCGCCATCAAAGTCGGCTGCAATCGCCCTGAAGCCGCCTGTGCCGATCGCCGTTCCGAATCCAAGGAGAGGGTTGACCCCCGATCCTTGCAGAACTGTGAAGGTCCCTCCATCATTTCGGTACAGAGCGGACGAGCCTTGATGATTTCCGTTAAATACGTCGATATCTCCATCTCCGTCAAAATCGACTGTAAGCAAGTAAAGTGCGCTAAAGTAGTTCGCAGAAGCTCCGGAAAACGTCACATTTTGAAAAGGATTACTGGAGCCGGTAAGTTCCGTAAAGGAACCGTCTCCATTATTTCTCCAATACTGCACTCCGGTGTTGGACGTATTCCGGTTCACTAAATCCGTATCTCCATCTCCGTCAAAGTCGGCCGCAATAAACTTATTGTTGCCGCCGGAAGCTCCGACTGCCATGCCAAAATCGTAAAGCGGATTGGTCCCCTGTTCTTTGAGAACGACAATGCCCCCGGCCGCCGACACTTGCGTGGAAGACGAAAGCCCTATAAACCATACGGCCATCGCGACTAAAATAGCATCGCGAGCGATTCGAAAGTAACGCATACGATTCTCCCCTTACTTGATTGGACTCCATTCATGAGCATGAATAGGTAAAAATAAAAATGTATCCGCTTCCACAATGTTTCGAAATGTGAGCCCCCGTCCTGCGGAAGCTCCAGATTTTTAATTCTTCAAGGTACGCTTACTGCTTCAAGCTGTCTTTGTTTTTGTCATACCACTCCTTCACCTGTTTCCACACGCTTTCCCCGTTCAACCGCTTCCATTCCTTCAGCAGCTCGGCGGCTCCCCATTCCGGCGTAAACTGCGGACCACCCATAATGACTTTGTTGTCGATTTCGTCGGCTTTCGGGGTAAACTCCGCTAAAAATTGGCTCAACTCCGGAAACGAAGGCGCGTACGGAATATCCCTTCTGAAATTGTTTTTCATCGCCGTTTCCAGGCCTAACGCCTTCAGCTTGGCATATTCCTGGGAAAGCGGATCGGAAGCGGCCATTTTCACAATGTCATCCGGCTTCGGATCCCATTGGTTAACGATCGGATATTCATACGCATAATCCAGTTCTTTCTTGTTTTTCTCTCCATCAATGGCTTGCACGCTTCCATTTGCTTTCTTGTAATGAGTGCCTTCTATGCCGAATTTCACCGTAAACCAGCCCTTATCCAGCATCCAATCAAGAAACTCGACGGCAGCCTTCGGATTTTTCATGTTTTTACCAAAAGCAATCAGCATGGAGGCCGGCGCTTCCTGCAGCAAGCCGAATTTGCCATACTTCGTCGTCACGGATTCTAGAGGAACCGGCTGCGCATTAGGCACGTTTTGTTTCAAATCCCGGTACTCCGAATCCAGGTGCCACGAGCCCAGATAGATGCCAGCTTTGCCGGTAACCCAAAGCTGACGCTCGCGCTGGTAATTCTTATCGGTGATATATTCCTTGTCGACCATGCCGCCGTCGTACATTTTTTTGGACATCGCCAAGGTATCCAGATATCGGTCACTCAAACGGCCCAGCTGCATTTTGCCGTTGTCTACATACCATGTGTCCGGTCTGGAAGCGAACATAGCCGCCGGGTAACTTTTAAATTGACTGTTGAAGGCAAAGCCCACCGTATCGTTCTTGCCGTTTCCATCCGGATCTTTTTCCACAAACGCCTTGGCTACGTTCAGAAGCTCCTCATCGGTTCTGGGCATCGCCAAACCAAGTTTGTCCAGCCAGTCCTTGCGAATCCACATCCCTTGGTTGGCGATCGTATCGATTCCGCGTTTGCTGGACACGGCATACATTTTTCCATCGATCGTAACGAAAGGCTTTAGCTCAGGATGTTCGCTTAAATATTTTTTATAGGACGTGCTGTATTTCTCAATATAGGAATCGATCGGCTGAATCGCCCCTTGGGCGGCCAGCAACGCGATATAGTTGCGGTCATATTCCCAAATGAGGTCCGGCGCTTCGTCGGCGGCAATAAGAACATTAAGCTTCTGCTGTGCCGTATTGCGGGGGACAGGCACCCAATTCACCTTGATACCGGAATTATCGTTGATCCACCCGGTCCAGCGGTTGTTCTCATATGTTCCTTCTTCAGCCGGTACGCGTCCCCTATCAAACATAGAAATGCTGATTTCCTTTGGGAGACTGGCGTACTTGTCGGTTTCCTTTGCATCACCCTGGGCCGGAGTCGTCTCTTTTTTGTCTCCGCAGGCGGTTAATAATCCAGTCATCGCTAAAACGATAGCCAGACCAGACTTGACGTACTTGCTTTTGATTAGAATCGGCATGCTCTTGACCTCCTAAGTCGTCTGTCGATTTATATCATTAAGACTTATCGTCTTATAGATATTCAAATAATGTCAACCTTTAATAGAACCGATCAATACGCCCTTAACAAAATGCCTTTGAAGGAATGGGTATACAATCAAAATCGGTGCGGTCGCCGTGACGATCGCTGCAGCCCGTATGCCCTCCGGCGTCAAATTTTGGCCGCTCATCGCGCCTTCCGAGCCACCGCCCGTGCTTAACAGCGTTTCACTAACGTTGTTGATCTTCTGATACAGCACCATCATAAGAGAAAGCTTCGAGGAGCTGGTGATGTAGATTAACACGTTAAAGTAGGCGTTCCACCAATAAACTGCGTAGAACAAGCCGAGTGCGGCAAGAATCGGCATGGATAACGGGAGAATGATACGGACCAGCGCAACCAGATCGTTAGCTCCGTCGATCGAAGCTGATTCCTCCAGCTCATCAGGAAGTCCCTCAAAAAACGTTTTCATCACGAACATGTTGTAAGTGCTGATCAAACCGGGCAGCCAAAGTGCCCAGTAGCTGTTCATGATGCCTAAAGTTTTGATGAGAATAAAATTCGGGATCATGCCCCCACTGAACACCATAGTAAACATAATCGCCATCAGAAGTCCTTCACGTCCGCGCAATCGCCTGCGGGACAGTGGATACGCCGCCAGAACGGTTGCGATCAGGTTGAAGAAGGTTCCGATCATTGTAATTACTATGGTGTTGCGCATCCCGACGAACAGCTGTCCATCCTCGACGAGATTGCGGAAGCCTTGCAACGTCCAATCCACAGGCCATAGAAATACTTCACCGGACGCAATGGCCCGACTGCCGCTGAGCGAGGTGGCCATCACATGAATGAACGGAAAAAGCGTCAAAAAGCCCGCCACCCCAAGAAAAATCAAATTCAATCCATTAAATGTGCGGTTGCCAAGATGTCTTTGTTCGGCCATCCGTCGTCCCTCCTCACCATAAGCCTTTTTCGCCGAGCAGCTTGACCAACCGATTCATCGATACGATCAGGATGAGCCCGATCATGGATTGAAACAAGCCCAGTGCGGTCGTGTAGCTGTACTGTACGTTCTGAAGCCCCATCCGATACACATAGGTACTGATCACATCGGCCACTTCAGATACGGCTGAATTTTGCAAAATAAATATTTGTTCAAAACCAATGTCCATCATATAACCCATGCGCAAGATGAGCAGAATCGCAATCGTACTGCGGATGCCCGGCAGCGTGATATGCCAAATCTGGCGAATACGGCCAGCCCCGTCGATGCGTGCCGCCTCATAGAGCTGCGGGTCGATTCCTGTAATCGCCGCCATGTATAAAATAGTATTCCAGCCCGCACTATGCCAGATGCCTGACAAAACGAAGACGATAGGCCACCAAAATTGGCTGGCAAGGAAATACACCGGTTCGATGCCAAATACATTGTGCAGCGCCATATTCACCGCCCCCGAGCTTGGGCTGAGCAAAGCAATGATGATTCCGCCGAGAACGACCCACGAGATAAAGTGCGGAACATACAGCAGATTCTGAACGAGCCGTTTGTACCATTCGATTCGCAGCTCATTGAGCAGCAGCGCAAGAATAATCGGCACTGGAAATCCGAATACAACATTGTATACGTTCAGTAAAAGAGTATTTTTCAGGATATTGAAAAAATCGGGGCTGCCGAACAGCTTGCGAAAATGCTTCAGTCCCACCCAGTCGCTTCCCCAGATCCCCTCCGCAAACCGATAATCTTTAAATGCGATAATTTCTCCGAACATCGGGGCATATTTGAATAAAAGATAATATGTGACGATGGGAATCAGCATCAGGTACAAATACTTGTCCCGCTTGATGCATTTCCATAGCCCGTTCGATTTCAGACGAACCGAAACCCGAGACTCTGTGTGTGGGCCCGCGTGAGCGGCGGCCAACTTTTCTCTCATACATTCCACTCCTCCATGGTATCTTTCTGTGCTGACCCTATCCTACTTCCAACAGGCCATTTTGAACATGTACATTTCATCATTAAATCGGCATCTGAACGTTTTAAAGTGGTTTCATTTGTTATCATCATGGATGTTTGTTACCCTCCGAATTAGAAAAACGCCTTGCGGCTTCCTAGGTGTAAGATTTACGTTTGAGCGTGGGGAGGGATGGATGTGGGGTTACAGCCGTTGTTGAAGTCGTGTTCCTTCGATTAGACTAGGCAGGGGGAACACGACTTCAAAGACGGCCCGTAAACTTTCCACCCCACATCCATGCCCTCTTACTGTTCTACTCTTGTGTCTCCTGCTACCTCTTTTTTAACTAGCCGGTCTTCGATCCGGTATTCATAACCATGCACACCTCTTTGTCGTATTCCCGGTACATGGCTCCGCCGTAAGCTTCACATGCGAATTACGGGGACACTTCCGGGTCTGCATCATCCATCCTATCGAAGTCCCGGACCATACTAAGCGGTATTTGTTTCCCATGCTTCTTCACAAAATTTTCCCAATGGTTATGTTCATCAAAAAATATTTGTCGTAAAATATTGGTCTCCATAACTCTACTTACCAAAAAACTTAAAAAGGGGAACACCTTGGTTCCCGGATTTTATACTTTCTATTATGTTAAAATAACCCCACAAAGTGGGGCCTTGGCTTCGAAGCTGATTCAGGTACTTTGCGGGGAGCCCCGAAATATTCCCCCAAAAGTGAAGAGAACCTCTGCAGCATAATCCTATTACTTTTGGGGGAGCCCCCAGGATATCCAGAAAAATTGACTCCGCATAATTTCCTAAGCAATAAAAAAAGCCGGCCTACGTGCGGCTGGCTGGTTCCTTTATGCTTAGGAGTGACCTTCTTTATCCTCATGGACGTTTGCTTTGCTGCGTTCCAAGATTAATTGCTCGCGGTATTCTCCCGGTGTCAAGCCGGTAACCTTTTTAAAAATGCGGATAAAGCTGTGCGAGTTGGAGTAACCGACTTTTTCGGCAATGTGAACGACTTTCGCATTTCCCTCCTCCAGCAGCTGCTTCGCTTTATTCATTCGCAGTTGAATCAGATAATCGGTAAAATTGCTCTCCGTATATTCTTTAAATATTTTGCTCAAGTAAGGTACACTCAACTGGAATATATCCGCGATCATATTCATAGAAAGATCGCTTCGCATATAATGACTCGAAATATATTCCAGAATACGGGTGATGGTCTCGTTGCTTCCTCGAGCGTTCCGTTTTTCGGAAATACGCTCCAGCAGATCTGTGAAAAAATCGGTAATATCCCGCTTAATTTCAACCGCATCTTCGGCGAGTTCGACTTTTTCGTACAGCTTGGCATCTCCGCCGGTGAGCAAGTCGACATCGAGTCCGATATCCGAACCGATTTTTAAGGCGCGGTGCACTAGCTGCAAGCATATTTGCTTTAGCATCTTGGGAGGAATGTTCTCCTGCAGCGTCCTTTGGAACAAAAGCTCCAGCTGCTTGTAAACGGACCCGGCATCTGCTGCTTTTACCGCATTCAACACCGCTTCTTCCAGGTCAAAAAGCCGATAAAAATGTTGGCTGTTGAAATCCTCTATATCTTCGAACGAAATGACTTGATTGGCTCCAAGCAGCATCCGGTATTGAAGCGCTTCATTCGCTTCGTGATAAGACTTTTGCAAATCCGCCAATTCCTCATATTGTCTTCCAATACCAATTGAAACGGTCTTCCTGAATTGTTCCTGAACGAAAGTCTTGATCAAATCGGCGACCGATAAGGCTCGAAGCATGTTCGATTGCGGATCTGCTTGTTCGAAGCTAATAATCATGACGACACGCCCGTCGAACATCTCTACGACCATTCCGTGACTTTCCGTATTGATCAACTCCTCAGCCACGTTACACAAGGCATATGAATAAAGCTGCAAATCTTTATTGGAAATCCGGGATTTATAATCGAGTTCCGCCGACATTACGATATAGTGAGCAGGGAGGAGACGGATACCGAGCCAATCCAGAGAAGGTTTTACATCCTTATACTGAGTCCGGTAACCCATTAACATGTCGGAGACAAGTCTCCACTTCATAGCGGGTATATTTTGCCGCACTTGCAATTGTATACTGTCGTGCTCCAGAAGAAAGCTGTCAAACAACCCCTCCGCCGCCTCAAGATTACCGTCTAGCTCCTCGTTTTTACGTTCAGCCCCCGTATTCTTCCGGGAATTCAACTGTTTATTAATCGAGCGGACAAAGCTTTCAATCGGTCGATATGTAACGGCGTTAACCATAAATACGGCCGCTATCGCCGCAATGAACATAAAAAGAGAAATGATTAGCAACCAGTTGCGGACGGTCAGCAGTTCACGGTCCAGTTGCAGGCTCGGTATTATACTTACGTATTTCCACCCCGTATAGCCAGAGGACGCATAGAAAATCAAACTTGGAACGCCGTCCACCGTCTCTGTAAAGTTTCCTTCTCTGCTGCTACTCATAATTCGGTCGATTTCTTTTCGGGCACTGATGTTCTCTCCAAGCATGTTTTTATTCGAATGGGAAATCACAAGCCCGTCTTTATCGATGACAAAGGCTTGACCTAGCCTTCTGACGTCTTTATTTAAAGCCGAATTATAAATCATGCTCTCGTCGATATTGATAATCAACGCTCCTTTGCGAAAAGAAGGGCTGCTTAGCGTAGGGTAGGATCGTACCAATGTCAATACTTGTTTACTTACCGGAAAAGGGGCCATCCTATCTTCGATACTGCGGACACTCAACCATTTGAAGTAACCATCGAATGAATCGAAGCTATCTCTCCAGCTCTTATCGAAAAACGCAGCCTCTTCAGTAGAGGTATAAGGCGATAAATACAATTTTTGGCCATAAGAGTAAGAATAGATGGAATGCACTTGCGTATTCGAGTTTATTAAATTTTCGAGTTTCTTCATCAGGTCGCTGTGCTTTTGCTTGCGCTCCAACTCACTTGTATAGTTACCATCGACAAACATTCGGATTTCCGGTTCTTGCAGCAGCCCTAATGCATCCTTGTCCACTTCACGAAGGATCAGTTCCGTTTTCTCCATGATTTGATGCAATAATGCGGTATTCGAATAAACAAGCTCCTGCTTTAGGCTCTTAGTCGTGTTCATGTAGGATAGCAGTACAGTGGTCGAGATAATGACGAGAAAGATCAAAGCGTAGATCAATCCGGCTGCTCGACGGATATTTTTATTAATAAAACGCATACAACCCCCCCTTTTACAATCAAGCTTAAAAATAGAGGATGTCTACAAACAGACACCCCCGTCAGTCTATCTGAAAATCTATTTAGAATATCATTACGTTTTTTTTAATCCTAGGAAACTATTTTTGACGTTACCGTCTTAGCAGTCGTGCTTGTTAATCTTGATAATGTCCATTTTTTGTATTTTTCTGCAGTTATAATTTGAAAAGACCTACTCTCATAGTTCTACACAATTTTACAGTTTCCTTCAAGTAATATCCAACAACGGAAGTATACGCTATGACAAAACTTTTAATCGACAACTTCTTACACTAGACCACTCAATAAACGCAAGGATTGCGATTGGGATTGCTAAGAGCGGATTTAATTTCATTGACATTCGCAGGTGTTTTTTGCAAGATGAAATAAATAGTAAGTAACCTCGGAGCTGATGTGATGGAAATCGTAGAAGAAACAAAGCCCTTTGCGGAGTCACTAATCTGGACCTTGCAGCGGGACTATTTTAAAGAAAACGGGATTCAAGCATGGACAAATAGTGAAGTTCCCCATTATATAACGAACAATCCATTTTTGGCTCACGCTTATGCTGAGATTGTGCTGCATTTTTTGAAAGATATCAAACGAATGAAGAGCCAAACGAATGAAAAGGTTTATCTGATAGAACTTGGCGGCGGCTCCGGGCGTTTAGCCTATCGCTTTCTGAAATATATCGATGAATTCTGTAAATCGGTTTCAGGTGAATTCCCTGAATTCTGTTACATTCTTAGTGATTTACCTCCGAAAAATATTGAGTTTTGGAAGGATCACCGTCAATTGCAAACATTTGTTGAAAGAGGGATGCTTGATTTCGCGATTTTTGATGTTGAAAAGGACACCCGTATTCACTTGATACATAGTCAAACAACAATAGACGTTCAAAGCTTGGCGCAGCCATTGATCGTGATCGCAAATTATTTTTTTGATAGCATCCCCCACGATTTATTCTATTTTGACAACGGAACAGCTTTTGAATGTGCTGTTCATTTAACCTGTGATGGACTAACGGATAACCTTTCTCCCGCAGAACAATTGAAATCGGTGAATCTGGACTATCAGTATAAAGCTATTGAAAAATTTCCCTATGAACAGAGATTTTTTAACGACTTGCTTGAACTATACAGAAGCAGCATCAAAAGATCACATGTACTTATACCTTCAGTTGGCATAAGGTGTCTGGAGCGTTTAGGCCACCTTTCGAATGAAGGTGTATTCCTTCTATCAGCAGATAAAGGATATCATCTTTTGTCAGAATTAGATGAGCAGGACGAACCTTCATTAGTGCATCATGGCAGCTTTTCACTAACGGTAAATTACCATGCATTACGAATATTTTGCGAGGATCAAGGCGGTCAGACCTTGGTTACACCTCATTCGCATCAACACCTAAACCTGATAGGTCTTTTGATGATGTCAAATTCTGCAGATTACATAGACACCAAGGCCGCCTACAGTCGATTTGTCGGCAGGTTCGGGCCGGATGATTTTTTCAGCTTTAAAAAACATTTTGAAAAATATTTTCATAAAATGAATCAGGGTCAGTTAATGTCAATCATTAGGCTCAGCGGGTACGACGCTCATCTATTCAAACAATGCATTCCGTATTACAGAAAGCTGTTGCCGAAAATTTCATCCCAGGATAAACGAAGCATGCTATTCGTTATACAGGCGGTTTGGGAAGGATATTATACAATCGGGGAGGATCAAGATCTGGCATTTGAAATAGGTACCCTGCTTTATCAGATGGATTTATACAATGAAGCCGTCGTTTTTTTCGAACGTTCCTTGAATGCGTATGGCCAAGCAGCCCCTACTTACTACAACCTGGCTATTTGTTGTTACATGCTGGCAAACAAGAATGTGCTGAATTATTTGGATATATGTCTGCAGCTCGATCCCAACCATATTGAAGCTGCAACCTTGCTGAAAACTATCTCTGACGAAGGAAGGTAATCATGATGATATCGATGCCGCCAAGTCATAATAATACAAATCCAAAAAGCACAGCCCCCCGAACAGCGCAAACAAATCAAATTACAGATTCAACCTCCACCGGAACCCTACAGTTTCGGGGTGCTGCGGACGAGCCTTCTCAATCTATCACACCAGCTCAGTTTTTATATTTACAAAGAACAATTGGCAATCGAGCGACTTCTCAGTTGGTGAAATCCCGTTCACAATCCAACCCATTCAACGAAGCTAACCAAGCTGCTGTCTCCAAAAGTTCAGCACAGAACTCCCCTTTATCTGAAGGTAGAGTAAAACCTGCCTTTCAATTGAAAAATGGAGATTTTGTAAGGGAAAATCAAGTGGAAGCCGGTACCATTCAAAGAGTAATTGTTAACAAATCCGGAAATCCCTTAACTGGTGCCGATAAAGATACCTTGTTTAAAAAATATGCTAAATATCATTATGATCAGGAAAGGAGGGAATTAAAGAGGGAAAGATTGACCCCGGCTGAAATGGAAACCAAATACCGTCCCGGCTTTAATACAGAACTGGAAGAATTCGAAGCAAAACATACCGGGGAAGTGAAGAAGAAAGTCAGATTTATAAACGGTAAATTTGCTCCATGGAAATATACTCCTAAAGGTGAACAAGTGGAAATGAAAAAAAAAATAAGTGATCAAAGAAAGGAAGACAGACGGGAATTAAGTAAAGATAGAAACTATGATACCTCAATGTCAGAATTAGAAAAAAAATATATAAAAATTAATATCGATCCATTCGGACAAGAATTAGTAACTTCCAGATATCCTACAGAGGCGATAGTTTCGAAATCAATTAATTTAGCAGCTTACTTCGGAAGAGGAGAAGCTGAAAGTGTTACGGTAACTACAAATAAGGTAAGCAGGGTGGCCGGTTTGAAGGATGATACGGAGACCGAAACCGAGACTACGGATATCATGTCTCTCCCTGAGCACATAATTTTTGATTTGGTTTCAGATTGCTTATGGTACAACGATCCAGATTCAGGAAGTATTACTGCAGCGAGTCCTTTACAGAGTAGAATATTTAACTTCGGTGAAACGAGTAGGGAAAGTATCGAAATGTATTTGCGTTTAAAATATGCAATTCTCACGGTTGAAGCACAGGGTAGATCAGGTGTAGCCAGAGCTGCTAAAGATGAATACAAAGGAGCTACACTGGTTAATCCTCCCAAAATACGAGATAAATGGGCAAATGAAGCCAGATACAGCGCAAGAACGTCTGAACCATCCCATAAACCTCCAGAGACAAAAGGGCCGAAATTTACTGCTGATAGAATTAGTGAAGATAAACTTTCGGTAACCATTACACATCAACGTCCGGATTGGAACAAGGGTCCCAGAGAGCCCAGTCAAATAGCAGTGATGGGTGGCCAGAATGCGAAAAACCACGTGATAGACCATTTGCCAAAAGGTAAAAGCAAAGAGGAATGGCATGATCAATTACCGGGCAGATTCGAATGGCTGCATGTCGTTGGCAGCAGTCTTGGGGGTTATAACACAGCTAATAATTTGGTTGCCGGCTCCTACGATATGAATACCAAAATGATTGCTCTGGAGCATAAAATTGTTAGAATGGGAAAGGAAAAGAACGCAGATGCGGATGGGGACGGAGATGGAGAAGAAGGCTATAATTTTGTTCCGACTGAATCAAAACCACTTGTTATTCAAGGGACTGCTAAAGTAAAACCCGGCACAAATGTTGGTGAAGAAATCTCGTTGTCAGTAACGCATGGCGGAGAACATGTAATAACTGAAAACTACGCTGTAGATGATCAGCATGTAATTTATAGAACTCAATATCTTGCTGCTGAGGAACAAATTAGGAATAAGCTAATTGAAAAGAAAAAAGCTATCTTGAAAAGTCTACAAGAGAGAAGAACGTTATCTGGACCATCTTCGAGAACTGCCGCTAAAAAAGTGAGAGAAGCGGAGATATCTCATGGGGAAAAAAAAGAAAAATTAAAAGGCGATATTGAAGTTGCGGCTCCTGGAAAAGCAGGGCCGGAAGGAGAGGGTCAAGAAGATACAGGTCAGAAGAAAGTAGATGAAGAAGGCACTAAGGATGATTAGAGATCAGCATAGAGCAAGGAATTCGACAAGATTCTCCCATGAAATTAAGAGTTTAGTCCTCTTTTTCATGTTCACTTTCCCCCTATATCCTTGTCCTTTGAAATAGCGCGGCAAGCTGCTAGGTCTTCCTTCAATTCCTGCTATAAAAATGTACTAGCCCGAAAGGGATCCTACATCATATCAAACTCCTCTGCTCTGTCCCGCAGTTAAATTGAGGCACGCTCTTAATACCATTTGACAAAAATAAATTTACGTAATAATATATTTTTACGTTCATAAAATATCGTAAGGAGGTCGGTACATCGTGCAGGAACAAATTATGGACAGCTGCCTCGTACAGTCGCCGGATCAGGCGATGGCGCTGCTCCATCCGCTTCGCGCGGATATCGTCTCCCGGTTAGTCGAGCCGACGTCTGCGGCTGAGCTGGCCCGTACGCTTCAGGAAACGCCTCAGCGGATGAATTACCATATTAAGGCGCTGGAGAAAACCGGGCTGATCCGCAGGGTCGGCACCCGTCAGGTGCGCAATCTGGTCGAGGTGCTGTACCAGGCGATCGCCAGAACGTTCGTGATGGCGGAATCGCTCAGTTTGTCCGCAGAGACGATCGAGCGGCTCAAAGACCACGGCTCGCTCGCCCAGCTGATCTCAAGCGCCGAGCAGATGAAGAAGGACGCCGTAATGTTGCTGGAGCGTTCGGAAACGGGCAGCGAGGTGCCGAGCGCGTCGCTGCAGCTGCAAATTCCGCTCGACGATCAAGAGCAGCGGCAAGCTTTTATCGAGGACTATGTCGCCATGATGAAACAGCTGGTTCACAAATACGCGGCACGGAATTCGGAAGCAGCCTTGTATCAAGTGATGCTGTCCGTCTATCCGAAGCCGGAACAAGGAGGTTCATAGGCATGAGCAGCAACGACAAACAACCGTCCGCCCCTAACGTTGCGGAGAAGCAAGAGGAGAAGCCGCTGCTTGTATGGGCGCAGCCGGGCAAACCCGCAAGCAGCGGCAAGCCGGCCGAAGGTTCGGTTGTCGATTTGAAGCGATACGCCGAGCATAAAGCCGGAGGAACGCAAACAGCGGAGGCAGAAGCATTGGTCACGCAATGGGAGCTGGGAACGACGGATGCCGACTCCCCGCTGCCTGTCAAGCTGATCATGGTGACCTCAGGGTTTGGCCTGAAGCGGCCGTTTCATTCCGGCTCCGGCATTCAAAATTGCGCGGCGTAAACGAAAGCAATGAACACGGTTAATTCAAGGAGGGAATTCAGATGAGCTACATTCCAATTGTCATTGAGCAAAGCGGGCGGGGAGAACGCTCCTACGACGTATATTCGCGGTTGTTAAAGGACCGGATCGTCTTTCTCGGGACGGAGGTAACCGACCAGTCGGCTAACGCCGTGGTCGCGCAGCTGCTGTTTTTGGCGGCGGAGGATCCGGAGAAAGATATTCATCTGTACATCAATTGTCCCGGAGGCTCTACTACCGCGGGTATGGCGATCTACGATACGATGCAGTTCGTCCGCCCGGACGTGTCGACGATCTGCGTCGGCTTTGCCGCCTCGATGGGAGCCGTCCTGCTGACCGGCGGCGCCAAGGGCAAACGGTTCGCGCTGCCCAACGCGGAAATTATGATCCATCAGCCATGGGGCGGCGCACAAGGCCAAGCCACAGACATTCATATCCGGGCGCAGCAAATTCTCAAGGTCAGAGCACTCACCAACCGCATTATGTCCGAAACTACGGGACAGCCTCTGGAAAAAATCGAACGCGATACCGACCGCGACTATTTCATGACATCCGCCGAAGCGCAGGAGTACGGGTTAATCGACCATATTATTGCGCGAGCCGGTTAAGAAAAGCTCAGGCAGGAAAAAGACCAAGCAGACGCTTTATAGCGCCAGCTTGGTCTCGTTGCGCTGGAGCGGTAAACAGCCATTTCCACAGCAGCTTTGCTTTTACTCCAGCGATCTCCATATTCCGTTCAACACCAGTATGAATTGTACGGCCATATACGAAAACACTATCGAAATGACGGAGTATCTTAATATTTCGTCTCACTAACAAGATTTTTTTACAAAAAGGGCTTGGAGAATGGCTTCAGGGCGAGTGATTTATCGGGGCCACTTACAATAACCACCTTTTGTCTATGTAATAATGATCCTCGTCTGAAACGCGAGGGTTTCCCATAATATGGTATTCGCGCAACAAGGAGAAACGACTCCATCGGCTGTGCAACTAAAAAGAAGCCTCCCCTGTGCCGCGCAATTCGGCGGTTTCGGAGACTTCCTTGGCTGGCACAAACGGCTTCCTGTCCCAAAAAATCCAGAGATGTCCTCGCGGAAAAGCCGGAACCGTTCGGAAAAGGCAAAAAACGGTCGCCTTTGGCCCGGATCTCTGCCGCGTTAGCGGTATTCATTCAAGAAATCCGGGACAACAGGCGACTAGAAGAAGGTCCGCCGGCGCGGCAAACACGGACTGCAGTTTACAAGCGGATTAATCCTTCGCGTGTAACCGTCAGCTTTTCGTAACCGTTCCCGGTTATCGCGTAGCTGTTCTCGATTCCTACGACACCGCGCTGCGGAAACGTAAACTTCGGCTCGATCGCGATCACCATTCCGGGCTGGAGCGGGTAGCTGAAGCCTTTGGCCAGCACAGGCAGCTCATCGATTTCCAAACCGATGCCATGTCCGAGAAATTTCACCTGATCATCGCCGTAGCCCATAAAATGGTCGCTTAATCCCGCATCATGCGCCAGCTGCAGCGAATGCATGTACAGCTGCTCGCAGACGGTGCCCGGCAGCAAACGAGCTTCTACGCTGCGAATAATCCGCTCCGATACCTCGTAAGCTCGAACCAGATCATCCGTCAACGAGCCGATGACGGCGGTCCGCGTCTGATCGATGATATAGCCGTCGATACAGCAGCCGATATCGATCAGGATCGGCTCATTCGCTTGTATCGGCCGGCGGCTCGCGCTTTGCGGGCTCGCTGCGCTGAGCCCCAGGCCCCCCGCCGGACCGTCGAAGTAGGTAGGCGTTGCAGCCGCATCGCCCGCTCCGACCATACCGGTTATTACCTCCTGGTTATAACCGCGCATCCGCATCATGCCGAGATGCCCCTCCCGGCGTACAAACAGCTCAATGCGGCTCATCAGCTCCAGCTCCGTTATGCCCGGCCGGATCGCCTGCGCCGCATCCTCGAATGCCAGGTCGATGACGCGCGCGGCTTCCCGGATGCAGGCAAGCTCCGCCGCCGACTTGATCATCCTCAGCTCGCGGATGATCATCGAGCCGTCGACCCATTCGACGGCTGGCAGTACGGCTTCCAGCCGCTGCAGCTGCTGCACCGGCAGCACGTCGAACTCGGCGGCCAGCCGAAGCTTGCGCCCTGATGAGGCCGCCTCCCCGAACAAGGAGCGGTAAGCTCCCGCAAGCCGTTCTCCCATGCTGCGGAAGGAGCCCAGCGGCTCCGCCTTGACCGCGGATTCGCTCTGGGCTCGCACCACGCTGCGGCGCACCAGAAAGAGCGCCTCGCCTGCAGACGGAACAAACAAGTAGCCCGTCTGCATAGAGCCGGTAAAATAATATAGGTCCACATTTTGCGTAATCATACAGCCGTCGATCCGCTTGTGCCGGAGCTGCTCCTGCAGCCGGCGTACCCGCTCCGTATATTCGTTCATTGCGTCCGTCCTCCTGATGCCGTTATCGAATCGGGAGCCATTGCAGCACAGCTTGAATTTTGCGGTCCCAATATCCCCACTCGTGGCTGCCCGGCTCCTCCTCGTAAGTCAATTCCACTTTCAGGCTGCGGCAGTGCTCACGAAAACGCACATTGTCCTGATATAAAAAATCTTCCGTCCCGCAGCATTGGTACAATCGGGGTTTCGTCCCGTCCGAACGGGCCATTTCCTCCGCCAAATGAAACAGGTCGTTCCGGCTGCCCCTGATTTTTGTCAAATCGCCAAAGATGTGCTGAAACTCTGCAGTCTGCCATTCCTGTACCAGATTGACAATATCGGTCGCTCCGGATAAGCTCGCTCCGGCCGCGAACCGTTCCGGGCATGACAAGGCCAGCTTCAAAGCGCCGTACCCGCCCATTGACAGTCCGGCCGCAAACGTATCCTCCCGCTCCCCCGATAAAGGAAAGAACGATCCGGCGACGGCTGGCAGTTCTTCGCTGATGAATGTCCAGTAAGCATATCCTTGCTCCATATCGGTATAAAAGCTCCGGTTGACGGTGGGCATCACAACGGCGATGCCATATTCGGCCGCATATCGTTCGATTGAAGTTCTGCGCATCCAAATCGTGTGATCGTCCGATAATCCGTGCAGCAAATATAAGGTAGGATGCTTTTCCTTGACCGCCCGGGTTTCCATACCGATCTGCCGGGTCGTCGGCTGCGGCAAAATCACATACATGGATGTCGATATGCCAAGCGATTCAGAAAAGAAATGACAATCGATAAAAGCCATAATAGTAGCCTCCTTCCAGCTTCTTCGCATCTGTTGTAAGCGTAACCGATCTTTTGCCCGCTTTCAACCCAAAAACAAATAACCGCTGCGGCACCACGCAGGAAGATGCGTGGCCCTGGCCTCGGTCGCAGCTAATTGCGGCTGCGAGGCAATTTCCAACAGGGTCGAAGGCGTTTGTCAATGTCGATATTGTGCAGACAAAGTATAGCCGCGTTCCGGCAATGAAAGTCAGAAGGAGCTGTCCCATAGGGTATCAACCGGCGACACAATCCCAAAAAATGTGCAATGCCGCCTCGAATACCACTATATAAGCGGGAATGGAAGCGGCATTTACATGTAAATTTATAGTCAGAGTAGGGGGCTGAAAATCTAAAAACGGCTTTTGGGACAGCCCCTTCTGCAGAGCGAATCGATGGGTTGGAAAAAGCTTGGTCTCCGACGCCAGATTCAGCTTAGCCTGCCTGTCGGCATGGGCGTTATGAGCCTGCCGCCTGCTTAAATCCAAGCAGCCGTTTTAACCGCTGCAGCACCACGACGGCTTCGGCACGGGTTGCCGGCCTGGCTAACGCTGCCTGATCTTCCGGCTCGCTTTCCATCAACCCGGCGGCAGCCGCTTTGCCGCCGACCGCCTCCGGGGACGTATCCGCCGCGTCCGGATCTATGGCTCTGAGGGCGAGCGCCATCATCTGCGACCGCTGCAGCGCTTGATCCAGCGTTTCTCGGCGAAATTCGCCGTCTCTCACAAGTCCGGCCTCCTGGAGCGATTGCACGGAAGGGTCCGGGGCAATTTCGCCCGAAGCCTGCTTCGAACCGGATGCCGGCGCAAGGAGCGGAATTTGCAAACTGGCCGTCAGCATACCTGCAAACTCCTTGCCGCTCACATTCCGGTCAGGTTTAAAGCTGCCGTCGGCATAGCCTGATGCAGCGCCGCTGGACACAGCCTCCCGAATCGGTTGTTCCGCCCAATGACCGGCAATATCGCTGAGACGGATCTCGTCCGATTTAGACGATTCGGCCGCCGCTGCTCCACTCGAAGAAAACATCGCAACCGGAAGGGCAATCAAGCCGGTCAGAAAAAACATTTTACGCATGCATGCGATCGCAATGGCCGCAAACAGCAGCTTGAGCCGATTTCTTCGCATGCGCTGCAGATGCAGCTTTGAATTGATCATCCGTTCTTCATCCCTTCGTCATCGGATTCCCGTCTATTCCGTTTCGCACAACCGCGTCCGCGTCCCGTCATCCTTCCTGCATAAGCCGTCCTCTCCGGCGACGCCGCGAAGACAAATCCGAATACGATTGCCGCAGCCAATGTCAGCATCCATACACTCCCGGTGCATTTCCCGCTATTCCGCATCATAAGCTTTAACCGTTCTGCCGCTTTCGCGTTTACTGTCCGAAGTTACCGTGACAAACAATTTGCCGCCTTTGGGATCAAGCTTCAGCCGGGTTATCGTGACCGTCGACTCTCCGTCTTGCGCCGTGATCTCGGCGTCGGCGCCCAACATCGTCTGCATCGGAAGCACCGCTTCCGCATCCGCATACAGCCTCACCTTATCGCCCGTTTTAAGTCCCAATACGCTGACTTCATCGGCTGCTTCGTCGGTGCTGTTGATCACCCGAATCTGATGCGGGGAAAGCGGGAGCGATACCGGCTCAGCCGGATAAATTTTCGGCGTTCTCGCACTTTCCTCTTCATTCTGGCGGGTAACCGAAACGTATACAACGCCATACCCACTTTGAGGCAGCCCCGCATATACGTAAGCTTTCGTCGCATCGTCCGCGACGGTTGCACTGCCGAACGGAGACGTTGCGCCCTCGTCGGCGTACAGCCTGACGATGTCGCCCGGTTTAAGCCCGGACACGGTAACGGTATCTGCAGACCCTACGGCATTACGAACCTCGATGTCGGTCCGTTCGGGTGCCCGGCTTGCCGACTCGGCTGCGAACGATTTCGCTACGCGGCGGCTCTCCCCATAGGAAGGAGACGTAACAGAGATATAGGCTATGCCGGCCTTTTTGCCCAGCTGCGGGATCGTGACGACCGCTCGACCTGAATCCGCCGCAACCGCCGCACTTCCGATCGTCGAAACGGTAGTCGCATCCGGATACACCTTGACGATGTCGCCCGCCGACAATCCGTACACTTCAACGCGATCGTCCGTATGCTCAGGCTCATTGACGATGACGATCATCCCCGGCGCAGGAGCTGCGGTAACCGGCTCCGGCCGGTACCGTTTCGACACACGCTCGCTTTCCTGCATCGGAGGCCGCGTCACCGAAACATATACGTCGCCTTCGCCCGAACCAAGCTGTGGCAGCGTTACTTCTGCCCTATCGGCACCGGTAACGACAACTGTCTGGGCAAGCGGCGTTGAAGCCCTGTCGGAAACGTACACCTTGACGATGTCACCGCCGTTTAGGCCCTTCACTTCAACGAAATTCCCCGCTCCGCCTGGCGCATTCACGACGCGAATATGTCCGATCGCCGGCTTGGCTGTCTGCGGCTCGGCTTCATAACCTTTTTCCGTCGTTCTGCTCTCCCCTTGACCCGGTTCGGTCACGGTGACGTACACCACCCCTTCGGCCGCTCCCAGCTGCCCTACCTGTACGACGGTTCCGTTAGTGCTGTCTGCGGCTGCCGAAGCGCTGCCAAGCAGCTGCTCCTTTTGCGGATCGCGATAAACTTTGACGATAGCACCTACATGCAAGCCTTTTACAATAACCTGATCCGGCGACCCGGACGGCAGGTTCAAAACCCGAATGGAAGCGGCCGGCGGAGCGACCGAAAGCGGCTCCGCCAAATAAGACTTCACGATACGCCGGCTTTCCGAAAACGAAGGCTGCGTTACCGTCACATAAATATGACCGGCGGCGGTTCCCAGCTGATTAATCGTGACCGTAGCCGCCGTCGAGCCGCTGCCTACGGACGCGCTGCCGAGCGGAACCGTCGAGCCGCCGTCGGCGTACACTTTAACGATATCCCCGGCAGACAAGCCGGTGACGGTAACCGTATCAGATGTCCCGGCCAGACGGTTTTCGACCCGGATCATGCCGGGAGAAGGTGGAACCGATGCAGCCGCCCATGCGCTCCCGTCCGGCAGCGCCAACCATACAAGACACAGCATACTCAAGCTGCGCAGGCCAAATCTTTTTCGCTTCGTGACTTGTTCCATCCGTGCACCTCCTATTTAGCGATTTCCCGATCCTCTGCAGCACGCGTACGCAAGCCGGAACAACTATGGAAACGGGTATTCATAAACGACCGTTTTGTACACATCCCCGTCATAGGACAGAGCATGGCTGCGCGGAAGCTTCACCTTTACTTTGTATATGACGGCCGGCCCCCGCAGCACCTTCACGATCTGCTGGCTCTCCTGCACGTAGCTGAGCGGAAAAACCGCGCCGGGCGTTGCATCATCCACGTAATCTTCAAATACAACAACCGGCGCGCGGCTCAACAAGCTTTCCGCATAAGGCGTTCCATCGGGCCGAAGCTGCAAATTAACCTGCAGCGTCGCTTCAAAGGCGCGTCTCGCGGCAGTACGGTCGAACACAATTTGCCCGTCCGCAAGCGGCTCCTTGCTGATTTGCAGCGAGGCGTCGTGGCCTCCGCGGTTTATGGCAAACTTGAGACGGTTATGCGTCGTAACGGTAATATAGCGGTCGGCCTGGAAGCCGGTCGTATATAGGAACAGCAGGACAACGAATATAAGCAGCAGCACCCGGTTCATAAGACGTTCACCGGACCATCGCCTCGCTCATCTGCTTGGCGTACCGGACAATTTCGGGCGGTTCCCGGTCAGGACTGCCGAACATCGTGCGCAGCAGCCATCTCGGCGTGCTTTTTACCGACAGCGTGCCCTCGATATATTCACCCCTCGGCGTCAGCCCGGTCGTTCCGGTGAAGCGGATATCCGATCCGTCCAGCAAAAACGTATGCTCCAGCGTATAGCGCATCTCATCGATAATTTCCGGCGTAAACCGGCCGTTATCGGCGTTCGACGCCTTTTGGATCGCGCTGTCGAGCACCATTTCCACCGCATTGGCCCTTGTCGAGTAAATGTCATGCAGCACCGGCTGAAACAGCAGCAGCAGCAAAATGTAGACGGTCAGCATCTCCACCAAAGCCGCTTTCATATATGGAAATTAAAATTTGACCGCGGCGGCTCGGTATGCTGCAGTATGCTTGTCGGCACATTGGTGTTATTAAAAAGATCGTCCATCTGCGTCTTTTTCTCCTTGATCGAGCTCCATAACGCTACAAATATAAATAAACCGATAGCAGCCAGCGTAGCTGCGATTAACAAAAATTTTTCCAATGCCGGTTTCACAGCGCATCACTCCTTATGGGGTCATCCAAAATGATTTGTACTTTTGGCCAGATCCGTAACATACTGCTGGGCGATGTTCAACGCATTCCACAAATAAATCAGCAACGGGCTGAATGCGGCGGCATAAGCCAGATTGCCGAAAAATTTGCGCCTCCGGCGGCGGTTCTCCCGCAGCATCTGCGTATAGCTCTCTTCCCGGGCATCCACCAGCGCCGAAACATCCTCCGGCGGCGTCAGCTCCAGGTCGGCCAGCAGCTTGCACAGCTCCCTCGCCTCGCGCGTGCCTATATCTTCGGCGATCACGCGCAGCGCTTCGTGTGCCCCTTCGTCAAAAACGCGCAGCCCCTTGTTAAGCGACGGCTTGATGCGCACCGTGTAGTCGCGCAGCTTGGTGAGCAGCGTGTGCAGGTTCAGCCTGCGCCTTCCGGTCCCTTTGAGCTCGTCGGCGATCATGCTGTAAATCATGAACAGCTCGCGGTTTTTTTCGCCGTCGTCCACCTCTTTCCATTTGCTTAAAAAGTAGGTCAGCACGGAAGCTTTCGTATTGGTAAGCAGCAGCCAAACTACCGGCCCCCACACCTGCAAGAGAATAGCCGGGATGGATTGCAGCCGCCAATGAACGAACAGATCGTAACCCGTGTTCAGCAGCCAAATAACGGCCAAGCCGTAACGGATCGACTGAATTTGAGCCGCATTGAGCCTGAGCGGATAGCCGGTACGCTCCAGTCTGCGTTCGAGCTCCGGATGCTGAAGCCAGCTTTTGAGCCGCAAATACTGCAGACGTGTCATATGCTTGATGGAAACCGGCGTCCGGAGCCTGCGATGTACCAAATAAGCGGCCAAGGCATACAGCAAACATATGACGATACCGAGTCCCGTGTTCAGGAGAGCGTATAAATCATGCCGCCATTCCATCGCTATGCATCGACCTCCCATGAATGGAAAAAAAGATTAGTAATCGTTCGGCGGTTTGCGAAACCAGACGGCAAGCAGCAGCGAGCCCGCAATAAAGCATACTGTCACCGTCAACCAAAATCTCCCCTGCTCCGTTCCCAATTGATAATGCACCGTACTGTTATAACCCATGAACACAATCATCATCAACATCAACAGCGGAAACAGCAGCACGTGAAGCCAGCTCAGCTGCAGCACCTCGGAGCTTGAATCCCCTTCGTCGCGCAGCATGTCGATCTGTTTGTGTATGTTTTTATCGATCGCCATCAAGGTGCTCTCCACATTTTCGCTGCGCAGCAGCCCTTTCAGCATCGTTAGGCCGAGCTGCTTGGCGAAGGACGTTTGAATGCTGTAAATAAACTCCTCCACCGCCTTTTCCATCTCACGCGAATCGACATAATTCAGCTCCTCCCTAAGCAAATTCATAAAATGCCGGCGAATCGGGGCCGATTCGATCTCTTGGCAAGAAAGCTGTAAGGCGGTGCGCATATTGCCCCTCGTCACCTTGTATTTGCTAGTCAAAATGCCGACAGCTTCAGCCAGGTCGTAACCGCTTTGGATTTGCAGACTGCGCAGCTTTAATCGGTAGTACAAAACCGGCACGATAAAAGTAAGCCCGCCGGCAAACAGGCTGAATCTGATATCATAGGCCGTCATAAAGCCGATAATTCCCGCCGACAATGCGCAGGAAACGGACAGCAGCAAAAAACGTTGAACCGACGAATCGGTGAACCGCTCTCGCTGCGTCTCCTTCAGCAGCATCTCCAGCTCGCGCAGCAGCCTTCGGCAAAAAAGTGTCATGGCATTCGGCTTCGCATTCTGAAAACGCCGCTTATGCAGCAGCTTCATGCCGGAACGATATCTGAGCTCCGTACGCAGCAGCGCGTTCATATAGCGAAGAAGCGGCAGCAGCAGCTTGTACAACCCCCATGTAAACAGCCAGGCCGACATACCGAGCCAAACCGTATGTATTATTGCATAAGCTGACTGCAACAAAGCTTACCTCCTCTTTTGTTATAGCTCCGTTAACAGCGACAACGTCTTGGACAAGCGGTGCGCATGATTGAGGCGAACAACATTTGGACTGCGGCAGTCGCAAATTTCTTAAACCGATCTGGAAGCCAGCTTGTCCAGCGAGCGTTCAATCCGGACAAGCGGGTTGACTTCCGCCGGATTGTACACGACAACCCCCTCATCAGGGCGGATCGGAGCGGCATTCTCCAACCGGCGGAGCAGCTCTGCCGTCGCCGCCGCCCATTCGGGCTGAATTTCCCGCATTTCGCGAAACAGCCGCTCGCTAATATCTGCGCGATAGCTCCAAGTATCCGTACGCTCGTCCCACCGCGCCCAATCATGCGTGCTGATCTCGCCATTGTGACGATTGTAGCGAAGCTCCATAATGCTCTTGATCCGTTTGCGAGTACGGCTTGTATCCTGCGTTTGAACGATTAGAATGTCGATATTTTCCGCGACACGCTTCTCCTCCTCTGCGAACCGAGCTCCGGGATTCAAGCCGCACAGCAGCCTGGCGAACTGCGACGGCACCGTTTCCGGCTTCCACGTATGGTAGGTGCTGCCGAAGCCCTTGAGCAGCCTTTCGCAGGCGAGCATCGCCCCCTCCGCTTCGACGCGCCGTACTTCCCCGATGATTGCGTAATCGACGTCAAAGCGAAGCACCTGATCCATCGCATGATGAAACGTTCCTTCATGGGTGATTCTTTCGATCAGCTTTTTTTCCGGAAAGTCGCGCCCCGCCGCCAGCTCGTAATGCTTTTCGATAATCGCTCCGGTATAATGATCGGCCCGCTCGGCCAGCAGCGCCTTCAACGTGGTGGACTTGCCGGTTCCGGGCGGACCAACGATTATCAGATTGCAATGGGTCTTGGAAATCCCCTTCAGCAGCAGCGCGGCTTCCGGCGGAATCGTTCGGCGAGCCTCATGCGCCAAATCGTCGACGGTCACCCGGCCGATCAAAAACCGGCGAAACGTGATGACATCATGCTTGACATCCGGCTTCACCGTCAGCGTAACCCGCTCGCCCGTGTACAAGTCGATCTCCAGTGTCGTATTGTACAGATTGACGATCGCATCCTCTTTTTGCCGGGTAAGGGCGCGAATAATTTTATCCACCTCCTGCGTAGAGGCGAACTGAAAGGGCATCCGCTCATGCCGGCCGTTATGATGAATCCAGATTGAAGTGCCTATGATTTGCGCCGCATAGCTATCCGGATATTTTTTCCAACAGGCGAGCGCCTTGAAGCCGTATATTTCATGAAACATTGCGTGGGTAATGTCGGAATATCGCTGCTGCTCCGCGCGGGCGTAGCCTTTAAGTCCGATGTAATAGTCAGGCAGCTCCACCTGATGCAGGCCGTACTGGTCGACATACGTCTGAATCTGCTCCATAATCGCAGTCACCGTCTCGGGCACGCCGATGATCGCTTTATTCTCAAGCTCGACGAATGCTTCCGCCTCATCGCCTGCCGAGCGGTCGGACTGCAGCCGGACTGTGGCGGCACCGCGCTGCATAACGCCGCTAAAGCGGACATCGGCCATCTCCTTGAATGCTGAGCAGGCTTGATCGAAAGCAGCCTTCCTGGAAACGGCCGCAGCCGGCTCACCGGTCCTCGGCACAGCGGACGTTTGTATGAAAGCCGCCGGGGATGCGCCTGCATCATGAGTTTTCCACGGCTCCGGACGATATTGACCGATCTGGAAACGGGTTGAAGGCGCTTCGGATGATCGTCTGCTGTCGGCCATTCGTCAGGCCTCCTTCGCCGGTCTCATCCAGCTAAGCCATGACGGTTTTCCGCTCCCGTTGGGCAAAGCCCGCGGGCGGGTACGGTCGGATTCGTTCTCGTCGACGGATGGCAGCCCATAGTAATGCATAATCGCCCGGCTCACTTTTTGCAGCTCCTTTTCATAGTCGGGCCAAGGAAATGCAAGCAGACTGCCCTCCGTTTCGCTGCGGTAAAACGAAGGCACATAAGGCAGACTGCCAATATAGGGCATTTCCAGCTGCCGCGAAAGCTGTTTTTCGTTTTCAACATCGGGGGAACGGTGCATTTTGTTAAACAACAGCATCGTCTGTCGTTCCTCCCATTGAAACACGGGCTGCAATATATGCTCGTACAGCCTGCGCCACTGCGCTTTGGCCTGCTGGCTTTGATCGGTTTGCACAAGCAGCAGGTCGGCGGCATGGATGCTCTGCGCAGCCAACGCGTGATCGGGATAGCTGCCCGCATCAATCAGTACGATATCGTAGCATTCCCGCGCTTTTTCAATCAGCCAGGACACTCCGTCGGTTTGGTAGTAGTACAGCTTTTTCAGATCGCGGTTGCCCGCCAGGTAGTGAACGTCCTGCGACAGCCGCTGCATTTTACCGGGCAGCTCGGCCGCTTGCAGCTGCTTACCTTGCAGGCTCCCCCACAGCTCGTCCAAATATTTGGCGGAATAGCGAAACCCGCTGTCGCCGGGGTTCCAGCCGTTCATTCCGAGAATGCCGATACGCGCGCCTGACAACCGCGATAAAGTAACACCCAGCCCGACCAGGCTTGTCGTCAGCCCTGTCTGCGGAAGCGCACCCACGGCTGTAATTACTTTGCTGGCGCTTCTTTCTCTGGATAGGCAAATATTGGCCGCAGCCTCGGCCACCTGCTTCGGCGTTCGGTAAGGCAGGATGTATTGCATGGCGTGCGCGGCGCATAACGTTTGCGCGGCTTTAAGCGCAAGCGGCTCGGAGCTGTTGCTCAGCATATAGATGAATTTATTATCGGGATAAATGCCGCGCAATGCGATCGCCTCATGAATGTCCAGCAGCGCATCGCTTACCAGCCACGCGTCGCCCGGGGCCACCGGGGCTTCAAACGGCTTGCCCGCAGGCTCGGCCCGCAGGGGAGCGGCTTGTTCCATAACTATAACCATATCTTTCGATACTGACACTACCGAGCCGTAGCTTCCGGACATCCGCAGCGAATCCAGAAGTCTCCGGTCAGAAGAAACTACATATATATTCAATTCATCCTTCGCCTCCCTGTTCATTATGGGATTTTAACGATAAACGACGAGAAAGCGGTAACCCTTCGTGCCGTATTTGCGGATGAGCTCCTTTTGCTCGTCATTTACGATAAGCTCTATCGTGTTGACGGCACCCGACGGCTTTTTGCGGTCATCCGATGAAGCGATTTCCTGATTGTTCGTGCCTTTCGCATAGCTTACGACAATTTCCTGAAGCTTCTTCTCCTCGTCGGACGGAATTTCCAATGGAACCGGCTTTTCTTTGGAGCTCCCCTGCTCGTTCGCAGCGGTCGCGGCGGTTTCGCCCGTTCGTTTGCCGTCGTCCTTCTGTACCGGCAGCAGCGAAACTCTGTCGCCGCGCAGCAGACTCCCAGGCGGCTTGCCGAACACCCATTCCGCAGGCAGCGGCATGTTCCACTCGCCCGGGGCCGGGAGCAAATGGCCTGTATTGAGCATCGCATCCGTCAACTGCTCGTTGGACCTGATCGCTCTTGCCGTTTCCTGGTTTACCACGGCGGGCAGCTTCACCAGGGCCCCGTCGACCAGCTGGTCCTTTCTAATTTTGTCCAATTTCAAATCGGCTTCGCTTAAGCGAATGCCCCGTTCTACCGGACGGGCCGCTTTGACGACATCAACCGTCCCCCAGTTCGGCTCTACCCCCCATTTCCAAGCAACCAATAAAGCGGGTCCGGACAAGCACAATCCAACAATGAATAAGTAATAAAAAAAACGATACCAAAAGCTCATCGTGCTTCTCCCCCCGCTCTACCCGTTATTCATAAGCTTATGCAGCATCCGTTTCGTGCCCGGGCCCGCTATCTTCCCCTCCGCTGCCGCGGGCTGCAGCCAGATGTGCAGCCATGGCAGCAGCGCCCGGTTCAATCGCTGCTTCACGCCGGGTCGATCCTGCGCGAGAATGCCGAGCCAGCTTGCCTCGGCAAGCTTGGACTGCTCGATCGCGGGCAGCAGGCAAACCGGCGTTTCCGGCAAAATGCGCAGCCATTGTCCGGTATTGCCCGAAGCCACCGCCTTATTCGCGATGGCATGCACGGGCCTTCCGGCCGACCGCAAATCATCCAGCAGCCGCAGATTGCGCCGGACCGTTCCAAGCTCCAGCTTGTGTATCAGCGGGTCGACGACATAGACGAAATCGGTTGCGGCTGCCAGCAGCCCGCCTGCTTCGTGTTCCAGCCAATCGGAACCGACGTCGACTACGACGACAGGCCGTTCCAAGCTCCCGAACAGCTCGGGCCAATAGGCCGCTCCGGGGCTGATCCGGCTGCCAGCGGGGCTATCGATGTCCGCGCCGCCCGCCAGTCCGTAGGGGGTCTGGCCGTAGGCTGCCGCAGCCGGGGCGTCCGCGATGCGCCCTGCGCCGGATATATCCGGCGGCGCTGCTTCCGCCTGTACGGCTAGACTGGAGCCGTCTGCGTTATTGAGGCCGCCGGCACTGCTGCCGCTGCCGCTGCGAAAGCTATCGGCAGCATCCGGGGCGACAAGCGGCGATGCGGAGGCGGAAGGATGCGCCGGCAGCCAGAGCGTGCGGCCGTCCGTCCACGGCGCCTCCGGCTGATGCCGCAGACCCGCATCGTTGTAGCAGCGGTAGCCGGCGGGCGCGTGCTTCTCGCCGTACAGCAGCGCGTACAGCTCGGGCTGCCGGCCCGGCGGCTCGAGCACCGCGTGCGGCACGCCGAGCCCGTGCAGCGCGCGGGCTATCGCCAGCGCCGCGAACGTCGCGCCTGCGCCCGCGTACAGGGCGCCCACCGCGATGACGCGCGGCGGCGCCAAACCGGCGGCGGCATTGCCAGCCGCCGTTCCCGCCCGCGCCGGCCCGCGCTGCGCTGCGCCGAGGCCCGGCGCCCGGCGCTCGGCGCCCTCGGCTGCGCCGCTCTGCGCTTGCTGCTCCGCCAGCGCGCGCTGCAGCTCGGCTCGCACCTCCGCCGCGCTCTGGCAGCGTGCATCGGGCTCCGCCTGCAGCAGCTTCTCCACGAGCGCGGCGATGCTCGCCGAGAGCCTGGCGTCATGCTCGCGCAGACGCTTGTAGGCGGCGCGGTAATAATGACCGCCGCTCAGCAAAAAATACATCAGCGCGCCGAGCCCGTACAGATCGGTGCGCGCGTCTGTCTGCCGCCCCTCGAACTGTTCCGGGGCGGCGAAGCCGACGGTGCCGATCTGCACCGTATCGGATGGTTGGCCGGCCTTGAAGCTGCGTGCAATGCCGAAATCGATCAGCCGTACCCGCTCCTCGATATCGATCATCAGATTGGAGGGCTTCAAATCACGGTAAATGATCGGGTCCGGCCGGTACGAATGCAAATAATGAAACAAATCGCACAGCTGGAGCGCATAACCGATCACTTGCCCCTCGGTCATTCTCCGCGCCTGCCGTTCAAACCGCTGAAGCAGCGTCTCCCCTTCGATATAATCCATCACCAGGTAGCTGAAGCCCCGTTCGTCGGACGGATAGTAGTCGACAATATCCGGCAAATTCGGATGATTCAGCCGAATCAGCATCTCGGCCTCCGCACGCGAAGCATACGCCTCTTGTTCTGCCGGACGCGTTTCTTTAACCGCCCGGCGTTTGCCGGACAACCGCAGATCGTCAGCCACATAGACGGTGCTCGTCCCGCCGCGCCCCAGCACGGCTGCAATCCGGTAACGCCCTCCCAGCACATCGCCGGGAAACTTGCCCATCTGCTGCTCAATCATCTGCATCCCCCCTCTGCTATTTTGATACGCATTCATCTGCGCAGACACAAAAAAACCGCCCCTCGCCATGCACTATTGCATGGGAGAGGCGGTACTTCCGCTCTGCGTTTACCAATATTGTATAAATTACCACATTTTTCATTGTTTTGCAATAAAATTCGAGCATATTTGCATATAGATTGATTTCTCTCCGGAATAAATGCTCTCGCCCCTTAAGAGACGTGCGCGTTTGTCAAAGCAAAGACTAAAAACTTATACGATGCTTACAACTAAAAAACAGTATGCCGATAAGGATAATTTTACTATTATCATGTATAATAGTGAAGAAAGCAGCTTACTAATATTGAGTACTTAACTTATTGTTTTATCCGATTACGACTTTATCGGGTTAAGACCCCACCTTTAAGGTGGGCCTTGAATCAGGTGGGGTAGAGTCCCCATCTGATTCTCCGATGTCAGCAAAGCTGAACGAGTTCACTTAATCTGCGAGGAGGCCGAAACCATGCAATTGTTTTCACCGATCACCATAAACGGAATGACGCTCAAAAACCGCATCGTCATGTCGCCGATGTGCATGTATTCCTGCGCGGACCAATCCGGCAAAGTGCAGGACTGGCATAAGATCCACTACCCTGCGCGCGCGGTAGGCCAAGTCGGGCTGATCATCGTCGAAGCTTCGGCGGTTACCCCGCAAGGACGCATTTCGCCTCAGGACCTCGGCATATGGAGCGACGAGCATACGGCGGGGCTGAAGGAATTGGTTCGGCTTGTACAGGGCCAAGGCTCCAAAATCGCGATTCAATTGGCGCATGCCGGACGTAAAGCTGTGCTGGACGGCCCGATTATCGCACCTTCGGCAATCCCGTTCGATGAACAATCCAAAACGCCGGACGCCATGACGGTCGAGCAAATCGAGGAGACCAAACAAGCGTTTATCCAAGCGGCGCGTCGAGCGCAGGAAGCCGGATTCGACGCCCTGGAGCTTCACGGGGCTCACGGCTATTTGATCAGCGAATTTTTATCGCCGCTGGCGAACCATCGCACGGACGCCTATGGCGGAAGCCGCGACAACCGCTACCGCTTTCTGCGGGAAATTATCGACGGTGTCCGCGCTTTCTGGAAAGGACCTTTATTCGTTCGCGTCTCCGCCAACGAATACGATCCGAAAGGCAACCGGCTCGAAGACTTTATTTATTTCGCCGAACAAATGAAAGCGCAAGGTATCGACCTGGTCGATTGCAGCTCCGGCAGCATCGTGCCGCGTCCGATCCAGGCGTATCCCGGCTATCAGGTGCCGCTCTCCGACGCGATCCGTTCATCGGCCGGCATCGCCACCGGCGCTGTCGGGATGATTACGACCCCCGAGCAAGCCGAGGAAATCATTTCCAGCGGCCGCGCCGATCTGGTGCTTCTCGGCCGCGAGCTGCTGCGCGACCCGTACTGGCCGCGCACTGCAGCCAAGAAGCTCGGCGTCCAGCTGGAAGGACCGAATCAGTATAAAAGAGGCTGGTAAGCACAGTCTCTTCTATGTAAAGGCTATTCAAAAGACGCCGCCCGAGCGAACAAAAGGCGGCGTCCTCTTTTTTGGCTAAGGCTCGATAAATTCAAAGCTGTCCCGGATCTGTGCCAGCTCCTCTTGCTGTACTTTCAAATCAGCTTTTTTTGCCATCGTAGTGATTAGATAAAAATGGTTGTTCGCTTCAAATAAGAATATCGTGAACACCTGCTTGTATGCCGCAAAATTAAAAACCGCTTGCTTGGCAGGGAGTCCTTGAAAAATGACTTCAGTTTCTTCTAATCGATCAGCTTCGTCGTCCCCCCAGTTCTGCTCCATTATATTTTCATAAAACTGATTCAGCTCCACACCTTCTTGTTTAGGGAATACGTTTACCATAAACGCGTTAAAGCTGCCTCCTTCTATCCTCAGCATAACGGATTCTTGAGTCCCCCCGGTTTGTACCCAATTTCCAAAAGCTGTTACCCGAAAGGTACCGTCGGAGGAAACGAAGCTGTGCTTGCTCTTGATCGTAACCATTCGGCTCGAACCGTCCCACTCAACCTTGCTTCCAACAGACTCGGCTACAAACCGAAGCGGCACAAATGTAGTTCCGGAAATAAGTTTTGGCGGTTCGGTTAACTGAACGGGTTGTCCGTTAACCTCCGCGTTCAGTTCATCAATATGTATCTGGATCGAAACGCCCTCTTTTTCGCCAATAATAGTCTTGCTATCTCCCAACCATGTAATCTTTAAGCCAAGCTTCTCGAAAATAGGCCGAAACGGCACGAACGTCTTCCCGTCCGAGATAAAAGGGGGAACTTCAAACTGAACGGGCAGTTCATCTAACGTAACATGAATATCATTCGTCTCCGGCTTTTCCATTGGTTTTATTCCATCGACAGCGACGCCCCTCTGTCTCAATATTTCTATAGTCTGACTTGCTTGTTCGTTCAATGGGTTGTTCTTCAAGACAACGGATTTCAAATTGGGGATCGTTTCCAGTGCGGCGATATCTTGAATCTGATTGTTTGCAAGAGACAAATACTCCAACTCAGGGTGGTTTTTTAAAGGCTCTATGCTTTGGATTTGATTATTGCTGGCGTAAAGATCCGTCAAAATCGACAATTTTTCAAGGGGCTGCAAACTTTGAATCCGATTATTGTTGACATTCAAATTTTTCAAGTTGGTTAATCCGCTCACAGGTGCAAGATTGTCAATCTCATTTCCATCAAGAGCAAGCCATATTAATTGGTTTAATTCGCCTATCGGCTTAATGTCGGACAAGCCTTGACCGGGCAGCATTAGGCTTTTCAAATTAGTCGCATGCTCAAGACCTTGCAGACTCGTAATTTTACCATTTGAATCCTTACTTTTCGGATATAACGATGTCAGCTTCTTTAAATCCTCCTGCTTCAAGTCATGGTTTGCAGATTCATGCAGCTCTAGCAAAATGGCTTTCGCCAAATTGGAATCCGTAATCACGGATTCCGCCCAAATTGACGATGCCGGCAATAAAAGCATCAACATAATGCAAAGCATAATCGGCCTTCTAAGCGCATGGACAAGCATCAATACTCTCCCCTTTATGTATTTATGTATGGAAAGTATTGTTCGCCAATTTATTCCAAAGCCCTCCTGCTTATGACATTTTATTTCCCTAGTTCCCCCTCACGAGTCCCCGCCGCCCTTCCCCTGCTCCCTGCACCAAGGGGCATCGGCGATTTTATGCAAAACCGCGTTTATTTTGTAAATGGCATACGGAATCAATACGGACAGCAGTGCGCAAAACAACGCGAGCCCGGAAGGCATATGGCTGAATAAAATGGACATACTGTTCTCCTCCTTGTCCTAATGAAAAGTCCGGTTGATCGTTCCGGCGCGGCGGAGCTGCACATGGGGCTGCACGTCGATCGTGCACCGGCTGAACAAATTATCTTCATCATTCGGATCCCAATGCCCGGCGATATCCTTCCACACCGGGTAATGATTTTTTTCCAAATAACTCCCCAAACCGATAGCGTCCACCTTAAATTGCTTCTGCAGCTTATTGATCGCATCCCGCGTCATCCGTTTCATCTCCTGAGACAGCTTGTCCTCCAGCTGCCGGATGACCTGCTTGTCCATCATGTTCAACGGCGCCAACGATTCTTTGACAAAGCCTTCCGTATCGATTTTTATCATAAACCGGATATGCTGCGGATCCGTGACATCGGCATGAATGCGATGTTTGACCCGCGCCATTTCATAAACAAACATATTTCCATTCAGTTTCGCTTTGAGGATGCCGTTTTTTACTTTTCCGGTCAGCAGATTAAGCCCTTCCGTTTCTTCCGAGCCCAGCACCCCCTTCATGGTAATCGTGTGCCCCCGGAATACGGCCGCACCGACGACCTTTACCTCATTGCTACCGCCGATAATCCGCTGCAAGGCAAAGCCGTTGCGGTCCAAAATGAGCTCATGCAGATCGCCCAGCTTCGTCTCGGGCAGCATCCGGGCCGTTCTCCTGCTGTTTTGAGTCACTGAATGGATATACATAACAGGCAGCTTTTCGTTGCTTGGCACAACCTCCAGGGCGCGTCTGGCTTCTCCGTCGGACACTAAAACCCTGGTGCTGCGGCGAATTTCCTGATCCCTTAAGAAAAAATCGAGTACATGGCCGATATTTTCCTTTTTTTCTGCAATCTTATTGGAAATGATAATTATTTTCAAATGTTCGAAATACGGGCTCCGGCTTGTCCGGGCCGTCATTTGCCGTTCAATATCGGCCATCGTATCCCCTTCGGACGTCATATTCATAAACGAGGTATCGGATGTCCGCTCTTTTCCTCCCCCTTGCAGCTTTTGCGGAATGACCACCTGATAAGTCACGGAGTAACGCTGTTTTTCTTTCGGCTTGTTACGCGCTTCCAGGCGGTTAGCCTTCTCGGCATGTTCCGAGTGCGGCTCATCAATCGCAACCCCGATCACAAACCCCCGCTCATTAATCTCGATCCGGTCCCAACAGCCCGAAACAAGCATCGTCATAAGCAGGGCCAATCCGATTCGCAGCATCTGTTTAACCATCCGGCTTCACCTTCCTCCATTTGGCCGCAATAAAAATAAAGGCCGGCAGCATGATACAGCACATAAAGTGAAAAAAACTTATAACCGTACCGAAGCTGTTCAGTTCGCTGTTGTCTTGAGGAACAAATGAAATGAGATAGATGAGAGGCGACAGCACCAAAAGCTTCGTCATTTTGGAAGCCTTCGGCACGATCGATTTCAGCGACAACATACAGACATCCAGCGACATAGCCGTCGTATTGAAGATCGTCATAATCCATATCGTAAAAAATAACGACTCAAACCTTTCAAAAAAAGCGCCAGGCACTTCCGCCTCCTTGGCGAATTCCACGGTCGGAAACGCGAGCTCTGCGGTATTTCGATAAGAAAGCACCCCAATGGTAAAGATGTACAGTACGATATAGGTGGCGAAAGGTATCATCGTGCCCTTCACTGCGGCCTTCACGGTACGCTGCGGATTTTTCATCAGCATTGCGTACATCAGTACGATTTCAAACCCGAGAAACGAAAAGCCGCTTGCTTGCGCCCCCTTCATGATACCTTTCCAATCGGTAACGAACATCGGTTTGAAATGGTTGACATCAACGACCCCGACATTTAACAGCAGCGACAACGTCAGCACGGCGCCAACAATTGGAAAAAACAGCATATTTAACCGCAGCAAGCCCACTCTGGAGCCGTAGACCGCATAAATAACAACCAGCATAAACGCTAATCCGATAAATTCAATGGGAGTCTTGTCAAATAAATAGTGCTTCGTTACATCCGCCACTGAACGCAACTCGAAAGCGGTGAACAGCAGGTACGAAAAGGAGAATAATCCCGTCAGCATATAACCTACAGGCCTGGATGCGATGCGTGAAATGAATTCAAAGTACGACTGCTTGGGAAAGCTCGCAGCCAGCGTGCTAAGGATCCACACCAAAGCAACGGCGATCGTACCGGCCAGTACAATGGACATCCAGCCGTCCGAGTAGCGGGTCGTGGCGGCAATATTTCGGGGAAGCGTCAAGACGCCCACGCTCAAGATCATCGAAGCTATGGAATACATCAGCTCTTTCTCCTCGATTTCCTGCTCGTGTCCTAACGGTTTACTCAAGCTGTCTCACCCCCTTCGGCAGCTTCCGCACGGCGGCAATAACAAACAGCAGCGGAGGAACCACATAAGAGAAAAAAACCTGCAAATAAAGGTCGGTTTTCAACAAATCCAGCGCATCCATCAAAGTATGCGGCTGCATCGAGATCAAGTATACGATCGGCGCCAAAACGAGCACCCAATGAATTTTACGGACACGGGGGAACATCAGGCCAAGCGATAAGATTATTGCATCATAAGCCATCGCGCCGGTATTGAAAATAGTCGTAATCCATATGACAAAAAAAATGATATCCGAGCGTTCGATAAACCCGCCGGGGATAATGGCTTCTTTGACCATATCAATCGACGGAAGGATGAGCTCAACCGGCACCTTGCTTCCCATTACGCCGATAACGACGGTATAGCTGAACAATAACACCGCCGCGCTGATCGTCATTCCATAGACGGACCATTGCGGAATGCGTTTCTGCATGCGGGCATAGCCTGCGTACAGAAGCAGCAGCTCATAACCGACAACCGTCAGAACGGTACGCCCGGTAGCCTGTACCATCGTAGGGATGTCTGTTACGAACATCGGCTGCAGGTTGCGCCATTCGAAATTTCCAAGCGCAATCAAATAGGAAACGATCAGAAGCAGCATATATATCGGGAAAAACATGAGATTAAGCCGTAGCAAGCCTACTCTGGAGCCGGATACGCCATAGATCAGGATCAGCAGAAAAGCGAGCGCGGAAACCTCGACAGGGGTTTTGGGAAGCAAATACATTTGCGCAATGCGTCCGACCGCAGACACCTCATAAGCGGCAATCAGCAAAAAATGCAGCGCCAACGCGGCCGTCATTGCATAAGCGACAGGTCTGGTAACGATTTGTCCGGCGAACTGCAAAAAATTCGCTTCCGGAAAGCGGATCACCAGCTTCGCCGTCATCCAGGCGAACAACGTGCCGATAAGGCCGCCGACCAGAAGGGCGATCCACCCGTCAAAGGTATGCGTTACTTCATTAATAATCCGAGGTACCGTCAATATAAGCACGCCGTGAATATAGGCCGGCAGCAAAAATATAATTTCTTTCGACCCGATCCGCTCATCTCCGTAATCAAATGGTTTCATGCAGCTCACCTCAAATCGCGGTTCATTCTGGTGCGATCCTCCGTCTGCATCATGTCGGGCCGCGTATCCAGCATCGTAGTCGGGGCGCGCAGCACGAGATCCTTCCAATCCTTTTTGAAAAATGGGGCGAATGGCGCGGAGTAAGGAATCCCGAAGCTTTTCAAATTGACGATGTGGATATTAATGATGATGTAGGACAGAACGATGCCGTATAAGCCGAACAAAGCGGCCGCAATCATAATGGCGAAGCGAATAATCCTTAGCGTGATAGCAAAAGGATACGAGGGCAGCGTAAAGGACGAAATCGCCGTAATCGCTACCACGATGACCATGATCGGGCTCACAATACCGGCGGCTACCGCCGCTTCCCCGATCACAAGGCCGCCGACGATGCCGATCGTTTGACCGATTGGCTTGGGCAGCCGGACGCCGGCCTCACGGAGAATTTCCAGGGTGCCCTCCATGAGTAACGTTTCTATCACTGCCGGGAACGGAACCCCCTCCCTGCTGCCCGCTATCGAAAAGGCCAGCAAGGATGGGATCATGCCTTGGTGATATTCCACTAAAGCGATGTAGAAAGCCGGCAAAAAGGTCGCGATAAAAGCCGCAATCAGCCGCAAAATCCGCATTAACGTGGCGATCAGCCAATGGCTATAGTAATCCTCCGGGGATTGAATAATCGCCCCTATCGTAACAGGCAAAATCAACGCGAACGGCGTCGTATCGACCAAGATCGCCACCTTGCCCTGAACGACCGCCGCGGCCACCTTATCCGGCCGTTCCGTCGCCAAAATTTGCGGGAACGGGCTCATGAAGCTGTCGGAAATCCACTGCTCGATATAACCCGATCCGATCACATCATCGACATCGATCGTGCTGATGCGTCGCTGCACTTCGCGGACAAGCTCCGGATTCGCGATCCCTTCCGTATAGGCAATTACAATCTGCGTCTGGCTTCTCCGCCCGATTCTCATATCGAAAAAACGCAGCTTCGGATCCTTCATTCTGCGCCGTACTAAAGACATATTGGTACGCAGATTTTCCGTGAAGCCTTCCCGCGGTCCGCGGATCAGCGCTTCCGTCTGCGGTTCCTCGACGGCTCTGCCGTCCCAACCTTGACTGCCTATAATTAACGCTTCCGCGGCTCCGTCGACTAACAACACCGTCTCTCCGGAAAGGACGGCCAATAAACAGGCTTCCATCCGATCGGATCGGCTGATGCCGTTCAGAGGCAGCACCTCGGCCATCTGATTCAACAGCCCGGCGCCTTGCTCGGCCTGCTGCAAATAGTTGGACGTGTCCCAGTTGAATGCTTGCAGCGGCTTCAGAACATTAGTGTTGATCAGCTCTTTATTCACCAGCCCGTCCAAGCAGACCGTCGCGCAAGCCTGCTTTTCCGCTCCAAGCGCGATAATCCTGATCAGTAAGTCATTGGGCGTCGCCAGAGCCGTCCGAATATAACCGAGGTTCGTCTCCAGCGAAGCGGACAGCGCGGCGGACCCTTCATTGCTTTGCGCATACCGGATGCGCTGCTTGGGCTGCGGTGCGAGCCTGCTCAATAAAAAACGGAACATGGTAAGCCCTCCTGTTCACCCTTGCGAGTTTCTTTCATTATGGCTTTGATCGGGGAAAATTATCCAAAACCGTCTCGGGCTCACTTGTCCGGTTATTTAGGAAAGAATCGGGGAAACTATAAAACGCTTCCTGTTAGCGGCACTGCTCAAAGCTCGGCGAATATGGCAGAGAGGGCGGAAATCGTTCTGGAGAGCAGATTTGAAGGAGGAATTTTAACGTATGATGAAAAAAGCGATTCTAACCGTCTGCTGCTTATTTTTATGCTTGAGCGGCGAGCTAAGGGCCGGTGCCGGCGTTCGGGCCGATGCCGACGCGCCCAAAAAAGGACGCTTCTACTATGAAAAACGCGGGGAGGTCGTATGGGAGGTGCCGACGGATGAAAAGGTGATTGCCCTTACGTTCGATGATGGCCCCGATCCCGAGGATACCCCGAAAATTTTGGAGCTATTGAAGCAGTATGAAGCCAAAGCGACCTTTTTCATCGTCGGCAAAAAAGCCGAGGCCTATCCGGAAATCTTAGGCCGCGAGGATGCCGAAGGCCATGAATTAGCCAATCATACATACCATCACATTTACTTTAACCGTTCCTTTTCGGAGAAAACCATTACGGATGAAATCAGCCGGGCGGAGGAAGTGATCTACAAAAGATCCGGGCAAAAGCCCCGTCTGTTCCGGCCGCCCGGCGGATTTTATAATGATGCCCTTGTACGGGTAGCCAAAAATTCGGGCTATAAGGTCGTCATGTGGTCCTGGCATATCAATACGATGGATTGGAACACGCCCGGCGTCGATAAAATCGCGAAAACCGTGTTGAACAACGCCAGAAACGGCGATATCGTGCTGCTGCATGATTGGGTCGAGGGAAAATCGCAGACCGTGGAAGCGTTGAAGCAAATATTGCCGGAGCTAAAAAACAGGGGCTACCGTTTCGTCACCATCTCCGAGCTGCTGACCTACAGCCGCCTCAGTCCGGTGAGGCTGATGGATTAAACGAAATGGTCCGCCGGTATCCGCCTATTCAACCAAGGATAAGCGGCTTCGCCGTCCTTCAAGAACGAGCGCGTTTGTCAAGGCTATACACAACCGACACAAAAACAACGATCACCCGGACGGGCGACCGTTGTTTTTCATAATCCGGTTTCACAGCGCCGGCACGCTAATTATTGCTGCGGGGTACGGCTGCGCAGCCGGCTGAGCTGCTCCTCGATCAGCGACTCACGCGCCGCCGCGGCAGCGGCCTGGACCGAATTCGCGGCTTCGATCTCCGCTTCCTTCCGGGTGATCGTCTCCTCGATGCGCTGAAAGCCGCGCGCCGCCGAACCCGTCTCTGCGAAATAGCCCGTGCCCGCAGCAGCAGCGTATGCCTGCGCATGGGACTTCACCTTGCCGGCGCGTTCCATCAGCTCGCTGCGCTTGGCCTGCATGTCGGCGTAATCAGCCTGCGCCTGATTGAGCCGCCGCTCAAGCTCGGCCGTACGGGCCGCGGAAGCCTCGGAAGCCCGCGTATACTCGGCGGCCTTGTCCAGGAAGTCAAGCTTGGACTCCAGCGCTTGACGCGCTTCCGCCATGCGCTCGTCCGCCATGGCTTCGCCCGCTTTCCGGTCGAATTGCTCCGCCTGGCGGTTGCAGCCGGCAATCTGCTGCTCCAGCATGCGGTGTGCGGCCGCTTCTTGAATGAGCGCCTGCCGGATATGATGAGTTTCCTCTTCCATGCTGCGGAGATAATGATTCAGCATCATCTCGGGCTGCTCCATCTTGTTCAGCGCCTCATTGACCGCCGCTTTTGAAATATCGACTATTCTTTTCCATGCTCCCATTGAATGTATCCCCCTTTAAATTGGTTGGTGTAAACCGAAATCAATTACATGAACTGGATATTCGACTGCCGCGGCGTCAGAAGGCTCGCGACGATATAGACCAGCAGCGTCGTTCCGAAGCTGCAGAACATGGCGATAACCATCAGCAGGCGCACCAGAGTGGAGCTGATGCCGAAATGTTCGGCCAATCCGCCGCACAAGCCGGAAAACCAACGATTCGATGTGGAACGGTACAATTTTCTCATGTGAGCATTCTCCTTTTATGTGCATTTTTCCGATTTGCAAGCTTTCGATTCGGACGAGTTCAATGCATCGTTTTTAATTGGCTTGCTTCATGACTTTATTGTAATGGCTGGCGGCTTTCGGCAAAACAGACTCAGGGCGGTTTTGCCGACTGGACTTAAGATGGGGAACGACGTCACCTTAGGTCGGGCGATCCGATACGGACACCGAAGAAACGGCTTCGCTGTCGCGCCTTATCAAGCATGTGTATATATTTTTTTGAAAACAAAATAAGCCGAGTACCATAAAATTAGTGGCACTCGGCTTCTGCCTGATAGGGCAGGACTACCTTTCGGCATAGGTATCATGATTATGATATATACTTAGTTAATTTACGCTGGGCCGACATTATTCGGTCCCGAATCCCTGCAATTCCAAAAAGCTCTTCATATGAAGCCGGGCCGGCGTCTTCAGCTTGGCCGTCATATCCTCCGACCAGGTCGAGGTTTTCTTCCCGCCCGTCCGTTTGGTGATATATTGTTGAATGATCCGGTCGTACTCCTCCATCGGTCGTGTCATCCGCTCCGGATCGTACGTATTTTCATGCAATACCGCGGCAAGCGGCAGACGCGGGCGCAGCCCCGGCTGCTGGTCCGGGTATCCAAGGCACATGCCGAATACCGGATATACGTATTTCGGCAGCTGCAGCAGCTTCGCCACCTCCGCAATATGATTGCGGATGCCTCCGATATAGACGATGCCGAGCCCCATCGACTCCGCGGCAATTGCGGCATTTTGCGCGGCCAGCGCCGTATCGACCGTAGCGACGATCAGATGCTCCGTCGTGCCGATATAGGCCGGCTCCGCATCTTCATGCAAGGCATGCGCCTGATGCAGCCTGAACAGATCGGCACACCAGACGAGAAATACCGGGCACTCCAGAACATAGGAATAATTGCCGGATAATACGGACAGCTGTTGCTTCATATGCTCATCCGCAACCCGGATAATGCTGTAGGCCTGAACGTTGCTGGAGGTGGAAGCGCACTGCGCCGATTCCACGATTGCATGCAGCTGCTCATCGGTAACTGGCTGTCCGGTAAATTTTCGGATCGACGTATGCTTTTTCAACAGTGCGGTAACTTCATTCATGTTTATTCCCTCTCTCCTCGTCTCGTTTCTTTTTGGATGCTTTGTTATCCATTATTTCGGATTGCTTCCGGGAAAGCAAATGGCATGCGGATTACGGCACTATTTTGCGATGAGATGAATTTATGCCGTTCCGGCCTATGACAATTTTTGTACTTCCCGCTTATAACTGCTATGGAATATAACTTGAAGATGCTTGCTTTTCGCGTGCTGGCGGGAGAATTATTTTTCACTTCCGCCTGCGGGCAAAATAATGTCCATAGGATGCCACACAGCAGTGTGCTATTCTTATGACAACGAAGTAAACGCTTTCAATAATGTGCTTGTCGTTTTTTAATCTTGATATCTTGATATGAGGAGGAATGCATGCAGATGCACAATAAAACGAATTCTGTCTTCCTGCTGCTTGCGCTTGCATTAGTCACCGCCGGCTGCTCCGCGGGAGAAGCGCCCAAAACGCCGGATGCATCCGGTAAACCCGCGGCGGCGGGAACAGGAGGAGCCGAGAATAAGGCCCCGTTAAAAATCACAATGGCCTGGCCTCTTTACAACGAATTGCCTGATATGAAGAACGCTTTTTGGACCGAATTCAAGAAGAGAACCAACGTGGATCTCGATATCCAATGGATCCCCAGCGGCAACTATAATCAGAAGCTGGAGCTGATGCTTGCGACCGGAGATATTCCGGAAGTCATCGCCGGGATCGGCACGAATGTCCCCACCTTTTACAAAGCGATTGAGAACGGCATGTTCTGGGATTTAACCCCCTTGCTGGGCGATTTCAGCAAATATCCGAATTTCAAAAAGAATGCGGAAACCGGAGTCTACGACTACAACAAGGTGAACGGGAAGATTTACAGTATTCCGCGCATGAGATCCCAAATTCACTCCTCGATCCATATGAGGAAGGATTGGCTGGACAAGCTGGGAATTCCGGCGCCCAAGACGCTGGATGAATTCAGGGAAACGCTGAAAAAGCTTGTCAAAGCCAACCCGAACGGGCAAGGCACCATCGGTTATTCCGGTTACGGCGTTTCGATCATGGACGACTCCTTTAAGCCGGCCTTCGGTATTTATGATCCGACTTATGACAAGGATGGCGGCTTGATCCGCGATATTTTGACTCCGCAGTATGCCGATATGGTCGAATATTTCCGCGGGCTGTACGCCGACGGCTCCCTGCCCAAGGAATTTGCCACAATGAAAGAAAAGCAGGCCGAGGATTTATTCGCCGCAGGCAAGGCCGCTTCGTATGGCCGAGTCGTCAGCCGCGACTGGCAGTATACCGAAACGAACCGTAAAATCGACCCGAACGCCTACGTTCGCTCCCTCAAATTAAAAGGCCCGAAAGGCTACGCTATCAACTTGCGGCAAAATTTCGCACCCGGTCTCTACATTTCAAAAAAAGTGCCGGAAGCGAAAGTCAAACAAATTTTGGACTACCTGGAATCTACTGCGACCAAGGAATTTTTGAAATTCGGCGAATATGGCATCGAAGGCGTGCATTACAACATGGTTAACGGTTACCCGAAAATGACGGAGCAGGGCTTTAAAGAAATGGTCATCTCCAGCTACGACACCTTCGTCGTTACCTATGACAGCGGCTTTAAAATACGAAATGTCAATGCACCGCCGGAGTACAACAAGGAAACCGAGGAAATGGTGAAGGATTATCTGGAGATCGGGAAGGTCAATCCGTTCAGCTGGCTGCTGTCCACCACATTCAGCGACGTCTGGCCCAAATATTCCGACGAATACGAGTCGAAAACGGTTCAAGCCATCATAGGCTCGATCCCTATGGAACAATTCAGATCTTACCAAGCTGAGCTGGTCAACAAGCCGGAATTGAAAAAAGCGTTCCAGGAATATGCGAAGGCAGAAAAAGAATTCAAGGCGGGTCAAAGTAAAAAATAAGTATCCTGCAGGCGAAATATTTTCAATCGGGAAAGGATGATCAAAATGAACATAAAAAGCATCGAAACGTTTACGACTCCGATGATCGGCATTGTACGCATTCGTACGGATGAAGGCGCAGAAGGCTACGGGCAGTTTGCCCCTTATTACGCGGACATTACAGCCAAGGTGCTTCACCGTCAACTGGCTTCCTACGCACTGGGTGCTGATGCCGGCAATATAGATGCCCTGGTCGAACGCTGCGTAACCGGCGAACATAAATTTCCCGGCTCCTACATTTGCCGTGCCGTCGGCGGTTTGGATACGGCGCTATGGGATCTCCAAGGCAAGCTGGCCGGCAAGAGCGTATGTGAGCTTCTGGGCGGCCAGCCCCGCAAGTTGGATGTATACGGTTCCAGCATGAAACGCGACATTAAACCTGAGGACGAAGGGGACCGGTTAGCCCGTTTGCAGGACAGCTATGGCTTCCGCGCCTTTAAAATCCGCGTGGCCAATAACTTCGGCAATGATGTGGACCGGTGGCCGGGCAGGACGGAAGCGATTATACCGGCTGTGCGAAAAGCGGTAGGCGATAAGACGATTGTGCATGCGGACGCTAACAGCGGTTTTACGCCGAAACGGGCTATCGAGGTCGGACGCATGCTCGAGCAGTACAATTACGGCCATTTTGAGGAGCCGTGTCCGTACCCCGAGCTGGAGTGGACCGCCGAGGTGGCGTCCGCCTTGCAAATACCCGTATCCGGCGGCGAGCAGGATACGGACCTCGCCCAGTTCAGGCGGATGATACGGATGGGGGCCGTCGATATTGTGCAGCCGGACATTTGCTACGTTGGCGGCATCAGCCGGGCGCTGCAGGTGGCCAAAATGGCCGAACATGCAGGCCTTCCCTGCACACCCCATGCGGCCAACTTATCGATGGTGACGGTGTTTACGCTTCATTTGCTGGGTGCTATTCCGAACGGAGGCCCGTTTATGGAGTTCAGCATTGAGGATACGAAATGGCTCGACGGATTATTTACGCCGGCACTGACAGTTAAGGAAGGTCAAGTAGCCATTCCGGATGCGCCCGGTTGGGGCGTGACGATCAATCCCGAATGGCTGGACAAGGCAGATTACCAATGCAGTACATTGGACTAACGGAAAGCGGGAGCGGAGCCCTTTGAAGGCGGCTCAAGCCGATGCCCGATTCCGTCGGGGGGAATGCTTATGCCTTACAGGATTCAATGGATACGCTTCATCAGATCCTTTATGCTGGCCTGCCGGGCCAGGCTGCAGGGCCGGTATTTGTACCGGCTCGTCTGGCTCGGCATGGTGTCCGCCTGCATTCCCGTTATGTTGGCGGGAACGGTGTATTACACGATTTCGGTCCATAACATGTATCAGAAAAATCAGGATGAAAGCCTGATTGCATTGAAGCTGATTATGGACCGGGTTGAGCGGATTTTATCCGAGATCGAGACCAAATCTCTTGAGCTGTCTGCGGATCCTCTCATGATCGACGCCTTGTACACAGCCGGGTTCAACGATAAGGAGATTGCCCGGCTGCGCCTGCTCAAGCTGCTTTCACGCGTCCAAAATGCGAACGATTTTATTGCGGGGATCGTGTATTACGACATTCGCGGCCAAACGCTGCTTGAATCCAATTACGGCCATCTCCGCGCCGAGCAATATCCGGACAAGCAGGAGCTGGACGCCGCGCTGCTGTCGCCGTATTCCGCTCAGTGGATCCGTGGGTCCGGTCTGCAAATCGGTGAAAATCTGACTTTTTTCCACAAGCTGCCCCATATGAAACAAAGCGACTTTGACGGATTGCTTGTTTTTCAATTGAACACCCAAAACTTCAACGCCTATTTGCAGGATAACTCGTTTCATGTTCCGGACAAATCACTGCTCGTGCTGGATTCGGAGGGCAGGCAGCTCCTTTCCTCCCGAGAGGAGATTTCGGCCGAACCGGCAAGGCCAAACGATGACACTGTGTTGCAGGCGGTCCGGTCGGACAGCAAATCAGGTATCTTTTGGGCGTCGGATCGAAACGGCAGGAATCAACTGTACTCGTTTCAAAAAACGTCTTCCGGGCGAACCTACCTTTCTTCCATTCCCGAAGCGAATATTTCGGGCCAATTGGCGTGGATTCGCTGGGCAATGGCGTGGACGGTCGGTTTGTTGCTTTCTTTGGGCATCGTACTCTCCGTCATCACCTCAATGAGGGCCTATAGTCCGATTCAACAGTTAATCAAACACGGGAGAAGCCTCGGACCTACACCGGACGGCTTGCGCAATGAGTTCGGATATATCCATGAATGCTTGAATTATTTGCATCAGGAAGGAAGATCTCTCTCCTTATACGTAAGCCAGATACAGCCCAATTTAAGAGAGCGGATGTTTCAAAAGCTGCTGCAAAAAGGGTATCCGGACATTTCAATACTGCAGAAGGATTGCGCCAACTTGGGAATTCCCGTGGAAAGCCATTATCGGGTGCTGGTTGCGACGGTGGAAAATATACACAGAGAAAAGAGGTATTTGCCGGAAGACCAGGCTATCCTCGGATTTTCACTGATTAATATAATGGGAGAGCTGCTCGAGCAAAATAAATCGTTGGACGGTTATGTGGTCACGCTTCACGATGGAAGCGGGATCGCTGTTATCAACAGCCGCGACTTAAACATTCTGGTGCATGAGCCGCATCAATATGCGCTTTCGGTTCATGAGGCCGTCAAGAAATTTCTGAAGCTGCAAGTTTCCATCGGAGTGGGCAATATGTACACCCATATTGCCGATGTGGCCGTTTCCTATCAGGAGGCATTGATTGCCTTGCAAAATCGGATGTTCAAAGAACCCAGTCCGGTTCTTTATACGGACGAGCTGGATATGACGAAAAAACAAACGGTTAACCTGTACCCGGCCAAAGCCGAGGCGTTAATAATCGAGGCGGTTGCCGCAGGCGAACTGGAAAAAGCGCGTCAAGCCTTGGCATTATTCGCTCAAGCAGTCCGCCAAACCCAATCGTACCCGTTTGTATACCAATCGTATCATCTGCTTCTCTCTTCGCTGATTCGATCTGTTGAGCAGCGCGGAGGAAGCCTGTCTCAGCTGCTTGAGCACAACTTATTTCATCCCATGAACCGGAGGCAAACGGCGGAGGAGCTGCATGACTGGTTTACGGATACGTGTTTCCCCCTCCTGGACCATATGGCGAAACAGCCGGATTCAAGCCTTACGACTGAAAGCAGGGCCGACATCCTCCATATTTGCAGCTATATCAAGGACCATATTTACTCGGATATTTCTTTGACCCAGTGCTCCGAAATGCTCGGCTTAACGCCCTCGTACGTAAGCCGGTTGTTCAAAAAGGTGATGGGCTATTCGTTCGTTGAATATGTCATTCATTGCAAAATGGACGAAGCGAAGCGCCTCCTGATTCAAAAGGATATTAGTATCGCCGAAATTTCTTCCATGATCGGCTATTCCGAGCGAAATCTCAACCGCGTATTTCAACGATACACTTATTTGTCCCCGGGTCAATTCAGGGCACGCTACCGTTAATCGGTGTGAAATTTTTTACTTTTATAGCGAGAGGGGTTGTGTTCATGAATTCCGTATCTACCGAATCGAAGCAAAAGACAGGAGCGATGAACCTCAACGCTGCCGTAATCCGAATATGGCGTCAGTTGATGAAATGCCGATATTTGTATGTGCTTGCGCTGCCGGGATTTTTGTTTTTGATTTTATTCAAACTCGGGCCTTTATGGGGACTGCTGCTCGCTTTTCAAGATTATAGCCCGTTCAAAGGAATTGCGGGAAGCGACTGGGTGGGCTTCAAACATTTTATAGAGTTGTTTGAAAGCGCCAATTTTTATACGATGCTGCGAAATACGCTGATTATTAATTTATTCGGTTTGGTTTTCAATTTCCCGCTCCCGATTTTGCTTGCTTTGATGCTGAATGAAGTGCGGCATGAGCTATTCAAAAAGCTGAACCAGTCGATCGTTTACTTGCCGCATTTTTTATCGTGGGTAATTGTAGCGAGCATGACTTTTTTCATACTGTCTACCGATGTGGGTATCGTCAATAAGATTTTCAAGTCATTGGGCATCGAAACGGTTCCCTTCTTATCGAGTCCCGGCTACTTCTGGGGGCTGATAACATCACAATCGATTTGGAAGGAAGCCGGTTGGGGCACCATCATCTTTCTTGCGGCGATCGCAGGCGTAGACCCGCAGCGTTACGAGGCGGCCGTGATGGACGGCGCCACCCGTTTCCAGCAAATTTGGCACATTACATTGCCTGCCATCAGGACAACGATAGTCATTCTGCTTATTTTGAGACTGGGACATATTGCGGATGTAGGCTTCGAGCAAGTATTGCTGATGATTAACCCGCTTGTCAGGGAAGTCGGTGAAGTATTCGATACTTACGCATATACGCAAGGGATACTTCGGGGCAAGATCAGCATAGGGGTGACCGTTGGACTGTTTAAAGGCATCGTCGGATTGGTGTTCGTGGTAACAGCCAATTATATCGTAAAAAAACTGGGCTACGAAGGCATCTACTGAGGAGGAATCCAGATGAGTTTTGTCCATAAAAAAAGGTTGACCTTGTTTGATTATATCAACTACTTGCTGCTTGGCTTAATCTCGCTCTTATGTGTGTTTCCTTTTATTTATGTGTTCAGCGTTTCTTTGACGCATCCGGATGCGTATATCCCCTTCACCTTCTATTTGTTTCCTGAACAATTTTCACTCGCTTCGTACAAATATATTTTATCGACCAACACCTTTTTGGACGCTTTGCGGAGCACGGCGTTAATTACCGGAATCGGCACGGTGCTTAATCTCATTTTCACATTTACGTTTGCCTACGCTCTGTCCAAGAAGCATATGCTGGGCCGAAAGCTGATGTTGGGCTGCGTCGTGTTTACGCTATTGTTCAACGCGGGGATCATTCCGAATTATTTGCTCGTAAAAGAGCTGGGGCTGCTTAACTCCTACTGGGCTCTGATTTGGCCGACATTAACGAATGCGTGGAGTCTGATCGTAGTCAAAAGCTTCATGGATTCCATCCCCGAGGAGCTGGAGGACGCTGCGCGGATCGACGGGTGCAACGACTTATTCGTATTTTTGCGCATCATCCTGCCGGTCTCGATGCCTGCACTTGCCGCATTCACATTGTTTTTTGCAGTAGCTCACTGGAATACGTATTTCAATGCCCTGATTTATTTAACGGACGCCAAAAAATGGACGCTTCAGGTTTTGATCAAAACGCTGGTGGTCGATTCCGATTCGGCAGGCGTCGCACAGGCGGGTGCGGCTGAAGACAAGATCATTCCCGAGGAGACAATCCGTATGGCCGCAGTCGTATTGGCGATGCTGCCTATTTTGGCCGTATATCCGTTTTTGCAAAAGTATTTTGCCAAGGGCGTCATGCTCGGCTCCATTAAAGGCTGACGTCGCAGTCGCTGCTGACGCCACCTATAAATCTTACAGGAGGCTGTAAACATTGAAGATTACAAAAGTAAATGTATACCGTACAACCGGGTTGTTCGTGAAGATCGAGACGGATGAAGGCATTACCGGATACGGGGAAGGCTCTTGCTTCTCTCCACAAGCCGTGGCCGGCATGATTGAAGAGCTCAAACCCTATATAATCGGGGAAGATCCGCGTCGGATCGAATATTTATGGCAGGCCTGCCTTCGGCGTTTATTTGCCCGGGGAGGCCCGGTTACAGGTTCGGCCATCGCCGCGATCGACATGGCGCTGTGGGATATCAAGGGCAAGTCGCTCGGCGCGCCTCTTTACCAGCTGCTCGGCGGGCTGTCCCGGGAAAAAGTAAGGGTCTACGGCTATGTTGTCGGCCATTCCGCTGAAGAAATTGCCGAAAATGCCCGGCGTGTGGCCGAGCGCGGCGTTACGGCCATACGTTACCGCGCTTTTCACGATTGGGATGCTATCGATTTGCACGATCATAAGAGAGCTGTATTTCAGCAGGTCGAATATACCGAGGCGATCCGCACGGCCGTCGGGGATGATGTCGATCTTATTATAGAATGCCATGGCCGGTATGATCCCGACTATGCGGTCATGCTGGCCAGGGAGGTTGAACGATTCCGTCCTTTGTATATCGAGGATCCGATCCGCCACGAGAATCCGCAGGCACTGCGCAGACTCCGCACCCAGACAAGCATTCCGCTGGCAACAGGAGAACGCGGTCACACCAAGTGGGATTTTCGCGAATGGATTGTGGACGGGCTTGTCGACTACTTGCGGCCGGACGTCTGCTGGTGCGGCGGCATTTCGGAAATGGTCAAAATAGCCGCCATGGCAGAAGCCTATTTCGTCAATCTGGTGCCTCATAATAACTGGGGACCGCTCGGCACCGCCGCAAGCGTGCACCTGTCGCTGGCCATTCCAAACGTCGCGCTGCTGGAGCTCCCTTGCTCTGTGAAAACGCCGCAGGAGTTGAAGTCCGATGTGAGTTCCCCGTATCCTGTTGTCGAAAACGGGTACGTACTGCCGCTTCACGGACCGGGCATAGGCATCGAATTCGATGAAGAGGTTGCCGAATCGTTAAAGCCTTCCCCGAAGCTGCTGCCCAAATTGAATGCGCTGGACGGCTCGGTTCGAGACTGGTAGCGGGCGGGAGCCGATGGGAACGGCTCGCGACAATGCGAGATGCAATAACCGGCAATTCAATCGAAGCACATTCGATATTAGACTCTCGGAGTTAAGGGGGCCGAGAGTCTATGATACTATGAGGAGGCATAGATCCATGAAAATAACGGATATCATTTGCATACATACCAAAGGCGTGTACGTCAAAGTCGAAACGGACGAAGGCATTGCCGGTTACGGAGAAGGGACGAATTTTACCCCTAAAGCCGTCGTCGGGATGATCGAGGAAATGAAGCCCTATATTATTGGCGAAGATCCGCAGCGGATTGAATATTTATGGCAGGCATGCTTCCGTCGGCTGTTCGCCCGCGGAGGTCCCGTCACCGGCTCCGCCATTGCCGCGATTGATATGGCATTATGGGATATTAAGGGCAAAAAGCTGGGCGTGCCCGTCTATCAGCTGCTCGGCGGCTTAGCGCGCAATCGGGTAAGGCTGTACGGCCATGTGACCGGGCATTCGGCGGAGGAGATAGCTTCCAATGCCAAAAAGCTTGCGGACAAAGGAATTACGGCGATCCGTTACCGTGGTTTTCACGATACGGATGCGATTCATCTGCATGATCATAAGCGCGCCGTGCTCCAGCAAGTCGAATACACGGAAGCGATCCGCGCCGCGGTCGGGAATTCGGTCGATTTGATTGTGGAGTGCCACGGGCGGTACGATGCCGATTATGCCGTTATGCTGGCCAGAGAAATCAAACGATTCCGCCCTCTCTACATTGAGGACCCGATAAGACACGAGAATCCGCAAGCATTGCGCCGCATACGTTCATATACCGATATCCCGCTCGCCACAGGCGAGAGAGGCCACAATAAATGGGATTTCAGAGAGCTGCTTACAGACGGGCTGGTTGATTATGTGCGGCCCGACGTTTGCTGGTGCGGCGGCATATCCGAAATCAGAAAAATTGCCGCGATGGCCGAAATGTACCATGTTCAAGTCGTGCCTCATAATACACAGGGGCCGCTTGGAACAGCTGCGAGCCTGCATGCTTCCTTGTCCATGCCTAATGTGGCCATGATGGAACTGCCTTGGGCGGGCAAGGATGCTCCGCCGGCCGATGCAGCATCCCCGTGGCCGGTCATCGAAGACGGGTACGCCTACCCGCCGACAGGACCGGGTCTCGGTATCCGGTTCAATGAGGAGCTGGCCGCTTCCCTCCCCGCTCCGTCGAAGCTGCTGCCCAGATTGAATGCGATCGACGGCTCTGTCCGGGACTGGTGAGCCGGAAACGACGAATGCTGCGCGTTAAGAAGCCGAACCGTAATGATAATTACCAACAATCAACTGCCTGCATACTTGCGGGCAGTTTCTTATCTCTTATGTATGTTTCATCGACTCTTTTACGATTCCTTTACGATTTCTTCACATAAGCTTAACGCTTATCGGCGTTTCATTTAACACCCCATTTACAAAATTCTATTAATCTGGGAGAGTGAGTCCAATCTACTACGAAAGGTAGTCGTTGCAATTGAAAAACAATTCGAAACACCTGAATAAGCTTATCGCTCCCGTGATGGGACTGGCCCTGCTGGTCCCATGTGCGCTGCCGGGCTTCGCATCCGCGGCGGAAGAAGTCAAAGTGAAATCCACCGAATTCGTCGGCATGACCGCACCTGCCAGCGTACAGGACATGGCCCGGCTGTACTCGACCGCTTCCCTCAAAGTTACTTACACGGACGGCTCTGTGAGATCTTTTCCGTTAACGTATAAAACGCTTTTCAAAACGACGGATTCGGTTAACGGCACCCCTGCCGGTCTGGCAATCGACGCGGCAGGAAAACCGATCATGGACAACAGCGTACCAAGCAACCCGGTTCCGTTCGTTTCCGACGACCCGGATTCCAACAGCTTGATGAAAATCGAAGGCGCCGCTGCGACGGGCAAGGGCGGCAACCCGCTTTCCCTGATCACGCATTACGAATATATTACGACCAACAATGCCGGCAAATCGGCGTACGGTATGGTTCCCGCTTCCATGAGCCTGACGACCATCGACCAGAACAAAACTTCCGGCGAGCTTACGGCCGTCGATCTGAAAAAGATCGATTTCTCCTCGGTGGATGGGCTTTGGATTCCATGCAACGGCTCGTTGACGCCTTGGAATACGCATCTGGGCTCCGAGGAGTACGAGCCTGATGCCCGCGCTTACGAGGCCGATCATAACGAGACGTATACCGATTCATTCGCCAAAAGCTACTACCAGGAGGAAGCCAAAGCCGCCAATCCTTACGCCTACGGCTGGCTGCCGGAGGTAACCGTCAAAGCCGATAATTCCACCGACGTTGTGAAGCACTACAGCATGGGCCGCTTCTCCCATGAGCTCGGTCGGGTAGCCCCTGATTTAAAAACCGTATTTTTCGGCGACGACGGCGGCAACACGATGCTGTTTATGTACGTAGCGGATCAAGCGCAGAATTTGTCCGCCGGCACTTTGTACGCGGCCAAATGGCTTCAAACCGGCGATGAAAACGGCGGCTCCGCAAATTTGCAATGGATTTCTCTCGGGCACGCGTCCGACAGCGAGATTAAAAGCTATGTCGACAAAGGCGTTGCCTTTAGCGATATGTTCGAAACGGCCGAGCAAGACACGCCGGGCTTTACGAAAATCAAGACGTATCCGAGCGGTAAAGTGGAATGGCTGAAAGTGAAGCCGGGTATGGAGCAAGCGGCCGCTTTCCTTGAAGCCCGCCGGTATGCGGCAACGCTTGGCGCTACGTCCGAATTCAACAAAATGGAAGGCGTAGCCTTCAATAACAAGGATAAACGCGTATACGTAGCGATGTCTTATGTCGAGAAGAGCATGGAGAAGGACACAAAAGGAGCAGATCCGACCGACGATATCGCCGTGAAAAAAATTCGCGCGGGCGTCGTCTACGAAATGCCGATGACCGGCGGCCAAAAGGACAGCTCGGGCGCAGCCATCAACAGCGAATATGTCGCGGCCAGCATGAAGGGACTTGTAGCGGGCGTCGATCTGGCGAAAGCCGATTCGAAAGGCAACACCGCCGACGATGAGCATATCGCCAATCCGGATAACCTCGCGTTCTCCGAGGAGCTTCGCACCCTGTATATCGGCGAAGACAGCGGCATGCACGCCAACAACTACGTATGGGCGTATAGTGTCGATACGAAGAAGCTTTCCCGCATTTTGGTGACACCGGCCGGTGCGGAAGCTACGGGCCTTCAGGTTGTAGACAGCTTAAACGGGTTCAGCTATATTATGAGCAATATCCAGCATCCGGGCGACGAAATGATTTTGCCGGAACCGTTGAAAACCGATGTCGAACAACAAATCAACAAAAACTTCGAAAACAAGCGTGCCGGAGCGGTAGGCTACCTCCACGGCGTACCGACGTCGAAGCAAATGATCGAGTGGAAGGACACGGATAAGTCGCTCTCCGTTCTGCGCGATACCGCTGAGGCCAAAGGTGCGAAAGTCGCTTGGAACGAAGCCAATCGCACCGTTACAATCACGAAGGGCGGCAGCAGCTTGACCGTCAAAGTCGGCGAGGCTGCGGCCACTCTGAACGGCCAACAGGTTCAACTTCCATATGCAGCCAAGCTGGAAAACGAACGGACGTTATTCCCAAGCGGAATATTGAACAGCTTCCTGAAATAAACCGTGACGAAGTGACCATTAGGCGGCTTTTGGGCTTAATGGTCGCGATCCGCCGGGACTGGCCAAACATCAGCTGGCCCTTCTGAAGCAGCATGCGTTCGAGAAAAATATCGAAGCGGCTCAGGCCGAAGCGGCGATTCAGGCGTTCGACGGGCTGCTGATCAGGCTGGATACGATGCTGAACGGCGATATAACTTAACGGCTCAGGCGGTCCTAATAAAAGGGCCGCCTTCTTATTTCCCTTGGGCTTGCAGCTTGCAAGCCGCTCTTTTAATCTTTTTTAATCCGCTTCTCATGTTGTTTTAATAATACGCTGGTACATTCAATCTTAAAAAGATCGCCAACATCGACGAGGGGAGCAAACAGTCATGATGAATACGCCGAATGAAGCAGCGCAACCGATGACGGCTGCAAACCGGCTATCGATTCCATTAAAGGAACGCAAATGGATGTACGCGGCGCTATTGCTCTCGGCCGTTTTTGTTATATGGGGGCTGCGGGATATGCTGCAGCTTCCTTTATCTATACTTCAAAGCAAGCGATTTGAATTTACGATCAAAAATTACGGCTCGTACGCACGCATCGCCCTCTTCATCGTTTTGGCCAACTATGTTCTGGGGGCTGCGCTGCGGAAGCGCTGGATAAATCGCCGGGACGATGTGAAAAAATGGACCGCCTCATTGTGGCGTTTGGCCCGCAAGCTTCACACGCCCGCCGCTATCGTTGCCATCGGATTCATTGCGCTGCATGCAATTGCCGTATTTATACACGGATTTCAAGCCGATTTTCATAGTATCAGCGGTCTGCTTGCCCTGTTTGTTCTGCTCCCGGTGCCAATTTCCGGACTATTCAGATATAGAAAGCTCGATCGGAAATGGCATTTGCGTTTCGGTCTCGCCTTTGCCGTATGCTTTCTGATCCATGCTTTTGTGTAAACTGCTTCTGCGGGGAAGGCGGACACATTGGGGAACGGAGCGAATTGCCGCTGACGTAATGCGTTCAAATCTTATGTAAGCTACCCGAGAAAGGCTCCTGCTCCCACCCGAAAAGCAGGAAGCCTTTCCCATCACGGCAGCCGACTTGCCCTAAAGCGGCATAAAGTCTACCGGCCGGTTATTTGCAAGTGCTGCGCAAAACGATAACAAGCAGGATGAACAGTACGAGAACGATTCCTGCCGAGGACCCGCCGACCGGATAGTAGCAATGGTGGTGATAGTGATGGTGATGCTTTTTCGGCTCGAAGATGTTAATTTCTTCGTAGCTGGCCTGAACATTGACCGGCGCATAGGACGGAGCTGGCATTGTTGCGGCAGGCATTGTTGCGGTAGGGGCCATAGGCATTGGCATTGGCATTGGCTTAAATTTTTCCATCTGTAGGACACCTCCATAGTGTGATAAGGCATATGTTCCTAATGAACACACCAACAGTCTATGGTGAATCACCCATTGGGAACACGGTATTCACCTATAGCGGAGAAATTGGACGTTTATCCCGGTACGGAGCCAGCGGGGTCAAACCCATCTATTTTAACCGGCGCAAAAATTGGAAATTTTCCGCAACTTTCCCGGCTGATCCGAGTCAAATTATATATATATTTCCAATAATTACATTTAAACCCTGAACTTTCTATGCACAAATAACTACCCGGGCACTTGTCGGATTATAACTGTCAGGAGGGGAATAAATGAAAGCGCATCCAAACCATTCGCAGCCCGAGCCTTCTCATGCGAATAAGCCAGCCGACCGCATGTATCCGGAAAGTACGAAGCCGGAAGACGACCCTATGGAAAGAAAAGATGCAGGCGCGGTGCCTGCACCCATTCGTTATTTCGCCTACTTCTTATTAGGCTCTGCTGTGTTGACGCTGCTGATCGTAATCATCCTGCAGTTCGTCTCATCATGACTCGGCCCTGCGCACAAAGCGCAGCTTCACATCCTGCGGGTAATCCCCATAGCCGGATCCGAACAGGTTCAACCCCCGGCAGTTCACCGCGTCCTTGCGTACCTCCAGCCTCACCTTGATCGGCAGGCTATAATGCAAATTCAAGTCGCTTATCGTAGTATCCGACGACTTGCTTCCATTAACTTTGCTGCCTTCGTCGCTGACGCTCCATTCCGCAAGCAGGCCATACTGCGAGCTGCCGAGCGGTATATTGGAGGAAAGCTTTCCTTTCCTGTCGCCAAAATCGCCCGGGCATGTCCAGGTTCCAATCCATTTGCCGTTCAGGCTGAGCGTTATGTCCGACGGCCATTCCTGCCTGTAGCCTTCCGCCTCCGAGCACAGCTCCGCGCTCAAAGACAGCTGCTGCAGCGGAATTCCCTGGGGCAGCGGGTTAGCGAACGTATACTCCACATACCCGGCTCCGCTGAACCACACAATGTTCGCCTGCACCCGCTCCGGCATATGGAAGGTGCGCGGGTCGTCCGGACAGCCGACCATGCCCTCCAGGCCGTATAAGCCGCACGGCGGCTGGATGGAGCAGTCGGTATACAGCCCGACCGGCATCGATAGCTCCTCAACCTCATGCAGCCCTTCCCCCGGCCGCATCGGAAGCTCCAACAGCAGCGCGTCCAGCGTGCGCTCGCATATTTTTTCCCGACCGCTGCCCTGAAACGATGTCACAAGCCCCGCCTGCTCCAGAGTTTGCACATTGATCGATACGGTCGGCTGAGCGACTCCCAGCTCCTCGACCAGCTGACTTATGCTTTTGGGCCGCTCCCCCAGCGTCTCCAGGATGCGCAGCCGCAAATCCCCGGACAGCGCCTTGGCTACCTCCTGAATGTGCTGCGCGGCAATGCGTTTTAGTTTATCCGTCGATTCTGCCATCATCCGTCTTAAGCTCCTTCACTCAAACATTGCGTAGATACAATATTAATTAATGCAATCAAATATTATTATTGTATTTATATAATATAGATTGTATGATTTATAGGTTAAATAATCAAACACAGGCTGAGCGGCGATTACCGGATCGACAATTCGGACACAGATTTCCCCGCGACGGCATTATTGAAGGGATGAGCCCGCAGCGGAGCCCCTTTTTCATCCGCCGCACACATGGTATGCTAAGGAAAGCTTATATCTAATATTTTTCCTATACGAGGAGGAGCCATGGTTACAGAAAACAAGAGCTATGAAGGCTTATTTCATCAGGAGCCGGCGATTTGGCTGAAAACGGGACGCTACGAAGCGGCCGTTCTGCCGGCTGTCGGAGCGAATCTGATCGCTTTTCGGGATACGGAAAACGGTTACCGGTTTTTGCGGGAGCCGGCGGCCGATGAAATGGAACGTTTCAAGAAAGCGCCTTACGTTCACGGCATTCCCGTCTTATTCCCGCCTAACCGTTACGAGGACGGCAAGTTTCCGTGGAAAGGGAGCGTGTATCAATTCCCAATAAACGAACCGGCCACCGGCAATCATTTGCACGGATTCGTGCACAATATCCCCTGGACGGTCGAGCATTTCGGCGCAGACGCAACGGAAAGCCGCGTGACGCTGGCATTGACGGTTCGCAAAGGCCATTCCGTCCATGCCTACATCCCGCATTCGTTTACGATCAGGCTGACGTATACGTTGAGCGAATCGGGGCTGCTGCAGCATGTAAGCGTGCGCAACGAAGGCAGCGATACGATGCCCTGCCTACTGGCGTTCCATACGACGGTCAACGCGCCTTTCTTACCGGGCAGCGCAGCTGCCGATTACCGCTTCAAGCTGACTACGGGCCAACGCTGGGAGCTGAATGAGCGCATGCTGCCGACAGGCCGTTTTCAGCCGCTGACGGAGAACGAGGAACGGATGAAAGCCGAAGGCATTTCGCCGTTTTTCGAACCGATGGACAACCATTATACGGCCGTCCCGCAAAACGGGCGCAACCGGATGGAGCTGACCGATACCCGCAATCGGGTTACGCTCGTCTATGATGCCGGAACTGCCTACAAGCAGTGGATGATATGGAACAATAACGCGACGGAAGGCTTCTTTTGCCCCGAGCCGCAGATGAATCTGGTCAACGCGCCCAGCGTGCCGCTGCCGCTTCACCCCGACGACATCGGCCTGATCGGCCTTGAGCCGGGAGAAATTTGGGAGGAAACGAGCCGGCTTTACTGCATCGAGAAATAAGCAGGCCGCCTTCTTTCCGTTTTAAACGTAAAACCGGACAAGCTGCACACGTATCGCGTGCAGCTTATCCGGTTTTTTGCATTTGGCCCGCATGGGGCCCCTACATTCGAACGTTCCAATCCATTGAACGCCGCCATTCTTATGGCAAGTGAATTGCGGTCGATATTGCCAGTGATAGGCCTTCGGCTGGAAGAAACAACTCGCCTGCAAGACCATTCCCTTTTTCCATTGCATTAGGTTTATCTCGGATGTTCTTTGGTTCAGCTTATATAGTTAGGCTATGGGCAGGTAATCCCACATTTCTAGATATAGTCGAAGCTCTCCTTGGCACAGACAAAGGCATCTTTCTGCCAGGTCTCCTGCTCCGTCAGCCCCCACTTCACCCCTGTTCGATGGCAGGCTTCGAAGATAGGCGGCCAGTCAATCTGTCCCTGCCCTACAGGGACCAGGTATTCCTTTCCATCTGGGAAGACCGAAAAATCCTTGAAGTGGCAAATCTCCACCCGCCCGCTGTATCGCTCCAGTAAGGCGATGGGGTCCTTTCCCGCCCGTACGGCCTGTATGATGCACGCAGTTAGGCCTACCTCCCGGGGGATTGGAGCATTCTAAGGATATGATTGCCATAAAAAAAATGTTGGGTTATATTCAGACACACTACTCTGAAAAAATTAGTTTGCAAAATATTGCAACCGCCGGAGCCGTTTGTCGCAGCAAATGCTGCACATTATTTATTAATACTCTAAAAAAAACTCCGATTGAATACCTTACCAATTACCGTATACAAAAGAGTATAGATTTTATGACAAACTACAATCTCAACATTACTGATATAGCTACAGCATGCGGCTTTAATAGCTCAAATTATTTTGCCGAAACATTTAAAAGAATTCAGGGAGTCTCCCCGAGTGAGTACAGAAAAACAATAAGCTACTTCATGTGAAGTAAGCATGCTTTTTGATATCGTTTGGTTCATTGGGGTAAAGCGCGGATCATGGATTTCACCTATTCATTCAGCCTTCCGTTTTCCATTCGGATTCATATGCCCGGCGAATCAAAGCAACGCCATAAGGAGCAAGCGTGAGAACGGAACCATGTACGAACTCCTTCCCGACGAGTACCTCCCAAGCTTCTTGAAGCTTGACAGAAGCATCCTCGGAATTGTGGTTGATTACAAACATATAGTCTCCGTCGTGACCGCAACGGCGGGTAACTTCCACATTTTCGGGCGATTCCATCAAACCTTTTACCCCCGAGGCAGTCGACACCTCACCGATAAACCGGGCCATCATTTCCGGCCCTAAATCCGAACCTACATAATAGGCTCGCCCTTTATTATAGACATTGCGGGTAATTCCCGGTGTATTTGCATAAAAATCCCGGTTGTATTCGGCTAAAGACTCAGCGCCCTTGAGCGTAATGATGTCACTCCACAACTTAACATCCTCTTCGATATTGGCCGCACCTTTCGTCCATTTAAGCCCTTGCCCGAATTGACGCAAGCAATCGTAGTCTTCGATGGCGATTCCAAGCAAATCGCTGAATTCCCCGGGGAGCATCTTGGGTACAACCGCATTATTCCAATCTTTTACACCGGTGCGCATACTGAGTACCAAGTGTCCTCCGGCAGACACATATTCGTAGAGCTTTTGGCAAGTATCCGGGTGCGTCAAAAATAATAGGGGAGCGACCAGCACTTTATATCGGGAGTAATCCTCTTTATCAGAAACGATGTCAACCGGGACGTTGGCATCGTAAAACCCTTTATAGTAGGAGCGTAAAAGTTCAATGTAATTCAAACCGGGATGATGCGGCTGGATTTGCAAAGCCCATTCTTGATCGTAGCTGAACAAAATACCGGCCTCAGCCTTGGGGGAGCCGCCTCGAAAATATTCCATATACGGCGAAAGCTCTTGGATCGTTTGTTTAACTTCGGCAAACCGGCGTCCGGGAATTCGGCTATGCGGCAAAATGCCATGCCAATATTGTTCGGTTCCGGCCAAACACGTATCCCAGCGGAAATAAACAATCGTATCGGCGCCATGAGCTATGGAATGGTAGGTCCACATTCTGATTTGACCCGGACGCGGCGTCGAGCTTATCAGCTCCCAACCGGTCGGACCCGCCAGCTGCTCCATAATCCAGAACGATTGCTGCTTAGTCCCTCTCATCAGATCAAGAGCCATCGACAAATGGGACGGAGTTGTCATCGGGATGCGCATATCGCGAAAATGCATCGGGTATTGATCGTGTGAAACAAAGTCCAAATCTTTCGCCAAATCAAAATAATCCGTTTTATCGAAAAATCCCATAAAGTTGTGGGTGATAAATTGATTCGGGCATTCTTGGCGGAGGATGTCGATTTGAACCTTTTGAAAGTCAACGATCAAATCGGAACAAAAACGCCTCCAATCCAGCAGCAATGACGGATTATGCGAATTAGGCGTAGGCAGCGGGGCGGGAATCTGTTCGAACCGGCTGTAAGTTTGGCTCCAGAATACCGTACCCCAGGCATCGTTTAAAGCGTCTATCGTACCATACTTCCTTTCCAGCCATTGATGGAAACGCGACCGGCATGAATCACATGCACATAATTGCAGATGGCTGTTGCCAAATTCATTGTCCGTCTGCCATCCGATGACATGCGGGTTATTATTGTAATGTTTGGCCATTTCACGCACAAAACGGCGGATATGATCCCGGTACGTTTCATTGGATTGACAATTATGGTGCCGTCCCCCAAAGCCTAAGCGTTGTCCTTGCAAATTTACCGGCAATATTTCGGGATTCCGCTCAATGATCCAAACCGGCGGCGTAGCCGTCGGTGTACCCAGCACCGTCTTGATTCCCCTTCTGCCCAAAATCACGATCGCTTCATCCAGCCACCCGAAGTCATATTGTCCCTCGGCCGGCTCCATCTTTGCCCAAGCAAATTCCGCCATTCGCACGACTTCAATGCCGGCCTCCTGCATCTTTTCGGCATCCCATTCCCAATATGACCTTGAAATATGCTCCGGGTAATAATCAACACCAAACTTCACGTTCATAAACGATGTCCTCCCATCAACCTTTTACTGCTCCGGCAGTCATTCCGTCCATAAATTTTTTCGCCGCAAAAATAAATACAAGAAGAAGCGGCAGCACCGCAAGCGTTGTGCCCATCATCATAACCCCGACGTCAAATCCTCTTGTCGGATCGCCGAACAACCGGTTTAAAGCAATAGGTAAAGTTAGTTTTTTTTCGTCTTTAATAATGATTAAAGGAACGAGGAAGTTGTTCCAGCTATGGATAAAAGTCATAATACCTAAAGCGGAAACCGCCGGTTTGAGCAGCGGCAGCACGACGCGGAAAAATATAAAAAATTCCGGACATCCATCTATTTTGGCGGCATCGAGCAGTTCATTCGGAATGTTGCTGCTAATATATTGTCTCATCCAAAATATGCCGAAAGCGTTGGCAATGCCGGGAATGATCAGCGCATTGAAGCTGTCTACCCAGCCTAACGTTTTCATAAGCATAAACCACGGCACGATGCCCGCCATCCACGGAATCATCACGGTTGCCAGCACGGCGGCAAACAAATATTTGCGCCCCGGAAAATCATACATCGCAAACGCATAACCGCCCATTGAACAAAAAAGCAGCACCAACAAGGTATGAACCGTCGCGACAAAAATACTGTTCCATAAGTTCAGGAAAAAAGGCGTAGCCTTAAGAAGATTGCTATAATTGTCCAAAGCGGCATGACCGAATATAAGCGGCGGCGGAAAGCTGAATATTTCCGAGGTCGTCCGGGTCGAGAGCACAAACATCCAATAAAATGGTATTAACATGGCCAAACCGCCGATTATTAAAAATAAATACAGACCAAGCTTCTTTAAAGGCGAATCCAGCTGCATCGTTACCCCGCCCCCTATCAAGTGTTGTTTTTGCCAAAAAACTTCATATTCAAAACGGCTACAAAAACGATAAAAGCGCTAATGACATACGCTATCGACGACGCATAGCCGAAATGCACATATTCGAACGCTTCCCTATATAAATAAACCATCAAGGTGAGCCCGGCATTATTGGTCCCCCCGCCCGTGCCAACCAGCATATACGGCTCGTCAAAAATGGTAAGACCGCCAACCGTAGACTGAATAAGCGTAAACACGATAACCGGCTTCAAGAGCGGCAAAGTGATCAAACGGAAGATTTGCGGCATATTCGCTCCGTCAATGGCGGCGGCTTCGTAATATTCCTTGGAAATCCCCTGGAGCCCGGCAATATAAATAACCATATTCCAACCTAACCATTTCCAAATAAAAAGCATAATAATGGCGGGTTTAACCCATTGCCCTGTCCCGCCCCACCAATCAATAGGCGTTATCCCCAGCTGTGTAAGCAAATAATTGACAAGTCCCGCGCGCATTCCAAACAAGGAAGAAAACACAATCGTCACCGCAACTGAAGATGTAATGACAGGCAGAAAATAAACGGCTCTAAACAGCTCCTTAAATTTAATCAAGGAGGAATTTATAACAAAAGCTAACACTAGAGCGAGAAAAAGCATGGGGATATGCGCGATGATTAAAATATAAAACGTATTGTACACGGCTTTCCAAAATACAGGATCGCTCAGCAATTGAACATAATTGTCCAATCCGATAAACTGCATATCATCCAGTCCGTCCCACCGTTGGAAACTAAGATAAAGGGCAAAAAAGATCGGAAAAGCTCCGAAGATGGCAAATAAAATATAAAAAGGTGATATATATACGTACGGTACCCAGTTGCGCTTCATCCGTTTCCATAGCTCCGAAGGTACCCGGTTGTTGATCGCGTTGTCTTTCAATGAAGTATTTGCTGCAGGCATGGGATCCCCGCCTTTCCAAAGATTCGGGGACAGCGCCCGCCATCCCCTTGCAAGCCTTATTTCTTACCCTTTTGAATCAATTCCTCCATTTGCTTGCGGTCCTGGGCGGTATCCTTTAAAATTTGTTGTTTTACCGAATCCAGAACGGCCTTGGGAGAAATGTTCTGATCAAGCCCTGTAGATATGGCCGCGCGCATAATCGTTTCCGTCTGCCGGTCCATCATCGTTACAAAGGATGGCTTGGTGCCCTTAGCAACCTCAACCCATAACGCCTTTGTTTTTTGATTTCCGTAGAAAGGATCTGCCTCCTGGTACATCGGATCATCCCAAGCCGGCATATAAGCGGGAAAATAGTCGACAGCTTTAAACATGGCGTTTTGGCTGGCCTTATTTGCCAATGCAAATTCAATAAATGCCCATGCAGCTTCTTTATTTTTGGACTGCTCGGGGATCGTCAGGAAGGAGCCGCCCCAGTTCGTCGCGCCGTCGCCGGGAACCTTCACAATCCCCCATTTACCCGAGGTATCAGGTGCAACAAACGTTTTTAAAAACCCGCCGAACCATGCTCCGGAAATATGAGTAACAATTTGCCCGCTTTTCATTAGCGCATACGATTCATTGGAGCTATAGACAAGCTTCGCATCCAGCCCTTCCTTCCGGATCGTGGCCGAAAGACCTAGCAAATCAAGCGATTTCTGATCCTCGAAACGAAAGCTCAAATCTTGATTATAATAATCGCGGTTTGCCCATTTGGACATAAATACATCGCCTGCGTTGGCCAGCATCCAGCGTTTGCCGGGAATGGATACTTTGCGCGCTACCTCGAGATAACCGTCCCATGTGCCAAGCAGCTTTTGAACCTCCACCGGGTCGTCGGGCAACCCTACTTCTTTAAAAACATCTCGGCGGTAAAACAAACTAGTCGGTCCAATATCCCATGGAAGCCCGATCATTTGCTTCCCGTCAAGTGATACGGACATCTGGTATTTATAACCGACGAAATCGTTTTCAAAACGTTTGGCATTGTAAGGAGCGTCATATAAGTTTACAAACCCCTTCTTATCCCGGTATTTTCCTATGTAACCGGCTTCAAGCATCGCCACATCCGGAGCGCCGGAGCCTGCGGCAAGAGCGGTGAGCAGCTTGTTATGATGGTCTTCACTTTTTTGGAATTGCAATGTGACCTTAACATCGGGATATTTCTTGTTAAACTCCGGAATAATGGCTTCAAATGCTTTGTCGCCGGAAGGCCAGCCTCCGACAACAATTTCGCCTTTTACTGGTTTGTCACCTGCGGCGCTTCCCGCCCCTGTTCCTGTTTGGCCCTTAGTCTCGCCGGAGCCGGAGCACCCCGCGACAATGAAACCGATTCCAAAAATAACAGCCAATATGGATAATACGCTTCGTTTTAACAAATTTGTCATCCCCTTATTTTTTATGGATCTGAAATGACGTGACGAGCATAGTTCTTATCATCAACTGATTAGCCGGATCCTCCTTTCAAAAGGATAAGCCATTTGTCTGTACATTTATCAATATTGCCGGCTTATGTTATGTATATATTAACACCAAAATAATAATATGTACATACAAATTTTATCTAATATTCTAATATGTTGTGATCATGAAGACCATCAATTTTATGTTGTGAAACTCGATTCTTAGGCAATGGCATACGAAATAACCCGCGTCGGATTCATAATGCACCACAATGAATCCAATGCGGGTTATGGAAAAACCGCTGGTTAATTAACTTTATTCATTCTGAATGGTTTTCACCGTAGATTGACGCACAACCAGATTGGGCTCAAATACATATCCGGTTGGTCTAATGTTTTTCTCAATGCTATCAATCAATAATTCTACGGCCATCCTCCCCATTTGCTCCTTAGGATGGGCAACGGAAGTAAATTTAATTTCGGTTGCTGTAGCAAATGCAGAGTCATCAAAGGATACTATAGCCAGATCTTCCGGAATTCTAATGCCCATCTCCCTTATCGTATCGAGCAAAGATACCGCTGTCTGATCACTGTATGTCACCAAAGCCGTCGGGCGTTCGTCCCGGGGCAGGTGCATCATCTCACGCAACAATGCCGCCGGTTGTACGGACTTTTCCAGAAAATTGTACATACCGACCAATTGGTTTCTTATTGGTACTCCAAAATGTCTGAGTGCGTTAATGTACCCTCTCATTCGGCCGATTCCCTGAAGTACCTCTCGATGAAATATGCCGGCAATTCTTTTGTGTCCCAGACTAACCAAGTGTTCCACCGCCAGAAAGGAACCCTTCTCATCATCCAAAAGCAAAGCTGTCGAGCCAAGCTGAGGATAGCAAGCATTGGTCATCACATAAGGAATCCCTTTTTCTTCTAACGATAAATAGTAGCTCAAATTCGGATTTGGCAAAGCGCTTAAAGCCGGCTCAATGATCAACCCGTGCAAGGGTTTCATTAAGCAAGATTCCAAACACTCTCTTTCCTTGGAAAAGTCATTATTGGTACTCATTAGAAACAGCCCGTAATTCCTGCTCGTTAACACTTCTTCGGCGCCTTGTACTATGTTCTGGAATATATAGCTGAACAAGTGGCTAGTAATCAAGGCAATGTTTTTAGTGGTTTTCTGTGGTTGAACGGTCCAATTATTAACAAATGTACCTCTGCCTTGAACCCGGTATAAATATCCTTCATTCTCAAGTTCTCCCAAAGCCCGCCTAGCGGTCTGTCTGCTGGTGTAAAATTGCTCAGCTATTTCCACTTCAGTGGCAAGCTGTTCATGAATCTTTAGTTTGCCGCTCAGTATCCAAGATTTGATTTCTTGCTTGATTACTTTATATTTTTTTGGTTGTTTTAATTCATTGTCCATTTGCAACCTCATCAAAGTATATTTGTATGTACATATTCTATTATACTCACGATGTTTTTTTATACAAACTTTTATTTCGAAGTTACTCACAAAAAACTCCTCCGCGTCGTCCGCTATGGGACGCAACGAAGGAGCCTCCTGCTGTTACATTTACACGTACGGATTGTTCTCCTGCTCGAAGCCGATCGTTGTTTTCGGCCCGTGTCCGGGATATACGACGGTTTCCCCGGGCAGCTTGAACAGCTTGCCGTGAATCGAATCCATCAGCTCCTCCGTTCTGCCGCCCGGCAGGTCGGTACGCCCGACGGAAAGCCGGAACAGCACGTCGCCGCCGAACAGATGCCGACCTGACAGAAAGCTGACGCTGCCCGGCGAATGACCCGGCGTATGGAGCACCTTGATCTCAAGACCGAGCATGCGAAGCACTTGCCCTTCATCCAGAGCGTATTCCGCAGGCTCGGTAACGATCGGACCGCCCAGCTCCGGCCATTTGGTCGAGCCGTTGCGGTTCGCGTTCGTCAACCAGTCCGCTTCATTGTCGTGCAAATAGACCGGGCAGCCTTTCAGCTTACGGATCTCATCCACCCCGCCGATATGGTCGAAATGCGCGTGCGTCAGCAAAATCGCTTCGATCCCCATCCCGTCGATCCGTTTCAAAAGCGGCTTCGGATTCATCCCGGGATCGATGATGATCCCCTTGTTTTCCTCCGGTCTGCTCAATAAATATGCGTTCGTTCCGAGCGGGCCCAGCGAAAATGATTCAATCTTGATGCCTTCCAAGCTCATGCTTCTCCCGCCTTTAGAACGAGGACAGCAGGTCGCGAAGCTCTTTTACGATGACGGTTTGGTAGCCGGTACCTTCCCCGTATTGACGTCCCATCTCCTGGCGCGCCACCTGTATCTTCTCGTTATAATCCGGTGCCTGACGGTCCGGGTTTTCCTTCTTGAACTGCGTCATAACCGCCTGCACATGCGCAGGACGCGGTCCCCAATGACCGAGCACATGGCCGCTGAAATCAGTGAAAATGACAATAGGAATCGCTTCTCCGCCGCCGGTCAAAAATTGGGCCATTACATCCGGATGTTCTTCCTTGATCAACACTTCGACCGGAATGCCGGAGTTTTCAAGCGCACGGAATACGGCCGGCACATTGCGCACGACATCGCCGCACCAGTCCGCCATCAAGATCAGGCAGCGCAAATCGTCGCGGTTGTTCAAGGAATCGAAAAACTGCTTATCCTCCTCATGCTCCCACGAAAATGCATCGTACCACTCTACGAATTTCTCCTGATTTTTGGTCATCCCGTCAATAAATTGCTGCGGTTTCAAACCAGTACGGAGCTTGTCGGCTAAGTTTGTACCCATCGATAATGGCCTCCTTATAATTGGATATAATTTGATTGTATAGAAAAAACGGGTGCGAAGCAATCTGCTTCCTATTTGCTTTTTTTGCGGTTAAACAGCTTCCAGGCCACGTACAGCACTACGGCGACAACAGCGCCGATGATAAAATATTTCATGAACGGCGCAGCCAGCTCATCGATCTGCTCCCAGTTCGAGCCCAGCTTCTCTCCCAAATAGACGAACAGAATCGCCCACGGAATCGTGCCGAGCGTCGTATAGAAAAGGAAATGAAGCATCGGCATTTTCGCCATACCGGCGGGAATTGAAATCGCCTGCCGGACGACGGGAACGAACCGCGCGGCAAAAACCATAATCGGCCCGTACCTGTTGAACCAGCCCTCGGCCATATCGATATACTTTTTTTTCAACGCCAAATATTTTCCGTATTTCTCCACGAAAGGTCTTCCGCCGTAACGCCCGACCCAGTACAGAATAATCTGCTGAATGACGCAGCCGATCGTTCCGAAAATGATAGCCCCGATAAATGTAACCTGACCTTGCGAGACCAGGTAACCGCCAAAGGATAATACGAGCTCGCTTGGAATGACTTCCAGCATAAGACCGAGCAAAATTCCCCATACGCCCAAGTTCTCGATAAATACCAACGCGCTGTGAATGATATCTTTTAGCATAATTCCTCTGCCTCTTCCTTTCTTTTCGACGAGCTCATATCCTAGTATGAAACCAAGTTCTATTCTATCATAAATCGGTTCCCGACAACCAGTTTGCCAGCATGAAGAGACAAGCCGCCGCATACAATGAGTACAAACTGGCATAAAGGTGGGGAAGTCGATTGAACAGGATAGTCGTCGTCAGCAAAAAGCAGATTCGGACGTGGACGATTGTTGTCATTATGGCAATAGGCACGGCAGGCGCTGCATGGTATTGGGGGCACAGCGGGGGCGGGTCAAGCGAGACCTCCATACCGGTCGGTAAAATCAACGAGGCGCTCAAAGCGGTAACCGGCAACTCGAGCGGAACCGTCAAAACAGCCAACACCGCAGCGAACGAAAGCGCAAAAGGCAGAACCATTTCGATTGTTACAACCGAATTCAAATCTACCGGACCTGACGGCAAACCTATCGAAGTTTACCGCTGGGATCCGGGCACCATTCATGTCAAGCCTGGCGAGCTCATTCATCTAAGCATTTTCGGGGTGAATGGCGCAAGTCATCCTTTCGTGATCGAGGGCTTGAACATCAAGGATGAAGTAAAAAAAGGCAAAGAAACGATCGTCACCTTTAAAGCCGAAAAGACCGGTACGTACCGCATCATCTGTCAAACGCATCCCGATCTTGCGCATAACGGGCCGATGGTCGGATACATCGTCGTCGACAGTTAAATGTCGGACGGGCTGCCTGCCCCCTCGTTCATGAGCGACGGGGTATTTCTTTTGCCGCCGCAGCCGGTTTCATCGGGCGCTTCTCCCGCATACCATAACAGTATGGAAGGAGTCGATAGGTCCCATGAATCCGACGAACAACAATGTCAAGCATAACCAATCGCTGCCGACGGCACGAAAAATACGGCGCTCCTGCAGCCGGGAGCTTTACCGCGCCCGCAAAAAATTGAACCGTTGGATCGCACCCGATCTGGTCGAGCAAGCGGATGAGCTTTACTTCAAAAAAGTCGCGCTCAATCTGATCTGGATTGTGGAGAACGCCAGCAACCGCAAGGTGCTCTCCGACTGGTGGGAGGAGAATGTATGCCCGGAAATCGCCGAGCTGTGGTCCGTGGACCCCGCAACGCTGGCCAAAGCGTTCCGGGATTCGTTCGGGGGATAGCAACGCGCGCAAAAATAGCGGAACGACGTCGAACGCCGCTCCGCTTAGCTTGTATCATCGCCTATCGCCTTTCAAAGCGGCCGATAGTCGGAGCCGGCAGCGGTCAATACTGCCGGTTCAGATCGACCCGGTTCAGCTGCGGCTCGCGGCCTGCCGCATAGTCGCTTAAATTGCGCAGGAAAATGTCCATCGCCCTGTCGTTGTAGTACACGGTCGAGCCGGAATTGTGAGGCGTCAGAATCACATTGTCCATCTCCCAGAGCGGGCTCGTCTCGGGCAGCGGCTCGACCTCGAACACGTCCAGCCCTGCGCCGGCGATCCGGCCGCTGCGGAGCGCTTCGATCAATGCCTGCTCATCCGTCGTGCCGCCCCGTCCGATGTTGATATAATAAGCGGTCGGCTTCATCCGTTCAAATTGGCTGCGGCCGATCACATGCTTCGTCTCTTTCGTGAGCGGCAGCGTCACTACAATATAATCGCTCTCTTGGAGCACCTCGTCCAGCCCTTCCATCGTGACCATCCGGTCTGCATATGCCGAGGAGGACGGCGTTCGTTTGACACCCAGCACGGTCATACCGAATGCCTTGCACAGCTTGGCCACCTCTGTCCCGATAGCGCCGACTCCCAGTATGCCAACCGTTTTACCGTGCATTTCACCGAGCGGCCCTTTCGATTCCCAGCGGCGCTTAAGCTGGTGAGCGACCGAACGGTGAATATTGCGCGTCAGACCGAGCATCATGCCGAGCACCGTTTCCGAGATCGGGTTCGGGTGCACGCCGCTGGCGGTCGTGAGCATCACGCCGGCGTCGGCGATTGCCTCGAGCGGTATGACGTCTACGCCCGCTCCCCAATTTTGCACCCAGCGCAGCTTGGTGCCGGGCCGCAGACACGGCTCCACAATTGCGCTGCTCCAGCCTGCGACAATTTCCGCATCCGCAAGATGAGGCAGCCATACCTCCCGTTCCTTCCCGTGAACCAGCTCCCAGTCCGGCACAAGCTGCCGAATCTGCGCCTCCTGCTCCGATGTAATGGACTGCAAAACAACCAGTTTGCGTGTCATCTCCATTTCCTCCCGTGATTATGATGTAATAAGCGATTTTACCGCATTTCATATCCGGTTAATGCCGACTTCTTGTCAGCCCTGCCGGCCGAGCGCCTCGATTTGATCCGATTCATAGATCCGCACCCCGCTGCCGCCGTGCTTGGAGGCGTGAACCATCGCCCGGGCTACCGTCTTCGCCTGGATCGGTCTGTATTTTCGCAAACCGCCGATCATCAGCGGGGTGATCAGCCCCGAGACCGCGGAGCCGATCCTCTCCCCGGTCCGTACCTCCTGCCGGTCTCCCAGGAGCAGAGAGGGACGGAAAATATGGAGCGCCGGCAGCCGCAGCCGGGCCAAGCCCTCCTCGACCTCGCCTTTGACCCGGCTATAAAAGAATGATGACGCCGTTCCGGCCCCCATCGCCGTCACGATTGAATATTGGACGGCGCCATCCTGCTGCGACAGTCTGCCGAGCGTCATCGGATAGTCGTAATCAACCTTGCGGAACTGCTCTTGGGAGCCGGCCTTTTTGATTGTTGTGCCGAGACAGCAGAACACATCCGCTCCCGTCAATAAATTATGTACAGACGCCTCCAGCTGTTCGTAATCGACTGTCACCTGCAGCAGCTTCTCATTCGCCATGTCCATTCTGTTCCGGACTAAAACCGCAACCTTGCCGTAATAAGGGTCCGCCAATAACATCCGGACAAGCTCCCCGCCGATCAGACCGGTCGCTCCGGCCACTACGGCCGTACGTCCCTCCATAAACCGCAACCTCCTCTTCGTCTAAGGATAAACGGCTTCTCCGTCCTTCGGGAACGAGCGCATTTGTCAAGATTGTGCGAAGCAAAGTAAAGTATGAAATCTTATACTTTCAACCAACAAAAAACCTCCGTTCCGCCTGTTTCGCACAGGGGATGGAGGTTCGCTCGCTTACTTTCCTATCGGTTGGAAAAATTCCAAACGTTCGCCATCCGGTCCGAAAAAGAACGCAATGAGATCGCCGTCCAGAATGGCCCGCGGCGTCTCGTCCATCAGATGCACGCCCAACCCTTTCAGACGGTCTACCTCTGCCTGAATATCCGTTACGGTGAATGCGATATGGTGGACGATAGAATCGTTGGGCAAGCCGTCATGCCCCCGGCCAATCAGCTCGATCTCGATGTTATCCGAATCGGGGAACGACAAAAAGCCCAGCTCCACGCCATCCGCCAGCCGCGCGCGTTTAACGAGCTTCATTCCGAGTATCTCCGTATAGAAACGAACGGAAACATCCATATCTTTAACCTTTACACCAATATGCTCCAGCTTGCGAATCATATGCAACACACCTTTCCGGCTTAAATGTAATCCTTTCCATTTTAACACTTCTCTGATAAGGATGGAATGCTTTATCACGGATTAAGTATTGTCGAAACGTACCTCATTCTATATACTTAGCTTGATTCTTATACGTTCGTCATACTAAAGGAGAGACATCATGGATTTTCCGTCCCAGGATATGCTTATATTTTTAATCGTCGCGGGCTTCGTATCCGCATTTATCGATTCCGTCGTCGGCGGCGGCGGATTAATTTCCGTTCCCGCGCTTTTGCTGACCGGGCTTCCTCCGGTGGTGGCGCTCGGCACCAACAAGCTGGGGAGCACCTTGTCCACGATCACAAGCAGCCTCTCCTTCTTTACGTCGGGCAAGCTGAACGGCAAGCTCGTACTCGCTTTATTCCCGCTTTCGTTCGTCGGGTCGGCTCTCGGCACGTATACGCTGCACCTGCTCCCTTCGGATTTTTTGAAGCCGCTCGTCGTCGTGATGCTCGTGCTGATGCTGATCTATACGCTGATCAAAAAAAACTGGGGTGCTGTCGCCGCCCCTCGTCGGATGACATTGAATGTGAAGCTCGTCGTTGCGTCGGCGGCGTTCATTATCGGGTTTTACGACGGCTTCTTCGGGCCGGGAACGGGCTCGTTCCTGCTGTTTTTGTTTTTGCTGCTCGGCTTCGATTTCGTCGGCGCGTCGGCTAATGCGAAGGTGCTCAATTTGGCGAGCAATCTGGCCAGCCTATGCTCGTTTCTGCTGCTGAAATCGGTACATATCGGCTACGGCCTTCCCATGGGCATCGCCATGATCGCCGGCGCCTTCGTCGGCTCCAGACTTGCAATCCGCCATGGCTCGCGCTATATTAAGCCGCTGTTCGTCATCGTGACGACCATCCTTATCGGCAAGCAGCTGTGGGATTTAATGCAATAAGGAATGATAATTTTGTGCAATGCATAGTTAAGCAACGACGAAAAAGCGCCGACGCATGAAATGCGGACAGCGCTTTTGGGATCAAGGATGTACGGCTTCGTCGTCCTTGGGGACGAGCGCGTTTATCAAGGTTGTGAGAAGCAAGTATACTTTCAATTAAGGAAACCTCTATCGAGGCCTTTCCAGGATGAGCGACCGCGATTTAAATGTAGGTTTTCTTGCAATATCAGAATTGTTCAGCTTCGCTGAAAACTTATAAATTCTGATATTATAAGGAAACGGCAGCGCCAGGCTGCCGCTTCCTTCAAGTTTTTAATATAACGGCTCGCTCAGTTCCCCCGTTTGAATCAAGGCTAACGAAATCAAATCATCGGGCGCGATCGCTATCGTACGCTTCTGATTGCGGTTAAACTCCTGAACCGGATCATGTACGATATGAGGGTTGCCCACATTCCGCAATTCTTCCCAGACGCAGGTTACGCCGCGGCCGTCGGCATCGCCCCCGTACATTTTACAGCCTTGGCAAAATTGCTCGTGCTGCTGTTGGTCCAGCTCGACGACCTTATTGCGGAGACAGCAATATATGAGTCCATCCTTATTTTTAAAGTTCATGTGAGTAATAAGCCTCATCCGTCCACCCCTTCGTTTGTTGTCAAGCATGTAATATTCATTATATAAACCATTTATTAATTGTATGAACCGTTTTTGTTAAGTTCTTGTATAGGTCGAGCCTAACTTTCAAAATAGCTCAAAAGCCGGGTACCCTTTTCGGAGTCGGGTACCCGGCTTTTGAGCTGCTACTTCGCCCCTGCGGGCTCGTACTTGATTTTTTTCACGATCGGTTCACTCATTTTGCCAAGCTTGTTGCTGGCCTTCACCTCAATCGTATTTTCGCCCGGCGTCAGGTTGATCGCTTTGGATGCGCTGCTCTGCCCTGCCGCCTGTCCGTTGACGTACAAAGTCGGGGCGGGATCGTTGCTGTCGAGCGCCTTCACCTTGATCGTAATATTGCCATTGCGGGTCGACTCGGGCAGCGGCTCGATCGTCACGATCGGGGTCGGCGCGTTGAACGCGACCTGCTTTTGCACGACCTTGGACTCCTTGCCGCCGCGGTTGACCGCCTTGAATTCAATCGTGTTGCTCCCATCCTTCAGCTCGACAATCGCACTCGCCTGACCGCTGCCGGCCAGCTTGCCGTTCACGTACAGTTGCACGGTCGGATCGTCATTTTGGGCGCTCACGGTAACATTCACAGCGGCCTCGGCAGCCGTTTCCGGAACATCCCCGACTGTAATGACCGGGGCCGGGCCAATGGCCGCCAATGCGATCCCGATCGGATTGCGGAAAATAACAAGCAGTACGACAAGCGGGATAATGACCAAGCCAAGACGCGTGAGCCGCCGCTTATGTTTGCTCAACAAACGGACCAGCTTGCCGGAGTGACGATGCCTGATCGCTTTAAACAGCGCGACGAAGGACGCATTGGGAACGGCCATCAGCTTCAAGCGAATCTGTTTGTCCCGGAACGCTTTCCGGTCGTGCACATCGAAATATTTACTTACCGCCACTTTGTAATTCGCATCGATTTCCTGCTTCTCGTTCAGAAACCGGTTGTCTTCGGCCGACCAGACGAGAAAATCGTAGATCGTTTCCGTATCCTTGGTCGCCTCCGCGATATATTCAAGCAAGCCGTAATAATCGAATTCAGCCACATAGCCGGAGCCGAAGCTCGTGCCGGGCTGGTAAAATGCATAGGCGATCTTGCCGAATTGGGCGGGCGAGATGCGCGTGTGCAGCAGCTTTTTGAGCGATTCCTGCACGCGTTCCAGGTCCACGGGGCCGAATATGCCGTACGCCTTGGCAAGCTCGGAATCCTGCGGCTTGTTTAACGTGAGCGTCCGGTATAACGTCGCCAGCAGCTGAAGCGACTGCTTCTGGCTTTTATCCAGGCAGTTGTTCAGCTCCTGGTCGACCGATTCCAGCATAAAGCCCAGATGCTGGAAGTCCTCGAATTCCAGATTCGCCAGCTTCAGCCCGTCCAGCAGCTGAAGCTTGATCTCCAGCTTCAGCTGTCCGCAGAAATCCTCATATTGAGGCTTGTCCCGGCGCCCCGGCAGCTCGTCAAAATAATGATACAGCGCGGCAGCCGTTTCGACCCGTTTGCGCAAGCTGTCGGTTTGCAGCAGCTGCTTCACCTTCTTCAGCGCTTCGTTGGCAAAAAAACGCTGCTGCACCGCGCTTTCGCTTTGCTCGAGCCAGAACTTGATTTCCTCCTGCAGCGCCTTGACGGACCCCGCCCGGCCGAGCCGGTAAGCCATATAGCTTTCGGCAGCGCCCGATTGCTGGCTGATCAGTTCCTTCATGACGATATCGAACATCGCCGTCTGCTCCGCTCCCAGCAGCTGGTCAAAAATCGGCGCCGCGCTTTCGATACCTTCAGCCGATTTGTTCGCCACTCTGCCGATAAACAGGACGAGGCAGCGGATCAGCAGCGTCTTGACCGCTTCGTCGGCGAAGCTGTAATAACGCAGCAAATCTTTGATATATTCCGGCGAAGGGAGACTGTCGCCATCCTTCGCTTCCTTGCCCAGCAGTTGGATGAACAGCGCGTTCAGCCGGCTTTTGGACCCGATCGTGGCCGCATCGACATAAGCGACCAGCGAGTGCATCGCGCCCTCGCGGTTCGCCTCATAGAGAGCTTCGTGTCCCTGTTCGATATCGTATAACGTGTAGAGCTGCACGTACGTCTGCACCTGCAGCGCCGTTGACCGGTCGATGCCGGCCAGCGCTTCCTCGCAAAAAGCAAACAGCGCATTCAACTGCTCCGTTTTATTCCGATGATCCCATAAGTAGGAAAAAAATAATTGCGCTTGTCCCGGAACATCGGTATTAACGAAACGTTCCCCCGGAAAGTCGAATATGTACTCCTTTTCGATACTGCGATCCGGCAGCCGGATGCTTCCTTTTTCCACAAAAAGAATATGCAGGTGATGCTTTGCCTCCGGCTCGCTGTTGAAGGTCATAAAGCCAAGCTGGCGGCGAATCGCATACGGAAGGCAGCGGTAGACGGCTTCCAGCAGCTTTTTTGCATATTCGGCCGCCTCCGAAACGTCCGTGTCGAGCGCGATGTACACTTTCTTTTTGCCCGAAACGGAAGCGATGACCGCGTAAAGGAGCTGCTGGAACCGCGCTGCATCGATACCTAGCTCCGTCAGCAGCTTGTCCTGCTCCTCCGCTGCCATCGGGGCCATGCCGAAGCTGATGCCGTCCAGCTCGGGGAGTTCTTTGCCGCTGCGGATATCGTAGGCGCTTTGAAAGCTGCGGATCCGGAACAGCCGCTGCGGATCGAGCAGTAGCTCGTCCTTACGCTCTCCCGGCACCACGAACATGTGCGTAAACGAAGCGCTGCGCTGTCCGGTGAAGTCGGTGCCCACATAGACGCTGCGGCCGATGACCATATCGCCGTTATCGGCGTGGAACGCGACCAGCGACTCGGGATACAGCGAGCTGTCTTCCTCGGCGCGGGCGAGCAGCTCCTTCGGGGCTTTATAGACGCAGTACGGATGCAGCGTCGTTTTAATAAAAGCGGGGTCGAGCCCGGCCGATTTGGCTACCGTATCGAAGCCTTCGCTGTTGCGGAAGACGCCTTCCCGGTCGCGCGTAAAATATTGCTGTTGAACAGGTTTTCGTTGCTCCATCACGTCGCATCTCTCCTAGCCACATAATCAAGCTGGTGCAGCAGCCAGATGAACGGCTCATCGACCCGGATCGGGTTAATGACACCCGCGATTTGCTTGTTGACCGGATTTGCGCCCAGCGCGGACACGGCGAAAAACGCCGTATTTTTAAAATAAACGTCAACCGCATCCTTGAAGGGTCTGTCCACCTTTTCGATAAAACGGCCGATTTCCCCGTTAATGTTTTCAAACTCGGTATTGTTCAAATAGCCTTGATGCATGACGTTGCGGAACACATTGCTGTTCGGGCGTATATATTCGCTGTCCTCTTCCATCAAATATTTCAGCATGTCGCTTTTGGTCAGCACGATCGCTGTCGGGATGTCCGTCTTGCTGTTCTGCTGGTGGGCGATAAAGTTCTCGAACAGACTGATGACCACCTCGCGCGGCTCGTCGTAGCGGTTTGCGAACTCGCCCTCTTCCTCCCCGATATGGATGCGCGCCTTGTCCCGGATGCTGCGGATTTGCAGCGGATCGACAAGGAACAAAATGCCGGAAGAATTTTTAATGTGCGCGGCGTAAATGTCCAAATATTCCCGCTCCACCATACCTTCGCCGGCCACATCGAAAAAAACGAGCGTCAGCGGCGCTTCCCGTTCATCCTTGAATACGAATTGAAAAATAAACGGCTCCTGCTGCTCGTTCGGATTCGTCGATTGCAGCATCGTGCCTCTGTCGAAAATCGGCTCATGGTAATTTTGCCTGAATTTCCGGCTAATTTCCGCGCTGAGCGGCATGCAGGCCGCTTGAAAGTTCGCTGCGGTCGTATTTTGCAGCGTATGGATGAGCGAGGTCATATAGACCGATTTGCCCACCTGCGAAGCGCCGACGATAGAAATGATGTTGCTCGGCACCCGTCCCGCCGAAATCGGCAGCTCGTTGTGACAGTTCGGACACAGCCGCCGCTTGGTCGTCTCGCCATACCGGTCCGCAACGGCAACAAGCACGTTTTCCATGTACGACTTGTTCTCGTCCGGGATGGTGCGCGGATCGATCACCGCCTCCATATCGACCTGCGACAGATTGAATTTACGGCGCCATTCGCTCAGCTTGCGGTCCTCCTGCAGCATGAAATCGTCGTCGTTGTCCTTGACGTGGCTTGCGCGGAACACTACCTCGTCCGGCTCGAATTTGCTGAAGCAGTACGGACATACAATGCTGTAAAAGGGAGGTCTTTCCTTGATAGGCGGCTTTTTATCAAACATTTTTTTCAAAAAATCCAACATCGCTTTCCCCTCCTTTACTCAAATAAGCTTCATTCGGGTATTAATTCGAACAGCGAACCGAATGACTTCCCATCGGTAAAAAACAGCCGGATATAGTCGCGCTTCCCGATCTCGACTTCCGGCAGCACGTGGCTCCCCGGAGCCAGATCGTTCATGAACGGATAGACGATTCCGTCGTCTCTGCCCGCCGGCGCCGCGCCTTCCTTCTTCACGTAGCACAACGCTTCCTTGGGCACGGCGATTTCGCAAAACAGCTGAATCCGTGCCGTTTTATATTTGCTGAACCAGGACTGGCCGTATTTGATCCGGTAACGGATTTTCGCCTTCCCTCCGCTTGCCCGGGCGACGTTATGCTCATCCGTCTGCATCATCGCCGCCAGCCTGCCGCCCTGCATGACGCAGGGGAAAATCCGGTAGCCCTGCACCCCGAGAAATTCGGCCCGATCGCGATAGCCCGATCTGGCCCTGTATTCTTCGCGGGTAAACAGCTTTAGCTGCTTCGGCTGAAGCGATTCCGGCGGCTGCTCCGCACCTTCCGGAAAGCTGTATATAAATACGGATTCCACGCCCTTCGGCCATGACCAGGTGATCACACATTCGCCATTATGGGTTTGGCAGGCCGTCTGCTTGATCTGATATTGCTCGTCTAGCTCTTCCCATTGCAACTGGATTCGCCTCCGTTTTCATTACTCACCGGAACTGTTTGCGCACCGTCCCGCTTTTCCGGCTTCCGATCAGGCTGCTCTCCCCTCGACCCTCCCGGCCTTGAAAGCCGTCGCTACGGCGTCCGGTACCCGGTCCTGCACCCGGATCGGTGACGGCCACGAGCAGCGTGGAGAGCGACAGCACGAACGCCAGCGTCACATCGGCAAAGCCGCGCGCCAGCAGCGGCTCCGCCGAGCCTTGCAGCCCGGTCTCCAGGAGGATACCGGCGATCAGACCCGCAACCGCACCGCCGATGGCAAAGCTTTGGGCCAAGTAGCGATTGTCGAAAACTATACCGAGCGACAGGCCGAGCAAACTGCCGAGCAGCAGTACCAGCGCCACACGCAGCACGCCATGATAGCCGTCGGAGGCGGCAGCGCCCGCGCGCTCGTTCATCAGATGCCAGCGCTGTCCGTTCAAATAAATCTCGTCAAACGCAGCGGTAATCCCATCGACCCGCTTCACGTCATGAAATGTGCCTCCGGTTTCCGACGCAATGCTTTGCAAGAGCCGGACACCTTCCTGCTCCGACGAATCGATCCCGACCGTATGCACCTGCGTCCGCTGCTGCCTGTAAGGCTCCAGCACCTTGGCCGTATCGACCTCGCTGAAGCCGTCGGAGATGAGAATGACGGCGGCTCTGCGGTTCGGCAGCCGCTGCTGCTCCATATGCCTCATCGCCTCGGTCAATGCCAGACCGATATTCGTGCTGCCTATCGGCTCTCCTACGGCCTTCAGCTTGGCGGCGATTTGCTCCCTTGCTCCATCGCCCTTCAGCGACGTCAACGGGTAAACTTGCTGCGGCCGCTCATTAAAGGTGTACACCGCGACACGTTTGCCGTCGTCCATCCGGCGGATTAACGATTCGGCCGCCTTCAGGCTCCGCTTGTCGGGATCGGTGCTTGTCATACTCTCCGATATATCGAGCAGAAGTACATAATCCTGCGGCTTATCCCGGTTGCCCAGCTGCAGCCCGTAAATCAACTGGGCCAGTGCGCCCGCAGCGAACAGCATGAGCAGCGTCGCCGGGACGAGCAGCTTCCAGCCGTCGCGCGCATAGCGCAGCCGCCAGCTGCGCCCGTTCAGCCGGGGTGAAATCATCTCGGCCAGCAAACAGCACAGGCCCGTAACCAAAGCCAGCTGACCGAAGTACAGGCCCATCAGCACCGTTTCGTGCATCGTTCCTTCCCAGCGGTCCAGCATCAGCTCTCCTATCATAAAACCGATGACCCCGCCGACAACGCTCATGATCGTCAGCAGTCCGTTCCATTTTCGCCGCTTCACCGGTCATTCCTCCTTTTCCGTCCGTATCCGCCGGGTCCGCCGTGGCAGCCCGGTTTCGTAATAATGGAAAGCTTTACGACTGCTCCCATACGCTTGTTTACAAATCAATACCGTGAAACACATAGCCGTTCTGCACATACGTATCGTAATAACGCCTGCCGTTGCGGTAATACATCAGATCCTCGATGCGGAAGCCGCCCATCACATTCAGCTTCTCAATGCCGCTGCGCTTCAGCTCCTGCACACAACCGAGCTTGTACGTCCGGCTTCCCTGATCGACCGCAAAAGCAAAGCGAATAAATTCACTGTCAAAATCGCCGAAAAAATATTTTTCCTCATAACGGTGCTTGTGGGTCGAATTGTACACATCGGCGCGGATCGCCGCTTCGCTCTCCAGCGTCCCGTACAAGTCGCGGAACAGTTCTTCCTTCGAAAGTACGTCGCGGCTGTCATAGCCCGCCGTCACATTCGCCCGCTCCAGCAGCTCGTCCTCAAACGGTTTTTGGAACACGGGATGGTTGAATATTTCCTTGTCGGTCAGCTCGATCAGCCGCTGCAGTACAAAGGCTTCGTCTTGGCGGGCAAGCAGCAGCGAAACATTGCCCATATACCGTTCCTCAAAATAAAACTGCGCGCCGCGGCGGTTCTCCGCCTCCGTCAAAATATGCTGCACGGCGCGGCCGTAATATTCGTTAATGTTGCGTCCCAAGTAATCGCTCGTAACGGAAATGCTGCCCCGGCTTGCGTCAAGCATCATTTTCTCCAATAAATGGAATCTTTCTACGAGAAGCTTCGACCTGTCATGCTGTTCTTCGAGCTCATGCTCATATTCGTTCAAAAGCCGCAGCTTCATTTCCAGCAGCAGCAGCTCGAGCTTCAGCCCGTACACCAGCTCGAGGAACGGACGGGTGAAGCTTTTGAGCGAGGCTTTATTCGTCATCCGGTCCCAGAACGACATTTTCGCAAACGGCTGCCGGTCCACGCGCTCCGCGTACAGTTGCTCCAGCTCGGACCTGCCCTGCTCCAGCAGCTTGGCGGTTTCTTTCGCCTGTTCGCGAATGATGTCAAGCACATTCCCGCTTTGCTCGGAGGAAGTCCATAAGCAGGCGCTGTAAAAACCGTACCGGGCTTGTCCGATTACGGCGCTGTCCAACCGTGTCCTCAGCCGTTCGCCAAAACGCCGATCCCTGAACGCTTCTTCAAGCCGTTTCAGCACATTGGAGTCAAAAAAGAGCTGTGCGGTCGTTCCATAAAGCGCCGTCTCCGCTTGCCTGAGCGTCATGGTTCTCAGCTCGGTCATGGAAACGGCATCATGCAGCAGGCTGAACATGCCTTCAACGGCGCGCTGCGGTTCCGGCAGCAGCGAACGAATGTCTCTGTCCCAGTAAGGCGACTCCAGCTCCAGCAGCTCCGCAGCGTTGGCAAGGCCCGTTTGTGCGTTATCCTTCATCCGCTCCAACAGCTGCAGGTAAGCATGATACAGCACCGTCAGGGCGATCGCCTGATTCGGCCGAGTCACCTTGGCAAAGCCCGCCGATGCGTAGCTTCGGCCATCCCCGTCCGGCGGAGTCGCGTTTTGCTTGAAATGCTGGTTATTGTACACGCCGTGCAGCGGGTCCTGTTCGTTGAGCGATTTGCGGTTTTTGAGCAGGTTCAGGTTGCAGATCGCCTCATAATTGCCCTGCATTCCATTTTCGCCAAAAATGCCGCGTTCATCCTTGTCGCTCAGCAGATAGACCATATCGAATAGAGGCGACGGCGTATGTACAGCGGGAAGTCTGACTCCCTCTCCGGTCAGCTGCAGCATGGCTTCAAGCTTGAAGTCTCTGCTCTGGTACCGGTCCAGCTCGCGCAAAAAGCCGACGCCGAGAGAAGCCCGGTAAGCAAACTCGTCGCCCACCGACTTCTCCTCGAGCAAGCCGTACAAATCGACGACAACGGAGCGGAACTGCTCGCCGAAAATCGTTTCCATCAGCACCGTAATTTCCGGCAGCAGTACATTGAACGGATCGTCGAGCCGGGTCACGACGGCGATATTGAGCCGCTGCAAATGCGTGTACATCCGGCCGAATTCGGAAATCCGGCTGTTCATCCGGCGCAGCGTCACATTCAGCTCCAGCAGCTTCGCATCGTCTGTATAAAATTGCTTGCGGATAGCGGGCCGCAGCTCCAGCTTGTGCTCCGTCGGGGAAGGCACACTCCAGCCGTACACGTTATCCAGTTCCGGGTGATGCTTCGTCCCGAGCTGAAGATAGACGACGCCCGCGGAGTTATTCCACTTTGCGGCATTTAAACGATGCATGACGCCCAGCGCTTCCGCCGATTGATCTCCCAGAAACACAAATACGACCGGATGATTAATACTCCGCCGTTCGTCTCCTTCCCGGCCCGCGTTGTCCATCCCGGCGGCATAACGTTTGGAAAAGGAATCCAATTCCCCCTTTATATTCATCCTTTTTCCTGCCTTTCTGTCAGGTTATTGCCCTACCCTAAGGGTTTTACCCTTCCTGATCCCAAAGGACTTACCCTCCCAAACCCTCCCTATAGGGAGGGCCCCAAGGGCTCCGGCCGAGGACTTACCCTCCCAAACCCTCCCTACAGGGAGGGCCCCAAGGGCTCCGCCCTCTGGACACCCTTAAAGGTTGGGAAGGAGGTAAGGTTATGCTCCCTAGTTACGTATGACGGTAACATCGCTTTCGTCCCTTCGGGACACGCTTCACGTTGCAGCTCCGGCCGAAGACTTGCCCTCCCAAACCCTCCCTATAGGGAGGGCCCCAAGGGCTCCGCCCTCTGGACACCCTTAAAGGTTGGAAAGGAGGTTGGGTGATGCTCCCTAGTTACGTATGACGGTAACATCGCTTTCGTCCCTTCGGGACACGCTTCACGTTGCAGCTCCGGCCGAGGAACTTACCTTCCCAAACCCTCCCTACAGGGAGGGCCCCAAGGGCTCCGCCCTCTGGACACCCTTAAAGGTTGGGAAGGAGGTCAGGTTGTGCTCCCTGGTAACGTATGGTGGCAGCATCGCTTTCGTCCCCTTCGGGACACGCTTCACGTTGCAGCTCCGGCCGGGGATTTACCCTCCCAAACCCTCCCTATAGGGAGGGCCCCAAGGGCTTCGCCCTCTGGACACCCTTAAAGGTTGGGGAAGGAGGTCGGGTGATGCTCCCTAGTTACGTATGACGGTAACATCGCTTTCGTCCCTTCGGGACACGCTTCACGTTGCAGCTCCGGCCGAGGAGTTACCCTCCCAAACCCTCCCTACAGGGAGGGCCCAAGGGCTCCGCCCTCTAGACTCCCTTAAAGGTTGAGAAGGAGGTCAGGTTATGCTCCCTGGTAACGTATGGTGGTAGCATCGCTTTCGTCCCTTCGGGACACGCTTCACATTTCGGCTCCAGCCGAGGATTACCCTCCCAAACCCTCCCTACAGGGAGGGCCCCAAGGGCTCCGCCCTCTGGACTCCCTTAAAGGTTGGAAAGGAGGTCAGGTTGTACTCCTTGGTAACGTCTGGTGGTAGCATCGTTTTCGTCCCTTCGGGACACGCTTCACGTTTCGGCTCCAGCCGAGGATTACCCTCCCAAACCTACAGGGAGGGCCCCAAGGGCTCCGCCCTCTGGACACCCTTAAAGGTTGGGAAGGAGGTCTGGTGATGCTCCCTAGTTACGTCTGGTGGTAGCATCGCTTTCGTCCCTTCGGGACACGCTTCACGTTGCAGCTCCGGCCGGTTTCCCCCATCAACTGTGTCTTCAGTGAGGTCTTGTTACCACTCAGTAGCACACGTGGCGTTCGAATTCGGCCGGGCTCCAGCGGAACGATCCAATATGCAACGTCTAGCCCAGGGAACGCATCATTACTGTAACGGACACCAGAAACCTTTTTTGCGGCGAAACAACGTTTTTTCAAGTTCAATGGACTGAGAAGACGTTATTTTGCAGCAAATGGGCAAATGAACGGTTGGCGAGCACTATAACGTCTCTCAGGTCCGTCACAGCTTCGAATGGAAGAAATCGAGGCAAATAACGGCACCTCAGTCCATTACGCCGCGATCTCCCCTCAAGCGCCGCCCAGTATGGCCGAATATGTCGGACCCGTGAGATTCGAATGTGCAACGGACCGCAGTAACTGTCGATGAATAGTGACCTTTTAATCGGCAAACGGTTCATACCTAAGCGTCATCAAAGTCTGCCCTTATTTAAGGCTCCGCACCATATCGTTTACTCGAGTCGAGATTTGTTTGTAGAACTGATACATCGCTTCGCCGTCGACAAGCTCTGAGCGGTCGTAGTCGAGCGCAGACTTCGCTTCCTGATAGGCGCCGGCCATATCCCGCAGGATCGATACCAGGCTGCCGATATCTTCGGAGGCGGTCAGCTGTTGGCTGCGCTTGGCCGCTTTGCGCTGCAGCAGGCTTTGGCGCTTTTCGTCGAGGCTGCGGAGCTTGGAGTAAATTTCGTACTCGACGAATTTATTTACCTGCATCAGATTGACGAACGGCTCCCAAGGATCTTCCTCGGCATCGTGATCGTATACGTACAGCGCGCCTTTTTTCACGATGACGCCGGTGTACATCGCCTCGATGAAGTTGGCAATCAGCTTTTCCTCATCCTTATGAGCGTTCAGCAGCCGCTCCAGCTCGCCGATCTTCTCCGCGATCCGTCCGTATTTGCGCAGCTCCTCGCGCACCAGCTTCAACAGCTCCGGCGAGCGGATCAAATTCTCCTTCGCCATATCGGTATTAACGCTGCCGAAAATGTCTTTGCGGCTTTCAACTTCGAGCCCTTCCGCCATAAGCCGCTTCAAATCGCCGACGCAGCGCTGCAGCTCGCCAAGGTTCGGCTTCGCCTCCGACAGCTGCATAGAGTACGATTCCAGCCAGCGGTTCAGATCGAACGGCTTCGTTAGGGTACATTCGTAACGGTTGATCGTGCCGCTATCGCCGTCTTTTTCACGGATAATGCGCAGCGCGACAGCTTGCTCAAAACCGCGGCGAACCTCGGCGTTATAGGCTTTGACCCGGTTGTTTTCATAGGTGTCGCCCCATGATTTCTCAGGGATCGGCGACGGCAAATAGGTCCAGTTCACTTTGTCCGTCTGCACGAGATGACGGCCGATGCCTTCCGGCTCCAGAATCGTACGTTCGTAGCTTTCTTCATACACCTTCATCGGCGTATACAGGAACAGCGGGATGCCGTTCTGCGTGTTCAACCAGAAAATGCGGTTTTTCACTTCGCTCTCCTTGATCGTAAACCGCGAGTTGGCAATCGCATTGTCCTGGAAGTTGCGAATCCCTTTAAATATATTCGGCGCTTTGACCGGAACTGAAACGAACCCCCACGAAGGGAAATTAAAGTGGCCCGAGCTGTTGCTCAAATGGAATACCGGCTTCGCCTCTTCGTACAAGCGGCCGGCGATTTTGGACTCCACCAGCTTCTCGATCGAATCCTCGTGGCCGTACTTGATGACCAAATATTCCTCCATCGATTTCGTAATCAATTCGCCGAAATGATCCGTTAAAAACTCGGAAATCGAGCTGATTACATCGACCTCCTGCTCCTTGATCCACTGGTTCGATTTCATCAGCATTTCGTTCGTAAAATCGCGGATCAGATCGTTCACATTTTTCTCGTCGGTTACGTCCCCGACCAGCTTGGCGATATCCGGCACGCTGACTACGTTCCAATAGTACGTGCGGTTGCCCTTATGATCGACTTCTTCCCCACCGTTCGCCAAAATGCGCCCGTTTTTCTCGAAAATTTTGTTCAGCTCGCTCAGCAGCTCGGAGAACACCTGATAAATACGCGAATTTTCATCATTGATCAGCGTGTACAAATCCTCGTAAAACTCGACCATCTGCTCCATTCGCTCGCGGTCGGCGTGCAGCAGGTATTCCTGAATTTTCGCTTCGATGTAGGCGTCCTTCTTGCGGTCCTTGGAGATGAACGCGCTGCGCGCTTCGGTCATTTTTTGCAGCGATTGCTCCTCGGCGGCTTCGATATCGCGCGGGATGCGGTAGATGCTTTCCTTAAGCGCTTCGATATAAGAAGAAATCAGCTTCAACAGGCAGAAGCCTTTATCCTGCAAAATGATCCGAGATACATAGAACGGCCCCTGCTCCGGATTGCGGAACATTTTGGTCACCTGCTCGGAGAAGCTTTCCAGCAGCTGTCCCGGCAGCTGTCTGCGGCTCTTGATGTATTCCTCGCGGGCGCGCGACAAATAGCTTTGCTCCAGCTCCGTGTCGATATTGACTACCTGCTGCTTGATCACATTCGCGTAGCTCAGACGCTCGCTGTTCTGGTAGCCCGGAATCGGCTCGGGAACCCGGTTGCCGAATTCGCGGTGTACGGAGTCGGGATCTAGCCCAAGCTTATGCGCGAGCTTTTCCACATCCTCCTGAGACGGGCCGGCCTCGAACATTTTCTCCATCCGCTTGAACACCTTGAACGCCAGGTAAGTCGTCATTTCCTCAATCGGCAGCACCGCCGAGGATGCGCCCAAAATATTGTATTGATAGTTGGCTGCATACGTTTTGGGCATCTGGTTAATGTTCGTGCGAATGTTGCTGATATAGTCGTGAATCGCGAATTCCTCGCCGGAATGCTTGTCCTCGCTGGCCATAAAGTTGGTAATGTTCTCGGCCGTCACGTTCATGCAGTAGTCGTACGCATTTTCGAGCAGCTTGCCCTCCAGATTCGTCGCCGAAATAAGATGGGCCAGGTTAAACGGCGGCATCGGCGAGTTTACGTTTAAAATATTGGCGTACTGCTGCTTGAACCGCTCGCTGCGCTCGTCCACGTTCATCCAGTAGTCCAATTCCTTCATGGCGGCGTAGCCGTTCTTTTTGATATATTCGCGGGAATGCTCGGTCAGGCTCTTGTTGGCGAGATTCACGTCCGGGGTAAACAAATAGCCCAGCACATTCACCTTGTCCACGCCGGCCGAGCCGTAATCCCGCTCGATAATGCCGCGCACGATATAGGCGATGTCCAGGAAGCAGCCGCTCCCCGTTCCACCGGACAGCCCAGTCAGCAGAAATACCATCAGCTTCTTGTTCGTGCCGACGGACAATGATTTGATCTTGCGCTCGATTGTCTGTACGACCTGCACAATTTTCGTAAACAGCAGCAGCCTGCCCGCCTGGCGAACGCCGGAGGCGCCGTTAATGCCATCGGTAATCGTCAGCTCCGGCGACAGCCATTCCCGGATATACGGTTCAAGAATGCTGCGGTTTTGCAGCACGCTGCCGATCTCGGCGTTGGACAGCAGCACGAATTCCGTCAATGGATCGAGACCGATCCCTTTATATTTTTTGTTGCGGTCATGCTCGTTCGTTTCCAGCGCGAGAAACTCGACGTTGTTCGGCTTCTCTTTCTTTTTCTTCGTAAAAGGATCCTCCGGCAGCTTGAATCTGCGGTTAATTTGATATTTCAGACGCAGCAGCGCGTCGATCCCGGTACCGCCCAGCCCGATCACCAGCATCGGGTTGTCGATCGTGTCCACGCGAATTTTATCGCTGATAATGCCGCCGCCCAAAGACACGTCAAGCTGTTGAATATGCTCTCTTACAACTGCTTTCATAGAAGGTCTCCCCCTGGATTCAAATTATTTCAAATATTCTACCGTTACCGATTTATTTACGTTTTGAAGCGAGATTTTGATCCGGTCGTTGTTTTTAAGCTCCTTGCCCTGTACGGCGTCAAATACGCGGCCGCCCTTCTCTATCACGCAGCCCGACTGGTTATACACCACGACGGTATCCGCCGGGCCGGGCTTGAACACGATCTGCTTCGTCTCCGCAAACTCGGGCGCCAGCTGCAGCAGCTGATGAAGCTCCACCTTGCCCTTGAATGCATTCAGTTTGCGGTACTGCGGGCTTGTCCGCTCGCCGGTATCCTCATCCTTCACTTCCACGACCATTTGGCCGAAAAAGCCTTTGTTCGCCTTTTTCCATAACGAATATCCGAACAAGGCCGCCGCAATGAGCACAATCAGCAAGCCGCCGCCCCAGGCGATCGGCCCGACCAGCGTACCGCTATTTCCATCTGCCGGCGGCGCGCTGCCGGACGGGGCCGGAGCCGGCGCGGCAGCCTTTTTCGCGGAAATGGTCGCCGGCTGCGACTCGCGCGCAAAGTTGGCGTCCTCGACCTTGACTTTCACCTCGTAATCGTGCGCTTCCGCTATCTTGAACGAGCCCTCGAAGCTTTGCCCCGCCGTCGCAAGCGGCGATTCCGCCGTTTTCTTCGTGTCAAGGTCGGTTACAAGTAGCGTCGCCTTCGCGTTTTTATATAAATTCGCGTCGGTTACCTGCTGACCGTTGGATTGAAGACTCGCTTTAACCGGCACACTGTCCCCGGGCTTATAAGATATAGACGATGAAAGTTCCATCGACACCTGCACATCGTAATTATAAATTAAATTGATATCGATTTTTTCTTTCGGCACGCCTTTAATTTTCAGCTTCCAATCGCCCTGCTCCGGGGTCAACAGCTTGATCAGCGAGTAGGCCGAGGAGGCCGAATACACTATTTTATCGGATGGAATCTTCTGCTCCTGGCCGGCGGGATTGACCAGCTTCGCCTCAACCGGCTTGGACGACATGATCGAGATGTTGGCCTCCAGCACGCTCGCATTCGGAATATTTACCGTGACGTCCTGAAATTCGCCGTTTGCGGTAAAGCCCTTCAATGGCACTACCTTCAGCTTCAAATGGCTCGCATAAATTTCGCTCAAAATATTCGGCAAATCATCCGCCGAGCTCGTAATGAACAGCTTGCCCCCGGTCTCCTTCGAGATCCGCTCCAGCACATCCTTGTTCAGCGTACCGTCCGCATTCAGGCCGATCGTGTAAATGGGGATGCCCTTGTCCTTCGCCTTCTTTACCGCCTCGTTCAGCACTTGATCGGACTGCGCCTGACTCTTGCCCGCATTCAGCGAGTTGTTGCCGTCGGTCAGCAGCACGATCAACGGCACATGCCCCGGCTCGCTCCCGCCTGATTCCAAAATTTTTACCGCTTCGTTGACCCCGACTGCAACATCCGTATAGGGTCCTCTCGTCAGTTGATCGATGAATGTTTTCAGACTCTGCTTGTCCTGCACCCCGTTAATTTGGAGCAGCGCCTTCTCCCGCAAAATTTGATCCGTATAAGCGACGACGCCGATTTTGTCCCCTTTTACGGAAGCCATGTCGATAAACATTTTCATCGCTTCGAAGCTGACTTTGTTCACGTCGCTTTCGTTCATGGAGTTGCTGACGTCGACGGAAAGCACGGCATCGATCTTTGTATCGCCTCCGGCCGGAGCGGCAAAAGCGTGAAGCGGAAGGCTCAGCAGCAAGCCAAGCAGTACCGCCGTCAAAGTTATTTTCATTTGTTTAATTGTGTTCACAGGTAGTCCTCCGTATCTTTCTGTTGACGGATTGTCGAATCCGGAATCTCATCTTGTTGTTTTCTGGAAAATGTGGCAGTAAAATAGCATTCGCTGTCTACTTCTCATATTAATCTTTTAAACCGCAAAATTCCACTGCTCCCGTTACATATGGTATTCTTATCATGATTTGATAGTATCAAACAAGCGCGCATACAGCGCAACTGCTGTTGCCGTCTGGTGCAAAAAATTGCAGACAAAAGCTTTAGGAGGGTCTTGGTCTATGCTGACTTACTGCCTGCTGGCTTTAGCCGCTTTGTTCGTCCTGAACCAATGGGTACGATTTTCTAAAATGAAACGAACGGCTCTCCCGTTGGAGAGCGTCGACGCCGAGTTCCACAGCCGGCTGAATAACGGTGAAAAGCCATGACTGACAAAATCGCCGCCCATTTCCGCGAAAGCCGCCGGACCAGCCACTCTTTTCAACGTTTGAAGCAGTGCAAAGGTTGCGGAAATTTTTCCGCGCTGTGGAGCGACCGCTGCCTGCAATGCGGCGCAGAGGGCAGGTTTCTCGAGCTTGCGGAGCTGAGCCGGGTTATTGTGCGGCGCAGTGCGCAAAGGGATATGCTGCTGATCGGCGCGGCAAGCCTCACGGCAATGCTGTTCGCCCGGGACATGACCGGCATGGCTGTCTCGCTCCTGGCCGGCGCCGCGCTCGCCGCCGCTTATTATTTCATCCGCAAACCGTATCTTTCAGTGCTGCGGAAGCGGATGATACAAGAGCTGCTGGAGCGCGAGGACCGCGCAATCCGCGATGGGCTGCTGCGGGATATCGAAGATGCGGCCTCCGATCTGAAAGCGGACGACTTCAAGCTAGCCTATGAAAAGCTGCGGGAGGTCGGGTATTTGGTCGCCGGCAATCAGGTGAAAATGCTGAAGCTGATGTGCCTGAATCATTTTAACCTGCGCAAGGATATGGATCTCGAGCTGGGCACGCTCGTTCCTGACGATTTCGAGCCGGAATTTATCCGCTATTTGTTTGAAGTAAGCAGGGTCAGTCCGGAGCTGGTCAAACGCAACGTCATCGATTACACGCTCCGTTACCGTATGGAGATCGAGGCGCTTGCGGGCGGGAGAGCGGTTATCGGAGCCGTCGTAATCGCCACGCTGCGCGTGAATGCTTATGTGGTGCAGTATCAGCGGCTGATTGCGGATTACATCGACGAGCTGCCGCGTGAACGGCTGCTGCGGTTGTTCAGACTGACCTCCGGCCAACCGGCAGCCTATCCCGAGCTTGCCCCGAAGGTGGCGGAGACCGCGAACCGGAAGTACGGCTCCGATCCCGAATTTCAAGGCCCCGCTGCTTCCCCGGCAGCCGCTCCGTAACTGAAATTCAGAAAATAAAGAGACTGTCGATGAATTTGGAAAAAGGCTTGAGGAATGGCAAATAAAGGAGGCTAACGATGACCTCTTCCCTATATAAGCAATCGGGGCGGAGCCGCAACGCGGCGGCGCTGCTGTTTGCATTCATACTGTGTCTGGCCGCCTATAAAGGCTACTACGCCTGGCAAAAAACGAAGCTGTATGACGAAGCCGCCGCGCTGCAGGCCGCCGGAGAAGAGTTGGCGGCGGAGGCAGCGTACATGCGCGTCCAAAGCATCCGCAGTATCGACTATAAGGAGAATGAAACGGCGGCGGCGCTCGCGGTATTGCAGCCCGTCGCCCAGCTGCAGCGGTTTTTTGCGCAATTGGACGAGGACCTGACAGCGGCTGTTAGCGCGAATGACGTTGCGCTGCTGCTCAGCAGCTACAAAGCCTACCAGGCGCAGGCCGCCGATGCGGCCGCACAGGACGAAGCCGGGCAAAAGCGGTTCGCCGAAATTGCCGCCGCCCGGCAAGCGGACAAGCGGTTTGCCGATGCATTCGCCGGCGCCAAGCAAAAGCTCATCCAAAGCATCGAGGCCGACATCGGCAAAAAAACGTTTGACAGCGACAATGCAATCGTCCTGCTGCTTCAGCTGCCTGCCGCTTTTTTCCCGGATGAGAAAGCAAAAAATCAGCAGCTGAACAAGCTGCTGGACAAATACGACCAGGCCCGGCTCGACGCAGCTTTTAAAGACAAGCCGTTTGCGGATGCCCTGAAGGATGCGGTGCGAATCCGCAAATTTTACGATACGAACGGCGTCGAGGCCGCCTGGCTTGCCCCCCGGCTGGAGGCCTATGCGCAGAGCGCTCTCGCCAAGCTGCTGACGAAGAACGACCTGAAAGGCTTTATCGATACGGCGCTCGTCTATCAGACGGCCAAAGAATTCAGCAGCCCTTCATCCAAAGTGAGCAGCTACGTTCAAACCAATATCCGCAAGCAGTTCGACCGCGCAGAGCAGCTCGTCGCATCCAAAAAGTTTGCGGATGCGATCGCACTCTACAATGTGCTGGACAAGTATCAGGATACGGGAAAAGAGGTTCGCGGCGTCGAGCAGCTCTGGCTCGAATCTGATCCGCTCCAGCTGCTGCGCAAGGCGGCGGGGAACGAGCCCAAGCTCACCCATGTCGCCAGCGCCAAAGGATCGGGCGGCGTCAAGCTGATGGCGGCCGGACTGGCGGATGAGCAGACGCTGCTTGCCGCCCGGCTGCTGCAGGATCAAAAAATCGAGACCGCGCAAACCGGGCTCGAAAAAGGACTGACGATCAAATCAATCGGGTGGTCCGAACAGCTCGGAAGCGGCAAAGCGGACGCGGCGCTGCTGCTGGAGGCGGCTGCGAAAAGCCGGAAGACACGTTATCTTGTCTACGAGATTAAGTCGACGCAAATGCGCAAAGTGTTGGATGTCGAAGCCGACAAGCTGGAGGTAGACCGCGACGGTGCCGTCATCCTCGACAACCCTGTCGGCGATGGGGCCGGACGCAAGGCATACTACGAGTATCGCCACAATAAATATGTGTTCGCTAAAACGAATACGGACTTTACCGAGATCCCGCTGACGGAGCTGACCGCGCATAAAAACGAGAAAGTCCGCTTTCCGGTCACCATCACATCGGTTGAGGACAATAAAGCGATCGTTCAGCTCAGCAACGGCTTTATAACGCTTAGCGGCAAAGTCCGGTTCAAGACCGGTCCTGCCGTCATAACCGGCATCTATACCGGGCTGGAGGAATTGAAAAAGCCGCCGTCCCCGACGTATGAATACAAGGTGACGGTGACCGAAATATCGCAATAAGCTGCGATTATCGATGGGATGTCGACTTTGCGGCATTGGGCAGGGCCGGGCAGAACGGTACGTAGTGTCCCGACGGCTAAATATGACTGGCGGCAACTATCCAAAAATCAATGCAAGCACAACACCGTCCAACAGTCCGTCGAACGGTATCTTAACCGTAACGGACCGCAGAGCCTTTATTTACGGCAAAACAATGGTTTTTCAAGTAAAACGGACCGAGGAGACGTTAATTCGCGGCAAATGGTGCAAATGAACACCTGGCGCACATCATAACGTCTTTCCGGTCCGTTGCAATGCCAAAAGGCAGAAATCGGGGCAAATAGCGGCATCTCAGTCCGTTACCCCGCTCCGAATTGAAGTTGTTCGTTACTGAAGGCACGTGATACGTCCGCGGCCCGGTACATTCGGTTTTTCCTGGTCGCAGTCCCCTCAGGGGCCGTGAAAGCGCGAGCTGTCTCTCCTCATCCGGGGATGCGGCTGTTCATGCGTTGACGAACTCTTGCCGCGACACGATCAAGCTTTATGGCACAGCACCATGAATTCGACCTCATCTAGCGCCACATCCCGGCGGCCCCAGCTGCCTGCGGTGCCGCCCCAAATATGATCGACCCCGAAGCCGCAAAAGCGCAGCATGAGCGCAAGCTCGGGCGGCGTATAGCGCCTTTCCTTATATTGCTGGCGAATGCTCTCGTCATCGACGAGTTCGGTCATCGTTACCGGATCGAACCGGCCGCTTGCGACATCGCTTTGATTGACCTTGCGAATCGTCCGGTACCCGTTCAGGGTGGTCATTAGAAACGGCGCCCCCGGTTTAAGCGCATCGCGAATGTTGCCCAAAATGGCCATGCTTTTCTCGTCCGGGATATCCTCCATCGTAAACAGTCCGAACGCCCCCTCGCATAAGCAGATCGCGGCATCGAATGGCTGCGGCATGGAAAACGCGGCGGCATCGCCATGTACCCACTCTACGGAAACTCCTGACTGTCGCGCCGCTTTTCGCGCCTCGTTCAGCATGCCTTCCGACAAATCCAGGCCTGTGACCGAGCGGTCTCGTGCCGCCAGCTCAACCGCATGCCGTCCCGTCCCGCAGCCGATATCAAGGACGGAGCATCCCGCAGCCAGCGGCATCTCCTTTATCAGAAAATCAACCTCGGCCACCGTATTGCGGGTAAATCGGTTTTCCATATAGTTCGGGGCGTGCTCGTTAAAAAATCGTTCCCATAAATGTCCGTCTGACATAATCGGTGCACCTCGCTTTTTGAATATACATAATTAAGTTTAATTGTAATGGAGCCTGCATATCGGAACAACGCAGAGAAATGATGGCAACGATTTTTTCCGGAAACGGACGGATTTCTTACCCGTATGCCTCGCAGCAAGCCGCAAAAACAAGGTTGCAAACAAAGTCACGATAGAGTACAATGAGGGCAACTAATGAACGTTAGTTAGTTGTGCGAAACGGGGAACGATCCCCGCAATATGATCTTTGATTAATTTCATACCAAATGTTTTCTAGGGTTCCGCAGCTTACAGCCGTATAGCTGGTCTGGTCCGAGGGAAAACTCACAGCGCGCGCTGTGCCACGGAAGGATAAAAACCTGGGAGAATAATTGCTGACAAAGCGGTTATCTCACAGGTTTTTTTATTTGGACAGCCGCAAAGTCAATGGGAGGTTAAAAAGAAATGAATATCAACTGGATTAAAGTGTTCGTCGCGGCCTTATTCGAAGTCGTTTGGGTTATGGGTCTCAAGCATGCGGACAGCTTTGGGGAATGGGCTGCGACGTTCATTGCGATAGCCGTCAGCTTTTACGGAATGATTATGGCGGGGCGCCATCTTCCCGTGGGTACGGTCTATGCCGTTTTTGTCGGGCTCGGTACGGCGGGAACCGTTTTGGCGGAAATCATTTTTTTCGGCGAAGCGTTCAAGCCTGCCAAGGTGGCATTGATTTGTGTTTTGCTGGTCGGGGTAATCGGACTCAAAATGGTAACGAAAGAGCAGCACGACCCTAAACTAAAAGGAGCTGACGTCTCATGAACTGGGTATTTCTTGTGCTTGCCGGCGCCTGCGAAATGTTTGGCGTTGCGATGATCAACAAGCTGCATAAAGACCGCAGCTGGTACTCCTTTGCGCTGCTCATCCTTGGCTTCGGAGCGAGCTTCCTGTTTCTGGCTGTCGCCATGAAGACGCTGCCTATGGGCACCGCCTACGCGATTTGGACCGGTATAGGCGCTTCCGGCGGAGCGCTGTTGGGCATGATGTTTTACAGCGAGCCCAAAAATATGCAGCGCATTTTGTTCATTCTGCTGGTGCTCGGGGCCGCCGTCGGCTTGAAGCTTGTATCTTGAGTAAGAACAGGACACCCCGTTGAATATCGTTTGCAATTATGCGGCAGCTTATGCTTTTTATACAAAGTCACAGCCGTTCGCCGGCAATTGCTGCGGGAACGGCTTTTATATCGTTGTCATCGGGGCGGCAGCTTGCACTCTGATGAATCTTGGGGCGTCGGCATCGATCGTTGCAATCGCCTGAAAGGCGGCTATTAATACCGCCGCATACAGCTCATCCTATCTTGCGATCAATTTTTATCGCCTTTTTCGTTGCAACGGAATTGCCGGAGTTACGATCGCTGCCGGCTTTACCGGGTATGCTGCGAACCGTATTACCGGGTGCGCCCGGTTCGGCCCGCCGGCTTCGAACGGAACGCTACGAGCCCAAAGCTTTTTCGAACTGCGTCCGGTACAGTCTTGCGTACAGCCCGTCCCGCTCCAGCAGCTCTTCGTGCCGGCCGGCTTCCGCGACGCGGCCGGCCTCCAGCACAATGATCCTGTCCGCGGCCAGGATCGTGGACAAACGGTGGGCGATGACGAGCGTCGTCCGCCCCCGCATCAATTCGTCGAGCGCCGCTTGCACATACGACTCCGATTCGGAGTCGAGATGCGAGGTCGCCTCGTCGAGCACGAGAATACGCGGGTTTTTCAAGATCGCCCGCGCAATAGCGAGCCGCTGCCGCTCCCCGCCTGACAGACGATGGCCGCGTTCGCCGACCATCGTCCCGTAGCCCTGTGGCATGGCAGCGACGGTATCGTGAATGTAGGCCTGGCGGCAGGCCGACTCCAGCTCTTCATCGGTCGCGTCGAGCCGTGCGAACCGCAGATTATCACGTACGGAGGCGTGGAACATGAACGACTCCTGCGTCACAAAAGCGATCTGGGCGCGCAGCGATTCCAGCGTCACGTCCTTGACGTCGCGTCCGTCGACGGTGACGTTGCCGCCGGTCGGATCGTACAGCCGCGCCAGCATGCCGATCAACGTCGACTTGCCGGCGCCGCTCGGGCCGACTAACGCGACGACCTGGCCCGGGCGGGCGGTAAAGGACACATCGCGGAGCGCATACTTATCCTTGTGATACGCATACGAGACGCGATGGTACGCCACTTCCCCCCTCAGCGGGGGAAGCGGCCCGGCCCCCGGCCGGTCGGCCACCTCCGGCTGCATATCCTCGTATTCGAAGATGCGCTGGAATACGCCCAACGCCGTCGCCACCTCGACCTGCAGATTCAAGAGCGTGCCAATGGGGCCGTACAGCCGGCCCAAATAGGCGGTAAAGGCGACGATCGCACCGATCGACATGCTGCTGCCGGACACAATACTCCAGCCGCCGTAGAAATAGATTAGCGCCGTGCCGAGCGGCCCGAGAAGTCCGATCGCCATCATATACCAGCGGCCGATCAGATTTAAGCGCAGCTCCAGATCCATCACCCGTTGATTCAGCTTGTCAAAATCTTGCTCCTGCTTCGATTCCTGCTGAAAAATGCGCGTCAGCAGGGCGCCCGATACGCCGAAAATTTCTCCCAGCTGTGCCGACATATCGCCACGCACCCGCTGGGTTTCGCCGCGCAGCCGCTTGCGGACTTGCGACACGCGGCGGACAGGCAAAATGAACAAGGGCAAAATGACTGTCGCGAGAATCGCGAACCGCCAGTCCAGCACGAAGATAATGACGACGGTCGTAATGACGATTACCGACTGGGTGACGGCCGAGACGACGACAGTCGTCACGACATTTTGCACGGCCTGCACATCGCCGGTCAGCCGCTGGATGATCTCGCCCGACTTCGCATCGGTGAAAAAACTCATCGACTGCCGCTGCAAATTGGCGAACAGCGTCCGTCTAAGGTCGCGCATGACACCTTGCCCGACCTTCGTATTCTGGTGGTTTTGCCATACGCCGAGCAAGCCGCTGAACAATGGCAGCAGCACCAGCAGCGCTATCATTTCCGACAGAAACCGCCGATCTCCCTGCGGGATTGCAATATCGATAATTTCTTTCATGACCAACGGAGGAAACAACCCGATCAGCGCCGAAGCAAGCGCAAGCACAATGATGGCGGCCAGCTGCCAGCGATATGCCCGGAATAACCCGTAAATTCGCCGGATCGAGACTTCCTTCATGCTCGCCTTGCCCCGGCTTTGCAAATCATGCCGGCTGCTTCCCTCCCAGCGCATCCCCCCGTCTCTGCTCACACGTTCATCCCCTTCGCTTTTGTATTTGGAGGGAATGCTTCCTTCACCGCCGCTGCAATTTCATGGGCCATCGTGTACACCCGATATAGCGGCGTGCTCTGTAAAATCGTATATTTGTTGCCTCCGTCCACATTGACGATCGCCGCAATCGTATAATCGCCTACAGAGGGCAGCGCCTTGCCGAGCGATTTGCCCGGCTCGAGCGGTTGATTGGATACCTGGTAGCAGGCAAGGGAGGAAGGTTGACCGAGGCAGGCGTCAATGGCAATCACGGTTTTGCCGGCCGGCAAGCCACTCAGCCGCTCGACCATATTGCCTGCGTCCAGCGGATCGCGCAGCGTGCCGATTACATGCGGGAATCCGGACTCCTCCAGCATCATCCCGACAAGCGGGCCCAGCGCATCTCCCGTAGATCGATCCGTTCCGACACAGAGAAACAGCAGGTCGTCGGCACTCGCCCCGTTCTGCCGTATGGACATCAGAAACGTTGTCAGCTCCGGCCCTTTAATTCTTTTCCGAAAGACGGCGGAGCCTCCTTCTCCGTATCCGATCCGTTCCGCCGCGTCTTCTTCGCTTCTCATCCATCGCCCTCCTCCGGTATTATTGCCGCTTCGATATGCGTTCGGCCCCTGTCCGTGGCCCCATACAGTTGTCCTTTGTTTCTCAACCTCAGATTGCCGATGTGGAACCCGCGGGTCGCACAGCGCGCAGAGTCTTATCCTGTTTATTGTAGCACAGCTTGCCGGACGGCCGCAGGCCGATTTGTCGCCGCACCGCAGCGCATGATATAATTCCCCAGAATAAACGCCTTCGCCGTCCAATGGGACGAGCGCGTTTATCAAGGTTGTGCGAAGCAAAGTATACATACGTATGCTTTTATACAACCCAGAATAAACGCCTTCACCATCCAATGGGACGAGCGCGTTTATCAAGGCTGTGCGAAGCAAAGTATATATACGTATGCTATTCAACCGAAATAAGCATCCCGGGAGGAACCCCCTATGCTTGTAATCAAGCTGCTGGCCGTCGCCACGCTGCTGTATTGGTTAGCGATGCTTTACGACACGTACCGGGCGCGCGGCCTAATGTACCGGCTTCCGCGCAGTACGCAAACCGTCATTGCCGGTGAGGCGGGTGCGAAGGGAACAGCTTCGCTTACGGCCAAGGAAATACTGCAGCAGGCCCAATCGGGTCAGGAGCTGCCGCTCGTCTCCGTCGTTATTGCCGCGAAGGAGGAGGAAGCTTCCATTACGGAAACGGTCAGGCATTTGTTGAATCAAACGTACCCGCGGCTCGAAATCATTGCCGTTAACGACCGTTCCCGGGACGATACCGGACGCAAGCTGGAGGAACTGCGCAAATGGTCCGAAGGCCGGGAGCTTATTGACGTGCCGCTGCGGATCATTCATGTGACGACGCTGCCGGACGGCTGGATGGGCAAAAATCATGCCCTGTATCAGGGCTACAAGCAAGCGCGCGGACAGCTCATTCTGTTTACCGATGCGGACGTGCTGTTCCAGCCCGACACGATTACGGACGCGGTCCGCTTTTTGAAAAAGCACGGTGCCGATCACCTGACCTTGGCGCCCGACATGAACGTCCGCGGCTTCTGGCTTCGCGCCTTCGTGCCGTACTTCTTTTTTACGTTGAGCCTGTATATCCGGCCGTGGAGGGCCAATCTCGACAGTCAGCATAAGCAGGGGATGGGCATAGGCGCGTTTAACCTGATCACCCGGCAGGCATATGAGCGGATCGGCACCCACAAGGCGTTCGCGCTTCGTCCTGATGATGATTTGCAATTGGGCGTCCGCGTCAAGCAGGCGGGGCTGCGCCAGCGGCTGGCCTCGGGAAGGGACCATATTGCAGTCGAATGGTATCCTTCGTTAAGAGCGGCTGTTCAAGGGCTTGAGAAAAATTTGTTTTCCGGCTTCCAGTACCGGCTCTGGCTCGCTGCGCTCGCCGTGATCGGACAGCTGCTGCTGTTTCTTTTTCCGTTTGTCGCCGTGTTCGTTTTGAACGGATGGTCCGCCTGGCTGTACGCAGGCTCGCTTCTGGTCCTGTTTACCGTATACTTCCTGCTCATCCGCTCCTTAACCGGGCGTCCCGGTACGGAAGCGATCGTTCTTCCGCTCTCCGTTTGCCTGTTATGCTATATTGTCGTTCGTTCCGTCTGGCTGACGCTCAGGCAGGGCGGCATCTATTGGCGCGGCACGTTTTATTCATTAAGTGAACTGAAAAAAATGTAACAGCCCTGTTTCAAAACAGAGCGGACAAGGTAATTGTAATTAGGGACTTCTCTTGAATCGCTTCACAAAATTTTAACACAGCAGGGCAATGTGCTATTATAGAATATATATAGAGCAGACCGGGCACCGCTCGCCGGGCATCGGCCGCATTTTTTACCAAAGGAGAGATCCGTCATGTCGCAGTTCTCATGCAGACGCTTTTCGTATGTTACAGGTGCCACTTTGCTGACCTTTATTCTTGTCGTTGCCTATCAGGTCATGCAAGGCTATTGATCACCGCTGTTTATAAAAACCGGATGCCGCGGTTAATCCGCCATTGCCGACACGGCGCATGCCGTGTTTTTTCGTTCCTTGCCGCCATTTCCCCCGTCGACAACCGCTTGTCCCGACCTAGCCTTTGGTCCAGTCAAATTCAGGACCTCGGACAGTTGTAGCCCGCATTCCAAAATATGTATGATACATGTAACGGATCGCCATAGGGGGAGATTGCATTGATCGCCAATATCAGCACACTCGTTCAGGAAAAATTTATTTTTTTACATACATTTATTCGTTCTCCGAAAGCTGTCGGCAGCATTACGCCGAGCTCCAAATTTTTGGCCCAGGCCTTGACCAAAAGCATCCCTTGGGATTCGATCGGAGCGGTAGCCGAGCTCGGTTCGGGCACCGGCCCCGTAACCAAGCAAATTAAACTGGCGGCCAAGCCGCATAACCGGATTATTTTATTTGAAAAAGACCCCGTTCTCCGCGAGCAGCTGTCTGTACGGTACCCGGAATATGCCTGCTATCCCGATGCCTGCCAAATCCGCAGCGCGGCCAGCGCCGAAGGCGTCGGGCAGCTGGACGCCATTGTGAGCGGTCTTCCTTTTTTCAATTTTCCGGAACAGCTCCGCAAGCAGCTGATGGACGAAATCGCCGCTGCCTTGAAGCCGGGCGGTCTGTTCATTGCCTTCCAATATTCGCTCCAGATGAAGCAGCTGCTGAGCCGTTATTTTCACATCGAGGACATTCGGCTTGTCCCAATTAATTTACCGCCGGCTTTTGTGTACGTCTGCCGCAAAAAGGAGCAGCATCCATGAGTTATGATATGTTGACCTCGATGATCGGCGATTACGGGTACGCCGCATTATTTTTCGCCTTATGGCTCGGTATTGTCGGCATGCCCGTACCTGACGAGGCGATTGTGATGACCGGCGGCGCGGTAACCGCTAACGGCATGCTGCACCTTGTCCCCGCCTTTGCGTTGACATACCTGGGCGTCATCTCCGGCTTAACGCTCGGTTATGTGCTGGGGCGTTTTATCGGAACGCCGGTCATCGAAAGGCTCAAACGGAAAAAGAAAATGGAGAAATATTTGACGGCATCGGAAAAACTGATCGACAAATACGGAAGCTTCGCTCTTGTCATCAGCTATTTTTTACCGGTCATCCGGCATGTCGTCCCCTATATTGTCGGGCTTAACCGGATGCCGTTCCGGCGTTATGCCTTCTTCTCCTATTCGACCGGGTTCGTTTGGACGCTGATCTTCTTTACGGCAGGTCGCTTCTTCGGCGATTATGCAGATGAAATAGGCGCGTTAATCCATAAGCAAGGGTTGAAATGGATATGGCTGCCCTGTGTGCTGATCGTCATATACGTCATTATCCGCATTGCCCGCAAGCATAAAAATAAAACCGCCAGCTTCGGATAAACCGCCGAACGGCACAAAAAGCCAGCCACAACCGCAGGCAAATCGCGGAATGGCGGCTTTTTTCATTTTAAAGATTAAACGTTCCGATTGTTGTTGATCAGCTGCGGGCTTGAAGCTCCAGACCGAGCCGTTTCGACATCTCCACGGCCAGCGCTTCCAGCGGATTGCCGATAGCTGTGCCTCCGGCCGTTGAAACCCGCGCCGCCGCAGGCGCCATCGACAGCTGAACCGCCCACAGCCGGTATCCGGGGTAGCGGGCGGCCAGCCGCTCAAGTCCTTCGGTTACCTGCTCGACATAAGCCTGCTTCTTCCCCGCCATCATAAGCGGGAATGTATGCTCGAGCAAATGCGTTTGCAGCTGCGGCTCTGTTCCTGTGCTGCAAGCGTACTGGTGAATCCGGGTCATCGTCCCGTCCACGGTGGCCGGATTCGTAAACACGAGCAGCTGCGGCTCGCTGCTGCCGCAAATGAGCGCAAGCATCGGATCGTCGATTTTTACTACAGGCACGGGAAGCTCCTTCTCCAACGATTCCGTTATATTCGCCGTAAAATACGTACACGTCACCAAAATTGCATCGACATGGCAGGATGCGATCCAGTGAAGCGTTTCGGCGATTTTTTGCCGGCTTTGCCCGACGGTGAAACCGGTATCCATCTTCAGCCGATCCAATCCCGGATCGACGAAATGAACAAGCTCTACGTCGTATGGCTCCATAGCTTGCTGTATGTATTCGATATTCGAATAATGGGCGTGAAAGCAGCCGACTTTTCGTGTCATAAATAATTAGCCCCCTTGAATACGGATCATGGCATCATGCTGAGCCGTATAGTCGGCTCCTAAGGTCGAGGGCTTGGATCGTGACTGGGCGTCGAAATGTCCGGTGTCCGAGGCGCGGTTCCATTGCCTTGCAGCTCATTGCCTTGCAGCTTGCCGCTGCCATACGTGGCATCGGTTACGCTGCCTCCGGCATTTGCGGCACCGTCCGTATCATCGCGAGTTCCAGCAGTTCCTCCTGTTCCCGCTCCGGCGGCTCTGCCCGTTCCGGATCCAACAGCTCCGTCCGCGTCTGCGCCTGTCCGCGCAGCTCCTTCTACTCCCGATCCTGCGGCGCTGCCCGCTCCGGCGGAGCCGCTCGCGCTTCCGTTTGTTCCTTTGCCCGCACTTGCGTCTTTACCGGTTCCGCTCGTACTTTGACCTGCACCTTTATCCTTCGCGCTCCCCGTACTTGATCCCGAACCCGACTTGCTCCGATCCGTCTCATTTTGACGTTCCGAATCCAATCCATTAGCGCCGTAAGTTCCTTTTCCCGTAACTGTAGCCGAATTGGTTTCGGTGATGCCGCCGCTTCCGTACGGCCCCGTACCTGTGCTTCCGCCTATGCCCGCGACGGCTGTCGACGTATCTCCAAGCTGCTGCCTCAGCGCTAATCGCGCCTGCTCCATATCCTCGTCTTTAACGACAACGTAAGGGCTTATCCAGTCCCCGTCGAGATGAATATAATTAACGCTGGCCGGCGAAATATCGTAATAGGTTGTAATCAGATCACGGATTTGCGAGGAAGGTACATCCGTCTTCATATGATTTCCGACCGTTTCAATGATCTGTCCCAGTTTAGCGACACCGCCTGCACTTTTCATTGAATTCATCAGCTCATCCAGCACCTGCTGTTGCCTTTGATTGCGTGCCAAATCGCTCGATTCCGCCGTATTGCGGTTCGACTTGCGGTAGCGAACGAAATCCAGCGTTTGTTTGCCGTTCAGCTTGGCAATTCCTTTTTTCAAGTTAATATCCGTTCCATCTTCATCGTCCACATAGCGCATATCCATGTCGACATTCAACGTCAGCCCGCCCATCAGATCGACAACTCGCCGAAAGCCTTCAAAATCTATGGTCACCATATAGTCGACCGGGACGCCCATAAAATCGCTGAACACCTTTTTGGTCTCGGTAAACGCATTCTTTTTATCTGTATTATTGAAATAAGGATAATAGTAGTTGGCTTTACGCGAAGGCAAGCCTTTAGGGGCCATCTGCAAATCGCGCGGCAATGAAACAAGTGTGGCGGAATCGTTCTCCGGATTGAGCGTAACTACCATGATGACGTCCGAGTTCAGACTGCCGGAATCCTCCCGGTAATCAATGCCCATCAGCAAAAACGTCAACGGCTTCACTTTGGCCGATTGCTCGACGGGAACGATCTCGGGCGTACCGATTTTCTCTAACGCCTGCGTCGTTTTATCGAATACGGAATATGCATAAACGCCAGTCGTTGCCGCAATCACGGCCGTCCCGGCCAGTACGATTTTCAAAACCGCCTTTTTCATCCCAGTTTCCTCGCTTCCCGCAAAAGTCGCTGTTACGATTATAAACGCTTCTCATGGCCGAAAGGTTACAGGAAGTTTACAATTCGCCATTTTTCGGCATTTTTTGTCTACTTTGTGACCTGAATCGATCCATCCTTGTCGAAATGCCGGATAGCTCGCCCGTACAGCTCCCTTCTACAGGATCAGACAACGGAGGCTTCCGCATTTCTTTAGACTTCAATACATGAAAGCTGGAACCAACAGATGAGAGACAGCCCGGGAATCGATAGAAAGCCGCCGAAATACCCGATATAAAAGCAACTTCGGCGTTCGCTAATTTACAGTACTTGTTGTGATCAGGTAAAATTCGGGTACACCTGCAGCGCTGCAAAATCGTGAGGAATCATGGAAGCTTCCGCACAATATTTCTCGGGAAATAATGCGGAATGCCGTAAAATATCGACAAGCGCCTACACAGCCGATCTTTGCCGTCATTTTAGGTTTGACGAGACAGAACGCGGCAGACAGAGGGGCAGAACGCGGCTCCACTTTAAAACATGCGCATCGCTGCGAACATGGAGCCGGCAGCCCTATCACAAGCCGGCCAGAGACAGCAGTGCGCCGCCGCATGCCGCTGCCGCGACCACGACCCATGCCGGCAGCTTCCAGAAAATAAGCGCGCCGAACAGCGCCAGAGCCAGCGCGAAATCGCCCGGCGTGCGAATCGCACTCACCCATACCGGGTCATACAGCGCGGCAAGCAAAATGCCGACAACCGAGGCGTTGATGGCGATTAACGCGCCTTTCACTCTGGGATGACGCCGCAGCTCCTCCCAGAAAGGAAGCGCTCCCATTACCAGCAGGAACGCCGGTAAAAAGATGGCGACCGTAGCGACGGCCGCACCGCCCCATCCGTGAATAAGGAAGCCCAAATACGAGGCGAACGTCGACAACGGGCCGGGAATCGCCTGGGTCGCTCCATAGCCGGCCAGAAACTGTTCCTTGCTCATCCAGCCGGAAGGGACCACTTCTTTTTCCAGCAGCGGCAGCATCACATGACCGCCGCCAAATACAAGCGAGCCGGAACGATAGAAGCTGTCGAAGATCGCCAGCCACTGCGACGGATAGACGGAGCGCAGCAGCGGCAGCAGCGCCAGCAAGCCGAAAAAGGCAATCAGACAGCCGACGGCCAGCTTTCGATGACTCGCCGGAATACCGGATGCCGCAGTCGCGTCCGCCGGACCCGCCGATGCCTCCCTCTCCCTGTATACCCATGTTCCAATAATGCCTGCCAGTGCAATAAGCGCCACCTGTACCAGCGCCGAGTTGAGCAGCAGGATGATGATGCAGGTCGCGATCGCAATCGACGCGCGGCCGCGGTCGGGCGCCAAGTTTTTCCCCATGCCCCATACCGCCTGGGCAACGATGGCCACAGCCGCCAGCTTAAGTCCATGAATCCAGCCGGAGCTGCCGACATCCAGTCCCTGGCATAAAAAGGCGAATAATGCCAGCGCCACGGCTGAAGGCAGCGTAAACCCGAGCCATGCCAACAAGGCTCCCGGTATGCCTCCGCGCATATAGCCGATCCCGATACCTACCTGGCTGCTGGCCGGTCCGGGCAAAAACTGGCACAGCGCGACCAAATCCGCGTAGCTGCGCTCGTCGATCCATTTGCGCCGCTGCACGTATTCCTCACGGAAATAACCGAGGTGGGCGACAGGGCCGCCGAAGGAGGTTAATCCCAGCCTCAAAGCGGTTTTTACAATTTCAATATACGATCTATGACGCATCCGATTACACCGTCCTCAAGTACGAATCGATTATAGATTACCATTGAATATTAACGAGGTAAACTAAATTTCGATCGTATGTCGAAGACAGGCCGCGGACGGCGCCGGACTTGACAAAAACGGACAGATACGCTGCATACCATCTTCTCGCAAATTGACGAGTGCTGCGTACTTGATAAGATATTTGCTCTTGCCGCCAACCGCCCAACAGCCGTCCGACAGCCGTAACAAGCGCATCGACGGCGTTCTTGAGCTTCAAGCGTATACCGCCGCTAGAGCAAATAAACCCGAAGCGCCGTGAATCGACGCTTCGGGTTATTATGACTCAAGGGCAAATGCAAAGTCTGCGCTGCCCTTCACAAGCGCCGATGCGAACGACAGACCGGCAGCCTAACGCACCTGCTTCGGCTGCAGTGTGTTGCCGTCCACGATATCCATCGTCTGACTCGCCTGCGTCAGCTGCTCCTGCACCTGCTGGAGCTCCTGCCCGTTCGCATCGTTCCGATGCGCATCGAGCTGGCTTCGCGCCTGCGCCACAGCCCGCTGTGCCGTTTCCAGCTGCTGGATCGAGCTGGCAAGCTTCTGCGGGTTGGAGTCGAGCTGGGCTTGTCGGACGGCCATCTCGGCGTCCTGTGCGGCCTGGATCGCTTTCTCCGCATTGTCTATAACATGCTGCAGCGGCATTTGATGCTGGTTAACATTGGTCATTCGGGCACATCCTCTCAGTTTTTTCAACCATTAAGATGCGCCGAAATGCCCGATTTCATTCCTCATCCCGCTGCCGGCTAACGGACTCTTTCATACGTAACGAACTCGTAATCGTAGCGATTTTTTTCATCCTTGACGCCTGTCGTTCTGGAAACCGCCTTCCACTGTGCGGCATCGATCTCAGGCATAAACGTATCCGCCTCAAAGCTATGTGCAATTTCCGTGATGTACAGCTTGTCCGCATGCGGCATAAATAAGCTGTACACTTCAGCCCCGCCCATGATGAACAACTCTTCATCAGGGACGCCTGCATACCGCTTCAGCGCCTCGTCGACCGAATGAACGACCTCGCAGCCATCGGCCTTAAACCCGCTGTCCCTCGTTAGTATGACATTATGCCGTTTTGGCAGCGGCTTGCCGATCGATTCGTAAGTTTTACGGCCCATCAGCACGGTATGGCCATTGGTCGTTTTTCTGAAAAACGCCATGTCCTCCGGCAATCGCCATGGAATCTTATTGTCGATTCCGATCCCCCGCCGTTCGTCCATTGCAAAAATCATCGATATCGTCATGTCCTGCACTCCTTGTCGTACTCTGCTCGTCAATTATGGACATTGTACCATTTCTTTTGCAATATCACGAGGGCTTTGGAGGAACGGTCAGGACAATCGCTTACGAAAGTGAAGACCGGGAAACAAGCCGCTCCGTGGATCCAATGATCTTCCAATCTCTCCTGAACACAGTCCCCTTTGAACAACTTGAAGCGGTTGGGGACCGTGTTCAAAGGCGACCGCTGCGCTTTTCCAGATTCATTTGCTCCCCTCCGCTTCTGTTCCCCTGTCCCAAATCCGTATGCGATTGCCCTGGAGGAACGCTAACCGGCTTGTTTTTTGCGAAAAAAAGTTGGCGTCATTTTCATTTCTTTGGAAAAAATACGGGTAAAATAATGAATCGTTTTAAAGCCGGTTATTTCGGCAATCGATTTTATGGGCAAATTGGTTGTAACCAACAGCTGGATTGCTCTTTCAATCCGCACCTTGCGGATGTAATCCGAGAAGCTCTGCCCTCTTTCCTCGAAAAAAAGCCGGCTTAAATGCCGTGGCGATAAATGAACGTAGTTGGCTACTTGAATCAGACTCAAATTGGACGACAGATTATCCTGGATATAACTCATCGCCTGAGACAAAGTTTTACCGCCCAGCCTCCTGGTTCTTTTTTTGGCCGGCAAGCTTTTGTGCTGCTTAAAATTGTCCGGAATCGATAACAGGAACTGGTAGGCCATGCTGCGAATAAATTCATCCTTGTCGTTTTTCGTATTTAACGCCGTTTGATGCAGCAGCGCTTTCCACATCAGGACTGTCAAGGTTTCATGAGAGTCATGGCAAACCGTTTTATCGGCGGAGTTCTCCAATTCCAAATATTTCACGTTCAGCTCGGCAGAAGATAACGGCGCTTTCAGCTCGAAGCCGATGTACAGCATAAACAATCCGTCGTCGCTAATAATCTGGTGCATGACACCCGGCCGGCAGCAAACGAACGTTCCGCTGGTCAAGCGATGCTGGACATTGCCCTCCATATAGAAGCCTTCTCCTTCGACAACATAAAAAACTTCATAAAACGTATGTTTATGCGGTTTATTGGTGAAATGCAGCTCGTCTCCCGACCAGTACAGCACCTCGAATACTCCCAGCTCGCCCTTGACCTCTTTTGCGATCTTTCTTAACAAATGGTTGGATTTCAGGAAACAACGATAATCCATTTGCCTCACCTCGCGAAAATATTAGTCATCGCTCAACTTGCCTGTATACGTATATTTTCTGAATATGGGGTTAATGCCGTTAAGCATCAGCCCTTGTCCCCAGCTGACATGCGTATCTTTCGTCGGAAGATCTTCCGGATCGCGAACCTGAACGAGTATATTTCTTCGGGTGTGGCTGCTGCTGTTGACGGGCGAACCGTGAATGGTCAAATAATTGAAAAACAACACGTCTCCGGCCTCGGCTATGCAAGGTACTCCGCTTGAAATGGGATATTCTTTATGATTCAAGTAATAACTGCCGACATGGGGAAGCGGGCCTAATTTATGGGAACCGGGGATGACAAACACACAGCCGTTTTCCTCATTGGTCGTATCCAGATGGATACTGGCCAGCATCATCGTATGTTTTTCATGCGGAAAGTACGGATAATCTTGATGCATCGGGAAAGCGGCGCCTTTCTCGGGCGGCTTGACCATCATCTTGACATGATGGAGCTGGACATTCTCGCCTATCAGTCCGGCAAAAGCTTGGACAAGATTCGGGTGCAGGATCATCCGTGTAAATTGGGCATCATGATACTGCACGTCATGGAAGCCTTTCAGCACCAGCTTCTTCAATTCCTCCGGCGGCAAATAATCGCCTTGCCAGGCATGGCTCCGGTCAAATCGGGAGGCGGCCGCCCGCTTCAGGAACATGTCCACCGAGTTTCGGAGAATTTCGACTTCCTCCGCGGCGTACACTCCTTTCACCAGCAAATACCCATTTTCCTGATAAAATCTTACCTGTTCCGAAGTAATCATGTCGACTCCTCTTTTCCTGAATATAATTCGGGCGCGCACCCCAATTATATTGTATAGCTTTCCGCATGACTTGTATTTGCCCCATCCTGACACGTTTTTACACTTTGAAGTCATTTATTTCGCCTGCGGCCAGTATGGGTCTCAACTTGCCGTTCCGACTCCATACCGACCTTCGAATTTAAAGCCAAAACTCGCGGAAGCCAATCTTTTCGCTTTCCACTCCTCGTTTCCACAGTTCATCGACAGCCATCTCCGGCGACTTATTCACCTTTTCAAGCAGCCGTTCTGTTTAATTCCAGGCTATGGACTGCGCCGCCAGCAGCGTTTTCAACGATTGGATGGCCTTGACAAACCGTTCCGGCCCGGAGCGATCCGGCATGTAGGCGTGCAGATGCGGCTCGATCGACAGGAAGCCGGAAAAATTCGTTTCCTTCAAGCTGCGGATAAACGGAACGAACTCCCCGTCTCCTTCGCCGGCCGGAACGAACATCCGCTTATCCGCTACAGCGTCTTTCACATGCACGTACTCGAGATACGGCTGCAATTTGGGCAATGCCTGCGTTACCGGCTTCACTCCGTTCATAATGAAATTGCCGGGATCGAAGGCTAAGCGCAGCCGCGGACTATCGCAAGCCTGCAGAATATCCAGGCATCTGTCGTCGACGTCTCCGTAAACCTTGCTTTCATTTTCCAACAGCAGCGTCGCCTCATACGACTCCGCCATTTCTATTAACCGCTTCATACGCGATATGACTTCATCCCTGAATGACGAGGCTTGCTCTCCCTCCGGGATAAAATAGGAGAAGACGCGTATATACGGCGCGTTGAAAAAACGGGCGGCCTCGCAGGCCAGCCGGATTCGCTCCAGCTCGGCTGAAAAATCGTCCCGGATTCCGTACTTGCCCAAAGGCGATCCGATCGACGAAATGCGAAATCCGCGGGCATCCAGCCTCTCTTTAATTTGTTCCATTTCCGCAGCCGTCAGCGCAAGCACATTTTTTCCGTTAACGCTGCGAAACTCGATATGGGAAATGCCTTCCGATTCCATCACATTCATTTGCTGCTCCAGATCGGGGGAAATTTCATCGGCAAAGCCTGTAAGAGTGACCACAACATACACCTCGATTGTTCATAGATTTGTCTGGAAGCAACTACGGTTTAACCTTTCACCGCTCCGATCATGACTCCCTTGGTAAAATATTTTTGCAGGAACGGATAAACGACGATAATCGGACCGGTGGCGACGACGATGGTACAATATTTGACGATTTCGCTGACCGGCTCTTTATCGCTGCCGCCGGAACCGGTAATCATGCTGTCGGTGCTGCTGTTGATTAAAATCTCGCGCAAAAATAACTGCAGCGGATACATGTCCCTTTTTTGCAAATAAATCATCGCGCTGAACCAGGAATTCCAATGTGCGACGGCATAAAACAAAATCATGACCGACACGACCGCCTTTGAAAGCGGCAGCACTATTTTCATCAGGATCGTCACATCGTTGGCCCCGTCGATTCTCGCAGACTCTTCCAGGCTGACGGGGATCGCCGCAAATGCCGTCCTCATAATGATCAGGTTATACGTATTGATCGCTCCCGGTATGAGCAACGCCCACATCGTATTGTACATCCCGAGGCCTTTGACCAATAAATAGGTTGGAATCAAGCCGCCGCTGAAAAACATCGTAAACACGATGATCATCATCAGCGGGTCCCGCAGCATGACGCCTTTCCGGGATAAAACGTAAGCCCCGAGCGAGGTCATAATCAGATTGATAGCGGTTCCAACCGTCACGTACAGGATTGTATTGGTATAGCCTGTAATGATGTTGGGATTGCTGAACACTTTGACGTAGCCGTCGATATTAAATCCGAGCGGCGACAGCAGCATGCCGGAATGGGCCGCCAATTGCGACGGATCGCTTACCGACGCGAAAGCGACGTAGAGGAACGGATACAGCGTGATGATCGTTAGAAATAGTAAAAAACATACGTTAAAGACACCGAAAATGCGTTCGGTTGTACTTCGTTTCTGGTTCAATATGCTCACTCCTTACCAGAGACTTGTCTCGTTGACTTTTTTGCTGAATTGGTTGGTAGCCACAAGGAGCACAAAATTGATGATCGAGTTAAACAGCCCGACTGCCGCGCTGAAGCTGTAGTTCGCCTCCAAAATCCCTTTTCGGTACACATAAGTCGAAATTACATCCGAGGTCTCGTACGTCAGCGGATTGTACAATAAAAATATTTTATCGAATCCGACATTCATCATGCTGCCCATCTTCAAAATAAACAGGATGATGACGGTCGGCATGATCCCGGGAATCGTCACATGCAGCATTTGTTTAAACCGCCCGGCCCCGTCGATCGTTGCGGCTTCATACAGATCCTGGTCAATGCCGGCCAGCGCCGCCAAATAAATGATCGAGCCCCAGCCAAGCTCCTGCCATATGTTGGAGCCCACATAGATCGATCTGAACAATTCCGGTTTGAGCAGCATCGTGACTCGCTCCATGCCCATGAAGGCCAACAGATCGTTGATGATCCCGTTGCGCGATGTGAAATCGACAATCAGACCGCACAACACCATGACCGAAATGAAATGGGGCAAATAAGTAACGGATTGAACGAATCGTTTGAACAGCTGCTTGCGCACCTCATTTAATAGAAGCGCCAATATAATCGGTGCCGGAAACCCGAAAATCAGATTATATACACTGAGCAGCAGCGTATTGCGGACTATTCTTGTAAAATAAACGTCTTTAAAAAAATCGCTGAAATTTTGAAAGCCTACCCACGGGCTCCCCGTAATTCCTTTCATGGCCGAAAAATCTTTAAACGCAATCGAAGCGCCGTACATCGGCCCGTAATCGAAAATCAAATAGTAGGCGATCACGGGCAGAGCCATCAAATAAATTATTTTGTTTTTAACCAAATCTTTGGAAAGTCTGCTGGCAAAGCTGTCCTTCCTTCTCACATACACATGGCCGGAAATGGCCTGTTCGCCAATTTTTAAATCCCCCATCTGCAGTCTCCTTAACCGTTAGGATTTCATGCCCTTATGGCGGTTCCCATAGCACAATCACAGGAGCCTGTATGCCCTGCCGGCATTTCGCTTGGGCGCTGCCGGCAGGGGCAGCCTGCCTGCTTGCCGCTTATTTTCTGGCCATATATCTGTCGTAAGCGGCTTGCTGAATTTTTATCGCATCTTCAATTCCCATACTCTTCATGGACTTCATATAATTATCGAACTCGCTGAGCGGAGTTTGTCCCATGACGAACTTCAGGAACTGCTCGTCCTTATACGTATTGACCGCAGACAAAATGGACGCCATTCGGGTCGATTCCTCGATGGTCGGCGTTACTCCGGGAGGCATTGTTCTATCGTACGAGCCTTCCTTCCATAACCCGATAATTTTTTGTTGTTCCGGCAATGACATCCGCTGGTGCCATATTTCCGGCGTCATAATAAAGGCTAAGCCTCCGGACCCTCTGGAATATTGGGATAACGCCTCATCAATGGACAAGCCTTTCGGGTTATTCGTAATGACGGGAAGCAATTGCGGCGAACCGTTCACCATCTGATAGCTCTCGCCTTCGATGCCAAACGTATTGAGCAATCCTCCTTCGGGACTGTATCCGTAGTCCAGCCACATTGCAGCTTCCTTGGCGTGCTTGCTTTTGCCGGAGATGGCTACGCCGCCGCCGCTGGCAACCTTGATTTCATCGATATTGAAATTATACGATTTCGTGCCTTTGACGTAAGGAGGAACCGTGCCGAGCAATTTCACGTTCGGATCTTTGGCTTTCATCAATTGCACAAACCGGCCGAATGTTCCCGATGTAGCCCCTGTCCATGCGCCCGCACGGTTTCCCATGACCTTCGCATCGAATTGTTTAGCGTCCGTGATCGCAAAGTCGGGATCGATCAAGCCTTCCTTGTACCATTTGGCCAATGTCGTCAACGCATCTTTATACTCCGGCGTATAAGGCCCGAATTTTACTTTGCCATCCTCATGGTACCAGCCGTAGTTGATTCCCCAAGCCCGGATCCAGTTCTGCAAATCCCCCGCTCCTTTCGGCGCCAAAGGAATCTCGTCGTTTTTACCGCTGCCGCTAGGGTTCTTGGTCTTAAACGCCGTTAATACTTCATACCAGTCGTCGATCGTTTTCGGAGATGCCAGATTTAACTTCTCCAGCCAGTCCTGGCGGATTTGCCAGCCGAACGTCTGGAATGCGGGATTCGGATTCGGATTGACTTTGGCGTACTGATTGGGCGACTGCGACTCGGGAAAAACGTAGATCGTTCCATCGTCCGTACGCATTTGCTTATTCGCCTTCGGGTCGGAATTCATAAACGCTTTAATATTGGGCGCATATTTATCCACCAGATCGTTCAGCGGTAAAATCACGCCGTCCTTGATCGCCTTGTTGGGACCGCCGTTAAAATCGTTGATCCAATTGTAATAAATCATATCCGGCAAATCGCCCGATGCGACCATTAAGTTGAATTGTTCTTTAATCCCTGCCGAGTCCATCGCTGCCGGATGAATGAAATCAATATGAATCCCGGTTCTTTTCTCCAGTTCTTTGAAAGCGGCGATTTCGTTATAATTTTTCATGGTAGCCGCTACCTTCGGGTCCATGGACACAAACATCGTTAACGTGAGCGGCTTATCGACAATAGGCAGCGGAATCGAAGCCAGCGGGGCGTCGTCGCTTTTTTGTTGTGACCCCGCATCTTTTGCGGAATTGGGCGAACAGCCTGCGAACAGGCTGGCAAACAATGCAAAGGAAATCACGAATGCCGAGGGTTTGCGGAATTTGCCAAGCATGGAAAGTTTCCTCCTTCATAGTTCCCGATCAATTTTCGAGAAGGCTGAGCGTTTTTGCTGCAACAGGCTACCCTTTAGTGAACGTTAGATCCGTTCCCTCTACGCTTCTTGTCTTTTTTACATATTTGGAGGATTGAATGAGCTCCTGAAGCTTCTGCTCATAGGCGTCGCCGTCCATAGGAAGCGTGACGGTCTGATCGGTAAATGACGAAAGCATGATCGCATTGCCGATCGTCAATCCGTTTATCCCCTCCGGCCCGTAAGCGATCAGCTCTCCGCCGCCGTTCTGGACGGCAGCAATGAATTTTTCCATCACGATCCGGTGTCCGCTCGGGGCATTCGTATCGACCGGAATTTCGGTGTACCAGTTTTCGACATTTCCCATCCGGGATTGCGATTCTTTAATGAACTTCAGCATCGACTCGCGGGTTCTATAAAAAACAAGCTTCTCGTCCTCGTAAACCAGCTTGCCGAATTCCCCCACCACTTCCATGCGGTTCGATCCCGGCGTTTCGGCCGTGGTTACGATAAAATGTCCGACCATCCCGTTTTCATGCTCAAAATAGCCCGTCACTTCGTCTTCGACTTCTATATCATGGTATTTGCCGATGTGCGCAAACCCGTTAATGCGGGACGGCACGCCAAACAGCCACTGGTATAAATCGAGATTATGAGGACACTGGTTGGTCAATATCCCGCCGCCCTCTCCGGCCCAAGTAGCGCGCCAATCTCCGCTGTCATAATAAAGCTGGGACCGGAACCATTTGGTATTAATCCAGGTCGCCCTGATTAATTTCCCGAGCTCGCCGCCGTCAAGAATATCCTTGATTTTTTTATGAAAGGGCAGCGTTCTTTCCTGAAACATAATGCCGAAAATAAGCTCCGGCTTTCGTTCCTTCGCTTGCTCATAGGCGGCGATCATTTTCTTGGCGTCATTGACATGAACCGCAATCGGCTTTTCACAAAGAACATGAATGCCCAGATGGAAGGCGTCGATCGATACCGTCGTATGGTCATAGTGCGGCACCGCGATCAGGACGGCCTCCAAGCCCGATTTCTCGAACAGCTCCGCATGGCTGTAATACGACGTCGTTTGATAGTTAGCCGCTACTTTGTCGGCCTCTTCCGCAACAACATCGCATACGCCTACGATTTCTACGCTATCCATTTTACTCAAATACCGGAGATGGCTTTTTCCCATTCCGCCTAAACCGACCACACCCAGTTTCACTTTTTGGTTCTGCATTTTTACCCCTCCTATGGATGCCCTTGTATAAAACAATATGAATGCGCATACAATTTATCCCGGAATATATCGCCCGCCTTCCTCTTTCTATGGTGCAATCTAAACATATCTTACGTTTTTTTCAATTTTATGTATTTATCAAAAGGGGACATATATTTGCACTTTGAGGCCATATTTTTGCCCTGCTTCGTCCTGTACCGCCGCGTCTTCTTTGGCCTATTCGGGTACTTTGCGGGAAGATCCGAAACTTATAAATTTGTCAAAAAAAAGAGAGACGGTTCTCCGTCTCTCCGTTTCACCTCTATGTTTTCTTCACGTTCCGCCACGCGCATACGCAAACAACCCCCTTTACGCTTGCGCGTACAAAGGGGGTTGAAGTTGGCCGTATCGATTAGATCGCTATCGGCGCCTTAATGCCGCGATGCGGCTTATAGCCCTCGAACTCAAAATCTTCAAACTTGTAGTCGAAAATCGATTCCGGTTTGCGTTTGATTTTAAGTTTCGGCAATGGAAGCGGCTCTCTGGTCAACTGCAATTGAACTTGCTCCATATGATTTAAATAAATATGCACGTCGCCGCCCGTCCAAATCAGGTCGCCCACTTCAAGATCGCACTGCTGCGCCACCATATGCGTGAGCAGCGCATACGACGCCAGATTGAATGGAAGTCCCAGAAAAGTATCGACCGACCGCATCTGGAACATACACGACAGCCGGCCATCGGCCACGTAAAATTGAAAGGCGTAGTGACAGGGCGGCAAAGCCATCTGATCCACTTCCGCGACGTTCCAGGCGCTGACCAGATGTCGGCGGGAATCGGGATTCGCTTTGATTTGATTGATCACATTCGTTATCTGGTCAATGGCCTGTCCGTCCGGAGCGTGCCAGGTACGCCACTGTGCCCCGTACACCCGGCCCAGATTGCCGTCCTCGTCGGCCCACTCGTCCCAGATGCTAACGCCATTTTCGCGAAGATAGCTTACATTGGTAACGCCGCTTAAAAACCACAGCAGCTCGTGCACAATAGATTTGATATGCAATTTTTTTGTCGTCAGCAGCGGAAAGCCTTCCGCCAAGTTGATTCTCATCTGTCTGCCAAAAACCGAAATCGTGCCGGTGCCGGTGCGGTCTTCTTTACGAACGCCATGATCCAGCACATCTTGAAGCAAATCTAAATAAGCTTTCATTAATCCACCTCTAAATACAGATTGTAGCGCCGCAGCGCAAAATTTATTATTAATCTTTATTATATAACGTCACCTGCTTTTCAACCACCGTTTCATAATCATCCGTATTGACCGATCATTCCGATTCATGGATCAAAGGTAAGGTCAATTTCGGCAAGCTATAGTTGCTAATCGACGAGCCTTATGTAAGTCAACAAAAAAAATCATTAGCCTCATCCTAGAGCTAATGATTTTTCGTTTGTCCTTTGCCCTCGTCCTTAACGGCTTTTGACTAACAAGTCAATCGCCTGCTGAACCATTTTGCTCGTATCTCTGCCGGCTGCTTTTTCTTCCAGTATGCACTGTTCCAGGTTTACGGCAACGATATAGGCAATTGCTTTATCGGCTGCGCTTCTTACGGCGGATAATTGGCTTACGACGTCTTTGCAGGGCTGTTCTTCCTCCATCATTTTTAAAACCCCGCGAATTTGACCTTCGACACGCCGTAATCTTTTTTTCATATCATCATCGTATTGCATCTGTAATCTCCCTTTCCTTATACCTGTATAGGTATATTATGGCGGAATGAACGGACAAAGACAACGTTAAGGAAAAAAAGGCCGGGCACCGGAATAAATGGCTTCGCCGTCCTCGGATGAAGAGCGCGTTTGTCAAGGTTGGCGAAGCAAGGCATTGAGCTTATATTTTCAGCAGCTTAAATAAATAAATTCACTTTTGCGTCTGCGGCGTCGCCCAAATAAGCCGCAACCCCTGCATAATCGATCCCGTCAAGCAATTCTTCCTTTTGCAGCCCGAGCAGGTCCATCGTCATCGTACAGGCCACCAATTTAACCCCTTGCTCCTGAGCCAGTTCGATTAATTGAGGCAATGTCAACGCATGATGCTTTTTCATGACATGCTTGATCATCTTGGGACCCAGCCCGCCGAAGTTCATTTTGGACAACCCGAGCTTATCCGCGCCACGCGGCATCATTTTGGCAAACATGGCTTCCAGCCACTCTTTTTTCACCTGAACAGGTTCGTCCTTGCGCAGCGCATTGAGTCCCCAAAAGGTAAAGAAAATCGTCACTTCATGATCATATGCGGCTGCGCCGTTGGCAATAATAAATGCCGCAATCGCCTTATCCAGCTCCCCGCTAAAAAGTACAATCGTCGATTTCTCCTTATTCTCCGCCATGAAGCCCATCCTTTCATTTTGCCTATACTCGTATAGCTCTCGCTTCCATTAATTCGTGACCTGTTTGGTTGACCCAAGCCTGAAAATCTTTCATCGAGCCTTTATCCGTCGTTTGCAGCTTCATAATTTGTCCGGGCGCCAGAGAGTCCATTTCTTTTTTCGCCTTAACAATCGGCATCGGACAAGCAAGTCCTTTGGCATCCACAACTAAATTTTCTCTCGTTATGTTTCAATTTTCCTGCTCCTGGTCATACGTCCACCCGGACATCCCGGGAGTTACATTTTTAACTTGTTGAAATCCGTTATCGGTGAGGATCTGGCACGCCATATCGCTTCGATTTCCGGTGCGGCATACGACATAATAGGACTTGCCCGGATCAAGCCCGGGTAATTGCTCCTCAAGCCGGCCCAAAGGGACCGAAATCGCACCCGGGATACGTCCAAACGCATATTCAGCGGGTTCCCGGACATCGATGACGGTGATGGCTTGCCCTGAACAAATTTTGCTGTGCACCTCTTCGTTTGTAGCGGTATGAGGGTATTTCTTTTCCGCCTTCGTATCGGCCGGTTCGGCTTTGCGAATAAAGTGATGAAACACGCCATTGTCTTCCTTTAATCCGACGTATTGATGACCTGTACGGTTGGACCAGCTTTTAAGATCGGCAACCGAACCTTTGTCCGTTGCGCGAACTTCCAATACTTCGCCTGCATTCAGTTCGTCAATCGCCTTTTTGGTGCGGACTACGGGCAGAGGACAAGCAAGCCCTACACAATCCAACATGCGATTCGCTTGTAATGATGTCATGAATAAAACCTCCACTGATATAAAATGATTTCGATTTGATTTAAGCGTCATGAATGGCACAACGATTGGGTCCGATCTCCATCTCTCGTTGTTCCTCCTCCGTCGGTGTCATTTTTCCCATATTGATTTGCCGTATTTCCTCATAAGCGTTGGGCTGCGGCGGCAGCTTCCCGGTAACCGTATGACGGAATGCCGATTCATCCTGTATATTCAATCCCGGATTTTCCTTATACAGATCCCCAAGCCGGGCGCATACCCGGCCTCCCTCGCCTAACTCCGTCACTTGGCCGAAATGGGCGGGAAGGACGATTAAATCAGCCGATAACCGTTTATACCGCTCGTACAGCGTTGCTCTGAGATCGGAAGCCCAGTCCTCCGCTTTACCCGCCAAGTCGGGGCGACCGATGGATTTGACGAATAAAATATCGCCGGAAAGCAAATATTGATGATCAATGATTAAAGATGTGCTTCCGATCGTATGGCCCGGGGAATAAATCGGTTGTATCGCAATTTCGGTATCACCCACGAGAATACGATTCCCTTCTTCAAGCTGTTCGTAGTGAAACGCCACTTCTTCCGCATCCTTTGGCGGCAGCCAATATGCGCCTCCCGATTGTTCGGCTAGTCGACGTCCCCCGGAAATATGGTCGGCATGAAGATGCGTATCGATCGCGTGCTTAATTTGTACGTTTTTCTTTTGTGCAAAGCTTTCAAAAATCGATGTTATACGAACGGCGTCAATGACGGCAGCCTCACCGTTCGAGATCACCATGTAAGACAAGCAGCCTTTCCCAATGCGGACAAATTGATAAATTTCCCCTCCATCCTTCAAATCGCCGATTTTAACGGGCTCCAGATGCTCGCTCCATGCTTTCATACCTCCCATCAGGTAGGCAATGTTCGCTTTGCCTTGTTCAATCAATTGTTCCGCAACAAATTTTGAAGAGCCTTCCTTGGCACAGACGACCAACACTTCCCGATCATCCGGAATTTGTTCCAAAACAGCGGCTGCTGCTCCATCGAGTATCTCAAAATAAGGCACGTTGATGACATGAACATGCTTGCCTTCGATTTTCCATTCGTCAAAGTCGCTTTCATTACGCACATCTAAAATAAACAGCGGTTCGTTGTCGAAAAGCTTTTTCGCCAATTCGGCCACGCTCATCCCTTGCAATTGAACTTCGTTTAACATACTGCCTTCCTCCCTAGAACAATATTGAAATCCAAATTTTAATGACGGTCGCCGTAATCAGGGCAGCCAATAACCATTGAAGTATGCGGGTATTGATCTTTTCGCTTAATTTGGCGCCGATCGGCGAAGCGATGATACTGGCAACCACAAGAACGATGGATGGAATGAGAAGCATATGCCCGCCCATCAGCTTGCCTGTCGCCGAACCGATGGATGATATGAATGTAATAGCCAACGACGATGCGATCGCTACTCGTGTCGGAATCTTCAAAACAACCAGCATGACCGGCACCGTGATGAACGCGCCCGCGGCACCGACAATCCCCGATACCATCCCTATTATTAACGCAACAATAATAGAAAGAGGCTTATTAAACGTAACCTGGCTTATATCCTGGACGTCGCTGACTTTATTCGGTAGAAACATCATGACTGCCGCGATGAGCGCCAAGACGGCGTAAACCATATTGATTACTGCACTTGGCAAAAAATTGGAAACAAAGCTCCCGACAAAGCTGCCAATAACAATGGAAATACCCATATAACCAACTAACGGCTTATGCAAAAACCCTCCTTTGCGGAAAACAAGCATTCCCGTCAAGCTGGCGAAGAACACCTGAACCGCACTAATCGCCGATACTTCCTGAGCGGAAAAAGCTGCAAAGCCTAATGCCGCCGGAATAAACAGCAGCATCGGATAGTTGACGATCGATCCGCCGATCCCCACCATACCGGAAATAAACGAACCCAGGAAGCCAATCGCGAAAATGGTCAATATCCATGCCAATTCCATAAGGCTCCTGCCTTTCTACGATACAATTTGTTTTTCTGATGCTTAAAGCCTTTTATCTTATACCCTATGGGGTATATTTTCGAGCAAAAAAAATGGCCTATTCGATTAGACATTTTAGTATTGGACAGCTTTCCCATGGATGAACCCATTTGGAGCGGGAATCATTTTAAATGAACCCTCCTTTACGATTATGCTTGAAATACATATACCTGTATAGGTATTAATTTACTATAATAAAATTTGTCCGCTTCGTCAACCCCCGGATTCTCTTTCCAAATGTCATGATGCAAAGAACCCCGACATGCACAAGCATATTCGGGGTCTAATACTTCTCATATAACTGACGGTAACGGCTTGGCGTAATGCCTTCGCATTTTTTAAAAATCCGGTTAAAATAGGTCGGTTGATAGCCGACCCGCTCGGCGATCTCGTTGATTCTGCAGTCGGTTTCCGCGAGGAGCTGCTTGGATTTGTCAAGACGGATGCGGGTCAAGTAATCGATGAAGTTCACACCCGTTTCCTGTTTGAATATACGGCTCAATGTAAAAGGATTGATCCCGAACTTATCCGCGCACCATTCGAGCGAAATATCCTGATGGTAGCTCGCATGCAGCAAATCGGTCATCTGCCGAATCATCAGCTTATGCTGTTCGTCGTGGGATTCCACAAGCTGCTGCACTTCCCGGGTGTAAGGCCCGATAATGTGCTGCCGAAACCACGATTCCGCATCGTCCGGCTCGCTGATCCCCGCCAGCTCCACGTGCAGATCGGCGGACACGCCGATCTTGTACGGATTGCGTCCGGCCTTGAGCAGGCCGAATTGCACATTGCCAAGCAGCTGCAGCATCCATTGGATGAACATCGACTGCGTCGCTTGATGCCGCTTCAGCTCCCGGCAAAAGCCGCTCAGCGCCTGCACGGCCTGCTCCTCCTGTCCGGCACATACGGCTTGAATCAATTCCGTTTCCAGGGCGAACGGATATTGAACCGCTTCCGGTTCATTCGCGGTATAGTCTTCCACATCCAGAATTTGATCGGAATCCGACAAGCTCCGGTGCTTGACCGTCTGCCTGGCTTCCTCCAGTACCAGCGGAGCTGACTTCGCCTCGTACGTCAATCTGCCGATGCATACGGTAATCCCCATCCGGATAAACCTTCCAAGCACTTGCGTCAGCTGCTCAGCCAAACCGTTAAGCTCCCCTTTGATTTGCGCGACAGATTGATCGGCGGGAAGCAGAATGAACAGAGCTGCCGTCAAGTCTTGAAAATTGATGACTTCCGCATGGGAAAACTTCGATCTGGCCGCCTCCTCGATAATATTCGAGGTGGCGTACGAGATCAGCTGGCGGTCTCCTTCCGTAAACCGGCCGGACAGCTTGGCGATGCCGTGCAGCTGAATAAACAGGATGGCAGCGGAAAACCTGTCCATATCCCATCCGAGCTGCTGCATATGCCTCCTGATCTCTTCCTCCGTCCATGAATAAAAATTCCCTTGAACGAGCTGCAGCAGGAAGCCTTCACGCAGCTTCGGCAGCTGCCGCTCCACGCGCTCGCGCAAGCTTTCGCTCTCCGACGTGAGCCGGTTCCATTCCTTCTCGATCAGCTCGATCTCGTTGTCGGAGCCGCCGGAGCCGGCGGACATCCGGTTGATCCGGAACAGTCCGGTCAAATAGCGGACAGGCTCGTACAGCTTGCGGGAAGCGACAACCGACATGAGCAGGCCGACAAGCAGCCCTCCGATGCTTACCGCGTAAATCAATCTTGAGGCGAATACCACCGGGGCGGTCATTTTGGAAACCGATACGGCGGAAATGTATATCCACTTTTTCCCCAACCGATTGAATGTACTATAAGATACGCTATATTCCTCGCCTTGCCAGCGGAAAGGAAACGTATCCGATAGGCGGCCGCTTCCCAGTACTGCTTGCTTCAATGCTTCCTCCTGCGGGGTCATGCCGGACGCGTCCGTGGTGACAACGAACTCCCCTTCATCCGTAATCAGAAAGGAGCCGGAATTCTCATCAGCGGACGGTTCGCTGATCAACTGCTCCAGCTTCACCTTATCCAGGTAAACGATCAGCGCCGCCGCCGACTGCCCGTTCTCCACAGGAAGCCGGTATATTAAAGCCGGAGCCAATTTCGACTGATCGGGCGGCAGCAGATTGAACTCCGGCAGCCAGTACGTCACGTTCGGCCGTGTCAGCAGCGATTGCATGCGGGCTTTCGCCGCTTCATCCTCCAGAGCCGCGGCGCCGCCTTCCTCCGAATATATCGTACCCGTCACATCCATATACAAATACGCTTCGCTCACTAGCGGATTGGACCGTTTCAGCAAAAACAACGTTTTAATAATTTCACGGATATGCTCATAGTCGTAATGGACGGGCAAATTGAGCAGTTTCATGCCAAAAACCGGATTGAACGCCCACTGGGTCGTATTTCTCTCCAATTGGGACAACGTATCGTCCGCCCGTACGACAGATTGTCTGACCTGATTTTCCCTTGTGACGGCGATCGATTTCTCCATCTGGCTGACGCCAATCCGGTTGACGGCAATGCCGATCAATAAGGCGGGCAAGCAGGTAATCGCCATAATAAACAGCAGACTTCTCCGGTAGAAGCGGCCCTGCTTCCATAAATTATCCGAATTACGAAACCATGCTCCCCAGTTTTTCACAGATTCTGGCCACCTCTCCTTCAGTAAGATGTTTAATTATGACCGCGTCCCGCTCCGAGCCGCACGGCGGTTCATTCCCAGGGGAAGCCCAGCTCCCCGGCCCGTTCCCGGAAACGCTCCGCCTGCTCCGCATACTGCGGATCGGCTATAAAATTGACGGTTTCCCCAGGATCCCGCCGCAGATCGAACAGCACCTCCGGGCTGTCGGGGCCGTAGTATTGATATTTCATATGATCTCGCTTGATCATCAGGTTCGTTCCGCCGAACTGGGATACCGTCTCGTTGTCCCAGCCCGCCGCATCTCCCGACAGCAGCGGCACCAGACTGCGGCTGTCCAAATCCGGCGGAGCCGGCACCTCGCACAGCTCGCACAGCGTGGCAAACAAATCGCACAGATTAACATTTTCCGATATATGAAGGCCGGCGTCAAATCGCTTCGGATAACGAATCACAAGCGGAACCCGGGCGCTCGCTTCGAAAAACTTTTGCTTTTCCCAGACGCCGTGCTGTCCGAGCATTTCTCCGTGATCCGTCGTATAAATAATGATCCAGTCGTCCAGGTTTTGGCCGACATGCTCCAGCGCGTCCATCACTTGACCGAAGTAATCGTCAATCGTCTCGATCATCCCGTAGTAGGCGGCCGTCGCCCGGCGGATTTCGCGCTCCATAGCGTGCAGTCCGGCCTTGACAGGCATCCGGCTCAGGAAAGGATGGTCGAACAGCGGCTCGTCCGCATAAGGCACAACCCGGTTCAAATAATACGTAAATTTCTCCTCGCTCGTCAAATACGGATAATGCGGCTGGAGCACGCTGACCTTGAGCAGCAGCGGCTGAATCTGTTCCCTGTCGTAATAGGTGCTGTTAAAATAATCGTCGATGAATTGAATCGCCCCCTGTACGGCGTATTCATCGTGGGAGACGCACGGCCCGCGGCCGATTCCCGCTCGCGCCACCTCTTTCTCCTGCGGCCACTTTTGCGGCGGTATATCGTATTTAGCGTATTCTTCCGCCTGCCGATTGTCAATGAACGGCGGCATCACCTGCATGTCGCCGCCGATCCGCCGCGTCCAGCCCATCATCTGGTCGCTGCCCATGTGATGTAGCTTGCCGCTCACGACTGTCTGATACCCGTACTGTGCCAGCCGCCGGGAGAAGGTCATATGCCCTGGCGGCAAATCCTGGCCGTACTTCTCGCACCCGGTCGTGCGGGGAAACTGCCCCGCCATCATGCTTTGTCGGCCGGGGATGCAAATCGGCGACGGCGTATACGCGTTGCCGAACACGGCTCCGGTCCGCGCAAGCCGGTCCAGATTGGGCGTGCGGATGACGTTGTTGCCTGCAAAGCCGGTGACATCGGCCCGATGCTCGTCGCTCATCAGAAACAAAATGTTCGGTTTCCTGCTCATCTGTCCGTTCCCCCTCCGTTATTTTCCTTTGCGCTGCGCGTAATCACCGTTGATTTCCGTAATAATCTGCTGGTACTGCGCATCGGCTTTCAGCTTGCCGACCATATCATCCCAGGCGGTAATCGGCTCGCGCCCGAGAATGATTTTTACTTTCAAATCCTGTATTTTTTTATCATAGTCTTTGCCCGCCTTGATGTACGTATCCGAGTTCAAGCCTACAGCCGGGGCCGGTATGCTGTACTTGGACCGCTCGTCCACGATCTGCTTGTTCCGGTTCAGGAAATCGGCCGGAATTCCCGTCTGGTACGCCCGCTCATATTTGTCGAGATTGGCGAACAGATGCACGAACACGCCTACATTATCTTTCACCGCTTGTTCCGTCGGCGCGATAACGCCGTCTTTTTCCGTATAATGAACGTCCTTGAGCCCATAGCTCGCCAGCATCCAGCCTTCTTCCGTAGCCCCGTAATCCATAAACTGCAGCAGCTTCTTCATCTTGGCTTCCGGCACCGACTTCGGAATGACATACATCCCGTAAGCCCCCGAATCCTTCGGTACGAACTTGCCCGCCGTCCCTTCCAAATAAGTGAGCGGCAGGATATCGGCCTGCGGGTTCGTTTTGCGCATTTGTCCGGTCAGCAGCCAGGACGGCTTCATCGCATCGGCGAATATGCCCGCTTTGTTGGTCGTAATCATTTCGCGCACCTGAGACGTTTTCAATGTCGGAAAATCGGGGGCGATAATGCCCTCCTTATACGCTTTGTTCAGCCAGACAAGCGACTCCCGCGTGCCCGGCTCGAAGACAGTGTCGACCAGCTTGCCGTCCTTTTCCTTCCAGCGGCCGTTCGTTCCGTTCATAACGTTCTCCACCCAGACGAACGAGCCCATTCCGTCGGACGATACAAGGCCGGTAAAGCCGACCGTGTCTTTCTTGCCGTTTCCGTCGGGGTCCTTCTCGGTAAACGCCTTCATCACTTCGTACATTTGATCCATCGTAACCGGAGCCTGCATGCCCAGCTTATCCAGCCAATCTTTGCGGATGAGCGGGAAGTTGCCGGAGCCTTCCAGCGGTCTGACGCGGACAATACCGTAGTTTTTACCGTTGATCGCCGTATTTTTCCACGACTGGGCAGGGAACGCGCTTAAATTTTTGTAGTCCTTGATATAAGGGGTCAGATCCCAGAACGCTCCCTGCGACGCCATCATTTTCACTTGGGGGCTGTACGGGTCGAGGACGAGCATCATCTCGGGAATATCGCCTGAAGCGAGCGTCACGTTCGTCTTGTCGTCATAATTGTTGGAAGACACCCACGATATGTTCAGCTTCGTATTCGTGTTTTTCTCGATTTCCTTCTTGGTCACGTCATCGTCGCTCGGCGGCTCGGGGGTAAAAAACACGGTCATCATATTGATTTCCGTCGGGCCTTTATCGGCTTCCGCCGCTTTCCCCGCCTGCGGCCCGTCTTTCGCACAACCTGCAAATAGCATCGCGGACCCGATCACGGATGCCATGACTGCGGTGCCTAATCTTTTTGCTGCCATTTTTAATTCCTCCAATAGATATTATAATAATGGATATTATTCCTTCACCGAACCGACCATCGCACCTTTGGCAAAATGCTTTTGCAGGAACGGGTACACCAGCAATATCGGAATCGTCGCGACGACGACGGCCGCCATTTTCAACGTTTCCGAAGGAATTTGCTGCTCGGCCGTCAGCTCCAGCGCCGCCGATCCGCCGGACGCCGTGGATGCGTCGATCAGCATATTTTGCAGCAGCACCTGCAGCGGCCACAGCTCGTGCTTGTTGATATACAGAATCGCGTGGAAAAACGTATTCCAGTACGCCACCGCGTAAAACAGCCCGAAGGCGGCCATCGCCGGCAGTGAAAGCGGAAGAACAATACGCAGCCAGGCCGTAATGTCGTTGCAGCCGTCCATCGTCGCCGCTTCCTCCAGGCTTTCCGGAATGCTGTCGTAGAACCCTTTCATCAGCAATACGTACCAGCCGCTCGTCAGCACCGGAACGATCAGCGACCAGATGCTGTTGATCAAGCCCAGCTCGCGTACCAGCAAATAATTCGGAATGATGCCGGGCTGGAACAGCGTCGTGAGAAGCACCATCAGCATCAGAATTTTTCTGCCCTGCAGACGTTTTCGCGAAAGCGTATAAGAGAAGGCGGACGTGACGATCAAGGAAAGGAGCGTGCCGACCGTTGCCAGAAAGCCGCTGATTCCGATGGCATTGATGAATGATTTCGTCGACAAAATATACCGGTACGAGATTAAACTCCACGTCTCGGGAAACAGGACGAAGCCTTTATGGAAATACTCGTCCGGGTCCGTGAACGAAACGATAAATACGTAATACAGCGGAAACAGGCTGATCGCGGCAATGACGCTTAACAGCGTTACATTCGCAGCCGTAAACCACCGGTCTCCCGTGTGCAGCGTTTGCAGCTTCATCGTCAATACACCCCTTCCTCGCCCATTTTTTTGGCAAATTTGTTCGCCCCGATCACCAGAATCAGACCGACGAGCGATTTGAACAAGCCGATCGCCGTGCTGTAGCTGAACTGCCCCTGCTTGACGCCGACCCGGTACACGTACGTATCGAATACATCCGCGACATCGGATACCGCGCCGTTCATCATGAGAAACACCTGCTCGAACCCGACATCCATAATATGCCCGATCCGCAAAATAAGCAGAATGACGATCACATTGCGGATCGAAGGAAGCGTGATATGCCATATTTGCCGGAACCGGCTCGCCCCGTCCATCTTGGCCGCTTCATATAGTTGGGGATCGATGCCGGCAATCGCCGCGAGAAAAATAATCGTTCCCCAGCCCGCATCCTTCCAGATCGTCTGAAGCGTCAGCAGCAGCCAAAAATAATCCGGATTGGTCAAAAAGTCGATTTGCACAAAGCCGCCCGCCTGAAGCATCTTATTGACGACGCCTTCCGAGTGGGAAAGCAATAAGAACGTAATGCCGACGATAATGACCCAGGAGAAAAAATGCGGCAAATAGACGATCGTTTGCACCGTTTTTTTGAACAGTACGTTTTTCAGCTCATTTAATAGAATGGACAGCAAAATCGGCAGCGGAAAAAACAGCAGCAAGCTCAATGCGTTAATGCCCAGCGTGTTGCGGAACAGCTTGAAAAAGTCGTCGTTGGCGAAAAAACGCGCGAAATGCTGCAGGCCGATCCAGTCGCTGTGCAGAAAGCCCTGATAAGGCGAGTAATTTTGAAAGGCGATCAAAACTCCCCACATCGGCACATATTTGAAAATGAGGAAATAACAAATGCCCGGCAGCGCCAGCAAATACAAATATTTGTTGCGCCGCAGCGTTCGCAGCCAGCGCCCCGAGCTTGCCGTTGAACGCTCCGTTCCCGGACTGCCGACCTTCAGCGCCCTTGTTGTGCTCATAGCGTCTCGTCCTCTCGTGTTGGAATGTGCACCTAGCATATCGATGAAATCGCTTCCCGGCAATAACACTTTTTTACGTTCCGCTTTTGGGAACATTGGACTTTTTTTCGCTTTATACTTTTTTGCTTTTATTACGAAGTCGTTCCCGGCCCGCGGTATAGTTCAATGCGTGAAACTGAGGTATAATGGTAGCCGTATATAGAAAAAATCAGGAGTGGATAACCATGTACAAAATGCTGGCGATCGACATCGACGATACGCTGATTAACGATGCAAAAGAAATTACTCCGGGCACGAAGCAGGCGCTGGCCCAAGCAATGGCGCAGGGCGTCACGGTCACTTTGGCGACCGGCAGAATGTACGCGTCGGCAAAGCAGCTTGCTTCCCAGCTGGAGCTTAACGTTCCCTTAATCACCTATCAGGGATCGCTCGTCAAAAACTCCCAGGACGACCGAATATTGTACGAGCGGTCCGTGCCTGCGGAGGCGGCGCACTTTATATTTGATTACTGCGAGCGCAACGGGCTCCATCTGCAGACGTATTTGAACGATACTTTGTATGTAAAAGAGCAGAACGAAAAAATCGAAGGCTACGCCGCATTGTCGAAAATACCTTATACGATTCATCCTGATTTTAAAAGCCTGGCCGACCAGCCTTCCATCAAGCTGCTGATCATCGACGAGCCGGCCAAGCTGGACGAAATCGCCGTAGAACTGCGCAAGGAGATCGGACATCTCGTTCACATTACGAAATCGAAACCTCATTTCCTCGAAATTATTCATCCCGAAGGGACCAAGGGCGACGCGCTGCGTTATTTGGCCGGACAATACGGCTACGATATGTCGGAAGTCATCTCGATTGGCGACAGCTGGAACGATCACGAACTGCTCGAGGCCGCAGGCTTCGGGGTGGCGATGGCCAATGCGGTCGATTCATTGAAGCAGATCGCCGATTATGTGACGCTCAGCAATAACGAGGATGGCGTCAAGCATGTGGTTGAAAAGTTCGTGCTGCAGCCGACCCGATAAAAGCATAAAATGCAAGAGGGCCGGTCGCTTGGACCGGCCTCTTCTTGCGTTATGGAACAAACGCGCCGCGGCAGCTCCGGCGTTTGCGTACGTACAGTCGCAGCTTGTTATCGATGTCGCGGCGCGGCGAAACGGACATGGCTGCCGTTGATTGGGCACGATTTCGTCCTTTTTAAATTGTGACGGACAGGAAAGTCGTTATTTGACTCTCCATTCACTCAGTTGAGACATTTGCCGCAAGATAACGTCACCCCGGTCCGCTACGTTTGAAAACCTCTCGATTCGCCGTATTTAACGGCTCTGGTGTCCATCAGAGCAACAATGCCGCCTTGCGGACTGGCATCGGAGTTGGACTGACCGCCAAGCAATTGCCAGAACTCGCGCCCGGGATTCGCGCGCGGAGTGGGCGGGCATATGCCGCCGCCTCGCGCGTAACGAGCATAATCGTACCCGAGAAGACCGATCCTACTTAGCGCTGCCGGCATTCCGGTGCCGGTTATAGCTGCTGTTCATCCATTCTAGCTTGTAAGCCTCGTACTGCTCATGCGGCCGGACCACTACGCCGCCATGGCAAATGCTGAGCAGCTCCGGCTTCAACTGCTCCACGATTGCGCCGCTTTCTACGGCTTGCGCCATATCCGCGGTAAACATCGCCATCGGCTGATGGAGCCTGCCGCGCTTCGTCGTAAACAAGTCGCCGGCCAGCAAAACCCCGTCCCGCTCATGATAGAAGGCGGTATGTCCCGGTGAATGGCCGGGCGTCCAGTACGGCACCAGCCCGCCAACCGGCTGCTCCATGGCAAGCGGCTGCACCAGTCCCGCTTCGACGGACGCCTGCGCTTTACGGCGTCCGGGATACGGCTGCCGCCCTTCCATGCAGGCAATTTCAGCTTCATGCACGTAGACCGGAACCTCGAAATGCTCGCGCAGCTTCCGGATGCTTCCCGTATGATCCGAATGCCCGTGCGTCAGTACAATACGCTCCAGCGGCAGATTCATCGCTTTAATCTGCCGCAGCAGTCCTCCCGCCATCCACGAAACCCCCGCATCCACCAAGGTCAGCCCGGTTTCCGTTTTCACCAGCCATACGCTTACCGGAATAATCGTCCATATGCTGCATTCCCATACATGCTCCGAAAGCTGCTTTATTTTCATCCTAGCCGCTCCTCACCGAATAATTTACTGTTTCATTCCGTTCCTTTGTCGTTTAAGTTCATGTTCATTCTAAAGGAATGCCTCTGCATTATTGTTTATTGACCCGCCTCTGAACCGGATCGGGCTTTGCAGCTCATGCCGAGCAGGACAATGTCGACCGACTGGTCAAGCAGCGGGAAAATTCGCTCCAGCAGCTCTTCCAGCGGCTCCTCGTTGTACAGATACGTCATCACCATACCATTCAGCACATAAAAGTAGACGCGGCCCAGGTTCACTCTTTCCGTGGCGGAGCCGGCGGGGATCAACTGATTCACACACTCCGTCAAATGATCGAACAGCCTGATTCGCAGCCGGTTCATCTCGCTGGTCGGGTCCACTTCGTCCACACGCACCGCGCGCATATTGAAAATGACGGAAACCATGCTTTTATGCGACAGGCAGAAGCGCAGAAACTGCCGGCTCATCTCTTTCAGCTTCTCCCCGGGAGCCGTGGAGAGCTGATTCATAGCCGCGATGAAGGCCGCTTCCAACGTTTGCAGCGGCGGTATAGCAAGCTGCTCCAGCAGTGCCTCTTTATCCTTAAAATACAAGTAAATCGTTGTATGGGAGCAGTTCGCTTCCTTGGCGATTTCCCGCATTGTTACCGTTTCGTAGCCGCGCGTCGTGAACAGTCTCCCTGCCGCTTCCGCGATGCTCCGCTTCGTTTCCTCGGAACGAAGCTCGTGGCGAGTCTTTCTTTTTGAAGTCTCCACCGTCATCAAGAATCTCCTCCATAATCATAACCACTGGTTAGTAACCGTTGGTTTCATAATAACCGATGGTTATAATTTCTGCAACCCTTTATTTCTATGTTTCGTTATTTTCCCGGATTTTCATCCGGTCCGACAGTCATGCGCCGGCCAAGCGCAAACAAGCCTCCGGCACCATCACCGGTGCCGGAGGCTGTAATACTCATTGGTTTCCTCTTTACGCTATTGCTTGCTGCATTTACAATTCGACCATCGCTTTAATCACCTTGGACTCCGGCTGCAGCCAGCTGTCGAAGTGTTCGATCATTTGCCCGAACGGCACACGGTGAGTAATATAGCTGTTTACGTCGATGCTTCCGCCTCTTACCGCTTCCATCACATTGTCGAAATCTTCCCGGGTTGCGTTGCGGCTGCTCAGCAGCGTCAATTCATGCTTGTGAAACTCAGGATCGTTAAAGCTGATATCCGCTTTGACCAATCCTACATAAACGAGCTTGCCGCCATGGGCGACAAGACCGAATGAATCGGTCATTGACCGGAGGTTCCCGGTAGCGTCAAATACAATCGTCGGAAAATCGCCGTTCGTTAGCGCTGCCAGCTGCTCCTTGGGCCCGTTCAGCGCATTTACCGTATGGTCGACTCCGGCCCATTGGCGGCAAAATGCGAGCCGCTCGTCGTTGATGTCCATCGCGATTACCTGCGCGCCGCGGTGCTTCGCGAAGGCCATCACACCCAGCCCGATCGGTCCCGCCCCGATGACCAGCACCGTCTCGCCGGCGCGCAGCTCCGATCTCCGCACCGCATGAGCACCGATGCTGAGCGGCTCCAACACCGCAGTCTGATCGAGCGTAAGCTCATTCGTGCGGATCAGATGGGTGACCGGCACAGACAGCAGCTCCCGCATACCGCCGTCGGAATGAACGCCCAGCACCTGAAGACTCGTGCAGCAATTGGTCTTGCCGTTGCGGCAGGCGATACAGCTCCCGCAATGCATATACGGCATGATACCCACCTGGTCTCCGACCTGCAGCCCCGCATCGTTGACGCCTACGCTTTCAATTACGCCCGCCAGCTCATGTCCAAGCACCCGGGGATATGAAAAGAAAGGCTGATTGCCTTTGTATGCGTGCAAATCCGTTCCGCAGATGCCGATTCTCCGGATGCGTACAATCGCTTCGCCCGGTGTCAATACCGGTTCCTCCAGCTCGATATACTTGAACTTTTCCACTTCTTCACAAACGATACCCCTCATGAATAAAGCCTCCTGACGTATTTAAGATTATGAAAGGAAATGACCGGTTCGTTCCCAAGCGTTAGCTTTGCCCCTTAATAACGCCCTTTTTCAAAATGATATTGGCGTACAGCGCCTCTTCGCCTGTCGCGACTATTGCATAAGCCTCCTTCGCCCGCTCGTAAAATGCAAACCGCTCTACATATTCAAACGGCTGCTCCACTGCGGCGTATGGAGCGACAATAGTTTGATACCGCTTCCAAATAGGTGTTTCGACCGTATCGCCGGGGACCTTGTCCATCAGAGCCGCGGGATGCTGCACGTAAGTATCGAGCGGAAACAGTTTAAGGATCGCCTCGAGCAGCTCCGGCACCGGATGCCCGTCACAGCGGACCAGCCTCTGCGCCATGCTTGCCGCAGGGAAGTTGCCGTCCGCCAGCACAAGCTCGTCCCCATGGCCCATCTCCATCAAAATTTTGATCAATTCCGGTGAAATCAGCTTTGAAATACCGATTAGCATATTCGTATCTTCCTTTCATGCCGGGATTCGTTCCAAGCTTTATTTTATCAGCAAATTGCTATAATAAAATAGCTTATGTTTGCAAATTTGTACTCTTTTTTGATAAGCTGATGCTTGTATGGGCGGCAGGCCTGCCGCTGACCGCAAAAACAACTTCAGGAGACGCGAATGAATCCCATCCGCAAGCAATTTGATGCCAATAGCGCTTTTCCCTTCTCGTTCGCGTACAAAGGTACGAAAAGCATGCAAGCCGAGCTGCCCGATCACATTCACGATTGGTACGAGCTCGTCTATGTGTACCGCGGAAAAGGCACATTATTTATCGACCAGACGATTTACGATATGCGGGAGGGCGACCTGTTCGCAATTCCCGGAAATACGATCCATCGCGCGCTGCCGGACAAGGACGATCCTGTCACCTCGACCGCCGTTTTTTTCAGCCCTATGATCGTACAGCATGCTTCCTTCGGCGATTCCTTCTCCTATCTCCACTGCTTCGAACAGCAGAAAAAGCGGAAAAGCTATAAATTCGAGCTGGCACACCCGAAGAGGCAGGAGCTCGAAGCCGCTCTTGATCGCATACAGGAGGAAATCCGCTCATCCGCGACAGGCTGCCGGCAAGCCATCGTCCTGCAGCTTCAATCGATGCTGCTGCTGCTGAACAGGGAAAGCGGCCCGGCTCACGGGCACGGCGCCGTCGATTCATCGGTCGGACCGAGCTGGATGAAGCCTGTTTTGCTGTATATCGACGACCATCTGTTCGATGACGGGATCGAAATCGGCCTTTCGGCCGTTTCCTGCAAAGCGTCCGTTACGCCTGCGCACTTCAGCCGCGTGTTTAAGCAGACGATCGGCATGAATTTGAGCGAGTACATAGTAACGAAACGGATGATGAGAGCAAAGGAACTGCTGAACGATACGGACCATAAGATCAGCCTGATCGCCGAAATGTGCGGCTTCGAATCGCTGCCCCATTTTCACCGCATGTTTAAAAAGCTGCTAGGCGTAACGCCGGCGGCGTACCGTAAATTGGCCTGGACGCCAACGCGACTTCCTGATCGGACGTGAAGCTCTGAAGCAAATTCCTATTACTTTTGGGGGAGCCCCCGGTTATCTGCAATAATTTGCTTCGCATCATTTCCCGACAACAAAAAGAAGCCTGCCCGAAACATTCGGCGGCCTCTCATCAGGATATGAATAACGCGCTTAGGCTTGACCGGCTTTCGGCTCGTAGCTGATCATCCATGAAACGCCGTACTTGTCTTCGAGCTGCCCGAACAGCGCACCCCAGAAAGCCGGCGAAAACGGATGCCTGACAACGCCTCCGTCCGCAAGCTTATCAAAAGCTTCACGCGCTTCAGCTTCCGTTTCGAATTCGAGGCTTAGATTGATCCCGTTTCCAGGAACCAACTGTCCGAATACGAAGTCGGTCATATAGAAGGTAACCCCGCCGGCAACCAGACTCAAGTGCATGACTTTATCCTTCATGTTTTGGCTTGCATCCGGCAATTGACCATGCGTCATAACGGACAAGATTTCCCCGCCGAGCGCTTGCGTGTAAAATTCAGCCTGGGCTCTTGAATCCTCCGAGAAAATATAAGGCGTAAGCTTTGCCATCCTGCAACATCCTTTCAAGTGGGATTAAATGCTTGCCCTTATCTTAGCATACGCCTTCTTCCCGGATTTCTTACAGATTGCTATTTGGACAAGTACTTAAAATAACGGAATACAAAGGAGATCGACCCTCTTGCAGCTGCTAGCCAAGGAATTCAGCCGCATTCACGAAATTGCGGTTTACGAAACCTCCCAACTATATGGACAACTGGGGAAGTATCGCTTCCTGCAGTTTTCGGATCATGCCGTTCAAGGCGCAATGGATATGAACGATCCGAAACGTATCGTACTGGAATACCCGCGTGCCATCATTCATTGCATGGAGCATAACAACCCGGCCTTTGAGCATGTGTTCGTGATCGGACACGGAATCGGGACGATTTCCGGCCATTACCCGCAGAAGCGGTTTAAAGTAGCGGAGATCGACGAGACGGTAGCGGAGCTGAGCAGAGCATTTTTCCAGTACGGCAAAGACGATATCGTGATCGGCGACGGACGCCTCATCCTCCAGGACGAACAGCCGGGGACGCTGGATTATATTATCGTAGACGCCTTCACCCGCAAGGGAACTCCGACTCATTTGACATCGCTGCAGTTTTTCGATATAACCCGGCAGAAGCTTAATCCCCGCGGGGCCATTATCTTGAATCTTACGGGCAAAATCAAAAACGACAAGCACATCAACGCCATTTACACGACGCTCAAGGAATCGTACGCCTGCACCAGAGCCTTTTCCTTGCCGGGGGAAGCTGCGTCAGACATTAGAAACATAATAATCATCGGCAGCAGCAGAACCACCGATTTTCAGCCTCGGCAGATGGCAGAGTTTATCGAAATCGAATTGGAGCCGGGGTATGTCATTACCGATCAAACCCCATACCCGCCGGCGCGCCGGTGAATATGGGGAGTTGCAGATAATTGAAGTCCGCGATTTTAGGCCGAAGACTTCACCTTGAATTTGATCAAACCGTAGCTGCGGTAAAAAATAACGGCGCCCAATATAATCGCGGCCACAAACATGAGCAGCAGGTTGCTGTACAAATGCGCTTCGGTGCCGCGAACCAACGGATTGACCGGAAAGCTCAGCAGCTTTTCGTCCAATACTCTCGCAACGACTGCCGTCCCGACAGCCCCCGAAATAAAGCCGACCAGATTGAACAGCCCCATGCCTACGCCAGTTTGATTCCTGTCCAGCGTCAGGGAGACGCTGTTGGCCAGCGCCGTTTGAATGAACGAGAAACCGATGTACAACAATACCATTGCCGCGGACGTAAGCCATGCGTTCAAGCCGAGCATGGAAGAAATCAGCAGCAGACTGATCGTCAGCAGCGTAATTCCGATCGCAACTACATAGTTGTTTCCTCGTCTATCCGCCAAGCTGCCGCCTATCGGACCGAATACAACCGCGCTGATCGCCCCGGGGAACAAAATCCAGCCGATTGCGCTCGTGCTTAAGCCTTTCAAACCGCTCAGCATAAGCGGCATGACGAACATAATGCCCATGACGGTGCAAAATAAAATAAATCCGACGATCAGACCGCTGCGGAATAGCCGGTTTTTAAGCAGCTCCGGCTCGATAAACGGCTGCTCGACCCGGCGGATATGAACGATAAACCATGCCAGCAGCACAACACTGGCAGCCAAATAATACCACTTCGGTATCGTGAAAAATAAAATGAGCGCGGCAAGACCGAAGCCGATCAGGCTAGCCCCCGGAACATCCAGCTTCCCGTCGCGCGTTTCTTCATCCGGCAGCACTTTCCGGAAAAACGGAATCGAGATGAGCGTAAACAGCGGGATGAGGAATAAAAACGACCAATGATACGCCGCCGAAACAAATCCGCCAAGAACGGGTCCGACGCCAACGGCAAAAGCTATTGTCGAGTTCAAAATACCGAATACTTTACCCCGGTCGTCCGGCGAAAAATATCTCGCGACGACGACCATAATTAACGCGGGAATGGCCGATGCCCCGGCGCCTTGAATCGCTCTTGCGACAATAACCATCGGATACCACGCCTGAAAGCAGATCCCTACCACCGACCCGACATTGTACACGATAATTCCGATCACGATCAGCTTCTTCAGGCTGTAAATATCCGACAGCTTGCCGTAAATGACGGAGCCGATCCCGAAAAAGATGATGAAAGTCGTCAGCACCCAGCTGACGCCCGATGGCGTCAATTGATATTGGGCGGCGATGTTCGGCGTGGACACGTTGAATACCGTCTCGTTGAGAACGCCGAAAAAAATAATAAAAATAATCCAGGGCGCCGTCTTGCGCAAATCAAGCGACGACCCTTGCGTACCCGTTGAAGCGGTTGAAGCGTCCAGCATAAATTTCACTCCTGTTCCTATCTCTTATTTTTATATAGCAGCTATTTTATAATAACAAACTTGGACCTGTCAACGGTACGGAGAGCTTTTTTAAAACAATTGTTTACCATCTCCGCGGTCCCTGTCACCATCTGTACGAAGGCGCATAAGGTGTAGTAGCATTGCTTGGGCTCATGCCTCCCCCATCCTTCGGCATAGGAGTTCTCATTTGACCGGATCGATCCAATTGTATCATTGAAAGATGACAGGTATTGTCATCATTGGAATGAAGCTTTTGTAAATAAGCTCGTTCAATTTCTCACAAAAAAGCGGGAAGGACCGTCCGCGGCAAGCGGTCCCTCCCGCTTTTAAATTTTTTATGACCGGCAGGGACACCTGCCCATAAGGATTAGGCATCCGTTACATATATTGTAGGCAGGTGCCGATTCCACAACGATTACTAAGGAGATGTTAGCCGTATGACAAAACCGAAACAGAAGCAACAACGGGCTGCACGCCCTAAATCAGCAAGAGGTCTTACTCCGAGCTTGCGAGCCTTGCCCGGAGGAACGTCTGGGATGCCGGGCCCAGGCGGTTTCCCTGGAGGACCGGGCAGCTTCCCCGGAGGACCCGGCAGCTTCCCCGGAGGACCGGGCGGCTTCCCCGGGAGCCCGGGACCCGCACCGTTTCCCGGCGGCCCCGGGCCAGCCCCGGGAGGCGTCTCACCACCGGGCGCTCCGGAAACGCCTCCGCCTTCCTTCATTCCGGCTATGCCGACTACAGCCCTGTTTGCGGTCGATCCCGGAAGCATCCGCCGCTGCATAAACCGCTACGTTTACATTTGGCAGGATAACGGCGATAGTTACTGGATGTTTTTGACCTTTGTCGGTCGGAACTCCATTTCCGGATTCCGCTGGTACGGTACCGCTCCTTTCGGCTTCTGGCTATTTTTCGGACTCGACCTCAGAAGAATCCGTCAGTTTACCTGCTTCTAAAAGAGATATCGAGCCACAGTCAGGCCCAACTTTTATGGCAAAGCAGAACAACCCCCCTTCAACCTACAAAAAAAGCTTCCGACATCGAACAGGCAGGTTCGGTCGGGAGCTTCTTTTTGGCTTGAACGGCTGCGACGAAAGCCGCTGCCGCTTACGAAATGTTAAGCAGCAGCCGGGCGATCAGCTGTGTATTATCCAGCTTATTTTTTAAATAATCATAATCCACCTTCGTCTGATCGACAGCCATTTTCGCTTTGATCAGCGCCCGCCTCAGCTCATGGGAATGCTGCCACAGCTCGGCATCCCGCATTTGCTCGTTTTTCCCGGTAATCCGTCCGAGGCTGAACAGCTCGCACTCTTTCGCATGCAGCGCCAGCTTCGCATCCTCCAGGCGGCTAACCGCCGCGTAATACCCGGACTCCGCTTCCTTCAGCTGCTCCGGCAAGCTCTGCAGCAGCTCCAGCACCTCTGTCTTCGTCATTATCCAAACCTCCCGCCAACATGAATCTGTTCTTACTTTCAGTGTATGCAACCGATTTGCGCGGCATGGCGGCAATTTGCTTTTTATTGGAAACAGGACAATTTTCAGCGTATGCTCAGCTGTCTTTCAGGTTAGCGTCATATATTTGTCATGAACAAATGAGATGATCGTAGGTACAGACGATCCATAGACAAATAGAGAGAGAAGTGGAGAGAAACGAATGGAGAACCGGATGAGCATCCCTTATATCCAGGCTGCACGGGGCATCGCCGTTGTGCTGGTCATGCTGTTTCATACGTCCCAAATGTCCGACAAATATTTTCATATCAACTTTTTGGGCATCAACGGCATGGGCCGCTCAGGCGGCTATGCTTATTTTTTTGTATTGACCGGCTATTTGATGGTTACGATTTACCGCAAGCATTTCGGCGATATCCGCGTATGGGGATCGTTTATGAAGAAGCGTCTGCTGCGCATTTACCCGATATATTGGATCGTCACGCTGGCCGTAATTCCGGTTTATTTCCTTGTGCCTTCATTCGGCTTTGGCTATGAAACGAAGCTGCCGGAAATTGTTACCTCGCTGCTTTTGGTGCCATACAGCAGCGCGCCGATACTTGGGGTCGCGTGGTCGTTATCGTATATCATGTTTTTTTATATCGTCTTTTCGCTGCTGTTCGTTTTGAACAAAAAAACGATGCTGACGCTGTTTGCCTTATGGCTGCTCATTGTCGGCCTGCAATCATTGGACTGGATCCGGCTGAAGGACAGCGTGCAGATCCGCTTCCTGTTTGATGCGATGCATCTTGAATTCGTGCTGGGCATGCTGATCGCATATGCGGTGCGCCGCCTGAAGTCAGGCGGCATCCTGTGGCTTACCGCAGGCTGTCTCGTGTTCCCCGCAGTATGGGTGGTGCGCGCGCTCCATCCGGATTTCGCTTATCCGAATGTCATGTATACGATCGGCGCGACGCTCGTGCTGCTCGGCATCGGCCTGCTGCGGACTGCCGCTCCGGCCTGGCTGAAGCCTGTTCAGTTTCTTGGCGATGCCTCCTATTCGATCTTGCTGACCAGTCTCATTTTTTTATCCATTACGCTCAAGCTGTCCCGGGCCGTGCATCTGGATCTCCGGATCGGTCCGATGCTGACCACGAGCCTAAGCTTTGTCGTATCGTTGGCGTTATGCTGCCTGTTTTACCGCTATATCGAGAAGCCGCTCATCCATTATTTCAAATCGATGACCGCCGCTAAAGCCCGAACCGCATAGCTCCGATTGCATACCACGGTAACGAAGCCGTCCGGAGTACCGCCGACTACCGCGGGCTGCGCGGCGAAGAATTAATGCCTTGAAACCGCAAAAACGCGTTCCTGCAAGCCGTCATAGGCCGAAGGAACGCGTTTTTTAATGTGCAGAAGCTATTGTCAATCCATTTCATAGATCGAGCCGGACTTGCTGGCGAACAGCTCCGCATACACCTTTTCCGCATAGGCGTCGGTCATGCCGGAGATATAGTCGGCGACCATGCGCTCCCAGCTCCATTTACTTTTATGCTGCTCGTAGCTTTCGATCCAATCCGGCGGCAGAATCAGCCGCCCTGTGTCGTGCACCTTGAAGCTGTCCCACAGCTGACGGATCATGATTTCGCTGCGTTTTTGCAGACGCTGTACCCGGAAGTCTTTGATCAAGGTAACCCATGCGAGCTTCTTCAAAATTTCCATTGTACGCAGCAGATGCAAATCCTGCTCTCCGTCTTCGACGAACGTTACCTTTTTCCAGCCTCTTTTCGGATCGTCGATAATGCCCACCTTGTTGGCGAACCGGCTGACCCAGCGGGCTTTCATCTCCCTACGGGTCTTCGAGGCTTCGCGGTTGCACTCGGCATAGATCGTCTCCCACTGCTCCAAGTAATCGTCCAGCACCTTCCGCACCATTGCCTTCATATCGACCTGATCCCAGCCCACGTCGACATTGCCTTGGTCGTTCACAATTTCCAGAATAAGGTTTTCCAGCAGCCTTTCCTCTTCGAAAAAGGAGCGGTTCATCTGGATTTTCCCGGCGCGAATTCCGTCTTCGATATCATGGGTGGAATAGGCGATATCGTCGCATAAATCCATCAGCTGCGCTTCCAGCGTCGGGCAGTCCTGCGGCATATTCCAGGCGTCACGGAGGAAGCGAATCCCTTCCCATTCCATCTTGTATACGCCTTTAATGCGTCCCTTCTCCTCCAGCAAGTAAGGATATTTATTGATTGCGAGCAGCGAAGCCGCGCTCAAATCGAGCCCGCTCCCGCTCCCCGCCCGTTTTTCGAGAAACATCAAAATGCGGAAGTTTTGCGCGTTTCCTTCGTAACATAGTCCGTACTCCTCCGACAGCAGCCGGTTCAGCACGTCTTCCCCTTTATGCCCGAAGGGCGGATGACCGAGATCATGCGCCAGCGACGCGACCTCAACTACCGCCGGATCGAGCATCAGCCCCGGATGCTCTCTGCGGGCCAAAAACGGGTACGTCTTCTCCATCCGCCGCGCGACTTCACGGGCGATTTGCGACACCTCCAACGAATGGGTCAGACGCGTCCGGTAATAATCACCGGAGCCTGCGCCGAACACCTGCGATTTTCCCTGCAAGCGGCGAAACGCCGGCGATTGAATCAGCCGCGCATAATCTTTTTCGTATTCATCCCGCTCCTCGCTGGAATTGGCGTTGGTCGTATCGTAAAGCCTCATTTTACGCAAATCCATATATGATCCTCATCTCTCGCTCCGCCCCGACAGCGGTTATTAACTGGTTTCTATTTATATCATATACAAAAAAACAGCGTCCGTGAGGAACGCCGCCCATAGGTGTTGTATAGAAAGCATAAGTTTATACTTTGCTTCGCACAACGTTGACAAACGCGCTCTTCCTCGAAGGACGGCGAAGCCGTTTATCCTTGTCCGGTTGTCGCTTTCGTTCCTGCAGCTTATTGTATCATTGCGCAGCCACGCTTTGCAAAGCGGCCAGCCCTCCGGCCCGTCCTTTCAAATAACTGAAAACCGCCGCATTTTATGCTATGCTGTTAAAGACTGAGTACACGTGTTTGTGACTTAAAATATTTAATGATCAGGAGAACCGACTATGAAATTCAGACCGTGCATCGATCTGCATCAAGGCAAAGTGAAACAAATCGTTGGCGAATCGCTCAATGTGGATAACGATACGGAAGTGATTGAAAATTTCGTTTCGGAAAAAGACCCCGCCTATTACGCGGACATGTTCAAGCGCGACCGGCTGCTCGGCGGGCATGTCATTATGCTGGGCGGCGGCAACGAGCAGGCTGCCGAGCAGGCGCTGCGCGCATACCCCGGCGGCCTGCACATCGGCGGCGGTATCACCGCGGACAATGCAGCCTCCTATCTGGAGAAGGGCGCGTCCCATGTCATCGTGACATCCTATATTTTTCGCGACGGCGAGCTGAACACGGCCAATCTCGATAAAATCGTATCCGAGGTCGGGGCGAAGCGGCTTGTCATTGACTTGAGCTGCAAGCAGCATGAAGATAAATGGGTCGTCGCAACCAACCAATGGAAGACGATAAGCAGCTTCGAGGTCACTGCGGAAAATTTGCGATATTTGGCGTCCTACTGCGATGAGTTTCTCATCCATGCCGTTGACGTCGAGGGCAAGCGCGCCGGCATTCAGGAAAGTCTCGTCAGCCATTTGGCCCAATCGGTGCCATTGCCGACGACGTATGCGGGCGGAGCCCGGTCATTGGCCGATCTTGAGCTGTTCCATCGGCTGACGGCAGGGAAGCTCGATATTACGATCGGCAGCGCGCTCGATATTTTCGGGGGCAGCCTGCCGTATAAGGACGTTATTGCCTGCTGCAACCGGCTGTAGGACAAGAATGTCCTCAAGGGCCTCTAAGGATCAAACATTTGCTTAAACGTAATTTTTTCGAATTGCGAGGCAGGTTCGCAGAGATTGACCGTAGCAGCGTATAAAGCTTTTGCTTCTACTCAATAACAAAAAAGGGACCGTCCCAAATGGCATCAACCGGCGGGATAGTCCCCAAAATTGCAAAGCCGCCTCCAACACCACTATATAAGTGGGGATGGAAGCGGCTTTTACATGCAGATTCATAGCAGAGTGGGGGCTCAAAATCCAAAAATGACTTTGGGAAAGCCCCCTCTTGATGCCATTGGAACGGCAGCCTCTTGCCTTAATTATCTTTCAAACGAATCGATAGCTGCGGGCCATAGTCGCTCCAATTTCCGGCCGCATCCACCGCTTTGACGGCAAACGTATACGGTCTGCCTGGCGCCAGATTCGTTAAATCGTATTTCAGAGCATTGCCCGCGTTCGCAATTTCGGTAAAATGATTGCCGCTCAGCACGTAGATTTTATATCCGGCAACGCCTACATTGTCGGAAGCTGCGGTCCAGGCAAGCGCAAGCTCCTTCTTGCCGACCTTGGAAGCGGTCAGGCTGCTGTTGCTTGGCCATACCGGAGCTACATTATCCGAACCAGGACCCGGATCCGAAACATGGTAAGCAAACGTTGCCACTTCGCTATCAATCATGCCTGCCTTTATCGCATACGCCTTGATCGTCATGTCCGTTGTAATCGTGATCGGGCTGTTGTATACCTGACTTTTGAGTGTCGGTGTCGATCCGTCTACGGTATAATAAATGGTTGCTCCCGGCGTAGCCGTGGATAAGGAAATCTGTGCGCCCGCCGCTACCGGTCCTGCGGCCGGACTTGCCTTCACGCCCGCGACCGCTTCCAGCTCGGTGCCGTCCAATCCCTGTGTCAGCACTTGCTGGATACCGAGCAATGCGAGGCTGTTCGACTCATTGCTTACCCAGTTGGAAATACCGGAAATCGTCCAATCATCGTTTAATTCATAAGAGTATCCGGCATTCGAGGTCGGATACCCGTTTAAGGTTTCACCTGCCGGGCGTGTGTTCGGCAAAAACATGCCGCTTGGCAAATCATTGACCGTATTGGCGACTACCGACCGCATTTCCTCTTCAAGGTCGGCCCATTGGTTCCCCATCAGCATATTGGCGATATGGTATGTGCCCAACAGGGAGCTTTGCCGCATTTCTTTGGTCGATTTGTCCACGTACCCTTCCGGCTTTCCTTCATAGCTCGGACCTAAATACATCTTGAAAAAGTACCCGCCGTTGACCTTGTCATGCACTGGAAGATCACGCAGCGCATTCAGCATTTTTGTGGAAATTTCGTAGAAATCGTGCTTGATTTGCGGATCGGTCGTAACCGCCCCCGCCCGAACAAGCGCATCGACCTCCTCGGATACCTCGCCTATTTTGGCTTGCATATCCCACACGATATTATCGCCATAGTTCGCGTCATGCAAGACATAGATGCGGGGGAACAGACCGAATTTCTCGACAAACGTTTGCTGATAGGCTTTCATCGTTTGATTGTAGCCTGCCGTAACCCATTCGGGTTTATTAAACCTTGTGCCGGCATCGACCAAGGCCGCGCCTACTTGAACCTGGCGGTCCACCCGGTAGGCGTCGTCGAGGAAGATAGTGCTGGTGCCGCAATCGCAGTTGGGCATATCCCGGTCGTGCTGTATGCCAAGCACCGGATCAATGGAGTTGTACTGCTCCTGCGCCCAATTCAGGATGGTGTTCATCCACATGTCTTTGTCGGCCGGATTGTCAGCATAGTTGTGCAATCGAAGCATGACGTAATAGATCCAGCCTTTGCTGGCCGTATTCGTACTCCAGTCCTTCCTCACCTTGGGCGCCAAACGGTTGATCATCTCGTCATATGCCGTGTCCCCGTTGTGCCGCCATTTGTACCAGTACAGATGCTGCAGGGCGCGAAAATCGTTTTGAATGTCGTGGCGCGTCGGTCTGCTGCGGTCGTCGCAAGAGCTGCTGCTGCATTGCACCTTGCTCAGGTCATCCCGCCGCCAGTTGATGAAAATTCCTCCGTTGACCGGATCCCAACCGTAGGAACTGATGCCGTTCAACGTTGTTTTCACTATCGCATCAAGCTCGGCGTCCGTTGCATGGTTTTTAGGCGTTTTATCAATCGGTATCGCCGGATATACGTATAAGATATACTCCGTTGTGATTGTCGTTTGGCTGCTCAAATCCGTGAAGCTAACCTTGATCGTCGTGTAACCGTCTCCGACCGCTTTCACCAACCCGGTTTTGGATACGGTAGCAACGGCCGTATTGCTGCTGCTGTACTGCGTTTGCGGCGAGTTGGTCACATCGAATTTTTTCTGGTTGCTGTATACGGCGGTTACGACAGTCTGCATCGATGCGCCGGCCGTTCCAAGCGTCGCAGGCGCTAACCCTTTTAATTGAACCCCTACTAACACCGGTCCTGCACCAGTGTCCGGCGGCTCCACATAAGCGCTTGCGGAATTTGTCGTAATTTTCAAGTTGCTTTTACCGTTAACAGGATCCGTATCATAAGCCGCTTCGCCTTGAGTGATCTTCAGCACAATATCGTAATACAGCTGATCTCCGACATCGAATGTTACATCCGCAGCCGGAGCGGCCGGGGCAACCTGGCATGCCGCTTTCCCGTCCGTGCTCTTGCAATTTTCGGAAACCAGATCGACAATCGGGGTATACACCGGGTTCGGCGTCCCGGCTCCGCTTAATTTAAATACCCGTAAATGTAGATCCCCGGTTATCCCGGCAGCTGTCTTCGCCTTCAGCGCCTGAGAGCCATGCCAAAGACCGTCCGTCGTAAACGTTTGACCGGCAAAGCTGCCCGGATAAATAAATCCATGTCCGGATGGCTGCGGAGGCGTATCGCCAGGCCTTACCAAGTTAGCCTCCGAACCGGCACCGTGCGAATCCAATTCCACCCAGCCGAGGGCAAGCGGCACGAGATTCGTCTGGGGAGAGCTTGTCGCGCTCCCGCTTGGCGCAGTCATAACAAGCTGATTGGCGGTCTTAAGTACGGCGTCGGCCGTATTTGTTACATAAAGCGCACGCGTCGAAGGCTTGTACACATCCGCCGCATGAGCGACCGGCTGTGACAGCGCCGGCAGCAAACCGGCCAGCAAGCATCCGATCAGAACGATCGGCAGCCATCGCGAGCAGCGACGGGTCAAATAATGAATCGCTTTCATAAATAACAGCTCCTCTCATGTTTTTGTTCATTTTTGTATCACTAACCTCTCTGCTATGCGGCGAGATAAGGCGAGCATAGCAGAGAAGTGCAGCAACCATTCGTTCGCGGACCGGCTTATTTTTTACCCGCTTTGGCGTACTCCGCGTTGTACTCCTCAATGACTTTGCTGCCGCCTTCCTTCAACCATTGTTCCACTACTTTGTTGAATCCGGCTTCGTCCAGCTGCCCCATAATAAACTTGACGCGGGCGTCGTCGATCAGCTTGGTCAGCTGCTTCCCTTGCGAATTCATCGTATCCGAGTTGTACGGATCGATGGGCCGCGAAACGGCATATTTCACGTCATCGCTCTGCAATTGTTTGTATTTTTTGATGATAGCCGACTCTTCGCCCTTTGTTGCCAGCTCGCCGCGGTCAAAGCGGAGCTGGTTGTAGGGCGCCCATATTTCGTCGTTCCACACTTTATCGTCCAAACGGACAGGCTTGCCGTTGTCCAACTTGTAATGCTTGCCTTCAATTCCCCAAGCCAGCAAGTTTTGAACGGCCGGATCGGCAAATTTATCGAGACGCGCTAATACTTGCTTTAAATCGGCTTCCGTTTTGATGCTCGTTTTCGGGAATAAATACATCCCGTTATAACCGGAACCGGCCTGAATTCTTTTCCCGTTCTTTCCTTCGATCGGACCGATCACATCCAGCACGGCGCTCGGGTTCGATTTCTGCAGCTCGGTAAAACGGGAGCTTACGTCGTCCAATACATTAAAGTAGACGCCGGCTTTGCCTTTATTAATCAGAGTGGTGCTGTCGCTGAGCACCGCGAAATCCTGATTGAACCATTTATCCTGATACATTTGGCGATATAATTTCATAACCTCCATATAGGTTGGAGTCATGAAATCAGGCGTAAATTTGCCATCCTTTACCTCCCACTCGTTCGAGCCCCCGTAATACATCATAAAATGCTTGAACCCTGTCGGCACAGGCCCCTTTGAGGCGAAAGCGTACGTATCGTTTTTGCCGTTTTTATCGGGATCGTTTTCCGTAAACGCTTTGAGCACCTTCAGCAGATCATCCAGCGTCTGCGGCTCCTTTAAACCTACATTATCCAGCCAATCTTTACGGAAGACGATACCGTCGCGCGTCAGCTCGCGCAGCTTCGGAATGGCGTACAGCTTGCCGTCGATCGATGTGTTCTGCAGGCTTAATTCCGGCATTTTGCTTAAATTGGGATACTGCTTTAACAACGGGCCGATTTCCCAGAACATGCCGGAGCGGATCGCATTCACGACGACAGGGGATTTATCAACGACAAAGAATACTTGCGGCAGCTCGTTTCCTGCGATCATCGCCGTCATTTTGTCGGCAATCGCAGGATTCGGAATCCATGTAATTTCCATCTTGGTATTGGTCAGCTCTTCAAACTTTTTCATAAATTCGCTGTCGCTCTTCGGCGCTTCGGTAGTAAAATATACGTTTGACATGGTCATTTTCAGCGGGGTGCCCGGTTGTGCCCCTGCCGGGGCTCCATCCGGCGCTTGCTGCGCATTGCCGGTCGCCGCTGTCTCCTGCTTGCCGCTGCAGCCAACCGCAACCGCAGCCAGCAAACTTAACGCAGCCATCGTCGCAGCCATTTTTCTCTTTGTATTCATGGGTAACTGCCTCCTACTTGTTATTTAATGATTTTATGTATCGAAGCTCACCCTTTGACAGAGCCGAGCATGACACCTTTGGCAAAATGCTTTTGCAAAAAAGGGTAAACCAGCAAAATCGGTACGGTTGAAACGACAATAACAGCCATTTTGATCGTTTCCGCAGGCGGCGCGACATATTCCGGGCTAAAGTCCTGCGAATCGCCGATGCCTCCCTGCGCCAGGATGACGATTTGCCGCAGAAGCACCTGGATCGGCCATTTGCTGGAATTGTTAATGTATAAAATGGCGCTCATAAACGTATTCCAGTGACCGACCGCATAAAAGAGCGAAAATGTCGCCAGCGCGGGCGTGGACAAAGGCAGCACAATCCGAACTAATATTTGGAGCTCGTTGCAGCCGTCAATTTGTGCCGATTCCTCCAAGCCTTCGGGAAGCTGCTGGAAAAAATTTTTGATCACGATGAGATTGAACGAATTGATAGCGCTTGGAATAATGACCGCCCAGTAGCTGTTCAGTAGCCCCAATGCTTTGACGACCAGAAAAGACGGGATCATGCCGCCGCTGAACAGCATGGAGAAAATAATCATCAGCATGATCGTATTGCGGCCTTTCAGCCCTTTTTTGGCCAAAGGATAAGCCATCAGCACCGTAAACACCAAATTAAACAATGTGCCCATGACGGTTATAAAAATCGTCACCAGCAAGCTGCGGATGAGCGTGTTCGTAGAGAAAATGTACCGGTACGACTCCAGTGAGAATTTCGTAGGGAACAGAATGAAGCCCTTTTCCAGCAGCTCTTGTGCGGTGGAGAATGAACCGGCTATCGTATATACGAACGGAATGGCGGCAGCGAGCGCAAACAACAGCAGCAGCGTATAATTGATGCAATCAAACAGGATGCTTCCAATCGTTCTGTCCTTTACCATAGGTGTTCTTCCTTTCGCATTAGTCGCATTAATATAGTCCTTCCTCGCCGAGTTTCTTGGCCAATTTGTTAGTCGCGAGCACGAGAATGAGACCGACGACGGATTTGAACAAACCGACAGCCGTTGTAAAGCTGAACTGTCCCTGGGTAATACCGACCGTGTACACGTACGTGTCGAATACTTCGCCCACCTGGCGGTTCATGGCGTTCAACATGAGCCAAATATGCTCAAACCCGGTATCGAGAAAATGACCGACCCGCAAAATAAGCAAAATAATGATCGTACTGCGGATAGCCGGCAAAGTGATATGCCAGATTTGACGCAGCCGTCCGGCTCCGTCCATGCGGGCAGCTTCGTACAATTGCGGATCTACGCCCGCCAGCGCCGCCAAAAAAATAATCGTTCCCCAACCGGTTTCCTTCCACAGCGTTTGTGAAATAATCATCGAACGGAACAAATCGGCGCTTAGTAAAAACGGAATTTTTTGCCCGCCATACGCAGCGATCAATTCATTGATAAGGCCACCTTCCGTCGTTAAAAAAATATAGGACAGGCCGACGACGACGACCCAGGAGACAAAATGCGGCACATATACCATGGTCTGCACAAAACGTTTGAACGTCTCCTTGGCTATTTCATTTAACATAAGCGCAACAATAATCGGCATCGGAAAGAAGAAAGCGATATTATAAAAGGCCATAATTAACGTGTTGCGCAGCAGCATCCAAAAGTCGGGCATCGTAAAAAAGCGTTCGAAATGTTGAAATCCGACCCATTTGCTTCCGAAAAAACCGAGAAAGGGCTGGTAATTTTGAAAAGCGATCAACACTCCCCAAATGGGAATGTATTTGAAGATGATATAGTATAAGATCCCCGGGAACAGCATGATGTACAGCCAGCGATGCTTGATAGCGTAAGCGATAAGCTGCGACGGGCGCGATTTCGTCAGCATGGTTGCCTCCTTTAAGTTTTTTTGAATGTTACCGATTCAGATTCAGATTCTCGTCGGAAAGCCGATTGATCTCGTGAAGTACGTCCATTGCAACGCCGCGGGTAATTATGGCGTCGATGTAGTCGTGCGCCAGCTTTTGCTTGAGCTGTCCATTCCATTTCCGTGCATGTATAAACGCCAGAATGCGGCAGCAATCGTTAAAATGCCCGATAATGAAATTGTAATCGTCGGCTACGGTCAAGCCGCGGTCTTTCTTCAGCTGCACGACCATCGCATCGACTAATGCGGCAAATGCGGGGGTTCCTACGTTTATATGCAAATTCCGCTGCCATATCCATTTGGACATCTTTTCTGCGTACGACGCTTCATCCGCTCCCCTGAAATCGATATCTTCAACCGAATCTTCCAGGTGATCGGCTTGCTGCGACGATTCCGCGCCTGCCGATTCCGAACTGGCTTTGATTGTCAGTAAACCGCCTGTCACCGGCGGCTCCGCGATCCCCTCGACCGTGTCCTGCGCGGGCGCAACAGCTTCGATTTCGATAGTCGCCGACTGCAGACCCGGCGAGGAAACGATAAAGCGGATGGTACCCGCTGTTTCGGTAGAACGGACCGGTACGGAAACCGGCGCGTCGATATACATGGTTCCTTCCATCTCGTTGCATTTATGGGTATCGGATATGTAGCAGTCCGGTCCGACCAGCTTGGCGGGGCCATCGAGCTTAAAGTGCAAATCGTTGGTCGCGCCGTACACATGTACCCCATGCTCGTCAACGATATCGACGGTCATAAGGACGATGCCCGACCGGTCCGCCGGAATTCGCATATGGGAGGCGGATACGGCCAGCTTGGCGGGAGCCCCGGCCATGACGACCTCATTCCTCACGCTCTCGCCGTTTCGCGTACCGATCGCGGCAACCGTTCCCTCTTCGACCGGTACATCGGTAAATACAACCGTAAAGTCATTGCTTTCCGCCGGATGGAGGCTGCCGATTGCCCGGCCGTTCACATACAAGGCGACTTCATCGCAGTTGCTGTTGACCGTGATGTTCCGCCGCTGTCCCAAATAGCGGGAGGTCCAATCGTAAGGATGAATGAACGCCATCGTCTTCCGGGACCAATTGGCCTGCCACAAGTAGTACAAATATTTCGGCATCCGGTAGCCGTCCACCCACCCCTTCGGGTTGATATGATTCAGCGGGCTGTTTAAATATTCCCGGTCGCAGCCGTGATCGGCATAGAGCCATTTGCCGCCGTTGATCGCGAGCAGCCGCTCCCCGTTCCTCGTGAGCGATTGGTCGTGCTGCCATTCCTCGTGCCCGGTATGCTGGTGATTCGCCGGCTCCAACGGCTTCACATCGGCGTTGTACCAGCCGCGAACCGTGCAGCGCAGCATATGCTCCATCAGCATCTGTCGGTGGGTATGCGGCAAATCTTCTCCCATGCCGGCGCAATGGCGGCAATGAAGGATGCGGGTGTCGTCCTCCGCATAGGCCCACCGCGGATCGGCGGCATGGTTGGTTTCGTTGCCCATGCTCCACATAATAATGCTTGGATGATTGCGGTCCCGGCGGATCATTTCACGGACGTGCTGCTCCTGTATATCCGCGCCGAACGCAATATTTTTAATATTGGGAACTTCCTCGCAGATCAATATACCGTATTGGTCGCACAGATCGTAAACATAAGGATCCTGATTGTAATGGCATGTCCGCATAAAGTTGAAGCCGAGGTTAAAGCGGATGTCGCGCAAATCTCTGCCATGCATCCATTTCGGCAGCGCATCTCCCAGCCATGGGTATTCCTGATGTCGGTTCGAACCGTGGATAGGGGTACGTTTCCCGTTCAAATACAACTGATTTTCGGAATAGTTCCATTCGAACCAACGGAAGCCGAATGTGCTGGCAAATTGGTCGGTCGAGCGGCCACCCAGCTCCAAATCGGAAGTGACTTTGTACAGCGCCGGCGTTTCGGGGCTCCACAGCTGCGGACGATCGATGCGGCCGCTCGTCTGATCGAACTCCGCCAGCTCGCCGGCGGCCAGCCGTCGTTCCGACATCATGCCGGTAACAAGCGTGCCGTCGGGCCCCCATATCCGCGTATTCAATCGGCAGTCTACTTCCGTTTCATATTCATTCTTGACAAAGGTACGCACCCGCACGTTCCCTCCGGCCGCCGACAGATCGGGTGTCGTAATGAACGTGCCGCCCTCATGCAAGGCTGAGCCTTGGAACGGTATGTGCAGCTTGTCTTTAATGACGATCCGCACATCGCGGTAAATGCCGCCGTACATGTTCCAATTGCCTGCCGTCATCGGCGGTATGCCTCCGAAAAGGTCATTGCGCCGATTGGACACCTCGACGGCCAGTATGTTTTCCCGATCGAATTGTACGGCGTCCGTCACATCGCAATAAAATGAAGTGAATCCGCCTTTATGCTCGCCGGCAAATTGTCCGTTCAACCAAACTTTCGAATACTTTTGCACGCCGTCAAACTCGATGAAAATCTTTTTCGAACGGTAGCGGGCATCGAGCGTAAACTTCTTCCTGTACCAGCCCCAGCCGTACCACCAGAAGGAACCGTCTTTTTCCGAAGGGTTTCGGATAAACGGGTGCAGCTCTCCCGTCGTTTCATAAGTGCTCCATGTGTGCGGAACGGCGATGGCGGGCCATGCCCGGTCATCGAAATCGGCCGCGATCGGCGATAAATCTTCTTCTTCCGAAGGATAGTAATTAAACTTCCAATCACGATTGATCGTTTTTTGTATCCTGTTCGCATGTTTCTCACGCATAGCTATCCCCGCTCCCCTTATATGCTCTATCATTCACTATGAACATACCGGAGGGGAGCCGTTACAGCCATAATCATTTTAAGATATTCGCCTATTAAGGCTGGAAAGAGCCCATAATCATTATCAAACATCCATAATCATCTGCTTAGAACAAAAATCATCCGCCGTTTCAGCCGATGATGCCGCTGATACGACGAATGATTATGCCGGAATCCATTTTCCGCTTCCATTTTGCCCGTTTTCCTGCAGGAGGCGCTTTTTGCTCACTTGCCGCGTTTTTTTACATACGCCGTCTCATACTCCTCGATTACTTGCGTGCCTCCATTTTTCTTCCACTGCTCCACGGCATCCTTCCAGCCCGCTTCATCGATATCGCCGATAATAAACCGGGTGCGGGCATCGTTGACAATCGTGTTCAGCACGTTTTCCTTTTCCGTATAGGTCGGGGAATAGAGCGCTATGGCAGGGTTAGGCACCGCAATTTTAACATTAGCCTTCTTTTGCTCGATCAGCTTTTTTTCCAAAGCGCTTACGTCGCCTATCGTAGCATCCAAAGTGCTCAGCTTGATTTGATGCATATCGTTATTGGCCAGATAAGCTTTCGTATCGGTCCGTATGTACATGCCGTTTTCGACCTTGTAGTGCTTCCCTTCAATTCCCCACTGGAACAAATCCTGCATGGCAGGGTCAAGAAGCTTATCGAAAAATGCGAGAATCTCCCTCAGCTGCGCTTCCGTTTTCACGCTCGCTTTGGGAAACATGAAGACGCCGTTATAACCGCTTGCCGCAGGCAGCCTTTCCCCCTTCGGCCCCGCGATTCTGCTGATCGGCTCCATCAAGGCGTCGGGATGATGTTTTTTAGCCTCGCCTTCAAATACCGTCGCCGCTTTGGATTCAAGGAAAACACCCGTTTTCCCCTTATACACCAATTCCCTCGCTTTGCTCGTTATCGCAAAATCTTGATTCATCAAGTTTTCAGCATACAGCCTTTTGAAAAATTTTAAAGCGTCCAGGTACGCCCCGGTCATGATATCTGGAATAAATTTGCCGTCGGCATTCACTTCCCAACCGTTCGGGCCGCCGAAATAGCTGACGATCAGATCAAAGCCTCCGGGTGTCGCCGGTTTAATATCCAGCTTGTTCAACGCCAGCCCGACGGTATCGTTCTTCCCGTTGGCATCCGGGTCGTTCCGCGTGAATGCTTTCATGACTTGATACAAGTCTTCCATTGTTCTGGGTTCCTTCAAATTCAAACGATCCAGCCAATCCTTTCTCACAATAAATCCGCCGGTAGCCAAATCTCTTGCCCGATATAGCCCGTAAATTTTACCTTCTACCGAAATGTTATTCAAAATACCGGGATCGAGGCCGCTCAAATTTTTATAATCTTTCAAAAACGGGCCGATTTCCCAAAAAAATCCGGAACGAACGGACTCGATAATAAATTGTGTCCTGTCGTTTTGAATGATCAATGCCTGCGGAACGTCTCCCGATGCGATAGATGCCGCTACTTTATCGTCATATGCGCTTTTGGGAATCCAAGAGATGCTTAATTTGGCGCCCGTATAATTTTGTATGGCCTGTACGATTTCGTTATTGGACTTAAGAGCTTCCGCTTCAAAATTGGGAGCGAACATCCGGATTGCAAAAGGTTTATGGCCGTTTTCATCATTCGGCGCGACAGCCAGCTTGTTAGAGTCTGCGGCATCGCCGCATCCGGCAACGAACATACAAATCAATGCCAACATGCAAATCCAAATGCGGTTTACCGGGGAAAACAACGAAAATTCCTCCTGCCCTATTTGTTTTGCTCCCGAAATTGGCCCGGCGTGATACCTACCATTTTGCGGAAGTACCGAATAAAATTTTGCGGGTTGTTGTACCTAAGCTTATCGGCTATTTCGGATATTTTTAAATCTGAATCGATCAGCCATTTCTGGGCAATTTTCAACCGGTACTGCAATAAATAATCGCTAAATTTGCTGCCCGTTTCTTTGAGGAATACTTTGCCCACATAATTGGGATGCAGGTTCAGCCTCGACGCGCATAAATCCAGGGTCAAGTCCAGATCGTACTCATCGTGAATCATATGAACGATCTGATCCGAGATCGTATGATAAGGCAGCTCCCTCTGCATTTGCAAAGCTGCCATGATCGGCGGGATCAATGTATTTGCAAACCATTTTTCAATATCTTGAATCGTATGCAGGCTGAACAATTGGTCAAACAGCGAGGTCTCCGACCCGATTAACGACTGCAGTGATTCTCCCCCTTTTTCGGCCAGTCGAATGAGTTCCATGAGCAGCCGGACCAGATGAACCTGGTAGTCCTGATTGCTCGCTTCCGGTTTGAAAACCTCGACGATAAACCGATGCAAAAGCTCCTCGGCCTTTTCCTGCTCATTGCCCTTGATACTGTCGATCAACTCATTCTCTATTCGTTCGGGAATTAGATACCTTACCGTTTGGACAGGCGTCAAATCGTCGAAGCAGAGAATAATCCCGCGTCCGAATTGAATCCGGTATTTCAAAGCTTCGATGCCTTCCTGATAAGCTTTGGGCGTGTGGACGAAATCGTGAAAAGGCCGGCTGATTCCGATGCTTACCGTAAGCTCCAGGTAGTGTTCCACCGCCTTCTGAATGTCTTCGACCAATGTGTAAATATCCGTTTTAAACTGCTCGAGGCTTTGCTGATTTCCTCCTACCAGCGTAACCTGCGATTGCTCGTAAAGAATAGGGCTTAGACGGTACTCCTGCGGAATATGGTCGCTGACAATATTATTGATCGCATACATCAACAGATCGCGGTCTTCCTCTTTATACCGGGGATTCATGATCGTATCCACTTGAAGATTCAGCACGCATAACCAGTCGAATGAGGAAGGGTAGCCGAAGGAAGCAAGCTTCTCGGCGATTTCCTTTGGTTTTAAAGCTCCCTGAAACAATTTGAGAACGAACAGCTCTTTCAAGGACTGCATTTGAACCGTAATTTGACTGGCCATCATCGACTTGGTTACTAACAATCGGCTTAAGCCTTCGTCAATCATTTGAATCTCGTCTTTTCCCGATTTGGGTATTTCCGTTTCCAGGCTCCCTGCCAAATTTTCGTAAATTCTTTTAATCGGAATATACATTTTCGTCGATCCGAATACGGAAAACAAAAAGGCCAATAAAGTGATGCCCAGACAAGTATACATCGTAATCCAGCCGATCGTTTTCGATTCCTTCGTAATATCCGATTCCTTCATGATCGACAAATAAATCCAACCGTTATATGCGGATTTGCGGAACGTAATCCCGACTTTTCCAACCGATTCCAGGTAAGTGTCCAGGTAACCGCTTTCACGACTCATTTGCTTTAACTGCCCGACGATCGTTTCGGTTAAAAGGTTTTGGGCGAACTTGCCGTCATCTCTTTCATAATCAAGCAGACGATAGTCCTGATCCAATATCATCATTTGCCCGAGATTGCTGCTGCCGGTAACCAGCTCTTTAATTTTGTATCCGGATATTTCGGCAATCACAAGCCCGGTCGGATTCAATGTATTGATTGGAAGCTTTTTCACAAAGTTTATCGTATATTCATGGTCCTCCTTGTCCGGATTGCCGTCCGTTGGGAAAGTCGTTTCCTTGACCCAGAAGGAAGGCCGCGGTTCATTCGCATAGTCTACATAATGAGCGGTCCTCTCTACTTCGTTGAAGCGGAACATCCCGCTGTTATTCATTCCCCATTCCTTATTCAAATTAATTAAATACATATCGTAAAGTCCCAAATTGGAAGCTTGAAGCAGATGCAGTCTTTGCGAAAGCTCCCCGGCAATAATAAAATCCTCGGACGTTAAATTTTTTTGCAGCGAATTACCGATGATCGGAGAATTAGCGAATTGGGTGATCGTCGTGTCCACCGTTTTCAGAATTTGCTCCACCCGCATCTCCGTTTGCGTCAATATTTGCTTGTTTCCCTCATTCACTTTCTCCTGTATCTTATCCGACGCTTTCAAATAGGAAAAATACCCGCTGATGAGTACAGGGACGCTGCATAAAATCGAACTGAACAGAATGAGTCTCCGCAAATACTTCGATGAAGAGTATTTCATCATGCTCCCCCTGGCTACTTTTGTAAATATAATACCATAGTCGCTGCCCGGAGGCACTCCTGATGCTGAAAACAATGCTGGATTAATGAGCAAACCATGTGGTATAGTAGTTCCATTAAACAGGAGATGATCTGATGAATTCACAAATTTCTTTTCAAAATGTAAGCCGCCGGAAGCTGGTCGATGAGGTCGTGCTGCAGCTGCAAAAGAAAATATCGAGCGGCGACATTCCGCCAGGCCACAAAATTCCTACGGAGCCGGAGCTGATGGAGCAGTTCGGCGTAGGCCGGTCGACGATCCGCGAAGCGGTCCGGGTGCTTGTACATGCAGGCTTGTTGGAAAAAAAGCAAGGCTTCGGCACGTTTTTAAGCACGAATCCGATTATTCAGGAGCCGCTGGATCACCGGCTGCGCCGCGCCGAAATATTGGATGTATTCGAGGTCAGGCGGATGCTGGAGCTGGAAATCGCCAAGCTCGCGGCCGAGCGGCGCGATGAAGACGATCTCGCCCAAATGCGGGAGCTGTTGGACAATCGCGCAGCGGCTTTGAATAGCAAGCGCATTAACGATTATTTGAATTCGGATGTCAAGTTTCACATATCCGTCGCGGCGGCCAGCAAAAATGCGGTCGTCATCGACCTGTACCGGACATTTTCGACGGTGCTTCGCGAAGCGCTCGGCTCTTTGTTTCTGGAGAGGCCCATGCATGACCCGCATGTGCAGTTCCACGAAAATTTGTACGATGCGATTAAAAAGCAGGATGCGGCGGCGGCGATTCATTGGACGATGCTCAATTTGGACGAAACCGTTGCCGGGCTGAAGCAATCGCTGGCGAATCTGGACGGCTCCGAGCAGTAGGTCGAGCAGCGACAATCGATAAAGGTTCGGCCGCCCCTCCGGCAGCGGTCCGATTAAAATCGGCTGCTTAGTCGTCGTTTTAAACATCAGATGATAGGATGTTGATAAGCATGAATGAATCTATTTTCATTTATTCATTTTTTACATATTACAATGAGGTGATCGCATGAGTGTTTCAGCCAGTACAAGTCCGAGTCCAAGTGCAAGCAGCAGTCCCAATGCCAGCATGAGCAGTCCGCAGACGACCGTCTTTTCCATTATATTCGCCATCAGTCTCGTTCATTTGCTGAACGATTCGATCCAATCGATTATTCCGGCAATGTTTCCGATTTTGCACGAATCGCTGAATCTGACCTACGCCCAGATCGGTTGGATCGCGTTCACGCTGAACATTACAGCCTCGTTCCTGCAGCCTCTGATCGGCTTGTATACCGATGCGCGGCCCAAGCCTTACATCCTTCCGCTCGGCGTCGCCTTCTCGCTTGCCGGTGTCGTGCTGCTCGCTTATTCGGGGACGTTTGCCCTGGTGCTGTTTTCCGTCATGCTGCTCGGGATCGGCTCGTCCGTGCTTCATCCGGAGGCGTCGCGAGTCGCCTATTTGGCCGCAGGAGCGCGCAGAGGTCTCGCCCAGTCGATTTTTCAGGTCGGAGGGAATATCGGACAGGCGCTGGCGCCTATTTTTACCGCCCTTATTTTCGTTCCGTTAGGCCAGCACGGGATCATCTGGTTCACGATTGCCGCGGCCGTAGCCATCGTCGTGCAAATCTATGTAGCCAAGTGGTACAAAAGCCATTTGTCGCTGCGCAAAAAAGCCGCTCAGACGGTCAAACGAACCGTAAGCCAGCTGCCCAAGAGCACACTGTGGCTCGCGCTGTGCGTGCTCGTTGCGCTGCTGTTTTCGAAGTTTTTTTATTTGTCGGCGATGACCGGCTTTTATTCCTTCTTTTTGATTGAACACTTCCATATGCCGGTCGACCGGGCGCAAATGATTATTTTCTCGCTGCTGGCCGCAGGCGTTGTCGGCACGTTCTTCGGAGGTCCGCTCGCCGATAAATTCGGCAGACGCAATATGATCTGGTTTTCGATTCTCGGCGCGGCGCCGTTTGCGATCCTGCTGCCTTATGCCAACATGTTTTGGTCCGTTGTGCTGTGCGTATTTATCGGCCTGATCATTTTATCCAGCTCCTCCGTAATCGTCGTTTACGCGCAGGAGCTTGTGCCCGGCAAGGTAGGGACGGTTTCGGGGTTGTTTTTCGGTCTGTCGTTCGGACTTGGCGGCGTCGGCTCGGCCGCGCTCGGCACGCTTGCGGATGCAACCAGCATTACGTTTGTCATTCAACTATGCGCTTATTTGCCGCTGCTCGGATTGCTCGCTGCGCTTCTGCCGTCGGATCGCAAGCTGAAGCTCGCACCGGATCAGATGCAAGCAACGGAAACGGCTTCGGCCGATGCCGCCGCGTCCGACAAATCTAACGGCAATTCCTTGAACAGCTAATCAGGAGGCTTGACTGCAATGAAGGTAATCGATATGAACAATGTATCGTGGAAAAGAGAGCATACAACGCTGCTTAGCCATGTCAGCTGGCAGGTCGAAAAAGGCGAGCACTGGGCGATTCTTGGTCTCAACGGCTCAGGCAAGACGACGCTGCTCAATATAATCAACGGCTATATTTGGCCAACCGAGGGCGAGGTCAGCGTGCTGGGGCATAAGTTCGGCACGTTCGATTTAAGAGAGCTGCGCAAATCGATCGGTTGGGTCAGCAGCTCGCTTCAGGAGAAGCTGTACGGCAGCGACCGGACGCAAAAGGTTGTGCTGAGCGGCAAGTTCGCCACCATCGGCTTGTACGACGTGCCCGAGCCGGGCGATCTCGAGCGGGCGCTGCGGCTGATGCATCAGCTCGGCTGCAGCCATCTGATCGACCGCACCTACCAAACCTGCTCGCAGGGAGAGAAGCAGAAGCTGCTGATCGCCCGGGCGCTGATGGCATCGCCGCAGCTGCTCATATTGGACGAGCCGTGCAACGGGCTCGATTTCCTGTCCAAGGAAACGCTGCTCGCAAGCATCAACGAGCTGGCCGGGCAGCCCGATGCGCCGAACATTTTGTATGTCACCCATCATACCGAAGAAATATTGCCGATCTTCTCGCATTCGCTGCTCATCCGGCGCGGCGAAGCGTTCCGCAGCGGCAGGACGGAACATATTATGGAAAGCGCCTGCCTGTCGGAGTTTTTCGAGACGCCGGTCGATGTGCAGTGGCGCCATGAGCGGGCCTGGCTGTCGGTCAAGTAGCCAGCAAGCTTTTTATGTGGCGAATGGCTTGCAGCGCGGATTGATCCAGCCGTTCCGCCATTCCCTGCTCCTGCCGCCGCCCGGCGACGGCATAAGGATTCGAGGCGGACGGCATAAATTCCATCGTCAGTGCGCCGGCGTATCCGATCTCGCGCAGCTCAAGGCGGCTATCCCCATTATATACCACATATTTGTACGGCAGGGACATTTGGGAAAAACGCCTTGCGGCGTTTTTGGTCTAGGATTTACGTTTGAGCGTGGGGAGGATGGATGTGGGGTTACAGCCGTTGTTGAAGTCGTGTTCCTTCGATTAGGGCAGGGGAACACGACTTCAAAGACGGCCCGTAAACTTTCCACCCCACATCCATGCCCTTTTCTGTTCTACTTTTGTGCCTTCTGCTACCTCTTTTTTTACTAACCGGTTCTCGATCCGGTATAACGGCAAGCTTTAGGGAACAAGAGATGTCGGTTCAAACACAACCTTAACCACATTAACAAACGCTTCTATCGCAGGCGACAACCATTTATCCTTATGCCGCAGCATCTGGGTAACGACATGAAGATCAGGCATTCTCCAGGGTAGAGAGACAAGCTCGCCCCGCATCAGCTCTGCTTTTACAGCCATGTCCGGCAGGAAAGCAATGCCCATTCCCGTCATAGCACAGTGTTTAATCGCTTCTGCACTGGAAAACTCCAAGCTTGTCATTCCATCGATCCCCCGTCTCTCAATGGATCGATCGAATAAAGTTCGATATGTGCAGCCTTTCTCCGTTAGCAAAAACACTTCTTCTTGCAAATCCTGGACTTGAAGTCTTGTTCGATCCGCAAGCGGATGGTGCGGTGCGACAAGAAGATGAAATAATTCATCCTTTAAAGCTGTTGAAATAAGTCTCGGCGCCCTTACCTGTTCATCCAAAATAAAGATAAGATCCGTAAGTCCTTCATACAGGCTATTTATCAAACGTTCATTGGGGAGGGGACGAAAGTTGAATCGAACACCGGGGTATTGAGTGCGAAAAGCATGAAATAGTGCAGGCAACCGATATGCGCAAAGAATCTCGCTTCCGCTGATCGTAATGGTCCCCGTGATTTCCTCATTTTTTTGTACTGCCAGCCGGGCTTCGTCCAGGTCGCTCATAATCTTTTCAGTATGCCACAAGAATTTCTTGCCTGCTTCTGTCAACGCAATTTGTTTGCCTAATCGATCAATCAGAGGAACGCCCAGTTCCTCTTCCAATGCTTGAATTTGCATGGTCACATTGGAGGGCACATAATTGAGCGCTTCTGCAGCTCTAGTGAAATTCAAAGTCGAGGCAACGGTGCGAAACGTGATAAGGTGACGTATTTCCATTATTGAGTACTCCCTTTTTTTCAAAATCATTGAATGATAAAATCAAAATCATTCAATTTAATTAAATCCCTCCTTATATTATACTAATCAGTGCAAGAGTTATCTCAAGTAAAAATATAAAGGCGCGGACGGAATGACCGCTTACGTAAGGGAGATAAGCTATGACAAAGACATTCGTAATTACAGGTGGCACTGATGGTATCGGCGCAGCCGTTGCCCGCGCGCTATTTTCGAGGGGAGATCATGCCGTAGTGATCGGAACGGATCCGAAGAAAGGCGATCGGCTCATCCGAGAGGCGGCCAGTGCGCCAGGAAGCGCAGCCTTCGTCCAGGCAGACCTCAGTCTGATGTCGGGCACGAAGCGTACCATCAGTGATGTGATCGAGGCCTACCCCAAAATTGATGGCCTTGTCATGTGCGCGCGTTACTTCCGGACGTATCGCTCGGTGACCTCCGAAGGATTCGAACACAACTTTGCGCTTTTCTACCTGAGCCGCGTTCTGTTTAGCTACGGGTTGCTCGGCGCTCTCGAGAAAGCGGATAGCCCGGTCATCGTCAACGTAGCCGGCCCGGGCCACGAAACACCGATAGACTGGGAAGATCTGCAGAGTGCCAAGCAATACGATGGTATACAAGCAATGTTCGTGACCGGACGGTTCAATGATCTGCTCGGGGTTACCTTCGCCGAGCGACATGGCGAGGGCCCGGTCAGGTATGTGCTGTTTCACCCGGGAACGACATCGACGAGCTTCGCCGGTGAGTTCGATGCTCCGACGGCGGCATATATCGAACAGCAGAAAGCGCTGGCGAAGCCTGCAACCGATGTCGTACCTCCGATCGTCCGGCTGCTTGACGATCCACCCAAGGAACCGCTCAGCGCGTTCAATATGTACACTGAACTGAGTATTCGAAGCAGTCTGTTCTCACCCAGGTCGGCGGCCCGCCTCGCGGACATTACGGCAGAGCTGCTGGAACCCGATGCGAAATAACAGGTTATCACGGGTGCGGTAAATTTGGTCGGCCAGTACGGCTTTGGGATAAAAACCAAGCCGTGCACGATACGTTTCTACAGAGGCTTGAAGGGTTACGCTCTCATTGTAGCTGTCCGCCTCAAATCGGATAGGAGGCTACCCATTAGTTGAGTAGCCGACCTTCCACACCACCGTGCATACCGTTCGGTACACGGCGGTTCAACCGCTTGAGTGCAACTGACGTAGACGCTCGTATTGGGCAGGGAAGTCATAGTACCCTGCCTGTGCGAGCTTTTCGTTTGTAACAGAGCGATTCAATACTGCGCTTCCGGCTATTCGCCAGTAACCTAGCCTTGTGTTCCCCCATTGGTAGGCCTGCCACTCCGGCACTCCCAGCTTTCGCAGGTTTTGCACCTTCGTCCCCGGCTTCTTCCACTGTTTC
>NZ_SMRT01000013.1 GCF_004354045.1 Paenibacillus piri | reverse complement strand
CCTAGGGTACTGGCGGCCGCCTTCAAAATTTCCAATTTGATCTTTGAAAAATAAATGAAAATCTTAAATTGGGACTGGACTTTTCGTGATGCTTCCAGACAATGAATCTTAGGGTCATTCGGGGAAATTCTTTTTCCTCCTGTAGTTCAACTACTTCATAAGTCTGTTTCCCTGGCACTCGTGCGGCACTTCTTACCCGCTGGCTGTTCCCTCCGGCAACCCATGCCCGAAGATAGCAGCTTCGGGGCAGCTCATGGACCGGAATGAGTTCTCATATGCGAGGGTGATTGATCGGCGAGCGCGCTGGGGGCATCCCGAAAAGTCCATTTCCCTGAATCCCTAACAGAAAGGAGGAATTYCCACTTGAAGCTATTTGTCGGTATTGACGTGAGTAGCAAGCAGCTTGAGGCCTGTTTCATGAACATGGAAGGCGACAAGCTGGACACCCTGGTGGCGAACAATAACTTGGCCGGTGCCCAATATTTACGCGACCGTATTCTTTCACAAGCGGACAAGCTTTCGGCTTCGGAAATCCATATCGGTCTTGAAGCCACTTCGGTTTACAGCTGGCATCCGGCCATGTATTTGCACGAAGACGAAGCCTTGAAAGCACGCAAGACCAGAGTATTTACCATCAATCCCAAGCTGATCAGCAAGTTCAGAGAGGCTTATGCCGATCTGGACAAAACCGATCGGCTCGACGCCTGGATCATCGCAGACCGTCTGCGATTCGGAAGGCTGACGACGACCCTTGTGATGCAGGAGCGGTATCTCGCCCTTCAACGCATTACCCGCATGCGGTTTCACCTGGTCCATAATCTGACTCGGGAGAAGCAGTACTTTCTTCAAAACCTGTTCTACAAATGCAACGCGTTTCGCTCTGAAGTGGAAAGCTCGGTCTTTGGCAACGCGATTATGGAACTGCTCTCGGAGAAGTACAGCCTCGATGAAATCGCAACGATGGAGATCGCCGCGTTGGCGGATTATCTCAAGGACAAAGGCAGAAATCGCTTCCCGGATCCCGAGGGCGTCGCTGCTTGCATCCAGAAAGCCGCGCGTGCGTCTTACCGCCTATCCAAGGTTATGGAGGACTCCATCGATCTTGTCCTTGGCACATCGATTCAATCCATCCGAAGCATACAGGCTCAGCTCAAAGAATTAGACAAAGCGATCGAGAAAATGCTGGATGGTCTTCCCGGAGCYAAGTGCCTGAGATCCATTCCAGGCATCGATTTGGTCTATACTGCCGGTATTCTTTCAGAGATCGGCGACATTGAACGCTTCGATGACCAAGCCGCTGTGGCCAAGTATGCAGGCCTCACATGGCGTAGACACCAGTCTGGCCTTCCCAAGCACCAACACAAACGCGCCCTCGTCTTAACGGCAAGAAAACTTGTGCGTCTGGTCGATGTGCTGCTACGCAACGACCAACTTTATACGCCACGGAGGAAGGTGAACAACGCGAAGGGATAACGCCTCCTTTGTCAAAGTCCTTCATGGATTCCCAGTAAAATTCTGGTAAAAAATCGGATTTTAGGCTGGGTCTGATTTGATGCGTCCATTTTTCCTGACTGATCTACTTTACGGCCAAGAAAATTTCCAATTCGATTGAATCAGGGACTTGACATCATACCGCTGGACTTTTGAATGATCGGCTGCGCTTAACGAGCTCCCGGGAATCGTCAAAACAGCGTTCTATCCAGCACTTTCGCCCCTCTCAAGCTTTTGCCGCATCGACCTGCTTCGCCGTTTTTTGCGGCAGCTTCGCTTTTTTCAACGGCCAGTTCAACAGCAGCAGTCCGCCGATAAACATAAAGGTGCCGCAAATAATATAAACCGTGATCGGATCGCGGAAAAACAAATACGACCAAACAATTGTAAACAGCACGCCGCTGTTCCCGAAAATAACGAGCACGGAGAAGCTGACATGCTTCATCGCCTTCGCATACCAGTTAAAGCTGAGACCGGTGATAAGGCCGAGTAAAACCAGCGCCCCGAGCGACCATACATTGAACGGCCCGGTTGCATGAGCCTGAAATGGGAGCGGCAGCGCCAACAGCAGCGAGCACCAGAAAAAGATCGAAAAGTTCATATTTTCCGAGTCCATGGATTGGATCAGCACCTTTTGGCTTAAAATATGCAAGGTCGTGCCGATTGCGGAAATGACATACAGCAGTGTGGTCAAACCGTTGCTCGACAGCATCTGGCCCAGCGGCAGGCCATTCCAGCTGATGACGAGTACACCTGCGATGCAGATGGCGGCGGCAGCCCACCCCCGTTTGGAAACGTGCTCCTTCAAGAAGAAGGCGGACACAAGCAATAAAATGATCGTTTGAATCGGTCCGACCAATATGTTGCCGTACGAATAACCGATCGACAATGCTATGTTCTCCGTAAAATAATTGATGCTCTTGCCCAGCATGCCGATCCAAATCCATTTGTTGTTGAAATGGACGCGCAGCTTCTTATCTCTCCATAACAGCAAAATGCCCAAAAAAACAATGCCCAGCGAAAACCGGGCAAAGGTAATGGTCATGCTATCCACCGCAAGCGAAGCGGTTTTGACTAAAATTCCGACGAAACTCCATGATAAAATGGTCAGAAATAGCAGTGCGTATCCCACGATGTCTATGTTACCCCTTATGACGCGGCGAAAATCCCGACGATCGATTAACGTCTCGTTGTATATTTAGATGTGCGGTATGACAGCCGCAAAACGCGGCCCCAAAAACATAAAGCCATTGTAACATAGCTCATTGGGGAACTGTATGAAAAAATGAAAAGAGCAGCCGGCAACTTTTGTCGGAAAGCGGGCCAATCGCCAAAAAGCCTTGTCAGGACAGCCCTTAAGGACCGTGGCGGCAAGGCTCGAGCATCGGAAAGCCGGATGAGGGAGAGCCTCACGTCCGGTTTGATGAAGCTTTACTATGCGAACGCGGTGCAGCCGGTCGATCAAGCTTGTCCATGGCCGTGGAACACGGCACTTTGCTGTTCGGGAACAAACGGCGTATACCCCATGTCCGGCTCCGCTGCGCTCGCCTTGGCCGGACGGCTCGTCACACGGGCATTCGGCGCAACGACGGCGATCTCGTCTTCATGCCCTTCGACAACGGCCCCGTCCTCGATTACCGCGCCTTCTCCGACGATCGCATGGGCGATACGGGCATTGCGGCCAACCGTCACATTCGGCATAAGCACGCTGTCGTGAATGCGGCTGCCCGGATTCACCTGCACGCCGGCAAACAATACGGTGCGGTACAAGCCGCCCTTTACGTCGCAGCTGAGGTGAACCAGGCATTTCTTGATATGATGCTGCGGAAACGAGGAGCGCAACCCGTCCGTTCGGCGGGAACGGCTGTACATCGGCCAACCCGCCGTCTGCAGCCCGTTCGGAAGCGGGAGCCCGTCCAGCAGGTCCATATGTGCTTCCCACAAGCTGCTGACAGTGCCTACGTCGCGCCAATATCCGCTGAACCGGTAGGCATGCAGCTTACCGTTCAGACGAAGCATCCGCGGAATCAAATCTGTGCCGAAGTCATGACTGGAACGGGGGTTGCCGGCATCGTCCATCAGCTGCTCCCGCAAGTATGACCATCGGAACATATAAATACCCATGGAAGCGAGGTTGCTGTCCGGCATGGCGGGCTTTTCGACAAATGACGTAATACAGCCGTCCGCATCGGTCTGCATAATACCGAAACGGTGGGTCTCCGCCCATGGCACCTCCAGCACGGAGATCGTCGCATCCGCGTCATTGCTTTTATGTGTCTCCAGAAAAGAGCGGTAATCCATGCTGTAAATATGATCGCCCGACAAAATAAGCACATGCTCAGGGGCATATCGATCGATAAAGTCGATGTTTTTATAAATGGCGTCGGCTGTTCCCGAGTAAGGGCCTGTGCCGGCTGCTTCGGGCGACAGCAGAAAAATTCCGTTGTCGTCGCGGCTATTTCCGTGCAGCCCCCACGGCTCCCCGCCGCCGATATGCCGGTGAAGCGATTCAGATTCGTACTGAGTCAGCACGCCAACCGTACGGATGCCGGAATTGGCGCAATTGCTCAATGGAAAATCGATAATGCGGTACTGACCGCCAAACGGTACAGCCGGCTTGGCCAGCTTTTTCGTAAACGGGGATAATCTGCGGCCTTCTCCGCCAGCCAATACCATGGCAATGCATTCATTATTCATCATTTTGCGGTTGCCTCCCATCGTCCGTTGTACTCTATATTTAACCGCACGTGCCCGCAAATGAAACATTTTCCAATTGCACGCGCAGTTCTCCTCCTGCATCGCAGCCGAGGGGGAGACTGTTCAAAGCCCCGCTATCCCGGGTTCTTGCCCCCGATTTCGGCTAAACGGCAAAAAGACCTCCAGCTCCGTACAGAATACGGACTTGAAGGTCTTTCTTTGCTATACTTTAAACCGGCCTGCAGCCGATTTCAGCTGCTGGGCGGCTTCGCTCATCGTGCCGGACAGCGAGCCGGCTTCCTCCGCATCGCTCAGCTGCGCACGCGACGCTTCCGCCATGCGCCCCGCATGGTCCGACACCGTACCGGCGATCCGGGCCATTTCCTCGATACCGGCCGCCACCTCTTCGGTGCCTGCCGACATCTGCTCCGCTGCCGCCGATACTTCCTCCATCTGCCCGGATGCCTGATGCACCGAATCGAGCATCCGCTCAAGCGAGCTGCGCACGCGAGATACCTCCTGCACGCCATCCTTCACGTCCCGGCCGCCGGCCTGCATGGCCGCAACGGCCGCATTCATCGCCGTCTGAATGTCGCTTACCATCTCATTGATCCGTTGAGCGGACGCCTCGGACTGGTCGGCCAGCTTACGTACCTCGCTCGCTACGATCGCAAAGCCTTTTCCCTGCTCGCCGGCGCGCGCCGCCTCGATAGCCGCATTCAGCGCCAGCAGCCCGGTCTGCGATGCAATGCCCGATATCACCTGAGCCATTTCTCCTACCGTCTGCATCCCCGCCTCCAGCTTCTGGATTGCCGCTCCCGCTTCGCTGGCCGACTGGCTCAACGTAGCCATCTGATTCATCGCCTTCTCCGATGCCTCGTTTCCTTGCTCTACCTCCTGAACGAGATGCTGCGTCATTTCCATGACCTGGGCGGAGGCTGCGGCAATTCGCTGAATGCCGAGCGCCATCTCCTCGATCGCTTTGGCGCTGTCCCGCGCGCCTGTCGCCTGACTCTCCGCACCCGCTGCCATCTCCCCGACCGTTCGGGAAATGCCCGTTGCCGCAGCGGTCGAGCGCGCCGACTGTTCCGCCAAGCTTTGCGACGTATCGCCGACCTGGATGGACATCGCTTGAATCGAACCCATCATCGTTTGCAGGTGGCCGATGAACCGGTTGATCTCCTCGGACAGACCGGCTAATTCATCCTTGCCGCGGACGGGAATACGGTATGTTAAATCGGCCTCCCGCGAGTTTAAATTGACTGCGGCTTGCAGCACGAATCGAAGCTTTCTGGCCACAATCACACGGGAAAGTATGTACAGCATGACGAGCACGGCGATATACAAGAGAGCAAGCTCCAAGCCAATCTTCCAGCGCTGATTGGCAATCATCGCCTCCGAGGCTTGCTTGGACATCGCGATTCTCGCCGCTCCCCAATGCTTGCCGTCGATCATCAGCGGATAGGAGACGACCCAGCGCTCAATGACTTTGCCTTCGACAATTTGCGGATATTTTTGCAGCATCGCCTTCGACAAATCGGTGTTGGCTACGTCCGCATACCCTGTCGCATCGTTAAACACGCGTTTCCCGCGGTACTTTTGGCTCAACAGCCCCGTTGTCCCCCATGCATCCTTGGACGTCTCATCGGTTGCGCTGTACAACATATTGTGCGTGGCGACGTAACCGGCGAAATCCGGGTTATCCGAATAGGCCGCAGCTACAGAGAACACAATGCTATCGTCGGTCATGTAGCTGTCAATCACCTTCTGCCAGTGATCGTCCGTGTATATATCATAAGCGCTCGTATATTTTTGTTCGTACTGCGCTAACGGAATTTTCCGTCCGTCAAATAAAGTCTGCGTAGCTTGAGCATACGCTTGGTCCTGGGAGCGCTTCTTCAGTTCCTGCTCGCTGCCCGGCGCAGGCTGCAGCTTGTCGTTGAACAGATTGGCGCGCAGCTCGGCGCCGGTCCATTTGATTCCTCCCTTGATGAGAACGCCGTCGCGGATATCGTCCTCCGCTATGCTCTGCAGAGTCTTGGACATCGAAATAGCCAGGCTGCTGCCTTTTTGGTACAATTGATCCTCGGCATCCTTGCGGATTTCCTGCCACTGGTAGGCATAGATTCCGCCCATCAACACAAGCAGAACGAGGCCTGTAATCCACATAAATCTGACCGTAATCGAATGAATCCAACTGAACATCGAAAAGTGCCCCCCGCTTTGTAGGATAGTTTCAGCAGATTCATTATACACTGAAACCAACCGGACAGCTCCAGAATTATCCTCAAATTATGACAAATTCTTCTATAGATTCACAAAATCTGCACAAACCTGCTACAGCTTTATTAATGACGGCTCCCTATTGCCGTAGCAACAAGCGTAATCGCAATAATAATGCCGAGCACGATAAAAAAGGCTTTAAAAAAGCCGTACCAAAACGAGGGCTCCCCTCCGTCCGCAGGCGTTTTCCAAAAACGGTTATACAGCCATACCGCGGCAACCGTTCCCAAGGACAGCTTGATGGCGAAGCGCAGTACGGTCAATATATAGTCCCGCATCGGTACAGCCTCGATCGAATAACCGCCCCCGAAAGACGGATTCCTTATCGTATCCGGGCAAATCCAAATCGCAATAAACAGGCCTATGATAAAACCGTAAACCCCCGATTTGACCAGCAATCGTTCCATCGTTATGGTTAGCCCCTTTCGCGCCCTGGCGCCGGCAGCGGCTGCAGCTTATCGCCCAGCGCCCGCTCAAGGTACGGGTCCGCCTGCAAAAAGCTGCGGAATTCCACATAGCTGCGCGCCAATTCGGCCCGCTCCGCCGCATTGGGCTGCTTCCCTTTTACGGCACGGATCAGCACATTTTTCGGCGTATGCTCCATGTCAATAAACTCGAGCAGCTGCGTGCGGTAGCCGACGATGTCGAGCAGCTTCGCCCGGATCGCATCCGTCGCCAGCGCCGAGAAGCGCTCCTTCAATATGCCATGCTGCAGGAGCGGGGCAAGCACGTCGCTTTGGACCTGCCGGAACAGCTCATGCTGGCAGCAGGGCACCGACAAAATGACGTCCGCCTGCCAGCGGACCGCCTTCTCCAGCGCCGCATCCGTAGCCGTATCGCAAGCATGGAGGGTAACGACCATATCCACCTGCTGCAGCTCGTTGTAATCGGCGATATCGCCAACGAGAAACTGCAGCCGATCGTACCCGAAACGCTCGGCCAACGAGCTGCAGTGACGAATGACATCCTCCTTCAGATCCAAACCGGTGATCCGGATGTCCAGCCCCTGCAGCTCCTTCAAATAATAGTACAAGGCGAACGTCAAATACGATTTGCCGCAGCCGAAATCAACGATCTGGAGCGTCCGACCTTTTGGCAGGTACGGCACCACATCCGCAATCAGCTCGATAAACCGGTTGATCTGCTTAAACTTGTCGTATTTGGAAGCCAGCACCTTTCCTTCGGCATTCATGACGCCAAGCTCCACCAGAAACGGTACGGTCGTGCCTTCCTCTAGCAGGTAGTTTTTTTGGCGATTATGCGTCAGCACGGCAGGCCGTTTCTTCGTGGGCGGCTTTTTCAGAATACCCGCCTTGCCCTTCTTGCTGATCAGCACCTGATAGTCCGCTTCTTCCGACTGCAGCAGCGCCTGACGGAACGTATCCTCCAGCAGCCCGATCATCCGGGCGGCCGCTGCTTCCGGCAGCACATTATCGTGCAGCACCTTATTGCCGCAGAAGGAGCTGAATTGATAATGCAGCGTCCCCTTCAGCTCCAGCGGCTTGATCGTTACTTTGCTGCAGCCTTCGGGATCGCTGCGCCGCAGCTGGCTGAACGTCCCCTGAATTAATACTCCTTGACCGACCAAACCGTTTAACAGCGTATCCAATTCCAACGTTTGCATCCGTTACCATTCTCCGTTCCGTTTAGCTACTTGAAGGTCGGCTTCAGCCGGATCAACCGGTCATCCTCGGCTCCCGGCATCCCCCGGCCGTCGCGATTGTTGGTCATCATGTAAATCGAACCGTCCGGCCCTTCCGTCACATTGCGGATACGCCCCAGCTCGCCCTGAAACAACAGCTCAACCTGCTGAACCTTAGGCGGATCGCCGCTCAGGACTACCCTTTGCAGCTGTGTTCCCCGCAAATTCGCGATCAGCAGATTGCCCTGCCAAGGCCCTTTCGTGACAAATGCGATGCCCGACGGCGCCCAGGTCGTGCTGCCGCTGTGCAGCAGAGGCGCCTTCAGCGGGCCGGGCCCCTGCTTGCCGGCATCTTGAGACTTAATTTGCGTTTCGTCCCCTTGAACGAGCGGCCACCCGTAGTTTGCGCCAGGTTCTATCACATTCAGCTCATCGTGTGCGGATTGACCGTGCTCCGTGCTGAACAGCCGGCCTGTCGAGGGCTGCCAGGCCAAGCCCTGCGGATTGCGGTGGCCCAGGCTGTATACGGGCGAACCGGGAAACGGATTATCCGACGGTATCGTGCCATCCGTCTTGATTCGCAATATTTTGCCGCCCAGCTGTGCGGCATCCTGGGCGATCGACGATTGGGCCGCATCGCCGTTTGTAATATACAGCAGGCCGTCGGGGCCGATTTTCACCCGCCCGCCGTCGTGAATCCGGTCGCCGGGCAGCCGGTCCAGCAGTACCTTGTCCGGTTTCGCATAACCGCCGCTCTCCACCATGCGGATCAGCCGGTTGTAGGCTTGTCCGCCTTCCTGGTACGAATGATATACATACATGTAATGGTTGCTGCTAAAATCACGGTCCAGCGCGATACCCAGCAGGCCGGCCTCCGCTTCGTTGTACAGCGGCGGCTTCTCGAAGCGGAACACCGGCTCCTCGCGCAGCGCTCCCTTCTCAATGACGCGGATGGCACCGCCGCGCTCGGTGAAGAAGATACGGCCGTCCGGTGCAAAATCCATATCCCATGGGACGTCCAGCTTGGATGCGACCGTCTCCACGGTATAGGGAATCACACTTTTGGTCTCACCCGTCTCAGTCGCCTTGCCTTCGCTGCCGCGGCCAGGCGGTACATCGGGTGCCGGAGCCGTACCTTCGCCGACTGCGGCTGCCGGCGGGCTGCCGTTTTGCCCACTCTGCTTGCCGAAGCAGCCGGGAGCTGCAAACAGCAGGACGGCCGCGCCGGCAATGATCCATAGATTCAAGCCTGCCATAATCATCCTCCTCTATAATGGGTTCCGTATATGCGCCGTTTTCATGAACCGGTGAGCACACCCGAACGGACGGCGCTGAAAACAAAGTCATATGGACAATCGTTGTCCTCATTATACCTAATTCTCCGCGGCGAAAGCCAATTGCCGGCTCCAGAAAGCCGCGGTTCGGAGCCTCTTCAATGAAAATGCATGTGTAGTTTCAAAGACAGCATCCTTGAAACAAACCAAAGAAGCCGCATCATTCCAAACTGGCAATGATGCGGCTTTTACTCCGCTGCGACAGCCCGATTTGTCGGACCGCGGCCATATGGTCCCGGCGATCTGACCCTCGGTCCGCTTGACGGGCCTGGGGCTATGTAATCGCTGCGACGTCTTCGTCGGTGCGCTGATGCGATCCGCCGGTTACTTCGCTCTCTCTTTGAACAGGTCGACCAGCTGCTGCGCGACATCCGCACCCGGGCCTCCGCCCCTGGCTCCGCCTGGCGCCCCTTTGGCGCCTTCGTTTACGCCTCCGTTTGCGCTCTTGCCCGCGCTTCCGGCCACCGATCCATCGGCCGATCCCGAACTGCCGTTCTCGCCGCCCCTTCCTGCGCCGTTCGGACGGTTCTGGCCTTGCCCGCCGCCCTGCGCCGCGCGCTGCTCTTTCTGCTTATCCCGCTCTTCCTGAGTCATCGTTTTGGGCGCCCCGCCATCGGACGGGTTCATCCGCTGTTTCATTTGATCCGACCGGCTTTGATACTGCTTCGTCTGCTCCGGAGTAAGCAGCTTCAGCATGCTATCCTGCTGCTCCGCCGTCAGCTCCTTCTTCGCTACAGCCGCTTCCGCTAATGGCAGCAGCTGCTCGGCCTGCTGCTTCGTGAAGGCAAGACCTTCCCCCTTATCGATGGCGAGCAGCGATTGAGACAACATCCGCAGCCTTATTTCATTCTCGTTCATCTGCGGCCGATCCCCCCGTGCCTGCCGGCCGCCGGCCTGCGCATCGCCGCTCTGAGCCGATGCGGCTGACGACGACCCTTGCGTATTGGCAGCGGCCGCTTCATTGGCAGCCGGTTTGCTGCCGCAGCCGCTTAATAACAGCGGCACGAGAATAAGTCCCGCTACGAGCTGGTTACGTTTCATCGTAATCGTTACCTCCGTGATATTCCCCCGCAGGGAATCAAGCTGCGGACTGCTGCGTCACACAACACTCCACGCTCCTCCAGCATAAGGAAATAAAATGAAAAGTATCTGAAGATCACCTTAAAGATTACTGAAAATGAAAGCAGTTTTCGTTGCAATTCAAAGCGGGGCTTTGGCTTCGCTGCTTATTCCAGAAACTTTGCGGGAACCCCGTAAGCTAACTACATTACGAAAAAAGCCTCTGCCGCTTAATCACGACAGGGGCTTTTCCGTATGCATAAGGCGCAAGCTGCAGCCGCCCGGCCTCTCAAGGTATTTTTATCCCAGGAAGGAATTCAGCATCCATGTATGCTTGTCCAGACTGCCTTGAATAGCCAAGAACAGATCTCCGGTCGTTTCGTCGCCCGCTTTTTCGGCCAAGTCCATGCCTTCCTGCAGTTGGCCGCTAATCGTTTTGAAATCTTCCACGATCGCCCGCACCATATCTTCCGCTTTTTCGTTTCCGGCCGCTTCTTTAATCGCCGAATCTTTCAGCATTTGCTGCATCGTAGCGACCGGTTTGCCGCCCAAGGTGAGCATCCGTTCGGCCAACGCGTCCAAATGCAGCGTTATTTCATTATAAAGCTCCTCAAATTTAACATGGAGCGTAAAAAACTGGGAGCCTTTCACATACCAGTGAAAGTTATGTAGCTTGATGTACATCACGCCGAAATTAGCAACCTGCTGGTTCAATGCCGTATTTACTGCTGCCGACCGGTCCATTACTTTTGCCATAATCACGCACTCCCTTGTTTGATTTAATAAAAACGCACACCGCGGGCGTTCACCTGCCGGGGCCGATCTTCCGAACGGTCTCCCAGCTGTCGGTTTGCCATTGGAGCCCACTACTGTTTTACCCATATTTGCAGTAAATCAAACGGAAGATACCCGTTAATCGGAACGTCCCGTTCGGCCTGTGGACGCCTGGACGCCAGGAACGCCCGACCGGAATCGGGCCGCTTTCCGCACAGGTTTTCATATCCTAGCGATTGAAATACCGGTACCCTTTCCTCACCGCTGTGAGCATCCATTCCGGTATTTTCATTTTGCGAACTATCGGAAAATAAAAACAGTCGTACGCTTTTTTCAAATCATCCCACATGCGGCAAGGCTCCTGCTTCAAAAAGTCCGATACATCCACGACAACGCCGCGCCCGTCCTGCAGCATCACATTTTTGCCGTGAACATCGTGCGGATTCAATCCTTTGCTTCTCGCATAGCGAAGCGCGGCGTCGATATCGTCGATCACTTGTCGGGGGATGGAAATGCCCCGCAGCACACAATTGTACAGCGTAATCCCGCTCAGTCTGCGCAATATCAAGTACGAGCTTCCCGCATGGTAGCACTCCGAATAAGCCGGGTGCCGGCCCAAACGCCGGTACACCTCGACTTCTTCCTCCAGACCCTCCCGGCCCGGCGCATACACCTTCACCACCAGCCCGTCGTATTCGGGATGGCTGACGACGACGGCATAATTCCCGGTCCCGACCCGTTTCCAGGGCTTTGGTACAGCTTGCACCTCTATCGGATTGTGGGGGTTAACGCTCTCGATCCGGAGGAGGGGCAGCAGCTCCCGTTCAACCAAAACAATCAACTGACCGATCCGTTCACGGCTCATCGCTTTCCCGGCTAGCCCGCATAGAAGTGTGCCGGCAGGCCGGCCACGCCAGGCTTGATGCGGAAAACTCCACCCGCATGCGGCTGCTTCAGCATCGCTTCTTCGGACTGACCGATGCGCGCCGTCGTAATATACAGCTCATCCAGGTACGCCCCGCCGAAAGCGCAGGACGAGACTTGCGCCGCAGGCACCGGAACCGCCGCCAGCTGCTCGCCGGTGTGCGGATTCCAGCGCGATACCTGCCAGCCGCCCCACTGCGCCACCCACAGCATGCCTTCCGCATCCACCGTCATCCCGTCCGGCACGCCGCCGTCGGCCGGGATGACTACGACGGTGCGCGCATCGCCGAGCTGCCCGGTTTTGGCATCGAAGCTGTAAGCCCTCACCTCCTTGGTCGGCGAATCGATGAAATACATCGTCCGCCCATCCGGGCTCCAGCCGATGCCGTTCGAGGTCGTCACGCCGTCAATGACTTTGCGGACCGTCCCGCCGGCATCGAGACAGTACAAAGCGCCCGCCTGCTTCCGTCCTTTCCGGCTCAAAGTTCCCGCCCAGAAGCGCCCGCGCTCGTCGCACTTGCCATCGTTAAACCGGTTGTCCAGACCGCTCTCCGGGTCCTCGACCAAGGAGACGGTTCCCGTCTCCGGATCGAGCAAATAAAGGCCGTGCTCCATTGCGGCCACCATGCCGCCGGAAAGCCGCGGAACGGCGACTCCGACCATTTGGTCAAGCTGGATATACCGGTCCTCGCCCGTTAGCGGGTTATATGTATGAACCCTCATCCCGGCAATATCGACCCAGTGCAGCAGACCGCTGCGATGATCCCAGCACGGTCCTTCCCCTAACGCAGCCCTGGCGTCTACAATCAGCTCCACTTGCAGTTGTGCCATTCCGATTCCCCCATTCAGCCCTATGGCGAACATACCATCATTTCCTATTATTGTAGCATACGGACGACGGGATTAGCACAGGCAACCGGCGCGGAACCGATTGTTTTTATGTACCCGATCCGATGAGAAGGCCTGGTCAACGCCCCCGATCGGTCATGGGATAGAAAATAGACCTGCAGGACCACGGCATCGAGCGGTCGCTACAGGTCTTCTTGCATGAATGGCGCTCCGTTCGCCGGCCGGCATTCCGTTCACGCTTCTTAAACTATTCCAGGCTTTGCAAAGCGGCCTGATCCTCCTCAAGATCGGCGCGCGCCTGCTCGACGGCCATCTGATTTTCGCTCAGTCCCGCCTGCTCGACAGCCTGCTGCGCTCTGGCTACAGCCGTTTCCGCCTGCTCGATCAGCTGCTCGCTCGGGTGGCTTTGCGCCTGCGTTACGGCGTTGTGGGCGGTATTCACCGAATTTTGCGCCTGGGATATCGGATTTTGCGATTGTAAGCTGGAATCGGTCTTGCTCATTGCCATTCGCCTCCTTTCCTTCCATATCTCTGTTAATGTGGATGAAAAGGAAGCTTTTTATCCCTGCTCAGGAAGAAACCGACGACGTTTCCCTTGTTTCAAACCGCGAAGAATCATAGCCGAACCATTGCGGGTTCGAATAAAAGCCGATGATCTCCGCGATGCGTTTAGGCAGCGGCGGATGCGTGGCGATCAGTTCGTACCAGCCGATAAAGAAGCCCCGTTCCCGGTAGCTTTGATCCAAAAATTCCTTAATGTCAACTTTACGGTACAGCTGCTTGCCTACGGCCAGGATGGTAAGCGCATGAATTGCGGCATCGACGTTGCCGGTATAGGCCATGGCCATCCGGTCGCATGTATATTCGCATGCTCTCGAATAAGCTTTTCCGACAAAAGGAATCCATAAGGCAGGGAAAATGAGCATATGCTTGCTTACATGCTTGCGCTGGATATGAGCCAGCTCGTGCGCGATCACAAAGGACAGCTCCTCTTCGTTCCCCTGCTCGATCAGTTCGAAAATATCCGAATACAGCACCACGAAATTACGGCCGAAAAACCGGGTCGCGAACGCGTTCAGCACGCCGCCGGACTGGATAATATACACGTCGGGCACCTGCTGGATTTCCATTTGAGCGCTGAGCGCCCGCACTCTATCGTAAACTTGCGGGAACTGCCGTTCCGACAGCTTGACGCCGGAGCTGCGGATGCCCGCCACCATTAATCCATGCATCGCCAGCGCAAAGACAGCGCCGATGGCTATGTAAACAATGCCGATAATCGAGAAAATCAGGCTCAAATAAATCATCATACTGCAGACCAGACAAACCACGTACCAGGTTTGTTCGTTTTCATGTACAAGGCGGTTCTTCATTCGTTCTTCCTTTCTACACATGTGAATTAGAGGATCGGCGACAGCAGTCTTGCCATCGATTCCGCAGCACGGGTGATCAGCCATCGCTGCTCGAACTTTTCCGGCGTCAGCAGCTCGCTTTTTTTCATATCCTGTTCAAAAATCGCTTCAAGGCGCGCCGTCACCTCGGTTCCGTACAGGAAAGCGGTAATTTCAAAATTAAGCTCGAAGCTGCGGTGGTCCATATTGGCTGTTCCGACCGCGGCCGCTTGGCCGTCCACCATGATCGTTTTGGCGTGGAGAAACCCGTTATCGTACAAATAGCAGGCCGCCCCGACGCGCAGCAAATCGCCGATATAGGCGTGGGAAGCCCAGTGGACCAGCAGGTGGTCGCTTTTTTTCGGAATCATTATGCGCACGTCGATACCGGAAAGCGCCGCAATCCGCAAAGCGTTCAAAATACCGTCATCCGGCACAAAATAAGGCGTCTGCACATAAATGCTTTTTTTGGCTTCGAAAATAAGCTTGATATACCCGTTCTTAATCTGTTGTTTATCCGTATTGGGGCCGCTCGACACGATCTGTACCGCAGTTCTGTCCGCATCCTCCAGCCGGGGAAAATAAACGGGCTCGATCGTTAGCGTCTCGTTGGACGCGACTCCCCAGTCCAGTATAAACTGCACCTGCAGACGATGCACCGCATCCCCGCGCAGCATCAGATGCGTATCGCGCCAATAGCCGATTTGATGGTTGAGCCCCAAATATTCGTCGCCGATATTGAAGCCGCCGATAAATCCGTGTTCTCCGTCGATGACGGCGATTTTACGGTGATTCCGATAGTTGAGCCTGAAGTTGATGTAAGGAATTTTGGACGGAAAGAACGGACATACGATCCCTCCGGCGTCGACCAGCTCCCGGAACATTTTCTTGGTCACGCCGAGCGAGCCGATCCCGTCATAAAGCAAACGCACCTTCACGCCTTCCTGCGCCTTGCGGACGAGTGCCTTCAGCAGCCGGTGTCCCGTTGTGTCGTTGCCGATCTTGTAGTACAGCAGATGTATATGATCCTCCGCCAAAGCTATGCGCTCCAGCAGCGCCTCGAATTTTTTCACCCCGTCGATAAACAGCGTGACCTCGTTGTTTTGCGTCAGCGGGGAGGCGCTGCTCATAAGGTTCATGTAAATCAGATGCTCATACTGCTTTACATGCGCTTCACGGTAAGGGAACGTCCCTTCGTGAATCGTCTGCTCCTGCTCCCGCATTTCTTCCCGGACCCGCCGTTCCATCCTCGCGCGGATGCGATATACCTTCTGCCTGGCCAAATTTTGCCCGATAAAAATATATATGATAAAACCGAGCACCGGCAATAGCAGCAATAGCATCAGCCAAGCCCAGGTTACGCCTACGTTGCGTCTTTCGAGAAAAATAATGGCCGCCGCAAACAGCAAATTGATGATCGGGATCCAATTGTTTATCGCCTTCCATACGTCGACGATCCAATGAAGATTGACCGCTCTCCATATTTCCACAACCCATTGCTCCATAGCAGCCTCCATCCCGCGTTCTCCAGCCGTCTCATCGGCTTATGGATCCAGTATTGCCGTTTCCGAGTCTCCAAGAGCCGCAAGTATCCCAACCCCGAATCGTCTGCGGGCAGCTTGATGGCCCGGCCTTCGAATCCGGAGGAGCATGACCGAACCGCGGTCATCGCCAGGCCGTGCTCCCGGACTCTAATATGTTAACTATAAGTGTAAGAAGTTGCCAAATCAACTTTTTATCGTGTATCGAACGACCGGCGTAGTTATCGCTATTCGGCATGAAAGCAAAAACGAGGAGACCGCCCGTCAATCATCTGCGATGATTGGCAAGCAGTCCCCTCAATTAAAATGATCCCGGTACGTCAGCCGTACGCGCCAGAGTCATGTAACATTGTTAATGTAGCGGGCGGTGTGCGGCAACTCATATGACGGTATTATATGAAGTGGTGTGCACCTGATCATTTAAATGGATCTTCGAAGCCATGGTCCGTACAGCCGGCCGTATTTGCGCGAAACTTGCGCGTCTTGCTCCCCGCTCAGCTTGCCTTGGCCTCGTCGGCGCTATGGGACGGGGAAGGCGGCCCTGGGTCGATATAAAATGCAACGCCGCCGTGTTCGTTGCCGACCCTGATCCTGGCATGATGCGCCGTCAAAATTTGTTTGACGATCGCAAGGCCAAGCCCGAACTGGCCGTCCGGTCCGGTCTCGAACTGATCGAACATGCTGTCGATCAAAGCTTCGTCAATCGGTTCGCCGTCGTTCCATATCCGCAGCTCCGTCGTTACCGGCATTGCGCCGCCGGCCGCTGCCGCCGAAGCGCCGGGGGTGGCCTTATCGTCTCCATGAATCATCGTGATCGATATGCGCGTATTCGCATACCTCACCTGGTTATCGAGCAAATTTTCGATCGCTACGCCCCACTGCTCGGCGTCGCCCCCGATTTCGACCGTCGGCAGATCGACATGCCAATCGATCTCCGGCCGGCGGTAGCGCAGCCGTTCCACGCAATCGCGGACGACCGCCGACAAATCGAAGGGCAGCCGCTTTCGTTCCCGCACCGACATGTAATTCAGCTTGTTCAAATAAAGCAGATCGCGAATCCGCTTCTCCAGCCGCGTCGCCTCGCTCTTGATCGTTTCTACGCTGCCCGCAATCGTCCCTTTGGGATAAATGCCGTCCAGGATCGACTGCGCATAGCTCTGAATGACCATGACCGGCGTCTTCAGCTCATGAGAAATATTTTGCAGAAAAAATTGCTGCGCCTTATCCTGCCGCACCAGCCGCTGACGCATCGCTTCGAATGCCTGCGCCAAACGGCCCATCTCATCCTTGCGGTTCAATACAAAGGGCTGATGCCAGTCGCGCTCCGCTATTCTGCCGGCCTGCTGCTCCATCAGCACAAGCGGACGGGACAAGTAGCGGGCCAGCCACAGGCACGGAATCCAGCTGACCACGATGAGAACCATCATCAGCAGCACGAGCCGTTGAAACATCGTCATGACAAGATCGTTACGGTAGCTGCCCCAAGCATAAGAAACCATGAAGCCCGGCTTGCCTTCCAACTGCTCCTTGCGGATAACGTAAAACACCGTCCGGTCGTCAACTTCGCGCGAGTACGCCTGAATATCTTCCTTTTGATGCAGCGTATCCTGCCTGATCGCTTCTACAAACGGCCCCGGAACAGCGGGCTCGGTTTTGCTCACCATCCCTCCGTCCTGCATAATCAGGTGCTGAACGCCGGGGCCGTTAGCCGGCTTCAGCGTTAAAGCAAACGGCATGGCCTCGGTCCGAACGAACACCTTTTGCAGGATACCGTCCTGTGAGTCTGCTTTGATGCCAGGCTCCACTATGACACCGGCGGCTTCCGATCTGCCGACAGCTCCCGAAGTGGCGTCGACTCCCGGTTTGATCGCAGCTTCCGGTGAAACAGCTTGCGATTTACCCCCGATGTCCGGCTTGACGTTGTTCACTCCGCCATTTAACTGATTCGGCAGCTTGGTTCCCGGTTGCTTCCCGGCCGTTCCATTGGGCTGTACAGGAATATCCTGCTTCGCCCCTTCCTTAGGAGTCGACGTGATGTATTGGATACGTTCCACGGTGGCGGAGGGCTCGACCTGAGCGATGGATGTGAACGGTATGGCGCCGCTGCTTGGCACCGCCCTTTGCGAATCCAGCAATATATCGTAAATTTGCTCGGTAAAAAAACCTTTCAATGTCCATGGCAGCAAAAAGGCGAGCAGCGTAAAGAGGCACAATGTAATGGCGGTCATGACAAGCCATATTTTAAGGGCGAGCGGTACATTTTTCATCATTTCACCAACCTGTAGCCGTAGCCGTATACCGTCTCCAGACGTAGCTGCGGCAGTTTTCTCCGCAGCCGCCTGACCAAATCGTCAACGACGCGGTCCGAACCGTAATAATCATCGCCCCAGACGGAATCGAGCACCTGCCCCCGCTCCATAAGCTGACCCGCATGAGCGGCGAAGTACACCAGCAGATCGAATTCTTTGGACGTCAGCTCCATTTCACAGCTTTCCTGCTCGTCCAGCACCCTTCTCGCCTGCTCCTCGATCCGATATGGAGCTATCAGGTGTACCGGAGACGGCGCTGCGGCCTCAGCCTGCTCATGCCGGTCGCCGTAAATCCGCTCCAGCAGCTTGCGCGTCCGAATGACCAGCTCCCGCGGCAGGAAAGGCTTGGCCAAATAATCGTCGCTGCCCAGCTCCAATCCTACGACCCGGTCCATATCCGCATCGCGTGCGGAGATGAATATGACGGGCAGCTTTTCGCTGTCGGCTTTAATTTCCCGTATCAGCTGGTAACCGTCAACGCCCGGCAGCATAATGTCCAGGATCCACAGATGCGGACGACTGCCGATCGCCTTGCGGGCTTCCCCGCCGTCGCTGAACGCCTCCACTTCCCAGCCCTCATTGCGCAAATACGAGGCCAGAACCTGATTCAAATTCGGCTCGTCCTCCACCAAATAAATCCGATACACGCGCATCCTCCTCCTTACCCATCCTGCCATGGAAAAAAAGAGACGCAACCGTACGTTACGTCTCTTCGGCTTGCTTACTTCTGCTCTTGCTGCGCCTGTTCCTGTTTCGATTGGGCGGCTTCCAGCTTTTGCTTCATTTTCTCAGCCGCATCGGCCATTTGAACGGTTTGGCTCTTATAATCTTCCAACAGCTGCGGCAGCAGCTCTTTGATCGCCTTCGTATCGTCGGCTTCAACAGCCTTTGTAAAGTCGGCCTGACGTTTCACTGCCGGCGGAACCTCTTGATTTTGTCCCGCTTCCGCTGGTTTAAGTATACCACTGCTGGACGCTTCGCCCAATGGAAGAATTGTCAAGTCTTTAAACGGTACGCCATCGGCCGCTTTATCGATACGATATGCGAACGTTTTACCCTCCGCCTGTCCTTCTTCCCCGGACTTCACGACACCCTGCTCCGCGATTTCCTTAGAGATCAGCTTCGTCATAATTTTTTCCGCAGTCTGGCTATCCGTGCCGCCCTGCGCGGCCTCACCGGCAGCTTCCTTTTTATCAAGCTTGATGATGTCATCCTTGATGCTCACCGTGACGGACGGAGTCGCTTTGGGAAAGTTGGCTTCGGCCTGCTTGCGCGCCTCGAACGCCGCGAGCCAATCCGCTTCGCTCTCCGGGGTATACGTCTTCACGAGCAGCTTCAAGTAATTGCGTTCATGCGTCTCGTTCATCATCAGCCCGCCAATGCTCGTGCGGTACATAACCACAGGCTTTGCTCCCACTTTGGTTGCGGGCTGAACGCTGGCAGCGGGCGCCGTTTCCGTCACTTTTGCCGCATCGCCTGCGGTTTCAGCGGACGCTCCTCCGGTAAGCCCTAATGTTAGCGAAAGCAGCAGTGTGCCGGCCGTTACGTAATTCCATGATTTTTTCATTCGAAATCTCTCCTTTGCTCCTTGGAAATCGTGAAGGGCTGTCCCCTTTCACACCCTCATCCTACCAAAACATTGCGGGAGCAATATCGCAACTTTGTGGGAAATTATGTAACCGCCGCGACCGACCGCCGCCGGCTGCGCCCACCCGATTTTATTTGATGCTTCCGCACGGACATGCGGGAAACAGGTTTACAATCCGGCAAACCCGGCAAATCTAGTAAAAGCACTCTATCACTATCGAATTGAAAAAAGGAGGATACTAGACTATGCGTCAGCCCCGATTCATCGTTTGTCTATTTTGCCTGTTCACTGTAATTGTATCAGTTATGCCGGGCACAGCCCTGCAAGCCTACGCCTACGGGCTGCCCGAGGAAGCCTCCAATTGGAGCGATCCGACGGAATTGCCCATGTATTGCCCCTGCCGCGTGCCCGAGCCGGAGACGACGGACGAAGTCTCCCTTCCCGAGCCGCTGTACTACCAAGTCACCCCGGGAGACACGCTATCCAAAATCGCCCGCGATTTCAATATATCGCTTCCTTCCTTAATGGCGCTCAACGGCGTTGCCGATCCGAGACGGCTTACTATAGGCCAGCGGCTGCAAATCCCCGATGCGGTGGCGGCCATTCCGCTGCCCGACGGTCAGAGCAAAACGATCAAGCAGGTGCTGAGCTCTACGCTTACCGCCTATACTGCAGGCGTCGAATCGACGGGCAAGTCGGCTTCCCACCCTCAATACGGCATTACCTACAGCGGCAGCAAGGCCGAGGAAGGGCGGACGATTGCCGTCGATCCCGCAATTATTCCGCTTGGTTCAACCGTCTATATTGATGGTGTCGGCATCCGCACGGCCGAGGATACCGGTTCTGCCGTCCGCGGGGCAAGAATCGATGTTTTCATGGATGATGTAAGCCAAGCGATCCATTTCGGCGTGAAACGGAACGTTAAGGTGTACGTGCTGTCTGAAAATGCATAAATCACCCGTGCTGCCGCCCGTTTGACACGGTCTGAATCTGTCAAGACCATGCCTTCAGCCAAAAAATTCATAGATTCAGAGAGGGAACCATTATATTTCAAACCATTTTTGTGTATTATATGATAATAAACTATTACGCAAGAAAGGTTGATTATGTTGGAGAACCCGTCTGCATCATCTCATTTTATTAAAAACATCGTTGTGGAAGATTTGAAATCCGGCAAAGTCAATCAGGTCGTCACCCGCTTTCCGCCCGAGCCGAACGGCTATTTGCATATCGGGCATGCCAAGTCGATCTTGCTGAATTTCGAGTTGGCTGACGAGTTCAACGGCCGTACCCATCTGCGTTTCGACGATACGAATCCGGTGAAGGAGGATGTCGAATTTGTCGAATCGATTAAGGAAGACGTGCGCTGGCTCGGTTTCGAGTGGGACGGTTTATACTTCGCTTCGGATTATTTCGAGGAAATGTACCGGCGCGCCGTACTGTTGATCAAGAAGGGCAAAGCCTACGTCGACGATCAATCGGCCGAGGAAATGCGGATCAACCGCGGAACGTTAACCGAGCCGGGCCAAAACAGCCCTTATCGCGACCGCAGCGCAGAGGAGAATCTCGATCTGTTCGAGCGGATGCGCAGCGGCGAATTTAAAGATGGCGAACGGGTTTTGCGCGCCAAAATCGATATGGCATCTCCGAACATTAACTTGCGCGATCCCGCGCTGTATCGGATTTCTCATGCGACCCATCACAACACCGGCGACAAATGGTGCATTTACCCGATGTACACGTACGCTCATCCGCTTGAAGATGCGATTGAAGGCGTTACCCATTCGATCTGTACGCTCGAATTCGAGGACCAGCGCCCGTTTTATGACTGGGTCATTGAAGAATGCGAGATGGAAAACAAGCCGAAGCAGTATGAATTTGCACGGCTTAACATTACCAATACCGTGATGAGCAAACGATTTTTGAGGCAGATCGTTGAGGAATCGATCGTCGACGGATGGGACGACCCGCGGATGCCGACGATTTCCGGCCTGCGCCGCAAAGGCTATACTCCGGAATCGATCCGCACGTTCGTGCGCGAGACCGGCGTAGCCCGCAGCTACAGCGTCGCCGATGAAAAGATGCTGGAGTACTTTATCCGGGAGGACCTGAAGCTGAAAGCTCCAAGAACGATGGCCGTCCTTCGTCCGCTCAAGGTGGTCATTACGAATTATCCGGAAGGTCAGGCGGAAATGCTCGAAGCCGAGAACAATTCGGAAAATGCTGAGATGGGTTCCCGTCAAATCCCGTTTTCGCGCGAAATTTATATCGAGCAGGACGACTTTATGGAAAACCCGCCGAATAAATATTTCCGCCTGTTTCCCGGCAACGAGGTGCGCCTGAAAAACGCTTATTTTATCAAATGCAACGACATCGTGAAGGATGCCGACGGACGGGTAACGGAGGTACACTGCACGTACGATCCCGAAACTAAAAGCGGCAGCGGCTTTACCGGCCGCAAAGTGAAAGGAACGATCCACTGGGTCGAAGCTTCCCAAGCGCTGCCGGCCGAGTTCCGCTTATACGAGCCGCTCATTATGGATGACGCGAAGGAAGAGGGAGATTCGTTCCTCGATCGCATTAACCCGAACTCGCTGGAAGTGCTTCACGGATATGTCGAGCCGAATATGAAAGATGCGAAGCCTCATGACAAGCTGCAGCTGTTCCGGCACGGCTATTTTAATGTCGATCCGAAGCATACGGCCGGAGACAAGCGAGTGTACAACCGTATCGTTTCGCTGAAAAGCTCATTCGAACTGAAAAACTAAAAACGATGCGCGGCTGCAAGGATAAACGGTTTCGCCGTTCTTTGAGACGAGCGCGTTTGTCAAGGTTGTGCGAAGCAAAGTATAAAAAAACTTTTACTTTCAACAAAATTAGGCGGCCGTTTCCCGTTTGCGGGCAACGCCGTTTTTTTATGCGCCCATTTCGTGGAGAATGTGCGTGTCCATATATATTTAAAAAGCGTTTTAGGTACATTTTACCAATTCGGAGCATAGTATAATTTGTTAGGATTACGATTATTTGGAGGGATTCGTTGTGTTGGCAGCAGAACTATTGTGTGAAAAAGAACAAGTTATGTTGAAACTGCAAGACATGGGGCTCGATCAGATCGCAAACTGGATTAATGAGCTGCCGGAGAACAAATGGAAAGAAATGTTCGTCCTGCACTGGCCGACGTTAATCAGAGAGTGCGGCATTCGCGCATAGTACCGGCTACATAAGGCTTTACCAGCGGCTGCCGCTTGATCCCGGTTCGACCTATTGAGTGCCTTCATCGTCCGGACAATGAGACAGCGGCTTTCCCGATACAGGGGAAGCCGTTGTTTTCGTGTTCGGGTATTATCGATCATGCTCATTTAACAGTCCGCCATAGCTTTATTCCGGGTGAGCTCGATTCGACTCGCCGCGGTCGCCCCGCGTTTTCATTTGTTGTATTATAATGAATAAAAGCGTGCCCGACGGGTGGCGCCGCGTGATATATTATGAATTAAATGGGGCTGGAATCGATGGAAGTAGGAGCAACCATAAGAGCTATACGCAAAAAGAAAGGCATTACGATCGGACAGCTATGCGAGGCGACAGGGCTGTCGCAAGGGTTTTTGAGTCTCGTTGAAAACAATAAGACGTCTCCTTCCCTGTCCACGCTCGACGCTATCGCCGGCGTTTTACAGGTTCCGCTTGCCTTTTTGCTGTTAAAGCAGGAGGAACGGATGAAGGTGACGCGCAAGGACGAGCGCTCGTTCAGCATGTACAGGGACCGGCAAAAGGTCGAACATCTGGGCGAGGTTGGCGGCTTGCGCCTGATGTTGATTGAGGTTCCGCCGGGTCCTCCCTCCATCACGGACACCAATACGCATGAAGGGGTGGAAAGCCACCTTGTGCTGAAAGGAAAGCTGCTGGCCAGACAAGGGGAAGACGAGTACATGGTGGAGGAAGGCGATACGTTTTCATGGCAATCGTTTGTTCCGCACCAGGTCATAAATATCGGCGAGGAGCCGGCGGTTGTGCTGATCGCCAGCTACAATGGCAGCCGAATGGGCTAAAGCGCCCCGAAAAGTACCGGTAAGCCGGCTCATGCTTCATCAAGACAGCTCTGTTCTGCCTGCACAGGTGAATAGAGCTTTTTTGTTTAAAGGCGGTGTTTGCAAGGGCAGCGTCGGTAACAGAAATATAAGTAATAGATAAGTTATTTTTATTTTATAAATATTTTTCTTGACTGCGGTCGTTGTTCGTGATAAATTTTTATCAAAAGTAACTTACTTACTATATTAAAGTTGTGGAGGCAAAAAAAATGAATGCAGGAAGCAGTATCATTTATACAATTGTACGCATTCTATTAGGTGGCATGTTTATCGGACATGGGATTGCCAAGTTTCAGATGGGACTGGCCAATGTTGCGGGGTGGTTCGACAGTATCGGCCTGCCGGGCATGTTCGGCTATGTTGTCGCTTATTTGGAGCTGCTCGGCGGCGTGGCGCTCATCGTCGGCTTCGCCACCCGTTATATTTCGATCATTTATGTATTGTTGATGATCGGGGCCATTGTGGTCGTGAAGCTGCCGATGGGGCTGCTCGGCAACGCGCAGGCCGCCGGCTTCGAATTGGAGCTTGCCTATATGCTCGCGGCGCTATCGCTCACGGTTGAACCCGCCAGAGGCTGGGGCCTAGACCGTCTTCTGTTTTCGCGTCAGTCTTCGACCGTAAGCAAGTAAATAGCGCTTGAGATTGTGTATCTCTGCTGATCCCCTGCGAGGCTCAGCCTTGTAATAAACGGAATTGAAAAATTGACCCTAATATAATGAGGAGGCAATGAAAATGGGAGCATCTTTTTTCATTGGACATGGCTCGCCTATGCTGGCTATTCAAGATATTCCGTATACCCGGGATATACGCCGTCTGGGTGAAAAACTAGGCAAGCCGGAGGCGGTTATTTTGTTCAGCGCCCATTGGGTGAACCAGGAGCAATCCTTGACCTATACCGACAGCGCCTATGAAACGATCTACGATTTCGGCGGATTCCCGGATGAGCTGTTCCGTGTAACCTACCCGGCCCACGGCTCCAAAGCAATCGCCGACGAGGTTCGCGCCCAGTTCCAAGCTGCGGGAATCGCAGCTCAATTCAATTCGACCCGCGGCCTGGATCACGGCGCATGGGTGGTTCTGAAGCATTTGTTTCCGGGGGCGGACATTCCGGTCATTGCGTTGTCCGTCAATCCGCTGCTTTCACCGGAGCGGCAATACCGCATCGGTCAGGCGCTTGCGGAGCTTGTCGAGCAGCGCAGCCTCGTCGTAATCGGCAGCGGAGCCACAGTGCATAATTTCCGCAAGCTCGATTTGCGTTACCCCGACCGCGTTGACGGCTGGGCTAAGGAGTTCGATGACTGGATGATCCGGCATATTCAAAGCTGGGATACCGACGCCTTGTTCCAATACGGGCGTCTCGCCCCGCACTCGCAGGACGCCACACCGGATCAGGAACATTTCCTGCCGCTATTTATCGCTATGGGCGCCGGCGACAAGCACCGCAAGCCCGAGCTGGTTCATCAGAGCTACCAGTATGGCTCGCTTAGCAACATGATCCTGCAGTTTTAAAATACGCAATCGCAAGAAAGGCCGATCTCCTTTACGCCAGGGGGTTGGCCTTTCCGGTTTTCAGGCATGAACGGCATTAAACCTATAAAGATTTTAGATGCGGCCGTCCTACCCGGCAGAATCCGGACGATGTCCGGCTTCCGCCGACGGCGCCGCTTCACGCTCGGAAGCGATCCATAACGCCATCTGCAGCGACGCCGCATCCCGGAACACCTGTGGATCGCTGCCCGTCAGCTCCTTGATCCGCTTCAGCCGGTAAATCATCGTGTTCCTGTGCACGTACAGCGACTGAGCGGCCTCGTGGATGCTCATACCGCAGTCCAAATAAGCCTGCAGCGTCTCGACCAGTTGCTCGGGCAGTCCGCCGAGCAGCCGTTCCGCAAACCTCCGTTTGCAGAGCGATTCGGATTGAAATACAATCGCCCGCGGCTCCAGACCGGCATAAGCGGTCATCCCTACTTCCCTGCCGCCGAACAGCAGGGCATACCCCGCTTCGCGAAAGGCGGCAGGAATATCGCTAAGGTCCTGCGCCGGAAGGGAATAGCCCATGCGGTACGGGACTCGGGCATGCTCCAGCATCTCCGCCATCCGTACCCGCAGCCGAGCCGCTTTGTCTTCGGTCAGGCCATGCATCAGCACATAAATATGGAGACCGCGGCCGATTACGGCCAAAGCTTGTCCGGGACCGGCCGCATCCTCCAGCTTTTTGACAAGCTGCTCCTTATAGGCCAGCTCCTGATCGGTTTCCAAGATGAGGGCATAATAAGAAGGCGTCAATCGGAAATTTAGCCTCCGCAAGCGGTCGTCGGCCGCGGCAAAATCGGGACTGTCTTTGAGCAGCTCCTCCATAACGGCTTCTTTAGCCCGGTTGCGCCATTCCTGCTGCGACGCCAAAAGCGTCTGATTCAGCATAAGCTCGATCGTCATCTTTACGATTTCGCCGAATTCGGCAACCTCTTCGGGCCGGCCGGTAATTCCGACCGCACCGACCGTTTGCCCGAGAAAAAGGATGGGCACATTAATCCCGCATTGGCTCCCCTTCCAATGCGGCCGGTCCGTCTCGTGGACGACGACCGGCTTACCGGTGCGAATGGCTTCCAGCGCCCCTTCATGGCGCTCCCCCAGTCGTGTGCTGTCACCCGAAGCGATGATCCGCCCGTCGATGTCCATCATATTAATATTCCGGTGCAGGCGATGCATCGTCTCTCGGACAATGCTTTCGGCAATATCTTTTGTAATCACGCTGACAGCTCCTTTCCCGTAAGAGCGAATATTTGTGCCTTGTGCATATAAAACTACAAGCTGCGCAGTGCATTTTTATATATCATAACTAATTATTTCACGTTTGTCCTCCTATATAATAGCCTTATATCGGATAGCTTCGGTTCGAAGCGGAATTAAGCCCTGCAAACCCGGGGCAAGCCGCATAGCACTTTATGGGCGAGCCGGGATAATAGCCTGAGGCAGTCGACAACCGACCGACATTTCAATCCATTCATGGAAGGACGCGTTGCACTTGAAAATTGTTATTGCTCCCGATTCCTTTAAAGGCAGTATCAGCGCTGCGGATGCCGCAGCAGCTATCGAGCAAGGTATCAAGCGGTATTGGCCGCAGGCCGAAACCGTGAAGGTGCCTGTCGCCGACGGCGGAGAAGGCACGCTGGACAGCCTCATCCATGCCGCAGGCGGCCAAAAGGTGGCCGCCATTGTAACCGGACCGCTCGGCCAGCCCGTCGAAGCGGCGTACGGCTTGATCGGGCAGGACCGGCTTGCCGCGGTCATCGAAATGGCCAGCGCATCCGGCCTGTACCTGATCGCCCCCGAGCAGCGCGATCCGCTCGCCGCCACCACCTACGGCACCGGCGAGCTCATCAAGCAGGCGCTGGACGCCGGCTGCCGCGAATTTATTTTGGCGCTGGGCGGAAGCGCCACGAATGACGGCGGCGCCGGCATGCTGCAGGCGCTCGGGATGAAGCTGCTGGACGCCTCGGGCGGCCAGGTCGGCTGGGGCGGCGGCGCGCTGGGCGGGATCGCCGCGATTGACGATAGCGCGTGGGATCGGCGCATTGCCGAATCCCGCTTTCTGATCGCCTCGGATGTGCAGAATCCTTTTATCGGCCCGAAGGGAGCTTCCCATGTGTATGGCCCGCAAAAGGGCGCCACTCCCGATATCGTGCAGGAGCTCGAGCGGAATATGACCGTTTGGGCCGATGTCATTGAGGCGAAAACCGGCACTCGTGTACATGAACTGCCGGGAGCCGGAGCGGCGGGCGGGATCGGCGGGGCGTTTCTCGCTTTCTTCCCGACCACGATCAAGCCCGGCATCGAAGTCGTGATCCACTATTCGGGGCTGCGCGAGCATTTGCAGGGCGCCGATCTGGTCATTACCGGCGAAGGCCAGATCGATTTCCAAACCGCTTTCGGCAAAACGCCGATGGGCATCGCGCTCGAAGCCAAAAAGCATAACATTCCGACCGTGGCGCTCGCCGGTTCGGTGGGCAAAGGCATTGAATCGCTGCACAGTCTCGGCATTACGAGCGTCCACAGCATCGTGAACGGTCCGATGGCGCTGCAGGAAGCGATGGACCGGGCCGCGGAGCTGCTGGAGCTGGCGGCCGAACAGGTCGTGCGTACGTTCATGGCTGCCAATCCGCAGCCCCGCGCCAAAGGCTAACCATAGGAGAGTGAATCCAATGAAAACAAATTTGCTGTACGGCAAGCACGGGTTGACGGTGGAAGTGCCCGATCACGCCGTGCTCGTAGAACCGCACGATCTGTCGGGAGCGGCCGACGAGGAGCGGCTTGTGCTGGAAGCACTGCGCCAGCCTATCGGGACGCCTCCGCTGCGGGAGATGGTCAAAGCGACGGACCGCATCGTTATCGTCATCAGCGATATTACCCGGCCGACGCCGAATCACAAGCTCGTGCCGTGGCTCCTGAAGGAGCTCCCCCACGTGCCTCTCGAGCAGATTACAATCGTCAACGGCACCGGCACGCATCGCGACCAAACCCGCGAGGAGTTTGTCCAAATGCTTGGAGCGTCGGTCGTCGATCAAGTGAAGGTCATCAACCATCATTGCCAGGAGCCTGCCGAGCTAGTCAAGGTCGGGCGCAGCTCCTTCGGCTGCGACGCTTATTTGAACAAAACGTATGTAGAAGCCGATTTCCGGATTGTGACCGGATTTATCGAGCCCCACTTTTTTGCAGGCTTCTCGGGCGGCTGCAAAGGCATTATGCCGGGCATCGCCGGGCTGGAAACGATTATGACGTTCCATAATGCGAGAATGATCGGCAATCCGCTGTCCACCTGGGGCAACATGGTTAACAATCCGCTGCAGCAGATGGCCCGCGAAGTCAATCTGATGTGCAAGCCCGAGTTTATGCTGAACGTGACGCTCAATGGGGAGAAGCAGATCACCGGCGTCTTTGCCGGCGAGCTGTTCGCCGCGCATGCCGAAGGCTGCGCCTATGCGAAGCAGCATGCCATGGTGCGCTGCGACCAGCGGTTCGACGTCGTGATTACGTCCAACTCCGGCTACCCGCTCGATCAAAATTTGTATCAGGCGGTTAAAGGCATGAGCGCCGCGCATAAAATCGTCAAGCAGGGCGGAGCCATTCTGTGCGCGGCCGAATGCTCGGACGGCATCCCGAATCATGGCAACTATGCGAAAATATTGCAGATGGCGGATACCCCGCAGCAGCTGCTGGACATGATTGAGAATCCCGAATTCCGGATGTTCGACCAGTGGCAGGTTCAGAAGCAGGCGGTCATACAAGTATGGGCCGACGTATATGTGCAGTCGAGCCTGCCGGATGACGAAATCCGGCAGGCGATGCTCAAGCCGATGCGCAGCATAGAGGAAACACTCGGCGAGCTAAAGCGTAAATACGGCGAAAACATGAGCGTAGCCGTACTGCCGCAGGGCCCTCTGACGATACCGTATGTAGAAGAATAACACCGGCATTTATACCGCCACAACAATAAAGGACAGGAGCGCGCGCTGCACGCAGCCACGCTTACCTGTCCTTTATGTATCAATCGCGGGCCCTTGCACTCAGCACGAATGCCTGTACTCGCCTGTTTCAGCCATCTGTAACCCCGTATGTTCCCTCAAGCGATTGCTTTTTGCTTAATCAGCCGCACAGTCCGCTCCCGCCGGCGAAGAAGCCGCCGGTCCGACGAGCTTACTTATCGATAATTTTGTACAGTGCCTGCGTGCCGCTGTTTTCCTCGCCGATCGCGGCGAGCTGCTCGTACAACGACTTGGCCAGCGACAAGCCCGGCATGTCGAGCTTCATCTCTTCCGCCGCCTGCAGGGCGATGCCCATATCTTTAATAAAATGCTTCACGTAGAAGCCCGGAGCAAAGTTGTCGTTGATGATGCGCGGAGCCAGATTGCTGAGCGACCAGCTTCCCGCTGCGCCGGATTCGATACTTTTCAATACGGTAGTCGGGTCCAGACCCGCTTTTTTCGCATAAACAAGCGCTTCGCATACCCCGATCATATTGCTCGCAATAGCAATCTGATTGCACATCTTCGTATGCTGGCCGGCACCGGCCTGGCCTTGGTACACAATATTTTTACCGATGATTTCGAACAGCGGCAGCACGGCGTCGAACGCCTCTTTGTCTCCGCCTACCATAATCGACAATCTCGCTTCCTTCGCACCTACGTCTCCGCCGGAAACCGGCGCATCCAGGGACACCATTTGATGCTCGCGCGCCGCATCGTAGATTTTTTTGGCCAGCGCCGGGCTGGACGTGGTCATATCGATCAGGAAGCTGTTCGGTTTGGCGTTGCGTAAAATTCCGCTCTCGCCCAAGTACACTTCCTCCACATCGCTTGGAAAGCCTACCATCGTAATAATCACATTGCAATGCTTGGCCAACTCGCCGGGAGAATCCTGCCAACGGGCTCCCTGCTCCAGAAGGTCTTCGGCTTTCGATTTTGTCCGGTTGTAGACATGCACCTCGTAGCCCGCTTTAATGAAATGTCCGGCCATGCTTTTTCCCATCACGCCGGTTCCAACCAGGCCAATCACTGTCTTCTCTTTATTCAGCTCCACTATCATTACCACCTTTCATAAAGTCCAACTCTCATTATATATAATCATAATCTGGCACAAAACAGACAATTTTTGATGTATCTCCAGTATAACAATATTTGTCCGGAAAGCGACACCGACTATCCTTTTTTTTAGCCATCCTGTCCGCTTCAAGCAATTATATTTATGTCATAAGACATATTGAAATTCCATTCGCTTAACATTATGGTATAATCTGGATTACACGGAGGCATATTGGACTCTGCTTATTTTAACCAAGCTATTTATAACGATAAGGGGGATACAAATGTGGGATCGAAAGGGCCTTAAAGCAAGGGCCAAAGATGTGCTGAGAACATCCTATTGGAAAGCATTTTTGATGAGTCTTATTATTGCGTTTGTCGGAGGCTCCGGCGGCGGCGGGTCTATAAATTTCAATTATAATTTTGGAGATTTCCCGTCCAGCTTCATGCCTTCGAAATGGGATGGCGACGGAATTGCATTCATTTTCATCATTATTCTCATCCTCATCTTTTTGGTCGTCATCTTATTCGCGCTGGCATTCCGCATTTTTCTCGGATTTCCGCTTGAAGTGGGCGGACGCCGATACTTCGTACAAGCGGCCCAAGACGATGTGAACATGAATTATTTGGGCTACGCTTTTTCCAAAGCCAAGTATCTGGACATTATCAAGGCTATGCTGTGGCGCGGCTTCCTTCTCTTCCTATGGTTTCTGCTGCTTATTATTCCGGGCATTATCAAAACGTACGCTTACAGTTTAGTACCTTATATTTTGGCGGATAATCCGAATATCGGGTACAAGCGGGCCGTTGAACTGAGCAAACATATGACGGCCGGGCAAAAATTCGATATGTTCGTCCTGGACCTGTCATTTCTCGGCTGGTATTTGCTTGGATTTATTGCCTTTTTCGTCGGTGTGCTGTTCGTCATGCCTTATGACAATGCCACCAAAGCGGAATTGTATTTGGCGCTGCGCCGAAATGCGCTGGATCAGGGCATCTGCAGCTATGAGGAGCTGCGACTGGACCGCGTTGTGTAGCAGCGCGGTTCATAATCGACTCGATCGGCCTGTCACTCCTTCCCGTTACGTAACAATTCACCCGACTCCGGCCAGAAGCACGCCGACACTAGTCAATCCAAGCAATATAGGACAAGCTGTCGACGAAATCGAGCTGTTCTTTAGCCCGCTGCCGACTTGCCACCCCGTATAAGATGAGCTTACTCTCGCCAGCTCTTTTCCTTCATTCGCTTCGGAAATCGGCGTCTGCTCTCCTGCTGCCCGCCGGTCATCGGTTTCCCCAGCTTGTCGTACAGCTGAAAATAGACCGTTTCCGAGTTGGATATGCCGCCAATTAACTGTTCAATCGTATCCATGTTTACATAGTCCACCCGAGATCCTTTACTTAATCGTATAGAACTAGCCCTTATTTCTCAAATAAATTTCGGTAATCGTTGCGTCCATTCCTGCAAAAAAGGTAAAAAATACATTTCTTGAGCCATGGCGAAAACCTTGCCCTCATGTTTACTTTTTACCTGATTCCGCTAACTCACAGTTGACGGCTCCGGCAACAAATGGTAAATATATAATTAGTCGACTAATTAATTTTAAGGGGGAAAGCCAAATGAACACTCACACCCCGGACTCTTTGCACGCGGTGTTCATGCTTGTGCTGAGATCGCATCGGCGGGCCATGCACAATCTGCTGCAGGATCAAGAAGTGCATCCGGGGCAGCCACCTCTCCTTATCGCTCTATCCGAGCAAAACGGTCAAAGCCAGAAAGAGCTCGCCGAACGGCTGAGGATCACACCCGCTACCTTAACCGTTATGCTGAACCGAACCGAAAAAAACGGGCTCGTGGAGCGGCGTCCGGATGAGAAGGATCAACGAATGACCCGGGTATACCTGACCGAGAAAGGCGAAGGCATCCACAACGAGGTTGTGAAAGCGCTTCAATTGATGGAAGCGCTCTGTTTCGAACATTTTAGCGGAGAAGAACAAGAAACGCTGCGCCGGCTGCTGCTGAAGATGTTCGATAATCTTCAACGAGGCAGCCATTTGACGGACCCGGACCAAGAGCAGGAAGAGGATGAACGCCGGTCCCGAAGACATCATAAGCGGTGCGGACACCGCAAGTCCCGGCATTAATTTCTTCTCTCCGCGAGCAGCCGAACTGTTTTTTGGCGATTTTGCGATTTAATTGAAATGAGGTGTTCAACATGTGGAAATTGGCACGATTTTTGAAGCCCTATTGGCTGGCTGCAACGCTCGCCCCGCTGTGTATGCTGCTGGAGGTATGCATGGATCTGCTGCAGCCGAAATATATGGCCAGCATCGTGAATGACGGCATTCAAACCGGCAACCTGGCTCATATTCAACATACCGGTCTGCTCATGGTAGGCACGGCTATGATCGGCCTCATAGGCGGTATGGGCTGCACCCTCTTCTCCAGCAGCGCTTCGCAGAGCTTCGGCGCGGATTTGCGAAAAGCGTTGTTCGTCAAGGTGCAGTCATTCTCCTTTCGTATGCTTGATACGTTCAATTCCGGGTCGCTCGTTACCCGTCTGACAAACGATGTCGTGCAGGTACAGAACGTCGTTCTGATGACGCTGCGCATTTTGGTCAGAGCCCCGCTGCTGTCGGTCGGCAGTCTGATTATGGCCATCCTCATCAGTCCAATGCTCGCTCTGGTGCTGGTAGCCGTCATACCGATTTTGTTGGCGGTACTGACGTTCGTCATTCGCAAGGCGTTTCCGCTGTTTGCCAACGTGCAAAAAAGGCTCGACAGCGTGAACAACGTTATGCAGGAAAATTTGACCGGCATCCGGGTCGTCAAAGCTTTCGTCCGGGCGGATTTTGAGAATAACCGGTTCGGGCGCTCCAATGAAGCGTTAATGGATATCGCTACCAAAGCAACGCGGATCGTCGCCCTGATCATGCCGCTGATGATGCTGATTATGAACGCCGGCGTAGCGGTCGTGCTCTGGTTTGGCGGGCAGCATGTCTGGAATCATTCCATTCAGGTCGGCGATCTGGTCGCGTTTATCAATTATGTGACGCAAATGCTGTTTTCGCTGCTGATGGTCAGCATGGTGCTGATGAACGTTTCGCGTGCCAAAGCTTCCGCCGAACGGATGAATGAGGTACTGGATACCGACTCTGAAACTTCAAACGATGCCCCTGCGACAACAAGCGTTATCCGGCACGGCGAAATCGTGTTCGACCGCGTGTCGTTTGCTTATCATGCGGACAATGAAGGCGGCCGCAGCGGCGGCGATATCAGTAGCGCTTCGGACTCGCTCGTGCTGAAAAATGTCAGCTTTACAGTTCAACCGGGCACAACGGTAGCGATCTTGGGCGCAACCGGATCAGGCAAAAGCAGCCTGGTCCACCTAATTCCGCGGCTGTACGACACGACGGCGGGACGCATTCTGATCGACGGAACCGACATCAGACGGATCGACCGGAAGCATCTGCGCACCCGGATCGGCATGGTGCTGCAGGAAGCGATCCTGTTTACCGGGACGATCCGCGACAATATCAGCTTCGGCAAGCCCGATGCGACCCAGGAGGAGGTCGAGGCGGCGGCCAAGGCGGCGCAAGCCCATGACTTCATCATGGCCATGCCGGACGGCTATCAGACGCTCGTCGGCCAACGGGGGGTTAACCTGTCCGGCGGCCAAAAACAGCGGATATCGATTGCGCGGGCGATTCTGGTCAAGCCGCCGATCCTCATTCTCGACGACAGCACCAGCGCCGTCGACCTGGGAACCGAGGCGCGCATTCAGCAAGCGCTGAAGGAGCAGTCCGCCTCCAGCACGCGGATCGTCATCGCCCAGCGCATATCTTCCGTGCTGGAAGCCGACACGATTATCGTGCTGGAGGACGGAGCTGTCGTTGCCGAGGGCAACCACGAGGAACTGTTCCGTTCCAGCGCCGTTTACCAGGATATATATAAGTCGCAATTAGGCGAGGAGGCTGTTGTTCATGGCTAACGGCAAAAGCGCGGCCGGATCGGCTGCTCATGAAAGACAGGCAGCGGCTCCTCCCATCATGATGGGCCCCGGCGGCGGCATGGGTCCCGGCCGGGGAATGATGGGCAAGGTCAGCAAAGCCAAAAATACGAAGGCGACGCTGTACAGGCTGTGGCAATATTTGCGCCGGCAGCGCGCAAGCTTGATCACTGTAGTCCTGCTGACGGCGCTCAGTACGCTGTCCACCCTGCTCGGCCCTTATTTGATCGGAGTATCGATCGACCGGTATATTATTCCCGGAGATTACAGCGGTCTGCTCTGGCTCTGTATCGCCCTGCTGGCCGTCTATGTTATCGGTGCGGCGATGTCTTGGATTCAAGCCTACGTCATCACCGGACTGACGCAGCGTACCGTCTTCGATCTGCGTCACGATTTGTTCGAGCATTTGCAGAAGCTGCCGCTTCCCTACTTCGACAGCAAAACGCATGGCGAGCTGATGAGCCGGACGACCAACGATATCGAGAACGTGACGAACACGCTGAATCAGAGCGTGACCCAGCTGTTGACCAGCGTTCTGACCGTTGTCGGCGCCATCGTGATGATGCTCAGCCTCAATCTATGGTTAACGCTGCTCAGTCTGCTGATCATCCCGGCGGCGATGGGTGTAACCGGACAAATCGCGAAGCGAACGCGCAAATTTTTCAGCGCGCAGCAGCAAAGTCTGGGCGAGCTCAACGGCTTCATCGAGGAAACGATTGCCGGGCAAAAAGTGGTCAAATCGTTTCACCGCGAAGACAAAGCGATCGAGGAATTCCACACGATCAACCGGAAGCTGCGTGACGTCGGCAACAAAGCGCAGATTTTTTCCGGCATGATCGGGCCGGCTATGAACGTGATCAACCATACGAGCTATGCTTTAATCGCAGCCGCAGGCGGCTGGATGGCGCTTCAGGGACTGACGACCGTAGGCGTGATCGTCGCTTTCCTGAACTATTCCAAGCAATTCGGGCGGCCGATCAATGAGCTGGCCAACCAGTTCAATATGATTCAGTCGGCGATCGCCGGAGCGGAGCGGGTGTTCGAGGTGATGGACGTCAAGCCGGAATATACGAGCGGCGCAAGCGAGGACGGCGAACGGGAGCTGCGGCAAATGCGCGGCGAGGTCGTCTTCGACAGTGTCAGCTTCAGCTACAACAAGTCAACGCCGACCTTGAAGAACGTTTCGCTGGCCGCGAAGCCGGGCGAAACGATCGCGCTGGTTGGGCCTACCGGCGCCGGGAAAACGACCATCGTCAATCTGCTCACCCGCTTCTACGATATTGACAGCGGGGTGATCGCCATCGACGGCGCCGACATCCGCACGCTGGAGAAAACAAGCCTGCGGCGGCAGCTCGGCATCGTGCTGCAGGATGCGTACCTGTTCTCCGATACGATTCGGGAGAACATACGATACGGCCGGCTCGACGCAACGGACGAGGAGGTTGAAGCAGCGGCGAAGCTGGCGAACGCCGACGGATTTATCCGTAAGCTGCCGCAAGGCTATGACGCCCAGCTGACCGCAGAGGGCGGCAATTTGAGCCAAGGGCAGCGCCAGCTGCTGACGATCGCCCGGGCCATTCTGGCCGATCCGGCGATCCTGATCCTCGACGAAGCGACCAGCTCCGTCGATACGCGAACGGAAATGCACATTCAGGAAGCGATGACGAAGCTGATGCAAGGGCGTACCAGCTTCGTCATCGCCCACCGGCTGAGCACGATCCGCGAAGCCGATCAGATTCTCGTCCTGAACGGCGGCGAGATTATCGAACGCGGCAGCCACCAGGAGCTGCTGGCGGCACGAGGCTTCTACCACAATCTATACACGAGCCAGTTTAACCGGGCCGCCGTATAGGCGCAAGCGGCAAAGCAGCATATAACCCGCAAAGGCAAGCCATATGCAAGGGGATTTCCCTCGCATGGCTTGCCCTTTTCTTTTCCTCCTGCTCCGGCCCCAGCGCAAACCCGCTCAAGACATAGCGGCCTGGGAGTCTGTCCGATCGAGGTGACATGAATATGGAGTGCCCTCCCTTTTCCGGAATAACTACAGGACAGGATTGAATACATATTCGCGAATTTCCTCCCGCCGGACAGACTCCTAGATCAGTACATAGATTTGCTCCCCGTCGACCTCCACCTCGTAACCGCGCAGCCTGACTGCGCGATCCGTCAAGTGGCTGCCGTCCGTCAAATCGAACTCCCAGCCGTGCCAGGGGCAGCGCAATATTTCCCGGTCCTTGCCGTACTTGTATTCATATACCATCGACGGCAGCCGCGTGCCGCAGACGGGGCCTTCGCAGACCGGAGCGGCAGCATGGGGACATACGTTTCTCCAGGCGTAATAGCCGCCGTTCACATGAAAGATTCCGAGCTCCATCCCTTTGACTTCGACGATTTTCCGCCCCCCTGCCGCCAATTCCCCGGTCAAGGCAACCGCATGCCGCGTTCTGGTTTTCCCTTCATTCACCGGACCTGGCCCTCCTTACCTGCTGCCGCCTGCGGCTTCGTATGCAAGCCGTACAGGCTTATAGCGTTATCGGCAAGAATTCGCTGCCGCAGCTCTTTGCGGATCGGCTGCAGCGCGATTCGCGGATTGTCGAAGTCCCAGTGCGGGTAATCGGAGGAAAACAGCACCATGTCGTCCGCGCCGATCATCTCGAAGATTTGGTTCAAATGCGCCGGATGCGCCGGCTCCTCGATCGGCTGCGTCGTCAGCCGGATATGCTCCCTGATGTAGTCCGACGGCAGCCTCTTCAGCCATGGAACGAGATCGCGCAAGCCTTTATAGTTTTTGTCCATCCGCCACATCAAGTGGGGCAGCCAGGCGATGCCGCCTTCAATGGCGACGAACTTGAGCTTCGGGAATTTCTCGAATACGCCTTCGCAGACCAGACTGTTGATATGGGCCATATAGTTGGTTGGAAGTATATTATGCCATTCCAAATACGTCGTCGGATAGCCGGACGGCGTCGGCGCTCCCGCAATTCCTCTTCCTTCCGTCCCCGGATGAATGGCGACAGGCAGACCGTTGCGTTCCGCCGCCTCATAGATCGGGTGATAAAACCGTTGGCCGTACAGCATTCGCGCACCGCTGCACATAATGACCTGCACCATATCCGGATGCTTCGCCATCCGGTCGATTTCCTTGGCCGCCGCCTGCGGGTCGGCGTGATTGATGAGAATCGAGCCCTTGAAAACCGGGCTTGCCTTCAGCCATGTTTCAGCCAGCCAATCGTTATAGGCGCTTGCGACTACGCTGCCGTAATCGGGATTCGGGTTCAAGGAAATGCCCAGCACCCCCGAGCCGGTTAAAATACCGTAATCGATGCCGTACTTGTTAAAATGATGCTTCAGCATATGCTGCGGGTCGCTGCCGGGAATCCCTCCGCCGTCAGGGACGGCGTCCTTGCGCATCACACCGAGCGGCGAATACCAGCCCCCTGCATAACCCGGCCCCGCGGACAACCAATATTCATGCCAAGCTCTGGGCAAAAAGGGCAGCAGATCGGCAGGCTTGGCAATCGCATTATGAACGTCGGCATCAATCATATTCGGCTTGCTACTCATATCTCGATTCCCCTACCTTCATCGTTATTTGGCTTTATACGCCTCGTTCGTTTCCTGGATAATTTTTTGAAACTGCGGATCGGTTTTCAGCTTGGCGATATAGTCGTCCCATGCGGCCAACGTTTCTTTACCTATAATCACTTTGATTTTCATATCCTGCACCTTTTTGTACAAATCGGGGCCGACCGTCAAGGCCGTCTGGGAAATGAGTCCGTAGCCAAGGTCGGGCTTGCTGAAGGCGCTCCGGTCGTCGACCAGCTTCTTGTTGCGCTCGTAGTACTCTTTCGGAATACCGTTGTAATAAGCCCGTTGATACTTATCGTACATTTGGAAAATTTGCAGCAGATTGTTCGTAATGTCGGGAATGTTATCCGTCTTGGCCTGTTCGGTCGCAATTTTGAAGCCGTCCTTCACCGTGTAATGCTTGTCGGCCAAGCCGAATTGTGAAATAGTCGATATTTCTTCGCCGTTTCCTTGATCGACGAAGGCGAGAATTTTTTTCAGCTTCGCTTCCGGAACCGTTTTCGGAATGACGTACATGCCGAATACGCCCGAATCTTTGGCGGCGAACTTGCCTTCCGGCCCGATGATGTAGGTCAGCGGATACGAATCCGCCTTCGGATCGATTTTGCGCAGCGCGTCGGTGTACAGCCACTGCGGATTCAGCGCCGAGCCGAACACGCCGGCCTTGTTGGCCATATACATTTCCCGGGCCTGCGTCGATTTCATCACGGCAAAGTCGGGAGCGAGCACCTTTTCGTCATATGCTTTTTTGAGCCATTCCAATGCTTGCCTTTGACCGGGATCAAACAGCACCGGCACAAGCTGTCCGTCCTTTAATTTCCATTTGCCCAAGGATCCGGTAAAGACGTTCTCGACCCAGCCGAAAGCGCCCATCCCGTCGGAATCGACATGTCCGGTCAGCCCGAACGTGTCCGCTTTCCCGTTGCCGTCCGGGTCTTTTTCCGCGAACGCTTTGGCCACCGCATAAATGTCATCCATCGTCTCCGGAACCTTAAGCCCGAGCTTATCCAGCCAATCCTTGCGGACATGGACGCCCCAGCCGCCTTCCAACGGACGCGGGCGCGGGATGCCGTAGTTTTTTCCCTGAATTTTGGCGTTATCCCATATTTCTTTAGGCCAGGCACTCAAGTTCTTATAATCTTTTATATAAGGAGTGATATCCCAGAACGCCCCGGATGCGGCCATCTGCACCACCTGCGAATCGTACACATTGCCGACGAAGGTCAGGTCGGACAAGTCGCCGGAAGCGAGCGCCACCTTCGTTTTCTCGTTGATCGAGTTGAAGGGTACCCATGTAATGTTCAGCTTCGTATTCGTTTTCTGTTCAATGGCCTGCAGCAGCTCATTGCTCGAATCCACCGCCTGCGCGCCCTGCTGGTTGGCAAAGATTGAAATTTCCGTCGGCTTGTTGGACGCAGTATCTCCTTGCTCCCCCGGATTTTTGGACCCGCCGCCGGCGCAAGCCGTCAGCAGCGCGGGTACCGCAAGCGATGCCGCACAAGCTAAAGCGATCTTTCTCTTTCTATTCATACTTAAACCTCCCTGTTAATTGTAATGTAGCGCAGCCGCTCCGTCATTTCAAATTCATGCGCCGGTCTCTCCCCCTGCCATCGGGCAAGAGCCGCCATCCCATCACCCCTTGATCGAGCCTACCATAACCCCCTTGGCAAAATGCTTCTGCAAAAACGGATAAACGAGCAAAATCGGTACTGTGGAGATGACGACCGCCGCCATTTTCAGCGTATCGGTCGGAATCGCGATCTCACTGCTCATCTGGTTGGCGATTTCTCCCGAGGACGAGCTTGACGAGTCGATCAGCAGCATTTGCAGTACGACCTGCAGCGGCCTCAGATCCGCTTTATTGATATACAAAATGGCCGAAAAGAACGTGTTCCAATAAGCCACTGCATAAAATAGCCCGAAGGCCGCCAACGATGGAAGCGACAACGGCAGTATAATCCGCGTAAACACTCCGATATCCGACGCCCCGTCGATTTTTCCCGCTTCCTCCAGCTCGTCGGGAATGCTCTCGAAAAAGCCTCTCATCAGAATGACGTACCAGCCGCTCGTTAATACGGGAATAATGAGCGACCAAATGCTGTTCATCAAGCCGAGCTCCCGGACAACCAGGTAAGGCGGAACTATGCCGGGATTAAACAGTGTCGTCAGCAAAATAAGAATGAGCAGCATGCGGCGCCCGTGCAGCCTTTTGCGCGACAAAGTGTATGCGCCCGCAGAGGTTACGATCAGGCTGAGCACCGTCCCGACGACGGCGAGAAACGTGCTGACCCCGGCGGCTTTTACGAACACGTTGTTGGCGAGCAAATATTTGTACGAGGTCAATGTCCATTCGCTCGGCAGCAGCACCAGCCCTTTCCGCAAATATTCGACCGGCGATGTAAACGAAACGACGAACACATAATAGAACGGAAACAGCATCAGCAGCGCAACGATAGTCAAAATCGTCATCACCGCCGTTTGAAACAGCTTGTCGGCGACATTTTGGTTCATGGATTTGTTCCTCCCTTCTTCGAATGTATGGAACCGCGACGTCTATTCGGGGATTCCTCCAAAAGTATTCGGTGTCCACTTCAGTGCTTCGCGTCACTTTCGGGGGCTCCCCCAAAAGTATTCGGAATCCGCTTCAGAGCTTTGCGTCACTTTCGGGGGTTTGGCTTAATACACGCCTTCCTCGCCGAACTTTTTGGCCAGCCGGTTGGTCACCACGACAAGTACAACGCCTACGATCGACTTGAACAGCCCGACTGCGGTACTGTAGCTGAACTGCGCCTGCTGAATCCCGCTGCGGTACACATACGTATCGAACACATCGGCTACATCGGACACGGCTCCATTCATCATCAGGTATACCTGCTCGAAGCCGACATCCATCATATGGCCGACCCGCAAAATAAGCAAAATGACGATCACATTGCGGATAGCCGGAAGGGTGATATGCCATATTTGGCGAAGACGCCCGGCTCCGTCCATTTTGGCGGCCTCGTACAGCTGTGTGTCTACAGAAGCAATGGCGGCCAGGAAAATAACCGTCCCCCAACCGGCTTCCTTCCATATGGACTGAAACGTCAGCAGCAGCCAGAACAGGTCCGGCGTCGTCAGAAACGGGTATTTGTCAAAGCCGAGTGCGAACAGCATTTTGTTGATCACGCCTTCGGACGTGGACAGCATCAGAAACGTAATGCCGGCAATGACCACCCAGGACAAAAAGTGCGGCAAATAAATAACCGACTGCATCGTCCGTTTCACCCATTCTATGCGGACCTCGTTCAGCATCACGGACAGTAAAATCGGCAGCGGGAAAAAGAGCGCCAGATTCAACACATTGATCGCGAGCGTATTGCGCAGCAAAATTACAAAATCTTCATTTGCGAAAAAACGTTCGAAATGCGCCAGACCTACCCAAGGGCTGTCCCAAAAACCGACGTAGGGCGTATAATTTTTGAACGCGATCAATACCCCCCACATCGGTACATATTTAAAGACGAGAAAATAAACGAGCATCGGCAGTGCAAGCAAGTACAAATATTTGTCTCTCACGACCCCGCGCCATACGGTTCGGATATGCAGCGAACGATGTTTCCGGGATGCCGTGCTCCATTTCCCCGCTTCAATCGACAGCTGCTTTTGTTCGCTCATGGCTATCACCACTCTCCTTGTTGTTCTTTGATCTCACTATAGGAGCCGCCTCCGTTTCCTGCAATTGAACTCTTATTCTGCGGCATTTCCGCCGATTGAACTCCTATTCCCGCTTATTTCCGGCGATTGCACATTCATTCCAGAGCCCGAAACCTATGGCTTTATGGCGGAAGTTTGTATTAAGATTAAGCGTACGGGGGGATGACGACATGTGGAAAAATAAGCACTACCGGCATACATTTCTCATAGCGGCTATCAGTGCTTGCCTGCCTGCGGCCATTATCGGGCTGTTCGTCTACATCCTCGGAACGGCCAATATTGAGGCCGAAGCCAAAAGAACCCATCAACAGCAGGTCGCTTACGCGACGGAAAGGATCGACAGCAATCTGGCCCATCTGGAAACGGTTCTCGCCCAATGGTCGTTCAATCTTAACCTGAGCAACACATACGGCAATCTGGATGTGGAAAAAGATTTTTACAATATTCAGCAAGTAATTTTCAAATCGCTGACATGGATCAAGTCGTCCGACCAGCTCATTGAGGACGTAAGCCTTTATCTCGATAAACAAGAAGTGCTGATCAAGGAAAACAAGGGCATTTTGAGATTCGATTCGCGCGACGCGCTTGAGGCTTACCGTTCGCTCATCTCGTACCAGCGCGATATTTTTTGGACCGATACGATTTCCAAAAACGCCAATTCCGCTCCTTACATGCTTGTCGTTCGTTTATCCGGGGGCGTAGGGCCGACCGAAGCAGCGCTGATCGTAGAGATCAACGCCAAGCAGTTGAACCGCTTGATCGGAGAGCTGGAGCCGGGCGGCGGCGGATCGAAGCTGCTGATGCAGCAGGACGGCAAATATATTTCGCTTGGTCGTGACGGGTCGGCTGCACCGAGCGAATTGGATTTATTTGTAACGGAGGTCGTCAAGGGACAAGGACAGGACCGCGATTCGGTCATCGAAAGCTGGAAAGGGCAAACCTTCTCCGTCTCGTTCGGCAAAATGAAGCGGATCGGGCATATTTGGACGGTTGCCACGGCTACCCCGCTGGAGCAGCTGACCGAGCCGGTCAGGCTGCTGTCAAGGGTCGTATTTTATGCCGGATGCGCCGGGCTGCTGCTGGCATTAGGCTTGTCGTGGCTGGCATCGCGACAGCTGTACCGACCGATCCGCAGGCTTGTCCTGTTGCTGCGATCGGGAAAACGCAGCGCCGAGGGAACGGATGAAATCGATTATATTGCAAGCGAATGGAAGCATTTGTCGCGCGAAAGCCAAATTTTGCAGGAGCGGCTCGATACGCAGCTGCCTTCGCTGCGCGAAAATTTCCTGCTTCAGCTTGTTCAGGGGCATCTGTATTTTCTCAACGATGGGGAAATCGCCGATCGGATGGAGCAGTACGGCTGGGATGTACAGGATAAGCTGCATGCCGTAATGGTTGTGCAGCTGCACGGTCTGTATCATTCGGAAGGGAAATTTTCACCCGGCGACGAGCAGCTTGTTACCTTTGCCGCCGCCAACATGGTGGAGGAAATAACGAGCGGTAAAGCATTGGAAGCAAGCGTCATCAATTATCAGGATATGACCGTCGGTCTGCTTGTCCGTTTCCGGCACGACCACGCCATGGAAGATGTCAAAGCGGCGCTGTACAATTTGGCCGAAGAGCTGGCCGCCACGCTGTACAGCCTGTTGAAGGTGCATACCGCCGTTTGCGTCGGCAAGAGCACCGTATCGTTGCGCAGCATACCGGACCTGTTCGATGACACGCGAAAGGCGCTCAGCCATAAAAGGCTGAACGAGCAGCGGCAAATCTTGTATTTGGACGAAATGATGCCCGAAGGCCAGCACCATATCACGTATCCTATGGAAACGGAAAAGGAGATCATTCATGCGCTGCGGATGGGAATGGAAGCCGAGCTGTACCGGGCGATGGACGACTTCCTGGCCGTTCTTCAGCGCCAGTCGGTGAAAGAACTTCAGGTACGCCAAGGTTTGCTGCAGCTGTACGGCAATCTGCGGAATGCGATCATGTTGGCGGGATTCAATCCGCAGCAGCTCGATGACGGCGAGATGCAGTGGGAGCAGCTGATTCAGCTGCAGGATCCTGACGCCGTGCTGCAGAGCATCAAACGGCAGCTCATCCTCCCTTACATCCGCGAGCTTCACGTCACACAGGATGTGCAGCTCAAGCAGCTCGTGGAAAAGGTACTGATCACGATTCATGAAATGTATATGAAAGATATTTCATTAGAGTACTGCGCCGATCTGCACGGCACGTACCCGAAAAAACTGAGCCTCGGCTTCAAGCAGGTGACCGGCAGCACGTTTATCGACTATTTGACGAACTACCGATTGGACACCGCGAAGCGGCTGCTGGTGGAAACGGATGAGAAGATCAACGATATCGCCGTTCAGGTCGGCTATCAGCCGCCGTATTTCAACCGGATATTCAAGAAAAACGAGGGAATCACGCCGGGGCAGTACAGAGAGAAGCAGAACGGGGCGCAGACTACGGTTTTTTAAGTCTGCGCCCTCGCGTTTACAAAGCCAGAACCTGCTTCCAAATGGACGGCTCGACGGGAATGCCCTGCTCAAGATTAGCCTGCCTTCTGCGCAGCGTTTCCTTGCCCGGCTCCCTTACCACGTATAATCCAGAACGATGACATCGGCGAAATGCTTGTTCACTTGGCCGATCAGCGATTTATGACGTTCGCTCGGCAAATAGGCGTCCAGCGAAGCCTGATCTTTGAAGCCGATCCGCATCCCTACCTCGAATCCTTTGCTTTTGCCCTCCCGGGAATGGTTCAAGCCAACCGAAAATTCGGCGATGCCGGGAATTTCCTTCAAGCCCTGCAGCGTATCGACGACTTTTTGTTTATCCGCCTCGCTTGTTCCTTCATGCAGCTTAAATAATACGAGATGCTCAACCATAGTCATTTCCCGCCTTCTTCATTATTTGGGTATTTGGGGTTGACAGCGTTTTCAGCTATCGTCTATTGTAGCACACCGGCTCAAGTCGCTGCATTAGCCGCCGATCACCGTCAGCAGACGGTCGGCAGCGGTTCTCGGCTGTGCCGCAGGAATTGCCGCCGGATACCCGACATGCAGGCTGCCAACCACCTTTTCCCCCGGACCGATGCCCAATGCTTCGCGGAAAGCTGGTTCGTGCATAAGCGGGTAGCTCTCCCATACCATACCGATTCCATGCTCCCAGGCGAGCAGGCTGAATACGGTAGGCGCATGGAAGCTCACATCCTTATGTCGGTTCGTTATTCTTATTTAATTGAAAATGATTATCATTGTCAACAAAATCGTTTCAGTTCGCTTCCTGACAACCGGTCTTTTGTGCAGCCCGCTGCTGGAGTTGACGGAAAATAAGTAGTATAATAGCTCCCGTACCAAATCGTTCCATCCCGATGTCCATCCGCAGCAGTCCATTATGAATGTATTTCCGACGGAGCCGCTTCAACGTTGCGGTTCATCATTCTTCACTATAATCAAATTTCAAGAAGGAGACTGTATGCATACTTCCCCTGCCGCCGAAAAATTGATTCGGGTATTGGCCTTCACTCTCATCCTATCCGTCATGAACGCGACCATGTTCAACGTTGCCCTGCCCGCCATTGGAGCGCAGTTCCAGCTTTCCGCCTCGCAAGTCAGCTGGGTGGTTACGGCTTATATTATTGTGTACGCCATCGGCTCCATTACATATGGCAAGCTGGCCGACAAATACCGCTTGAAGGATTTGTTGACGATCGGACTTTCTTTCTTTGCGGTAGGCTCTCTGCTTGGCTTCGCCGCATCGCACTATTGGATGATTATCGCCGGGCGCATTCTGCAATCCATCGGAGCGTCCGTCATCCCGGCTACGGCGATGATTATTCCCGTGCGTTATTTCCCGCCGGAGAGCCGCGGACGCGCCTTGGGCATCACCTCGTCCGGCCTGGCGCTCGGCACGGCCATCGGTCCGATCATCGCGGGCTTCGTAACGAGCATGGCCAGCTGGCGTTATTTATTTCTGTTATCCGTACTGGCCCTGCTTACGTTGCCTTATTACCGCAAATATTTGGACGACCACAAAGGTACGGCCGGCAAAACGGATCTGCCCGGCGGCTCCTTGTTGGCCGTGACGATCGCGGTCTTCCTGCTCGGCATTACCAATAGCTCATGGCCGCTATTTGCCGCAGGCGCCGTGCTGCTAGCGCTGTTTATCCTTTATATTCACCGTACGGAGCAGCCGTTTATTCAGCCCGCCATTTTCAAGAACAGAAATTATTCCATTGGCATTCTGGTATCGTTCATCGGAAGCGGCCTCGGCTTCGGCATTCCGTTCCTGCTGCCGCAGATGCTGACGCAAATGAACCATTTGTCCCCTGCGGTAGTCGGGTTTGTCATGTTCCCCGGCGCTATCGCCGCATCGCTGCTCAGCCGCGCGGGCGGCAGGCTGGCGGACCGGAAAGGCAATGTATTCCTCGTCCTGATCGCCGTCGCCTTCCAGTTCGTTTCCTTTGCGCTGCTGTCGATCACGGCCGGGATCCAGCCGTCGATCCTGTGGGTCTTTCTCATCTTCGGTAATATTGGCGCGACCTTTCTCGGCATCGGCCTGTCCAATACCGTATCCCGGACATTGCCGCGGGAGCAAACCGGCGTCGGTATGGGCCTGTTCATGATGGTTAACTTTATCGCCGGAGCCATCGCCACCTCGCTGATCGGCAAAATGCTCGATTCCGGAGCATCCGCACCGCCGCTCAATCCGCTGCTGCTCAACCCGTCAGCAGCCGTGTTCAGCAACATTTTTCTCGCGCTCAGCCTGCTTATCCTTGTCAATACGGCGCTGTTCTACTTCCAATTCATCCGCAGACGCAACCGGGACGGTATCGATCAAGCCGGGCATCCCGCGCCGGAGAAAAACCCTGCATGACCGACGGCGTTATGGCAGGATGCGCCGCTGCCCTACAGAAGCGGATCGAGCGCCTTCGGAGGTCAGCCGGCTTCCTGCCTAATCGGCACATGCAAAAAAGCATCCTGCATTCCTCTTCAGCGTCTGCTTGCCAAGCGGCGGCAAGCAGACGCTAATGAAGATCAGATCAGGATGCTTTATTTGGTTCCGACCGCATACGGACGCGATACGATCCGTTCCGCGGAGCTATTCTTTCCAGGGTCTGCACGGCTACGCTTTGGCGTCCATGCCCATCGCAATCCATTCTTCCTTTGAAGGGCCGTAAACGCCTGCGATAGGAAGCCCCGCCTGGCGCATCAGAACGGTCAGTTGGCCGCGGTGGTGAATTTCATGCCGGACAAAAACTTGCAGTGTCAAGCCATTTGTCCAGACCTGACCAAACATGTTCACGGTTTCCTGCAGCTTGGCGTCGGTCCATTGCGTCTGGACCGCCTCAAGCAGCGATTCGACCGTCTTTGTATACGTTTGAGCGATCGTGGATGCCGATGCCGGCGGTTCGGCATCCTCCGGAGGGGCATCGAACTTCAGGCCGGTAGGCTGAAGCAGGCCGCCGCTCGGAATAAGATGCCAGGCCAAATGCCCGAGCGTCCGATAACCCGAGGCTGTCTCCAGCTTGAGCGATTCGTCGGTCAGCGTATCGAGCAGCTTTTGCGTCGATGCCGACTCATTCCGGTAATCTTGAATAAAGCTTTGGATGGATGGATACATAGGTTAAACCCTCCCATGGTTTCGGTATTTCGTTTCCGTACCTGCTTCTCCATAATACATCAGTTACCTTGACAACAGTTTGTCAGCATTCATCCCGACTTATACGGACAGCGCAATTAATTGTGCGGGTGTTGCTCCAAATATGCCCGCAATACCCGAACTACCAATTCGTGGTCGTCCTTCTCCGGAAGGCCGGACACCGTCACACTGCCGATTACGCCGACCCCTCGGATGATGAGCGGAAACGCGCCGCCGTTCGGTGCGTAATCGATGATCGGTATGGCGGGATTATCCTCGAGCCTTTTCCCTTGGCTGCGCAACCCGGTACCGAACCGGTAGGAGCTGATGCCGAAACGCCGGACCACATTGTTCTTACGCCGGATCCAATCGGCATTGTTGGATGATGTCCCGTCCATCGCATGGTGAAACAAGCATTGACCATTCCGGGTAATGTCCACTGTAATCGCTTTGCCTGTCCGCTTCACTTCCTCCACGAGCCGCATACCGATTTCCAGCGCCTCCGCATTCGAAAAGCGGGTGAATTGAATTTCCTCCTCCTGCCTTTGCAGCTCGGCCAATTGTTCCTGATACGATTCGGTTTCCATCTCCGGCACCTCTTCCCCATTTTCATATGCAAGCCCGCCTGGCTTGAAATAGACGAAATTTACTCCTATGTAAAATCAACCGTCCGCCGCTCCCGGCCGCTCAGCACCGCGCATTCGATCACCCGAATGACGGCACGCGCTTCCTCCGCCGAAACCGGAGGCTTATGACCCGACCGGATCGACGCGGCCAACTCCTCATAATAGTCTGAGTAACGCCCCGGCATCGTTTCAACGACGGCCTGCAGCGACAGCCCGCCGATCGTTGTCGTCAGCTGTCCGTATCGTTCGGGATCGTCCATGCCCCAATCGGGCGCACCCGGCCGCTCCCCCTGCTTCAACCGGTTTTCCTGCGGGTCCAGTCCGTACTTCGTGAAGCTCCCTTTGTCCCCGTGCAGCGCAAACCGCGCGCCTGCATGTTTCACCAGCGAGCCGGAATGAAGAATCACCCTCAGCCGATCGTAACCGAGCATCAGGTGAAAATAATCGGTAGCTGCCGCATCCTGCCGCTCTGCGCGCAAATCGGCCGTCACGGTCTGCGGCTTGCCGAACAGGCACAAAGCCTGATCGATCAGATGCGAGCCCAAATCATACAAAATGCCCGAGCCCGGCAAATCCTGCTCGCGCCAACGCTGCTGCACCTCGGGCCGAAACCGGTCGAAATGCGATTCAAAGGTCGATAAGTGACCTAGCAGATTCGCATCGAGCAGGCTTCGGACCGTTAGAAAGTCGCCGTCCCATCTGCGGTTATGGTAAACCGACAACGCGACTTTATGGTTCCGGGCCAGCGCGATCAGCTCATCCGCCTCAGCGGACGATACGGTGAACGGATTTCGACGACGACATGCTTGCCGGCCTGAATCGCCCTACGGGCATAAGAAAAATGAGTCGTATTCGGACTGGCAATGACAACGAGCTGAACGGTCTTGTCCTGCAAAAGAGTATCGAAATCGGAAAATACGTGTACGCCGGGATAATCCCGGAGCACTTTGGCCTCGTCGGAGGATACGACCGCGTGCAAGCGGAGACTCTCTACTTTTTCGATAAGCGGAGCGTGAAAAACCGAGCCTGACAAGCCATAACCGACTAAGCCGACATGGATCGCAATCATCGTCCCCCCCTTTGCGTGGAAATGGTTAATTTTGACATGTGGGCTTGAACATGTTTAGTATATCACTTCGTTTTTATTTATCCTATGGCCTCCATGGAAAAAACAGTACAAGCTCGCCGTTCCCCGCGCCTTGGACCATCCGGCATTTTGGAAGGGGATGTCGCACGCGGTTTATCGCCTGCAACTTTTTCCTTGTCCGGCAAGTCTATGAGAAGAGGATACGAAAGGTCGTGAACCTGTGAAACAGCTGCTTATCGTTGCATTTAGCCTAACGGCACTTATGCTGTTCGTGCTGGCCGGCTGCGGAAAGCCGGAGTCCGGCAGCAGTCATGGCGGACAGTCCATCCGTTTGGAAGCGGAGCACGTTACATCCATAACCGTAAAAAAAGCCGGCGGCCAGCCAGCCGAAGTTACGGATACGGAAGCACGCAGCCGCTTCGTGCAAGCTCTCCACGCCGCGGCCTATGATCGGGGGAAGCTGGATATCACCGCTCCGGATTATGTTGCTGTCGTGAAGCTGGACACCGGTACGGAGCTGTCATTCTCGTTCTGGATCGAGAAGGCCGAATACACCGGCCTATTGCAGCAGTCCGGGCGGGACGGCCATTTCCGGCTGCCCGATTCGGCCCGCAGCGATCTGCTGAAGCTGTTTCAGGAAGCGGCCATGGGCAACTGAGCGGCCGCGGGCGGCAAGCATGAAGAGGCCTCCGGCAGCAACCGTGAACCGTTTGACGGTTCGCGATCGTTATCGGAGGCCATATAAACCGCGCGTAGAGTTGAGCGTGAAAGCCGGCTCTAGGCGGCGCTTGCAGCCGGTGCCGCAGCGAGCGCGAGCGCATGGGGCACGTGTGTCGCGAGGCCGCAGCGGAAGCCGGATATGGCCCGCGCATAATCCTAGGAGTCTGCCCGACGGATAGGTTGTTAAGGTTACGTCTTCCATTATGTTTAGTTTTTTCCAATTTTCGGTTGTCGTATTGGGTTAAATGCCGGATTCTCCTTGTCATTTTTGCCCTTTATGCTGCGTTATTCCGTTTTTGGGCAGACTTCTCCCGTTTGTAGTTTGTAGCCGGTTTGGGATATTTCGCGGAGTGGGGCTTGCGGGTCACTTTCGGAACGGGTAATCGTGCATTTGCCCGCCAATAGCCGCATCCGCGCTAGCCTTCTCTGGCATACGGCCGGAATGGTCTTGAATGGATTCGAGCACGCGCGCTCTTTCTGTCAAGGTTCGACGGTTTTCCGCGGGAAGAATTGTCTAAAAGGAAGCATCAAGCCCAGGAGAGATATGACAATAAAAAGAACTTGATGGATATGATCATTCCCTGGCGGCAGACCGCCCGCCAAATGTAATGTCCAGAAGATGGGGTAATACCAGAGAATAAACCATGCCCATCTTTCTTTTCTTCTGTATGACTTGAGAGTGATCACGGTACCGAAAAACCCCATTCCTGTCGTTGCAATGCCGAGCGCTCGCAGCAATCCCAAATCATAAGAACCTGCAATCTGTGGAAACGCGGCAACTAATATTCCAAAGCTCAGGATCCCGACTCCTGTAAAAAGAAGGAACATCCAGCTAATTCTGAGAAGCACAGTCTGCTCTTTGAATTTTGCCATATCCGCACCGCCCTTTACTCGTTTACTAAGATTTACTATTCTTATTCGTGGCGAGAGTGGTATATCCCTACGCTCCCTGCACCCCATTTCGTCGGACGGACTCCCAGCGATGCGGACAGCCTAGCCTCACTGCGGTAGAGCCCATACGAGCATCGCTTGCCGGGGCTTGCCATTTGCAGCGGGTGGCGCCATCCGCCAGCTGCCAGCCTGGAGGCGGCTACATCAGCTGCCTCTCCAGCCACGTAAAGGCGCGCGCCCCGTGCACCTCGTGGCCGCCCTCGAACAGGTCGGCGTCCAGCGCCTCCGGGACGCCCGCCGCCGCATAAACGGCCTGCAGCACGCGCAGCGCCTGCTCGGTGCCGTGCAGCGGAAACAGCTTATCCGCCCGGCCCGCCTCGATAAACAGCGGCCTTGGCGCGATAAGGCCGATCAGATCCGGCATCTCCGCATAGCGCAGCACATTCGGGATGTAATTATCGATGCAGTGGCGCATGCTCAAAATGCTGTCGCGAAACGTATTCGTATAGCAGCTGACGACCGCAGCGCGAATCCGCTGGTCCAAAGCAGCGGTGAATGCCGCTACCAGCCCGCCGCCGGACAGCCCGAAGATGCCGATGCGCGAAGCGTCCAGTTCGCCGCGTCCGGCGATGTAATCGATCGCGGCCATCGTTTCCTGGATGCGTACGCCGGCGATCGTTTTGCCGAGCATCAGCAGGAACACGCCGATCTGGAAGCACGAGTTCGTATCGCGGTTTACGATTACTTCCTGCTCCAGCTTCCGGTCCCCGAAGCCGATCAGCTCCGGTACGACGACCGCAAAGCCGCGCTTCACCAGGTCTATGCCGAAGCCGCGATGGACATCGGCATCGGACGCCGCTTCACTGCCGTCGGGCAGCAGCCCGACAACCGACCGGCTGCCGTATCCGTGGCCGTGACAACCTACGACGACCGGCAGCTTGCCCTGCTTCCTCTTCAGGAGAAGCACATATACCGGCATGCGCAGTGCTTCCGCGGTCGTAATTTCAATCCGCTCGCGGATATAATCGCCGCAATCGACGCGTTCCAGCTTCCTCGGCTGCAAATCCGGCGCAGCCGCCTCCAGTCCGCCCAAAGCATCCAAAAATTTTTCCGTCAGCGCGCCCCGCCAGTCGAGCCACTCCTCGCGATTATGCGCCTGGAAGGAAAGCTGACCGGCCTTTGCTGCATACAGACGCCGCAAATATTCGTCCGGATTCCACATGCTCGTATCCCTCCCCGCTTATTGTACGGAAGCCGTCGCTTCGATCTCCAGGCAGGCCATGACAAACGGCGCGAACCCCTTCGGATCGTCCTTGCGGGTCGGTTCGCTGATATAGTAAGCAAACGAGCCGTCGCGGTAAGGCTTGTTGCCCAATCCGGCCACGCTGCAAATTTTATCCAAATGATACGTTCCGTCCGATTCCTGGCCAACGCACAGCTCCAGCAATCCTTGATGGCCCCGTCTCGCGGCGAGCAAAGCGTCTTTGCCTAAATAACCCATGCGGTATCCTTTCGCCAAAGCGCAAGTAAACATCGCCGAGCCGGACGCCTCCAAATAGTTGCCCTTTCGCGTGCCCTGATTCAGCACTTGGTACCATAAGCCGGAGTCCTCGTCCTGCACCTTTAGAATCGCTTGCACGAGCCGATAAAAAATACCGATAATTTGCCCGCGTTTCGGATGATCGAGCGGCAGGAAATCCAACGTATCGACAACCGCCATCACATACCAGCCCAAAGCGCGGCCCCAGAAATGCGGTGAGCAGCCGGTCTCCTTGTCGGCCCAGCGTTCTTCCCGCGATTCGTCCCAACCGTGGTAGAGCAGCCCGGTCTTCGGATCTCGCGCCACTTTTTCCATCAGCAAAATTTCGTTGGCCACATCGTCATACCATTCGTGATCGTTGAATTGCTGTCCGTAAGCCGCCAAAAAAGGCGAGGTCATGTATACGCCGTCAAGCCACATTTGAAACGGGTATATTTTTTTATGCCACAAGCCGCCTTCGCTCGTGCGGGGATGTCCCTTCAGCTGGGCGACGAGCAGCTCGATCGCTTTTTTGTATTTATCCTTGCCCGTTTTACCGTACAGCAGAAACAAGCTTTTGCCTTGATTGATCATGTCCACGTTATACTCATTCAGGTTGTAAGTCGCGATGCCGCCATCCTCTTGAATAAACAAATCCATATTCATTTGGATATAGTCAAAGTAACGTTCATCCCCCGTTTGATGATAAACCCGCTCCAATGCGGTCATTATACAGCCGTTTTCATAGTTCCAGCATCTTCTTTTCTGAAAAGGCATATCGGATACAATCGGATATCGTTTCATAAAAGAATCGGCCATGGCCGTCGACCAAATCTTATTCATGCCCTGTTCCTCCTCGTATACTAGTTCCGGGCCCTCGATCCCGTCGTTTCGGCGAAGCGGGCGGTCCTTGCTCTCCAGCGATCCGCACACCATCCGTCTCTGCACACTTATTATTACTTTAAAACGATCGACAGTTCAAGGCCCGGACATATGCCGTTTTTAACTTTTTTCTGCCGAAACGCTCTAATTTTTTTAAAAAAGCCGGCGCATGCCCGACTGCAACCCGTTATCGCAGCTTGCGGGCAAGCTGCCGCCGATGATCGCCATCGGCAGCAATGCCTTGCACCCGACGTTCGGCAAGCCCGAAAAGCCCGTTCGCGGACCGGCCGCTGACGGACTTTTTTTGAGTTGACGGATGAACCGCGAATATCGCCATAAAAACCCATACATAAATTTCCAATTACCGCCATGATGTGCCAAAAGTTAAAATCTGTATATTCCATGCGATGATCGAATCGAGTAAACTTGTATTCCAAGGAGGGATTGTTACCGTGTGCATAGAAGACAAAATCGAACTTCTGAGGACCAAATTAATAACGATGGTCGAACATACCGGCAATTTAATCGATGCCGGCGTTATATCGCTCAGCCAGGAGCTGGATGAGGTTCTAATAGAATTTGAGAAACGACGGCAACCGCGCAGCGGCGTCGCTTAAAATATCACTGCATGCAGTTGAAGGGCTGGTCGGTGCGCCTCCGGGCGACGGACCAGCCCTGTTCATTTATAGATTCGCCGGACGGTAGGCCCGGTAATCGAGCTTCGTCCGCTTTGCGGCGGTTGCCGCCATCCGGTCTGCAGCCAGCTGCGCGCGGAAGGCGATCCGCTCTTCGTCCGCGCCGGCCAAACGGCCGTTCTCCACGACGACCCGACCGCCTACGATCGTCATGTCCGCCTGGTACGCCCCTACCGTAACGGGCAGCGCCGCATCGTCGAACAGCGCTCCTGCGAAGCCAAGCTGCGCCGCATCGAGCATAAACAAATCGGCGGCTTTCCCCGCTTCGAGCGACCCGATCGCGTCTTCCCAGCCAAGTACACGCGCAGAGCCGCGCGTCGCCAAGGAAAGCGTCTCATTCGCCGTGAGCGAATCGCCGTTCAGCTGTTTGTGCAGCAAATAAGCCATCCGCACATCCCACAGCATGTTTGAAGCGTCATTCGAAGCCGATCCGTCAACTCCCAGTCCTACCTTGACGCCTGCTTGGAGCAGCTTCCTTACGGGAATCGTCCCCGATGACAGCTTCATGTTGCTGGAGGGGCAGTGCGCCACACCGCAGCCGCACGCGCCCAGCCGTTTGATTTCCGCGTCGTTAAACCAGATGCCGTGAGCAAACCAGACATCGTCGCCGGTCCAACCGGTTTCCTCCATGTACGCGAGCGGGCGCATTCCGACCTTCTCCAGGCAGTACTGCTCCTCGTCCATCGTTTCGGCCAGATGGGTATGCATACGCACGCCATAGCTGCGGGCCAAATCGGCCGACTCCTTCAGCAAATGGCGGGTCACTGAAAACGGGGAACACGGCGCCACCCCGATCCGCAGCATCGAAAAGCGGGAAGGATCGTGAAATTGCTCAATGACTCTCCGGGTATCGCGCAATATATCGTCCTCACTCTGGCATACTTCATCGGGGGGAAGCCCGCCGTTTGACCGCCCCAGACTCATCGACCCGCGGGTCGGATAAAACCGGATACCAAGCTCGGCGGCGGCGCGGATCTCCTCATCGATCAGTTCGGTCGATATGCCGCTCGGAAAGCAGTAAAAATGATCCGAGGATGTCGTGCAGCCGCTTTTCAACAGCTCCCCAAGCCCGACCATAGCGCTTAGGTAAATATCTTCGGGCTCCAGATGACGCCAAATTTCGTAAAGCGTCAGCAGCCAGTCGAACAGCGAACAGTCCTGCGCCAGCGGAATGTTGCGGGTTAACGTCTGGTACAAGTGATGATGCGTGTTGATGAGGCCGGGGTAGACGATTTTGTTCCGGGCGTCGATGACCGCGTCCGCGGTTTCATAAGGAAGATTGTCGCCAATCGCGATAATTTGCTGTCCCACCGCATACAGGCTGCCGTTCTTGATAACGCGGTTCTCCCCGTCCATCGTCACGATGCTTCGCGCGTTTTTGATCAGCAAAGACTTCTCTTCCAATCCTTCCGCCTCCTTCGGCTTCTTACCACCGCTATTTTTACTATACTTATCACGGGAGAGCCGGGCTGTAAATATGGAGCATGCAGTTTTGTCCCGGATTCCAAAAATCGTCTCGCATCTTAGGCGGCCTTACAAAAAAAGAGGCCGATCTTCTATAAGAAGTACGCCCCTTGGTATTACGATTTTACCACTGCCTTCATGTCGTGCGTTCCGTTCCCGCGACGCGGCTTGCTCGGCAGCTTTCCTGAAGCCACGCATCAGCGTACAGGAACGATCAATCAGTCTTGTTCCGACTCCCCGGCCAAATCCTGTTTTAAAAAATGAATCAGTTCTTTTTCTCGCCGCTTGTTCATCGCCTGAGATGTTTGCTGATCCCAATCGTAGAACCCTTTGCCTGTTTTCAGGCCGTAGTTTCCGCTCTCCGCCAGCCTGCTCATAGGCTCGTAGGACCCGTCCGCCTTGCTCAGATCGGCAAACAAATACGACGAAATCGAATGAAACACATCCAAACCGCCCATATCCGCCGTCATGAACGGACCCGTTACAGGCAGCCTGCGCCCCAAGCTGTAGGTTACGGCCGCATCGATATCTTCCATGCTCGCAACGCCCTGCTCCAAAATATATTGCGCTTCGCGGAATATCGCATATTGAATCCGGTTGCCGACCGAGCCGAGAATGTCTTTCTTCACCTCGATCGGCCGCTTGTTCATCATCTTCAGAAAATCAAGCGCGCGCTTCACGGTCGGGTCGTCCGTCTGCTCGCCGCGCACCACCTCGACCAAAGGAATCAGATGCGCCGGGTTCCAAAAATGCGTCACGACCATCCGCTGCGGACGTTTCATCTGCGATGCGATCGCCGTCGGGCTCAAGCCCGAAGTATTGCTGGCCAGCAGCACCTCCGGAGCGCACAGCTCATCAAGCCGCCGGAAGAAAGCAATCTTCAGCTCCAGCTGTTCGGGAATCGCTTCGATGACAAAGGTCGCACCCCGAATGGCCTCCTCGATGCTGACCGTCGTATGAATCCGGCCGCAAATCTGCTCTATTTCTTGCTCGCGAATCAAGCCATGCTCCTGCAAAACGGCCAGCTTCTCGCGGATCCCTTGCTCCGCCCGGCCGATATCTGCGTCATCAACCCCCTGCAACGCTACATCGATACCCGCCCATGCTGCGGTCAAGGCTATGGAATGCCCCATCAAGCCTGCGCCCAGAACGGCTAAATTCTCCATATGAAAGCGCCTCCTTCAATAATGGTTATGGTTAGTGTAACCGTTTATGGGCAGCTCGGCAATATTGGCGCGGCTGGCTCCCGTATCCGGCCTGCTTTTCCGGCACAGCCGGCGCTTCGACTCTGGGTATGCAAGACCTGCAAACGATTCCGCGCCGGCCCGGTGAGCCGGCCAACCGGTGGACCCCACATTAATGGACAGGTCGTCCTGGCAGCTCGGCTGCCGCCCTTTACGTATACTCTTCCGGCACAGCCGCCGCCTCACCCCGCAGCGCCGTGTAGTGCCGCCACTCCTCCGGCAGCAGCCGCTGATAGCGGGGCTGCAAATAACGGTCATCGACCAGCAGCAGCAAGCCGCTGTCCCGCTCGGAGCGGATTAACCGTCCGCCGGCCTGCAGCACCTTGTTCATGCCCGGGTACACATAGGCGTAATCAAAGCCATTCTTGCCGGCGTCGTCGAAATAGCTTTTGATCAGATTGCGCTCCAGACCGATTTGGGGCAGGCCGACGCCAACTACCGCCACTCCGGTCAACCGGTCCCCAACCAGGTCGATCCCTTCGGAAAAAATACCGCCCATCACCGCAAATCCGGCTAATGTCCCGTTATTTCCAGCCTCAAAAGCCTGCAGAAACCGCTCTCGCTCGTCCTCCGCCATATCCGCCTGCTGCAGCAGCGTCTTCACGCCCCGCTCCTCCGTTCGAAACGCCTCGTATACGCCGTTCATATACGCATAAGAGGGAAAGAAAAACAAGTAATTGCCCGGCCGTTCGTCCGTCAGCCTTTGGAGCAGCCGGGCAAGCGGCCGCATCGTCCGCTCGCGGTCCTGATACCGGGTCGATAATGGCTGAATGTCTACCTCCAGCTGCGTGCTGGAGAACGGCGAAGGAACCGAAACCGTGTAGTCCTCCGGGCCCGCTCCCAGCATGTCCATATAATAACCGGACGGAGACAGCGTCGCCGAGAAATAAATATGCGACCGGTAGCCCTTGCCCGCCTGCCGCAGCAAATAGGAAGGGTTGAGGCAGAACAGCTTGACCCGCACCTCGCTTTTCGAAAGCTCCCAGTACGTGATATAGCGTTCGTCATACAGCTTCCATATGCGCATAAAGCTTTGACAGGCAAAATAGACGTCCAGCAGCAGCGGCGACGCCGGTATGGCGCCTGCGCCCGCCAATGCCCGCTCCGCCTGGACGAGGAAAGCCTCAAGCAGCCCCGCAAGCTCCGGCGGCGGCTCTTGTTCCGTCCGGTACCCCGAGCGGCTGACCGGGCTAATACCCGAGCCGTCGCTCAATCCGGCGCTCACACTTGTCCCCGAATCTGCGGCATCCCGGCTGCCGCCGCCGTTTCGGGATTCCGCGAACCGTTTGCGGACCGATATAAAATAATCGTTAACGGCCTTGGACGCCTTATACACGTCGGGGTATGCCGATTTGCATTCGCGCTGCAGCGCCAAAAATGGCGATTTCTGCAAAGCGGCCGAATACATGTCTCTCGCCCGATCCACCAGATTATGCGCTTCATCGATGAGCAGTACAGTTTGCTTCCTTTGCTCGGCGAGCAGCCGTTTCAAATTGACGCGCGGATCGAAGACATAGTTATAATCGCATATAACCGCGTCGGCGGCATAAGACGCATCGAGTGACAGCTCGAACGGACAAAGCCGGTGCTTGCGGGCATACCGCTCGATAACGCCGCGGGTCATCAGCGTTTCATGCGACAGCATATCAAGCAGCGCCTCATTCACCCGGTCGTAATAGCCGTCGGCAAACTCACAAGCCTCTTTCGTGCAGCGCACTTCCTCCTGGAAGCAAATTTTCTCCTTCGCGGTAAGCGTCACCGCATGCAGCCGGAGCCCCTTGTTCCGCATGAGCGACAAAGCCTCCTCGGCCGCCGTTCTCGTCAACGTCTTCGCCGTCAAGTAGAACATCCGCTGCAGCAGCCCGGCTCCGATCGCTTTGACCGCGGGGAACGTAACGGACATCGTTTTGCCGATGCCGGTGGGCGCTTTGGCGAACAGCCCGGCCCCCTGCTTGATCGTCTTGTAAACCGCTCCCGCCAGCTTCCGCTGCCCGGCCCGATACGCAGGGAACGGAAACGGCAGCCCGGCGATACTGGCGTCCCTCAACCGCTTATGCCGCTGCTGCATAAGGGCGTAGGGAGCATACTGTTCGACAAGTCCGGTCACGAAGAACGCCAGCTCTCCGAGCGAGGCTTCCTGCACGAATTTTTTTTGTGCTTCCGTATCGGTCTGCACATACGTCAGTTGAATGCGCATCCGACTGATGCCATGAGCTTGCGCATACATATAGGCATAGCATTTAGCCTGTGCCCAGTGAACCGGAAACGTCTCTTCGGCAATAAGTCCGATATCGGCCGCCGTCGACTTGATCTCATCGATCGTGACGCCATCCTTCGAGAACAGCACGCCGTCGCAGCGTCCGTCCAGCACGAACAAAAGCCCGTCCACCTCAAGCTCGGCGCTCATATATACTTCCTTTTGGTCGCGCTCGCCATAACGCTTCTGCACTTTCTGATGCGCCCTGGTTCCTTCCGTCAGCGCTCCGGCCGACTGAAAGCCGGAATCGATACTCCCGCTCCGGTACGCATATTCAACTAAATACCTCACTGCTATCGGTATCGTATCCGGCATTTTTATTCACCCGCCCTCAGCGCTAAGAGAACATATGTTTGATTGTATCACGAGCCGAGGACAAAGGAAACCGGCAGCTCCCGGACCCGGCTTAAAGCGGATCGGTTGGCTTATCAGGCGGTTGATGATTTACAATAGAAGTATCGCAATCGCAAAACGGTTTCCCTAGACCGCCGCTGACCCGCTGTTCCCGTCTCAACTAACATCCGTAAACAAAGGAGCTGGCAGCTCATGGCCATCCGGTATGCCGGAAAGCATCTTTGGCGCAGGCTGAACAAAAAAATCCGCGAAGCGTTCCGCTTGTGGGGCGATTTCCGGCGATTTCGCGAAGGCTCCGTGATCAACGGCCGGTATACGATTGTGCGCAAGCTCGGCGGAGGCAGCTACGGCGTCGCCTATTTATGCCGCGATGTCCGTTCCGGCAAGTCATGTGTGCTGAAACGAATTTCCCCTCTCCGGGGCGGAGCCAAGCGAGCGCGGCTGATCTACGCCAAAGAAACCGGCACGCTGGAACGTCTGAACCATCCCGCGCTGCCGGCGCTGTACAGCAAATTCGAGTATGACGGTCATCTATGTTTCATCATGGAATATATGGAGGGAACCAGCCTGGATGCGCTCTTATTTGCGGACAATGCCGTCTTTACCGAGCGCGATTCGCTTATTTTGATTAAAAAGCTGCTGCATGTTGTCGACTATATGCACGCGGCCGGCATGCTGCACCGCGATATTAGCATAGGCAATGTCATCGTGGACGGGGACGCCGTCAAACTGATCGATTTGGGACTGTCCCGGGAGCTCGCCGGCGGGAATGCCGCCACGGACGATCCTCATGATATCGAGGCGGACGACCCTTCGGAAAAAATATTGCGCAGAAACATCCACGTTACCAGCGACTATTACGCGGTCGGCCATCTGCTGCTGTTTCTGCTGTACAGTACTTTCCACGCCGACGATTCGGCGAGCGCCGGTGTCGATTCGGGCTGGGAGCAGGAGCTCACGCTTCATCCGGACACCAAAAAGCTGCTCCGCCGCTTGCTTTTGACGGAACAGCCTTATAAGAACGTACAGGAGATCATCGATGATGCCGACCGGATTTTGTCTGTTTTAACATAAGGCCATATCCGGTCTAGCTGCTGTAGGAGCTGGAGGAACGTTTCTTTTTATAGTGGGTATGACCGTATTGCTGAAGCCGATTGTGCGATGTACCGCCGCCATCGGACCGCTTGACGTAATCATCGCTGCTGCGGTACGGACGGTGGCGGGATCCGCGCGTCTTATCATGGCTGTTACCAAGAAGCTTGCCTAACCATTTTCGTAACATAGTCGTACCTCCTTGAACCTTGTGGATGAACCGTTTGCAATGCGTGCGCGCCGGCGCCTTGTTTCAGGCTGCCGTAACCATGCGCTTCACAAAAGCCGGATACCCGAATGAGCCCGGACTTTGTGGTTTACTACGTTGCAAAAGGAGACAGGTTTCATCCGCCATCGGCTGCGCATACCGGTTGACGGCAGTCAAGGCGCTTTCGGGTAATGGAATTCTCCGCGGTAATTGGAGGCATTGTACAGCGGATACTTATCGGGAACAACAACAGATTCGACAGCCGGAGGCTGGTCCTGCGTATAAATAAACATGCGCTCCTGATCCCACAGCAATATTTCGTCCCTGCCGTCTCCGGTTACATCCAGCACTTCCGCGCACAGATCCGGATGTCCGTCATCCGGGAAGACGACGACACGCCGCCCGCAGCCGTCCACGAGCCCGCCAAACCTGGTATTGCCGTTCAACAGCACCAGATCGCGGCCGTCGCCCGTCCAGTTAACCGGCGTAATCATGTTCCCGTTGCAGCCGGGCTCAAACTGGTGGAGCAGCTCGCCCTTGCAGTTGAACAAATAAAGGATGCCCTGATATCCCCAAAAGGTCGTTACCCACAGCTCCAGCCCCTCGAGATCGGGGCGGTAGTTCCCGATGCTGACGCGCTGCGCATGGCCGATCATATGCTTATGCAGCAGTTTGCCCTGCAGGTCGGCAATCATGAACCCTTCGTCGCCGGAGGCGATAGCAATCTGCGGCTCTTTCACTGCCGGGTCCCAGCGGCCGATAAGAATCTCGTCCGTATGATCGGTTTCCACAGGCAGCGTCCACAGCAGCGTTCCGTCATGATCGACCAGATGATAGCCGATAAACATCTCCTCCTTACCGTCGCCGTCAATATCGACCGTATAAGGGAAATGGCCCGTAATGCCTTCGTGGAACGTCCACAGCAGAGTTAAATTATGATCGTACACCCACACCCGGCTATACCGGTCTTTGATCAAAATATCCGTAGGCGCGGCATTTCCGCTGAAATTGCATATACGGATCGAGTCGACGTTGATACGGTCGAAGGCGAATTTTTTGAACGGCACGCTATACAGCCGGTCATCCGACTCGGAGCGCGGCGTCGGGATCGATTTCTTGACCTTGCCCGTTCGGCCGTCCAATATCATCAATTCAAAATTGCGCGCCACAATCACTTCGCCGAAGCCGTCCATGTCGATATCGCAAATTTGAACCGGCAGATCGGCCGAGAGCAAGGAATGGTCGGCCAGCGTGCTCGGCTCGCCGATTTGCCACAAAATATGCCCGTCCAAATCGATTGCCGTCAAACAGCTGATATGCGCATACGAGTCTTTATGCCCGCGCTTTTGATGCTGCGCCAGGACGATGTGCAGCTCGTCCGTACCGGTCAAGTGGCCGAAGCGGATTTCCCGCGCGGTTCCGAAGTTTTTCAGATCGATCGTCTTCCACAGCCGGGGCTGGGGATATTCCTGGCGCAGACCCTCCAGCGCGAGGGCAGCTTCTTTGGCGCCGGACATCCATTGCGCATGCTGTTCATCGTCCATGGAGACGTTTACATCCGTATACTGCGCAGGCATTCTGGAGGATAGACCGATTTTTCCGTGCGTATAAGAATCGTCGTTCACAAGCATCATCAGCTCGCCGTTTACGTAACCGCTTATATGGGAGCCGGAGCATATGAGCTTCAGCTTGTAGCTGTGGTCGCAATCGTAGGCGTAATCGACGGCGGCCAATTCCGATACCTCTTCCTGATCGCGCTTGAGCAGGACGGCTTTGCCGTTTTCCAAGCCGAGGAAATAGTAACGCCGTCCATGCTGGTAGCGGAATACGATGCCGGTGTGGGAATAAGTCGAGAGCGGACGTACCGTTGCCTCGAACGTGTAGTCCTGCCAGCTCACATCTCCTTTGACAAGCAGCGGCCAAAAATCGTTCATCGCCGCCTGTATGCGGGTCTGCTCCATATATTTCGTCCCGTTATGTTCGGTGACGATCCATGTCGGCCCAAGCCACCCATACCATACGACCGGATCATGCCAATCGCCATGGTACCCCTGCGACGGATAATAATGGTACTCCCCGATGGCGGAATGCTTAGGATCGAATGGAAAAGGGCCTATCGGAAAATGGCGAAACGAATCATGCATTACGTTAATCATGCTTTCCCCTCCGTGTCATTAAATTACTGTCCCCTTACAAATTATAGCATTTGTTTCCGTGCCTGCCGACTCGCAAAGGCCGCCCGTTTCACGGCCTAGGTCCACTCCAGATCCTTGAATTTGCGAATCAAGATTTGGCAATCGACGCTAATAATCCCCTGCAGCACGTACAGCTTCTCCTTCATGAACGTCTCCATTTCACGATTGTCGACGAACAAGGCGTGCATATGCAGCTTGCTCGGCCCCGTCATTTGATACACGCTCGTCACGCACGGTTCCTCGGACAGCAGTTCGGCAATGCGGATCAAATGCTGGGGCTCCACATCGATATTAAAAAAGGCGGATACGTGAATGCCTATTTTTTCGGGATTGATAATGAGCGTAAACCGTTCGAACGTGCCGTTCTCAATCAAGGTGTTGATCCGGGCTTGAACCCCGACCCGCGACAGACCGACTTCTTTGGCGATGTCGGTGTAGGACGCGCGCGAATTATTGCGCAAAATCGTAATAATGTGCCGGTCAATCGCATCCACCTTGGATAGCGGAATGTCATACTGCGGCTTCGTCTTCATAACGGAAAACCCCTTTTGTCTATTTTAGCAAATCGCAAGTAAAATCAACCCGTCGCTTACTTTATGTTTAAATATAAACGGATTTATTAGCTCGATCAAGCATATAAGACGGCGAACCGATTTAACTTCTTTCCGATTGCCCTTATCCCGGTGGAAAAGCCCGCCCCTTCTAAAGGTACAGGGTATTCACAATTAATATGTCAGATTTTCTTACATTAAATATTGACAGCTTATATCGACACACATATAATAAAATCACGCCGAATTCATTTTGATTGTTTTTTAACGATAATATAACCATAATGAAAAAATTTGATCATTTTATCCTTCGTTATGAATGTAACCAGCTGCAGGACGCCTTGACCCTGTCATGTAATTGACATCGAATGACGGGGTGATACCGCGTAAAAATGTGGGAAGTCGCAATGGCTCCACTTGCGAAAGGCACGTATTTTGTCGTCCGCCGCGCTGCAGGCACGAGGTGCGCAATCCAGGAAAACCGGCTCTATGTTTAAACGACAATGGTGCCGGACGAGCAATTTTCCGGCTTGAACCGCTCCTGACCGTGGCCGAGCTGGATGAGGAAGACATCCGGGCGCTCCGTCATAACCGTTCGATCCTATGAAAGGGAGCTGCATACATATGACCTATGCACATGAAAATCTCGACAGCTGGGGCGCCCTTATCGGCGGTAGCCCCGCGTTGGAGCCGACCCCCGCCGCAGCAGGCGGCGGCAAGCTGGCCGGGATGTCGTACGCCGTCAAGGACGTCTATGACATCCAGGGGCACATTGCCGGCGCCGGATGCCCGGATTGGCGGCGGACACACGGCCCCGCCGCTCGGACGGCCCCGGCGGTCCGACAGCTGCTTCAGGACGGCGCGCAGCTGGTCGGACTCGCGCACACCGACGAATTGATGTTCAGCTTAAACGGCGAGAACGAGCATTACGGCACGCCGATTAATCCGAAGGCGCACGGCCGCATTCCCGGCGGCTCCTCCAGCGGCTCGGCCGTTGCCGTCGCCGGCGGGCTGGCCGACTTTGCGCTCGGCACCGACACGGCCGGTTCAATCCGGATTCCCGCCTCCTACTGCGGTATCTACGGCTTTCGTCCGACCCACGGCGCCGTCTCTCTGGAGGGCGTCATTCCGCTCGCCCCCAGCTTCGACACGGTGGGCTGGATGGCAAACGACGCACCGACCCTGTTCCGAGTCGGACAGTCGCTCTTGGCCGGGGCAGCGCCGACCCGGCGCAGCTTTACCCGGCTGCTGCTGCCTGAAGACGCTTGGCAGCTGGCGGACATCCCGTGCCGGGAACAGCTGGCGGCGCTCATTCCCCGGCTGGACGGCTTGCTCGATCGGCGCGAGCCGATCATGTTGGCCGAGAACGGGCTTCAACAATGGCTGACATCATTCCGGACCGTTCAAGGCTTTGAAATTTGGCAGACCCACGGCCCATGGATCGAGCAGTATCAGCCGAAGCTGGGCAGCCAGACGGCGGCGCGGTTTGCCTGGACGCGCACCGTGACGGAGGAAGCCTACCGGGAGCATCTGCTGCAATTGGAAGGCATCCGCCAGACGCTGCGCAGCCTGCTCGGCGGCGACACGCTGCTCATGCTGCCCACCGCTCCCGGCGTCGCACCGCTGTGCGGTCTGAGCGGGGAACAGATGGAGCCCCGCCGGGTCAGCACGATGCAGTTGACCTGCATCGCCGGGCTTGGCGGACTGCCGCAGATCACACTGCCCTGGGCGGTACAGGACGGCATACCCCTCGGCTTATCGGTGATAGCCGGACCGGGACAGGATCTGCAGCTGCTTGCGTGGGTGCAGGAATGGTCCGAACGCATCGGGATCGCTTAATGGTTAGCGGTACATATTTGCTCATTCGCGCCTGCACACCATCGAACGAATGTTCCATTCATCAGTCTGCACCGACCCGTGCCGTAACGTTTCGCACGCCAAGGCAAACACGGTCGGCCGAATCGGCCGTCTCTCTACCGTTCGATGCTTCATGTCCCGCCTGGCATAAGCTTTTCAACGAACCGCCGCTTTCCCGCTTCATTCTGCATGTCGACATGTTCCAATCGGCCTTACTTTTCTATCATCCGACAAGCTTCTGACATGACCTGATTCGCTATCATTTGTCCTTATATACAAAAAACCTCACTCTGCCTTAAGGTAGAATGAGGTGTTCGATCATTCACATCCTATTCGAGCTTACGCCTGTACCGGGATCATGATCGTAAATGCCGGCTCTTCCATGTAAAGGGTGTTACTCATCGGATATTGCTCAAAATGGGTGACAGGTCCTTTATGCAGCTCCAGGCCTTGCTCCTTGATCCATGCATATATGTTTTTGTAGGACGCATCGATATTTTGACCCCGCTTGTGTTCGTACATCGCGTAAGTCAGCTCAGGGATCGTCACGGCGATCATCCCCTCGGGAACTTCTTCCACCCTGCTCACTTCAAGCACCGCATCATGCGTGAACCTGCCTTCCGCCAGATGATGGGAAAGTCCAAGCAATAGCTCCGGGTCCGGCACATGCTTGATTTCATGCAGCCGATTCTTCACCTCGGCATGGACCGCTTGTATGTCACCGGCTGCCGCTTCGGCAAAGGTGCCCTCCCAACGAATGCCCACCGCCTGAAAAGACCGCTTCGTCACCAACGTTGCCTCATTGAATTGTCCCATTCCGCTACCCTCCGGATTACTCGAATTCGTACAACCTTAGTTTACACGATATCGATTGAAAAATCTTCCATATCTTCTGTCACGGGTAGTTCAAAGCCAGCCGCAGGCTGTCCTGGGCGGCTTCCACCAACGCAGCGTCCTGCCGGTCATTCCCGTACAGCAGCAAAAACAAGGTCGTATGAACCGCTCTGAACCTGGCAAGCATCCGGGTCTGCACATCGACTTCGCCATAGTCGGCGAAAAACAGCTTTCTGCCTTCCGGAGGCAAATAGCTGTAGACCAGCGCCAAATCAGCCGCCGGATTGCCGGTATGCACATCGCCCCAATCGACGATGCCTGTAATAATCCGCTCTTCGTTCACCAATATATTGCGGATGTGAAGATCGCCGTGCACAAGCGCTTCCGTAAAAGCACCGCCGTTTCCGACTCCGCCTTCAATACCGTCACCGCTTCCGTTACCGCTCTTCTTGGCTCTTTCGTCCAACCATGCGATAAGCTCGTCCCAGTCGTGCCGGTCCGACCATAGCCCCCGCTCGATCGCCTTGCTCATATTGCTGTCGGCTTGGTTCAGCCGGATCGACAAATCCAACCGGCCGATCCGGTCATTCGGCACGCCCAGCCGCTTCGCTTGCTCCACCGGAAACCCGTGCAGCCGACGCAAAAACGCGGCCAATGGCCGGGACGAGCGGATGCGCTCCTCGGCCGTAACCCGACCCGGCAAAGCGCCGGCGACATAGCGGTAGCCCGCGAACGGCCATGGATATTCAGCCGTGGGCTTCCCTTCAAAGACGGGCTCGGACACCTGCAGCGGGAGCTGCAAGCGGGCCAGATGCGGCAGCAGCGCGCACTCTACCCTCAACAGCTCAACGGCGATCGAGCGCCGCGGAAAACGAAACACATATCGCCCGTTGACGCGATAAACCGTATTGTCAAATCCTTCGCCGAGAAGCGTAATGGTCAAAGGCAGCAGCTCGGGAAATTGGCCGCCGATCAGCTCGGCAGCCCATACGAGCGATACCGTTCTTTCCGCCGTCCAAAGCTCACTCATTCGCTCCAGCTCCATTCTGCTTATCATTTCGCAGCTTTACGTCTGAAAAATAGTAAAAATTGCCGAATATTCGTCATACGCATCGTACTATTTTCGTATACATATAGCAATCACCCATTCAAATCACAGCCGAAAACCATGTTTTCCGTGCAACGGAAAGTCCAAATTCAAACAAGGCGGTGTTTTTCATGGTAATTTTGGTATTGGTGCTGATTGTCGCAGCGCTCATCCTATGGTGGGTTATCCGCAGCAACGCAAAGTGGAAAACCATTGAGACGGGCACCGGCCGCGCGGCGGCCGAGATTGAAGCCAAGCACGCTTTCCTCAAGTCGCATCAAATTAAAAGCCGGGTGCGTTCATCCGATACGATGGGCGCCGCGCAGGGAGCTGCGCACGGCTCGGTGAAGCTCGAGGTTCCGGAAAAATACGTCGAGCAAGCAACTGCGCTGCTTGCCAACGACTTTAAAGGATAACGGCAGAAGCCTCCGCAGGGGCAATCCCGCGGAGGCTTTTTTTTATAATGAAAGTATAAGTTTTCAGCGGAGCTGAAGCTTTCTATCATTTCAAGAAAACCTACATTTGAATCGCGGTCGCTCATCTTGGAATGGCCTCGATAGAGGTTTTCTTTTCGTATTAACCCAATCGCCGAGCTTGCTTGCCAATCACATGCTGTTAAATAACGCCTGGAGCTTCCGTCTTCCCCGCTGCCGCTGCGGCCGCAGCCTTGAATTTAGGAATATCCCTAAACCCGACAAACGTCTTGCTATGCTCGTTCCACACCCGAAAGCGAAGCGACTTCAAGCTCGATAATAGCGTAACGGTCGGTACATTTTGCAGCATCGGATGCTCGTTATGAACCGTTTCCAAATAATAGTTAGGAACCCGCGGACTCAAGTGGTGAATATGATGAAATCCGATATTTCCGGTAATCCAATGCAGCAGCTTCGGCAGCTTATAGAACGAGCTCCCTTGCAGCGCCGCCTTCATATAATCCCACTGCTCGTCCTGTTCGAAATACGTTCCCTCAAACTGATGCTGCACATAAAAAAGCCAAATGCCGGCCATCCCTGAAATGAAAAAGATCGGCCCCTGCACAAGCAGATACTCCTTCCACCCCAACGTCCAGCACAACAAGGCCGCAATGCCCGCAATGCCAATATTGGTGATATAGGTGTTGATCCGCTCCTTGAACGAAGCGCGCTTGCGGTTAAAACGATAGTCAATCAGAAAAATATAAACCGGGCCGAGACAAAACATGAGCAACGGGTTACGGTACAGCCTGTAAAAGAACCGCCGGACGGTTGAAGATGCCACATACTCCTCAACGGTCAAGGTCCAAATATCGCCTACTCCCCGCTTGTCCAAATTGCCGCTGGTCGCATGATGGACGGTGTGGCTGTACCGCCACTGGTAATACGGACAGCAGGTCAAAATACCTGTCAGCGTTCCGACAACATCATTGGCCATCCGGCTTTTGAAAAACGATTTGTGGCAGCAGTCATGAAAAATGATAAAGATACGAACCAAAAATCCGCCGGCCGCCACGGTAATCGGCAGCGTAATCCAATATGAAACCGATAAGCTCCAATAAGCGGCATACCAAAGCATAATAAAAGGGACAACGGTATTGATGATCTGCCACACACTGTGCTTCATATGTGGTCTTTCGTAGGGCGCGATATCTTTCCGCCAACCGCTGTGCTCCTCATGTAACATTCAGGTCTGATCTTCCTCTCCGCAAATAACATAGTAAGTAAAATAAATAGCAACTACGGTAATACGCCGGGAATCGCAAAAGGTTCCTCAAACGGCAATATTCTTTTTTTAATTGCCTGAAAGTGGATGATATGGCCGCGAAAGCAAGTTGACTTCTTCGCTTATATGTAACTATAATGATTACATTAAACGAGCGGCGAAGCGGCGGCTTCGGCGAAAAGCTCATGTGGAGGTGCTTTATGAAGGTTGAAATATGGTCTGATTTTATGTGTCCCTTCTGTTATATCGGCAAACGCCGTTTTGAGGCGGCATTGGAGCAGTTTGCCAACAACCAGCAGGTGGAGGTCATTTACCGCAGCTTCGAGCTCGATCCGCAGGCGCAGCGCGATGTCGGCCATGACGTTCACGACATGTTGGCTCACAAGTACGGGATGAGCCGGGAGCAGGCCAAATCGATGAACGATAACCTGACCGCCCAAGCCGAGTCGGTCGGGCTAACTTATCATTTTGATACAATGATCCTTACCAATACGTTCGATGCGCACCGTCTGGCTCATTTCGCCGCCAAGTACGGCCGCATGCATGAGATGACGGAGCGGCTGCTTCTCGCCTATTTTACCGAATCGAAGCATATCGGCGACCATGCGGCACTAACCGATTTGGCGGCGGAGATCGGGCTTGACCGCGATGAGACGGCCCGCATGCTGGCAGGTACGGACTATACGGAGGAAGTGCGCGCGGACGAACAGGAAGCGGCAGGGCTCGGGATCCGCGGTGTCCCCTACTTCGTCATCAACCGCAAATATGCGGTGTCCGGCGCACAACAGAGCGAGCTATTTCTCGAGGCGCTGCAAAAGGCCTGGGAGGAAGACCGGCCGCTCACCGTCCTGAACGAAACCGGGAACGGAGGCAGCCCGTCAGACGAAGCATGCGCCGACGGCACCTGCGCCGCGCCAACCCCGAAATCGTAAGCCGGCAGCGAGGCGCCTTTGAAATACTTCGTATAAACAACAGCTCCTATAGAAAAGACAAAGAACCTTCAGTTCTCCACACTTGCCGTGAGGTTGAAGGTTCTTTGTGCCGATTGCGGACATTTCCGGATGAAGCTCCTTCAGGACGAGCCGCTCTTCGATTCCTTCTCCAGCCGCGACCAATTGACGGCCAGCTCCAGGAAGACGGACACGAGAATGCCGACGACCAAGCCGTTGCTTGCCAATGGCCGGATGGAAACCGGCAGCCCCATAAACGCCAGCGCCGGCGTATTCATAATGCTGATGCCAAGCAAGATCGGCAGCGCGATGCGGTAAATCGTCTTGGAATCAAAGACAGTTCCCCGAATGGAGCGTACGGCGGTGCCGAACATTTGCAGGTAAGCGATGAATAATACGGCGCTTCCGACGCTGACGGGCAGCTGGGAGAACAGCGTGCCGAGCGGCGGAATTAACCCGAGCGTCAGAAAGAGCGCGCCGCCGATAACAAGCGCGGAGCGCTGCAATATTTTCGTGCTTTCCAGCAATCCGAGCGAGGACGCGAACGTCCCGAACGGGAGCAGCCCGAAGACAGGCGCGATCATCGTAAACAGCCCCGTAATAAGGAACGCCCGCTTGTACTGACTCTCCGTCGACTTTTGCCCGTACAGCTTTTCTGCGGCGTTCAAAGCGGTTACCGTACTCGACATATTAATGAAGCCGATGACCAGCGAAGTCAGCGCAATACCGATATCGAGCTTCGGCCGCCCCCATGGAAACAGCACCGCCTCGGCGCCAGCCTGCAGCTGGAGCCCGCCTGCCGAAGGAAACAGCAGCGCATAAGCGATCCAGCCGGCCATAATGCCGAACAGCATGGCGAAGTTGCTGACCCACCCGCGTCCTTTCAAATAAACAACGCCGACAAACAGCGCAATAAGAATGGATAGCCCTGCGACCGGCGGATTCAGAAGGCCGTCCTCTTGAATGTCGAGCATGCCGACAAAAAAATTTTTCATCAGCTGGGCCGCCAGCAAAAATAACGAAACGCTGATGACCAACGGATTAAACAGCTTCCTCAATACTCTGATAAAGCCCAGGCTGCCAAGCACAATCATCATGAGCCCGGATAGCAGAAACCCGGCCGCCAGTCCGCCGCCGACGGATGCCGGGTCCGTTCCTCCGAGCGCGGCCGAGGAAGCCAGACTAAGCGTGCACCCCCACCAGACGCCCGACGGGCCGTCCATCAGCGCGTAACGGTGTCCGAACAACGCCTGCAGCATGCAGACCGCGCCGGTCAGCAGAAACGAGATTTGCAGCGTGAACGCGATTTGCTCCGTAGGCATATGAAAAACATGGCCCAGAGTCAGCGGCACGACGACCGTATTCGTAAGTATAAAAAACATCCACTGGACACCGGCCAGCCCAATTTTCGGCGAAAGATCCATACGCATTAAGTTTGACATTCCTTCCATACGGTATATGGATGGTTCCGCGCCATAACCTCGGGAATCACGCGGACCAGCCTTACATCCCTCCGCTCGGCCGGCAGCGCCGCCTGCTCGTATACGTACCGGGTACTCATTCCGATCGCAGCGGCCTCCACCTCGCCTTGATGAAGCTCCGTATTCACGCAAGCCATTCGCACGGCATGCCGGATAAACAAATCGGTTGGTTTCATGATGATATCGCACCTCTCTATATACAGCGGTATGGATCTTCTTATGCTTGTTCGCAGCCAATGCGCATCGGGGAGCTGATTTGGAACATCCCGGCACTGTTGCGCGAACGCCTTACCATGGTATCATGAGAGAACATATATGAATAATATTAAAAATATTGGTTTACCATATGATTTTCATATGTATGTTACATTCCCGAAAGGATGATCTTCTATGGATTTGAAGCAGCTGCGTTATTTTATCGCTATTGCCGAGGAAGGTCAAATTACCGCGGCGGCCAAAAAGCTGCACATTGCCCAGCCGCCGTTAAGCCAGCAGCTCAAAGCAATGGAAGCCGAACTGGGCGTACCTCTCGTTGAGCGGGAAGGCCGCGGGGTCGTGCTGACAGAGGAAGGCCGGGCGCTTTACAAGCATGCGGTCAAGCTAATAGCGTCCGCGGAGGAAGCGCGGGAGGAAATACATGCTATCCGCAACGGCTGGACCGGCAAGCTGTCCATCGGGGTCAATACGATTTCGGACGCGCGGCTGCCGCGCATTCTTCAGGCGTTTCGCCGTGAGCACCCCAAATTTACGTTCAAGATTCAACAAAATGAAACCGCCCAGCTCTGCCATCTACTGAAGGAGCGGGCTATCGATCTGGCCATCGTGCGCATGCCGCTTGAGCTGGACGACTTTTCGGTCCATGCGCTCAAATCGGAGCCTTACTGTTTCGTGACCTCGGCCGACAACCGGGAGGAGCGTGACCCGATTGCCTTCGATCGCATCCGGCATTACCCGTTAATTGTGCCAAGCACTGAAGGATTGGGATTGTATCACATGATCCAGGAGGAATTTGCCAAGAACCGGCTCGAGCCGAACATCGTTTGCGAATGCTCCGATATCGCCACGCTCATCCGCCTTGTCGCATCGGGCTTCGGCGCTGCGATCGTGCCGGAAACTTTGCTGAAGCTTCATCCGGATGTGCCGGTGCGCAGGCTTTCAATCGTCGAGGAGCCGTCACCCGCCCTCTCCGGCTTGATCGGGCTGCGCAACGGCTGGCTTTCCAAAGCGTCCCAATTGTTCATCGAAGCTTATAAGGCCGGCAAATAGCGGGTACAGCTGCCGATTAGGCTCATGTCGATCTTGACGGCTATAAATCGCGGAAACTCACCAGAAAAGAAAATGGACTTGATTACTAAGATAAGTAAAATCAAGTCCATAGGATATACAATTCAATATCAGGATAACCAAAGCCGCTTTATTTATAAAAAGCTTGATGAGTTCGGGCAGGCGGCCTTTTTATACTGCCCGTTACATCTCTACATCGGCCGCAAAGCCGCTGTTTTTTTTACGAAGCCCGGAGATCAGACCCAGGACAATAATGACAAGCGCGATGCTGAGCAGCGTGCCCGAGATCGGGCGCTGAAACAACCCAAGGAACGATCCGTCCAGCAGCTTGAGCGACTGAAGCAGGGAGCTTTCCAACATTTTGCCCAATACAAATGTCAGCACAATCGGCGCCATCGGAATATCCGCTTTTTTCATCACATAACCGAGGATACCGAATACGAACATGACGCCGACATCGAACAAATTGTTGTTGGTCGTGTACGCACCGAGCGCCGCAATAATGAGAATGAGCGGATACAGCAGCTTCGGCGGGATCATCGCGATTTTCGCCCACCAGCCAGCCATCGGCAGATTCATTATCAGGAGCGCGAAGTTGCCGATGAACATACTGGCGATAACGCCCCATACAAATACCGGATTTTGCTGGAACAGCATCGGGCCCGGTGTCAGGCCGTGCATCATGAATGCGCCGAGAATGATGGCAATCGTCGGCGAGCTCGGAATGCCGAGCGTAAACAGCGGAATTAACGCGCCGCCGCAGTACGAGTTGTTCGCCGTCTCCGGCCCGGCCACGCCTTCAATGGCGCCTTTGCCGAAACGGGACGGATCTTTCGCCAACTTTTTTTCCACCGAATACGAAAGTATCGCCGGAATAACGGAATTGGTTCCCGGAATGAGGCCGATAATAAAACCGAGCACGGTTCCACGGCTTATCGCTTTCATGCTCGGGCCCCATTCATCCTTGTTCGGCAAAAAGCCTTTCACCTTCGGCGGTTTTTCGGCGTTCGCCATATTTTCGATGCCGAGCAAAATTTCCGACAAACCGAACAAACCCATCGCGACAATGACAAAATCGATCCCGTTCATCATATTCGGCTGGCCGAATGTAAACCGTACCGCACCCGATACGGGGTCCATGCCGATCATCGCCAGATTGAGGCCGAGGAAAGCGGAAATCAAACCTCGGATGATTGATTTGCCCATTAGTCCGATAACGGTGGACAAGCCAAGCACCATCAAAGCGAAAAACTCCGGCGGTCCAAAACGGAGCGCCCATTCCGCGAGCGGCGGTCCGACAAAGATCAGTCCGAGAATCGAGATCGTTCCGCCGATAAAGGAACCGATTCCGGCAATGCCGAGCGCGGCCCCCGCCCTTCCCTGCTTCGCCATCGGACTGCCGTCCAGACAGGTGATGACGGAAGCGGCTTCGCCGGGCGTATTAATGAGCACGGAAGTGATCGTACCCCCGTACATCGCGCCGTAATAAATACCGCACAGCATAATAATCGCGGATACCGGTTCCATGCCGAACGTGATCGGCAGCAGGACGGCTACGCCGGTTGTCGGACCAAGTCCGGGAAGCACCCCGACTAACATGCCAATAACTACGCCGATTAAACAATACAATAAATTATACAAACTGAACGCCGTTGCAAACCCTTGTGCGATTACATCAAACGCAGGCATACGCTGTCATCACCCCATCCAATCCCAAATATCGCCGGTCGGCAGCGGAACGTCCAATCCTATACTAAAAGCAATATACAGGATGGCGCAGGTCCCTACCGCTATAATTGCAGCCTTGTACCATACGTACGAGCGCATCAGCATTAACATCAGCATCGCGGCGCCAGCCACGATAAATCCGGCCGCATCCAGCAGCAGCATAAACACGAGCACAGCGATCAGCACTAAGATTACGTTCCACAAATCCTTGCTCTTCGGCAGCACTTCGCTCCACTTGATCTGCGCGCCTCGGAGCGCCCCGCCGATATACAGCAGCGACAGCACGATAAGCGCGGCGCTCAGCCAACGCGGAAACAAGCCCGGGCCCGGGCCAAGGTCGCTGTAATAATCGAAGGAGAACGATTGCCAAAAAATGATACCGGAGACGATTAAGAAAAATCCCCCCAGGCCGACGCCTACCTTGTTAAACATACGTATCCTCCCCATTCGAACAAGAAAGGCCGGAAACCCAGCCTGTTATTCATAAGCAAATATACTTTGCTTCGCTTTGACAAACAGCCTGCCCTCCGAGGGACGGCGATGGCGTTTTTTCCTTGGAATCGTTATTTTTTACCGAGTCCCAGCTCCGGGATCAGCTTGCCGAATTGATCGTGATTATTTTTCAAATGCTGCCCGAACGATTTGGCATCCTTGATTTCAATGCCAAGTCCGTTTTTCCCCATGTAATCCTTGAACTCCTGATCGCTTGCCCCTTTAGTGAACGCATCGGTCAATATGCTGACAATCTCATCCGGCGTATCTTTCGGTACGGCGATTCCTCTCCAGGTACCCGGAACCTCAACCGTCAAGCCTGTTTCTTCCTTCAACGTCTTCACACCCGGCAATGCGGCCGAAGGCTTGCTGTCGTTAATCGCCAGCGCCCGCAGCTTGCCTGTATCCACCTGGGCTTTAACCTCCGCCGCGCTTACCGGAACTGCATCCACGTGTCCGCCAAGCAATGCGGTAATCGCAGGACCCGCGCCTTCGAAAGGAATGTGATTGAACTTTACGCCCGCGCCTTTTTCCAACGTAACCGCGCCCAAATGCCAGATCGCTCCCGTACCGGAATTGCCCAGCTTCAGCTCGCCCGGATGCGCCTTGGCATAATCCAGAAACTCTTTCATCGTTTTCCATTGACTGTCGGCCCGTACGGTAATAGCGGCAGGATCATAATTGACGAGCGCCACCGGCTTGAAATTTTCATAAGTAATAGGCGAAAGTCCGAGATGCGGCAATGTGGTCAATTCCACAGTCGCCATCGTTACCGTGTAACCGTCCGGCTTGGAATTAGCGCCCTCCGTCATCCCTACCGAGCCGCCTCCGCCCGTTTTGTTTACAACGGTAACGGCTTGGCCCAAATGCTTCTCGGCCGCTTTCGCCAAAGCCCGCGCCGTCGAGTCCGTGCCGCCGCCCGCAGCGTAAGGCACAATCAGTGTGACCGCTTTCTTAGGAAAATCCACTTTTTTACTTGCTGAAGCCGAAGATTTATCGGTAGCCGCTTTTCCTCCGCAGGCAGTTAATGCTGCTATAGTGAAAATCATCGAGACGGCCAATAATGAACGCAATCCTTTCTTTTTCAAAACAATTCCCCATTTCTGTTTTTGTGTAGTCATGACGATATGTGCGGCCTCTGCGGCCGGCTTTTCACAGTATAGGGTACCCTGGTGCCGCCGACAATCATCCGTTCCGCTAAATCATCCACACATTCAACAAAACTGCCGATTTTGGCCGATCTGCATACCGCTTGTCCGATTCGTGTATACGCATCTGCAGGCGCCATTTTCGCGCGGCGGGATTCCGGATCAAACATAAAAAAGCTTCTCCTCGATGGGAGAAACCTTGTGCTCAATACGACTTATTCGCTTCTCTGTATTTGCCCGGAGTGACCGATTTGATTTTGCGGAAGCTGCGGATGAAGCTGTTTTCGTTCTGGTAGCCGACGCGGGCGGCAATGTCTGCAATCTTCAAATCGCTCGTCGACAACAATGCGCAAGCTCGATCGATTCTCATTTTGGTCAAATATTCATACACGGTGTTCCCGGTTTCCAGCTTAAACATGCTGCTGACTGATGATGTGCTCAGATTCATATAATCGGCGATTTCCTGAAGGCCGATCTGCTCGTGCAGATGCTCCTCCATAAACCCGATGATGCGCTGTGCCGCAAGATATTCCTTCGTCGTTTTGTGATGCCGGATGCCGCTGACAATCGCTTCGGCCACTTGCTGCAGCAGCTGCCGCAAATCGGCCAAATCCATCATCCGGAGCTGGTGCTCCGTATAATTCTCGAGCACGGGCAGCCTGTCGATGCCCCGCATGGCGATGATGCGCGAGCAGTCGCCGATCACCTCGTTCACGAAAGCGTAGACGGATTCCGGGGCGACCGGATGCTCGCGCACCCGCTCCTCCCAACGTGCAAGCGCCTGACTCCACGAACCGGCATCGGCGGCTTCTAGACTTCCCAGCAGATCCGTCTTCCAGGCTTGGGCCTCCGCATCTGTCAATCGGTCGCGCTCCTTGATCCCGGAATATGCAATGGTCCGCTCATAGCCCTCATACAGCCGGAAGGACAGTGCTTCTTTCGCTTCTTCAAACGACTGGGGAAGCTCCGGTACCGATCCGAACACCTGCCCGATGCCGATGGACAAGCTCATATGCAAATAATTCATGACCGTTCTCGTTATAGCGATCGTCGCTTCCTGCAGCGCCGGTTCCATCGCGGGCACGTCGTATTTCCTGGCCTGAACGACAAGCAGCAAATTTTCTTTGTCCAGCTGCACGCAGTGTACACGCCAATTCGGCTCAAGCAGCTCCGTCATAATATTGGTCAGCGCATAGTTGAGCAGCAGCTGATCCTCCTCGCTGTAACCGGCAGCTGCGGCCCAGTCGGCATAACGGTTGATGGATACCGCAGCCGCCAGCAGCGGTTCCTGCGTCCAGGAGGCGAAGTAAGTGCTCCATTTGGTGTACAGCTCCTTGGAGCCGATCCGGCGCATGAGCACATCCTGGATGTACTTGGACCGCAGCTCGGGCAAGCTTCGTTCGGCAACCGAGGATCTCGTGTCGAATTCCTCCAGCAGCTTGCGGACAACCGCCTCCAAATCATGCATATCGGAGCTGGAGGAAACCGCGCGATTGGACGCGAGCAGCTCCCGGATCCGGCGGACCGGCTTCAATGCTGCAAAATTATAGAAGAAAATAGCGGCACAGCCGGCGGCAATCGAAACGAGCGAGAGCAGGAGCACCATATCCCGGACTTTACGTACGTTTTTCAGCAGCTCATCCAGCGGAATTAACGAAACCCAGCGCCAGCCGGTCATGTCCGAGAAGCCTTGCACAGCCAGATACGATTGCCCCTCCAGCTTCAGCTCGCCGAATGGCCGCACCCCCAGCGCCTCAATACCTTTATTCAGTTCCTCGGTCGGCACCTGCTCCGTCAGTTTAGGATATATCAACTCGCCATCCAGATTGTAAATGTACTGGGGCGCTTCGGTTTGAGGATATATTTTGGAAAAAAACCGGTCATAATCGACGTTAACGATGACAAGGCCGATCAGCTCCCTGTCGGCTATGATGGGCCGAAATAAGGAAATGAGCTCCACCGTCCCATCCTGATTGGCCGCTCCAAAGCTCCGTCTTTTGATCAGCAGCGGCTTTTTGTTCATCAGTTCCACCCAGGGAACCCAGGTCCGGTCGGGAAACTCATCCCACGTCACGCTTGCCGCCGATTGATCGGATACAAGCGTCTTGCGTTTCAAATCGAGCACATAAACCGAATGAATATCTTCGTGGAAGGCAATTGTATTTAAAATAGAGGAGAGCTGGGCCGCGCTTGACTGCCTGGTTTCGGGACCGCCTTGAATATAGGCGAGCGTGTTGGCGTGAAACGATATTTTTACCGCCTGGTCATCCGATTCTCGAAAGGCCCTGTTGGTGACGCCCAAATTAATTTGCAGCAGTTCCGTATAAGGCTCGTTCAGCTCTTTATCGAGAATGTCCTTATAATTTTCATATAAAAATACGCCTACTCCCGTAATAAACAGCGAGACAAATAACGTTAAATAGACGATCAATTTCGTCTGCTTATTGGAAAACAATATTTTGGCTTTCATCCAAAACCATTTATTCATGAATTCACCCGGTTTTATAGTTGGCTGGTTAATCTGCAATAGAAAGAATACCATAAAATAAGATGAAAATGAAAAAAATGGTTTGCCTGTACCGCCATGTTATCAGATCTTTATGAAAGGTTACTTACTTACTAAAAAGTTGACGCTTGTTTTTCATTACAAAATAACGAATAATAAAAAGTATGGCATTCGCGTAATAATCCGTTCTCCCATGCCACTTTTGTTTGCCAAGGCTTCATCCGCATTCAGACATTATATATTCAGGAGGCTGATGTTTAGATGAATCAAGATCATGCCGCACGTCCACATAAGCAAAGCAAAGGCATTCATGAAATCGCCATTTCCGTTCTGGATCTCGTTCCTGTCGTCACCGGCGGCACAGCGGCCGAATCTTTGCGCCATACGATCGACCTTGCGCAGCATGCCGAGAGATGGGGCTACCGCCGCTATTGGCTGGCCGAGCATCATAATATGCCTGGCATCGCCAGCTCGGCGACATCTCTGATCATCGCTCACGTAGCCGCGAGCACTTCAACGATCCGGGTAGGCTCCGGAGGCATCATGCTGCCGAATCACGCACCCTTGGTGATTGCCGAGCAGTTCGGTACGCTTGAGACGCTGTACCCGGGCCGCATCGACCTCGGCCTCGGCCGTGCGCCGGGTTCCGACCAGCCGGCGATGCGCGCTCTGCGCCGCGGCTTGGGCAGCGACGGCAGCGATTTCCCGGAGCAGCTGAGCGAGCTCCGCTCCTATTTCGACCCGGCGCTGGGCTCCCGCCCGATGGGCGTGCGGGCCGTTCCCGGGGAAGGGCTGCGCATCCCGATCTGGCTGCTCGGCTCTAGCGGCTTCAGCGCCCAACTGGCCGGCCAGCTTGGACTTCCGTTCGCGTTCGCCAGCCATTTCGCACCGGACTATTTGCTGCCGGCGCTTGAGCTGTACCGCAGCTATTTCCGACCTTCGGATGTGCTGCAGGAGCCCTACGTCATGGTCGGCGTCAATGCCGTCACAGCCGATACTGATGAAGAAGCCCGCAGGCTGGCGACATCCCAGCAGCAGGCGTTCCTGAATTTGATCCGCGGCCGGACGGGTATGCTTAATCCGCCGGTGGATAGCATGGATGAGCTCTGGAGCCCGCATGAGCAGGCCATCGTGCTGAAACAGCTAAGCTATGCGGTGGCGGGGAATAAGGATACTGTCCGCGATAAAATCAAAAGCATCCTGAAAGAAACAGGCGCAGACGAACTGATCGTCACGTCCCAGATTTACGATCATCAAGCCCGCCTGCGGTCGTACGAGCTGCTGGCCGAAGTCGTAAAAGGTTCGTAATGTAATACATTTACCCTCCGGGCTTTTCTCTGACGACAGAAATGAAATGACCGGTATATCGGGATTCCGGCAGGCAGTATTTTTCCCTACGACTGAACGGCCTATCGGCCCGCAAATAAAAGCGCCGCAGCTTGTAGAAGAGCGGCGCTATCCGTTATTTATTCAGCAAAGCCTCCATCTTGCCAAGCAGCCGGTCCAGCTCCACGGGCTTCGTGTCGAAATCGTCGCAGCCGGCCTCATACGCCCGGTCTCTGTCTTGCGCCATCGCATGCGCAGTCAGAGCAATGATCGGGATCGGCTTTGTCTCCGGAGACTGCTTCAGCAGACGGATCGCCTCCCAGCCGTCGAGTACGGGCAGACTCAAATCCATCAGGATAAGATCCGGCTTCTCCGCTTTGGCCACGGCGACCCCTTTCTCTCCATCCTCGGCCAAGGCTACCGCATAGCCTTTTCGTTGGAGCCGCCGCGATAGCATATCGCGGTTCAATTCGTTATCTTCAACCAAAAGTATAGTATGCATGCTCGTGACCCCTTCGTCGTATTTCCGAATGCCGCCGATCCACCCGGATTTACTTGCCGCACGAATCCGCCGGTGTCATCGCGGCTCATTCCGTTCGTTTTACATGGACCGGGAAACTGAATCGGCAACTCCGTTCAGCTGCATAATGCGGTAAAAAGCATCCACAACCTGCGGATCAAAGTGGCGACCGCGCTGCTGTTCAATTTCCGCAAGCGCTTCAGACTGTGTCCATGCCCGTTTGTACGGCCGTTCATGGGTCAGCGCATCATAAAAGTCGGCCAGTGCTACGATTCGCGCCACATAAGGGATTTCCTCCCCCTTCAATCCCTTCGGATATCCCGTGCCATCCCATTTCTCATGATGGGCCAGCGCAATATCCGCGGCCGTCTTCAACACCGGGAAAAAGCTGCCCTCCAATATGCCGGCTCCGATAGATGTGTGCGATTTCATGTACTCGAACTCCTCGGCGCTAAACCGGCCGGGCTTAAGCAAAATCTCGTCGGGAATGCCGATTTTCCCCAGGTCATGTAGAGGCGCAGCGAGCCGGACTGACTCCACCTCTTGCTCGGACAGCCCGAGCGTCTGCGCAATCATTCCCGCCAATTGGCCTACACGCTGCGTATGCTGCCCGGTCATATCGTCGCGGTACTCGGATGCGCGGGCCAACAGCTGCAATATTTCGAATTTGGCCTTCTCCAAATCCGCTGTACGCGCCCTCACCCGTTCCTCCAAATGAATGTTTTGATGCTGCAGCTGCAGGTAGAGGTAACGCGTTTTCAACAAATTGTTGATGCGCAATATGACTTCCGTTTTATCGAAAGGCTTGGTCAAAAAATCGTTGGCGCCTTCCTGCAGCGCCTTCTGTCTGGCCTCCGGCGTCACGTCGGCCGTCAGCACCAGGATCGGCAAGTAACTGCCTTCCATGTCCAATGCACGGAGCCGCTTCAACGCCTCGAACCCATCCATGCCCGGCATATGGAGATCCAGTAAAATAATATCCGGATCGATTTCACGGTACAGCGGCTCGATCTGCTGCGGGTCTGTAGAGCTGGTAAGGTTTGTAAACCCGGCGCGTCTCAATATCCGTTCCAATAAGCTAATGTTGTATTCCTGATCGTCGACGATCAGGAATTTTGCAAGTTTTGACCATTGTTCATCCATGGCTCAAGCCCCAATCTATCAAGGATAAGCGGCTTCGCCGTCCTTATAGTGCGAGCACGTTTATCAAGGTTGTGCGAAGCAAAGTTTAAAATCTTATACTAACTGAATTTTAGCTATAGTTGCAGAATATTGTCAATAATTGTTTATTGCGCTCCGTCTGCCATTTCCGGCAAAAAGAAAAGCCGAACCCCTGTGTGGGAACGGCTCTGATTTCGGATTAAGCTATCGAGCTGCCTGGATTCAACAGCAATCGGTATGATTTGGCATAACTTCACAATGCAATGTAACGTTAAATGATTCCAAGTGTTACTAAGTATTACTTTATGATGCCCGGAATCACTGAAAATCACTCGGTCATATTACAATTGTGACGCGATTCGCACCCGTATTCCCAAGATCAACCGGTGAAAAACGGCGGATTTAAGCACGACTTCGTCACTCCCGGCATTACTTTATATCACCCGGAATTACTTTATCACATTTGGTATTACTTTATCGTACCGGAATTCCAAATATTTTTGGACTTCGGCTTGTTTCGGGTCTTTGCCTAAGCTTGCTAAATCCACGCTTCAATGTCATCGTCATCGATTTCATCATCGGATTCCGCCGGTTCGGGAGGCTCTATCCGCGCTTCAGCCGGTTCGGGCGTCATCGCGGCAGTCATGCCCGCCGTCGGCTGCGTCACTGAAGATGGTGCCGGCTCAGCCCCGGCCGCGGCTATCTCGCCCTTCGCGGCTGCAAGCACCGCCGGCGATTCCCGGTCCAATACCTCATGCTGATTGTTCGTCGCGGCTTGAACCGGACTGGCCGGAACGGCAGCGAACGCATTGCGCTCCATCGGAATATACATTTGCAAATTGCGAACGCCATTTTGCAAAATTTCATTTTCGATCAAATACCGCAGTGAATCCATCAAATTCGTTTGCGCATTGAGCCAGTTCATGACGGCCGGATCTTCCGTTTTCTTCGTTTTCAAGCTGATGTTATCACCGGGTTGTTTCGTTTTTTTCACGCGTGCCACCTTCCGCAACCTTGATCAACAATAAAGCTGCCTTTAAGCGGGTTGAGCCGCTTTATTTTTCAAGGCTTCATAGATTTTCCCGCGGACAAACGCATCGAGTCCCATCGCGTTCATCTGAACCGCATAACCGGCCGGTATGTACAGCAGCTGCATTTCCCGTTCGATGCACAGCTCCTTCAATAGCGGGTAAAGAATCGGGCGCATCAGAATGCTGCCCCCGCCGTAAACGCAGATCAGGTCGATCTCATTGCGCGCTTTGGTCAACTGCCGCTTCACATTTTGCACAATTTGCCTCACTTGGCTGTCGAGCGGTCTTTTTAATGTTTTGATCGCGCGGGCATGATATTTGTGTTTGGCATTTTTGATCACATCGCTGAAAAATTGGCGCGGGCTGTCAGGCAAATGAATCAACCGGTTAAATTCGCTCAGCGCCTCCTCGATTGCATAGCCAGTCCCATGATGGCTGCCGTGAACGAACTGGCGCAAAAACTTGTTCCCTTCGGTAATCGGGTATTCCGTCGAACCGTCGCCGATATCTATATGCAGGATGCGCTTATCTTTAAAATAATTGCCGTTGAACTTTTTTTCAATTTCATAGTTTTGCGTGAACTCCTCGAAAATGTCGCCTTCTCTCCAATTGCCTTCTGCATCTTTTTGCAGTGTAAAAATGACAGGCGTCGCTTCCGGAACCACCTTGGTAAACGGGAATACGATCTTGACCGCTACCCGGTGAATACCAAGATGCACCGTCACATGATGCGAGCCGGAAGTAAATCGCTTCTCGAATTTGGCCGACGTTTCATCGGTGTGCTGGGTAACCGGCAGCGCGGTAGCCATATCGACTTCGACCTCGATTTGTTCCGGTACTTTTTTCTCATCCTCGTACGCTTTTTGCACGGCGACTGCCGCAATTTGGGCCAACGTATTGACGACCGGCAGATCCATATCGCATTTCAGGTCGATGCCGATCTGCAAATTATCCAGTATTTCTCCGCTTTCCAACGCAAACTTGCCGACATAATACATGCCCGGGCGGGCTGCCGGAGAATCGACGGTCACGACCAATTGTTCCTGCAGGTTTTTGATAAAACTCTCGGGTGCCTGCTCTTCGCTCCACGGAAGCTCGTCCACCGTGCAATTGACATTCGGCTGCTGAATCAGCCTGCCATCCACGATCAGATCATGTTCGCTGTTTCCGTTATCATTGCCGACAAAAAAATGGTAATTCATGAGGTCTTCCTCCTTTTATATGAAACTGGCGACATGGTAATACTTTGCCATACATAGTGTTATAGCACAACCCGCTGATGGACCCAGTTGCCATGTTAATATATTCCAGCCACGCTGTCGGAAATTGTTTAAGCTTCAACAACCCGGTCGCTTTGAGGTCCCGGGACATAGGACGCAGGATGATGCAAATGTGCTAAAATACGGTTTCCCCAAGCAAAACAAGCGTTCCTTGCAGCTTTATTCGACAGAGATATTCCAGCGTTCGAACCAAGCCAACTAAAAACCGCCCATCATTGTCGACAATGAGGGCGGCTCTGCTTGCTGCGTAACATCCGATCTTTTGTACGGTAAACGTCCACGGGGCGTCATCCATCTGCTCCTAATGGGTAATCGAATGATCTGCATCGGGGCCGCCCAACGAGGAATGCTTTCGGTCGCTTGCGTACAATCGAAATCGCTCACCAGCTAGCCGGATGCTTTCATCTGCTTGCTCCGCAGCTGTCCGCACGCGGCATCGATGTCGGCCCCATGCTCCAGACGGACGCTGCAGCTGACGCCTTGCTTTTTCAGCGTGTCGTAAAAAGCCCTCACCGCTTCCTGCTCGCTTCGCCGGTATTGACTGTGCTCGTCCACAGGGTTATACGGAATCAAGTTGACGTTGACGAGCGGACGCCGGTCGCCGACGAGGGCGGCAAGCTCCAACGCATGCTCCTCGCGGTCGTTCACATCTTTCAGCAAAATATACTCCAGCGTAATACGCCGGTTCGATTTCTGCAAATAATAATCGATTGCCTGGATTAACGTCTCGATAGGAATGGCGCGGTTGATCTTCATAATCCGCGTCCGCAGCTCGTTATTGGGCGCATGCAAGGAAACCGCCAAGTTAACCTGCAGATCGGAATCGGTGAATTCCACGATTTTATCGGCGAGGCCGCTGGTCGATACCGTTATATGTCTCGGGCCGATAGCCAGTCCTTTCGGGTCTTTAATAATCCGGATAAAATCCGACATATGGGCAAAGTTATCGAACGGCTCGCCAATCCCCATTACAACCACGTGGCTCACTTTCTCGTCCCGTCCCGCCTGATCCAGGTGCAGCTGCACCTTCATAATCTGCCCGACAATTTCACCGCCGTTTAGATCGCGACTTTTGGCCAGCAACCCGCTCGCGCAGAAGCTGCAGCCGATATTGCAGCCTACCTGCGTCGTAACGCATACCGATAAGCCGAATTTATGCCGCATCAAAACAGTTTCAATCAAGTTGCCGTCCTGCAGCCTGAACAAAAACTTAACTGTTCCGTCCGCCGCTTCCTGCTTGAAATACTCGCTTAACGTTTCTATAACAAAATGCTCCTGCAACAATTGGATGCAGGCGGAGGGCACATCGGCCATCCCGGAAAAGTCCGTTACCCGCTTTCTATACAGCCAATCCCACACCTGGGAAGCCCGAAACCGTTTATGTCCGTGCTCCAAAAGCCAATCCGCCAGCTGATCCAATGTCAATCCATAGATGGATGCTTTATTCATTTCCGCTATCCTCATTTCACTGCTTTAAAGTTCAAACCGCTCTCGCTTATCCAGCCAAAGCTTTTAATCCATCTATATAAGTTGAACCCATGTTTTGAAAGTCCGTTCCATTCCGAAAGGGATTATCTTGCCCTCTTCAGACATCTTGTTTTGAATTCCTTTTATGGAATGGGCCTGCGGTTCGTGGGAATTCAAAGCCAAAACTCGCTGGCAAGACAATTCCCTTCCTCCACTGCACTCTGCTCTTCCCGGAAGTTCTTTTGTTCAACTTATCTAGTATTGTCCCAAAATTTTTTGGTTAATACAAGAGGAGGCAGGCATGATTTGCATAGAACATGGCAAAAGTTATCCGTATGCGCTTGCGCAGACACGCCCCTGGACTTAGACATACCTATCCTTTTTTGTATAATAGAGATTGTCCAAGAACAGAAACCTGTTCTTTAAAAGCACGGAATGACAGGATCACCCGGCAAGCCGATGATATGATTGGGATAGGGAGGTAATGCGGTTGGATTGGTTGGTTCGAATGAAGGACGCCCTCGATCTGATGGAGACCAGGATGGAGGAGCCGCTGGATATCGCCGAAATTGCAAAAGCTTCTTATACGTCCCCGTTTCATTTTCAACGCATGTTCCACATGCTAACGGGGATGACCGTTGCCGAATATATCCGCAAACGCAAATTGACGCTGGCCGCTCAGGAATTGGCCACATCCTCGAGCAGAGTATTGGATATCGCGCTTAAATACGGATACGATTCGCCCGAATCGTTTTCCAAGGCATTCCGCAAAATTCACGGCATCCCGCCTTCGGATGCGCGCGCTCCCGGAGCCGTTCTCAAAGCTTTTCCCCGCATTTCCTTTCATTTATCGCTGAAGGGAGACAAGGATATGGATTACACAATGGTCGAAAAGCCCGCGTTCAACGCGGCAGGCAAAGCCATTCAAATGAAAATGAAAGGCGGTGAAAACAACTGGAAAATCCCCCAGTTTTGGGGGCAGTGTCATGAAGACGGTACCTGTGCGAGGCTCGCTTCTATCGGGGCTGCCGGCAATCTGCTGGGCATCTGCATGGACATGCGGCACGATCAGGAGCAGCTCACCTATTTAATTGCCGCTGAAACGAAACCGGATGCCGACACGGAAGGACTCGAGATCCGGACAATTCCTGCAGCTGCTTGGGCCGTGTTTACAGCGGTCGGTCCCGTACCGGGAGCGATTCAGGATGTATGGCGGCGAATTTTTCAGGAGTGGTTCCCGTCCACCGGTTACGAGCATTCGGGCGGACCCGAGCTGGAAGTATATCCGCCGGGAAATACAACCGCCGACGATTACCGCTGCGAAATCTGGATTCCCGTTGTGAAAAAATAAAAACCGGGGACTTTCCCCAAAGTCATTTTTATATTCTCAGCCCCCCACTCTGATACGAATTTGCATGTAAAAAGCCGCTTCCATCCCTGCATATAGTAGTGTTGGAGGCGGCATTGCATATTTTTGGAATTGTCTCACCCACCCATTGATACCCTATTGTTACAGCCCCATTTTGGCTACTTGCCGCGGCGTCGCATCAGCACCCATTCCACCACGATCAAATTGAGGACTAATCCCGTCCATATGTTGACTTCCAGCACATGCCCCAGCGCATCTAAAATACCATTGGAACCGGGGTGACCCGCCACATATATGAGCAGCAATATAGGTGTAATGATCCGTGCGCTCGCCGCGACTAATGTCACCGCATAATTTCGCATCATCCACTGGCCATGGGACTCTATTCTTTTAGAGCGTACCGCACGGTATCCCTTCCAGCCGGTGACCAGCCATAACACGGCCAGCGCCCAAAAAGCCGTTTGCCGGATGAAGCTTGCCGTATGCAGTCCGACCACAAATCCGGTGATGCCCCCGACCGCTATCCCTCCCATATAGACAATTCCGATCCGGCGGTGCAGTCGAGGGTATTTTTTGCGCAGGCCGGGAATAAACTGAACCCAGCCAATGACAAGCGCTATAAACGACGCGAAAATGTGGACGAGCAGCAGCGGGAAATGCAGCGTAAACGAAGGATCAAGCTGAACGCGGCTGTTGGCCGGGTCAAGTAAAAAATAAGGCGCGGCAGCTAACCCCGCGGCCGTCACTGTAACCAGGGCCATTACGCTCCAACCAAGCTGTCTTCCTTGCAGTCTCACCAATCTCCCACCCCTATCCTGCGAATCTGCGCCGCTCTTATGGTAACCGGCATATGACGTGTACTTCATATGTTAACCCATAATCCTCTCGAATTTATGCGTCAACCTGTCACAATACAGTCACCAAGCAGAGGATTCGATTTCTGCACAAGTCGCCGGCGCAAAATACCGATACCCGATACGCCGCATTTGTCGATCCATTCGGCAATGTCCACGAAATAAATGAACGCATCCACAAGGATGTTAGTCGAGCGACGCAGAAGCCGCCGAGCTGGGCGAATCGGCGTATTTATAATAAAGAATCGTTGCGTGCAGCTCGCCGTTGGCGGATAACGCATAGTTCGGGATACGGCCGGCTTGAATAAAGCCGAGCGACGCATACAGCCGATTGGAAGGGTCGCCTTCTCTCGTATCCAGAACCAATAACGATCTGCCCTCCTGCAGCGCCCTTTCTTCAACCGTGTGCATAAGCGAACGGCCGATACCACTGCGCCGGTAGTCCGGATGGGTCATTAATTTGGCGATTTCGGCCCGATGACTGCCGTTTGGCTTTATACACAGCTGCAGCTGGACCGTGCCAACGATCCGGTGATGGAGCCGTGCGACATACAGAACCACTTCCGGCTGCAGCACGTTCTCCCAATAGCTGTTCGCTTCAGCCGCGTGCAGTGGGGGCAAAAATCCGATCGATGCCCCGTCTTCTACGACCCGGATCAGAAGCTTCGACAGCTCCTCCTTATGCTCGCCAATCGATGATAACTGTTCGATATGCATCCCTCGATCAACTTCAACTACCTCCATTCGATTATCATCTGTTTCGCCTGCTGCTTGTTTTACCCGACAACGGTGGATGCGAATAGTACAGGTCGTCATCCTCCCTCGAACGCATGAAGCGGTACGTGTCCAGATCAATTCGTCCGTCGCCGTTCAACAGCACGCCCTCCTGCTCCAAATAGAGCATTTGCAATGACCGGGACTCTTCGTCCTTGATCGCGATTTCGCCCCTGGCGTTGACGACTCTGTGCCAGGGCAGCTCATGGATATGACTGAGCGAATGCAAAATCCGCACAACCTGTCTGGCTCCCCGCTTGCTCCCGGCCAGCTCGGCGATTTGCCCGTAAGTCATGACGTATCCTTCAGGAATGCTTTGTATGATTTGTACGACTCTCATCGTAAACGGCTTCATCGAATCCCGGCCTTTCATGATCAAGCAAGTAGTTTCGGTAGGGAGAAGCAATTATTCCCCGCCATTAGTTGCGTATACAAAAAGACGCCATTTCCTCCATAAACGAAAGGACCGGCGTCTCGGCCTTACAGCATTGTACAGCCTATGTCATCAATAAGTCCTCGTTTTCCCGTACTTCATGTTAAACGATTGATCGCTCGACGCAAGATAAATAATGCCCTCGATGAAGCCGACGATCGACGGGATGTAGGTCCAGCAAAACAGCAAGTAGACGATCCCCCAGCCTACCCTGCCTAAATAAAATTTGTGGATGCCGAAGCCGCCGAGAAAAATGGCCAGCAAGCCTGCAGCCGTCTTGCTTTTAGTGGAAACATAGACGTTGGTGTAGGCGTTCGGCGGGTTGTTATTATACATGTCGTTAGTCATGTGCATATTATTGGGAATATTGTTCATGCCAGAATTTACAATGGTCATAGTTTCCTGAGAAGACGACTGGGAGTTCACCGTCGTGTGCACGGTCGTTTGTACGAATGAATTGGGCCCTTGCGACTGATTGACAGGGTTGACACGATTAACAGGAAGCGCCTCCCCGCAATATTTACATTCCGTAATGTTAGGCGCAACCGGCGCTCCGCAAGCCGGACAGTTGTTTGTACTCATAAAAACATCCCCCTCGTCTATAAGTTACCTCACATTCAAGGCTTCCCTGCTTATGATAAGCCTTCGGGTTTCCTCGATCAGATTTTGAATATCTTTTAAATTTTTGTCAATCGTATTGGATCGGACATGCAGCTGCAAAAACTCCAAATTGTCCCTTATCGTATTTTCCAGCTCGTATACGGCGCTGTTTCCGGTAATTCTTCCAAAAGGGGTCGAAGCTTGAATCCGTTCCTTCAAAGCTTTGAACGATTGGATGATAGGCGCCAGCGTCTCATCGTTCTGCTTGGAAATGAGCGACTGTTCGATGAGCATAAGCTGCATGCTGATCGTTGTCTTTTCCGTGTTCTCAAGCCTGTCCGCATCATTATCTTCACGGCTTGCAAAAAAGCCGAATACAGACAAAGTACCTGCCGTTCCCGCAAAAATCAAAAGCTCCCAGCATAAATACCAAATCGTACTCCCGGTTAAAAAGACGACCGAAATAAAATTGGACACGGCTATGTAGACGAGCGATAAAATAACGACGGCAATCGGATAAGCAATGCCGCTCCTGCCCAACAAAAGTCTTGGAGAAAGAACGGATACGTTAAAAAACAGCAGCCCCGTCAGCAAAATAATTGTCATAAACGCGAACTTCACAGGCGCTGCAAGCAGCAGCACGGAGAAAAGTTTAAAGAAAGCCAGAACGACAGCCGCGTCGAACACAAAAATGGCTAGCAGCCTCAACACTTTGAATATGGAAAAATTGAAATGTCTCATTCTCATTCCTCCATTTTGGTGCCGCAATCCGAGCAAAACTTCGTTCCGGGCTTGTTCTCTTTATGACATCCGGGACATATTTGCTTCATCATCGAACTGCCGCAATTCGAACAAAACTTGGCATGTTCATCCACCAAGGCGCGGCAGGAATAACATTCGATCTGTGCAACGATCAGCTTTTCTCCGCAGTTGCGGCAAAACTTGGAATCCGGCTCGTTCGACTCGCCGCATTTCTTACACGGATGTCCTTGGGGCGGGGTGTTGAACGCTCTGCCTGCCGTATTCGCAAATGTATTCCCGACAGCGAGACCCGCTCCGGCACCGAGGCCCAGGCCGACACCGGCCGCCGCAATGCTGCCCCCGCTTTCATTCCCGGCGGCGGTTTCCATGACATCGAAGGAACGCTTCACCTGATAACGGTTGTCTCCAATAATGTCGAATACGGCTTTTTCCCCTAATATTTTATTGATCATTTCAAAATCCTCATCGGGAAAATTGATCGACGACAAGTAGAAATTAACGATTTCAATGCCGAAACGCTCAAATTCGCCGGACAGACTTCGCTGCGAGATCTCCGATATTTCCTCCAGCCGGGGGGTTATCTCAAGCACGGAAATCTTTTGATTTATGATAATACCCGAGATAATGGTTTTCACCTTGGTTACGGTTACGCCTTTGAAATAGTTCATAACCGTCTCGTATTTCACGATCTGATCGTCGCCTACGGCGCCTATAAGCTCCGTTAAAAATACGCGGTAATCCGTAATTCGAATTCCAAATTGCCCGAACGCGCGCACCCTCAGTCTGACCGCATATTTGGGATCGATCAAGCTGATCGGATCGTTCGTCCCCCATAAAACATCCAGCTTGACGGTTTTGTTGATAAAAAAGATTTCGGCCGTGAACGGGGTTCGCCCGCCAAAGGGGAGGTTAATGAACGATTGCAAAAGAGGAATGTTTTTGGCGTTAAGCGTATGCGTTCCGGCGGAAAAATAATCGAGCGCTTTGCCGCCCTTAACGAAAACGGCGATTTGACCTTCGCCTACAATAAGCTGCGTCCCGTAAACGAAGCTATCTCCCGGATACCGATAAACCAACCAATTCCGGTTGGCTATTCCATTAAATTTGATTACGTCGATAATAGCCAAGCCTATCCCACTCCCACTCTACCTTTTCCAATCATTGTCTATTAATTGTATTACACCTCGTCTTGTTTAATCAATTATTATTTCTGATTTTGTCAGATTGTAGCGAATCCGCCGAACGCTTCTTCAAGGCTGGAAAAAAAATCCCCATTCCTACTCTTATAGAGCGCAGGAACGGGGAGCATGAAATTGCAGCTTCGTCAGGTTGAGCCCTGCATAAAAAGCGCACCGATAATCAGGGAGCCGATAATACCCCATACCGCATTCATTCCCAAGTACTGGACCGATATGAAAAACACGGCCGCAATGAGGAACGGCAGGAACGGGAGCGAGCCGCCGCCCCGCTGAAAGGCGTATTTCGCAAAATCAAACGCCAGCATCGCCAGCATGACGAAAATAACCGGCTGCACGCCCTTAATCATGCCTTGGATATACGGATTTTTTTGCAGCTTGTGCATGATAAACACCAGCAGCACCATCAGCAGCGCCGTCGGCACAACAACCGCCCCCAGCGCTACGGCAGCACCGAGCCAGCCCGCCACTTTGTATCCGATATAAGCGGCCAGCTTGGTCGCGATCGGTCCGGGAAGCGCATTGCCGAATGCCAGCGCCTGACCGAATTCTTCCTTTCCCATCCATCCGTAATTGTCCACAACTTCGTTCTGATACAATGGAATGATGGACGGACCGCCGCCGTACCCGAGCAAGGTCGAACGGCCGAACCCGACAAATAAATCCCAAAGGTTCTTCAACAAGCCCGATCACTTTCCTTTCCGTCTTCCTGACGCCATTACCAGCCGATCGCCGCCCCGTCGCCGCGGGGGTCGGCCGCGCCGCTGATCAGACCGTCCGAAGAAATCATAATGCCCTGCGCTTGACCGGCCACCCCATCCCAAGGGGACAGCAGCTCCACTTCATGGCCCCATTCCCGAAGCCGGTCGTCCGCTCCATGATCCAGCCCGCGGTTTTCCAGCTTCAGCGAATCGCTGTCTTCTCCCCATGTGCGCCCATATACCCAGCGCGGAAGTCCGATTGCCTCCTGTATGGTGCAGCCGTAATCGAGCACGCCGGTTAATAAGGAGAGATTGGTTTGCGGCTGTCCCTCTCCGCCCTGCGTACCGATCAGCAGATAAGGACAGCCATCACGCAAAACCATACCCGGCATCAAGGTGTGGAACGTCCGCTTTTTCGGGGCAAGCTCGTTCGGGTGCCCCTGCTTCAACGAAAAAAACGAGCCGCGGTTTTGCATAATAATGCCCGTGTCGCCAGCTACGACGCCCGAGCCGAAATCGTAGTACAAGCTTTGAATGAAGGAAGCGGCGTTGCCTTCGTCGTCCACGACTGCCGCATATGCGGTATCCTGCCCCATAATGGCCGACTCGAAACGCGAAGCCCGGAATGAGGAGAACGCCGATTCGGCATGCAATTTCTCAGCCAGTGTCTTGCTGGTCAGCTCGGCCAGCGGGATGTTTACAAATTCCGGATCGGACAAGTATTTGTCGCGGTATACGAACGCCTTTTTTACCGCTTCCGTTACAAGATGATAGAAAGCGGCGGAACCGCGGGGAATATCGCCGAGCGGCTCGCGCTCCAATATATTCAGCATCATGAGGAGTGAAAAGCCTTGGGAGTTAGGCGGCATTTGGTATACCTCCGAACCCCGGTAGCTCGTGGAGACCGGCTCCACCCAATCGCTTTCATGCCCGATGAAATCTTCCTCGGTCAGTACCGCTCCCGCTTCTCTCAGCGAACGGACCAGCACTTTCATAAACGGCCCCGTATAAAAGCCGTCTCTTCCATTTTTCATAATATGACGGAATGTTTCGGCAAGCTCACGCTGAATGAGACGATCGCCTTCCTTCAGAAGCTTCCCGTTCCGGAAATAAACCGTCTTCAGCGTATCGTCTTTGAGTAACAAGGATTCATCCTTGACCATCCACCGGTGCAAATCTCTCGATATCGGAAAGCCCTGCTCGGCATACTCGGCGGCGGGTGCCAGCACTTCGCTCCACTCCAGCCGTCCGTAACGGCTCCAAACGCGCCACCACGCATCGATCATGCCAGGAACGGTTACTATGCTGCGGATGCCGCGATCGGGTATGCTGTCCATGCCTTGTTCCAAATACAATTCCGGCTTGGCAGCCACTCCCGCCCGTCCGCTGCCGTTCAAGCCGACGACCCGCTTCTCCTGGGCTGAATACAGCAGAAAGAAGCTGTCTCCTCCAAGCCCCGTCATGTGAGGATATACAACCGAGAGAGCGGCGCTCACCGCTACCGCCGCGTCAAAAGCGTTGCCGCCCTTCTGCAAAACAGAGCTCCCTACCAAGCTGGCCATATAATGAGGAGATACGACCATTGCACGATAACCTGACGGCATAATATTGTTCAAGGCTGGTGCTCCCCTTTCCCTGGTCAGCGACCGATATTTATGTCATTTTTTATAACATAAAAGTGCGGTTTGTAATTACATACTAGTCGATAATGATCGCAATGTCATTGGTCATCCTGCATATGAATTGGAAATTTCATTGGTTAAATTGCATAAAACGTATATTTACATCTGAAACGCCCGTGATGTATTATTAATGTAAGATTAATTTACATGGCGGTGAGGTTAACGATGAAGCTGCTCGACTTGCTGAACATACCGGTTTTCGCACAATGCAAAGTTCTCGCCGGTACATCGGGCCTGGAACGGAGCGTACACTCGGTCAATATTATGGATGCCCCCGATATTATTCATTTCCTGAAGCCGAACGAGCTGCTTCTGACTACCGCTTATGTACTGAAAGACCGGCCCGATGCCTTGGAGACGCTCGTGTCCAATATGCATGAGGTCGGGTGCGCCGGGCTTGCCGTTAAAACCAAACGGTTTTTACGGGAAATTCCGCAGCAGGCTCTCGATGCGGCGGAGCGGCTCCAATTTCCTATCATCGAGCTGCCGCTGGAGCATACGCTGGGCGAGCTGGTTCACCAATCGGTGAGCTACATTTTGGAGAAAACGACCGAGGATTTAAAATATGCGCTGGAGAGCCATCGCCGGTTCTCCGATATTGTCATGTCCGGCAAAGGACTTCCGGAAATTATCGGCGCGCTGTCCGAGCTTCTTGGCGAGCCGGTCCTCCTGCTCAGCTCCAAGCTCGAGCCGATCGCTCGCTCCTTTCATTTTAAACGGCAGCCGCAGTACCGCGAGCTGTCCGCAAGGCTTCCCGGCGCGCTGCCCTCGCCGCTGTTCACGGCTGACGCCCCTTATCAGCTGTCTCTGCTGGAGCCCGTTTTCTTCCGGGGACAGCGCATGCGCGTTTACCCGATCTTTTCCTATCAGACTCACGGCGCCTTGATTACGCTCGGACCATCGCACGAAAACTTGAGGCTGTCCAAGCTGGCCATCGAACAAGCGATTAATGTCATCCGGTTCGAAATGCTCAAAACGCAGGCGGTCAAAGAAAAATCATGGCGCTACAAAAACGAATTTTTCTCGGATTTGGCGGAAGGCTTGTTCAGAACCGATGAAGACGTTGTTCATAGAGGGCGCCGATACGGTCTTAACGGGAATCAGCCGATCGTTTGCGTCGTAGGGCGGAAGGACCCGCCGCCCGGATCGAACTGGACATCCGCCCAGGTACAGAAGCTGTCCGAAAGGGATCGGCTGTATGATTGGTTGAAGATGGCGTTTCAAAAGCATGATTTGACCTGCTGTCTGTTCATGAAAAACGATTCCATCGTCCTGCTGCTGAAAAATCCGCCGACAACCGGCTTGCCGAAGAAGCTTTCCAGCATCATTGAAAATATTTATCAGCAGCATGGCGTCTCGCTGTCGTTCGGCGTCGGCAAGCAGGTAGAGAAGCTGACCGACATTCCGCTCACCTTCAAAGAAGCGGCAGAGGCGCTGGAATTCGGCGGCAACTGCCAAAAACGGCAGTTTGTCCAGCTGTTTCACGGCCGCGAGCTGAGCGATCTGTTTCGTCTTTTAAATGTTCAGGATTTGCAGGCGTTTTACAAAGATACGTTTCTTCCTTTGGAATCTTTGGAGGATAAAGAACGGGAGGATCTGCTTCAAACGCTGCATGTATACTACGATCACCATTGCAGCATCGCGGAAACAGCGAAACGGCTGTATATTCACCGCAACACCGTTATTTACCGGCTGGATAAATGCAGGCAGCTGTTCGGCCATGAGATGACTTCCCCCAGTGCCAGCCTGCGGATCCGCACGGCTTTTCTCATCAAGCCGATGTTGTAAAGACGGCTAAAAAGCGGGCTCCGCGTATCTCACGCAAAACCCGCTTATTCGTAAGTAGCGATCGAAATTGGTCCGCGCAGCGGGCATTTTTCACCGGACCTTTAAATCCTCTATGATGGACAGCAGCCAAGTACGTTCGGCTTGCTTACAAACGAGGTGATGCTCGATCGACAGGTCGATCCCCCGGGAAAACGAATGCTTCGGCGTCTTTTGCAAATCTTCAATTTGCTCGGTTAGCCCGTTTAGACGGCGCATCAGGCAGTCGATCGTTTCCTCATTGGTGAGATGGTCCAGAAACATAAGCCCGATATCGCCTTTGAAGGGCATATGGTCCTGTTCCGACAAATTGTCGCGGAGCAGCCCATGAAATTCCCGGTCCCCTTCCGGCGTGATAGAATACACCTTACGCGGAGGGCGGTTCCCTTCCTGATCCTCGCGCACGCTAATCAACCCGGCCTCCTTCAGCTTGTCCAATATTGCGTAGGCCGTAGCTTTTTTCATGGAGGTAATCCGGCTCAAGTTTTTATCGATGAATTCATTGATTTGATAGCCGTGCAGGCTTTGCGACTTTAAGATTCCAAGCAAAAGCAGCGCACGTTCGTCCATATGCTTCCCCTCTCGTTTCTTAACAGCGGCAAGTTTTTCCTGTGGGACGGTACGAATCCCCCTGGTATGTACAGTTTATATTACCGCAATTTGACCGTTTTATAAAGCGGGCGGCCGGGCGGCTCACTTCGACGTAATCTGTTGACAAATCAGGTTTCCGCCATCAATTTCGATCGCATCCACCGACAACCCCCTCTGAGCTAAAAAATGGGCCACTGCACCTGTTCCGCAATCGTACTCGAAAGCCAGACGTTCAGATGCGCTAAGCCTAATCATTCCCAGCGCCTTTTCCAAAAAGGGGCGCATCATAAAATGTTCGTAGCTGTAATGGGCCGGGTCATGAAATTCATCCCAAGCGGATATATTGCCGATTTTCATTTTTTGATACGTATGCTCATGCTCGTCGTAATAATATTTTTTCATGAATGAAACCTCCGTGACTCGTATGTTCCTAGATATTCCATTCACCTGTGCCAAATCCTCCTTTGAACCTGTAATTCGGTCCACCTCGCATAAATCGCATACTGTCCAAGCGCCGCAGCATATTATACCTTTATCCGATTTCGTTTAAGGTGGTTGCCTCGGCCCAATTGGGAAGCACCGGCTCCGGAAAATTTCGGGATTGGATAAGGCCGCAGGGCTGATGTAGGAGTGATATTTTTAGGAGGATGCGCGCTATGAATGAACAGCCTTTTTCACACCGGCATGAAAAACCTAATTTTCTCGTCTTCCTCGTTGATGAGGAGCGGTATCCCCCCGTTTATGAGGATGCGGAGCTGGCAGAATGGCGCAAACAAAATTTTATCGCACATGAACTGTTGAAATCGAACGGGATGGAATTCCACAGGCATTATATCGGGAGTGCCGCATGCTGCCCGAGTCGGGCTACTTTATTGACCGGACATTACCCTTCGCTTCACGGCGTCACCCAAACAAACGGGATTGCCAAAGGAAGCTTCGACTCCGATATGTTTTGGTTGGGGAGAAACACGGTGCCTACAATGGGAAATTATTTCCGCGAGGCTGGATACCAGACCTACTATAAAGGAAAGTGGCATATTTCCTATGAGGATATTGTAATTCCCGGCACGCACCAAGGCGTCCCCAGTTACGATCCCGTGACCGGTATTCCCGACAGACAGCAGGAGCAGCTGTACCTTCATGCGGATCGCCTGGACAGCTTCGGCTTTTCCGGTTGGGTCGGTCCCGAGCCCCATGGCAAAAACCCGCGAAACTCCGCATCTTCCGCTGCATTCGGAGTAAGCGGTAGAGATGTGGTCTATGCTGCCGAAGCGGTTGAGCTTATAGAGTCTCTCGATCATGAGAAACAGCTCGATGCCCATGCGAAACCGTGGCTGCTCGTAGCTTCTTTCGTGGACCCGCACGATATTGTCTTATACGGCGCGCTTACCGCGCATCTGCCCGTCTTTAATTTCGATGTGGAACCGATGCCTTCGGTTAACCCTCCGCCTACCCTTAGCGAATCTTTACATACGAAACCGCGCTGTCAATCCAGCTATCAGCGTATATATCCCAACGCATTGCAGCCCATCATCAACGAGCCTCATTATCGTAAACTATATTATCAATTGCAAAAAAGAGCCGATCAGCAAATGTTGAAAGTGTTTGAAGCACTTACCCGTTCTTCCTTTTATGACAACACGATTGTTATTTTTACATCCGATCACGGGGAGCTGCTCGGCGCTCACGGCAACCTTCATCAAAAATGGTACTGCGCTTACGAAGAAATGCTGCATGTTCCATTTCTCATACATAACCGGAAGCTATTTCCGCAGCGCAGGCAGGTCAGCACGGTTACAAGCCATGTCGATCTGCTGCCTACCATGCTGGGACTGGCCCATGTCAATGCAGCTGTCATCCAAAATCGTCTGCGGCGAAATTTCAGCGAAGTGCATCCTCTTACAGGCCGCGATCTTTCCCCCTTCATTGTAGGACAGAGCTTATCCGAGCCGGTTGAAGAACCGATTTATTTTATGATCGACGACGACGTTACGCGCGGTCAGCATCAAATCAATCTTTTGGGCAGACCGTACCCGTCCGTGATTCAGCCTAACCATATCGAAACCGTCATCGCCTCCATATACAGGGATAATGTGAAAGAGCTGTGGAAATATTCCCGCTACTTTGATAACGATCAATTTTGGAGCCATCCCGGCGATAAGGACGTCACGGCCCAGCCGGTAGAAGCTTCCCATGCAGGATTGCAACTTTCCGAGTTTACCTATGCTGCCGAGGTCAAAACGGAGCCGGTTCCGGACGAATACGAGCTGTATAATTTGACCGCGGACCCGCTTGAGACGCGCAATCTTGCAGACCCCGCCTTCGCTTCGACGGAAACGCAGCCGGTTCAAGAGCTAATGGCGTATTTGTTGGAGCAGCAGCGGAAGCAAAAACGGCTGGTGCCGGTCCGTTGAGGAGAAACCCTGAAAAAAGAGGTTGAACAGGGAATCACCCTGATCAACCTCTTTTTTAGTACCGCCATATTATACAGCAGGACAAACTAACACTTATAAACCAGCCTAGTTTGTTTTTTCGAGGCCGATTAAATCGAACGATTGGCCGGTTGCTTTATCGACAAGTATAAATTTGAACGTATGGCTGCCTGCGGTCAAATTAATGCTTCCGACATTGGTCAAGTACATCCCTTGAAGATCCGACGATCCCACAGTCTCATTGATTGCCGGGCCGACATTGCTTTCATCGACCGTCAGCTGCATCAGCGTTCTGCCCGTATTGCTTTTCTTGGAGCCGAACAGTACATTGTAGGTACCGTCTACAACAACATTCATCTGAAACTCGATGGTCGCATTCGTTCCGCCAAAATTGACCTGCATATGAGAGGCATTGAGCGCGCTGTTCCGGTCGTAATTGGCACCCGTATCGTCAAGTCCGACGGATTTGGTAGAGTTGTCGGACAGCTGGTAACTATTTGCAAGGTCAAAATCGTGAATCAAGTCGACCAAGTTAATCGTATAATAGACGTCCGCCTTCGCGTCCTGCGAAGTTACATGCAGCAGATCGCCGGTCCGAAGCTGGGTGTTGCCGGTCTTAGCGGCGTAGACTGCATCCGTGACGGAATAAGCTTGGTTCGTCGCATCCGACGACTCTACTTCCGCCAGCAGGTTATCGGCGGTGAGGCCGCGATAGGCTATGACCGAACGATCTTTATTGTATATGGTCGCGACGTGAGGGTGCACGGCTCTTACTCGAACATTCGTACTTGCAGCCTGTGCTGCAATGGCAATCGTATAAGTCGCCGTTGCCGTTCTGTCTGCAGCCGTAACGATTAACTTATCCCCGTTGGCGGCGTTGCCGGAAGTCTTGGCAGCGCCGGCCGCATTGGTGAAGGAATACGTTTGTGTCGTTCCATCTGTTGATTTCAACTGTCCTGCCAGCGACGTAATAGCGGGTGTTGCCGCCACCGCAATTCTGCGATCCGTATTGTTGGCTGCAATTACTATAGCACTGCCGCTATTCGGCTGCACATTCGTCGTAGGGAAAGCGATCAAGTAATTTTTAATCGCTACCCCGTCGGCTGCCGTGACCTTTAAGATATCGCCGACAACAAGCACATCCGCCGGCAATTTTGGCGTATTTCCCGAATTCATAACCGCATAATCCTGCTGCGAATCATCTGCAGATACAATTTGAGCCAGCAGGTCGGCTACGGTCGTACCTGCGACAATGACAACGAAAGTCGCATTCACGGCTTTCACATTCGGATGCGATGCTTTCACAGCTACACTCGCATTATTGCTTATATCAGATGCAGCTAGGATTGTATAAGCAATCTGAGTTGCACCGTCCGCAGCCTTGACGACCAAGCGGTCGCCGGTAACAAGCGTGCCCGATTGTTTATCAGCGTTGCCGGCATCCGTGACGGAATACGTTTGCGCCGAACCGTCCGTCGATGTGATTTGAGATATGATATCGGCTACCGTTGCATTGGAAGTAACACTCACGGTTTTTGCCGCATTATCGACAGCCGTCACACTCGGATGATTCGAATTCAACTGTATCCCCGTATTGCTGCTGGCTGGAGCCGATGCTCCAGCCTTTTCAAATTTCACATAATCGACGACGATCGAGCCTGCGCTGGTTGCTGCGAATCTGACAGGGTAGCTGCCCGCCGCCGCGAATGTGATCTGGCCCAAATCGACCGGAATATACAAGTTGGCCGTCGTATTATTTTGATTGACCGGCGAGCCCTTGGCCTCTCCGTTGACATAAGCCTGCACGGTCGCTCTTCCCGACGCGTTCGTTTTATATTGATACGACACGTTATACGTACCCGCCAACGGAATCGTTACGTTAAATTCGATCCATTCTCCGGCAGGAACCCCGTTAGCCTGCAGATAAGCGATGCCATTGGTTGTCGAGGTGGTTAGGGAAATCGCCGATGAACTTTTCGTGACTGCGTTGGCATTAAATAGCGCATCTCCTTTCAATACAATTTCGGCCGGGACGTTAATCGTATAATTTTTCTTCGTCGTCCCGTCTTGCGCGGTTACGACGAGAATATCGCCCGTCTCAAGAGCTCCCGAGCTCTTCGGTGCATTGGTCGAATCGGTGACCGAATACGTCTGTACCGTACCGTCAGTTGATTCCAATTGGCTAGTAATATCACCTACCGTCGATCCCAAGAGTGCCGTAACCGAATTGGCGGTTCTATCCAGGTTCGTTAAATTCGGATGTCCGGCCTGTTTCAATTGAATCGACGTGTTATGCGGGTCCTGTGCAATCGGCGGGTAAGCCTGCTTGCCCGGCACCGTTACATCGATCATATCTGCCAAAACCGTCGGCTCGTTGCCCCAGGTATCATTGTAGAAAGAAGAATTTGTCACGGTAATATGAGCCGCATTTTTCAGCTGAATGACATTGGAAGCGCCCGCCCCTTTGACCATTTTCATATGATCTATGTTGGCATTTTTAACGTCGTCCAGCACGACTGCATACCTGTCGTCATTTTTCTCGAATCTCGTATTGACGTTTTTAAAAGTAAGCCCGTCAACATGTCTGGCCCAGAAGCCGTAGGATGGCTGCTCCCCGATGTCCGCAATGTTGTACTTGCCGACCCCCAGTTCCGGTGGGCTAATTTCCGAATCAGCCAGCTTGTTCCCGCCTTTTACTAAAACATCGACATTTTCAAAGCTCAGATTTTCGATATAACCGACGCTGCGTCCGTCCGGAAGGGTCGGTCCGCCGTCGCCAACCTTGTAACCCGCGATGATCGGCGTAGCCTTATTCTGATTCGTGTATTTGACCCATCTCTTGGAAGGATCGCTATATTGACTTCCTCCATAAACCTCCTCGATGTTCACGTCTTTAATGAAAATATTTCTTACATGACCGATATTGACGTTCGTGCTTAACAGCTCGTCTCGCTGCACGCCGTTTTCCATAAATTTCATTCGTTTTGCTTGGCCGCCGATCACGCGTCCGCGATTCGAAATCGAAATAAAGAATGGTGCCCGCGTACGTCTCATTTCCGACTTATGGTGAATTGGACCCGTCTTGCCGGAATTTAAATAAATATTTTCGATATGACCGCCATCATTCGTTGAAATCGAGAAGCCCGCTTTATTTCCCGCCAGCACATAAATGTTGTCGACATACGCATTTTTGATATCGTCTACAGTTTCGCTGCCGATTTGGAACAGATTGCAGTTCGTGTCGCCGATAATGTTGCGAACGTAGAACGTTGTTGCCGGTCTTGTAAAGCCTAACGAAGAATCGCTGCCCGGCTTGACGATATCGTCGGACGTTCCTTTGGCATAAATGTTTTTAGCAGTAACATAGCTGCTTTGCATATAGTCGAAAACGTCTCTGGCGCCGCCGCCTTTATCCTTGTCGTAATAAAAATCATGCGTATTGATATAATCCGTGCCGGTGGCCAGCAGCGCAAAATGTCCTGCGCCATCCACTTTGAGCATATTGCTGATGTTGGTCTGCCGGACTTCATTTGTACCGTCTGCGTCAATGCTTTGAATATAGTACGGTTCGTCCGTGGTAGGCGAATCGGTTTCTTCGTACCACAGATCAAGCCCGTTATCCAGGCCTCCGAATTCAAAGTTCGTACACAGCTTGACCGTAACCATCTTATCCGTACGATTGTCAGGGGCATTATTCATAACACCGTCACCGGTTACAAGGTTGCCGTTGCCTGTTATTTTGCCGTTGCCTATAATTTTAAAGTTATCGATACGTTCGCCAAAAAACATGCTGTTTCTAAAGAACGTGTGGCCTACATCCTGCTTGGTCAAATAATTTTCCGGATCTCTGTAAGGTCCGGTGTCCGTCGCGGAGGTGCCGGAGCGATAAGCTTTGTCCGAGAAATACGTCGTTTCCGGAGCATCGCCGCCTTTTAACGCCGATAGGGTCGCATCTTTGTTGACATACAGGTATACATTGCTTTGAAGATGAACGGTTCTCACATTAAACGTGCCGTTTTCGAACAGCAGCGTACCGCCGCCTAATGAGTTCAGATACAGGATGGCGTCATTAATCGCCTGGGTATCGTCCGTTTTGCCGTCACCCTTTGCGCCCATCAGCTTGACATTGTATTTGCCGGTGTAGAATTTGGCGATATTGGAGTCTCCCCTATTCTCGCCGCCAGCAACGGCAAGCTTAAAGTAATACTCTTTATTCGGAGCAAGGTTCGCAACCGTCACTTCTCCGCTTTGCGCACCGACGGCAGCATCGCTTTCCGTCCATGTGGCTCCTTTATCCGTTGATTGCAGCAATTTGATGGAGTCGGCATTTTTGGCGGCGCTCCAGCTGAACTTAGCCTTTGTATACGTATCGCCGGTTTCCTTATAGGTCAGACTCTTATCCAAATCGCGACTAAAGCTGCTTATCGTATGGACCGCTTGCAAGCTTACCGCACTCCAGGGGCTTGTCAAAACTTCCGGCTCCGAAGTTGTGTAGGAAGCTTCGAACGGATAGCTGCCCGCTTCTAAGCTCACACCTTCGAAAGTAATTTGCAGATCGGCACCATTCGCCGGTCTCAGGTCAAGTCCCTTAAATAGAATAACCTGACTTCCGTCATCCTTGTTGTCGATCGTAACCGTACCGACCTGCTGGAACCTGTAGCCTGCGCCCACTCTGCCAACGGATTGCGTCGCAAGTCCCGATAGCTTCACCTCGCCTCGGCCAATTACATTTACTTTCGTGTTATCCATCGTTGCACCGATTCCTTTCGGAACCTTAAGTACAACTTCGGTTGCCGGACTTCTCATGCCAGCAAAAAATTTCAAAACGACGTCGGACCGGGTATTTGCCGTGATGACGTTATTTATAAGCTCCATCCTGCTCCGTACTGCGCCTTTGACCACATTTACCGTATAATCGCGAGATTCTTGTCCTGCGCTTACGGTTAACGTGTCGCCCTGTGCGATCGGATCGGTCATTTTTTTGGTTCCCTTCGTACCTTTGACCGCATAGGTCTGAGGAGTGGACGTCTTGGAAGCAATTTGCTTGAGCAGCTCTTCGACCGTTTTGATTTCCATCGTAGTAAGGCCTGCGCCTTCCGCTGTATCGACCGTATAGACATAGGTGCTGCCCGATGTGATATTAAGAACATCTCCCGAAGTATCGCCGATATTTACGCCTTGTTCGGACGGTTTGATCGAAAGCTTATCCGCTGCCGGGTCAACCGTTAAAATTTTATACTCCTTGGACGCCTTTCCATTTTCCGCCGTTACGCTTAAACTATCATTCGTTTTAAGGATATAGGAGGCAGCGGACGAGTTGTTTATTTTATACGTTTGCGTTGAGCCGTCTCCCGATTTAAGATCTCCGACCAATTGACCGAACGTTGTCCCTGTCCATACGGCAACCGTCTCCTCCGTAATATAGATGACCTGTGCCGCGTTATTTGTTTTTACAATGGCTGTATTGCTGCTTCCGTTGCCGTTTCCGTTGTCGCCTCCGTTACCGTTTCCGTTGTCGCCTCCGTTGCCGTTTCCGTTGTCGCCTCCGTTGCCGTTTCCGTTGTCGCCTCCGTTGCCGTTTCCGTTGTCGCCTCCGTTGCCGTTTCCGTTGTCGCCTCCGTTGCCGTTTCCGTTGTCGCCTCCGTTGCCGTTTCCGTTGTCGCCTCCGTTGCCGTTTCCATTGTCGCCTCCGTTGCCGTTTCCGTTGTCGCCTCCGTTGCCGTTTCCGTTGTCGCCTCCGTTGCCGTTTCCGTTGTCGTCTCCGTTGCCGTTTCCGTTGTCGCCTCCGTTGCCGTTTCCGTTGTCGCCTCCGTTGCCGTTTCCRTTGTCGCCTCCGTTGCCGTTGCCATTGTCGCCTCCGTTGCCGTTGCCACCGCTGTTACCGCCGCGACTGCTGCTGCGACTGCCGGTGCTGCCCGGTACCGGTGTGGTTTCCGATGTCATGGATTGGCCTCCGGCCGTGACCGTTACGCCGTCCGCAACCGTTACATTCGTCGGTTTTTTCTCAAAGACAGCCCCGTCCGCTTTAATATCCGCGTTCACAATTTGGCCCGTTCCTTTGACATCTACTTTCGCTTCAGCTATAAAATCGGTAATGACTGCAGCTTCACCCAACTGAATCGTCGTACCGGCCGCTGTTGGATGTATATCCATTTTGCCTATGGAACCGTTTGCCACTTGAACGCTGACATTAGATGCTTCAATGGAAACCATAGAAAAGTTTCCGTCCAGCTTGATTTCCTGTCCCGCGACTACTTGCACGATATGGACTGTGCCAAAACCATTACCTGCAGCGTGTTCGCCTACCAGGATCGCGCCTGAATTCAATTGAACCTGTCCGATTTGCGTAGTGCCTTGCGATACGATTCTGATTTTGCCGTCACCCTTATTAATAATAAGAGTACCGATCAGCGATGAATTTTTAATTACAATACTATGCTCGCCGCCGCCCCTGACTAGGGTTCTGCCTTTAACCGTTACGCCGTCCAGGATAACGTTGCCATCGCCGATACCTTGTGTCAAATATAGATTTCCGTTTATTGTCATATCCTTCAACGTAACATCTCGTGTATTGATTACAAGATTTCCTGGTACACTGCCCGAATACGTATTGGGCGTATTTTTGAGTTCGCCCATGGCGTTATCCATCATCTTGATCGATTCCGCACGGGTAATGTTGTCGAGAGGCGCGAAGCTTCCATCCGGACGCCCTTGGATAAATCCGCTCTCGGCCATAGCGCTAACCGCCGGCTTGCTCCATGAAGCTATTTGGGCGGCATCGGCAAACTTGCCGTTAGCATTGTCGTTTTGCGCCTGCAGCTCGAACGCTCTGGCAATAACGACAGCCGCTTCCTGCCGTGTAATCAAATCGTTAGGCTTGGCATTGCCGTTGTCATCGCCCTTGACGATCCCCGCCGCTGTCGCTTTTGAAATATCGTCGGCATACCAGGCATCACTTTGAATATCTGGAAAAGTAACGCTTGCTCTATCGACCAATTGGAACACTCTATTCACAAACGCAAAAAATTCAGCTCTTGAAATAGGATGATCGGGCTTGAATGTCCCGTCGGGATTGCCTTGCACAAGTCCCAGAGACGCCCAATGGCCGATCTCCTTTGATGCCCAGTGATTTGACACATCGCTTGGAGCAGCAGTCGCTGCCGATTCCGCAGCGTTGGCTCCTAAAGCAGCTGATACCGTCGAAAACAACATAATAAAAGCAACAATGATCGATATTGCTTTTTTAACGCTGTTTGCCATTTTTTATCGCTCCTTTTTGAAAATATGTATGGTGCGCAGCATCCATAACTGATCGTACCGCCCCTGCCATCCTCCCTTGTTCGATCTCACCTGTGAGGCATCTCCGATAGCGTGCTTCCCGTTCTGCCTCTTGTTCGCAATTCCCCCTTACTCGTATGAAAACGGATACAAATATCATATATAAACAAGGTCTTTTAAACTATCAAATATCTTTATGACTTTTTATATTATCTTTATATGTTTGATCCGCAGTTTGAAAATAATAGAGCAATTGGAGGGTTAAAAAAACCTTAGCCTGAATCAGTATATAAATACCGTCCGGCTAAGGAAATGTTTATTGAGTATTAACGTTAATATTAAATACGCGTTTTTATACCTGTGCGCTTAATTGCGACAACGGGCCTATGGCATTCCTCGATAACGGCAATTCGCTGCCTTACTTGCTCCAGTGTAGCCTCCAATGGCGCATGATGCACCATCGTTTGATACAGCATCGTATAATACTTTTCCGTCATCGCTAACATCAAGTTCTTTCCCTGCTCCTCCGGTACGTCCCAGCTTTCTTCATGCCAAGCAAGCTGTTCCCGGCAAATCTTCAATCTTTCCGGCAGCCAGGTCGGCGATCGCCACAATTTCATACAGCTCTTTCATCCGAAACAACGATTTCGTGTGAATGTCCAGACCGCTGCGGCCTTGGCCGATACTACCGACTTATTTGACTCATCGGATTTCCTCTTGCGCCTTTCTCATGTACTGCACATATTGCGGGAAGGCAATTTCAGGTTCTTCCAATTCATCAGGGTACCACGCTTTTTCCCACTCATACACGTAATAGCCTTGGTAGCCGTTCTTTTGCAGCAGCTTGAACATCTCTTTCAATGGGATATCCCCTTGGCCGTTCAATACATATTTATGCGGATGCCTGCGGCCTGTACCGTCTACTTTGAGCGAATCCTTGACGTGCACGTATTGAATCCATTGGCCCAACGCGCTCCAGGTATCCTCCGGCTGCTCGCCGATCGTGCGGTACGGGTGGTGCAAGTCCCATAGAACGCCTGCCCCTTCATGGTTCACCTGCTCCATGACCGGCTGCAAATAACGGCAATCCGTCCAATCGTCATGCGTTTCTACCAGTACTTTGGCTCCGGAGGCAGCTGCGATCGAGGCCATTTCCTTTAAATGCTTGATCATCAGGCGGGTAGCTTCCGCCCGGTCGAGATCATCGATTTTACCGCCGAATACGCGTATGTACGGCGTCTCGAAAATTTCGCAGAGCCGGGCATATTCCTTGACTTCGTTCAAGTTCTGCTCATACTTCTCCGCAGATACGGCATGTACGGAGCTCGAAAAGCAAGATACCTTCAATCCCGCGTTTGCGATGCGGGCATGCGATTGCTTGGCATCCCCCGAAAATTCAGGCAGCTTCCAAATGTTCATCTCACCCTGCAGGCCTCTAAAATCAATCGCGTCAAATCCGTATTCCGATGCATGCCGAATGATTTTGTCCAAGGGCCATGCCGGACACCCGAGCGTAGTAAAAGATAATAACAAATTCGGTCACCCCTTATCAAAATTTGCGTCGATGCTGACTGACCATCAGTCACGGCGCTAAAACTAATGTAACATGTTTGGACAGTTGTATAAACATTCAAAGCTCAAATCGCATACAAAAATAAACGGATCAGAGCTTCGATTCGAGATCTTCTTCATTACTATCAAGCTTTATGATAGCTGCGATTTTGAAGCTTGGCTGCGCGTAAAGCCGGGTTTTTCAATAAGTGGTACAGGTTGCCGACGAGCAGCCCGATAAACAAATACATCAAGCCTCCGAATAAACTATACACGACGGCTCCCGCGGCAGCGCCCAGGACGCCAAAAATGACTTGATCCTTTTCTTTGGCCGGTGAGGTAGGCGGGTCTGTGAGCATAAACAACGCAAAGAAAAGCGATGCGTTGATGAAAGGCGGCCGAAGCGCGTCAGCGGCGTCTCCGACATGAAGTATTCCCATAATCAATAACAGGATAAAGTACGTTCCAAGAAATGAAAAGACCTGGGGGAATTTATTCACCCGATTCGTGACCGTATAACCGCCGATCAAAAGAAACACGATAGTCCATGAAGGAAGATCCCCGAAGGCCCCCCACCAGCTTTGTCCTGTCCGAAACAAAAGGATGGATAAAAGCAAGCCAAAAGCTGCCGGATTGAAAATCGGTTTCTTCTTATAAACGAATATATATTTGGACAAAATGGCGATCATCGATGTCGCGGCAACAATATACCATGGGGCAGTCGTACTTAGGATCAGCGCAATAATCAAGCCGGTGATGACCGCGCCATCCGGCAAACCCCGTTTCTTTTTGACAACGTGGGAGCAAGTGAAATCGGCGGCTAATGAAGCGGCGACGGCAATGAAGCCATTGTAGATGCCGCTGATATCCTCTGACCCGATGGCCGCTATTACCAGCAAGACAGCCATGGTTATGGTGACGTATCCTTTAGGTGTACGGATCCATTTATGAGCTGCCATTTATATCTCTCCTATTCGGTAGATGTTCAGACCGGATGTAATCAGAATTCCTTTAAAACCAAGCTGTTCAATTAATGTTCTCCCGCGCTCCACTCCGCATAAGAAGGAAGCCGTCGAGAAAGCATCCGCTATCATCGCGTAAGGGGCGACGACACTGCAGCTGACCCATGCGTCCGGCGATTGCCCGGTTGCAGGATCGATCATGTGATGCACGCCGGGTTTTACCGGACTTCTGCGCTCATAGCTCCCCGAAGTGCAGACCGCCTCATTCGAAAGTTCAATCTCTTGTATGATTTGATCCTTGTACACAGGGTGCTGAATGCCGATTTTCCACTTGCCTCCGCTTTCATCCGCTCCGCCTGCATAAAGGTCTCCGCCTGCATTAACGACAAAGCCCTCGAATTGGGTCAGCTCGCGTGCAGCCAAATCGATAGCAAACCCTTTTGCGACCGCCCCCAAATCGATCACCAGCGGTCTTCGTAAATACAAGGTACGGTCTTGCTCATTTAAGACAATATCCCGATAGGTGACCGCATCAGCCGAATGGCTTTGAATCGTCTCTCCGGTTAAATAATGCCGATTGAACCCGTGATCCTCCATGATCTTTCCTATCGCGGGATCGAATCGGCCATTCGTCCATTGCGCTACCTCCCAAGCAAACTTCAGCGGCTCAAATAAAAACGGGCTTAACGGTACTACGGTCTTGACCCGGCGGCATGCTTCCATCAACTCGCTATCGGAGCTGAAGCGGCTGCAGGCATGTTCGACTTTCCGAAAAGCTTCAAAAGCCCGCTGAATTGCTGCTTCCGCAGCATCGTCCGACTTTCGCGTAACCACCTGAATATCTACGGCGGTGTCCATAAACAATTTCGTCTTTTTCATGATTGTTCCCGGCCTAAGTATTTCGTGCCTTGGAAAGCGCATCTTGTACGGCATCTTGAAACGCTCGTGTGCTATACGTTGCGCCTGATACATTGCGTACCTGCGCGCTCTGTTTTTGTACAACTTCCTGCGGCAATCCCACTACGTCATCCTCCGAGTAATGCATGGCAAAATGACTTATTTCAACATCCGTTATTTTATCGTTCTTAATGGTTACGGCTGCCTGAATGGACCCGCGGCGATTGCTTCCCGTTCCGTTGAAAGTCCCGTTTTTATATTGGCCTTTGGATGGGCTGCTGTCTGCTTGAATGCCCGCTTGACTGATTGGCGCAGGCTGCTGTACCGATGCTTGAGATTCAGTTGCCAAGTATCCGGCTGTGTATATCGCTCCAATAGCCGCCGCACAAAGGACGACCCATTTATTGTTCATTTTAGCCACGTCGATCCCTCCAATGTTATGCTTCACCGACAGTTTCATTATAAAGAACGAACATTTAAATTTTATTAAAGCTGCGTGCTTACGGTTTTCTTGGGAACATCATCTGAAATTCGGTTCCGACGGAAACCCTGGATGCGACGCGAATGGTTCCCTTATGCGCATGCACAATCCATTCGGCGATCGAAAGTCCAAGCCCGGTCCCGCCTTCGTCGCGGGAGCGAACCTTGTCTCCCCTATAAAACCGTTCAAAAATATGAGGGAGATCGGCTTCTGCAATCCCGCAGCCGCTGTCTTTCACTACAATCTTGACGGAATGCGGCAAATTGTGGCAGGTGAACTCAATGGTACCGTGGGGTGGGGTAAACTTCAGGGCATTATCCAATAAAATGACGAACAATTGCCGGAGACGGCTTTCATCCCCCCAGATTATAGAAGGCTGGAATTGGGAATGAATGCGAATCGACTTCGTTTCGGCCAGCAGCTGGAATTGCTCGGCGATTTCTTCAAGAATGGGATGCAGCGGTATTGCCGCGGCCTGAATTTGAAGCTGGTTGGAATCGGTTCGCGCCAATGTCAGCAAATCGTCGATCAGCTTTCCCATTCGTTTGCTTTCCTTCGCGATGACGGCAATGTTCTGGCTTTCCTGCTCGATCGTATGCTGCGGGTGACGAAACAAGAGCTCGGCACGGGTCCGGATCACGGAGGTTGGGGTGCGCAGCTCATGGGAGGCATCCGCGACGAATTGCTGTTGCTTGGTCCATGACCGACGAATCGGCACCAGAGAACGCCCGGCCAGGTAGAAACCGGCCAGGACGGAAAAAATCAGCCCTGCCGCTCCACCCAGGGCAAGATCCGTGCGAAGCGTCCGAAGCATTCTGCGTTCAGCCTCCAGGCTTCTGATGGCAACCACATCAAAAACATGGGGCAGCGGCGATGCACCCACCGCTTCACGCATCGGATTGCGGAATCCCAACACCTTGTAATCACGCCCGCCTGCAGACATATTTAGCAAAGAGCCCTCGGCACTCATATTTTTAAATCGGAGCGCATCATTCAGGGAGAACGATTGCTTCGGATATTGGGCGATTAATTGTCCCTGCTCATCCCAGAAAAAGTAGGACACTCTCCGGTCCGCGTCAGGCTCCGGATGATCGTCCCGCAGCATTTGATCGATAGAGCCGGTTTGCATGGTCCTCGCAATATCAAGGAGCGCTTCGTCAGCTTGATGGTATAACCGGTAGCCCAGATGCACGTATAAAACAATACCGGATACAAGCAGCACCAGCACAAATACCACCGAATTTAACAAAACCAATTGAGTACGGGTTTTATTGAACATTGGAATCCCCTTTAAATAAGTAACCTACGCCGCGGATCGTCTTTAAATAAAGGTCCCCGCCGTACGGCGCAAGCTTTTTGCGCAAATGATGAACATATACATCAACGGCGGTTGAAGCCGCATCCGAATCGAATCCCCATATCCGTTCAAAGATCTGATCTCTGGATAAAATTTGTTCCTTATTGCACAGGAAAAATTCCAGCAGCTCGTATTCTTTGGGACTTAGTCTCAAGGGCTGTTCACCGGCATACGCGTCCCTTAAATTAGGCGCAAGATGAATTTGCCCGCAGGACAATTCCCCATCGGAATCGATCGTCCCTCGTCTTCTTAATACGGCCCTTGCTCTGGCAAGCAGCACGGTTACGGCAAACGGCTTCGTTACATAATCGTCCGCACCGGCATCGAGCCCCCTGACGCAATCCTCGACGCTGTCTTTTGCGGTCAGCATGATGACCGGCGTTAAAACTTGGCGGGTCCGCAAATGTTTGACAACGTCCAATCCGTTCATGCCCGGCAGCATTACATCCAGAACGATAAGATCGTAGCTTCCTTGCTCGGCTAAGAAGCATCCTTCGTCGCCCGCCGAAGCTCCTGTCGTATCGAAGGCCTCGTTTTCGAATATTTCCTTAATCGCTTCAAGCAGCGGAAGATCGTCTTCGACAATCAATATTTTCACTGAATCAACCCCGGCGTCGTATTGGCTTTAGCTTAACCAAAAGCGTGTAATTATTTATGCTCCCAGTATAGCAAACAATCATTGAAACTTTATTAAAAGGATTTCGCCGTTTGTTTCAACTTACTAAATTTGAGAATCGATAAAAAAATAAGTAAACTAATAGGTAATGAAGGAGGCGAATCAACATGGGCGATTCGACAATAAATATGGAAATAGGAATCAGTACATTTCTGGAGGCTACGCCGGACCCGGCGACAGGAGAAGTCATCAGCCACGCCGAACGGCTGCGCCATGCGGTTGAGGAGATCGTGCTGGCCGACCAGGTCGGTCTGGACGTCTATGGAATCGGGGAACATCATCGACCCGATTACGCCGGGGCTTCGCCCGCTGTTGTATTAGCGGCAGCAGCTGCCATGACCAAGCGGATACGGCTCACGAGCGCCGTTACCGTACTGTCCTCAGACGATCCGGTTCGCGTATATCAAGCTTTCTCCACGCTTGACGGCATCTCCAACGGCCGGGCCGAGATTATGGCGGGCAGGGGCTCGTTCATCGAATCGTTCCCGCTTTTCGGATACAGCCTCGATGATTACGATGAATTGTTCGAAGAGAAGCTGGAGCTGCTGTTGGCCATCCGTTCCTCGGAGAAGGTGACTTGGCGCGGCGGACATCGTCCCGCGATCCGTAACATGGGCGTATATCCGCGGTCCGTTCAGAATCCGCTGCCGGTGTGGATCGCAAGCGGCGGAAATCCCGAATCAGCCGTAAGGGCAGGCATGCTCGGCCTTCCGATCGCCTTTGCCATCATCGGCGGAATGCCCGAGAAGTTCGCCCCGTTAGTGGAACTCTATAAGAAGGCTGCCGCACAGGCCGGGCACGATCCCGACTCGCTTCCGATCGCGACGCACTCGCACGGATTTGTCGGGGAAACGACCGAACAGGCTGCCGATCTATTTTTCCCTTCAACGCAAGCCCAAATGAACGTCATCGGACGTGAACGGGGCTGGCCGCCATACAGCCGCGCGGCCTTTGATGCGGCACGGAGCCTTCAGGGCGCTCTCTATGTCGGCGATCCTGAATTTGTGGCGGAAAAAATTATTTTGCTGCGCAAAAATTTGGGAGTAACCCGCTTCTTCCTGCATGTGAATGTCGGCACGATGCCGCATCGTGAAATTTTGCGCACCATTGAATTGCTCGGAACCAAAGTCGCGCCAATGGTGCGCAAGGAGCTGGCCCGCATGGAGCCAGAGGAATGAAGCAAGGCTATGACCCGATGAAGCGGATTATAGCCCGCTCTGTACGAAAAGACCGAAATCCCGTTGGACAAATGCGAATTTCCGACTCCGCCTGTTGTCCCAGGGGACCATTGAACAGGCAGCATACTCGGGCAAGGGATCCCATTATATGGGTTGAGGTTAAATAAGACGAAGGGGGAAAAGCAATGGCATTCGTTCGCCGGGGCTATACTTGTTCTATCATATTGGTGGCCGTTCTGCTGCTCGGCCTGTTCCCGGCACCGGCCGGCGCCAAAACGCAGGATGAACAGCTTGTTTGTCTGGATCCCGGACATCAGCTGCACGGGAATAACGGACTGGAGCCTGTCGCGCCGGATTCGAAGGAAATGAAGGCGAAGGTGACATCGGGGACAAGAGGAGTTGTCACGAAAAAACCGGAATATGTTCTCACTTTGGAAGCCTCGCTGCTGCTCAAGGAAAAGCTGGAGGCGTTCGGATATAAGACAGTCATGACTAGAGAGTCCCATGATGTCGATATGTCCAATATAGAAAGAGCACAGCTTTGCAATGAGGTCCAAGCCGATCTGGCCGTGCGAATACACGCAGATGGAGATAACTCCCCCAAGTCGCAAGGAATTTCATTGCTTTACCCGGCATGGATCAAGGGGGCACAGGCGGGCTTCTCCGAAAGCAAAGCGGCGGCGGAGACCATTCTGCGCGAAGCGGTCTTGGCCACCGGAGCTGTCTCCAGAGGCGCAGTGCCACGCTCCGATCTTACCGGCTTCAACTGGTCGAAGGTGCCTTCCGTTTTGGTGGAAATGGGCTTTATGACCAATCCGGATGAAGATAAACGGCTGTCCGATCCGGAATATTTGAACAAATTAACCGACGGGATCGCAGCAGGCATCAACTTGGCTTTGGCCGCTCAAACCGATGAGCCGGAATTGGAGACAACGTCTCAGGCCTACCTGCCAATTCCGACCCCGTTATACGATTATTCGAATGGCAAGATGACCCGCACCCGGACAGCGCTGTCGCCACAACTTGTCCATGTTTCGGCCACACGAGGCGGTTGGGGGAAAGTAACCACATGGGTTGGAGAGCAGTGGCTGCCGCTCGGGCATGCCGTATTCCCGGTTAAGTCCGTGGACGTACAAATTGAACTGCCGCAAGACACGCCAATCTACAAAAGTCCCTATGATACGAAGCCTGCTGCACGTCTTTCCTCACAAAAGATACGCGTTCACGAGCAGTGGAATGACTGGTATTTGATCGATTCCTGGTTGGGGAAAGTATGGGTTGCCGATGGGCAACCCTTATAGAAGACCATCTCCACGGGTATGGGATAAACGACATCCGTGGGTGCCGTCTTCCTCTGCTTGAGAATTTGCCGGCACAACCAATTCTCAATATCGCAAAGAAGGACTCTCCCATCATGCCTCACGATACTTCCCTGTTCCGTTCCCTCAGGTACTGGAGGAAAACGCTGCCGGCGCCGCCTCTAAGACTCGGATTTGTACTTGATTTCACTCCTTGCGCCGGCGGTTCCGGGGGTAGCGAGTTCGCCCGGCTCCCAGTTTTGAGCATTGGATGCCGTGCGATCCCGCCGCTCGGACAAGGTGCCGATCCACCATCCAACCATCGCATTCACCACTGCCATCGCGGCGAATAATAGGAAGTCTCCCCATGGCTCCGGAAGCAGCAGGTCAGCTAGCAACCACCCGCCTGTGGCCCCAACTCCCATAAACGCACCCTTAATAGCCTTTACATTCCGATTTACACTCATTTGCACAACCTCCTGTGTTGGTTTGCTTGAGTTTTGCAGCAGCACGGGATATCCCTTCTGCCGGCAGCCGCAGCCGTACATCAGAAGCTGATATGGATTACCTACTGCCAGGTTTCGCCTAAATGCACGTTTCACCCCCCTTAGTTGACATCAACTATAGCAGGGACAGCCCGTGGAGGGTCTTATGATCCCTCTCCCATTTATTGTATGTCAATCGGATTCGCGAATATGCTTATGTCACCGGCGGACAAAACTCCTTAATTTTCAACTAAACATTACTTGGTGATGTCGGGTTTTAGCGAGCACTAACTCTTGAAACCGCTATATGAATGTGTCACAATCAATAAGGGATGCGCCCAATTAAAACCCCCATCGCCAAAAAGGAGGGCATTGAGCATGAGAACAATGAAACTTGGAACCAGCACACTGGAGGTACCTGTGGTCGCGGTCGGCTGCATGCGCATTAACTCACTGGAAAAAGCAGCGGCGGAACGTTTTGTCCAGACGGCATTGGAAATAGGTGCGAACTTCTTCGATCATGCGGATATTTACGGCGGCGGCACCTGCGAGGAAATTTTTTCGGATGCCATCCGCATGAACGATAATGTTCGCGAAAAGATCATCCTTCAATCCAAGTGCGGTATTCGAAAAGGCGCGTTCGACTTTTCCAAGGAACATATTTTAACGTCGGTAGACGGCATCCTGCGGCGGCTGAAAACCGATTATTTGGACATTCTGCTGCTTCACCGTCCGGATGCATTGGTAGAGCCAGAAGAAGTAGCGGAAGCTTTCGATCTTCTTGAAAGCTCGGGTAAAGTGCGCCATTTCGGCGTTTCCAATCAAAATCCGATGCAGATCCAGCTGCTGAAAAAGGCTGTGAAGCAGCCGATTGTCGCCAACCAACTGCAATTGAGCATCACGAACTCCACCATGATTTCCAATGGAATCAATGTCAATATGGAAAATGATTCGGCTGTAAATCGGGATGGCAGCATACTTGATTATTGCAGACTGAACGATATCACAATACAGCCGTGGTCACCGTTCCAATACGGCTTTTTTGAAGGCGTTTTCCTCGGAAACGACAAGTTCCCGGAATTGAATCAGAAGATCGACGAAATCGCGAAGAAATATGAGGTCAGCAGCACGACCATCGCCATCGCGTGGCTTTTGCGACATCCCGCACACATGCAGCCCGTTACCGGTACGATGAATATAAACAGGCTAATTGATTGCTGCAAGGCAGGCGATGTCCATTTGACGCGCGAAGAATGGTATGAAATTTATCGTGCAGCAGGCAATAAGCTTCCTTAACATGCAGATTATCCCCATCGATCGTGGAGAGCTCAGTTCCAACAACGGAAATAGGGCACCCTGCCGGGTGCCCCAATCTAACTCGGACCTGCGCCCGCCTAATGCCGACGCCATTCAATAGGGCAGGCCACCGTTTACTTGAATGACGAAATTGCTGCAGACAATTGCACCCCAAAAGTCGATCCTCTACCCACATCTGTTGCATCTTCTAAACAACCGATCTTCCACTTTTCTAAACCTCGCCCCAAAACACCTCGGTCTCATAATCAAAGGATACTTTGCCATCCTGATTCGTCCGTTCAAATAGGCTGCGCAGTTCATTCATCATGATTTCGTGTTTCGGATCTCCGGGCATCGGACTGTAAGAAGACGAAAGCAGCCGGCCGCTCAGACCTTCATAATCAAACGCTTGCTGATTCGTAAACCGCGCCACTCGCATTTCCCCCGGGTTGAAAAAGAGCGCCAAATCGTCGGGCAAAATGTTTTTTTGACTTACATTTTTGTAGTCTGCGCCGAAAGTGTGTAGCAGTTGATCGTAGCCTTCCCGAAACGGGGTGCCATGAGTGAGCCGGGAATTCCAAATCAAAACCACCTTCCCGCCTGACTTCAAAATTCTTCTGAACTCAGCTCGCGCCGCGATGCGATCGAACCAGTGAAACGATTGAGCGCAAACGATAAAATCTACGGACTGGTCCGGCAGTCCTGTCACTTCAGCGGACCCCGGCACGATGCGAAAATTCGGTTTCCCTCCAAGCTTCTTTTCTGCAGCTTCCCGCATCGCCTGATTCGGCTCGATGGCAGTCACTTGGCTCCCCCGCTCCACTAGCAGCTCTGAAAAAATGCCTGTTCCCGCACCGATATCCGCTACTTCACTGTTCAGATTCAAGCCAATGGTGCCGTACAAATAATCAAGAGCTTCTTCGGGATAGCTTGGGCGGTACTTCACATACGAATCGACCCGATTTGAAAACCGTTCTTTACTATTCATTAAGAACCACTCTCCCACTAAGAATATGGACGCATCCTGCTAATGAACGGACAGCTGCTGCTCTCATACACTTTACCCTGCACGGTTACCTCGCAATTATTGTTTCATCTGATGAAATAAAGTTTCATTTAGTAATTCCATTTTACAGTATTTTGAAACAAATATCCAACACTTTTTTTACATCGGAAAAAGCAATCGAAGAAGCACAGCCGCCGGGTTCGGTATGAAATAAACAACCCAAAAAGGAGCTTGCCGCGGCAGCTCCTGAATTATTATATCGAGAAAGTATCCCCGGAATAGGCTTCGGTGAACGCTTCTTGAACCACATCCCACAAACGATACAATTCAAAGTCTCCTCGATTTGAATAAAGAATATAACAGCCACAGAATCATGATGGCGGCTACCCCAAAACCGATTTCAATAGCCGGTATGCTCCAAAGTAGGGCCGATTGCCTGCCCAAGGCGGAGCCGATAATAAGCCCGACCATGATGATGCTGAAAGCAAGCAAGATAATGCTAATAGACAACCGGTTGCTGATACGATCCAGCTTGGTCAGCAGCAGATTAAGCTCGGGAATCGTAATTTCGATGCGCAGCTTCCCTTTTTTCATAACCAGGGCCAACTCTTGAACATGCTTCGGCAATTGGGTCAAAATTTCCCCGTATTCAATCAAATGGTTTACGACGCTTTCCGCTACCTTCTTGGGGCGAAAACGTTCCTTAAGAAGCTGACGGCCAAAAGGTTCGGCGACCTGGATGATGCTCAGTTCCGGATCTAACTGTTCCGCCGTCCCTTCCATAGTCAGAATGGTTTTTCCCAATAAGGTCAGATCGGCCGGAATTTGAATACGATGCCGGTACGCTACGGTGAAAAGATCATTGACCGCCTCGCCGAGGCTGACCCGGCTTAAAGGGACATCATAATATTTCTCCCTAAGCTGATCTACATCCGATCTTAACAACTGCAGGTTGACGTCATCCGGCACCAATCCCATCCGGATCACCGCGTTAATCACGCCGCTCGTGCTTTGACGCATCAGCGCAATGATTAATGAAGCGAAATGGGACTTCATGTCCGGAGTGAGGCGCCCCACCATGCCAAAATCGATAAACACGATCACTTCGTCCGGCAATACCAAAATATTTCCGGGATGAGGGTCCCCATGAAAAAAACCTTCGATCAAAATTTGCTGGAAGATGGCTTGTACTAACCGTTCAGCCAACACTTTGCGGTTATATCCCCGGCGATCGATCTTCCGGGTCTCATTCAATTTGACGCCTTCCACGTATTCCATCGTCAGCACTTTTTGCGTCGAATAATCCCAATATACTTTCGGAATATGAATGCTCGGGTCATTCTTAAACTGCTTGCCTACCTTTTCCGCGTTTCGCCCTTCGATCGTGTAATCCAGCTCGGCCCGAAGCGACTTGGAAAATTCCTCGACAATATCCGGCATCTGATACCGGGCCGCCCATTTTAAACGCTGCTCCGCCAGCATCGCCAGCTCTTGAAGAATTTCCAAATCGGTTTCAATGATCGCTCTGATGTTAGGACGCTGGATTTTGACCGCGACCCGTTCGCCCGAATTCAAAACGGCATAATGAACCTGCCCGATCGAAGCCGCCGCGAGCGGAGCTTCATCAAATGTTTCGAATATAGAGCCGATCGCGCCGTCTAATTCTTGTTCGATAATGGTTTTGGCTTCCTGAAATGAAAAAGGAGGCACGCGATCCTGGAGCTTTACCAGCTCATGGATGATGTCAGCGGGAATCAAATCCGGACGCGTGCTGGCGATCTGCCCCATTTTAACAAAGGTCGGCCCCAATTCCTCCAGAATCAATCGAATTCGCACGCCCAACGTTTTGGTTTGAATCTCCTGGTAGTCTTCAACCAATAACCGTTTAGGCAGGGAGAGAAGCTCGAGCAGCCCTAACTCCTTGACCATAAACCCGAACCCATTGCGGGAAAAGGCGGCTGCGATATCCCGATAGCGTCGAATATGACGGACTCTTCTTGCAAATATAGGAACCCCCTCCTTTAGCCGCAAATCCAAAAAAACGCCGATCTCTTGGATAAACGGGCAATCCGTCTGCCTATGGTTGTTGGTTCTGTATTTGTTCGATCCGTTGTTCCAATCGCTGAATATCTTCCTTGGTCGCCAAATTTAATCCGTCCAACAATTCCTTCGTCTTTTGGCTGATCATCCGCTCCAGCTCGATCTGCGCTTTCTCGCCTTTTTGGAGCAGCTCATCGACAAATTGCCGGGACTCTTCGCGGCTGAGCTCTCCCTTTTTAACCAACTCGTCTACCATTTTTTCCGCCTGCTCCTTACTTGCAACCGCAAGCCCCAATCCTAATGCCAATCCTTTTTTGATCATGTCTTTCATTTCGGCATCCTCCTTGTCTATCCCGTCTCGCTTCGTTTTCCATAATATAACCAACCCTGGTTTATATATGCAGTTGAGTTCTCGAATTCAGCGTTGAAATTGAGGGGGAACGAATCGTAACCCCGGGGTCGATGAAATAAAGGAATAATGCCGTATATGTCGAATTTCATTTGGTACCATGCGAATAATAAACAATACTTCCCTTAAACATTTAATCATTATTATATTATTTTTTGGCATTCTCCTCAGCCTGCGATGGGTCTGGTCCGAAATGTTTCCTACACCGGCGCATCCTCACGCCGTCAATGGCGTACTCGACCTGCGCGGTTGGGAGCCGGACAAAACCTCTACCATTCCTCTGGATGGCCAATGGCAATTCTTTCCTGAAAAATTCGTTACTCAACGGGATGTACAGTCGGCGGAAACCGGCTTCCGCAGTATTCAGGTTCCGGGAGACTGGGGCGGCGTGTTGGCAAACGGCCCGGATTCCTCCTATGGGTACGGTACGTACCGGCTGCGCATGCTGGTCGATCCGCTGAAGCAGCCTGTCTCATTTTGGATCCGGGGAATACAAGCCTCATCCTCGGTAGAGATAAATGGACTGGTTGCGGGAGAGATCGGCAAGCCTGCCGAGCATGCCAGTAGGTACACGCCTGTAAATGTCTCTTACACGGCCTCCTACTCTGTGGAAGGTACACAAGAGATTGAATTGCTCATTCGGGTCGCCAACTTCGAGGATCCTTATAACGGCGGTATCGTGCGCTCCATACGCTTCGGCTCCCAGGCAGCGATGGATTATGTTCGCTGGTACTCTATCGGGTTTCAGTTAGTTACGTTTTTCATTTTGCTGCTTCACGGTTTGTATGCCTGCATCCTCTATTGGTTTAATCCGCATGAACGGGCATTGCTGATTGCCACTCTGTTAACGCTGACGACCGGCATTACGATCATGATCGGTCATGATAACGTGCTTTTGCTATGGCTGCCAATCAACTATTCATGGGCGCTGAAGATCAGATTGCTCTCTCTTCTTTGGCATTCCTACTTTATTTTTCTTCTATTCAGGAAATTTTCTTCGGCTCCTCCGATGAGTGCAGGAATAAGGACGCTTACCGCAGCGCTTATTGTTTACTCCGGTTTTTTGCTGGCAGCGCCCGCTTCGTGGCTGAATGGAATGGTCGCGTTGGGAATATTCCATGCTTTCTATTTATTACCTATTGCCTGGTTTGTTTATATTATAGGAACGATGATATTCAGGAAGCAGGCCGACCCCGACATCGTCTTCATGCTGCTATCGGCAGCCGGCGTGATGTCCAGCTTAATCTGGAGCTTATGGAACTCTTATACCGTTTACTACCCCATAGATATCATTGCAGCCATTGTTGGTTTTTCCGCCTATTGGTTTAAAAAATATTTTCGCAAATCGTCGGAAAACGCCAAGCTAAACGAGCAATTAAAAAAAGCCGACAAGCTGAAAGACCAATTCCTCGCCAACACGTCACATGAACTGCGAACGCCGCTGCACGGTATTATAAATATCGCTCAGACCGTTGTCACTAATGAGAGAACGAAAATGAATGAGAACAGCGTCAAGGATATGGAGCTGCTTATCACGATAAGCCGCCGCATGTCGCATATGCTCGGCGATCTTCTTGATGCCGCACGGCTCCAGGAACACCGCATCGTGCTGCAGCAGGAGCCCTTAAAGATTCAATCGATCGTTCCCGGCGTAATCGGTATGCTTAAATTTTTGATAGAAGGCAAGCCTATTCAACTGAATATGGATATCGCAGAATCGGTGCCGCCGGCGATGGCCGATGAGAAAAGACTTGTGCAAATTTTATACAACTTGCTGCATAACGCCATCAAATACACGGAAGAAGGAACGATCTCCGTTACCGCAGAGGCTCTGGACGGCCATGTTCTCATCCATATCTCCGATACCGGAGTCGGCATGGATGAGGAAACTCAGGCGCGAGTGTTCCTCCCCTATGAACAAGGATCTTATGGAGCAAGCGACGGGAGAGGAGTCGGGCTTGGCTTAAGCATCAGCAAGCAGCTCGTAGAATTGCACGGCGGCGCATTGACGGTTCGCTCCGAGCCGGGCAAGGGCTCCGTGTTCAGTTTTGATCTGCCGCTAGCGAATTTATCGAATCTCCCATGGCCGCAACGTCTTCCACCTCTCTACCATATAACGGACGGAACAGAAGAGGGCCGCATCGGGTTCATTTCTCCGGACACCGCAATCGGCGAATTGGCAGCCTCCGTACTGTTCCCGCCGCTTTTAAATGAAGGGAGGATGAACATTCTGGCGGTTGATGACGACCCCGTCAACCTGAATGTGCTTGTTAGCATTCTTTCGACGGAACCGTATAACATCACAACAGCCCACTCAGCCATGGAGGTGTTGGAATTGCTAGGCACCCGGCAGTGGGATCTGCTGATTGCCGATGTCATGATGCCGCATATGTCCGGCTACGAGTTGACACAGAGAGTAAGGGAGCAGTACTCCGTCTCGGAGCTGCCGGTTTTGCTGCTGACCGCGCGCAGTCAACCTGCCGATATCTACACCGGATTCTCGTCAGGGGCCAACGATTATGTGACCAAGCCTGTGGATGCTCTGGAGCTGAAATACCGAATCAGGGCGTTGACTACGCTGAAGCAGTCCATTAATGAACGGTTACGTATGGAAGCCGCCTATCTGCAGGCACAAATTCATCCTCATTTTCTATTTAACACGCTGAATTCAATATTGGCGCTTAGTGAGATCGATACGGAAAGGATGCGAAGATTAGGCGATGCTTTTGCGTCATTTTTACGGATCAGCTTCGATTTCTTTAATACAGGGAAGCTGATCGAGCTTGCCTATGAACTGGAGCTTGCCAAGGCCTATTTATATATTGAAAAAGAGCGGTTTGAGGGCAGGCTGTCTATCGTATGGGAAGTTGAGCCGGACATCAGTCTGCTTCTTCCCCCGCTTTCGATACAGCCGCTGATTGAAAATGCAGTCAAGCATGGACTCCTTAGCCGGAAAAAAGGCGGTACGGTTCATATTCGAATTGCCCGCCAGGACAGCTTCACGCTAATTGAAGTAAAAGATAACGGCAAAGGGATGGAGCAAGAAAAGGTTAGTCAGCTGTTGAGTCCGACAACGATGGGAACGGGCGGAATTGGACTTTCCAATACGAACCGACGATTGATGCAATTGTACGGTCAAGGCTTGTCTATTGTCAGCAAGCCCAATGAAGGAACAGCCGTGTCGTTTGTCATTCCGGACAACCGATCTAAGCAGGATGTTGACGCAGGTTGAGTCGTAACCGAATCAAATAGTCCCTGTTCTTTCAGGACGGGGACTATTTCTTAGCATAGGAGTAAAGCAAACTATATAAGACACTCATACGCGTACAGTTGGGAATAGGGTATAATAAAGTTTAAATTTACACAACGTCGGTAATAATGTGAAATATGATTAACAAAAATGCGGTGGCGGTGTTAAGTATGAATTTTATTGCTGATGAAAAAATCCTTAAGGTCCTTCGCGGTTACAATGATTGGTGGACAACAAATGCAATATCGTCCGAATTAACTCGACCCGTAAAAAGACTGGCTTATTTCGAAGCCAAGAAAGTTTTCGAACATCCCCAAATAAGAAGAGAAGTCATTCTATCAGGACCTCGTCGAGTGGGTAAGACTACTATTATGTATCAGATGATTGAGGATTGCTTGAAAAAGGGGATCCCTTCAAAGAATATACTTTACGTTTCTTTCGATCATCCCATGTTAAAACTTTGCGACATCGGGAGAATTATAGACGTTTTTCAGAATAACTTAAACCCTGATGACCGAGCACTCTACTTCTTTTTTGATGAAATACAGTATGCCCAAGATTGGGATCTATGGTTAAAAACACTCTATGATCTTAACCCAAGCTATCATATTATGGCTACTGGTTCTGCAAGTCTGTTACTCGCCGAGAAAGCAAAAGAAAGTGGTGTAGGCCGTTGGACAACGATTCGGATCCCGACGCTTTCTTTCTATGAGTACATCGATTTGATGGGAATATCTAAACCGGGGCTTTCAAAAGATATTTTTCCAACGGCTCTAGGGGCTCTAGGGGCTCTAGAAAAATCAAAACTGTCTCGGCTCATGATTGAGTTAGAACCACTTCAGAAACATTTCCATAGATATTTACTTGTCGGCGGATTCCCTGAAGTCGCATTATCAGACGATATAATTTATGCTCAGAAAATTATTCGCGAGGATGTTGTGGATAAAGTATTAAAAAGAGATATGGTATCACTATTTCCAATTCGGAATGTCGCAGAACTTGAACAAATCTTTCTTTATCTCTGTATGATAAGCGGCAATATCGTTGTTCAGGATACCATCGCCAAAGAAGTAAGAATTTCACGCCCCACAGTCTCCCATTATATGGATTTCCTAAAACAAGCCAATCTAATCTATGTTAGCCAGCCGACTGAACAAACAGGCAAGAAAGCTTTAAAAGCCAGACCTAAGGTTTACTTGGCGGATGCGGCCATACGAAACGCGGTACTCATGATAGGAGAAGAAGTGCTAACTGATTCGACTGAGATGGGCCTGATCATCGAAACTACTATATATAAGCATGTCCATTCCTTCAACTATTTGAACGCGACACAAATAGGTTATTACCGGGACTCCAAAACAGAGAAAGAAATCGACATTGTCATCACCTACGGTGCACTCAGAAAGATTATAATAGAAGTAAAATATCGGGAAAACACTAGTTTGTCCCATAAAGAAGCTATTGTGGAATGGGCAAATGATCCTAAAGTCGCTTCTGCTATCGTGATTACAAAAAACAGTTCAGACTTCGGAATCACCGATCATGCCACAAGTTGTCCTATTATTAAAATCCCTGCTTTTGCTTTCTTGTATCTATTGGGACATGCAGAATACACCCGATATCTAGGCAACCTTCAACATAACTAACACTTGCCGTTACTTATGATGCGGCTCTCTGCATCGTCTGACCGCATCTTTACCGCCTCTCACGAGGAAGCGACGAGTTCCCCCTGCTCCATTACTATCACATCGTCGATGAAGACGTCCGGCTTGGTAACCACGCCATCGATGTGGACACCGGCCGATATCGTGCCCCCGAACGTATTATTGCTTCCAAAAGCGACATGGATCGTTCCGTATACTTTCTCGTCTTCGAGCACCACACCGGTTATTCTCGCCTTATCGTTGGTGCCGATGCCGAATTCGCCCAGCAGCCTGCCATCCCCATCCCCCAAAATGCGGAGTAGCTGTTCCGCTTCCTGGCCGTCGGCATGAACAATTCGTCCATGTTCAATGGTGAGCAGTACCGGGGAGCTTAATTTGCCGATTCCCGCTATCGAGCCGTCAATCCGGATCTGCCCCTCCCCGCTGCCTTCGACTGGCGCAATATACGCTTCGCCGGAAGGCAAATTTCCCGACTCGCCGGGATTCACGTACACGCCCGTGCTTGGGATGCCTTGCCGCTCTGCAATGGAAAACGTGAGCGAATAACCGTCCTTATCGATCCGTACTTTACTGCCCTTCGTCAATAGCTCCGTAACCTTGCCCGTCAACTGTTTGACTTGGGAATAGTCGGCGGCAATGGCGCCTTCCAGGAACATGTCTTCGGTTATGCCGGGCATCGTCGCGAGCCGCGCTCCTGCGTTGACGGCATTTTTGCGGGCTTGCGTATGCGTCAGCGAATGACGGGTGATGCATAGAACCACATCGGCGTTAGCCATCGCCGTAGCTATAGCTGCCGGAGGCTCCTCGCCCGATCTGGACCGTTCCTTCATGACGGCCATCATCGCTTCCGCCCCGAGCTTTTTTCCCGCCTCGTAGACCGACTCCGCAATTTCTTTTTTGGCATCGTCCGTTACAATGAGCAACGATTCTTTTTCCCGAAGCGCCAAACAATTTTGGAGCACACTTTTGCTGACCTCGGTTATTTGCGGATTCATTCTCGTCCCCTCCGATCAGATCATTTCGGATACCAGCTTGGCCATGATCGCATTCGATAGCACGACGGGAAGTCCCGTCGCCTCGGCCATCAGCCTTCTGGCTTGCTCGGTATATCCCATACAGTCCAGCAAAATGAGATCGGCCTGGCCCTTCAATTCGCGGGCCGCTTCATGGAAGTTAGCCTCATTATTCTTATAGGGCGAAGCGACGGCGAAGACAGGGTCGAGCCCATGCAGCTCGTATTTCGACCGCAGCGATTCGGTCTGTTCCGCCAAGGGCACCAAAACTCCCAGCCGCCGGGGGCCGACCATCGCCTTGATGGCAGGTGGAATGATATGATCCGGCTCGATTAAATAAGCGGCGCCGGTGGAAAGTCCCGGGAACACCCCCGTACAAAGCAGCAATATTTGTTTGATGCCTTGCGCTTCAAGCTCATTGATTTTGTTTTGCAGGATCGGCTGTATTTTTTGCCGGGCCATGACGACCGACTCACCGGTCGTCAACCGGGACGTCAATACGTAATCGCCTGCTCCGGGATGCAAATGCTCTTCAATATAAGAGTTCGAAAGCCCGTCAAGCACGCCGGTCTGTACGAGCTCGGCGCGGTCTTCCAAATATTTTTCAATAATGGGCGCCACGTCATCGCGCGGCGCTTGACCGATCGTAATCATTCCTAACTGTACCATGACGTCCTGCCTCCAATCAAAACCGGTAATTTTTGCGTTTATCCGCGAGGTTCGTTTTCCCCGCCGGTTTGCAATATTTTCATGGAGCCGTATAGCTGGATGATCCGGTCGAACTCATGCTTGTCATAGAACTGACATGTTCCGCCCGTAAACTCTTTGGCTACCTCAACGGAAAAGCGTACGGCTGTAGCAATATCGATTTCATGACTTGCGCCGGTTCCGCATCCCGGCACAACCGCTTGCGCCGTAACGGCAACCCCGACAACCGGTACGTCGGTCGCAACGCTCGGCTGCAGGATCGAATTGATATGATACAAATCATTTCCGTAAGGAGTGATATCCTGCATCGTAATGGGGAAGGTCACGGCAAACTGTCCTGTCGCCATTTCCATAATTCGCACCAAATCTTCGCTGATACGAAGAATATAGCCTTCCTTCACGGTCGGCGAAATAGCGATGCCTTTATGATTGATGACCCGGTTGCCTTTGGTCGTGTCGATGGACAGGATCGCTTCCATTTCCGGCGCAACCTCATGCTGGTTCATCGTTAATATATTTACCGGCGAATCCATAAAGTCGACAGGCTCGTGCGGGCGGGTAGGAGCGTCCGGGCAAATGTGGGTGCTGACGATAACATCGCCTTTCAGCGCATCCCCCTTCGTCTGCATATCCGCCAGCTTCAGAGCGGAGGCAACGGCGGCGACAGCTCCGTCCGCATCGGAGACGAGTCCGATCCGGCTCGGTCTCGCGCCGATTCCGCCCAAACGGCCGATAATGCCGAAGGTCGGAGCGTCACCGCCTTTAAGCTTACCGTTCGTTCCCGGAATGACGATTTTAATAAAGTCCGTGCTGCCTTTCTCTCCGGTAACTTTGGCGACGGTGACGGAAACACCGGGATAGCCTTTGAACAGCGCCTTGACTCTCTCCCCGTTTACGAACCCGTCGTCCATAACATCCAATGCCATAAGGGTTTGTTTCAATGTCATTGCAGTACACTCCTACTTTCTTTTTTAATTTGTACCGAATACAGGCAAGGTTAATTTAGAAAGGAGATAATCGATTTTTTAATGATATCTTCGACAGGCTTTAACAGCTTTTCGTTTCTCATCGTGCTGCTGAGAAGCAGCCTGTCCTTCGGAACGGTGATGACGGCAAGCTGCTGGCCTTTTTCAACGGCTGCGGTAACGATCGGCTTTGCCGTCTTGGCGTCCAGCGTCATAATGAGATCGGGGAAGGTGCTTAATCGCTCTCCGCCTTTTTCCAAAGTCATATACTCATTCCAAAACGTCATTTCGTACGAATGATCGATCTGCACGGTACCCACGTCGAATCCGCCTGTCGTCTCCAGCTGGAAGTCCGTCACCGTTCCTGTCGCAACGAATGTTCCCCCGAGCTTGGAGACGACCGCATCAATGGCTGCTTCCCCTTGACGGGAAAGCAGCGCTCTGCCTACGTCAATCGCTTGCGTAATGGCGCCAGCCGCGCCATGCTGCTTGGCATAGGCGACCGTCACCGGATTTCTGGCTACAGCCACCAGACCTCCCGCTTCTACGGATACTTTGCGTATCATGGAGGCCGCCTTCTCCAGCGTCCCGGATACGCTCAGCTCGATATAATTGGCATCTTTGCCTCCCGCAGCGGCTTGATGGGAAACGTAGTTTTCCATCTCCGATAAATTGAGCGAACCCATCGCTCCAGTAGGGTGGGCGCGTCCATTGCATGCGAGATCGACAATCGGAAGGCCGGTCACGGCCGATTGAAACCACCCGTTGACCGTCGTCCCCGCTCCGTTTTCGTTCGTGTTCAGCCCCTTGACCGGCTTTCCTATTTGTTGCGACAGCATCTCCAGCGCTCTGGCGTAATGAATCGGCTTCACGAATTGGTCCTTGGCGGCCGGCGCACCGACCATCGATACGGTAACAAGCAGATCGTCTTCGTCAAATTCGTCTACGGTCAACAGCTTGGGCTGTCCGACCTCCAGCGCCAATCGGCCGATCTTCAGCCCTTCCTCGATCCAGCCGCCCCCGCCGCCGCCCAGGACGGCTCCGCCATAAACCGCATATGTAACCATACTCTCATCTAATTTTATGATTGGCATGAGCTGCGCCTCACTTTCTGAACTTGAATATCGAATTAAAGAAGCTGTAGAGCGCATCCCCGGCAATAAAGCCCGCAGCCATAATGCTCATCGGCGTTTCGGCCTCTTTCTTCCATATGTTCAGCACGATCAGACGGATCGCAATTCCTGTCAGCACGGCCCAACAAGCGTTCGGCGTTAAAATCAGCAGACCAGTTGCGAACAATACCCCGATTTGACGGCTCGGACCCCCGGCAAACTGCAAAATCGCTCCCGGGATCGCCCAAAGAAGCAGCTGCAGCATAATACCCGGGGAAGCGCCGGCCTGGATGGTCGAGACATACACCTTGTCAATCGGCGGCACGAGATTTTGCGCAAAGTATCCTTCATAAGAAACGATAACGGTTAACAGGGCAACGCCGAACGCGATCATCCCGGTGATATACTGCTGCTTTCTGCCTTGCAGCTCCAGTTCTTTGTCCGCACCGTTACCGCGCAAAATATAGCCGGTTTTCAGATCGTATCCCATATCCGCGAAGGCAGGACCCGTTGCCGCGCTAAAGCCGGCCAGCAAAGCCAGAGCTACCGGCGGGAAGCCGATCAGTATGCCGAAGAGAAGCGTAATAAACGCCACGGCGAAGGCCGGAAACCAACCGGAGTGCATCGCTGCGATCCCGACGATCAGCTCATGGACGAACGCGGCGAATGCGGCAAATAACATAAATCCGATCAACATCCCGAATGACATATGCGTAATGATCCCGCCAAGCAGAGCGATGATCAGCGCGATCACGAGGTAGGCGATAAAACCGTAGCCCAGGGCGCGCTTGGCTTCTTTGATCGGACGCGTCAACTTTTGTTCGGAAACAGCTTCCGCTTTGCCGATATTGGCTTTGCGTCCGCTGAAGATAAGTATCGTAACTTGAACCAAGGCGACAATTCCGGCGCCAATCATAACTCCGTGCGCAATGTACAGTGCATTCACGTCGACATTAAACCAGGGGATGGAATACTGGCGGATCATCAGACCGATGCCGAACATGGTCAGCGCCCATATATTGCCGATAAACGCAACGCCAAAGGCGGACATGGAGATATGAAAGTACGATCCGATCAACCCGAGTACCGTACCGACGCCAAGTAACCCGGCTCTTTTCCCGCCCTTGTCTCCCGCCAGAATCGATTCGGCAGTGGCTACGCCCGGCGCCCAGGTGCCTGTAGCCGGGAATAGTTTAGAGTCGAATATTTTATACAATATCGCCGCATCGACAAACATCGCGAGCGCCGCGCCGACCAGCATCGGTACAATCAGCTCCGGCGTTCCCATCGCAAACGGAATGCCGATGGGGATTAACAAGCTGTTGGCTGCCCCGAAGGTAGCGGACGAAATGGATGTTTGAACCAGATTTTGACGGTGGATGGACCTGTATTTTTTAAATACTGTGATAGGAATCCGGGCAATCAGCATCGCCACAAGCGCCCCGATGATGGCGGTATTTGGGGTGACCCCCAACGTCGTCACGATTTGCATACCGATGATGGCGCCGACCGCCGCTGTGACCACATTGAGAATAAGAGCGAACGGTTCAAAAATGCTCGGATGTTTTTTTTCTTTTTCCATGGAACCACCCCGAATCGTTATTAATGACAAAGCTTCAATGTGCGGTACAAATTGTGTTCCCAGCAGAGAATGCGCTTATATCCGATTCATTTCCATTCGTTCCGGGAACATCAATAATTGGCTTGACAGTTACAGTATGACCTAATCGAACCATTTTTAGCAGCATCGCTATCCTGACAGTGCGTTACTTATGTACTCCATATAAGTTCGAGGTTTCTATCGGTTCTTGAACTGGCGACAGCATGAGAAAGCCCCTTCCGCAATTTTTGCGGAAGGGGCTTTCTCATGCTAAAATCTCACGAAGACGTTTGATGTACCTTAAAAGGTTTGAATAATCGGGTTGTTACAGCACTTTTATTTCAAGCAGCTCGTATTTAACTACTCCGGAAGGCGCGGTTACACTAATCATGTCGCCTATTGTTTTTCCCAAGAGTTCCTTACCCAATGGGCTCTCGTAGGATATCTTATTATTCGTCACATCAGCCTCGGCAGGGCCTACAACCGTATACTCTACATTTTCAGAAAATTCTATATCATGAAGAATCACAGTAGATCCCACTTGAACAGTTGTCACGTCCAAACTTTCCGAATTGACTACCCGAGCTTTTCTGATCATATTCTCCAGGATCTTGATTCTGGTTTCCATGAACGACTGATCATTCTTTGCAGAATGATATTCACTATTTTCCTTTAAATCACCGTAGCTAATTGCAACTTTAAGCCGTTCAGCGATTTCTTTTCGTTTTGTAGTTTTAAGCTCTTCGAGTTCCGACTCTAATTTATCAAAGCCCTCTTGAGTCAAAATCACTTCATTGTTAGACATCATAACAACTCCCACTTTGTTTGCTTCATTCCATTGTACCCTATAACCGTTATTTTCTGAAATTCTTTCCCGTTATAGTCGTCGGAACAGATAAGCAACGTTGGTGGCAGCTTTTAATAGCTCGAACTCCGGCGAATGAAGCAGTGTGAGCTCCAAAACAGCTTCTTCAGGCTGCGACCAGAATACTCATTCATCCGCCCTGCTTATTTGGCTGGATAAGACTGATTGATGTGCCGGATAATTCGGCTTCCGTTACCGTATAGGAGCGGACAAAAGGCTGGTCTTGTACCGGTTCGCCTTTCGTATAGTCGATAATGACGATAGTGCCGTCCGCTTGCTGGACCCACTGCGGATATCCGTTATCTCCGGCTGAAAACCCGGATTTATCGAGCAGCACAAGCCTGTCTCTGCGGAATTGATCCGGGTAGCCGGCAGCAGCGTTCCATTCCCAATCGATAGTATAGTCATCCGGATTGTCAACCTTTACTGAAAACGACCGCCAGTGGCTGACAGACCGGTTCCGCTTAGCTTCATTCTGAATATACCGGTTGCCGAAGCAAATCGTTCGCGTGGCTAGTCCTACTGTATTCGTGTGCAGCATCAGCTGTCCGTCCACATAAACGAAGATCTCATGATGCTGTCTAATGATTGTGTATTTATGCCATTCACGAGTATTCAGCATAAACCCTTGCTCAGGCCGATCGGCCAACGATACACGGTCCGTTTCGAAGCGTATCCAGCAGCCGCTGCTAATGCAGCAGCCATACTCGTCTGCTTCCTCCAGCCTCATTTCCGTCTCCAATTGTACCCTTGATACATCATTTTGAGCCGGATACAATTGAAACCTGACCGTACGTTCGGGACCTTCCTCCGTTTTTATAGTCATGACTCCGTTGTCAATTGTACAATCAGCTTCATTCCATATGAAGGAATTCGGCTGATACGCAAACTGCTCCTCCGGATCGAATACAAATGCATAGGTGGCATTTGTGCCCAATGCATTTCTGAAGACAGCCAGTGCTTTGCCGGACTGCAGCATACCAAGTGTAGGACGGTGGCCGTGAAACGGCGCCAACACCCCTTGATCCCATGTCACGCCGTAATCGTCGCTTCGGATCATCCGGCTCGGCTGCCCGTATCGGGTGCCATGGTCCGCGCAACGGGTTACGGCAAGCAAGTGTCCGGGTTTAATTTCGGCAAAGCCGGCTTCCGCGTCCGAGTATAACGGATGGTCCGTCATTAACGATTTCCGTCCCCAAGATTGTCCCCCGTCATCCGAAAACACCGCCGCCTGCCTGTAATACACTCTAACTCCGGGGAACCAGTCGTATTTGGCCGGACTGCCGAATTCGAAATACGTTGCCGGATTAAAGCGCAGTCTGGGCTCCATTTCACCGACCTCGGCTCTTGTATACATCAAGCTCCCGTTCGATAGCTCCTGAATATATTCCGGCTCACCGCCGACATCGTCAATCCGGTGCGGGCCGTCCCAGTTCAGACCATCATCATAGCTCCAAAATATTTCATTCCACATCTGCTTATTGTAAACCCAGGTCGATAAATATTGGAATTCAGTTTGCGGATTCCGCAATCCGCGGTCGCAAATGACAACCAGCCGTCCATCGGAAAGCGAATTAATTCGCGGCACTACGTATACACTGCCATGCTCATAAATATCCGTATACGCTATCGATTGAGGGTCGATCCACGTTTTCCCGCCGTCCAATGACCGCGTTATCATAATATCGGTTTTCGTTCGATGATGGCTGTCCGTACGCAAATAACAAGCTACCAACCCTCCCTTCGCCTTGGCAATGCCGGGGAACGAGATGTACATGTCTTTTTCTTGAGCTACCAAATGCTTGTTGGAATCGGATACCTTTTTCATAGGGTTACACGCCTCCCTTGACATTGCCGCCCGTTAAGATTTGTGAAAGCTTATGCATTCCGTCAGCCGTCAAAGGCTGGAGCGGAAAGTGCGGCACCCCCTCACCGAAGCCAAGATATTGTGCCATTCCCTTCAATACCGGAAGCGAATACCCTTCTATCGAGAAAGACGCCTCCAGACGGACGATAAAATCTTGTATGTTATAAGCCTTCTCCAGTTCACCCTGCCGCACCGCTTGAAATAACGAAACCATCTGATCGGGTATCACATTGCCGACCCCCGGTACCAGTCCTGCCGCACCCATTTGCAGACTGATTACACTTAACACCTGCACCCCCTGCAGCACCGAAAAATGCGGCAGATCTCGGGTGAGACGAATCGCCTGTTGAAAATGAGGCATGTTGCCGGAGCTGTCCTTATAGGCAATGACCCCAGGGAAGCGGGCGATCTCGTTTACCGTCTCAGGCTCGATCGGATTGCCGGTATAAACCGGTACATTATATATAATGAGCGGTAAAGAAGTCGCTTCGCGAATGGCGGCAAAATGTTTGACAATCTCCTTCTGCTTGACGCGGAAATAGTAAGGGGTCACCGCAACAACCGCATCCGCCTGCAGCTCCTCCGCCTCCCGCACCAGCTCAAGCACTCTGGCTGTGCTGGTTTCCATGACACCAACCAATAGCGGCGTTCTGCCTGCACACTCTGCTTTTAACACTTGCAGTGCTTTCAACCGCTGCCCTCGGGTCAGCATTGGTGATTCAGCCGCGGTCCCCATTGCAAAGATACCGTCTACTCCGCACTCGATCATATAGTTGGCCAAGCCTTGCAGAGCAGCCGTATCCACATCCAGCTCCTTCGTGAACGGCGTAATGACTGGTGGAATAATACCTTGTAATTTGTTCATCTCTATTTGCCCGACCTCTCTTTGTCCATTCGTCCCGTTCATGTCCATTGTCATTTTTGGGCCGCCTTTTTCTTCTGATAATAGTCGTTCATCAATTGATCGGCTTTATCCCCGCCAAGACGCTTCCATTCCTTCTTTAAATCTTCCGCAGCCATTTGCGGTGTATATGCCGCTCCGGAAACTACAGCTTTAGCAATTGCCGGATCAACCAAAGCGTTAAAAGCGGTCATCGTCTGGTTAAATTCCTGAGTGGACGGCAGCACAGGGAAATCTCTGCGGAACGGTACGGACAGTAAGACTTTGCCGGCCAGAGCCCTTAATTCATCGACTTCCCGGAATATTGGATCCGGATTCGGATTTTTCAAAAGATCCTCATAGGAGCCCTTGTCGTTGTAAAGCATATTATACGTAGACGCATAGGTAAGCTCCTTGGCATTTTTTTGCGGATCGACAGGTGCAGGGACCCCATTGGACATTTTGTAATGCACATTCTCCAACCCGTTAGCCAGTGTAAACCCGCCTTTATCAATCATGAAATCGATTAGCTGTACGGCAGCCTTCGGATTTTTCATCTGTTTATTGAAACCGACCATATTACCCGCTAATCCTACCCCCTGGTTATAGCCGTTTTTTCCGTATTTGGTGGATACAGGTGCGATTGGAGCTAATTTCGCGGTTGGGACATTCTTTTTCAAATCCTTGTATAAATTGTACACATCTCCGGTCGTACCCAGGAAAATACCCGACTTCCCTGTTACCCACAGCTGTTTTTGGCGCTCGAAATTTTTGTCCGTTAAATATTCCTTATCAACGAGGCCTTCCTCATACATTCTCTTATTGAATGCAATCGAATCGGCGAACCGTTCTGTCAAAGCACCATAGGTTGGCTTGCCGTTTTCCAAGTGCCATTTATCCGCCATCGTATCGAATATGCCTTGAATCGGACTGCCTAGTCCGAGAGGAATATTGAATGAAAAGCCGACTGTATCCGCTTTCCCGTTACCGTCAGGGTCTCTTTCCTTAAATACTTTGGCAACCTCCAGCAGTTCGTCCGAGGTAGTCGGCATTTTAAGTCCCAGCTTATCCAGCCAATCCTGCCTGATAAAGCCGGCATGGACAACCGTACCGCTTGTGCCTGCACGCATGACCCCGGCTAAATACATCTTGCCGTCGTCAAACGTAACCCATTCCTTCAATTCCGGATGCTCAGCCAAATACTTTTTATACGAGGTGCTATACTTGTCAATATATTCGTCAATCGGCTGAAGAGCGCCGTTTTCAACTAATGTGGATAGAAACGGCCGGTTGGCTTCAACAAACAGATCCGGACCTTCACCTGCGGCAACTAGTGTGTTCAGCTTCTGAATAAGCGGGCCTAAAGTAGGCGGTGTTGCAATCCATTTCACCTGAACGCCGGAGTTTTCATTAATCCATTTCGTCCAGCGATTCTCTTCGATATTGCCTTCCTCGCTCGCTATGTTCCCATTGTCTCTTGCATTGACGGAAACCGTTTTTGGTAATTTATCATACGGATCGGACGAGCCCTCCGCGCTTGGGGCAGGGTCATTCTTCGTGCACCCGGCGAGCAGTACGGCAGCAGCCAAACCTCCGGATACTATTAAGCGAATCGTTTTACGGTCAAAAACCTTGTTGTTCATTGATTTATCCTCCTTCGAGCTTTTCGTCAGGAAAGCTGGCATCGTAAGCATTAGCTGAGTTTTCGTAAGAAAGCTTGCATCGTAACTATAAGCTGAATTCCCTCTATCCTTTGACCGAACCGATAAGAACACCTTTTACAAAATGCTTTTGCAAAAACGGGTAAAAGCACAGGATCGGCAGCAGCGCGATAAATATAGCGGCGGCCTTTAAGCCTTCCGGCGTCGGAATATCGTTCACACTGACGACTGCCGTATCCAAATTTTGCAGCTTATCATTCATGCCTTGCAGCATTTGATACAGCTTCAGCATCATCGTTGCTTTCCTGGCACTGGAAATATAAATCAATACATTAAAATACGAATTCCACCAATAAACCGCATAAAATAAAGATAAGGCAGCCAACATCGGCTTGGATAGCGGTAAAATAATTTTAGTCAACACGGTCCAATCTCCGGCTCCGTCCATAGAAGCCGATTCCTCGACCTCGACAGGCAGGCCTTCGAAATACGTTTTCATAACAAACATATTATAGGTGCTTATTAATGCCGGAAGCCAGAGCGCCCAGTAAGTATTCATCAAGCCCAGCGTTTTAATCAGAATAAAATGGGGAATTAAGCCTCCGGTGAACAGCATCGTGAACGTGATGACCATCAGCAATGAATTGCGGCCCATAAGCCTTGGCTTTGAAAGCGGGTAAGCGGCAAGCACGGTCGCGGTAATATTGAACAAGGTACCGAATACGGTCACGATTACTGTATTCTTGAGAGCGCCTAGGATCGCCCCGTCCTTCAATAAAATATGATAGTTCAATACCGTGAACTCTACCGGCCACAAGTACACCTCACCCGAGCTGATCGCTCTGCTGCTGCTGAAAGAAGCGGCAATAACCTGGACTAATGGATATAGTGCACAAAATCCGCACACGGCAAGCATTGCATACATAAGACTGTAGCCCAATCTACCGGCCAATGTTGTTTTAATCATGTCCTCCCCCCTACCATAGTCCTTTTTCACCGAGTGATTTCACAATTTTGTTCACGGTGATGACGAGAATTAATGCAATGAGCGATTGGAACAATCCGAGCGCTGTCGTGTAGCTGTATTGAGCCGACAAAAGTCCTACCCGGTAAACATAGGTGCTGATAACATCGGAAATGCCCAAAACCATATCATTTTGCAGCACAAAAATTTGCTCGAAGCCGACATCCATCATATGTCCAACCTTCAAAATCAACAGTATGGCAACCGTACTGCGTATGCCCGGCAATGTAATATGCCATATTTGACGCAGCTTGCCCGCGCCGTCCATCTTGGCTGCTTCATACAGCTGCGGATCCACGTTAGCCATTGCGGCTAAATATAGAATCGTTCCCCAGCCCGCCTCCCGCCAAATTCCGGACAGCACGAACGTAATCGGCCACCAAAAGGTATCCCCGAGAAAATAAACCGGTTCAAGCCCTAAGCCCTTGGTCAAAATACTGTTGATTACACCTCTTGCAGGCGACAATATCGTAATGAGGACTCCCCCAAGAACGACCCACGATATAAAATGCGGAAGATACAGAAAATTTTGCACAATCCGCTTGTACCACTCTACCCGAACTTCATTCAACAGCAACGCCAGGATGATCGGAGCCGGGAATCCGAATACGAGACTGTACACATTCAGCAGCAATGTATTTTTCAGTACAATATAAAATTCTTTGCTGGCGAACAAGCTATTGAAATGCTTCAGGCCTACCCAATCGCTGCCCCATATGCCGTCGGCAAACCGGTAATTTTTGAACGCAATGATTTCTCCTCCGAGCGGAGCTAATTTAAACAATAAATAGAAACCGATCACCGGCAGCAGCATCAGATATAAGTTGCGATCCCGAACGAGCCGCTTTCTGATTACGGCCCACGTGTTCTTATTCGGCTTGGGGGCAAGCATGGATGGCCTTTCCATCGGGTTTGGTTCGTTATGCTGCAAGTTGCTAACCTCCTTTGCCCTTATCGTAAGTGCTGCGGCTGCCGTTTGGATAGGAACACCTTTTGATGTATGCCGCTCTTTTTGACAAATGGCTGCCCGCATCTTTTGACCCGCACTTTTTGACATAAAAAAATCCCCCTACCGAAGTAAAGGGATGTATCCATGTCCGTCGCTCAACTGTTACGCTCTTTATATTCACCCGGCGTCATGCCGGTTTGCTTCTTGAAGATCCGGTTAAAGCTGTAGCTGTTCGTGTAACCGACTTCTTCCGCGATCTCATTAATTTTCATACTGGTGTTTATCAGCAGTTCCTGCGCCGCTTTAACCCGAATACCGATCAAATATTCAAGGAAGTTGCATTCCATCTGCTCCTTAAACATCCGGCTTAAGTAGGAAACGCTAAAGTCGAACTTTTCGGCAATCAGATTGAGCGACAAATCAGCCCGTTTATAATTATCGTGAATATAGTCGAGTATTTTGGGAAAGGACTCGTTTTTACTGCGGCTGCTTCGTTTTTCCTGGATGAGCCGGATGAGCTCGAATAAAATGTTTTTGCTGTAAGCGCGTATTTCAGCCAGCTCTTGGGATGCGTTGACGGTCTGGTACAAATCGCCGTGTTTCTTCGTTATTTCCGATACATCTACATTCAGCTCCAACGCTTCGCTCAGCGATTCCACCAATACTTGGACGCAAAGCTGCTTCATCGTTTCCGGAGGAATGTTCTCCTGCACGGCTTTGTTTAACAGGTCGTCAAAAAGCTGCCCCGTCTTGGTTACGTTCCCCTCACGGAGAGCTTCAGCCACACCCTCGCGGGTGGCGAAAATTTTAATCGTACTTTCGCTTGAAGCAATCTTTAAATCCTCGATCGATAAAACCATATTCATTCCAAGCACCAGCTTGTACTTCAAAGCCTCCAACGACTCCAGATAAGCTTGTTTGAGCCCCTTCATGTTGTCCGTATGCCTGCTCAAGCCGATAGAAACCGATTTGTGGAAGTATTGCTCAACCGAACTGCATATCAGCTCGCCTATTGACAGAGCCGTTACGATATTGCCGGGAGCATTCTTCTCCTCAAAGCTCATAATGAAGGCGGCCTTACCCGGTTCAAGCTGAATAGAAGCCCCTTTACCTGCAGCATTCATATATTCCTCCGCCATGTTGCATAGCCCGTACGTATATAACTGTGCATCTCTTTCGCTGCCCAGCTCCTCCGGCTTGTCGAACTCAGCCACCATTATGATGTAATTACTTGAGAATAAACGAATGCCCAAAAAGTCCAAAAGCGGTTTTTCCACCACGTAACTGGTCCGGTTCCCCAATAGAAGGTCCAAGAGCAGACTCCACTTCATGACCGGTTTGCTGTCGCGAAGCTGCTGGATCATTATCCGGTTATCTGTAATGACTTGGCTGAACTTCTTCTCTAAATAATCGAGATTTCCATACATTTCCCCCGGACTGGAATCGGTATCCCCCTTCAATTGTGTACTGATGCTCCGTAAGGCTTGCTGCATGGGCCGATAAAACCGGTTGCTTAACATCAACGCCGCCATACATGCAAAAACGACCATACCTAAAGCAACAGTCAGCAAAATATTTCGGATGACCCCCAACTGCTCTTCCAGCTTTTCATCGGGCATGAAATTCATAAATATCCAACCGGTATAAGGCGAGGTGTAGTAGTAAACCTGACCTTTCTTGCCGGCAATCCGTATTTCCCGCTGACCGTTTTGGCGTATTTGATCGAAGCCGTCTCCAAACCATTCCTTGCCGGTATTGCGGTAAAGCTGTTCTTTATCCTGATGAGTAATGACAATGCCGCTTTCGTCCATGACAAAAACTTGCCCAAGCCTGGAATTCGTATCGCGTATAAGCTCATTAAGCTTTTCTTCATTAATATTTGCGGCAACCGCTCCCTTTTTGCTTGAGCCTGTAGCCGTTAACGGATAGGACCGCATGAGGGTGACGACATTTTTATTAATGCTGTAGCTGGTATTGGCGTTATAGGTTACTTTGCGCGGGCCTGTCCAGACGGATATATCGTTGATTGTATGAAACATATCGACCCATTCCTGATCGAAGAATTGACTGCGTTTTTCCAATGTGCTGCTGGAGGCGATAAGGTTGTTTCCGGACGAGTACAGATAGATCGAGCTTAAGATGCTATTGGCATCCAGTATCGTCCGGAGCGTATTGGATAAATTGTTAAACACCTCGTACTTTTGCTGATCCTCCGAAATGCTGCCCTCCATAAACCGTACGACATCCGTCTCCTGCACCAAATTCAACGTCGTTTTATCAATGCCGCGGAGCACCAAATCGACTTTCTGCCCAAGCTGCTTCAGCAGGTCAATCCGGGTCGTATCCAAATCATCCTTAACATGAACGGCTACACTCCAATAAGACAGGCCCACGGTGAGAATGACAATACTGACAAACACGGCTACATATACGGTCAGCGCTTTTTGCGGAATTCTTCTTTTAGTTATCTTCATAAATTAAATATAACCCGCTGCTTTGTGGTTTGCTAGGAACTATTTTTGACCGGGTACGCATTTTTTGATTTGGAGGTTTAACTTGAGACTGACATTCGGATTAATAATGAATGTTCGATAAAGACGCGCTGCATTTTTTGTTTCATATTGCTTTAATACTTCCGCTTTGCGTAACGCCGCCGGTCTCTTAATCGTTGTCATTTGTTAAACATACCGTTGCGATTAGTCGCCTGTTGAAGCCGTTGGCTGCAGCATTATTGGCGGCGCCGCTTTCGGTCTGTCTTCCGACGCTATTGGCTGCGCCTTTTCAGGAGCCGCTGCTCTCGACCTGTCTTCCGTGGCCGTTGGCTGCAGCTTTGCGGGTGGAGCCGGTCTTGATCCGCCATCCGATCCTGCTGCTTGTACCCTTACAGGAGCTTGCGCTCTTGGACTGTCCTCCGACGGCCTGTCATTCGGCGCAGTTGACATTACCCCTCCGGGAGCCTTCGGACTCGGCTTGACATCCGGAGCCGGTGACTGTACCTCTAAGGGAGCTTGCGGGCTCGACGGATCATTCGCCGTCGTTGGCCGCTGCCCTGCGGATGGCTTCAGTTTCGGCGCGTTTTCCGGGCTCGTTGGCTGCTGCTCTGCAACAGCTGTCTGTTTCGACGTATCTTCCGGGTTCGTTATGTGCTGCTCGGCGGAAGCCGATTGTTTTGCCGTGTCTTCCGGGTTCGTTATGTGCTGCTCGGCGGAAGCCGATTGTTTCGTCGCTGTTTCTTCGGAAACGGTCCCACTCGACAATTGTGCGGATGTCTGGCTGACCTTGGGATTCGTTAACGTACATCCGCTTATGAAGATTAAGGTTGCCATTCCAAGAAACGACCAACGATACGAATTTGATTTGAACTGTTTGATCATTTTAACTCTCCTTTGCAGCTGCGTTTTGCTTCCTGTCAGATTTACGTTTCCTGCAACAACCCGAACGGGCTGCGAGAAATTTTCCAACAATTTAATAAGGGTATATCCGTAATCCCGGGTTTTGTCAGGTGCCAGGCAGCTGAGCGCAAGCGCGTCGCTCGCGATTTCCTGGTCTTCCCTCATTCGACGATACGCATACCAAAGCACCGGATTAAACCAATGAACAATCAGCAAACCGTGCATGATCCAATTGACCCCAATATCATTTCGTTTGCTGTGAGCCAGTTCATGCAGAAACACATGCTGCAATTGATCGTCATTCAAGCCGGTTAAAATAGTTTGCGGCATGATCAATTGGGGTTTGATAAAACCGAAAAGCGCCGGCGTTGCCAAATTACCCGTTTCCATAAGGGCAATGGGTTTATGTACCGCCATCATTTTTTTACATCGATTAAATAGCTCAAGTACTCTTGCATCGGTTATCGCGGCCGTCTCTTTTTTCATCTTTTGAGCAAATTTCCTGTTGATCCATATTGTATAAGTTCCCAATAAACAGACGCCTACCAGCCATATAACAAATACATTCCGGTAAATAGCTTGGCCGGGCGATTCCGGCATAACAGCTCTGGTCCGTAGTTCATCCTGATTAAGTTGTACAGCCGAGTGAACGGATTCGGTATAACCGATCCAATTATAAATACTGAGTTCGCTCTCCGGGCCCCATGGCAGCATTAATCGCAAAACAACCAACAACCACATCAAGTAATGCCATCTTGGTTTTAAACGATGCTTTAGCACAAGCTGCGTCACCAAAATCAGCATAACTAAAACAGTTGCCATGATCGAGACAGAGCAGACCCAATCGAAGAGATTAATAAGGTGTTCTGTTAGTCGATTCACATTCACCCTACCCTTTCCTGAATCGAGTCAATGAGCTGAACAACAGGTATGAGACAAACCGCAAATCGTTCATTTTGTTTTGTCATCGAGAATATTTTTCAATTCTTTAATATCTTCCGGAGAAAGCCGCTCTTCTTTCAAAAAGTTAACAAGCATCGGCTTAAATGCGCCGCCGTAAATTCTCTTTAGGAAGGAATCGGTTTCCGACTTCACGCATTCGTCTTCGGATACTAACGGGAAATACGCATACACCTTGTTTTCTTGCGAGTACGAAATAGCTTGTTTCTGGACTAATCTGTTTAAAAGCGTTCTGACTGTTTTCGGTTTCCAATCCGTATGATCTTCCAAAGCCTCAATCACTTCATTGGCCGTACATGGTGTCTTGGCCCAGAGCACTTTCATGACTTCCCATTCCGCATCGGATATATGGGGAACGCTTTGCATCGTTTTACCTCCTCGAATTATTGATTACATACGTAATACAAAGTAATATTACACCTGTAATCCACGATTGTCAAATTCAAATCATTTCCAAATTGATGTTCGAACGTCGAAAAAAACTGCTCAATCCATGATCAAGCAATTTAAAATCGACATATCTTTAATTATCGAACTAGTAGAAGTTAAAGGGATGGATACGACTGAATTCGGGGTATGCGCAAGTCAGATTACCGATAGATTAAACAGAACATAATCGACACTGTAAACTAATGCCGGATGGCGAAAAAGCAATAAAGAGCTGCCGCGGCAGCTCTCTTTATCCTGCCGGGTTCGGCTGGCCCTTGCTCTGAGAGTCCGTTGGAATCAGCCCATCAGAGCACAGCGATTCTTTAAGCAGCGCCTGCTGCAGCGTGCTTTGAACCACCAGCTTATCTTTGATCGAATCATTCAAATCAAGGATGATTTTCGCTAACTTCGCGCTGATTCCGGTGACTACGGCTTGGCATCCGAGAAGATTAGTACCTTCGATAATACGGATAACTTTGAGGAAAATATCGGCATTCAACAAAGCGGCTCCGGACATATCGATGAATATCTTTTGAATATTTCGCTTTTCGATTTCTTCCAGCAGCTTCTCTTCCACTCTGCTCATGCGCGGTTCGTCAAGCGTACCGATCAAGGGCAGCACGGCAATCTGGTTAAAAATCGGGATTAAAGGAACGGTCAATTCGTCAATAATCGCCTGCTTCGATTTGATCACCTCTTCTCTGTATTTCGTAAAGACGACATTAAACTGAATGATAAAATTGTCTAACGCGTCGTTTATCCGTTCGGACAAGTCAAACACTTCCTCCGGCGAAATTCCGGCGTGCAGATGATATTGGCGGAGAAACAACCATATCACTTTGCGCAAGGCATAAAACCATTCCATCTTCATCATGATCGGAACATCGGATTTCGCCCAGACCATCCCCCGTTCTTGGGCTAATTGGATAATTTCCTGTGTCATTCCATCGTGGATGAGCGATAAAATCTGATTCGCATGGTCCAGCAAATCTTGTGTCGTTACAAATTTAAGAGAATCCACAATCTCGAAGCTGTTCTGCGCTTCTATCTCCAACTGACGGTTAAATAACTGCCGATTGGCGTCAAAAAACTCCCCAACACTCATGGTGTTGTCGATGGTTAGCTCCATTTGCATTTTATCCTCCAAAAATCGGTCTATCATCGGAATCTGGATTGTAAATTCGGTGCCCTGGTGTTCAAGACTTTCCACATTAATGGTCGCCTTATGCTCATAGAAGGTGCTGTACACCTGCGACAAACCAAGCCCGGTGCCTGTATCCGTTTTTGTGGAGAAGAACGGAGTCCCTAACATCGAGAGCTTGTCTTTAGGTATTCCTTTGCCCGTATCGCGAATGCGGAAGCAAACTTTATTGTCCGACCTGAAATGTTCAACTGTGATCGTTCCTTCGCCTTCAATGGCCTCAAAAGCGTTTTTTAACAAGTTAAAGATCGCCCGTTTCAACTGGTTCCGTTTGCCCAAAACCATGGAAGCCGTATTATAAAAGCGCTTTTCCACCTTAACTCGATACATTTCATGGTCAAAAAGTGACAGCGTATTCTCAAGAATTTCACACAAATTGACCGAGGACCAATTCTCATCGTTCTTCTCAGGCTTGGAAACAGCGAGCAAATTTTGCACGGTGGAAATGGCTTGTTCCAATTCGGAATTAATGATTTCCCAATAACGGCTATCGTGTTCCTTTTGCAAGAGCTGTAAAAATCCTTTAACCGATGTCAATGGATTACGAATCTCATGAGCAATACCGGCAGATATTTGTCCAATTGCAGACAATCGCTCCAGCTGTTCGTGCGCTCTGTCATTTTGTTTCTTTTTGTCATCCATAGGCGCGTCACCCTCTTACAATCATGATTGTTCTTATTTATAATACCGTAAACTTGGTACAGTTACATAGATTTTCTTACAAACGCGTTACAAATCTTGGGATTTTACTATTTCTACTTACATTTTTCCATCTGATACAAATATTATTTTCAACTATGTGGAATATATTATTACATAAAGATAACACTCGGATACTTTTTTCGCTTTAATTTTTTTGATGTTATTTTAATTGACACAAACATGACCATTCTACTATAATGTCGTTATTAGTTAACTGTTTAGTTTAACCGAACGATTAAATTAGATGAGGTGATCGTGAATGAAACGGAGACACCCGGCAACAACAAGCGTTTCCCGTATAACCGCAGCACTGGCTGTAGTTTTACTGACAACGATTCTGAATGGCTGCGGAAACGGCGCCCCCCCTCCAAAGGCGCTGACAAAGGAAGTTGTGGTCACTAATTGGTTTGCAGAACCTGAGCATGGAGGGTTGTATGCCGCACTCGAGAAAGGATTTTACAAAGACAACGGTTTGGATATGACGATTGAACCGGGAGGACCGCAGGTATCGTCCATTCTGCAGGTGACCTCGGGCAAGGCGAATTTCGGGATGGCGCAAGGTGACGAGCTGCTTGTTGCCCGCAAGGAGGGTATACCGGTCGTAGGGATTTTCGCCGATTTTCAGAAGGATCCCCAAGCCATTATGTATCACAGCGGGAAGCCGCTGCAGAGCTTTAACGATTTGAGCGGGCGTACAGTCTATGTAGCGCAAGGGGCCATGTATTGGGAATATCTGAAAAAAGCTTATAAGCTCAATAACGTTAAGGAGATGGCCTTTACCGGCAATTACACCGGTTTTATCAATGACAGCAATGCCGCCATTCAAAGTTATACCACCTCCGACCCTTATATTTTTAAAACAAAAAATGTAGATGTACAATTCCTCCCTGTCTATGATTCAGGTTACCGCCCTTATGCCAACGTCCTGTTTACTACAGAAAAGATAATCAAAGAAAAACCCGAAGTAGTCAAAGCATTTGTCGAGGCAACGGCCAAAGGCTGGACTTATTACAAAACCGGCTACGAGGAAATTAACCCTGTGATTCATAAAATTAATCCGGAGATTTCCTTGGACAGCATGAAAGCGACTGCCGAAAGCGAGATGGATCTGATCTTCTCGGGAGACGCGGTTAAGGGAGGTGTAGGAACGATGACGGAGGAGCGTTGGATGGATCTGGCTAAGCAATTGGTTGCTATCGGGATTATCCCTAACACCGATGAAGTCAAACATGTATTTACGACCAAATTCATTCCTAAGCCGGAATAGTTATTAGAATAGGTTATAAATTGAAATGGCAGTCTTCCAAATATCAAACAGGATGTGACATGATATGGATTCCGTATTGGCAAATCAATGGCTTCCCGTTTCCTTCTCCAAAGATCTTCAGAAGGACCCTATCAGCGCAGTAGTGCTTGGAGAAAGGGTGGTCGTATTTCGGACCGCCCAAGGAGTGAAGGCCTTAAAGGATTTATGTATTCATCGCGGGGCTGCTTTATCTCAAGGAAAAATGATCGGGGACGAAATCATGTGCCCCTATCACGGCTGGCGTTACGACGGCAGCGGAAAATGCACGGCAATCCCCCAGCAGCCCGCTTCCCGCCAAATTCCGCCTAAAGCCTGTGCTGTACCCTACGGATGCACAGAGGCTAGAGGGCTGGTTTGGGTAAATCTGAACGGGGATGATCCGGCCACTCTTCCGCCGTATATAGAATATGAGGATCCTGACTATAAAACCTTTTTCTGCGGCCCTTATCAAGTTCACGCCTCGATGCCGCGCGTAGTGGAAAATTTTCTTGATGTCGGACATTTAGCTTTTCTGCATGCCGGCTCTCTCGGAGACCCGGCCCACTCCGAAATAACCGATTATGCTGTACACAAAGTGGATAGCCGTCTTGTTACCGATACAATCTCGGTTTTCCAGCCTGACCCTGACGGTCGTGGAATGGCCTATTTGACGGACTATGTATATGAAATATTGAAACCGTCTGTAGTGCGTTTCAAGAAAACGGGCAAGCATCCGTCCGAATGTTATTCCATGATGCTGGCCGTCTTGCCGGAAGGTCCCGTATCCTCCAAGGCGTTTATTTGCGGATCTATGAATTACAACAAACATGTGACCAATGAAGAGTTTGCGGAACGGCAATCGATGATTTTTAACGAGGATACATCCGTATTGGAAAACCAACGCCCCGAACTGCTGCCTCTGGACCTGCAGGAGGAGCTGCATCTGCCCGCCGACCGCTTAAGCATCGCTTACCGGAAGATGCTCAAAGAGATGAACGTCAGCATCGGAACTGCATAGCCAGCAGATTGACACCGGCCAAACCTGACGATATATTCGTTGTAGTCGATTTTAATCATTGGAGTGCTAATCAATGGAACATGTAGAAAATGGGAACAAAGACCAACTAACCGTTCAGGAAACGATCTTAGAAGCTGCGGAAGCCGTTTTTTCCCGGAAAGGTTATGCCGGCACACGAATAAGCGAGATCGCTAAATTGGCGAAGGTCAACCAAGCGCTCGTCCACTATTACTATGAAAACAAAGAAAAGCTTTATCAGGCTGTGCTTGCGCTTCTGATTGGGAAATGGCAGGTCCATGTTCAAAGCACACAATGGATCGGCGATAACCCGAGACAAATACTTCGCCAGTTTATACACACCCACTGTGCTTATCATTTCCGTTATCCAAGCCTGTATAAGCTCGCAAAATGGGAGGAGCTGGAGGGGAGAGATTTGTTTGCCCTCCCTTTCTTTGAAATTGATGTCAAAGAGAAAATACGCGCTTTTATCGCTTGGCAAAGAACCGGCCACCTTAATCCTGCCGTAAATGTGAATACGTTACTTTATTTGATCTGGGCCATGATCCAACATTTTTACAGCAAAAGCCCGGAGGATCTGGCCTATTTATTAAAAAGCGAAGGGGAGCCGTCAAAGCTCCAACATGAAATAGCGGAACAAATTACAGAAATAGTATTAAACGGAGCATTCAAGCTTCATGACGAAAAAGCTTCTTTGCTTGCCGTTCCTCCAAATGAAGGCAGCATTCCGCTCTCCGTATGGATTCCTCCAACGGAGCTGCCGGAATACGGGGAAGCAGCAGAAGCCATCCGGGATCACTTATCCAAATATCAAGATCTAAAAGTAACACACCTAACGGGCGTACAACAACTCAAAGAACCGCCCCTTCATATTCGCGGAGCCGTACTGATTGTACCAAGCCGGTATGGGGAAATGCCCGATTGGCTGCTTGAACTCCTGCAAGAATGGACCGCTAATCCGGCATTAATTACCGGGCTATGTGTAGGCGTTTGGGTTATAGGCGTTGAACCGCCTTCTTTACTGCTGCAAAAAATCATTGAAGAGCATATTAACCGCCTGGGCGGCTACACCTTCCCGCGAACCGGCGGCCAGCTCGAGCATGAATATTTTAAGCGTTTCCATATACTGGTTAGGTCGATGGCATAAACATGGCCAAACTGCAGAAAATACGAAAAAGCCCCTAAGACAGGGGCTTTATCTTTGTGTTCGCAAGTTGATTGTTAATTTCGTATGAGATAATCGAACGCGCCTAAGGCTGCATTTGCACCCGATCCCATCGAAATGATGATCTGCTTATAGGGACTATTGGTACAGTCGCCTGCGGCAAACACACCGGGTACGTTCGTAGCGCCGTGACGATCCACAACGATCTCGCCGAAGCGCGTGCGTTCAACCGTATCGGCTAACCAATCGGTATTGGGAACAAGACCGATCTGAACAAACACACCCTCTAATTCGACATGATGCTCAGCTCCAGAATCGCGTTCGACGTAGGTAATCCCGTTGACTTTGTCCGTGCCGGTAATCTCTTTGGTTTGAACGTTCTTATGGACCGTTACGTTCGGGAGACTGTAGAGACGCTTCTGCAGGACGTCATCGGCCTTCAGCTCGGGCATGAACTCGAGCACCGTCACATGCTTCACGATGCCGGCAAGATCAATGGCCGCCTCGATACCGGAATTGCCACCGCCGATCACGGCTACATGTTTTCCTGTAAACAAAGGGCCGTCGCAATGAGGGCAGTAGGCTACGCCTTTATTCTTGAATTCCGCTTCGCCGGGAACGCCAACATTACGCCAACGCGCGCCGGTTGAGAGAATAACGGTTTTGCTCTTCAGCACAGCCCCGTTCTCCAGCTCAACTTCAATGAGATTTTTCTTTTCCAAGCGCTTAGCGCGCTGGAGCTTCATCACGTCGATGCCGTATTCTTTGACATGTTCCTCCAGGCTCGCCACAAGCTTGGGACCTTCGGTATATTTGACGCTGATGAAGTTCTCGATGCCCAAAGTGTCCATAACCTGACCGCCGAAACGCTCGGCGACAATCCCGGTACGAATGCCTTTGCGCGCCGCATAAATCGCCGCGCTGGCGCCGCCGGGGCCGCCTCCGACGACAAGCACGTCGAACGGCTCCTTATTCGCAAATTCGGATGCATCGGGAGCGCCCTCCAGCTTGGCGAGTATCTCTTCTAGCGACATTCGGCCGCTGCCGAAAAATTCCCCGTTGAGGTAAACCGAAGGTACAGCCATGACGTCTTTACTTTCAACCTCATCTTTGTATGCCGCACCGTCGATCATGGTATGCGAGATGCCAGAATTGAGGATGCTCATCAGATTCAGTGCCTGCACGACGTCGGGACAGTTGTGGCAGCTCAGGCTGACGTATGTCTCGAAGCGATATTCGCCGCGGATGCTCTTGATCTGATCTATGAGGTGTTGTTCCACCTTAGGAGGCCTTCCGCTGGTTTGCAGCAGCGCAAGCACCAAGGAAGTAAACTCATGTCCTAAGGGGATGCCGGCAAAAGCAACCCCCGTGTCTTCGCCCGTACGGTTTACACTGAAACTCGGCGTTCGGGACAATTCGGTTTTCTCCACCGTGATCTTGGAGGATAAACCGACGATTTCATCCACCAGCGCCAGCATATCAAGGGATACGGCATCGGACCCCGCACTCACTTTGATCTGCACATCGCCTTCCATGAGCTGCAGGTATTGACTTAGCTGTGCTTTGATATCTGCGTCCAGTGCCATAAGTTTTCGCTCCTTAGATCTTTCCGACAAGATCGAGGCTTGGCTTCAGCGTTGCGGAACCTTCTTGCCACTTCGCAGGGCATACTTCGCCCGGATTGTTCCGAACATACTGGGCAGCCTTGATCTTGTTCACCAGAATGCTTGCATCGCGGCCGATGCCGCCAGCATTGATCTCGATGGCTTGGATCACGCCGTCCGGATCGATAATGAACGTACCGCGATCGGCAAGACCGTCGGCTTCGATCAACACATCGAAATTGCGGGAGATCGTATGAGAAGGATCACCGATCATGATATAAGTGATTTTGCGGATCGTCTCGGAGCTATCGTGCCATGCTTTATGCGTGAAATGAGTATCTGTAGAAACGGAGTAAACTTCAACGCCGAGGCTTTTTAATGTTTCATATTGATTTTGCAGATCCTCGAGCTCCGTCGGGCATACGAACGTGAAGTCGGCCGGGTAAAAACAAACGACACTCCATTTCCCCTTGAAGTCAGCTTCCGTAACGTCGATAAATTTACCGTTGTGATAAGCCGATGCTTTAAATGGTAGCACTTCTGTTCCGATTAGAGACATATTGATTTTTCCTCCTTAAATTTGGTTGAAATTCGTTAATATAGCAATGATAACACAGATAGGCGTGAAAATCATGAAGGTATGATGAAGATCGCGGGACTTTGGCAGCGAAAATGAAAAGCGCCCGGATTTCCGGACGCCACCAGTTACGAAAGATTGCGGGCAAAGCTAGACGGCCTCAGTCTTGACAGGGTGCAGTTCACTGTTTAGACCAAGCGTCCGCGCTGTTGAAATATGAACTTCGTGGATAAGCTCCGGGTTTTTCAAGAGTGACACGCCATAAGAAGGAATCATTTCTTTTATTTTCAGTTCCCACGCTTTTATATGTTGCGGGAAGCATTTTTTTATTATCTCAAGCATGACGGAAACGGCTGTAGAAGCGCCTGGAGAAGCGCCGAGCAATGCGGCTATCGATCCATCAGCGGCAGTAATCACTTCCGTACCGAATTGAAGCGTTCCTTTGCCGCCTGCTTCTGTATCTTTGATAACTTGTACACGCTGGCCCGCTACGACTAAATCCCAATCCTCGCTTTTCGCGTTCGGGATAAACTCGCGCAACTCTTCCATGCGCTGTTCTTTCGATAACATCACTTGCTGGATCAAGTATTTTGTCAATGACATCTCTTTTGCGCCTGCCGCCAGCATCGTTAAGACATTATTCGGTTTTACGGAAGTGACTAAATCGAACATTGAACCCGTTTTTAAGAACTTTGGCGAGAAGCCGGCAAACGGTCCAAATAGCAACGATTTTTTATTGTCGATATATCGTGTGTCAAGATGCGGAACAGACATTGGCGGAGCGCCAAGCTTAGCTTTACCGTATACTTTGGCATGATGCTGCGCCACAACATCCGGATTATTGCACACCATGAATATTCCGCTTACCGGGAATCCGCCGATATGTTTCCCTTCAGGAATACCCGATTTTTGCAGCAAATGCAGGCTTCCGCCTCCGCCTCCGATAAAGACGAATTTCGCCGTATGGCGTTCGACGCTGCCGCTACTGAGATTCTTCACTTTCAATTCCCACGAGCCGTCGCCAGCACGTTTAATATCATCAACACTATGTTCGTAGTTTATATCGACGCTTTTACTCTTTAAATGGTCAAACAACATCCGCGTTAAAGCGCCAAAGTTGACGTCCGTTCCAGAGTCGATTTTTGTTGCCGCTATAGGCTCATTCGATGTACGGTCTGTCATAACAAGCGGAAGCCATTCCATCAGTTTTGCAGGGTCATCAGAAAATTCCATACCTTGAAACAGAGGATTGTTGGACATCGCTTCAAAACGTTTCTTTAAAAACGTTACATCTTTTTCCCCTTGTACCAAACTCATATGAGGCAACGACATGATAAAGTCCTGCGGATTGCTTATCAGCTTGCTGTTTACAAGATAAGACCAAAACTGCTTTGAAACCTGAAACTGTTCATTAATTTTTATAGCTTTGCTAATATCTATAGATCCGTCCGGTTTTTCGCTTGTGTAGTTAAGCTCGCACAGTGCAGCATGTCCCGTTCCCGCATTATTCCATTCGTTAGAGCTTTCCTCACCTGCGTTTGCAAGCCTCTCAAACACTGTAATTTCCCAGTCTGGCACTAATTCTTTCAGCAGTGACCCTAAAGTCGCACTCATAATTCCTGCACCAATTAAGATAACGTCTGTTTTGGTTTGTCTGTTACTCATTTTTACCGTCCTAACACGCTAATATTTGAAGAAAAGATGTAGGCACTCCTGCTCAGGCTCCATAGCAAGTCAGGGTGCGGCCTAATCACACACCTTTTCTGGATTAATTATAACCTGATCATATTGTGCCACTATTAATTATAGATTAAGATACTTACTATTATATGATAGTTAGATGCTATTTAAAAGACGGTAAATTTCAGTGATGACAAACACACAAAAACCAAGGCCTTAACCCAGCTGCTTGCAAGGATTGTGGCTTTGGTTTGCCGTTTGTTGCGCTGTACTGGCTTATTTTGGACATAAAAAATGCTCCACTTTCCGGTAGCAAGCATACCATCCTACGTTCTCCTGCAAAGAGAGGCACCGAAAAATTTAACCGTCACTTATGATACCGTACTTTTTATTTTAATCTTGTTTATATTTTTCTTTCACAATGTTGGAACCAATCCCTGCGCCGATCATTAAAATTAAAGATCCAAAATTCCAAAAAAACGATCCGCCATACAAAGTAAAATCTAAAGTTGTAAATTTGTTTAGGGCAATAATACCTAGTTTTATTATCAAAAGAGCAACACCTATTAAAAATAAAACATCAAATATAAATTTAAGTTTAGGATATGCCAGCTGCTTACTATCCTTTATCACTTTCTGTTTCAACTCCTCATCACTCCTTAATAATTCATCAATGGTTAGACCAAAGAGATCACTTACTTTAATAATGATTTCAATGCTTGGATAATTTTGACCATTTTCCCATTTAGAAACGGACTGTCGACTTACAAACAGCTTTTCCGCTAACTCTTCTTGAGACCAGCCTTTATTCTTTCTCTCACTTTTCAACTTCTCTCCAAAAATCATCTCGGCAATCACCTTCCTACGATCTATACCTCAATATTGTTAAACCCAGTGCTAAATGTAAAGATAACTTTAGTTGCAATACCCCGCAACCTCAAGTTGCCGTTATCTATAAATCCTAGTTTAGTCATCATTTGAGCGATAATGCGCTACATTCGCGCGTTGGCAGATGAGTACAGATTTCAATCCGTGGGATCGCCAGCAGCCGTAATGGCTAAAGCAAGAAACGGCGATATAGTGAAAAAATACTAAAGGAGCATGCCGCGGCAGCTCCTTTAGTAATAATACGGAATATATTCCCTTAATTTTCGAATACCGCGAAAACAAAATTAATTAAATATAGCCCATTCTCGCATACTGCCATTCCGGCGCTTGGTACTGTTTCAGCAATTGGAGGAGCTTGGAGGCGTAATGCTCTTCCAAAGCATGATCCCGAATTGCCGACGTTTGCTCAGGATCTTTCCCGATATCGTATAATAAATGATGGTCCGGCGCGTTATGGTGTCTGCGCGATGCTTCCGGTACCCGATAAACCGGCATCCGTGTTTGCGGCAAAAATTTCCCGAGCTCGGCATGTTCATACTGTTCCGGCGTTTGAGCGGATATAACCGGAGTCGCCGTATAATGGTAGGCAACTGAATCACGAAGCGGCTGCCGGGTGTACGTGTAACGGCCATCGGTCAGGCTAATGTCTTTGGCGAAGTAGCCGTAGAGAACCGCATCATGGTGTTTCTCGTCTTTTTCCAGCAAGTGCACCAACGATTTCCCTTGCACGTACCCGGACGGAACGGCTCCGTGCAGCTCCAACAGTGTAGGCATCAAATCAATGGTCGTGGTGAGCGCCTGCACCCTTTTCCCGTTCATCGGCGAACCGGGCCGGTATGCAATAAGAGGAATATGCGCCAGCTTCCGATAATCGAACATGTAGTTTTTGGCCCAATACCCGTGTTCTCCGAGTAAATGCCCGTGATCCGTCGTCAAAATAACGGTCGTGTCTTTCCATAATTCAAGCTCATCCATCTTGTCAAGAAACTTCCCCAGCCAAACGTCAGCCATTGTCAAAGTTCCAGCGTAGCCTTTACGGATATGGTCGATCGCATCGGGGCCTTCGTATTCCGTATCAACAGGTGCATAGTTAGGCCAATCGAAATGGTACGGCCCGCTCCAGTTATCGGCATAAAGTTCGCGGTATTTCTGCGGACAAACGAACGGTTCGTGAGGATCGAATACTTCCAAGTGCAGCAGCCAGTTATCTTGGTCGTGATTATTTTGCAAAAAATCAATAGCCCGCATAAAGCATTGCGGGGTCGGGTAATCTTCATCTCTTTCGAGATCCATGCTGAGTCGGTTGACCCAGTCCTGCCGGCGGTTTTTTCCGCGATATACGGGAATCTCGGGATCCTTCACGCGAGGCTGCCAATGGTCGCCTTCTTGGCCGCGCATAAGCTCCCATGTGTTAAAAGGTGCCTGATAGCCTGAACCAGCCGCCTCAAAGTAATGGTAGTGATCCGTGATCATATGGCTGTAGGTCCCGGATTGTTTATTCAGCTCTCGGGGGTAAGCTTCGTCAAAGGGCTGAAGCGGACACCAGCGTGATTCCAGGAAATTGAGACGACCCGTCATGATTTCCCGGCGGGCAGGCATACACGGTAGAGAACCGGAATAATGGTTGTCGAAAACCACCCCTCTCTTCGCCAAGCGATCGATATTAGGCGTTTCTACCCAAGAAGACCCATATGCATTCAAGTAATGGCGATTTAACGAGTCCATTAAAATAAACACTGTTTTCACGTAAATCCCTCCGTGTCAATACTCCGGACCAGCCCACAGGCTGCCAAACACCTTCGTGGATGACCTCCTACGTCCCATCGGGGTTCTGTAACGCAGTGGTTTCCAGGCGATGTTGTTCCTTTTTCTTTCGTACCTTCATTATAAACCGGACGGGCTGAGGGAAACCTTAGATCTCTACGGACATATCTATAATTTCTACAGGAAACGGCATGGCTTAAAACTTGGACTTAGTTTCGTTTTGCCATTCCTCAATCTACGCTGTGAGAACAAAATTCATCCTCATTTACCGTCACTCCTGACAATCTTCGATTTAAGTATACTCCATCTATCAGTCCCTGCTTGTACATAATTTCAACGACTAACGCCAGTTGAGCTTGTTCTTTTTCTTCATAAGCAAATATGACCGGGTGTCGGTCTATTGGAACACACTTAAAAATCTCTTTTAACAAGAATTGAAGTTCTTTAGATAACTCTTGATATCCCGCATCTTGCTTCAAAACGTTGCTCCCGATTTCTTCTGTTCTCATAGCAATAAAATCATGCAAATAAGTACCAAGATTCTTTATCAAACTCTGACACTTCCCCTCAAAAAGTGACATCAAAGTGAATGCTCGATATTAGTTATTGTAGGGTGACTTCACTTTGATGTCAATGTGAGCGTATATCCACAACATTCATATTGGTATAATAATGACATCACTTTGAAGAGGTATTAGCTTTTATGGCCACTAATAAACGAGTCTTTACCTTGCGGTTAGAAGAAGAAAATTTTGAGAAAATCAAAATGATTGCGGATAAAAACAAACGTTCCATTGCCATGCAAATTGAATATCTCATCGAACAACATATCGATGAATTTGAGCGTAAGAACGGGATTATTCAAATTGAAAAATAAACCGAGTCCAGAGACGTCTACCGGATGGCCTGTTCCGAATAGGGCAGCTTCCACTAACGTCTTTTTGTTTATCCATTTAAATGCGGAAGTGACATACATGAAAACGAACCGTGCTTTCCCCCATTGGGAGAATTCATCAAATCGCGCAGGGAATGGTTGCAGCCCTCAGAGGCGGGGATACAGCCGCTGCCCGGACGAAGGCGAACCCCGGGGCTACGAAAGAGGTTTCAAGGCGGCTGTGTCAGCCAAAAAAAAGCTCTTCGAATCCCGCCTGCAGGCGAGAATCAAAGAGCATATCTTAGTGGCCTCTCAGGGCGTGCTCGATTCGCTTATCCGGCAAGAACCAGATCATGGCAACGAGTACGAAAAAGAAGCCGGATATCCAGGGGCTCACATATGCGGTTAAGGCCGCGATCAAGTACAGCAAGGGAGATAATTTCCCCTTCCAGTCTTTGCCCATTGCCAAGACGAACGAGGAATCACCGGAATGTTGTTTAATAATCGCGTGCTGAAGTAGCCAGTACGAGAACGCCGCTAATAGTAGAATAATACCGTATAGCGCCGTTGGAGTAGCTGCAAAATGGCTTTCCCCCATCCAAGCTGTCGTGAACGGCACAAGGGATAACCAGAAGAGAAGCAGCAGGTTGATCCACATCAACCGCCCGTTCATCATGCGAACCATGTGCAGCAGATGATGATGATTGTTCCAGTAGATACCGACATAAACGAAACTGAAGATGTAGCTAAGAATTTTTGGGCCGAGTTCGCTCAGTGCATACCAGTCATGGCCTTCCGGCACTTTAAATTCCAACACCATGATCGTAATGATAATCGCCAACACGCCATCACTGAATGCTTCCATCCGATTCGCCTTCAGAGTGGGCTCACCTCTTCCTCTCTTCGCGCTTTTTAATTCATACGACAACAGAAACTTTGCATAAAACCCTTCATACTGTCAACTATTCTATACTGGAGTGACCTCTGATGCAATCGAAACTCGGCAAACCCGTCGGAATCTTAAATGTAAATAAGGAAAATCCCAAATTTTCAGTTTCCCGGTACTCGCCCTCCGCCGATCTCATTCATTTCATTGAGCATCATTGGGTTGTCCGCTGGGATCTTCGGGGACAGGAACCGCACCTTCATGAAACCTTGCCTCATCCTTCCGTTCATCTTGTGTTTGAAAGAGACAATTCGCGAATTGTGGGACCGCATGGTGCCTTTCCAGGAAGTATTCGGAATGAGCATAAATTTCGATTTTGGTTTCGCCTGTATTAAATGATGCGAACTGCATCGCCTCTGCGGAAAAGCCCATTGGAAGCTCCATCACGTCTCTATAAAACGCTACACTTTGATGGAAATCTTTTACCAACAGTCTGATTTGCGACAATTTCATTGTTCCACTACCTTTCTGTACAAATTGTGGCTAACCCGATAGTACAAAGGTTTCCTATGCCCAATTTAACAAATTCACGGAAACCGGTATTGTAAAAACACGAAAAACTTGCCGTTATTTGTGGTACGGTTCTTGAGAAATCGACTCTTTCAATACATCTCTAAACGTCATCGGTACTCGACCGGTCAGGTTAGCTAGAGCGGGATCGGTTTGCGCGAAATCGCCTTTCCGGCTCGCAAGAAAAATACCCGTAAGCAGGTTGGCCCTCGCTTCAGGGAGACCTTGGGACATTAAGTAGTCCCGATACCGTTCATCGGACACGATAGTTCGGCGGATAGGGCGACCGATAATCTCCGAGGCAATCGAAGCGATACCGTCCATGTCAATCGCTTCGGATGCGGTAAGGTTAGGAGTTATGCCGTCATATTTTTGATCAGTTATGATAGCCGCTATAGCTTCGGCTAAGTCGGAGTGCGATGTCCAAGCAACCGGACCATCCTCAGGAGCGATCAATTCCCCTGTTTTGATTGCTCCACCGATCAACATAAGCGCTGATGCGGCGTAATAGCCGTTACGAAGCGACGTGAAGGCAATACCTGAGGCCTTAAGCATTTCTTCGGTAGCAGCATGGTGGATCATAGGTATGAAGTACGACATCGGAGAAGCCCCCATATGGCTTGTATATAGTACTCGACTTGCACCGGCCTTCTTTGCTGTGTCAATTGCTGTTTGATGTTGACGAATTCCGGCTTCCCCCAGGTTGCCGGACGAAACGATGAGAACTTGTGACGCTCCCTCAAAGGAATGGATCAGACTCTCGGCGTCTTCGAAATCACCCTGCCGGACACGAACCCCAAATTCCTGAAGTTCATATGCCTTATTCGGTTCGCGGACACTCACACCAATCTGCGCGGCAGGAACACGCTTAAGCAACTGCTCTACCACCGCCCGACCCAATTTCCCATTAGCTCCAGTAACGATAATCATTATAACAATCATCCTTTCTTTTGTTTTACCCACACGAGTGCATCAGTCGCGAACTTGAATATTCATACAACGTTACCTACACAACAGTTTCGTGTAAAATACATTGTATAAACAAAGGATAAGGGGGTTGAGCTTTTAGAACAACCAGCAGAAGGCTGTTATTGTTGTGTTGACAACTTTTATGTATTTTTGTTGTTTTTAATTCCATAAGAAAGTGTGATGTACTGTGACAGTAAACCCTACTGATCCTCGAGTAAAACGAACGCGTCAATTATTCATGCAATCCTTCATGGAACTGCTCGAGCAAAAGAAAAATATATACTCCATTTCTGTGCAGGATATTACGACAAGAGCGACCGTTAATCGCTCCACCTTTTATGCGCATTTCGAGGATAAATATGCTTTTCTTGAGAATTGGATGACGGAAAAGTTCCAGATGATCTTACGGAAAAGATTGCCCGATGATTCAAAATTCGATATGAATAACTTGCGAACCCTCATTCAAACCATATTCGATTTTCTTATCCGGTTTCGGCAATACATGACTCCGGGAGACAAGCAGTTTGAACCGATGTTTGAAATCGCAATGCAAAAGGAAGTTCATCGGCTCCTGCTCAAATGGTTAAGCGAGGAGTCAATTGCCGCCTTTTCAAAAGAGAGAGTGGAAGCTACGGCCCTAGTCTTAAGCTGGGGCATATTCGGGTCGGCCATGCAATATAGCCGCAGTCCCCAAGACCACACGGTGGAAACGATGGTAAAAGACGTGTTGGAGGTTGCGGAGGTCAGTTTAGTACCCGTTTGGGTACGATAAACCGGATAAAAGACTGAACGAGAAATTATCCTTATTCTGCAAGAGCAGCAACGTCCGATTCAACCGAAACGCAAATACCCTTCTCCAGTACATGATCCGCCAGATCAAAATGAAGAAGGGCCAACGATTCGAGGTCATCGAGATTGAATTCGAAGAAAAAGTAAAAAAGCATGAAATAAAAACTTGCCGTTACTTGCTCCGATTCTTTAAGACATGACATAACAAAAGGACAGATACAGGTATGATGCAAACTGCAGCAGCTAATCGAAGCTTTACCGTTTCAGGAATCCATCGGTGGTACGCGCTCGGAGCAGTCGCCGGACCTTACTTGTTCGCACTGGCATATACGACCTTAGGTTTTCTGAGTCCCGGGTATTCGCCTGTCAGCGAGTAAGTAAGCGGCCTCGGGTCTTGCCGATTGGAGGTATCGTTTGCGCAGACAGACGCTGCGTTTCTCCCCTTCATAGCGCACGCCCCTTCTCCTCGGATACCCTTCTTTCCGTCCGCAACATCAGCCATGGCCAGGAGCGTTTTGTTAAATGCATCGATATGCCAAACAACAACAAAGCGTCAACCGTATGGAATGCCGGGAGAAACCCGGTGAACGTTTGAATGGTCATGTGTTGCAACGCAGTGAGTGCAAACAGTCCCAGCGTCCACCACCGCAGTCCTCCCCGGATACTCCCAAGAAACGACAGCAAGAACATGATGATCGACCCAAATTCGAAATAATTGGCGAATGTGCGATGCAGCTGCAAGTCATCAGGGTTAACAAAAATCCCCATACCTGCAAAAAATACTTGGAGAATCACGCACACGAAGTAAACCGCTGCTAATAACGCGTAAACCCATCTAACTACCCGGCCGCGAGTATGCGTAATTGTTGCTTTTTCATTTTCCACGTTTCTTTTCTCCCTTCATTCATACAAGATTTGACCGCTGTTTTCGATTTCGAGATCCCCACGGTTTGAAGACGGACAGCATCAATATTGCGAGAAGAGAAAGGATCTGGAGAATAATCCCTATCCACAGCTCGCCTCTGTTCACGATGAACGCCGGATCCTGAAGGACGCTTGACCCTTCTGCCGTTGTCAGCTTGACAGCTTTGAGCGTCCAGACATACATGCCGATTGGTCCCAATGCGACGGAAAGAAGCGTCAAGCCCTCCTTGGCGATAATCCAGTAAAATTTGAAGAGCCCCCAATGGGTCCGTACCGACAGTAAAATCCCGGTGATTACAGCAAACACGACCGAATACCGAACAGCTGTCTTGGATAACACATGCATACTGGTATAAAACCCTTGAAGCATGCCGGCATCGTTCGTGGTTGCCGCGGCAATGCTCAGAATCAGAAAGACAAACGCTTCTCCAAGCATCAGGCCGGAAAACAACAGATGGAGTGTCAGCAGCCACTTTCTCTCGGTTGCTCCGATTTTTCCCATAATATTCACCTCCTGCTTTCAAAACCGATTGATTTAATGATAGTATGTATGTCTAAATGGACTCTTACCCAAATCTAAAAAAAGTATAAAACCCGAAAATAACATGTAAAGAGACCGATTTCATAAAACTGAATGAAATCGGTCTCTTTCCTGCACGCTATATTCAGTATGCGTTCCTACAAATTCAAGCGGTAGCCTACTCCCCAAATCGTCTCGATGTACTGTGGCTTCGACGGGTCGCTTTCGATTTTTTCCCGCAGCTTGCTTATAAATACGGTCACCGTTGCGTTGTCCCCCAAAGCGTCCAATCCCCAGATTTTTTCGAACAGCTCATCTTTGCTGAACACCCGGTTAGGGTGCATGGCCAGAAACAGCAACATATCGAATTCCTTGGATGTAAAGGCGACCTCCGATTCATTGACGAACACCTTGTGGGACCGCTTGTCGATTCTAATCCCTCTTATACGGATTTCGTCCTTCTGTTTGGCTCCGTTATCCGCCATCAAACGGTCGTACCGGGCCAGATGGGCTTTGACCCGGGCGACCAGCTCGCCCACGCTGAACGGCTTGGTCATATAATCGTCGGCGCCAAGACCGAGGCCGCGAATTTTATCGATATCCTCTTTCTTGGCGGAAACCATCAGGATCGGAATGTTCTTGCTCTGACGAACCTGTCTGCAAATTTCGAATCCGTCCGTTTTCGGCAGCATCAAATCGAGTATGATCAGATCAAAATCTTCTTCCAAAGCCTTCCGCTGGCCGATATCACCGCTGGCCGCGATCTCCACCTCGAAGCCGCTTGCTTCCAGATAATCCTTCTGAACCTCCAGAATGACCTGATCGTCCTCAATGATTAAGATCCGTTTCATGGCCGTTCACCGCCTGTCTTGTCTTCGGCAGCGTGAAATAAATAGCGGTCCCTTCTCCCGTTCGGCTTTCCGCCCATACCTTGCCACCCTGCCCTTCCACGATTTGTTTGACGATCGCAAGTCCGAGTCCGCTGCTTCCCGTATCCGTATTTCTTGACGGCTCCGCCCGATAGAACCGGTCGAAAATATGCGGCAGAGCCTCCTCCATAATACCTTCTCCGTTATCCTCGATTTTCACCGTAGCCGCGCCTTCGCCATCCAGCAGCTCCAATATGATCTCCGGCTTCGTCTTATTCATATATTTCAGACTGTTGTCGATAATATTCATAATCACTCTGCGCAGCTTTTCGCGGTCGGCGATTACGATGACCGGTCCTTCGCCAGCATAGGCGAACGCAACCGTTGTCCCGTTCATTCGCGGGTCCGCGCGAAACTCCTCCGCACAATCGCGCAAATAAGCCGCGAGATCGATAGCCTCTAGGTTAAAAGGCAGTCTCTTCAAATCCAGCTTCGAGAATAAAAACAGCTCGTCAATCAAACGGTCCATATCGTCCGTTTTTTTGGCAATCATGCTCATATATTTTTCCCGTTTCGGCTCCGTATCGGCGATGCCGTCGCGAATGCCTTCGACACAGGCTTTAATGCCGGCAATCGGCGTTTTCAGGTCATGCGAAATGCTTGAAATCAAGTCTTTACGGTTCTCCTCATACTGCAGCTGAAGGCGTATCGAATCGTTCAGCCTGATGCGCATTTCTTCAAAGGCGGCGCCCACCTCTCCAATTTCGTCCTTTCGCTTCAGGTTTACCTTCTGGCTTAAATCGCCCTCTTTGATTTGCTCCGCAGCACGCCTCAGCGCATACAAAGGCTGGATCAGGCTGCGGGAGACAAGCAGTGTCAACAGTCCGTTGGTCAGCCCGATGACTAGCAGCAGGGACAGAAAGAGCAGCGGGAAAAACCGGCTCGCTTCACTGTAGAATAAATTCATATCGGAAAACAGGAACAGCTTGCCGGCGCTGCCGTCACCAAACGTAAAATCGACCGTACTCACCGAGTAGCGTTCCCTGGTGTTTTTACCCCATCCGGACGTTTGCGGATCCTGGAGCTGCCGTCCCAAATCTGCTGCGTCCAAATTAGGGGAAATGAAGGTGATCCCGTTATTCCTCATAACGACAAGCCCCGTCTGAAGAAGCTGCAATTGTTCATCCGTTCTTTTCAGGAACCCGCTGTCCACAAGCCGGTCCGGGTCTGTTCGAGCCGTAAACTTTACGCCGGCAATGAGCTCGCTGTGCTCATTCGATGCTTTCCAAAAGGGCCCTCTCCCGTCACCGACTCCCGCCATATCCTTAAAAAAGACCGAAGCTAGCATCACGGCAATGAACGCGAACAGAACGACGGGAATGAAGGTCATGGCGATATAGGATAACAGCAATCTCGTCTTGATGGACATGAGCATATCTCCTAAAGTTGTTTTCTCTCGAACAGAAGCCATCCCCCTGTATAAGCCATTATACTATAGGAGAAAAGTAAAACGAACGTATTGAACAGCTTGCTGACCGAAGCCGCTTTTCCGATCCAAAGCACATACCAGTTCGTATAGGAAAAGACGGACCATACGGACAGGAAAGGGAAAAAGAACGGCAAAACCTTAGCCGCGGCGTAGATGCAGATCGTCAGCGCCATGGCTCCCGAGCTGCTGCCGAAGCACTGGGCGATGAATGCCGCAATCAAACCGATCGCGAACATGGGCACGAACGCAGCCGCATAAGCCTTGATGCTGTCCGCCAGGCTGCCCGTCATCCCTCCGCCCGGCGCGAACCATCCCGCTAAGACGGAGACGAGCCAAAGCGTCGCGAGCTGAACGCCGATGTAGAACGCCATGGCGAGCACCTTCGACGAGAAGGCTTTGGCCCGCGTAATGGGCCGTACCAGAATGAGCTTCATCGTTCGGGCGGCTTCTTCGCCGGAGAAGGAATCGGCGGCGGTTATAAACAGGAACAAAGGAAGCAAGGAGACGGTGAACAAGCTCAGCATCAGCATTGGCAGGCTCCCTCCGAGGCCGCCGAACACGCCGGCATTTTGCACCGAAGAGAGCATGACGGCGGAAAGAACCGGTATGAGAAGAGTAAGCATCAGAAAAACTATTGTCCTCCGGCGCTTCCACATTTTTTCGGTTTCATTCATCACATTTGCATATAAACTATACATGATACTCACCTTCTTGTGAAAATTGGATTTGCGAAACCACATACTCCTCGAGCGTCACTTCTTTATTTATCAGCTCATGGACGGCTCCAAGGCGTATTAAATGTCCGTTGTTCATAATCCCTATGCGGTTTGCTACCATGCTTAAATCATGCATCAGATGACTGGAGATTATGAAGGTAATGCCCTCTTCACGAGCCAGCTGCAGAATCACCCTGCGGAATTCGACCATTCCTTCCACATCCAGGCCGTTGGTCGGTTCATCCAAAATGACCACCTGTGGTTTTGACAACAAGGCCGAGGCGAGTGCCAGACGCTGCTTCATACCGAGCGAATAGACGTCCACCCGTTCTTTTTTGTAGTCGGCCAGGTTGACTTGTTCGAGGACTTGACTGATTCTTGTCTTCGGCAGGTCGCGGTAAAACCTGGCGGACAGCTTGAGATTATCGTAGGCGCTTAAATACTCGTAGGCATCCGCTGTTTCGATCATGCAGCCGACCTGTGCCATCGCCTGTTCAAAACGATCGCTTACGCTGTGTCCGAATATACGGATGCTACCTCGGTCCGGCCGTATCAATCCCATCATGATCTTCAGCATGGTCGTTTTTCCTGCACCGTTCGGGCCGATAAACCCGAATATGTCGCCCTTGCAAACCTCGAAGCTGATATTCCGGACGCCACGGCCGTTTGCATATAATTTGGTCACTTCTTCCACTTCCAATATGCTGCCCAACTTCCATTCACTCCTTCCAAGGGATTTTTTGTGGCGGGAGAGCAACCGGACCTGCTGGATGATCCGGTTGCTCAGCCGATTAATGATGCCAGCCGCCGCGGTTCGACCATTGATTCTGAATTGGAACGGTTTGTTTTCCCGTCAAGTCGATTCGATCCGGTGAAGTTTGGTTAAACCCGGAGAAATCGACGTGGAGCCGGATGGCGACCGCATGGCTATTGCCAGAACTATCCTTGCCGGTAACGTTGATTTCCGCCGTTTGCCCTACCAGAACATTGTCCGGATTAATCTTGGCGTCCAGATTGACGGCCTCCACCTTGATGTCGTCAACCAGCTTCGGCATGTTCACCTTCAGATCCGAAGCAGCGAAGAAGGGGTTCCCGTCTTTCCCGTCTTCGTTCCAGCCGCCGCGATGCCAGCCGCTCCCGTCATGATTCTTCGGCGAAACGGCCAGACTGCCGAGCGCATTCACGACTGCGGGAATCTGGCTTCCGGATAAATGTAGAGAAGCTTCCTTGCCGCCGTCCAGACCGTTCTCTACCGTCGCAAGTCCCTTCATATTTCCCATCAGCTGGTCAAGGACCTGCTCCGCCGCCTTGGGCATCCCCGGCTTGTCACCTTCATGCTGCGGGCCCGATCCGCTGTGGTCCATCACCCGGTAAACGTCATCAGCCGAGCTCTTGAAAATCACTTTGCCCTCCTCGCAAAACACATTCAGCGTCTGCGTATTCGTTCCATCGTTGAAAGCTGCCGCTACGCTGCCCGCCATCCCTGCTGCATGATTCAGCTTAACGTTCGCCGTACCGGACAGTACATTCTTCCCGTTATCGGTGATCGTCAAATCCGCATTGGCGGTAAGGCTAGACTCCGCCTTCAAATTTTTCGCTGCCGTTTTGTACGCATCATATCCGGATGTATTTGCCATTGCCGATAAACCCCCGACAACCAGCATAACGGCACCGATGCCGAAACCTGTTCCCGCGATCAACCATTTTTTTCTCATGATAGTCCTCCTGAATTTCATATTTTCTGAAAGCTTTCGGCCCATGTGATGTTTTTCGTCTTCACCTCCGCGCCAGACTCGCCGTAGCCTTCATGTATTCATCTTAGCCCCCATGTCTAAAGCGACTCTAACCGAAATCTAAAAAAACTATAAACTAAGAAAAAGTCCCGGCCATCGCACAGCAGGACGAAGCGGTACTGTTATTTTTTCGGAAAAAGGGCTGCCGGACTACCGATCATGAGGGAGCAAGGGTTCGGTCAATTCGTAAATGTCGCATCAAATAACAATCCCAGACGAGGATATCCAAGCCTGATTTTGTCGTGCAGCTCATTCGCTAGATTACAGACTTGTCGGCCAGTTAGTCGCTTGGCTTGTGGGGCAAACATACAGAAAAAGCCTCTTATTCCGCCGCTCGGAATAGAGGCTTACATTCTTCACACTCAAAAGGAACGAGTAATAAATAACTCAACAGGCCTTACTCTTTAATATTGTCCTTTAATTACAAAAAATGAGCCCCGAATTGTTCCCGCTAGTTTAGATTTCTGCCTAGCAAACTTAAACTTTCCTTCTAACTCCTTTGGTACCTCCATCCCCTCAGAAAGCTTAAACCCAACGGCCCGCTTCTTAGGGTCATCAACCGTATACATGACATTAAGCCCAAGACCATCCTCATAAAAGACATAGGTAAACTGGATATTTTCCACTTGAAAACGCGACGTTTCCAAAGGTTTGGCCGCAAACTCAATATCACGTTCTTCTTTCAAAATTCGGTTCACGTAATCAAGGCTATCCTGACTTTCGCTAGCTGGTACAACCGTAAATTCATGCTTGTATTTGTTCATAAAGTAACGGGCTTCATTAGCACGTAAACCAGCAAGCGCTTCTGCTACAGGTGAAGACTCCAAACCAACCGTAGACACATTTTTGAAATCAACGATATAGGACATTTCCATCTCTCCTCTTATCTCTTTGTTTCCTAACAACAGGAATCCACATTTCACCAGAAACTAAGTCATTCTCCAAGTTGTTTCTTTTGACGATACAAATTTAGGCCGAATGTAGAACATGAATTTTGACCGGCGATTTTGTTGATCTGATAAATGGTGTTCACATAAATTGGTATTAACAAACACCTCTTTAAACATACAACAAATATACGACGCTGTTGCGGCAAAACCCTTCATTTCAACGAATTGAAACCATATCGCTATAACTTGATTAAAGGAAAAACGTAGGATTCTTCATTACCGCCAATAAAACTTGCCGTCACTTAAGATACGGTTCCCCGCGCTGTCTGTAACGGCAAGTTTTAAAGGCCATCCCTTAGCGGGGTGGCCTTCCGTTGAAGTATCGAATAAACGACTCCTTTAGTCCCTTCGATCGAAGTAGTGGATCGGACGGATCTCAATCCCCCATCCAAACTGCTCTCCCGCACCCACCTGTACGGTCGGATGTAAGGAGGCAATCCGAATTGCTTCCTCCATGTCCTTTGCTTCTATGAGAAAAGCGCTGCCAATCATCTCCTTCGTTTCTATAAAAGGACCGTCCATAACCTTGACCTTCCCATTCGCCCGTCGCAAACATTTCGTTTCGGTGGCAAGACCAGCATCGATAATCACTTGGCCGCTCTTGTAGAGTTCCTCTAGGTGAGGCCGACATTCGTGCATAACGGCATCAATCTCTTCCTTGGGACGAGCATCCATTTTCGCTGATTCCAAGTAACCCAGACACAGGAATTTCATGGTTTATTTCTCCTTTGACGTTAAATTGAAGCTTTTTTTTGCCTCTATTTAATCAACGAATGATATACAATTAAATCGACATACCTTTAAAAGAAAATTTCCAACTTCAGTACATTCTCCGGCACGTTTCAACAGAAACTCTTTCTCGCGTTCGTTGACCGCAAGCGCCGCGGTGCGTTTGAATTCCAAATAGGCATCGTCGAGTCGCCCTAATTTCATGAGTAAATCTCCGCGGACGCTTGGTAATAAATGATAGTTTTTCAAGGATGGTTCCGACACCAACGTATCGACGATCTCGAGTCCTGTCGCTGGTCCAAATGCCAGCAATACGATAACCGCGCGATCTAACTCTACGATGGGCGTCGGCGCGATATGAGAGAGTGCGTCATAAAGAGCGGATATCCGTACCCAATCCGTCTCCGATGCGGTTTGAGCCCGGGCGTGACAAGCAGCAATAGCCGCTTGAATCGAATAAGGAGATCGTCCCAGAGCGCCCGGTCTTGATCCATAAGCAGAATGGGCTGCCCGGCCGAGTCGACCCGCGTTTTAAACCTAGACGCTTGGATTTCCATAAGCGCGACAAGTCCTTGGATCTCAGGCTCGTCGTGTACGATTTCCGCCAATATACGACCGATTCGCAGAGCCTCTTCACATAGTAGAGGCCGTAGCCACCCATCACCGGAAGACGCGGAGTATCCCATAGCCAAGCTCTTATAATTTGCGATCTCTCAACTTATTTCTGCGCAGCAAATCGATGGCCCGACGTTTGGCTGTTGCCATCAGCCATGCGCCCGGGTTATCGGGGATGCCTAATAACGGCCAGCGCTCGAGGGCGATAAGGAGCGCATCTTGTGCAAGATCTTCGGCAATTCCTGCATCTCGCACGATCCGTGTTAGACCTGCAATGATCCAAGCCGACTCGTTCCTCCAGATAGCATCGACGGAGAGATGAACAGCCGTGTTCGTCACGAAGATTCCTCCTTTTATGCACTGGATAAAAACATGCCACTACTTATGGTACGGTTCCCCACGCTGTCTATAACGGCAGTTTTGGAACCGTCCTGCACAGGACGGCTCCTCTAAATCATCTTGTCTTACGCTGACGCATTATCGAGAAAGATAGCAATATATTGGTAATTGATACGAAAATCATTGCCACGACTAATTAACATACCATAGTGCTCATTTCGTTTCTCTATCAAGCCCACACCTGAAAACAAAAATTCTTTATTTCTTTGCACCAAAATTTTTAAACGTTCAAAATATCCTCTGAAGTTAACTGGCGCATTATCAAAAAAGAACTCCTCGAAGTATACTCTTAAGGTATGATTTCCATCTCGTAATTCTAAAATAGCTCTTTTATCATCTGTTTCAACATTATGAATATAGCCCTCGGCACTTCTAGTCCAACCCACATCATCGTCAGTTAAATTAACTAACGACCTATTTCTAACAGGAGGTTCCTTAACATTATTCTCTCCGCTTGCCAAATCAGCATCTGGACCTGTTGTGGGGACAATGTTAAGAGTAGGATTTTCACCAGAATTTGGATTCACTGTGGGTCTAGGCTTTTTATTGTTACTGGATTTCGGCTTGTCTGTTCCCGACTCTTGTTCTCTTCTCTTTTTCTTCAGGTTATCAAGCACATTTTTAATATGTTTCTCACTTAGTGCCATAGTAGACGTAACACCCGATTTTTGTTTGTTTGCTGTCGCTACCCTCTCAAAATAGTCCACGCAATCTTGAATATGATCTTCTTTGGGCCACGTTTTAAAGTGAGCTCTCACTTTTCCTCTTGGTACATATGATAGCCTTGCGGTACAACCTGGATACGTACAGTACAAATTGTTCTTGACATCAGTGAAATTAGCGTGTTGTTCAATGTTACCAACATTCACCTTTTCTTCATGATCATCGGTTCTGTAATAAGCTTCATAAATTGAAATTGGCATATGATTTAATCAACCTCTCCTGTTTTATGGGACAGAAAGAAGTTCCTCTTTATGTAAGCCTACTAACCTCCTAGCTTTTTGTCGCTCTACAAACCCGCCTCATCTATTTCGGAACAAAAAGCCGAACGCTTTGTGAACATTTTGTCATAATATCATTTTCTTCTTGTCTAGTAATCTAGCATCTGATACTATGAATTCATCGCAAAAAAGAAACGGACAAGCATTTAGTAGAATACTCAATGTCCCCACATTGAGTGCTACCGAGCGGACAATTGGAAAAACTCTGTCCCACCTTTATTGTATATTTTTCCTATTTAGTTAGTCAAAAGGGCTAAAGTCGCTATTAGGCGATTTTAGCTCTTTTTCGTCTGTTTTTCCCGAAAATAGGTGCAAATTCCCCCTTGATCTCGCGCTCGCTTATTAGCACTCGTTTTTATTGAGTGCTAATAAATCTCCGCACTATCTGTAACGGCAAGTTTTAAAACAAAGAGTAGCAGTCGCCACTAGCGAAGCTACTCTTTTCTAGAGTGTATCAGTCTCACGATAACTTTCTACTTGAGGGTATATATTCTCCAAAGAGTTTATGATTACTTCATGTTGCCCTCTAGAATATTCTAAAAACTTCACATTATACGTTTTTTCAAAAGAATTTTTAATTGCCGGGTGCATCCCTTCTTCAATGATTGCGAAATGGGGATTTTGGCTTTTGAAAGAAATACTAGTGTTCTCCAAGGTAAGTAATATATCTGGATCACGTAGACTATATCCGATGAATAATACTGTGTTAGTAATAAGTAATGCGTCAAGCACCTGATAAAAATGAGGGTAGTCCCTTCTCGCTCTGTAATACTGTTCTCTACTCAAGATAATCTTTTCCGGGGTTGTAGCACTGCCATGAGCTTTTATAACTAATCGTCGAGAAGAGCGAATATCATTTATTATACCGTCTTCATTATATGATTTTATCGAATATAGTCCTTGATGTACTCCATCCTGACACTTTAAATCATAGATAAGGTCATAATTTGTTGTAATAACCATTTTTGGATCAAGACGATGGATTATATCATGTAGTCGTGACGGTTGAAATCTCGGGCGAAGTAGTTCTCTTCTAACATATTCATTCATTTCCGTGGATATTGTACAATGGTCTATCACTTGTGCACATTCCAAAAAGGATTTTTCTTCAAGTAATCTTAGTGCTTCCTCCCTGTCACTCTTAATATGAATTAAGGGTATCGCATTTCTTAAGAATTCACCCCATTGAGGGGGACGCCTAGTTGCATCCAAAGCCGAAACGCTTGAGGCTGATGCTCCGGATCCAAGAAACACAATACATCTTCGAGCGGAAATTTCCTCTATTAATGTGCTTGGAAAATTAATCATTTTGATTCCTCAAACTTATATTATCTCTTATTTTTGCTGCTACACTTGTTATTATTTCTTTGTATTGGGTCGTCTGTGTGTATCTAGACCCTCTAATTCCATCTGCTGACCTCAGTGCATGTATAGGTGCGGCTGCCGTTTGGGATAAAGGGACCAAACTATACATGTATGGTATATCTCCTAGCGTTGCGGCTTCTATGGATAAGTTTTCTGGAAAAAAATTCCCCAATTCTGCGCTTATTTCAGTTGGTATTCTTGCTAGTATCTCTTCATATGCATCGGTTGCACGTCTAACACCCGCAACTTGTTTAGTTATGTACTGCTGAATCGTAAATCCGATAAATGCGTTAGATGTCTTAGGTTCTTGTAGTATATGATATTCATCAAGAATTCCAGGATTTAATTCATTTGCCGTCCTGACACCAATTTGATATAACCTTGTCCATTCTTCAAGCCACTTCCCAATATTTCTAATCCCAATTAAACTAAAAATATCACATCCCATGGGTGCTACGAAATAATCCGAAGCAAGTAGTACTGAGCGGTTAATTGAACCTAAACTCGGCCCAACGTCTATAAACACGTAGTCATATTCAGCAAACTGACCCTGGCATATTTTGTTTAACCAGTTGTTTATTCTGAATCCTTCAACTTTACCCGCGGTAACATTACCCCAAGCTGTACTCAATCTATCTTCTATGACTGATAGTCTAGGATGGCCTGGCAGTAAATCGACACCAAATCTATTTTCATGGGCTCGAATTAACGGAATGTTCATATCTGGTTCTGGGTCTCCAGCCTCTAAAGGTCTTATTGCCTTTAGAAGTGTTGTATTCCTTGATACCGTTTCATCATCATATATCGCAATAGCTAATTCTTGACCAGCAATTAGCTGAGTAGAGTTACACTGGGGATCACAATCTATAAATGCGACACGCTTATTAAATTCAGTTGCAAAAATAGATGCAACATTGCATGCTATTGTTGTCTTACCGACCCCACCTTTGTTATTGAAAAAAGTAAGTACTTTCATAAAACTCCCCCTAAAAACATCATAAATCAACCATATTCTTTTTTGGAGTTAATTGTCAATATATGTTGTAAAAACTCGCCGTCACTTATGATACGGTTCCCCACGCATAATCTTAAATGCGCGGTACACCTGCTCCACCAGCACCAGCCGCATGAGCTGGTGCGGCAAGGTCATGCGCCCGAACGACAGCTTCAGTTCGGCGCGAGCCAATACCGCGGGGGCGAGGCCCAGCGAGCCCCCGATCACGAAGGCCACGTGGCTGCGCCCGTACGTGGCCAAGCCCTCCACATGCCGCGCGAGCTCCTCGCTCGAGAGCGGCATGCCGTCCAGCGCAAGCGCCACGACGTAGGCGTCGCTCTTGATCTGCGCGAGCAGGCGTTCGCCCTCGCGCTGCTTGACGAGCGCCTCCTCCGCGGCGCTCATCGATTCCGGCGCCCGCTCATCGGGCACCTCGACAATCTGCACCTTGGCATAAGGCCCAAGGCGCTTTACATACTCGGCGATCCCGTCGACGAGGAATTTCTCCTTGATTTTCCCGACCCCTACGATTTGAATATGCATCGGTCTGACCCGCCTTTCTCTAGAAGCCCGGTAAATAGCAGCCCGCTTCGCGAGCGAATCCGCTTTCTGTTGTACCCGGATTTCTTGAATGTGTACCCCATTAGCTATAGAAATCCGGGGACAAAGGTGACCGTTCTAGCTACTCCAGCACGATCCCGCTCTCTCCGCGATTTAATCATCGGACTTCTATCGTTATGTATGATCCGCAATCCTCTGCAAGCTTGAATACTCGTTTAGCCACGGGAATGAATGGCAGCATGATAGATTGCGGCACTAATGTCCCTTTCCGCTATCCGCCGCGGAGCGTCGAATAAACAAAAAGAAGGCCCGCCCCGTACCGCGCACGACCTCCTCCCCTTGTTGCTACACGACCAGGAAACGCGCCCGCTCCGCACAGCGTTCGCAATGCGCCGGCGGCTCCCACGCCGGGAAACGCACTTTTTCCAAATCGACAATGTCCGGCGCATCCTCGTATTCGTCTACGAATTGATCGATCGCCAGCTCCAAATGATCCTTGCACACGACATGCATCCTTTGACCCCACTCCGCTTTATCTATGATAGATTATGCCCTTCCAATTTACCTGCGGTCACCCTGGCAGCAGTGCTGCGTCTATCGCACCGTCTACCATTTCCCCTCAAAACGCCGGCTTACCGGTCCTTCAGCTCGGCCGTCGTCAGCGTAACGGTAGCCTTTTTACCTGCGCGGTAATAGGTGACGTTAATTTTATCGCCGACTTTTTTCTGGCTGTATATATATTTGCGAAGCTCCATCGTACTGTTCACCGGCTTGCCGTCCAGCTCCACTATGACATCATTCGTCTTAAGACCGGCGTCCTTCGCCGGGCCTGTCGCATCGATCACAATAATACCAGTCTTCACACTTGAGGGCAGCTTTAATACTTCCGTCCCGGCAAAAGCTTGCAAATCCTGAGTAACGACGCCCAAATACGGCCTTTTGATCTTATGCTCGGTAATCAACGTATCGATGATTTGTTTGGCCGAGTTGATCGGGATCGCGAAGCCGAGTCCTTCCACACCCATATCCGCGACCTTCAGCGTGTTGATGCCGACGACTTTTCCCTGCAGATTGACGAGCGCTCCGCCGCTGTTCCCTTGATTAATGGCCGCATCGGTCTGGATGACCTCCATCTCCCAATCGTAATCTCCCTGCGTGCCCAGAGCAACGGGAATCGTCCGTTTAGGCCAGCTGATGATGCCTTTGGTAATGGTGGGCGCACTGCCGAGGCCAAGCGGATTGCCGACCGCAATCGCCGTCTCGCCGGCCTTCAATGCATCGGAATCGCCAAACTCGGCCAGCAGTTTAATACCGCTCCCGTCGATCTCCAATACCGCCAGGTCGGTCATCTGATCCCGCCCCAGCAGAGTCGCTTTCTTGCGTTCCCCCGTCGTCGTCACCACATCGAGCTGGGCGAAGCCCTCGACGACATGATTGTTGGTGACGATGCGGATTTTATCACCGGCTTGTTGAAACATCACCCCGGAGCCGAGTCCGACGGAGCCCCGCACGTTTTCTTTTTCGCCTTCCCGCTTCGAGCCGATAATGCTGATGACGGTCGGCCACACCCGCTCGGCAGCGCGCACGACCGAATCGCTGTTCATCTGCTGGGCGTCGGGCATACCTCCGGCAGCGCCTGAGCCTGAGCCGGCGCCCGCAGCCGCGGACGATGCAGCCAGCGTTGCCGGGCGCGCCTCGTGGGCTCCCCCCACCCCAAACAACCAGACGAAGCCCAGCATGACTGCGGCTCCCCCCAATGCGGGAAGCAGCCAGCCGGGAACTTGCTTCCGGAACCCTTGAACCGGCGGCATATCTTCCCTCGCCGACCATTCCGTCCTGCGGGATACTTTTGTGGAATAAAAATCATCATCGAACAAGCTCATCGTTGCCCGCTCCCTCTCCGCACTGCCAAGTTGTGTACCGTTACTAGCAATCTCAAAAACTTTTAAAATTGCAGGAATGTTTTCAGCTGTCGACGACTAGAATAAGAGTATAACAATTCAAACCGGAAAGGATGACCCCCCTATGAGCCGCAACCGCATTTCCAACCATTTGGAACAAGTCGATCTGATCGGCAAGCTCGCCGACTTAAAAACCGCCCATTACCAGAACGCCCTGCTGGTCAGCGCATTGATCGAGCTGCTGGTCGAGAAAGAAATCATCACCGCAAGCGACATCGCCTCCATGTCGGCCCAATTGGACGCGGCCTATGAGCCTACTCCTCATCCAGCCGATCCCACGCTGTAGCGCGGTCGTAGTATGTATCCATCAGCTTGGCCCGGTGGTCTTCCGGCGCAAGCCGTTCCTCTATCATATTATTCACGGTGAGCCTGGCCAAATCCATGATGTTGTGATCCCGGCTTAAATGGGCCAAATATACCCGCTTCGTCCGGGATGTCATAACGTCGCACAGGCCTATTCCCGCCGCCTCATTCGACAAATGGCCCAGGTCGCTCAAAATGCGCCGCTTAATGTTCCACGGGTATTTCCCCATGCGGAGCATTTCAATATCGTGGTTCGATTCGAGAATGAGCACGTCGCTGTCGTTGATTTGCTCCTTTACCTTGGAGCTCATATAGCCGAGGTCGGTGGCCACGCTCAGCTTTTCATCGCCTTCGTAAAAGCAATAGCCGACCGGCTCCGCCGCATCATGCGATATTCCGTATGACTCGACCCGAAGCTCCCCGAAGTTCACATAATCGCCCGTTTCCAATATGCAGCGCTTATCCTCGGCGATTTCCCCAATCTGCTTGTCGAGCGCCTCCCATGTCTTCTCATTGGCGTAGACCGGCAGGTCGTACTTCCGGGCCATTGCCCCGAGCCCTTTAATATGATCGGCATGCTCATGCGTCACAACAATCGCATCCAGCTCCGCGGCCGACATTTCTTTCTCCTTCAGCAGCTGGTCGACCTTTTTCGCGCTAAGTCCGACATCGATCAGCACCTTGCTTTCATCTGTTGCCACAACCGTCGCGTTCCCCGTCGACCCGCTGGCCAAAACACTGAATCGTATCCCCATCCGCCTGACTCCCATCTGACTCAAGGAGCAGTCCGGCAGCAAGCCAATCGCGCCATGTCGAACCTCGAGCCTTGTCGAAGCGATGCGCGAAGACTGCAAATCAGACGTACCCCTTGATACTACCTTTACTTTTTTATTCCGTTATTTCATATTTCGTTCTTTATTTCATATTTCGTTCTTTATTTCATATTGCGTTCTTTACTTTTTATTGCGCTGCGGCGGCTCTACCGCCCCGTTCAGCGCATGCACATAATAAATTTCACCGTTCCCGACGACTCTCCAATACGGCACCATAAACATCGTCTGGGAATTGAATACTTGTCCATGATACCCCAACTTGATGCTGCTGACTACCGTTCCGCTCGGAAAATAGGTCTCGATCAGGCTGCGCAGCACCGTATACGGCGAAATGACTTTTTGTTCCTTCTGATCGCCTTCAGATGTGACCTGTACATAGCCCTGCTCGTACGATACGATCAGACCGTTCTGTTCAAAAAGCTTCAGCTTCACCTCGAACATCGGCAGCGACCGGTACAGCTGGTGGAACACATATACGCCGTTCATGCTCAGTACGGGATCATACTGGTAGCTGTCCATATAAGGGATCGCCGATTTGGCCGCCGCATCCTTGGTCGGGCCCCTGCTCAAAAGCGGGCTGTATTTAAAAGGCTCCGCCAACACATTCGGCTTGTCCGTTTTCATCTTTTGATCGAACCGCACCTCGATTTCCTGCAGACGCGGCACTTCCTTCGGTATTTCCGCCGACAGCTGGATGTTCTTGCTCTTCATCAGCTTCTGAATTTCCTCAGCGGCGCTCGCCGTGTTCGCATCAAACTCCAGAAGATCCGAGCGGGTTGTCCACAGCTGGAGACCCAGCACCAAATTCAGCAGCAAAAATGATACGATCAGGATCGTTTTGGCCCGTCCCCACTCCATGGGCTACCCTCCTTTCTTCCAGTAAAGTATGCTGTATGCCGGCTCCGCCTAAACCATCGATCAATCCAAAAACTCGTACGTACCGTCGCGCAGCTCCAACGTCCAAGCCGGCACCAGCTCCATCGCCTGATCGCTTACGATCGGCCGGTACCCGGGGAATACCGCAATGACGGAATTTTTCTTGCCGTATTGATTCAGCTTCTCGTCCAGCGTTTCGCCGCCGATCAACGTCGAACCTTTGCTTACGGCCTTCGACAGATCGGGAATCATCATGGAACGCTCGTAGCTGGCGACGACACCTTTTTGCAGCACCATTTTAATAAAGCCGATGTTTTCGCTGCGCTGATTCATTACCGGCAGCGACCCGTAATATTGACGGAACAAAAACGCCTGATTGGACGGCAGCAGCCGCTGGGGCACCTTGTTCACGGAATATTTGCCGTTCCAGCCGCCGTGCTGGTTCACAAACTGCACTGCAGACAGCAAATTGTCGCGCAAATCCTCCTTGCTGTCCAAAGGGGCGATCGGATCGGTATAAGTCATCCATCTTTGATCGTTTTTCAGCTTCAGCCCCCGCTTCGTATCCGTGTAAATCTCCGAGCCGTCCCATTCCGACAGCTTTCGGGTAATCGCCGGGTCGACGAAAAAGCTTCGCTTCAGCTGTTCTACCGTATATTGGGTAAAAGGCAGCTTTACCGTCGGAAACGAAATCGGCTTGAGCGGCAAATAGTAGTCGTCTCCTGCCAGTTTATAAGGCACGATCTCCTCTTTGGGCAAAACGCCTTCAAGCGAAACGAACCGTTCGATATCTTTAGCGGAAATATCCGATTTCATAACCTCGTACATCGTATTATACGTATCCGTAAACAGAATCGTCCGCACATCGTCTTTCGATTCCTTGGCGAATATCCAAACTCTTGTAATAATGTCGTTATCCGCCGGCAGCTCGCCCTTCATCTGCATGACCCGCTGCAATACATTAATCGGCACTCCGTCCCGGAAACGCACCTCGATGCCCTGCTGTTTATTGCGGATATCGTCCCAATTGACGTTCACCAACGCCGGGGTCGTTTTTCGGAAGCCTTCCAGAGAACGCTGCCGCACATTTTCCACGACCCGCTTGTACGCCTCGGTATCCGGATACAATACCGTATGCTGCTGGTTGCCCATATGCAGAACCAACTGATCGGCAAACAGCAAATCCTCCAGCACCGCCTGGGAACCGATCGGCTCCGGCTTCACATACTCCTCCTGCACCAACGGGTCGAATTTCGGGGAGCTGAACGATAGATAGTAGCTTTGCAGCAGGCTGAGCGCGACCAGCATCACCAGTACAACTGATTTCGCAGTCTCGATCATACTACAGCCTCCTCATTCGTGGTGTATGGCAGCGTGAACGTAACTTTCGTGCCCTGTCCCAATTCCGATTCCAGCGTAATCGTTCCGCCATGCGCCCTGACTATTTCCCGGGCAATGGATAAGCCTAAGCCTGTTCCCCCCATACTGCGGGAACGGGCCTTATCGACGCGGTAAAACCGTTCAAAAATCCGGCTCAAATCTTTCTTCGGTATGCCCATCCCGTTATCTTGAATCGATATTTCGAGCAGCTGCGGCTCCGGACGGCGGGCTTCGATCGCGATGCGGCCTTCATCCGCCGTATACTTGATCGCGTTGGACATCAGATTGTCCAGCACCTGATCGATCCGGTCGCGGTCGAGGACGATCTCGCCGACCGCCGGAACGACTTCAATCGAAACCGCGATTGAACGCTGGTCGAGCTGAAAGGAGAAGCGGTCCGCCACCTCCTCCAGCATTTCCGACACATCCGTCAGCTGCTTGCTGATGATCGCCTGCCGGGAATCGAGCCGGGACAGCTGCAACAGATCGGTAACGAGCCGGATCATCCGCTCCGTTTCGTTGCGTGTGACGCTGACGAACTTCCCGGCCAGCTGCCGGTCCTCCAGCGCCCCGTCCTCGAGCGCCTCCAAATAGCTTTTAATCGTTGTCAGCGGGGTCCGCAGCTCGTGAGATACGTTCGCAACAAATTCGCGCCGCGACTCCTCCAGCTTCTCCTGATCCGTTACGTCCTGCAGCACTGCAATCGTGCCGGCCGAGCCTTTGCCTTTACTGTAAATCGTCGTAAACGTCAGCCTGACGAACAGCTGTTCTTCCTCGTCGTGATAAAACCGCAGCAGAATCGAAGGGTCTCTTCCGTCCTCGAGCTTCCGCATCTCCTCCCGCGAAATGCCGAGCACCTCGGGGAGCGGCTTGCCAAGCGTCGTATCCTCATTGAGCTGCAAAATTTGCTTCGCCCGCCGGTTCACAACGATCACCCGTCCGTCATCGTCGGTCGCGATCAGCCCGTCGTTCATATTCGACAAAATGGAAGCGAGCCGCTCTTTTTCTTCCTCATTCAGCGACAAAGCGTCCTTCAGCCGTCCCATCATGTAGTTGAACGTCTGGCCCAGGTGCCCGATCTCGTCGCTTCCGGTTACCGTCACCTGCGCGTTAAACCGTCCCTCCGCCACTGCCGACGCCTGCCTTGTAATCGCTTTGATCGGATTCGTGATCGTCGCCGACAGCATAACCCCGAGCACCGCGGTCAGCGCGAGAGCGATCAGCGTCCCGGTTATAAGAAACCGGTTGATCAGATTCATCGTGTTGTACAGCTCTTCCATCGAGGCGATGATATACACCGCGCCGTATACCTTGACGCCGGACCCGATCGGCTTGGCGATGATCATTTTCCGCATGCCGTCCAGGTCGATAAACATCCGCTGGTTGTCCTTAATTCCCTGCAGCGCCCGGTTGACCTCGGTTTGCGTATTTTTCTGGCCGACGATCGCCTGGTGGCTGACCATCGACGTCGACAACACAATACCGTTCGGATCGATCACCTGAATTTCCGCATTGCTGATCGCGAACAGATTGTTGACGACATCGTTCAGCTCGGCTTTCCGGGATTCGCCCTTGTTTTCCTCGCCCGTTACCGACAAATACGGCTCGACAAACTGGGCCAGCAGCTGGGCCTGCTTGTTATGCGAATCAATGAAATCGGTCTTGAAATACGTCTCCAGCGTCCGGATAAAATAAACCCCGATAAACTGCATCGCGATCAGGATCAACAGCACATAGATTACGATCAGCTTCGCTTGAATCGACTGAAAGAACCGGATGCCTTTCATCGCTTAGAAGCCTCCGGTCTTCGTGTTGCGCATCATGTAGCCAAGACCTCTGCGGGTCAAAATATATTCCGGCCGGCTCGGATCGTCCTCCAGCTTCTCCCTTAACCGGCGTATCGTCACATCCACAGTTCTCACGTCGCCGAAATATTCGAAGCCCCATACAGCCTGCAGCAAGTGTTCGCGGGTCATCACCTTCCCGCTGTTTTTGGCCATATACTGCACCAGCTCGAATTCGCGATGCGTCAGATCGAGCGGTACCTCGTCCTTGTACACCACGTACATATCGCTGTCGATGAATAACCCTTGAATCCGGAGGCCCTGCCTCGTTTCCGACTCCGTTTCCGCCGGCGGTGCGTACTTCGTTTTCGTCTGCCGCCGCAAATGCGCCTTCACCCGCGCCAGCAGCTCGCGCGTACCGAACGGCTTGGTCACGTAATCATCGGCTCCCAGCTCAAGCCCTAGCACCTTGTCGATTTCGTTATCCTTGGCCGTCAACATAATGATCGGCGTGTTCAGCTTGGCCCGCACTTCCCGGCATACATCCATGCCGTCCTTGACCGGCAGCATCAGATCGAGCAATATCAGATCCGGCTCCTCCTTAAAGGCGAGCTCGACCGCTTTGCCGCCGTCATAGGCGCAGATCACCTCATGGCCTTCCTTTTCCAAATTGAACTTCAATATATCTGCAATCGGCTGTTCATCATCCACTACAAGTATTTTCGCCATTTCTTACGATCACCGCCTGTCATTGCTTGACTTCTTCATCTTCGGTTGATTCCGTTATACTTCTATTTTACCACACTCCCCTTATAAAAGCCCTTTGAGCCCCTAAATATGTGCAAAAATGGCTTATAACGCCCCGTCGGCGATGCCCGAGGATAATCGGTTCGCCGTCTCAAAGGACGAACGCCTGTGTCAGGGCTGTGCGAGTAAAGTATACTTTCGGTTCATCCCAAAAAGAAAGGCACGAACGACAGCTCCGCTGTTTCGTCCATGCCCTTTTTCTCTCTATTTATATGAATATATTAGTGCTAGCGGTTCAAATATTTCAAAGGATTTTCCGGCGTACCGTTCCGTTGAACCTCGAAGTGCAGATGCACCCCGGTGGAATCGCCGGTACTGCCCATATATCCGATTTTTTCGCCTTTTTCAACAATCTTGCCTGACGTTACATTAATTTGGCTCAAATGTCCGTACAGCGTCCGGTAACCATTCATATGATCGAGAATAATCTGATTGCCGTAGCCGTCGTTCTTGTTCCCGGCATATACGACCTTTCCGTTATCGGCAGCCATAATATTTTTGTTCGAGGATGTCAGGTCGACGCCCTTATGCAATGTCCCCCAGCGGTAGCCGAACGTACTGCTGATCGTCGAGGATACGACAGGCCATGCGAATTTCCCGGTGCCTTCGCCTTTGATTACTTTCGTTCCTTTACGGACGAGCGCCTTGACCGGCTCCTGCACGATTTCTTCATTCTGCACGGTCTCTTCGATCATCAGGCCGTTAATTTTCGTGACAAGAATAATCACTTTCTTCAGACCATTCTTACCTTCCTTGATCGTCTGATCGTTTCCGACACGCATCGTATCGTCTTTCTGGTATTCCGTTTCGTACTGAACTTCCTGCTGCTCTACCACTTTTTCAACCGTTCGTACCGCCAATGTCGGCTGCAGCACGGTCAAATCCAACTGCTGTCCCGCCTTGATCATATCGTCTACGATCCACGGGTTGTTCTGATAAATCATCTGCTTCGGTATATTGAATTTTTTCGCTATACAGGAGACGCAATCGCCTTTCTCCACCGTATATTTGGTCGGCTGCACATCGCCGGTTTCCAGCTTCTTGCGCAATTCTTCCGGATTAACGACATCCTGAGGCTGAATCGGAATATCTTTCAGCTCCACCTTTTGCACGAAATCGACCTTCTGCAGCTCGACCTCGCCGATCGGCTCGGAAGGCGTTGCGGACAGCACCTTGACTTTACCGCTGTCCTTCTTCTTTACCACGGTCGTTTTAATCTGGTCCAGCATCTGGCTGGCCGTTTCCTGATCCTTTAAAATTCCCATCGGCTTGCCGTCAACCAGCAGCTCCGTGCCTACCGGTTGGGCGTACATGGCGCCCGCAAGCTTGGTCAATACTTCCTGCTCGTTCGTCTCCGCCAGGAAAGCCTTTTCATCGGTATATGTAACCTTTGGCGTCCTTACAACCAAATGCAGGTCTTTATTGCTTTTCTCCAATTCATCTGACTTATCGGCTACATACTGCTCGACAATCGCCTTGTCCTTGACAACGCCGACTTCTTGTCCATTGAGCGAAACATGAACGATGTGCGTCATATTCAATTTTACGAATGCGTTCCCACCCCAGATGACAGCTGTTACTACACTAAGTACGGATACCGTCTTGGCAATGCTCCATTTATGTAAAAGAATGCTTGCATATGCTTTCTGCATGAAAGGCTGCGGCTGTTCCGATCCCGATTCTTCGGGTGATACCGCTAATGCCGCGGATGTTTCCGATGTTTCCGTTGGTGTTTCTGCTGCAGCTGTTGCAGCTGTTTCTACTGTGGATGTCCCTGCTGTCGGTGTATCTGCTGTCGGTGTGTCTGCTGTTGACGCTTCTGCAATCGCCGGTTCTGGCGCTGCTGCTTCCGATGCCGATGTTTCTTGTAACGTTGCTGCCGGTTTGACTCTCATCTTGGTAGTCAAGTTTTGCAATTGGATCTTGGAGAGCTTATGCTTCGACTTGTCCAGCAGCTCCTTAACCCAACCCATTCCCCTGAAAACTTTCATGATTTACTCCTTTTCAGCCGTTTTTTACGAATATCGCGCATAACAAATCCTATAAAACAAATAAATAAACTCTCGTATTTAAAACACTCCCTTACTAATCTACCATATCGAAGCCCTTTCTTTCAACATCATTCATGGTTAGAAGTCATAATCAGTCAAATTTCGCGGCGTTCATATGAGGTCAAATTGAGGATATCAGCGGATGTTTTATAGAAGAATGGATAAAATTACCTGCTTCGAGGCCGAAAACACAGTAGGAAGATGTGCTCATATTATGTCGAATTGGTTCCGGGAAGCCCGACTATCCCTACCCAATTCCCAAATAAGGGGATGCGGAACGGAGTTGACGCTGTCCTTGACCGGATATATAATGGTCATAGCAACTATAATCATGTCTATTATGAAGGAGGGTACCATTGGAATTAGAAAAGTATATAGGCGTTATTGTACACCGGGCCGATTTAAAGCTTAACAATTACTATCAAAAAGTGGTCAACCCTTTCGATATTACGGTGGACCAATGGGAAATATTAGTTATTTTATGGGAAAAGGAAGGCATCACGCAAAAAGACCTTGCGGAAAGACTTTACAAAGATCAGACGAACATAGCCCGAATGCTGTTCAAGCTTGAAAAGAAGGGCTTCGTTCATCGCGTAACCCATGAGACGGACCGCAGATCGCTGCGCGTATATTTAACCGCCAAAGGCCGCGACCTCAAGGAGGATATTCTTGCTCCGTCGTTAGAAGCGTATAAGAAAACGATCGAAGGATTATCCGAGGAAGAAGTTGAAACATTTAGAAGAATACTTGCGGTCATGTATAACAACGTTAAAGACCTTTAAAAATTCGAGTTCGTCTTTTTTTTGGGCATATAGATGCCATGGCAACTATAGTCAAGACCATTTATTGAACATTTTTTATATCATATACTTGCTATAGCAATTACCGCTTTGGCAAGTAAATCAAGAGGTGCGCAAATGGAAAAAAGCGGGAGCAAAACAGGAATTTGGGATGCTCGTTATCGGGCGTTGACAATCGGAATTATTTTGGCTGTTACTACAGTGGCGTTCGAGGGCTTGGCCATTACGACGATTGCTCCTGAATTGGCACGGCAATTAAACGGTATTCACTTATACGGCTGGATATTCAGCGCCTTTCTGTTGTCGCAAATATTGGGAACGATGGTCATTGGTCAGCAAATCGGCAAAATCGGCGTGTTTCGCTCATTTGCCTTATCTATCGCGATCTTTGTGACGGGTATTCTGATAGCAGCCGCTTCTTCGAATATGCCGATGTTAATCGGAGGGAGAGCGTTTCAAGGCTTTGGCTCCGGAGCTGTTGTAACTTGCGTTTACTATAGCATTACATTGAGCTATCCCGATGCGCTGCGAACGAAAATTTTGGCTGCCTTTTCAAGCGCTTATATTTTGCCCGCTTTGATCGGGCCTTATTTTGCCGGGTTATTGGCCGAATATGTATCGTGGAGATTTGTGTTCTGGCTTGTACTGCCATTGATCGCATTGGCTTTATTGCTGACGCTTCCTTCCTTTCGCAAGCTTCAAGCGGGGAATCTTCCCATTAAAAAAGGCGGCGGCAAAGAAGGATACGCCTTATTGCTGACGATCGGTACGGGGCTGCTGTTGACCGGTTTGAGCTTTGTGTCCGATTGGAAAGGCATTGCGCTCTCGATTTTAGGGCTGACCGTCATGATTCGGCCTCTCCACAGGTTGCTTCCTGAAGGCACGTTCACCGTCCGGAAAGGACTTCCGGCGACGATTATCTCAAGAGGGTTGTATATCGCATGTTACATTGCCACCGAGAGCTGCGTTGTATTGGCTTTGACGGAGGTCAAAGGCTTGTCGTCAGAACTTGCCGGGTTGATTGTCGCTGCAGGTGCGTTAAGCTGGTCCTTCGCAGCTTGGCTGCAATCCAAACTGGACGAAAAGGATGGCGGTCATGGCAGAAAAAAAAGGGTAACGGGCGGTATCGGTTTAATGATCGTGGGCGTATCGCTGGTCATAGCGGCTGTAGGGCTTGAAAGCGGCGGAATTGTATTTGCCATGATTTCGCAAATATTTACCGGCTTCGGTATTGGCTTGGCGAACCCGACTACAGGAGCCATTGCTCTGCAGCATGCCCGTCCGGGCGAGGAAGGAGAAGTTTCCGCCTATCTTCAATTCGTCGACGCCTTTTGTCCGGGACTGAGCATCGGAATAGGCGGAGCTTTCATCGCTGTGAGCGAATACGTTAACCAAAGTATATCGACGGGAATCATGTTGGCCTTATTTGCTCAGTTGTTTTTCGTCATATTGAGCTTTGTTGCGTCTTTCCGTATTGCCAGGAGACACGACTAAGAAATAGTGTATGAACGTGTCGACTGCGCCTGGCTGCAGCATAGCTGCCGCTTCCTTTCCGGCCGGCGTCGGACCAGACCAAGCTGCACCCAGGAAATCCATTCAAACGGCGGGCATTTGCCGATCGGAACCGTCCCCCATCGCAAGGGATCGATTTTTCTGCATACCTGCAAGCCCGCCTGCTACTCGGATTGAATCATACGGAGCAGCTGATCGTATTCGTCCGGTTTCATATACGTTTTCAACAGCTTCTCGATCTCTTTCATCTCGCTGGCCGTAATGCCGCCTTCCATCATGTTGGTAATGGCTTGCATTTCTTTTTGCGGAACCCGGGTAACGAGCATGTTGAAAATTTTATTTTTATTTTCCGTTGAAAGCTGGTCCTTCTTCTTCGTAAACTGCTCTGCGGAAACGACGATTTTCTCGTCGGTCTCCGAGCCCGAACCTGTGCCGCTGCCGGGTACTGAACTTCCGCCTGGCGATATTCCGCTTCCCGAAGCGCTCTTCCCGCTCTGCGCGGCGCTCCCGGCTTCCGTACCGGTGCCGCTGCCTGCGGAGCTTCCTGTGCCGCTTCCCGCACCCGGAGCAGTCTTATCGCCGCTTCCATGACCGAACACGGCCACGGCATCCTCCGGCGGCTTGCGCTGCGTCGAGCTTTCCTTGCCGGTCGATTGCGATGGCTTCGTTTCGGATGCCCCGCCTTCGCTCCCATCGGAGCCGGCGCCCGATTGCTCGCCGATACTGATGGCCGGAAGCGTGCCGTCCCCCGCCATGCCCGATTTATTCGCAGCCTGCCCGTTGGCGCCAGCCGTCCCTCCGGCCGCGCCGCCAAACAGCCGAAAGCCCTGCAGCTGCTTGCCTGCATGCGCTGCAAACTTCGACCAATCCGGCGTGGCGCTGACGGCCGACTTCAGATTGTACTGCTCCAAAATCATATCGACATATGTATTGACGACCCAAAAGGTCGATACCACACAAATCAAGGACGTAATCAAGGCGCTAATGACCAGCTTCGACAACCAATGTATGGCTTTCATCTCGGTTCCTCATCTCCCGGCTCTGGTTTGCATATCTCATCCCCAGTATTGACGAAAAACGCGCAAGCCAACCGTAGCGAAGGAAAACTGGAGGCATTCCCGCGGACAAAGCGCCCCAACTGAGCCGCATTCGCAGGAGACGAGCCTTTAACGAAGTCAAATTTCCGTTATCTTAAGAAAACTAAAAACGGAGCAACAGCGGAAGTAAAAGTTCCGTTATTGCTCCGTTTTTTAACCTGCAGCGCTGTTTAGGCGAACATTGAGGGAATATTCCTTCCGCTATCGGCTGCTTTTTGGGCTGTAGCGTAAATAACGGAAATTGGGGTTCCGTTACAGGCCGTTCAGGCCAAACCTTCCGCAAGCCCTTCACATTACAGGTTTCGTGAGGTTCTTACCGGCAGTCAGATCAAGAAGTTTAATATTTTAACTCCGCTTTCCAGCTGCAGCTTTGTAATTCCTGTACCGTACTCCCCATGCGCATAACGGTTTGAGATTAGCGGATAACCGTCGTCCCGCTCCGGGACAGGCTGCCCGCCGACGGAGCACGTCTTGTCATAATCGAGCACAACCGGCCCAAGAGACGACGATACATAAAGCAGCCCTTCATCCTCTGCTGACAACTTCGCATCGGTTACCGACTTCACAAATTGGGAGAACGGACCCGATTGCGTAAGACTGCCTGTCTCAAACAGCCAAATATTATCTTTTTCCATACAAAGCAGCTCGCAGTTTTTGTATTTGCCCGACGTTGTTTTCGTGTACGGCCGCTGTGAGTAAACCGCAATATACGCTTCGTTTTTTCGGCCGAACAGCCATCCCCCAAGCTCCGCCGTTTCATCGAACCGGTCAAACGGGAAGTAGCAATGGGTATACCCCGGGCCTTTCCCAAGCCGGTATATATAGGCCAGCACATTTTTATGCGCTATCGTCTTCGGATTGAGGTACTGCCCGCCCCAATAAGACGGCCGTGTCATCTCCGATTTATTATCGAAGCAGGTGACGAACACAGGCACCGTTCCGTCCAAAAGCGCTTGCCCCGCGTGCACCTGGCCGCCGTGCTGTCCCTTCTTCGACCCGACCATGCCGGACAGCATATAATCCTTAGTCCGGTAAGTCGCGCAATTGACCCCGTCCATACCTCTGTCCGGAAACAGTCCCATCCGGGTTAACGTGAACAGCTCCTCTTCGCTGCTCGCTACCCTCTCCCACTCCGGATTTGGCGAGTAACCGCTGCCCGCAAGCGCAACGCAGCCGATCGATAGCTTCTTCGCCAAACGTTTCGGCTGACCGAACAGCAGCCAATTCAGATGGCTCATCGATTCCAGCTCGGGATGGATAATGCTGTCCTCATAGCTTCGGCCGTGGGTAGTCGCCATGACACCTTTGTAGCTGTGCGAAGCCATAATCGCTACAGTCAGGTCAAGCAGCTGACGCGCCAAAATGCGAAGATAACCGTTTTCCTCCCCAAAATCATGCAGGTTCAGCAGCGCCAGCATATCTTCTTCGTAATATGTGTTGGAATGCCATTCCATGTAGCCGTATGTGCCCTTTTCCTTAATCCAGCGCTCCGATTTCAGCTGACCTTTTAACGCATGGAACAATCCGTTTTGCCCGCTGTTTGGAAAATGTTCCCCGGGGAACATCAATCCGGCTATATATTCGGCGCTGTAAAACAAAATCTCGTGATTTTCCGAGCGTGTAAACATCATCGATCTCCCCGGCTCATCGACCCAATATTTAAACCCGAGGATGCAAGCTTTCATCCTCTCCTTCAGCTCCGGCGGGATATGTCCGCCATCCGCATGTTTGGCGTACATCCGCAGCAAACCGTGCAGCGCGAAGTCAGCGCAGTCGTAGCGATCGTTGATGTACTGCAGCGATGCGTCAATCGCCACAGGATCAACCGCGTCCCACAATCCGGCTTCCATCTTGGCCAGCTCGCGGTGAATAACCGACCGCGTCTCATAGCCCGTTTCAGCCAGCCTCTCCAGCATAAACCGCTTTCGCCCGGAATACCCGGTTTCCGGCAGAGTATCCAGCCAATCGATTTTTTTAAAGGACAAGGAGATGCCGCCGATCCTCTCCCCTTGTTCGCCTTCGTAATCAACCGTAAGCAAATACTCCCCGGACTCCGGCAGCCGGTCCGCTTGGACAAGCTCCAAAGACAAGTCCGCACCGGCTAAACGTGCTTGATGCCGGTACACCTCTTCCTTCGGCATTCCTCTTACGCTTTTATACAGGATTAGGCTGAACAGGCCTCCGCTTCGAAGCTCCTCTTCCCATTCCAGCAAGACAGGCTCGGAGCCGCTCACCGTGCCGCTGCTTAAATAAAACTGCCGGAAATCGTCCTCCAGCCCGCGCCGCGCTTTACCGGAGAGCAGCAGCGGCAGCGAGGGGCGAACCGGAACCGCCCCGTACTCCAGCTCGAACGAAAAGGAATTCATGCAGTGCAGATGCACGTTGCCTAATACGATCAACACATCATTGGAGCCGGCGGCGAGCGGGAGCTCTACCGTAAATTCTCCGGTCACTCTGCCTACTTTCGTATGGTCAAAAATTTTATGCCCGTTAACATAAATGCGGGCTGAGCCGGCCAACCAAAGTCGGCAGGCGTACACGCCTTCTTCCGGAGCATCCAGCCGCGTGTACGCATAGGTCACCAGCAGCCGTGCATGCACGCCGAACCTTGCCCAAGTCATTTTGTATTCGGAAGGATCGGTACGCAGCAGCTTCCACAGGCACGTTTCTCCGAAAAGGGAAAGCTCATCGCCTTCCCTCGGCGTTAACCGTCCGGCTTGTTCCTCCGCCTCTGCCAGCAAAGGCAAATACGGTTGTACGGGAACCTTATAGTTATCGTCGTACAAATCGGAAACATCTTTGTCGAAAGGTCCCGCGTACAGCCAAGCCCGGACGGTTTTGTCCGGATTCACTTCATTCATGGGCTTTATTCCTCCGCTTCAACAAGAGATAAGCTGCTTGTACTTACTTTAAGCCTTCCACCACTTTTTTGTATTGCTCGTATTGCTTTTGGGTAATTTCAATCGCGTCCTTAGCCAGGAAGGCTTTATCCTTGTCCGTCTCATACCATTTCTTATACCAGCCTTCCACCTGAGCGCCGCCCGCCTTGTTCCAAGCATCCTGCGCATCCTTCAACGCTTGGTCAACGGAATATTTATCGCCGCTTACAACGGCCTTCAGCCAAATATCGCCCATCGCTTTGTCGGTGTTCGACTCAATGGTGTTCAAATCCTTGGGAGGCGTCGGCATGTGCTCGGAAATGGTCAGCTCCGGATAGGGACGGTCGAAGTTTAGATACGTTTTCAAGAAGGCATCGCGGAATTGCTGATGCTCTTCCTTCCGCGGATCGCTCTTGAACTGCACCAGCGGCACATCGCACTTGCTGTAACCCGATACGCTTTGCAGCATCCGCATATCGCCAGTGAGATCGCCCACTTCCTTCTTCAGCTTGGCGGGATCCAAAACTTCCGGGCAGCCGTCCGTCATCTTGTAATGCGTCCCTTCGACGCCGAGCTCAAGCGTTTTAGCCGTTGTATCCTTAACGAGGAAATCGACGTATTTCATAACGGCTTCCGGATTTTTGGCCGTAGCGCTGATTGCCGCTGTCATTTGCACCGGATTTTGCAGTGTCGGCAGGAAAGCACCGAACGGACTCTTCGGATATGCGAGGAAGTCGACCTCGGCTGTCGGCACGTTTTTCTTTAACGGATCGACCGTTGAGATTTTCTCCCCAGTCGTGTTTGAATTCAAGAATCCGTAAATTCCGGTTTTCCCGTTAATGAAATCCTGCTTCGCCTTGGCGCCGTTCGCGTCGTTGACGAAATCTTTATCGATCAGGCCTTCGTCAAACAACCTTTTGGCAAATGCGTTGTACGCCTTCACCCGATCCCAATCCAGAACGAGCTGGTTATCCTTCACCACCCATTTGGAGGTAGCCCCAAAGGTCTGCCTTAAGCTGTGCCCGGAGTTACTGCTCAGGGAAATTCCGTACGTATCCTTTTTGCCGTTACCGTCGGGGTCCTGCTCCGCGAACGCTTTCAACACCCGGTACAGCTCCTCGGTCGTTTGCGGCATCGGCAGATTCAGCTTTTTCAGCCAATCCGTACGGATAAGAAAGCCCCGGTTCGGCTCGCCGCGGTTAATTCTACCTAAGTAGTATTGCTTGCCATCCTCCTTCGTGCCGGCTTTTTTCAGCGAAGGGTTTTCTTGCAGTATTTTTTTATAATCCACGCTGTATTTATCAATCAGCTCATCGAGAGGCATGAACTGCTTTTGCTGCTGCAGCGGGTCTCTGGTTTTCGGGCTGTACTCGAACAGCAGATCCGGCGCGCTGCCCGACGCATACAGCACATTGATTTTTTCCTCCGGCTTCGTCCGCGGAATCGCTACGAATTTCACGTTGGCCGGACCGTTTTCATTAATCCATTTGGTCCATGCGTTATTTTCAATCGTGCCGGCATCCGGAGACACCGTGCCCCGGTCATAGATCGATACAGAAATATCCTTCTTCGGTTCGTTTGCCTTGGCTCCGCCTTCTCCAGCCTGGGCACCGCCGTCGGAATTTGACCCGCAGCCTGCCAGCACAGCGCCCCCGGTTAATGAAAGCGCCAGAAAAGCGGCCATTTTCGTATTGGTTTTCATTCTGAAACCCCTTTCACGGATGAAATGTGTATGATTTCAAGCTTAGCCCTTAACGGACCCGAGCATGACACCCTTAACAAAATACTTTTGCAAAAACGGATAGACGAGCAGCATCGGCACCACCATGACCAACACACCGGCCGCCTTCAGCGATTCCGGCACGACCTCCACCTGCACCCCCGAGGTAACGCCGCTGTTGACCAGCTCCTGCAGCAGGTTTTGGCTTTGAATCATGTTTTGCACGAGTACAGTCAGGTTAAACTTGCTCGTTTCGTGGATGTAGATCAGCACATTCATAAACATGTTCCAGTAGCCGACGCTGTAAAATAACGTCAACGTCGCGATGACCGGCATCGACAGCGGCAGCACAATCCGCATCAGATAAGCCATCTCCGAGCATCCGTCGATTCTGGCGGCATCGTCTACCTCGGTAGGGATATTTTCAAAAAACGTCCGCATGACGAGCAGATTGTACGTACTGATCAGCGCCGGCAGCCAGAGCGCAAAGTAAGAATTCATCAAGCCCAGCGCTTTAACAACCAGATACGTCGGAATCAGACCTCCGGAGAACAACATCGTAAACACCATAGCCAGTGTGAAAAACCGTCTGCCGTAAAAAATGCTGCGGGAGATCGGATATGCCGTCATAATGGTCACCGACATACTTAAAGCAACGCCGACAACCGTAATGATCATACTGTTTTGCAGACCGGACAGAATGCGCGTCCCCTTAAGCAAGGAGACGAATGCTTCCGTATTCCACCCGATTGGATAAAAGGTTACCCTGCCCGAAGCGATCGCATGCGTGTCGCTTAGCGAGATGGCAATGGTATTAATAAGCGGAAACAGGCAGGTCACGCCGAGCAGCGTCAGGATGATATAATTGATTGCGTAAAACCACTTTTCCCCGACCGTCGATTTCATTGAGTAGTTCCTCCTTTACCAAAGTCCCTTGTCGAATTTGCGGGCCAGCGCATTGGCCGTTAAGACAAGGATCAGACCGACGATTGATTCGAACAGCCCCATCGCGGCCGTCAGGCTGAACTGCGCCCCCTGCAAGCCGATCCGATACATAAAGGTGCTGATGACGTCCGCTACACTGGACACCGTGGGGTTTTGCAGGATGTAGACATGATCGAAGCCCACCTCCATCAGCCGGCCCATCGCCAGAATGAACATCAGAACAATCGTGGTACTGATACCGGGAAGCGTCACGTGACGGATTTGCTGAAACTTGTTCGCCCCGTCCAGGCTGGCCGATTCATACAAGCTGGGATCAATCGAGGTGAGCGCAGCCAAATAAATGATGGCGCTGAAGCCCATCTCCTTCCAAATTCCCGATCCGACATAAATCGTAATCCAGGATCCCGGGTTGAACAGGAACGGAAACGGCTCCCCGAACCAGCTCTTCAGCGTATGATTTATGGTGCCCGATTCGGTCGAAAACAAGGTCAGGACAAAGCCGCCGATAATGACCCATGAGAAAAAATGGGGCAAGTACACAATCGTTTGGATCGTCCGTTTATACCATGTCTTTCTGACTTCATTCAGCAGAATCGCGAGAAGAATCGGAAACGGAAACCCGACGAACACGTTCAGCATGCTGAGAATAATCGTATTCCGGATAATGCCGATGGTCTGCGGCTGTTTAAAGATCGTCTCGAAATTTTTCAGTCCGACCCACTCGCTGCCGAACACGCCGTCAAAAAACGTGTAGTCTTTAAAAGCAATGATCAAGCCGCCCATCGGCGCGTATTTGAATATGGCGTAAAAGAGGAGGCCCGGGATAAACAGCAGCATCAGCGGAATGTTCGCTTTCCACCTCCGGCGGCGGGCCGCCTGCCGCATGCGCCGCTGCAGCTCCGTGCCGGATGCGTGTGCTGCGGTAGCGGACTCTGAGGACATTGGTGCGGTTGACATAGGTTACAAGGCTCCTCTCGAAATAATGGCGTATGCTTATTATATAAGGGTTGGCCCCTACGCAACCTTCGATCTTTACTGCGTTATCTTAAAAATCTACAGAACAAGGTCCCCTGTAATTTCCCAACAAAATAAGAGGCCGGCGTTTAGGTCCGGCCTCTTTAATCTATTTCAGCTTCGGCTGATGCTGCTTGCGGTATTCGGACGGCGACTGTCCGGCCGCTTGCCTGAAGGCAGTAGCGAAATAATTGGAATCGGCGTAGCCTACGGCGTCGGCGATTTCGGAAATTCTCATGTCGGTATTCGTGAGCAGCATTTTCGCTTTATCCATCCTGAACCGCATCAAATAAGAGATAAAGCTTTCGCCGGTTTGCTTCTTAAACAAATTGCTGAAATAGTTGGCGTTCAGATGAAGGTGAGAAGCAACTCCGGCGAGACTGCATTCCTGCATATAGTACTGCTCAATATAACGAATGGTCCGTTCGGCTAATCTTCCGTTCCGCTCCTCCAGCCATTGCGCTATTGACTGCTCTAATATGGAAATCCGCTCCTGGACCCAAGCGTTAACCTGCTCCTGCGTCTCCATAACCCTGAGCTCGCTTATTTCCGTGCTGATATCCCGCTCCCCCTGCCCGGCGGCCAGTTCCTTTCGCATCACCTCGCGTATCGCCAATGCCAGGCATAACGCATCCGTCTTGCATTGGGCCAATGTGCCCTGCTGACGGCCCTCCCAAACCGTTTGGCGCAGATAAACCGGAAGCTCCTCATGCCGGCCCAGAAGAAGAAAGGAGGTCATCTCAGCCTGTACAGTTCGCACCCGGGTTTCGACCATTCGGCCGGAGTCGGCATCCGTATCCTCCAGGTTCTCCGTTTGCGAAGCTGCCTCGGAGCAGTAAGCCTCATACAGGTTTGCCGCCTCCAAGGCGGAGGACACGCTTCCTAACGGCAAGACGGCCAACGGTATGCCAAGAAGCCTCTCTACGGTCATACACAATTGCTCAAAGAAAAGCGGGTTGTTATCAGCCGGTTCGAGAAATAAAGCAAATAGACCGTATTCTACTGTAATCCACCGGCCCCGGCGGACCCGCTCCTCCATCAGCTCCTCCATAATATTTCCAATTGCAAACTGCAGCAGCTGCTCGTCTTCGGGGCGGTATTCTTTGGCCTGCGGCATAAAGGTTTCAACCTTAACCAGCCAGAAGCCGTGCCCGTCCAACCATTCGCCCGGTTGCGATTGGCCTCCCGAAGGCGGGGGGAGCCGGAGAAGCGACGCCCGCAGCGCGTGATCCTCTTGAACTTGGTGCACTCTGCACTCCTTTTCCTTCATCTCCCTGCGCTCCCGGAATTTGCTGTAGCTTTCCCTCAGCACACGGCAAATCTCTTCCTCCGGGCAAGGCTTCAGCAGAAACTCCTTCACACCGTAACGGACCGCAGCCTGGGCATATTCAAAATCACGGTAACCGGTAAGCATGATAACCGTCATTGCAAGGTTGCTTTCCGCTACATGTTTCGCCAACTCTATGCCGTCCATTACCGGCATCCGGATATCGGTAAGGATCAGGTCCGGCTCCAGCTCCTCCAGCCGTTCAACAGCCTCCCGGCCGTTGCCTGCCTCCCCCGCTACCGTCCAGCCAAGCTCGTTCGTCTCAATGAGCTTGGTCAGTCCTTTGCGGATTAGCGGCTCGTCATCCACGATCATAACGGTGCCTCTCATCTTGCTCGCCTCCCAACGGTAGAAATAAGCGGAATACGGTTCCCGCTCCCGGCTTCGATTCGATTTGCAGGCCGTACGGCTCCCCGTACAACAAATTTAAACGTCTCATCACGCTTCGTACACCTACATGAATGCGGCGTTTTCCGCCGCGCGGACGCGGGGCCAAATCTTCCGGATTGTCGCCGTGTACCCTGGCCGTCCGGGCGGCCTCCAATACCCCATTTATTTGCTCAACCGTCATCCCTTTGCCATTATCCATAATTTCCACGATGATGGTATCCGGTTTTTCCCGGCCCCCCTCCTTTTTCTCCTCCCGTACGCTTCCTCTATACGCCCGTATAATCAGCACCTGTCCGGCAGCCATCTCCGTGAATGCATGGACAAATACATTTTCCACAAGCGGCTGCAGGATCAACCGGGGTACCGGCGCCTGCGCAAGCTCTTCCTCGATCTGGACGACCGTCTCCAGCTCATGGCCGAAACGGTGGTTCTGGATCGTTAAATAGTTGCGGATTTGCGTAAATTCATCATGAAGCGTAGTTCTTATATCTACCGGCTCCAATGCATAACGCAGCATATCGGATAATGAAACAACCAGCTTGGCCGTTTCACGGTCATCCTGCAAATACAGCTTCCAATAAATCGTATCGAGCGTATTATGCAGGAAATGCGGGTTAAGCTGTGCTTGCAAGGCCGTCAGCTCCGCCTCACGCTCGTTAAGCTGGCGCTCGTATACTTCCTTGACCAGCTTGTCGAGGTTTTCCGCCATTGCGTTGAACCCCCGGGCCATAAATCCAAGCTCGTCGTCCGAACGAACCGCCAGCCGAATCTGAAAGTCTCCCTCTCTCATCCGCCTCATCCCTTGCACAAGCTCGCGAAGCGGGTGAAGCAGCCGGTTGCCTGTCCAGAATACAAGAATCCCTGCAAGACCCAAGCTCACGAGACCAATGAGCACATTAATTTGAAATATAATCGTGCTTTTCGACTGCAGCGCTTCCAATGAAACGCGGCTGACCAATGTAAAATCGACCTGACCCGAGCGGCTTTTGGCGTACAAATACGGCTGGCCGTTTACGGTCGAGATGCTTTTGTTGACTATATCGCCCGGAACCGGGGACCCGGCTAAATCTTCGATATCGCTGTAAACGGGGTGGTCCATCTTATCGTAAAGAAACACATTGGCTTGTTCATCTTTAACCAATTCATTCAAATACTCCGAAATTAACGATTGATCAAAAAGCATTACCATCATGCCGTAGGAATCTTGTTGAATGGTTTTCATATACCGCGCCGCGGCAAAAAAATGCCGGTATCCCGAAGCCGCATCGCTGCTTGGAAGCTGGAGAGGAAACCAAATCAGGTTGCCGAAAGAACCGTCCAGCTTGTCTTTAATCGAATTGTAGACTTCCTTGCCCAGCCGGATCGAAGAAGAGCCGACGCCGCTAAAAATAAACCCGTTATCCTTCACGTCATACAAATACATGGAGACCAGCTTCGGTTCATCGTATTTAACTTGAAACAACAGCTTATTCAGCTCGTCCTGGTCCGACAGTTGAGTGTACGTCTCCCTCATCTCCGTTTGCGCCGACCGTTTCAGCACTTGCTCGATATACGGATGAAATACAATAAAATTCGATATCCGGTATATATCGCGAATTTGCAGATCCAGCCTGGCCGCGGCCTGCTCGTTCGTCTTGGAAAACTGCGCGCTTATTTCTTCCGTGAATAAATGCACATGGAGTTTATAGGTTATATATCCCGATACGGCAAAAGTGAACAGAATCACCACACTCAAGCTAATGATCAGCTTCTGCGAAAAGCTTCTACGTGCAAAAAATACCATTGGCTCCCTCCCGGTCATGGGCTTGGATGCTGTGCATGCTTTGCAACCAGTTTACTCTATTCCTTGCGTGGATGCCTCTATTTTTCTTATGGAAATCTTGAAAATTTACGGAAACCGGCCCGGTAAAATTTCCCTCAGTCCACTGCATTTTTTGTTCCGCTATCGCTTGAAGAACCTAAAAAAAGAGAGCCATAGCGGAAACAAAAGTTCCGTTATGGCTCTCTTTGATACTGTAATAGGCTCCTTAGCTTTGCATAGCGGAACCCGTGTTTCCGCTAAAATCTCTCCCAGGCTTGCCTCTGTTTGTTATCCCTTATTTGGCTTAGTAAATCGGTCTAACCAAATTTGTCTGCTCGCGGTTGCGTCCGACGGAGAAGATTGCGATCGGGATGCCCGTCAGCTCTGCTACACGTTCGACATAGCGGCGCGCGTTGGCCGGCAGCTCTTCAAGCTTGCGTACGCCCGTAATGTCCTCGCTCCAGCCCGGAAGCTCCTCATATACTGCTTCACATTTAGCTAACAGGTTCAAGCTTGCCGGATAATGCTCGATAATCTCGTCACCGATCTTGTAGGCGGTGCAAATTTTCACCGTTTCAAGCCCTGCCAGAACGTCCAACGAATTCAAAGACAAGCCGGTAATGCCGCTGACACGGCGGGCATGGCGCACGACGACGCTGTCGAACCAGCCGACACGGCGCGGTCTTCCGGTTACAGTACCGTATTCATGTCCTTTTTCGCGAATCCAGTCGCCGGTTTCATTATGAAGCTCCGTCGGGAACGGGCCATCGCCGACACGTGTCGTATACGCTTTGGCAACGCCGATGACCTGGCGTATTTTCGACGGGCCTACGCCGGAGCCGATACATACGCCGCCGGCGGACGGATTGGACGAAGTAACATATGGATAAGTGCCTTGGTCAATATCCAGCATAACGCCTTGGGCGCCCTCGAACAGCACCTTTTTGCCGGCATCGATCTGGTCGTTCAATACGACGGAAGTATCCGTAACATAAGGACGGATGCGCTCCGCATAGCCCAAATACTCTTCGATAATCGTTTCCGCATCCAAGCCATTGGAACCGTATACCTGCTCGATCAGCACGTTTTTCTCGGCCACCATTTGCCGAACCTTGCGTTTAAACTCCTCCGTATCCATCAGATCGGCAATCCGGATTCCGTTCCGCGCCGCTTTGTCCATATAGCAAGGACCGATCCCTTTGCGGGTCGTTCCGATCTTGTTGTCGCCCTTGCGCTCCTCTTCCAGGCCGTCCAGCAGCAAGTGGTACGGCATGATGAGATGTGCCCGGTCGCTGATGCGCAAATTCGTCGTCGTAAAACCGTTATCATGAATATATTGAATCTCTTCGAGCAGTGCGCCCGGGTTGATCACCATCCCGTTACCGATCACGCAAATTTTATCTTTGTAAAAAATACCCGAAGGAATCATCGTTAATTTATATTTTTTATTTTCAATCAGTATTGTATGGCCCGCATTGTTACCGCCTTGATAACGCGCCACCACTTCGGCAGATTCGGCGAGAAAATCCGTGATTTTCCCTTTTCCTTCATCGCCCCATTGGGTTCCGACAACCACAACCGTCGACATCTACATACCCCCATCAGGTGAAATTCACCTATAATTAGTCAAAAGGCCTAAAGCACCATGAATAGTTTAGCAGTACCTCTGTGCAAAGTCAATTTAAAACGAACAATTTCGTTGCCCAATCTGACAACGTTCGGATATTGCGGGAACCTCTGTCCATGAAAAACCGCCCGGCGGCATTGCTCCGGACGGTTACGAATTTTGGCGCGCAGCGCTACCCGACTTCTTGATGCGTCCTATCCAATCCGACAAACTTGTTGTAATTTTTCAGAAAAGCGAGCTCCACCGTGCCGACTGGACCGTTACGCTGTTTGGCGATGATGATTTCAATAATATTTTTTTTCTCCGATTCCTTGTCGTAGTAATCATCGCGGTACAAAAACGCGACAATATCGGCATCCTGCTCGATCGAACCGGATTCCCGCAAGTCGGACATCATCGGCCGCTTGTCCTGACGCTGCTCGACGCCCCGGCTAAGCTGGGACAACGCGATAACGGGAACATCCAGCTCACGCGCTATTTGCTTCAAGGTACGCGAAATTTCCGATACCTCCTGCTGCCGGTTATCTCCCTTGCCGCGGCCATGGATCAGCTGCAAATAGTCGATCAGGATCATCCCGAGACCTCTCTCCTGCTTCAGCCTGCGGCACTTGGCGCGAATATCGGCGACCGTCACAGACGGCGAATCGTCGATATATATGTTCGCCTCGGACAGCGCGCCGATCGCCATCGTCAGCTTCTCCCAGTCATCCTGCTCCAGATAGCCTGTCCGCATGCGCGAGGCATCGACATTCGCTTCCGCGCAAATCATCCGCTGCACGAGCTGCGCGGCGCCCATCTCGAGACTGAAGATGGCCACTGTCTGCTTCTCGCGTACGCCGACGTTTTGCGCGATATTCAACGCGAACGCCGTCTTCCCGACGGATGGGCGCGCGGCCACGATAATCAGGTCGGACCGCTGGAAACCGGCCGTCATTTTATCCAAATCCAAAAAGCCGGATTTAATGCCCGTCGTGCCGCCTTTGTTGTTATACAAAAACTCGACCTTGTCGAACACTTCCATCAGCACATCGCGGATCGCGATGAATCCGGTGTTCGAACGGCGCTGCGATATTTCGAGAATGCGCCGTTCCGCATCGCTCAGCAAATCGCCGACCTCGTCGGTGCTGGAGTAGCCCTCGGTCACGATATTGGTCGCGGTGCGGATCAGCCGGCGCAGCATCGACTTCTCCTCGACGATCTGCGCGTAGTAGTCGATGTTCGCCGCTGTCGGTACCGCATTCGCGAGCTCCGACAAATATTTGATTCCGCCGATATCCTCCAGCTGCTGTTTATTTTGCAGCGCGGCGGTTAGCGTAATCAAATCAATCGGCTCATTCTCCTCCGCCAGCTCGACCATCGATTCGAAGATGCGCTGATGCGATGTGCGATAAAAGTCATCGCTTGAGATGCGTTCCATCGCGGTCACGAGTGAATCGCTGTCAAGCAAAATAGCGCCGAGCACCGCTTGCTCGGCTTCCAAATTTTGCGGAGGGATGCGATCCATAAACATACCTTCGTTCAAGCTCGATTCCTCCTAAAGCCAGGTTTGATTTGAGCGCGGCCATGCCCGAGCTGTTTTCGCACGTACCTGCATTCAAGCGCGCACAATCACGGATTCGGTCGGTTGCACGCACGAAGCCATATGGCGTTTGCCGCCACCCGATCTTTATCCGATTACGACTTTATCGGGTTAAGACCCCCACCTCTAAGGTGGGCCTTGAATCTGGTGGGGTAGAGTCCCCATCTGATTCCCCGGTGTTCAGCAAAGCTGAACGGGTTCACTCCTCCGCCACGTGGACCTTCAGCTTCGACGTCACTTCCGGATGCAGCTTCACTCCGACTTCCGTTACGCCCAGCGTACGAATCGGCTCTTCCATCAATATTTTACGCTTATCCAGCTTGATCTGCTGCTGCTTTTCCAGCTCTTCGGCCACCTGCTTGCTCGGAATCGCCCCGAACAAACGCCCGTCCTTGCCGGATTTCGCTTTCAGCTCCACCGTCAACGTTTCCAGCTTCTTGCCCAGCTCTACGGCATCCGCCTTTTCCTCATCCTTTTTGCGCTGCTCCGCTTTCTTCTGATTGTTCAGCATTTTTACAGCCGTTTCGTTGGCCGCGGCGGCCAATTGCTTCGGGAACAGGAAATTGGTTGCATAGCCCTCGGATACTTCCTTAATGTCGCCCTTCTTGCCTTGTCCTTTGACATCCTTCAACAATATGACTTTCATTCGAAAAGCCCCTCCTCTGCATGCATTTCACTTAATATTTGCTTTAACTTTTGGGTCGCTTCGGAAATCGTGCCTTCTATTTGCGTCGCGGCATTCGTTAAATGCCCGCCGCCGCCCATCCGCTCCATGACCACCTGCACGTTCATCTGACCGAGCGACCGGGCGCTGATGCCGATCAGTCCGTCAGGGCGTTCACTTATGACAAAGGAAGCCATGATCCCGGTCATCGTCAACAACGTATCGGCCACTTGAGCAATGAGCAGCTGTGAATATTTATGATTCGGCTCGGTCACGGCCAACGCGATATGGTCATAGATGACGACCGCATTTTTGATGACTTCCGACTTCTGGATGTAGGAGCTCAGCTCCTCCTTCAACAGCCGCGAAACGAGCGAGGAATCCGCTCCGTTGCGGCGCAAGAAAGAGGCGGCTTCGAACGTTCTTGCGCCTGTGGCGAGGCTGAAGCTTTTCGTATCCACTACAATGCCGGCCAGCAGCGCCGTTGCCTCCAGAACGCCCATCGTCAGCCGGTCGTTGAAATATTGGAGCAGCTCCGTCACCAGCTCGCAGGTGGAGGAAGCGTAAGGCTCCATATACACCAACGTCGCATCCTGGATAAACTCCTCGCCGCGACGGTGATGGTCGACGATGAATTTGCGCTGCGTCAGCTGCAGCAGCTTCGGTTCGGCCACCATGGACGCCTTATGCGTGTCCACGACAACGGCAAGCGTTCGCTGATTCGTAATTTGCATCGCCTGCTCCGGCGTGATGAACCAGCGGTTCAGCTTCTCATCCTCATAGATCATATCCATCAGCTTTTGAATCGAAGGGTTGACGCCTTCCAGTACGATATATCCCTCTTTATTGCTGACGTGCACCGCCTTCAGGACCCCGATGGCCGCGCCAATCGCATCCATATCCGGGTACCGGTGCCCCATAATAATGACCTTGTCGCATTCCTTGATCAGGTCGCGCAGCGCGTGGGAGATAACGCGCGCCCGGACGCGCGTCCGTTTCTCAACCGCATTGGAGCGTCCGCCATAAAAGGACAGCCGCTCGCCGATCTTTACGGCCGCCTGGTCGCCGCCGCGCCCCAGCGCCATGTCCAGACTCGTCTGCGCCAGCTGCCCGACCTCCGTTAACGAATCGCTGCCGGACCCAATCCCGATACTGAGCGTCAGCGGCAGCTTGTGCTCGATCGTTAAATCGCGAACCTCGTCCAATATTTCAAACCGCGACTGCTCCAAAGCCTTCAGGCCCTTTTGATCCATCAGAATCAAATACCGGTCCGATGCCGTGCGCCGTAGATACACATGATTTTTTTGTGCCCATTCCGTAATTTCGCCGGTCACTCTCGCCATCATAATGCTGCGGGTTTGATCGTCCATCCCCTGCGTCGCTTCATCGAGATTGTCCATCATCACAATGCCGATCGCCAGCCGCCCTTCCTCAAACCGGTTCGCCAACTGCCTAAACTCCGTTATATCGGTAAAATACAGCAGCCGCTCTTCCGTTCGGAGCTGTACCATGTACAGGCATTTGCCGACTTCCATTTCCAGCTTCAATTCCTTTTCCTTGCGGGACTTCAAAGCGGGAAACAGCTCCAGAAGCTGCTCGCCGATCAGCGAATCCTTGCCGAACATTTTCGCCACAAACGGGTTATGCCACTCGATGACCTTCTCTTCGTTATAGAGCAAAATCCCGAGCGGCAGCTCGTGAATGACATCCGTCCCCGCACGCTTGATCCGGTGGGACAGTGTAGCGACATAATGATTTAAATCTTTGCGGAACGCCTGCTCCGCCTTTAACGTGAAATAAGCTAAAACCCCACACACCATCAAGGCAATCACGCCGATTACCCATTGATACAGCAGCAGTATAAATATTAAAACCGTTAGTAAAACGAATATCCATACGATATGCAAGCCGTGCCAACGCTTTAGCAGGAACTTCGGCATTCATCTCGCCCCTAATCCATTACTTATTTTCGGGTCATACGTTCTCGGATCGGGAAAGCCACATCGAACACGCCGAGCAAACTGAACATAAAGTACGCCGGCGGAAAAATCAGCAGTATGATAATTCCGGCAACAGGCAGCGCCCGACTCCAATTCTTCGTATGAGCAACATAAAATAAAAACGCAATCGCTTGTATCGCAAACACGGCTGTCAGCAGCGGCAGCAAATTCAGCAGCAGCGAATACAAAATCGAGTTCGGATCCCTCACGAAAAACTCCATAAACAAGGCGATTACATAATACCATACAAACGACCGCGGCAGCATCCATTCGCGAATCGGTTTAAACGCCGGGATCGACTCGCCGGAACGGTTCAACAGCTTTCTTGCCAGCCAGTGCGTAATGACGATAATAAACAGGGACGACCCGATCATATACAGCGGCAGCATTTTGCTCATCAATTGAACGAGCGCATCCGGCTCCACAACCAGCATGCCTTTCAGCTGTGCGGGCCAGGTGTCCATGATTTCCAGCATAAACGTCTTCATTTTGGCGATCAGGTTAAACCCGAACATATAGGCGACCAATATGCTGAGCAGCATTTCAATCAGCAGCGTGACGGTACCAACCGTCAATACCGTACGCGCCGCGGCCCGTTTTTTATACAAATTGCCCATTTGAATGACGGGAGGCAGAAAAAACAAGGAAATCGCCACCAGCACCGCGCCGCCCCAGCCGGATATGAGCAAGGAAGTTAGCACGTAAACAATAGCAAGGCTAATACCGTAAAACGATAAAAACCGTTTCGTCTCCAGTCTCGTATATTGAACCAGCACAGGCACCATTAATATATTAAACGTAATGATATTCAATGGTGATAAAACCGACAGGAGCAGGACCGCTGTCAGCAAGCTCCAGCCGAGCATTCTTGCAGAACCTTTCCCCAACATGTTCACCTCTTACGCATATGTTCTTCCAAAGCGGAAATATCGCCGTACCATTCTTCCAGTTGATGTCCTTCAGCTCTATGCTTCTTCATTTTTTCCAAAACCGCTTCATCTAAACTGCGAAAAGAGATTCCTAACCGTCTGCCCAGTATGTAGCTGCATGAAACAAGACTTGCTAAACCGTCTATAATTTTAGGATGGCTGCCTTCCCAGATCCCTTTGAGCAGATGCGCCATTTGATCCACGATTTCCGTTTTCAGCCATTCAATGATTTTAGCCCGCTTCGCCAAATCCATCTCTCTTTCCATGCTGGACATGCCGCCTTTCTCTTTAACCGAAGCTTTAGTTAATTATACCACAATTCTATGTCTTTTGTTCGGCCTGCCACAGCTTGAAGCAATAATCGATGATCTCCCGACGGCGGATAATGCCGATAAACACCTCGTTATCGTCGATTACCGGTACATAGTTCTGGTTGGTTGCCAATGTAATCAAATCCTGCATCTGCTGATCGATCCGAACCGGTTTTATTGCCATATGCTGACTAACGTCCTTCAGCTGAACCTTATGCGCATTATCAAACCCGATTTCGGGAGAATGCTTCAATTTCCATAACAAATCGCCTTCGGTAATCGTGCCCGCATATTTGCCATCCTGATCGATCAATGGAACCGCAGAATACCGGTGGTATTCCATTCGTTCCAGCGCTTGGCGCATCGTTGAGTCGGGAGATAAATAAATGACTTCTTCTTTAGGCAACAGAAAAAACGCTATATTCACTCAAGCCACCCTTTCACACGGTAAAATCCGCTATCTGTCCATCCGAACCGGCCCTACTTCATAATACACTATGATCGGTATTGAGGATATAAGACCGCACATCCTTTTATTTTATCAAAATGAAGCGTAGACTTCACCCCCTGCCTAACCGCATGTTGTTTCCATTTGTGACGCTCCGTCCAAAAAAAGACAACCGGCGCATGTCCGGCTGTCTTCATTGCTGCATTTTATTTTACAGTTACAACAACGGTTGTCTTCAAATTGGAAAAGCCAACGGTAATTCTGGCGGTGCCTTTTCCGGTAGCTCTGACGATTCCGTCTTTTACGTCGGCGATCATGATGTTGGAGCTCGTCCACATTCCCGGTTTGGTGACATCCTCATCAATGCCGTCCGCATAGGTGGCCGTAGCTTTGAGCTCCGCTTCTTCGCCTTCTTTCAATTCCACCTTGACGACATTCGTTTTCAAATATTTCAGTACCCCGATTTCAACCGCGATGGTGACGGTCTTGCCGCCGAAATTAGCCGATAGCGATACTTTTCCGGGAGCATTGGCCGTTAATAAGCCGTTTGCGACGTCGGCAATTTTGTAATTGGACGTTTTCCAGGTCGCATCATTCGTCACATCGGTGGTACTGCCGTCGGACAGCGTTGCCGTCAGCTGAACCTGCACGGACTGTCCGTTCTTGATCGTAATAAAACGTTGATCGGCCTCCAGCTTCTGAACGACGCCGATTTCAACGGGGATGGTAATGCTTTTGCCGCCGTAAGTCGCCGTAATCGTCGTTTTGCCGCGCGTGACCGGCGTAACAACCCCGGAGTTGGAAACTTGAGCGACAAGCGGATTGCTTGTCTTCCATTCCGCCTCATTCGTAACATCCTTCGGCGCGTCCGACAAATCGGTTGCCGACAATATAATTTGCCTTGCTTCGCCCAGATCGAAAATCAAATAAGGAACGTTTGCGGATAATTTCTCCGCCATATCGACCTGAATTTTAAACGTGATCGACTTGCTCTCCACAACTGCCGTGACTACCGCTTCGCCGGATGCAACCGCGGTAATTTTCCCGTCGTCCACAGTGGCCGTTTTCGTATTGGAGCTCGTCCATTCGGCTTCGGAGGTAAACTCCTTGGTCGTCCCATCCGTATATTTGGCGGTTACGGCAAGCTGTTTCGTCTCGCCCTTCTTTAAAACAAGGCTGGTCGTCCCCGCGGTAAGGCTGTCGATGACGCCGACCGAGACTTTGACCGTTGCCGTTCTGGTGCCGTATTTGGCTGTGATCGAAGCGGCGCCCGTAGCAATACCTGTAATATAACCGGCATTTACAGATGCCGTATCCGCGGGGCTGGAAGTCCATTCGGCTATATGGGTAACGTCTTCCTCGCGGCCGTCCGGATAAACGGCGAACAAATTGACTTGCTCAGCGCTTCCTATCTGGAAATTAACCGTTTTTTTGCTCAGCTTCAATGTCGCCGGTATATCGATCTGTACTTTGGCAGAGACGCTTTTCCCGCCGTAAGCGGCCGTAACCTTCGTCTCGCCCGATTTGTAGGCGGTCAGCTTTCCTTTCGTGACAAAGGCGATGACATCGTTATCGACCGACCATTCAGCGCGGTCCGTCACATCTCCCTTCGTACCGTCCGCATACGTAGCTTCCAGCTTCAGCTGTTCATCGGCGCCAACCTTCAATGAATAGGTTTCCTTGCTCAATTCCAATCGTCTCGGTACATCGACATCGACGATCGTTTTAACCGACTTTTCCCCGTATTTGGCGGTAATGGTGACTTCGCCGATATTGTTCGCAGTCAGCTTCCCTTTAATGACATTGACGATATTTTCATCGCTGGATGACCATTCTGCGCGGTCGGTAATATCCTCGGGATCGCCGCTCGCATACGTTGCCGTCAGTTTCAATTGTTCCGTTGCGTTCTTTTTCATTAACAGGTTTTGCTTGTCGACGTCAAGCTTGATGGCATTATCGACATCAACCTTGACCGTTGCCGTCTTCGTTCCGTAGGTTGCCGTCAAGGTTGCTTGCCCCGGTCCATAACCGGTGATCGTTCCTTTCAGCACGTCGGCGACCGTCCCCTTATCGGAAACCCACTCCGCCTGCTCAGCTACATCGGCGACGGTTCCATCCGGATAGGTGGCCATCAGCTTGATTTTTTCCGAGCCTTTCAGAAGTAACGATACCTGCGATTTTTCCGGATCAATCCGTTTGACGATTTCGACATTCACCGGCAGTGACAGCGTCTGATTGTTGTACTTGGCCGTGATGATCGCGCTGCCTGCGCCAAGACCGGTAATCAGCCCGTTGGTTACCGTTGCAACCGCATTGTTATCTATAGCCCAGTCGGCCTTATTGGTCACATTCTCCGTCATCCCGTCGTCATAATAAGCGGTGAGGCTGACGTTGTCCGTTTGACCCAGTCTCAGATCGACCGTCTGCTTGTCTTTCGTCATCGTTTTTACGCGTTTCGTTACCGTCGCATTGACGATAACCGTCTTCCCCAAATAAGTCGCCGTAATGACGACCGTACCTTCCTTCTTCCCGGTTACAGCTCCCGCATACACGGTTGCGATATCCGCCGCTCCGGAATTCCAATCTGTTTTCACCGTCACATTCTCGGTCGAGCCGGATGCAAACACAGCCGTAGCGGTCAAATTGGTCGTCGCTCCGACTTCCAAAGAGATTTCATTCTTGTTCAATACCAGACTTGAAATTTCATCGGCCGCCAGTGCGCTGCCGGCAAAGCTGCTCATTGCTAACATAAGTACCAAAAATAATAACAGCGTTCGGGTCATTCTAAACATACTCCTACCTCCGTTGCGAAATCTTTTCGTCTCTCCTCACTTTGGCCTGATAGACAGTCTACTTTTACAATATCGGTTAATTCATCGTAAAAAGTTATACTTTTAACAATTTGTTCTTTTTTCATGGCGTATTATGTAGAAAAAACAAGAATTTACGGATTCGTTGCCCATTTAAACGTGCAACAAGTATTAACGGCTTCGCCGTCCTTAAGTGTCGAGCGCGTTTGGCAAGGTTGTGCGAAGCCAAGTATGAGAAACTTATACTTTCTATTCAACCCAAAAAAACAGCGGCCGACCTTTTCAGGCCGACCGCTGGCTTCGCCAAACGAGCTTATTCCGTTGTGTATGGCAGCAACGCGATTTGACGAGCGCGTTTGATTGCAATCGTCAGAGCACGCTGATATTTAGCCGAAGTTCCTGTTACACGGCGGGGAAGAATCTTGCCGCGCTCGCTGATAAACTTCTTCAGCGTTTCGATGTCTTTATAATCAATGTGAGTGATTTTATTCACAGTGAAGTAACAAACTTTACGACGCTTGCCGCCTTTGCCGCCTTTACGGCCGCCAAACTTGCGTTCGCCGCGGTCTTCGCTGTTGTTGTCTCTTCTTTGGAATCCCATCGTTTATTCAGTCCTTTCTACGTTAGAATGGCAAATCATCATCGGAGATGTCAATCGGTCTGCCGTCATCCTGGAACGGATCCTGATTGTCTCGTGGTCCGTTGTTATTTCGTTGCTGGCCTCCGCCGCCACCCATGCCTTCTTCACGGCTTGCACCGCCGCTGTTCGGCGACTCCAAGAAACGTACGTTGTCGGCAATAACTTCTGTCACATATACGCGGCGACCCTCATTATTATCGTAGTTACGCACTTGAATTCTGCCTTCCACCGCAGCTAACCGGCCTTTACGCAAATAATTGGCACATGTTTCAGCAAGCTGACGCCATGTCACAATATTGATAAAGTCCGCTTCCCGCTCACGCTGCTGATTCACAAAAGGACGATCGACAGCCAGTGTGAACGTCGTCACGGCAACGCCTGACGGAGTATAGCGCAATTCAGGGTCACGAGTAAGCCTTCCAATCAGAATCACACGATTTAGCAACCTTAAACCCTCCCAGCATGTCAATTACGGCATATGGATGCCTTAAGCTACATCTTTAACGATCAGGTAACGAATGATTTCGTCGGAAATCTTCATTACACGGTCAAGCTCGCTAATAACCTCGTTGTTAGCATTGAAATGAACTAACACGTAATGGCCATCGCGTAACTTGTTGATCTCATACGCAAGACGGCGCTTACCCATCACATCATGCTTCGTAATTTCTCCACCGTTGTTGATGATGTTTTGAAATTTTTCTACCGTAGCTTGAACAGCCTCCTGTTCAATGTCCGGACGAATAATGTACATGATCTCATATTTGCGCATGGTTTCACCTCCTTTTGGACTAAGCGGCTCCACTGCACGGCTGATGCCGAACGGAGCAAGGAGCGAGTAATACTTGGTTATCAAAACTCGCACCATAATACTATAGCAAAACCGTAGCCTAATGACAAGTTTTTTGTGCAGGGACCAGGAAAGCTGTCGATGAATAGGGTTAATAGCCTGAAGTATGTTCAAGGCGAGCTTTTTATTGGCTTGACTGCGAAAAACCTGATCAAATCAAGGCATGTTTGAGCTTCGAGTCATATCATTTGCCGGTTTCCGCAGTTCATCGACAGCCTCCTAGTTTTTTTAGTAGTTCGCTTCAAATCATTGGCAAAGTTTCGGACTCATGCAAACCACCGCTTGGGGAAAACTAACATTACGCTTCATATTAGGAGGTGATTTATACCATGGGCGAATGGAGTCAATTTAGACCGGGCGACAAAGCTCCGAATGATGGCGAGTACATGGAGGCTGGGGAGAATGCCTTTCATATGGGCATTAACAATCCTAAAATCATTTCGTTAAAAAAGGGCGAGACCTTCCCGGATACATCCAACCATAACCGTAAATGGAAACGTAAATATTAGGCGAATCTCCCTCTTGAGCCTCAGTCTGTCTCATTAAGGTTTTGAGAGGGAGTCCTCTATCATTAAAAAAGGAGAAGAATACGATGCGTTATACTTCCACCCTGTTTTGCACGGCGATTGGCGCCGCTTTATGCCTCATGCATTATATCGGACATGACTCCGAACCGATCTACCTTATTTTTTACGGGTTGAGCGTCCCGGCCTGGTTCTTTCCCTTCGTCAGCTATACGAATGTCAACGCCGCGCTGCTGTATACCCTTACCATATTGTCCTGGGCTCTTATCGGCTATGTTATCGACCGTTTCACGGTACGCCGAAGATCCAGGTCCTACTAAGCCAATGACGCAGCTCCCGTCCAGCGCCTCCTCTACGCTCTTGAAAGGAGGCGCTTCAAGTTATAAATATAAACTCCGACGAACCTCAGGTTCTCTCCCACCGTCCAGACTCGCCCATCGCATTAAAAAACGACCCGCTTCCGGGTCGTTGGGTTATTTGCTATGGATGGCGGAAAGGGTGGGATGCGGCCCTGCTGGGCCGACTGCGCAGCCTTTGCTCCCGATGTCCATGCTCCGACGAACCTCCGGTTCTCTCCCACCGTCCAGACTCGCCCATCGCATTAAAAAACGACCCGCTTCCGGGTCGTTGGGTTATTTGCTATGGATGGCGGAAAGGGTGGGATTCGAACCCACGCACGCTGTGACACGCCTAGCTGATTTCGAGTCAGCCCCCTTGGGCCTCTTGGGTACCTTTCCGCACTAAAAAGGGACAAGAACTAATATAGCACAGGTCCACGTAGGATTGCAACCTTTTTTTAAAGCTATTGTTCGCCCTGTTCCGGCGCGCTTGAATTGGACCGCAGCACCTTTTTCAGCTTGCTTTCAAACTTCGCTCTCGGTACCAATACGCTATGCTTGCAGCCGACGCATTTAATGCGAATGTCCATGCCAAGGCGGATAATTTCCATCTCATTGCTCCCGCAAGGATGGGGCTTCTTCATCTGTACAATATCGCCCAATTGATACTGTTTTCGTTCCATTTCTCCCTCTCCACCTTTTTCATTGCCATGGATGCTTAGACGGATTTGCCGGCTATATTCGCAATGCTCGCCGCATCAAAAGCTTTTTTTAATTCCGCATAAAGCTCTCTGGCGACCAAAGCCTGCATGTTCGGCTTGCACTCGACCGTCGTCCGGAGCGTAATCTCCGAAGCGGTAAGCGTCTGGATTCCAAGCACTTGGGGCTCTGATACCATATTGACATTGCTTTCATAATTTTTCAATACCGTTTGTTTGAGCACCTCGAGTGCTTTATCCATATCCGATGCATAAGCGATGGCAATGTCCACAACCGCAATAGAATTATGCAGCGAAAAGTTCGTTACCTGCGTGATTGTACCGTTAGGAATAAAATGAACCTCTCCGGTCCAGCTCGTGATTTTAGTCACCCTTAAGCCGATTTCCTCTACAGTTCCTTTATAAGCGCCGATTTGCACAATATCGCCGACCGCGAATTGATCCTCGAATATTATGAAAAAACCGGTGATCACGTCTTTGACCAAGCTTTGCGCCCCGAATCCGATAGCCAGTCCGACGACGCCGGCTCCTGCCAATAAGGGCTCCAGGCGGATTCCAAACTGGTTAAGAATCATAAGAATGACGATGAAATTGACTACATAGGTCGTAATATTGCCTAACAGCCTGCCGATTGTCTGTGTCCTTCTCGCATCGAACTTTACCGGGCTTTTAAGTTTCGCGCTGAGCATATGCTCCAATGCTTTATTGGCGACCTTCATAACGACTTTACCGGCAATATAAATGAACAATATTTTGATCAAACCAATGAGAAGTCCCGTCCATACCACAGGATCCGATATATAATCGATGAACTTATTACGCATCTCATCCCAGCTTGCCACCAAACTTTTAACCTCCATAATAAGTAAGCTTATGCCTCCATGTTAACATATTGATCGCCTTTTTTGAAGAAAATACCGCGGATCTCGACCCGTTCCTCCGCAATAATTTGCTTTACGCGTTCATACTCCTCCTGCGGAAATTCAAGCGAAAGCGCGCAGCCGGCTGTAATTTGTTTCGGTGTAGGACACATATCATTTTCAATCTCCGCGTATTCCAACAGCATTTCCGCCCTCAATGCCTGCTGTGTGGAATCAAAAGCCATAAGCAGCACGACTCTCTCCCCCTCTTCTATTTTTTGCATTTCTACGTATAAATTGTGCCGGTCTTCCGTATACTAGTAAAAATGTTTTTATACTCCTGCCATAGGGGGCTATTATATGAAAATTTCGTTTCATAGAGACGCGGCGCCAAAAGAAATCGAAAATTTGAAAATTCTTCATACCGAAACGAATATTATCGAGGTTTTATCCGACAAGCTGTTCTCGATTTTGGGACAAATCCCGCCACAGCAGCCTGTTATCATCATCTGTGTAGGGACCGACCGTTCAACGGGCGACTCCCTGGGCCCTCTCGTCGGCACTCAGTTGAAAAAATACAGCATCGACGGCATCCACCTGTACGGCACGCTGGACCAACCGGTTCATGCCATGAATTTAAAAGAGACGCTGGATGCCATCCATTCCCATTACAACAACCCTTATATCATTGCAATTGATGCCTGCTTGGGGCAATTGACCAGCGTAGGCTGCATTCAAGTCGGCAATGGACCGGTGAAACCGGGAGCCGGCGTAAATAAAGAGCTGCCCCCGGTAGGCAATATGCATATTACCGGAATCGTCAACGTCGGCGGATTCATGGAATACTTCGTGCTGCAAAACACCCGTTTAAGCCTGGTCATGAGCATGTCCGAAGTTATCGCCAAATCGTTTTATGTGGCGCTAAGCCATATTAAACGATTCGCCGCCGCTACTTCTTATGCTCGCATCGATGGATAGCTTCCTTCTCCTCCGGCGATAATGAGTACGAAGACTGTCCTTGCGTCAAAGGCTTCGCATAGACGTAAGTCTCATCGCGATTATGAATTCCGGACAGCACAACGCCATCCATCTCGTCGTCGGCAATTACAATGGAAAAGCTCAGGTCGCTACCGCTCTCTGCGAAAGCATTGTAGCGGTATACGCTTAGATTGGACTTCATTTTTCTCATTTGCTTCAAGACTGCTTCGATTTGGCGCATCACTTCGTCCGAGCTGCCCTGGGCGGCCGCCACTTTTTCCTGCAGATCGATCAGCACATCCTCTACCTTTAACGCGCCATCGCCGTTCATCATTTTCAAATACGTCTTTCTAAGTCTGTTCAACTTCCCCCATAAAACCATCATTACAATAAAAAACAAAACCATCACCGCTATTAAAACGATAAGAAGCACCCGGATGTCCAACAGGTCCAGCAACTCTCCCACAACCGTCTCCCCCTGTTTTTCTATTTTATGTATCCGATTGACTTGTCATTTCATATACTGAGCAATTTCTTTGACTGCGCTAATTAAGCGTTCAATTTCTTCATCCGTCGTAAAATACCCGACGCTAGCCCGAACCGCTCCCTTTTCCAGCGTACCTGCGCTTTCATGCGCGAGCGGCGAGCAGTGATATCCGGCCCTGACCGCGATTTGAAAAGATTGATCCAATATAAATGAAATTTCCGACGAATCGGTCTGATTCATTGTAAATGAGACGATGCCGGTTCTATTTTGCCCCAAATCCGGTCCCAGTACAGATATACCTTGAATTCCCATCAACGCTTCAATCAGCGTCTGCGTTTGCTTCCATTCTTTTGCATGAATTCGCTCGACGGTTTCCTTCAGTACAAATTTCACGCCTTCATTCAGCCCGGCAATACCAACCGTATTTTGCGTGCCTGACTCGTAACGATCCGGCCGAACCGCAGGCTGCTCGATGGCTTCCGACTGACTCCCCGTCCCTCCATGCAGCAAAGGCACCAAATCAAGCTCCGGCGCTATATATAGCCCTCCCGTACCTTGGGGTCCAAGCAAGCTTTTATGCCCTGGAAAAGCAAGCATATCGATCCCCATACGGGCAACATCCAGCTCCAGCGTCCCGGCTGTTTGAGCTGCATCCACCAACAGCTTTACTCCATTGGATTTGCACAATTCGCCCAGCTGCTCCACAGGCAATATGCTCCCCAGCATATTGGAACCATGGCTGCATACCACCAGACTTGTTTTTTCCGTAAGCGCATCTCTTACATCGTTGACCGTTAACTCGCCTTTGGCATTCGTCTTCACATAGGTAACGGCAACCCCTTTTGTTCTTTTCAGCAGCTCCAACGGCCTGCGAACGGAATTATGCTCCACAGCCGTACAAACAACGTGGTCCCCTTCCTTCACAAATCCGAAAATTGCTTGGTTCAAAGCCATCGTTGTATTCAGCGCGAACGAAATGTCGTTCGGATTTTTTACTTTAAATAATTTGGCCAAGCTTTTTCGGGTCTCAAACAGAACGCGGCTGGCCTGAACGGCCATTTGGTGACTCCCCCGTCCCGGATTCGATCCGTTCAAGAGCAGATTTTCCTGCATGGCCTGAAGCACTTCGGGCGGTTTCGGCCAAGACGATGCAGCGTGATCCAAGTAGGCTATATTCATCTTATCCATCCTCCTCTTTCACAAAAAGTAGCATACCTAGTCTGCCCGTCCAACAAGGCATTAATAAGGTATGCTACATCGTTTAGTCCATTCCACCACTCTAGCAGCTTACTTTTAAGATATTTTTCCTTGGAGAAGCTCGAGCAATCGATCCAAATCATCCTTGGAGTAATAAAGCAGTTCAATTTTCCCTTTATTATTGTTATGCTTGATTTTAACGGTTGTCCGATACATTTCCCTCAAGCTTTCTTCCAGTTCATTAATGTACGGGTCTTTTCGCTTTGTCTTTGTCGATACGGCTTTCTTGGAGTCCACCTTTTCTTCCAGCCGCTTCACTTCCTCCTCCAGCTCGCGAACGCTCCATTGCTCTTTTATCGCTTGCTCAGCCAACGATTTAATCGTTTTCGTATCCTTCAAGCCGATAATCGCCTTGGCATGTCCCATCGATAATGTTCCACGTGAAACATATTGCTTTACATCCTCGGGAAGCTGAAGCAATCTCAAAAAGTTCGCAATATGCGATCTGCTCTTGCCGACCTTCAAAGACAATTCTTCTTGCGTCAACGAAAACTGATCGATCAACGCCTGGTAAGCAATTGCAATTTCCAGAGCATTCAAATCTTCCCGCTGCAAATTCTCAATCAAGGCAATTTCCATAACCTGCTGGTCGCTGAACTTCTTGACGACGGCGGTAATCGTTGCCAGTCCGCACACCTGAGAGGCTCTAAACCGGCGCTCTCCGGCAATGATTTCATAACCTTTTAATACGCTTCTTACAATAATCGGTTGAATGATTCCGTGTTCCTTAATTGAGGCAGCCAATTCATTAATCGATTCGTCATGAAACGTCCGTCTTGGCTGGTACGGATTCGGTCTCAGTTGAGATAGTGGAATTTCTACAATCTTATCGTCATCGCCGATGCTTAGTGCCGGCAATAATGCGTCCAAACCTTTGCCTAATCGTTTACTCAAAGTGCGATCACTTCCTTCGCGAGCTCCATATATACTTCAGCCCCTTTAGATCTCGGATCATAGGTTATGATCGATTGACCATGGCTCGGCGCCTCACTTAGCCTTACATTTCGCGGAATAATAGTCTGATAAACTTTTTGCTGGAAATATTTTTTGACCTCTTCTATGACGTTCATACCCAGATTCGTTCTCGCATCAAACATCGTCAACAGGACGCCTTCGATTTGCAAGGTCGTATTCAAATGCTTTTGCACCAAGCGAACCGTGTTTAAAAGCTGGCTTAACCCTTCCAACGCATAATACTCGCACTGGATAGGAATAATGACCGAATCCGCAGCCGTTAATGAATTCACGGTGAGAATCCCTAACGATGGCGGACAATCGATAAGAATATAATCAAACAAATGCTTAACCAGCTGCAGTGACTTTTTAAGCCGGACTTCACGGGAAATCGTCTGGACCAACTCAATCTCGGCGCCGGCCAATTGAATGGTAGCAGGAATAATTTTCAAATTGGGAATAGCCGTCTCGACCATAGCATCTTTAGGATGAATATCGTTAATAATGACGTCATAAATGCAATAAACAACATCCGCCTTATTAACACCGATCCCACTGGTCGTATTGCCTTGAGGGTCAATGTCAACCAAAAGAACCTTCTTGCCTAACGAAGCCAAAGAGGCTCCCAGGTTTACGGACGTTGTTGTTTTACCAACACCACCCTTTTGATTAGTTATTGCGATAATCTTAGACAAAAGCTTTCACCTCAATAAAATACTAATAAAATGCCAAAACCATTATATCTGCTCTCGCACGCTCCATTATACGCGGGAAGGGTCAAAGAAAAGCTCCTCGTTACGGAGCCTTCATCTAGTCATTTTTGATAATGTTGTACAGTCTATCATACTATATTTTTTACCTTTTTGGTATCTTAATAACAATTTCATAGTGGTCTTCGTGATCCTGTTCATGCGTATTGATTTGCAAGCCCGACGAGGTTACCAATTCGACTGACTGCCTGATTGTGTTTAGCGCCAACCGAACGTCTTTAGAGAAAGATACGCGCTTCGACTTTTTATTTTTAACCGTTTCCTTCAAAAATTGAATCCTGGCTTCCGTCTGCTTTACGTTTAACTCTTTGGCTATGACGTCTTCCAACACTTTAATCTGCAGCTCTTCCTGATCCAAGGAAAGCAGTGCCCGTGCGTGTCTTTCGGTTATTTTCCTTTCCATTAGCGCCAGCTTTACAGGCTCGCTCAAGTGAAGCAGTCGAATTTTATTCGCTATCGTGGATTGACTCTTTCCGAGCCGCTGTGCCAGACTTTCTTGTGTTAAATTATGTAAATCGATCAGTTGCTGATAAGCAATTGCCTCTTCAATCGCGGTCAAGCCTTCTCGCTGTAAATTTTCTATAAGAGCAATAGATGCGGCTTGAGAATCGTTAAAATCTCGAACAATCGCCGGAATCGTATCCAAGCCCAGCTTTTTAACGGCTCTCCATCTGCGTTCTCCCGCGATTAACTCATACGTATTGTTCCTGATTCGGACCACGATCGGCTGTATGACGCCATGTGTTTTAATGGTTTGACACAGTTCATCAATTCGCTCATCATCAAAAATCGTTCTTGGCTGATATGGACTCGGGACGATATCATGGATCGAAATGTTTTTCACTTCATCCGTCGATGATTTTTCCGAAAATCCAAACAATTTTGAGATCTGCTCTTTCATTAATTTTATCACCCGATCTTGTGCCATAAATAATAAAAGCCTTGTTGCGACCCTCTACTATAAATTCTCCAAAAGCATACGATATCCTGCTAGAAACTTGTCGTAAAAGTGAATTATTGTATGAAAACACCCATGTTTTCTATGAATAATTTTCATAGAGTTGGCAGATGAAAATAAGCCGCCGACGTCCAGCATCGGACGAGCGACCTAGTGGCAAAATCTCGGAATGACGCTCTTTCAGTGAATTTTAAATTCGGTTAATTGATGCTGGTTGTACAGTCCTCGATAAACAACACTGAATTCGTATATTTTAAAAAATGCCTGCTATTGTTCCACGTGAAACATTATAAAAGCGGCAGCTTAAGCGGAATTCCAGCCTTTCGAGGATATTTGTTCGGTGTCTGCGCCGTTTTTTCAATGATGATGACATGTCTGGTAGAATGCTCCTCATCGGGCAGCTCAAACTTATGCGTATGTACAAGCTTGCCTTTCAATTCCTTCATACTGTAGCCGGCCTCATTTAGTTCTTCGCTTACGTCACTGCCTTTCATCGCAATAAAACAACCTCGAACAGCCGCAAAAGGAAGGCAAAATTCGTTAAGTACAGCAAGCTTGGCGACAGCTCTCGCTGTGACAACCTCGTAACGATCGCGATGCTGCGGTATACGTGCAATGTCTTCCGCCCTGCCATGAATACAAGCGACATCGGTCAGTCCTAAGGCGGACGATAAATAACTCAAAAACTGAATCCGCTTGTTTAAGGAGTCCACTATTGTTACTTGCAGCTGCGGAAATGCAATTTTAAGCGGAATACTGGGAAAACCCGCGCCCGAACCAATGTCGGCAATGCTATTCTTCTCATGCATCGGAATAAAAAAAGAAACGGAGAGCGAGTCATAAAAATGCTTCATGTAGACTTGCTCTCTTTCCGTAATTCCGGTCAAATTCATCTTCTCGTTCCAGACAACCAGCTCTTTGTAATATATCTCATACTGTTGGAGCTGCCGTTCTGTCAGTTCGATCCGATACCGTTTTAGTTGATCGGCAAATTGTATTTGTATGGCATCCATTAAGAACCTCTGGCCGCGAGAACTTTGTTGTAATGTTCCAGGTGAACGAGCAGTATCGAAATATCCGCAGGCGTTACACCGGAAATGCGGGAAGCTTGCCCGATCGAAATCGGACGTATTTTTGCCAGCTTCTGTTTGGCTTCCATAGCGATGCCGTGAATATGCTCGTAGATGATATCGTCCGGAATTTTCTTTTTCTCCATTTTACGCAGACGCTCCACCTGTGCCAACTGCTTCTCGATATAGCCGGAATATTTGACTTGAATCTCGATCTGCTCCTTCATTTCCTCGGAGAGCTCGTAAGGCGCCGGCGAGATCGCATATATATGCTCATAAGTGACTTCCGGACGGCGCAACAGCGAAAGCAAATCAACCGAGTTGCTGATTTCGGCGCTGCCTAATGAAGCAAGCATCTCCTGAGCGTCAGTCGGTTTCACTTTCGTTGTTTTCAACCGTTCGATTTCCTCGTCAACCAACCGGTATTTCTCCGTAAAGCGTTGGAACCGCTCTTCTTTAATCAATCCGATTTCGTAGCCGATAGGCGTCAAGCGAAGATCGGCATTGTCATGTCTTAACAGCAGCCGGTATTCGGCGCGGGAAGTGAGCAAGCGATATGGCTCATTCGTCCCTTTGGTGACCAGGTCATCGATCAGGACGCCAATGTAACCCTCGGACCGGTCCAGTACGACCGGCTCTTTGCCGAGCACCTTTCGGGCTGCATTAATGCCGGCCATAATGCCTTGACCGGCAGCTTCCTCATAGCCGGATGTACCGTTAATTTGACCTGCAGTGAACAGGCCGTCCACCACCTTCGTTTCCAAAGACGGCTTAAGCTGTGTCGGCACCACCGCATCGTATTCGATCGCATAGCCGGTACGCATCATTTCCACGTTTTCCAAGCCCGGAACAGAACGTAAAATGCTCAGCTGCACATCCTCCGGCATACTGGTCGAGAGCCCTTGAACATAATATTCCGATGTATGGCGGCCTTCCGGCTCCAAAAAGATTTGATGCTTCGGCTTATCGCTAAAACGGACAATTTTATCTTCGATGGACGGACAATAACGCGGACCGGTTCCCTCGATAGCTCCCGAAAACATCGGAGCGCGGTGCAAATTGTCGTTAATAATTTGATGGGTCTGCTCGGATGTGTAAGTTAACCAGCACGGCAGCTGATCAGGCACTTCCTCCGTCGTTTCGTAAGAGAAAAACTTCGGCTTTTCATCTCCCGGTTGAATAACCGTCTTGCTGAAATCAATCGTATCTTTATGAACGCGCGGCGGCGTTCCCGTTTTAAAGCGGACCAATTCAAGGCCGACATCGCGCAGCGACTGTGATAATTTGACAGCCGGCTGCTGATTGTTAGGACCGCTTTCGTACATCAGTTCGCCCATAATGATTTTGCCGCGCAAATACGTGCCGGTCGTAACCACAACCGCTTTGGCAAAATATTGGGCGCCGGTTTTCGTGATCACGCCTTTGATCGTGCCGTCTTCAACGATCAGCTCTTCCACAAGCCCTTGACGAAGCGTAAGCTTCGGTTCTTTTTCCATCGTTTGCTTCATCATGTGCTGGTACAGAAACTTGTCGGCCTGCGCCCGCAGCGCGTGAACCGCAGGTCCTTTGCCGGTGTTCAGCATCCGCATCTGAATATACGTTTTATCGATATTTTTCCCCATCTCGCCGCCGAGCGCATCGATCTCGCGAACAACATGGCCCTTCGCCGGACCGCCGATCGACGGATTGCATGGCATAAATGCAACCATATCCAAATTGATAGTAATCATCAGCGTTTCGCAGCCCATACGTGCAGCGGCCAGCGCCGATTCACAGCCGGCATGGCCCGCGCCGACGACAATGACATCGTAATGTCCTGCCATATAACTCATCGTAACAACCTCCTTAGAGCTTTGCTTAAGCAAAGCTTACTTAGTTGAATATAAAGTATAAGATTTTATACTTAGCTTCGCTCAACCCTGACAAACGCGCTCGTTCCTGAAGGACGGCGAAGCCGTTTATTCTTGAAAGCCTATATCATTTACCCAAACAAAATTGGGAAAAAATTTGATCAATCAACGAATCGCCAACCGAATCCCCGATAATTTCGCCCAGATGCTCCCAGGCGTTGCGAATATCGATCTGCACCATATCTATAGGAACAAACTGCTCCGTCGCCAAATAAGCTTCTTCCAGCGACTGCTTCGATTTTTTCAATAAAGCGATATGGCGCACGTTGCTCACATAAGTCAGGTCACTTGATTCTACATGACCGCTGAAAAAAATGCTAGCGATAGCTTTTTCCAAGTCCGTAATCCCCTGCTGCTCCAGCAGCGACATGAAGACAATGCGTTCCGCAGGGAAATACGCCTGCAGCTTCTCCTTCTCGATGCGCTGCTCCAAATCCAGCTTATTCACGATCACGATCGTTTGACGATCTTTTAGCTGTTCGATCATGGTCTGCTCATCCGGCGTAAGCGAATCGGCTCCATTGAACACGAGCAAAATCAAATCCGCTTCGGCCAAAGCATTTTTCGATTTCTCCACGCCGATCTGCTCCACCAAATCTGACGTTTCGCGGATGCCGGCGGTATCAAGCAGCTTCAGCGGAATTCCGTTCACATTCACATATTCCTCGATCACATCCCGCGTCGTCCCCGGGATATCCGTCACAATCGCGCGATTTTCCTGTGCCAACGTGTTCAACAGCGAAGACTTGCCGACGTTGGGCTTGCCGATAATCGCCGTAACGATCCCTTCGCGCAATATTTTCCCCTGCCGCGCCGTGTTCAATAATTGCTCGATTCGCTCCATCGCCGCCGAGCATTTCGTTTTAATATAAGCATTCGTCATTTCCTCGACATCATGCTCCGGATAATCGATATTGACCTCGATATGCGCCATCAGCTCTACGAGATCGTGACGCAGCGCCTTGATCTGTTTGGACAGGCTGCCTTCCGACTGCATCATGGCCACCTGATAAGCCCGATCCGACTTCGCCCGGATCAAATCGATCACCGCTTCCGCCTGCGACAAGTCGATACGACCGTTAAGAAACGCCCGTTTCGTAAATTCCCCCGGCTCCGCCAGTCTGACCCCGTGCTCCAGCAGCAGATCGAGCACCTTCTTCACCGAGATGAACCCGCCGTGACAGCTGATCTCTACCACATCTTCCATTGTAAAAGAGCGCGGCGCCCTCATCACCGTTGCCAATACTTCATCCACGCGAATCTGCGTTTGCGGATCTTTGACAAAACCGTAATGGACGGTATGCGTCGCCGCTTCGGCCAGCTTGATTTTACCGAAAAAAACGCGATCGGCCGCCTGGACCGCATCGTCTCCGCTTATGCGAATAACAGCAATTCCTCCCTCGCCCACGGGCGTTGAAATCGCTGCTATCGTGTCGTTTATCATGCATTGCACCTCAATTTCTATGCTAACATATGCCCACAAAGCGGGGCCTTGCTTCGAAGCTGATTCAGATACTTTGCGGGGAGCCCCGAAATTATAAATTCTATTCAACCAAGGATAAACCGCTCCGCCGTCCTTATTGGGCAGGCGCGTTTGTCAAGTTTGTGCATAGCAATGTATACAAACTTATACTTTCTATTCAACTAAAAAATCGCCTGTTATCACTAAAGACAACCGGCACTCCCATCCTTCAAAAGGACGAGTATATTAATTGAAAAAATGCAATGAGTCATAACAATGACATCATTGCACCCAAAAGTTTATCTGTTCACAATAACAATTCTCCGATTCGGCTCCTCGCCCCTGCTGAACGTCCGTACCGTCGGATGCTCCTGGAGCTTGGCATGAATCACCTTGCGCTCCTGCGGCGACATCGGCTCCAAGACGACTTCCTTCTTCGTCCGGATGACCCGTTCCGCCAGCCGCGAAGCCAAATCTTCCAATGTTTTTTTGCGGCGGTCGCGGAAATGCTCGGCATCCAGCACTATCCGGACATGCGAGCTGGAGTAACGGTTGGCAACAATATTGACCAAATATTGAAGCGCATCCAAAGTTTGCCCTCTCCGGCCGATCAGCATGCCCAGCTCCGAGCCGAACAAATGCAGCTCCTGACCGTCTTTTTCCGATTTCTTCTCAATCCGTACTTCCAAGCTCATGGTGCGAAAAACGTCCTGTAAAAAATAAATGGCTTCTTCAACAGCATCAGGCAACAGCTCCAGCTCAACTTTTGCATCCTTAGAACCGATAAGACCGAACAACCCTCGCGAGGGCTGTTCGAGCACTTGAATTTTAACCCGATCCTCCGTGGTATCCCAATGAAGCAGACCGTTTTTCACGGCCTCTTCGATCGTTTTACCCGTAACCACAATTTTTTTCATTTAGACAGGCCACCCTTATTTTGAGGTCCATATATAAAATAAGACTGCACAATTGTGAAGAGGTTACTATACACCCAGTAAAGCGGAAGCGCCGAAGCAAAGTTCATCGCCATGACAAAGATCAATACCGGGAAAATAAACATCAGATTTCTCATTTGCGGCGCCATTTGCGACGACATCATCTTTTGCTGGAAATACGTTGTTAATGCGGCCAGCAGCGGTAAAATATAATATGGGTCCTTCGTACCGAGCTGCATCCATAGGAAGGAATGCTCCGCAATGTTATGATTGCGCATAATCGCGTTATACAATGCTATCAGAATCGGCATCTGCACGATCAATGGAAAACAACCGGCCAACGGATTGACGCCGTTCGACTGGAACAGTTTCATCGTTTCCTCTTGCTGCTTTTTCGGGTCGTCCTTATATTTATCTTTCAGCTTCTTGATTTCCGGCTGAAGCTCCTGCATCCGCTTGGAACTCTTATACTGCTTTAAAGTCAAAGGCAAGATGATAAAACGAATGATCAGCGTAACGACCAGGATGGACAAACCGTATTGTCCCCAAAGCAAATCTGCGAACCAGTCGAGAACATCAGCCAAAGGACCAACAAAATACTTGTCCCATACCCCGTTGTTAGGATCGATCTTGGATGTAGCCGGGGTACATCCCGCAAGCAGTAGAAAAGTGAACAGAAGCGGCAAATATTTAGCTAGTCGACGGGTCAAAATGAAATCCTCCTAATTTATCTTTTCCAATAATAAACTATACCATATCTTGTACAAAAAAAGAAATGGAACCGCTTATTTTCGATCCAAAAGAGAAGCCCTCTTCAATACGTGAAAAATGCTTTTTTCCATATCGGCATAGGCCATTCCGACAACCGGCTTGCGCCCGATCAGAATCAGATCGTATCCGCCCGGCAAACGTTCAGCGTTCAGCCGGATAATTTCCTTAATCATGCGCCGGATCCGGTTGCGCACTACCGCGTTTCCGAGCTTTTTGCTGACCGAGATTCCCAACCGGAACCCGGGCTGCCGACGCGCATAAAAATATAGAACAAACTGGTGGTTCGCCACCGATCTGCCCCCGCGGTATACTTTGTCGAAATATTCTCTTTTCGTCAATCGGTTTTTCTTTTCCACAAGCCACTCTCTCCATATCCCGTTCCATAAAGGCAAAACATTACTATCGTGCTCAAAAAACAGCTTTTTAAAACCCCGTTCGCATTCGTACCGCGTCTTGGGCGCGGCTGATTCCGTATACAACCCAGAATAAACGGCTCCGCCGTCCTTAAAGGACGAGCGCGTTTGTCAAGGTTGTGCAAGGCAAAGTATAAAAACTATACTTTCTATACAACAAAAAAGACCACCTTGTTAGTGGCCTCTTGTATTAAGCGCTCAATACTTTTCTTCCTTTTTGACGACGAGCAGCAAGTACTTTGCGGCCGTTCTTCGAACTCATTCTTTTACGGAAGCCGTGTACTTTTTTACGCTTTCTAACGTTCGGTTTAAACGTAGGACCCATCTATATTGCACCTCCTTGAGGAAAATCCATTCCCAAAAATACCTCTTAACATTAAACCACCTTCCAGTCCAAAAGTCAACTTTCCACCCTTGACTAAATTTTCTTTATAAAGTGAAAAAAATGTTTGTCGAAATTGGTAAATCTATGCACCTGTGTATAAAAAATCGTCGAAAAACTAGGTTTTTGTCGAAATAATAACAAAATATTAACAATATCTTGTGCTGTGTATAACCGTCACCCACTATTTGTAGAGCATGTGGATAAATGCTAACATTCCATTGATTATCCGCATATATTTTGATATCATAGTTATGCTCATCCTGTGGATAGAGTCAATTCGTCCACAATATTATCAACAGGCTGTGGATATCTTTGTGAACAATTTACACCCCCAGTCGAATAACATTTCCCGTCCATATCTTAATATTGTGGATATAATCCGACAACACCCGCTTTATTTCAACATTTTCAATGGCTTACGCCACATTGCTTATTTTTCAAAGGAGTGAATACATTGTGGAGAGCCATCCTAACGAGCAGTGGCAGCAAGTTCTTTCCATTATTCAAACAAGGCTGAGTAAACCGAGCTACGAAACCTGGTTTACATCCACAAGGGCCGTTATATTCAATGACGCCAAGGTCGTCATCTGCGCTCCCAACAACTTTGCCCGCGAATGGCTGGAAAACCGCTATACGAAGCTGATCATGGATACGATCCTCGACTATACGGGGAAGCCGGCCGAAGTCAAGTTTGTGATCGAATCGGATGAAGACAAGACTGCGGTCGCATCCTCTGCCCCCCCGAATCCTGTGAAGGCTCCGCCCGTCGTTCCCGAAGAAACGTACAGTCATATGATGAACTCCAAATACACATTTGATACGTTTGTCATCGGTTCCGGGAACCGGTTTGCCCATGCCGCTTCGCTTGCCGTGGCGGAAGCGCCGGCGAAAGCGTACAATCCGCTGTTTTTATACGGAGGCGTAGGACTTGGCAAAACGCATTTGATGCACGCCATCGGCCATTATGTGCTGGAGCATAATCCGAGCGCCAGAGTGCTGTACATTTCGTCGGAGAAATTCACCAACGAGTTTATTAACGCCATCCGCGACAACCGCGGCGAAAGCTTTCGCAACAAGTACCGCAACATCGACGTGCTGCTTATTGACGATATTCAATTTTTGGCCGGAAAAGAACAGACGCAGGAAGAATTTTTCCATACGTTCAACGCGTTGCATGAAGAACGCAAGCAAATCATTATTTCAAGCGATCGGCCGCCCAAAGAGATTCCTACCTTGGAGGAACGTCTGCGCTCCCGCTTTGAATGGGGCCTGATCACCGATATTCAGCCGCCGGATCTCGAAACCCGGATTGCGATTTTGCGCAAGAAGGCAAAGGCCGAGAACCTCGAAGTGCCGAATGAAGCCATGGTTTACATAGCCAATCAGATCGATACGAACATTCGTGAATTGGAAGGGGCTCTCATTCGCGTTGTCGCCTATTCCTCGCTGGTCAATCAGGATATCACGTCGCACCTGGCTGCAGAGGCATTGAAAGACATTATCCCGAGCAGCCGTCCGAAGGTCATCACGATCCAGGACATCCAGCAAAAGGTCGGCGAGTTTTACGGCTTGAAGCTGGAAGACTTTAAAGCACGCAAACGTACCAAAATGGTCGCTTATCCGCGCCAAATCGCGATGTATATCGCCCGTGAAATGACCGACTTCTCGCTTCCCAAAATTGGCGAAGCATTCGGCGGCCGCGACCATACGACGGTAATTCACGCTCATGAGAAAATTTCAACCGCGCTGAAGCAGGATCAGGAGCTGTACAAAATCATTCAAAACTTGATGGAAAAAGTAAAGCATATTACGATGTAAGTCAATCTGAATAACTTTAAGCCTATGCACAAACTGTTAACATGTGGATAGGCTTTCGTTTTGTAGCTTTCGTCCACATATCCACATATCCACCGCCCCTACTACTATTACTAATAAAAAAAGAGTATTATTAAAGGGTATATGGACATCTCCCCATTTTTCAAATCATAGGAGTGACAATATGAAATTAACGATTTTGAAGGAATATTTGAATGATTCCATTCAGCATGTATCCAAAGCGATTTCAAATAAAACGACGATTCCCATTTTGAGCGGGATTAAAATAGATGCGGACGCAAACGGCATGACGCTGACGGCCAGCGATACCGACATATCGATTCAAAGCTTTATTCCAACCGAGCTTAACGAGCTGAGCATTATTGAATTGCAACGAAAAGGCAGCGTCGTGCTGTCTTCGAAATTTTTCGTTGAAATTGTCCGCAAGCTGCCTGCTTCCCAGGTTGAAATTGAAGTAAACGACCATTTTCAGACGACCATCCGCAGCGGCTCCTCTGAAATTCAACTGGTCGGCCTGGATCCGGAGGAATACCCGACCTTGCCGAGCATTGAGGAAAACCGCAGAATCCAGCTGCCGAGCGACCTGTTGAAAACGATGATCAAGCAAACCTCGTTCGCCGTATCGACCAATGAATCCACACCCATTTTGACCGGTGTCTTATGGAGTGCGCAAAACGGCAAGCTGAAATTGACAGGCTGCGACCGGCACAGGCTGGCAAGCCGTGAAACGCAAATTGACGTCGATCCCGATTTTCAGTTAAGCAATGTATCGATTTCGGGTAGAACGTTGAACGAGCTTTCCAAAATATTGCCGGACCAAAATACGCTGATCGACGTCATTTTTGCCGAAAATCAGGTGCTGTTTCAGCTCAGCTCAATCTTGTTCTACACGCGCATCCTGGATGGAACGTACCCGGATACGTCCAAATTGATTCCGCAATCGTATCAAACCGAGCTTGTCATTCATGCGCAGCAGCTGGCCAATGCAATCGACCGGGCTTACCTGCTGTCCAGGGAGGAAAAAACCAACATCGTCAAGCTGATCATGCGAGAGGATCAAACGATCGAGATTTCATCAAGCTCCTCCGAGCTGGGCAAAGTGACCGAGCAATTGGACGTCAACAGCCTGACCGGCGAGCTGCTGCGCATCTCATTCAACTCCAAATATATGCTCGATGCGCTGAAGGTTATCGATAGCGAGTTGATCCATATAGGATTCACCGGCGCCATGCAGCCGATCATTATTCGTCCGGAGGAATCGAACAATTTGCTGCAGCTGATTCTTCCGTATCGGACAACCAACTAATAACGGATAAGCAGGCGCTGCCGCTTATCCACATGTGAATAAATGGACAAGGAGCCGGATACGTTGATGAAAACAGTAACCATTCACACGGACTATATAACGCTCGGTCAATTTCTGAAATTGGCCGATTGTATATCCACCGGCGGACAAGCCAAATCATTTTTACAGGAAACGGAAATTTATGTGAACGGGGAGCCGGAAAATCGGCGGGGCAAGAAGCTTGTCCATCATGATCGGGTCAGTGTAAAAGGCTGCGGGGAATTTCAAGTCGTACGCAGCTGATGCTTTCGAAGCGGCTTTGCATACTCAGAGCCTGTAGGAGGAACCGTTTTGCAATTGAAAAAGCTGTCTTTACAGCATTATCGCAACTACGATGAGGTTTATTTTGAAACCGGGCATATGGTCAATATTATTGTCGGTCCGAATGCGCAAGGGAAAACGAACCTGCTGGAGGCGATCTTTGTACTCGCCCTGACCAAGTCGCACCGTACGCACCAAGACAAGGAACTGATCCAATGGAACGCCCCCCATACGCTGCTGCACGGTGAAGTGGACAAACGGTATGGCGCTTGCCAGCTCGACCTGACCATTGCGCAGCAGGGCAAAAAAGCGAAAATAAACGGCTTGGAGCAGCGGAAGCTGAGCAATTTTATCGGCTCGTTGAATGTGGTTATGTTTGCCCCGGAAGATTTGGAGATTGTGAAAGGCTCCCCCTCCGTCCGCCGCCGGTTTTTGGATATGGAAATCGGGCAGGTGCATCCGTCGTATTTATACGATTTGTCTCAATACCAGAAGATTTTGGCGCAGCGGAACAATTATTTGAAGCAGCTTTTTGCCGCGAACGACTCCAAGGCCGCCCTTTTGGACGTATGGAATGAACAATTGGCACAGTTTGGTATTAAAATCATTAAAAAACGTCAAAACTTTATAAAGAAGCTGCAAGTATGGGCCGAAAAGATTCATTCGGGAATTACGGGCGGCAAGGAACAGATTGAAATTCAGTACGCCTGCTCGTTCGACTCCGCGGCCGTAGAAGATGAACCTGTTTTATTTGACCAATTTATGATAAAGTTATCACAGGTGAAAGATCAGGAGCTTCGGCGCGGGGTGTCGATGGTCGGACCGCATCGGGATGATTTGTTGTTTTTTATAAACGGTAAAGAAGTGCAGACGTTCGGCTCGCAAGGACAGCAGCGGACAACTGCGCTCTCTTTGAAGCTGGCGGAAATTGAGCTGATCCGCGAGGAAGTCGGCGAATATCCGATTCTATTACTGGATGATGTGCTGTCGGAGCTGGACCGTTTCCGCCAAACGCAGCTGATCGAGACGTTTCAAAACAGAGTGCAAACGTTCATAACGACGACCGGAATTGAAAGCATAGATGTAACAAAGCTTGAAGACGCTTCAGTCATTCATGTGCGGAATGGAAAATTAACGTAACGTGTGACGTTATAAGGAGATGGCCAACGATGTTCATCCATTTAGGCGGAGAAAAAATTATTCGCGCATCCGAGCTTGTTGCCATATTTGACTTATCTATCGAAAAATCTTCGAAAATATCAAAGCAATTTATTAGCTACGCCAACAAGGAAAAAAAGGTTGAAGTGATTGGAGAGGAAGAGAGCAAGTCGCTTGTTGTCACACAGTCTAAGGTGTACTATTCTCCGATATCGTCCATGACCTTAAAGAAACGGGCTCATCAATTGTTAACGAACTAGATCTTACCTTGGAAAAGTGGGTGTCAACATGTCTGTGAATCAAAATACGTATGATGAAAATCAGATTCAGGTGCTCGAAGGTCTCGAAGCCGTCCGAAAACGTCCGGGGATGTATATCGGATCAACCAGCGGCAGAGGCCTTCATCACCTTGTCTGGGAAGTCGTCGATAACAGTATTGACGAGGCTTTGGCCGGCGTTTGCACCAAAATTGAAGTCATCGTTCATCGCGATAACAGCATTACGGTTATAGATAACGGACGCGGAATTCCAGTCGGCGAGCATCCGAAGCTGAAGCGCTCCACGCTGGAGGTCGTATTGACAGTGCTGCATGCCGGCGGTAAATTCGGGGGCGACGACTCGGGCTATAAAGTATCGGGCGGCCTGCACGGTGTCGGTGTATCCGTCGTTAACGCTTTATCCAAGCGGTTGGTCGTCGAGGTTAAGCGTGACGGCAAGGTGCATCAGCAGGAATTCCAGCGCGGTGTGCCGCAGCATGACCTCAAAATATTGGACGACACCGATGAAACCGGAACGAAAACGACATTTTGGCCGGATGAAGAAATTTTCACCGAGACCACGGAATTTGATTATGATACGCTGCAATCCCGGATTCGGGAGCTTGCGTTTCTCAATAAAGGCATTGAAATTGTGCTGACCGACGAACGGAACGATGTGTCCCATTCCTTCATGTACGAGGGGGGTATTGTTTCCTTTGTCGAGTTTTTGAACCGCAACCGCGAGACCGTTCACGAACCGATCTATACGGAAGGCTCGAAAGATTTTATTCAGGTTGAAATCGCTCTGCAGTATAACGACGGTTACTCGGAAAGCATCTATTCGTTTGCCAACAACATTAATACGCATGAGGGCGGAACACATGAATCCGGATTTAAAAGCGCGCTGACGCGGATTATGAACGATTATGCTCGGAAGCATAACGTGCTCAAGGAAAGCGACGCCAATCTATCCGGCGATGATGTGCGCGAAGGCTTGATTGCGATCATCTCTGTCAAAATACCGGAGCCGCAGTTTGAGGGACAGACGAAGACGAAGCTTGGAAACAGCGAGGTCCGCGGTATTGTCGAATCGTTATTTTCGGAAAAATTGATGGAGTTTCTCGACGAGAACCCGTCCGTGGCGAAAAAAATTATCGAGAAGGGCGTTCAGGCTGCCCGTGCCAGAGAAGCGGCGCGTAAGGCGCGCGAGCTGACCCGGCGCAAAAGCGCATTGGAAGTCAGCGCCCTTCCCGGCAAGCTTGCCGACTGCTCCTCGAAGGATGCCTCGATCAGCGAAGTTTACATCGTTGAAGGCGATTCTGCAGGCGGTTCGGCCAAACAGGGGCGTGACCGTCATTTCCAGGCGATTTTGCCGATCCGCGGTAAAATTTTGAACGTAGAGAAGGCGCGGCTCGATAAAATTTTGTCCAGCGCCGAAATTCGGGCGATCATTACGGCATTAGGCACGGGAATCAGCGACGATTTTGACATTACGAAAGCCCGTTATCACAAAATTATTATTATGACGGATGCAGACGTAGACGGTGCCCATATCCGCACGCTGCTGCTGACGTTCTTTTACAGATATATGCGCAAGCTGGTCGAGGTCGGCTATATTTATATCGCCCAGCCGCCGCTGTATAAACTCGAGCGCAATAAGGTTATCCGCTATGCGTATAACGAAAAGCAGCGCGACGCGATCATTCAGGAATTTGGCGAAGGCACCAAAGTCAACGTACAGCGCTATAAAGGTCTCGGCGAGATGAACCCGGGCCAATTGTGGGAAACGACGATGGATCCGGAGAGCCGCACGCTGCTGCAGGTGAGCATTCAGGATGCGATCGATGCGGATACGCTGTTCGATACGTTGATGGGCGAAAATGTGGAGCCGCGCAGAGATTTTATTCAGCAGCACGCCAAATACGTGAAAAACTTGGATATTTAATTTCCCGGCTTGGCTTATATACGGGAATAGCACGGAAATCGGAAAGTGTGACGAGCCCATTGTTGGCCATGCACGCTTTCCCGATATAGCACGCAGCACATGGTTATGAAGTCAACTTTCCGCAGGAAAGTTTTAGGAGGTCAACAATGTCGGAAGAACAGCAGCGCTCACAAATTATAGATATCGATATCAGCTCCGAGATGCGCACTTCCTTTATGGACTATGCGATGAGTATTATCGTCAGCCGCGCTCTGCCTGATGTCAGAGATGGACTGAAGCCCGTACACCGTCGTATTCTGTACGCGATGTCCGAGCTCGGCATGGCCCCGGACAAGCCCCATAAGAAGTCGGCCAGAATCGTCGGCGAAGTTATAGGCAAATACCATCCGCACGGCGACTCGGCCGTTTATGAGACGATGGTGCGGATGGCGCAGGATTTTTCGCTCCGGTACATGCTCGTTGACGGGCACGGCAACTTCGGTTCCATCGACGGCGATATGGCTGCGGCCATGCGGTATACCGAGGCGCGTTTATCGAAGATCGCTATGGAACTATTACGCGATATCAACAAAGAAACGATCGATTTTGTTCCCAACTATGACGGTGAAGAGCAGGAGCCGGCCGTACTTCCGGCCCGTTTTCCGAACCTGCTGGTAAACGGCAGCTCGGGAATCGCGGTCGGTATGGCGACGAACATTCCTCCGCATAACTTGACCGAGGTTATAAACGGCGTGCAGCAGCTGATTGAAAATCCGGATATCACGTCGATGGACTTAATGCAGTCGATCAAAGGTCCGGATTTCCCGACCGCCGGTTTTATTATGGGCCGTGAAGGGATTAAACAAGCCTATAACACGGGCCGCGGCTCCGTCACGATGAGAGCGAGAACGACGATTGAGGAAAACAACAACAAAGCGCGAATCCTGGTTCACGAGCTCCCTTATCAGGTCAACAAAGCCCGTCTTATCGAAAAAATCGCAGAGCTTGTACGCGACAAAAAAATTGACGGTATCACCGATTTGCGGGACGAATCCGACCGCAACGGCATGCGTATCGTAATTGAGCTGCGCCGCGACGTCAACCCTAACGTGGTGCTGAACAATTTGTTCAAGCATACGGCCCTGCAGTCGAACTTCGGGATCATCATGCTCGCATTGGTTAATGGCGAACCGAAGGTCATGAACCTGAAGGATATGCTCTATCATTACTTGGAGCATCAAAAGGTCGTAATCCGCAGACGGACCGAATACGAGCTGCGCAAGGCGGAAGCCCGGGCTCACATTCTCGAAGGCTTGCGGATCGCGCTGGATCATTTGGACGAGGTTATCGCCTTGATCCGCGCTTCGCGGACAACGGAAGAAGCGCGCGAAGGCTTAATGAATCAGTTTTCATTAAGCCATGACCAGGCGCAGGCGATTTTGGACATGCGTCTGCAGCGGTTAACCGGCTTGGAACGCGAAAAGATCGAGCTGGAATATGCCGAGCTGATGAAGAAGATCGCTGAATATAAAGCGATTCTGGCCGATGAAAAGCTGGTACTGGCTATTATCAGCGAGGAATTGAACGAAATTAAGGAAAAATTCGGCGATGAGCGCCGTTCGGAAATTACGATTGGCGAGGAAAGCATTGAAGATGAGGATTTGATTCCTCAAGAGGACGTTATCATTACGATCACGCATACCGGATATGTGAAGAGATTGCCGGTTACGACGTACCGCAGCCAAAAGCGCGGAGGCAAAGGCGTCATCGGAATGGATACGAAGGATAATGATTTTGTTGAACACTTGTTTGTGACCAACACGCATCATTACCTGCTCTTCTTTACGAACAAAGGTAAAGTGTACCGGCTTAAAGCTTATGAAATCCCGGATCTCAGCCGTACGGCACGCGGAACACCGATCATCAACCTGATCCAGATTGAGCAGGGCGAAACGATCAATGCGGTCATTCCGGTGGAAGGCTTTGAATCCGACAAGCAGCTGTTCTTTGCCACCAAAAACGGCTTGGTCAAAAAGACGCCGCTGGATGATTACGGCAATATCCGTAAGGGCGGATTGATTGCGATCACGCTGCGTGAGGACGATGATTTGATCGGCGTCAAGCTGACGGATGGCAACCAAACGATCATTATGGGGACGAAGCAAGGAATTTCGATTCATTTTCCGGAAAAAGAGGTGCGTTCCATGGGACGCTCCGCGACGGGAGTGAAAGGGATCAACATCGGCGAGGATGATGCGGTTATCGATATGGACGTTGTCCGGGAGGACAGCAGCGTATTGATTGTAACCTCCAAAGGCTTCGGCAAACGGACTCCTGTATCCGAATACCGGCTTCAATCGCGCGGCGGCAAAGGCATCAAAACATTAAATGTCACGCCTAAGAATGGGCCTGTAGTAGGATTGAAAATCGTCAGCGATGATGAAGATCTGATGATCATTACAGGGCTCGGTACCATCATTCGGACCAGTATGTCCGGCATTTCCATGATGGGCCGCTATACGCAAGGGGTTAAATTAATTAACATCCGCGATGAGGATGAAGTGGCAACCGTAGCCAGAGTAGAGAAAAACGAGGAATCGGCTGACGAGATGGATGGGGACGAAGCACCCGAATCCGGAGATAGCGAACAATAAATAGGACTTTTTTCACAGAAGGACGAGAATGGGGGTTACATCCCCATTCTTTTTCGTTTAGAATAAAGATGTGAAAAGAACGAAAGTAAGGTGAGGAACCATGGCGACCGTTTCCGTTTCCCAATTAAAGGCGGGCGAGAAAATTATAGAAAACGTGCAGACCAAGCGCGGCAATGTGTTGTTTATGAAAGGCCGTATTGTTTTGGAAAAAGATATTGAAATTTTGAAAGCTTTTCTCATTCCTACGGTTATCATCGAATCCAAATCGAACGATTCTTCTGAGCAATCGGACGAGCCGATAGCGGACGAGCCGGTTAACAGCATTCTCCCCTTTTTCGAACAATATACCAAAATGCTGAATTTGCTCAGAAAAGTATTTATATCGGTTGGCGGTAGCAACTTTCCTATTCTGGAAGTCAGGACCCAGTTGGAAGCTTTGATCAGGTACATCGACCAATATCAAATTTTAACCTTCAGTCCGAAATCGTATCAGCTTAGCGACTTTCTGCTTCATAACAGCATCATGGTCAGCCTGACATCTTATAAGCTGGCGCTGTGGCAAGGGCTTCCGACGAAGGATTTAATGCCGGTTGCGCTCAGCGGACTTTTGCATGATATCGGCAACGCCAAAGTCGACGCGGCCATATTACATAAGCCCAAGAAGCTGACACCCGATGAATTGGAAGAAATCAAGCAGCATACGGTAATAGGGTACAATCTCTTGAAAAATGTCGCCGCTATTAACGAGGGCGTTAAATTGTCGGCCTTGCAGCATCATGAACGGGAAGACGGCTCGGGATATCCGCTCGGCATTAAAGGGGATCAAATTCATCTCTATTCCAAAATTGTTGCAATTGCCGATATGTTCCATGCTATGACCTCGGATCGTTACCATAAAAAGGCGGCCTCGCCTTACCTGGTGCTGGATCAGCTATTCACGGAATCGTTCGGCAAATTGGACCCGCATATGGTACAAACGTTTATTCATAAGGTCACCGAGTTCCATAATGGCGTCTTGGTCAAGCTTAGCGATGGAAAAATCGGCGAAATTGTGTTTTCGGATCGCGCCAATCCGACCCGGCCATGGGTCAATGTGAACGGGCAAATTATCAATTTAACGATGCAGCGCAACCTATATATTCAGGACGTTATACAAAAATAGCCGGTTTATATTTTTATGCTTGACTCGACTAGAGGGATATGATAAATTAATCTTCGCTGCTTTTGCAGTGGAGTTTTTTATTTGAATGGGAAGTATATAATGTTTATACTTGGCTTCGCACAACCTTGATAAATGCGCCCGTTCCCTAAGGACGGTGAAGCTCTTTATCCCGGCTTGGTGGAAGTACATATGGAATAAAAAAACTCTTGCAAAGTGGTAGGCAGATGTGATATATTATAAAAGTCGCCGCTAAACAGGGTGACATAAAATGACAAGGGTGAATATCCGTTTAAGATTTGGCTTTGTCATCGATTGCCCTTTGAAAACTGAACAACGAGTGAGTGTTAAAAATAGAGAATGCAAATTCTCGCTAGCATTACTTTTGAGCTTAAGACAAGCTTTTTTACATCCCCTCAGTAATGTGGGGCCCCCGAAAAGTAATCGGAATTCTCTACGGAGGTTCCGCTTCACTTTTTGGGGTATCGTGGAGAGTTTGATCCTGGCTCAGGACGAACGCTGGCGGCGTGCCTAATACATGCAAGTCGAGCGGACTGTTCCTTCGGGGACAGTTAGCGGCGGACGGGTGAGTAACACGTAGGCAACCTGCCTGT
>NZ_SMRT01000012.1 GCF_004354045.1 Paenibacillus piri | reverse complement strand
CTCCCAGCTGTTTCATTAATTTTCTCACAGCTGCCTCCGTGTTAGTAATCGTACCCCAAAAACGCGGCGCCTCCCTACCCTCATCCGCAATGGCAACAGCAATTGTTTCCTTCGAAACGTCTAAACCTACGTATTTTGTGTTAAGCTTCATAATGTTGACTCCTCCTTTTGCATTGTAGCTCTGCTTTGGTTTTCCCTAAAACAATTATTTCCAAAGTAACCTACGTTGTTGCAAATTCGGGGAGTCGACCTTCGTTCATGATAACTTGCAATATCAGAATTGTTCAGCTTCGCTGAAATCATATAAATTCTGATATTATAAGAAAAGCTTCTGACCGAAGCCCTTCCGACGAAGATACATTCGTGTTTTAGATGTAGCTTTTCTTGCAATATCAGAATTGTTCAGCTCCGCTGAAAACTTATAAATTCTGATATTATAAGAAAAGCTTCTGACCGAAGCCCTTCCGACGAAGATACATTCGTGTTTTAGATGTAGCTTTTCTTGCAATATCAGAATTGTTCAGCTCCGCTGAAAACTTATAAATTCTGATATTATAAGAAAAACCGCCCGGACCGAATGTACATGCATTCATTCGGCGGAGCGGTTTTTCTTGTATCGTTCAGTTTAATCTTTTACGCATACGATAATCCAGAAATCATCCGTCGGCTGCAGCTCCAAATGTCCGCCGGGGCAGCTGATCGTCGTTTCGAATAAAATCCTTTCATGCCGTATGACTCTAGGGGATGCATACCGCTTTTCCCGATTCATGTTCATTTACCGTATCCTCCCTCCTACTTATTTCCCGTAAATATGCCTCTGATAAAATCCATCAGATTGGGCGCTTCCTGGTTGCCCGCGCCGTCCGTGCTGTAGTATTCGACGGTTTGAGTCGTCGTCGCGTAAATATCGAACGGTCCTGTATACGACTTCCAGCCAGATCCGTTGGTACGATAGACGGTTCCCGTCACTGTCGATAAATTGTCAGTTGCACTCAACGTTATGTTGAAGCCCGCGATATAGGTTTTACCCGCAGGGGTGACCGCATTGATCGGAGCAAAGGCGTATTTGGTAACCGGCAGCGTTTTATCCAGCTTGAAGGTGAACGACTTGCCCGCCTCGGCATTCCCCGCCCGATCCTTGCTGTAATATTCGATCGTATAGCTGCCATCGATGATGATGGTGAATGGAGCGGCATATTCGGTCCAATTTCCGCCGTTAATCCGGTACAGCGTCTTATCGACGCCAGAGCCCGGCGCCGGATCAACTGCGTTAAAGCTTACGGTTACGTCGGATTTATACCATCCGTTCAATCCGTTCGGCGCCACAGGACTGGTCGCAATCGTTGTTACCGGTGCGGCGGTATCCGGCGGCACGGAAATCGTAAATGCAATATCCCGGGTCAGTTCGTTACCGGCATGATCCACTACGGTGAAGTGGACGGTATGAGGACCTTGCGCGTTTACCGTAAAGGAACCGCTTGTGCCGCTTGGCCGTTGAATATCGCCTTGATCGATCCGGTACGTGACGGTCCGTACGCCGGATACGTCATCCGCTGCATTGAACTGGACGGTCACGGGCTGCGTGTACGTTGCGCCGTTAGCCACACCGTTCACGGTAAGCGTCGGCGCGACCGTATCCGTTGGGGTCAAGCCGACGTGCAGGTCGGTAACCGGTGGCGGAACCGTTACGGATCGGCTCGTAGCCGTCTGAAAGCCCGGACGGCTTACGACTACCCGATATTCGCCTGCCGCCGTATTCCACGCATACCGGCCGTCTTCGCCCGTCGTTTGCGGGTTCGTGACCGGATCCAGTCTTCCCGGATACGCGTCCTCGCTCATGTTCACCCAAGCGCTCAGCTCGGGATCATGATATTGTAAAATGACGGTAGCTCCCGGTAACGGCCAATCGTTCTGAGTTCCTTTCGCCGCATTGTAGACAATGCCGCTGGGATCAATTAATACAATGTCAAAATGAAGCGGCGGACCGGTCTGGCTGTTCGCATACCGCGGAGTCAGCTGAATCGTTAACGGCGTCTCCCATAATCCTACCAGGCTCGGCGTGAAGGTAAGGGACCAGTCTATGCCGTTTTGCGTGATCATTTCCGCATGATACGCATCGCCGTTTCCATCCGTAGCGACTAACGCAACTCCCGTCGCCTGCGGATTATTGAAGGACGCATTGACGGTAAGCGGCGTCGTTCTGCCGGCTACCGGCGTGCCGTCGCTTTGATTTCCGCGTCCTCCCCCTAACGTTACGTTAGGCGGTACTACGGGAGCCAATGCTTCAATCTGATAAACGGCGTTCGCAAATGGTACCGAGTCGCCTTGTTTATAAGCATTTACCGTTAATTGATGGACGCCCTGGGCATTCGGTTGAACTCGCCAAGTCGTCTGGGCATTCATGCCGACGGCAAGATTGCCGATCATATGCGTGGCATCTCCGTCAACAAGGCTTAAGCCGGAACTCGGCACAATAACCAATGTCACATTGGCAAGAGGACTGCCCAGATTATTGTTCAGATAAGCAATGAGATTAATCGGCGAGGCCGACCATTCCGGATAAGACAACCGCTGTCTGCCGCTTAGCACCAGCGTCTGATTGCCGCCTACTCCCGGTCTTCCGTAATAGGTCGTTATGGTTCTGGTTTCGCCCGGCGACAGTACGGCGGGGTTCCACCACATTCCGACGGCGCTATCGCCGGTTTGACGGTTTTCCGTTATCGTATAATCCCAATCCGTATTTCTGATGGAGCCCCAGTTTGCGATCGTAAACCGGTCCGGCGCCGTCGCATCTTTGCCTTTCATTGTGTATTGAGAACTGATATCAGGGTTATTGAAATCTTCGAACGCTTGCCAAAATGAAGGAACTTGCGCGCCAATGTAGTTTTTTTCATAATTGACCGATTCGATCCCCGAAGCCGTCGGCACCCGGAATGGAGCCGAGTCGTTACCGTTGACCATCGTGTCCAGCATCATACGCAGGCCGACTTCATGGCCGACGGTTCCCGTATTGGTCATCGTATAACGGATTTTAACGGCGTCGGGAATTCCCGTAGCCGGATTAATTGCGGTTTGCAATACCTGCTTCACGGAAATATCTCCTGTTTTCCATACGCCTTCATTCGTCATATCGTCCAAATTGTAAGGAAGCGTAACAAACGAAGAATTCACATCATCCGAATTGCCAAAAACTCGATTCACTCCGTCAACCCGGATTGTAGTAAATGAAGTTCCCGGGCTGCCGGGCCAGTTGTAAATGACATTATACCAGTGGTCCGTCGATCCAGCCTCCTTGATTCCCATATTGAATCTTCCCGTTTGGTCGATCTGCGCCTGAACGTGTTCATTGGCGATTTGTCCGTCAGGCAATGCAAAAGCGCTGAAAGTTTTAGGATTTTTGGGAGGAAACGGGATGTCCTTGGACGCTGCCGGATTGGTTTCCGCAAATGCGGTTTGCCATACGGTCAGGAAACTCATCAAAAATAGTAAAAATACGGAAATAAACTTTTTGGCTTGATAGCGGCGTTGCCTCACGCGTGCTCCTCCTTAAAAATTGGAATCCAAGCAGCTGCAATTCGAATCCATGAGAATGGTCGGATACCTCACCCTTTCTCCAAAATGGCATCATTCTTGTAATTCATGAGACAAATTGTATCATCATGCAACAAATAATACAATATGTATCATACAAGGTTTGCAAAATTTAATTTTTCACAACGATTGGCCCGCATCAAATAAGGGCTGGACAGAGACAATGATATTCTCTGCCCAACCCTAATATTTTGCAGCCAATTCATTTCCAGTTCCTCCAGCCTATCAAGTAAATGTCCTCGTCCCGCTCCTTGTTATCCCTTGAGTCCCGATGATGTAATGCCTTGGTGGAACCAGCTCTGGGCAAACAAGTACAATAGCACGATCGGTGCAGTCGTAAAGCTTGCCGCAGCCATCAAAAGATGGTAGTTCGGGCCCTCTGCGCTGACAAAATAAAGCAAGCCTACCTGCAGTGGTCTTAACGACTCGCTGGATGTAATTCTTGCCGTTGTTTACACAATTCGGCATGATATCGTGTTAAAACGGTCATTTATACGATAGAAACGGCAATCTTCATGCTGTCAATAATAAGAAATGATTATAATGAAATGTTAAATTGCCTGCTTGGTATCGGGATGCTACCATGAAAATATAAAATGAATGGAGTGATAATCATGAGAAAATATATGACATATGCGAATGCGGAAAGCCGTTTTCTTGCAAAAAACACAATAATCCTCAACGGAAGTATTAAAGCTGGAGGTATGTTTCGTGGATATATTAAAAAAGTTTTTGGCTTACTACAAGCCTTATAAAAAGGTTTTGTTTGCGGATTTGTTCTTTGCGTCACTGGCTTCGATGGCCGTACTTGCCTATCCGATGCTGGTCAATCAAATTACGAAAAACGCAATAAGCGAGCATGGGATCGATTTGGCGTTAGTTGTAAAAATGATCGTTCTCTTTTTATTTTTGATGGTCGTGGAGTACGGAAGCAATTTTTATACGGATTATTGCGGGCATGCGATGGGGGCAAAGATAGAATCGGATATGCGAAGCGATTTGTTTCGGCACGTTCAGAAGCTTTCGTTTCAATATCACGACAATACCCGAACAGGCCAGCTCATGTCGCGGATCACAACAGATTTATTCGATATATCGGAGCTTGCGCACCATGGACCGGAAGATACGGTTATATCATTGGTGAGAATAGTGGGTTCGTTCATTATACTGGTAAATATAAACGGAATGCTCACTTTAACCATCTTTTTGATTTTACCTGTCATGATTGTTTTTGCCTATCACTATAGCATAAAAGTGAAAAACGCCCTCAAAAAGAATAAGGAGCGCATAGCCGACATCAACTCGCAGATCGAAGACAGCCTTTCCGGGATTAGAGTTGTACAATCGTTTGCCAACGAAGAGATCGAAATGGATAAATTTAAGGGAAGCAACCGTCGATTTCTGGAAAGCAGGAAAAACGGGTATAAGGTTGAGGCGCTGTTTTTCAATGGATTGACCGGATTCATTTCATTTATTAATATTTCGGTTGTTGTCGTGGGCGCCCTCCTTATAAGCTATAACCAACTGCAGCTGACGGAGCTGATTACCTTTTTGCTCTACTTGAACACCTTGGTCGACCCTGTGAAAAGGTTGGTGAACTTTACCCAAAATCTTCAAAACGGAGCGGCTGGATTTGAGCGTTTTATGGAAATTTTGGCAATCGAACCGGACATTACCGATGCGCAGGATGCCGCTACGTTAAGCAAGGTTAAAGGCAAGGTGGAATTTGTCGATGTAGGCTTCCAGTATGGCAGCGAATCGAATTATGTGTTCAGAAATATAAATATTACGGCCAATCCCGGTGAATATATAGCGCTTGTGGGCTCATCCGGAGTTGGAAAAACGACGCTTTGCAGTTTAATTCCGCGTTTTTATGAAACCAGTGAAGGTACGATTCAAATTGACGGCACCGATATAAAGACCGTTCAGCTAAAGTCATTGCGCGATCATATCGGGATCGTACAGCAAGATGTATATTTGTTTTCGGGTACGATTAAAGAGAACATATTATACGGGAAGCCCGGGGCCAGCGACGAGGAAATGATCAACGCGGCCAAGCATGCGAATGCCCATGAATTTATAATGGGTCTTCCGGGCGGCTATAACGCCAATATCGGGCAGCGCGGCGTCAAGCTATCCGGCGGTCAGAAGCAGCGTCTAAGCATCGCGCGCGTATTTTTGAAAAACCCTTCTATCCTTATATTTGACGAAGCCACTTCCGCCCTGGACAATGAGAGCGAAAGCGTGGTGCAGGAAAGCTTTGAAAAGCTGGCTCGGAACCGGACTACGTTTGTCATCGCGCACAGGCTGTCCACCATCAAAAATGCAGACAGGATTATTGTGCTTTCGGAAAAAGGGATTGCAGAGGAAGGTACGCATGCAAAGCTATTGGAGAAAAAAGGGATTTATGAAAAGCTGTATACAATGCAGTTTAATTAAGTGAAGTTACTGCTTATAGACCTTGGCTTCACTCCAGGCGTCTTAAGCGGCATATCGACCGGCACGAACGCAAACAGCCTCCCTGACCAAGACATCTTGGCGCGGGAGGTTGTCTGCGTACGACGGCGCATATCCGATTCATTGTCATTTCGGTCAACAGCATCGTCGTTGTCGTATTCGGTCAGCGCATTATTGGGTGCGTACCTTTTAATGATGGGAATACCATTCCTTGTAATCTCGCTCGACGGCTTCTCTGGAATACCGCTTGTGGAACTTGCCCGGACGCCGCTCCGGGCTGCCTCCGTACAGATCCATGTCGTCAAAGACGACGATGTCGGTCCCCCACTGCTCCTTCGCTTTGCTTTTCACTCGCTTCCACCTGCTCCTGAATACGGTACTGTACATTCTGCAACAGCTCCTTTTCCTTCATGATGGTAATCATTACCCGCAGGAAAAAAAATCTAACCGCAGACAAGCGGAAAATGCGCCAGCGATTTCACGCTTCGCTTAATGGTGCGGCTGCTCGCCCGAAGCGGCGGCCGCTTCATCGTGCTTGACCGGCGGGAGCCGGTTCGAGCTGTACACGGCAAAGCCCAGCATCGTGGCAAGCAGTACGCCGCCGCCGGTATAGAAGGCCGCGGTCAGACCGAATGCCTGGCCCAGCAGGCCGAACATGGCCGGAGCCGTCATCTGCGACAACCGGTTCGTCAGCAGACGCAGTCCCATGACTTTACCCCGCTCCGATTCCTTCGTATCGTCGACCATAATCATGACGGTCACCGGCAAATTCATGCCGATTGCGCTGCCGAGCAGAAACGTAATGATGATAATGCCGATCAGATGAAAGGAAACGAGTGGTATCAGAATCAGGCACAAGGACGCTATACAACCGGCATAGATCAAAATATGCTCCAGCGTCGTTCGCCTCATAAACTGCCCGAGCAAAAACCGCGAAACGAACCCGGACAAGCCGATCAGCGAAACGACCATCGATATGACGAATGCCGAATAGCCGTTCCCGTTCAAATATAGCGGAATGAAGCTTCCGTACAGCGCCTGGATGAACATGATCAGAAACGTCCCTACAAGCCCGAATTGAACGCTCCGGTTGCGGGTCAAATGAATGCCGCTGATGTAGCTGTTCAGCATTTCCTTGGGCTGGAACAGCTCTCTCGTCCGGGTCAGCTTGCCGGGGCCATCCTTGGTTTTTACGAGCGAGACGAGAACAAAGCATATCGTGCAAGTGATGAAGGAGGCGATAAAAGCAGACCGGTAGCTCCACAGCGAGGAGCCGAAATAAGAGACGACCAGTCCACCGAGCAGCGGTCCGGCCATATTGCCTACCGAGTTCCACATGGAAAACCGGTTAATATTTTTGTTGCGCTTCTCCCTGTCCTGCTCGCCCTCCGAGGCCAAAACCTGCAGCGAAGACGCCATAATAATCATGCTTGCGCCCAATAGCACCTGGGACAGGCCCAGCACGGTCAGCGTCGTGCTCCAGGACATCATGGCCAGCGAAGCCATGAGCAGGAGGCAGCCGATCTTCGTCATCTGCATCGGACCGAGCGTATCGATCATTTGCCCGATCGGCATTGCAATAAACATAGGCAGCAGCGATCTTAACGTCACGATGAATCCGATTAAAGCCGTTGAAGCCCCCAAAGCGTCGGCGTACAACGTGAAAAACGGTTGTGCCACCGACATGACCCCGAAAAAAATGCCGCCGCCGTATATTCCGATCGCCCGCACCGCTTTTTCCGTATTCATATCAGGTCACCTTTCTTTGTCTTGTCATCTATCTCTTGTATTGGTGAACTCATAGGTTTATCCTACAAAGTAGCGGTATCACTCCACTCTATAGTATGAAGATTGTGTAAACAAGTAAATAATCGAAATTGAATGACCTTATTCATTTTATGAATACACTGGCCGCAGCCAAGGCTGCGCATCCCTTCATACATTTTGCATATTTACCGGGAAATGGCGGTGCTTTATGACTTTCGATCAAATATTGACCTTCGTTACCATCTATCGTTCGGGCAGCATATCCAAAGCGGCGGAAAAACTGTTTTTGCCCCAGCCCACCGTCTCCCACCGGATCAAGCAGCTGGAGCGGGAGCTCGGCAAGCCGCTGCTGATCCGCGCCAACGGCACGGTGCGGCTGTCGGAGGAAGGCAGCGCCTTTCTGCCCTTTGCGCTGAATGCGCTAACCTCGCTCGATCAGGGCCGCGAAGCCGTCGAGCATTTGAAGCAGGGCCTGACCGGCAAGCTGTCGTTCGGCTGCAACAATTCGTTTGCCGGCACCGTCCTGCCTCCGATATTGGAAAGCTTCGTCGAATTGTACCCGAACATTGCGCTGCAGGTGCACTGCTATTCAACCCAGGAACAGATCAAAATGATTAAAAGCAAACATTTTCAAATCGGCATTACCCGCTACACGGCTAACGAACCGGGCATTACGTTCCGGCTTCTGTATGCGAGTCCCTTGTATGCGGTCGTATCGAAGGAGCATCCGTATGCGGGCCGTACTTCTCTAAGCCTGCGGGATGTGTTGAAGGAGCGGCTTATTTTGTACGAAGCGGACAGCATGTACAGAAAAAAGCTCGACCTGACGTTTAACGATTTGAATATGCTCTATGATCCGCATTATGAAACGAACAATTTGCAGCTGATTAAATATTGGATCAAAAGTACGATGGGGATTTTTCTTTCGTGTCCGCTGTATATGCAGACGGAGGTGGCGAGCGGGGAAATGGCCGCGATTCCGATCGAGCAAAACCCGTTTCCGCTCAATCAGATTTTCCTGATGTACCGGGAGGAAGAGCTGAACAGCCTGGACTACTTGTTCATGCGCCATTTCGAGAAAGCGATGGAGCCCTTCCACCCGGCGGATACGGACGATCCGGAAACGCAGGATTGACGATTAAGGGGCCGCGGGCTGCGACCACTGGAACGGATTCGTATTGAAAAATAAGTTCGGGTTGGCCTGAATGTTATGCGCCCAGAACGTAAAATGAAGATGGGGTCCGGTAGAAAAACCGGTCGTGCCGACAAGGCCGATAATGTCGCCCTGCTTGACGCGGTCGCCCGTCTTTACGCGCAGCTCCGATAAATGGGCGTATTGCGAAAATAACTGCATGCCGTGATCGATATAAATTGAATTGCCGGTCAAATAAAGACTGTCGGCCAGCGCTACGATGCCGTCGTTCGTCGCCTTGATCGGCGTCCCTTCCTTCGCCGCGAGATCGATCGCCATATGGCTGCTGTCGAATTTGCCGTTCACGTAGCGCGTGTGTCCGTAAGGGGTCGTCAGGATGCCTTCGACCGGCTGAATAAACGGAGACGAGAACAAGAAGGACGGCTCGGACTTGCTGCGGGCCAAGTCGATTTTGGCCTGATCCGCCTGGATACGCTTCGTATCCTGCTTCATGCTTTCCATCTGCTTCGTCACCTGCAAATATTGCGTTTCGAATTTTTTCGCCTTGATCGTGAGCGTCTTGCCGCCGATCGGGTAGGAGCCTGCCTTCGTATTCATCGGCACCGGCAAATAGGCGAAATAGCCCGCGCCGAACGGCTGCAGCTCGTATGTTTTTCCCTGCCATGCCACGCTGCCCGGCGAACGGTGGCGCACCAGCACGATATCGCCCGGCGACGCGGTTTCCGGCAGCAGCGTCCAATCCGACTGAATCGAGGCTTTGGCAGCCTCCGGGCTCGCATACAGCGCCGCTTCCATCGCCGTGCTCCGCAGCCGTTGACGTTCCGCCTCCATCTTGTTCAGCATGTCCGGCGTCACCTGCCGGCTCCAGCTTTTGCCGCCGTCAACCGTCGCCCACAGCGGGGCGCTGTCAGCCGCTTCGCCCGGCAGCAGCGCCCAACCGATCGTCTCCGTCATAAACTGCGATTTTTTCACGTCGAGCTCCTTGCCGTCGACCGCAATCCGCTGCACGGACGGAAGCGGCCCTGTTATCCAATCCGCCGCAGGAGGGGGGGATTGCGCTGCGGCGCGGCCGGAGTCGGCAGCCGAGGTTCCCGACGCGGACGCAGAGCCGGTTGCAGCCGTGGAGCCGCCGGGCGCAGCTGGCGGCGATGAAGCGGCTCCGCCGACAGCTGCGGGCGAGACGGCAGATCCGCCCGCGGAGGCCGACGGCGGCGGTGCCGTCCCGCCGGCCGAATTCCCGGCGGCAGGCGTCGCTGCTCCGGAAGCTCCGCCTGCGGCTGCGGGAGCCGAGGCTTCCGGTGCGGCTGCTGCAGCCGGCGCAGCGTACCAAGTAACGCCGCCGTCATCCGTCTTCAGCAGCCCGTCCGTATAAGCTACCCAACCGTGCATAAAATCGGTCATTTGGAATTCGACCGCTTCCCGCGGCGGTTTGACCGGAAGCTTCCCGGCCTGCTCGGCCGCTTCCGTGCCCTTGTTTTCCAGCATGCCCAGCATGCGGGACCAATCCAGATCCGGCTTCAATACGACGACCGACAAACATGCCGCAGCGCCAACGCCCAACAAGGCAAGCGCATATTTTCCTTTTCGGCCGGTTCTCCTCTTGCTTCGAAAGCGACGACTGCTCATATGTAGTTGTTCCTTTCACGGTTTATTTGCAGGTAATTCCATGATTTCCCTACAGCTATATATCTTTAGTACGACACCTGCGGCAGGAATCCAATTTATGATTGCTGCCGCATCCCGCGCCAATCGCTCGGCGGTTTGCCGTAATACTTCTTAAACGCGCGGGAAAACGAATACACATCTGGATAGCCGACCGAAAGCGCCGTTTCCGTAATTGTCAGCGTATCTGCCGCAAGCAGGGAAACCGCCTTCTCCATCCGCAGGCGAAGGATCAGCCGCTGAGGCGAATATCCCGCCTCCTTCGCGAACATGGAAGAATAATGGGAGCGGTGAACGCCGGCCGTCGCGGCCAGCTCCGCAATGCTTAACGGCTCCGTATAATGCAGCCGGATATAAGCAACGGCTTCCGCCAGCCAGCGGCTGGGCAGCTGCTTCGCCTGCTGCCGGCGGCGCGGCTCCGCCTCGTCAACTCCCGCAGCCGCTTCGCCATCCTGCGGCGTCAGCGGCTGCGTCGCCAGCTTCGGCCGGCCTGCGCTTGCCGCGCCGCCGAGCAGCGCGAACAAGCGGAGCAGCTCGCTTTGCCTCAGCAGCGGATCCGCCGCCGCGCCGGCGGACGATCCGGCGACAAGATGCGCCAGCGCCCTGCGGACGGAGCGGCCGATCGCTCCTCTTATATACGGCACGCCCGCATTCAGCCCGATTCGCGCCAGCAGCTCCGGCAGCTGGCCGCCGTCGAGCGTAATCCAGACCATTCGCAGGCTTTGGACCGAAGGAGCCATGCGATAATAATAAGAAATATGCGGCATCAGGCAGAACAAATCGTTCTTTTGCAGCAGCTGCGATTCGCCGTTATACTCAAGCCGGACTTTCCCTTCCATAATAAAATGAAATCCGTAGCAATCAATGACCTTCGGTCCTACGGCATAGCCCGGCTTCGCGATATTCCGCCCCGAACGAACGAGCCACAGCGCCCCCGCCTTCTCCAGCGCGGTCGGCACATTATACCAAAATTCAGCGAATTCACCGCTGTATTCCTGCATCCGCACCTCTCCTTATTTCAAGCCCGATCCGATGTGCGCCCTATTCGACTCCGGCCTTGATAAACCAACATTTTGCTAAATACATTGTGTCATTCCGGCGGCGGCCGAGTCAAGCTATACTGTAGAAATCAATCTATGCCAAACATTTATTCGCCGGATTTTAAGCTGAGTTAAACTTAGGTGTCGCAACATCATTCACAAGGAGAGGATTCCATGAATCGTCCGAACATTTTGCTGATTACGAGCGATCAGCAGCATTGGAATACAATCGGCGCTTTTCAGCCCGAGCTGAAGACGCCTAATTTGGACAGGCTGGTGCGCGAAGGCACGACCTTCACAAGAGCCTACTGTCCGAATCCGACCTGCACGCCGACCCGCGCGTCGATCGTGACCGGCATGTATCCGAGCCAGCATGGTGCGTGGACGCTCGGTACGAAGCTGCTCGAAGACCGTCATACGGTAGGCGACGATTTCAGCAAGGCCGGGTACCGGACGGCGCTTGTGGGCAAAGCCCACTTTCAGCCGTTAAAAAGCACGGAGGCGTACCCGTCCGTCGAGGCGTACCCGCTCCTTCAGGACCTCGATTATTGGAAGGAGCATAACGGACCTTTCTACGGCTTCGATCATGTGGAGCTGGCGCGCAACCATACGAACGAGGCCCATGTCGGCCAGCATTACGCGCTTTGGCTGGAGGAAAACGGCTGCGCCAACTGGCGGGACTATTTTGTCGGGCCGACAGGTACGATGGACCCTGAGATTCAGCATAAATGGCCGATCCCCGAACGGTTTCATTATAATACATGGATTGCGGAGCGCAGCAATGCGCTGCTGGAACAGTATAAGGAAAACGATGAGCCGTTTTTCCTCTGGTCCAGCTTTTTCGACCCGCATCCTCCTTACCTCGCTCCCGAGCCGTGGGATACGATGTATGATCCCGAGCGGCTGACGATTCCGGCCGTCACTCCCGGCGAGCATGACCGCAATCCGGAGCATTTCCGCAAAACGCAGGAGCATGATCCCGATTTCAGCTATTTGAAGCAATCCGGGCACGGCATCCACGGCTATCATTCCCATGTGAATTTGCCGGATAGCGAACGCAAGCAGCTGGTCGCTACATATTACGGCATGATCAGCCTGCTGGATAAATATGTCGGCAGTATTCTGGATAAGCTGGATGAACTGGGATTGGCCGAGCAGACGATCGTCGTATTCACAACGGATCACGGGCATTTTTTCGGACAGCACGGTCTGCAGTACAAAGGCGGCTTCCACTACGAGGATTTGATCAGGCTGCCTTTCCTCGTCCGCTATCCGGGAAACGTGCCGGCCGGCCGGACCTCGCCCGCCCTTCAATCGCTTGTCGATCTGGCGCCGACCTTTTTGTCATTGGCCGGTTTGGAAATTCCGCATGCGATGACCGGGGTCGACCAGAGCGAGGTTTGGCTCGGCACCAAGAGCGCAGCACGGGATCACGCCATTTGCGAGTTCCGGCATGAGCCGACGACAATCCATCAAAAAACGTACGTGGACGAACGTTACAAAATTACCGTTTACTATAACCAGATGTACGGAGAAATTTTCGATCTGCAGGAAGACCCGCTCGAGCTGAACAATTTATGGGACGAACCTGAAGCCGCTTCGTTAAAAAGCGAGCTGCTGCTCAAATATATATGGGCCGAGCTGGGCAAAGAGCCGTTGGCCATGCCGCGCATTTGGCACGCCTGACAGGCAAGGGCCGTTCCCGGAATGGGAACGGCCTTTGCCATGAGCCCGGGGACGGGGCTGTTCAACGCGTTCCCATTCCCCTCCATACATTCCGACATAGAGGAAAAAAATTTACGCTTCTCCCCTATTTCGACACCATCCATAAATTGACTGTGCGATAATGATTCAAGATACATTTTGTATCAAAATTTCAATGAAAGGAGCGTGCGCATGATGAAAAACCGCATGTATTCGCCGCCAATAGTGGTCTCCCACAACGCCGTTCATTTCGAAACTACGATCAGCGGCGGTCACAATGGTGGCGGCTATCCCCCATTCCCGCATTTTCCGGATTTCGGAAACTGGCTGGAGCAATTTTTGAAATGGCTGCGGGACCATAAACACCGCCCGTAGGCCGATACGTTCCGAGCCATTGCAGGCCGGGCATTACCTGCTGCAGCCCGTCACGAATACGTGGCGGGCCTTTGAAAGTTGCGAACAATTCTCGACGATCCTATCCGTATTCGCGGTATTTAACCGTCGTTTCGGCGGTTGCTCAAAGCGATTCTACAATGTAAGGTCTGCCAGCACGGCTTCGGATACAGCGGCCAAATCCCGGCCGTCCAAAAAGATTTGCAGTCCGCGGCGGCCGGCGCTGATGCTGACCGGGCGAACGTCGACGACCGAATGATGCAGGTAGAACGGATACTTCTTTTTGACGCCGAGCGGAGATACGCCGCCCCGGATATAGCCGGTCAACGTTTGAATCTCCTTCACCTGCACCATCTCGACCTTTTTGTTGCCGCTCGTTTGGGCCAGCGCCTTCAGGTTCAGCTCCTTGTCCCCGGGGATGCAGGCCATGATGACCCCCGTCTTGTCTCCTCTGAGCACAAGTGTTTTGTACAAATGACCGGCGGGCAATCCGACCTTCTCCGCAACGGTGTAGGCGTCCAGCTGATTTTCATCCCAATCGTATTCATGCAGCGTATAAGGCGCTTTCGCAGCATCCAGCATCCGGCAGGCATTCGTTTTGGCTGCCACGACCTACAGGCTCGCTTTCCGCAGCACTTTGGCCATCATCGCGGCATTCGGATAATCCGCAGCCTCATACTGGCGGATCACTTCTTCGATATCGAAGCCGACCCGTTCGATGGACGCTCTGACCGTGCCGTCCGTTATTTCCAACGTGGCGTAAGAAGCCATAGCGAATCCGTCGAAAGGCAGTCCGACGCTGCCGGTATTGATGACCAGCCTGCCTTGAATGAAACGGATAAACGGCTTGTGGATATGACTGTAGACGTAAACCTGCGCATCCCTGGCGGACATCAGCTTCCCTTGGATCGTTGCATCATCCGCACTGGAATTGACGATTTCGAACAGGCTGTCCGGTGTCGCGTGAAACAGATGCAGCCTCATCCCCTCGACCACCGTATCGATTTCGGTCGGCAACTGGGCCAAATAATCGATATCGGCCTGATCCAGCTTTGATACGATCCATTCCCGTTCCCGATTCATCATCTCCAATGCCTGATCGGCCACCTCGCCTTGACGCACTCCCCGCACAACCCATTCATCCGCATTGCCCTTGATGACCTTGGCATTCAAGGAGCGGATTAATTCCAAAGACCGCTTCGGCTCCGGCCCGCGATAGCATATATCCCCCGTCACGATTATTTGATCCGCCTGCTTGGTGCGGATATCGGCCAACACATGGTCCAAGGCCCGCGCATTTCCGTGGATATCGGATAAAATAGCAATTTTCATACGATTCAGCCCTCCGGTCAGTTATTAGTCTGTATATGTTGAACTAATGGTTTCGTTTCATTGGAAAGGATTTATTCCAAAGCAACGATTGAGAAAGGATGATAGGAAAAGATGCAATTGTACATCTTTTCTTCTGCTCATCAATTCGCGTGATTAAATTCCTGATAAACTGCATGTTTTCTCCGCTTCCGCTTCTGATCGATCCCTAATCCGTGAGAACACCTGCATATATGCAGGAATTCCTTATGAACAAGTCATTTCGATAAAAAAAGCCTGCATTATTGTAGGAATTTCGTTTTATTGGAGCAGGATCATCTGCTGGATTATGTATGTTCTATTGCTTTACACGCACGCGGGTTTCTTTAGTTCAACTTATAGTATAAATTTACCATAACGGCAGTGCAATATCTCACTGGGCCTTTTACTGAATTCGCGCAACCCCGGTTCAAAGCAAATACGCGCTTCAAAGGGGGCGTTACCGCCTCTCCATCCCACGGCCATACCCTATACTCTGGGCATTGCGTTAAATTTATAAAGCGTTCGCCCAAGGATAAGCGGCTCCGCCGCCCTTAAAGGACAGGCGCGTTTGTCAAGGTTGTGCAAAGCAAAGTATAAAACTTATACTTTCTATTCAACTAGGATAAACGGCTTCGCCATCCTTGGGGGACGAGCGCGTTTATCAAAGTTGTGCGAAGCAAAGTATAAAATCTTATACTTTCAACTAAAAACCCCTCAGCCTGCACGCTGATTTCACCAAGGTGATCTCGCGCAGACGAAGGGGCTCGCCGAATATCGTATAAACTCGCTGACTTACTGAGCTTGCAGGATGGATGACAGTGCTGCCACCCAGAGTGTCACGCTTGCAAGATCGCTTTTTAAGGAGAAAGCTCCTCCAAGCTTTTGCCCTTCGTTTCGATCCCGAACAAACCGAATATGATGCCTCCGGCAAGCGAAACGACGCCGAATCCCAAAAATACGTACGAAATGGATGAATTGGTCAAAATGAATCCGACATACGTCGGTCCGATAATCGAGGAAAGACGCAGCCAGGCACTGGCCAGACTCGTCCCCAACGCTCTCATCCGGGTCGGGTACAGCTCCGGCGTATACAAATATACAGCCATCGTGACGACAGCCACCCACGCGTAGCCTATGGAAGCCCAGATCAACACCTGAGCCGGCGTTTTGGCCCCGATCAGCCAAAGCGTAATAAAGCTTGCCGCTCCCAGCAGCATCGAACTCGTTATCCATGCTTTTCGGCCGACGATATCAATCGTCAATGCGCAGATGAAAGCGCTGACGACACCGGCCAATATAAGGACGAGTCCATACAGCAAAGATTGTTCGACAGAAAGATTAAACACCGATTTGAAAATCGACGGCACCCATGTGCTTACTCCGTAAAAAGCCAAATAGGACGTGAACCAGATCGACCACAGCACCAAAGTCCGCTTGCGATAAACGCCTTTGAACAGTTCGCGAACGCTGCCGGGCTGCTGCTCCCGGTTCAATGGAACGATAACGGGCTCCGGCAATACGCCGTTCGTCCGGGCCCGGACATTATCTTCGATAAATGTCATAGCTTGATCCGCATCCTTGGCTCGTCCTACGCCTGCCAGCCATCTGGGCGATTCGGGCAGCTGCCGTCTCATAAAGAGCGTCAATATGGCCGGAATGCCGCCAATAATAAAGATCCACCGCCAACCTAACGTCGGAATCAAATAGTAGCTTGCAATCGCAACCGCCATGAGACCGAACGAGAAAATCAGTTCGTAAAGCAGAACGAATTTGCCGCGACGCTGGGCTTTCGTAATTTCATTAATATAGGAGGCGGCCAGAGGAACTTCTCCTCCCAACCCGATCCCCTGAATGAACCGGAAAAAAAGCAGCGAGCCGAGACTCCATGAAGCCGCAACAAAAAAACCGGTCACCGAAAACAATAAAATGGTATAAATGGTCATCCTGAGACGACCGAATTTTTCCGCTAAAAAGCCGGTCAGCAGAGCGCCGATCAATTGGCCCAAAAAACCGATGGAAATCACCATCCCTATTTGTCCGGCCGATAAGTTAAACTCCTTGATCAGGACAGGGAGCGCATAAGCGATCGCCAAAGCGTCAAAAGCATCGAAGAACGTTGCCGTTCCGACAATAAGCCGGGCTTTGGTCTGCCAACGGGTCAACGGCAGCCGCTCGATTCGAGCGGCTATTTCCTCAGGACTGCCTGCGCCCGCGCTCATGCCCGGCATTATTTTCGTACGCGGGGGTATTTCCGTATGATTTGCAAGCTCCATAAACTTCGTCTCCTCGTCTGATTAATGAACACCGCGTACTTGCGATTCCCGGGTTTCAGCTACCAGGGAACCTTCTGTCCGTCCGGTAAATTATTTGCATAGGTTTCCATATATTTGGTAATTTCTTCTTGCACGTCCTCGATACTGCGCGCATCGTCCTTCAGCAAATAGTCCACCCAATGTTTCCCGTAGCGGACATGGTTCGACTCATCCGACCAGTCGACATCGGCGAACAGTTGGGAACGCGGATCGCCCTGCTGCTCGTAGTACCTTACCCGGACGCTTTTTCGCGGCATAAAGTATACTTCCAGCCCCAGCGTCAAGTAACAGAGCCGGTGCAGCAGCGGCATGCCTTGCGACTGCTCGAACAGCACCATATTGACCTTGGACGGCTCGACTCCAAGCTCGCGCAAGCGAATGGCGCCAAACTGGGCATGTCGAACCTCATCCCAAAAGTGATGGGCGATATCCATAAAATATTGCCGCGGGGCATCCAGCTTCCAGGAATCAAAGATGATGGTAGCCAGCAGTGCCGCTGCGTAAAATTCATTGAAGTATACCTGAAATTCTCCGATGGAACGCTCCCTTAACGGAAGCGACAGCTTGGATTCGTAGCTGCCCAAGTCATCGTGCTGAATCCGGTCGTCGAATATCATGTGAGCAGGCCATTCAAACAGCGCTTTCTCCGGCCGCAACGCTTTTCTGCCGATTCGGGTTCCCAGCCCTCCGATGCAGCCGGCTTCCTGCAAAAGCTCTTGCAAGTAGGTCGTCCACCGGTTCTCCTCCTCCGAAGGAGACGATTGCAGCAGCAGCAGCTTCTTCACGGACTCCAGCTCTCTTTCCACATCGGATAATAACCGGTACAAAATCCGGATTTCCAATGCGTTGGCGCTGGAATCGCCGGCTTCCGCATGCTCCCGATAAACGTCGGCGAGATTTCGCAGCATCCACGCCAGTCCGGACAAAAAGCTTCGCTCGTCCGGAGCTTGAATCAGCTCCTCTCCTACGCGCGCCAGCGCCGGTTCAATATTGGCGTCCCGATGACGTCCTCCGCGGAGCTCCTCCAGTCTCGTTCCAAGCTCGTTCAACCGTTCGGCATGAGCGTAGAGATGGTAACCGAGCTCGATTTTCATTTCCCAATCGGGTATTTTGAGGAACCAGCCGGCAAGCGCCCGGACACAGCTTTGCTCAATATACGCGTAGCGCCGCAGCAGTTCGACCGACTTGCTTATATCCACCCCCCCTTGCAATCGTTCCTCCACATATTCGCGTACATTTTCCTTCATACGATTCACACTCCCTTACCTTTTTCCGAATGATTACAGCCGTTTTTAAAATAGCCGCTGTTTGTATGCGCTTACTTCCTGCTTCAGTTTAATCCGCTTCAAGCTCCAACTCCTTTCATTTCCAGCCATCAAGTATCAGATTTGGAACTGAATCTCCGCACTTTTCTGCTATTCCCGGTGCAGCTGCCGGTATTGGGACGGCGACATGCTTACCAGATTTTTAAAGCTGCGGTAAAAGGTCGGCAGCGATTCGTAGCCAACCTCGAAACAGATCGAAACGATGTTCATATCGGTTTCCAACAGCAGCTTCTTGGCGATCCCGTGTCTGACTTCGTTCAAGTACTGGACCGGCGTCATTTGATATTTGTCTTTGAAAATCGTATTGGTATACCGGACGCTAACTCCAAATTTTTGCGCCAACTGCTCGGATGTAAAAGATTCATAGTAATGCTGGTCGATATAGGCCCGGATTTTTTCCGCCCTCAAGCTGTTAAAATCGTTCGTATGATTCGATTGCCGCGCTCTGCACAAGACGAGTATCATTTCGCTCAAATACGTTCTCATCGCCCAATCGCTGAACATCGTCTGCTGCCTTTCCTCGAATAACAGCTTTCTCAAAAGACCTCTCGTTTCATTGGCGTAGAGAGAATTCAATCTCAGTTTGAAAGATCCGGTAAAGCTGATATCATCCCTCTGCAGAGGGGCAAACATGTTATCAAGCGCAGCTTCGTTAAACGTAAGGATCAATAAAGCAAGATGCGAATTCGAGGATACCGCATGCTTCGTATAAGGAAAAATAACGACAACGCTGTTTTCCGACAAATCGTGCGTTTTCCCGTCCAGCAGTACCGACCCTTGCCCTTCAATGACATACAGCAGCTGATAAGTATGGTGAAAATGAACGCGGAGCTTATAGCTTTCCGTATGTTTGCTTTCATACAAATGGATACCATTCATTGTCCGTGCACCCTTAGTATTGGATTTCATAGCCGCTTGCTTGAATGAGATTGTCTTTATCTGCATCCTTATCGTATAGCCGCTTTTTCCCGTTGTCCTTCGAATATAAGAAGCAATTCTTATTTTCGGAACTAAATTCGAGCGATGCGCCGCAGTGGATGCGAACGGGGAACCCGTCCCCGATCCTATACGAAAGACGCCTCCATATCCACAAATGTAGTGGAATGGAAGCGTCTTTTTTTCGAGGCGGTCCTTGAGGTTAAAAAAGGTTGCGGCGGCCGCAAGGCTGTAAGCTTTTTATATGCGCATTTATACCGGAGCCTGGGTGCCAAGCCCATCCATCGCCGGCTTTTTGCCTTCGTTGATTTGTTTAATCCATTCCAGAGGCACTTTCGGCTTCCGGTCGTAGGTAAGCAGCCCGTTGATCTCTTGCTCGACATCCGTCAGCTGCGTATAGCAAAAGCCTTGGACAACCGGGCTGTTCAACAAAGGATGGACGACCGCGGCCAGCCGGTTCACGAAATCCCCGTCATCCGCTGCGGCCGAATAACCCCAGCCTTCCTGCTCGCTCTTGCGGAACGAGATACCTCCGAACTCGGAGACAAGCACCGGTTCTTGCTCGTGCTTGTAACCGGGCACATAAATCCACCGGCGGGCCGGCTTCGCGCCCACGGCTTTATCGACGGTAGAGTACCGCTCGGTCAAAACTTCCTCTCTGCTCTCATAATCGTGAATGGTACACAGATCGGATTTGACATGCTCCCAGCCGTCATTCGATATAACCGGACGGGTCGGGTCGAGCGATTTCGTCAAATAGTATAAGGATAATGCATGAAATTGCTGCAGCTGATCAACCAGAATGTTCGGGACGCCCCAGCTCTCGTTAATCGGAACCCAGGCGACAATGCACGGATGGTTGTAGTCCCTGTCTATCGCTTCCATCCATTCGTTCGTCACCCGGGTTACGTACTGCTCCGAATAGGCATACGCGTTAGCCATCTCGCCCCAAACAAGCAAACCGAGCTTGTCGCACCAATACAAGTATCTGGGGTCTTCGATCTTTTGATGTTTGCGGGCGCCGTTAAAGCCCATCGCCTTGGTCAGCTCTACGTCCTGCCTGATCGCATCGTCGGAGGGCGGAGTCAAGAGACCGTTCGGGAAATAGCCTTGATCGAGCACAAGCTTCATATAATAAGGGCGGTTGTTCAAGCAGAGCTTGCCGTCGACGACCGATATTTTCCGCATGCCGAAATAGCTTTTCACCCGGTCCGTCTCCCGGCCGTTTACCGTAATCACAAACTCGATATCATACAAATTCGGTTTGGTGGGAGTCCACCACCGGCCCAGGCTGTGATCGTTAAAATCATGCAGCTTGACCGTTCTGGCTTCTTCCTCATGACGCAAAACCGTCTCTTCTTCCGCAACCGTCTCGCCGCCGAATGAAATGATCGTTTTCAGCACCGTGTTGGCTTGACTGACAGGACCGTTCATAAACGTACGGATTTGAATTTCATTGCGGTCAATATCGGGAGTCAGCTTCGTTTTGGCCAAATAGATCCGATCCACGGGCTCCATCCACACGGTTTGCCAAATACCTGTAGTACGGGTATAAAAGATGCCGCGCGATTTCTCTTCCCAATATTGCTTGCCGCGGGGAAGCGTTACATCTTTGCTGTAATCCTGCGCACGGACAACAACGACGTTCTTGCCTTGCTGCAGCAGCGCTGTCACATCCGCCGAAAAAGGGGTATGTCCGCCGTAATGAGCGGCGGCAAGTCTGCCGTTCACCCATACCTTCGCCTCGTAATCGACAGCTCCGAAATGAAGCAGCACCGTTTTACCGTTATATTCGGACGGCAGCTGAACTTCTTTGCGGTACCAAACGATGTCGTGGAATTCGGTTTCCCCGATGCCGCTTAATTCGCTCTGGTAGCAAAAAGGCACTTGAATCCGCCGATCCAGCGTCCTCCCTTCATACCAACGCTCCCGGATTCCGGCATCATTGTCGTCATACGCAAATTCCCATTCACCGTTTAAATTCAACCAATCTTTTCTAACAAATTGCGGGCGGGGGTATTCTGTTCTTAACATGTCAGCACCTCTAATACATTATATTTTTATAATGTTAATTATTATATTGTAATAATACAATGTAAATTCAAAACCGTAAATATAAAAATTCAATGTCTGCTTCCCGCCGTAATTTGACTCCGGTTTAACCTGTGCTTTGCTGTTTCACATCGGCGTAATTCAGCGTAACGGTACGGTTAAGCGGTATCCGGTCCTCCTTCGCAATCGACCAATGCAGCAGCTTGCGCTCCAATTCGATTTGGATTTGCTCATAATTGGATTCGTTGAACAAATTGTGCAGCTCGTCGGGATCATTGCGGAGATCGTAAAGCTCCCCATCGCCGTTTGCATAAATGTTGAGCTTCCAATCATGCGTGCGTATGCATTTGCCTTTTCCCATCCATGCATCGCGGTATGCGCACCAGACAAAATATCGGTCATCGAACGGATGCTCCGGCCGCACCGTAATATCCGACAGGCGAATCGGCTCGCCTTCCTCCCCGCTCTCGATGACCGCATATTCCCGCGGGACGAACGAATCGTCCTGCAGCAAATAAGGCGCCAGGCTCCGGCCCTGCGCACCGTATGGAACTGGAGCTCCGGCCAGCTCCAGCAGCGTCGGCATCACATCTATCAGCTCGACGAGATGCGGGCTTCGTTTCGGCCCCCCGTAACCGGGCATTGCGACGATAAACGGAACGCGCGTAAACGAATCGTAAAAAGCGTTATGCTTTTGAATCAGCCCGTGCGCCCCCATCGAATCGCCATGATCGGAAGTAAAGACGATGACGGTGTTATCTCTTAAACCGAGCTGCTCCAGCTTCGCGAAAACACGCCCGAGCGTATCGTCGATAAATTGGATCATGCCGTAATGAATGGCTCTGACCTTGCGGATCAGATCATCGTCCGCCGTATCCATCGCATCCATCAGATGCGCGACCTTCTGTCTTTCCGGTTTCCCGGTAAGGTCGTCCTTGGGCGGCAGCGGGACTTTAGCCGGGTCGTAGAAGCCGGCATACGGCTCCGGGGCTTGATACGGCGTGTGCGGGTCAGGGAACGACAGCCACATGAAAAACGGCTGCTCCTGCTTGCGGATGTCCTGCAAGTAAGCCATCGCCGATTCACCCAGCAAATGCGTGCCGCATTTTTCCGGCGGGGCCGGGTTCGCGCCGTGACCGAGCGGACTGCTCCAGCAGTTCAGCTTCGCCCATTCATGCGCAGCCAGCACGCCTTCATCCTCCCGGTAGCCGTCGACGAGATGGCCGTGCTCGGCCAGACGCACATAGTCGAACACGTTGTGCAGCAGGCTCGCCTCCTCCCCTGCAGCGCCGGGATAGCTAAGGGCAGCCGTCGAGGCCGAAGTCATAAACGCGTGATTTTTGCCGATCAATGCCGTCTGATATCCGTTCTGCTTCAGCACCTGAGGCAATGTCGTCTCATTCGGATTGATCAGCATATGGTTGGCATGGCAGCTTATCGTTGAAGCGTACCGGCCTGTCAGCATGGAGGAACGCGAAGGGGAGCAGGCGGGATAATTGCAAAACGCGTAATCGAATACGACCCCTTGTTCCGCAAGCTTCTCCAGATGGGGCGTCCGAACAAGCGGATTGCCGTATAAAGCCAATGTTTCCGCCGACTGCTGGTCGGTTTGAATAAGCAAAATATTCGGCCTGTCCTGGGGTTGAACCCGGGATTGCTCCCGGGCCTGATCCTGTTCCATTTCAAAAACCTCCGTCCTAGTTATAGTTACCCTTTAATCGATCCGATCATCACGCCTTTGACGAAATAACGCTGCACAAACGGATACACAAGCAGAACCGGCAAGCTCGACACGATGATAACCGAATATTTGATGCTCTCGGCAAGCAGTACCCGCTCCGACATCCCGGCGCCCTCAAAGCCCATATTTTCCGTTTGATTCAGGATCAGGATTTCCCGCAAAATCAACTGCAGCGGATACAAGCTGCGATCCTTCAAATAAATAAGCGCATTAAAATATGCATTCCAATGGGCCACCCCGTAAAACAGCACCATTACGGCGATAATCGGCTTGGACAACGGGATGATGATGCTGAATAAAAGCCGGAAATACGAGCAGCCGTCCATCGAAGCCGATTCCTGCAGCTCGAACGGAATGCTGCTTTGAAAAAACGTGCGCATTACAATCAGGTTATACGTCGCGATGGCGCCGGGAATGAGCATTGCCCATACGGTGTTGTTCATGCCGAGCGCCTTGACGACCAAATAAGTCGGAATTAAGCCGCCGCTGAAAAACATCGTCAGCGTAACGACGAACATCAACAGCTGGGCGCCAGGCAAATCTTTGCGCGAAAGCGGGTAAGCGGCCAGCAAGGTCATCATAATGTTGATGGACGTGCCGGCGAGCGCATAAAAAACCGTATTCGCATAGCCGCTCCATATCGATTTATTTTCAAAGACGCGCACGTACGGGTCCAACGTGATCCCTTTTGGCAGCAGCCAGACGTTGCCGGCAATCACCTGCTCCGGATCGCTGAACGATGCGCTGACCACAAACAGCAGCGGATATATGACAATCAGCAGCAGTACCGCAGCCAGCACATAGACGACGGCGTCAAACCGTTTGTCGTCGACCGACTGCAGCCTTCTTGCGGTTGAAACTCGCATAAGCCGAACCTCTCCCTTACCATAAGCTCGTATCCGTCTTTCTCCTTGCCAGCCGGTTCACGAAAATCAGCAGCATAAAGTCAATCATCGAATTGAACAAGCCGGCTGCCGCCGTATAGCTGAACTGACCGCCCTGAATCCCGTTTTTATAAACAAAGGTGGCGATAATGTCGCTCTTGCTGGCATTTAACGCATTTTGCATCAGCAGCGCTTTTTCAAAACCGACATCCATCAAATTACCGATTTGCAATATAAATAATATGATGATTGTCGGCATAATGCCCGGAATAGAGACATGGAACACGCGTTGAAGCCGCGTAGCGCCATCCATCTTGGCCGCCTCGTACAAGGTCGGATCAATGCCGTTCAGCGCAGCCAAGTAAATAATCGAGCCCCAGCCCATATGCTGCCACACGCCCGAGGTGACGAACACCGTTTGAAACCATTCCGCCTTGCTCATAAATTCGACCGGCGATCCCCCGAGAAACGAGATCAACTGGTTTACTTTGCCTGTTTGCGGATGCAAAAAAATGTTCAGCATGCCGACGATCACGACCAACGATAAAAAATGCGGAATATACGTTACATTTTGCAGCCATTTCCGGAACCATTTTTTTTGCAGCTCATTAATAATTAACGCAAGCAGGATCGGAATCGGAAAGCCTAACGCAAGCGAATACAAGCTGAGCGATAATGTATTCCAGACCAAATCCCAAAAGTAGGACGATTCGAAAAAACGCTCAAAATGTTTGAGTCCCGCCCACGGACTTCCCAATATGCCTTTGGACGCTGAAAAATCTTTAAAGGCGATCACGATCCCGTACATCGGAATATATTTGAACACGGCATACCAGAGCAGCGGAAGAAACAGCATGACGTATAATTCATAGCGGACCCGCATTCGCTTTAGCAGCGCATTTTTGGGTTTCCATCCAACCGCCGCCGCTTCTGTCTCTGCATTCATAAAGGATGTCCTCCCCTGATTCGATCGTACAAGAGGCCGGATTCAACCGATTTTTACCCGGCCGCGAACCATTATTTTTTATTGAGCGATTCGTAAGCCTTCTGGTATGCCTTCTCAAGCTCGTCGAGCTTCATTTTTTTCAACGTGGCCGCGTATTCGCCCCATTTATCAAAGCTGAGCTCTCCGATAATAAATTTAGCGATAGATTCATTAATATATTTGTCAATGTCGGTTTTAATCGGAACAATTTCATCCGTCGTCGCTTTATCGAATATCGGCGGTCCGTAGATCGTTTTCGGAATAAACGGTTCCACAAACTTGCTGACCTCTTGCGTCTTCTCGTTTTCCACAATATTGCCTGTCTTGTCCGTCGTCAAAAACGGGAAGGCTCCCCCGGGAACGAGATTCACTTGTCCCAATGCCGCCATCAGACCACGCGAGTCATTTTTAATCGAGTCGTTAATAGCCGGTTTTCCGTCCTTCATCGTAAACGTCTGGCCTTCAATGCCGTATTGATAAAAAATGCTGCCTTCATCGCTGAAGAAATAGTCGACCCAACGGATCGTCGCTTCAGGACTCTTGTTTTCCTTCGTAATGGCGAAGGTGCCGATCGGCGAAGCAAGCGGCCCCGAAGCGCTGTAGCTCTGATCTCCATGCGGCCCTTTAATCGGCGCCATGCCGGTAAACTGACCCTCCACCTTGGTGAACGGATCCGAGGCCTGGATGAAGAACATGCCGATCTTGGCCTGGGACAGATTGCTCCGCCATTTCGGAAGATCGCCCAAATAAAAATCTTTATACAACAGCTTTTCGCTGTACAGCTTGTTCAGGAATATGAGCAGCTCCTTGAACCGTTCATCGGCAAGCCAAATATGCACCTTGTCATCTTTAATGTTAATGTTATAGCCCATTTGCCTGTCGAGTCCCCAGGAACCGGTAAAGGTGCTGAACACCATCCCCATATCCCGCAGCCCTAATGGTATTTCATCCTTTTCTCCGTTGCCGTTCGGATCCTGATCGCGGAAAGCTTTAAGCAATGCAACCAATTCGTCCGGTGTCGTCGGAGCCTTCATGTTTAATTTATCCAGCCATGTTTTGTTGATCCAGATTTTGTCGGTCCGGCCCGAGCTGAGCAAGCGGATGGCCGGCAGCGTATAAATGTGCCCGTCCGCTGCCGTTACCGACTTTCTCGCATCCGGATATTTGTCGAACAAGCTTTTCAGGTTGGGCGCATATTTATCGATAAGCCCTTCCAGCGGAATCAGCATCCCTTCCTGCATGCCGTAACGGGAAATGTCCGTATTGCTCAAGTTAGCTCTCAGAAATACGTCCGGAAGCTCATTGGCCGCGAACAGCAAATTTCGCTTCTCGTCACAGCCCTGCGCAGGCGTCTCCTCATACTGCATGTTCATGTTCGTTTTTTTGGCGTACTCCTTTAAAACAAGCACATCCTTCCAATCGGCATGGTTCGGATCTTTACAGCCGAACACCTTCAAAGAAACAGGCTCTTTGACGATCGGAAAGCCGCTTTGGTTAAACCTGTCATCCACTTTAGCAGATGCGGCAGGGTCACTGACGCCGCCCGGCTGCCCGCTGCATGCCGGCATTAAACCGGTCATCGCGATAGAAGCGGCGAGCAGCAGGAACCTTGTATTGTTGTTGGCCCTCATTGGATACAACCCCTTCGATTTGAAGATTTTTTCCCGAAGCTCTATTATTGTAAGGGCTTTCGACGGGAATCTGTTTTAGTATAATGCGGGTTGAAAGGGCGGTGCGTTGCACATTTTTGCACAATCGTAGCAAATATTTGATATCTTATATTCTCATCCGTTTGGCATAATTGTACGGCGTCTCTCCGGTGGCGTCTTTAAATACTTTTATAAAATAGCTGTAGCTGTTGAAGCCGACTTTGCTGTATATTTCCTTGACCGTACAGGCTCCTTCGCGAATGAGCTGCCGGCTCCGTTCGATCCGGTACTCCGTCATATGTTCCGTGAAGGTCCGGCCCATTTCCTCCTTGAACAGCCGGCTCAAATAAGCTGCCGTTATGCCGAGCCGTTCCGCGGTTTCCTCCAACGTCAAGCCTGCTTGGTAATGCAACCGCACCAGCTCAAGCGCCTGGCCTACATAACGGGAGTGCCCGGCGTCGGTTCTGGCCTTGCGGAGCTCTCCGGCCAAGCGGCCGTATACCGCAGATACCGCCTCCGACGCCCGGTTCGCGTTAATCGGCTGCTTCTGCAAAGCCGCCATTTCGAGGAAAATCCAATCAGCGGCTGCGCCTGCCTTCTTCGCTATTTTTGCGGCGATCTGCAGCAGCTCCGTAACCGCGCGAACGCCTGCGGATGCCGCCCGCCCCGCATCTGCCGGCAAGCATGCGAACACATCCCGCACCACGCTGGCCGCCTCGCCGGCCTGGAGCGAATCCATGGCGGACAGCAGCTCCTTCTCTTGGCGAATAGAGACGCAAGGAACGGCCGGTGCCGCATCGTCCCGGTTCAGGTCCTCTCCGTCCCAGGATTCCAGCTTGCGCAGCAGCTCGCGATATGTCCCTGAAATGCGGCCGATCTCATGCAGCACCGGACTTTGCACGAAGACGGCGGACAGGTTAAAGTACAGCTCCATCGACTTTTCCAACCGCGATATGCAACTGCTCGCATATTGCAGCAGCTTGTGCTCGCTGCGCTCGTCATGAAGCGAAAGCAGCACGGCAAACTTTCCCCGCTCCATATATACCGTGCAGCCTGTGCCGGACTCCCCGATAATTTGCTGGCAAAAATCGGTGATCGAACGAATAAACAATGACAGCTCCTGCTCCGTCATCCGGGCTGAGATCAGCTCATAATTAAAGCACTGCACGATAAACAGCATAAACCTCTGCTTGTCCGATCCCGAGCCGAACACCATTTCATGAAAATGCTCGGAGACGGTGCGCAGGTCGGGAGAGATGCCCAGCAGCAGCTCGCGCATATAGTTTTGGGCCAGGGCGGGGCTCGCCGTCTCCCATTGCTTATGCTCTTTCGCAAGCTGCCGCCTATGTCTCGCCTCCGCTTCAAGCATGCTTCGCACCTTATTCAATACGGCGGTCAAAGCTTCGGCGTTCAGCCTGTGCTTCAGCAAATAGTCGACGGCGCCGAAGCGGAGCGATCCTCTGACATAATCGAACGAATCGTAGCTGCTTAAAGCAATTACTTTTGTAGAAGCATGGTGTACAGATATATGCTCAATCAGTTCAACCCCGTCGATTCCCGGCATATTCATATCCACAATGACCAAATGAGGGCGTTGTTCCTCCATGATTCGCATCGCTTCCGTCCCGTCCCCGGCTTCGTCGCAAAGCGCAAAGCCATGCTGCTCCCAGCGAATTAGAGACCGCAAATGATTGCGTACCAACAGCTCATCATCAACCGTCATAACTGTCCATCGCATCGTCAGCCAAGCCTCCTTTGCTGGGGCAACGTCAATTCCACCGTTGTAAATTCCCCCGGTTGACTGTACAAAGACAGTCCGTACTTGTCGCCAAAAGCAAACTTGATCCGTTCGTTCACATTTTTAAGCCCGATGCCAGCGTTGGATCGGGACTGCACGGCATCCGTTCCTGCTCCGTTTCCGGGTTCATTGTTCAAAATATCCGCAATTTGTTCCTCTGAAATTCCCGTTCCGTTATCGGTCACATCCAGCTTGACCCGTTCCCGGCCCTCTCCATAAATACGAATCCTCACTGTGCCTTGGGCCGTCGATCCGCCCAAGCCGTGGTGCAGCGCGTTTTCAACTACAGGCTGCAGGGTCAGCTTGGGAATCAAACAATCCAGTACAGTTTCTTCCGTATCGGCAACAACCGTCAGCCGATCCAAAAACTTAAACTTCTGGATGCTTATATACCGGTTCACCTGCTCCAGTTCCTCCCGGATGGTGATCATTTCACGGGAGGAGTCGATGGCAAACCTCATGATCTCAATCAGCGATTCGGAAATTTCCTCGATATTGCGGGCGTGCTGGATGCGGGCCAAATATTTAATCGTATTTAGCGTGTTGTACAAAAAGTGCGGGTTAATCTGCGCCTGAAGCGCCTTGTACTCCGCTTCGCGCTTTTGCCGCTCGCGGGCCTGCGTCTCATTCATTGAATCCTGCAAACGGCTCATCATCGAGGTGAACATTTCGCTCAGCTGGCCCACTTCGTCGCTGGAGCGGATTCGCGGCCTGGCATTCAAATGGCCTTCGCGAACGAGTCTCATCGCATTCCGCAGCCGTTTAATATTCCGTGTAATTTGATTGGACAGCACAATCGACACGATCAAAACGGCGACAAGCACGATAGCGGCAATCGTGATGATCTGATCGCGGATATTATGCACTTCGCTTAACAAGGAGCGAAGCGGGACCATGCCGATCGTCGTCCAGCCTGTAAACCCTGAAGAAAATTGAACGGTTAAATAGGGAATGCCGTCAACCGTTACCACTTTATTTTCAAATCCGTCTGATTTGGACTGTATGATTTGCCTTAAGCTTGTGTCAGCCGCAGGCATGCGAATTAGCTCGGGATGCGTATGATACATAATGTTTCGGAACTCATCCAATACGGCGACCATACTGTCTGCAAGCGGTTCGATATCAAACACTTTCCGCACGATACCCGGGTCGAATTCAACGATGCAATAGCCGATGACCTGCCCTCCCTGGCTAACCGGACGGATCAGCATCATTTTCCCTTCCACGGATGAATCGTACCGCAGATGCTTTTTATTTTGCATCAGCGACGGCTCGCTTTTCAGCATGTCAATGACCTCCGGATTAATCCGTCTGTTTCCGGTTTGAAACAGCTTTCCGTTTGTGCCTGCTACTGTGATTCGTTCAATAAACGGCTTGTATGCCGCCATCGAGCTCAAAAAATCTTCCGCCGCCTTTTTTTCCATAAACCAGTCGTAGGCCGGGGCTTCCGTACCGCTCATGACGATGTTTTGAATAATATCTTTGCTGCTCGTTATCACTTTGCTGATTTTATCCGCGTCCTCGATCATCGACTGCAAATCGCCATTGGCGCTGCTGATTCGCTCGGAAATGTAAGCAATCGCATTTCGTTCGATAACTTTGGACGAATTCCAGTAAGCGCTGTAAGCAATCGGTACAATTGCCAAACAGATGACGACGCTGAACGCAATAAACATTTTTCCTTGTATCGTGCGCATGGGACCCTCCGTATCGCTGTAATATTGCGATTTATATATGTACATTATAGCGCTATAATTAGCACGCGGAAAAGACCCGTCTAAGCTATGAACGAGCATGTTTCCAAAACTCGGAACGGTATCGCCCCGGAGATATGCCGGCCACTTTCTTGAAAATATTTTGAAAATACGTTTCGCTTTTATACCCGACAAGCTCTGCGATTTCGCCCATCGATTTGCGGGTGGTGATCAAATATTGCTTGGATACTTCGACCCGGTAACTTATAAGGTGCTGGATCGGGCTTTGCCCCGTCTCCTTCTTGAACAAATGACTAAAATGATAATGATTGAGATGAGTCAGCTTGGCTAAAGTTTTTAAATTAATATCCGTCTGATATTTCTCCTCGATATATCGTTTGGCCATAAGCACTGCGTCTTGCGAGGGACGTTTGCGATATTCGACGTTTTTCTTGTAATGGACAAGCTGGGAGAGACGGCATATCAGTACGCCAAGCAGCTGGTCGGCAATCGCGTCGGATTCCGGCGCCGTGCTTTCATGCTCCATAATGAGATCGTACATCAATTGCTTGACCGGTATAAAATACTCTTCCAGCGCGATCAACTGGGGCCGGTCTCTTTCGAGAAAAAAGTCGGGCGGCAAATCCCGGATCTGCAGCCCTTTGAACCCGATGTACATGGCGTGGAACCTTTCGCTGGTCGATATTTCCTCATGCCAAACGGTCCGGTTATAGCATAGCAAATGCCCGCTTCTGGCCTGGTACGGCTTGCCGTCGACCCGAAAGCTTCCTTCTCCCTCGACGATCAACAGAAACTCCGAATTTTCCTCATGGTAATGCAGCGGATACGAAAACGGCTGTCCCTTGTCCATTCTAAATACTTTGCCGTCAAGCAGCACAGGCATGCTCCTGAATATCGTGGAAACTGACATGTTCATCCCCCAATTCGCAAGATTCAATAGTACTTTACACAACAATGCTCATTGAGATTGTATCTGTTCTATTATACACTTACTTCCAGGAGCGCTCCAAGCATGATCGTATCATTTCAATGCGGAAAGAAGGAATTGTCGAAAATGCCAATTACATTCAAGAAAAAATTTCTGGACTCAAGTCCCTATGAAGCTTGCTCAGTGTTCGATGTCGACAATGACGGCATCCTGGATATTGTCAGCGGCGCTTATTGGTATCAAGGCCCTGATTTCAAGCAAAAACACAAGATATGTGATATCGCCGCGATTAATGACTACCGCGACGATTTTTCGGACTTTCCCATGGATGTAAATGGAAACGGTTTCAACGACTTGATAACCGGCTCCTGGTGGAGCGGCGCCCTCCGTTGGCGCCAAAATCCCGGGAACAGCGGCGCGCTTTGGGAAACGTTCGAAATCGACCAAAGCCCGAATATCGAAACGATCCGCTACTTCGATATCGACGGCTGCGGCGTTCCCGAAATTTTCCCGAATACTCCCGGCGGCCCCCAGATGTTCTATAAGCTGATTCGGGATCATCAGGGAAAAGGGACCGGACAATTTCATAAGGTCGTTATTCACGACGGACTGAAAAGCGGCCACGGCCTCGGATTTGCCGATATTAACGGCGATGGCCGGATGGATGTCGTGCTTGCCGACGGTTGGTTGGAGCAGCCGGAAGATCCGTTCAACGAATTATGGACGTTTCATCCCGAATTCTCGTTCGGATCGGCAAGCATTCCCATTCTGGGGCATGACATAACCGGGAACGGGCTGTGCGATCTCATTGTAGGCCAGGCCCATGACTACGGGCTGCACTGGTACGAACAAAGTCTGGAAGCCGATGGAACGCGGCGCTGGATCAAGCATGAAATCGATATGAGCGTCTCCCAGTACCATGACTTGCTTCTGGTTGATCTGGATCGCGACGGCGAGCTTGAGCTGGTCGCCGGCAAGCGGTATATGGCGCATGATTTCGATCCGGGTGCCGATGATCCGGTAGGCATCTATTATTTCAAGATCGGCAACGGCCGCTTCGAGAAACACGTCATCGATTACGGACCGGCAGGCGAAGCATCCGGGAACGGAATTTACATGTGGATTCAGGATGTAACCGGAAACGGCTATCCCGATATCGTCGCGCCAGGCAAGGAAGGCTTGTTCCTATTCGAAAATTTGGGCCCTCAGGAGTGAGTTGACATGAAAAAGATAAAAATCGGATTTGTCGGAGTGGGAGGCATGGGCCAGATGGCCCATCTGTCCAATTATGCAGTCCTGAAAAACGAATGCGAGATCGTTGCGCTTGCCGAGCCGCGACCGCAAATGGCGGAGCTGGTTGCCCGACGCTACGGCATACCGCAAATTTATGCCGATCATAAGGAATTTCTGGAACGCGCCGATGTAGATGCTATTGTCGCAGCGCAGCCTTTCCGCAATTACCATTCTATCGTACCGGATATTTTACAGGCGGGCGTTCCTGTATTTACCGAGAAACCGATATCGCTGACCGTGGAAACCGGAGAAAGGCTCGTCCGATTGGGCGAAGAAAACGGGGTTCTGCACATGGTCGGCTATCACAAAAGATCCGATCCCGCCATGGAATACGCCAAAACGGTTGTGGAGCAATGGAAGACGAGCGGAGAACTCGGCAAATTACGCTACATTCGGGTCATTATGCCGCCGGGCGATTGGGTCGGCGGAGCCGATGCGCCTCTCGTTACCGACGAGCCTTATCCTTCCATTCAGCCGGAGCCCGGACCGAAAGACTTCGACGATCATCAGACCCGGCAGCTGGACGCTTTCGTCAACTATTACATCCATCAAGTCAACGCCATCCGCTTCTTTCTTCAGGAATCGTACCGGCTTACGTATGCGGATCGCAGCGGCGTGCTCCTGACCGGAGAGAGCGACAGCGGCGTAACGGTAACTCTGGAAATGGCGCCTTACAAAACATCCGTCGAATGGCATGAAAGCATTCAGGTCTGTTTCGAACAAGGCTATGTCCGCATCGACCTGCCCGCGCCTCTTGCGCGCCAGGTTTCGGGAGTTGTATCCATCATGCGCGATAACGGCAAAGACCAGCCTTCGCACTTTCAACCGGTCATGCCGAATATGGCGGCGATGAGAAAACAGGCGATCAATTTCATCGCTGCCGTCCAAGGCATCCGCCCGGCACCCTGCGAAGCGAAGGAAGCGTTGGAGGACCTCAGACTCGCGGAATCGTATATTCGCTTTATGGCCCGATATCAATAACATGGAGGGATTTGGAATGAGGAAAATCGCGATCATTGGCGCAGGCAGCATCGTTTTTTGCAAAACGCTGCTGACGGACATTATGGCGACTGCAGCTTTGGAGGATACCGAGTTTGCTTTGATGGCGCCTTCGATAGGGAAAACGTCGCAGGTGAAATCCTATGCGGATAAAGTCATTGAAAAGAACGGATTGAAATCAAAGGTCACGGTTACGACAAACCGCCGTGAAGCGTTGAAGGATGCCAATTATGTGATCTGCTCCTTCCAAATAGGCGGCGTATCCGCCTTCGAGCTTGATTATAAAATTCCGCTCAAGTATGGGGTCGACCAGTGCATTGGCGATACGTTGGGTCCCGGCGGCATATTCCGCGCGCTGCGCAGCATTCCCGTCATACTGGATGTGGCCAAAGATATGGAAGAGCTGTGTCCCCGCGCCATACTTTTAAATTATGTCAATCCTATGGCCATGATTTGCTGGGCTTTGGGAGAGACCAACGTCAAGTTCGTCGGATTGTGCCATGGCGTGCAAACGACGCTCGATCTGATCTCCGGCTATGTCGGCGTTCCGAAACAGAAGATCGATTACATCAGTGCGGGAATTAACCATATGGGCTGGTTCATTAAGCTGGAGAGCGACGGTCAGGACTTGTATCCGACGCTCAGGGAAAAATTCGAGCTGCCCGAGTACTACGCCAACGAAAAGGTCAGAGGCGAAGTGTTCCGCCATTTCGGGTACTTCATGACGGAATCGACGGGGCATTTATCCGAATATGTGCCATGGTTCCGCAAAAACCAAAAAGCGCTTGATTTATATTGCGACGAGCCTTCCTTCGGCGGCGAATCGGGAGCGTTTTATACTTGGTGCAACTATGTTGCCAACAAATACAAGGAGCAGGATATTCTTTCGGCGGAAACGGCCGAGCTGCCTCCCCGAAGCGTCGAATATTGCGCCTACATCATTGAAGCGTTGGAAACCGGAAAAACGTTCACCTTTAACGGCAATGTCAGAAACAACGGCATGATCACGAACCTGCCTGACGAATGCTGCGCGGAAGGCCCGGTCATTGCCGACCGGACCGGTCTTCGCCAAACGATTGTCGGAGAGCTCCCTCCGCAATGCGCCGCACTCAACCTGACGAACATCAACGTTCAGCGTTTGGCTGTACTGGCCGCCAAGACCGGCAATCCCGAAACGGTCGTGCAGGCATGCGCGCTGGACCCTCTTACATCCTCTGTCTTGACCTTGAAGGAAATTCGCGACATGGTTGCGGAAATGCTGGAGGCGGAGAAAGAGTGGCTGCCGCAATTTGCAGGAAAATCGTTGAGGCCTGCACCGACGATTCCCATTCCCGATCATATTACGCGCGCCGAGGTACCCATCGATCCTGCGCTGGCTATTTTCTCCAGATTCGGGGAACTGGCGCAATAATGTCCGGTTCCATTTATACCGCCTCGCGGCTCTGTAAGCCTAATTAAATGAAAGGGGTTACAACTCATGGTTTGGAAAAAAGCGATGGCCGCCGCATTCATTTGTCCGCTCTTTATTGTTTCCGCTTGTACCGCGGGAGGAGCGTCGTCGATTAAAAAGGAGAGCGAGGCTGATTCGTCAGCCTCCCGTTCCCAGGAGCTGATTGTATATACCGTTAACACGAAAAATCAGGAATTGCTGCAAGAGCTGTTTAAACCGTTTGAGGAGAAAAATCATGCCAAGATTAAACTGATTGCTACCGAAAGCAATAAATTTATCGAAAACTTTATGGCTGCGCATAACGGCAAACAGCCGATCGACGTGGTCGAATTGAACGGGCAGGACGTCCGCTTCATGGCAACGTCGGGCATCATTAAAGATTTGAGCGGAGTTGCGACGTACAAAGACCGGTTTTTAAAAGCCGCAATGGATCCTTTCATCCTGGATGGTAAAACTTATGCGGTGCCGGTGGGATCCATATCGACAAGCGCGCTTTACTACAACAAAAAAATATTGGAAAAATATGGGCTCAAGCCTCCCGTCACCTACCAAGATATACTGAATACTGCAGCCTCCCTGAAAGCGGACAACATCAGCACCGTCGGATTTGGCGGAGGCACAGCTTATATGTGGCCGATGTGGTTTTTTCAGGCGTTCGCCCAAACGAGCGGCAACCAATCGGTAGAACGCACCTTCGACACTTTGCGCGGAAAAGCGAAGTTTACGGATGCCGACTATACGGCCGCCATGAAAATGCTGGAGCGCTTCGGCAAGGACGGCATATTCCAACCCGGCGTCAACGGTATTGATACGAAGGGAGGTCTTGCCGTCTTTAGCACCGGCAAATCGGCCATGTTCTACGGAGGGTCGTGGGAATACCCGGGCTTTCTAAAAGCGGCGGTGGACAGCGGCGGCAAATTCGATGTGGGCATCGTCACGTTCCCGCTTATGGACAACAATCAGGCGAAGCCTCAAGCGACAGGCGGCAGCGGAAGCGCATTGGGCATCTATTCGGGCATCTCTGCGCAGAAGGAGTCGCTGGCGCAAAAATTTATCGAATTTTATTCAAGCGACGACATCCAACAGCAATATTTGACCAAAACCAACGGCACCTTCTCCGTGAACGTCAGTGTAAAAGGAACGCTGCAGGACCCGATAACCAAGGCGTTCCAGGAAACGTATTTGCCGCAGACAGTCACGTTCCTCGATTGGTACTGGCCGCCGGAAATCACCAAGGCGTTCCAAGAGAATATTCAGGCTGTAGTCGGAGGACAGAAGCCTGCCGAACAAGCCATGGCCGATATTCAAAAGGTACAGGACGGTCTGGTCGCCAAAGGCTATCAATTCGATCAAAAGGCTAAATGAATATCCCCACAAAGCGGGGCCTTGCTTCGAAGCTAATTCAGGTACTTTGCGGGGAGCCCCGAAACTTATAAATGATATTATAAAAAGGTGGGTGGGATTCGATGTCGAACATTTCTTTGGCCAAAAGCGGGGCAACGAGCATCCCGAAAAGACGGATTGCATGGGGAAGAAAGCTTTTCCCCTTCATCCTTCTCCTGCCGGCCTTGCTTTTATTTGCCGTGTTTACCCTGTATCCCGTCATTAACGGCTTTATATTCAGCTTTATGGAATGGGACGGCTTTTCGGACGGGAAATGGGTTGGATTAAGCAACTATATAACCGCATTCCATGATCCGTTCGTGTGGCAAGCGCTGGGCCATAATATACAATACGCCGTTTCTACCGTTGCCGGAAAAGTATGTCTGGGCTTGCTGCTGGCCATCCTGCTGAACCAGAGGCTAAAAGGCATCTCCGTTTACCGGACGATTATTTTCATTCCCGTCGTTCTCTCCTTTGTTGCGGTCGGTCTGCTGTGGTCATGGATTTACAACCCGGTATTCGGTCTCCTCAATCATTTTCTCGGGCTGTTCGGCTTCTCCACCGACACGGCTTGGTTAGGCGATCCGAAGCTCGCCCTGGGCGCTTTGATCGTCGTCGACATTTGGAAATGGGCCGGGTACCACATGGTTCTGTTCCTGGCCGGCCTGCAAAATATACCCGGCGATCTGTACGAAGCGGCCAAAGTGGACGGAGCCTCCCGGAGGCAAAGCTTTTTTCGCATCACGCTTCCGCTTATGATTCCTATCATAATCATCAATACGACAATAGCTGTCATGGGGGCGTTTAATGTGTTCGATCTCGTCTATGTGATGACCAGCGCGGGACCTTATCATGCAACGGAAGTCGTTATGACTTACTCTTATACGCAGGCATTCAAGCTCCACTCCTTCGGATACGGTGCGGCGATCTCCTATCTCCTGTTATTCATTATCGCCGTCGTAACAGCCATTCAGCTGTTCATTATGAAGCGGTTTAGTCATTAATTTTTGAAGCAAGGAGTGACGTTTATGTCTGTCTACGGGGTCGGTACCCGTATTTTCTCCCATGCCGTACTGCTGATAATTTCGATATTGACGGGTTATCCCTTATTATGGCTGCTGTTCAGCTCATTGAAGGGCGAGGGAGAGTTTTATTCGAATTTGTGGTGGGCACCGCTCAAATGGGAGTGGACCAATTACACGGAAGCCTGGAAAATTTCCCAATTGGCCGTAACTTACCAAAACAGCGTTATTGTGACTGCGGTTACGATTGTATTGGTTGTCCTCATCGCTTACCTGGCCTCTTACGCATTGGCGCGGTTTGAATTCACGGGAAACCGCATCGTGATGGGGATGTTCCTGTCGGCCCTCATGGTGCCTCATCAGGTCACATTAATTCCGCTGTTCCAGGTGGAGCTGTTCTTGGGCATTTACAATACGTTGTGGGGTCTGATTTTCCCATATGTAGCGGGGGGAATGCCGTTTACCATTTTTTTGCTGACTACTTTTATCCGCTCGATTCCCCGTGAACTGGAAGAAGCGGCGGAAATGGACGGCAGCAGTAAATTGGCCATATTATGGACAATTGTATTCCCTTTGACGAAACCTGGTCTGGCTACGATCGTGATACTTACATTTATCGGTGTATGGAATGAGTTCTTCCTGGCTTTAGTCATGATTAAAGACCCCGCGCTTCGCACAATCCCGGTAGGAATGACGTATTTTAATCAGGTATTTTCGTCCGTTAACTATGCTCAAATCTTCGCCGCCATGTCCATGTCCATTATTCCGGTGATTATCATTTTTATCCTGTTTCAAAAATATTTTATTTCCGGACTGACGCAAGGCGCATTAAAAATGTAGCATAAGCTCGACATTCGCCCGGGGCCTCCCGGGTTTATTTTGGTTATTAGCGCCACCTCATATTCAACTTCTTGTGCGATTGAGCTATCATGAAGATAGACAAACCGCAAGACAGGCTCTCCCCTGTAATGGAATGAAAGGAGTTGACATTCATGGCTGGCAGCATAACCGCGATATACAAGCGAGCTCGCTCCTTATCGTTGAAAAGCAAGCTGTTTATTACGCTCATTCTGATTTCGTTAATCCCCGTTTTTTTTGTCAGCTTCGCTTCCCAATATTTGATCATCCGTTCCAGTACGAACGGCACCGCCGCTTTGTCCACGCAAATCGTTAAATATATCGCAAGCGATATTAACGCGTACTTGCTGAATATGAACGAATCGCTGAATACGTTCGTCATTAATTCGGACTTTCAGAAATTTTTGACCGTCCCCAAAAACGATATCCAAGCCCAGGCCGCATACGCCATCAGCTTTCGGCCGCTGCTGCAGCTGCTCGCCCAGTCGAAAAAGGAAATACGCGGCGTTCTGTATATGGACAAGCAGGGTAAAGTTTATTCCGAATCGCAAAAGGTGAACCTCGATATTCATTACCCGATCTTTGCCGATCCCGCGTACAACCAGATTGCCCGAATGACAAGCGAAGGCTTGACCGCCCCCCACCCGCAAAATTATGCGATTAACGGCAAGAATGAGGTGATTACGTTCGTAAAACCGGTAAACCGGATTCAAAACAATACGCTGTCCGCCTGGATTTTGGTCGAAATCGACGCCAATTGGATTTGGGATATTATGAATAAATCGACGTTCGGCGATAAAGGCCAGGTGCTGCTGTACAGTCCGTCGAACGACGAGCTGATTCTGAATGCGGAGCAAACCGCCATGCATGTTGAGTTGAGAAAAAAAATGCATGCATTTACGGAACCTTCAGGCGAATTTAATTTCGTTTACGATGGTACCTCCTATCTGGTCACCTACGATACAATCCATATCGCAAATTGGAGATTCGTCGGCATCACTCCGCTTGAGGAAATGGCCAAGGGGGTGCGGCAATCCCGGCTCATTACGTTGGCGGTTGCCGCTGCCAGCCTCGTCCTGGCCCTCGTCATAGCCTTCCCTTCGATGGGAATCGTACTCAAGCCGCTGTACCGGTTGAAACGCGGCATGCAAATGCTCGGACGGGGCAGTTCCGTTCCTATCGAGCATTCCATACCGGACGAAATCGGCTTTCTCATCAAAACGTACAATCAAATGCTGGGTGATCTGGAGACGATGCGCAAGGAGGTCATCGATACCAAGCTAAGGGAAAAGGAGAAAGAACTGCTGCAGCTGCAGGCGCAAATAAACCCGCATTTTTTGTTCAATACGTTGGAGACCGTCGAATCGTATTCATTGATTAACAACGGAGCCGCCGTGAGCGATATGCTGCAATGCGTCTCCCGGATGCTGCGCTATAATGTGCGCAACGACGGAGGATGGGCTCCGCTTCGCGAGGAAATCGACTATATTCACGATTTTCTCAGCATTCACAAATACCGGAACGAGCGAAGGGTGAATACGGTATTTGATATTGCGGAGGAGCTTCTGGACATGCCGGTAATGAAGCTGAGCATACAGCCGTTTGTCGAGAACAGCTTGAAGTACGGCTGGAATCCGCTGCTCAAGCAGAACGATTTTCAGCTGAAGGTCATCGTATGGCAGTCCGGAGCCCAATTACAAATTAAGATTCAGGATAACGGCGCGGGAATTCCCGATGAGGTAATCGGGCTGCTGCAGGCTTTGACGTTAAGCGCGGAAAAATCGACCGAGCCCTATTTCAAGCAGCATACCGGCATTTTCAATGTATACCGGCGTTATGCGCTGGCTTACGGGGACGGCTTCAGCATGCAAATCGGCCGCAATGAGGAGGCTGGCAGCGGGGCTATCGTCACCATTGTCATTCCGGGAACGACTGGTTGGCAGAGCTGACAGGCCCGGTGAAATCGTATTGACACATATACGGCCCCCAATATGGCAACGTGCCGTTCGATCGACCGAACGGCACTATGATTGCGTTTACAGATCACCCGCCGTGCAGTGCCGTGATGCGCGAAACAATTCGGATCGAACTGGCAGTTATTCCGGTCTTCCTTGCAGAAGCAAGCTTGCTTCTACTGCGGTCAACCGGACCAGGCTCCACTAAATTCCGCGCATATTCGGTTCATGCGGCACAACGTCGCATGTTTCCTGGTAAAAGGTCAGCAGACGGTCCTTCAACTCGGCCAACACTCCGGCCAAAGCGGGGTCGTCGATCCGGTTCACCGTCTCCCCCGGGTCCGCGCGCAGATCGTACAGCTCATCCGTTTCATAAAACCTGCGCACATATTTATACTCCTTGGTCCGGCACATCACAGCTTTCGTATGCTCGGGCCCTTCCTCAATCTGCAGCCCGACCCGCGGCCAATACAGCCCGGCGGAGTTCGTCGAAGAAGTGCTTCCTTTCTCCATGCAATGCTCTTCGCCGTACAGCCGGCCTCCCTCGCAAAATACGGCGTCGCGATGCTCATCCTGCTCGCCCGAAATGACCGGCAGCAGCGAACGGCCGAAATGGGTGAAGTTCGGCGTGATGCCGAGCAGCGCCTCTACGGTCGCCGGAAAATCGACGAGTTCGACTAAGGCGTCGCGGACTCCGGGCTGTACGGGCGTGCCTTTCGGCGGCTTAATCACGAACGGCACATTCGTCAGGCAATCCTCGAACGTGTTTTGCGTCTTCTCGACCAAGCCGTAATCGCCGGTAAAATCCCCGTGGTCCGAGAAGAAGAATACCGCGGTATCGTCATACATGTCGGCTTCGCGTAAAGCGTCCATCACCAGGCCGAACTGGTGATCGACTCTTGCGCACATGCCGTAATAAGTAGCCCGCAGCTCATTCCATCGCTGCTCCGTCCAGCCTTGCAGCCGCTGACGCTCATGGATGCCCTTCAGCAGGCTCGGCTTGCCGTCCCATTGGGCGGGGGCGGGAATGCGCGCTGGCAGTCGGGTCCGGTCGATCATGCTGAACCAAGGCTCCTCGACGCCATACGGAGGATGCGGGTACAGCAAGGGTAAATAAATGCACAGCGGACGGTCTGCGGGCGCATTGCGGATCAGGTCGATCGCGCCCTGTACATGGGCCCAATCGCCGTCATAATAATCCGGTTCGTCCTCCCCCTTCTCCAGCCTGCCGGCAAAAAACGAATAGTAATTATCGCCTTCCGGCTCCCCCCGCCACACGTCATGCGCATGTAAATTCGATTCGCGACGGGGCATTCGCGACGGCTTATATTTTACATCGCAATAATCGTTATAGCCGTTCTCGGCCGGCACAAGATCGTTTTTGCCGCCCCACCATACGAAGTAGCCCGCTTCCTTCAACGTCTTCAGCAGCACGGGCTCGTCCTTGTTCATCATATGGAACATCGTGCGGTGTCCGCGGACATGCGGGTACCATCCGCTCATAAAAGAGCAGCGGCTCGGCGTGCATACCGGGTTCTGACAAAAGGCGCTGCGGAACGAAACGCCGTCCGTCGCCGTCATTCGGTCCAGATTCGGCGTAACCGCCGCCGCATTGCCCATATGCCCCATGACATCGCTGCGCCATTGGTCAGGGTTGAAAATGATAATATGGGGCCGATTGTTTTTCGACATCGCCATCGTTATATCTCCTCCTTATATTTGTTACCCTTTCACGGAGCCTGAAATCCCTTCGATAAAATAACGCTGAAATATAATAAATACGATGATAACCGGAACGAGCGAGATTGACGCGCCGGCCGCCATACCCGACCAGTCGATCGTATGCTCGCCAACGAACGAATACATGCCGACCGCCAATGTTCGAAGCTCAGGCTTGTTAAGCGTGAATATAAGCGGCACGAAAAACGAGTTCCAGGTCCATATAAACTGCATGATCGCGGTTGTCGCAATGATCGGCTTCGACAAAGGCAGCATTACCTGAACGAATGTGCGGAAAAATCCGCAGCCGTCCATCTCCGCAGCCTCCTCAAGCTCCTTCGGCAAATTGTAGAAATAAGACATGTACAGCAAAATAAACAGCACATGCGCGCCCGAGGACTCGGCCAAAATGACGCCGGGCATCGTATTCAGCAGTCCGAGACTTTTAATTATCTGATAAATCGGAATGATCGTATACCCTTTCGGAATAAACATTGTCGCTGTTATTGCGGCGACAAACCATTTTCTCCCGGGAAAAGCGACTCTGCCGAGCGCGTACCCGGTTAAAGCGCACAGCACGATAACAATAACTACGGTTGTACAGGTTATGATCACCGAGTTCATAAAATACGTGGAGAAATGTCCGACCTGCCATGCGCGCGCGTAATTTTCCCACTGCGCCGCTTCCGGAAGCAGCGAAATCCCGGAATTGATATATTCCAGATTCGTCTTTAAGGAGGAGCCCACCATCCAAACGAACGGGTAAATCCAGACCGCCCCTACGACGATAAGAACGGCGTGAAGCAGTCCGTGAAGAGCCTGCCGTTGTTTCATTCGCGTTATCCTCCTTTGGCAACCGTGCCGCTCCTGGCATCAAGTCCGTCTTTGCTTTTTTTGACAAGCCAACCAAGAACAAGCGTCAGTGCGAAGATCGTCAGACCGAACACGATACCGGCCGCCGAGGCATAGCCGATCTGCGGAAAGCCGCTTGTGCTGAATGCATAATTATAAATATAGAGATCGACCGTTTCGGTGGAAAAGAACGGCCCACCGTCCGTTAACGTTTTGACGAGGTCGAATACATGCATGCTGTTGACGACCGTGAGCAGCAAAATGACGGCGGCAACCGGCGTTAAAAGCGGCAGCGTGATGGTTCTCAGCGTCTGCCAATAGCCGGCGCCGTCCACTTTGGCCGCTTCGTAAACATCGCCCGGAAGCGACTGCAGCCCCGCCAGCCAATACACCATCATCATGCCGAAAAATTTCCACGAGCCGATCACAATCAGGATGGTCATCGCCGTGCCCGGCTGCCCCAGCCATGGAACCGGCTCTGCCAGTATGCCAAGCTTGATCAGCAGCTCATTGACCAGGGCGTTCTCGTTACCGAAAATAAATTTCATCATGATCCCGACGATCGATGTTGTCGTGACCACCGGCAAAAAGTAGACGGTCCGGTACAGCACCTTCCCTTTAAACAAAGCCTGGTTCAAAACCAGTGCCATCAGAAGCGTTAATGGCATGAGCAGAATCGTTTTGGCCGCCATATACAAAAGGCTGTTTTGAAACGCGTTCCAGAACTTCCCGTCCTGAACAAGGCGGGCGAAATTTTCAAAGCGGACGAAATTATTTAGCGGACCGATCCCGCTCCATTCGTAGAAAGCGTATATATAGCTCATGATGATCGGGTAAATCGTAAAGACGATAAAAAACAGCAGCTGCGGCAAAATAAACAAGTAGGCCCATAAATACCGGACTCGCCTGCGCTTCGCTGTGCCGGCCGCGAGGACCGGCTCCGCTGCGGCGGAAGCTTGCGATTGCATCGGATCAACTCCTTGTTGAAAGGTTTGGCTTGCAACGGTCGAAGGATCATTTTTTCAATTCGTTGTACTTATCCTTCGTATAAGGCTGAAGCGGTACCCAGTTAGGGAATTGATAATCGGCAGGGGTAATCTTGCCGCCGGAGGCCGTTACTTTATTCATCGCATCTTTGAACGCCTTGTTATAATCGGCCGTCAGCTGGTTCAACTGCCCGTTCAGATCCTTCACTTGTCCCGCCAAATAGCCTTCGAGAATTTTGCCGATATTCTCTTTCGGCTTTTTCCCGTTCATTTCGGTATTGACCTGGATCGCCGCCGTATTGCGCGTGAACGGATGAGGCGACAAAACAAACGTTTCATCCTGAATTTTTTGGCCGGTTACGAACTGCGGATTGTCCACCTTCGTATTTTTATTCTGGTCGATGATCGGCGAGCCCTCGATCCCCATCTCCAACTGCTTGACGTAATAATTTTCCATATAATAATTGAGGAACAGCTTTACTTCCTCATAATGCTTCGTGTCCTTTTTGACGTGGATCGATGCTTTGGTTTCACCCTGGAATGCATAGTATTGCTGCTTTCCGTCTTTCGTCGGCAGCGGAGCAACCCCGAAATCGTTAAATTTATTGTTTTGCTGCAGCTCGGACGACAGGAAGGTTCCGTCGATAATAAATGCAGCTTTGCCTCCGGCAAACAGACTGGACGCTTCACGGTAGTTGATGACCAGACTGTTCGGATGCAGGAGCTTGTCATCCTGAAGCTTTTTCAAAAATTGGATCGTTTCCGAGTAGCCGGGGGAATTGAATTCATACTCCCCTTTTTTCAGGTTAAAACCGTCGTTAGGCACGACCTCCGGTTTAATCGCCGTAGCCATCTGACCGATGAAGCCCGTCATGAGCCAATCGGTCTTCACGCCCAAAATCAACGGATAGACGTCGCCGCCGCTTTGTCTTATTTTTTGTCCGACCGCCACCAATTCATCCCATGTTTTGGGAACGTCCTTGTCCGACAAGCCGGCGTTTTTAAGCACATTTTTGTTGTAGTACATTACGTGGGCATATCTTCTCGGCGTAAAATGGGGAACCGCATAAATTTTGCCGCCCATCGTGGTAAAGCCCTCCGTCCATGTTCCTTCGTAAAACTGTTCCTTCTTTTTGGCCGGGAACAAGTCGTCGAGCTCATGAATGAGCCCAAGCTGGTTCAACTGATCGACCGGCACGGCCGCCTGGTTGGAGAAAATGTCGGGCAAGTCGCTGCTCGAAATGGCCGCCTGCAGCTGTGCCGTATACTGGGCCGAGGCAATGGTCGGCATCTCCACTTTGATGTGCGGGTACTTGTCCATGAAGCCCTTGGCCACTTCCTCCAGCGCTTTCTGGGATTCGGGCCAGCGGTGCCAAAACTTAATAGTAACGGGCTGCCGGGCGTCCATATTTTTATTGCTGCCGCTTCCGGTACCGGGTTCATTGGAGCAGCCGGATAAAATGGTTCCGACGGTAACCGCTGATAATATAACGGTGAAAAAAGTTTTATTCACATTCATTCCCCCTTGTTTATGCATCATAAGATTAGTTTACTGATGGGGTAACTCGTAAAAAAGGGGAATAAATTAGCCGTATGTAAGAAAATTTTAATGGGATGCGGAGACGCCATAAGTTTTACGGTAATCGGACGGGGTCATTCCGTAAGTTTTTTTAAACAAAAAACTGAAATAACGGTGATCGCCATAACCGACTTGTTCGGAAATATCGCTCACTTTTTTATCCGAATCGACCAGCAGCCGTTCTGCCAGCTTCATCCTTTCCCGTGTCACGTAATGGATGAAATTTTCACCCGTATGCTGCTTGAACATTCGCGATAGCGTTACCGGATGAATATCCAGTTGGGCAGCAACCGATTCAAGGCTGATATCGCGGTCCGTGTAGTGCGCGACGAGCTGAACGGCTCTCTCTGCGATCCCGTAAGAATGGTTCTGCCCGTCCTGCTCCAACACGATCAATGCTTTCATACCGCCGACCGCAAACCGCTCCATTTCGTTTTGAAGCAGCGCCCAGCTTTCATGCTGAGTTACCCAAGAGCCCCAATACATCAGCTTATCGTCCTCCAGGATGGCAATGTCGTCCTTCGTCGTCAAGCCTTCGTCCAGCGAAGCCATCAAAGCCGCACATTGCTTGCGCAGCTCGGTTAACGGCAATGGCTCGATCAGCTTAAAAAAGAGCGGCAGCTGCTGCTTCAAAGCTTCCGCGTTCATTTCCCGGATTGATTTGAGCATCGTCTTGCGGGTGCCGGATGCATGACGCAGACGAGCTTCGCGATCTTCCGAACGCAGCGGGCTGCCTGCGGCATGCCCCATAAATTGTTCAGTTTCCCACTGCTCCAATGCCTCAGCCGCAGCGCTGGCAAATTGCTCCGCCGTGAAAAAATGCCCTCCATCCCCTATAGCGCATTCCAGCAGCACGCCTGCCGGACGCTGGCTCCAGGAGAAAGAAAAAACAACTTTCTCGGCTTGCGTTGCGACGATTCCGGCTATTTCCTCGTGTTCGCCAAGCAGCAAACGTTTCGGAACCGTCTCATTGAACCACAGGCTGGACGACGGACTATGTACATGATTCAATTCGATCGAGTGCTGCCGGGATAGCTGCTTTAACAGCGGATGAACCTCTGTCCGCAGCCGATTGGCCAGCTCCTCTTCCAATTCGGCGATCAAGCGGCGAAGCTCGGCTGGATCGAGAGGCTTGAGCAAGTAATCGGTTGCTCCGAGCTGCAGTCCTTTACAGGCGTATTCAAATTCGTTATAACCGCTTAACAGCACTACTTTCGTATGCGGCAGCTCCTGTTTGATCCGCCGCAGCATCTCCAATCCGTCGAGCTCCGGCATCATAATATCGGTAATGACCAGATCCGGGCGGATCAGGCTTATTTTCTCCAATGCCGACAAACCGAAATGTACATCGAACACCCGGATATTTTTTTGCAGTCCGTTTAATTTGAGTATGATACCGGCTCTAACCGCGCTTTCATCCTCCACCACGCAAATTCTCATCGTTTCCGGCACCTCCATTATGTTCCATATTGCAGAGTTCCCTTTCATTGTACAGCCATTTGGCGTAAAACAAGTACCACTTCGACAGCATTGAACAAAACCCTTTCGGAATGGGTAACTCTTTTTAAAATGTAAAAAGCCGACACAGCTCCCGCGGAGGGACGCTGAATCGGCTTGCACAAGCTTCTATCGGATTACATGTACCCGCTCTTGCCGAGAAGCTCGAGCGTCTCCTCGTCGCCCGATTGCTCCAGCGGCTTCGTCAGCCCGTTCTCGGGCTGAACGCCATAATATCCCCGTTTCAGCCAGGTCGGATAATAGCTGATGATCAGCAGCCTGCGCTTCGTCCCGGCCTCGGTAGTCGGTCTCGCCCGATGCCACAGGTTGGCATGCAGCATGACGGCCGACCCGGCCGATGGTCGCAGTACGAGCTGACCGGGAAGGTCGCCGTAATATTCGACGGGCGGCTCCTCCTGGATGCGCTCATGCGAGCCGGGCACGACGCAAAGCGGGCCGTTGGCGTCCGTCACGTCGTCCAGATAGACGAGTACATCAAGGCAGTGCGGCCGCAGCAGCCAGGGCGGCTTCGGTTTGGGGATGTAGCGCAGATGCTGATGCCAGATCGTCTCCTGGTTTTCCGGACCGGGGTAGCTGATTCTAGCGGACATGCCCATCTGCAACTGCGGGCCCATGACCGCCCGGGCGATCGACAGAAAAGGATGGAATTTGAGCAGCTGCAAAAAGGTTTCATCCTTATCCATCAAGTACCGGAGGAACAGCCCGCCAAAGTTGCTCTTCGTATTCAACCCTTCCCCATGCCCGACGATATGCCTCTCCTTCGCCTCCAACCGGTCCAACGCGTCACGCAGCGCTTCAAGCTGTTCGCCGGCAAACGCCCGTTCCCGGACAAGGTAACCCTGGTCGACAAGCTGCCGGATTTCATCCGCCGACGCGTGAACCTCGACCTCTCTCGGTGGCTCATCCGGCCGCATGTTCAAAATTTCATAGCGCAGCGTATGGCACGCGTCTTCGGGTGTACGTTCCTCACTCATCGCAATCGCTCCCCTTCGTATAATTTGTTCAAAACGGCGCGTGGGTCATGAACCGGCGCATGCAGCCGGGTCCAACAAGCCGGAAGCCGCATATACAGCCGGCGAATATGGCTACGACAATGGAACTATTGCTGCTTCGCGCCGCCGAACCATGCCGCCAGCTGTGCGTTGCGGGGATCCTGCAGCCACTCGGCCAGCAGCCCCTCCGCCTGCCCGCGACTCCGCGTCCTCTGGTCATGCAGCAAATAGTGCAGCAAATAATCGGGATCGCCGCTGCGCATTGCGGTTACGGCGCATTCGGCCCTGCGCCAGCGCGGAATCATTTCGCCGATGACGACCTTGTCGGGCAATGGCGGCGATGCGGCGCCCCGAATGCCGGCAGCGCTGACGACGCCTTTGCATTCGATCACGAGATCGTCCGGGAAGCCCTGAACGAGCTGACCCTCGTTCGGAATATTCACCTGGTAGCAGCATTCGTTATCGTTGACCAGAGAGTCGATGATCGGCACGATTTGCTCCCGGCCCTGAACCGGGCGGAAAATGTCCGTCACTCTGCCGGCTTCGTCCGTAACGGCCCGTTCGATTTGCCGCACGTTGCCTTCCATTTTATGAAGATAGCGCTGCCAGCCGCGCTCCGAGTCGAAGCCGCCGAGCGATCCGTACCAACGCTGCTTCGCCGCCAGATCGGTATGATACCACCAGCCGGCAAACCGGGGCGTATCGCCGATCGGCATCAAGCCGTACAGCTTATATTGATCGATCGCGGCCCGCGACATTTGAGTATCGTGGAATTCGAAGTTATCCTGCGCCCAGTACGCTTCGGCATGCTTGTCGATCCATTCATCGAGCAGTGGATACGCGTCTTCGCCTTTGTAGCGGAAATCGGTCAGCCATATCCAATGGTTGAAGCCTTTCGTCTCCGCGGTAACGAACTCCGGATCGAGGCCGAGCACCCGGGCGATCTGCAAATAGCCGTAATGGCCGTGGCACAGCCCGAGCACCTTTACCTTCGTCTCGCGGTGCATCAGCGTGCAGCCTTCGAATACCGGATTGGCCGACTGAATCAGCCACGCATGAGGACACAACCGCTCCACATCCCGGGCCACCTCGAGAAACAGAGCCATTTGCGGAAAATCATGCAGCCGCGCTCCGCGGTAATAGCCGTGCTTTTCAGCCAAAACTCGCTGCGCTTCGGTCCAGCCATGTCCCCCCGTCTGCGCGGTATTGATGACAAAGTCCGCGCCCCGAAGCGCCGCTTCGCGGTTCGTCGTTTTTGAAAAGCCGATCTCCGCCCCAATCTCGGCCGCAAGCCGTCGAGCCAGCCGGTATACCATTTCGAGCCGCTGCTCGTGAATGTCCATCAGCGCGACGTGACTGCCCTGCAAGCCCGGACTGACGCATAAATCTCTAATGATTTCGGCGGAAAACTGCGCGCTGCCCGCTCCAATAATTGTAATTTTTACACTTGAATCCATATGAACCTCGCCTCCCGGCTTCCGTTAACGAAGGACGCCGAACGCGCGCGCCAAAGACGCATTGCGGGGATCGGCGAACCATTCCTGCAAATATTGTTCAGCCTGCTGCAGGCTGCGGGTGCGGTGATCCATCAGCAGGCATGACAGCAGCAGCCCATAGTCGCACAAACGCATAGCCTCAATCATGCATTCCGCCTGGCTCCAGCGGGGGATCATCGCACCGGCCATCAGCTTCGCGGGCAGCGGCGGCTGGTTCAAGCCGCGGATGCCGGCACCGCTCACTACGCCTTGGCATTCTACGACGAGATTGTCGGGGAAGCCCTTGACGATGCCGCCACGGTTCGGAATATTGACCTGAAACATGCCTTCCGTATCGTTCACTAGAGCATGAATGATTGGGACAATCTGCTCCTTGCTTTGAACCGGCGGGAATATGCCCGTAACCGGCTTGCTTTCGTCCGTTACGGCCTGCTCGATATCGGCGACCTTATGCTGCAGCCGGTCGAGGTACGCCTGCCAGCCGAGCTCGGAATCGAAGCCGCCGAGAGCTCCGTACCAATGCTGCTTCGTCGCCAGATCGGTATGCAGCCACCAGCCGATCCCCTGGTTTTCGCAGGTGCGGGGCGTATCGCCGATCGGCATCAACCCGAACGTCCGGTACAAATGAATGGCGGCCCGGGACAACTGGTTATCCCAAAATTCAAATTCGTTTTGCGCCCAATACGCTTCGGCCTTCGTCTCGATCCATTCGTCCAGCAGCGGATAGGCATCCTTCCCCTTGTACCGGAAGTCGGTCATCCATATCCAATGATTGAAGCCTTGCGTCCGCGCGCTGACATGCTCGGGCTCCAAGCCAAGTGCATGGGCAATTTCCAAATAGCCGTAATGACCGTGGCACAGCCCTAAAATTCGAAGATTCGTTTCGCGGTGCATCAGCGAGCAGCCTTCGAACACCGGATTGGCCGACTGGATCAGCCAGGCGTTCGGGCACATCCGTTCCATATCGCGGGCCACGTCCAAAAACAGCTGCATTTGCGGAAAATTATGCAGCTTCGTGCCGCGGTAATAGCCGTGCTTTTCGCCGAGCTTCCGCTGATCCTCGGCCCATTGATGCCCGCCCGCCTGGGCCGTATTGAGCACAAAATCCGCGCCCTGAAGCGCGATCCGGCGGTCGGTCGTTTTGGAAAAGCCGATCTCCGCCTTCAATTCGCCGGATAACCGATTGGCCAGCCGCCATACGAAATCGAGCCGATTCTCGTCGATATCCATCAGCGTAATATGGCTTCCGCGCAAGCCGGGATTGATGCACAAATCGCGGACTATACCCGCCGAAAACTGCGCGCTCCCGGCACCGATAATTGAAATTTTCACGCTTGTTTCCATTTGGGTCGCTCCTTGTTCATCAACTCGGTCAGCTATCCCGCCGCTTCTCCCATCCCGCATCGAACAGTCTTAAAAAGTTTTGGTCGCCGTACGGATATTTGGCCATTTCGTCTTCATTCAGTTCTACGCCGAGCCCGGGCGCATCCGGAATTTCAATATAGCCGTCCTTTACGCCGACCGTGCCGGTCATGATCCGGCGTGACCATTCGACATTCGTATCGTCGAAGCATTCCTGGATGAGCAAATTCGGCACGGCTGCGCCGATATGCGTATTGACGACCGTGCACAGCGGGCTCTGCGCATTATGCGGTGCAATGAAGCTTTCATGCGATTCGGCGATCGCCGCCGCCTTCATCATCCCTCCGATGCCGCCGATTTTGAGCACCTCGGGCTGGGCGATGCTGACGGCCTTGCTGCCCAGCAGCTGCGAAAATTTCTCCAGCGCATCGAATCGTTCTCCGCTGGCGACGGGAATCGGAATTTGACGCGCCACCGCGATCGTCGCTTCCACATCGGTCGACATGACCGGCGTCTCGAACCACATCGGATTGAATTCGGCCAGCGCATGCCCCAGCTTGACGGCCGTGCTGACGGAAAACCGGTCGTGGCCTTCGATCAGAAGATCGACCTTGTCCCCGACGGCTTCCCGAACCGCGCGGACAATATTCAGCGACAGCCGCTCCTCGCTCAGCTCCATAAATCGATACGCATGGCCGAACGGATCGAACTTCAGCGCCGTATAGCCCATTTCGACGACGCGCAGTGCCGCTTCGGCGAAAAACTGCGGGTCGCGCGGACCGCGGTACCAGCCGTTCGCATAAGCGCGGATCGATGGCCGCATTTTGCCGCCCAGCAGCTTCCACACCGGAACGCCCAAGCTTTTGCCGAGAATGTCCCAGCACGCCTGCTCGATCCCCGACATTGCGGTCGAATAGCCGAGAAACAAGCCTTTGCGCATATGATCCATAATTTCATTGACATTGCACGGATCTTTGCCGATAAACAGCGGCTTCAGCTCATGAACCGAAGCCTCGTTCGGCCTCGTCTGCAACCCGCCGGTCGCTTCCCCGACACCGGTAATGCCTTCGTCGGTATACAGCTTCACGAACACCCAATTTTTCCACGGGTTGCCTACAACGAACGTTTTGACATCAATAATTTTCATCGATGAATGTCCTCCTACCCATTTTCACGGACAAAGCCCCTGATTTGAGCCCACAAAAGTAGCGCGATGCTCCGCAACCATTTCCGATTACTATGGGGGGAACCCGGCTTGAGCCACCGGTTCACACGCGGAATAACGGCTGCAGATCGCGCAAAATGGCATCCAGCTCCTTGCGGTCGAACGCGTCCAGCGGAAAATGGCCGGCGTTGCGCATATAGGTGCTTCCGATAATGCCACGGCGGCGAAGCACTTCCTTGTAAATGGACACGCCGTACATGAATTCCATATTGAGCAGCGGCAGCATGCGGTTAAACATGTCGCGGGCTCCGCGCTCGTCGCCGGCTTCGAGAAGCTCCCACAACTGGACATGGACGTCGCAAATTTCGCAAGCCGGCATCGACCCGCAGGCGCCACGCGCGTATTCGTCGATCAAATATCTTCCGGCCATGCCGCCTTGGATGCCTTTCACCTTGTCTCCGGCCAGCGCAAACAGCTCCGTCATATAATGCCCGGCCGGCCAGCATTCCTCCTTTACATAATGGACGGATGCCGTAGAGCCGATGATCCGGGCCAGCAGCGGCGGGGACATGGGCGTTCCGACCGGCGGCACATTGTTCTGAATCCATACCGGCAGCCCCTTCGCCTCCCGGTCGATCGCCTGGTAATAATGCACAATTTCGTCCGGTACCGCTTTCTTCACATACGGCGGCATCGCAATCAGCGAGTCGGCTCCGGCTTCCCGGGCATATCGTGCATGATAAACCGCGTGCTCCTCGCTCGTTCCCGCTACGCCGGCAACGACGGGAATGCGGCCGTCTGCCGTTTGTACGGCAATCCGGACAACCGTTTTGCGTTCCTCGTCCGTCAAGCTTATAAATTCGCTGGCGTTAACCGGCGTCACGATGCCATGGGCCCCCGAGTCGAGACAAAACTGAATAATATTCCGCAGACCTTGCTCATCCAGCTCCCCGTTTGCTGTAAAAGGGGTCGGCGGTATGGCGAATATTCCCCTCATTTGCTCCATGGATCTTCATCCTCCCGATGGTGAAGTAGTTGGGCTTGATTACATGGCCTACCGACAGGCTCTCCCCTGTCTCCCCCGCATTACGATTCATAATAACCTAAACGGTAAGACAGCCGGTTGGCGAAAAAACTAACATCCTTGGCAATTTGTTCAATGTGGAGCTCCACCCTTTCCCTGCTGGAGCTGACGCTCATGGCGGCCACTACTTTGCCGCCTTGCTCGCGCACGGGCGAAGCGACGCACCAGGTCGCCGAGCGACCTTCCCCGCGATCGACCGCATAACCGGTCCGTTTCACCTCGTCAAGCGCCGAATCCAGCTGCTCGTGTGTGGCGATCGAATTTTCGCTGAGCGTTTTGAAGCCGTACATGTCGACAATCTCATGCGCTTCCTGCCGGGGAATATGGGCGAGCATCGCCTTTCCCATCGCCGTGCAGTGGGCCGGCGTCCGCCTGCCCAAAATCGTATACAGTTGGTCCACCTCCGTCTGTACCGAATAACAAAGATGGAACGTATCGCCCCTGTACAGCACCCCCAGATTCGCATTCATTTTCAACCGTTCGGAAAGGCCGTCCAGCTCGATCTGACCATGTCTTCGAACCTCCAATCGTCCGAGAGCGATACCTGCAAATTCGACAACGCGCAGCCCGATCACATAATAACTGGTACCGGGCTCCCTTTCGATGTACCCTTCGTTTTCCATTGCGTTCAAATACCGATACAGCGTGCTTGAGGTCAGCCCGAGCTGCGAACCGATTTCCGCTGCCGTCAAACGGGGATGATGCATGGAGAAGCATTCCAGCACAGCGAGCACTTTGCCGATGGTGGTGGGAGCATAATTGTTGCGTTTATTGGTTTTGGTCAGGTTGGACTCCGTCAAAAGTATCACTCCATTTCTCAATACTGAAATGTATTAAGCGCCGGCTCAGATTATTAACATTAATTTTCAAAAATAAAAAGTTCATTGTCACAATATGAAATTAAAGCATTATTATTTGGGGCGGGTCATAAGTTAAATTGAGTTTTCGTCGAATTGAAAGCGAAGATTGAGAGCGTTTGCAGTTGTTTAGCCACAATCCGCTCATTGCCGGAGGTGACGGGTATAGGGAGAAGCACGCAAACGTGTCAGCGCTAGTTGGCAGCACATACATTTGGGGAGGGATCGGAATGACAGCGGAAAAAACAGGCGTTTTACAGCGGCGCAGCATGATCGCGTTGATCTCGGTATTGCTATTGGCGACGTTTGTATTCGCGGGCTGCAGCGACAGCGGAGACGGCAAAGGCGCAGCCGAGGGCGGCAAAGTAAAACTGACATGGATGGTATGGGGAAGCACGGAAACGGTGGAAAAGGCGACGGAATCGCTATTCAAGGCATATCCGGACATGAAGGATAAAGTCGAGATTGAAGGGCTGGTGGGCGGAGCCGGCGACCCGGATGTGGCGAAAAAGCTGCGTCTCGCTCTGGCGGCCAACGAGGATATGCCGGATATTGTCATGCTGAACCGGACGCAGCTGACCGAGTTTGCCGAGGCCGGCATATTGGAGGATTTGACCGACGTTATCAAGCCTGTGCAGGGCAACCTGACGCAGGCGGCTATCGAGCTGGCCGGCTACAAGGGCAAGTTTGTGACGATTCCATACGAAATCAAGACGAAAATTTGGTTTTACCGCAAAGATATGTTCGATGCAGCCGGAATCGATCCGACCAAAGTCAAAAATTTGGACGATTTCATTGCAGCCGGTAAAAAGCTGCGGGAGAAATTTCCGGACAGCTCGATCTGGAACCTGGGCAAGCAGGCAGCCGGATATAATCTGGGCATGATCGTGAGCGGCAACGGGGCCAAATTTACGAACGATCAGGGGGATTATATCATTGCCACGGACCCCGGGGTTAAAAAAGCGTTCGACATGTTCAAGCAGCTGAAAGACTCCGGCGTTACGGTCGAAATTAACGATTTTACCCCGGACTGGGAAAAAGGCTTCGCCAACAATACGATCGCGTCCAGCCTGATCTCCAACTGGTTTAAAAATTTCCTGCCCAAATACGCCCCCGATCAAGCGGGCAAATGGGCGGCCACCGAATGGCCGATACTGGCCGATGCGGACGGCGGCAGCGAAGCGGGCGGTTCGATCTTCATTATTCCAACCAAGGGCAAGCATAAGAAAGAAGCGAAGGATGTGCTGTCCAAGCTGCTGCTGACCAAGCAGGGGGCGCTTGCGCTGAATGAAATCCGCTCGATCACGCCCTATTTGAAGGATGCGCTGCAAGACCCGCAAATCCAGCAGCCGCATAAATTTTTCGGCGCCAGCCTGCCTCTGGCCGAGTCTAAAGCGCTGGAAAAAGTGAAGGTGTTCAGCTTCAGCCCGGCCGCCGATCTGGAGCGGTCGACGATGAACGAAGCGCTGTCGAAATATTTGAACGGCGCAGGCTCGCTGGATCAAATATTGAAGCAGGCGGAGACCGATCTGAAAAATCAAATCGGCAACCCGTACAAGAAGAAATAACTCCGGTTCAAACTTAAGCTTCGCTGCCGCACGCAGCAGCGGTCCCCGGGACGGAGCCGGGGACCGCATCTTTACAACGCGAGGGGGTGCGCTTTCGATGCAATCCGTTTCCAAACAGGGGCACAGTCTTCATACGAGGCTGGATCGGCTCACGCCCTATTTGTTTATACTGCCGTTTATCATATCTTTTTTTATATTTTTCGTCTTTCCTTCCCTTTACTCGTTCGTGCTGAGCTTTTATCAATACCGTGGCTACGGGACGGCAAGCTTCATCGGACTGGACAATTACATCGCCCTGTTCAAATATCCGACCTTTTGGACGGCCGTGTATAACACGCTTTTTTACTGGATTGTTCATATCGTGCCCGTCATGGCGATTTCATTCCTGCTCGCCGTAGCGGTCAATTCCAGGCTGACCAAATGGAAGGCCGTCTATAAGCCGCTTATATTTTTGCCGCAAATTATGGCGTCCGTCGCCTCGGCGCTTATTTTCAAAATTATTTTCGCCACCCGCTACGGCGTTATCAACAGCTTGCTGGGAACGCAAATCTTTTTTCTGGAAGATCCCGTACTGATGAAATGGACGGTCGTTGCGCTTATTATATGGCGCGCCGTCGGCTGGTATTTTGTCATTTACTTGGCCGGACTGACGACGATCAGCGACGAAATCCAGGAGGCGGCCACGATCGACGGCGCCGGCGCGGGACAGCGTTTATGGTACATTACCGTACCGCTCATGAAGCCGATCTTTTTATTCGCCTTCATGATGGATACGATCGGCTCGCTGAAAATATATAACGAACCGCTGCTCATGTTCTCCACGGGCATGGACGCTCCGACGGAGGTTATTCCGATTCTCAGCATCCTGACGAGAAATATAAGCGGAGGCAACTTCGGACTGGCGAGCGCCGTAGGCTGGATATTATTTGCGATGATTTTGCTCGTATCCCTCCTGCAGTATAATCTGTTGAAAGGAGGGAAGCAAGAATGACGAACAGGCAGTGGGCGGCTTTAATCCTGAACGCGCTGCTGATCGGGGTCGTCGTTTTCTCGGTCTACCCGATTCTCATTATGCTGCTGGGCTCGCTGAAGACGGCGGAGGAACTGTCGGCGAATCCGGCAGGGCTCCCGTTCGATCCGACCTTCAACAACTATTGGCGTCTGCTCAATTATAACGGGCATACGATCGTCAGAGCCTTTTTCAATTCGCTTTACGTATCCACGGCGCATACGGTGCTGACGATTTTCATATCGGCGATGGCCGCATTCGCCTTTGCCAAATACCGATTCGCGGGGAAGAACGCGATCTTTCTCGCACTGCTCGCCACCATGATGGTGCCCGGGGAGCTGTCGATTCCCCCGCTGTATATCATGTTCAGCCGGATCGGCTGGCTCAACAGCTATGCCGTGCAAATTTTCCCCGGCATCGCCAGCGTCTTCGCCATGTTCATGCTGCGCCAGTACATGATCAGCATTCCGGACGCACTGCTGGAAGCCGCCAAAATGGACGGCGCGAAGCATTGGCGCATATTTACAAGCATTATGCTGCCGGTATCGGCGCCGGTCATCGGCGCACTGTCGATTTTGACGTTCCTTCACAAATGGAACGATTTTCTGTGGCCGCTTATTATGGTCAACAAGCCCAAGTTCATGCCGATCATGGTCATTCTGCCGACGCTGAACGAGAAGGACAGCGTCTGGTCGATTCCTTGGGAGCTGATCATGACGGGCTGCGTCGTGGTGACTTTGCCGCTGATCCTCGTGTTCCTGCGCTATCAGGACAAATTTATGAGCAGCGTGACGATCGGGGCGGTGAAGGAGTAAGCGGAATGCGGGTCCAGCCGGATGAATGAGCCGGTCTTGCGTCTCCCGGCGCTAGCCCCGTTCCCGCTTCTTTCAACAGGCGAATCGGCCAGCTTGTAGGGGCAGGTGCCTCAGCAGGCGAATGAACCCGGCCGCCGGCCGGGTTTTTGTACGATAGCACTACGGACTGCTGCATCCGAGCAACGGCTTGTACCATCGCCGTTTTGCCCTTCGCCGTTCGAATCGGCCGGGTCCTCTACATTCGCCGCTCCCCCCCTCCATCTGCTCCCGGTATTTCCCGGGCGTAATGCCCTTGTACTTCTTAAATACGCGAATCAGCCGGTCATCATTGCCGTACCCGACCTTGCCGGCGATTTCGGAAATGGTCAACGACTTGTCCTTAAACAGATGATCAGCAGCTCGTACTCATTCGCCGCCTTGGCGGACAAGTCCGTCTTGCCGTTCTGAGCGCATCCGGATGCGGTACGAAACCGGTCGGCGCTTGCCCATGCCGTTCCAGCTCCGCCGGGTCCTGCTCCTCTCTGAACAAAAGTACAACTAATTGATTGCATTCAAGCAGTTTTCAAGCCGTTATTCCGATACATTAAAGCTGTACCAAATAACAAGGAGGGTTCATCCTATGATAACGAAAAACGTATCTAACTTCGTACTGACCGAGGATATGATCGAGGAATTTTACCGTGAAGGCTTTTTTTACGCCCCGGGCTTCCTGACGGAGGAAATGGTCGATATCATCAATAAGGAAAACAGCGAATTCGCCAACCGGCAGTCGTCCGACGGACAATGGAAATCCAACGCGATTACCCATTTTGCCGAAAGCGGGGCCGCGTTTCCTGAAACCGTCCGCTTTTTGACCGACAATCGGATTATCGAAGTGTTCGAACGCATTCTGGGCGACGACGTGAAGCTGTGGATGGGGATGTATGCCGTCGTGCCTCCCCGCGGCGAAGGTTTGGCGTGGCATCAAGACAACATGTATACCCATATTTTGGGACATATGCTGAACGGATTCATTGCTTTGGATCACATTACTCAAGAAAATGCAGGCTTATGGCTGGCTCCCAGATCCCACCGCCTGGGCCGTCAAGCGAATCTGAACGAAGCAGGCGAGCGGCACCGGCGCGCCGCAGAACCGGAGAACGGCATCCCGTGCAAGCCGATGGCCCCTGGAGACGCGGTTATTTTCCATCGGGAAACGCTGCATCACAGTAAAACGAATCATACCGACAAGCCGAGAAGAGCTTACGCCTTCCAGGTAGCCTCGGCCGTGTGCCGCTATGCCGAATCCGGCAAGCTGCTGACCGACCGGGAAAATTTGAGCTCGTACAAAAAATAAACAGACACGAAAAATGCCTTGCGGCGTCCGTGTGCAGGATTTACGTTTGAGCGTTGGGAGGGATGGATGTGGGGTTGCAGCCGTTGTTGAAGTCGTGTTCCTTCGATTAGACCTGGCAGGGGGAACACGACTTCAAAGACGGCCCGTAAACTTTCCACCCCACATTCATGTTACCAACTTTTTTAAATATCATTACCCAAAGGCAAATAAACGGTAAATCTCGTACCTTGATCAGGCTCACTCACGACGCGGATGAAACCGCCGTGGGCTCTTACAAAATGATGAGCGATGGATAATCCGAGCCCCGTACCGCCTGTATGCCGCGAGCGCGCTTCTTCTACGCGGTAAAATCGATCGAATAGGTGGGGCAGCTCTTCCGCCGGTATTCCGATACCGGTGTCGATCACCGAGACACATGCAAATAACGCATTCCGATCAATGACCCGGTCTTCGATTTCAACCGTAATCTTCCCTCCACGAGGCGTGTAACGAATCGCATTGGTCAGCAAATTAATGAAAACCTGCGTGATCCGTCTCGCGTCGGCCATCACCGTTACCGGCTTCGTGTTCGAATAGAAGCGCATTTCCAGTCCGTTCTCCTCAGCCTCCATCCTCACATCATCAACGACTTGTTCAAGTCTTGCCGACAGATCGAGCGGTTTGCAATCCAATGGCAATCGGCCCGCCTCAGCTAACGACAAGACATGAAGATCTTCCACAAGCAGGCCTAAGCGGATCACTTCGTCATGGAGTCTCAGCAGCATTTCCGGAGGGACGTATTGACCGGTCTGTTGAGCATTTTCTAATTTTAGCTGCATGATAGACAGCGGAGTTCGCAGCTCGTGAGCAACATCGGCTACCAATCGTCTGCGGGCTTTTTCGGCTTCACGCAGGCGAAACGTCATATCATTGAACGTTTGGGCGACTTTCCCATACTCATCTTTTGTGTCTACAGGTACTTTGACGTTCAGGTCGCCCTGCGCCACGCGCTCTATAGCTGCTATAAGCTTTTTGAGCGGGAGGGTCAGCACCCCCGATATCCAAAAACTGAAGAGCAACCCGATCGTAACAAAAAAGAACAAGCGCACGCCGTGCGTGACATTAAGCAGTGCGTTCAGCCGCATATTGTCAAGGAAATAAGATTTAAAGATTTCGATTTGCTCTTCTGGCGTGGCACTCAAATAGTTGGCGTCGATTTGTTCCCTTTGAAATTGATCGATCAGGCTGCCTGTGTAAACTTGCGTTGTAAGCGAGAAAGTGATACTTACAATGAGCACCAGCAGTACCATATAGGCAAATATTTTCATGCGGACCGTCATCTTCATGAACGTTCACCGAATCGGTAACCGAAACCGTATACCGTTTGAATATAACGAGGATTGGCCGGATCGTCTCCCAGCTTGCGGCGAAGATTCCGGATATGGGAATCCATCGTTCTTTCGTATCCCATATATTCATCCGCGAGTGCAGCTTTTAATAATTGCAGGCGGCTGAAAACGATTCCGGGACGCGCAGCCAACGTGTACAAAATTTTGAATTCCGTCGGTGTCAGTTGGATCTCCTGGCCGTCCTTGAATACCTGACATTTGGCCTCGGAAATGATCAGGTTGTCTCTTTCCAACAACATCAACCTGTCTTCAGGACCGCGCAAGCGGCGAAGTAAAGCTCGGATGCGTGAAGCGAGCTCGCGCAAGCTGAACGGCTTCGTCAAATAATCGTCCGCGCCAATTTCCAGACCGACGATTTTATCCGATTCATCCGATCGAGCCGTAACCATAATAATACCGCAATGCGAGGTTTGCCTTATTTCGCGGCATACGTCGATGCCGCTTTTCTCGGGGAGCATCCAATCAAGCACGACGACATCAGGCCGTTCGGACCGGGCAATCGTGAGCGCTTCCTTGCCAGTACTGGCGGTCAATACCTTAAACCCTTCGCGTTGCAGATAGGTGTGCATCTCCTCAAGCATGCCCGGTTCGTCGTCCACAAGCAACAATTTCGGTTCCATTCCATCACATCTTTTCAGTTTAGTCTGCTTCCAGTGCGAGAATAATACACCACTTACCGAAAATTATACCGTGATTTAACATGTTCTTGAAGAAATCCACAAAAAAAGATGAAGATCTGCATAAGTTCTCGACATTTATTGTTTATACTGACTATAAACGAGAGAAATAGCAGCGAAGAACAAGAAAGGATGAGTGAACGGGAGGATCGTTTTCATGGAAAACGTAATATTGAAATTGGAAGGAAAGAGCTGAATTGTGTGCGATGTCAATTGAGAGAGCACTGTTTGAACTCGGCGCTAAAGGGGGGGGGGGAATATTTAACCCGACCGATCTTATTTTAACGAAAGCGAGGATTCAAAGATGAGCAATCTATCCGTAAACCGCAGTGAACCTGAAGTCGGGGATCGCGCGGTGGAAATAACCAATCTTTCACCGCTCGTTGTCAGAGCGCGTTTGGTGTTTAAGGCAATGGTAAGGATATTTGCGATTTGCATATTGATCCAGGTGTTTCTTGCCGGTCTCGCACTGTTTTGGAATTCGGCCCAATGGGCCAGCCATACAGGCTTTGCCAGATTGCTGATCATTGTTTCGATCCTGATACTCGTGATTTCTTTCATCGCTCGGCTGCCGCTTTCTCTTCGCCTGCGTAGCGCAGGTTTGATCGGCATCATCATTTTGATAGCGGTCAGCGCCATATTACCGTCCGGAATTGGATATATATCTGCTCTTCATCCGCTACTTGCTATTATGCTGCTTCGGGAAACGATATCCTTAGCAAGGAAGGCTGATGCCCTCACGAAACCATAGTAAGCAACCCGCAGATCAAGGCTACCGTATAGAAACCGAGCCATCTTCGATAGGAATGGAGGAAAAAGATGCCTCCTGCTATATTCGATTATATACTGGTTTTATTATTCCTGATCATTTCCGCAGTATCGCTTAACTTCGTTGTAAAGGTGGATGTAAAAATAACGCAAAGGCTTCGAACTATAATCATTGCACTATACGGAATAACGGGCATTATCCTTCTCTTGATTTTTTCTCAGAAATTGTATATTCACATTTAAGCTGATATGTACTCCGTTTGCAAAAACAACAAAGAGGAGTAATTAACAAATGAAAATGAAGCTAGTTTCATTCGTAATACTTTGTGCATTTCTACTTGTTCCAACAATTGCCTCTGCTGAAGTGACCAACGGTAATGTCGGATATGGAGTAACCACCCCCGGGCGACTCTGGGCCGCGATAGACGCGGTGGTGGGGCTGGTCAGCGCGATTCTCGCCGGTCTGTCTCTGGCTCGCTCCGCCGGTCGTTTCGGCACCGGCAGCGGGCGACGTGGGGCTATCGTGGCCACGGTGGTGGGGCTGATTGTCATAGCCTACGCTGTGCTGCATCTGACCATATTCACCGGTGATTTCGGCACCGGCGACGGGCGAGCCGGTGCCATCGCGGCCATCGTGATGGGGCTGACCGGCATGGTCCTCGCCGGGCTAACACTGGCCCGCTCCCGCCGCGCCGGCTGACCCCGACCATAGTGCCTTGTGTTGTGGTTCCTGTCAAGAGAGCTTGGAAAAGCGAATTAAGGAGGAGAAAGAATGGCCCCTATCAGAGTACGTTACATTGTCGACGATGTAGATGCGACAATCGCATTCTACACGCAGCATCTTGACTTCTTTGTCAAAGCACATCCTGCACCCGGTTTTGCCGTTTTGCAGCGAGGTGACTTGAATCTTCTTGTGAATGCCAAAAATGGTCAAGGCGGAGCAGCTCAAGCTATGCCGGATGGGCGAAAACCGGAACCCGGAGGCTGGAATCGGATTCAAATCGAGGTCGATGACCTGGGCGGCTTTGTCGAGACCCTGCGTAAAGCAGGCCTACGCTTCCGCAATGATATTGTCACAGGTTTTGGTGGTAAGCAGATCTTACTAGATGATCCAGCAGGTAATCCTATCGAACTCTTCGAGCCTCCAAGCAAATGATCGAAAGAACATTATCTCATTAAAGGCCGTGTCCGCGACACGGCCCATCCATTCCTCGCGGCGACTGCTTCTGCCGTTAATTGCCCTTGCCTTTGCCGTTATGTGGCCCTGTATACGGAGGCTGCGGATAATTAATCCCGCCGTTCCCATGTCCAGGATGATCCAGGTTGCCATGCCCGCGATTCCAGCTTTGCGCCGTTTCAAATTTAATCGTGCAACTACTGAGCACCATCGGCCGCAAATAGCTTGCTTTTTTCATCGGCGATCCTTCCTTTCATCAGAATAGTTTGCAATATCATTATAGCTTATTTCGAGACGAATATACAATATGTATCATTAGATACGTAATGTATCCAACGACTTCATTTCAACCTTACCGTCCTGTACACAAAATATGCGATCGTCACGATAAATATACAAATGAACAGCAAAAATTGCATGCCGATACGGTTGGACGTTTCGATAGCCGCCTGAATCGTCTTCCATAATAAAAAGCCGAATAACAGAACGATTTCAATCTTGATCCAGCTCAGCATCAAGCGTGCGTTTTTATATTGCGCATTGGCGTTCTTCTCGGTAATTTCAACCGTATAGTTGAACACATGCGGGAACCGGCTTAAAATGGCGAGTCCGATATAAATAATGACGGATACGGCGGGCAGCACAAAAACAGAGCCTTTCCCTCCCCAATTATCAACCTCGCCCACTGCGTTAAAATGAATCGGAACCCGCGAAGGGAGCTCCGGCCACATCATAAAAATATAAACGAAGGAAGCTGCGATAACGATAACCGAGATGAGATCGTGAACCATTTCCGTCTTTGTTCTGGGGATTGTCAATTTAGGACGATTCATACCGCCACCTCCTTCTTATGTATTATATAGGAAGTTCGAAATAATAAAAACATTACTTGACATATTTATATTTTGCCGCCAACAAGCCAAAATAAACCCGCGGCTTAATAAACCGCAGGTCCGAAGCAAGGAAATTTCAAGCAAACCGGTTTGCCGCAGGCAGTGAAATCCAAATACGTTTGCGGCTTATGCGTTGGCGAACATAACTTCACGGCTTTCTTTGGCCGTTATATAAGGCTGCTTCGTTTCCAAAATCGCAGTCAGCGAGAGAAGGGCGCCTTTTTTCAGTTGGCTTGATCGTGCATTTCTTTTCAGCTTCAACAGCAGCGAGCGGTTATAAATCACCTGCATCAGCTGCTCCTTCAAATCATCGGCGGTTTCCGCCTGCACGGCGGCGCCCAGACTGACAAGGTATGCCGCATTATCCTGCTCCTGTCCCGGAATCGGCTTGTACAGCATCATCGGCAGCTCAAGCGCCAGCGCCTCGGATACGGTAAGGCCTCCGGGCTTGGTTACGATCAAATCGGATAAAGCCATCAGCTCGTGCACATGATCCACATATCCGGTAATGCGGATGCGGTGATGCGTACGGGCTCCCTCCAGCTCCTCCGAGAGCCGATGCCGCAGCTTTTCGTTGCGGCCGCATACGAAAATAAATTGCACCGGCGTGCGAAGCTCTTTCGACAGCAGAACGGACATCAGCTGCTTGCCGATCACTCCATGCCCGCCCCCCATAATCAGCACCGTCGGCATCGTTAGGTCGAGCTGGTGCTTATCGCGCAGAGCGCGGCGGTCATACTTCATAGTGAACGGCTGCCTGATCGGTATGCCGGTCACGACAATCCGCTGCTCGGGGATGCGGTAGCGCAGCAATTTTTGCTTGACATGCTCGGCGCCGACCAAATAGCGGTCCGTGCAAGGATGAATCCAGTAGCTGTGATCGGTGTAATCCGTCAACACGGTGACCGTCGGGACGGACGTCAAGCCGTTCGACTTTAAATACGACATCGCCGCCGCGGCTCCCGGGAACGTGCTGACCACCTCCGTCGGCTTGACTTCGTCAAGCAGCTCCAGCATTCTGCCCGTATTGAACGACCTCATCCGTTTGAACCATTTGGAATACGCGTTATCTTCACGGGTTTTGCTGTACAAGTATCCGTATACCGAAGGAAGACTTTTCACCCACTGCAAGTAGCAATATTTGCCTAATGCGTGCAGATGCGGATGCGTCCACACCAGAAAATCGACCACCTTCACTTCCACATCGGGACGATACATCCGGGCTGCCTCGAGCAGAGCCTGCGCCGCTTTATTATGACCTTCCCCCAACGAACCTGTAAGTATGAGTATTTTTTCTTTTCTAGCGGTCATTTTCCGGAGACCCCTTTCTAGTGCCTCTAATCATAGTGCGAAGCCACGCAGCTAAAGCGGCTTTATTTTGTTTAATCGCATATCCGATCGCAAGTCCCAACAACGCAATTACAATGGCCGCGACGGAATACCGGGAAATGAGATGGAGCCATTGCTCGATTTTTTGACCGAACACGACGCCAACCGTTACATATGTTAATACCCATAAAAGCCCGCCTATATAATTATAAATTAAAAAAGTTCTCAGCCGAACCCTCAGCATGCCGGAAACATAGCCGGTAAAATGGCGCAGCCCGGGAATAAAGTAGCTGATCAGAATCAGCTTATCGCCGTATTGATCGAACCACCGGGTCACCTTTAGCCGCCTGTCCCGGGTCATAAAAAAGTATTTCCCGTATTTTTCGAAAAACGGCGTTCCCAGCCTATAACCAAGATAATACGTGACGGTTGTTCCTGCAATAGCTCCCAAGTAAGAGAGAGCGACGATATACGGAATTTGAAAGCTGCCCAGATTCGTCATATGACCGGATACGGCCATCGCCAGCTCGCCCGGAAAAGGCAAGGCCAACGATTCGGCGAATAATCCAAAAAACAAAACAAAATATCCGTACTGTCCAAATAAAGTGCTTATCCACTCCATACCATCATACGCTCCTCACCGGCCGTTGATTAATCCTTTACCTAACCCAGTTTAACTTAAGCGTATAAAAACGATAACTGTCCGAGGTTGAGTCTTGCACTGGACTTAAGTCCTGCCGAACCGCCCGACCCCCGAACCGTCATTCGTATGTCGCACATAGTCGTACAACATGAAAAACCCGCGATTCATCGCGGGCTGAGGGCGGTTGAGCATCGTTTTCAAATGGGCGGAATATACAAGCATGTTCCTGAAGCATCGCTCATAAAATGAAATGACGAAAGCATAGAAGGAGATGAGTGTATGGCATCCGGACTTTGGGCTGAGCTTTTTCTCTGGACGGTTTTATTCGCCGGCATTGTCGGCAGCTTCTGCGCCTGCCTGTATAAGCTCGTCACCAATGATTCGGCCGAATATGATCTGGAATTTGTATGGGATAGTAAGTACACAATGGAGGAGCTTGGATTCAAACATAAATGAAACCGTTTTCTCTTGTCCGCCGCAATGGCGATGCGTTCGTTTCCAGCCAACCTGGCTGGAAAAAAGGGACACCGGGGTTGAGTGTTGAATTTCCGGGTCCCTTTTCGTATATGATATGGCTCTGTTACGCTTTTACAAGCTCCAGCAGGACGGCATTAATCCCGTTCAAGAAGGCGTTCGCGCTTGCTTTGATAATATCCGTGTCCATGGCACGTCCGGAATACGTTTTGCCTTCATATTCGATACGTATGTTAACCCTGCCGATCGCTTCCTTGCCTCTGGACAAGCTGTTGATTTTATAATCCTTCAGTTGTACCTCCAACCCTACCAACGATTTGATGACGCTGTACAAAGCATCGATCGGACCGTCTCCGACCGCGCTGCCTGTCATCGTTTCGGAGCCTTTTTTCAATTGGACGGTAGCCGTAGGATGCAGGTCATTGCTGACGACCTGGAACGATTCCAGCTCGTACAGATGCTTCTCGCTTTCATTGAGGGTGCGGTGACTTGTCACCAAATAAAACACATCGTGATCGTAAACCTCTTTCTTCGCATCGGCCAACGCAAGAAATTTACCGAACAGCTGCTCGAAATCCGCGGCGTCCGTCGTCGCGAAGCCCATTTTCTCCACGGCGTTTTTGAATGCATGCCGGCCGGAACGCGCCGTCAGGATCAATTCCATGCTTTCGGCTCCGACATCCTCCGGCGACATGATTTCATAGACCTGCTTATCCTTCAGCAGTCCGTCCTGATGAATGCCGGAGGAATGCGCAAACGCATTTTCCCCTGTGATCGCTTTGTTGACCTGGACATCCAGCCCTGTCAAATGACTTACCAGCCTGGACGTTCTGAGCAGCTCCTTCGTTTGAATATCGGTATAGCTGTTATAGAAGCTCTCCCTGACCTTGAGCGCCATCACCACTTCCTCCAACGACGTATTGCCCGCCCGTTCGCCTAATCCGTTGATGGTGCATTCGATTTTTTCGGCGCCGTTTTTAATCGCACTCAGCGTATTGGCCGTGGCCAGCCCGAGATCGTTGTGGCAGTGAACGCTCAGCACCACGTTTTCGTTCAAATTTTTCAACCGTTCGTTGAGGCGGCGAATCAGATCCCCGAATTGTTCCGGGACGGCAAAGCCTACCGTATCGGGTACGTTAATCATGGTTGCTCCGGCTTTGACTACGGCTTCAATCGTTTTCCACAAATATTCAAAATCAGACCTTGACGCGTCTTCCGTGGAATACTGCACATTCGGCAGCAATGTTTTGGCATATTTGACCGCATCGACACCCATCTGCATAACTGCTTCCTTGGAGCGGTTAAACTTTTTCTCCACATGAATGTTCGAGGTGCCCAGCACGATATGAATGAGCGGATTTTGCGCCAGTTTGATGCTCTCGTAGACGGCGTCGATATCGTTTTTGACAGCGCGGGCAAGCGCGGTAATCGTGACGCTGTCGCCCACGCTTCGGGCAATTTCCTGGACCGCTTGAAAATCGCCCGCCGAAGATGCGGGAAAACCCGCTTCGATGATATCCACATGCAGCCGTTTCAACTGCTGGGCAATTTCGACTTTTTGCTGCATATTCAGTTTGGCGCCCGGCACCTGCTCGCCGTCGCGCAGCGTTGTGTCCAATACAATTATTTTACGGTTCATCTATAGTTCCTCCTATGCGATTTATAAGTATATATTTAAAAGCGGGGTTGATTAAGCCCGGTTTTAATCAACAAAAAAACCCCGTCTCTGCGTATAGAGACGAGGTTGAACCCGCGGTACCACTCTAATTCATTTCCAATGTGAAATGATCTTCTTCGATGGCTAACACCATCTATCCCTTTAACGGTGGAATTCCGTCTAACCCTACAAGTTCAGGCAGCTGTTCATAGACGAGTTCGAAATGGATAACGCTGCCGTTTCGCACCCAACAACGGCTCTCTGAAAGGTTATTTCATTTCTACTATTTCTAATCATAACATTGGAATATGAAATTACGGTTATTATAGGGTACTTCAATTAATTTGTCAACAAAGCCGGTAATAATAAATTGTATGGTAACCGGGCAAACCTTGCGCGCCAACGGCGGATTTATTCAAATCAGTATCTTCATCAACAGATCGACCTGCTGCGGCCAATAGTCTTCGGCGATCGGCAAGTCCTGCAGCATCAGGCCGGTGATGACGGAGAAGTACAGGAATAGCAGCTTGTAAGGATCGCCTTCGCAAAATTGTCCCAGCTGCTGGCCTTTAATAAACGCGGGAACAAGAAGGCTAATCGTATCCTCCGGACTATAGCGGGCGATCAGCTGTTTCGCCTGAACCGGCGCATCTTCCGATGCGGATACTTGCTGCAGCAGCATAAAATAATGTTTATGGCGATCCTCAAGCATCAGCTGCGTAAAGGCTCTGAATTGTTGTTCCGGCGAGCCCGGTAATCGGTCGAAGCTCCGAAGCGCCGCCTGCGCTTCATCCAACGCTTCCTGGACAAGCATCGTAAGAATCTGCTCCTTGGAGCTGAAATAACGGTAGGACAAACCTTGACTGATGCCGGCCTCTGCTGCAATCGCGCTCATTTTCGTTCCCTGGATTCCTTGCCGCGCAAACACTCGGAGGGCCGCTCGCTTGATCTGCTCCCTGCGGTCATCGGGAATCGCTTCCGTATTAGAGTCTTGTACTCGCTTCAACATCATTACCCCCATCATGATTTTCCGGCCTGCCTATTCCCGACTTATCGGAGCTGCTTCTCGCTGATCTCCCATAAACGTCCGGCGGCGTCCTGATCGAGTGCATGCCCGGAAGGCTTGACGCTCTGCCTGTCCTTGAAATAGCTCCCGTCGGAAACCGTTATTTTCTCCTCATCCGCCAGCCATACCAAAGTCTCGGCGCCCTTCTCCGGACTGCGGGAAAACCATTTCATGACAGCCATCGTCATGCGGGCCAGCCGCCCGTTGTCCTGGTTAAAATTCGTCGACACCAGACCGGGGTCGAAGCAAGCGGCCGTTAATCCAGTCCCTTCCAGTTTCCGGCCCAGCTCATTCGTGAACATGATATTGGCGAGCTTCGTCTCGCCGTAACGCAAATTGGCGCCGCCCAATACGTTACCCGGAAAACGATAAAGCTTCTCCGCGCCGAGATCGTCAAAGCGTATCCCCTTCCCGGCCATCCTGTGACCGTGAGAAGCGGTTGTAATAATGCGGCCGCGGCCGCATTCTTTCAACCGGTCCAGGAGCAGATTCGTAAGCAGGAACGGTGCCAGATGATTAACCGCCCAAGTCATTTCAATATCGTCGGCAGTAAGCCTCCGCTCAATGAACATCGCGCCCGCATTATTCACCAAAATATGAATTTGAGGCCATCGCTCCAATATATCCGCCGCTGCCTTGCGTATGGACTGTTGGGAAGCCATATCGGCCATAAAAATATCTACCGTCGCGCTGCTGCCGGCAGCAGCCTTAATCCGGGCCGCGGCTTCCTTCGCTTTGGCTTCATTGCGAGCGACTATGCCCAAATTTGCGCCCCGGAACGCGAGCTCCTTCGCGGCAGCCAGCCCGATACCGCTGGTGGCTCCGGTCATGATCACATATTTGCCTCTCACAAACCCGTTCGCATCTATTCTCTCCATTGGCGACAAATCCTCCTTGTCGTTTTGAAATGAATGAACGATTCATTTACATTATTGTAGAGCATCGCCAAGCGGAAGTCAATGCCATCTACACGACCGGCCTGATCGAATAAAACAAAACCTGCCAAACAAAACCTGGCAGGCATTAAGCAATAGCTAGTGTCTCCCGTTGGAGCTGCAGCAACAGAGGCGCTTGACAGGTTTCGTTCATATCAAAGTCCTAGACTGCCGCTTACTTGTTGTGTCGTGAACTGGAGATGAGAAATGTACAAACGTTGTCATTCAGTCTGGCGGGACTGCTAGAAAACCGGCAAATTTGCGGTTTTCCTACCTTTCCGAAGGAATAGTCCTAAAACTATCCCGCACAAGCCGACTATAACCATGATGCCAAAGGTAAAACCGAATGCTTGTGATGCAAAAACCTCTTGATTGCTGGATGATGCCGTTGCCTCTGCCATTAGCCGGGTCAAGCGCGTTGAGTAAACGGTTACAAGCGTCGCTACTGTTAGTGAACAGACCAGTTGCTGAGTAGCTCCGGCTAATGAGGTGACCCGGCTGACTAACTCCCGCGGCGCTTGATTTAGAATATGTGTATCAAGCGGCATCATCATCAATCCCATTCCACAACCAGCCATTGCGAGCGGTAGCACCAATGATTGATATGAGGTCAACTGATCCATGTATGTGAATTGCCACAGTGCGGCTATCAAAAGACCAAGGCCAATCACAATGAGCCAGCGAACCCCGATTCGGTCAAACAAGTACCCCCCAAGCGGCATTGTGAGTGCCGCTGCGATCGGTTGCGGCAGCAACGTTAACCCGGTGTCGAATGCGCCGAATCCGCCCGCTTGCTGTAAAAATTGTGGCACTAGGAACAGTGCTCCGAAAATCGTGAATGTTACAATCCACTGAACGATCATCGCCAACGAAAAGTTGAAAGATTGAAACACGCGAAGTTCAAGAAGCGGCTGTGCCGAGCGGAGTTCCACAAGAATGAACGCCAGAAGCAGGACTACACCCAGAACAAGGCTCGTGATCGTGGTTGCGGATGTCCAACTCCTTACGCCTTCATTTACCCCGTACATCAAGGCGACAAAGGCAAGTGGACCTAATAATAGTCCAGGCAGATCGAGAGCGGAAACAGGCTTTTTGTCGATCCTTGGCAAGCTCCTCATGCCGTATAGGATGCTAAATAAACCCACCGGAATATTAATCAGGAATATCCAGCGCCACGAATGAAATTCAGCAAGCCATCCGGATATGACCGGTCCAATCGCAGGAGCCAATAAAATAGGCACACCGAACAGCCCCATCGCCATGCCGACCTTTTCTGGGGGACTCAGTTTGAACACGTAGGCAAGTCCTACCGGAATCACAAAACCGCCCCCGAGCCCCTGGATCACCCGAAATGCGATAAGCCATTCCACCTGATTCGACGTCGAGCAAAGAGCCGAGCCTAACGTGAACATAAAGATGGAAGTTAAAAAAATATGCTTAGCGCCATATCGGTCCGACAACCATCCAGCCATCGGAATGACGGCAGCGGTTGCCAACATATACCCTGTCACCGTCCACTCCAAGGCTGACAAGCCTACCTTAAAGTCTTTCACCAGCGTTGGTAAAACGACGTTCATAACCGTCGTATCGAGAATGACCAAAAAACTGCCCACGATAATGGCGATTAAAGGCGCCAATATTTTCGATATCCGGAAATCGGACGGTTCGATTAGGTCTACTGTTTTCCCTGTCATCAGCAATCACCTTCTTTAATCGTCCATTTCAGACTTGTGATCACTCGTATCCTCCCAGATATAACACGTTCCAGCGATGACCGTCCAAATCCGTGAAGCAAGCCCAGTACATGCTTCCTTGAAGGTGCTGGGGCTCTCTGTAGATGGCTCCGCCTGCTTGTCCCGCTTTTATTACCAAGTCATCCACTTCATCCTTACTCGCCACTTCAACGGTAATCATCACCTCGGTGCCTTGTTTCGGATCTGCAACGTCATTCATGGCGTTTTGCCGAAATTCCGAGTCAACGGACAACATCACGAACAGTTCGCCTACGGAGACGCATGTCCCGTACTGTGGTTCTTCCGAAAATCCCAATTGCTTAAAAAATTGTACGGATTTTTCGGGATCCTTCGCAGGCAGATCAATCCAGGCTTTTTTTAGCATGTTCATTCTCCTCATCGTTTAATAAATGGCGTAGTCTTATCCATGTCCATTCCGAATCAACAAATTCACCTCCATAATTGGACACAAAAAAGAACTACACATGAACTATAGCCTAATAACTCTCATAATGCAAGTTGAATTTACTTTTATCATGCAAGTGTGTTAATATTGCAGTATGAAACGTTCAGATAATAAGTCTCGTTGTCCGATTAATTTTTCTCTTGAAACGATTGGCGACAATTGGTCTATGCTGATTGTTCGCGACATCGTCTATTTTGGCAAAAAAACATTTAACGAATTTTTACATTCTGAAGAAGGGATCTCAACAAACATCCTCACTGCTCGTCTCATCCATTTAGAGCAAAAGAATGTTCTTAGCAAAATGCCTCATCCTACTGACAAGCGAAAAGAGGTGTATTGTCTAACGGAGAAAGGATTGAACTTGATTCCCATCCTATTGGAACTGGCCATCTGGGGGTTTACCCACGACGAGAAGACAGAGGCCCCGCAGAGCTGGTTCGATGTGATCCAAGCAGATAAAGAGAAGGTAATCGATCTTGTGCGAGAGACGGTGAAAAGAGGCGGTTCCATTTTTGTGGGATCTGACAGCGTTGTGAGCAAGTTACGGATTACAGAAAGTTGAGATTGACTCGAATTTTATCATTACTCCTTTTGATTTAGAAAATAGGCTTATCGTAAATAAAGAAATCGATTTTCTATGCCATTTGAAATGCACCGAAAGCTGTAGGACGATAAAAATCAGATAAGAAAAAAAATCCACGGTCGTTCCGCGGATTCCATGGATTTAATCGGATCGATCGAGGCACCCGACGTTATTCATTTGAGGAACGATCTGCTGCAAAAGCTTCCGCGGCGGCGGACAAATAATAAGCCAACCCTGTTTGCTGCGCCTCGAGCATGCTCAGATGAAAGTCATCGTTCATAAAAAAACGGGTCTGCGAGGCAAAATCGCCCGCGGTTAAGCGATGCCCGTGCTCATTTAAAAATTCAAGATGCATGCGAATGGACTGCCTGATTTGCTCGTCGCTATGCTTGATCCCCGCTCTCAGCGCATCGGCTATTCCCGACATAAAAGCAGTCGCTTCCGCTGCCTGTTCATTCATTTTTTGAACATCGATCCGAGCCGTTTCCAATGCGTCAACCCCGTACGTCTCCTTCAAGTATTGATTTTGCCCGCTCATCGCTTTTCTCCACGCTTCCTCGTTCTCAAACCCTTTAAACATGTCCTGGTTGTTCATAGGCTCTCCTTTCATCATGCTTTCGACAGATTTCCGTAACGTACGAAGGATCGTTTCCAGCCTTTGCTTGCGGGCAAGGAGAAGCCGTTCCTGTTCGGCCAGCAGCGGCAGCCGTTCCGGCTCTCCCGCCAGCAGCTCTTTAATTTGCTCCAGCGGAAAATCCAATTCCCTGTAGAACAAAATTTGCTGCAGCCGCTCCAGCTCCTTCGTTCCGTACATCCGGTACCCCGCTTCGCTGATCTCGCACGGCAGCAGCAGACCGATGCGGTGGTAATGATGCAGCGCCTTGATCGTGACGTTGGATAACGAGGCTACCTCCTTGACCGTGTACAGCATGTGGATCACTCCCTTCCCGAACTAGTCTAAAGTCTTCCCCAAGGGGAGAGTCAAGGCCCGAGTTACAATAAAATACAAACCAGGGGTTCGGCTCCAAGTCATGCGAAAACGCCACTGCAATTGCAGTGACGCCAGCCCCCCGTTATAAAGCTTGCGGAAATAGCGCAGGCAGCAGAACCGCCGCGAGAAATACAAGCTGCAGCAGCGTTCGAACCGGCAAATCGGGCACCGGCTTGCCGCCGATCGTTAATTTTTCCCGGGCCGCCCGCACATTCGCCGGAAACATGGCCACAAGCAGAACGGCCAGGCAGACCGAAGCCGCGCCGGACACCACAGGGATTAATATGCCGACGGCTCCGGCAATTTCCAGCCATCCGGTGACCGTTACGATCAAGCCCGGCCTCGGAAAGACACGCGGGACCATCCGGATCAGATCGGGCCGTCTTTTCCCCCAGTGGCCGGAAGCGGCGAGCAGTATCATGACGGCGGCAGCTGCTTGCAGTGAAGGCTGCCAGCCGTCGAAATAAGACAAGCCCGCCAAGCCGGCGGCACGAAACAGAACAAACGATGCGATGAGCGCGATAAAAGGTTCCATGCGGCAATTCCTCCCAGTGAACGTATCAGAAGCTTTTCGTGATCATTAAAATCAGAATCAGGACCGGAAGCAGCGACGCGGCAATGCCGAATACGGCCCAATAGAAGGACGCTTGCCGGTATGCCCTAGGCATCACACCGCTCCTCATCCAATCGGCGCTGTAGCGAATCATGCTCTTTTGCAGTGGAATCAGAACAGCCAGCCAGACGATGCCGGTGACGGCGAATAAAATAAGCGACAGCAGCAGCCAGTTCATTCCCGAAAGCGGTATTCCGGCGCGAATCGCCATGGCAATTCCGGAAACGATGATCAGTGCGAGTCCCGGAATCGTAAACACATAATCGGCCAGCATCACATTTTTGACCGTGCTGTGGATAACGGCCGGGTCGTTCTGCACATCGGCACGAACTTTCCAAAACGCAGCCGTTATAATATTTCCCAAAAATAAAACAACTCCAAGCACATGCAAGGTCAGCCACAAGCTCATCCTGTGCCCTCCTGTTCAATTCCGTTTATTTGAGTTGAAGCAAGTCAATGATAAATGTTGAAAAATCATCCGCAGTAAACAAGAACGAAGCAATCGGCATCGAGGAGCGAACGCGCAGTCCGAACGAAAGCAGCACGAACATTTCTGCGGCTTTGTCCGCATCGACCGTTTGCGGAATGACCCCGTGCTTTTGTCCCGTGACGATCCATTGCCTGGATAAATGGACAGACCGCTCGTAAAACTGCTTGAGCGCCTCCGCAACAGCGGGCTCGTCTTCTTTGCCGAGCAAGTACATCAAAATTTTATTCGTGATATCCTGGGCATCTTCAAGTGCCGGCAGACTTTGGCTGATCTGCTGCATCGGCCCGCCGAACGTCGGATGGTCCGGCTCTACCTCGTTCATAAACCGCCGGTTCAATTGGTCGAGCCGGTCCTGAAGCACCCATACAAATATTTCGTCCTTGCTTTTCACATAATGGAAAATGGCTCCCTTGGACAATGACGACCGCTCCATGATCTGCTTCATGGTGACGGAATGGCAGCCCTGCTGCCGAATCAATTCTCCGGTAGCGTCAAGCAGCTGACGGATCGTTTGCTGTCTGCGTTCCTCCTGCTTCAATGTTACTCCTCCATATTCATCTCTTATCGATGCGAGTATCGAATCTGTTCGTTTATATTTCATATTATACATACAGACCATCGGTTTGTAAATAAACCGGTGCAAATATTTTCACCCCCTCGTTCCCCTCCGTCTCCTCATCCCGGCAGTAAGGCAAGCGCAGATTTTGGAAAGGAAATGAGATGATTTTGTCGAATACTATTCATCATTTGCAAAAGGAGCGGGTTATGTGCTCAAAAGTGCGTTCGTCGTCTGTCTGATTGGCTTGGTTTGTTTTTCGTTACTTCCGCTGTCCATTTTCCTGGATAATGGGAATGCCGCGGATGATCTGCACGTCCGGGACGGCGTCATGGATCTCTCCGCATGGAATTATAAGCAGCATACAATAATTAAACTGGACGGCGAATGGGAATTTTATTGGAACCGTCTGCTAACCCCCGGCCATTTCGGACAGGCAGGCGCGGATAAGCCCTCTCTCACCGATTATATGGAGGTGCCCTCCCAGTGGAACGGCAAAATGATCGACGGCCAGCCGTTGCCCGCTTATGGCGCCGCCACTTACCGGATGATATTGAAAAACTTGCCCGTCAGCGGGATTTTTGCGTTAAAAAAATCGAATGTACGTTTTTCAAGCGCAGTTTATGCCAATGGACAAAAGCTGCTCGAAGACGGAAAGCCTTCCATGGAGGCAGCGGACTATGTATCGGGGAATGTTCCGCAAATCGGATTATTTCCGTATGAAAAAGGCGATCTGGAAATCATCGTCCAGGTGGCCAATTACGATTATGTCAACGCGGGCATTCCGGTATCGATTTATTTCGGCGAGCAGGCGGCCATGATCGGGCTTCAGCAAAAAAGCATGGCGCATGAACTTATCACTCTAGCGATACTCGGCACTCTTGCGATCATTTACATGATTTGCTTTGCGACGGCCGCCATATACCGCAAGAAAGATTATTCCCTGCTCTTTTTTGCGATCATCTGCTCGCTCTATGCGTTTTACAGCGGCTTGACGGGAGAACGGCCGCTCTCCTTGTTTTTACCCGGCGTCTCCTTCGAATTGCTGTATAAAGCGAGAGATATTTGCTCTATCGCCTGCTTTATTGTGCTTGCCGTCTTTTTTTATCAATTGCAGAAAAATATTATTTCATTAAAATTCACTCGAATCGTTGCTGTCATATTGGGCGTCTATATCATTCTCATAATTTTCCTGCCCATTCACTCTTATATCGCCTATCAGCCCTTTATTATGTTTTTGTATGAGCTGATGATTATTTGGCTGCTCTTGAGAACGGCTATGCTCCATATCCGAAGCGCCGCAAACGAACGGTTAAAAACATTTTTGCTGTTCATGGCGATCCTTTGCATCAATCTGTACTCCATCGACTTGATCCTGTTTGCCTTTTCGCTGAAAGAAAAGCTGTGGCTCGGACAATTGTATATTGTTGTATTCAATATCATGATGATCTTTTTGATAACGATCCGTTTTTTCGAAGCTTATCATACGATCAACGAAATGAAAAACCAGCTGCTCCAGCTGGACAAAATCAAGGACGATTTCCTCTCCAACACTTCGCATGAGCTGAAAACGCCTTTAAATGCCATCGTCAGTATTACGGATACGCTTCTCAAGGGGGTGGAGGGTCCGGTTACCGAAAAACAGGCGCAAAATTTGGCCATTGTGATGGGAAGCGGCAAAAGATTAACCTATCTGGTCAACGAACTGCTCGACTATTCCAAAATGAAACACGGCGATATCGCTTTGTTTAAAACAAGCATGGAGCTGAAAACTGTCGTCGATTCCGTCATCCGGATTCACTCGTTTTTGCTTGGCGGAAAGCGGCTGGCGCTCGTCAACGAAGTTTCCGACGCTATGCCTGCGGTGTACGCGGACGGCAACCGGCTGATTCAAATTTTGCACAATCTGATCGGCAATGCGATCAAATTTACCGACCGGGGCATCGTCAGCGTCAGCGCAGCGGTCATTCGCGGCATGGTCGAGGTACGTGTAAGCGATACGGGGATCGGTATAGCGGAGCCTATGCAGGAGCGCATATTTAAAGCTTTCGAGCAGGCGGAGGCTTCCGAAACGAGGTCATATGGCGGAACAGGTCTCGGATTAAGTATTACCAGGAAGCTGGTGGAGCTTCACGGCGGACATATTGATGTCAGCTCCAGCCCCGGGCAAGGCTCGATATTCAGCTTTACGCTTCCGTTATCGAACGCGGCTTCGAACCCTATCAAGGAACAGGAAAATGAAGTGACCGCTCTGCAAACGGAGACAAGCATCTCCTATCCGCATCGGGAATATCCGATCTGCATCAATGGGGAAAAGGATGAAACGATATTGGTGGTGGACGACGATTTCGGCAATCTCCAATCCATGATCAATCTGCTCAAGCTGGAGGGATATTCCATCGTGGCGGTAAACCGCGGGCAAATAGCGCTGGAGGAGCTGTCGAAAAACCGGGAATTTTTCCTCATTGTACTGGACATTATGATGCCCGACATGTCCGGCTACGAGGTGCTGAACGCGATTCGCGAGCGATTCTCTCCCTTTGAGCTTCCGGTGCTGATGCTGACCGCCGGAAACAGGGTTGACGATATGACGCTGTCGCTCGAAAACGGCGCCAACGATTTTGTCGGAAAACCGTTTGAGGCGGAGGAACTGATGGCGCGGGTCCGAAGCTTGACCCGATTGAAGGCGTCCGTGGAACACGCCCGGGACGCGGAAATTGCTTTTTTGCGTTCCCAGATCAAGCCTCATTTTTTGTACAACGCCCTGAACTCCATCGCTGCGCTTTGTACGGACGAGCCGCAGCAGGCGGAGGAATTGACGCTGCAGCTTTCGCAATATTTGAGGGGTAGCTTTGATTTCAAGCAGTTGGGCTCGCCGACGACCGTTAAACATGAATTGGAGCTGGTCGAGGCGTATATCAGCATCGAAAAAGCGCGTTTCGGCGACAGGCTGCGAGTGGAATATGATGTAGACGCCAATCTCGATATCCGGATTCCTCCGCTGATCCTGCAGCCATTGGTCGAAAATGCGATCCGACACGGCGTAATGTCCGGTCTGCAGGGGGGTACCGTTAAAATATCCATAAAAGCCAATACGGATGCCAGGATCAGCTTTGCTGTAGAAGATGACGGATGCGGTATGAGCGAAGCGAAACGGGTACAGCTGCTCAAGCCGGATGTTGAGATGAAAGGCGTCGGGCTGTGGAACATAAGTCAGCGCATCAAGCTTCTTTACGGGAAGAGCCTTCGAATCGAAAGTACGGAAGGCGTCGGCACGAAAGTATCCTTCGACCTTCCATGCGCCTGAAAGCGCGAAGTATCCGGCAGCCGGTCCCGCGCCCCTCTCGCTCCGATATTACGACGCGACATGGTGCTGCTCCTGATGCTTCTGTAACAGCCGTCTGACGAATACGATAAAAATCAGCAGCGAAATACATACGCACACGGCACTGACCGTAAATAAAGCCGGGTATCCCGTATATTGCGAAACCCAGCCCAGCACGATCGAACCAAGTCCGATTCCGAGGTCAAATGCGGTCATGAAGGAAGCGGTCGCAGCCCCTCTCCTGTCCGGATGAGCCAGACGCAAGTTTGCCGCCTGGAGGGCCGGCTGCACCGAGCCGAAGCCAATGCCGTACAGAACGGCGGCAATAATAACGCCGGCAAACCCGGCGGAGGCGCTTAATACCAGCAGCGCGGAAGCCGTAACCAAGAGTGCCGGGACAATCACCAATACGGCGCCGAGCCGATCTGACAGTTTGCCGGCAACAGGTCTGATCAGCGTGAGCGACAAGGCGTACACCAGGAAGAACGTGCCGGGATTAACCCCGACCGAGTCCGCGAAAAGCGGTACGAATGTCGTAATTCCGCCATAAACGATGGCCAGGAAAAAATAGCTCGCCGTAACAGGCAAAACCGATTTTTCAAATAAGGTTATCCGTCTTGTCGAAGCTTTGGGCTGGAATGGAATGTCGGTCAAAAGCGCTAGCAGCAGCGCAGCGATGGAAAATGCGGCAGCGGTATAAAACAGGCTATGGAAGGAATAGTTGTGCAGCACCCAAATGCCGAGCATCGGACCGATGGCCATAGCCACGGTCATCGCCATGCCGAACCACCCCATCCCTTCTCCGCGGCGAGACGGCGGAATAACATCCGTGACCGACGTTCCAACGGCTGTTGTGGATAAAGCCCAGCTCACCCCGTGAACAACACGAAGCGCCATCAGGGCGGCAATGCCTGCGGCCCAGTCATACAAATACATTGACAATACGAACAACGCCAAACCCCATATAATGAACGGCCTTCTTCCGTAACGATCCAGCAGCATACCGACAACGGGACGAAAAACGACAGCCGTCAACGTAAACACCCCTGCCGCCAGTCCGACCTGAGCTTCGCTGCCTCCCAGCTGTTTTATGAACAGCGGCAGCGTCGGGAGTAGCAAATACAATGCCGTAAACAGGAATAATGCCACAACCGTCATCTGAATAAACGGTTTCGTCCAAAGCCGATCCATGCTCATTCCTCCTTCATGATTCGTTCGATTTCTTTGCTTACCCATTCCATATCGGCCGCTCCGACATGCTTTCTATGCTCGAACACCCGAAGCAGCTGGATACGCTGCATGTCGGGACTCGGCTTCAGCCGTTTCAATTGCGATTCGAACTTGTCAACATACGTCCAGGCGGTTTGGAGATGGTTCAAATATTGCTCCAGACAGGCAAGCCGGACATTTTTGGCAACATATTGAAAATAAACCATTTTAAAATGAACAAGTCGGTCCGTATCCGTAGTGCTCTCCAGCGGCTGTTCCATCAGCTGTTGAAAACGGTCGCGTCCGACCTCCGTTATCTCATAAATTTTCCGCGGTCTCCCCCCCTCCGATTCCTCTTCAAGCCGAAGATGGATAAGCCCGCTTTCCACCAACCGGGACAGCAGCGGGTACAAGGTTCCCGAGCTGATCTGCCGACCCGGCCCCCCTGTCCGCTTAAGTATTTCCTGAAGAATGTAACCGTGCTTCTCTCCCGTCATCAACTCGCCCAGCACAAATAATTCGTACATGCCCAACCTCCGAATTTATGTCGATTCGATATATCTATACGATACATAATAAGTCGTTGCGCCATCATTGTCAATATCATACAAAGATTAGCCTCATCAGCATCGTCTGTTCTGTTTATCCGATTACGACTTTATCGGGTTAAGACCCCCACCTCTATGGCGGACCTTGAATCAGGCGGGGTAGAGTCCCCATGTGATTCCCCGATGTTCAGCAATGCTGAACGAGTTCACTACGAGCAAGTGTATGATTCGATTAAGCAGATGATCATTAAGGGGACATGGGCGCGCGGGGAAACAGTCTGTGAAGCGAAAATCGCCAGACAGTTTGAGGTCAGTCGCAGTCCGGCAAGAGAATCCATCCGGGCTTTGGAAAAAGAAGGTTTGGTCGTTTTGGATGAAAAATGCGGATTACGGTGTACAAGCCGAATATGCAGGATATCGAGGAAATTTATCAAAGCATCTGACGCGAATTCGAAGCTACAGCCAAACTTAGCACCGCGTTTCCTACGTATGATGACAATAAAGCGGTAGCGCAACTGCTCGCGGATGGCACAATCAAAGCGGAAATTGACAGGGTATATCCGCTGAGCGAGGTAAAGGAGGCACACATGCGAAGCGAGGACAGTCATAGTCGCGGAAGAATTCTATTGAGTGCTAATCCAGTTTGATTCATTGCTCCGGTTTCTGGCTGCACTTCCTTTTTTTTCCGCGAATCCGCTTCAATACGACCGTTTGCTATTGTTTTCGCAACATTCAAACGGGCTCCCGGATCCAATGAAAAAAGACGTGACCGGCTTAACGGTCGCGTCCCGTTCATTTTACAGCAGCCCCAATTATCTGAGCATATTGCGCACTCGCTCATCCCTCAACCAAAGTCCTCCCCAAACCAGCACCGCTATATAGACCGGAAATAATATATTCGAAAAAAGCGGCGCATCTATGCGAATCTGCACAGCGATCGCTCCGCCATAATAGCCGGTCAACAGCACTGCGCCCAGTACGGAAGTGCGGGGGATGATATACAAGATCGTCGGGATAAGTCCTAGTATGCCGATTGGTACGATATGTTGTGCGGTGAATCCGAGAAAGACGGTCCCTTCTACGACGGGAGCAGGCAAGAACAATTTGGAAATACTGTCAAACAGCATAAACAGTATTGCAATTCCGCTCATGATTCGCGCCGTCCAAAGCCGGCCTTTTGATATCGTGTTGGTCATATTGTTTCCACCTTTTTGTTTAAAAATTAACCTTATCCAATCGGACAAGTATATATTATCACAAAAGCCAGCTGATGTTTCCTTTATTTTGAAAAAGGCTGTTCCAATAAAACAAGAAACTTAGAGGCTTTTGATATCTTCAACAAGCTGAGGCAGGCCGGCTTTGAATGCATGACCGCAGCGGTCAAGCACATGAACCGCCGCCTGCGGAATGGATTCGGCATAACGCAAAGCGTGCTCGATCGGCACCACTTCATCGTCGCGGCTATGGTAAATAAACATTCGCGGGATCGCGGTCAGCTTGGTTGCGAATTGCTCCCGCAGCAAAAAATCGTCCACTTGCCAATTTGGGTCTTTACCCCAATACGGCGTTGCGACCAGAAATAGCCCGGCAACGGCATTCGTACAGTTTTCCTCGGAAAAATATTTCAGCAGAACCGAACCCCCTAAAGAATGTCCGACAAGAATGACTTCGTTCTGCACCTCTGCCAGCTCCTCGGCAAGCTTTAATTTCCACGGCTTATACGACGGCCTTTCCGGATTGGGCATGATCGGATAGGAAACCCGGTATGACTCGCCTAACGCATTTTGCAGACTGGCCACCAGCTCGCCGCTTCCCTGATGGCGGCCTTGCGCCCCCGCACTATGCACAAATAGAACTTGCTTGCTCATGGTCCCCTCCTGCGTTGTTCCTTCGTTTGTCTTATTGCAATCATTATAGCATATCGATTACATCGCCCTTTCTTACCGATTGCTATTTTTAGGATGGGATTATTGACCTGAAGGGCAGTCCTGAAGTCTGGCTCGTTTTGCGGCAAAAGATTTCGAATCACTGACCGTAACTGTCAGCTATTGTCGTATATACTGCTTATGAACTTACAAAACATCCGAATGGAGGAAATAATATGTATACGACAATCAATGACTTTGCCGAGGAGTGGGATCGGGAGTTTCAATTGACGGAAGAGGTCCTGAACGCATTGACGGACGCATCGTTGCAACAGCCAGTTGCGAATGAACGCCGGACACTTGGACAAATTGCATGGCATCTTGTCATGTCCGTTCAATATATGACCTATTGCGGGCTTGTTTTTGACGGACTGGCGGAAGACGCGCCCGTTCCCGAATCAGCCGCCGTAATTGCACAAAATTACCGTAAAATCGGCCGCTCATTCCTGAATGCGGTTAAAGCCCAATGGAGCGACGAACAGCTTCTAATAAGTCAGAACGTTATGGGCGAAGAATGGAAAAACGGCGCTACTTTACGTTTTATTCTTATGCATCAATCCCATCACCGCGGTCAAATGACCGTACTGATGAGACAAGCCGGCTTGCGGATTCCGGAAGTGTACGGTCCTACCTATGATACCTGGGTCGATAAAGGTGTCGCACCGCTTGCCTGATACCGCTCTTCAAATGAAGAAGCCTTCCCATTTGGAAAGAGCAGCCGAGGCAGCCGATATTTAAGAGCTGGCTTCTTGCTCGCAAGCAGCTGCCATCGAATGCAACATAAGGAAGCGCCTCGGCACGAAAGCCAAGGCGCTCCTTTTGTGCGGCGGGATCGGCCCCGGCTCTCCGCCGTCCATGCTGTGCTCCCGGTCGCAGGAAGTACGTGCCTGCTTCACGAAAATGTTCGTTCGGCCTGCTTCGTTCCGTCCATGCTGTGTACGGCCGGCATCGTCTCCCCTTCCGAAATGCCGTACCGTTCATAAATGCGCCGCATTGCAGGCGGGGCCCACCAGTTCGCTCTGCCGGCAAGCTTCATGAAGGCGGGTACGAGAACGGATCTGATCAACGTGGCGTCCACCAGTACGGCAAGCGTCATTCCGATACCGAGCATTTTGAGGAATACAACTTCTCCGGTTGCGTATGCGGCGAACGTGAAGGCAAGAATCGCGGCGGCAAGCGTAACAAGCGAGCCGCTTTGCTGAATTCCTCTTGCAACGGATTCCTCCAAATTGCCGGATCGGTCGTATTCCTCCTTGATCCGCGACAAGATGAACACCTCGTAATCCATCGACAATCCGTATGCGATGCAGAACATCAGAATCGGGATACTCGGCTCTATCGATCCGGCTGGAGTAAAGCGAAGCAGACCGGACAGATGTCCGTCCTGGAACACCCAGACCAGCGCGCCGAACATGATGGTAAGACTAAGCACATTGAGCAGGATCGCTTTTAACGGGAGTACGATACTGCCGGTCATGAGAAATAAAATGATAAACGTAATCGCAAGCACGAGTACGAGCGCGAGCGGTATCCTTTCCAGCAGCTTGTCGCGAAAATCGGTTAAATCCGCCGGGTAGCCGCCGACCATTACGTCAAAAGGCGCTTGAATCGTCCTGATTTCTCTGACGATCTTCGGGGCATCGGCATTAATACTCGCCCCGTAAGGAACGACCGTCAGAAAGGTGCCGCCTTCAGCGCCGGCAAAGCGGGCATGTGTCTCGTCCGGCGGCGTAACGATCCGGCCTTCGGAGAAGGAGCCGGCGATGGAATCGACCTGGATGACGCCCTGAACCCGCGACAGCTTCGCCGCATAGCCCGCAATCTCATCCGTTGCGAGGGACGGATGAGAAACCGCCGGTGCGACGATTTGGATCGCATCCGTCTCCTCAGCTTTGAAGCCGGCGAGCTTTTGATCCTCCACAAGCCGGCTCGAGGCATGCGCGGGCAGCACACGATGGTCGGGCAGCCCGAATTGCAGATTCATGACCGGAGAGCCGAGCAGAGCCAAGACAATGATTGCAGCCCCGCCATACAGAACCGGACGGCGCATGATCGTCTTGGCGCTTCTGTACCACCATCCTCCTGTGCGGGTGTCGAAGTGACCGGAACCATCTCTTGAAACCGGCGCCGCTCCATCCTTAGTCCGCCGCGCGAGACGGCTGCCAAGCACTGCGATCCACGCCGGCAAAATAAGCAGCGATCCGATCATGCCGCTCAAGACGACCAGCACGCCGGTATAGGCAAACGACTGCAGGAATGGAAACGGAAAGACGAACAACACCGCACATGACGCCGCAACGGTGACTCCGCTGAACATAATGGTCCGACCTGCCGTTTCGACCGTTCGTACAGTGGAATCATGGACGTTCTTGCCCGAAGCGAGCTCCTCCCTGAACCGGACGATCATGAAGAGCGAGTAATCAATGCCCAGCCCCAGTCCCATAACAAGCGTCAAATTAAGCGCAAATGTCGATACTTCCGTGAAGGCGACGATGGCGGCAAGTCCGGCCAACGTGCCGGCCATTGCAAACAACCCTGCGCCAATCGTTAAAGCGGTTGCGCGAAAACGCCGGTAAACAAGCAGCAGAAGTACAAATACGCCAAGCAAAATGATGATCTCCGCGCGTATGAAATCTTGACGAGCTAGCTCTGCGGCCTGTCTGAATATTTCATCCTGACCTCCGACCTCCACCTTGACGAATTCATTCTCTCTGGCATACCGCGGGGATAATTCGGCAAGAGCCGTTCTTGCTTCCGTTACGCTTCCCTTCAAATGCGCAAGGATTAGCGCCTGTCTTCCATCCTCACTGCGGAGCGTTCGGGTGCCGCCGCGCGACCAATAAGAGGACGCTTCTTTCACCGCTTCCTCGTCGGCCAATTGCCCGGTTAGCTCTAGGCCCGCCTTGCGAACAACCGGACTATCGATGGTGCCGTCTTTGGCCGTCACCAGCAGGGTAAGATTCGGACTGCCAGCGTTGAACATATGCTCGAGCGTCCTTCCGGCCTGATACGATTCGGAGCCCGGCACTTCCCATCTGCTGAGCGACAGCTTCCCAACCGTGCCGGCGCCGATAACGGCACAAGCCGCGAAGGAAATAACGCCCAATATAATAATCAGCCAACGGGCCCTTACGATGAAGCGCCCGATTTTCCCCAGCGCCGTCTGCCTGTTCGGCATTTTCAGCTGCCCACCAGTCGATTGCCGCCTCTCGTTCGGCGACTTCTGCTTCCCACCCGACGACTGAGACCAATCGGCGGGTGACTGCAGCTGATCGTCCGGCGATTGCGGCTCATTACCTTGCGGCTTCGGCTGCCCATCCGGCGATTGCAGCTTTTCGGTCGACGACTTCGGCCGTCTTTGTGGTTCATTTGAGTTGTCCATGCTTGCTTCTCCTTTTATTGTTTGATCGATCAAACAAAATGTTAGAAAAAAAATATGTTCTTCTCTAATCTATTGTTGAACAGACTTAATATAAGCCTCGAGCATCGCCGCCAGCGTATCATAGGCTGCATTGTAATCAAAATCTTCATCGCACAGCCGCTGCATGCCGAGTCCATCGAAGACGGCGAGAAGAATCGGGGCCAAGTTGCGCGAATGCTGCTCGGGAAGCTTGCTCACCGATTCGATCAGCTCTGTCAGATGAGCCCGTTTACGCGCCAGCGTATCCTTGATGCTGCCGGAAACGGAACGATTTCTCAAGCCCAGTGCGAACAGTTCATAGCGCAGCCTGATCCATGACGGGTTGTTCTCGGCTCTCGATTTCGGAACGCTCAAGGCGGACTTGATTGTGTCGGCGGTCAACGGCTCCTCGCCGTGGCTTCGGATGAAGCCCAGCGATTCGCAATATCTTTCCGACTCCCGACGGAAAACTTCCGCGAACAACAAATCCTTGTTGGAAAAATAGTAGCCGATCAATCCTTGCGCAACGCCTGCTGTGCGAGCAATTTCCTTGGTCGACGCTTCATCGTAACCTCTCTCGGCCAGCACCTTGTAGGCGGCGTCGATAATCTTCTCTCTCTTATCATGCTCAGTCATGTTTACCTCCCGAAGCGCTGCGCCTATGTATTGTTTGAACGAACAAACAAATCATAGCATAAACCGTCATCCGCTGGCAAGAGCACCCGCATACAACAAAGCATATGATCCAACGCGTGCGAACCGGGGCGCGCGTTGGCATTGCATGGCGCTCATTCGAGCCGTAGCCGGGGCTCGGATTGCCGCCGGGGAAATGCGGTCCCGGCATTTCCTGTTTTCCGGTACGGCAAGCGCCGATCGGCCGACCGGCGGCGTTCCATCAATAGTACCCGCGGTCTTTTCCTTTTGTAAACGTAGCGATATACCAGTGGTTGCCGAACGGATCTTCTATCCCGCCGCTGCGCTCCCCGTATGGCATGTCCGCCGGTTCGTACAGCGATACGGCCCCTGCGTCCAACGCCCTGCGATAGCAATCGTCGGTATCTTCGACAAATACATGCAGCGAATTGCTGCGCGGCGGATACTTGTCGTTCCCATCCGACACTTCGACGATCGTCTCGCCCAGACGGAGCTCGGCATGTGTAATCGAGCCGTCCTCGTTCGAATGGCGGTTCAATTCTTCCGCATTAAACACCTGTGTAAGAAATCGGATCATTTGAGCCGCATCCTGTACCGTAAAATACGGTACGACGCTTTGGTAACCGACGGGCTTATGATGACTCGCTGCCATTATTTTCACCTCTCCTGCTTAAGTTGTTGGGTAACGTTTTTATTGTAACCTGGGAACGAGCCGGAGTATTGTAAATTTTTGACCTATGTCCGTAATGAAACATGATTGTGATGCCTGCCCGGTATCGCCCGATAATCGCCCGGATTGATGCCGGAGAACGATTGAAAATCTTTAATAAAATGGGCCTGATCATAGTATCCGCAAGCGAAGGCGACGTCGGTCCATGTCCAAGCCCCGTCGTCGTTCATCAGATTCAACGCTTCCTGAAAACGGTAAATACGCTGCAGCCGTTTCGGTGTCATGCCCATTTCTTCCTTGAAAATTTGATTGAATCTTCTATGACTGAATCCGGTCTGTTCAATGACTTCCGCGACCGGCTTGCACTGAAGCTGATCCAATGCATACTGAACGGCCTGATCGTATTCCATAGATCCGTGAACGGACGACAGCAGCCATTTCTCCAAAATACGAAACATCGCTTCCGGTACGTCGGTGCCGAGCAGTTCCTCATAAAGCTCGCCCGCTTTGGAGCCCCATATGAGATCCAGCGGTATATGACGGTTCAAAAACTCGCGAAGCGGCTCTTTCACAAACGGACGCAAGCCTCCCGGTTTGAAATGAACGCCGATCACTTTCGCCCTGCCGGACGAATCGATAACAAAAAAATCCGAATGCGGCCCGCAAAGTATCGATTGTCTGGAAACGATCTCGCGATCATGCCGGTCGAACAGACGAATGGGAGCTTCGTCAAGATTAATGATCATGTCCGCCGTACCGTCGGGCAAAGACCGCTCCCGCGAATGAGACGGATTGTACCCGTCCAAATACCAGATCATGTCCACAAACATGGACAATGGAGGAAGGGGGGTATATGTGCGCAGCAGCATAAGCATGTAACGCGACATAGCGAGCCGAAATGTTGGATGCGACAGGCCGCGTTTTCTCCTTTCGCCTAGGTTCGTTGATCCGATTACGACTTTATCGGGTTAAGACCCCCACCTCTAAGGGGCCTTAAATCAGGTGGGGTAGAGTCCCCATCTGATTCCCTGATGTTCAGCAAAGCTGAGCGAGTTCACTTTATATTATACTACATACGAGCGGCTTTCCAATCGCCAATAGAAAACCGCCTTGCCGGATCCTTGGTGTAGGATACATTTGAGCGTTGGGAGGGAGGGATGGATGTAGGGTTACAGCCGTTGTTGAAGTCGTGTTCCTTCGATTAGATTAGGCAGGGGGAACACGACTTCAAAGACGGCCCGTAAACTTTCCACCCCACATCTATGCCCTCTTACTGTTCTACTCTTGTGTCTCCTCCTGCCTCTCTTTTTTTCTAACCGGTCCTACATAGAGCTTCCCGCTTTCTCTGTCCGGACTTCGCGTCTTTTGTTCACGATACCCAGCACGATAATGAGTAGAACCGACCCGGCGGGCAAAATATAGCGGATTTGCGGAAAAACAGCTTCTGCAACCTGGCTGACTAACCGGTCGCCTATGATCATCTCCCCTGCCGTAAAGCCGAGTAGTCCGGCGCCGAGCAGAACGATAACTGGAAAACGGTTCATCAGTCTCATTAACAGCTGGCTTCCCCAAATAATCAAAGGGATGCTGATCAACAAACCGAACCCGATTAAAAAATAGTTGCCATCGGCGGCCCCGGCAACGGCGAGCACGTTATCGAGGCTCATCACCAAATCGGCAATAATAATCGTTTTGATTGCCTCGTCGATGCGGGGGCTGGAGTTGATTTTTTCTTCGCCTTCCCCATTTTTTAACAGCTTGACCGCAATATAAACGAGAAGCAAGCCGCCTGCCGCTTGGACAAGCGGAATGTGCAGCATCCATACAGCGATGAAGGTTAAGGCTACTCTTAATACGATAGCTCCGAAGCTTCCGTAAAAAATCGCCTTTTGTTGCTGTTCTTTGGCTAAATTGCGGCAGGCCAAAGCAATGACGACTGCGTTATCGCCACTTAAAACGATGTTAATGAATATAATTTTTATAAGTCCGATCAGTATTCCGCTTTCCACTTTGTCCTTCTCCTTTTACAGCTTAATACGAATGCTTCATTCATACGTTGATTTAAAAAGGGCAATCAATGCCGTACCGCTTGCCCACCGCTTCAAGCTCCTGCAGGACGGAACCGGTTAACGGAATGCCGCCAAGCTTTCTTTCCACCGACTTCTCATGCTCCAGCTCTCCCGGCATGTAAATTTTTTCGAAACCGTCCGCCAGCGGGATTTGCCTGATTTCACGGATCATTTGATCGATTCGCCGTTGGAACTCCTCCATATGCTCAAATAGGTCCGCTCTCATGACGAAAAAGAACTGGCCGATCTTTTGATTCCGATCCAAATCTTTGTACAAGCTGCCTATGTACGGTCCGAATGCCGCACCGGTGAGCAGGCCTGATAAAACGTCGACCAGAAACGCCAAGCCATACCCTTTCGCCCCCCCGACAGGAAGAACCAAGCCATCCAAAGCTTCATCCGGGTCGGTCGTCGGTTTTCCTTCTTTGGTAATTGCCCAACCTAACGGGATCTGCTGATTGTTTTTCCGGGCGAGCGTAATTTTCCCGCGCGCCACGACGCTTGTAGCCATATCGAAAATGATGTCCTGCTCTTCTCCCGCCGGTACTCCATAAGAGAACGGATTGGTGCCGAAAAAGCCTTGTTTCCCGCCCCAAGGCGCCATATTGGAAGGTGCATTCGTTGTAGCGAGAGCCAGACAAAGATGCTTTGCCGCATATTGCGTATAGTCCGCCAGCATCCCGCAATGGCCGGAGTTTTTGATCCCGACTACCGCCAGCCCCGTCTCCTTCGCCTTCTCGACTGCAATCTCGATTCCTTTCGAGGCCAGAACGATGCCCATTCCGTTGCCACCGTCGATTAGCGTGCTGGAGGCGGTTTCTTTGTCGACGTGTACCGTCGTCTTTTTTCGTTCCAGGCCGTAGTCCAACCTTCTTGTATAAATATCAACCCGGCTTACCCCGTGGGAATCGATGCCTCTTAAATTGGCTAATACGAGATGCCTTGCGATCGTTGCCGCCTGTTCTTCCTCCACGCCCGCCCCTTGAAAAAGAGCTCTGACATATTGTTCAAGCTCCTCATAGTTCACTTTAATACCGGATGGTTCCGTCATGCGATTTTTCCCTCCCATTTTGACTTTATAATTGCGGCTAAATAAAGCGCGTTCTCTGAAAGAACGACCAAGTCGCCGATAGACTCAGTGCCTTTCAAAGAACGCGTATATAACGGATCTAATTTGGAAGTTGCTACATCTCTACATCTTCATTAATGATACGTTTGTTTCTTACCGAGGAAATAATGCTGAATACCATCGAAATGACAGCTATCGATAAAATCGTTCCGGAAATTGGCCGCGTAAAGAACCCTAAAAAACTGCCCTGGAAAATGGTGAGCGATTGCAATAAGGTTTTTTCCAGCAGGCTTCCCAGCACGAAAGTCAAAATAATCGGCGCCAACGGGATTTCCGCCTTCTTAAACAAATACCCTAAAATGCCAAACACCAGCATAGCTCCTACATCGAACATACTATTGTTCAAGCTGTACGTACCAACGATCGTAATCATGATAATGATCGGAAACAGCAGTTTAAACGGAACCATCGTAATCCGCGCCCACAAGTTGGCCATCGGCAGGTTCATAATTAACAAAATCGCATTGCCGATAAACATGCTCGCTATAATGCCCCAAACCAGATCGGGGTTTTTCTGGAACAACGTAGGCCCTGGCGTAAGACCATGCATAATAAAAGCGCCCAACAAGACGGCTATCGTCGGAGAGCTCGGGATGCCCAAGGTGAGCAGCGGGATTAAAGCGCCGCCGCAATACGAATTGTTTGCCGTCTCCGGACCTGCGACGCCTTCCAAGGCTCCATTTCCGAAGCGGGACGGATTTTTCGACAGCTTTTTTTCCATCGAATAGCTTAAAATGGTCGGAATAACCGAGTTGGTCCCCGGAATTAAACCGATGATAAATCCGAGTATGCTCCCCCTGCCGATCGCTTTCATGGAAGGACCCCATTCTTCCTTTTTAGAAGCAGCCCTTTCACCTTCGGCGGCTCCGGCGCCTTGCCGCGCAAGCTGGCTTCCGCACTAATAAACAGCTCGGAAAGTCCGAACATCCCCATCGCAATCGATATAAAATCAATGCCTTTCATCAGCTCCGTCTGCCCGAAGCCGAACCGGACGATGCCCGAGCTTTGATCCAGACCGATAAATGCCAGCGATAATCCGAAAAGCGCTCCAATCAACCCTTTCAATAGCGATTTTCCCATTAGCCCGAGCAGCAGCGAAAGTCCAAGTATGACGAGTGCAAAAAATTCCGGAGGCCCAAACTTAAGCGCTTGTTTTGCGAGGAAAGGCCCGATTAGGACCAGACCGACAATCGAAATAATGCCCCCGATAAACGACCCTATTCCGGCGATGCCCAGCGCCGCGCCCGCCCGTCCCTGCTTGGCCAGCGGATATCCGTCCAGGCAAGTGATTAAGGAAGCGGCTTCGCCTGGCGTATTGATAAGCACTGAGGTAATCGTCCCGCCGTACATGGAACCGTAATAAATTCCTGCGAGCATAATGATAGCGGAAACCGGTTCCAAAGCAAAAGTAAGCGGTAGAAGGAGCGCTGTTCCGGCCGTCGGACCGAGCCCGGGCAATACTCCGATGAACATCCCGAAGGTGACCCCGATAAGGCAATAAAGCAGATTAGTCCAGGTTAACGCCGTTTCGAACCCGTTCAGCAAATACACTAGTGATTCCATGATGAATTAATCCTCCTACCAACCAAGATCATTTACCGGCAACGGTACTTGCAGCATGACGCCAAACACCCAAAATATGATAAAGGCGACGGAAGCGGAAAATCCGAGGCTCCAATACCATTTGTAACCGCGTAAGAAAAGGATGAACAAGGTAACGGTGCTGCTGATTAAAAATCCCGCAAACGGAACCAGGATCATAAAAAGAATCAGCGACCCCATGCATACAAGCACGTTGATAAATCCTTCTCCCTTAGGCAATATATGGGCAAAAAGAATAATGTCCTTCTTAAAAGCCGTCACCAAATATATGGAGGACAAAACGAAAATAATTCCGCTGACCCACATCGGCAGCAGCCCGGGTCCTGGACCATACTCGCTGTAAAAACTCATCGATAAAGATTCCCAGAACATGACGCCGCTAAAAATAAGAAAGAAGATAGCCATATAAATACTTATATTTTTCAAGGGAAAGCACATCCTTTAATATAAATTGCATCCGTCGTCTTACCAGCCGAGCAAGCTTTTCAATTCGTTAACACTGGTTTCTTCTTTTTTCAGCATTTGCTTAAAGTCTGCGCCTTTGGTCGTATCGATATTCAATCCCATATCGCTCATTTTCTTGGCATGCTCCGGATTTTTCATTGCTTTTTCAAATGCTCCCTGAAGCTTTGCGACGATTTGCGGATCCATGCCTTTCGGGCCGGCGATACCGCGAATGGAGTAGTTGTCAATATTCGTTCCGACCGCTTCTTTTAATGTAGGCACATCCGGCAGCTGCGGTACGCGATTCGGCATCATGACCGCGAGCACCTTCAACTGGCCTTCCTTCATTGGTTCGACTACTTCACCGACTTTTGCCATGAGCACATCCACGTGACTGCCAAGTACGCTTGTCAATGCTTCAGCCGTGCCGCCGAATTGAACCGCTCTCAATTTGGTTCCGAGCTGCTTGTTCATTTGCAGGGAAGCAAAATGATTGCCGGAGCCGACGCCGTTGCTGCTTGCGGAAAGCTCGTTTTTCTTAGCGTATTCAACCAGATCTTTAATATCGGCGAACCGTTTGTCGTCCGCGCGAACGGCAATAACGCCCGCGTCAAGAACGTGGTTAATAATAAAATCGAAGCTGTCCAGATTTTCTTTACGTTTCGCCGTCGGATTGACATAACCGGTAATGAGACCCGGCGTATTTACGTACGCAAGCGTATATCCGTCAGGCTTGGCGCCCAGCAGCTCGGAATAACCGATCCAGCCGCCTCCGCCGGGTTTATTTTCAACAACGACGGGAACCCCTAGTTCCTTTTCCAATATAGGCGTCAACAAACGGGCACCGAGGTCTGTGCCGCCGCCCGCCGCAAACGAAACGATCAGCGTAATCGGTTTTTTCGGATAATCCGGCTGCGACGCGCTTGCTTGAGCTGCTCCTGCCGGTTCACCGTCCTTTTTGGAGGCGACCGGAGATTTCGCGGTACAGCCTATCAAAGTTCCTAATGCCAATACGCAAACCGCCGTGAACGCAACTATTTTTTTCATATACAATACCCCTCTCATATATAAGTGCCACTATCGTTATTGCTGTATAGCCGTAATAACTTCCAGCCATTTCGCCGGCGTTTTCCCTTGGAATTTTTCCTTCAAGTTATAAGTGGAAAGCAAGCGCAGCTTGTCCCTGGCCGCTTGCGACATCAGCGAATCCAGTTGGGCGGCCTCCAGCATCTCAATGGAGCCTTCCAACTCGGCCGCTCTTCTTACGGCATGGATCGAGGTTCCTGTCACCAGCCGGTTCATGCTTTGCTCAAAGCTTTTGCCGTCCATCGTTTCGCTGATCGAGCCGATCACCAAATCTTCGACTTGAAAGCGGTGAGCGGCCTCCAGCAGTTCGATCAGAAGAGCCGCGGTGCCTTTCATGTAAATGCTGCGGATCAATTTTACCGCGGAAGCGTCTCCGGGATTTTCACTCACTTTACTGATCGCCATTCCGTAAGGTGACATATGCCGGGTCAAAGCGTCTGTGCCGTCGCCACTTGCGAGGATGGGAACTGTATGCTTATAAACGGGCAAAGGCCCCATCATGGCGGCGTCCACAAAGGGCACTTCCTTCCCTTTGATATTATCGCTTATTCTGCGTTTCACATCAGGATTTGAAGCGGATACATCAACATAGATACATCCCTTTTTTAAATAAGGTTTTAATGTGCCGCTCACTTCATACGCTTTGTTGGCAGGTACGGCGACAATAAGAATGTCTGCTTGATCCAAGACGCCCTCCGCTTCGGTCTTCAGCTCTACCCCCGCCTTATGCGCCCTTTCTTTTACGAGCAAGCCGAATGTAGGATGATTCCATAACGGGTCATATGCAAATATTTTTCCAAAACCTTGCTCTTTTAATCCTGACGACATTTCAAAAGCAGCTTCTCCAAATCCGATAAATCCAAGTTGCATCATCATTTATCCTTTCTAATATGCCATTTCATTTCAGTGTTGTCGCACTACAAGCCAAAAAGCTCCATCTTCGTTTTAAGCCACGCAGGCTCGACATTACCGCTTCGAATCGCTTGCTTGCGTTGCTCCTCATAATCCGCTTTTTTCTCGGCTAAGCTGAACACTTCTTCGATTATGCCTCTCGGTACGACAACGACGCCATCGTCGTCGCCGACGACAAGATCTCCCGGTTGTACGGAAACGCCACCGCAGGAGACCGGCGTATTCAGCGTACCCGGACCATCCTTATGCGGACCGTTAGGAATGAAGCCTTTGCAAAAAATCGGGAGATTCAGTTCGCAGAGAGCCTGGCGATCGCGTGCAGCCCCATCTATAACAATACCTTCCAGCCCTAACGTCTTTGCGGCTTCAGCCATCAGCTCGCCCAGGTAAGCGTTTGCAACATGACCCTTTCCATCGGCGACTAATACATAACCTTTTTGCCCCATGCTGATCGCCTTATGAAGAAATAGGTTATCGCCGGGTCTTAAGCTGACGGTCATCGCGGTTCCGAACACCTTCATTCCGGATGCGACAGGCTTGATCTCATAGTCCATTGCACCGGTGCAGCCCATTACATCACTAAGCAATGTTGTGTTAAGCCGTTTGGCCCGTTCAATTATGTCTTCAGACAACAATGGTGGGTTAGCCCCGAAGTACAAACTAGTCATTAATGTTTCCCCAACTTCCTGTCTTATTATTAAAAGTAGTAAATATAACAACATCGATGTTCAATAGTAATATTTATTACTTCTACATTTCGTATAGTAACACTGATTTTTTTTGATGTAAACCCTTTTTTTCAAATGGTCTGATGGAACAAAACAATGACAAGGTACAAAGTCCCCCAAAAGCCATCCATGCCGCTGTGCGGCACCATTGATGATGAAAATGGGGGATTAGGAGTGGATCGCCTCTACAGACTTGCTGCTCGTTGCATCGCCGGGCTAAGGGACTGAGCGGACGTTATTTGCTTCGATTTCGCCAATTCTGAAATCTAACGGACTACAGTGACCTTATTTGCTTTGCCAGCTGCCGATCGGCCTCAATTCTAGCGAAATAGCGACTCCTCAGTCCGTTAAATTGGAAAATGGTGCATTTGGGCTCAAATAGCGACTCTGGAGTCCGTAAGCTGTGAAACGTTTGGCGGATCTGACATTTTTAGGGTAGTGAAGTGAAGCCCTGAAGCGAATTCCGCTAACCCGTATCCACCGGGTTTCGTCAAGAGTGCAAGCAACTCTTGACCTTACTTTTGGGGGAGCCCCCGATTATGCATGGAAATATGCTGCGCATAATTTTCTAAACAAAAAAATAGCCCGACGCAACGAAGCATCGGACCTTTATTTCTTGACATGCTTTTACAACCGGCTAAATTCAATAAATCCTAACAGACTTTTAAGTTAAATGATAATTCGTTTCCTTAAGAATCGAATCCAGCTTATTCAGACGCTGCTTCGTTTTCTCAGGAACTTTGATTGCTACCGCACTTATAATATAGTCGGCGACAAACATCGGGGCGATCACCGAATTATGAAATGCTACGCTGCCCACATTACAAGGCAAGATGAAATCCGAATATTTGGCCAGAGGGGATGAGTAGCTGTCTGTAATCGATATAACCTGCGCGTTATTTTCTCTCGCCATTTTTACATATTCGAATACCTTTCTCGCATATCTGGGGAAAGAAGTGGCAATTACCAGATCCGAAGAAGTATAATTATGTACTCTTTCCGTCCATTCAAAATGGTCCGCATGAACCAAATCGCAGTTGCCAAGAAGTCGGTTCAGCCCGTAGGTTAAGCACTGCGCGATCGGCAAACCGCTTCTTACCCCGGTACAATATATCCGATCTGCCGAAACGATCATGTCTAACACCTTGCTCAAAGTTTCCCCGGAAACCATCTCTACAGTCGATTGAATGTTATTAATATGATTTTCGGCGCAGCGGATCCATAGGTCGCTTCTGTTTGTATCTTTTAAATTGGCCGCCAGCCGGGTATTCGGGTCCGCCCGATTTTTCAAAATTTCTTGAAGCCCTCTTTGAAATTCGGTATAACCGGAATATCCCAGACTGAATGTTAGTCTCATGATTGTCGTCGTGCTCGTTCCGACTATTCCAGCGAGCTGATCCACCGTCAGAAAAGCGACATCAACCGGATTTTTAATAATGTAGTCCGCAACCTTGCGCTGTGTTGCTGTTAACTCCGAAATTTTATTTTTTAATTGAAGGATGGGATTGGGATTGTCCATGCACCGGCTCCATTTTGTTGTAATTTTTATTACATTCCAATGTATGCATTGTAACATTTTTATTTTCCCTTTAAAAGAGGGATTCCGTTGCGCGGCACGGATCGGGAACTGCCGCCGCGACAATTTCAAGCGCATCCGGTCCGATTACAAAAAAAAGCCCCTTTCAAGGGACTTTAATTTGCAGCGCGGTATGAAGACTACACCATAATTTTGCAAATATCGTTCGTAAACTCGACCGGATCCTGAATCGGCAAGCCTTCGATCAGCAGGGCCTGGTTATACAGCAGCGCCGTGTACAAGCCAAGCTTCTCCTTGTCCTTGTCGTAAGCGTCCTTCAACGATTGGAACACCGGATGGTTGACGTTGATTTCCAGCACCTTGTCCGCTTTCACGTCGGGATTGTTCGGCATCGATTTCAATATTTTTTCCATCTCGATCGTCACCTCGCCATCCGTCGAGAAGCATACGGGATGCGACTTCAATCGCTTCGACGCCTTGACTTGCTTGACCTTGCCCGCCAACAGGCCGTTCATGTGCTCGAACAGCTCCTTGCTGTCGTCCTGCCCGTCTTCCGTCTTGTCGCGGCTGTCGTCCGCCTCGATGCCGAGATCGCCGCTCGATACGGATTTGAACTCCTTCTCCTTGTACGACATCAGCATCTTGATCGCAAATTCGTCGATATCGTCGGTGAAGTACAAAATTTCGTAGCCTTTGTCGGCGACAAGCTCCGTTTGCGGAAGCTTCTCAATGCGCTCGTTAGACTCGCCTGCCGCATAATATATATATTTCTGATCTTCCGGCATGGCAGAGACGTATTCGTCCAACGATACGAGCTTTTTCTGCTTGGAAGAATAAAACAGGAGCAAGTCCTGCAGCTCATCCTTATGGCTGCCGTATTCGCTGTAAAGACCGTACTTCAATTGTCTGCCGAACGACGTATAGAATTGCTCGTACTTCTCCCGTTCATCCTTCAGCATGCTTTGCAGCTGGCTCTTGATCTTGCTCTTGATATTTTTTGCAATCAGCTTCAGCTGGCGGTCGTGTTGCAGCATCTCGCGCGAAATGTTGAGAGATAAATCCTCGGAATCGACCATGCCCTTGACGAAGCTGTAGTAATCGGGAAGCAGGTCGGCGCATTTGTTCATAATGAGCACGCCGTTCGAATACAGCTCCAGCCCCTTCTCGAATTCCTTCGAATAGTAGTTGAAAGGAATGTTCTCCGGAATGAACAGAATGGCATTATATCGTACAGCGCCTTCGGCGCTGATATGAATATGCTTGATCGGCTTGTCGAAGCCGTAATGCTTCTCGGCGTAGAAGTTGTCGTAATCTTCCGGCTTGAGCTCGCTTCTGCTCTTTTTCCAGATCGGAATCATGCTGTTAACGGTTTGCTCTTCGATATAGTCCTCGAATTCATTCTCGCTATCCGCTTTCGGTCTGCTGCCGGTAATGTCCATCTTGATCGGATAACGGATGAAATCGGAATATTTCTTGATGATCGCTTTAAGCCGATATTCGCTCAGAAACTCGTCGTAATTATCGTCTTCCGTATTCTCCTTGATCTGGAGCGTAATTTCGGTGCCGACCGAATCCTTCTCGCATTCCTCGATCGTATACCCGTCCGCGCCCGTAGACTCCCACTTGTACGCGACGTCGCTGCCGATCGCCTTGCTGACAACAGTCACTACGTCCGCAACCATGAAAGCCGAGTAGAAGCCGACGCCGAATTGACCGATGATATCGTGTCCGTCCTTCGCTTCGTTCTCCTTCTTGAAAGCCAGCGACCCGCTCTTGGCGATGATGCCGAGGTTGTTCTCAAGCTCGTCTTTCGTCATACCGATCCCGGTATCCCGGATCTTCAGCAGCCGACTCGATTTATCGGCAGTCACTTTAATGAAGTAGCTGTCATTGTCGAAAACGAGATTTTCATCCGTAAGCGCTTTGTAATAAATTTTATCGATCGCATCGCTTGCATTGGAAATCAGCTCCCGAAGGAAAATTTCCCTCTGCGTATAAATGGAGTTGATCATCATTTCCAATAATCGTTTGGATTCGGCTTTAAACTGCTTCTTGGCCAAGGGTACTCCTCCTTTTGGTTTTCGAGCTTTAGAAGTCCGGTGAATAACTGCCGGCTTCGCAATTTATTCGTCGGACTTTTAGCACTCAATCAGCTAGAGTGCCAACACCTAATTTTATAACACTCCTGCCTAATGATGTCAATACGGGACGGGCTGTTTGGAGCGGTCAATTTCGTCGCCGGAGCGTCAAAACCACAGGGATAAGGGGTTTCGGCAAGCCAATGCCGGCCCTCCGCCATTACCGAATATTTTGCAAAAAAGGAGCGATTTCGCCGCAATAGGTCAAAACTTTTTCTTTCCGTTATAGTATTATATTTTAATCGTGGGCCCAAAAAAGATCATACAAATATTATTATTTTTTTCCATAAAATGCAATTTTTACGAGTCTGATTTCATCTGTAATCAACATAAACAAAATATATGACTCAACACGTCCCGCTCCGTTTTACAAATGGAATCGGGGCGTTTTGTTTTAGTTTGACCCATCAGATTTGATAACCATGGCCCAGCACAATGGACATATCGGAACTTCGCAATCGATTTAGCGCTTGACATGCATCCAAATGGTTGCATATAATATATTCACAGCCAATCACCTGATCATATTGGAGGAGGCGAATTTAATCGCGATCGAATGGCACTGACGAAATAAACTGCATTACCTGAATGCCGCTCCGATCGGCGACATCTATGATCGCTGATTCGGAAATACGAACTTCATCGCATGGAGGCTTTGAGCGAATTGAAAAACAAACTGGAGAACGCCGATGAATAATTCAACCTTTGTATATGTCACCTACATTGCAACGACGCCGGAAAAGCTTTGGGAAGCTCTGACGAATGGCGAATTTACGGAAAAATATTGGTTCGGAAGGAAAATTCAGTCCGACTGGAATGAAGGCTCGCCTGTAACCTTCAGGATTGAGAATGGAACGGTCGCCGCACAAGGCGTCGTATTGAAGAGCCGCCCGCATCAGCTTCTTTCCTATACATTTCAATGGGCGGAAGACCGGACGGTTCGCGAACAATCGACGAAGGTGACCTTTGAGCTGCTGCCGATGGACTCGATTGTCAAGCTGTCGCTTAAGCACGAGGAGCTGCTGCCGACGGATTTCCGCAGTGAGCATACGGGCTTTAACGGCATTAGTAACGACGGCATCAACAACGGCTGGCCGGTCATTCTCAGCGGCTTAAAGAGCTTGCTTGAAAACGGCAATCCCCTGTCACTGCGGCGTGCCGAATGATGAATCGGGTCACCTACCCTATTTTAAAAAACAAGCGAAGCCGCGCGATCCGATCGCGTTGCTTCGCTTATCCCGGTTACGGGTGTCATGCCCCGACGGACAAAGCTTGATTTACATCTACGTAAGGATAGTTCTGTTCCCTGGCGACAGCTTCATAAGTAACGAAACCGCCCGCTATGTTCACTCCGCGGGACAACGCTTTATTGCGCGCAACCGCCTCCCGGATTCCCAGGCTGGCGATTTGCAGCGCATAAGGCGATGTCGCATTCGTCAAAGCAAGCGTGGACGTTCTCGCTACGGCGCCGGGCATGTTCGCTACAGCATAGTGGAGTACACCGTGCTTGACGTAAACCGGATCGGAATGCGTCGTTACCCTGTCGATCGTTTCGATAGAGCCTCCCTGGTCAACCGCCACATCAACAATAACGGAACCCATGGACATTTGCTTGACCATATCCGCCTTGACGAGCTTGGGCGCCCGCGCACCCGGAATCAAAACGGCACCAATCAGCAGGTCGGCCTTGCGGACCGCTTGCTCGATGTGATAGGGGGCGGAAATCATCGTAGTGATCCGGCTGCCGAAAATATCGTCCAAATACCGCAGACGATCGGCGTTCACATCAAGCAGTGTCACACGGGCCCCTGCTCCCACCGCCATCTTCGCGGCGTTTGTTCCGACAATGCCCCCGCCGATAATTACGACTTCCGCCGGCTGTACCCCCGGAACTCCGCTCAGCAAAACCCCTTTCCCTCCATACGGCTTTTCAAGTAATTGTGCTCCTATTTGAACGGACATGCGGCCCGCCACTTCACTCATAGGGATCAGTAAAGGCAATGCGCGATCGTCCGTTTGAATCGTTTCATAAGCAATCGCAATCATGCCCCGCTTGACGAGTGCTGCGGTCAATTCCGGCACAGGAGCGAGATGCAAATAAGTAAAAAGGATCAATCCCTCCCGAAAAAAAGCATACTCCTCCGGCAGCGGCTCCTTTACTTTCATAACCATATCGGCTTTGGCCCATACCTCTTCAGCCGTATCTGAAATAATAGCTCCTTGGGCTGCATATTCATCATCATGAAACCCGCTGCTCAGTCCCGCAGATTTCTCGATGTAAACCGTGTGTCCGTGGCTATGCAACGCTTCGACGTTAGCAGGTGTCAAGGAAACGCGGTTCTCATTGTTTTTAATTTCCTTAGGGACGCCGATGATCATAAGTAAACCTCCCGATTTGCAGCAGCGCAGATTTTAGACAGATTTCAGTTGAACGATCATTTCGATTTCAACCGGCGTGTTAAAAGGCAGCTCCGATGTCCCGATAGCCGAACGGGCATGTTTGCCCGCTTCGCCGAATACTTCTTCCAGCAGTTGGGAAGCTCCGTTAATGACATAAGGCTGATCGGCAAAACCTTCAGCGCTGTTTACAAAGGCGAGCAGCTTCACAATTTTTTCTATCCGATCCAAATCGCCCAGATGCGCCTGCAGCACGCCAAGCAGATTGATCATGGTCTGTCTGGCGGCTTGCTGCCCTTGTTCAATCGTAAGATCCTTGCCCAGCTTTCCTTCATACATCAGCTTTCCTTGAATCCGGCAATCATTGCCCGATGTGTATACTAAATTATTAACCGTAACTGCCGGGATGTACATAGCGGCCGGCGCGCCGGGAACCGGCAGTTCGATTCCTAAATCATTCAATCGTTGTGCAATTTTACTCATTTGATAGCCTCCCTGGAATGTTAACGGTGCTAATAAGCAATTGAACCGTTAATTTGATAGTTATGTCCTTGCGAATGAAGTCATTCCGATAAAACATCGGTAATCCCAAGACCCGGTGAATCCGGAAGCCTGATGATTTTCCCGTCGTACACGGCTCCGCCATCCACAACGTCTTTTGCCATCATGAGCGGAGCGTCCAGATCAATGCGGGTAATATTTCTTTTGCCTGCAGCGAAATGGGCCGCAGCCGTTATGCCGACACGCGTTTCAATCATGCTGCCGACCATGCATTCCATTCCGCAAAAGTCCGCCATACGGCAGATGGTGTCAGCGTGGTAAATGCCGCCCGCTTTCATCAGCTTGATATTGATCAAATCCGCAGCGCGCTGCTTGAGCACCTCGAAGGCATCGGATGGAGAAAACACGCCCTCGTCCGCCATGATCAAAGTATCAACAGCATCCGTGACCTGCTTGAGCCCGGCAATATCCCCGGCTCGCACCGGCTGCTCCACCAGCTCGATATCCAATCCTGCATCCTCCATGGCGCGGATCGTACTAATCGCCGTTTTCGTTTCCCAACCCTGATTGGCGTCCAGCCTCAATTTGATACCGCTGCCGACCCGGCTGCGAATTTCACGCACCCGTTCCAGATCCTTGGAAGCATCGTCAATACCAACCTTTATTTTCAACACCGTAAAGCCGCTGCTGACATATTCGGCTGCGTCCTCCCCCATTTCCTCCGGGGTGTTGACGCTTACGGTATAGTCGGTTTCGATTTCATTCCGGTATCCCCCAAGCAATTGATACAAGGGGAGGCCGCATTGCTGAGCGATCAGATCGTACAAGGCCATATCGACAGCGGCTTTGCCGCTGCTGTTACCTACAGCGGAACGGTTCAGCAGATGAAATACGCGTTCATATTGCAGCAAGCTTTCCCCGATTAGCTTTGGTTTCACAGCTGTGATGAACGCTTCGATGCTCTGCAAGCTTTCCCCCGTTATGGCAGCGGTTGGGGGCGCTTCTCCCCATCCGGCGCGCCCGCAATCCGAACTGATTTTCACAAGCACCGTCTCCGCAGTATGCACAGTCCGTAACGCGGTTTTAAACGGCTTTTTCAGCGGCACGCTGATTCGTTTCGTCTCTACTTCTGTTATCCGCATGCGGTTCTCCTATCTGGATTCCGGCTTCTCCATACATAATACAACCAAATTGTGGTAAATGGATCGGATTCTCTTAATAGCCATATTGGATCGTACCGGGTGTACGCGGTTAGTCAGAAGCACCGCAAATATATCCTTTTCAGGATCCATCCAGATGCTGGTTCCCGTAAAGCCCGTATGTCCGTACGACGACGCCGAGAACAGGTCGCCCGCCGGAGAGTCGTCCGCATCCTTGGCTTGCCAGCCAAGTCCTCTGGCTAAATTCAACGAGGAAGTATGGTTGCGGGACATAAGGCGCAAAGTGCTGTGCTGCAGCAAACGACCGTTCCCTATTTGTCCGCAGCGCAGCAGCTCTCGACAAAGCAGCGCCATGTCCGACGCCGTACTGAACAGTCCGGCATGACCGGCCACTCCGCCCAATACAACGGCATTTTCGTCATGCACCTCCCCCCGAACAAGTCTGCCCCGCCACGGGCAATATTCGGTCGCCGCAGCACGGGATGCAAGGGCCGCCGGAGGGTTGAACATCGTATCCTTCATGCCCAGCGGTTCAAATACCAGCTCGCGCAAAACGGTATCAAGACTTTTTCCGGCCGCCTTTTCGATTATTTCCCCGAGTATCATATAGCCTTGCGACGTATATTCCACCCGCGTTCCCGGTTTGGAGCGCAACGGCAAGTTCCTTACGGCTGTCAATAACGTCTCTTTCGAATGGGCCGATTGGTAAAGCGGCTGCTGGCCGGGGATCCCCCCTGAATGAGTAAGCAGCTGCCGCAGCGTAATATTGGCTTTATCCGTTCCCGCATAGTCGGGCAAAAAGGCTGCTATTCCGTCATCGAGGCACACTTCCCCTTGCTCCAGCAGGAGCATCAGCGGAAGCATCGCAATCGGCTTTGTAACGGACGCCAGATCCCACAAGCTGTCCGCTTGTACCGGTTCTCCGTCCCACGCCAATGTTCCGACAATGCCCTGCTCCTTCAAGCCGGAGGAAGTGCCGAAGGCGTATGCAGCTCCGGAAAACGCCCGGCGATCGCGGCAGCGCTGCAAAAAATCAACGATTGGACTCATAAGCCTCACCTGCCTAAAAATTGTCGGGCAATGCGTTCATAAATGAGAACGGCTTGCTCCACTTGGGAAATGTCGACGAATTCATCCGGAGCATGGGCCTGCTCCAGATTGCCCGGACCGAGGACGACTGTAGGAATGCCGGCAATGGTGACCAGCTTGCTCATATCGCAGCCTGCCTTGAAGCCTTGCGGCTGCTGTGGAATTCCTGTCACATGCCCGGCGGCCTCGAGAGCAACGCCGACAATCGTTTCGGCTTCCCGGGTTTCCGAAGGAATGGTCGCCACCACGATTTCAACGGGATCAATCTCCAATTCCGGAATCTCCTTCTTGAGCGCGGTCAAGATGGTCTCAAGCTCCCGGTCGGCATCCTCATGGGTCTGCCCCGGAATGAGCCTGCGGTCGATGATCATTTCCGTTTGATTCGGGATCGTATTTTGTCTCGTGCCGCCCTTAATGATGGTGACGGCGCTGCTGGCCGGCCCAAGCTGCGGGTGGGCATGCTGCGATAAGCTTTCGTTTAATTTGTCGTATTCCACTATAAACCGGGCCGCATGCACAATGGCATTGATTCCGAGCTCGGGACGGCCCGAATGGGCGGCTTTTCCGCGGAACCGCAGCTTTCTCATATAGGTCCCCTTGTGGGCAATCGCGACCTCCAGCCCTGTCGGCTCCCCGACAACGGCTCCGTCGGCTTTAAGCCCTTGCTGAACCAAATGCAAGGAGCCGATTCCGCCGGCCTCTTCACCCATAACAGCGGTAAGCACGAGCTTGCCCCGCAGCCCGGCCGGTCTGTCCGCCACCTTCTCCAGGGCGGCCAGCATCGCAACCAGACTGCCTTTGGCGTCGCAGGAGCCTACCCCATACAGCCTGCCCCCTTCCAGCCTCGGTTGAAAGGGCGGGTGGGACCAAATTTGACCGGCAGGGTCATTCACATCCATATGGGTGTTGAATACAAGGCAAGGTCCGGGTCCGAAATCCAAGGTCACAATCACGTTGTCCTTTCCCGGTTCAACCGTCTGCCTTTCCACAACGGCGCCGAATTTTTCGGCCCAGCCGGCCACCCAATCGGCCACGACGGCCACTTCTCCCGGCGGGTTCGGCGACGGACGCGAAATACATTCCATTAATGCGGTAATAACAGGACTCGCATGCTGCACTACATCATCTCCCCATTATGGTCGCTGGATCATCCCCAAAGCTTGCTTAACAGCTCGCGAAGCTCCGGATAGCTGGCATTCAGCCTTAGCGGCGATTCCGTCACCGTCTGCTGAATGGCGCCAGGCTGCTTCAATCCGCTGCCGGTAATTACGCAAACCACGGACTCGCCGCTTTGAATTCGGCCCTCCGCTACCGCCCGCTTCAGGGCGGCTACGGTCGATGCGGAGGCGGGCTCGGCGCATATGCCTTCGTTGCCCAGCCACTGCATCGCCTCTAAAATTTCTTCGTCCGTCACTTCCTCGGCGAATCCGCCCGAATCGTAAACGGCGCGCAGCACCCTCGTTCCTCCTTGAATCGGCGAGTCCGCCGCAATGCTTTGCGCAATCGTCTTGGAGGTATCCCCGTGGCGCTCCGCGCGAGTGAGCCCCTGCCTGAACGCCCGGGGAATCGGAGCCGTAGCGCTTGGTTGTACGGCAACCATACGGGGAAGCGAGGATATCCAGCCGAGCTGCTGCAGCTCACGGAAGCCCTTCCAGGCTCCCCAAATTCCGCCGCCCGTACCGACCGGATGAATCATGACATCCGGCGCCGCCCAGTCCATCAACTGGCTGATTTCGTACGCATAACCCTTCATCGCTTCATGACGCACCGGATTAATAAAGTTTACAAACTGGTACAAGCCCAGATTGGTTACGGCCTGCTCCAGCATGTCCGTAATTTCCGTCATACTGTCGAAATACAATGTGGCGGTATCCGCACCGTATAATTCAATAATCGATTTTTTAACCGGGTTGGCTAAATATTCGACAAGTACGGCGGCGTGCATACCTGCGCGCTTAGCGTAGGCCGCAAAGGAAGCTCCTGCATTACCGGAGCTGTACGTCAGCCCGCGAGTGATTCCCAGCTCCTTGGCAAAGCTCACGGCAAGACTGAAGCCCCTGTCCTTGAAGCTGCCCGTCGGCATCAAGGCATCATTTTTGAAGTAAAGACGGTCGAGCCCAAGCTTCGGACCCGCATAGACGGAAGGGATCAGCGGCGTGCCGCCCTCTCCGAGCGAAATCATATGGGACGCGCTGCGCAGCGGATAAAATTCATGCCAACGCCACATCGAAGGCTCCCGCCCGGCGAACTGCTCCGGCCTTAGCTCCAGCTTCATTTTGTCTAAATCGTAATGAATTTCCAGCAAGCCTCCGCATTGCGGACATGTATTTAGAGGCTGATTCAAATCATAAACTTCGCCGCAATTATCGCATGAATAATGTGTTGCATAGGACCACGCCATCTTTTCTTCAACCTCCTACCGCTTTCTTGCCTTCGGATTCATCCCGTCGCGCCATGTATCGCCCAAAATATTAATGGCGAGCACGATCAGCATAATGGATATTCCCGGAAACACGGAAATCCACCAGGCGGATTCCATATAAAGCTGTCCCTGATTCAACATATTGCCCCAGCTGGGCACATCGACGGGAACACCCAGTCCAAGAAAGCTGAGCGAGGACTCGGCGATGATCGCTGAAGCCACCTGAAACGTGGCGATCGTAACGACCGGCGCAACGATGTTGGGGAGAATATGGCGGAAGAGCAGCCTGAAGTCGCTGACGCCAATCGTCCGGGCGGCCACTACAAAGTCGCTGGACCGTATGCTCAGCACCTCGGAACGAATAACCCTGGCATAAGGAACCCAACCGGTGATGCCCAATACGAAAATCAAGTTATTAAGGCCGCCGCCAATTACCGCAACAATCGCCAACGCCAGCAATATGGTCGGAAATGCGAGCTGAATGTCGGCGATGCGCATCGTGACATGGTCTAGCGCATTGTAGTAGCCGGACAATAAACCGATTATCGTACCGAGCACCCCGGATACGAACATGGCGGCTATCCCTACCAGCATGGAGATTTGGCTGCCATAAATGATGCGGCTAAGCAAATCCCGTCCTAAATGGTCAGCGCCGAGCCAATAACCAGGCTCAGAGCCGCTGAGCCAGAACGGCGGCTTGAACCGCAGCAGCAAGTTTTGCATATTCGGATCATGGGGGGCCAGCTTTGGTGCAGCAACCGCCATGATCAGAAAAAAGACAAGAATAAAGATCGCAAATCCGGCGTATCCGTTCGCCTTTTTTCCGCTCCACAACTTTTTCATCGCAGGTCCCCCCTCTATTTGTACTGGATGCGCGGATCGATAAACACATAGCAAATATCAACAAGCAAATTTACGAGAACGAAAATGCCCGCAAGTATGATGATAGCTCCCTGAACCAGCGGATAATCGCGGTTATAGATCGATTGAATCAACAGCTGCCCGACGCCCGGCCAAGCAAATACGGTTTCGGTCACGACCGATCCGCCCAAAAGCGCGCCGATTTCCAGGCCGACAATCGTAACTATCGGCAGCAGACAGTTGCGAAAAGCATGCTTGGCAATGACCACGCGCGACGGCAATCCCTTGGATCTGGCGGTACGTACATAATCCGAGCTCAAGGCGTCAATCAGCGAAGACCGCAGCAGCCGGGTTACCAGGGCAAGAAGATGGGTTCCAAGCGCAACGGCCGGCAGAAGCAGATGGTTGAAGCCGCCGATCCCTCCTGTAGGGAATAATTTGAGATTTACGGCAAATAATAATACCATCACCATTCCTACCCAAAAGACAGGTACGGATTGCACCAATACTACGAAGGACATAATCGCCTTCTCAATCAGGCTTCCGCGTTTGATCGCCGCAATGATGTCTGCGGGTATGGCGACGATGAGCGAAAAGATCATGGCCGCCCCCGCCAATTGAATCGTTGCCGGCATCCGCTCAAGAATAAGACGGAACGTAGGCTCGTCATACCGCAATGAAACACCCAGGTCGAGCTGCAGCAGGTTGATGAGGTAAACTCCGTATTGCTCGATCAGCGACCGGTCCATGCCCAACGCGCGCCTGAGCACTTGCTCCTGCTCAGGCGTAGCGTCCGGCGGCAGCATAATCGATAACGGGTCCCCGGTAAGTCTAGTGATGAAAAATACGACGGTCGCTACCCCGAACAATACAAATACGGCGTAGAAACAACGGCGCAATACATATGATAGCAATGGAACTCACCCCCAAGACAACCTGATTACTTCAAGCTTGCTTTGTACATCGACAGCAAACCGATCGGATTCGGCTGCCATTCGACATTCGTTCTCATGCCGTACAAGCCGTTAATTTGATACAGATACATAAACGGAGCTTCCTCTTTTAATAATGTTTGCAGCTTGGTAAAGGTCGCTTGACGCTTTTGCGAATCAATTGTCTGTTCTTCTTCATCGATCAACCGGTCCGCTTCCGCATTCACCCAACGGTTATAACGGCGGTCGCTTTTAATATAAGATTGGAAGTTGCTCATCGCGTCCATAGTCCAGCCGGTGTTGCCGATAAAATACATCGGCGCCGCTTTCTTGGCAGCGATGTTAGCCGTCAATGTTTTGCTGTCCATCAGGTTGAGCTGAACCTTTACGCCTATTTTTTCCAGCTGTGCGGCGATGACCTGAACGTTATTTACTTCAAGATTATCGGCATCGAGCGCAATGGAGAATCCTTGCGGGTAACCTGCCTGAGCCAACAATTGCTTGGCCTTTTCGGGATTGTACTCATAAGGCGTTATAGCTGGATCGAATCCGAAATTTTGCTTCGGTACCAGGGTAGCGGCCCGCTCTGCATGACCGTCCATCACGGTTTTAATAATCGTATTGATATCGACGCCGTAGTTAAGCGCTTGACGAACCTCTTTCTTGGCAAGCGGCCCTTCCTTTGTCGTGTCCAGCGAAATATAGAATGTGCGGATACCCGGACTCGAAACAACCTTCACATCCGATTGACCCTTCAGTTGAACAGCTACATCGGGTTTGATGCCCGCTGCTATGTCAATTTCTCCGGCTCTGATCGCCGCCGACATATTAGACGCATTGGGTATAATCTTGAAGGTCAGCTTTTTCATCTTGGGCGCTCCCTGCCAATAATCGGCATTCGCTTCCATCGCAACCTGGCTGTCTTTTTGCCACGATACAAATTTAAACGGGCCTGTACCTACAGGATTTTTGGCAAAATTTTCATCGCCCTTTTCCTTAATATAGCCGGGAGGAACCATCACGCCGCCGAACAGCGTCATTTTATTAGGCAGAATCGGGTCTGGCCCGTTGGTAATAATTTTGACCGTCTTGGCATCGACAACTACAACCTCTTTCACCGTTTTCAACTCGACGATAGGCGATTTGGTCTCCGGGTTGTTCAGCCGGTCGATACTGTATTTCACAGTGTCGGCGTTAAACGCCTCGCCGTTATGGAACTTCACGCCTTCCCGCAGCTTGAACTCCCATGTGGTATCATCCAACGCCTTCCATTCCGTCGCCAGAGAAGGAGCGAGCTTGTTGCTTTCGTCCCGGGCTACGAGCGTATCGAACATGTTAATCAAAATATTCATGTCGGGCATTTTACCCTGTTTCTGCGGATCCAGGGTGCCGGCGTCCACATCCTGTCCGACGACCAGCGTATCCTTGGCAGCTTTGGCCGGTTTTCCTTCGCCTGTACCCGTTGACGGGGCTGACGACGGGTTTCCGCCGGATGTACATCCTGACAATACGATAACGAAACATAATGCGAGCATCCAAATCTTCAGTTTCAAATGAATTCCTCCCCAGAATATGAAATGTTCTGCAAATCCAAGATGCTATTGTAAGCGGCAGTCGTCCAATGACGTCCATTGACCTGCCGTAATTACCGCGGACGGTACAATCACTCGATCCGGCTTCAGCTTGTTGCCCTGCGCGTCCCGGTATTCGGGCCCGGACCCGGATGAATCCGTCAACCGGAATAACGTCGCCCGCTTGATCATTCCGCTGAAATCGCACCAATCCTTGAGGCGCAAAGCTTTTGCCGGCTCGGCCGTGACCGCTGCGACTACATGTTCAAGCGGCATTCCGCAGGCAAGCAGCTTGGTCATCGTTGTGGAAAGATCGTAAACCGGACCGCCTATGTTGCGAATATGCAAATCCGTGCTGATCGTAGACGGCATAAATCCGGCAGCCAACGCTTTCTTGCAAACATCGAAATGAAAGCTTGCCGCTCCGTGGCCTACATCCAGCAGCACTCCGCGGTCCAACGCTTTTTGTAAAGCCCGGCCCGGCTTGCCGTCCTTCTCCCAAGGATGGCCCGTCTTTCCATGGTAGCAGTGAGTGACAACGTCACCTTCCTCCAACAAATCGAGCACTCCGTCAATAACGGGAGGAGCCTCGCCGATATGAACCATCACCGGCACGCCGGCTTCCCGGGCGGCCAGCTTGGCCAGCTGAAGCGGCTGCAGCCCCATATCGCCGACAATCGCTCCGCTGGAACGGACCTTAATCCCGCACAGAAACGGTTGGTGATCCAGCACCGCCTTCACGGTCCGGTCGATATGAATCGTATCGAGGCTGGCAACCTCGCGCAGATGGACAAGCCCGATCGAGCTTATGTTGAGCCACGCTCTGATCTCTGTCTGCGCCTGAGGCGCAACGTATTTCATAAATCCAGGCAAGGTCGCTTCCCCCGCGCTGCCCGCATCGACGACCATATGGACGCCTGTTCGCAGACCGATGTCATCGGCGGGGACGCTTAAGCTGGTAACTCCGTCATAGACGTGAGCATGCAAATCAATCCATCCGGGACTTAAAAACAGCTGCGGCTTTTCCGTCAGCTCTCCGTTCGGAGTACGATTGATTGCGTAGCCTGATCCGCTCTTTACGAGCTGCGCGGTATACGTTTGGCCAATGGCCGGATCCAGCACTTGTACTGCGATCGCTTCATTCATCGCTATTCTCCTTTGAATTCGTATAAATGACACGCTACCGCATGGCCTGGAGCGACTTCCTGCATAGCGGGGCGTATCGACTTGCAGCTTTCCGTCACCTTCGGGCAGCGGGTATGAAACGGGCAGCCTGAAGGCGGGTTTGCAGGACTCGGGACTTCTCCCTGCAAAATAATTTTTTTACGCTCCGAGTCTCTTTTCGCAACAGGCGAGGAAGAAAGCAGCGCCTGCGTATACGGATGCAGCGGAGATTGGAACAAGCTTGTCTTTTCTCCGATTTCCACCATATGTCCCAAGTACATAACGCCGACCCGGTCGCTAATATGGCGAACGACGGCCAGATTATGGGAAATAAACATGTAGGAAAGGTCAAAGTCCTTTTTCAAGTCCATCATCAGATTAAGGATTTGCGCCTGGATGGAAACGTCCAATGCAGATACCGCTTCGTCCGCCACGATCAGCTTGGGGCTTAGCGACAACGCACGCGCTATCCCTACCCGTTGACGCTGCCCCCCGGAAAATTCATGGGGGTACTTCTGCGCATCGCCTTCCCGCAGTCCGACGCGCTTCAATAGCTGTCCAACCTGACCGGCCGCCTCTTTCCTGTCCATCAGTCCATTGACGATTAACGGCTCGGCCAAAATATCCGCAACCTTCATCTTCGGATTCAAAGAAGCGTACGGGTCCTGGAACACCATCTGAAACTTCTGCCTTTGGGCGCGAAGCTTCTGTCCGCGCAGACGGGTCAGGTCTTGGTCGTCAAAAATTATACTTCCTTCCGACGGCTCGAGAACGCGCATGATCATGCGCCCCAACGTCGATTTCCCGCAGCCGGATTCGCCTACAATGCCCAAGGTTTCGCCTTTGCCCAGCTGGAAGGAAACATCGTCTATCGCTTTTACATATCCTATCGTTCTACGGAGCAGCCCGGCTTGGATAGGAAAATATTTTTTAAGGCCGGATACCTCCAATAACGGCTCCCGCATGATTGTTCACCCCTTCTGAAAAAGTGGTCTTTAGATTTAAATGAGATCGCAGCGGGCCAAATGTCCGGGCCTTATTTCCCGCAAATCCGGCAGCTTCTCCCTGCAGGAAGGCTGTGCGATATCGCAGCGGTCCGCAAAGCGGCAGCCCGGCGGATAATTCGCAGCGTCCGGCACCGTACCCGGAATGGCGTAAAGCACATCCTTCACCTCGTCAATCGACGGGATCGATTTCAGCAGTGCTCTCGTATACGGATGCAGCGCTTCTTCAAAAAGAGAGTCGGCCGATGCATTCTCCACAACCTGGCCTGCATACATGACGACGACGTGATCCGCCACCTCCGCCACAACGCCTAAATCATGTGTGATCATGATGACGGATGTGTCAAATTGTTCGCTCATCCGTTTCATCAAGTCCAGCACTTGAGCCTGAATCGTTACATCAAGCGCTGTGGTGGGCTCATCGGCGATAAGCAGCTTCGGTTGACAGAGCATCGCCATACCGATCATTACCCGCTGGCGCATACCGCCGGAAAACCGGTGGGGATAATCATGGATGATCTCGTCCGCCCGGGCGACCCCGACAAACTGGAGAATTTCGACGACCAATTCCATCGCTTTCTTCTTCGTTATCTTGCGGTGCCGCAGCAGCACTTCCGACATCTGGTCGCCGATAGTAAGGACAGGATTCAGCGAAGTCATAGGCTCCTGAAAAATCATCGAAATCTCATTTCCCCGAATCGAAGACATCTCTTCCTCGGTTAACTCGACCAGATTTTTTCCTTCGAACCAGATTGCCCCGTCGGCAATGCGGCCGCCCGGTTTCGGTACGAGGCCCATAACGGATAATGACGTCATGCTTTTCCCGCAGCCGGATTCGCCGACGATACATACAATCTGCTTGGGGTAAACCTTTAAGTCGATGCCGTCTACAGCATGCACTTCCCCTTTGGCGGTATCAAAGTAAGTTTTTAAATTTTCAATCGTTAAAAGGGGCTTATCCACCGTCTTCAACTCCCCGTCTTTCAATCGTCTTTTCAAGGCATTGCAAATAAAGCGTTTACATTATCCTTTTGCGCTTTAATCAAAGCTTGCGGCTGCGGCCTTACGGACGCCAGCCGCCCTGTTATAAGGAATTCGTATTCGTAGAGCTTCGTATGTCTTCCAAATAGTTGTAGAGCGTAAATTTGGAGATATCGAAATATTTGCAAACCTTGTCCCCGGCTTTTTTAATTAAGAACGCCCCTTTTTTATCCAAATATTCAAGCGCCTTAATTTTCTCATCCTTACTCATATGGGTAACCGGCTTGCCGATCTCATTCTGGCATTCCTGAAGCAGGAAGTCCAGGAGCTCATTCACATCCTTGACGAATACTTCATCTATTTGATCCGTCGTATTTCGCATCGTTATCGACTTAATCGTATTCTCCGCCATAATGAAATCTGAAATGTCCAGGTTAATGCATATGGCGCCGATTGTTTCGCCCTTGCTGTTTTTTATATAGATGGATGAAGATCTCAGCACCTTCCCATCCTTAGTCTGGGTAATATAATTATAGCGGTCACCGTCCTTCACCGTTCCCCGAAGCACTTCCAGTCCAAGATTGCTTCCGCAGTCTCCAATCCGCCGGCCTGTAATATGATTATTTTTGATGGCAATGATTGTGCTGTCATAGTTTTCGGTCAAATCATGCAGCACCACTTCGCATTTGTCTCCAAACTGTGCGGCGATCCCTTCAATCAAGGCATTCAAAAACTGTTCCTCGTGCTTGACGTGTTCCAACAACATCACACTTTCTAATTATTTTTTTTGTTATCAAAATAATTTTAATAAGGTAATTATAAATACAAACCTTTCGTTTAGTCAAACATTTTTTTAGATTAATGTTATATTTCATCACATATGTTTTCGTGAAATTCAAATAATCGTCATAAAAATTGGATTTTTTATTTATTTCTTTCGTTTTCATGAACTGGGTTATGAACTATGTTATATAATATAACATAATGATTAAGTTCCAATCGGAAAATCGCACAAAAAAAGAGGGCCCCTCCGATAACGTTCCTCGTTAACGGGTAACCCTCACTGCGTAATCGTTGGCGGAGCTGCGACCGCCGTCTTGGAGTCCATGCTTTCCCCCCGGGACTGGCCGGCTTCACAAGCCGATTCCAAGGCTCCTCATCAAGCTTGCTTATGAATGAGTCAAAGTTGTCATATAGTCGCTAATCAGAGGATCGGGCTTCGTCCCGAGCTCCTGCTGCAGCTGCTCCGCCAAAACGCGATATTGCCTTAATGCCTCATTCTTTCTTCCGAGCGCTACATATAAACGGATCACCTCATGGTGAATATCTTCTCTGATGGCATCCAATTTTAAAATCTCGCCGAAGTAATGCAGCGATTTTTGCGGCTGGTTATGCGTAAGGTGGTATTTACCGGCGGTCTCCAGCAGCTCAATATAATTTTGTTCGATTCGGCGCGCTTTTTCTTCCGCCCATTCGTACGCCTTTCCCTTCAATAGCTGCCCCGTGTACAGCGCTTCCGCTTGTTCGAACAATTCGGCGCTTTTCTCGGGAGACCGCCTCATTCGCTTCAGCAATAGTTCAAACTCGTACAAATCGCAATAAACGCTGCCCTCTTCAATCCGGATTTCGTTCCGGCCTGCCAGGATACAGCTCCCCGGCTTGCTTTCGCCGATCGCTTTTCGAATATAGTACAAGGTCGAGTTCAAATTTTTCCATGCTTTTTCCGGTTCCAACTCGCTCCATAACGTATCAATAATTTCTTCCCTGCTGACGGTTCCTTTGCAAACAAGAAAGGCAAACAGTTCTTCGGTTTTGGGACTTCTCAGCTTTAACGGCGCTTGATCAGGTCCTTTTTGGAATATTTTCAATCCATTAAACAGGAGAACCGATATGCGGGATTCGACGGCCATGCTCCGACGGCCTTTTCTGATTCTGCTCAATGTTTTCGACAATCGCTGGGCCGTTACAGGCTTCATCAAATAGTCCAGCGCGCTCATATCGAATGCTTGGACCGCATAATCGTCATAACCGGTTACAAACACCACGTCGATCGAAGTGTGATCCAGCAGCAGGCCGGATAACGTCATTCCATTAATTCCGGGCATGGAAATATCGAGAAATGCGATATCGATCGGATTCTCCTTCACAAATTCGTAAGCTTCCAACGGGTTCAGAAACGTTCGACAAACTTCAATTTCGCCGCTCTCGATCAGCAGCTTCTTCAATCGCTTCACCGATAATTCTTCGTCGTCCACGATAATGGCTCGCAGCATGCCCAACCTCCAATCTGCTTAAGCGGCTGTGAGGATAAGAAAACGTTCGTACCCGTTCCCTATATCGCCCGACCGTTCGATTGCTCAGACTGTCCGAACCGTTCATATTTTCAATTCGTGTTCGGTATACGTTTATTATATAGTCCTATCAATCATTAATAAATAGCAGTCGCCACATCATGTTCCTATTCTTTCTTCGCTACAAGCCGCTCATCCGGACCATATCGGCAAAAGCCTGAAAAGCTTTATGGGAAAAGCGGCTTTGCCGGCGAACCAGACTCGTTGTCGTACGCCGGAACTTTTCGGGAATCGAATAGGCGCTCAATTGTTCGTAGCCTCCTGTCAGCACCGAGGCAGGAAGCAGCGTGGAAGCCAATCCGGAGCGCACGCAGCTTAGCAGCGTTTCCAAAGAGCTGATCTCAATTACCGGAATCGAAGTAATCCCTTCGCTGCGAAGCCATTCCTCCAATATGTTTCGGAAAGGGCAGCCCTTTGGGGAAACGGCCCATTTGACTGCCGACAGGTCGGGAGTGGCGGCTTCCTTTTGCTGCCCCAGCCATTTCAGTTCGTCTTTCTCCTGATATTCGACGATCAGCTTGGTCGACTGAATTTCGCCGATCAAAAATGCTCCGTCCAGTTGATGGTTCAGCAGTTTCTCCAGCAGCTCGAAAGATTGACCGGTGACGAGAGTTAGCGTGACATGGGGATACCGGGCCTGATAATCGGACAATATTTGCATAAAATGGCCGCAAGTTACCGTTTCCACCACACCGATAGTCAGCGAACCGTTAGGTTCGTCCGTTTCCTGAACGGCTTTTGCCGCCTCTTCGGATAAATGCAAAATTTGAACGGCGTATTCGCGAAAGACCATCCCCTTTTCCGTCAAGGCCACTCCTTTGGGCAGTCGGTGAAACAAAGAAACCCCCAGCTCCTCCTCCAGCTTGCGGAGCCGCGCCGTCACGTTGGATTGCACATAATCGAGACGTTCCGCCGCGCGTGAAATGCCGCCCTCCTCGGCAATGGCCACAAAAACTTTGAGGTCCGTCAGTTCCATGGTTGTCCCCCTCTTGGATATCACCAAAAATGATGTATGTATGATTATCGATCATTATACATGCTGCGGATTTGATTTTACTATAGAACCAGAACAGCGGGCAACTATATAAGTTGAACCAAAGAATATCCGAGATAAACCAATGAAATGGAAAAAGGGAATGGTCTTGCAGGCGAGTTTTGGCTTTGAGTTTCTTCAAGCCGAAGGCCTATAAGATCAAGGAAACTCAAAACAAGATGCCTGAAGCTGCAAGACCATCCCTTTTGGAATGCAATGGGCACGCTTTATTGGTTCAACTTATATAGCCAATTGTTTATAGAGGAGGACGAAAAATGACGAACCTATCCCATCCATCCCGAAAGCTTCTTATTCTAGTCGGAAGTCCGCGGCGCAACGGTAATTCAGCGGCGCTTGCAGCCGCCGTCCGGCATGGGGCGGAACGTGCCGGCAGCGAGGTTTCCCTGCGGTTTGCGGACGATTTTATTTCGGGCTTTTTGCGCGATTGCCGGAGCTGCCGCCGTTCCGATGGGGAATGTTCGATCCCCGACCGTTTCCGGGCGCTGTTTTTCAACGATTTTCTCCCTGCCGATGGCGTCGTCTTCTGCTCGCCCATTTATTGGTACGGAGTTTCCGCTCAAATGAAAGCTTTTTTCGACCGCTCCTTCTGCTATTACGCCGCCTCTTATCCGGATTCAAGCCTGATATTGGAGCAAATGTCGCGCAAACGAATCGGCCTGGTTCTTTCCTCGGAGGAAACGTATCCGGGCGCCGCTCTCGGCCCCATTCACCAGATTCAGGAATTTTCGAGGTACACGCATTCGGCGTTCGTCGGGGTGGTCCGCGGTATCGGAAATAGCCGGGGGGAAGTTGCACGCGATCCCGCCGCTCCCCTGCATGCGGCCGAACGGCTTGGTTACGGCTTGTTTGCCGACAAATATTCGGATTACCGTCACGATACTCCAAGGAACGGGAGAGTGTGGCCTTGACGACTAATAAAGCCGCAGCCGCTCCCCGGTATTTTACCGGGGAACGGCTGCTTTATTTTTTTGATGATTAACGAATATGACGGATGGCATTCTACAGAAACAGCACAAAAAAGCCCGCACTCTAATCAGTGTGAACCGGTACGAGATAATCACATAAATGTTCAGCCCCGGTCCTTCAGTTTGATTACACTTTTATGAAGGATGTCACGCAAAGTAGCGGACCATTGTTCCGGAATATCAAAGTAAGAGAGATGATGACCGGGAAAGGTCACCATGTCGCAGTCGAGCATATCCGCCAACATGAGGGCCGTTCGACCGTAATATTTGTTTTTGTCCAACGTCATTTGCCCTGCGGCCATAAACAATATGACATTGTTAAGCTTGATGGTCTCGACATCGGGTTTATAGTTCACAAAAGGAAGCATCTCATGATTCATCATGAACGTGTAGTTCCTTCCTTTCGTTGCGCGTTCCTGGAAGTCCTTGGGGACGCTTTTGAATGTACGGAACGGGATCGACAGCGACAGGTTGAATTTCAGGTTGGCCGCTTGATCGCCAAATCGGTGTAGTGTCCGATAAACACCGGCAAAAAAACGAAGCCACTTTTTACTATCGGGAAGCATCCGGACGACAGGCGGTTCGTGAACGACCATGGCTTTAACCGCTTGCGGCTGGCTTTTAGCCATTTCGAGCGCAATAATGGCTCCTCCGCTGTTTCCGAACACATTGGCCGAGTCGTGGCCTGCCGCGTGCAGGACGGCGACCGCATCACGGGCTTGTTGGCTTAATTCAAAATTTTGGGGTTCATTCCTGGTACTTCGGGAATTGCCGCGGCGGTCGTACGTAATGACCTGAAATTCATCCGCCAGTATATCGGCAACATACGAATAAAATCCCGCATCGCCTCCACCGCCCGAAATCATTAGAAGCGGCTCACCCTGCCCGCGTATTTCGTAATATAATTGATCCCCCTCGGAGGTAACAATTCCCGTTTGTACCACGATGATCACCTCTCAGTAGTTTTCCATGCCTAAGCCGCTTAACTCAATTTCCAGCTGTGCGTTCACTTTTTTTAAAATATCGACAAGCCGGGATTTCTCCTCGTCGTTTAACCTTCTGAAGATAATACTGTCCCTGTCGATCCTGCTTCTGTGCATCGACTCGTGCGCTTCAAACACAACTCTGCCGGCGTCTGTTAATTTATAATAAATTTCTTTTTTATTTCCCGGCTTTTGATAAGCTTCGATCTTTCCGCTTTGCTGCAATTTCTTGGTAACCTTGCTTACAGCGCCTCTCGTTATACGGAATGCTTTGGCTAATTTGGTTACGTTAGGGTCATTGAGCTTCTCGATAAAATCAATACAGTGCACTTCAAGAAACGTGTGCTCCGACATAAAATCTTTTTCGGCAATATTTTTAATGATGCTGTGCCGATCCGACACTTTATTGAAAATCCAGCTTAAACTTTCATCAGTCGTCATCAGCTTCGCTCCATTTATTGTTGTACCGGAAACAATAATCATTATATTCCTTTTTGTTTCCATTATCAACAATATTTTGATTTGCACCACATAAAAAGGTGGATACCGATTATTTTAAAGCAAGTGTTACAATTGCGGCCGGATGCTTTATTGTTTAGAATGAAGGCAGGACGGGAGCGACCACAACGAGGAGGGATTTAATGGAATATATAAGGGATTACGCCATGTACGCATCCATTTTCGGCATGTTTAGCTTTTGCTGGTTCGGCTGGGCACAGGAAAATCCGAGAGCGAGCTGGCGCAAATACATCGGCATTGCATCCGGCGCAGCGCTGCTCGTATGCTTGCTAGGCGTCTATTTAAGTGTGACGAACTGGGACGCGCCCTCCGCTTTGTCAGACAAGGGCGCATTCAAAAGCTACTTGATTTCCGTATATACTGAATTTTTTGCAGCGGGTATCGGGGCCTGGATTTTAATTAAACTGAAGCGCAAAAACGATGTTGCCCCTTGGATCGCCTTTATTGTAGGCATTCACTTTATCGGCTTAAAAAGCGTATTTGACGATCCCGGCTTGTACATTTTGGCGGCGCTTCTGGTCGCAGTTTCCATCGTTTCGTTATTCGCTTCCCGTAAACTGCAGGTTGCCAACAGCGCAATTACCGGCATTGGCTCCGGAACGATTTTGTTCGGCTATGCCTTGCTCGGCTTGATCCGATATTTTTCGGTTTAAGCATCTACGCCAGCCGCCCGGAAAAAAATACTTATTTCCTCTGCTTCGCAGGCAAACGAAGCGTTACCGTCGTACCTTGTCCGATTGCGCTTGCCACGGTTATATCGCCGCCATGCTTGGTCGCGATCCATTTCGCGATCGCAAGTCCAAGGCCGGTTCCGCCGCTGCTGCGTGTTCGCGCCTTGTCGCCGCGGTAAAAACGGTCAAAAATATGCGGCAAATCTTCGGCCGGGATTCCGATTCCCGTATCTTCCACGACAACCTCGATATGTTGACCGTTACGGCAGGCCAAAACCCGGATCATCCCCTTCTCCGGAGTGAACTTCATGCTGTTGTCGAGCAAGATCACGACCAGCTGATGCAGCCGTTCGCTATCCCCCGTCATTTCAAGCCCGTTTTCCAAATTCATTTCCAGCTTCTGCCGCTTCAGCTCGGCAAGCGGTTCGAATTTTTGCATCGCTTCCCTGATCACGGTATCGAGCGACAATGGCTTGAGCATCATCTCCTCCTGATTGGAATCGGCTCTGGCCAGCGTAAGCAATTGGCTGGTCAGTCTGCCCATTCGTTTCGATTCCGCGAGCACCATGGAAAGCGGTTCGCTCATCTGCAGGATGGAATGATCCGGATGGCGAAATACAAGCTCCGCGTTCGCCTGAATGACCGCCAGCGGCATCCGCAGCTCATGCGACGCGTCGGCGACGAACTGCTGCTGCCTATCCCAGGAGCGCCGGATCGGCAAAAGCGCCTGATTGGCCAAGTAGAGCCCCGCCAGCATCGTGACCGCTCCTCCTCCGAAAATGCCGAACAGCATGAGCTCGAGCAATATTCTGAGCATGTTTTGCTCGGAATCGACGATACCGATCGCTTGCACGGACACTATACTTGCAGATTCCTCAATTATGGATGGATACGGCATGATCGTGCCCGATTCCATCGAAAGAGAAATATCGGACAATATCCTCACATTCATGACCAAAGGTTTTTCGTAGTTCACCGTATACATGCGATAATAATGACCATCGACTTTGATTGTTTCCGGCGTTTGGATCGACCGGTACGGCTTGAAAGCAACAGCCGCCTTGTCGATTTCCGTTCCGGCCTTGAGCGGAATGCTGTTCCCATGCTCATCCCAGAGCAGCAGAAATACCCGGGGATCGACTCCCTGTACCAGAAACATCCTTCTTTTATCCGATCCCTTATCATCATTCATGGCAGGATCATTCATCGGCTCTGTGGAATCAAAAAACTGGGATTTTATATTAACCGACCCGATATTTTGCACTCTCGTCTGCAGCGAATCGTCCACCTTGGCATACAATTGATGTCGAAGCTCGTAATATACGACCGCGCCGAAGCAGGCGAGGATCACGAAAAAGACCGCCGCATTCAGCACCGTCAACCGGATTCGGATTTTGTTGAACATGCAGCATACTCCTTTAACATATAGCCGACGTTTCGGATCGTCTGGATGATGTGATCGTAATCGAACGCTTTCAATTTTTTTCGCAAATAATATATATATACATCGACAACGTTCGACCCGACGTCGGAATCGAGTCCCCACACCCGCATGCAGATTTGTTCCCGCGTCAATATTTGCTCCCGATTGCGCAGCAAATATTCGAGCAGCTCGAATTCCTTTTGTGTAAGCTCCATCGGCTCCCCGCCAATCACGGCTTCCTTGCTTCTCGTATTCAAAACAATCCGATGATACGCAAGCCCTCCCTCATTGTCTACCGGTCCGCGTCTTCGCAGCAGCGCTCGCACCCGGGCCAGCAGCTCGGGCACCTCAAACGGCTTGGTCATGTAATCGTCAGCGCCCGTATCGAGCCCTTTCACCATATCCTCGATGCTATCTCTCGCCGTAAGAAATAATATCGGGGTCAGCACCTGCTTGGCGCGAACGCTGCGGACGATCTTGAGTCCGTCCATCCCCGGCAGCATCAGATCGAGCACCAGCAGATCGTATCCCCCTTGCTCCGCCATATAGCAGCCTTCATCGCCGCAATCCGTCGGGTCAACCTGATGACCTTCTTCCTCAAGCAATGTTTTTATCGTTTTGAGCAGATGAAGGTCGTCTTCTACAACAAGTATTTTCATCGAAGGCATTCCTCCCCTTTTTTACGCTGCAGCCTCACATGTCAATCCAGTATAAAACGGAAAGCTGAACGACAGATTAAAAAGCCGTCATCGATGCGTTGCCGTCAGTCGGTTGTGGAGAACCAGTCGATTTTTTTCGCTCCGAGAAGCTTTTCATGACCGTTAAACGAGTCGTATATGCTCATTTTGTACGTCTTGAGCGTTTCCAGCTTGTAGATGAGATCTTTGTCGGTCTCTTTGATCTCAAAATTATTCGTTGTACCCAACCGCAGCTTCGTATCCTTCGTTCCGTCATTCGGCTTCTTGTCTTCGAAGTCTTTAAAGTCAAACTCGCGGGTGAACGTTTTATTGCCTTTCTCATCCTCAAACTTGATGACCAGCTTGCGGCCTTCCGTATTTGTTTCCATGAACAGACTCTTTTTAATCTCGTAGTTAAACGTCAGTTTCAGCTCACCGAGAATGATGGCGGTCGCGATATGGTTGATCGAGACGGTATAAGGCGCTATGTCGAGATCGATTAAATCGTCCTTTACCTCGAAGCTCTCCCGGGGCAGCCAATAAGCGGCGGCGTTGATATACCCGTCCGGCTTCGCGTCATGGGCCGTCAGCTTGCCATCGGTGACCGCTTCGCCGACCAGGATGTGCATGCCCGAGGTCGGAACCCCTTTCGGCAAGGCGGCCGTAAGGAACAAGAGCGCTTTTCCGCCCGGGCTCACCTTGTTCTGGATATCGCTGACCGCCGCCGGGAAGACGATCCCGTCCGGCGTCTTGAAATTGGCCGCCAGCCTGGTTATGTCGGTATGACGCTTCTCCAGATTGGTTGCTTCCAGCATGACCATAAGCGTGTCGGCGGTGTCGCCTTGATACGTCCGGACCCCGCGCACCTTATAGCTCGAACTGCGTCCGACATGCTCCACCGTATAAGTCTCGCCGATATTATTGTAGGGCACGTTCAGCATCTCGGCGCTGTTCGTGAACGTAAGCAATTCATTCGTTTTTGTTTCGCTTTCTTTTTCCTGCAGCACCAGCTTCACCTTGGAAAAATGATACGTATACGGCATTTTGCCGACAATCTGGAAGTTGGCCGAAGCGCCCGGCGCAAGTCCGATCAACTGATCGGTTTGGATCAGCTTCGCTTCAATCTCCACGGCATCGTCCAGGTAATAATAACCCGTCAATTTGGGAATGGGCAGCGACTCCCCGCCTTTGTTGGACAAGGTCACATTAGCGGTCAGTATGTCCTGATCTTCCCATGGCAGACGGTTGATCGTGGTGACTTGGGCCGTATAAACGCCAGCTTCGTTCGCAAACGTATACGATTTGCCGATATCTCCCCCATCCGCGGAGGAAACCTTCGGAAGCTCGTAATATGCGACGGCAAAGTTCAGCTTCAGGTCGGCCGAATTTTGCATGACGACGAGCTGCCATCCGGCGGAGGAGACGGAAACCGGAATGGAGCCGGTAAGCTCGATTTCTTTTTGGACCTGTGGGTCGATCGTCAAATCTTTCAAATTTTTGGCCTCGAGCGGGTACATGTAGCCTTCAGGAGTACGGACTGAAAACTGGTAAACCGGGACGGGCACGCTTCTGCCGCCTATATTGGTCATTTCATATTCGACAGTCACGTTATAGTTTTTTTCATTTTTGTTCATGTACACATGTTTGATATTGGTTCGGACCGGTGTTTCCGTCATCTTGACGTCGCGGGACGCCCCGGCCGGGGTTACGGGGGAGTAGCCGTCCGGAACGGCAATACTCCCGAGAATTCGCTCGTAGTTCGGTTGGCTGAAATCCCATTTGAAAAACTGGACAACCAGATCGGATAAATCCGTCTTGTCGTTCAAGGTCGCGTAGAAGCGGATATCTTGAACCGCTTTGGGAGGAATCCGGTTTTTATCCTTGTCCTGAGGCAATATGCTGACTGTAATGGAGTTGCCGGATTTAGTCAGCACATGCAGCCAGTAGTCGGAAAACATCAGGTCGCTGCTGCCGTTGTTGTGAACGGATACCGTAAAAGCGACGTTCTTCCCCCCGTTATCGGGCAGGATGTTCAAGTCCTTCAATTCGACATAACTGCTGTCCGACAGGTTCACCGTACCAAGGGAAGCGGAAGACATAACCTCGCTTCCTTCGGGAGCGGCTTCTACGCCGGCAATGGCCGGGACAACCGTACAAAAGCAAAGAATAGCGATAAGCAGAAGAGCGGATATGCGCAGTTTCGACTTGTTCCTCTTCATGATGCAGACCTCCTGAAATCGAAATGCCCTGACAGGCTCAAGCGGAACAGGGATAGTGAACTCGTTCAGCTTTGCTGAACATCGGGGAATCAGATGGGGACTCTACCCCACCTGATTCAAGGCCTACCTTAGGGGTAGGGGTCTTAACCCGATAAAGTCGTAATCGGATAAACGGCTTTGCCGTCCTTCGGGACGAGCGCGATGTCCGGTTACTCCTGCAAGTAAGTGCTGACTTTGTTTTGAATCACCTTGGCAACTTCCTCCGCCGATTTCTGACCCTGGAAGTACGGAGCGGTTTCTTCCGAAACGATCCCCGCAATTTTCAAATCGCTTTCGGCATACGTCTTGACGTTGTTCAATTTTTTTTCGATTGCGGCGATATCCTGATCCGATGCCGGCTGCAGCGCCAACTCCTTGCCGTTGATATTGAGCCTCATCCCTTTTCCGGCTGCGCCTTCGCCCGTCCCCAACGTCTTCAAGCTCTCTGTCTGTGCCTTCGCACCGCTTCTGTTGACGGCAAATCCGCTCAGTTCCCTGGCCGATTGCATTTCATCGGACAACAGAAACTTCACGAATTCCCATGCCTCCTTCTTGTTCGCCGATTTGCTGTTTATGGCGACTGGCATCGACGTTGTAAAAGCCGTTCCTCCGGTCCCGTTTTCGGAAGGCAGGTCGTAATACGCCGCTTTACCGTCGAAAAAAGATTTGGGCATGGAATACATATCCAAATACATCATGACATTCGCTTTCGGGTTGAATACGACGTTGTTAGGATCCGCATTGTCTGTCGGGATGATCTTGTCATCATACATCGACTTGGCCAGCTTCAGCATGCCGATAAAATCGGGCGTGTTGAACTTCGCCTTTTTCCCGTCTCCGTCGACGAACTTGGCGAAGCTGCTGTTCAGCATCAAGGTAATCAGTTGGTCGGGCTCGATACGGCCCAGCGGATATACATCAGGCTTTCCATCCTTGTTCTGGTCCGTCAACCAACGGCCGGCTATCGCTTTGAAATCCGCCCATGTCCACTTGGTGTCGTCGATTTTTTCGCTGCCCAACACGGCTTGATTGCCAAGCCACATATTCAATCCGAACTTGACCGGGACCGTGTACAAGGCGCCGTTGTACTTCATCGCGTCAAAAATATCCGTATAGTAATTATTCATTTGGAACGATGCGTCTTTACTCATCAGCTCGCCAATGTTCTCCAGAAGCTTTTTGTCGGCATACTTTTTGTAGGGCAGCCCGCTCATGACGATGATGTCCGACGCTTTGCCGCTCATCAGCTCCGTGCCTACCGAACTGACGTATTTCTCGGTATTTTTCGGATCCGGCTTGGTGACGATCATTTGATTTGGCCCTTTCGCCCCCATTGCCGGAGCGGCCGCATACTCTTTAATATCAACTTTGATGCCCGGATGCGCCTCCTCGAATTTTTGTTTGGCCAGCTCGAGAAAACGGTCGGATGTCATGACGGACAACGAGACGGTTTTACTCTCCGAGCCTGACGGACTGCCGCCTTCATCGCCTCCGTTGCCGGCGGAAGGCGAACCGGCGTTAGTGCCGGAGCATGCGGTCAGGGCAAGCAAGGAAACAACCGAACAAGCGACTGCGAATGGTTTAACTGCGATTTTCAACATGGGAAAGCTTCACTCCTTTAGGTTCGTTTAAATAAACAATCGTAACGATAAATAAAGCGCCCGTTACCGCATATTCCAACGGGTCGATCCGATAATCCGTTCCCGTCCAGCGGGCGGCGGCGAAAGTAATGACGGCTGCAGCCGGAATAAACAGAAACAGCCGCTGCAGTTGTACAATTGCGTGAACCCGCTCCATTGCCCATAAACGGGCGCCGAGAAGAAATAACGGCAAGCCGAGCATGGCGCCTGCCATAAACAGCATGGCCGCGACTTTCCCGGCGGCGCCCGCAAGCTGTTCATGCGGCGACGGGACGTATCCCGACTCCATTGCCTGCTGCTGCCATAACATTCGCAGCTTATCCGTATAAAACGATACATCGATGATTTCATCCGGTACCCACTCCGGCGGAATATAAAGGCGAAAGCGAATCAGCTCCCACAATCCCGCAGCGCAGCCGGCCATCAAGGCCGCCGCAAGGCCGCATTTCAAGAACCGGTACCGTTCGCCGCTCAGCGCATCGGACCAGTCGTGCGCCGCAAGCCGACTTTGAAGCGCCGCACGGACAATCGCAAACTGACGAATGATCAGACGCGCAAGCAGGACGATGGCAATAATCCCGCAACCGAACAGCAGCAGCGATCTTAGCTGCGCAACCTGCGTATGCGCGAGCACATCGTTTACGATCCGGTACTGCAGCGGATTTATGCCGGCCGCCGCAAGCGCATGCTTCGCCTCGGCCTCCCCGCGGATGGCCGCATCCGGCTTCGCGGCCAGTTGGATCGTATCGATTCGCGCATCGGGATTGACATCGAACATTGCGGTAACCGGGATCAGCATATCCGGGATGCCGTCATCGGACATTTGCCGGATCAGAGAGCCGTCGTCATCGAACACGCCGATGACGGTAAAGGGGACTCCATACAGCTCGATCGTTTTTCCGACGACCTTCACGGAACGGAACAGCTTGTCTGCAAGCTTCGCGCCGATGACCGCGACGCGGCTGTGCCCGTTGACGGAGGCGGGTGCGATGGACGTTCCGGCGGTCATCCTGATTTGAGCGAAGTCGCGGAAATTTCCGTTCACGCCGAATATGCTGCAGCTGGCCGAGACGCTGCCGTATGTCGCCCGGGCTTGGGCTTTTGCCTCATAAGCGATCGGCAGCGGACTCCATTTTTTCGCCAATAGCTCGGCGTCCTGCAGCTTCAGCCCGGCAGAGCTTGAAGAAGCGACCGACCGGTCGAAATTGACGGTGAGCTTCTGGAGCCGGCGGGAGCCGTTCGCTTGCTCCCAGTCGGCCGTCACGGACGATAACAGTCCGATGGTACCGAGAACCAGCAGCACGCCTGCAAACATGATAAAAGCGGCTATTCGGGAGCGAAGCATGGCCTCTGTCTCCTTTCCATGGAATAGTCAGTTGCTCCGAAGCACTCGGTCTCCGTCCGCAACCGGTTTGCTGCCGGAAACGACGACTTGATCCAGCGGCGTAACGCCGTTCTCGATGGATGTCTTGCTGTCATCCGCGTCTCCGGCCTGGACGGAAGCCCGCTGCAGCATGTATTCGCTGCCAAGCGGCCCTTTCTTTTCCTTGAGGATCAGCACATACTTCCCGTTATCGTCTTCCCGGATCGCGTCGTTCGGCAGCAGCGACCGAAACGGCACCGTTTTTTTGACGATGTCGAACTCGCCTGTCTCCCCTCCTTTTAGCCTGGCATCCTGCAGCAGGAAAGTAATTTCCTTTCCTTCCCGCTTAGGCTGAGTGGAAGCGCCGGATGAACCCGCCTGTCCGGACGAATCGACCGTATCCCGGATATCCGAGATTCGGGCTTTGATCCGGGCATTGCTCAGAGCGGCAAAGATCAGCTCCGTTTCATCCCCGACCTGCACATAGGAGGCCTTGGCGTCGGGGACCGTCGCTTTGAGCTGCTGTCCTTTTGCCGCATCGGCGATGCGTACCGCCGCTTTCCCGCTCTGGACAGGCGCGCCTTTCACCGCATTCAACTCGGTTACAACTCCGGCAACCGGTGCCGTGAGCCGCGTAAATTCAGAAAGCTGCCGCTGCAGGCCGGCAATTTGCCGCTCGAGAATCTGCATGTCCAGCTTCGTGCTGTCGATGTCGCGGGAAACGCTCCGCATTTGCTTCTCGTCGCTGCTGCGGGCAACGTCCATATAGTTGTCCTGCAGCTTTTGCAGGCTCAGCCGCTTCTGCTCGTATCTCGCCTGATTATCTTTCAACGAATCCTCCGCATCTCTCGTTTTAAACAGAACCAGCTCCTGGCCAGCCTCCACCTTGTCGCCGACCTTGATTCGGACGTCGCTTGCGGCCCAGTTGGTCTCGACGTACAAATCCGCCGTTTCCGCCGCTTCCACCGTACCCGAGCCGGTAATCTGATGCGACAAAGGTCCGGCCCCCGGCTGCTGCACCGTCACCACCGCCAGCGAGATATTGAGCAGCGTATTCGAAAAAAACGTTAATGCGACCATGACCAGAACGAAAACGAGGATCGCCCGCCTGATCGCTTTCTTCCTGGCGTGCTCTTCGCTTGAAGCAGCCATTGTGTTGTCCATCGAGCGTTCCTCCTTCCTGCCCTTACCCTTTGATCCCGGATAGCTGGATGCCCTCGATCAAATATTTTTCAGCGTACAGCGCCACCAAAAGAAGCGGTAGCATATAAATCGTCGAGGCGGCAAAAGCGATGCCCCGTTCGCCCTCGCCGATGACCGACAAATAGACGGACAGCGGCTGTTTGATCGCATCCTGCAAAAAGATAAGCGGCTGCTCCACCATGTTCCAATTATCGATAAAGACGAGAATGGAAAGCGCCGCCACTCCCGTGCCGCACATCGGCAGGACGATTCTTGCGAAAATGTACAGATGGCCCGCTCCGTCCACCCGGGCCGCCTCGATGTAGCTGCCGGGCACAAACATCATGAACTGCCGCAGCAGAAAGACTCCGAATGCGCTGAATATGCCCGGTAAAATGATCGACCAATGCGAGTCCAACAGCCCGAGATAATCCGCTACGATATAGTTCGGCACGAGCGTCACCTGGAACGGCATCAGCATTGTGACGATATACATGAAAAAGAGCGGCTCGCGGAACCGGAAGCGCAAATGGGCGAACGCGTACGCGGCGAGCGATGCGACCGCGATTTGGCCGGCGATGATGGGTACCGTCATTTTCACGGAATTCCAGAACATGAACAGAAACTGGGGTCTCCCGATCAACACAGCGTAAAACTGCGATAGCGTCACGCGATCCGGGATCCATTTCAGGCTGACGAATTCGTTACCGTCTGTGCCTGCGCCTTGACTCGCCGTACTGCCCGAAAGCGGGGCAAAAACCGTTGTAATTTCGTCTTCCGCCATGAACGAATTGGCAAATGTCAGCATCATCGGGAAAAGGAATACCGCCATCAACGCGGCAAGCAGGATAACGAGCCCGATTTGCCCGGCTTTGGGGCCGATACGGGCCGCACGCAGCCTGCGTCTGCGCCTGACGTTCGCCGCTGCGCCTTTTCGGAGTACCGGGCTTCGTAAAGCGGTCGAATCGGGCTCTGCTTGCGGTTTGCTCGCTTCCATTCGAAATCTCCTTTCCGTGGCGAATTCTCGATCAACCGAGCGACTTGCCGATGCGCCGTTCCGCCAGGAAGAGAATCCAGACCAGCAGTATGATCACCAGCGCCATTAAAAAAGCGGCCGACGTCAGCTTCTGATAGTCGAGCGATTTGAACATGTTGTTCATATAATGCTGCAGCATGTAAATGCTCGGGTCCGGGTAATCGCCTGCCATCAGGTACGTCTCCCTGAACACCTTGAACGAGTTAATGATCGACATGATGAACACGAAAAATGCGGTCGGAGTCAAATACACGAGCGTAATCGATCGCCATTGCCGGAATTTGCCGGCCCCGTCGACTGCCGCAGCTTCGTAATAGTCCGCCGGAATGTTCTGCAGACCGGCGAGAAACAGCACCATGTTGTAACCGATGTTTTTCCATAAGTAGACGATGAGTACCACCGCCAGCGCAGCACTGCTCTCCATCCAATCCTTCGGAACGATCCCCCAGCTCGCGGTCCATCCGTTCAGTGCTCCGTGCAGGTCAAACAAAGCTTTCCAGACGAGCACCACGGACGCCACCGGCACGACCAGCGGGCTCAAGAACGAAACACGGAACGATTGGCGAAACGGCAGCTTTTTATTCAGCATCATGGCTAATCCCAGCGATAGCAGCATGTTGAGCGGCACGCAAATAGCCGTGAACAGGAACGTATTGGCGGCTGCCCGCCTAAACACGGGATTTTCAAGCAGCTCGCGGTAATTCGCGACTCCGGCAAACGATCCGCCGACAGGGCTGTCCATAAGCGAAAAGTAAAACCCCATTGCAAATGGAATCACGAAGAAGACAGCAAATCCCGTCAGGCTCGGCAGCAGAAACAATAGCGCTGTCAAGCCCTCATTGAAACGCAAACGTTTCCGCACAAATCGATCGCCTCCTTCGGTCTAAATCCATTCTCGCACGCTAAAATTAGAATTCGATTAGAATTCGATCAAAATAAAAACGTTCAACAAAAAACCAGCCGCAACACGTAAAAAGTGTTGGGCTGGTTGTGATTCATTATGCGGTTATCCGTGAAATAGCTTCATGGATCAATAAATTTCGGCGGCATCGGGCGGCAGCTGTTGAACATGCTTTAAATATTCCGTGACACGCCGGTCGTCTTCATGAGGATACTCATAATGGAAATGATCCGCAACGTACTTCGCCGTACTGCGAAAAAGTGCTCCCGCAGCGAGCAGCGCATTCCATGTACTCTTGTAGCTGCCATCGGCGTAAGTGGACAAAAGCTGCTGCCAGCTTTGCTCGGAAAGATAGTTATCCAAATATTTTCCGTTTTTACCGGTACTGACTGAAAAATTTGTTCGGATGCCTGCTTCCCATTCCAGCATTTTAATGAGCATGGGCCTGACGATTTTGTTCAGATGGTCCTGGGCATAAAGGATTTCATTCCTCCATAAGCCTTTCGCCACATACGTAGAAACCCACCAAAATTCATTGCAGCAGTCCGCGAAAAACTCGGCCGAAGGGCGCTTCACCCAATAATCTTTGTCAGTAGGAGCCGGGACCCCGGGGAAAATGCCGTCTTTATCCAATAAAACCATCATCAGCTTGTCTTCTTTGCTATACGCCTCGTACCCATCCAGCGGGACTAAAGTCAGATCGATGCGATTCCCGTCCGTAAACAGCATCAGATAGGAAAAACACCGGCCCAGTTCCGGAGGAAACATGGACATGGCTTCGGGAGTCTGCATAATAATCCGCTCTCCAAAAACGTCAATCCAATCTGGTTGAAGGAGAAAGGATTTCATCTCCGAAACATGAAAGCTGACGTCGTAATCCTGAAACATATCTTTGGGAACATTCGGATTCGTTCTCGAGCCTTCCAGCGTTACGGCACGGACCCGCTCGTCTTTTTGGGCTAACCCGATAATTAATTCAAACATCTCTTTTTCATTTCTCATATTCGTTTGCCGACCTCCGCATTTTATTTGTTTGGATGCATTTCAAAATTGCAGGCGGGAGGTCCGCGGGTTCGAACGTCGCGAATACGGATTCGATAAGCATGTTATAACTTGACGAACGTTTTTTTCATCATTTTCTTCCCCTTTCAGAAAGAACGTCTGTTTATTCTCAGAATACCATTCGTTTCCATTTGATGCAATTCGTAATAATTTGTTAAAAATAGGGAAACATGAGGGCGGGAATAAAATGTACAGGAGGGCTAATCGTGGCAAAAGATCCATCCAATCGTGAAAACCGGAACTCTGAAAACGACCATACCTTGACGAATCGGCAGGGACATCCGGTTACGAACAATCAAAATTTGAGAACCGTAGGCAACCGCGGTCCGGCCACTTTGGAAAATTACGATTTTATCGAAAAAATCAGCCATTTTGACCGCGAGCGTGTTCCGGAGCGTGTCGTGCATGCCCGCGGCGCAGGCGCTCACGGTTATTTCGAAACTTATGGAACGGCAGGCGACGAGCCGATATCGAAGTATACGCGTGCGAAAATTTTTCAGGAGAAAGGGAAGCAGACCCCCGTGTTCGTCCGTTTCTCGACCGTCATCCACGGCGGACATTCCCCTGAAACGCTTCGCGATCCCCGCGGATTTGCCGTAAAATTTTATACGGAGGACGGGAATTGGGATTTGGTTGGAAACAACCTGAAAATTTTCTTTATCCGCGACGCCATTAAATTTCCCGACATGATTCATGCGTTTAAACCGGATCCCATTACAAATATTCAGGATGGAGAACGATTTTTCGACTTTTGCGCAAGCTCTCCCGAAACGTTTCACATGGTGACATTCGTTTATTCGCCTTGGGGCATTCCAGCCAACTATCGCATGATGCAAGGCTCCGGCGTCAACACGTATAAATGGGTAAACCGGCAAGGAGAGGCGGTGCTCGTCAAATATCACTGGGAGCCGAAGCAAGGCATCAAAAACTTGACGCAAAAAGAAGCCAGCGAGATCCAGGCCATCAATTTCAATCATGCGACTCAAGATTTATATGATGCGATTGCACGCGGCGATTATCCGGAATGGGAATTGCTGGTCCAAATCATGAGTGTCGACGATCATCCCGAATTGGATTTTGACCCGCTGGACGATACAAAGCTGTGGCCGGAGGAACGTTTTCCTTGGCTGCCGGTCGGAAAAATGGTTTTAAACCGCAACCCGGAGGATTATTTCACGGAAGTGGAGCAAGCGGCATTCGGTACAGGCGTCCTCGTCGACGGCCTTGATTTTTCCGATGATAAAATGCTTCAAGGCCGAACGTTTTCCTATTCTGATACGCAGCGCCACCGCGTAGGCGCGAATTATTTGCAGCTGCCGATCAACGCGCCGAAAAAGAGGGTTGCAACGAACCAGAGCGGCGGCCAGATGCAATATAAAGTCGACCGCGCCCCCGGTCAAAATCCTCATATTAATTATGAGCCCTCGATGTTGGGCGGATTAAAGGAAACGGAGCAGGCAGGCAAGGAATATACGCCGCATATTGAAGGAAGACTGGTGCGCGAGTCGATCTCCCGGCAGAGCAATACCAAGCAAGCGGGCGACACGTACCGCAGGTTCGAGGAATGGGAAAGAGCCGAATTAATCTCCAACCTTGTAGCGGACCTTTCGCGATGCGACAAGCGCATTCAACATAAAATGATAGCTCTCGCCGAAGAGGCTGACAAGGAATACGGCCGACGTTTAAGGGAAGGATTGGCCAATGCGCCGAATGGCGGATCCAGCCAAAAGCCGCTCGGCAACGGCGAGAGCGATCAAGCGCCTGAAAAAGCCGTGCAAAAAGGCCATGACGCCGCTCCTTATTGATCAAGATACAGAAGCCCGTCTTCGTCGTACATTCAGATGGCTATCGGAATGGACAAGCCGACGCCCGTACCCGCGTCGGCTTGTTATTATTTCGGAGACAGGCCGCGAATATTTCGTCAGCGGATCGACATTTGATTGGAGTCAAAGGGGATCGAACTCCTTTACAATAAAGAGTCGTAATGCCTTTTTCCATGCAAAATACGTCTGATCTGGACTAAATCATTTATGACAACGTAAAATACCAAATAACTATGAACCTGTAAAACGCGGTAACCCTTCAACCGAAGAATTTGATTTTTAATCAAGGGACATCTAAATGGCAATTCTGCAAGCGATGCGATCTGATCAGTAATGTCATCATACAACTCATAAGCGTTAAATAATGATTGTTCATTAATATAATCGATAATCTCCTGCAAATCTCTTATTGCAGCAGGGAAAATCAACACTTTATATTTTCCCACGAATGTTTGACCTCAACTTCCGGGAAACGTCCATGAAGTCTTCGCCGACAGCGCCGTCCGCAATTTCAGCTTCAACCTCAAACAACTTGCTATATAATTCGATTAATGCTTGCTGGCGCTCATACTCCTCGATACTCATGACTACCATATCGCCTGAACCATTCTTAGTTATAAATACAGGCTCACGCTCTCTGTGGCAAAATTCGGAAATTTCATTCGCGTTATTGCGTAAATCTGATATTGGACGTATTGTAGGCATAACGATCGCTCCTCGGCAATATTTGTATATAATTATAGCATAATTACGAGTAAATTAAACATTATATTGTGAGTGAATCTTATCTGTCTCCTTAGTTTCGTTGTCCCAAATCATAACTGTCATGCTTTTCACTATTTCTGCTTGACCCGAAGGAGCCGGTCATGAGGCTTCATCCAGCTCTTTAAGCTGTTTGTTTTTTAATGAAAACGAATAAAATACGGCAAGCAAGCCGACAAGGATGCTTAGGGCCCCTATCCACCCCAGGTTCATCATGGATGTTTGATTTACTGCCCATCCGCCTGCGCCGGCTCCAACAGCTATTCCGAATTGATTAACGGAATGGTTTAGGCCGAGTGCTAAACCGGAGGAGTTCGGGGAAAGCGAAACAAGATAGTATTGCTGTGCAGGCGACGTCATATAAGCGGACCCTATCCAAACCGCAAGGATGATTAGTGCCCCTGTAAATGTTGTCGCTGCCCAAGGAAGAAGCATTAACGCCGCTGCGTGGAGCAGCAGACTGACAAGCAATGTGCGGTATATTCCCCATCGGTCAGCTCCATATCCTCCGATACGCGAACCTATAACCGCAAATATTCCGCATATGAATAGCGCGGCGCTGATCTGTGAAATGTTCAGACCTGCAGCCTCCTGCAGAAAAGGGGATATATAGGTAAACATGATCTGGTACCCTGCAACCCAAAAAAACGTAATGAGCAATCCGCTAATTAAGCGACGATCCCGCAATGCCGCAAGCTGTTTTTTTATCGAAACCGATTCCTGACTTTCAAATTTTGGAACGGATGCAGCAATCCCGATGGTCGATAATACGGCTAAAATGGACGTAAACATAAAGACGGAGCGCCATCCCCAATATTCGCCTATTAACGTTCCGAGGGGAACGCCGACAACCAAGGCCGTACTTGCTCCCATAACAATAATGCCGATAGCGTTGCCCCGCCTCTCCGGCGCTGCTATACTTGAGCCTACAGTCAAAGCGACAACTGCAAATACGCCTACGCTTGCCGCCTGAACAATCCTGGAAGCCATGAGAACGGTGAAATTGGGGCTAAAAAAGGCCAGCAAATTGCCGACGATGAAAACAAAAAAGGAAAGGAGAAGCAGCTTCTTCCTCTCCATTTTTGAAGTTAGTGATATCAAAATGGGCGTCCCAACCGCAATTACAGCGGCAAAAACAGTCACCAATTGACCGGCAATCCCAATGGACACCTTCGTATCCTGTGCAATCATTCCCAGAATACCTGCTACAACAATTTCCGCTGTAACCATGACAAATAAGCCAAAGGCAAGTAAATAAATGATCGCATTCTTGTTCATCTTCAGTTCTCCCCTACCATCGTTTTTTTCATCAGCGTAATTACTTGTTTTTTTGAATGATCATTAAAATATTAGGTAAAAAAAAGGGCACCTTTCAATCGAATATCGAAAGATTGACCCGAACGATGTCCTCCAGAACTGTCATATCCGATATCGTCTTGGCGGTAACCATCAATCCGCCTTGCGCATTGTTCAAAGATCTTGCAAGCGCCGTCAGATCTTGATAGCGCTCATTAAGCTCCCCCTGTTCCCTGGCCCGGGTCAATGCGTCGTAATAAGCGCGTTCAAGACGGATTCTTTCCTTTTCTAAAAAATCGGCAATCTCGGGGTCATGCGGTGCGAGTTCAACACAAGTATTGTTCACGAAGCATCCCCTCGACCGATCTGTATGGGCAAGGCTTGCAAGCACTTCACGGAACACTTGAGTGATGGCTTCCTTTCCCGACGGCGTCCGTTCGAGCGTATGAATGACCGTGCTTTGGTTGACATAATGCTTGAGCGCCGCGAAAAATAAATCGCGTTTGCCCCCGTAAGTATTGTATAGACTCTGCGCCTTGACGCCCACATGATTAACCAGCTCTTGGATGGACGTACCTTCATAACCATGCTTCCAGAAATATTCCATAGCTTTGGAAAGCACCTCTGTCGTATCGAACTCTCTGTGCCTGGCCACGATGATCCCCCCTATTGCCAAGTAACTTGACGAATTTTAATCGGCTCTGCTGAAATCGCAATATTGTTCATCGACACCTCCTAATACTAGAAGCTTATCATTTCTTTAACAAACATTCAAGAATAAACAATCCATCCGCACGCCTTACTTCCTCGACGATCGCCATGATCCCTTCCTCGATTCGCTCAGGCTGCGCCCGGGAAATGCTGAGCCGCAAAAACTTCTCCCGCTCCATGTAACCGGACAAATAAAATTTTTTCCCCGGCACAACGCTGATTTTCCTCGCTGCAAGCCGATTCGTTAACCGTTCCAGATTGACCGTCCGCGGCAGCTTAAACTGCACATATATGCCTGAGCGGACATCCGATATTTCAATCTCCCCGGCGTCATTATACTTTTGTACGGCCTCATTCAAAGTACGAATCCGCGCCGTATATTGCCTGTTTATTTTGTGCTTGTGCCGCTCGTACATGCCGTTTTTGATGTATACTTCAAGCGCCGCCTGGGACAATAACGACGTATCGGCGTAATTTTTGCGGGCGTGGAACGCCTCCAGCAGCGATCCCGGCAAAACGGTTGCACCCAGGCGCAATCCCGGGAAAATGATTTTCGAAAAGCTTTTCAAATACACGACATGCGAGGTTCCGTTATAGGCGTAAATGGGATCGAATCCCCGTTCTTCGCCCAGGTCGGCCATATAATCGTCCTCTACGACGTACACATTGTATTTGCTCGCCAATCCGGCGATCGCCTTCCGCTCCTCCATGCTGTACGAAGTGCCCAGCGGATTGTGGTATCTCGACATCGTGTAAAAAAATTTAATCCCATCATATTTGAACTTCTTCTCCAGTTCCCGCAAGTCGATGCCTGCCGTCGAACGGGCGATGCCGCGCACCGGTATGCCTTCAGCTTCAAGAAACCGCAAATAAATATCGTAGCTCGGCTGTTCTACCAAAATAAGCGAGTTCCCGTTCGGAAACGGCATTTTCGCCAAAATTTCCAACGCCTGCTGCACGCCCGATGTAACTACAATCCGCTCCGCTGTCGTAAACACCTGATCGCCGGCCAAATGGGAAACGAGCGTATGGCGGAGGCTTTCCAGCCCTTTCGGATCGCCATAGGTAAACAGATGATATTTGTAAGTATCGATCGCCTTGTTCAAGCAATGCTGAAAATCCAAATACGGAAACAGGTTTACATCCGGCGAAGCCGAAGCGAAATCGATGATTTGACTCTCCATGCGGTCTTCCCCGTCACCCGGTTTTTCGACCACGTAGTAGCCGCTTTGCGAAATCGAATAAATCATGTGGCGCTTCTCCAATTCCGCATACGCCCGTATAATGGTGCTGACGCTGCATCCGTAAGACTTCGCGGCATTGCGGACAGAAGGCAGCTTTTGGCCGGAACGGTATCGTCCTTCTGTAATTTGTTGCTCCATATCAGAAAGAATGGACATGTATTTGTTCACGCCGCTCCCCTCGCTTTCTGTATTTATTATAGCGGATCAGCCAACTGTATCGATACACTTTACGTAATTATATATTGTCCGGGCCGACCATTTGCCATACGATGTCAAGTAACGGATCGATATTCGCGAACGAGATTCCGATTTTTGAAACGAGGTGGACATCGTTATGAATCAAAACGGGCTGAAGCTTGCTTATGTATTAGCCGTGCTGAACGCGGTAATTATCGGATTTTCATTTTTGTTTGCCAAAATGGCGCTCGAGCACGGCCAGCCTGTCGACACGCTGATGTACCGTTTTGCCGCATCGTTTGCGGCCGTCTCCATCCCGGTTATGTTCGGGCGGGTACGTCTGAATTACCGCGGCAAACCGCTATATAAAATACTGCTGCTGGCCACAATGTATCCGTTCGGATTTTTCACGCTGCAAACGTTCGGGCTGCAGCATGCCACTTCTTCCGAGGGAGGCATCCTGTATGCCTTCACGCCGATTGTGACGATGCTGCTGGCCTTCGTGTTTTTAAAGGAATCGACGACGGCGCTGCAGAAGCTGTCGATCTTTTTGTCGGTATTCGGCGTTGCGTTCATCTTTATCATGAAGGGAAGCGGCATCGACTTGTCCAATATGACAGGATTTCTCCTGTTGTTTTTATCGACTCTGACTTTTGCCGGATACAGCGTTTTGGCCCGCTCGCTTTTACGAACATACACCCCGATGGAAATCAGCTTTTTGATGCTGGGAATCGGCTTCGTCACGTTTTTGGCGATATCGCTCACCGGTCATGCGGCCTCGGGGACGCTCGATCAGCTATTCGCGCCGCTCGCCAGCGGGACTTTTATCGTGTCTATCCTTTACCTGGGGGTCATTTCCTCATTCGTCACCGCGTTAACGGCCAACTACGTCTTATCTAAAATCGAAGCTTCCAGGATGAGCGTATTTTCCAATCTGGCGACGGTCGTTTCTGTCGCTGCCGGGTCGATATTTTTAAAAGAAGACATAACGGTCTATCATATTATCGGTTCGATACTGATTATAATAGGGGTTATGGGCACGAATTATCGGGGACAGAACAAAATTCCCAAAAAAGCTGCTGCGCCGGGGCTCCAATCGGACCGCGCGGAAGCGCAATAAGCTGCGGGAAACGATAAGGAGGAACGGCAAATGAGCGAGCTGAACGCGTTATTTCGTCAACGGATCGGCCTTTCGGAGGATGAAACGATCACTTTTGCAAGCCTGAATCACCTACTTGAGCAAACGGCAACAATCATTCCTTTTGAAAATTTAAGAATCATCGAAGGGAAAACCAACGACATTACAAAAGACAGCCTCATGAACAAAATTTTAGTGAACAAGGAAGGCGGGCTATGCTACGAACTAAACTCGATCTTGTATTTCTTTCTGGTCGACAATGGCTTCAACGTCGTATTAACGCGCGGGGTCGTATACAATCATGATGCTCAAGTATACTCGGCGGCAGGAAGAACCCATGTAACCATCCTTCTGACGCATGAGGATCAAACCTACTTAATAGATACGGGCTTTGGCGGAAATTTGCCATTGAAGCCTGTTCCTTTAAGCGGGGAGCCGGTAAGCTCCGCGAATGGACAGTCCCGGATCAGGAAAACGAGCACCGAGCACGGAGATTATGTGTTTGAACAGAAATTGAAGTATAAGCATACGGATTGGAAAACAGGTTATGCCTTCGATTCCGGAATGCCTGTAACCGATGTATCGGAAATGAATGAGATTCAAAAGATCATCGCACATGACCCGAAATCTTCATTTAATAAAAACCCGCTTGTTACCCGGCTGACGAATGAAGGAAATATGACCTTAACGGATACCTCCTTCACCCGATGGAGCCATGGTATCGTAACCAAAGAGAGCATCGACAGAGCGAGATTCAAGGAGCTGCTAAAGGAGCATTTCGGGATGTAGGAGTCGATATGCCGAATGTTGTCCCGGCGGTATACTGCGCTGCCTTAGAGATCCGGCTGGAGCTAATATGAAAGGACCGTCCGGAAAAAATCACGGACGATCCTTCATGTACCGAGGTATGGGTACGGGTTCCAACCGCTGGTGATACCCAAAAAACCGGCAGCCTTTTACTGAATATTCCTGGCTTCGTGTAAAGCCTTGCTCCACCAAAGCAAATCATCCAACACATAGTTCAAATTCGCAACGTCATGTTCATCGCCGTTAAACCGGTTATTTTCAATTTTCTCATGCACCCTCATGAGATGCAGCGCATTGCCCAGCGCAGCCATCTTTAATTCGATCAGCACGAGCCGCAGCTGCTCGATGCCGCGTATTCCGCCTGTCGGTCCATAGCCGATGAAGCCTGCCGGCTTGCGCCCCCATTCATCGTACAGGTAATCGACGGCATTTTTGAGCGCGGACGTATAGCTGTGGTTATATTCCGGGCTAATAAACAAATACCCGTCCGCTTCCTTGATCTTGTCCGCCCAGAGCTGCTGCAGACGATTTTCATACTCGCCGCGGATGGGCGGCTTGGCGAGATCGAACATCGGTAAATTCCATTCCTTCAAGTCGATCAATTCGACGGACATGTCTCCTCTCGCCGCGGCCGTCTCATAAGCCCATTCCCCGATAGATCTGCCTCTTCGCCCTTCCCGGATACTTCCGATAATCAGTTGAATGTTCAATTCAATTCTCTCCTTTGCAATGGCCATAAATACAATTGTTATTAGTCAAAAGTGAGGACGATTTTGCCGCGGCCGTGCCGGGTCTCGATCTCCCTGTGCGCAGCTTCGACCTGATCGAGCGGGAACGTCTGCCGGATTTGAATGCGCAGCTTCCCCATTGTATGCAGCTCGACCAGTTCGGCAAGACGGGCTGCGGTGCGTTCGCCGCGGACGACGCAAAGACCGAGCTCGCCGATCAGCTCGTGGGCGGCGAATGTGCAGATGCGGCTCCTGTCCTTCACCAGCTCCACCGATGCGCGGACGGCGTCAGCTCCTGCCGTATCGAAGGCCGCATCGACCCCTTGCGGCGCGATTGCCCGCACCAGTTCGACCAGTCCTTCCCCATACGCAACCGGTATGGCGCCAAGCGAGCGAACATAGTCGTGATTGCCCTCGCTGGCTGTGCCGATGACAGTCGCGGCCCCCCACTCCTTGGCCAGCTGTACGGCGAATGCGCCGAGCGAGCCGGCTGCGCCGTGGATCAGAAGCGTATCGCTTGGTCCGATGCCGATCGCCTTCAGCGCGATATAAGCGCCCTGACCATTGCCGGTTAATCCCCCCGCCTCTGCCCAGGACATCGACTCGGGCTTGCTCACGATTTGATTCGCGCTAACCGTCACATATTCGGCATAGCAGCTCAATGTCGTGAAGCCGAGCACTTCGCTCCCCAATGTGACGTTCGTTACCCCGTCGCCAACCTGATCTACGATGCCCGCGAACTCGTTCCCGGGAATTTGCGGCAAGCTTATCGTGACGCCCGCCGGCGACCAGCCGCTGCGCACACTGCAGTCGTAATGCTGTACGCCCGCCGCCTTCACCCGGATCCTTACTTGGCCCGGTCCGGCTTGCGGTTCCGGAAATTCCATCACACGCATAACCTCCGGACCGCCAATCGAAGCAAATGCAGCAGCCTTCATCTCATTACCCTCTTTCTTGTTTAGATGAGATTCATTTTATAATTGATCTGCAATAAATAAAAATATATATTAAGCTATATAGATCATATACTGCAGTATATGATTAAGGGGGGAGAACGTATGGAGCTGCTGCAATTGCAATATTTTCGAACGGTTGCCAGACTGGAGCATATGACGCGGGCGGCCCAGGAGCTACGGATCGCTCAGCCTGCTCTAAGCAAGACGATCGCCCGATTGGAGGAGCATGTGGGGGTGCCGCTGTTTGACCGGCAAGGCGGGCGGATTCGATTGAATCCGTTCGGCAGAGCGTTCTTGAACAAAGTGGAAGCCGCGCTTGCGCTGTTGGAGGACGGGCGGAAGGAGGTTCTCGAGCTGGCCGGCCTGGAGCATGGGAGCATTCATTTGACGACTTTGACCTTGGCTCGTCTATCGGAGCCGTTGGGCGAATTTCTTTCGCTTCATCCAAACGTCAATATGCAAATTACGCAGGCCTCGACCGAAGAAATTACGCAATTAATCGAAGCCGGAGCGGTCGATATCGGCTTTACGGCGATGCCGCTTGAATATCCGGGCATTGCGCATGTGACTGTGCTGAAGGAGCAATTATATTTGGCGGTTCCCCGCGAGCACCGTTTGGCAAGCCGCCATGCCGTTCGTCTTAGCGAAGCGGCCGAAGAACCGTTTATCGGGTACAAGGAAAGCTTTGTTTTTCAAAAAATGAACGAATTGTTTTTTCGGGAGGCCGGAATGTCGCCGAAATTCGTCTGCCAGGTAGACGAACCCGGCGCTATGGTCAGTCTGGTCCGCTCCGGGCTCGGCGTTGCGCTATTCGGATGCAAGAGCGAAGAAGACACGGGGATTGTTCTGCTGCCTATCGAATATCCTGTCTGTCAGCGCGACTATCGGATCATTTGGTCGGAGAAACGATACTTGTCCATGGCGGCTCGCAAATTTCGCGACTTTGTCATCGAATATTTTTCCAACCGGTGAAGGACACCAAGCTCAAAGCTGAACGGTTACAATTACGCCATCGATATTGTTTCCGGATATCTTATAGCGACGATTGGCTGGCACCTGAATCGTCGCGCTTCGGGAAACGGGTTCATATAAAATCTCATACTGCTTGCCGTCTACTTTCACCAAAATGGACTTTTGCTCTTTCAAATAATCCAAGTATTCTTCCAATGTGAAATCGTTATCCTCCATAATCCCGCTGTGCGGCAAACCAACGTAGCGAAAATGCCAAGGTTCATATTGAATGCCCGTAATCGCGGTTTTGTCCTTCGGATAACGTAAAATAAATCCGTATTTCCATGCATTCTTTTTCAACCATGCTCCTTCGGGAGCTTGATTCATTTCTTTGAGGGTGGATCCGATATCCAGAGATAAACCGAGGTTATGCTCGCTGTGGCCCGCTGGCAGAGCATAATCGGCTCCCATTTCCTTGTAAAGCTTGCGCTGCTCCGCATCATCCCGATAACCGCTGCTGATCATAAAATGATTGACTCCATCCTTGCCCGCAGCCTGGATCATCGTTATAAAGCTCTGCACTACACTTCGGGGCAGCTGAATCGTGTTATCCAGCAGCCCGAAGCCCGTCACCAGCTCTTTATGCTGAGCCAAACGAACGATGTCAGGTTCGACGCTCCCGGGATGGACCGGGTACTCCTTGTTGACCAATACCAAATTTCCTTTGTAAATCTGATCTTTAGCCACATTGATTTTTGTATTGTTTTTGGCTGCTTCCGCTTTCTTCTGAACATCGATGGAAACCTCCGGCTTCGGTTGAACGGATTCGCAGCCCAGCAGCAGCAATAAAACGAACAAACATAACCACTTCTTCAAACTCAGCTTCCTCCTTAACCTTATGTTCCTCTAGGCTAGGACAAATTGTTTAAAAAGAAGCGGGGCAAATCTAAAGTTTTTCTTAAACTTCAGACCTGAAGCGGTAAACGCACTTCAAAAACAGTACAAATCAAGCCGCTTTCGACGGATATCGTTCCGTTGTGCCGCTCCACGATGTTTTTGGCGATGAACAAGCCGAGGCCTGTGCTGTCCCCCTGATAAGTCCGGGCGTGATCCCCGGTGTAGAACATCTCGAAGAGATAAGGCAGTTCTTCCTGCGGAATCGCATGACCGTAATTGATTACTTGAACGACTGCATCGGAGCCCTCGAGACTGCAGCTGATATCGACATACTGCCCATCCTTTCCATATCGGGCTGCGTTCGTCAGCAGATTTTCAAACACGCGCGCCAATAGCTCCCCTTCACCTGAAATCACAATATGCGGAGGAACATTCAATCTGGCGGTCAAATTATTTTTCTCAAAAATGGGATAAAGCTCCTCGTTCAATTGGTTCAGCAGCTCGCTTAAATCGATCGGCTTTTTTTCCACCGCAAGCATGCCGTAATTCATTCTCGTGATTTCGAACAGTTCTTCGATCAGTTTTTCCAGCCGCCGCGACTTCGTATATGCAATCGTTGCATAATGCCGGGCTTGATCTTCCGTCAAATGATCGTTCGTCAGAATGAAATCCAAATATCCCAAAACGGATGTCAGCGGCGTACGCAAATCATGAGCCAAATTCAATACAAGCTGATCCTTGCTGCTTTCTGCGAAATCTCCCCGCTCGACGGCTTTTTTCAATTTTTCGCCGGCCCGGTTAATGTCTTCCGCAATGTCCTGGAATTCGTCGTTGGAGTGGAGCTCCACCCGGGAAGTGAAGTCGCCGACGGCAAGTCTGTGAATGCCTTTGGAAATGTTATCGAAATACGCTGCGTAAGGCTTGGTCAATAAAAAGAAAAATAATATCGCCAGCGGGACAAACACGATCATAAAAAAATTAACGTCCCCGACACGGTTTATGAAGTAGCGCAGTTGAACCACAGCATCTCCCGGCCGGGCATACTCATGATAGTACAGCTGAAGGCCTTTATACAAAAAGTACGTAAGGATACCGGAAGCGAGCATGCTGAGCCCGAACAGCACGATCATTCTCAACCGAAAGCTTCGTATTATTTTAGCCATTGAACGTATACCCTACTCCCCATACCGTTTTGATATATTTGTTCTTATCGTCGCCAAGCTTTTTCCGAAGCGTGCGGATATGCACCATGACCGTATTTCCGCTCTCATAATAGGATTCGCCCCATACGTGCTGGAATATATGTTCCGCACTGAACACTTTGCTCGGATGACAGGCTAGCAGATATAAAATATCGAATTCTTTGGGCGTCAGCTCGACGGTTCGGCCGTATTGAACAACCGTGTGCCTATCCGGATCGATAATCAAGCCGCCGGCTTCCAGAACCGATTTATTTTCCGTTGAAGGCTGATTCAAATACATGGAGCGACGGAGCTGGGCATTCACCCGGGCAACCAATTCCATCGGGTTAAACGGTTTGGTCAAATAATCGTCGGCTCCTATGACAAGCCCTGTAATTTTATCCAGATCCGACGTTTTCGCGCTCAAGAAAATGATCGGCATCCGATGCTGCTCCCGGATTTGACGGGTTACTTCATGGCCGTCCAGCTTAGGCATCATGATATCCAAAATTGCCAAATCGATCGAATGGGATTGTACCGCATGAACCGCCGCTGCCCCATCCGATACTTTGATCGTATAATAGCCTTCTTTTTCTAAATGCATCGCAATCAGATCCGCAATTTCCGCCTCGTCGTCCGCGATCAATATCGTAATACGCTTCATTCCTATCCAGCTCCCGATTTCATATACGTACCATTATACCCCGTTTAAGCCTTTATCTGCACGCGAAAGCAAAAACCGGTCACAACACGAAAATAAAGTGTTAGACCGGTTTTGTTTATTGGTAATCATAATATCTCGGCAGCTCCACGCTTAAATGATGTACGCGCTTTAAATAAGCTGTGACGCGCCTGTCGACAAGACTTGCATTTGTCGGTTCCATGTCGGTACCACGTTCAATCATGAACCTTTAATTTCTTCTTGATTCTCCCTGCCATAATTTCAAGCAGGATGGCAAATACAAGGATGAAATACGTAATGGCCCCGATCTCCCTGACATCATAATAAAAGGAACTGGCCATAAACATGTCATATCCGATGCCTCCTGCGCCTGCTGCGGCTCCCATGGCCACGGCAACGGCAAAATTGATCTCAAAGCGCATGAAAGTCCATGAAATCAAATACGTGACGGACGACGGAATAACGGCTTGAAACACGATTTGCCACCAATTGGCGCCGCTTGCCTTCAAAGCTTCGATAACCCCCTTGTCCAGTTCCTCGAATGACTCGGAGTAAGCTTTAACAAGATAGCTGACGGAATGAAAGGTCATGCCAATTACCGCTGCAACACTTCCGAGTCCCGCTGCAACCGCAAAAATTAAAACCCATAAAACGGTTGGGACCGCTCTAATAAACGCGACTCCGCCCTTAATTACAATCGAAAGCCTGGGATCGGAGAGATTGCGGGCAGCCAATAAGCTAAGGAACAAGGCGACGAACGAGCCGAACAGCGTTGTCAGAAACGCCAGGCCAAGCGTTATGCTCACCTGCTTAAGCCCGTCTCCAAAAGTAAAGTGATTTATACTTGGCTGGAAGAACATCGTTTTGACGGTAATGGCCATTGAATAGACGGCATCCAGCAATTGAATGTCCTTATAGTCAAAAGTTGCGAATCCATATAACGTTAAGATGGCCAAAGCGGTCAAAGTGAGTCTGATTGCCATCGCTTGTTTGTTGAAGGGCTTCGCCTTCATCCGTTCGTCCAATGTCGTCTTTAGATCGGTGTCTTTGTCATAGACGGCTTTTATCGTTTCTTGAAGTCCCATTTTACAAAATCACCTTCCTGACATAGTTCGAAACGGCTTCTATGAACAAAATTGCAATGACGATGACAATGACAACCAAGGACGCGGAGCTGTAATTCAAACTTTTGTAATACAAGCTGAAAAGAAACCCGATACCTGTTCCGGTCAAAATGCCGATCAATGTGGCATGGCGAATGTTTGTTTCCACCATAAACAAGATCCAGCTGAGCAGCTGAGGGATACTGGAAGGAATCACCGATTGAAAAATGATGGAAAAGTAACCCGCTCCCGTCGCTCTCAGCGCCTCTACAGAGCTATTGCTAACTTCATCGATCGACTCCATGAAGGCGCGCGTCAAAAAACCGAAAGAGCCGAAGAAGAGCGCGAAATACCCGGTCAGCACGCTTTGCCCGAAGGAAAGCAGCAGAATCATCGACCAAGCGGCTACATCAATGTTGCGAAATAAAGTCGCGATCGATCGGCTTATAAAACTAATGACTCCCCCTACACCCGTCGTTTGGGAGCCTGCGATAGCAAACAGCATTGCGAATATGGCTGCAACGGCGGTTGACGCTATGGAAACGAGTATCGTCTCGGTCATGCTGCTGAATATGGCGGGAAGCCGTTTCAGAGCTTTTTCATTAGGATAAAAATTGCTGAGAGCCCACTCGGCAGCTTTCGGAATAGAGGTGAAGCCTTTGATTACATTATAGTCGGTAATGATGATAGCAATTAATGTGACTGCCATTAATAATGTACAGAAGAGCAGCGTGTTCATTCTCTTTCTGGCAAAGAAATTATCCCGCATTTTGACCCTCCATCTCTTCTTCAAGGTCATCCGGCTTCGAGCCATAGATTCTGGACAGCTGCTCGCGATTGATTCCTGCCGGGGGGCCGTCATAAACGATGCTTCCTTTGTTCACACCGATGATCCGATCTGAATATTTAAGCGCTACCTCAACCTGGTGCAGATTAACAATAACCGTGATTCCCATGTTGGAAGAGATACCTCGCAAATGATCCATAATGATTTTGGAGGCGTTCGGATCCAAGGAAGCGATTGGCTCGTCGCAAAGCAGCATTTTAGGGTCTTGAACAAGGGCTCTGGCGATCCCTACCCTCTGCTTTTGTCCGCCGCTCAGCTGATCGCATCGTTTGTACACCTGGTCTTCCAGTCCAAGAATCTTTAATATGGCGTAGGCCTGCCGCTTCTCTTCCTTGGTGTAAAATCCGAGAACGCCTTCCAGAGTGGACTTATACCCAAGCCGACCATGAAGGACATTTTCGATCACGGTCAGCCTGTTCACCAAATTGTAGTGCTGAAAAACCATCCCCATCCGGGTTCGCAGCCGTTTCAATTCGCTCCTGTTAAAGCCCATTATGTTTGCGCCATCAAAAATGATCTCTCCGCTGCTTGCGTCAATCATACGGTTTATACAGCGAAGGAGAGTCGATTTACCCGCGCCCGAAGGTCCGATAATCGACAGGAACTCTCCTTCTCTCACAGCGAAATTAACATCTGATAACGCTCTTGTATCCGCGCCGTACTGCTTTGATACCTGCTTGAATTCCAATAACGTTGTCATGGTTAACTCCCTTGATATGTTTTTGTGGTTCACGTTAAACCATTTATCCGATTACGACTTTATCGGGTTAAGACCCCACCTCTAAGGTGGGCCCTTGAATCGGTGGGGTAGAATCCCCATCTGATTCCCCGATGTTCAGCAAGGCTGAACGAGTTCACTTAGACAGTTCTCTAACCGGATTGAACCAAGCGTCCTCTACGGGCAGAAACTTCTCTTTTCCAGTCTTTTGCTTGAACAAGCCTGAATCCTTCGAATCTTTGGGCAGGAAAACCATAGGGTTCTTGGTTACAGCATCGGAGGTAAAAGCATCCCGCAGCTTCTTCAGGTCTTCTGCGCTGATTGTGCCCGTATTAATGGCGAACGGCGAGTTGAGCACTGGAGTAACGGAAATAACGGTAAATTCTTTGCCGATCAGCGTGTTGAACGGTTCGGCTGCGCCTTGCTTCACTTTATACACCGCACCAGGCTTGTTGGCCGTTCCCGAAGCCAGTTCTACATAATTGGACACGCAAGTATCGCAGAAAGCCGCTACATCAGCTTTTCCGGTCAACAAATTGACAGCGGAGCCTTGATGCGATCCTCCGTACAGCACCTCGCTGAAAAACTTGTCCTTGCCGCCTTGAAGCAGATCATCGGGGGTCAAGTTTTTGAACTTGTCCTTTTTGCTGAAATAGCTTACGATTCCGGCCGAAGGTACTTTAAATCCGGATGTGGAGGAATTTGAAACGAACGAAAACTTTTTACCTGCAATATTATCCATGACATAGTCGCTGCCGCTTTTATACGGATCTTCCTCACCTTTACGTACGTTCAACCAACTGAAGTAAACGGCGTCGTCCAACGTTCCCGACTCTCCGCTCGACACGACCAGCGGTTGGACCTTCTTGTTCTTTGCATTAGCTTCGACGTAGCCTTGCGGTCCCATAAAAGCGACGTCAGCGTTGCCGCTGGCTATAGCTTCGATGGCTATCGTATAATCAGTTGTCGTTTTATGCTCGACTTTTTTTCCTGTTGCGGTTTCAATGACTTTTCCCAGCTCATCGCGGGCATTTTTCAAATCCGCACCGGATTCGTTAGGATACCAGGCAATTGTAATCGTCTCCTTTGTTTTTACAGGGGACGCAGCGGTCTGCGCATCGCCGGCTTTCGATCCGCAGCCTGCCGCAACTGCAACCAATGATAATGAAACGATGAGCGTCAAAATTTTTTTCACCTTTAAACTCCTCCTAGAATAACCGCTATTTTAGTGTAATCAAGCTTAGTATATATCCCGATTATTTTCTAATTGTTCGAACAATTTTAAGATGTTGTAAGATTTTTCTGTTTTTGTGCCGTGTAGAACTTTCCGTCCCTGATTTGATACTCCCGGTTGCACAAATGATCCATGAATTCCAGGTCATGAAAAATGCCCAGCATCGTTGTGCCTTCCTTCATCAGCTGTTCAATAAGCTGTTTCACTTTCAGCTTGGAGCCGTGATCGAGGCTTGCCGTCGGTTCGTCCAGCAGCAGAAGTCTGGGATGCTTGACCATTGCTCTCGCTATATTCAGCCTAAGCTTCTCGCCGCCGGAGAAGGTGGCCGGATAGCTGTTCCATAAGCTGCGGTCCAGCTCAAAGTGCTCCAGCATTTTCACTGTTTCCGCCTCGGCAAAATCCGCATCATGTCCCATTTCCACAATGGCTTCGCGAACCAGCTCCCTGGCAGTCGTACGCGGCATGACGTTCAAAAATTGGGACACATATCCAATTTCAAACTTACGCAAATCAATGACCGTTCTCTCCGAAGCTGCTGCCAGATCAATGAGGCCGAACTGCTTGGAATTGTACCAAATGTTTCCCGATTGAGGCAGATACGTACGATAGATGCACCTCAGGACGGTGGATTTGCCGCTTCCGCTCTTGCCCGTAATACCTACAAATTCCCCTTCCCGGAGATGCAAGCTGATATCTTCAACGGCAGAAATATGTTGGTTCAGATTATGCAGAGTAAACGACTTGGACAGATGTTGTATCGACAGCAGGTTATCCATGCCATCACCTCCTTTTATTTAAATTCTGTAATTTGTTTTTTGTATCAGCTTGCCGTCTACGATCACACCGGTTACGACCGGGAAGTCGTCCGGCTCCAGCCGTTCGATGATAAGCAGATCGGCCTTCTTTCCTTCGGTTACCGAGCCGTATTCCGCGTCGATGTTCACCGCTTGCGCCGGGTGCAATGTCACCAGCTTGAACATCTCTACTAATTCCATCGGGGATGAACCCGCTAATTGGAACACCGCATGAAGCATTGAAGCCGGGTAATAATCGCTGCATAAAATATCGATACAACCGTCGTGCACAGCCTCGGCCGCAGAGAGATTCCCGCTGTGGGAGCCGCCCAGGATGACGTTAGGCGCTCCGGCTACCGTATGCAAGCCCTTTTGCTTCGCTTTGCGCGCAATCTCAAGCGTAATCGGAAATTCACTGATCGCGGTGCCGAAGCTTTGTACCAGATCCAGCTTTTTCAGCGAATCGTCATCATGCGAAGCAATAGCAATGTTCCTCGCTCTGGCCATCTCCGCGATTTCACGGATGGCGTCAACAGTCATTTTTTCTTTCGTCTGATGGTTGGCGATCAAGAGAGCAATGTTATCATCGGAAACATGGTCATAACCGCGGATTGTTTTTTTATACATTTCCAGATCCCGATATTGGCCTTGTCCCGGTGTGTGATCCATAAAGGAAACGAGGTGAACTTTCTCTTCCATAATGTAGCTTTTCAAATTGTCGATTTGATCCAAATTGTCGATCTCGAATCTGGCGTGAAACCGGTGACGGATCAAGTGCTTGCTGTTGTGCGTTCGGTCGATCAAATCGATCATCTTGCGCACATTTTCCGGCTCCCGGATAGGGCGATACTTATAATCGGCGGATTTGAATATCGACAAGGAATGGTACATCGTAGTAATCCCGTGCGAGATTAGCTCCTTCTCTGTTTCACGCAGACCCAGGCGGAAATCGATGAGCGAGGTTGGTCTTGGCGCTGTCATATGCTCGATATAATCCGAATGAATATCGATCATTCCCGGGGTGACATAGCCCCCGCCCGCATCGATGACTTCCGTATGCTGATCCGCAGCAAGCTCTCCTTTACGGGCAATACGGGCAATCCGATCATCCTGAATAAGCAAATCGCAGTCGTCCAAAAGCGATTCATCCGTAATAATGATTCCGTTAGTAATAAGTAACATTAAATAGCCTCCTCCCGCTGATTCGCTATAATAAGGAATGAACTAGCTGCTGGGTATAAGCATGCTGGGGATCTTCAAGGATTTGGTCTGTCAGGCCTTGCTCGACGACTCGGCCGTCCAGCATAACCATCGTCCGGTCCGCGAGCATCCGGATAACGCCGAGATCATGCGATACGAGCAGCATGCTGATGCTCAGCTCCCTTTGCAAATGCTTGATCAGATCCAATACGTTGGCCTGAACGGATAAGTCAAGGCCGGTTGTCACTTCATCAAGCAGCAGTATCGGCGGATTGTTGGATAAGGCCTTGGCAATCTGCACCCGCTGCTGCATGCCGCCGGAGAAGTTCTTCGGCGCTTCCTTCATCCGGGAAACCGGAATATGAACCCGCTCCAGCAGCTCGCTTCCCCGCGATTCCATAGCCGCCACATTGCGGTTTCCGGCTGCGATCATCTTCTCCGCAATATTGCCTATGGAGGAGAAGTTCATCCTGAGACCCAGAACCGGATTTTGATAAACTTTGCCCATCAGATGATTGCGAATATATTTTTTTTGCTGGGTCGATTCAGCGAACATATTTTTGCGTCCTTCTTTATATGGCTGAAGATACGCCTCGCCCGAGGTGACCTCCTGGTCGAAATACAGGCACCGCATCAGCGTCGATTTGCCGCTGCCGCTCTCCCCTACGATGCCGAGGACTTCTCCGGGAAACAAGTCGAATGTGATGTTCTGGCACGAATAGACGGTGTCGCAGACGCGGCAATAGTTTTTTTCCAATATGCGGCGTTCCGGCCGGCTGCATTGCTCGCAACCGGGACCGAATTGCTTGTTCAAATGGTTTACGGTCATGATCGGGACTGCTTTTTCTCCCATTTTGACGTCACCTCTTTCTTATCTGCTTAGGAAGGCTGCTGATTCATACGCGCTAGGCAATAGCTCGTGTCGTTGCATTGATAGTACGTTTCGTCTGCATCCCGATCATACAGCTCATCCATAAAAACATCCGCAGCCCCACATTGCCTGCAGCGTTTGTCCGGAAAGGACTCCGGCTCGAACGGAACATCGTCAAAAGCCAAGGAAACCACTTGGGTATACGGAGGGACGGCATAAATCTTTTTCTCCCGCCCGGCTCCCAGCAGGATTAAAGCTTCGGAGCTGTTCATCTTCGGATTGTCGAATTTCGGTATGGGACTTGGCGCCATCACATAGCGGTCGTGCACCATTACCGGATGGTCGGCCCCGGTGGAGACCGTACGGTACTTCATAATTTGTTCGAACAGCATCAGCCAAGCCCCGCTGTAGTCTTTTTCCCCGTGCAGACGCTTCGTTTCCAGCTCACTGGATTCGTACATCCTCAGCGGCTCCGGCATTGGCACTTGCAGGACCAGAATTTGACCGGACGCAAGCGGCACCTCCGGAACCCGGTGGCGGGATTGAATCAGCGTGGCATCCGCGGTGTCATCGACCGCAGGGACGCCTGTCGTTCTATGAATCAGCTTCTTAATGCTGACGGCGTTAACCGATTCGTCGGAGCCTTGATCGATCACTTTGAGCATGTCTTTTTTACCGATCAGCGACAGCGTGAGCTGCATTCCGCCAGTTCCCCAACCGCGTCCAATAGGCAGTTCTCTCGAGGCAAAAGGAACCTGATAGCCCGGAATGGCAATCGCCTTCAGCGTGGCCCGGCGGATTTCTCTTTTGGATCCTTCATCCAAAAAAGCAAAGTTGTATTGGATTCGCATATGCTTGCTCCTTCCGGATTTTCTCTGCTTAATTCTTTCTTGTTTTGCGCACATCGTTCAGCTTCGATTGGAAGGTCACGTAGTGAGGCATTTTCAAATGTGAGATAAATCCTGTCGATTCCACAGAGTCGATATGATAAAGCACAAATTCCTCGTTTTGCGTCGGAATGGTCTTGTCGCCTTTCTCGAGGCTTTTGTCCAGAATGCTCATGGCAATAGCTTTCGTTTCATTTTGTCCGTAGCAAAGACCGTAACCGAAATCCAGGCTCAATTGTTTTTTGCCGTTTTCCTTTTCTACAGTTGCGGGAACGAGCATCTCGACTTCCGTTACTTTGATGTCCCCGATAAAATAGGACTCTTCCTCCTCATCGGAAGGGTGCAGCGGGCTGTTCACATAGACCGGAATCTGGCCGACACGCAGCTCCCCTACCGTAGGATGGACCATCCCATAGCCGCGAATAACCGCGTAAGCCAAGGAAGTCACCGCTCCCGTCTGTCCTCTTGTTAAAATTTGCAGTTTCTCGCTGCGGCTTGCCGGAAAAGTCAAGCTGGTCCGGGTGACATCGTCCGGCTCCGTCGGATCGAACGGGCAATCGGCAACGAGCCCTTCCTTTCTAAGGTAATCCAGCACCTTGGGGAACCGTCCGGACTGTGTTTCGGCTGACTTTTGCACTTCCGCTTCCTCCTCGAGGTTAAACGCCTGAAGCCACTTGGCGATGGTTTCTTCCGTTTCATCCAACAGATCGAAATCGAGCAGTCGATGGGAATAATCTGTCGATGCGCCTAAAACTTGTCCTCCCGGGATGTCTTTGAACGACGCGGAAATCCGTCTTTCCACGCGCATCTCTTCGGAACGGACCGTTCTGGAATAATGCTTTCTCGGCAATGTAGACCGGTACGCCCTCAGCAAAAAGACCGCTTCCTCCGGATTGCCCTCCGCCTGCTTGATGGCTAGAGCCGCAAGCTCCTCGCTGTACAGACTGCTCTCCGACATCACCTGATCGATGAGACCTCTCATTCCGGCTTCTATCGCTTCAACATCGAGGACTTTACCCCGCCGCAATCGTTCGTACTGAATTCGCTTCAACGATTGTTCAATAGCGCGTGTTCCGCCTTTGACCGCAACGTATCCCATCCGGCTAAACCTCCTCTTTCACAACCTGTGTCGTTCTTGGCAAAGCTAGCACCCGGTGGTTTGCATCCGTAAATAATAGATCCAAACCTAACGGAAACTCGGCATTTCGTTCTGCCCGCACGTCGACCCAATCCTCTTTCAGCTGCAGCCCCACATAAGCGGTATGCTGAATTCCCGGACCCGTCAGACGCAGCGTTGTTCCTCCGGATAAGCTTTCCGTTTCAATAATGACCGTGGCCGAGCTGTGCGGATCGTTCAACTCGCCGATTTTGACCGCTTCGAGTGTACGGAGCCATGCTCCCGGCGCCGCGTCGTTTAATACAAAAATGAAATCCGCTTCCTCCACATCCGCTTCTTTTGCATAGGTGAGCTGGTTGAGCATGTGGGCCGCCATCGCTTCCCTTTGCGATATTACCTTGAACGTCACTTCCGTATCGAGGAGCATTTGAGCCAAAATCAACGTTCCGGGCAAGAGCGCTTGATCCCGCTCCAGCTTGCCCGCTTCTTCCGAGAGGTCAGAGATCGTTCCCGGCCTTGACATGCTGTCGACTAATTTTCGATATGCGGTTTGGATGTCGTGAACCATATCCAGCTTCATAGGGATACTCCTTTCGATCTTCAATCGGTGTCCATCGTTTCAAAATCGACTTTGGTCCGCAGCACTTTCGCCTGGAATGCCGCCCGTTCTTCCGCAAGCCTGCTGCTTTCCGCCTCTAAAATAGCCGACCAAGCCATCGTCTCTTCCAACCCGGCGGCATAAGCCGCATCGATAATTGCGAGGTCGCAGGCTTTCTCCGGTTCATCCCCTTTGACCATGCCTACACCAATCTTCCCCGAGACTCGAACCTTGCATTCGGTTACCAGCACCTCGCCCAGATAAAACTGGCTTTTCTGTGCGGTTTCTCTCACCTTGACCATAACTAGACCATGATTCGGTTCCTCAATTACCGCAACGTCGTAGCGGCTCTTGATCTCGCCTGCCAAAGCCGATACGATATCGGGCGAACCGTTAATCAACATTTCTGTTCTTTGCTTACGCTTCAAGTCCGAACCTCCTGCCTCCTGAAAAATTGTTCCGTTCCCAAAGCTCACTCTATCTTGTTGCCAGGCTAACGGCGGTTAAGTTTGTGTAAATGAAACATGCCTTTAAATGACATATGTGAACAAGTCTCCACGGTACATAATTTTGCTGTATTCCAGCGTCCGGCCCGACACTCCGTCCTTAACATCCGACTCCAGAACGAGCAGGGGAATCAGGCTTGAGCAGGCCAAAAGCTCTCTCTCATACTTGGACGGATACGTTAACCTGAGCATCGTTTCGGCAGATTGAAAGTCATGATAACCTTGGCTTTGGTAAAATTCGAACATCGAGGTAATGCCCCCGCCGATGCTCCCGATTTGTGGAAACTGCGATTCGGCGACATAAGAGATATGCAGAGCAATTGGACGGCCTTCAATGATGCGCAAGCGGCCGATTTTATATACACGATCCTCTTCATTTATTCCGAGCGACTCGTAAATCTTGTTATTAAACTCGATAATCTCGTTGAAAATATTTTTCGACTTGTAATCAAGCCCAAGCTCGGTCATTTTTTCACTAAAGCTTTTGCCGGCAGACAGCGTCAGGGGAATGCGCAGATTCCTGTCCTGAACAAAGCTGCCCTTACCCTGTTTGGAGTAAATATAGCCAAGCTCCTGAAGCCGCTCATAGGCTTTACGGGCCGTCATACGGGGAACTTTGAACCGATCCGCCAGTTCGTTTTCGGACGGTAATTTATCATCCGGTTCATACTTGCCCGATTGGATAGCTGCAATAAGATGATCCATAATATCCATCTCTTCAGACATGCCGGTCACCTCCGGAAATTTAGCCGTATTTTTTGATAAAACCGGCAATATCGTTCAGCTCGTAGAACCTTTCCTCCAGCAGGTCGCGAGGCCACTCCCACCAGGCAATTTTGAGCAAACTATCAATCACATCCTGCGAGAAGCGCTTTTTGATCGGTTTGGCCGGGACTCCCACTACTACCGTATACGGTTCGATGTCCTTTGTAACAATGGCTCCGGAGCCGATGACTGCCCCGGTGCCGACGTGTACCCCCTTCATAATAATCGCCCCGTGACCGATCCAGACATCATGACCGATGGTGACACGGTTGTTTCTTCGCCAGTTAAAAATATCCTCGTCATTCGTCTCGGCAAATCCATAGGAAGCACGGCGGTAAGTCATATGATGCTGCGTGACCCGGTCCATCGGATGGTCAACCGGATTGATGCAGACATGCGAGGCGATCGACGTAAATTTGCCCACCTCGGCATAATTTATTGTCACATCATCCATCGTGTAGGTATAATCCCCGATTCTGGATTCAATCAGCTTATTGTTGGGACCGATCGAGGTCCACTCCCCGGCGAAGCTGTTCAAAATATGGCTGCTCTTATGAATGCTGGGCTCGGACGATAAAGCAGGCCGGGAACCGGTTTGATGAATTGGCTTCATGGATTAAACACTCCTTTTAACACCCGTTTCCGTTCCTGCAGGGCACGCACTGCATTCAGACCGGGATTTTTGCTCCCTAACGTCACATCTTTTTCGCCATAGAAGCCATGAAAATCTGAGCCTCCGGTCATGATCAGACTAAACTTTGCAGCAAATTCCTGCGCTTTGGCCTCATCTTCCGGCCCGTGCAGCGGATGCCAAACCTCGATACCCTGAAGACCGGCTTCCACCAGCTCATTCACAGCTTCAAAATTGCGGTATTGACCGGGATGCGCGAGTACGGGAACACCGCCTGCCTGCAAAATAACACGGATCGCATCTTTCGCGTCGACATACTCCATAGGCATATAGGCAATGCCCGGTTGTTCGTCGTCCTGGCCTCGGGAGAACAGCTTTTTATATAATTCGCCATAAATGGACTCCGTGTAGCCCTGGTCGAGCAGTGCATGCATGATATGCTGCTTATAAACGCCTGTTCCGCCTTCGGCGTACTTCAATACATTTTCCCATGTAATGTCATATCCGGCTTCGATCAGCCGATCGACCGCCGTACGACAACCTTGATGGCGTCTCTCCAGCATCGGTTTGCATAAGGACTCAATCGCCTGATTCCCGGACTCGATATAGTAACCAAGAATGTGGATTCTACGGCGTCTCTCAAAATCATAGCCCGAAATTTCAATTCCAGGGATGATCTCGACGCCTCTCTTCCTGCCTTGTTCCATCATTTCATGGAGATCCCGCGTCGTATCGTGATTCGTTATAGCCAAATAGCCAATATTTTGTTGGACAGCAAGCTCCAAAATTTCATCAAAGCTGAAGGAACCGTCAGATAGCTTCGTATGGCAGTGCAATTCCGCTTTCATAAAAGCCTCCTTGATGGAATGGAATTAATTGTAATTTTTGGTGAGCAGGATTGGATTGTTCTCCTGCATTTCAATTTCGTATCTAGAAACAAGTCTAACTTGATGCCAAGTTACAAGGGTCAATACAATGTAATGACCAAGTGAAGAAATTGTAAAACCTGCCGAAATGAGCATTTGCGGTTTGGAATAGTAGTAAGGCAAGCGGCGCCCTTCAAAGCCGTTGGGACTCGGACATAAGCGCTTCAGTATTGGTCGGATTGTTTATTCATACGCTTATCCGCTATGCTTCGAACATTAATGAAGCGGAAATGATGGAATCCATACGACAGCAGTTGGATGTAGTGTGGGGAGGAATTACAAATGAATAGAGTTAAAAAACGGTTCAAGAGCAAGATCGCCGTAATTTGTTTCGTGGTTGTTGTCCTCATCTATTTAAACAACAGCTCTCTGCTGGCAGAACGGCATAACGGAGAGCCTCTATTGCTTGCTCATCGGGGGGGGGGGGGGGGGGTTGACGGCCGATGACATCAAGCGCCTTCCGGACGGCTACACCGGCGGCATTTTGGACGAACCGGATTGACCGGATCGCGCCTCTGTATCGAAAAGAAGGGGCGTACCGATAAGTTATCGATTCGCCCCTTTAGCTATCAATCCTTGATCTCCCATGCAGGATTCCAGACGATTTCCCATAAATGACCATCCGGGTCCAGGAAATGCCCGGAATATCCTCCCCAAAAGGCATCGTGAGCGTGGTCCGTTATAACGGCCCCTGCCTTCATGGCAAGCTCCATGATCTTATCCACCTCTTCTTTGCTGCCTACATTGTGGCCGATTGTCATTTCGGTAGAGCTTGGTGCCGTCAAAGGAACCTTCGTTTCATGAGACAAATCTTTGCGGTTCCAGATGGCGAGCTTGACGCCTGCCTGCAAGTCGAAGAAAGCAACCGCCCCATGTTCAAATTCTGTGCCAATTATACCTTCTGTCGGTAAACCCAGTCCATCGCGATAAAATGAAAGCGATCTTTCCAAATCATCCACACCCAATGTAAGTACCGATATGCGCGGTTTCATCGTTTCGTTAGTCCTCCCGGAATCGTTATAATCATTTGCTTAACGTAATAATCGCCTATTTCAATCCATTATACTTGTAAAAAACGGACAATCTATCTAAACACTTGACCGGGCGCCAATCCGTAAAAGCGTTTAAAGCTGTTGATCAAGTGGGATTGATCGAAATATCCGTATTTTACAGCGATATCCGTGAAACGTGACGGCGCACCATGATACAACTCCTGTAGCAGACATTGAAATCGAATGATGCCTGAAAGCTCTTTCGGGCTGACGCCCAGTTCCTTTTGAAAAGTTCTTCTTATATTTCTTTCGCTGTAACAAAGCTGTTCCGCCAAATCGCGAATCGGCATCATTCCTTGACTTGCATATATATACTGCATGCTCGACTGCAGCAGCTGATCTGAATTCGTCTCGTTTTGAAGCAAAGCTTTCGACAAAAAGGATTCCACCCGTTCAATCATTTCCGATGTCCCATCGGCCGATATGACTTGCTCCGCAATAGCCCCCGCTTCTTTCCCCCATATGTCTTCAAGAAGCACATGGTATCCGGTCAATTCGGAGACGGGATATATGAAAAATCGGCGTACGTTCTCCGAATAGAAGCGAATGCCGAACAAGGAATAACGCGACTCAAGGTTCATCGCTGCAAACGCGGTCATCAATCCTGCCACGAACGCTCCTGTGGAAAAAGAACGTGCTCTCAGGTCAAAAATAATATCCGCGCATCCATCCGGGATAATGCGGTGCAAATAAGGCTGATCGGTAGCATCGGCGTCAATGGTCCAATAACAAGCAACGTAAGGTTCCAGGCTCTTGCCTGGCGGAAATTCCCGGTACCGGAAATGGGCATCCATCCGTTCGCTTTGTAATGCAGACGGCTGCAAAGGAGAATAAGCTAGCATATTCGTTCCCGCTTCCTTTTAAAATCATAGAATCAACCTATTATATTTGATTTTACCTCATCATCCCGATGATTACGAATAAGCGCATTCGGGCCGTTCAATGCCCGGCACCCATTCCGCGGCGAGTGTCGATCATCAAGATCCGGGCAGAACTACGCTTGGTTGTAACAGACCCAGGAAATTTCTAACGTCCAAACTATTAAATATGCCATCGCCGTAAATATCAAACCTGTATGAAATCCCTTTTGTTGCTTGGCCGATATCGATCCTGCCGCTGGCAAACCGGAAAATAGCGACGGAATAAGTCTGAAAGGAGGCGCCATCTTGGGCGATTACGTTTACTGTAATGTAATTGATTCCGTCATGAAGCAAAATCGGTTCGCTAGACTGACCGCTGATGACAGGCTTTCCATTGACGGTTACTGTTTCGTCATGATTACCGGTCTTGGGAATTAACGCTACGCTATCGACGCTATTCGCAACCGTGGCCGTGTAGCTTGTTGTACCGCTGTTGAAGGAACGGCTGAATGCCGCACCGTCCAGGATTAAATCTGCGAGCTCTATACTGCTTGATTTGCCACGCGTCACATTGATGACATAAGATTTTTGCGTCATGCCGTCTTGCGCGGTAACCGTGACCTGGATCGGATTGCCGCCCACATTCAGCGCAACCGGTACTCCTGCCGTACCGTATACTGCTGCATCGACGGTTTGGCCGTTAGCCGCAACGACGGCATATGCGTACGGATTTTCCAAGGCGGGAATGACCCTTACGCTGTAAACGTCATAAGTTACTGCGGCTTGGTACCCTACTGTTCCTGACTGAAAGGCGGGGCTCAAAGTCGCGCCGGATAACGTCAGCTCTCTTAAATTTGCATTGCTATGCGGCAGTATGTTTAATGGATAAACAGCGGAATTGCTGCTTTTAAAATTGGTGCTGCCTGTATACGCCGCGGTAATGGAATGACTGCCTACAGACAGGAGCGGTAAAGTTATATCCGCCGTTCCGTCCGGCTTAAGGGCGGCTGAGCCTTGAATTTGGCCGTCGATTTTTACAATTGCATTACCGTTAGGAACGTAATTTTCAACAGCCGTAACTATTACCTTCAATGTGACGGTATCGCCATAAAATGACTGGGTTGCTGGGCCTGAAACAACTGTGGCCGTATCCATCGGACTTACGGTCTGGGATACGGATTGCGATACACTGGAAGCGTGATTGCTGTCTCCCGAATAGTATGCGGTTATCGTATGAACGCCGACAGACAGCGAGGAAATTGAAAATGGGGTCACTCCGTTTGCGTCTAAAGGTTTTGTATCCAGAACAAAATCGCCTTCTTTAAGCGTCACAGTTCCTGACGGGAGCGAACCGCCTGTAGATATTACGGTTGCGGTAAATGTCACCGTTCCGCCTGCTGCCGCCGAACTCGCATTTGACGTTAATGTTGTCGCAGTCGCAATCGGATTTACCGTTTGAGTGAAAATCGCCGATTCCGCGTTCGCGTGATTCGTATCGCCCGAGTAAACGGCCGTAATCGAGTGGATTCCGACCGGTAAAGATGAAGACGAAAATTGCGCTTGACTGACGGCCGCCTGCAGTGAACTCCAGCTTAACGTCACTTGTGCGCCGCCTTGTCCCCAAAAACTGACCGTCCGGGCAGTGGAATCGATCGTAATTTGATATAAATAGCGGGCCCCTGGCGCTTCCCACTGCCTGATGATATTTTTATGGGAATCATACTCGACAATTGCGAACGAACTCCTGTTGTCGTCGTAGCTGTATGCCTGGAACGTATAGCCCCCGGAAACCACAACAGGGCATGGAGTCGGGTTAAAGCTATTCGGTCCGTCGTAGCAGGATTCCTTGAGGCCCGAAGGAATGGGCAGCCCCGATGGTGCTGTCGCTACCGTCGGATAGCTCGGAGTCAGTGCTACAGTTTGCAAAGCTGTGCCGCCATTCATAAAAGTAACGGTGCCTTCCGGGTAAATGTTCCCTGCCGAAGTATCCGTTACGGTTGCTGTAAACGCAACGGGATTCCCATAAGAAGTTGACCCGGAATCTCCGGTCAAGGAAATTTCGACCGGAGTCGTGCCCGTTCCGGCAGCTTGTCCCGTATCGGGATAACCCGAAAACAGGAGTGCGAAAAAGAAAGCCGAGCATCCGAGCAACATTGAGGATTTAATGAAATAGCGCATGATTTGATTCATCGTAAAATTAGGCCCCCTCTTTACCGTACTTGCTAAATTATACTATATATCCGGCGCTGACAGTAGAAAACCATGCGGCCTCGAACGGACGGCTCATTGCAAATCCAACCCGCCGCTCCGAATAGCGGCCGCTTCTATCGTCTTGCCGATAAATTCCCTTATTCGCGATGACTCGCAGCATACATCGGCGCCCAAATCGGCTCTACCGGAATATCGAAGGAAACCTTGGTGCCTGTTCCTTCCGTACTTTCAATCCGGATGCTGCTTCCATACAGAAGCTTGATGCGCTGGCTTATGTTCCGCAGCCCTATGCCTTTCCTTTCCGCATCCGGATTCATTATTTGTTCCAGCTTTTGCTCGCTCATGCCGACTCCATTGTCCTCCACGACAAAGCGAATCGCGGTATTCGCATGCATTTTTATCGATACGCTTACCTTTACCCCGAGTACATTGGACATCAGTCCATGTCTTATGGCGTTTTCAACCAATGGCTGCAAAATGAGCGGGGGAATCCGGTTATCCAGATTAGCGTCTACATCGTATTCCACTTGCAGTCTGCTTTCAAACCGCGCCATTTCGATGTGGACATACGCATGTACGAGCTCCAGCTCCTCCTTTATCGTCGTGAACGAATCCAACTGCTTGAAGTCGAAGCTGCTTCTCAAATATTGCGATAACTGCAAAGTTAAGTCCTCAGCCTTTTGCGGCTCGTCGATACATAGCGCGGCGATGGAATTCAAAGCATTGTACAGAAAATGAGGCTTGATCTGGGAACGCAGGAAAGCAATTTCCGCAGCCTTGGCGTTTTTCACGGAAGCTTTCAATCGGGTCAGACTTCTAACGCGCGCCATTAATTCCTCCGCTTCAAACGGTTTGCCGACAAAATCATTCGCCCCGTTTTCCATCGACACGATCACATCGGCCGCTCTGTTTTTGGCCGTCAGCATCAGTACCGGCAGTTCAAAAGGAGAGAATCGCTCCCGGAGCGCGTTCAGCACCTCGTAGCCGGACATGTCGGGCATCATAATGTCCAGTACGACCAGGTAGAAGTCCGTCGGCCCGGATAGCACGTCCAGCGCCATTTGCCCGCGGTTGACAACGACGATCGAATATCGTTCCAGCTTGAGCAGGTTAATCATCGATTGAAGGTTGGCGAAATCGTCGTCCACCACGAGGATCGGTTCTTTGTCCCCCTGGATATGGACCGGATACTGCGGGTGGGCTATGCGCACTTCCTTAAGGGGCGGCTCCTTGTCCGCCGCTTGCCTCTTGATTTTGCCCGGGGTCTCGCTCGCCGCCGGAAGCGTAAAGCTGAACACCGAGCCTTCCCCGAGGCTGGATTCGACGCGAATGGCTCCGCCCTGAAGCTCAACCAGCTTTTTGGTGATGCTCAATCCGAGTCCGGTTCCGCCATAATTTTTAGTTTCGGAGACATCCGCCTGTTCGAAAGCGTTAAATATAGACTCCTGCAAATGCGCCGCGATCCCGATACCCGTATCGGTTACACGAACCTCAACCATGTCCCGGATAACGACGGCATTGATGCTGATGGTGCCGCTATCGGTGAATTTAATCGCATTGCCGATCAGGTTATGCAAAATCTGAATCAGCCGATTGCCGTCCGCATATACCGCAGGCATATTTTCCGCGATCCCGTTAACAAGCGTAATCCGCTTTTCTCCCAGCAGAAACGAATGGATCCGGATGACCGAATCGACGACCGCTTTCAGATCTATGCTGCTTTTATGCAGGGCGATGTCCCCATGCTTCATTTTGGAATAATCGAGCAATTCGTTGACGATATGGGTTAATTTTCTTCCGCTCCCCATGACAATGGCAAGGTTCTGCGCCTGCCTTTCGTTCACAGGTCCCTCAACTCCCTTGAGGAGCGTATCGGTTATGCTCACAATGGCATTCAAGGGCGTCTTCAGCTCATGGGAAGTATTGGACAGAAAATCGTCTTTGATCTTATCCAGTTGGAGCAGCTGATTTTTCATTTCGTCTATCGTATGGTAAGCCTCGAAAAAACGAAAAGCGATCAAAAAAACCATGATGAGGTTAAAGGCGACAATATAAATTTGCCCGAGCCACAACGTTTCTTTTAAAGAGAAAGAAAACAGGATCAGGTCGATGGAGTACAGCGTCATACAAAGAATAGCCATGAACAACAGAAAAGACTTCAAGCGGTCGGATTCGGCGCTCTTGATATACAGCACGGCAATCCGCAGCAGCAGCCAAATCGTCAACGACTCGTATAAGGCGATAATATAGGATTGGATGGCCGTATAAGTGGAAATGGGCAGAAAAGCGACCATCACCATATAGCCGCCCAGCACAATGGCGACGATTTGCGTAAATTTTAATGAAATAATATTTTTTTTCGCTTGATAAAAAAAGACGGCCAATACGATAAAACAGGCGAATGAGAAAATGTCTTTCGTTTTAAATATCGCTTCGTACGAAAATCCGTGCAAATAGAGCAGCAGCGGCCGCTCGCCAATCATCCCGTTATACACTGCATACAGCAAGCAGATCAAGGCATACAGCAGCAAAGAGTAATCTTTCTTGCGATAAAATGCCGCCGTCACGAAGCAGATGACGTAAATAAGCGCAAGCGTGGCAAGAATGGCAAAAATGCTCAGCTCGCGCGCCTTGCTCTTCTGCTGAAAATCCATCATGGCTGATTGCTCACCGAAATAGATGGACACCGGAATGCCTGCATTCGCATAATCATAGTTGGCGACCTGTATAATAATTTCCAAATCGCCCTTTTCAGCCGAAAAAAAGCCGATTTGCGAAACATTGCCGGGCTCATATTCCGCCGCATTCCCGGAAGGCTTGCCATCCTCAAACAGCTTATGGCCATTGGCATAAATCGCGCTCGAAAAACGAATATTGGTCTTTTTTAAGGCAAACGCCCCACTTGAAGGCACATTTTTCAGCACCATCCGGTAAGTGGCGGAGCCGTAGGCGGGCAATGCCTGGCCGTCGACGATTTTGCCGTTCCACACGGAGGGCACCTTCATCATGGCGGGGGTAATGGGCTTGTCTGTTCCCGGCTGCCTGAAGTCTTCGGGAGTCAATAATCGGTTCCAATAAAATTCCCATTCTCCGTCCAGCTTGATTCTCCTGTCCTGTTCATAATTCCACGAAGACAGATCCATGACGCCATGGCGAACCTGCAAATCTTTCGTTTGTTTATCTCTATCCATGAAGATAGACAGCGGAATTAAGGAAAAAGCAAGCAAGCCGATCAGACAGACGATCAAAGTCCTTTTGAACACAAGTACACCCCTCTAATAATGAAAAAAATCGTTCGAGTCGAGGCCGGCCACAAACTCGCTGCCCGTCGAAATGTATTCGACGAATTTGCTTCTAATCCTCCTTCGCCAGTTTCTGATACCCACTTTGCTTGCCAAATAACTTCACCCTCATTTCCTTTTACCGACGATCATATAATGTTGAAAATGACTTCGGAGGTACCGATGTGATGAGCTCTATGTCTAGCGAAATTCATGAGGAAATCCGTCGACTGACAACAGCCCTTATTCAGCAGCAGCAGCAAGACGGATCTTGGCGCTTTTGTTTTGAGAATGGGACAACCATAGATGCATACGTGATCATTCTCCTTCGAACGTTAAATATTCAGGGGAACGAAAACCTTGTTCGGCAGCTGCATGATCGAATCCTCATTGAACAGCAGCCCGAAGGATCATGGAAATTGTTTCCAGACGAGGAAGAAGGAAATTTGTCCGCTTCGGTTGAGGCCTACTATGCCCTGCTTTATTCCGGTTACAGCCGAACGACGGATGAACCGATGCGGCGCGCGAAGCGTTTTATCCAAACGAAGGGCGGTCTTGGAAAAGTCACGAGCATCTTGACCAAGGCTATCCTCGCCGCTACCGGACATAGCAAATGGCCCGCCTCCATCTCATCCATTCCGCTGGAGCTGCTGCTCCTCCCTGCTTCTTTTCCAATCAGCTTCTTTGATTTTTCGGGATATTCAAGAGTCCATCTCGCCCCTATGCTGATCATGGCCGATCGGCATTTTTCAATAAAGACCAGCCACGCTCCTGATCTCAACGATCTTCATGTCGACCGTAATGACACGGACGAACAGCTCCCCCGGGAATTTCATGAGACTCTTGACCGTATACAAACCGGACTAAACCGGCTTATCGGCACGCCCCGTTACATTCATGAAGCAGCCCTGACAAAGGCCGAGCAGTTCATATTGCAGCGGATTGAATCGGACGGAACCTTATACAGCTACGCCAGCAGCACAATTTTGATGATTTTCGCTTTGCTTGCTCTCGGGTATGACGGACAGCATCCTCTCATCGCTCATGCCGTTCAAGGCATCACCGCAATGCGCTGCAGCTTTGACGGCAAAACGACGATGCAAAACTCACCCTCTACCGTGTGGGATACCGCTTTGCTTGCCTACGCGATGCAGGAAGCCGGGATTGCCGATGACCATGCGGCGATTCGGAGCGCTGCTGCTTATCTGCTTTCCAGGCAGCAGCGCAAACCGGCAGATTGGAGTCTTCATAATCCTAATATTACGCCGGGTGGATGGGGGTTCTCCGAAACCAATACCATCAACCCGGATGTGGACGACACGACTGCCGCTTTGCGTGCAATCAGAAGCTTGTCCCGTACCGATCCTTCCTACCGGGATTCGTGGAATCGCGGACTTAATTGGGTCCTATCCATGCAAAATGACGACGGAGGCTGGCCCGCTTTCGAAAAAAACACAAACAAACAAATGCTCACTTGGCTTGCAATCGACGGCGCCAAATCCGCCGCCATCGATCCCTCGGAGGCTGATCTTACGGGGCGCGCCCTGGAGTATTTGGGGAACTTCGGCGGATTTGACATCCGGCACAAATTCATTAAAAATGGAACCGATTGGCTGATTAATCATCAGGAGAAGGACGGCTCCTGGTATGGAAGATGGGGAATCTGTTACATCTACGGCACGTGGGCCGCGCTAACGGGCTTAAAAGCCGCCGGCATTTCCTCCGACCATGAAGCTATGCAAAAAGGGGCCAAGTGGCTCTTAAGCATCCAGAACAGTGACGGAGGATGGGGAGAATCGTGCAGAAGCGACCGGCTTCTTTACTTCGTGCCTTTGGAGGAAAGCACGCCTTCTCAAACCGCGTGGGCGTTGGACGCGCTTATCGCTGTTCATTCGCGGCCAACTGCCGCTATGAATAATGGAATCCGCACACTTATCGGTTTATTGCGGGAAAACAACCGTGCGGCCTCCTATCCGACTGGTGCCGGTCTCCCCGGCAACTTTTACATTCATTACCACAGCTACCGGTACATTTGGCCGCTCCTTGCGCTGAGTCATTATATAAGGAAGTATGAGGGGTAAAAAACACGCCGCATTGGCGTGTTTGGATTTTATTTTATATGGTTGGTCTCTGATCCGCTTTCGATCAGCTTATATATGCCGCAGTTTATCCGGATTGGCTACGGAATAGATCGCTTGGATTTGATTATTTTTAAATGCGAAAGAATATACATATTGAATATTATCGGCTAACAGGATTCGAACCCCTGGCAGTCCATTCACGGTAAGGAAAGAAAACGTATAATTCCCCTCATACATGTTGAGTAAATTACGATGCAAGCCGATTACTTGATTGAATCCGGCAACAGGAATTTGCGCCGCCTTCACTTTGCCTCCGCCGTCCGAGTAGAAAACTACATTTTCACTGACCAGTTCAAGCATTTTGTTCGTATTTCCTTGTAAAAGAGAGTTCACAAATTCCTTGATTTGCGCCTCTGCCATCGAGATCGACGGGGTCTGATCAGGGTCGAAATGAATACTGCTTTTGGCCCGATGAAATATTTGACGGCAATTCGCACTGCTTTTTCCGATCATTTCCGCGATTTCTTCATACGAATAATGAAATATTTCGCGCAGAAGGAAGATTGCTCTTTCCACTGCGTTCAGCTGCTGCAAAAGCAAAAGGTACGCCGTAGAAATCGATTCCCGTTGTAAATAAACATCAGACGGGTCTCCTTCCAAAGTTCCTTTTTCGATCAGGGGCTCCGGAAGCCATGGCCCAACGTACAATTCCCGTTTTTTTGCCGACGAGCGCAAAAGATCCAGACAACGATTCGTCACGATTTTATATAGAAACGCTCTTTCGTTATGAATGGCAGCGGAATCGGGCAATTGATCATAGGCAAGAAAGGCTTCCTGTACAATGTCTTCCGCGTCCATGACACTCCCCAGCATCCGATAAGCTAACGAAAAAAGAGGCTTTTGATAAGTTTTATACAATGTCTCTGTGCTCATAATAGGGGGTTCGCTCCGTTCCCTCATGCGAGAGTATATGTTGTATCGCCCTTTTGGCGCTTGCCGTCGCAGCATCGACCAATAGTTCACCATGCGATGCCCATTCTCCTGCCACATATAATCCTTTAATTTCCGGAACAGCGGGGCCCGGGTTCTCTTGACGCTTCGTATGCATAAAATCATAACAAACCGTAATCTTGGGAAGGTATTGCTTTGCAACTAATTCGTCCTGCCAACCCGGTTGTACCAGATCCAAGGTTTGTTCCAGAGCCTGCAAATCTTTTTCCGGATCGGTCTCCTTTCCTTGATACTTGATCACGGATACGACTTGTGCGCCATCTTCGCTCAGGTAAGCCGCACGCGATTGATTGGAAAGAAAGACGGTCTGATCAATCCCGTACACAAATTGCTGTTTCGGTTTTGGGAGACGCCGCAAGGCCACATCCAAACAAGCGGCTGTGATTTCAATCGCTTGTTTTTTCCAGGTATGAAGAGCGGTCGCTTCTGCATGAGGCACCAGTTGGTGAGCGATTGCAGGCGAAGTGGTTAGTATGATATTTTTCGCTGGCACTTTCGTTCCGTCTTCACAAAGAACCTGCTGCACGATTCCGTTGTGATGATCGATAGAAATGACCTTGCTCTTCGTTATAAAGCGCACCCCGTAATCAGATGCTTTTTTCCTTAATTCATCGACCGCTGCTCCCCAACCCCGATCCAGGTACAATACGCCTTGAAGAGCGTTTTTAAGCTGCTGCAAAACAGGACCCGCGGCTTGCAAGTCAGGCGCCACCACATAACTTGCAGTACGCAGCAGCGCGTAAAATATATTTCGTACCATCGGATCCTGTACATTTCCTTCAATCCATTCACGGAGACTGACTTGATCATATCGATGAGTGTCCAGTTTTCCAAATTTCGCAAGCCAAGCGGCAAGCTCCACTTTGCCCTTCCAGGATAAGAGCGGCGTGGCGACTAACGATTTAACCCCCGTAGGTAAAACCGTTAATTTGCCATTCCAAATCGCATACCCGTCGATCGAAGGCTTGTTTCCTTGCAAACTCAATCCAAATTCGCGGAACGATGCAAGAGCATCTCCATGATATAACGCATGGCCGCCCAAATTGAAATATGCTCCATTTTTCTTATTGGACATAGCCCGGCCTCCCAACCGGTCCTGCTTTTCAATCACAATCGTTTGCTTTCCCGCTTTGGCCGCATAAATTGCAGCTGTTAAACCCGCTACTCCTCCACCCACAACGGCTACATCATAGAGTTGCATCTGAATCATCCCTTTCGGTTTTTGTACCCATATGACGGGGAAGGGCAGCAAATTGTGACACAAATAACGCTAAAAGAGCCAAAAAATAAAAACACCGGGAAAACCCGATGCTTTACGGTAAGCCGATATTCATTTTATTGCAGCCTTGCAAGCTTCGTTTGGGTTTTCTGCGCAAGTCCAAAGTAAGCAAGGAGTGCCAATAAGCTGGTCGATAAAATAATGATTCCCATTGGAACTGCAGTGTATTCACCTGCTATGCCGACCAACGGAGACGTACATGCTCCCAGCAGAAAAGGCAATAATCCAAGCAGTGCAGATGCGCTCCCGGCCCTTTGGCTTTGCGACTCCATGGCCAAGGCGAAGGAAGCCGTTGAAGTCATTCCGATCGACGCAACGAAAAAGAAAAGCGGAATAACTAATCCGAGCAGCGGGCCGTGCAAAACAATAACGGTTAACGCCGCAAGGCTGGACACGCTGGATAACAGCAGCCCGAAAACGAGGAAGCGGCGTTCCGAAACGACATGGCTAAAGCGTCCGACGACCTGGGAACCGATAATCAAGCTGATTCCATTCGATCCGAATAAAATGGCAAACCATTGTGGAGAGGCTCCGTATATATTTTGATATATAAAAGGAGTCCCGGATACATAAGCGAATACGCCTCCGATCATAATGCCTTGCGCAAGCGCGTAACCGATAAACTGACGATCTTTCAGCAGTGTTTGAATGCCGCTGAGCAGCTCGCCGAAGTTGCCGGAAACCCGATTCTGAACAGGCAATGTCTCCTTCAGATTGAAGGTTGCAAATATAACTAACGTCAATCCGATAATACCCAGCACTATAAAGACTCCCACCCATGTGGTGAACGATATAACGCCGCTACCTGCCACGGGCGCAATTAAGGGAAACAAATTGTTCACTAACATAAGCAATGAGAAAAACTTGGTTAATTCCGGACCGTTGTACACATCGCGAATAATTGCCCTGGAAATCACAATTCCCGCTGAGGCCGCGAAGCCTTGAACAAAGCGCGCTGCTATGAAATAAATAATATTCGGTGAGATGGCGCAAGCAAACGAAGCGATCAAATAAAGAATAAGCGAGATAATTATGGGAACACGTCTTCCATGAACATCGCTCAAAGGACCCATAATGATTTGACCCAAACCTAAGCCTATCAAGCAAGCGGTCAAACTAAGCTGCACCAGAGATGCCTGGGTTCCAAATTCGGCAGCTATTTGAGGGAATGACGGTAAATACATATCGATAGTAAGAGGACCCAGCGCCGAGAAGGCACCTAGAAGCAAAACAAGTCTAAGCCGGTTATGATTTTTTGTTGCGTGCATGTTTCCGGTTTCTCCCAACCACTTTTATATTTTGATCATCATGTTGACTGTTTAAATGAACTGCCTCCTTGTCAAAGTTTATTTGTTATATCCAGCATTCAGATCATGAATTGCAATGTATAACTAGCCAACTTGCTTCATTATAGACCGAGACGGCCAGAAATCCAACACCTTAACAGCAACTTAATCCGGATGCGGGCAAGTAACCGCTTTATTGTACAGATCATGATTTTCAGCCGGGGCAATGCTCCATAATATGATCAGCCAGTTGTTTCGGAGCTTCGCTCTGAATGACCACTTTGTCAAATTCGCATCCTTTCAAATCCAGTATGACTACATGATTCCCATCCCGAAACGATAAAAAGTATTTTTGTCCATTATATAAAAATTCCCCCGCTTTATAGCCATTTGGAAAATTAATGCCGGCTCTTTTTACAGCTTTCCATGGAAATTCAAAATGTCCCGCCTGTACGTTTTCGATTGAAGTGTAAGGAATCTTGATCTCCCTTCTCAAACTGGTAAGCGCCGTCCAGCCGGAAATATTAAATACGATTTCACTGTTGCCTAAATTAACTTGAACACCCATTCCATATCCCTCTCCTCTTTATCACTTAATTATATTGAATATGTCCGCCTTGATAAGCCCAATCCATTTGTACATTGGCCATTTCCTATTCTCTACGGCTGCTTTTGCGGCACAAACATACCGGCAAAAATTCTGGTCGTACGTTCGGGCGTCTTTTCGTATTGAAAAGCTTTTTCAATACAATCATTCATAGACGAAACCAACGCCTGAAATTCATCATCCGTCAAATGCAACGGTGTTTGCCAATAGGCAAAGCCTTCTTGTTTATATTGCTGGGGCGGCGTTTCCATCAGATAGGATGTTGCCTGCTGAAGCAGATTCGTATGAAATACCGAAAAATGACGAACGTTGTCCTCTTGTGAAATGGTTTCAACTTCATGTTCCGGAATCTGCAACGTTTCTTTCTTGACCGAAAAAATACGTTCCTCCGTGCCGGATACTTTTTTGGTATCGACTACCTCGACATGATTCTCCTCAAGCAAAAGCCTCATATGACGATATAAAGTAGCTTGAGGGATATCGCCCAATGTCTCGGCAAGCTGTGCGATCGTCATTGGCTTGCCCAGCAGTAATTTTTGTACAATCCGCATTCGAATAGGATGTAGAAGCAGATCGATTTTCTTCATTTCGTTTCCTCCAAATGTTTCATTATCATTTTATATAATGATAATAATTCATTTCTCTCTTTTACGCAAGTATGCGTCCAAGAACAGACTGCCCGCGATTTCAAAGCATATCAAAGTTCTAGAGCGAGCCGGTCTTATTTCGCGAAAAAAAAGAGCGCAATGGCGTCCTTGCAGCATTGAAACCAGTTCCCTCAAAAATATTTCCGATTGGGTCGACCACTATAGACGATTATGGAGCGGCAGCCTTGACGGCTTGGAGGCATATTTGCGAAACGTACAAGAACAATCCGGTAATTCAAGTGATGATCAAGAATGAACATACCGCAAACGCGCCGACGTGGATAAAATCTCAGAAGTCCAGACACATAATGTACCTCCAGAAATGCTTGCACCTATTCTTGAAAAATTCTTCGTCGCTAAACAATAGCTCATCAGTAAACTTATTCTACTCCACCATTATTGATTTGCCCGAGCGGGACTCCCACGTGAGTCGGTTTCACTGCCCTATCTTTAAAAAAACATGGAATAACACTCTTGCTAGTGACGCAACGTAACGTAATACAATTAACCCGAGGTGATCTCCATGAACAAAAATCACGAAGACTTGCTCACGGTCGGTGAACTGGCGCGAAAAGGCGGAGTGACGGTGCGTACCCTGCAATATTACAACAAAACCGGGCTGCTCACTCCAAGCGCATTCAGTGAAGGCGGACGCCGCTTGTATGGCAAACGGGATATCCTGCGCCTGCAGCAAATTCTCTTTCTGAAATCCATAGGCTTTTCCTTAGAGGATATCCGCGACAACCTATTGCCCACCGACTCGGCCTCAGAACTTTCGGAAGTCTTTGAACGCCAGAAAAATATACTCGTCCAACAGATCGCTTATATCCAGCAAACCGTAGACCGGTTGGACAAAATGATCAAGGAGGTCCGTCAAGGACAAGAAATCGGGATGGACCGATTGCTTTTTATCATGAGAGCGACGAGAACAGGCAATCCTTATGCGTTCATGAGCCGTCATATGGGTCAGGCGCAGATGGAGTTCATTTTTCAGCGCTTTAACGAGGAGGATGCGGCGGCTTTCAACCGAACTCTTCAAGCGTTTTCGGACAAACTCGTTGACCTGTACCGGCGAAAGGTACAACCGGAAGGAGCCGAAGGCCAGCAATTGGCCGACATGTGGTGGAGCCTGATGATGGAGGTGACCCGAGGTGACAAATCCTTGATTCCGTGGGTGTCCTCTGCCGTCATGCACGAGAGCAATTGGCCGCCAGGCTCCGAGGATTTGAAGCAAGCGACACTGTCGTTTTTGAAACAAGCCATTTTCGCTTATCTGAAGAATAACAATATTAACTTGTCCTGAAGACAGATCCATATTCATATAAAACTACTCGAAGAAGGATGTGAAGCTACTATGTCAAAACGACCGGATGTTAAGGCGCATTCCCGTCAAGCTTTGAAAAAAGTCCTCCCGAGCCTTACCTTCAATTGGCTGCTTCCCTTGGTTTTGTATATGGTGTTGAGCGGTTACGTGGCGACCGATACAGCAGCGCTCGCCATTGCCGGGGCCGCTCCAATTGTTTGGGTCATCCTACAGATGGCAAGTACTCGCCGAATCGATTGGATCGGGGTGCTGGGGGTTGCAGCCTTTGGCGTCGCCTGTCTAATATCGGCTTTATCAGGAGGAGGGTCGTTGCCGATTAAGCTTTATCATCGGCATCGTCGCTCTCGCCTCCGTCACGATCAGGAAACCTCTGGCGCTCATACTGATTCGTTCGCTCAATACAGGCGGCGATCCCGCGCGCTTCGACAGGCCTTCGGCTCGGCGAAAATTCAATTCGGCCACAGCCGTGTTCGGCCTCGTGTTCCTTCTTGACGGAATAGTCCACATCGTAATGGCGCTGTCGTTGCCGACCGGCGCGTTCATGCTCTGGTCGCGTATCGTTACCTTAGCCATGCTGGCCATGTTGGTATTGGCTGTCCGACATATTTTATGGGGCAAAAAAAGAGCATGAAGATCGTTACGTCCAATAACGAAAGGGGAATGTGACCATGAGCAGTACAGAAACAGCTACGTTATCTGTACCCGGAGCGAATCTTTCTTATACGGTTCGCGGTTCGGGCCCGGTCCTGCTTCTGATCCACGGAGGAAATGGCGATGCCAACGTTTACGCCGGTATCGCCGAGCATCTCGCCGAACGATATACGGTGGTCACCTACGACCGCCGCGGGTATTCGCGCAGCAAGCTTGACAATGCTGCCAAGGAGTACAGCTTGGAGACGCATAGTGAAGACATTCATCGTCTGTTGACGGAGCTAACATGCGAACCGGCTTACGTATTCGGCAGCAGTGCCGGCGCTATCATCGGACTCGAGTTGGCCTGCCACTATCCTGGGCAAATCCATACCCTGATTGCGCACGAACCTCCGTTAACCCATCTGTTGTCGGGCGATGAGCAAGTCCATGCCAGACACATCCAGGAAAATCTGGAGATCACCGCTCAGCGCGAAGGAATCGTTCCCGCGATCAGGCAATTCGCGACTCTACTAGGCTTAGACCAATCTAACGGCTCATCCGGCCGGCCGAATGTCGAGCAGCTTGAGCGTTTGTTGGCCAATATGAATTACTTCGTGATGCGGGAAGCTCCGGCCATCCGACGCCATACGCTGGATCTCGAAACGTTGAAGACAGTATGGAATGGCGCATCGATGCGAATAGTAATCGGAGGAGGCCGTGCTTCGTATGGGACTTTTCCTTATCAATGCGCGGTTGCGTTGGCCAGACAGCTGGGATTGGAAATCGTTGAGTTTCCCGGAAATCACCTCGGCTATGTCCATCAAAGTCAAGAGTTTGCCATGAGGCTGCATATCGCTTTGCAAGATTGAGTAGCCGGGAGGGATGCAAACGAAGTATGTGGACATGATCTAAGCAGGCTCTGCTTCGAATGATTTCCACTGCCTTTTGTTTGCATAACTCCCGTATGCTTTATCCGAGCTCAAGCGTAGCAAGATATCCGCGCGATATGCTTGCATAAATAACAACGGCTCACGTCATCGACGGACCCCCCCCCCCCCCCCCCCCGTGATCCGCCAATCTGGTTAAGTCCAAATACAAACAACCGATCCCAAGCGGATCGGTTGTTTGTATGATAGGTGACCCTTCGTGGACGGTTTAATGCCCGTTCGTATCGATACGAGTTTGCAGAAGAATGATTGCACTCATGCCGGCAAATGCTGTAAGGTCACAATCCATGTTTTTTCAAAACCGGTATCCATATCTCGCTTCGAAAAGTTGGAGAACTTACATCCTTGTGTTCGTTCCACAGTATTTCCGGGCCTTCTGCCAGCTCATAGTTGGAGGATGGGAACCATTCCGAGTATATGCGCCCCCATACATGTTGAAGTGTATCGGGAAATGGTCCGACAGCTTCGAATACAGCCCATGTTGATGCGGAAACATCGAGCTGCGTCATGTTTTGGGGACAGTCCTTCGTTGTTGCCACGCCGATATAATGATCCAGCTCTCCCTTTTCCTCCATTCGACCTTCGGAAAAGTTCGTGGACGCGCTTATCAGCCCCAATGGCTCGACATCCGAAATTTTCTTAAGATTATCGATCGCCTCAGCATCCAGGCTTGCCCACATAGAAGCGATTTCCGGATTCACCCCGTTGAAAATGATAGGCACCCTTTTTTTGATACCAACGATGCGAAAAGCTTCTTTTTCTTCAATACGATAGTTCATTTCGCTTCCTCCTTTAACCGATAGTTGGAAGGTCATCCGAGGATAGGCTTTAAGAGATTGACCATGATACCTGGCTTCCGACGGAGTTACACCGTGCAAGCTTTGGAAAGCTCTTGTAAACGAGTCTGCCGAGCTGTATCCATACTTAACCGCGACATCAATGATCCTTAGCTTGCTGTCGCCAAGCTCAAAAGCTGCAAGAGTAAGGCGTCTGCGGCGAATGTACTCCGAAAGCGTTACGCCCGCAAGAAACGAAAACATTCTCTTGAAATGATATTCCGAACAAAGAGCCCGTCTCGCCACTTCAGTATAGTCAATCTCTTGAGCAAGATTCTCCTCGATATAATGTAATGCTCCGTTCATATTTTTAAGCAGATCCATTATTGACCTCCCTCAGGTAATAGAATAACAGAGGCGGAACGTATCAATCCGACTTTTCATGCACAGTTTTGCAGGGCAATGAAATGGTATACAGGACAGCCCCTAAAGCAATATGTATGTTTCCATTATATTGCAAAGAGCCCGCCACTGATGGCGGGCTCCTACTGCTCTTATCCTTGCATATCCTTTCGTGCCGCGGCGTCCTTCGATACGAGAACCCAATTACGATTCATGGTATCCCGCTACCTCTCGAACGAACTTTTCCAATGCGGTAACGTCCGTGATGTTCTTGTTGCAAACGTCGCTGTTCACACACAAATAGTTGCCGATTGCCTTATAGTAATCAGGCGAGGCGTTAGCCGGCTTCGACTTCGAGATCGCTGAAAATAACGCAACGTCTCCGTGCCGATTGCACAAAAAGCATACGCCTTTATTTACCGGGGTATATCTTCCTTCGATGCCGATGACTTGACCGTTCAGATGATAGACGAGAAACAATTTATTTGTCGCGATGTCGACCCAGCCAAGATAAGTGACATAGCGGTAATCGATAGCGGCTAAATCGGGAACCTTCAGTTTTTTGATTTTGGGGAACAGCTTATGAAGCTGCTTTCCCGTCACTTGTGAAAATGGTATCAAATGAGGTTCCAATGCATGCAGATAATGATGGAATTGTTCCGGCTCGCGCAATGTCGAAATGTTCTCCAACGTTTGTAGTTGAAGCTCAGTGGCATTCGGGAACGCGGCTATAATTTTGGTTCGAGCGCTATATCTTACCGATTCCACCACTTTCGGATCGGAAACGGTATTGCTGGCTTGCTGCAGCAGACCGATCTGCTTTTTGAGCAAGTTATATTGATGGTTTCTAATAAATGGTTTGACCATTGCTTTCAGCCCCTTATTTTTTTATGAAAAAAAAAATAGGTGCAAAGCCCATTAATTAGAAACGATATAAGCTTTCTCAGGCGACATGTTAATGATAACCGTCCGCCCATGCAAAGTATCGCCCTAACGTCAGGCTTTGCATGAGCCGCTTCTTCTTCCGGCAAAATGATTTGCCATCTCTACCGACCCCCTTCACCAGCCATTATAAAGGAAAGCCAGCTTTAATTGCAATTCCAAAATCTAATAAACTTCCTTCCGTTTCAATGGGGATCAGAGAAACATGCCGCCGGAAGCCTCGATACGCTGCGCGTTCACCCAGCCCATATCGGCAGAGCACAAGGACGCGATAACCCCGCCGATATCGTCGGCTTCTCCGACCCTTCCTAACGCCGTTTGTGAGCCGATAAAATCCCGCACACCCTGATTGTTCTTCAAAGCGCCCCCGCCGAAATCCGTAGCGATCGCTCCCGGGGCGACCACGTTGACCCGAATGCCTCTGCGTCCCCATTCTTTGGCCATGTACTTCGTTAATATTTCGATTGCGCCTTTCATGGCCGCATAAGCTCCGTAGCCTTCAAGCGCAAAACGGGTCAAGCCCGTCGAAAGGTTGACGATCCTTCCGTTATCGGCAATGCGGGAAATCAACTTTTGTGTCAAGAAAAATACACCCTTGAATTGAACGTTCATCAAGCTGTCGAATTGTTCCTCTGTTGTGCTCGCAAGCGGAGCGTTCAGTCCGAATCCTGCATTGTTGATCAGAAAGTCGAAATGCTCTTGATTCCATATTTCTTTAAGCACGTTTGTCAGTTGGAATTCAAATGCTTCGAAAGAGGATACGTCACCCGTATCAAGTTGCAGCGCGGCGGCCTTCCGGCCATTTCCTTCAATTTCCTTGACAACTGATTCCGCTTCTTCCTTCCGTGTATGATAAGTGACGATGACGTCAATTCCTTTGCGGGACAGCGCGATAGCGGAATTCCTGCCTAGTCCGCGGCTGCCTCCTGTTACTAATGCGATCTTTTGAGCTGTTTCCATTGTGCACTCTCCTTAATGATATGATTGACCGCTTGATCATTCTAATTTTGTGGTCTATAGTAAGAGTAGCACTTCGAGTTAACTCTAAGTCAATATAAAAGGGTGAAAAAAATGAACTTAACCATCAACGAGGTGGCCAATAAATTCGGCCTGTCCGCGCACACGTTGCGTTATTATGACAAAGAGGGCCTTCTGCCCTTTATCGCGAGGAACAAAGCCGGTAACCGGATGTTCACCGAATTGGATCTTAACTGGGTAGCACTGATCTGTTGTCTGAAGGATACTGGCATGCAAATCAAAGAAATCAAGCAGTACAGTGATTGGTGCACGCAAGGCAGCGGAACGATCGAAGCACGGAAAACGATGCTCACCGCTCACCGCAACCAGGTCTTGAAGCAGATCGACGACTTGAAGAAAAACCTGGAGCTCATCGATTCAAAAATCGCGATCTACGAAGATCCGGACAAGGCCCGAGAGATGGACGGGCATCTGGATCAAATAATAACGAACAATTAACCCCCGTTAGCTTTTCCCCATAGCCTCCAAATTATATTATCTTCAATAACGTTTCCCGAGATAAATATTCTTATGTAAAGGGCTAACGGTACGATAGCTTAATAAGCAAATAGAACGAGGCTGCCGGTATAGATCGGCAGCCTCGTTCCGCTAAAGGGCAGGATATTGTGATAGTTACGATAAAAGTTTAGTTTGATCCATTTCTTGCGGAAATATTGCTTCAAATCGATCCTTTTTCTCATATAGATTATACCAAGTTTCTGCAATAAGTGAGGCTGGTTATCTATGGGCTTTGGAACATATTGATTTTAGCAAAGAGGAAATAGCACAAAGAATTTCGCTAGTTGAATAAGAGCCGGTTGCGGAATATTCGAGTTTGCCAGAACAACCTGTGATACACATTGTGTAACTCCTTTATCTGTGTTAGAATAATGACTTATTAAAGATGTTTAATAAGTTTGGACGGTGAATACAATAAAGCAGCCTTTTGTTAATCCGAAAATGATGGGCGAAATGATTCGTCAACTTATTCGTGCGTCGCTCTATCATGATGCTGAATCGACCAACGCTGAGCTTGCACAGAACACTGGCATCAGCTTTCCTACAATCAGTAAAACGCTCGATGAAATGAATGCTTCCGGAGAGGTGCTGCTAACTGGGTTGGGCTTATCTAGCGGCGGCAGACGGCCAAGAACTTATAAGTTGAATCCCGACTATATGACGGGGCTAGCCGTGTATCTGGAGAAGGACTTCTCCTCCTACTCGATACTTAATTACGAGGGGGACGTCATCGTCCGGGAGACTCTGCCCGGCGTTCTGGAATTCGGTCCGGAGCTCCTGACTGAACAAATTGAGACATTCTTGGCACGTTACCCGTCAATGCGTGTTCTTACGCTGGGTATACCCGGTGCGGTGGATAACGGTCGCGCGTTCCACATTCCTGGTTACGAAGGGTTTAAGGACTTCAACTTCAAAACCTTTTACGAGCAGCGGTTTTCTCTCCGGGTCCAAGTCGAAAACGACATGAATACCACGGTTTTCGGTTATTATGACCGCACAGGCAACGATGATTCACTCTCACTTGTGTACCTTTACTTGGGCAAGAACGGACCGGGAGCCGGAATTATTGTAAATGGGCACATTGTGAGAGGCAGATCCTTTTTTTCGGGAGAGGTTTCCTATGTTCCGGTATCCGATACGCAAAACTTCGGTCAAATGCTTAATGCTGCTTCTGCCATACATGACAGCAATAAGAGCCGTCCGATGCATATAGAAGCTATAAGTCGTCTCGTCGCCTCCTTCACGGCCACTATTAATCCGCATACTGTCATTTTCTGTAGTTCGGAACTAACCAATTTCGATCTTGTTCAAATCCGAAATAAAAGCGCTTCGTATGTTCCGGAAGAGAATCTGCCTGATCTCGTTGTTAGCGACTGGGAGCAGGATTATTTTCATGGACTGCATCAGTTGACAGTGAGGAGTATGATGGCAGGGGATTGAAGAACTAACCAGCTCAGGAGGAAAAACATGAACCATTCATTAAACACTCGGCAAATTCATTTATGGCGTATTTCCGTTTATTTTATTTTTGCACTTCCCGGGTTTGCTATAGCATCATGGGTATCGCGTACGCCAACTATTCGGGATGCTTTGGGGGCTACAACGGCACAAATGGGTTGGATTATTTTCGGACTGGCGGTAGGCTCAATAATCGGTCTGTTATGTGCCAGCCATCTTATTGCGTATAAGGGCGGGCGTTTTGTCATCATCGCCGGTCTGGCGGTCAGTTCGATTGGACTTGTAGTTGTAGGTATGGGTGGCTCATGGCTGACTAGCAGCATCACGGTATTTTTGGGATTAGCTGTCTTCGGCTTCGGGAACGGAATATGTGATGTTGCGATGAACGTGGAAGGAACGGCAGTTGAGAGAGCTGCTCAAAAGTCGCTGCTAACCGGTTTTCATGCCGCGTTCAGCGTCGGTACGTTGCTTGGCGCAATGGCCGGATCGGCTGCGATTAAGGTAGGTATATCGGTCCCTGTCCACATGGCGTTTGCTGTTGCGGTTACCGTGCTGTCTATGATCTATTTATACCGGCTCGTACCCGCAGGCACCGGGAAGGAAACCGGCGGTGATTCGATTGATCCGCCAATGAGCGCCAGGGAACGCATGGCCGTATGGAAAGAACGTCGTACGGTTCTGATCGGCATCATTGTGCTTGGAATGGCTTTTGCGGAAGGCTCCGCCGGTGACTGGCTGCCGCTTATTATGGTGGACGGCTACAAGGTTACCCCAGCCATGGGTTCATTCGCTTTTGGCATATTTGTGGCCGCGATGACTATTGGCCGTGCAGCAGGCGGCATGCTGCTCGACCGTTTCGGCAGGGTTGCCGTTCTGCGGGCATCCGCGCTTTTTGCGATTGCAGGACTGCTTATAGTTATACTGGGGCAGAATTACGCGGTTGCAGCTGTCGGGATTGTGTTTTGGGGGCTTGGTGCAGCATTCGGCTTTCCGGTGGGATTATCCGCTGCGGGGGACGATCCACGCGGAGTAGCGGCAAGGGTAGGCGCAGTATCGACGGCCGGTTACCTCGCATTTCTTGTCGGTCCGCCTTTTTTGGGGATTATCGGCGAATCGGTCGGCCTGCTTCGTGCCCTGATTGTCGTGCTTATCGCTGTAACCATTGCCGGTTTGTTGTCTCAAGCGGCGAAGCCCATTGGAATGCAAACAACCAAGTTCAGGGACCAGGAAAACAGGTTCGAATCAATTTGAAAGCTAAAATCCCGCAGCTTCTCTTCGTCGGTTAACTCTTCCTCCAGCTGCTGAAAGAACTCCGCGATATGTTCTGTCGGCGCTGCGGGCGCTGTTCCGTCCCGGCGAAGGTCTTCGACGTCCTGCCGAGTGTTGATGGTTCGCATGTTCATCCCTCCTAATAAAGTTGAAGACCCCTCGCGAAAGGGGTCTTTGTTTCTTGTAAGATCATGATATATGCTTTCAAGTGAAGGCTTTTCGGTTTTTGCCGTGGAAGTCCATGCACGAAAAGACGGCGGGCGAAAAAACTTGCCGTTTCAGATAGTGCGGAGAACCCACCATAAGTGACTGCGAAATTTTTGGTGTTTCAATCCACGCAACAAAACGAGTTCTTATACAGCTCATAAACGGTGAGCAGCTGCTCCGCAAGGCCTTTCTCAGCGCTTTTAATCCATTTAATAAATGCCATGTGAAAAATTTCAACCGCAAATCGCGCGGCAAGCTCTGACAGCTCGCTATCATATTTGACAGATAAAGAGTTTGTGACAGACGCAATGAGCACCTGCCCTTTCAACAGCTCCCGTTCCTGCAGATCAGGGTTGCTTTGAATAATTTGATTCCGCGCCAGCACCCTCTCCCGCGAGCCGTCGAAAAACTCGGAAATCGACACAAAGCCTTCAACCGCAAGCTTCAGCGGTTTTTGCTCGACGTCAAAATTGTCCGTGATAAAAGCCGCGATCCGCTGCCCCATCTCATTGTTCGTGTCAAAAAGAACGTCCGACTTGTCTTTGAACTGCCGGAAAAAGGTTCGCTCCGTCACACCCGCAAGACTCGCAATCTCCTGCACAGTCGTGTTTTCATAGCCTTTTTCCATAAATAATTTCGCGGCCGCCGCCTGTAATTTTTCTTTACTTTTCATTCTCATCATTCCTATTTATGTTATAAATGGCAGAAGAACAAAATAGTCAGTCTCTGACATTTTTTATTGACAGTAGAAACCCACAAGCGTACAATAATCTCAAATGTCAGTTTGTGACACTATTTTATCAAAAAGAAGGAGAATACACAATGAAAATCATAGTACTCGGCTCACTTGGCAATATTAATCGTTACTACCTTCCACGCCTCATAGCTGACGGACATGACGTCACGGTCATCACAAGCTCTAGTGATCGTATCGCCGACATCGAAGCGCTCGGTGCCAAATCAGCAGTCGGCTCAAACCGCGACGTCGACTTCCTTACCCGGGCTTTCACAGGTAGAGACGTTGTTTATCTCATGATTTCAGGCATCAATCCAACCTCCGGCATCGACATGTGGCAGAGCGCAATCGAGCTTTCTGAAATTTACAAGACCGCCGTGCAAAACTCAGGAGTAAAGAATGTTGTCAACCTCAGCTCGGTCGGCGCTGACAACCCTAACGCCGGCATCCTTTACAGCTATCATTTTGCAGAAGACGCGCTTAACTCGCTTGTAGGCGTGAACGTTGCTCATATTCGTCCTGGCGGCTTTTACAGCAATCTTTTTGCCGACATGCAAAGCCTCAAAACGATGCAAACCCTCTTTAGTCCAGTTTCAGATAATATCGCGCACGGTTGGGTCAGCCCCATTGATATTGCGGACGTCGCTTACGCCCTGATTTGTCACACCCCAGCGGGCAAAAGCGCGAAATTCGTCGTTAGCGACTGGGCCACAGGCAACGACTGGCTCCAGGCTCTTGCCGAGAATGGCATCGAAGCCAAATACCAACAAATCCCTGTCGAAGCCCTCGTTGAAAATATGATAAAACTAGGCTTCCACGAAGACACCGCTAACCGCTTCGCCCAAATGAGCCGCGCCGGTGAGAGCCCCGATGAATTTTACGCCAGTCTCCGCGCCACCGACTACCACCTCGGCAAAGTCAAGCTCGTAGACTTCGCCAAAGTTTTTGCTGTTGCATACAAGGGGGAGAGACGATGAACGAAACACGTACGGATATTGAAAACAGAGTATTTTTAATTTCAGGGGGAACATCCGGAGTAGGAAAAGCAATCGCAACGGGACTAGCCCGACTTGGTGCCAAGATCGTGATCATCAGCAGAAGTGCGGAGCGTGGACAAGCTGCATTAAAGGATATTTCGGAAGCCACAGGCAACCATAGGGGAGATTGGGTGGCGGCGGACCTTTCCCTACAGTCATCGATCCGGGAAGTCAGCGACGTGTTCAAGCGGAAGTACGATCAATTGCATGTGCTTATTAATGCTTGTGGAGCAGTCTATTTTAAGAAGGAATTGACGGCTGATGGGATTGATCGTATGTTCGCGGTCAATGTGCTTAGTCATTATCTTCTGACTAACCGGCTGCTCGACATCCTCCAAGAAAGCGGACCTGCACGCGTCATCACAGTGTCGGGGAATCCTAGATTTTTGAAGAATCCCGTCATTAACTTTGATGATATTCAAATGGAGCACCAGTATAGCACGATGCGTGCAACCAATCAGTCGCTGTTCGCCAGGACGTTATTTGCTTTCGAATTGGCAAAGCGTTTGGAAGGAACGGGAGTGACCTCCAACGCTTTTTATCCGGGGTTTGTGAAATCCAATCTCGCGAGGAATGCGCCTTGGTATTTGAGGGTCGCTGCACCTCTCGTGAACGCATGTGTCAAAGCAGAATGCGGGGTCGGCGTTTATCTGGCGTCTGCGAAAGAAATAGAGCGCACAAATGGCGTGTTCTTCGATGATAAGAAACAGATCGTACCGATTCACACCAAGTTTGATGATGGAGCGGGCAACAAACTGTGGACCTTGTGCGAAGGGCTGACAAGTTACTAACCGAGCCGCTTGTCTAGCGATTGAGAATGCTTTGTCAAGAACGGAGTGATATCGGGCAAAGGCCATCCCGCAACGAGAATGCTTTACTGCATCTTCCAATTAAGGCGGCTTATATGTTTCATCCAAGTGTCATCATTCCTTTGCATGGTGTGAAATCAAAAACAAAATGGTACCAATTATTTTATGATGTAATGAAGCCTTTGAATTCATTACTATCGAAATTGAACAGTGTCATTACATCTGAACAATTGGGAAAAGCCATGATTAGGGTAGCAAGAAACGGTTATTCTCATCCTATTATTGAAAGCAAACAATTAAAAAAAATAAGTATGCGAGCTTGATAAGGGAACTCCTAACTTCAAGTTGTTAATCAAGTAATAGACATTTTATTGAACCCGTAAGGAGAACCGTACCATTAATGAAGGCAAGTTTCTGTTATTTTTTCGACAGATCCAAGTAACCTTTTGCAACGATACTGGCACTTTGTATATAGAATCTGAATACAGAGGAGGTGTAAGAGGTGCGGCAGTGGATCGAAGGAGCTCGGCTTGGCGACCAAATCGCATGGGAGCGAATCGTGCGACATTTCGGCGGAATGGCATTTTCTGTTGCATATGGAAAGTTGGGTGATTGGGGCCAAGCGGAGGATGCGGTTCAAGAAGCGTTCGCAGAGGCCTTCGCCAATCTCGCTAAATTGAAAGAGGCAGAAGCGTTCCCAGGATGGTTCAAGATCATTGTCAAACGTCAATGCGATCGGCTTCTTCGCCGGAAAAAACATTCCACGATGCCGATGGATGAAGCGATTGCAATGGATGCAGAGAAATTCGCCGTGGAGTCCATCTTAGAAAGAAAGGAATGGCAGGAAAGGCTCCATCAATCCGTCGAGGGTCTGTCTAGCAATTTAAAACTGGTAGTCCAATTATTTTATTTTCACGGGTATTCGATAAGAGAAATATCAAGTTACCTGAGCGTATCCCCCTCCGTACTAAAAAAACGGCTGTTCGATGCTCGCAGTAAGCTGAGAACGTCGCTGCTTGTCACCGACTTTGTATCCATGTTCAACGATCTTTACGAAGGAGGAGTAACGATGCTCCATATAGTAAACGGAGATATTGTCGGCGATAAGTTAAGGAAGGGGAATATTCGCGGAGATATTCTGGTCTGGAGAGAAGTGTATCCGGTAGGTCCGGTATTCGTAGATATGGGCGAGCCCCATCAGAGGTCAACCAGAGTGGAATATTTGGAGAGAACCATGGGCATTCCGGCAGATGACTATGAGACAAATTGTAAGTCACAAGAACAGATTCTGCAGAGCTTCCACAAATACGATGAGGTCGTACTATGGTTTGAGCATGATTTGTTTGACCAACTCATGCTCAGCTATTTGTTGCATTGGTTTTCAAAGCGGACACTAGGTCATACAAAACTGAATTTGTTATGTATCGGCGACTACCCAGGTATTGATTTGTTTCGAGGGTTGGGACAGCTTACAACCAAGCAGCTGGAAACATTGTCAGGTACGTTGAAGAAGATCGAACGGAAGGAACTTGAGACGGGCAGCAACATCTGGGAGGTATACGCTTCCCCGGATATAGAAAGGCATGTTGCAATTTTGCATGAAGACACATCGGCGCTGCCCTTCGCTCATGCGGCACTTGAGCTGCACTTATCCCGCCTGCCTTCCGTAATGAATGGGTTGGGAATTGTAGAGCAGACAATCTTGGAGCTTATCCGGCATGGGGTGGATACCCCGCGTGAGCTGTTTAAAGAGATTGGGAGGCGCTTAAGTGTGCTAGGAATGGGTGATTTGGAATTTTGGTATCGATTAAGGAGCATGTCGGAACAACCGAATGCATTATTAGAGATACGCGGTCCTCATACATTTCCTGATTATCGAAAGAAAGCTACCCCATCTTTTGAAAATTGCGTTGTTGCATTAACAAAGGTAGGGATGGATGTAGCCGCGGGAGTAAAGGACTGGGTGAAGGTGAAGGGAATGAATGAGTGGTATGGCGGTCTGAGGCTGCATGGTGATTTAACATGGCGCTGGGACCCTGAGAGAAGGCAGTTGGTTTATATGGAATAAGTGAATAACTTGCCGTTACAGACAGCGCGCTGAACCGTATCACAAGTCATTATCTTAATAAAAAACTAAGACGCGGCTGCCGGTATCGATCGGCAGCCGCGTTAAGCTAATTGTCAGGATAGTATAGTGGGTTTTGTTATGGCTCATCCTGTCAGTATGTTATAGTAAAAAAATTTTCTGGGGCGCTTTTATCGCTATATGGAGCCTAAGGGATCGTAATATTGTGTTGATAACGGTAGGCAATCTTCTACCAAAAACAATACTTAAGCAATAGCAATACTGCCAAAGCACTTTTTTCATATTTCCGGCTCAACCTCAAAAATAGTGCATCACTGTTAGCTTTATGTAGGAGGCCATACGGCCACCGGGCAAGCCCTAAGCGGATTCGGTCGGATCGAAGGATTCGGCAAGGTCAAACAGGCAGCACCCGGCAGCACAAGACCATAAATGCAGTATAGCGGTTGCTGATGAACAAAAGGTTAGCCAAGAACGCCGCTTCGATGCTTTACAATATTAAGCACATGAATATGAAATAATCTCTTTTAACTCAACCGTATAATGATTCCATCTTCCACCGAAAAACCTATAACCTAAAACCGAATTGCGTCCGACAAAAGTTAGATAAAACCAGAAGCTGTCTCCATTTTTGAGCCATAAGAAAGTGTATCGATCCAAACATTCGGAAATTCTCCTGATGTCAACTGCATACGGAGACATTTGAGGTACATATGAGGGCGGGGGAGATGTAGGGCCTTGTTGGGGCATAAATCCCATATTATTTTTTTCACTCCTTATCAATTAGGCTTCTACCTCAGTGTATTCCGGGATCATTGTTTGGGTTGGATATATGCCCACATGAAATAAAATAAAACTTGGCTTATTTCGCCAAGCCTTGTTTTCGATTTTGAGCCAATTATCTCACCATTGGATACTCAGTATGACTACGCCGTGCGCTTGACACTTATTTTCCTCCCGTTCCATTTTCTACTGCAACATGCTTAACTTTTCAATCGCTTGTCGTTCGGTCGGCAAAAATAAAATATCGTTTCCGCTGTTGCATTCATAGATGAAATCTTGAAAACTTCGACTTGAATAAACCGAAAAATCTCCAATAATTGCAAGCTTCACGCGATAATTGACGAACTTCTGAAGGATTTCGCCTGCAAGACGTGTTTTCAAATCGAAAAAGCTTTCGCTTAGCAGAGATTTGTTTATAACGATACGATCGCAGCCTGTTTCATATTGTACGGTTGCCATAAGATCCAATGCCGATTGAACATCCCCAATTAATATCTCGCTGCCGCTTACAACGGCAATATTTTTCCCGCCTGCTTCTACCTTCGCTATATTCATAATTACCCTAAAAAAGTTTTGTGAGGCAGAAAGCGCCACTTTTCCGAAGCAAAACTGGCATGTACTTAGCTTATGCTTAGCTTATACTCATCATCCATCGGTAAACCTCATCACATAATCCTTACAAATGTATCGGTTATCTTCGCCATTTATTGGCGGAATGTTTGCTACGCTAAGACAATTCGGAAATCTCGGTCACTGTTGTTGCTGACCATCGTACTGCTTTTTCTTCATTCTTGTGCCCAGTATGATGAGGGCGACATAGATTATAATGACAATCGAATCCATAAGCGTACCCGTAAGCCCCGATACGTCAAGCAATGATGTTACACCAATAATTACCATCAGTCGGACAATCAGGATCGCCGCGATCAACCATGCGGCAAACTGGATCTTTGATCGTTCGGTTTGGAATGACATCAAAATAAAAGCGATGCCGAAGACCAGATTTTCCCCCGAGATGATGTGCCAGACATACGTGAATACTGTCCGGGTACCCACGGATATCGCCTCAATGTCGAGCGTCGGCAATACAGCGGATTGTCCGTTCCATGCGTGCGTGACGGAAAACAGCATCGCAAGGACGCCTGCAATCAGATAATAAATATTCCTAACCTTCATGTTCACCACAACCTTCCTTGGAAATTCCCGATTCCGTCTTTCGGATATCCTTGTACATCTCACGGACGATCTCTGCCAGGCGTTGGTCGCTTTTGTTATTAAAGTCCCTTAGCGTTTCGGCTGCGACGTCGAGCAGCCGACTGACCTTTTCCAGATGAGCAATCTTCTTGCGCGTTTCTGCGTTCTTGGCATCGAGGAATGCGGCAACCTCTTCGCAGTAAGCGGGGTCGATATTTTCCATCTTGCGGAAACCAAACTTTCCCCTGATTTCATCAAGAGAAAAGTCCGCATACTGCATGATCTGAATATTCATCAAGTCGATGAGGTCGTCCTTCGAATACTTGCGGTACCGATTGTTTCCCCGGGAAGGCGAGACGATCCCTATCCGGTCATAGTACCGAAGCGTATCCTTCGGTATCCCAAGTAGTTGCGAAACCTCTTGTATAGAATAAAGTTTTTCCATGAATTTAAAATATCATTGGAGTCAACTCCAATGTCAAGTTATTTTTCGATTTTTCTCGCAAAAAGTTTATGAAACGAGTTCATTCGCAAGCAGATCATGGGACAGTGCAATGTCTGTTTGCGCACGACGTTGACAACCTGAAGCGTTTAACGTTTGTGTTTGGAGCCTAGGGGGATATGGATATCCTGATTTAACTTACGGAGAAGCTTACTCGACGATGACGATCTTAGCGGTAGATTTCCATGCCGTGCTCACTCGCTTCGCTCCCTCCGCGCGGTCTGCCCCCTTCGTCAGGGGTTCGCTCCGGCACTCGGCTCCAAAACGAAAAAGCACCCCGAAGGGTGCTTTTAATCGTTATATGGAGCCTAGGGGGATCGAACCCCTGACCTCATCGCTGCCAGCGATGCGCTCTACCACAATTGTCGATTACACTGCTCCAATTTGTCTTTGGGTGAGAATAATCATTTCTTCACAAGAAATCTTAACACGTTTTTAGCATTTCCGGTTTAGTCTTTCGAGGATCTGACAAATAAATCTCCAGATGAATTTTGCTGGTACGGCTATAACCATTCTCTGCACAGAACGCTTCCATTCGAGCAAAGCTTTCGGTTCATCTTCAAAACTTCCGATATGCATCATTTGACAACACAATCCTTCCTCCACATGCTCAAACCGGACATTCTCAAGAAACGGATTAGGTTTCTTCTTTTTCGTTTGTTCAAGAAAACGCTCAAACCATTTTTCAGTCAAAAAATCGGGTTGGCGTAATTTTTGAAAGGTAATTTTTACACCAACCTGCCGTACTAAAATATCAGTGATGTAACCAATGCTAGCATCCTTTTGGCAATGATCTTCGTATGCAAATATACAAGGGAGCTTTTTTATCTCACTAATTTCTTCCTTGCCCAACTTACCGAACCTTTCAAAAATATCCTTCTCAGTATATTCACGTAAACAACGATCTACATCATAAATTTTCGCATCTGATTCCCAAGCAGTTTCATCACCTGATATAAAAAGATTATATAAATCTTCAGCCACTAGTAAGTCGCCCCAATATTATGGAAAGATTTCTCGATAACAATAATGGAATCTGGATACCAGATTCCATTATTGTGGGAACTCATTCCATTCTCGACCATCGAGTAGTCTTCCATTTTTATGTTTCATTACTCCACCCCACTGCTTGAAAAAGAACGGAACCTCAGCAGCTTGACATTGATTCAAAATTGACCGAACCCAGTTGGCATCCATTGGTCGAGCACCCGGTCCGGATTCTCCACCTACAATTACCCAATGAATTTCTTGGAGATTCATCGCTTCTAGCGCACCAATTAGTGGTTCACACGATAAAAATCGTACTCTTGCGGGTACTTCCCTAAGTTCATCAATTCTTCCTACAACACGAGAATTTTCAACACTTGTTCCCATCCAGATGTTATCAGACCAGTTTAAGCAATCTGCCATTTGAACAGCTCTTTGTGGTCGCTTTGTTAAGATCTGATAAGTATGTAACGGGGTCTTGTTCATTACATCAAATACCTGAGCAATAAACTCATCAGATATTTCATCGTGAAATAGATCGGACATTGAGTTAACAAAAACTCTTTTTGGTTTTTTCCATGTATACGGTATAGAAAGTGCATCATAATGTTCCTGAGGTTCAAAACCTCTCAAATACCGAGGATTACCCATAGCCTTTAATCGCTTAGCCATGCGTTCAGCATAACAATTTTTACATCCCTCACTAACTTTACTGCAGCCAGTGGTCGGATTCCATGTCATGTCTGTCCATTCAATCTTTGTTTCAGACATTTTGTCTCCATCCTTAGTTATACTTTACTAAAAGAGAGTTAGTTGTTCTCCAATTGGTTCTGACTGAGTTGCTTTATCCTTTAATAAGACAATCTCTATCGATTTCCAGTCTTTAATTGTTCTGTTGAATGGCTTCCTTCTGTTTGTGCCATCCTGGTTGATGACTTTTATAATGTTTTCTTTCCAGAGTTCTTGAAGCATTTCACAGATGACACCGTGAGAAACCTGTACTTCTTGTAGCGTCATGACAAAAATCTTATGTAACAGAATAGATTTCCCAAGTCCAAAGTTGTTCTTGATAAAGTCTATAAGCTGCTGTTTGGAATACTCCAAGTAGGTTGGGTCTATTAATTCTAGATCAAATAGGTCGATCTGCCCGCCATTTAGCTCTTTTTCAAAAGTGTTCTTTTGTTCCTGAGCCTTTACGAAAGACTCTCTCATTTCTAATAGCGCACGTTCACTATGTGAACAGTGTATCATATGGAAGTATATTAGGTCTGAATGAGGATCTTTAGGATCTTTGCATTGAATCCTCTGGCTTAGTACAAATAAACCTTGATCTCTTAGCTTCGACTTATAGAACGAGATAATTGCTTCCTCAAGCTTTACAGAGTTACCAGATTCCACAACTTCATTATAACTAGCGGCACCTAGAAACTTCAAAATGAACGGCTGCTCTTTGTCATATCTAATAAATCGCACAATATTATAGGTCATAAAATTAATGAGTACTTCTTTCCGAATACGTCTACTACCGTTAGGGAAAAAGAGTAGATCGATCACATGTTCGAAAGAAAAGTCCCTTGCGCCATAAAACGGATCAACAAACCAAAAGCAAGCACATTTCTTGAGAGAATCTCTAAGCAACACCTTTTTGCTTTCAACCAGAAAATTCCCATGTAGATTTTGAATACTAACAGAAGTACGATTTTTCCTTCTGAGCTCTTCAAGCTTGAAAAAGTTACCTTCATTGTTCTCAATATTAATAATATGAAACCGAAGGGGCTTATGTGGATACTGTTCGTTAAAGCTTCGTTGAACCTTCTCCATCTCCTCCAATGCAATAAGGGGCGATCCAAGGTCACCATCGAGAAACTCTCCTCGACCAGCGAAGCCATCAATATAGTAAATATCTTCTTGATTATTGTGGAAGCTTGCATCTGCTAATATTCTAGACCAGTTTTCTAAGTAGAATTGAAGGATGTGATGCTTTAGTCGAGTGTGGTTAGATTTCTCTAACCAATGCTCATGTTCATTTGACATAGGCAACCAATCTCCTGCAGCTTATTTGTAGTTTTCCGACAGTACCTCGGATCAAACAATATCACTAAAATATCAATCTATCTCCATTTAGTTATTATAATACTAAAGTCCCAGTTTGGCGATATGTGGAAATAATCTCTGGTTTTATCAAGAAAACAGCTCCCCCAAAACCAGCGAGAGCTGCAAGACATTAAGCATTCTTATACAATTCATCGGTAACGGCACTGCCCATTAATACTTTGCCATATTGCGTGGCATCGAATCGAGGAGTTTTCATCCCCTCGATGCTTCCCATCGCATCGATGAACCGGCTGATACAGAGCTTAAACATTACCTCGACCCGGTCACGGTATACACGGATACCACCTATGATCGTGCGAAGCATCATCTTCTTTTTTGCAATAGACGCTGCCTCAAATACTTCCCGCCATTTCGGGATATACTGCTGCAGCGTTTCTATTTCAGCGCGTTCAACCTTCTTCGCCGCGAGTTCCTGTTCCAGAATATCGCGCTTCGTTTCTTTTTCGGCTTACTCAATCACTTCGTACCACAAGGGTGATTTATCATTCAGGTCTCGATTATAGTTCACAGTGATTTCAGCGCCTGAAGGAATATCCTGCAAAGCAGTAAACTCAACGCACATATCTTCCAAGTTGTTCGTGTAGACGACCATTGGGATGGTAGGAATGATTAAAAAGAGAACCAACCCCTAGTGCAATTGCATAATCTCTCATTTTTTCTCCCCATCTAAAAACATATCGCCTCAAAACCGTTATTCTGATATAAGTTCTTTGTTCTTTAGGAATCATGATCACGGGTGATCTTTGATGACTTGAGATAAATATCCTGCCCCGCCTTCATTTTGTACTGTATCGGTTAATGAGCCTTCCCCATTGATGGCTCCGCCAATGACTTTGTCTCCCGATTTCTTCACGGCCGGTACGGATTCACCGTGACTCATCTACAGGGGATTGACCGATCTTAATCACGCCATCAACAGGAATACGCTCACCTGGTTTAATCAAGATGACCTGCTGTGGTTTCAACTCCATAACGGAAACGTCTTTTATCGCTCCATCATCGGCGACAAGGTGCGCTTCCGATGGAATGAGCCTGACCAGTTCCTCTAATTCACTTACAGGAAAACGGCAGCAGGTATTCATAATAGCAGTCATTACACTTCACCCGGGCAAAGCCTTGATACAAATCGCCACAGTCCAAATATTTGTAGATGACGTTCATCACATGAGGACGCCAATACCCGTACTGATGCTGATATCTGCCATCCGAGACATGTTCCAGTTCCTCGCAATGATTGGCAACACAGCGGTAAAACGGAGTGCTCCGGGGATTCCGCTTTCTATATTGCATATCTGATCACCTGTCACCACCGAATTTTCGATGAAAAAAGCACACACGCTCCTTGAATCGGACACGTGTGTGCTTCACACTTGTTATAAATATAGAATGTACTGATCTAGATGCAACGAATGCTATCATATGAAATCGGAATGTGTCAACTCAGAAAATGAAAACCTGATCGGCAACGGTTGCAGGACAAGTAATAATACGAATAAGACAATCGTCGGCGTTCTCGGTATTCAGCATTCATTATATAATGTTATTGCCATAAATGATGATTGGTCAAGAACTAAATGGAAGTTCGATGAAATCCAATGTAAGAGAATAGTCCACTCGACGATACAGATCAAAGCGATAGATTTCAATGCCATTTGCAAGTGATGTATTAATACCAGCTGATCTCCTTCACAGACTTGTACACTTCGGTATTCAGTTTGGATTTCAGTACAATATACTGGTTGTTGTCTTCAGCGACGACGGCGATCGTGCCTCGGCGGTTGCGCTCGATGCGGATGAAGTCGATGATCGGCAGCAGCGCGGCGTCCTGCGACACCGATACTTTTTCCAGTACAATAACATATTTGGCGTTATAGATATGCAGCAAACCTTGCAGACACCCTGCCAAGTACGGCAGCGTTTGCTCCGTTACATATTTGTACAGCGTAAAGATGATCTTGCCACTCTCCATGCTGACGTCGAACGGCAAACCGATCGCTTGCGGATCGACGATTTTCTCATACGCAGTCTTAGATTTGGAATTGTTGGCCGCCTTATCCGCATCGGGGTCCTTCGAGGCCTGACGGCTAGTCTCCTTCGCAGACGATGTTGGAACGGAAACCAACGACTCCGGCAAAATTGACTTAATGACCTCATTCACTTTCTCTCTGGTAAACGGCTTAACGATATAATGCTTTGCGCCGAACTTAATCGCTTCGTAGATCAAGTTGCGCTGCTCGACCGAGCTGATCATCATGATGCGCGCTTGAGAATCGAACTCTTTGATCATCCGCACCGCTTCTATTCCGCTTTTGCCGGGCATCTGAATGTCCATCGTCACCAGATCGACTCTGTGGCTGCGGTACAATTCAAGCGCCTCCTCGCAATCCTGCGCTTCGGCCACCACCTCGTGGCCGCTCTCTTCGAGAATCTCGCGCAGGCTGCGTCTCATAATCGAAGAATCGTCGACAATCAAAATCATCGCCATTGGTCTCACACTCCTCAGAATTGAAGTTATTGAATCGGCAATGTAAAGCGAAATATCGTTCCTTGTTCGGCGTCGCTTACGACAGCATAGTCGCCATGCAGCGCATCTATCGCATGCTTAACCGCGCTCAAACCGAAGCCGCGGCCGGATACGTGGCTGACAACCCGTTTTGTCGAGAACGACTCGTGGAAAAGATAACGAAGCTGCTCGGCGCGGCTGGCCGCATCAAAATCCTCGGCGGACGCCAGCCCTCTGCCGAGCGCGATGCGCCGGATGTCTGCCGTATCGATGACGCTGCCGTCATTGGCAATCACGATCGTCACCTGACCATCGCTCTCTCCGATATGGCAAGATATTGTGCCAAACTTGTCCTTACCGATCGAAGCGCGATCCTCCGGCGTCTCGATGCCGTGATCGACCATGTTGGCAAACACATGGCTAAGTGCGCAGGCAAGCGGTACATATCGTTCGTGATCGACCGTGAATTCGCCGCCAGCGACTGTTACAGGATACACCGACTTACCGAGTTTGGCTGCCAGCCGCTGGACGTAGTCCGGGTAGATCGCCAGCAGATCGCGGAGCGGCTTATGATGGAGCCGCTTCAACTCGTCGACAATCCACGCTCCCTCGGAGGCGCGGAACAGCTCGGCGACCTTGCGCTGGAGATGGAGCAGCTTCGTCTTCTTCACAGCGACCGTCTCGGTCTCATCGGCGAATTGATCGCCGAGCATCTCGCGCAACACCTGCATATCCGCTTCCAGCCAGCCGGCGTAATCGATTTCCGTCACCCATTCGGCAAAAACCTCAGCCGCCAATACATCTTCGCTCCCCCCTTCCATTCGCTTACGCCATTCCAGCAACTGCGTTTCGAACGCGTGCAGCTTCTCAACCACATCTATAAAGTCAAGTTGGGCAAAATTGCCCTTGAGCGTATGTACATAACGCATCATCTCGTTGATCCGCTCTTCCATCGTTGCATCCTCCGCAAGGATCTCACGGATGCCGGAAGTTGCAAATCGCCGATACTCCTCCGTCAACTCCTTGAACATCGCATAGTGCACCACGACGCGCACAACCATCCGCAGCATGCGCCGCTCTTTATCCATCGTCTGCTCGAGCTGGCGCCGATCGCTTATATCGGTCATAATCACCATGATGCGGTCGGGCATTCCGGCTTCGCTGCCCAGTTTCTTATACTGCAACTCCACATGCTTGCCCTTAATCTCGACTTCGCCGGGCAACAGCGAGAGCAGCACGGCGACCTGCAACTCGTCCTGCTCGTGAATAATCTGCATCAGCAGCTCCTCCAGAAACCGCCGATCGGTTAGATCTGCCGGGTAAATCAGAGGAGCGAACAGCTGCCCGGTCAGCTCCGCCCCGAATAAACGCTCACATTCGACACTGTATTCCGGCATAATAAGCATATCCTCGGCAAGCGATAGGAAACCTTGCCCCGCCTCGTCGAGCAGGTTGCGGATCGCGAGCGTGCGCTGCAACACCTCGTTCTCTAGCGAGCTGTTCCATTGCGCCAACTGCAGATGCAGCTTGACCCGCGCCAACAGCTCTTGCCGCGAGATCGGCTTGCTCAAATAATCGTTGGCGCCGGAGCTGAAGCCTTCGACCAGGTCCGCCGTCAAGCCGCGAGCCGTCAATAGCAGGATCGGCAGTTGGCTGCGCGTAGCGTAGTCCAAGCGAAGCTTCTGACTCAGCTCGTACCCGGACATGCGCGGCATCATCACGTCAAGAAGGATCAGATCCGGCTTGAGGCCGTCTTGGATCAGCGCCAGCGCCTGGAACGCGCTGGACGCTTGGGCGACCCGGTAACCTTCCATCGTCAGAAAATTGTCGAGCACTTGCAGATTGACCGGTTCGTCGTCGACAACGAGAATACAGGTCGGCGACGGCGCCGCGGCGATACTTAAGTCCGTGTTGTCTCGGGCGGCTATAACGGCGTTGTCCACCTGTGCAAGCGTCGCAGCCTCCTCTTGTACTTCGGACGCAAGCTCCTCCTCGATCAATGGCATCTGCCTGCTCCCATCAGCGAGGAGGCTTGTCTTCAACTCCGATTCCTGCGGCAATTCCGCAGCCGGAAGCTCGAACGAGAATGTCGTGCCTTCTCCGATAACCGAAGCGACGGTGAGGCTGCCGCCGTGCAGCTCGACCAGCTTCTTTGAGATCGAAAGCCCGAGGCCGGTGCCGCCGTAATCCCTGGCAATCGAACCGCTTCCCTGAGCGAACGATTCGAATATTAACTGTTGCTGCTCCGGCGCAATACCGATGCCGGTGTCTGCAACACGCATTGTCCACCCGAGCGTCGTTCGCTCCGCCGTCACCTCGATTGACCCTTCCGTCGTAAATTTGATCGCGTTGCCGATGATATTGTATAGAACTTGATGAATGCGCCCTTCGTCGCCATCTACATAACAGTTCACCGGCAGTTTATTTTCCAACCGCAGCGACTTCGCTTGCCACAACGGCCTCAGCACCATCGTCACCACCTCGACGCTCTGATGCATATCGACCGCTTGACGCCGCAGCACGATCTCCTCATGTCGAAGTCTCGAGAAATCGAGTATATCGTCGACAAGCGAAGCAAGCCGCTTGCCGCTGGCACCGATCATCGCAATATGATTCAGCGCTCGTTCGGGCAACGGACCGGCCGCACCGGCCGCGAGCGATTCGGTGATGCCTATAATGCCGTGCAGCGGCGTACGCAGCTCGTGAGACGTATTGGCGAGGAAATCATCCTTCAACTTGTCCAACCGTTGCAAGGCGACATTTTCCTCATTTAGCGTTATATCCTGAATCAAAATGATCCAGCCTTCCATCTCCTTCTTTTTTGTGAAGACAGCGCTGACACTGGCACCGTAAAATCGTTCGGTATCGGTTCGGACGGAAAACCGTATATCTGCATTCCTATGATCAGTCAGCTTGGTCAGCTCCGGCGGCCACTCGCTGATCCCCGTTATTTCACGGCCTTTGTGAAGATTGGATAGACCGGGCATAACCAGATAAGCAGCCGGGTTTGCGCTTAAAAACAGCATATCCTTATCAATCAGCACGAACGCTTCTTTGATGGAATTTAGCGCCATTGAAGATGCTTGGGGCAGAATGTCGAAAAGGTCGTATCGTATGATATTGATAAAAAAGAGTAGGTTTAATACAACGAGGGACACCGGCGTGTAGTTGATACCAAACACATTCAGCTTAACTACGTAAAGAAAATTGGCTATGACCGGTGTGAACGCGCCTAAAACCAAAAGCAATAGCTGTAATCTGTACCGCTTCCCCCAATGAATCAACCGGTGAATTAATATTCCGCTTGTAACGATCATGCAAAGCAACGCGAAACCATGATTCAAATAGTACAGCTTTCCCGGTTCCATTTCCAGATGATGAATCGGCGCATCCAATATAAAGTAGTAAGATGAATAGATGAGAGTGTGATACTCGGATGTCCAGACAAGCAAAACCACAATGGATGGAATCAACAAGAGCGGGAAGAGAACTAGCGGTTTGGAAATCCGCACTTCGCAGTAATCCGCCGCAAACAGAAGAAACAGCGGTGAAAAGAACGCGGCACCCAAATACATGACCTTTGTAGCCGTCAAGCCGCCATTTGAAGACGTTGCCGTAACCTCCAACAGGTAACCAAGCACGAAAAGAAAGACAGATACGGACAGTAAAATAAAATACACCTTTTTTGAGCTTTGGCAATACATCAACGTAAAAACTGCAAGAAATAGGGTTATCAGCAATGCGACAGACAAAATAGTCGCAACCGTAATATTTACCACGATACCCCACCTATCGGTAATAAGATATTCTCAACTCAACTGCTGACTGATCAAGTAATAATAAAGCCCTTTGGCTTCGATCAGCTCGACATGGGAACCGGTCTCCACAACAGCTCCGCGATCCAATACGACGATCATATCCGCCTTCTGCACTGTGCTGAGACGGTGGGCAATGATCAGGCAGGTGCGGCCCTTCAGCATCGTATCCATGTTCTGCTGAATGATTCGCTCCGACTCCGAATCCAGCGCGCTGGTCGCCTCGTCGAAAATCAGAATACCCGGCTCGCCAAGCAACGCCCTCGCGATGGCGATTCGTTGCAATTGCCCTCCGGAGAGGCTTAAACCACCTTCTCCGATCATCGTCTTGAAACCGAGCGGCAAAGCGGTAATAAATTCGTAAGCCCCTGCCAGCTTGGCAGCCGTTTCGACTTCTTCGAGCGTAGCGGACGGAAAGCGGATGGCAATATTGTCTTGAATCGTTGCCCGAAATACCCGATTTTCCTGCTGAACGATGCCGATTTTGCGGCGCAAGGACGCGGCGTGAATTTGACGGATATCGTGTCCGTCAAGACGAATCGTCCCGCTTGTCGGGGCAAACAGCTTTGTAAGCAGGTTCGCGAACGTTGATTTGCCCGCCCCGCTTCTTCCGACAAGCGCAACCGTCTGTCCCGGCTCTATGTTCAAGTTAATTTGTTGCAAAATGTTAGGGCCGTCCTTGCTGTAGCGAAACGTCACATTGTCGAACTGAATGTGCCCCTTCAGCGCGGCCAATCTTCGCATGTTTTGCGGTTCAAGCTCCTCCGGGTGCGCTGCAAACACATCGTCAATCCGCTCCATCGAAACTCTCACTTCCATAATGTCGTTTAGCATCATCAGCATTTGAGTGATCGACTGTGTAACGGTAAAATAAACCGACAAAAAGGCAACGAACTGGCCTACCGACAATTCGCCGCGCATGACGAACAATGCGCCTCCGTATAACACCAAGGCGTTGCCGATCGTTTTGATAGTGTCGGCGATCGTTTCCGAAGTTACGATCAAGCGGATGGCTTTGATCCTCTGCTTCAAAGCGAGCTGCAGCTTATCCATCAGCTTCCAGCCGATGGCTGGCTCGGCGGCAAGCGCTTTGACGGTGGAGATCAACTTGATCGCTTCTACCATCGTTGTTTGCGACTCCGCTTCCGCTTCGAATTGCCTGCGACTGTTTTTCCGCATCAGCGGCGAGAAGAGAAGCACAAGCGCCGCATAACAGGGGATGATGGCAAACGCGATAAGCGACAGCTTGACATGGTAGACCAGCATCAGCGTCCCGTAAATGAGAATCGTCAGCAGGTCAAGCAGCATCTGAACCGCCCCGGTTGTGAGCATTCTGCGTATCTTCTGATTTTCGCCCACCCGGCTTGTCAAATCTCCGATCGTACGGGCCCAAAAAAACGATAAGGGCAGGCTGAGCAGGTGTTTGTAAAATTCGCCCAGCATCGCCACGTCGATCTTCAGCGCAATTTTGGCCGCAATAAAAGTTCGGCACGAGTTGACGACAATATAACAAACCGACAAGCCGAGCATGCCGACCAGCAGCACGTTCAACAGATCGCCGTACCTCTCTACGAGCACTTTATCTACGATGACTTGCGTGATAATCGGAATCGCCAGTGCGATCAGTTGCACGAGCAATGACGTGATCAGGAGCGTCAGCAGCGCTTTTTTATTCGGGGTCACGTAGGCGATAAAACGCGATACCGGGCTGCGCATCCGCTCATGAGAAGCAAGCCGCTCGGTCGGCGTCAGTGTCAGTATTGCCCCGCTCCAGCCCGCCTCGAAATCAGCCCTGCTTTTTTTCTCCAAGCCGTAAGCGGGATCGCCGACAATCACATGGCTTTTCGTCACCTCGTATACGACGTTGAAGTGTTCGCCCTTCCAATGCGCGATCGCGGGCAACTTCACCCCGGAGAGAGCATCGAGCTGCGTCGTGAAGCCTTGTGCGGCTAGCCCCAGCGATTCCGCCGTCTCCGTCAAGCCGTACAGCGTGCTTCCGGAGCGCGACATCTCCGTCTGCTCCCTGATTCGGTTGATCGGAATATGCGAACCGTAATACGCCATCACCATAGCAAGACAGGTAGGGCCACAATCCATCTCGTTGTGCTGCAGGCGTATCGGGTATTTGCGCAGCCTGAATCGTCTGTTGCCCTTCTTCACAACCGGCTCCCACTTCACCGATTGACCGGAAGACGCCTCCAATCTGTCCATCGAATCTTCTTCGTCATCGTCATACTTGGACGCTTTCGATACATAATTGGAGGAGATGCTCTCAATAGCCGTTCTGAGCGCCGGGTACTCCACGATCATGACATCGAAGTCGTCCTTGCTTAGCCGGAACAACTGCGCAGGTTCGACGGCGACCACCGTCGCTTTGCGCCGTGCCCCCGTGAGCAAGGCCAATTCACCGAAGAAGTCGCCCGCGATGAGTCGGTTGAGGACGGCGCCATCAACCTCCTTGACGACCTCGCAATGACCCGAGTGAACGATGTAGAACGCGTCTCCCTCGTCCCCTTCGCGCACGATCGGTTGCCCTTTGTCCGCTTGAATAACGGTCATCCGCTCCAGAAACGTACGAACTGCTTGATAATCTTCGGAGGACAGCAATGCCGTTCTTCTTAGGAACATCGAGACGGCCCGGGACGACGCGTACGTATCGAGCAGATCTTCCAGGCCTGGATTGTGCGACAGCACCTCGCGAAGCTTCTCGATCGGAATGGCCAGCAACCGCACATTTCCTGCCGCGCTGTAGACGACGGGCTGGCTTGGCTGCTTCGTCCCGCTTTCCCAGCCGAAGCTGTCCCCGTCCTTTAATAAGCCGAGGCTGATCTCCGTTCCATCCGACCGCTCGTCGATCATCCGAACCTCGCCCGAGACGACGACATACAGAAATTCCGATAACTCATCCTTATCCTGCACCGTCTGTCCGATTGAGAACGGAATGATCTGCCCATGTCGGGCCAGCGTTTGCTTCTCGCTTAGGCTAAGCACAACAAAAAAAGGACTTTTCACCATGTAGCCAAGCAGCTTATTCGTCTCCATCGATTCCGTATCCCCTAACCTAATCTTGCGCCCATAATTGCGGCATGTACGCGTTCGCTTCCTTACGTCTGGCGGTTAGCCAATCTTCGAATAAGATCTGTTCGATTCGCGCCCTTGTGTCCGCATTTAGCTCTGCCGGATTGACCTCTTCGATCTTGACGACATAAAACTTCTTGTCGATCTCCAGGGGTCCTACGATCGTTCCTGGAACCGATCGGAACGCTTGAGTGGTAATCGCAAGAGGCAACTGCGCCCTCATCTTACGGCCGATATACCCTCCTCCAAACTTGGACGACTCTTCTGTCGAGAAGGTGCGGGCAAGCAAAAAAAACTCTTCCCCCTCCATGAGCTTGAACTTAAGCTCTCGCGCAAGCCCCCGCTCGTTCACGACGATTTGCGAGAGAGCCACCTCTTCGAATCGAGATCGATGCTCTGCGAAGTACCGTTCAACCTTGCCAGCTGCCACGTGGTTACGGACTCGTTCCTTCAATACCTCTATCCTGGCAAATTCAGCCAGATCCGCCATCGACAGCGAGCGTTCTTCCATCCAATCCTTCACCTCCGATGCTTGATACAGCGAATTTGCTACTCTCCAGTCGGTGACGGCCTCCTGGATCTCCGCTTGGCTAGCCAGGATACGGTGCTCCTCGGCATAAGCTGCAATAAGCGCGATCGTAAGGTAATCATGAATCGCACCGAAGCTACCTTGCATTTGGGCCGATCGCAGCACGGTCGCGAGCGAGAAGTTGCATCCATCTATTTGAAGAGCAATGACTTGATCGAGAGACATTGTGCCAAACTCCTTTTATCTATCCAAAGTCTAGTATAACGATCTTAAAGTAAAGTAAGTTTTCTACTCACTGCTCGGACCGTCTCGTTCATGATCGGAATGCATGATTGGGTACGGATTCCAACCGAGATTCCAATGCTGAGTTGTAGACATGGGAATCATTATTTTGTGAAAAACCTACCCTTCGACGCTGCTAACGGACGCAGGAGCCGTTATCGGCCCAAAATCAGACGAAAACACCAGATTTTTTCGAATTAACGGCTGTGGCGACCGTTAGCTTTCTAAACCAAGGTAAAACGGGGAAATAGCAGTTGTGGAGTCCGTTAGCTCGTTTCTTTCGAACGAATGCGAACGGCCAGGCTGATTAGACTACATATATCGGATCAGCGGTATGTCTTCAGGAACGTTATTTTTGAAACGGTCTACTAGATAAAAGCGCGGGAGTCGCTCCCGCGCGATGCTGCTCTCTTCCTTAAAAAAATCTACCGCCAGACACGTTTTTCGCTTCTTCCTCGGTCAGCTTCTTCGGCAAATCGCCGAGCTTGATCTCGGAAGCCTTGCTCGTCTCTACGGACTCCATGTTTGCGCCCGTTTTCTTGTGCTCTTCCATCGTAATCACCTCCTCTCAGGAGTGGTCAGTTTCACTGCACAGCAGATTTATATCAATTCCGATTCTTGAAGCAGTCTTTGTATAATCGCTGCTACTTCAGCTCTCGTAATAAGCGCTTTGGGCGCCAGCTCAGCGCCGTTTCTTCCCGATACGATACCTGCTTGAACACTGTCGGCAATGCTGCTTAGCGCCCAAGTCAAAACATCGGTTGCATCTCTAAATGGACGCAATGGATCTTCAGTTGCTTTTATAGCGAGTTTGGTTTTCAGGCCGGTGATCGTCATCGCTTTAGCGATAATTGTTGCTGCCTGCTCACGAGTGATCGTGTCCATCGGGCGGAACGTGCCGTCTTCAAACCCGTTGATCAAATCAAACGCGTAGGCGGTGTTTATCGCGCTGCTGTACCAATCCGACGTCTTTACATCCGAGAACGGCGTTGTTCATGCTACACATTTAATGTGTATCTTATCTTTACGGACGTGATCATAACCACCCGGCCGCGTTCATGATGATTCCCATCCACTCTTCGATAGAGATCGGATATATTGTATTCACTGCGCTAAACGCCTCTGCATGGCTATAGCCAAGCGCCTGCAAATTATTCGTCATTTTCGGGCGGTCGACTCCATAACTCCCCATCGCTCGGGTGAGTTCAAGGATACTGTAACCGGCGTCTTTCATTGCGCGAAAGGCGACTTCCTCCCCCCCGGCCACATCGATCATGACATCCAAGTAATCGATGGCCGCCCGTTCCATATAGCCATACATCCGGTTGGCCAAAGCGATAAATTCTGCCCTGGTCACTTTTTGCTCCGGGTGAAAGTTGCCGTCCTCATGGCCCTTGGTCCAACCCAGATCGACCCAACGCTCAATGGCTTGCTCGGCCCAATGGCCCTGAATATCGTTGAAGACAAGCCGGGATGCCGACACCGCTGGCGGAACCTCTTCCGCTGCCGACATCGTTCCGAAAGGGAACAAACCGGCTATCAAAGCCATGATCACGATCCCGTTCAAAGCCGTACGTCGTCTCTTCCTGCTTAAAAAATGCATCCTATTCGAACTCCTTTCGTTCAAGTACCCAAGCGTAAACAGCTTTGCTAGGATCACCTATCCGAATTTATACTTGCAGATATTTGAAAAGAGATTATCCTTGTTATTATAAGTATCCGCCACATACACATCGTCGGAACTGTCTACCGCTATACCACGCGGTGAGTTAAAATTACCCGTACCGGTGATGTCCGTCCAAATCTCGTTTGCCGCAAAGGCAATGCCCCCCATAACGAACTGAATCACAGGCAGGAAAACGAGCAGGAAACTCATCGGCGTTGCGGTTATTCTGTTCTTCGTGTATTTCTTGTCCATTTTGTAATCATCCTCTCCTACTCTCAAATTCCTGGCATCGTCATTTGCATAGCTTGACATACACTGACTAGCAATAAAAATGCGATAAACAAAAAATATGTTTTCTAAGAAAAACCATCAGGACGGTAATGGCTTGATTGAATTTAACGGAAACCATCACCGCTCAATCTCGATTTGCGGCTCCTTATACTCTTTTTCCATCGTGGAATTCTCCTTACTTTTTACAATCTATGCCATCTGCCGAATAAATCCAAAGTCAAATACGAATATAAAATATCAAAGTAAACTGAGGTAAAATGAATCGAAATTTATAAATAAATCTGTGGTTTTAAATCGTTCACTTAATCCTTATGGACACAATCTTTTGTTGTTTCAGACGGTTTACAAAAGATTGGGTTACCCTATTCCCTGCTTTCAATAGAAGCATACCCTGCTTGTTATAGACATCTTCAGCTAAGATTTCTCCGATAATGAATTCTGTTACGATCACCTTTCGCATTCCTACACCTCCTTGTATGCTAAGAGCAGCTCCTGAATTTTGGGGTTGCTATTATGATTTTTGTACCTTGGAAATTGAATGTTCTTGCCCAGGTGGAGGACGCAGCCCAAGTGAAGCAGGGGAGTGACCCGCAGGGACGAAATATTAGGTGTTTACGATCTTTGGCTACCTTTGGAAAATGCCATTAGGTGTTACCGACGGGAATGTACTCAAATCATTGTAATATCGAAATGTGTCAGGAAGATGTCGGCTGCTGACATCCGGCTGACACATTCTTCGATAATAATAATAATGAGAATCGTCCAGTTATATATTGTATAATTCATCTAAAGACAATGAACCGCTGTATCGGGGGATACGGAATGAAAACGATTATGATCGTAGAAGACGAGGCCGCAATTGCCAGGGTTCTCGCAGCGTATATCCGCAAGGCCGGATTTGATTGCCTCATCTGTCGGAACGGTAGTCAAGCCGTGGAGTCTTTCCATTCGGCACAACCCGCGCTTGTCATTCTTGACGTGCTACTCCCTGGAATGAACGGCTGGGAAGTCTTGCAGCATATCCGTCGCAAAAGCGCTTGTCCCGTCATCATGCTGACAGCCAGGGGCGATGTCGGCGACAGAATTATGGGACTGAACGAGGGGGCGGACGACTACATAACGAAGCCCTTCGAGCCAGACGAAGTGATCGCCAGAATTCATGCTGTGCTTAGACGTCCGCCCCAGTCTCTGGTCAGTTCAGATCAAGTTACCTACGGGAGCTTCCGAATCGACTTCAAGTCCCGCAGCGTCTTCCTGAACGGGGCTGCCTTGTCGATTACGCCCCGCGATTTATCGCTTCTCCTGTTCCTCGCGGAGCATCCGAACCAGATTTTCAATCGGGAGCAATTGATCGAGAAGGTATGGGGCATCGATTATGAAGGCAGCGACCGGGCCGTGGATCTCGCTATCAAACGCCTGCGGAAGCTGCTTCTTCACTGGCCGCCGGAAGAAGGGGAAATCCGAACGTTACGTGGGACGGGGTATCAGCTTTATGCAAACACATCTGATTAGACGTCAGACGCTGCTTAGTCGTTGGACGTTCCGTTATGTACTTACTCTTTTCTTAGGATTGTTTATCATCGGACTTGTGTCTATTTTCTGGATCCGTCAGGAGACTATCAATGAACGTAAGCATTCTCTCCAGGAATTTTCCCAAGCGGCAGCCCGATATGTGACCGACGGTCATAACAACATCGTCATCCCGGGCGATTTCTATGAATGGATTGACCATACGCAGCGAGAATACTTCATTCCCGGACAATTCGCTTTAATCGTGTTCGATCGCGGCGGGACCCCCGTTTTTGTCAAAAAAGCGCCTCCGCGCCCCCCCGGCCGTTCCTCGCCGAATATCGATTCGAAGCCGGAACTGACCGACCGTCTCCGCACAGCGAGAATCGGGGATGATTTCATCCTGATGGCACCCATGATGGACTATCATTCCCCGATCGGCTCGGTCGTCATTGCTTACAGCTATGATGAACTCACCAATGTCAATCATAACTACATCCTGACGATCTCTCTGCTCTTCTGTGCGGGTTTGCTCGGCTGGACGATCATCTACTTCCTTTCGCGGAATTTAAGAAAACCGATCATCCAGCTATCGGAAGCGCTCTACAAGATAAAATCCGGCGATTACAATGTAACCGTCCCGGTGAATGTGAAGGAGAAGGAAGTTCACGATCTCCTCTTGTCCTTCAAGACGATGGCTTCGCGTCTGGCACAGCTGGAAGAGCTTCGCACGGAATTGCTGGCGGGCGTTAGCCATGAGCTGAAGACACCTGTCGCCTCCATTCATGGCTTGATCCGCGCGGTTCGTGATCAGGTCGTTACGGAAGGCGAGGCGGAGGAGTTTCTGGACATCTCCCTTGAGCAGACGCGCAGGCTCCAGCATATGGTCACCGACCTGCTGGACTTTAATTCTTTTGCTTCGGGCATAATCAAAGTTCGACAGGATTCGATTGATTTTGGCAAGCTTTTGAGCGAAATCGTATATCAGTGGGGGCAGCTCTATCAGGAGGAGGGGATAGAGATCACGGTCGATATTCCCAATCGGACTTTTATGTGCATGGGGGATGCCAGCCGCACTCAGCAGATTGTGGTGAATTTGCTGAACAATAGCAAACAGGCGTTTCAAGGTCGGGGACATATTGGCATAACGCTATCGGAATATACGGATCAAACTTATGAGGTTATCGTTCGAGATGACGGTCCCGGCATACCGGAAGCCGAGCAAGCTCATATTTTCGAGAAATACTTCCGGGGTGAGCGCAAGAAGTTGTCCGTTAGCGGCCTTGGACTTGGCCTGACCTATAGCCGGATGTTGGCTGTTGCGATGAAAGGCCAGCTTAATCTAATCAACAGTTCTCCTCAGGGCACCGCGTTCCAGCTATTGCTGCCCAAGCAGCATTAGGCATTGATTTTTTTTGCGGACGAATCGCGTCGTGACGTTCTCCTGACACATTTGTGTATTAATCTATCTCTAGCACCATTATTCCAAATGTGAGAGGAGAACAAAAATGAAAAGATTCATTGTCTTCCTGTCTCTACTGTTCGCTTGCAGCATCGTCGATGTATCGCTGGCATCCGCTTGCGACACCCAATCCGGGCCCAAGACCAGCGCGGAAGCGGCAACCGTTCAAGATCATCCCCAAAAGAAACCGAATAAGAAACCGGACCCGGCTCGTGCAGATTCGCAGCCACCCTCAGGCGTCGCAACCGAAGCCGGCAACAGCAGCGTAACCGATCAGAATGGGTATACCATCGTTATCTCCGGAGGCTATAATACGGACGCGCAGGACCATGGCAGACCGACCGTGCTCATTGCAGCCGCGCTCGGCGTCCCAGCCGACGTATTCCGGCAAGCCTTCAGTGGCGTAACACCTGCAGGCGCCGGAAGCTCCGGCCCCACATCGGAACAAGCGCAATCAAACAAAGCCGCTTTGATGAAGGTACTACAGCCCTATGGCATCACCAACGAACGCCTGGATGAAGTATCCGACTACTACCGCTACAGCGAAGTCAAAGGCGAAGTGTGGATCAGAACTCCTGCTGTGCTGACCCCAACGATCAAGGATGGTGTCTTGACCGGGGTCACGATAACCAATGCAGGCTCCGGCTATTCTTCAGCGCCAACGATAAAGATTACGGGACCGAATGGAGCTATCACCGCAACGGCAACCATCGCCTACACGTCGGATTTCAAGACCAACGGCAGCATTGCTTCGATCTCAATTCAATAAGTATAAGTATGGATTCCGAAAGAGGGTGTCCCAAAAGCCATGAAAATGGCTGAGGGACACCTTCTTTTTTAATTTTGTAAAACAAAAAGAAACCGTTCTTTGGTAAAATGGAGGTACCACCCAACCACTTCAAAGGAGACGGTTTCTTTGTACATTCAATATACCATGAACCAACTTACACTGCCAATGGATCTGGAGGAAGACATTCCTCAAAATCACCTCATTCGCGTCGTTAATTCAGCAGTGGACCGTCTGGATGACGCTATCTTTGACGCTGCTTACTCCGGAGGTGGACGAGACAGCTATCACCCTAAGATGCTTACCAAAGTCATTATCTACGCCTACACACAGCGGATCTATTCTTCCCGTCAGATCGCCAAGGCCGTTCGTGAGAACGTCATGTTCATGTGGATCGCGGGTAGACAGCGCCCGGACTTCCGTACGATCAACCGCTTTCGTTCCGAACGGATGAAAGCCGTATTGGAGACCGTGTTTACCGCAGTTCTTCAATTTCTAGCGGATGAGAAATACGTTCAACTTGAGCACTACTTTGTCGATGGTACGAAGATCGAAGCCAATGCCAATCGATATACGTTTGTTTGGGGTAAAGCGGTTGTAAAGCATAAGGCAAAGCTGCAAGAGAAGGTGCAGACGCTGTTTGCCACCATCGAAGAAGCCGAAAAACAAGAAGAACGGTCACATGGCGGTCAAGATCTCTTCGAGCTTGGCGAATCCTCGGAAATCACAAGTGAAAAGTTGGAGAACGCAGTCAAGCAACTGGAAGAACGACTGCAAGAAAAGCTCAAAGGACAAACCGCTGAAGAAGGCGGTGCGTACGCTCCGAAAAGACTTCCTCCCTCGCCTCCGAAAGTATGAATCCCAAGAAGAGATTTTGGGAAATCGGAACAGCTACAGCAAGACCGACAACGACGCAACGTTCATGCGGATGAAAGAGGACCACATGCGAAACGGTCAGCTCAAGCCGGGTTACAATGTACAGATTGGCACCGAAAATCAATTCATCCTCGGCTACAGCGTACACCAGCGGCCTACAGATACGCGTTGTCTCATCCCTCATCTGGAAAAAGTAAAATCTCAACTGGGCAAGCTGCCAAGCACTGTCATCGCTGACGCGGGATACGGCGGCGAAGAGAATTATAACTATTTAGAGCAAAACGAAGTCGAGGCCGTTGTCAAATACAGTACCTACCATCGTGAAAAAAGCAAGGCATGGCAAAAGGACACTTTTTGGGGCAGGTGGAGCGCGGCGAAAAAAATCCGACAATCAAAACTCTAGAGAAGATCGCAGGTGGGCTTGATACATCGCTGGAAACATTGATTATCAATATCGAAAAACAAGAATCTTCCATGAATGACAAAAATGCAGTTCTTACAATACTTTCTCCTGATGACCTTAGACAGCTAATTGTAGAAACGATCAGAAATAACGGGGGAGATTCAATCATTCCACCATCAAAATGCAACAAAACCAATGACAATGCTGATACAAGCACTTTAAGAAATATTACTTAGAAAAAAGGATAAAAAAGTTGGCTGCTAACTCCCACCATTTAAATGAAAAAGGAAAGTTCAAGTGCCGAGTATTGGCAGATAGATGGAAGGATTTAGATTTCGAAAAAGGAGTACTGCATGTTCGACAAACGCTCAGTCATGACGGAAAACAGATTTATCAAGACACCAAAACAAAATCAAGCACGCGAACGATTTCGCTTGCAGAAGAAGTTTTACAGCAACTTAACGCACATCAAGTTAAAATAGAAGAAGAAAAGCTAGCCGCGGGAGACGATTATGCCGATTTCGATCTTGTCATTTGTACAAAATTGGGGAAGCCGATAAACCCGCGCAATTTGCTACGTGAGTTCTACCTGTTAATGGAGGAGGCATCCGTTAAAAAGATACGTTTTCACGATCTTCGCCACACTGCAGCCTCGCTCTTGCTGAGTTCTAATACAAATCCAAAAATTGTAAAAGAAATTTTAGGGCATTCAGACGTGAGAGTTACACTAGACGTGTATTCTCATGTCTTGCCATCTGTTCATAAAGAAACCGCTAAACAATATGGCGATATGTTGTTCGCTTGATGGATTAAAAATTGCTCATTTCATTGGATTCCCTTATGAGCATTTTTTTTAGCATCGATACTTATCGTGTGTAGAGCAGAGTCGCAAAACATCGATTATAAGCAAAATTGAGCCCAAATAAATTCAAGTGTGACCAAACATGTGACCACAACGTCAATCTTTGTAATTCAGTAGTTCTTCAAAAAAACAAAAAACACCGGGAAACCCCGGTGCTACAATGTTTTTGTATGGTGGACCTTAGCGGGAACGAACCCCTGGCCTCATCGCTGCCAGCGATTCGCTTCTCCCACCGTGGTCAGTTTCACAGCCCCCAAGACATTGAGGGATGTACTTACCTTGCCAGAATACGCATTAAGACATCTGCGCTTGGCATCCCGTATTCTTCTGTTCCCAGTTCCTGCAAAATGAGGCTGTTCACAACGGAAAAGTACCATGAAAGCAACTGCCGAGGGTCTCCTTCAAAGAATTGTCCTGCCTGCTGTCCCTTGACAATGACGGGAACTAACCGCTCGATCAGATTGCTTTCCGCATATCGTTCAAGGATATGACCGACCTGCTCCGGAACTTTCTCCGCTTTCCTGGCTTGCAAAATCAGCCTGAAAGCGTACTTGTTGTTCTCTTCTAGCATGCTTTCAGTCAACGTTCTAATTAAGTCAGAGGGTGGTTGGGAGGAAAGTTGAATGTGCCCGATTTCCTTTCCCGCTTCTTCCATCAACTCGACAACGATTTCGGTGAATAATTCGTCTTTCGATTTAAAGTATCGATAGATTAAACCTTCACTAATACCAGCTGCGGAAGCAATGGTGCTCGTTTTTGTTCCGGCAAATCCGCGAGTGGCAAATACTTTTAGCGCCGCTTGTTTAATTTGTTCTTTGCGCTCGTCACGAATTTGCTCCAATTGCTGCTTATTTAATGGGGACAATGAACTTCAATCTCCGATCGTATGGGTTATTGAATTCATTGTATCATGAATAAATGATTGGATTCCATCAAAGGGAACTTGGCGCGAGGGCTAGAGGACGAACTCTCTCGATCAATTCACTGAGAAACTGATCGGGCCGGGCAAAACATGCCAGATGTCCGGCATTTTTGATCAGCGCAAAATGTTTTCGAGGAGCTTCGATTTCGTCGAAGAACGCTTTAGCCGTTGCAGGAGGGGTGATAATATCGGCATCTCCATGGAAAACGAAAAACGGCAATTCAAATCTCAGCCCCAGCTTAGCGAAATCAAAGGTCATCAGTTCGTCAAACAGGTGATCCAAAGAAACATGCATACCCTTAAAAATGTCGATGATATCACCTATTCGACGACGATACTGTTCGGTGTATTCATTTGAAGAATTCGGTAGTTCTTTCGTTGGTTGAGTTTCCGCAGAATTAGGTCAGGCAAGATGTTATTTTTGCTCATGAACATTTATCCTCACCTCTTGTATGTTTAATAAGTGAGTTAATCACTCATTATACGTACTCCAAGCAAACCTGTAATCAAACCAACATTTATGCCAATCATACAGCATGTTAACCAAATTCGTCTGCTTCGAGGCTTGTTTACGCAACACCAACCTAAAATTCCTTGAAAATAATTGTTGAAGGTGCAAAAAATTATGGCGCCTTCAACAATTATTTATTAAAAAACAAAAAACGGCATCTCTGCCGTTTGCTTTTATTGTATGCCTAGGGGGATATGGATATCCTGACCCAACTTGCTGACGAAGCTTACTCGACGATGACGATCTTAGCGGTAGATTTCCATGCCGTGCTCACTCGCTTCGCTCCCTCCGCACGGTCTGCCCCCTACGTCAGGGGATCGTACCCCTGACTTCATCGCTGCCAGCGATGCGCTCTACCGCCGTGGTCGGTTTCACTGCCCCAAAACTTTGTTAGGCACCTTTCATAGCATTTATTGGCCCCGAAATCGAATAAGTTTTGGTTTTCATTTAATATCGTCAAAATTTCGCAATAGGCGTTGCCCCAGCCCATTCTCGTCGGTTATCAGTTCCTGCATAATCGGTATACTCATATCGGTATTTGGGTTGTATTTAAGGCCCCAGTGCATAATGGCAAATACGACCGGAAACAGATCAAGAGCTTTTTGTGTTGGTCGGTACATCGTTTGTGCGCGGTTTGTATCACCTTCTATCTTGACAAGAAGGCCCGCTTCAACGAGTGACTGTAGCCGTGCGCTCAATATATTGGTTGAGATACGTTCACGTGAAGCAAGAAACTCGCGGTAATATCGCTTGTTGTGGATAAGCACATCGCGAAGGATAACCAGGCTCCAGGAGTCTCCCCAGATGTCAAGCGCATATACAATTGGACAAACGGTTGAGGTTCGCTTTTTCATGATTTGATTATACAATTTGTGATTGCATTTTGCAAGTTTGTGATTGCATTTCACAAGTACAAGAGCTATACTTGAGTTGTGTTAATCCATTTTGAGAGGAGATCTTGGCATGAATCAAAGTTACAGCACTGCATTTACGGTAGACCAAAGTCCAGAGGAGGTGTTCGCCGCCATTAACAATGTCCGCGGATGGTGGTCGGAAGAAATCGAAGGAAAGACCGACGAAATCGGGGAATTCAAGTACCATTACCGGGACATTCACCGCTGCACCATTCAGATCACCGAACTTGTTCCCGACAAGAAGGTAGTTTGGCACATTGCCGACAACTACTTTAATTTCGTCAAGGACAAGAACGAGTGGATCGATACCGATATCGTCTTCGAAATCGAAAAGAAGGGCGGCGAAGCGGAAGTCCGATTCACGCATGTTGGTCTTTCCCCCGTTGATGAATGCTATGAAATCTGCTCAGATGCATGGGGCACTTACATTCGAGGCAGCCTGAGGGATTTGATCGCAACAGGAAAAGGCAAGCCCAATCAAAATGAAGAACTTGCCATCAAACACGGACAACTCCCCAAAAAAGAGTAATACTTAAACAATATCGATCTAGAGGAGAAAATGCAATGAATCAAAATACGAGCACGGGGCTCGTAACGAAAAAAGGCTAGCCTGATGGCTGCCTGATGGCTAACCTTTTTTCGCTATGGAGCCTAGGGGGATATGGATATCCTGATCCAACTTGCTGACGAAGCTTACTCGACGATGACGATCTTAGCGGTAGATTTCCATGCCGTGCTCAATCGCTTCTCTCCCTCCGCGCGGTCTGCCCCCCTTCGTCAGGGGTTCTCTCCAGCCCTAAGCTCCATAACGAAAAAGCACCCCGAAAGGTGCTTTTATTCGTTATATGGAGCCTAGGGGGATATGGATATCCTGATTTAACTTGCTGACGAAGCTTACTCGACGATGACGATCTTAGCGGTAGATTTCCATGCCGTGCTCACTCGCTTCGCTCCCTCCGCGCGGTCTGCCCCCCTTCGTCAGTGATTCTCTCCAGCCCTACTCCATAACGAAAAAGCATCCTGTATGGGTGCTTTTATTCGTTATATGGAGCCTAGGGGGATATGGATATCCTGATCCAACTTGCTGACGAAGCTTACTCGACGATGACGATCTTAGCGGTAGATTTCCATGCCGTGCTCACTCGCTTCGCTCCCTCCGCGCGGTCTGCCCCCCTTCGTCAGTGATTCTCTCCAGCCCTAAGCTCCATAACGAAAAAGCATCCTGTATGGGTGCTTTTATTCGTTATATGGAGCCTAGGGGGATCGAACCCCTGACCTCAACGCTGCCAGCGATGCGCTCTACCACCATTGGGTATTATACTGCCAATAAAGTTTGACGTTAGTCAATAATAAATAACTCCAACCATGGGTGCAATGCTTTGTTAGATTTTGTTGCCGTGATGACATATTTCCTTTTTGTGCCCTTTTTCTACCACAGAATGAAGCTAAGAACTAGGGACAAACTATCATTTATTGCTATATCCAGCTAGTACATAAAAGATTCCACCAACTATCCAGAACGGCTCCCAGAATAGGAGCCTCCATTTTATCGCATAAGCGTCCAAATCAAAATCCAATACGTTAATTGCTGAAAGGGAAATTGTAATGAAATTTCCCGCTCTCCATACAAAATCATAAAGATTCCAGCTGAAATACAAATAAACGATAACCATTTTCTTATCTTTGTACGAGAACTTCTGCTTCTAATCAAACATAATAAAAGAAGCACGCCTCCTAATTTGACAACGCCTGTTGCCCAAACTACTGGTATAAATCCTGGGTCCCGGTTCAGCGCCATTTAGCAAATTTTCCCACCCAATGATTTAACCCCGATCATTCGCCAACTGCCCAGTAAAAACTCATTATAGCAAAAAGCAATGTCCATAAAATACCGGCATAGATAAACCATGTTGTACGCAATCTCATTTCATTCTTACCTCACTCATTTAATTCGCGTATACAATTATTTTATCGATGGCATGTAGTCATGCCTCCATCCATTATACTTCAAACGGAAACGTTTGAGACGGAACATTTATTTCAGGATGAGCTGTGGTGTAACCAGAATATTTCATTAAGTGAAATGATGAAGCAATCTAGGCTGTTGTTTCTGGATACGGCGCGAATTTTGTTTCTTCTTCTAGTTGTACGGGAATATGTAGAACACGGGGAGCTATGTTTGCATGTTCGGGGCATTCATCTACAAAATACAAGTGCCATCTGTACTCGTAAAAATGAACCGTATGCTTCACCGAACGCAAAAAACACGCCGTGTGGCATGTTTTTTTGCGTAACGATATCCTGTCCCCATTAGAGCCATCGTAGCGGAGGTTTTATTATTTCCTGCACTAGCTAGCCAGTAAATTCTTGGACCCACTCGCTGTTATAGTATGCGACTCCAATTTGGGTGAAACTACTATTCAGGATGTTGGCGCGATGCCCGGGACTATTCATCCATTGGCTCATCACTTCCGTCGGGCTTGTCTGGCCTTTGGCGATGTTTTCTCCTGCAGAGTTATACGTAATCCCGTATGCTTTCATCATATCAAACGGAGATCCATAAGTCGGTGACTGATGATCAAAATAATTATTGTTGTACATATCCTGTGCTTTAGCCATGGCCATGTTCGAGAGACTGCTATTCATACTAACGGACTGCAAGCCTGCCTTCGTTCTTTCTTGATTCACTAGATCCAGCACTTGCTGCCCAAATTGGGATGGATTGATGGATTGTTGTGGATTTCCGGACTGATCCGCCGGTTTTTTTACCGGTGCATTACCGGACCAATCCATCCAATTCGAAGCGGCATCGGGTGCTTGATTCATCGTGATCGATGATTTCCCTGCGCCCGGCGTAGAAATGGATGATGCTTGCGTTAAGGTTGACGTTGGAGCAGCACTGCGAGCATGAGTTTCAACCTTTGGTGGATTAGCGGTCTGTTGCTTGGTTGTAATATTATTACTCGTCGTACAGCCTGCAATGAGTAATAACGCCGCGAATACGATAAATTGTTTAATAACAATACCTCCTTGAACCGTCAAAGTAAAGACGTTATCGAACAAAGGTTTTGCAAAATGCCTTTGATTTATTCAGACTCGATTCGAAATCATAAGTGAAGCCAAGGCTCATGCCCCCATTTAACAATCCACAAAAATGGTTGTTCTTGGTGGAGATTGGGGGAAATAGAAATGACGTGACCGATTTACTCAGTCACGTCATGATTTATGTCATAGGGATTTATGGGCAGTGTAATTATCACGAAGAATGTCGGCAAAACAGTATATCAAGCTAGAGCCCCTGTTTTTTGATGTTGATGCCTGCTATCTCGATACTCTATGAAGGACATCCCGCAAGACAACTACCCATCCCTGTGGCATATCAAAAAAGGATAGATGGTGACCCGGGAATATTACCATTTCGCAGCCGAGCTTCTCTGCCAAAATTGGAGCTGTTCGTCCATAGTATTTCCCCTTATCCAGAGTCATTTTGCCTGCCGCCGCAATAATCTTCACTCCATTTTGCTTAATCCTCTCGATTTCGGGCTGATAATTCATACTGGGAATCATTTCGTGACTGATTAAGAAGCTTTCATTATTCGCTTCCGTTACACGGCTTTGAAAATCTTTCGGAACGCTTTTAAAAGCACTGAACGGGATTGAAAGGGACAAATTAAACTTGAAGCTGGCCACTTGGACGCCAAATTTAAATGACGTCCGATAAACGCTAGCAAAAAAGCTTAGCCATTTTTTACTATCAGAAAGAACCTGTACAACAGGCGGCTCATGAATAACCATCGCTTTGACAGCTTGAGGATGTCTCGGCGCCATTTCCATTGCAAAAATGGCGCCGCCGCTATTTCCAAACACATAAGCCGACTGGTGACCAGCTGCCTGCATAACCGCAACTACATCTCGGGCCTGCTGACTGACCTCAAAATTTTGAGGATCGTTTCTGGTGCTGCGCGAATTGCCGCGACGGTCATACGTTATGACCTGGTATTCATCGGCAAGAATATCTGCCCCATTCGAAAAGAAGCCCGCATCTCCACTACCGCCTGAAATCATTATAAGCGGTTCTCCTTCTCCTCGAACTTCATAGTAAAGTTCACTCCTCACTTATTGTTGAATTAGGAAACAATATAATTGTAATATTTTTTGTTTCCTTAGTCGACAAAAATCCTGAATTGTAGTCTGACGCTTCGTGCGCGCGGCCTGCCCCCTATTGGGCTCTAGCAAACGTAAAAAACACGCCATAACTTGGCGTGTGTTTAGTGGAGCTTTGGGGTGATGTATGAATCTCGATTTAACCCGCTGACGAAGCTAACTCGCTGATGCAGTTCCCAGCGGTAGATTCAGACGCCGTGCTCCTACACTTGTAGTTTTTCATTGATGTCATCCCATTCGTTCCGTCCGCGCGGGACGCCCCCCTTCTCAGGGGTTCGCTCCCCAATACACATAAAAAAACGCCACAACGGTATCGTAGTGACACTTTTTTTATGGAGCCTAGGGGGATATGGATATCCTGATCCGACTTGCTGACGAAGCTTACTCGACGATGACGATCTTAGCGGTAGATTTCCATGCCGTGCTCACTCGCTTCGCTCCCTCCGCGCGGTCTGCCCCCCTTCGTCAGGGGTTCTCTCCTGCCCTAAGCTCCATAACGAAAAAGCACCCCGAAGGGTGCTTTTATTCGTTATATGGAGCCTAGGGGGATATGGATATCCTGATTTAACTTGCTGACGAAGCTTACTCGATGATGACGATCTTAGCGGTAGATTTCCATGCCGTGCTCACTCGCTTCGCTCCCTCCGCGCGGTCTGCCCCCCTTCGTCAGGGGTTCTCTCCTGCCCTAAGCTCCATAACGAAAAAGCACCCCGAAGGGTGCTTTTATTCGTTATATGGAGCCTAGGGGGATATGGATATCCTGATTTAACTTGCTGACGAAGCTTATTCGAAGATGACGATCTTAGCGGTAGATTTCCATGCCGTGCTCACTCGCTTCGCTCCCTCCGCGCGGTCTGCCCCCCTTCGTCAGGGGTTCTCTCCTGCCCTAAGCTCCATAACGAAAAAGCACCCCGAAGGGTGCTTTTATTCGTTATATGGAGCCTAGGGGGATCGAACCCCTGACCTCATCGCTGCCAGCGATGCGCTCTACCGTAGTTATCAGTTTAGCACCCAAAAAGCAGAACTTCAACCCCTAAAACCGCAAGACTAAAGCTCCTGCATGAATAAACAGGAGCTTTAGTTTAACATACTAACCTTTATTAGTGATCACATTTTGTGCCATCAATTTCTTATTACCTAGCCGCTCCTTCGTGTCGATTCCCATTGCAGCGATAAAGCTCCCGATCCGCAAGTTGTACTTAATAACCACCTTATTTCGAAATACATCAACTTGGTCGACAAGGGTATTTAGCATCATCTTTTGTTTAGCTATGGATGAACGTCTAAACACGTCACGCCAGATTGGTATCCGTTTTTGAAGTACTTCAAGTTCCGTACGCTTCACATTTCGTGAATTCAGTTCTTGTTCAAGTTCATCAACCTTGGACTTTAAATCATTTACTTCGCTTTCCTTGTCACTCATTATTGTGCTAATTTTCTCTCTAGAAAAAGGACTTTTGCCCATTACGACCTTCATCAATTCATCATCCAAAGCAGTAAGTTCTTGAGTAGACTTTGCCAGTTGCTTCTTTAAGTTTTTTAGTACTATTTCTTCGTCGCTGACCTTTTCACTTTTTAGCTTCTTAAGCTGTTCATCAATATCTACACATTCCAGATGATCAAGATAGCGATATACTTCAGCTAGTACGATACCTTCAAGTTTTTTCTGAGCATAAGTCGTTTGTCCTGTGCATGTGATTGCTTTCTGAGCGCCTTTACCAGAGCAACGATACTTTGGGTATCTATAACTCTGTATCGTTCCATCCTTTAATTTGTGATCTTTTTTATTCCACGTAGGGGATAGGACATTACCACAACAACCGCAACGACTCATTCCGATAAGCAACAATGTACTCTTGGTACTCATCAAGACCGTTACCTTGTTTTCCTTTTTTCTGTTTTCAGGGTTCCGACCTTCTCGAATGGCTTGTACTCGATTCCATTTCTCTTCATCAATAATGATCAATTCAGGATTCGGTTTCTCAGAATAAACTTCTGCACTTGAACCACGATTAATCGCCATTAACCCTTTATATAACGGGTTACGAAGGATGACACTTACTGATGGCGAAGACCAAGGCTTACCTCGATTAGTTTTTAATCCTTTCTCATTAAGTAGCTTAGAAATTCGATACTGACCATACCCCTCTTGATCCACAAGATCATACATCATTTTTACAATCTCCGCTGCATTAGGATCGATCACTACTTTATGTAACAACCTACCTCGATTACTAATCTCACCAGACTCCACAATCTTATATCCATAAGGAACAGTTCCTCCTCGATAGACTCCTTCTTTAACCATCTGATCGTGACTGTTCTTTACTCGATGTGTAGTATTAACACTTTCTGTATTCGCAGTCCAGAATCGGAGGTAGTTCATCAACTTATCCATTTGACCTTCAATTTTTTGCTGACCTTCCTTAACAGACCACATTTCAATTCCTTGCTGAACAAACCACTCTAAGACAAACGGGGTCTCGCTATCGATACGACCAAGTCGGTCAAACATAAACACCAGTAAGACATCGAATTTACCTTGGAGAGCATCTTCTTTTGCCTGTTGAATTACGTCTCGATTCTCTGCACGAGTCTTAAACCCCGAAACACCTTTCTCGTAGTATTCACATTCTTCCACCAACACCCAACCTGGCATGCTTCTAATAAAGTCATGACAAGCCTTTCTCTGAGTTGGGATATCGCCGCCATTCTCTGAGAAATGAACTTGCTTCTTTGTTGATACCCGATAGAGCGTTCCAACTTTCTTTACTTTTGTATCAGTATTCGTAGTGAAATTATCAGTTCTATTTGCTACAACCATTTTAAGTGCCATCCCTTCGAGAGTATAATTAGTCGAAACTACAACGATCCTTGTTGTATTACCATGTCAATGAAGTGTTTTCAAACTCTTTCTTCGTAATGCTAAGTGCTGATATAAATGGTCAACTGCGTCTACAAAAGTGTCTGCTTCGCATACTCGTCAACCAGAGTTATAAGCAACATTTCTCTCGAATCACTATCCATTTCCGAGAACCTTAGTTCGACCCACATCCCAAACTCTTTGTTATACCGTTTGAACCCCACTATACAGTCATCTTCTATAACCAAATCGTATTCGTCACTTTTTGCCATTTTTTGTATTGCAGCTGTCATAGCAGTCACTCCGCCTACAATGGATTTGGAGTTTGACCTCCATGCCTTGAGGGCGGGAACCTCTTGACTACTTATATCTCAACTCCATGACGAAAACTCCAACTCCCTCAAACAAATATTCATATCACCCAATATTCCTCATGTCTTGAAATGAGGGAATAAAAACCTGATCATAGTCGTGCTGTTTTAAGTAAGTGATAACAACACGAGATAGAGGTGTCGGTTTTCTCGACACCTCTAGAGAAGAACCCCATGAGCGAAAAACTGAGAAAGTTTTGCTATAATGGAGCCATATTAATATTGCAATGAGCTACCTACAACAAGCTCTGTCACAAGGGGAATACGTTATGTCCATACATATAAATGAACTGCTACCGAAAGGGGTCAGCATTGAGGTATTTAAGACTGGATCGGAGTTACTTTTAGCTTGTGAATTAGGGAAATACACGAAATCGCTGTTACAAGAAGACTTGTCAGTCGCGGGTGTTAATGTTGACGACGAACTCAAAAAGACCAGTCATTTTAGTTTTGTCGCCCAGTCTAAGTTTGTAAATGACCTACCTTACGACGATATTCAATTAGCAAAGTTTAACTATGGTGACTTCTTACTTAAAACCCAAAATGTCTTGAAAGCAGATATAAATTTTAAAGAGCGTTATGTTTATTTCAACTACAACTCCGATGTAAAAGCTAACAGGGATTTTCGTGGTAAAAGCCGTTCGGCTGCCTATGTAAGTCTAATGGCTTTTGTTTTGGTGAAAAACTTCATCGACCTTGAACCGAATCGCAAACTGATCATCGACCAAGATGATCACGATCAGAAAGATGGTGAGTATACAGACCTTATCGATTTACAGAAAAACGGCATCCTGCCTGAATCTATTCTCGAGATCAAATATCAAAGTCAGGGTGTAGTTCAACTGCCTTGGGCAACCATTGTGAGAGAATTTCGGAGAAAAGGGTTAATGAATAGGGAATATTCATCAAAGGAGAAGTACGCTTATCTGTTGAAGAACGAATTAGCTATAGGGGATGTAGTTCTACTGTACTCTAGAATTTTCAAAGTCAAAAAGAAAGAAAACTCTACTAGCAAAAAGAGAAGCACTATTGGAAGCTTAAAATCCTGTTACCCCGCTGTGATTGAAAGTTGTGACGAGAAATTTATCACTTTGAGGTACTACAGTAATGTCGAGACTAAGCTCACGCAAAGAACAAGGATGGAACAACTTGTCGAAAAGATTGAAGAGCTTAAGGAGTGGTTTACTCTGGATGACTTTGAACGCACTTCTAGCAATGTGGAAACCTATTCTTTAGATGCAATCGGGGTTGGCACATGCACACACCTAGAGGACACCTTTATCTTCAAACCAGTTGAAGGAGACTCCACAATGCAATTATTTAGGGATTACAGCAGCGGTGGTCTGATTTCAGAAAAACTAAATACACTGGATACGATTTATGCCGTCTTCGAAGATCGAGGTATAAAATACAATAAAGAAAAGTTCCTGAATGAGTACTTCACCATGAAAGGCAAAACTCCAATATACGATAAATATGCGAAAAGAGCCGAATAACGCCGGCTCTTCTTAGTTCAGTTAGCGTGTTTGTCGATTAAAGCCTGAAAGCGACTAATATCTTCGCTATCCATGTACTTCAATTTTATCTTCCAACCATCCTCAGTCTTCTCGTCAATAGCCTCTAGGTAATCACGAATTGCACCGAAACTAAAGCCATTGCCATCTTCGTCCTTACCTTGAACGAAAGTAATCGTTGGTATTGGGAGCTTAAACTTCCCTGGGCTGTTTTCAACCTCAAGTAATTCGAAGTTCAAATCCTCATCTATTTCCAAGAACTCATACGACTTTTTGCCTTCGCGCTTATCAAATTTAACAGCAGTCTTTACAGAGAGACATACCGCTTTATAACCTCCGTAACTCACGAATCCCGCATACTCATCACGAATCACTAAAAACATGAATTCATAATAAGAAAGGCAGAACTCTTCTCCTGCCTTTACTTGTCTCGACCCAATATCTGTTTCAAGGTTAATACCTGTATCTTTGTCTATCGTAACATCGATAACTGGAACATCATCAATATCAATATCAGTCTCCAAAAGGACAGCCACTGGCTTCATATCAGTGCCGCCTTCATTCCTAGTTGTTTGGATTGAGCTTAGACCATAAAGCTCTTTGAAGTGTAGAGTATTCCACTTACTACCGAGATGCTCACGTTCCTCAGGACTCATATTTTCCTTAATAATTTGCTTACCTAGGTGCTCGACCCTTTTCTTAGTATCGGATTTTCCATACTGCTTCTGATTTTCTCTACTCATGCTACCACCTCGTTGAATTATTTCACCAACCTCATCTAAATATAATATCGGTAACCGTCTACTTCAATTTTACGAAAAAAAAATCACCCATTCCGTTTGGCTGACCGATAATACAGTCATGCTGCACAGAATAGGTGCTATTTTTAATTCCTCCTTCGGTTTTTATAAAAATATCCTTGTCGTTCTAAAATTGTCGATGATTTTATAAAACTGATTCTCCTGCAGTAAGAAGACTTCTCCAATAAAAAAAAAGCGCCGAACTTTAGCCGCGGCGCCTTCTGTTACCACTGTATGGCGATAGCTTCCTGCAGATCGTGAAACGTCCCAAGGCATTCGGTGTTACCATCGAAGCCTCGATAAAATGTTACTTTATCAATGTGGTTGTTAATCTTGATGACGCTGAAACCAGTGTCCGAATTAAGATACACTTCGGTGAATAAAGCCGGATAATCATTTTCACTCAAGGACTGGTCCAGCCCCGGCTGCTTGCAGTCCGAACAGGTCAAGGAATGTTGATGATACCGCTGATTAGGATGCTCACATTGCTCATGGTTCATAAAATTTGACCCCCTCAATAGGGTGATAACTCGTAGACTACTGTAGCCTCTGCAATACTAGTCAGATCGAATTCGCTGTATACGGCTCTGACCAATTCCTTTATCTGATTCTGACTATAACCGAGACGCTGCGCCCCCAAGATCGCATAGCCCAGGCATGCACTATTGCTCCACCGGCTTTCGGGAACCTGAAAATGCGGAGCTAACAGCTGAAGGCGGCAATCGGCACAGAGCACCATTCGCTCGGCTCCTTTTTGAAAAGCGATTACATCGTTATTTCCTTCACACTTTTGACAGTTCATTGATAACGCCCCCATTAAGGTTATAGGTTAAATGAAACCTCATATTCGTTGGTTGTTGACGTTAGCGTATTTTTGCCAATCTTGCAACCCCTTTAACGAAATTGACACCGTTTAGGGCGATAAAAAGGGCATCAGATACATCGGGCGCAAAGTAGCACAACGCCAGCCAGAGAGCCGTTAAATGCCTCAGGAATGGATTAAACTACACTGGTAGAATTTTAGGAGAAACCTGTGTATATTAGATAAAAACCCAATATGGAGATGGCGTATATGGCGGAAATCTACGATTTTCTCTCTCGAAAAGCCCAGTTTGAACTTGTAAAGCATAACTTTAAGCAAAATGACGAGCTCGTCGAACAACACGGGAAATACATCGGAGTTTTGACCAAGCAGAGAACTGAGTCATTACGGAAAATGATTGATATAATGGAGTTTAAAAAGAATCAGATTGAACAGATGATGGTGGAGTACGAGGAATTACGGCTCGGTTACGAAGAAATGGTTTCGGAGGCTGTGAGCTTTCTTGGGGCGAGGAATAATGGCGTGGAGTATGATCCTAAGGTGTGGGATTTCTATGTTGATGTTAAGGGGCATTGTTGGGTGGTTAAAAAGAGTAGTGAAGAATAAAAAGCAAGGGGACTCGATTCCCCCTGCTTCGTTCAATTAAACAAACATCTGACTAATAAAGCCTCGCTTCATTGCTTCTAACTCAATCTTTTTCTGTTTGAGCAACTCAATCTTTTTCGATAACTTATACAGGAAACCGGATATCTTTTTCTGTTCTTCAATGTCAGGTAAAGGGATTTCCAGACTTGATAAAGCAGGTTTTGATAGCCCGTAGACTGAAACCCCATTTGCATTAACTTTGATGAATCTCCTATACTCGTCCGTTTTTGTGAAGAATTGTAGGAATAGGGGATCAAGATGATTATTGGTTCTAAAGCAATGAGTATGCAGACCTCCTATGATCTTTCTTCGGTTAACTTCCAACAGGACGACACATTTACCAAGATCAGATGTGTCTTCGGAAGCATCAGCGAAAAGAACATCACCATCAGTGAGGAGTGTATATGAAGTTTCACCCGCTTCAACAGATATTGAAGGAAGCTCCGTTTGAGAATCAATTATTCCGCTAAATTTAGAGTGAATATCACCGTAATGGATGTGTCGATATTCACCTTCCCCTTCCATACTACGCGAGAAGCTGTAGCTCTTAATAAATGATCCTAGCTCCCCTAAAGTGCCTATACTCCATTCGGGATAATCCAATCCATTCTCATCTTTGAAACGGATCTCTTGCGAAAAGATTTTCTGCAATAATCCCTTTTGAAATAGTTCTAGTTGCTCGATCTTCTCATGTTGTTTCCTTATTTTTTTATCAAGTAATGTGAAGAATCTAGATACCTTCACCTGCTCGCTGATAGTCGGCAAAGAAACTATAACAGACTCTAAGATATCTTGACTAACGTTATAACGTGTACTACCGCCGGATTTACTTGATATCTGATTACGTGCACTAGAAGCATTTAAGAGTAGCTTTAAGAAGTATGGATCGTACTCCGCAGCCTTCTTGCCCCTAATCACAAACCCGCCAAATAAGGCAGGGGTATCTTCATCAAGGTAAACGTTGCACTTTCCAACATCATCTCTTGTTTCTGAACTCCTTAAGAACAACAAGTCACCATATTCTACTCTATAAGCTTCTTCTTGCGAAAAACTGACACTTACCGAGTCCTTGATTAGTTCGTACTTTATATAGTCGTTATTAAGGATATCTAAAACGTTAATAAACTTCCTTCCATGTCCATACTGTTCTTTTGAAGCATTAATTCCATTCTTAAACTGAAGCAGTTGATCCAATGTTTTTCGATCCCACTTGTCATGGAATTCAGGAAAGCGCAATAAAGGTTCCAATTGTCTTACACCCCCAGTTCATTGAGGTATTTCTCAAGCTCTTTGTCTATATCTTCTATCTCTTTGTCAATAGCATTAAGCCTTGCTTTTACAGCATGAGTATCAATTGTTTTCTCTTCCTCAAAGGTATCAACATACCGTGGGATGTTAAGGTTATAATCGTGTTCCTTAACCTCTTCAAGCTTTGCTGCGTAAGAATACTTCTCGATAGTCGGACGACTCATATATGTTTCAACAATTCTCTCAACATCTTCATCACGCAAACGGTTCTGGTTCTTTCCCTTCTCAAAGTCATTAGATGCATCTATGAACAGGATGTTTTCATCATCTTTTCGGCACTTTTTGAAAACCAAAATGCAAGTTGGAATCGATGTGCCAAAAAAGATATTTGCCGGTAGACCGATTACAGCATCTAAGTAGTTCTTTTCCTCTATCAAGTACTTACGAATAATCCCTTCTGCCGCCCCTCTGAACAGTACTCCGTGCGGCAGAACCACTGCCATTGTGCCATTATCGTCAAGTTGATGGATCATATGTTGAATAAAGGCAAAATCCGCTTTAGACGAAGGTGCGAGTCTGCCATATGCGCTATACCGTTCATCATTCAAAAACTTTTCATCTGCAGACCACTTTGCAGAGTATGGAGGATTTGCGACAATCGCTTCAAAACGAAGATCTAGGTGACGTGGCTCTTCCAAAGTATCAGCATTTTGAATATCGAAATTCTGGTAGGAGACATCATGCAAGAGCATGTTCATTCGAGCCAAGTTATAAGTTGTAGATGTCTTTTCTTGACCGTAGTACTTTCTAACATTAGCTTCCTTACCTACCCGTAAAGACAATGATGCGGAGCCACAGGTTGGGTCATAAACGTTTTTCAAATCCTTTTTGCCGACTGTTACAATCTTCGCTAAGATCTTGGACACCTGTTGTGGTGTGTAAAACTCGCCAGCTTTCTTACCCGCTGTTGCGGCAAACTGACCAATCAGATATTCATAAGCATCGCCTAAGACATCTATCTCAACGTCATCGTGCAAGAAAGGAATCTCGCTAATATTCGCCATGACTTTTGCAATAAGCTTGGATCGGGATTTTACATCACGACCTAATTTGGAAGATGCCAAGTCCATATCATCGAAGAGATGTTGAAAGTCATCCTGACTCGCTGCTCCGAGTGTTGATTCAGTAACGGCATTTACTGCTTGTTGAAGCATTTCGATATCGAATTTACCTTGTTCGCCTTTAGCGATTTCTTCAATCATGTTTGAGAAAAGATACTCTGGCTCAATTACATAACCAATCTGCTGAATGAGCTCATCTTTCAGGGCATTGCGGTAGTCATCGTTCTTCCAAGCATCTTTGTAGCTGATTTTATCTTCCTCAAGCAGTTTATTTACCCGTGCTTCAGTCTTTTCAGACAAGAACCTGTAGAAAATCAAGCCCAGTATGTAGTTCTTGAACTCATAAGCTTCCATTTGACCCCGAAGATCGTTCGCCATATCCCAAAGCTTCTTATGCAAATCAGCTTGCTGCTGACGCTGTAATTCAGTTGTAGTCATTTATGCTCCTCCTTGATATACCCCATTATGATTTGTCTAGCATACTGCTGCTCAAGCACGATTTTCTCTTGTAGCAAGCGATTTTTCCGGTGTAACAACCTATGGACTCTACCAACCTTTATCTGGTCTGTCATAGGTGGCAAAATAATCTCTAATGTTCTAAGCATTTGAATCGATAATGCTGCGACGCTAGAGCCTTGCGTAGCGAGTTTAAGTTGCTTTCGGCAATCAGGATGCTCATTAATAAACCACTCCAAGTAGTCAGGAGATAATACCCTTGTAGGCTCAATAATTGCAAAATTTGAGGGAATAAGTTTACCTACATGCTCCTGCTTTAAAGCGACCGCACGTTGACCAGTGAGACTGATTAAGACCCATCCTTCTCTTGCAATAGGTAATGAATCCACACGATCATAAGATACATACACCTCTTGGGCATTATCCGATAAGACGTTTGGGTCTGGACTTAACCACTCATTCATTTCCTTCATAGAATACAAAGGACACTTATGAAGCCCAAGCTTTTCTTCTTCAGTTACTGGCACTGACTGTACGCGCGAGAGAAACGCTCCTTGCGTGACCAACGCACATTGTTCTAAATTCAACCCAACCCTCCCCTAACTGCTATTTGACGAAATAGCATTTTATTGATGTCTCCATAATAATAAAAAATAGCAGAAAAGGCAAGCCCCTTTCTGCTATTTATCAAAATAGCATTATGAATATCGTTTTGTGTGTTCTGTGATGAACTCAATGATGCGTTGAATCATCGTTCTCTTCTGAAGGAACGGTAGCTTTACAGCGTCACTTATTTCCTGCTGATTAACGAAGCCACCGTACTCAAATTCTTGGACAAATCCTTGAATATCTTCGGAGGCTAATCCGACTTCACCAGCAAATGCTTCAATTTCTTTTGTACGCTCTTCAAGTTCGAACGCATTGTAGGTTTCATCCACCGAATCAGCATTAGTAAGTGTGGGTACGACTTTCTGCAAGAAGTCTTTGAGCAGTTTTGCCTTGAGTCTAAGTTCCTCGCTGTCTGATCGATCGATCTCGTTCTCGATATCCTTAACGGACTTCTTACGTTGCTCCTCGTTATCGAAATCAATGTTCTTGATTAGATTCATAATGTAGCTTACATTAATCCGGTCTGTATGCATCAACTCGATCAAGAAGTCGACGTTTGCCAAAATTGATTCTTTACCCCCACCACGCTTCACTTCTTCGTAGATACGGAGGTACTTACTCTTATAATCCTGATACGTTTGTTCTTCGATACCCAAGCGCTCAGGATCAAACTCGAACTCGGTGAAAGTCTCTAGTCGTGTCAAGTACTTCGTGAGATCCCTAAAGCTAACAACAAACTCCTGCTTTTCTTCTTCACGTTCTAAATTATCGACCGAAGCAGGTGTCGAAGCTAGAGCTTTCACTTTAGCAAGTGCGGCTTTAAACATTTGAAGATAATCGTCGTAGCTCTTCATCAAAACATCGTCTACATTGTCCGTCTTCGAGAACAAGCGAATCGCCTCATCGGTATCTTCCTTCAAATTGCGGAAACATACGACGTTACCGTATGGCTTGGTTGCCTTCTCAGTACGGTTTGTTCTCGAGAAAGCCTGAACCAAATTATGATATTTCAGGAAGCGATCCATATAGAGTATATTCAAGGTCTTGCTGTCGAACCCTGTTAAGAAAATGTTTACTACAAGTAAGACATCGATCTGCGCTGTCTTTACCCGCTTGGAGACGTCTGCGAAATAACCTTGATACTTATCGGTAGAAAAGTTCGTGCCGAACATCCCATTGTAATCCTTAATAATACGTTCAAGGCTGTCTCTAGAATGCTCGTCCTGACCATCACCTTCACTATCCTCATTCTGACCATAGGTGAAGATACCAGCCACCTTCAAATTGTGGGACATCGACTTGAAGGTGTCGTAGTACTTAATCAACATTGGGATACTGTCTACAGTAAATAAGCCGGTGTAGCCTTTACTGCGAGACTTACGTTCATGATGAGTTAGGATGTTCTCTGCAATCATTTGAATACGCTCATCATGCATCCATACCTCATCAGTCAAAATACCTTTTACTTTGGTTTTATCGTTCTCATCGACCTTAACATCGACTGTCTTAACATAGTCAACCGAGAATCCCAAGACATTGCCATCATTGATAGCATCTTTAATTAGATACGTATGAAGGCATTTTTCAAAGATATCAGCAGTTACTCGACCATCCTGGCTCTTGTTTACCTCAAAGAGTGGTGTGCCTGTAAATCCAAAATACTGTGCCTGTTTAAAATGGTTATCAACGAGCTTCTTCATTTTACCAAACTGGCTACGGTGACACTCGTCGATGATAAAGACGACCCTTTCTTGCTGATACGGCTTCATTATTGCTTCATAACGTGGGTTTTTTATGGCATTCGCCATCTTTTGAATTGTTGTAACGATTAACGGCTTTGTTAGGTCCGAAATTTGTGTTACCAACTTACTCGTATCATCAGTCATGTCAACCGAGTCAGGTTCAAACTTATTAAACTCCGCCAACGTTTGACTGTCCAAATCCTTACGGTCAACAAGGAAAAATACCTTTTTAATGTGCGGTTCGTTGGCTAAAATCTGGCTCGACTTAAAGGAAGTCAATGTCTTACCGCTACCTGTAGTATGCCAGATGTAACCGTTGTTCTTGGTCTCCAAGGCACGTTTAACAAGTGCCTCTACCGCAAAGACCTGGTATGGACGCATAACCATTAGCTGCTTCTCAGTCTCGTTAAGTACCATATATCTTGCGATCATTTTCGACATGTGGCATTTTTCTAAAAAACTTGATACGAACTCACTTAAATTTGCGATCCGATTATTTTCCGCATCCGACCAGAAAAATGTGTGAGAGAACAATATGTCGCCATCGGAGTTGGCAAAGTACTTCGTATCTACCCCATTACTTACGATGAACATCTGCAGGTAACGGTAAAGTCCTCGGAATGAGTGCTTTCGATACCGCTGTATCTGATTAAACGCCTCTTTGAAATCCAAGCCGCGGCGCTTTAGCTCAATTTGTATTACCGGAAGTCCGTTAATAAACAAGGTTACATCATAGCGGTTTTTATATTTTCCTTCGACGGTAGTCTGGTTGGTTACCTGAAAGTTGTTTTTACACCAGTCACGAGTATTCATCAGTTCCAAATAAACCTCTGTTCCATCATCACGTTGGAACACCTGTTTATCCCTGAGGATCTTAGCGGAGTCGAAAATACTTTTTCCGTCAATCTGGGTTAAGAACCGGCTAAACTCCGCATCAGTAAGTGGCTGACCGTTTAATTTCTTCTCGTTGAACCTATTTAACTGTTGTCTAAAGTTTTCAAGTATCGAATCATAATCATTTATCGTAACTTGCTCATATCCTTGACGAACAAGTTGCTCAATCAAATTTTTCTCAAGTTGCGCCTCAGACTGGTAGGACAAAAGATTTACCCCCTCGTTGCTATTCACGCCCACTATACACAGGCATTTTACAATATTCTACAACAGAGTCCTTTTGTCCTGCCTGAATTTATTTCGACGTTATCGATATACCCATAATTTTGCCCCGAACATTTATGCAAAAAAAAGATGATGCCATCTCGACACCATCCTTCTTATGTATAGTTCGTATGCCCGATCAATCTTCGTGATCAATACCAAAGTATTAAAGGCGTCATGATCAAAACCCTCAGCATCAAGATACGGAAACAATAAAAATCGATCTGCAACCACTAATTGTTGGATTCGATAACCTCCCGCAAGTATGCCGCCCTAAGTGAACCCCGGAAGGCGAAACTCAATCGTGATCTATAGTTGTGGCTTTCAAGACTTCACTGAACTTTACCCATTCAAACTCTCCGACTCGGAACCGGCGTAACTGCTGATCGACCTTCGTTACGATACCCCGAATCTCCGTATTTTCAAATGGATCAAATACCTCAAACGTTACCTCCGTTACATTTCGATAAGATTGAGCATCTGCTGCCGCGATGGATTGAATTTCTTCTTCCGTAAGGATTGGCTTCTCGTGGCGATTACGTTCATGAATGGAGCGAACGATCTGCTCTCGATGCTCCGGCAGGATGAGACGTGAAGATTCCCAACGTCCATTTCCTTCAAGTTTGTGTCCCATTATTTATACCCCCAATATAAGAACAAATGTTCGATTAATTAAATTATATTGGATCAGGTCTGGAACCACAAGATGAGGGTTGCTACCGAATTGATTTTATGGTTCGAGACTTTCTTCAATATCATCAAAAACTGTTGAGACTGTGGTAGTGAAGCTGCCCATTACATTCTTGCAACGAAGCAACTGTTGATACGGTGTTACAGGTAATTTTGACTCGTCAAAAGAGTGCATTATTACTTCGACCGGACGCTCATCGCTGCTTATTTTTCCCACACCTACTGATGAAACCTTAGGGCGAGACATTTCAGGATTCAGACCGTGAGTATGTGAATGCCGCTCTGGGCTAAGGGTGTCAAGACTGTCACCAAATGCCGATAGATCGATAACCGATCTTTCACGAACCTTTTTAAATGATACCGCAATACGTGGTGAACCGCTCTCAGGCATCCCCAATTCCTTCCACACATTAATCAATTGTGCGAGCTTCTCGGCTAACGAAAAAGAACGAGAGACAGCATTCTCGGTAAAATAAGAAACCTGTGGATGATAAAACGGGTCGCTTGGAGAATGGAAGCCTTCATCTTGCTGCTTATAGTGATGGGCTAGTCCATAAACGATACTTGTTACGGTCTCTTGATACTTCTTTTCGAGAAGTTTGATCCATGTTATCATAGACTCCATTTTCTGAGAATGCTCAACCGTTCCACCCATAGCATCATATATTTTTCCGATGATTTCCGTCGAAGGAAAGTTCGGTAGGCATAATTCCGCCTTGGCTCTATCCAGATAGCTTTGGTCTAGCTGAAGATTGATGATGTCCATTCAAGATCCCTCCATGAATTAAGCTTATGCCAAAATGCCTTCCAAATAATCCGTTGGAAGGCAAAACTGTTAGCGAATCAATAACTCCATTTTTGAAACAACCTCTGCTAGAGTCTCATCAGGTATTTTGCAGATGAAGGTTGCCTGTCGGGATTGCCAGTCAAGACTTTTCACCTGATCGGAGAGAATTACCCCCTCGATGGGCAAATCCTGCGGAATGATGACCTCAAATGGGTAACCCTTGATCTTGGATGTTACCGGACAGAGTAGAGAAAGCCCTACCTTACCGTTATACGCGGCAGGTGAAATGACCAATGCAGGACGCTTCCCAGCTTGCTCATGACCTGATTGTGAGTTGTATTGCAACCATACTAAGTCGCCGCGATCCGGCACATACAAATTGCTCACCATGTCTCTCGTCCTTGTGGCTCACCAGTAGATACCTCTTTATGGAGATTATCCGGTGTGACATGGGCAAGGAGTTCATCCAGTGTTGCCGACTTCGGCTTAATTACAAGGTGACCATCTTCAACGTCTAGATCGACTTCGGTGCCTTCCTCAATACCAACCTTCAAGGCAAGGGACTTCGGGATGCGAATGCCCAAGCTGTTACCCCATTTTTGAACCTGAAACATGGAACCGCCCCCAACAAAAAGTATATACAAAGTATAAACTTTTTTGTTGGGTGAAGTCAAATCGGTATCCGGTATTTAATCGAACTTAGGGCATACATACTGGCGTCATTACTTCGGTTCTGTCGCTTTATCAGCATTAGCCGACATAAAATCATGAAGCTGCTTGAAGAACCGCAAACCGTCCTTGAACCCCGCGATATACAGCCATTCCCTTTCGATAGTACTGCGATAGTTCATTGCATCTTCCCAGTCTAAGACGAGTTGATAGAACTGTGGAGCTAATTCCTGCTTTAATCTAACCTCAATCTCGGCTTGACTCTGACGCATGGATTTTACCTCATCCAACAGTGAAGCAATTTTCGCAAGCTCATTGAATCGTTGATCAATTGACGTAATCATCCAATTAGGTAAAGGAATTTGAGTCATTGAACGAACCTCCCCGCGAACAATTTCGTTGATGATAGCGTAGTTGGGGGAAATTCACAAGTCATTTTAACGACTCGGAAGACTGGAGCAAATGGTCGAATTACACAAAAGAAAAAGAGCCAAATGGCTCAGGTTTGTGGTTTTTATAGACAGTTTGAATAGCATAACACTCGGTATCGTTGAGAGCTGTTCATGTTATGAAGGCTTAACCCCATGCTTTTTGAAAAGTCCTTCAAAGAATTCTTTAATGACAATAGCCCCTATTTCCTCGTTCATCAATTCATAACCGCCGAATCGATAAACCTCATACCCATTAAGTTTTAATTCCCTATCTGCTTGAACCATTTCAGCATATTTTTTGGGGCTAGATACATCGTCATCAGAGTAATGTTGCTTTCCATCAACTTCAAGAACTATTCTCTGTTTGTTTGAAAACAACAAGAGGAAGTCCATACGTTGCCTTGATAAGTAAGCTTTTCCTGCGCGCTGCCTTATAGTGTAGGGATCATAATGTAAATAAACTTGAGGTACTAACGCAGGGAAGTTCTTGTCGAACAACTCCTTGAAGTATTTAAAATAACTTTTGAATAATAACTTTTCCGGCTGAGATGCTAACGTTTGATACAAACGCCAATACAGTTGCTTTTCAGTTTCTCTATTGGGCTCAGGTATTCCATTTCTATCTGCCCACCACACTACAAGATCAGCCCAATAAAGACCTGTATTTGGAATAGTGTGGTCATAGACTAAGCAGTTTTCTTCATGCTTTACAATTCTAATGTCGTTATTGATCGAGTCGCTTATAACAATTTCAGGTTTCTGACCAACCGCGGCGAATATCAGATTTTTTACATTACCTTTTACCCCATCGAGCACTTTATCGATACGGTATACTGGAAAACCTGAAATATTTTCCGCCAAAGTAAACTTATATCCATCATTCACTAAATGCTTATTGATGAATTCAATATACTCGTCCTGATCTTCCTGTTGTCGAACCAATGGATGTACGACCTGTTCTAAGAATTTTATGAATACTTCATCGGGCGCAATCATCAGTTCCAAGTATTTCTCGTATAAATAGACCTCATCCCAGTCAGAGTTGTTGATCATATGTTGCCATATATCACCTGAAGCTGTCTTAAAGCGGGAATCAGTTGAAGGCATGCTATCCAAATCCCATACCCTATTTAAGAAGTCGACCAAATCATACTTACCTGGGATATTGTTTCTGGCATGGAGTTCATCCATGATATTTCGCCTTGTTATTTCGCTGATTGTATAAAAACCTGTTGGACTAAGTCGAAGGACTAACTTTGACAATGAATTCGCTTTTGTGCCGTAGTCGTCTATAATCCGCTTGGCTAAGTCCAAGAGGAACAATTGATCCTTGCCTTTAAGTCTTTTTTGAACGTAAACCCTTCTGCTGCTAAACGCCTCAGATTCATCTCCACTTTCCAAACCGTATTTAGTGCAGACAGTCGGAATGTCGTAAGCTTTTTCCTCTAGCAGCACCTGAGTTATTGCATCAATAAGTTCGTTGATACTCGCCATTGAATACCCCCATTTTATAAAATCAACACGATGCGGCGCAGATCGATTCTGAAGTTTAACTGGCTTTTTCTGACCTTCAACTCGCGCTTCTGCTCCTCTAATAACCGATCAATCGTCAAATCCTTGATGACAAGGTTGGACTGATTATTTAAGTTCATGAGAGTACTTTGAAAACCCATATGCATTCCAAAGTACGTTCATAATTGGTCTTATGGTTTCCGGTATATTCACAGTTTCAATGTCTTCAATATAAACTTCAGGGAAGATCATCTTATCTTCTTCATATGGGACTACGTCATGATCAGCGTAGAATGAATCGATATCACTTGCTGTCAACCCCTTAGACCCGTAAAAAGAAAGCATTGCATAAATAGGTTCTTTTATCTCCAATGACCTGTAATTTTGCAATGTACGTGAAAACGAGTCTCTCAGATTTTCATATAAGCTGCTACCCGAAATGACATTGTCGCGGATAATCCTTGTAGTGACATGCTCAATAATACCATTTCTGAATAATTGGAACTTACTCGACTTATCGTTAGACTCGGAGTATACTCCAGTAAAATTTATACGCCTATTATCATTTGAAGTCGAAATAGGAACTGTCCTTAAATAATTAAATATTCCTGTCAAATCAACCACATTTGGATTTTCAAATGCCGAAACAGGAACAAACTGTAGTAAAACAAAGGGCTTTGTCCCGAATCTCTCAATGTGATGAGCGACTCGTTCCTCATGAAACTTAGCATATTTATCTGCAAATTCACTGGCTCCTAAAAACATCTGTCTTAGCTGCTGAACATCTAACTCGTATTTCCCATTTGATTGTCGAGCATAAAATTTCGAGTTATGCTTAACCCGATGTGGACGAAGCCAACTCCTTCTCGTCCTGATCAGAATCACATAGTTGAACCCCTCTATAGCAATAAACTCAATTTCAATATTAGTTAGCTTGGGTTCAATATTATTATGAAAAATGTTCAGAAGTCGCAATTTCTCTTTATCCGTATCTTCACAAGATACTCCGACGATAGCGATAGGGGAGCCTTCTTTCTCATCGATACCGATCAGTAAATCGCCGCCTTGAGAGTTGGCGAAAGAGGTTACCGCCTCACATAATGATTCGGGGCGGATCATTTCACGTTTAAAATCTATCTGCTGTCCTTCCTTGACCGGGAAATCACCCATCAGTGCTTCTAGATCAGTTAGGGTTACTTGCTGTATTGGCTTATGGAACAATGTCATCAGATTTGCCCCTTTCGTTTGAGACGCTACACTACCATTCTGACAATCTCGTTATAGAAATATTGGCAAGCTATTTCTTCAATCAGAAAATCCTTTGTATTGGTTTTGATTCCTCGTTCACTGTAATAGACATACCAACGGTTGTTTTTCCACTCTAAGCATAGTCGCTCATTAGGTAGCCCACCTTCAAGGCTATAACTTTCTTCTGGAATGCCTTCATTTTGGAGTCGCTTAAGCAGTTCGGCTTTTGTCATGTAGAACCCCAACCTCACATTTCTTATTTGATAAATACGATGTATACACTATCCAGCGTCAACTCAATGTTATCTTCATGAATTTTTACTTTGTCCTTAATATCAGTTGAAAGATTCTTTATTAAGTGTTGCGCGGCGAGTAAAGTATGGTCGCCAAAATCATAGATCACCAAAAATTTGAATGCTACCGCGGGATCAATCGACTTAACCTTAGACTTACCTTCAAGTAGACCTCGAATATCTTTAATGAGACCGTTTTTCTGTTGTGGACCAAATTTGTAACCATTGTTGATCGGCTTGTTACACTTGATTTCAGCGATAATGTTTACCTCTCCGGTTACGATGAGGTCGAAACCATTATCATTCGGTCTCGTTCCAAGAACCTGATCCAAATATACCTGGTAATTCTCCTTAACGTATGGGAAGCGGTCACTGACCCATTCGATGAAACGGATCGTGGTCTTGTATGTAATAATATTGTGGATGTCCTTCAAGGTAGTCTTGATGTCCTCAAAATCTTCAACTGACAGCCTTGAATAATAATCTTCGGCGGTACCGGTTATTTTGTCAGCGATGAATCGGTTGAATCGCTCTTTCAATTCGAGTTCTCGGTTATACTGTCGGCTCATGGTTAACAACTCCCATACGTTCTAATTAAGACCATTTTACAAGAGATGTGAAACTCCTATAAGTAATTGGAGATTATGAGTAAAGTGGTGTGAGTTGGAGATTGTGGCAAACCAAATAACATCATCACCAATTCAATTGTCGGAACTCTTCAAGCATCTGCTTCAATACTTTCCCCGTTTTCAGCCGGATCACGACTTGCTCCTGCTGACGTTGGGTGTTGGACTCAATCCATGACCACTCGCCATCTAGGGCATCTAATCTTTTAAGAAAATCGTCTTTGTAGTGATGGACGTATTCAAGAAACGCATCCTTCTCAAGCGAATCCTCAAACAACAGAACGACCTCGAAGAAACGCCTTCGGGCATACCCCTGTTCATGGTTGTCCTCGTTGTAGAGAAACTCATTCAACTTGTAAGCAGGACTGTCCTTTGTAAAACACTTGAGAGCATAATCAGCTTGTGTCCTGTATTCTCCAAAATAGAGGAACTCCCATTCGGGAGTTGGTGTGGAATACCGACCTCCATCCAGAATTACTATCTGCCTTCCGTATAGCTGCGTCCCGAAATATTTGATACTCAACATTTGGTACATCGTTGACGAATTAGTCATTGCATATGCATAGAACTCGGGTCTCAATTCGAATCCTTCATCGTCATCCTCAAGTGTGATGGTAAACTCGGGATTATAGACGTTGTAGTAAACATACTCATCAGTTTTCCATTCGTCCTTGTTTTCAAGACGTTTCATGATCTGCTCGAAGGGAGATCTCGTAAGTAAAAAGCGCTTCTTCCATAGGTACTCGATGTTATTGATGTCCGCGCTTTTATCAATATCGGTATTTGTGTCACCGACACGGGTATAGATATGGTTGGAGCGAACTGTTCTGTTACCATCAGAATATCGGTCAGTCAAGAAATAAGGTGTGTCAGTACTGTTCTTGACGATCAGAACATCAATCTCATGATCAGCCAGCATTAGTGTCCGAATCTCAATCCTTGGTCGGATGCCGGAAACAAAACTCTTGCTTTTTAAGAAGTCGATAACCATCTGCTGATTCTTACGATTCTCGTCATTCTCAACCCCGATCACCTCGAAGGTCTTGTCAGCGATACCGAAGATGATGTAGGCATCCCTGTCAACCCTGTTGTTTGCCATACAAATGATGTCGAGTAGTAAGTCAGCTTTATTGGTATGATGCTGCTGCTTAAAGTCCCAGTAATCATCTTCACGCTTAGAATCAATTAACCTTAGAATTTCTTCCTCTAGCGTATAACTCATTTAAGGCTCACACCTTCTTTAACTTCATGTGTTATAGAATTGATCTAGCTCTAAGAGAACCATCAATACCCCATTCGGTTGGCGGGTTGACTTACTTCACAACCTATTTAATAAATAAAAATACCCCACCAGACGAATTTCTTGATACAAAATTCGACAGATGGAGTGTTTTCCCCTTCCTGATACTGGAGAACTTACTTTATATAAGTATTAATCAGAAGGGTAGGAGAGGGCAAGTAGGGTAAAGGATAGGAAAGATCTTCATTGGTTTGGATCACGACTTCGGGAAAGTCTTCACCCCCGAAACATAAACTGCTGTTCTTCGGGGTGGCTGCATACCCTAAAATAGAAGTTGGGGAGGTTCTTCTTTTGTAAGCTATTTTTTTTCTCGATTTATAAAGTATGGTTTATTATGGACTTCTGTCAATAGATTGGACACATAGAATCGAGAGAATTACGCAGCAAGGCGGTACATACGTTCGTACTGATTGGGTGTAAAATACCCAATGGAGGAATGGATTCGCTTTCCATTGTAGAAGCATGTAATATACTCAAAAATCCGTTCTCTAGCTTCTTTGCGGGTCTTGAACTTCGCTAAATATACGAGCTCTTTCTTCAACACGCTGTGGAATGACTCTATACAAGCGTTATCATAGCAATTCCCTTTGCGGCTCATGCTGCCTTTCATCTTATATGTTTTAAGCCGCTCCTG
>NZ_SMRT01000011.1 GCF_004354045.1 Paenibacillus piri | reverse complement strand
CATGCGGAAGCGCTGCGGAATCTGGGTTTTACCGTACGGACGACCGGCAGGCAGAACCATGTTTCGCCGACGCCGGAGGAGCTCGAGACGGCACTGGAGATGATCCAGACGAGTCTGGACGCAGGCATCCCGGCATTAAGCTGGGACCTGTTCATCCCGGAATGGGGCGTCATCTACGGTTACGATGATGAGACCCGCATGCTGCAATGCCGCGATGTTCGCCGCGATAGCGAAATGCCCTATGAGAAGCTGGGCCGCGGCGAGGTGACGGAGCTGTATCTGCTGACGATTACGGACTCGAAACCCGTCGATCGTCGAACGATGCTACGGGGTGCGTTGAAGCTTGCGCTTGAGCATGCGCATGTACAGCAGTTCCCGGCGGAGGAGAGCGCAGGACACGCCAACGGCCTGGCTGCGTTCGATGCCTGGATACACGCCTTGGAGCAGAGGATGGCCAATCCGTTCGGCAATGCCGTCAATACGGGCAAAGTTTGTGATGCGCGCGAATTTGCCGTACAGTTCCTGCAAGAGCTGGCGGACAACGGAACGGAGCCGGGCGAAGAGTCGCTGCGCCAATTGGCTCGTCAAGCGGCAGAGCAGTATGCCATCGTCGCCGGCAACCTGTCAATCATGCGCGACATGTTCCCGTTCCCGCACGGTGGTGTTCCTGGGGACGAAGCTGCGGCGACCCAGGCGATCGAACTGCTGAAGGAAGCGAAGAACGCGGAGACGGAAGGCGTCGCGCTGCTTGCGCAGATGCTGGAGTTGCTGGAACGGGAAGCCAAGGCGCCTGTTTGCTAGCTGCAATTTAAGACTTAGCAGGGGTTACTTTCTATAAAAAGAAACTGTGTATGATGGTTTCCACATGACTCATACGCTAAAGGAAGACAATAGTTCAACTCTGAAGGGGCTGCCGCGCGGCAGCCCCTTCGTTCACCTAACTGGCAGTTTAACGTAATCGTAATATTAAGATTTTTAGAGGTATGTTGGGTTTATTTAATCTAATTATTAGATTGGTTTTATATTAAATACTATATAATATTAATTTCTAAGATTTATTGACGAAGCTATGAATCTACTGTATTTTCGGTTTAAACCCGTAAATTTAGAGTCTTATACCCTTATCCTCGCCAATGCATAGTTTTTCATTGATTTACGACGTTTCCGCCCTTGACACGGAGCCTCTGCGGGCATGATTTCTCGCGATAGGGCGATGCGGGTAATGAAACATCGCGAGGCTAGCAGCCTATCATGCCCGCCCCTCCCTGTAAAGGGCTTTACCCCCATCAGCTATACCTTGATTACAAACGGTTTGACGGTTTGCTGACGTACCGCTTGAAAAAATTCTATCGGAGAAAGTTCATACAAGCTGCCATGGATCCGCCGCTGGTTGTAAAACAACAGGTAGTCGGAAACAATATGGTAAGCATCTGGGTAATTCTCAAACTCGTGCCTGGCTAGACAGTCTTGCTCCAAAATGGCGTGAAACGACTCAATGTGTGCATTTTTATTCGGTGTTTTCGGTGGAATCCGCTCGTGCTCCACCTTCAGGTTTAGGCACGCTTCTTCAAAGGCATGGCTGATGAATTGTGGGCCGTTATCGGTGCGAATCACCGGCAGTTGTTCTTTCTCAAAGAGCTGTCGTTTCTACAGCGCCCGCTGCAGAATCTGCGCGGCATGCTTGCCTTCGCAAGAGAGGCCCATATGGTAATCGATGATGGAACGATCATATACGTCAATGAGGCTGAGTAAGAAAAAGAAACGCTGCTCTGCTGCAATATAGCCGTATTTGACGTCCATTTCCCAAAGTTGATTCGAGGCACGGATTTCCCTGTTATCGCCAGTTTTCTCGGGTAATGGATTCGTTTCCGACGCTGGGGCTGCAGGATATCGAGCTCCCGGCATAGCCGGTATACTTTTTTCTTGTTGATAATGAGTCCATATTGCCGTTTCAGGCATAAGGTTAACTTGCGGTAGCCGTAAATCGACTCGTCTCCCGTAATGAGCTCCATCAGCCATTCCTTGATCTGCTCATCGCTAACCGGTTGTTGCTTCTGACCCAAGGAAAGCCCAGGGATCGGGCGTCCACCGTTATACACGCGTTGTGACTTGAGATGCTTTTTCCGGTAATAATACGTCTGTTCGCTGACGCCGACGATTCGCAGCACTACGGCAGCCTGATATCCCCGCGCAATCCATGTGTCGGCAATCTCTATTTTGTCCGATAGGCGGGGTTCGCCTTTTTTACAAGGTCACGCAGGATCGCAATCTCCAGATCTTTTTCACCCAAAAGTTTTTTTAACTTGTCGTTCTCATGTTCTAACGCTTGAAACTCTTTGGGTGAAGGCGTATAAGCTGGGCTGAGGGGAATCAAGTTAGCCGGCTGCGTGAAGCTTACCTTAAGGCCATTATGAACGTTAGAGAGCAGCGTTTGGCGCTCCCAGTAGAATTTCATTACGACGAATCAGAATATGTTGGTGAACGATGGCATTTTATTCTTAGAGATCTTAAAGGCTTTGGCCAGTTTCAAGGTGAGAATAAGTGTTACAGAGATTTTAAAGACGAAGACTGCGTTCTTGAATTTGTTAAAGCAGAAAAGTTAGAGGACGGGTCTGAAGGTGAGGGGCCGTGGTTTTTAGAGCTTCTAAGGCTAAGGCTGTTGGGAAACTGGGCCCCTGAGCAAGTCTCGGATGAACGAAGAGAAAAAATAGTTGATTATCTTAATCATTGGGGGTACGAGATAGAAGATGGAGGGAAAATACCATCCCCATTTTCTACCAGGAACCCAGGCTTACTCGTTCAAGGATTTGACGTAACACGAACTGCCAAGATTACGAATAAGCTCCTAATTAACATCGAGCCAATCTATGTGGCATGTACGTTTGCAAATCGCGACATAGATCGAGTTAGACAGCGATATATGCAGCTAACAAAGCCGGAATTGGTTGATCTATTGATTCGGACGGAACAGTATATTGCATATCAGAATCAGCATTGGCTGAAAAATGAATTTGAGAAGTTTCAGTAAGAGAAACGAATTATGAACACAGGAAATAATGAGTTTTACTGATTTATGGAGTAATAATTCGTATGGATATCTTGGAAAAAATTTTTGGCCGTGCTATTATCATTTGGTGATTTTAGTTTAAGGGGGGATATATTTGAAAATTGGCGTTATTGGTGATTTTAATCCGATTTATCTCTCACAGCAAGCCACGAATGATGCAATAAACCATTCCATTAAAAAAATTGGGGTTCAGATTGTGTATGAATGGATTCCAACAGCATCAATTCCTGAACAACTAGAAACCATCAAAAAGTCTTATAAAGGGTTTTGGATAGCCCCAGGTATTCGAATCTGTAGGTGGAGTATTACAAATTATTAGGTATGCCCGCGAACATAATGTCCCATTAATAGGAACTTGCGGTGGATTTCAAAATATAATTCTGGAATATGCCAAAAATAAATTAATGCTTGAAGAAGCTGATCACGAAGAATTAAACCCCGATGCATCTAAACTAGTTATCAGTAAACTTACTTGTTCATTGGTCGGTCAAAAAGGTGAGGTATTTATAAAGAGCCCTTCATTGGTTTCCGATATTTACCAAGAAACAACTACTATCGAACAATTCCGATGTAGTTACGGGCTAAACCCGGAATTTGAAGCACCAATTAATGAAACAGGATTAAAAATTGTAGGAACAGATGCTGAAGGAAGGCCAAGAATTGTTGAATTATTTGGGGTAGCGTCAGGAAAATGCGGATTTACAACGTTAAGGAAATTACAATATTAAAAACCCTTGATCCATCCAAGATCAAGGGTTTCCTGTTTAACAAAATGGAGCTTTTGTTAAACTAGTGTGTTGAAATTTTTATTTTAATTATCTTGTTATTTAACCGGTATTCGAGTGCCATTTATAATTATTGCTTTAACTTTGGTAATATCTAAAGGTGTTTTCGTATTCCAACTTGAATTGAAGGTATGTTTATCAGGGTTTTGGCTTCCTCCACCACCTTCCAATGGGATAATACCGTCTACTGTTTCAATTTCAAGTAGCATATCACTGACCATGCAATTCTCACCTTTATAGGTACCGATTACTTGTAATCCTAAAGGACTGAGGGTTATATATTCAAAAAGATGACCTTCAACTGAAATATCATTTTTCCAAGTACGTAAATTGGAAGTTGTATCACTTGAATTTGCCGCCACCTTCCAGTTGCCTTCAACCCCAGAATAAACGGAACCAGTATAATAAAGAGTGTATTTACTAAGATTTTCGCTGCTTACTGGAAATACAAATTCTTCATATTTATATATAGCGTCACCATAATCGTTATTTTCAAGATCAAGAAGGTTATTCTTCTTATCACTGAGAAATACCAAACTATAATCATTGGAGATTAAATTACCGTCTGGACCCTTTAGAGAAACCATGGCATCATTAGGACCAAACTCTTTATTAAAAATTTTGCCTATCTGCACATGCAATTTTCCATCTATAATACCGATATTTGAAACCCATTGATCTTTTTCACCATGGGGCATGGAAGCATAATCCCCTGGCATAAGTGCCTCTGTTAATGAACTTAGGTCACTTGGTACATTACTGCCCCCCCAAATCTGTGCTTTTTCAATAGGAATCGTTTCTAAATCTTCAATTCCTGTAAGGGATACGGAAATGGGTTCGTCTATATAGGCTTTTCCGTCAAAATAAATAAGGAAACTGCCAAGCTCCAACGGATCTGCTAATGGTGTGTCTGGATCAGCCGTTATATTAAACTCATAATAAATGGTATTCGTATCTTTATTAAAATAAAGCATTTTTTGTTTCCATGACATGCTGGCTGATAAAACTTCGTCTCCACCTTTGGCTCCCTCTTTTGTTTGTGAATGCATTTTTACATTGAATCCGTCTCTAAAATCAGTCTGTTCCGTCAATCGGTTTTGACCTGTTCTATCCTGAAGAGATAGGTAAATAATCGCCCTATTTTCATATTTCTGTGCACCGATAACCTCCATGCGAATTCCTTTGTCCTCACTATAGACTCCAACTGGTTCAACAATCTTACCAAAATCAGGATTAAATCTCTCTATGAACCAATCAAAATTCCCTAAAGATGCAGCAGTTGCACTAGCAACTAATACGAACGACATCGCGATAGCTGCAATTGTTGATCTTGTCCACCGATTGCGGTGTCTAGCAGGCATACCAGCACTATCCTCATGCAATCGGCTTTTAACCTGTTCTGCAAGTTTACTTGAATCGACTGTAATTTTGGAAAACATTTCATGTATATGTTGTTCGTCCATATCAAATTTGCTCATAGTTAGACTCCTTTCTACCATATTCAATATTAAAATATTTAACTATTTTATCTTTGGCCCGTTGATATTGTTTGCGTAATGCAGCTGGAGAACTTCCTGTAAGCTGAGATAGTTCCTCGTAACTCTGCCCATCCATAATCCGCCCATATAACAAGGCACGTTCCATAGGTTTAAGCTTCTGTAACGCACGAAGCATCTCATCACTCAAACCTTTATCTTTCTCTGGTAAAACTACTTCACTACGAATATCATGAAAATATAGGATCTTACGCTTTTTTAGTTGATTTAAACAGCGATTATATGTAATTTTGTACAACCATGCGGATAGGTTATTGCCATCAAAAATATTCCGATTTTGATAGGCTGAAAGAAAGACTTCTTGTACAATATTTTCTGCTTCATGATAATCACATAGAATCGCCGTTGCATAGCGAAGGAGTTTTTCACCATAGAGATTGATTATCTATTCCAGTTCATCTTCTCCGCCATTAACAAACCTTTTTCCAATGTCTATTTCCTCCATAGGCTCACCTCCTATTATTTATCAGTCGACTGTACCCTTATAACAGTTCAAAGAGCTGTTTTGTGACATAATTTTTAATTTAATTGATATTTTATTAATGGGGTACCGCCAACAAAACGCGGAAAACGTACGCTAGGCAATTCGTTGCATAAAAAAAAGCGAGTTCTCCCTTTGTCTACAAGGGGCTCGCTTTTCGTAAATCGCAGCTGTGCAAAGTTCAACTAACGTGCTCCGCTAGCGTAACAAATTGTTACAGACTTCTAATGTCATCAGTAGCAAGGCCACACAAATGTTTGAATGATATCCTCTGACAGCTGTTCACGATTAAACCAGGAGCCTTACTGGGATTGTTGGTCTTTATTTTAGGAGTGGTTGAACCCCCTTGTTGGTATTGGCGGAAGAAGAGCTTACTACTCCGTCCGTTGTTCCATTACGCGCTGTTTTCTGTATTTGTTGACAATAGCTAAAAAGCGGAAGACTTCGTCTATTATAATCGCGATCCACGCGCCGACCAAGCTCATCTTGAGCAGGTACACCAACGCAAAAGTAAGCAGAGGTCTTATGATAACGATGCCGATCGACGTGATCTTCGCTGGCGATTTAAAATCTCCATACCCACGGAAAGCACCGAACAAGATGGTAGCCAGGCATTGGAACGGCTGCATGAAAGCCGTCATACCGAGCAGCACGACCGCCATGTGGATGACGGTAAGGTCGTTGGTGTAAATACCGGCTAAGGTACGTGGGATAAACAGAAAAGCGAGCACAAACGGGCTTGAAGCGGCCAAACCGGTTTTTATCGTGGCACGGATATACTGCTTCGCCAAAGCTGGATCGTTATTCCCGATGCTTTCCCCGACGAACGTCGTCACTGTCGTGGCGAGAGCCGTGCCGATAAAAAAGGAGAGATTAAGCAGGTTGCTCACGACCATATGAGCTGCAAACGGCAAGGTTCCAATAGAAATGGTAAATTTGGCAGTGACGAGTACGCCGATGCGGACGGAAACCAGTTCCCACATGACGGGCAGCGAGGACCGGAAAATATCCTTCAAGACCGCCATTCGGACTCTCAGCAAATCGTGAAGCCGGAAACGAATTATGCTGTCCCGGCCCCCAAAAAACAGCCTGATGATACATAATGCCAGCCCGACGAGGAAGCTTAGGCTGGTTGCCAGTCCGGACCCGTTTACACCCATTTTCGGAAAACCGAGATTGCCATATATGAAAAGGTAATTAAATACAATGTTCGATCCGTTGGAAACCATGATGATGGTAAGCGACGTTTTGGTTTCCCCGATTCCCCGAAGAGCGCCGACAATCGCGCTCATGAGAGCTTTGGCGAAGGTGCCAGCGATGACAAATTGAAAGAAACCAGCCGATACTGGCACGATGTCGGGGGCTGCCCCCATCAGGAGCATGATTTCAGGTGCGAAAAGCAGTCCTAATACGGAAAAAAACAGGGAAATGCCGAGAGACAGAAAGATTAGGTTGGCCACGTAAATTTTGGTCTGTTCGGCATCGTTTCTTCCTTTGAACAGCGATACTTTCGTTACGATGACCGTATTGAGCCCGAACAAAATAAAATTGACAATCAGCAGGGGCTGATCCGTGATGCCGACAGCCGTCACGGCGTAAGCGCCGAGACTGCCTACCATGATGATGTCGAAGAAGGTGGAAAAATTCAACAGTACATTTTCGATTAAAAGCGGCCAGCCCCTCCGTACGATGTTTCGGTAAATGGCTCTACTCTCCATCTTGTAACCCAACGTCAGGACGAATGCTTCCGCCTGGAGATTGATCTGCAGCACCTGTTCCGAGTAAGCGGCCTCCATCGAACCATTTGGGAACGGAGGCCATCTCCAGTTGAACGTTCGTAGTCCCAATTCGGGGTATTAAAAACGTTTTCATATCTGATCCTTTCTTACTCAGCTATACGAACTTCAATAAGATCATCAGATTTTAGAATCCTTTATATCTTCAACGTTTAATTCAATTATCCTGCCCGTTAATGACGCTACCCAATCTACTTTATTTTCTTATAACAGTTGCCTATCTATATGCGGCAGTCTGATGTAATAACAGTCTAAAAAACGATCGTTTTATGTACTTTTGAAGGCAGGCTTATATTTCAGTCAAAAATAATATTGTTCATGTCTATTAAGTCGTAAAAAAACGATTAATAGACAAAAGGAGATAGTATCGTGTCCCAAATTGGTTATGCCCGTGTCTCGACAGCTGAACAATCGTTGAATCTACAGATAGATACATTAAAAACTGCTGGTTGCGAACGAATATTTGAAGAGAAGGCCTCAGGAAAGAAAAATGATCGGGTGGAGTTGACCCGCTGTCTAGAATATTTGAGAACTGGTGACACTCTTGTGATCTGGAAACTGGATCGTTTAGGACGGACTACTAGGCAGCTAATTGAACTAACGCATCAATTGCAAGAAAGAGGCATCGGTTTACAGAATCATCACTCTCGGCGTCGATACGAGTACTCCGGCCGGGAAGCTCTTTTTTGCAATCATGGCAGGACTGGCAGAAATGGAAGCAGAGACAATCAGGGAGCGAACTCATGCTGGATTACAAGCTGCACGAGCTAGGGGCAGGAAAGGCGGTCGTCCACCCATGGATAAAAATAAAATTGACATGGCTCTGACTCTCTACGATAGCGAAAAATATACAATTAAAGAAATCACAGAAACGTACGGGTGTGTCTAAAGCGAAAATTTATCAAACACTGAAAAACCGGACTAATCCCCACATAAAGGTTTGAAATTATCAAATGACCTTATGTTAGGCGAAAGGTGTGTAGTCGTTGAGAGGAAAAGAATTATTAACCGTAGAGCAGCGCGAAGAGTTTATGAAAATCCCTTCCAAAGATGATTGGGATTTAGGAACGTACTACACAAAGGCATCCGTTCAGTGCAGCCGGATGGACGAGACTTAGTTACCGAACAAGTATTCTATGGCAGCCGGTACTATCAAGAAGCATAAAGAAGATGGCCGCCGAAGTGCAGGCGGTCATCTTCTTTGCGTTGTACGCCCAGCTGGAAGATGCTCCACTATAATGTCACTCATCAGGAGACGACGGATATGTGCAGGAAATCATCGCTTTCGTGAAGGAACGGTTATGACAACAACTAAAATAACCGGGATTCCTTGATAGTTAAGAGGGGGTCTCGGTTTATACATTATATTCACCGAACAGGTGTAAATTTTTATGATTCTTCTACACGTTTAATGTAATGTGTCCGGACTTTTTCTTCTCCAGATTCGTATGGTTTTACAAATGTAAAACCTTGTGGCAGATCGATGCCGTATTCACTTGCATGCGAAATTGCTTCGCGACTTGCACTATGTCCGTTAGGTAATTTACGAATATGGCCGGTAACGAAATATTTTTTTAGTTCTAAGTCATACTCAGCTTTGTTTTGGGTTCCGGTTTGGATCTTTCTGTGAATATTTCGAGGTATAAAACGAATACCGAGTTTATGGGAATCTGATTCACTTTCTTCTGTCATTTCGACTATACCTTTATTAATGACATCACGCTTACGAAATCTCCGATTGACGGATTCGCTTCCACAAACGATGTCTGCATAACATTCCAAAATAAAAGAATAAAGATCAAATTCGAATGCTACTTCATCGGAACATTGTAAAAAGTAACTTTGAGGGAGTAGGGTTGGTGTAAAATAACCGCAGAAGTCAGCTCCGGTAGAGCTATCTACCATAATACCTTTATTATCAATAAGAACCCCAGGATTCGAATAATGAACTTTAAAGAGAATGTAGCCATCTTGCTCAACAAGAATAATTTGATCAACTTCGCCAGCATTATAGCAATCGATTACGACACCATGTGGATTTATTGTGTATTTTCTATCATTATCGATCAATTCGCATAACACATGCCATTGTCCTATGGTTCTGGGATTAGAATAACGTTCCATATGGCCAGTATGAAGGAGAGCATAGGGGAGGAGATCCAGAGTGTCATCATTGTAAAGGCCAAATGCAATAGCCATGTATTTATCTATCGTAGCAGCGAGATACTGGTGAGTCACGAATTCTCGACTTTTTTTCCTTCCGACACCCTCAGCACTTAACTCAAGAAAGGTAATTAACTGATTAGTAATAAAAACCGGTAATGTTCTCCAGAAAGGATGTCCTTGGCTGTTCACTCCGGATATCCACTTCGGATGAACAGAAGTGATCCGGAATAAGTCATACATTTCCGAAAAAAGTTGATCACTCACTAATTCCGTTCCTTGGAATACATGCAGGCCGTAACATCAAGTGAATCCTGCCGCACCGTCAAAAAAGACCTGAAAAGGACAAGAGGAGGCCTCGGATATTTGGGTGAAGACCATGGAACGCGTGAAGCCCTTGGAAGTGCAGCGCGGAAGAATCCTCCGGTGTATGGGGATCCGGCATGTTGGGAAAGTTGTGCTTGGAACTAGGGAGACCCTAACCCGCACGAGAATTTTTTTCGTAAGGAGCGGACCTATAAGCCCGAAAGGTGAAGTGGCGAGCTGCGGGAAGGGAGTCGGAGGGGGTCGTAGTACCGAACAAGGACAACACAACCTTGCGGAGGAAAGGACCCCTGCTTTGTTCACGTACTGGAGTAGGTAAGAGTCAGTGAATGCAGACAAATCTGCTAACGACGCCAAAGTAAAAGCTCAACAACTCCAAAACGTACTATACCTAGCGGCCAAGGAAAATCCGAGGCGGCGATTTCATGCGCTGTACGACAAGGCGTGTACTGGGTCGTCGATATCGACATTCGCGGCTACTTTGGCAACATACCACACGAGAAGCTGATGCAGCTGATTGAACAACGCATTAGCGACCGTCGAGTGCTGAAACTGATTCGCAAATGGCTGAAAGCGGGTTTCGTGAAAGATGATCAGTTTCACGAAACCGAACTCGGGATCCACAGGGCGGGGTTATTTCCCCGCTCTTAGCGAACATCTATCTGAATTACCTGGACACGATCTGGGAGAAGAAGTTCGCGGAAACCGGAACATTGGTGCGATACGCTGACGATCTCGTCGTCCTATACAAAACCAAAGAACAAGCCCTGAGGGCGATCGACGTCCTCAAAGCGGTCTCTTGGGGTTCTTTTTGTCTGCCGTACTAAAGAGAACACGAAAAATCAGTATATATGTCTGCCGCGGCGAAGTTGATATACTTGAGAGTAAATCAAGCATCAAGGTGGGAGTAGGACGTCGCACATTGCTGATTATGGGACGAAAGTAGCTATCATCCAAAGCAACCGTGATAAATACTCAGTATCAGCAATGTGCGACGTCCTGCAAATCGCAAGAAGTACGTTCTACTATGAAGCTAAAGAACGGACGAAGGAAGATGGCGTGACCGAGAAAAAGATAAAATGGGCTTGCCTAAAGTACTGCTGCATCAGATTCTGAGCAGTAGTTTCGTTCAGAGCCGGATTTATGACCGACACTATACCCAATTTGTGGAGGGCTTCGCCCTTAATCTGTCTGCACAAGGATCTGGTCCTCATGAAGAAAATGGCGGACGATATTGGTGCCGCATTACCGATAGGAGCTCAAGTAGAACAACTGATCCATATTGCAAAAGTCAAGGGTTTTGGTGACATGGACATGTCAGGCATGCATCTGTACATGAGATGAGCGAAATAAACGAACAGCGGTAGGAGGCACAAAGTATATTTTGCAATTTTCTTCCTAACTATGGTTTTATGGCCCAGCAATGGGCCATTTTTTTATCTATAGTTTCGTACCTCGGCCAGCTAGTCATTGAAACAATGTAGGCTCGTTATTTTAATATAAGTAAGCGTGGGCGATGGCAAATCTCACTTACCTTCACGAAAAATACGTTCGATCATGTCCCAAACTACCTTACATCAGAGGGACATTTTTTTGGATTTTTTATGGTTCTTGAATAATGTCACTGGCTGCCATCAATATTTGAAGCTATAGTCTGAATATGCAGTACAAAATTATGACTAAGGGAGGTATAACAGTATGCGCAAAGGTCGTATGTACAACAAAAAAAAGATGCTTTTCATGGCTAGCATTAACATAACCCTTGCCATGTTGGTGGCGGCATGCGGTGCCCTGGGCGGCGTGACACAGGAGACACCGATGCAGGAAAAGGCGGCGAAAGCCGATCAAAAACCGCTGGATCTGAAAGTCATGTCATTTCTTTATTTTCAAGTACCGGATATGAAAAATGCAGCCTGGGCGGAAATTCAAAAAAGGTTAAATGTGAATTTAACCGTAGATTGGGTGCCGAAAAGCGATTATAACAGCAAACTCGATATCGTCCTTGCCTCCGGCGACCTTCCCGATATCATCGATTCTGAGGAAAATTACCTGCCTGCCTTAAGCGCGGCAAAGCAAGGATTGTTTTGGGATCTTGGCCCGTTCTTGGGCGATTATAAAGATTACCCGAATCTAAAGAAGATTGTACCGGAGTGGGGGAAATATTTTAAAATCGATGGAAAGCTGTACACCTTGCCGCTTACACGTCCCAAGTTTAATGTCATCCCGCAGATCCGCAAAGATTGGTTGGATCAATTAGGGCTGCCCATGCCGAAAACGATGGATGAATTTTCAGCTGCCTTAAAACAGGTCGTCAAAAATAACATGGCCGGCAACGGGAATACGATCGGAATGGAATTCAACGATTATTACAGCCGTGCTTTTGGCACGAATGACCCGGTTTATAACAGCGAAGGTGGCCTGGTTTATCCGTTCCTTACACAGAATTATACCGATTTTGTCGCTTGGTATCGAGATCGGTATGCGGATGGTGTGTTGCCTAAAGAGTTTTCCGTCATGAAAACATCCCAGCTCCAGGATATGTTTACTTCGGGAACAAGTGCCACCTATGTATGGAACATTTATCATGCGTGGACAGCAACGGATGCGATAAAAAAGCATCAGCAGCCCAATGCGAATGTGGATTCGCTGATTATGAAGGGGTCGAAAGGCTATGCACTGGAGTTAACTGTAGGATCCGGAGGATATATCTTTATTTCGAAAAAGGTACCAGAAGAAAAGGTCAAACAAATCTTAAAGCTATTTGATAAATCTGCCTCCCCCGACATGCTGGATTTGCTTACTACCGGGATCGAGGGCGTTCATTATACAACGAAGGATGGTGTGAAAACATTGACCGATATAGGCAAAAAAGAAATCAACACCGATCTTTATCAATTCTTGCCTATCGCTGACGATCGTTGGTTGAAAGTAAGACACCCTCAGGCATCGAAAGAATGGAACGAAGCGAAAATCAAAGAGATGGAACCGGTTGACTCGATCGCTCAAGTACCATTAAACAAAGTATTGTTTTCTGATACTTGGTTAAAAGTGTGGTCGAAATATTCCGATGAATGGACGGCCATGCGAACCCGTGCAATTATCGGGAATATCTCGATCCAAGACTTCCAGGCCTACGTCGATAAATTGAACATTATGCCGGATTTCAAAAAAGCTTACAAGGAATTTGCCGAGAACTACAAACAGATGCAACAATAGAGGAAAGGAAAGTGACCAATGCAGATTCTTAATGAGAAAGCCAATCAGAATTCGGGGCGCAAACAAAGAATCATTGACTGTGATGTGCATGTGGCTCCCAAGAATGCGGAGGAAATTCGAAAGTATCTGGACCCTCGCTGGCGCACCCAATTTTCTTTAAGGGGTCGTGATCTTTATCACCACCCAATGAACGTCAACCGCACGGATTCAGTCCCCCCAGGGGGAGGTGGGCCGGGTTCCAACCCCGAATTTTTGCGCGAGCAGCTCGTCCATGAATACGGCATCGATTATGCGATACTGCTTCCCAGGCCTTTCTCCAATCCCATGCCGAATGCAAATTACGCCACAGCCATTTGCTCGGCATATAACGAGTGGCAGGCGGATACGTGGCTAAGGGATTATAACTATGACGAGGTGTTTCGCGGCTCGATATTGGTTTCGACACAGGATCCGGAGGGGTCCGTCCGTCAAATCGAACGTTGGGCAGGACATTCGCAGTTTGTTCAAGTATTGAGCGATTCCGGATCGCGAGCCCCATACGGCCAAAAAATATACTATCCCATATTTGAAGCCTGCGAGCATTACGGCCTGCCGTTCGCGATTCACGCGGGAGCGGACGGAATCGGAATCAATACCCAACCGACGATCGGATATCCTACTCATTATATTGAATGGGGCACACTGCATTCTATCAGCTACCAATCGCATTTAGTCAGTTTGCTGATCGAAGGCGTATTTGAACGGTTCCCGAAGCTTAAAGTTGTTCTGGTCGAAGGAGGAGTAGCATGGTTGCCGACTTTACTCTGGCGCTTGGATCAACTGTACGAGCGTTTTGCCGAAGAAGTACCCTGGCTGCACCGTAAGCCGAGCGAGTATATGAGAGATCACGTGCGGTTGACCAGCCAACCGATCGAAAGACCCGATAAGGATCGTGATCTAGTGAAAAAGTTGGAATTCATGGATGCTGAACACATCTTGATGTTCGCAAGCGATTATCCACACTGGGACTTTGATTCACCGAAACATGCGTTTCCCAAATTGCCCGATCGGATGCGTCAACGTATCTTTTTCGAAAATGCAAAAGAACTGTACAAATTAAAGTGATCCACTACCCACAAAGGAGTGAGCATATGGGGGAGAATATCCTTGACTTGAATTCCGCGAAAACCCGGAGACATGCAGCGACTGCTTGGCGCCGGTATGTCCGATATCGGTACATTTATCTGCTAACGCTGCCCGGAGTTATTTATTATCTGCTGTTCAAAGTTGCCCCCATGTGGGGACTTCTGTTATCTTTCCAAAATTATAGTCCGGCGTTGGGCATGTGGCACAGCCAATGGGTTGGACTTCATAATTTTATTGACTTATTTACCTACGAGCATTTTTATATTATGCTGCGCAACACGCTGGTCATTAATTTGTTTAATCTCGTTTTCTTTTTCCCGCTTCCGATCGTCATCTCTCTGATGCTGAACGAACTGAAGCACGAGTGGTTCAAGCGTTTGAACCAATCCATTCTGTACTTGCCCCACTTTATGTCTTGGGTGGTGGTGGCGAGCCTGACCTTTTTTCTGCTTTCTCAGGACGTCGGTCTGGTCAACAAGTTCATCATTCAGTCGGGCGGGAACCCTCAATCCTTCTTGACCAATCCTGACTACTTCTGGGGCCTGCTCACCGCACAAAACATTTGGAAGGACGTCGGTTGGGGGACGATTATTTTCCTGGCTGCCATGGCAGGAGTCGACCCCCAGCTTTACGAGGCCGCTGAGATGGACGGAGCGAGCCGTTGGCGGAAAATATGGCATATTACGTTGCCGGCTATTCGAACGACGATCGTTATTCTGCTTATCCTGCGGCTAGGTCATATGGTTGACGTCGGCTTCGAACAAGTGCTGCTAATGAAAAGCCCACTGGTCAATAATGTGGCAGACGTATTTGACACCTACACATTTACTCAAGGGATTCAACGCGGTCAGATCAGCGTCGGCGTTACGGTTGGAATGTTCAAAGGTGTAGTCGGCCTGTTCCTTGTGGTGATAGCGAATACAATCGTCAAACGGATGGGACAAGAAGGTATCTACTAAGAGTAAGGGAGGAGTTTTGAGCATGCCCACTGGAAAGAAAATGACCGCTTTCGATTATATTAACTCCTTTTTGCTGCTATCCTTTTCCTTACTGTGTCTGTTTCCGTTTCTTTATGTGATCAGCGTATCGCTAACCGATCCTGAGGTGTATCGGCCGTTCGCATTCACGCTGATTCCAGAAAAGTTTTCACTGAGAGGTTACAGCTATATTCTCGGTTCAATCAACTTCAAAAATGCCTTATATAGCACCGTCTATATTACCGTGATCGGTACGCTGCTCAATTTGTTGTTTACGTTCACCATGGCTTACGGGCTCACAAAAAAAGATTTGCCTCAACGCAACTGGATTATGGTCATCGTTATTTTCACTTTAGTTTTTAACGCGGGTATCGTACCCAATTTCTTGCTGATTAAAAATTTGGGCTTGCTGAATTCGTATTGGGCGTTGATCTGGTCAGCTATGATCAATTCATTCAGTTTGATAGTTGTCAAGAGCTTTTTGCAATCGCTGCCAGAAGAACTGGAGGATGCGGCGAAAATAAACGGTTGCAACGATATCGGTGTATTTTTCAAGATTGTGCTGCCTCTCTCCTTACCGGCCTTGGCCGCATTTACTCTGTTCTTTGCGGTCGGTCATTGGAACACCTATTTTAACGCCCTGATTTATTTGTCGGATGCGAAAAAGTGGACTCTGCAGTTGCTTGTCAAATCGCTGATCGTCGATGCTAATGCAAATTCAGTCCAAGGGTCGCTTACCGACTCGGATCAAATTTTGCCGCAAGAGACGATACGCCTGGCTGCAGTCGTTGTGGCCATGCTGCCCATTCTTGTCGTTTATCCATTTTTGCAAAAATATTTTGCCAAGGGTGTGCTGCTGGGCTCGGTAAAAGGATAAACGGGTGATCGGCGCGTCCATAGAGACAGGAAGCAAAGAGAGGAGAAAAGAAATGGCAGACCCGATAAACGCGGAAATAGAGGCCATACCGGAATGGCCCAAGAGCCATTCTGGAATTATCGATTGTGATGTGCATGTGTATCCGCGAAACGCCGAAGAGATCAGACGATATTTGACCCAACCATGGAAACATCGCTTTCATATACGAGTGAATCATTATTATCAAAGTCCGGTGACGCCTTGCCGCACCGTAACCCCCGATGGGGGAAAACCTGGAACGGAACCGGAATTCCTACGCCAGCAGTTGCTGCAAACTCACGACATCACGACGGTGATTTTACTGCCTCGTGCCGAGGTTTCGGCAAACCACGATCCGGATTACGCCACTGCTGTTGCGGCGGCCTACAACCGTTGGCTCTCCGATACTTGGTTAGACGAATATAATGCGGACGGCGCTTACAAAGGATCGATCATGATCGCCCATCAGGACCCCCTAGCGGCCGCCAAAGAAATCGACCGCTGGGCCGGCCACCCGCACTTCGTGCAGGTGGTGGCCGATTCGGGCGCGCGCGCCCCTTTTGGACAACGTCACTATTATCCCATTTACGAAGCTTGCGCCCGCCATGGGTTGCCTCTCGCCATTCACCCGGGAGCGGATGGAATCGGCATCAATATACTGGCGTCGCAAGGATATCCCTCCCATTATTTGGAGTACTATGCTAGTCTGTCTTTCGCCATGCAGGTCCATTTGGTAAGCATGCTTACGGAAGGAGTGTTTGAGCGGTTTCCAGATCTGAAGATTGTCATTACGGAAGGCGGGGTAACCTGGATTCCGGCACTGATGTGGCGGCTCGATCAGGAATATAAGGGACTGCGTTCGGAAGTTCCATGGGTGAAAAAGCTCCCGAGTGAATATTTGCGAGATCACGTGAGAATGACCACGCAGCCGTTGGAGCGGCCTCAGCGCAATGAAGAGCTGTTGGAGGTGTTGTCCATGATGAATTTCGAAGAGATGCTATTATTTTCGAGCGACTACCCGGATGAACATTTTGCCTCGCCTGGACAACTGGAATTTTTAACTCCCCAGGCCTTGAATCGCATTTTATTGGAAAACGCCAAGCAATTGTATCATCTTTAATTATTGGCGCAAAAGGAGTATGATGGCTGTAATGGGCAAACATATGGTATGTCCCGTTCGGGAACTCCCATCTGGGGACCGGAAGATTGTAACTATTGAAGGACGATCCATTGGAGTATTCAACATCAAGGGCCAGTTTTATGCGATGCGAAATCGTTGTCCCCATCAGGGCGCGCAGTTGTGCGTAGGCCGCGTTCAAGGCATGATGCTGCCTTCCGACCCGGGGGAGTATCTTTACGGGAGGGACGGCGAAATTGTGCGATGCCCTTGGCACGGCTGGGAATTCGATATTACCAACGGGAAATCCATGTTCGACCCCTTCAAATGTTTGGTGAAAACGTACGATGTGGAAGTCGTAGACCGGCTGGAGGAAGACATCCCCATTGTGGAAACTTATCCGGTCATCGTAGAGGCGGGCTGGATTGTTGTGACGGTATAACGTTATTGTGAGTATGCTGGGGGGGTGCCGATGTGGAATAGGATTCGTACACTGTACTCACCTAAGATACGGAGGAGTCTGAAGTTTCGTAAAAATCTACTCAATAGACTGGTATGGTTGAGCTGTGTTTCAATCTGCATCCCTGCAATCATCACAGGCGTTCTCTATCATCAATTGTCTATGTCCAAAGCCGAACGTCAAGCGATAGATCAAAATCTGACGAATCTGACACATGTCAAAGATAGGGTCGAAGAGATCCTGCATAACGTGGAACAGGATTCGTTTCAATTGGCAACGGGTCCTTTGATGAACGAAGCTTACCGGAAGCCGGGGTATTCAACGGACTACTTATTTCAAAACGACCTTATTAATGCCATTAGCAGGACACGAAATTTGAATCGTTTAATCGGGGATATTATGCTCTATCGATTTGGCGATGATTATGTATTGTCCGGCGAATTTGGAAATTTGCTAAGAAAACGGAATGATTTCACAGAAGATATCTATAATATTCCCGTAGAAAGCAAGCGGGCACAATGGGTATGGCTCCCGTACGGGAAAGCTAAAGGATATATAACGTTTTGGCGGCAGCTGACCAAGCCGAATGACGGCTCCGGCTGGGGAATTTTGATGTATCAAATCAAAATCAACGTTTTGCAGAACGATTTGGAGGATATGTCTGGGACGGCCGCATTGTTTGTACGTGATACACAAGGCGATATATTATTCAGTTCACCCGGAGCTATGCCATCACTGCTGGCAGACTCCCAAGTGAAGGATTTGCTCACGAGCGAGGATCCGACCAAGAGCAGCTACATTCGGGACGACCGAGGGCATACCTATCTGTATACATATGTGAAGACAGCCCTCGGGAGAACGTATGTATCGGTGATTCCGAGAGAATGGATTGCACGCGAATTTCTATGGATTCAGTGGCTGGTAACATTGATCGTCATTTTAGTTGTCATTATGAGCATAGGGATCACCATGCTGCATTTGCGACGAATATATAATCCGATTGAGCAGCTGATCAAGTACGGGGAACAATTAAGTCTTGGAAACATGCGACGGGAAACGGTTGAAAGCGAAGTTTCATTTCTGAAAGACTGTATAGACTACCTTAAGGATGAAACGCACAAAATCAACAGCTATGTATCGCGAATCGAACCGACGATGCGTGAAAAATTTTTGCAGATGTTGCTGGAATGGAATCCACTCATTCGCCATTCACTGGATGAAGATTGCCGAACACATCGAATTAATCCGAACGAGATATATTTGGTTATGATCGTTGATATTGAAAATTTACACAAAGAAAGTCGCTTCTTGAAAGACGATGAACCGATCGTCGCATACGCGGCTGCCAATATGATGAACGAGCTTCTGCAAACCGGACAATTTCTGATCTCCGGATATATACTTAACAGCCATGAAGGGAAAGCCTCCGCTATTCTTTATCCGGAGAAAGAAATGTCGACGGATAACTTCTTGCTTCATATTCGACGTTATGCGGTAGAAGTTCGCCGATTAATGATAGAGATCATGAAAATCGAAGTTTCAGTTGGAATCGGAAAAGTATATACCCACATTGCCGATGCGTCCGTTTCGTATCAGGAGGCGAAGAATGCATTGCAGCAGCGCATTTACGGAAAAAACGAGGGTGTATTCTTCATGGTTGACGGCAATAAAATGCACAGAAGCGCTTCACAGGTATTCTCCCAATCTGTCGAGGCTCAAATGATCCAAGCACTCAGAACCGGCGATAAAGCGAAGGCGCAAGATGAGCTGCAGCACTTTTCAGAATCCATCTGCACCACTGAAGACCCCGGTTTTATTTATCAATGCTACTTTGTCTTGCTTGCGTCGTTGCTGCTCTTTCTTCGATCGGAAGGAGGGAACACGTATCATTTGTTGAGCGAAAATATGTTATTTGAAGAATTACGGGGATGCCGTACCTCTATGGAAATACACGACTGGTTTGCGGATCGGTTATTTGGCATTTTTATGAAAGTTTTACATGAAGAAAACAAGGGGAAGGCGAAGTCTGCCGTTGCGCAAATTTGTCAATATATGCGTGAGCATGCGCTGGAAGGGGTGTCGCTGGTGCAATGCTCCGAGCTTGTAGGAATGAACCCCACTTATTTCAGTTCAGTGTTCAAGAAAGAAACGGGGATGAACTTTGTTGAATTTGCCATTCAGTGCAAGCTTGAACAATCGAAGTCAATGCTTGTGCAAACAGATATGAGTATTCATGAAATCGCTTCCGCCATCGGTTTTTCTGGTCGGCACTTTATTCGAATTTTTCAAAAATACAACAATACGACCCCAAATCAATTCCGCATTATGTATCGTAAAACTTAGCCAGCAGAATACAAAATCATTTAAAAGTGAAAGGAGACTTTCTAATGCTGTCCAGACATGAAATTGAAAGTGCAATCCCTGCTGAAAATAGCAAGTATGACGTCATTGTGGCTGGAGGAGGGCCAGCTTCGAAAATGGATGGTCATCAGTCCGTACAATACGTCCTCCCTTGGCCAATCCGGCATGACCTAAAAATCGAATCGTCCCCGAGCAAAAAATATACTTTCGTGCGGAAATGGAGACTTGCCCGGATTGTGGTAGAAAATTGAAACGTCATCCTACTGCGTTTTTTCGCAAGAACCCGATTAAATGATTCGGCTCTGCCACGCTCATCTGTGCCCGAGGGATGGCTTCAAGTAAACCAATTTACTCTTGACAATAGGATTCAATTTGGTAAACTTGGTTCAAAATGACGATCAAATTAAGGGAAAAAATGGAGGCGCTTTCATATGGCATTGGATGCTGAGTCGACGATTCAGGAAGTCAGAATCATCGAAGTAGCCGATCATAACCTGCAAAATGAGCAAAGGTACGTGGAAATTGTTTGCTATGGCGGGTTAACGGGGCATGCCGGGCCCTTGGATGGGCAGTATCAGTTTCTTGCTGTCAAAAACCGGCTGCATGTATTTTACAAATTTCTTGCGAAACGCAATATTTTTGATCCCGCAATCGAGTTCGCTTCCCTGTGGGATGCTGTCTATCCGGAACATCCGCTGTCATTCTACGAGCAAGGAAAAGATCCGTTAACCGGGGACATTATTTGGCGTTCGCACCGTACGTCCAGACATTCGGCAACAGGGGAAATCATTACGGCTTTCAGCGCAATAGATATTGCCATATGGGATTTGCGGGGCAAGGCCAGCGGCAAGCCTGTAAATCAACTGTTGCATGGCGGACGCACCGAGCTTGAGGCTTACGTCAGCTGCATGGGCAGCAAGACACCGCAAGAGGCGCTGGAAAAGGCAGCTTACTGGTATGATAAAGGCTTCAAGCGGCATAAATGCTTCCTTCCCCACAGGCCGGTAGAAGCTGCGGGAGTCAAGAACAATCTTCATATTATGGAAGTTCTTCACCAGTCTTTGCCGCAGGATGCGCAGGTGATGTATGACCTGAGCCGGTTAAGCGATCAGCTGGACGACCCATCCACCAGGAACCGGAGACTGTCCTGGGTTAACGAGCTGGTCAAAGAAATGCTGCCCTATCGCCCCGTTTGGATCGAAGAGCCTGTGGCTCCGGACGATATTGAAGGCTATGAGAGGATCAAACATGCCAATCCGGGGGCGGCGCTGGCCGGCGGGGAGCATCTCTATACCCGGTGGAGCCTGAAGCCGTATCTGGATAAAGGGCTGCTTGATTATGTTCAATGCGATCCCGAATGGTGTGGCGGTATTTCTGAATCGATCGCCATCTGCAAGATGGTTGAAACATCCTATCCTAATGTTCGCGTAGTTCCGCATGGTCATATGGTTTTAGCAGCGGCGCAAATTGTAGCTGCCCAGTCGGAGGCGTTATCGCCGTTCGCCGAATATTTATACCAGGTTATTCCCGATCGAAACCGTTATTTCAAATATGCGCCGGAACCGGCGAACGGGATCCTGACCGTGCCGCAAGACCCCGGGGTAGGGCCGGCGCTTGATGATTCAAAATATAATATCATTCGAATCCATAAGGATGAAGAATAAGGATAGCGGCCGAACTCGGACATATGTCCGAGTTCGGCCGTTTACCCGTAATGAAACGATGCAAAAGCCGTCCCCAAAGAAGGGATGTCCATACAAATTCGTGATGAATATGAACATAAACCTATGATACAATGAATTTGTACGTACCATGTTCTCTCATGTGAAAGGGAGTTTATGATTATGAACCTGAAACCGGTCATCCTTCTGGCAGCAAATGTTCTGATCCTGTTCTTTTTCGAAACCGCGTGTTCCTCGGACGAGAAGCTGACCAGCAAGCACGAAACGACAACTGCTCGGGACAAAGTCAAAATTGATGTTTGGCATTGGACGGCAGAGCCCGGAATGAAGCCGGCGTTTGAAGCGTTTAATAAGTCGCATCCCGCTATTGAAGCCATCTTCCATCAGCTTCCCAGCACCTCGAACATTCCATCCAAAATTAATTCTTTTCTTATTTCCGGCGAATCCATAGATGTTACCGCCCAGTTTAGTCCGGATGACCTAAGGGAGAGGGTAAAAAATAATTTGTATTTGCCTCTCGACGATTATCTAATAGAAAACCATATCGATTATGAAAAGACATTTGGAAAGGCTCTTACCGATTTGACCAAAATCAACGGGCATTATTACAGTATTCCTTACGGGGTCAATAAATTTGCCGTGTTTTATAACAAACAATTGTTCGATGAAGCGCATATTCCTTATCCTAAGGCGGATTGGACGTGGCAGGATTTTATGGAAACCGCCAAGCTTTTGACGAAAGGGGAAGGCCCGGACAAAGTATACGGCTCCGTCATCTATCCGCTCGACACGTCCATCGGCTGGAGCACTCTGGCCATTCAAACACTTGGCTTGAACGGCATGTACAAGAACGAGCATGAAACGAATTTTGATCATCCCAGCTACAAGCAAAGCCTCCAGTTTTTTATCGATATGCAGAATAGAGACCGGTCGATTATGCCGTTAACCGAATTTCCCGCGCAAAAGCTGGACATAGGGACGAATCGGACCCGTTTATTTTTCAAAGGCAAATTCGCGATGTTTATAGAACCGATTTATAATGTATGGAGAAGTCGTCTTCCTGAATATAAACATGATTTCCAGATGGGGGTCGTGCAAATGCCGAGAATTGACGCTAACGCTCCTACGGTTTCCCCGATCACCTTCAGTGACATGAGCATACCGAGTAACAGCAAACATCCGAAGGAAGCGTTTGAGTTCATTCAATTTTATTGTTTGGACCGTCCTGATGAAACGGTGGCTCCAAAAGGAATGATGCCTGCGGCTGCACTCTCCGACCCCCAAATCATCGAATCGGTAGATCAATTGATTTACAGTGCGCCCGGGGTTGATGAGCGCGAAGCCAAGCAAGTGTTCGAAGACCCGAATACACGGTATGTGACTCCGGAAACAACGATTACGATTGCCAAGAGGGAAATATTGCAGGTGGTCAGCGAGGATGTCACCAAGGCATTTCTCGGAGAATGGAGTGTGGATGAGGCATTGAAGGATATGAAACAGAGATCCGACGCATGGATGGCTTCCAAAAACGAGCAGCAGAATTAGCATTATATCTTACTGCGCAGAAATTCGGTGATTCGAATGTATTTAAAGGATTGGCTAGGGATAAAAAGCAGCATCCATCGCAAAATTTTTATCTCATTTATGTTGGTCATGCTATTGCCGACAACTTTTATTAGTATAAGCACCTATTATTTCTCCGTTGACCTGCTGAAGCGCAAAGTCAGCGAGTCCTTCCTGGATAATCTCGTTTATAACAAGAACATCATTGGTATGGAGTTTAAGCAATTCGAACAAATCGCTGATTATATTCTCTATAATTCGGATATTCAGAAGGTGCTTTCCCCCAATTTCAAACCGGGCTCCATACAAGGTTATTACGATCTGCAAGGCGCACAGCAATCACTCAATAATTTTACGATGCAGGCCTTCGCCGTTTCCAATGTGGCCTCCATCCAAATTTTCGGGGACAACGGCATCATTCTTTTTACCGGCGCTACCAGCGATATTTATCCGGACGACGAGAAGTTCAAGGAAATGATCTGGTACCAGCAAGCGGTTCAGACAGATCAGCCCCAGTTTTGGTTCGGTACGCCGAATGAAGACTCCGACGGAGCGGATGGATCAAGGAACGGATATAATCCTTCGATGATCAAGACGTTTCGAAACAGTACCACGTTAGAGAAGCTGGGGGTTATCTATATTAAAATCAGAAGCGATTTGTTCGATAACTTGTTCGAGGACAGCAATATGAAAAAAGCCGGGAAATTCGTGATCCTTGACGATAACGGGCAAATCGTGTATCATCCCGACAAAAGCATGCTGCTGAAGTCGTTTCCAGGACTGGATAAATTGAGAGAGCAGCAGGGAGACCACGGTTCATTTATTACTCAAGACAGACAGCTGATGGTTTATTACCACATCGAACGCTATGGATGGTGGTTAACGGACAGCATTCCTCTCAGCGAGCTTCTTAAAGACAATAAAATTATATTTAATATTTCGCTTGCGGTTGTCTTGATTTGTTTTATATTATCGGGGATTATCTGGTATTTCGTCGCGTTCGGCATCGTCCGCCCGATCAAGAAGCTTGCATCCGTCATGCGAAGCGTGAAAGAAGACGGATTGGCCGTTAAATCCGAATATACGGGAAAAGATGAGATTGGCCTGTTAAGCTCAAGCTTTAATTATATGATCGAGAAAATTCAAGAATTGATCTCCGGGATGGTCGAAGAGCAAACAAAGAAAAAGGATATGGAGTACCAGTCGCTGCAAGCCCAGATTAATCCCCACTTTCTTTATAACACGCTTAATTCCATCCGGTGGATGGCGATGATTCAAAAGGCGGACAACATTAAAGAGATGGTGGAGGCGCTCGGCCGGCTGCTTGCGAATAGCACCAGCAAAAGCGACGCCATGATTACAATGGAAGAGGAGCTTGCTATCGTCAAGGATTACATCAAAATCCAGGAGGTTAAATATTCGGATAAGTTTCATGTCGATTTTGATATCGATCCGGGATTGCTTAAGGCCAAATGTGTGAAGTTTATTTTACAGCCGTTTATAGAGAACGCTATATTCCATGGGATCGAGCCTAAAAGCGGCACCGGCTGCATTCGTATTACGATGAAACTCAATGGCGATGTGGCGGAGATAACGGTGTTCGACGACGGTGTGGGGATGGATGTAGAGCAGATCATGTGCGAGGGGCATGACGAGGGCAGCGGCAGACGCTTCAATGGCATAGGAATTAAAAATGTCGACGAACGGCTACGGTTGACTTATGGGGATGAGTACGGCGTCGCCATACAAAGTGTGAAAGGGCAATTTACGTCCGTAACGATCCGATTTCCTGTGGATGCAGATTTCGAGGCAGGAGGACCAGATGATCAGTGTGATGATTGCAGATGACGAAACGTTGGCAAGGGTTGGCTTGAAAACGATGGTTCCTTGGGAAAAATACGGGTTTAATTTAGTGGCGGAGGCGGAGAATGGCAAAGTAGCCATGGATTTAGCCCTGCAATTAAAGCCGGACATTATCATTACCGATATCAAGATGCCGCTATTAAACGGCGTAGAGCTTATTTCCGCTTTACGCGAGCGGCTGAAGGAAACGAAATTCATCGTGCTGAGCTCCTACGGCGACTTCGATTATGTGAAAGAAGCGATGCGGATCGGGGCTGAGGACTACATTTTAAAGCTGGAAATGGAGCCGGAGCCGTTTGTCGAGCTGCTTAACAAAGTCAAAGGGAAGATTGAAGCCGAACGAAGCCGACATGAGGAAGAGCGCGCGGACGAATGGTATAAAAGGAGGAATTTACCTGCATTGCGGGAAAAATTGTTCCAGGACCTGCTGTTCAGCTACTATATCAATGAGGAAGAGGTTCGAGTGCAATTCGATTACCTGGATATCAATCTTCATGCCGAAAATCTGGTATGCTTGTTAGTTCGCGTGGAAAACAGGGAGTTATATGAAAAGTACGGCGTGGACGACAGGTATGTTCTAACCTATGGCGTCACGAATATAATTGAAGAAATATTGCAAAATTATCCTCCCGCTTACGTCACCTCGACCAATACGATGGAGTTTGCCATTATTCATTCGATCGGGGCCGGTTCGGAGACCGAAACCAAGCATGCTGTCGAGAAATTGGCTGCTCATGTGGAGGGCGCTTTGAAAACTTTTTTGAACTTTAAATGCCGAATCGGCATCAGCGAGCCATGCAGCCGCCTTCGAGAACTGAAAACCGCTTATCGCCAGGCAAGCACGGCGCTTGATCAAGGCTTTTCGGAGCTGAAGCGTACCATTCATCATTATCAGCGACAGTTTGATGCCAGCCTCACGGTTGGCTTTGAAGAGGAGTTTAAACAAATCGAGAAGGCGTTTCACGTGCTTGACGGAGAGATGCTTACGGAAGCATTCGATCAATTCGTCCGGAAAATCGATGACAGCCGCTTTAACAAATCGGAGGAATCGCTTCGCGGAAGCTGCTGGTCGCTGACTTTTATGGTGACGGTTTGGGAAAAGGAATTCACGGGCGAAGATTTGGACAGGACCGCGCCCTTGTCAAGCTTGGAGCAGTTACGTACGCTGGACGATTTTCGCAACTGGATTCTGGAGCTGAAAGACAAAGTTATTTCGCTGCTGCACAACATCGACGACGGGAACAATATCGTAGCCCGCGCCAAAAAATATATGCTGGAGCATTACGATAAGGATATTTCCTTAAAGACGGTTTCCCAGCAGCTTAACATTTCCCCGAATTACCTGAGTTCACTGTTCAAAAGAACCACGAACGAAAACTTTATCGATTTTCTCATTCAGGCCCGGATCGAGCAAGCCCGGTATTTGCTTAAAAACAGCGGCAGTAAAATATATGAAATCGGCATGAAGGTCGGCTATCCGGACGCCTACTATTTCAGCAAAATTTTCAAGAAAGTGACTGGATTAACGCCTCAAGAATACAGGAGCTTACAGAAGTGAAACAGCCCGCGTGCGGGCTGTTTTTTTTATCAATGATAGTGTGGATGAAGTGTGTATGAAATGGAACAAGCCGTTCCAAGTGAAAAGTTTCCTTCCTACACTCAGACATGTTGTTTTAAATTCCTTGATTTTAAAGGGATTAGAGGTTTGGAATTTAAAGCCAAAACTCGCGGAAGCCAATCTTTTCTCTTTCCACTCCTCGTTTCCGTTATTAATCGACACTCTCCCTGAGTCTGTTAGCAAGTGAACAGAGCCTTGATTGAAATTCCTGATCGAAGAGAAGATCGGTCAGGTTCTGAAGAAGTGTCGCAGTCGGCAACAGGAGTGAGGGGATGGGTATGGGCTGGAAAAGCGATTGGAAGCCCATACCCATCCCGCCCCAACGCTCAAGCGCACGGGATTGCCCAGGAATCTTTTAAAGCACGCCCTGTGGCGCTATGAGTAAAAAAAACAACGTATCGTCAATAAAGACAATGTCCGGATGTGGTGTCCCTGGCACCTTTGGATTCAGCTTGGGCGGATGGTTTTAATTTGTAATATAAAACAACGATTGCCCTAAGAAATCACATTTCAACTTGCTTTTTGACTTTTTATAATGAAGACATGAACGCATAACAATGAGAATAGGGGAGTGAATACGGTGAAAAATGCTGCCGTAAAAAAAGTAAAACGTTATCTGGTTCCGCTGACGCTTACCGCAAGCACGATCGTAGCGGCTGGATGCCAAAGTCAAGATGCGGGGACGGCTGCCAAGCCATCCGATGGAGCGCCGGGACAGACCGTACTGAATGTCTACAGCTGGACGGTCGAGGAGAGCATGCAGCCATTTTTCGAGGCATTTGAGAAGAAATATCCGAATATCAAAGTGAAGTATACGAAGATGGCGGATTCCAACCCTGCCACCGCGAATTCCCTGCTGACCTCGGGCGAAGCGATTGACGTCATCCCGCAAGCTTCGGTTGACGATATGCGGATCAGAGCCACGAGCGGGATGTACGAGCCGTTGGATGATTACCTGAAGAAGGACAATCTGGACTATAAACAATTGTTCGGGGAATCCATTAACGAACTGGAAACGGTGAACAGCAAACATTATGCGCTTCCATACAGTATGGCGACCTACGGCCTTTACTATAATAAAGCGATGTTCGATAAGGCTGGAGTTCCGTATCCGACCGACGACTGGACATGGGACGATCTCAGAGCGGCAGCGCTGAAATTGACTTCAGGCAGCGGGGCCGCCAAAATATACGGGTTTTTGCCGGACTACACCGGCCAGTGGGCGTTCCCCGCTATTCAACAGCTCGGGATGAACTATGTCTATAAAAATGGCGGACAGGAATCAAATTGGGATAATCCGGCTTTTTTAAACGCATTGCAATATTATTACGATATGGAAATGAAGGATAAATCGGCATGGCCGATTTCGGAGTACAAGGCGCTCAAGATCGATGCGAATCCGCATGCTATTTTTATGCAAGGTAAAGCAGCGATGTATATTCAGCCGTCGTTTATAGTCAAGTACAGCTCGCAGGAGTCCTATGGCTTTACCAATTTTGACTATGGCGTTGTCAATCTGCCTAAAGTGAAAAAAGAAGACGACTTGAGCAATGTATACTATATAAGCGATTTCAGCATTCCAGCGAGCGCGCCCAATAAAGAGGCGGCCTGGACGTTCCTTAAATTTTACTGCCTGGAGGCGCCGGAGATTTTCGCTCAATCCAAAGCAATGACGCCTGCCAATCTTTCGTCCATGGATGCTGCAGTAAAAGAAAAGGTGGGCAAAATTATTTTCGATTACCCGCATTTTGATCAGCCTTCAGGCATGAAAACATTTATCGATAATAAGATGAAGCTCACGCCATACCTGACTACAATCAATACGGCAAAAGCTGAAATGATGGATATGGTAAAATCGGAAATTACTTCGTGCCTGATGGGAAATCAAACCCCGGCAGAGACTGTAGCCAAATTGAAAAAACAGTCTGACGAGTTAATTAAAAAAGCAGGGAAATAGGAGATCTGTGGAGGTATGCCCGATGGAACTGGCAAAGAAGAACTCATTATTGGTACCTACGCGCAAAAAGAAGCTTCGCAAGGATATCCTGTATGAAAATATAGCGGGTTGGCTGTTTCTTTCACTTAATTTAATCGGTTATATTGTTTTTAAATTAATTCCGATTATTCTTTCGCTGATATTCAGCTTTTGCGATTGGAATCTGGTATCCGGCCTGAAAGGAATTAAATTTATCGGGCTGAAAAATTATATCGATTTGTGGACGGATTCCGTATTCATCAAGTCCTTGGTGAATACCATTGTTTACGCGGCTGTTACGGTTCCGTGCTCTGTATTCCTGGCTTTGATACTTGCAGTGGTCTTGAACGATAAAATCTTCTGCAAGAGCTTAGTCCGGTTAGGATTTTATTTGCCCAATATCGCTTCCATGGTTGCGATATCCGTGGTGTGGAGTATCTTGTATATGCCGACCTTCGGTCCGATCAACATGTTTCTGACATCGATCGGGATCGAAAACCCGCCGGGCTGGCTGTCTTCGTCCCAATGGGCGCTGATCTCGATTATCATCATGAGCGTTTGGCAGGCCGTCGGGTATAACGCCGTCATTTTGCTGGCCGGACTGCAAAGCGTTCCCGGCACTTTGTACGAATCGGCGGAAATCGACGGAGCGGGACCGATCCGCAAATTTTTTCAGATTACAATTCCGATGCTGTCGCCAACCTTGTTCTTCGTAACGGTGATCTCCATTATCGGATCGTTTCAGGTGTTCACCCAGGTGAACGTCATGACGCAGGGAGGGCCGGGCACCTCTACATCGGTTCTGGTCTACTATATTTATAAAGCTGCCTTTACGTACAACAAGATTGGATATGCCAACGCGATCGGATGGGTGCTGTTCGTCCTGGTCTTCATCTTTACGGCGCTGCAGTGGAAATTTTCCAATAAAGACTCGCACGTAAACTAGAGGAGAGGAGGATCGAGATGAATGCGAGGTCTTTTAAATTAGCTCAAAAAACGGTTTTAACCGTAGTTATGCTCATTCTTTCCATCATATCCGTCATGCCTTTTTTCTGGATGCTGTCCGCATCCTTCAAGCCGACCGCGGATGTATTCGAATTTCCGATCCGATGGATACCTAAAACGTTTATTTTCGATAACTATGTAACCGTATGGTTTGCGCGTTTCCAAACGTATTTTATGAACTCGGTCAAGGTTTCCGTGGTCAGTGTCGTCGGCGAGGTGATTACAAGCGCGCTTGCGGGGTATGCTTTTGCGAAAATCAAGTTTAAAGGCAGAGAGCCTGCCTTCGTCATTTATATCGCCACACTGATGTTTCCGCATCAGATGCTTCTGGTTCCGAGGTTTGTCTTGTACCGCTTGATGGGCTTGTACAACAGCCTGTGGGCGTTGATGCTTCCCGGTATTTTCAGCGCTTTCGGCACCTTTTTATTCAGGCAGTTTTTCACCACGATACCGGATGAATTGGTTGAAGCGGCTAAATTGGACGGTTGCAACCACTTTAAAACGTTTACAAGAATCATACTTCCGTTATCCATGCCGGTCGTTTCCACGCTAGTTATTTTTTCGTTTGTCGGTTCGTGGAACAATTACGAGAACGCGCTGGTCTTCTTGAGCAACAAGGATAAATTCACTATTCCGCTTGGACTGCTGCAGTTTCAAACCGAGGAACAGACGAATTATGGCGCCATCATGGCGGCATCCGTTTTGTCCCTGCTGCCGATCTTTGTCATCTTTTTGAGTCTGCAAAAATATTTTATTGAAGGCATTGCTACTGCCGGTCTGAAGGGATAAAAACCGATATATGTATATATCGAATTGGAGGAGATAATCCGTGTCACATGCAAATCAATCGGGCAGCTCGCCTGATATTATGATTGTACATGACCCTCAAACTGCGCTGGGTTCGGAGCCATCCGTCCAATGGGCGAAGCAAACCTTGATCGGCGCGCTGGAAAGCCGCGGAATGGGTGTCGCCCTCGAACAAGAAGGGGCCGGGCAATTCGCCAAGGTGCAAATTATCATTTCCGGGAACGACTCCCCGGCAGCCATAGCTGCAGGCCGTGAGCTTGGCGTTGCTTTGCCGGAGGAAGCGGAATCGCTTGCGATCCTTGCCGCTCAAGGGAAAATCGTACTGACGGCCCCTGACGGACGCGGGCTCGTGTATGCCCTCCTGGAGCTGACGGATCGAATCCGGCATGCTTCCGGCGATATTACCGGGGAGCTGCTTGACGTCAGGACGCTCGTCGACAAACCGGCCAATGAGATCCGCAGCGTAACCCGCTTGTTCGCTTGCGAGCCGGAGGATAAGCCGTGGTTTTACGATAAGTCGTTCTGGGATGAATATTTGACGGAGCTGGCGACACAGCGATTTAACCGGTTCACCCTGTCTTTAGGCATGGGGTATGATTACGGCCACGATCCGAATGTGCGCGACAACTACTTTAGCTTTGCCTACCCGTTCTTGTTTGATGTGCCGGGCTATGAGGTGAAAGCTCTTGAGCTGTCCGAAGAGGAGAGAAGGCTGAACTTTGAAACGCTCCGCTATATCGGCCAGGAAACCAAGCGGCGGGGAATGCATTTTCAGCTCGGACTTTGGAATCATTCCTACATATTTACGGACAGTCCGAATATGAACTATACGATCGCCGGTATTGACGAGAAGAACCATGCCCCCTATTGCCGTGATGCGATCGCCAAGCTGCTGAAGGAGTTTACAGAGATCGACGGCTTGACGTTCCGCGTGCATTATGAAGGCGGTATTCCGGAGCCCGCTTACGAGTTTTGGCGCGTTGCGCTGGCGGGAACGAAGGACATCGGCCGCCGGTTAGAAATCGATATGCATGCGAAGGGCATTAATGACGAACTGATCCGAATCGCGATTGATACCGGCCAGCCGATATTTATCTCGCCGAAATATTGGGCAGAGCATATGGGGCCCAGCTATCATCAGGCGGCTATCCGGGATAACGAATTTTCTTTGCCGAAGAATCAGACAATGGATATGCAGGCCATTACTGCATGGTCGCGCCGATTTACGCGATACGGCTATGCAGACTATTTGCGGGATGACCGTCAAATAGGCATTTTGTTCCGGTTGTGGCCGGGCACTCAAAAGCTCCTGCTGTGGGGCGACCCCGCGCTGGCCGCTGGCTACGGACGGTATTCCCATTTCAGCGGAACGCAAGGCATCGAGCTGTGCGAGCCGCTGACCTTCAAGGGACGCAAAGGCTCGGGCACGGAGGGCGGACGGGAGCCTTATCTTGCCGAAGAGCTGAAGCTGCCGAACCGGGATTGGCTGAAGCATAAATATACGTACCGGCTGTGGGGACGGCTGCTCTACAACCCCGAGACGAATCCAGACGTATGGCGCAGATATTTGCGCTTCGAATTCGGCGAGGCGGCAGACAGCTATGAATCGGCGCTTGCGCATGCGAGCCGCATCCTGCCCCTGGTTACCGCAGCCTATTGCCCGTCCGCTGCGAATGTCGTTTACTGGCCTGAAATGCATACCAACCAGCCGATTGCCGATCCGGACCTGCCGTCGCCGTTTGGCTTCGATACGCCGCAGCCGGGAACGTTCGGTGCGGCCAGCCCGCTGGATACCGCATTGTTTTACCGGATCGACGATTTTGCCGATGATATTATCCAGGGCTTCCGTCATGGCAAGTATTCTCCGCTGGAGACGGCCGATCGCTTGGAGGCGATGGCGACAACGGCCGCTCAATATTTGTCCAAAGCCATAGAGCTGGCCGTGGACCCGCAAGCTGCGAATTTTCAGCGGTTTGTTACGGATACCCGCATGCTGATCCATATCGGCCAGTTTTTCGCGAACAAATTCCGGGCGGCGTTAAGCTACGCTTTGTCCGAGCGGACCGGGGACGTTGCCGAGCTGGAGCGGGCGCTGGATTTCTACAAGCTGGCCAGAGAGCATTGGGTCCGGGTCGTTGCGATTTCGCAGGATAAATATAAGCCGGATATTGCGTTTGGCTATACCCAACCGGTCAGAGGACACTGGGCGGACCGGCTGCCTGCAATCGAAGCGGATATCCAGGCTATGGAGCGCCAGCTGCAGGCAGCCCGCTCGGACGCCAGCCGGACGGTGGACACCGGAAAGCTGCAGGCAGCCATGAAGGTGCTGGCCGCTTCGCCTGCGGACCGCAGGCAGCTGTTCGTGCATCGGGCGCCGTCGCATTTCTCCAAAGGCGAAAAGCTCGGCGTGCAGCTTGAGCTGCCGGGCGCGTCCGACGGCCTGAAGGTGGTGCTGCACTATCGGCACGCGAATCAGAGCGAGCATTACGTCGTCACGGAAATGAATCGGGACGGTGCGAGCTTTGCCGCTGAAATTCCGGCAGCCTACACGAAGTCGCCTTTCGGCATTCTCTACTTCTTCGAGGTCGTTGAAAGCGACGGCGGCGCCCGGCATTATCCGGGCTTGAACGAGGACATCTCGAATCAGCCGTATTATTTCGTCCGAAGCCGCTAATCCGATTCTCCAAACTTCGCAGTGCGAAAGTGCTGCGAAGCTTTCATCACCATTCATGCATAACGGGAGGGGTTCCAATGAGTTCAAAGCAAGCGACTGGAAAAAAAGGCATTATTGACTGCGATGTCCATGTCTATCCTAAATCCAGGGAAGAGCTGAACAAGTATTTGCCTCAGCCCTGGAGGGACTGGTATCGTCCGTTAACCCGGGCCTACGGCAATATTCAGGGTAACCGTGCGGACGCCAAGCCGCCAGGCGGCGGAGGAGCGGGAACCGATCCGGATTTTTTAAGGGAACAGCTGATTGACGAATACGGGATCGATTACGCCATTCTGCTGCCCCGCGCGATGCTGAACAACTTGCCGAACCCCGATATGGCTTCCGCGGTAGCCGCAGCTTATAACGATTGGCTGGCCGATACGTGGCTGGATAAATATAATCATGACGGCGTGTTCAAAGGGTCGCTGTATATCGCTACCCAGGACCCTGCAGGTGCGGCCAGGGAGATTGAGCGATGGGCCGGTCATCCTCATTTCGTACAGGTGATGACCGACTCCGGAGCAACGGCGCCCTTCGGTCAGCGGCAGTATTATCCGATCTATGAAGCATGCGAGAAATATGGCTTCCCGCTGGCGATTCATCCCGGTACGGATGGGATGGGCATTAACCATCAGCCCACGCCGGGGCATCCTACCCGCTACATCGAGTTTCACACCTGCCTGTCGCTTGCCTTCCAGGCTCATCTGGTCAGCTTTCTGACCGAAGGGGTTTTTGTGAAGTTTCCCAAATTCAAAATCGCGCTTGTCGAAGGGGGCGTCTCCTGGCTTGCGCCGTTGATGTGGCGGCTGGATGCGGAATACAAAGGGCTCCGCTATGAAGTGCCCTGGCTTGAAAAACGGCCGAGCGAATTTTTACGGGACCACGTGCGGATGACGAGCCAGCCGATCGAACGGCCGGATGACGACAAATATTTGTTCGCGATGCTGGAAGCGATGGATGCCGAACATATTTTAATGTTTGCCAGCGACTATCCGCATTGGGACTTCGACTCGCCGAGAAGAGCTTTTCCGAAGCTTCCGGACGAGCTTCACCGGAGAATCTTTTTTGAGAATGCGAAGGAATTTTACAACCTTTAAACAGGGGGCTGCCGTTCATGGAGCGATTCGTAGTATGTAAAACGACCGAAATGCAGCCGGGAGAGCGAAAAATCGTTCAAGTCGGCGGAAGGTCCATCGGCGTATTTAACGCAAACGGGGAATATTACGCTTTGCGCAACAGCTGCCCGCATCAGGGAGCGCCATTGTGTGTGGGCAGGTTGACGGGAACAACGCTGCCGTCGCAGCCGGGAAGCTACCGTTACGGGCGGGAAGGCGAAATATTGGCCTGTCCCTGGCACGGGTGGGAGTTTGACGTCACAACGGGGAAATCGCTCTTCAATCCGCACCAGTGTCTGGTTAAGAAATACGATGTGGCTGTGGAACCGCTGGAGGAAAATCTTGAAACCTTCCCGGTGACCGTGGAAGAAGGGCATGTTGTTCTGTATGCATAAACCATAGGTAAGAGGTGTTGGGAGTTGAGCGAGAACAGGAAGCTTCCGGATGTCTGGATCGCGAGGGACGGAAGTGACGCAGCAGCCGCTTCGGCGGAGAGTGAATGGGCCGCAGGATATTTGGCCGGGATATTGCGTTCGAAGGAACTGACTGTCATCCAGTCGGACCGGCCGAGTGCAGGTGGCGGAGCGAAGCTGAGCATTGTGTTGACCGGAAGTGACGCAGCCGCTGCCAGAAGCGCCGCAGAGCAGCAAGGCATCGGCCTGCCGGAAGCGGCGGAAGCGTTTGCGATTATCCGGCATGCGGCGGCAAACGAACTTATTGCAGTTGGCGCGGATGTGCGTGGCCTTGTTTATGCCGTATTGGAACTGGCGGACACGGTCAAGCACTCCGCCGATCCGTTAGAAGCGCTGACTTCGATCCGCTCCTTTGCGGAGAAGCCGACCAACCGAGTACGAAGCGTGACCCGATTGTTCAGCAGCGAGGCCGAGGACAAGGCGTGGTTTTACGACGAAGGCTTCTGGGAGTCTTATTTGACGGAGCTGGCCACGCATCGGTTTAACCGCTTTACGCTCGGTACCGGCGCCGGGTACGATTACTTGATTGACAAAATCGTAGAAGATACGTACCTTTGCTTCATCTATCCGTACTTGCTGCCGGTTCCGGGATATTCGGTTTACGTAGACGGACTTGCCGATACGGAACGAGAAAAAAACCTGCAGATGCTGCAATATATCGGGGAACAGGCAAAGCTGCGGGGACTGACATTCCGGTTGGGGCTGTGGAACCACGCATACGATTACGGCCCCGACAATACGAACACCAGGTATAAAATTAACGGCCTGGATGCCTCCAACCATGCGTCCTATTGCCGGGATGCTTTGAAGCTGCTGCTGCAAGCGTGTCCGGCTATCGAAGGCATCACTTTCAGGGTTCATTTTGAAGGCGGGGTGCCTGAGCCGACACATGATTTCTGGCGTGTCGTCATGGAGGGGCTCCAGGATGCGGGACGTTCCGTTGAAGTGGATTTTCATGCCAAAGGCGTTAACGGCGAGCTGGTCGATATCGCGTTAAACACAGGGATGCCGGTCGTATTGTCGACGAAATTCTGGGGAGAGCATATGGGGCTCTCCTACCATCAAGCCTCCATCCGCGACAGGGAGTTTGTTCCCAGACCGCTTGGGGCTCGTGCCAAGTCGGCGCATTTCGGCATAGGGAACTCCAACCTGAAGCAGGGAGGCATGGACGTCACCTCCAAACGAAGCTATACCCGTTACGGGTTTGCCGATTATTACCGCGATGACCGCAAGTACGGGATCGTCCATCGGGTATGGCCGGGAACCCAGCGGGTCTTGACGTGGGGCGATCCGGAGCAGGCGGCCGGGTACGGCCGAAGCGCGGGCTTTTGCGGGTCGCTCGGAGTGGAGTGGTTCGAGCCGCTTTCTTTTAAAGGCCGCAAGGGGTCGGGAAGTCCGGGCGGACGCGAGCTGTATGCGGACGAATCCTTGCGGCTAGGGGTGCGCGATTGGAGCAAATTTTCATATACGTACCGGCTGTTGGGGAGACTTTCTTATGATCCGGACGCCGATCCGGAGACGTGGAGAAGATTTCTTCGATCGGAGTTCCAGGACGCTGCCACAGCGTGTGAGGCAGCCATGGCTTATGCCAGCCGCATCTTGCCTCTTATCTTGGTGGCTCATGCGCCGTCCGTTGCCAATAATGTGTATTGGCCCGAAATGTATGCCAATATGCCGTTATTCCGGAGCGGGGAACGCATCGAGAATATATATCAAGCCTATGGGTATCCGTATAATTACGATTTCGATACCCCTGCACCGCATACGTTCGGTTCCGCCAGTCCGCTGGACCCTGTACTTATATATGGGGTAAACGAATTCGCGGACGATATTCTGGCGGGAAAACGGAGAGGAAAATACTCGCCGCTCGAAATAGCGGATTGGCTGGACGATTTGGCGGGGCATGCGGAGCTGACGCTGTCCGAGTCGCAGGAGAGAATACGGTACGGCCATGCGCCGTCGTTTCGGCGCTGGGCTGCGGACGTGCGGATTATGGCCGGCATCGGCCGGTTCTTCTCGCAAAAGTTTCGTGCGGGGCTCGCTTATGCATTGTTTGAAAGAGCAGGGGACGCCGGCCTGTTAAAGGAAGCCATCCATTATTATCATGCCGCCCGAGATCACTGGAAGCGGGTGATCGAAGCCTCTTCAGACGTTTACAAGGAAGATCTGACTTTCGGGCGCGCCCATTATTCGCGCGGACACTGGTCCGACCGGCTGAGCGATATTGACAAGGACATCCAGACTATTGAACGCATATATAGCGAGCTTCAGGCGGGAACTTCACCGGAAGTCCGCACCATGGACGATATGCTGGCCGCAGTTCCGAGAGGGGAACGTCCCCCAGGCGTCCATGCTCCCGTAAGCTCCTTTATAAAAGGGGAGCCGATGGAAGCACAGCTTACTTTTACAGGAGCTGCCTCCGGTCTGCATGTGCTGCTGCATTATCGTCATGTCAACCAGGCTGAATCGTATGCAACCTTGGACATGGAACGGCAGGGAGATAGCTTTCGGGCTTGGATCCCTGCAGCGTATACGATGTCGCCGTATCCGATTGCGTATTTTTTTGAGGTAAGAACGTCAAACGGCGATGCATGGATGATACCCGGATTTGAGAACCGCTTGTCCAATCAGCCTTACTATATCATTCAAACCAAGAAGGATCGGAGCGAATGAAAGCAATCCTGCAATACGGAATGGGCAGCTTCAGGTGGCAGTGCCTGCTTCAGCGACGGTCATTGAACGGTTCGTCTGGATGGGCTGCCGGCGAAGCTGACACCAACCGCAAAGCAGATGAAATTATGTGGGAAATTTATTGATAACTCCGTTATATTCCTAGTGAATATCGTCCTTAAGGGCGGAAAATGTAACGGGGTAAACACACCACCGAAGCTTTGGATTGTAGATTTAGGTCTACTCTGGTAGGGTGACTGGGGCGGTCGCCTCCTAAAGCGTAACGGAGGCGCCCTAAGGTTCCCTCAGAATGGTTGGAAATCATTAGTGCAAAGGCAGAAGGGAGCTTGACTGCGAGACAAACAGGTCGAGCAGGGACGAAAGTCGGGCTTAGTGATCCGTGGTACCGAATGGAAGGGCCATCGCTGTAGCCATGAGAGTTTTTGAGTACCAAACTGATGAAAATAAATTGTTAAGTAACTATGTCGATAAATATGTTGCTATGTTAACAAGCCACCAAATTAAAAACCATCGCTAGATCTGGTCAAGCCCCAATTTTGTAGACATTGAAAAAAGCCCCTAGGCTGCAAGCTGGCGCCAGTACTCTACCGGTGTCAGCTTATTCAGTTTTCGCTGTATTCGCTCATGATTATAAAAATGTATAAATTCTTCTATTCTCCGTTGTGCCTCGTCCAAAGAACGGATATGATAGGGATAGAGCGCTTCCGCTTTCAAATGCGAGAAGAAGCTCTCTATGGCGGCGTTGTTAGGCTTGGAAAAACAAGAGCCACAATGTTCGCTGTGAATTATTTACCAGCGCTTCTAGATACTCCAATACCTGTATTTATAGCGGACAGTAAAAGTTACAAAGTACCATCTGCAGAAAAATTTTTTCGAGATATGCTTTCTGATTTCCGCTTTGGATTTGATGGGAAAAAGGATGAAATCATACTCCGGAATCAAATCGTTAATTTAATGCATGAAAAAGCTGAAGACTCCAGACTACGAAGGGTCGCCTTAATTATGGATGAGGCACAGAAGCTTACAGAGTAGCAGTATGACTGTTTGATTGATATTTATAATCAGTTGATTCGAAGGAATATAACGATGATAACGATATCTATAGGTCAAGAACAGTTGGTGAACCGTAGATCCTTCTTTCTGGCTAATGCAAAGTCACACATAGTTGGAAGGTTTATGCCCAAGGAGCATCAGTTTCACGGTATCACGAAAAAAGAGGAAATGGAGTTCGTGCTTCAGAGCTATGATGAATCGGAATTTCCTCCGAATAGTGGATGGTTCTATTCAAGATATTACTTTCCTCAAGCATTCGACTCTGGGAAAAGACTTGCTGATTTTTCAACTAGCTTATTTAATCTGTTCTTGGACATAAGGCAAGAATTTGGGCTCTCAGGAAAAGAAGTTGAGTTGCCGATTTGGTGCGAACAGTGTATTAAATTCGGATTTCACAGTATATTGCATCAATTTGTATTAATACACAATTGCCCATTCCACTTAATTCCTCTTAGTAACCAATGTCCCAATTGTAAAGGGACATTCCCTTATCTATTGAGCGATAAAAAGATGACATCTCCATCCACTTGTGAATGTGGTTATAGATATGCTGATTTATGTGAAGGGTGGGGTAGATGGACGCAAAACAATACAGAAATTAAGTGCCGTACAACTCAAAAATGGCTTGAATTAATTACTGTTAAGGAGCCCAAGAGCCGGCCTTTAAAGGAAAATAATTTAGTTTGTACTGGTGAAAGACGCATTAATCATATGGTTGAAAAGGATCATACGCCAATTGCATATTCAATGAGATATTTCGAATCGAAATACCCAGACAATTATCAAGAAGAAAAGAATTACATCAATAAATATTTGCATAGATTAAATGCTCCGATAAAATATTCAAAATTATAGCTGCGCTTGCAAAAAAACATCGTCAAAACTAACTTTTGACGATGTTTTTTTTGTCGGGAATGGGATAAAGTTCTTGTCATTTATGACATCAAAGTTCTTGTCAACCGACAAAAATCAACGAATTGTCGGGTGACAAGAACATTGTCCCATTATAAGTCGCGTAAATTGCGGCTTTTGCTTTTTATGGGATAAAGTTCTTGTCAATTTCCTGTGACAAGAACTTTATCCCATTCCCGACAATACAACGGGCCCAAGCGTTTAGATGTCACAAGAGGAGGGGCCATGCGTTCTCGAACATAAACCCTTAAAACCGAGGGACGGATACGATAGCTCAACACAAACATCATGAGGCCGCCGCGGGATCTATCTGGTGGCCTCATTAAACTAAATGGCAGTTATGCGTAGTTATGGAACGATGCTTTTTAACCATAAATATCCATTTCGTGTTACAATAATAAAAACCGTTAGGAGGAAGAAACATGGCAACTATCATCAGAAAAGCGACTTTCAATGATATTGCTGAGAAACAAATGGTTGCGAAAATTACTTGGGATCAAACATATAGAGGAATTATTCCTCAACAAATACAAGATGACTTCCTTCAAAAAAATTATTCTGATATTGCTATGAAAAACAGGATAGAAAGATCGGTCTTATTAGTTGCAGTGATTGATGGAATGGTGAACGGATTTGCAAACTTCTCTCCTTCAAAGCAAAATGCTGAGGAAGCGGAACTAGGAGCAATCTATATCTTTCCAGAAGCACAATCTCAAGGGATTGGAGGTAAATTAATGAACAAAGGCATTGAAGAATTAAGTGGAATTAAAAGGTTATTCGTTGTCGTGGAAAAGGAGAATATCATTGGGCGAAGATTTTATAACTCCAAAGGTTTTGTATTTGTAAATGAATTCGAGGAACAACTTCAAGAACAAAATTAAAATTGATAAAAATGGTATTGGAGATATTACGCTAACGGAAACGATAGCTCCATAAACTAAGAAGGCTGCCGTCCAGAAATGGATTTGCAGCCGTTTTCTCAACTATCGGGCAGATTTGCTCAATCATCGGGCATTATCGGACTATATTTATGGGTAGCGATGGTGCGGCTAATCCGAGGCGTTATGCAAAAGAAGATAATAGTTGGTTGAATCTATCACGCTCCTCCAAAAAAGGGCAATGGCCGCTGTATTGGAATGGAACTAATCGCGAATTTTTAATCAGCTTATTTGTTTCCTGTGCTTGGGTAAACGGAACGACTTTATCATGAATTCCATGAATAATTAATGTGGGTACATCGATCTGTCCAAGATCGTTGTAAACATTCTCGTCTCTTAGCGTGACCATAATGGCGGAAGTCGACCAATTCGCAGCTTGTAAACCCATAAGAAAGAACCATTCGGATTTCGGTTCAGAAATGTACTGAAAGAAAAAAATCCCCGTTTGGTTTTGCAGCATTTTCGGACGGTCATTGTTTGTTTCTTCGATGATTTTATTCGTAAATTCTTTTGGAACGCTTGATGGAGACGCAGCGTCGATCAGGACGAGTTTAGATACCCCGAACCCTTTGTAACGAGCCATATAACGAATCGAGATCGCGCCTCCGGTAGAGTGTCCTGCCAGTGTTATGTTTTTTAGCTGTAACGCTTCGATGACCATACGAAGATCATCTGCTAATCTGTCGAAACCGTAACCGTCGAATGGTTTATCCGAATTGCCGTATCCTCTCCAGTCCATTCCGATACAACGATATCCGAGATTAGGAAGGAAATTGAACTGATATTCGAACTGGTTATGGTTTAGCGGCCATCCATGAATAAAAAGTATCGTTTTATTTCCCTTCGGATTGATGTCCTCTATAAATACTTTTACGCCCGGTTCCACAGTAACGAAGTATCCCAAGTGTATCGCCTCAATTTTAAAAAATGTACTTCCCCATTAAGATATTCGCCATAGGCAAGGTGAATGCCTAATTTTGGCGTCAAATTGGGTTTAGATAGTGCGTAGAGATTTCTGAGGAATAGCTTGAGTGAAACAATTTCTTCAGATCATTGAGCTAAACATTCCTGTATAGCCTAAGAAATAGGCTTTGTCAAAAAAGGAGCGCCTCGGTATGATGGGTTTGTCCACAGGTTTAAAACCCAACACCATCAAGGAGGCGCTCTTATAATGAAGTTTAAACAAACAGACGGCCAAAATCAACGAATTGAACGAATTTCCACGACTCACCTCATTGTGGGAATCGACATAGCGAAAGAAACTCACGTAGCACAAGCAACCAATTTTCGCGGTATCATACTTACCAAGAGGCATCTTTCATTCTCAAACACAATTGAAGGTTATATGAAATTAGATCGGTGGATCGATGAAATCCAGCAGAAACACCAGTTGAAGAACGTCGTAATCGGAATGGAACCGACGGGACACTATGGATATAATCTGGCCAATTGGCTTGCTGACAAGGGCAAAGATGTTGTCATGGTCAATCCAGCGACAACGAAACGAAACAAGGAAAACCGAGATAACTGCCCTTCCAAGAGCGATCCCAAAGACGCTCTCGTCATTGCAGACGTTGTCAGCCGTGGATATTACTACGATTACACTCGTCAAGCGGGGGACTTCCAGAGGCTGCGTACGATGATGAGTGATCGGGAGTTTTGGGTCACGAATAGCGTTCGGCTACAGAATCGGATTGTCCGCTGGCTGGATATTTATTTCCCTGAATATGCTTCTGTCTTTAAGGATTGGACATGCCCGCGGTCGATTGCAACCCTCAAAGCATTTCCGTCACCGTCCGATCTGCGTGGCCAAACCATTGAAGGGGTCATTAGTGGTTGGAGAACATACATGAAGCGAGCTGGCGGCAACACTGGCAGACAGAAAGCCGCTGAACTCCTTTCTAAAGCCAGACAGAGTGTAGGAGAGAGTGCTTCACTAAGGGAGGCAAAGCAGGACCTAAAACGTTTGTTAGACGAGTTTGAGCGTATTGCTGACATCTTAGAACAGTTTGAACGGGAACTCGGAACGGTACTGGAAGGGATTCCGCTGGTGAGCCAACTTCGCTCGATCAAAGGTCTTGGTACGATTTACATTGCTGCGATTCTGTCCAGTGCCGGTGACTTGAGACAGTATGCCCACGGGCGTCAATTGCTGAGGAGAGCCGGCTTAAACCTGGCAGAGAGCATGTCAGGAAAGCGCAAGGGAGAGATCGTGATCTCGAAACGCGGAGATGCTAAGCTACGAAAATATATGTATCTAGCCACACTTACACTGGTAGGAACCAATCCTGTCTTCCGGCAACTGCATGAAAACAATGTTCAGGTTAAGCACATGAGCAAGCAGCAGTCCGTATTCAAAGTACTGGGGAAACTGGCACGAATCCTTGTCGGTATTGTTCAGAACGAAGACTCGTTCACCCCTGAAAAAACAGTCCACTCATACGTACAAGCAGCATAAAAAGTGAAATAACGTAAACTGACTCATTCGTAGGATTTCAAACAAAGAAAGCACGGAGGACCGAGTTCGTACCCGATAAGGGCATAGACCCATCAGCTAAACGCTATCGGTCTCCACACCTTGGATAAGTGTAACGAAGGAATGTAAGGGCATAGACCCGTCGAGCCGTGGGATGGTAAACTTCCTGGGATCTTGTGGAGAATACGTGCAGTAGAAAATGCTTGGAGAAAAGTTCCAGACAGTACTTCTATTTACGCATGCTTAAAAAAAGTGACCTCATGGGTTCATACCTTATTTTCCCTCCGACATTGACTTCCTAGTTGATGAAATCCTGCGAATGAGTGAGTAAATGTGAGATAAACCCTTAAAACCGAGGGACGGGAACGTTTGTTTAATAAAAATACGGATAAAGGAGCTGCCACGGCAGCTCCTTTTGACATCCTCGCAAAATAGAGCATTTGATACATATGTACATAATTTTTTCATGAAAGAAAATACAGTATTTTTGAGGCTGCTGCGAAAACCGCCAAATCTCATTCGGATTTGTGTCCTTTTATTGTTACAAAATATGGAATGTCATATAATAAAGCTATCACGGTGTTCGGGGGATTTATGATGTCTTTCGTTGATTTGTATCAGGTCTTGGGAGTACCTAACACAGCCTTAAATACGGGCAACCGGATGTCTCTTTAATCACCGTGAACGTACAAATGCCGTTTCACAACATCCATCCCGGACGTACAATGAAGCAAACCTCCATTACCTAAGTGGTTGCTTCGCGCTCTTTGAGCAATTATGACGGAAATTACCAAATGGTAGAGAAAGGGAGTAAACATGAAGAGATTTTAGGACCCGCTTATTCAACTGATCTTCAACATGATTCGTCCAAAAGTCATTGTTGAAATCGGCTGCGCGGACGGTTTGAATACAGCCAACTTGCTTCGCTACTGTGAAGCTGCGGACAGCAAATTAATCTGCATCGACCCGGTCCCCATGTTCAATGTACAGACAAATGAGGCGTACGGTGACCGTTCGAATTCATTCGGGATTTAAGCTTGACGACTTTGAAAACAATTAAGTATTGTGACATCGTTTTAATTGACGGAGACCATAACTGGTATACCGTTTTTTCACGAATTAAAAATGATTGATATTCCTCGCTAGGTGTGCTGCCTAGCGTAAAGGAGGTTGTTCCAGGAGGCGTAAACCCCGGACATAATAATGCTCTTTATGAACATGGAAAAAAAAACGGGGTGCTGACGGCAATAGAAACTGGGCATCTTGTTCGAAGTGGCTACTGAAGCTGATGAGCTATTTAATAAAAAGATTGCCAAACTGATCCATGATTCCAAGCTTTGATGGCGATGTGGCAGGAAATGTTTCGCAAAGGAGGTCGGAACCGACATTAGTACGATATATGAAGATAAACGAATCGTCGTCGTTCCCGCGAGTAACGAGGGGACTTATAAGGTCATTACCCGAGGGATTGTGGAAGGCTTGGCAGGTTTGGTCAAGGAATGCGTGACTGCAGACGTACGAGACGATGTAGCCCGCTTGGTCTCGGAACTGCACCCGGATCTTGTTCTCGTTATATTAGGCGACATGTTTCCGGTTGCTCAAGTGGAAGCGATTCGGAAAATGGGCGTCAAAACCGCCGTATGGTTTACGGACGATCCTTATTATACGGATGTAACGGCAAATTATGCCGCCTATTACGACTTTGTTTTTACGCAAGAGATCAGCTGTGTACCATTATACCAGTCATTAGGGTGCAGCCATGTCCATTATTTGCCGCTGGCAGTCCATACGGCAATATTTCACCGGAACGAAGAAGTATCCAAAGACACGGATATTTGTTTTTTGGGTACGGCATGGATTAACAGAATCGCTCTCTTTGACCAAATTGCCTCCGAATTGAATCGATATCAAACCCTTGTTGTAGGTCCTGACTGGGGGAAACTAGGCCATAAGCTGCTTCCCGATAAAATTCAGCCTGTATTTTTGTCTCCCGAACAATCTGCATACTGCTTGAACGCATCCAAAATAGCTATCAACAATCATCGGGCGTATGACGATACGACATTTTTCGACAAAAACAGCAGAAGATTGCCCGCTCATTCCATTAACCCGAGAACGTTCGAAATCGCGGCTTGCGGTACTTTTCAGCTTACGGATGTACGAGAGGAATTGGTTCACAATTATACGGTGGGAAAAGAAATCGAAACCTACTCGTCTCCTGAGGAACTAATCGAAAAAATACGATATTACCTGACTCACGAGGAGGAGCGAAATACAATCGCTTTAAGGGGGCTTCATCGAACGTTGCAGGAGCAAACGTATCCGCATAGATTGAAACAACTTTTGAATGTGGTTTTTGAGGTTGAATCATAAGAGCATAAAATCCAGATGACTCATTCGTTAGAACAGCGAGTGGAGCGTCCCGATCAGGAAGTCGGGCATTTTGCGTTTAGCCTGATGAAAATAGAAGATATTCCTACCATTTGCGCCATCGAGCAGGAGGCATTTACGACTCCGTGGTCGGCCGGGGCGTTCCACAACAAGCTGACAAACAATCAGTTCGCGCGCACTAAGTCGTCATGGAATGCGGCTCCGAAATCGCCGGCTACGGCGGCATGTGGCTGATCGTACTCTGCTACAATGACCATGTTGGGTAGGGGATGTATCCCGTGAGCCTGTTGCCGCAGGCCCACATTTATGGGGCGCATCCTTTTCCTTTTCTGTGATAAGGTCATTATATTCAGCAACTTCCGGACAGGCAATCCCGCCAGCTTTTGGACGTTATCTTCTAGCGGCAACAGCTTATATCTCTGAGGAACTAAAAACTGATTTTTAGCATAAGATTACATTACGGTTAAAAGCAAGTCAGATGGGAAGTGGGAAAATGTAGAGAAAAAGCAGCGTAAAACGGATATAGATGGTCAAAAGGAGAGATGATTTTTTTGAAAATTATAGCTTTCTATTTGCCTCAATTTCATGAAATTCCTGAGAATAATCTTTGGTGGGGACAAGGATTTACCGAATGGACGAATACAAGAAAAGCAAAGCCTCTATTTCCTGGACATTATCAACCTCGGGAACCTTATCAAGATTATTATTATGATTTAACAGATGAAACTGCTAGGAAATGGCAAGCAGAAATTGCTAAAAAATATGGGATCTATGGATTTTGCTATTATCATTACTGGTTCAAAGGAAAAAGGTTACTCGAAAAACCCTTTAATGAGATTCTTCGAAAAGGAGAACCTCATTTTCCTTTCTGTCTCTCATGGGCAAATGAACCGTGGTCTAGAAGATGGGATGGAACGAATTACGATGTCTTAATGCCTCAAGATTATGGCGATGAAGAGGATTGGAAAGAACATTTCGATTTTCTATTAACAGCATTTAAAGACGAAAGGTATATCAGGGTGGACAACAAACCTTTATTTATTATCTATCGAACTCGTAGCATTCCAAAATGTCAGGAAATGCTACTGTATTGGCAAAATCTAGCCAAGCAGAATGGACTCGAAGGTATTTATTTTGTTCAAACCCTAAATGTATTTAAAGACCCTCAAGTTACAGGTTTTGATGCTTGTGTTGAATTCGAACCATCATACACCTTAACTCTTACAAATTTTGGTTTCAATTTTGAAAGAGCTGTAGATGGGTATCATCAAAAGTTTAATGTGATGGATTACGATAAATTTTGGTTAAATATACTAGAAAGACCTGAAAATAATATTAAGACATTTTTAGGTGCATTTGTTGATTGGGATAACTCCGCAAGAACTGGAAACCGAGCACTGATTTTCAAAGGGTCAACCCCCGAAAAATTCAGTTATTATCTAAACGAACAAATTAAAAAGGCAGTGAACAGAAACAGTGAATTTTTGTTTATTAATGCTTGGAATGAGTGGGCGGAAGGAACATATTTGGAGCCAGATAAAAAGTATGGGTATCAATATTTGGAAGCAGTAAAGAATGCTTTGGAAAATAATGGATTTTGATAAAATTATATAGATATTTTCAATTATCTCTACGATAATTAATAAATTTATTGGATGTATCTTATAATTTTATAGGGGTGACCTAATAAAGTGAATAAACACGAAAATTATCCTCAATTACAAATAAGCCAATTGTATGGATTCATTGAAAGTATAGATGGTTGGTTGACAAACTTGGAACAAACAGCACTTCTGCATCTGCCGGCTTTAGTTGATCATTTAGACGGGGAGATCATTGAGATTGGTTCTTATAAAGGAAAAAGTACAATCGCCTTAGGTCTCGGGAGTAAGTGGATTAGTGAGCGGAAACGAACGATATTTGCAATTGATCCATTTATTCCTAGTAGAGATTATGGAGATTACTTTAATGATTTTCAAAAAAACATACGAGGATTACATCTAGAAAATTATGTAATTCCAATAAAAAAAGATAGTCATGAAGCAATCCATGAGTGTCCTGAGCGTATTTCCGCACTTTTTGTTGATGGTAATCACAGTTATTTAAACGTAAAAAAAGATATAGAACTTTATGCTCCAAAAGTTGTTGCCGGTGGTATGATTGCATTTCATGACTACACGGTTTATCAAGATGTCAAAAGGGCTGTTGATGAACTTTGCAAGAGTAAAGAATATGTATATGTTTGTGATTACGATAGTTTGCGTCTGATCCGTAAATTACTAAACTCTTAAACTGATATAATATACTGGATATAGTACTTAAAGCTTTCTTAAAAAACCCTCAATTCTTTGTATTTTAATAAATTGAGGTTTTTTTTTTCGCCCGTGAAGTTAAGTAGCCGGCAAATTTTTCATGCTGCAGCTGACTTCTTGGAAATACAATAGAGAATATAAGATTTAAATACGCGAAATCGTATTTTGAACGAAAAGGAGCCTGCTCATTATGTTATTTGAGGTTAAACCGGTCTCTTTCAACATCGCCTCAGGTTATCATGACCGGATCTATTTGATTGAAGATCAGTGGAATGATTGGTGGGAATACCGCACCATGTATACGGTGTACTATATCGATATGGATGGGGATAGACAGAATATTGGCAGCGTAAAGATCGGTCAGTTCGATATGGTCGCCAAGCAGGATAGGCCACACCTACCAGAAACTTTCGATAAACTGCCAGGCACGTTCTTTTCGATTGGACAAGACGTCAGTTATTATGAGACGCTCAACGAGATTGGTGATGATTTTCGTCAACACGTTTTAACGGCTTTGAATGATATCGCATTGTTGCCGGGTATGTACGAGAACGCCCGTCACGAACGCGTTATGAGGCAATCAATTATGCGGGATGTCAGCTCTGTATCCGTAAAAGGGCAATATCGCCGTCTTGCGAACGGGGACGCTAGGTTAACGAAATATTCGTTTATTTATACCGCACCTAAAATTAAAGGCAGTTTAAAGAAGCCTATCGATCTAACCTTTGAAGTCATACCGGAATCGAACCCTCCGACCAATATTCATATTTTGATCGGTCGGAATGGTGTTGGTAAGACACATCTCCTCAACAATATGATCAATTCTTTAATCAATCAGGATGCTTCGCCAAGCAAAGTAGGATTTTTTACATCAACTTCGAATTTAAGCAAGAATGACTTATTCGCTAACGTGGTTTTTGTTTCCTTTAGTGCCTTTGATGCTGCGGAACCATTACCCGAAAGGCGGAATAAGGCAGAGGGAGGGGATTCAATACGCCTATGTAGGATTAAAACGTACTCGAAAACCTGATGAGCGGGTTAAACCACCAAAGAATCCGGATCGCTTAAGATTATGTGGTTTTTATCGTTTGCGTAGTGGGAGGCGTAATGGCGTTCCAAAGCACATTTGCTAAAAGCGCGAATAATCAAAGCCCCACAAATCTTCCTAATTATCCTGAAAATGAAAATGGACAGACAAACGGTTCTGTTGAAGAAGACACTTCCGTTGAAATGCTACCTGACTTAATCCATGTAGGAAGTGTGAATGGCATTGCGGATATGTGCTGAAAAAAGATTATCTAGGTGAACTTGGTCATAATGTCCCACTGTATGATGTTGATTGGAAAACCATAATTGGTTCTTTTCATATTCGCGCTAAGATTATGAACTATCCTAAAAATAAAAACGGACAGACATACGGTTCTGCCGCAGATGCTGCTTCTCCAGAAACGGAACCTGAATTAATCAGTGCTATAGGTGTTGATGGCACTTCGGGATATGTGCTGAAAAAAGATTTGGACGGTGAGCAACCAAAATCACCCGAGGAAGCCATTGCGATACAGAACAGTAGATCACCAGGTGGTCGTGATATTCCGCTGTATAACGTTGATGGTGAAGCCATAATTGGAGTGTTTCATGTTGGAGGAAAATAACAAAAAGAATGTTCAAGTGTTACGCTAACGGGTGACGTTAGTTGAATGACAACAGCGGCGGTCTAAGACTTTATTTTTCAAGTCTTGGTCCGCCGCTGCTTTAATGGATCAGTCTAAAACTTATTTTTTAAAAGCTGAGCGATTCTTCAGCTCAAAAACGCGGTAATTCAACGACTCCAGTCTAACACTTTATTTTCACCGAACACCTGTGCTATTTTATCTGGATGTAAACGGTACGATAGTTAATTGGGATACCTATCATTAGGTCAGGCACTGTGGCGACCTGCCTATTCGTTGAATAGACGGAGTAGAAAGCAATGGTCAAAGTTGATTAGGGGAAGTGAATTTTGTCAAAATAGTGACATTTATATAAAATTCACTTCGTTTTTTTACAGAAGAGTGTAACGGGGGATTTTTGGTGCGGGATAGAACTATTAAACTATTAATACCATGTCAAAAAATACCGAAAATAAAGATATGGCTTCTCCTTTGCTGTCATCCGGAAAGGCAGAAACGTTACGGCCAATAGCAAAAGAAGATCGAAATTGAGAGAGGGAACAAGGATATGAATCCTGCGAGTAGAGTATGGAAGTTATTTTTAGGTTTAGTCATCTTAGGGGGGATACCATTGTTCCTGATCGACAAAGCGTTTGCCGCCCCTCTAACAGCCAACATTACAGTCATTAACAATGATCTGGGTATCGGTGAAACCTCGCCGGTGACGATCACCTTCTCAGAAGCGGTGACCGGATTTACTCTTACTGACATGACAGTGGAGAACGGCACCCTAACCAACCTCACGACTGCAAACAACATCGCCTATACCGCAACCTTGATACCTGACGTTGGCGTCGTCGACGACAGCAATATTATCACGCTCAACAATGCGCTAGTGACTGATAACAGTGGCACCGCAGGGACCGGGTACACCCAATCTAACATTTATTCCATCGACACGGTGAGGCCAACGGTAACTTCGGTCAACGTACCGTCAAACAGGACTTACAAAATGGGAGACAACCTCGACTTCACGGTGAACTTCAGCGAAAACGTGACGGTAGATACAACAGGAGGCACACCACAGATGCCGTTGAGGATCGGATCAAAGGATGTGAATGCCCATTACGTATCCGGTTCGGGGACAAGTGCGCTGCTGTTCCGCTACATAGTGCAAAGCGGCGAGCAGGATTTTGATGGAATCGCCGTAGGCTCCTCCCTTAATGCAAACGGCGGCACACTGCAGGACGGCATGGGCAACGATGCGGACCTTGCTCTGAGCAATATAGGCAACACGACGTCGGTATTAGTCGAAGCCATTCCACCGGTTGTCAGGAGCGTAGGAGTGCCTGCAGGCGGAACGTACAAAGCAGGGGATCCGTTGGGTTTCATAGTGAACTTTAGCGAAACTGTGATAGTAAATACGACGGGAGGTACACCGTATTTGCCGCTGACGATCGGATCGACGGCAGTGAAAGCCCCGTATGTATCCGGCTCGGGAACAAATGCATTGACTTTCCGTTACACGGTGCAGAGCGGAGACTACGATGTGAACGGGATTGCCGTAGGCACCGACCTGAGTGCAAACGGCGGCATGCTGCGGGACGGCGTGGGCAACGACGCTATCCTGACGTTGGATGGCGTAGGCAGCACGGCAGCAGTATTAGTGGACGCCGCGGCTCCAACGATCGGCAGCGTGAACGTACCGGTGAACGGGACGTACAAAGCGGGGGACAACCTCGAATTCATCGTGAACTACGACGATAACGTTACGGTAGATACGGCAGGAGGCACGCCGCAGCTGCCGCTGACGATCGGATCGACAGGGGTATACGCTCCTTACGTGTCCGGTTCGGGAACGAGCGCACTGGTCTTCCGCTACACGGTGCAGAACGGAGACAACGACGCAGATGGGATCTCTGTAGGTGCCGCCCTGAGCGCTAACGGAAGTACGCTGCGGGACAGCGTGGGCAACAACGCGAGCCTGACTTTGAACGGCGTGGGCAGCACGGCAGCAGTGCTGGTGGATACGGCGGCCCCGGCAGTAACCTCGGTCAGCGTACCGGCGAACGGAGCATACAAAGCAGGAGACAACCTCGACTTCACCGTGAACTACGGCGAAAACGTGACTGTAAATACGGCAGGAGGCACGCCGCAGCTGCCGCTGACGGTCGGATCAACGGGCGTAAATGCTTCATACGTGTCCGGTTCGGGGACGAGCGCACTGGTGTTCCGCTACACGGTGCAGAACGGAGACAACGACGCAGATGGGATCTCTGTAGGCGCCGCCCTGAGCGTAAACGGAAGTACGCTGCGGGATAGCGCAGGCAACAACGCGAGCCTGGCGCTGAACAGCGTGGGCAGCACGGCGGCGGTGCTGGTGGATACGGCGGCTCCGGTAGTAACCTCGGTCAGCGTACCGGCGAACGGGACGTACACACCGGGAATGTACCTCACCTTTATTGTGAAGATGAGCGAGCCGGTTGTCGTGAATATGGCGTCGGGTACAGCTCCGACGATTGGGCTTAAGGTGGGCGATACGATTGTCAAAGCCGTTTACGAAAGCTCGCTTGATTCGAAGGAGCTTCTGTTCCGTTATCAAGTAAGGGTTCAGGATCAAGACACCGATGGCATACAGCTGGTATCTACCGCCATTGACGCATCCGGAGTGACCATTAACGATACGGCGGGCAATCCCGCGGATCTGACGCTGAACCATATCGGAGCTACGCAGGGGATCCTTATCAGCAACAATCTGACGGTTACGTTAAGCCATACAGGCTGGACGAATCAAAGCGTAACGGCAACGGTGTACAGCGACTCCAGCAGCCGGGTGCAATACAAGATCGGAGAGTCCGGAGAATGGACGGATTACAGCGCACCGGTCGTCGTCGAACAAGAAGGGATAATGGCTATGTATGCCAGAGCCGCAGGCTCGGACAGTGTCAGCGAAGCGATTTCCGCCGAAATCAAGATCGATAAAACGGCGCCGGTTTTGACCTTAATCGGGGATAAAACAATTACTTTGTACTTGGGCGATGATTATGTTGAAAAGGGAGCTCTGGCATCGGATTCACTTTCCGGCATTACTCCGTTAACTGTTACCGGTTCGGTGAATACCGGCAAAGCCGGAACGTATCCAATACACTACAGCGTCACCGATCTGGCCGGAAACCGGGCCCAAGACAAAGTGCGGACGGTGACGGTTATTCCGAAGCCGACAGGACTGCGTTTTAATTCCGCGACCTATTCGTTAGTCGAAGGGAATGAGGCGGCATTCCAGCTTATTATCGGATATTCGGACAATCAAGAAATCGATGTTACGAAACAAGGAACAATTCAAATTGCAGATCCGGAAATTGTCGGATTATCGTCTAACGGTAAATGGAAGGCTCTAAAATACGGTCAAACAGTTGTGACGGCAGTCTATGACAATAACACGGCCAGCGCGACGGTAACGGTAGACCCTGCTCTCAAGGGCATTTCTTTTGCAGAACCGGCTTACTGGGTTGAAATCAACATGGATCAGCAAACGGCGGTGAACGCTGCCTTCTCCGACGGTTCGAATTCCGAGATTACGTTGCTCTCCGAATTCTCACTTTCGAATGAAATCGCCACAATATCAGAAACCGGCAAAATGACAGGAAGATCCGTCGGAACCGGTGTGTTGGAAGCAACCTATGGGGGATTGAAAGCCCAAACGCAAGTCACCGTTTACAACAAGAGCAACAGATCAACCGGCACGGGGACTAAGGCCAACACCCGGCATGCGAAGGTTGAGGTGGGAACCTCACAAATCATCGAGCGGTTTGAAATAACTAGAATCTGGGTCGGACAGCAAAAAGCCGACCAAGTGATTATGAGCGACAAAGAGATGGAAGAAATCGTAGCAAGCTTGCAATCCGGACAAAATACGATGCGGGTCGTCATTGATGGCTTGTCGGAAGATTCGGCGGATGTGGTGAATATCGTATTGCCGGCACGTTCCGTATCTATTTTGGCAGAACGGTCGTTAACTCTGGAAATGAAAACGGAAAATGCAACGGTCACCATTCCGAACGATGCGATCAAAGGCCTCCCCGGAAATCAGGACTACTACCTTCGTGTAGCTCCGATCAAAAAAGAGGATGAACGGCAGGCTGTGAAAGAAAGAATCGCAAATGCGGATGAAATCCGCAATGTGGCCAATGCAGGAGGCGTTGAGGTGCTTGGTACGCCGGTGACCATTGAAACGAATTTGCCTAAAGCTCCATTCAAGGTCGCTTTTCCGATTGACCGAGCTGCCATTCCGGCCGATCCGGTTCAAAGAGAGTCTTTCTTGCAAACCTTGAGCGTCTATGTCGAACACACGGACGGCGAGAAGGAGTTGCAGCGGGGAGGGATCATCTTCGATGTGAACGGCGATCCCTCAGGCATACAAATTCAAATCAACCAATTCAGTACGTTTACGATCGTTTCGATAAAAAAGGAACCGCTGCAACACGATCCATATATACTCGGCTATCCTGACGGCACATTCAGACCGAATGAACCGGTGACCAGAGCGGAAATGAGCGTTATGTTATCCCGCTTGTTGCAAAAGTCGGTCGAGAAGAAGGCGGCAGCGTCAGATTTTACCGATATCGATCCGAACTACTGGGCCGCTGATTCCATTCGATGGGGCCAGGCAGCGGGCTTATTATCAGGTTATCCCGACCAAACGTTCAGACCGAACGCCCCGATCACTCGCGCTGAAATGACTTCAATTATAGGGAAGTGGCTGAAATTGGACAATAACCCGTCGAAACCTTCCTTTAAGGATACGGCGGGACACTGGGCCAGCGGACAAATTGAGGCAGTGTACAAAAAAGGGATTATGACCGGTTACGAAGACCGTTCGTTTGCACCAGATCGGTCTTTAAGCCGGGCGGAGGCCGTTGTGATCATCAACCGTATTTTGCATAGAATACCGCAGGCAAATGTTTCCGTTCCAACATGGTCGGACGTGGCCCCCGATTTTTGGGCCTTCCCTGATATCGAAGAAGCATCATAATCAGCCAAATTTTGAAGAGGCTGTCCCAAGAGCCAATAAATGGCTTTTGGGACAGCCTCCCTTTATTTTGATATGTAGTAATAGACTGAAAAATTATAGACTAGCAATTGGCATTAAGCTAGTGGCAGTAGCTGGCAATGTGTTTTATATTGCGAGTCTTCTGTTAGAAGTGTCAGAAGAAAATAAAGTATTAGACTGAAAAATAAAGTTGTAGACTGACGCCCGTTGGTTAAGCTAACTGGCAGTAATCTTCAGCTATCGTGCTGAAATGGTATAGAACTTGTCTATGTCGCAATGTAAAAAATCTATTTCTGTTAATTTACAGCGTCCCGCATAATTACTAATATGTTAGAAGTAATTTGGAAGGAGCTGCTACTTTGAAAAAAATTGATACAGTGCTTTTTGATCTTGACCAGACATTGCTTGATAAAGATCAGTCATTAACAAGCTTTGCAAATTACCAGTATGAAAAGTTCTCCCTAGCCAGATATATTCCAGATAAGAAGAATTTTATTGAAAAATTCACTGAACTAAACAATATTGTAATGCCAAAAGATGAAGTCTATCAAAAGTTAGTAGACATCTTCAATATTGAGGGGAGCCTATGCACTGGATTACTTGATGATCTGAACAACAATTTCCATCTAAACAGTGTTGGGTTTCCTGGACTTCACGTGATGCTTGAAACTCTAAAAAAGGGAGGATATAAGCTGGGAATCGTAACGAATGGAAGGGACTTTTACCAACGAAACAAAATCTCAGCTTTAGGAATTTCAGATTATTTCAACGATGTCGTTACTTCTGGTGCAGTTAAAATAAAAAAACCAGATCATGCAATATTTAAAATCGCATTGAGTAATTTAAGATCTTCAAGTGAACGTTGTGTATTCGTTGGTGATAGTCTCAAAGCTGACGTAATTCCCGCTAAGGAACTCGGTATGCTTGCAATCTTAAAAAGTAAGGAGTATTCATTCACACAACCCGATGCGGTTTGTGATGACTTAGCGGATATACCAAATATTATTAATCGATTATCAGGGTTGTGAGACTTAACTAACGGAGACGATAGTTAAGCAGCGCTAATGTAAAACAGGTCACTTTATGGTAACTCCCTCCATAAAAGGACCTGTTTTTAGGTGTATATGTCGGCTGTACCTGAATTAGGGTATATTCCGATTTACCAAGTTGGCACTTGGTGACAGCTTCGCTGGTACTACCCCTAATAGTGATTCTTAACTCATTATAAATGGAGGTTTGAATATGCTTGGTGTGCCCAGGTAGTAAGGTATTCTTAGTTCCATGGACGGAATGTTTTTCACGGATAATGTCGATCAATTATATGCCGACTTATCCAATAAAAATGTCAAAGTCGGGGAAGTTGTAAGTATCCTTCACGACGGTTTATGCGGTTGGACATTTACACAAAATCCGTATTTTATACATATGTATATATTTTTTGCAAGCGCAGCTATAATTTTGAATATTTTATCGGTGTCGGTTGACAAGAACTTGATGTCATAAATGACAAGAACTTTATCCCATTCCCGACAAAAAAACATCGTCAAAACTAACTTTTGACGATGTTTTTTTGCAAGCGCAGCTTTGCTGTTGCGCATACCATAGGAAGTTATTGAAGATAACTGCCATTTAGTTTAATGAGGCCACCAGATAGATCCCGCGGCGGCCTCATGATGTTTGTGTTGAGCTATCGTTTTCGTCCCTCGGTTTTAAGGGTTTATGTTCGAGAACGCATGGCCCCTCCTCTTGTGACATCTAAACGCTTGGGCCCGTTGTATTGTCGGGAATGGGATAATGTTCTTGTCAATTTCGGGAATGGGATAATGTTCTTGTCACAGGAATTTGACAAGAACTTTATCCCATAAAAAGCAAAAGCCGCAATTTACACGACTTATAATGGGACAATTTTTTTGTCACCCGACATAAACGCATGGATCTTAATGGTAAATTCCAGTCAGAGCAAGGTTACCAACATGATTGGCAGCCTTGGGTCTTTCCCTCAACTCTTCAGTTATTTGTTCGATTTACTCGGCGCTTCCATGCAATAAATTAGCGGTCTATATTTTCATTACCCCTTGTATGCTTTTTGTAACTCCGCAAGATCAAATTTCTTCATTTTAAGAAATGCTTTCGTTACGCGCGCGCTTTGCTCCGGTGTACCCTTGCTCATCATCTCGTCCATTTCTCTCGGCACAATCTGCCAGGACACTCCATACTTATCTTTCAGCCAGCCGCATTGCTCGGCTTCAGGAACCGCAGACAGCTTATCCCAGTAGTAATCAACCTCTTCTTGTGTGTCACAATATACCATAAATGAGATTGCCTCGTTGAAACTGGACTTATGATCTTGCGCACTGTCCATTGCGGCAAACCACTGATTCTCAAGCATGAAATCAGAAAACATGATTGTTCCTTCTTTGTCAGGTTCCATGCCTTGGGGGTAGTGGGCAATAAGGCCCTGCTTTGAGTTCTTAAATACGGATAAATAAAAATTTATCGCCTCTTCCGCTTTGCCGCATTTATCACCGACAAACATTAGCGACGGTACTATCGCAGGCCGCTCTTCACCTTCTGGATTGGATAGGATTACTGCCACGACAAACCATACTTATCTTGAATCCAGCCGTACCTCTCACTGAACGGATATTTATCAAGTGGCATTAACGCTGTGCCACCTTCGGACAATTTGTTCCAAACCTCATTTATTTTTTCTCTCGTGTCTTTTTCTCGCGATGGGTCAAAATTAACTATGAAAGACGCCGACGGATTGAATTTGAAATAAGGCCCTGCACTGATTGCCATGAACTTCTGCCCCCACAGCTCAAAAGAGAGACTACATAGGCGTCTCCTGATGGTGTGTCGTGGAGTTTTGAGATATTCGTAATATTTGATTTCGGGAATATGGAAGCATAAAACTCTGCTGCTTCATTCGCCTCCTTGTCATACCATAAATGCGGAACGATAGTTTGATTTGTTTTTGTCACAGTTATTCCTCCTAATTTTTTAATATCAGGATTTATATGTTTTCAGCGGAGCTGAACAATTCTGATATTGCAAGAAAAGCTACATCAAAAACACGAATGTATCTTCATCGAAAGGCTTCGGTCAGAAGCTTTTCTTAGTAATTTCTTTATCTATTTTACCATTTTGATTATATTTGGAGGGAATGATCAATGGACTGTGCAACCTACCTTTCGAAGACGACGTTAGCCTCTTATATTCGTTTTTTTGAAAGTCGATTGTACCATTGTTTGTTCATCGGCGATTGCCAGCATTATACCATTTTCCTGAAAGATCTGTCTGTCATGCAAAAAGAACTTCAGTACAGTTTGAATCCGCGGCAGCCGGTGCATCATTCAGCGGCAAGTTGAACACGACAGTCGCCATAATCGAACCTGCGAGATATAGGAGCAGCTTCAATCACCGTCACGCCGAATACATTACTGCTTTATGGGGAGAATAAAGAAATCAAAGAAGTATTTGGAGCTTGCGTTATTGTGGTCAACAACACATATAACTCCTTTTGAAGGGAATGCCATGATTTATTCGGACTTTCAAGCATCAGCTATTCGTTGGAAGAACTTCCTGGCTCCTAAAAATCAGTCATTGAAGCACTTGCTCACGACTAAACATGACAGAATGAATACGACTGCTATATATTACGCTTTGACCGATAAACAATTATTTCAGGAGGTTATTGAATTAGCGAAGGAAGACCGCAACACGAAACAAATACTGGTTAATTTATACCATACGCTAACTTCTGAAAATTTGCCTGGTTATGTAAAGCCTGTTGCTTTACATATCAAAAATCTTTTCTTCCGTTCCCCGGACACAGATTTTATAGTACATCATCCTCCAACTTCACCCAGCAAGTACATGGAAAAATATTTGATTAATCTTGTCGATGAATTTAACCTTGAGAATCAAATCGGCAATAATTGATTACAATTAACGAGCGGGCCGCCATGTCGACCTGCTCGTTCGTTATTTCAAGCGATAGCCTTTACAGATTCGGGAACACATGTTCCATTAAAATATAAGTTTACATATTATTTATTATGTATACTTATTATCGAATTGGGCAATCAAATTAGCCATTTCGATTGCGGTGGCCGCGGCTTCCCAACCTTTGTTGCCTGCTTTCGTGCCGGCGCGCTCCACAGCCTGTTCGATGGAATCGGTCGTCAATACGCCGAAGACGGTGGCAACGCCGGTTTTGAGTGAAATCGCCGCCACCCCCTTCGCCACTTCGTTGCAAACATAATCAAAATGCGGAGTGGATCCGCGAATGACCGCTCCAAGTGTAACGACGGCGTCGAATCGGCCGCTCGCCGCCATCTTCTGCGCGATTAGTGGAATTTCGAAGGCGCCCGGCACCCAGGCGACGGTAACTTCATCCTCGGTTGCGCCATGGCGCTTGAAGGCGTCTAACGCCCCGCTGAGCAGCTTCGAGGATATAAATTCGTTAAACCGGCCGATAACTATGCCGTACGTTTTACCTTGCGAAATAAGATTGCCTTCAAAATGATGAATCATAAGCTGATCCTCCTAAAGATCGTATCGACCCTATTTTTGTTCGCATTATTTATACCTCACGGTGGACAAGCATTTCCTTTCCATTATGGTACCGGATCACATCTTTGATCGTAATCAGCTTCATATCGAAACGATCGGCGATCTCCCGCAAATCCGGTACGCGGGCCATCTCCCCGTTCTCCTTCATAACCTCGCAGATGACTGCCGCCGGATAACTTCCGCACATGAGGGCCAAATCGACAGCCGCTTCCGTATGGCCGGCACGGCTCAGCAAGCCGCCTTTGTTGGCGACAAGCGGAAACATATGCCCGGGACGACGGAAATCGCCAGGCCCGGAACCGGGGGCAATCAACGCTTGTACGGTTTGCGACCGCTCATGCGCGGAAATGCCTGTCGTTGCCCCTGCATAATCGATGGAGACCGTAAACGCGGTTCCGTGATAATCGGTGTTGTGCTGAACCATAGGCTGCAGGTTGAGTTCCTGCGCCCGTTCTTCTGTAATGGGCACGCAGACAAGCCCGCGGCCCTCCTTGATCATAAAATTAATGACCTCCGGCGTCGTTTTTTCGGCAAGTGCGATGAAATCCCCTTCATTCTCCCGGTTTTCATCATCCGTTACAATAACAGGCTTGCCTAATTTCAAATCATCCAGCGCTTCCTCAATGCTGTCGAATATCGACCGGTTCGTCATCGTCTTCTCCTCCGTTTCCCGATCAAATCATGCTGCCGTTACTTAAAACCCGTGTTCTTTTAAAAAAGCTTCCGACAACCGCGATCCGCCGTTTGGGTGCACCGCCCTGCGATCCGTTACATCCGCAGCGTTCCACAATAGCAGACGTTCTACATATTTACCTATAATATCCGTCTCCAGGTTAACCGGGTCGCCCGGCCGCTTATACTGCAGCACCGTTTCGGCAAGCGTGTGCGGAATGATAGAAACGCGGAAACGATGTTCGTTAGTATCGACTACAGTTAATGAAATACCGTCGATCGTGACAGATCCCTTCGGTATTATATACCGAAACAAGCTTGAATCTCCGGGTTCAATCGTGAAATAAACGGCATGAACCTGCACTTCTTTGTCCCGGATGAATCCGGTTCCGTCTACATGGCCCTGGACGATATGTCCGCCGAATCGAGCCGTTACCTGCATGGCGCGCTCCAAATTGACACGCTCTCCCGGGATGAGCCGATTCAAAGCCGTACGGCGGAACGTCTCCGCTGTTACGTCCATCAAGACCGTATTGGTGTCAAACCGGATGACAGTCAAGCATACTCCGTTCACTGAGATGCTGTCCCCTAGACATACGCCTTCCAAAACCCGCTTGGCGCGAATTGTAAGCACAAGCGACTCGCCTTGTCTGTTTATATGCTGCAGCGATCCGATTTCTTCAATTAATCCGGTAAACATATGGTTCCTTTCACCTCGTTTCATTCGTCCCGGCTAAGAAAAACGTCTTGCGGCGACCTTGGTGTAGGATTTACGTTTGAGCGTTGGGAGGGAACCCCGAAGGAAATGTATTTTTTTGCGAATTAAAACTCCATTAAATTATCGCGCAGCGTCTTCCCTGTATATTCCTTTCGAACCAGGCCTCTTGCTTGCAGAACGGGAATGACCGTATCTACAAACTCTTGCATATAACCGTGGTCGTGGGTATCCACCCGAACGACAAAACCGTCTCCGCCTACCGATTCCATAATATGCTGCAGTTGGTCCGCCACTTGCTCCGGCGTGCCGGCAATGGAGCCTTTGTTTCCGGCGGCCTCTTCAATGGCGACCTCCCGCAGTGTCGGGCGGCGGCCGGAAGTATAAAACCGGGACAAAGTCGTTTGACCCCCCTGGATTTCCTTCTCATCGATCGGAGGCAGCGGTTCGTCGATGTTAAACTTGGACAAGTCGTAGTTCATCCGGGACGAAAGAGCGGACAATGCGGCATGAATGGCCGACTCCGGCGGATGCCTTAGAGCCTCCAGTTTTTGATTAACGAGTTGTTCCGTCATCCCAAGCACCGGTTTGATAATAAAAAACACTTTCAATTGTTCGGGCTCTCGTCCGAATTTGGTTACGCGCTGCTTCATATCGTCATAATAAGCTTTCATATCGTCCAAATAATGCGCGCCGACGATGACGGCATCCGCCCATTTTGCCGCAAAGTCTTTCCCGCGCTGCGACGAACCCGCCTGAATGATCGTCGGTCTGCCCTGCGGAGTAGGCAATACATTCAGCGGTCCGCGGCTCTTGTAATATTGCCCTTCAAAGTTTATCGGCTGTACTTTGTCAGGATCCGCGAAAACGCCTGTTTTTCTATCCATAATGACGGCATCCGGTTCCCAGCTGCTCCACAATTTGAAGCACAGCTCCATATATTCTTCGGCCTGGTCATAGCGTGCATCGTGATCCGGCAATTGATCCATGCCGAAGTTTAAAAACCCGGCAACGTTGCCGGTCGTGACGACATTCCATGCCACGCGGCCCATGGATAGGTGGTCCAACGATGCCATCTGGCGCGCCAGAAGATATGGAGGGGTAAGCATGGTCGAGACGGTCGTGCCGACGCCCAAATGATTCGTAGATGCCGCGACCATCGTGGCAAGCAGTGTCGAATCGTGGTTAACCCCGTTCAAGCCGTACTTCACGTAGTTATCGATGGAGCCTTTGAAGGAAGACGTAATTCCCAAATGGTCCGCATACAACACAAAGTCAAACATGCCTTTCTCGCAAATTTGCGCCATCTGCTGATACAGCTTCGGCTGCCGCCAGTCTCCCTCCACCGCATCCGGGCCATCCCAGCCTATGGGGCCGTATTCTGTAAACCAGCCAAAGTGAATTTTCTTTTTCAACGGATTCCCCTCCCACACATTCTCTCAATGAGTTGATCGAACGCTATGCTTTACCGAGCGCCGCATAAACGGCAGCGTCGAATTTATTCGCCAAATCAAGGTTGTACGTTTTTTCGAATTCGGGTTCCGTTATGATTTTGCTGCCATAGAACATGATTTCCCGTACGCCAACAACGTCAACGTTGACCTCGGTCATTCGAATGGTCACTCCATCCAGCTGATTCAATTCGCTGCTGCCGCTGCCGGAAACGGCAAAGCTGCTCTCCAATCCGATAAAGGCCAATGATAACCGGGGATTGGCCGCTATGTTCTCAATTACTCTTGAGCGCGGATCAATGGCAAATCGAATCTTCGTGGGAGTGACGGCCAACAGCCAAGAAATGCAAGTGATCGTCGGCGCGCCCTCTTCATGATCCTGCGTGGATAAAAAAATGACCTTTTCTCCTTGCAGAAACTCCATCATCTCCGGAGTCAATTCATGCAGTTGTTTTTCCGCCATAACAATTCACCCCCTTCCGCATGTTCGTTACAGCCGTCAATACACTTCTTGTTCGCCGTGCTTTTCGAACAGCTCCAGCAGCATTTTTCTCATCAAAATTCCCGGTTGGTCCGAAAGCATATGGTTCTCTACCTTTTTCGTAATATCGAGAGAAACATTGGTTTCGGTCGTTTCCAGCACTTCCATATCTTCATCTACCACGTTTCGGTCAAAGGCGATGATGCTCTCGGATGGGACATCCTCCTCGCGATCGTTCCGGTACACGAACTGCACCAGCTGGCAGCTATCGTCGTCAATCGGTGTGGCGCAAGTGACGATCGAATGAATAAGTCCTGTCGGATACGTAATGCTCGTTTGCCGAATAAAAGGCATGAACCACTCGCTAACTTGCTTTCGCACCGTTCTTTCTTCATCCATGTTCAACGCCTTAACCTTTTGATTCAATTTGTTGTGAACCGGAATTTCCATGTAGGCTTCAAATCCCCATTCATTCGGGGTAAGGGTCACCTTCGGGGGGATCGGATTGTCGATATCCCCGAACGTATTTTTATGAACGAAATTGACGTGTGCCGCATCGAATGAATTTTCCATCAACCGCAAAGCGGCGCAATGAATGACTTCATAAAATTCATCCACCTTACGAAATTCCGTGTTGTCCGAATATTTGAATACAGGGAGCTCCGTAACAGGCGTATCCAGCGCTACCCATGCGTAACCGTACCTTTCCTCGCAGCGGTAGCCCTTAATTTTGTACACCTTTGGCGGATCCTCCAGCTCCGATTGCGGAAACCAGGTGCATTTTCCGTCTCTGTTAAAGGTCCAGCCATGATACGGGCAAACGATGCAGCCGTTCCTGAGCTCACCCTTGGACAGCTTCGCCGTGCGATGACAGCAGCGGTCGACCGCTGCCGCAGGCTTCTGCTGTTCATCCAGCCACAATACGATAGGTTCACCCATTAATTTGAACGGCTTGGGACCGTCTTGAAGATCCGCTATCGGCATGACAGGATAATAAAATGATCGAAATATTTTTTGTTTGGTCTGCAGCACTGTCGGTTCCTCCCCATAAGTTCTTCAATTTATCCGATTACGACTTTATCGGGTTAAGACCCTCACCTCTAAGGTGGGCCTTGAATCAGGTGGGGTAGAGTCCCCATCTGATTCCCCGATGTTCAGCAAAGCTGAACGAGTTCACTTTTTGGCGCCTTGCTCCGGCCATATTAATTGCTCGCCATTGTAAACATTAGAAATATATTTAACATCAGCCACTTGATCTGCCGTCACCGGTTTCACAAGCACTCCGTTTTCGGACAATATGTCGATCTCGGACTGCCATTGCTCCTTTGTGAATATGCCGAGCCCTTTTCCTTGCTGTTTCGCAGGATCGATGAGTCCCGTTTCCACTTTCAGGCGATTGGTTTCAATTTCTTTATTAAAGTTGCCGCCTGCCCGTTTTTCCAAAATTTTAATCGTCTCCTCAGGATTTTTCAGAATCCATTCATGAGCTTTAATGATCGCTCGCAAATAATCTTCTACGGCTGCCGGATGCTTGGCGGCAAAATCGTTATTCGCGCCTACAATCCCGAACGAAGTGTTGACTCCATATTCCTGCGGATCCAGTATCCGGGTTTTAAAGCCCAGCTTTTCCATTTGATACGGCTCGTTTGACTTGAACACCGTGATCGCAGCCACTTCCGTCGTATTTAAAATCGTAGGGTCGAAACCTACGCCCACTTGTTTGATCTTCGAAAGATCGGCGCCTCCCTTTTTAAGCATTGCCGTAATATGGGCGGGCATCGCTCCTTTATACCCTACAATCTTGCCTTCCAAATCTTTAACGGTTTTAATTCCGGAATTGTCCAACACCATCAATACGCTCAATCCGACCGGTGCCATGGCCAGAACGCCTTTGATCTCCGCACCGTTCGCCACAGACTGAACGACCTCGCTCGCCGAGCCGGCATGAGCCATTTGCAGCTGTCCGACGGCAAGCAATTTCATCGCGTCGGCACTTAGTCCCGGCATTACTTTCACATTAAGTCCCAACTCTTTGAAAAAACCAAGCTCATCCGCGATCCACGCATTCGTATTTGCGATGTTGGCCGAATAGTTAAAGCTGGTCATCGTCCTGATTTCACCGATTGCTTTGTTGGCAGCGATCCGCGCCTCCCAGTCAATGCCGCCCTTCGTTTCAGGAGCGCTCGCCGCATTTGTCGCACCTGCTGCTGCGTCCGTTTTTGTTGCATTCGTCGATCCGGTACTTCCGCAAGCGGCCAAAACGACCATCATCACACTTAACGCCATCGATGCCCAAATCCTGTGGTTTCTCTTCATCGTCCCCATCCTCCCGTTTGATCTATTTATATTTTGTAGATGTCAAAGCCGTTTTTTATAAATTGAAATCCTTTAAAATTCCAGCAAATTGTCGCGCAGCGTATCCCCCGTATATTGCTGTCTGATAGCTCCCCGCTGTTGCAGAACCGGAACAACCGTATCTACGAACTCCTGCATATATCCATGCTCGTGAGGGTTGACTCTGAGAACAAAGCCGTCTCCTCCGATCGTTTCCATAATCTGCTGCAGCTGATCCGCCACCTGTTCGGGAGTACCGGTAATATTCAGATTGTTTCCGACAACCTCCCTCGTTGCAATCTCTCTTAGTGTCGGACGGTGACCTGCGGTCTGGTGTCGCGACAACGTGGTCTGACCGCCGGTAATTCCCTTCTCGTTCATGACAGGAACCGGCTCATCGAGCTCAAGCTTGGATAAGTCGAAATTCATTCTATGAGACAATTGTGTTATCGCCCTATGAAGTTCATTATCCGATACCGGCTCAGCAGCTTTTTGTGCGGCAAGCTCCTCTGTCGCTGCAAAAATCGGCTTAATAATGAATAACACCTTTACTTCCTCCGGCTTTCGTCCGTACTTGCGCGCCATCTCCTTCAAGCTGTCGTAATACTTTTTCATGTCTTCCACCGTTTGCTTGGCGACGATGACAGCATCAGCCCATCTGGACGCAAACTCCATACCGCGGTTCGATGATCCGGCCTGAATCATCACCGGTCTGCCTGCTGCCGGAGGTACCATGTTAAGCGGCCCTGCGCTCTTATAATAATTTCCTTTGAAGTGAATCGGCTTCACTTTGTCCGGATCGGCAAATAACCCGCTTGCCTTGTCCATGACTACCGCGTCCTTTTCCCAGCTGCCCCACAATTGACAGCAAAGATCCATAAATTCATCCGCTTGGTCATAACGCGCATCATGCTCCGGTACGCTGTCATATCCAAAGTTGTCAAATGCCCCCTTGCTGTATGACGTCACGATGTTCCATGCGACACGCCCTTTGGTCAGGTGATCCAGTGACGAAATCTGACGGGCAAGCTGATAAGGCAGCGTCAATGAGGTAGACATTGTTGTTCCAACCCCAAGATGTTTCGTATGGGCTGCTACCGTAGCAGCCAGTACCGTCGAATCGTGGCAAACAGTTACGCCTTGCTCTACATGCGTATCGATACGGTTTCCGGAATCGACCGATATGCCGAGATGGTCGGCGAACAGGGCAAAATCAAATTTTCCATTCTCGCAAATTTGCGCCATTTTCTGATACATTTCCGGCTCCCGCCAGTCCGCGCCTTCTGTCGCGTTCGGGCTATCAAAGCCGATAGGCCCCGCACATTGGGAAAACCATCCAAAATGGATTTTATTGGTCATTCGGTATATTCTCCTCCTTCAATGGGAATTGAATTACTTTGAAGAGCTGTGCCAATGCAGGAACTTGCGTTCCACAATCTTTACGATATTGGTCAGCAATATACCCATTAATGCCAGCAGCAAGATGGATGCAAACATACGTTCCATCTGCAAATAGTTTGCCGCTACCGTAAGCACATTGCCAAGCCCTTCGCTTCCGCCGTACATTTCTCCGACAATCGCGCCTATGACGCCCATACTCATCCCGGTGCTCGCTGCGGAAAACAAATACGGCAGACTGTTCGGCAGGCGAAGCTTCAGAAAGATTTCAAATTTGCTGGCATGCAATGATTGCAAATATTCATAATTGTTCTCATCGATCGAACGGAAGCCCATGATCGAATTGATCATCATCGGAAAAAACGTGCTGATGGCCGCGAGCAGTATTTTAGGAAGACCGCCGAACCCGAACCAAACAATGAACAAGGGAGCGATGGCAACAATCGGCGTCACGTTGGCCAGTACGGCAAGCGGCAGCAGCGCACGTTCCAGGAAACGGGACTGGGACATCAACACACCGGCCAGCAACGCAATTGCAGCTCCGATGAGAAATCCGAATATCGCCTCGGTAAACGTAGTCCATATATGCGGCACATAAAAACCGAAATTACGGACTAATTCAGCAAAGATGCCGGATGGAGCCGGCAAAATTACCATCTTGATGTTAAATATACGAATGATCAATTCCCACAAGCCGAACAACGCAACAAAAGCAAGGAGAGGTGCAAGAGCGCTGCCTGCAATTCCTTTTATTTTGGATTCCGTCGAATCGTCGGCATGTTTCTTCGTGCCTGCGGCCAGAACCGATCGACCGTTCGTTTCCGATACGGATTGACTCATCTCGCCATTACCACCTTTCCCGTAGCAATTCCCGCAATTGAACCACATATTGATAAAATTCGGAAGATTCGATGATGGCCTCCCCGCGCGGTCTTGGCAAATCGATATCCACATCATACGAGATGCGTCCCGGCCGGCTCGACATGATAACCACTTTGTCCGAAAGATAAACCGCTTCCTGGATGTTATGCGTAACGAAAATAACCGTCTTCTTGTGCTGCTCCCAAATTTTCATCAGCATATGCATCAGCAGCTCTCTCGTAATTTCATCCAGCGCCGAGAACGGTTCATCCATCAACAATATCGGAGCGCCGGATGCAAACGCTCGGGCAATCCCAACCCTCTGCTTCATCCCTCCGGAAAGCTCCTTCGGATAGGCGTGCATGAAATCCCCAAGCCCGACGGCATGCAGCAGCTCGATCGGATCACCTTCTTCCCCGGAGAGGTCCGTTTTGCTCTTGCGGTTCACTTCAAATGGAATATTCATGTTTTGCAGTACCGATCTCCAAGGAAAAAGCGCCGGACTTTGCGGAACAAATCCGAACTGCTTATCCGCTTGCATCTCAAACGGCGTTCGGCCGCCAACTGTAATTCCGCCCTCTTCCGCGCCCATTAAACCGCCGATAATCCGCAGTAATGTCGACTTGCCGCATCCGCTGGGACCTATAAAGCTCACAAACGATCCTTGATGAATGTCCAAATTGATTTCGCTTAACGCTTCGGTCATCTGTCCCCGGCGAACAAAACGTTTGCTGAGATTCTCTACTTTGATATAGGACATGTTGCTGCCCCCCTTTCGGAGATCCATTACATCATTCCGGATAATACGGACGTCGACTGAGCGACGAAGCCGTAGCACTGTTTTACATTGTAGATTGTCGCCTCTTCGCAAAACGCCGGCGAGGTTGTCGCGCAGCAATCTTCCAGCAATATGGCGTCGTACCCGAGGCAAACCGCATCCTCCAGCGTAGCCATCACGCATTGATCCAGATTGACGCCTGCAAAGAACAGCGTATGAAGGTTTAAATTTCTCAAGATGCTGTCGAGGGGAGTATCCCAAAAACCGCTCATGCGGTATTTATCCACGTAAATGTCCGCTTCCTGAGCGTCCAATTCCGATACGATAGCCGCCCCCCAGCTGCCTTTCTCCAACACGGCTGAATGGTTTGCCGGAAGCTTCCCGCCCAGACCGACATCCTCCCCGCTCTGGTTGTATACATGGAGGACGGACGGGCTTAAATTCAATCGGTCCGGCCGATTCCCCCAATTGAGCCAAATGACGGGAACGTCCGCCTTGCGCATCGCAGGAAGCAATCGGTTTAACGTTTCGACCGGCTTGCGGTTAGGCGTGATATCAGCCCCGACATAATCCAGCCAACCTCCGGCCGTACAAAAATCGTTCTGCATATCAATGACGACTATCGCTGATTTCGCCAGATCTACTGTAACCCGTTGGGGCTGCGCATCGAAGGTAACCGGTTTGGCGGGCAGCGGCAGCCTTTGAAGATCCACCTGCTCCTTGGTCACCTGCCAGCTGTTTCGGGGATATCCTAATAGTGTCATTCTCTCATCCCTTCCGCTTGTATGCTGTATCTCATTGAGTCATGACCTCTACCCTCTTAGATCCGATTGTTGTAGGAAGGCTCATGTTTCACTTTGGGAAGAACCTGTTCGATGTCAAACCGGCACAGCTCTTGCATTGATTTGGCCAGTCCGCTTGCGCTCCGCTCCATGATGACCTTTCCTTTCTCAGCGGTCGCTTTTGTCGCGTCCCCAGCTATTCCGCTATGCGAAATGTCGCTCATCACCCAGGCAAATCGGATTTTTCCTTCTAAGGTTAAAAATTCAAGTGCGGATACATCCGGCGTTTCGGATACTCTCAACTCTTCCTGAACCCAGTTGGGCTTAATCGCCATAAGCATGGAGGTTTCGATGTCACCTCCGTGAATACCGTATTCCTGTTCCTCTTCCGAAACAAGACCTTGCGTCGTGTCCAAACTGTGCGGATTGACATAGAAAACCATCAGGCCGGTTGAAACGCGAATTTCCCTTGCGGCAACGTTCAGCAAATCAACGTTTCCGCCATGCGTATTAAACAACAGCAGCCTCCTGAATCCGTTTCTTTTCAAGCTGGTTCCAATGTCGGACAGCACATGCATCAGCGTTGTCGAAGACAAAGAAAAGGTGCCGGCATAATCCAGGTGCTCGTTGCTCTTGCCATAAGAAATCGGAGGCAGCAGCCAGACGTTCGATTCCTCCGGCAGCAGCTCGATCGTTTGCGTCAGCAGCGCTTCCCCTATGAGAGAGTCCGTCATGACCGGCAAGTGCCAACCGTGCTGTTCTATGGCTCCGACCGGCAAGATGACGAGGGCGTCATCCTTCGGAAGCTGCTTGATTTGCAGAGAAGAGAGCCGGGGTAAAAACCGTTCCTCCCAAACCTTGCCTTCATATCTAAACATATTTTTAACTCCTCTCAATACGCTCCTCTTAATACCCTTAAATCTTCGTCATCCAGGCTAGCCTCCGGTCCGGATCGAATAAGAGCCGTAAATTTCTCGTCGGGAACCATCGTGGTCAACACATAAAGCCTTCCGCTCCCCGTATTCTCAACTTCATGCGTATGTCCCGGATATACAACGAAATAGGATCCCGGCCGAATCGGTATCGTCCCGCCGTCTACTGTCGCTTTGCCTTCCCCCGCAATTACGTAAAAATATTCGTAGGCTACACTATGTTCATTCGGCGGTGTTTTCCCGCCCACATCAAAAATTTCTACAACGGATACAAAAGGAAACTTTTCTCCGTCGCACAGGATGACAAATTTGTTGCTGTCCCGGGCAGAAATTTTATGCACCGGACAGTTTTCAAAATGACCCGTATGCGTTACCGTCGTTAGCATCATCATCTTCCTCTCCGGACTTCCGTCCAATAATTGAATCGAACCTAATCGATCACACAAACAATTAAAACTAAATAAATGTGATAATGTCTTACATTCGGTATTTACAATATAGTTCCTTGGCCGCTATACGTCAATTTACCTAACACAAATTCGTATATGCACCTAATTTAAACGCATTTATTTGTTTGAAAAACCAATCACTTTGTTATTTTCATGTTAGATTCAAGCCTAACCTCAAAGGGAGCAGATAAATGATGAGAAAAATAATTGTAGCGGAGTTTTTGTCACTGGGTGATGTTATGGAAGAACCGTCATGGTCGGGGAACTGCTGGAATCATGAAATTGCGAAGTGGATGAAGAAGGATATACGGACAAGAGGAACTGCCTCCCCAAGATCGTTACTGCAAACGGCCCCGGATGAGCTGGAGTGGAATGCCAAGTCCTAGCAAGGGACATATTTGGGAAGAAGTAAGCCGGCCGTCCTGAGGAGCGGGAAACGTCTCTTAAGAGAAGGAAGCAGAACGACCTTGAATCTTAATTCGAATCTCCAATGTAACAGAGCTTCAACTGGTTATTTTTTAACTGATCGGCCAATTTCCTTGGATAAACTCTTATTTCGCCCAGTTTATTTATTTCCACCCACTCAACCCCGACTTGGTCATTGTCCGGATTTGTTCCATTAAAGCTGTCGATGTGGATATCAATCCTGCACTCAAAATAGAACTCTACTTGATGCAGGTCATAGTCCCAATCCGCGAACTCATGATTTTTGCCGATATATTCTCTTATAAATACAATATCCCCTACTTCTACTAGACATCCTAATTCCTCGGCACACTCTCTTATAACTGCCGCCCTTAGCTCCTCCCCTTTTTCTTGTCCCCCTCCGGGAAACAGATAGAAATAGCCTTGATCATCCCGATTTTTTGTTAGAAGTATTCGATCGTCCTTAACAATGAATGCTCTAGCCGAGTTTCTTATAGGTTTCATTGAAGTTCTCCTCGTTTTAAGTTGTAGACGCGGTTTTCAAAGGGAACATGGTATTATATCTTCTTCTCTTCTTTCCATTGAGTCGCCTTCAAAATCATTTCCAGTATAAAAGCCGCTTTTCTTTCTGAATACCCCAGTAACGTATGAATTCCTTGCGATAATATATCCTGTTTCAATAAGCTGTAAGCAGCCGCCTCCTCAGGATGGGATATTAAATAATCGCGAAAGATCAAATTGTTGCTCCAAACCTCACTATTCCATTCACAAACAGCCAGATTAAAAGATTCCGTAGAACGCTTCCTGTAATATAATCTGCCGGGCACTCCGGCTTCTCCAAATCCCTCATATCCTAACTTGACGAGCTGTTCATTCTGCTCTTCTGACACATGATAAGTCTTAAGACCGACTAATAGATCTACTATTGGTTTGGCATGAATTTCCGGAATCGCCGTGCTGCCGATATGCTGAATCTCCATTAGATCGGCTGTAAATACCTCTTGAATAATTTTGCTTTCGTTTAAATACCATTGTTTCCATATCGGATTGTGATTTGTGATCGATATTTCTTCATTTAATTCCATGTAGGGCACCTCCAAATCAAGTTCAACATCACTCTCAAACAGCTGTATTCGAATCGGGAACCGGAATAGCAGAATACCTCTCCACTTTATCTAAATAGGTTAATATTACCACATACGTACCCGATTTGAGTAGATTTAAAAGGCCGAGAGAATTAACTCCCGGCCCTTTACACTTAATTTCTTCGTCTGGTGAGCATCAGCATGATAAAGGAAATGATAATGATTGAACAGGTCCAAGCCCAGGCCATCGCCATATTGCCTGAATCAACCGCAACATAAATCGCAGTTGGAATGGTTTGTGTTTTTCCCGGAATATTTCCCGCAATCATCAAGGTCGCCCCGAATTCGCCAAGCCCCCGTGCAAAACCGAGGATAAATGCGGAGACAAGCGAACGAAAGGTCAATGGAAACGTTATATAGATGAATACCTGCCATTCATTGGCTCCGATGGATCGCCCGGCTCCCTCCAAATCCTTGTCAACCGATGAAAAACCTGCCTTCATGGTTTGATACACGAGCGGAAAAGCCACTACAATTGAAGCGATGACGGCAGCCCACCAGGAAAATATGATCGGCGCGGCAAACAGCCATTCGATGAACTGTCCAAACCAGCTTTTTCGTCCCAGCATGACCAGAAGCACGAAGCCTATCACGGTCGGAGGAAGTACAAGCGGCAGCATAAAAGCCGTCTCAAGCACCGTCTTTCCTTTAAACGATCGTCGGGACATCCACCATGCAGCCCCGACGCCGATCACGATAACGACAAGGCTGGATAACAATGCGACTTGCAGGGAAAGTACGACGGGCGCCCAAAATTCATGCCAACTTATAGCCGATACGATCATTGAACGACGGAAAATCCGTATTTCACAAACACGTCAAGCGCTTGTTGAGATTGCAGATAAGCGTACAAATTTTCAGCCTCTTTACTATGCTTGGTTGCTTTGACGATCCCGATCGGATATTCGACAGCCGTATAGCTTTTCGGATCGACAGCGAATGCGACTTTCACTTTTTGCGAAGTCAGAGCGTCCGTTTTATAGACGAATCCGGCATCCGCATTGCCCGTTTCCACATATTGAAGCACCTGTCTTACGTCTTTCGCCTGAACCAGCTTAGGTTGCAAGCTGTCCCAAACTTTCGCGTTGGTGAGCGCTTCTTTGGCATAGTTACCCGCAGGCACGCTCTCCGGAATGCCGATCGCAATGTTTTTCAGTTCAGCCTTGGACAAGTCCGCCACGCTCCCGATCGCAGCTTTTCCATCTGGGGAAATGACAGCCACCAATTCGTTAGTCAACAATTTTTTTTGCTGCTTCGCATCGATTAGCTGTTTATCTACAAGCGCGTTCATGTTCTTGGTTGCTGCGGAAAGAAACAAGTCAGCCGGCGCCCCCTGCTCAATCTGCTGCTGCAGTGCGCCGGATGCGCCGAAGTTGAAATTTATTTTGATGTTAGTATTTTTGGTTTCATAAGCTTTCTGAATTTCCTTTAGAGCGTCGGTCATGCTTGCTGCGGCAGATACAATCAGCTCTACGGTTTCAACAGGCTTCTGATTAGGAGCACTGCTGCTTGATGTCTCCGTACCGACCTTAACATTTGATGCTGATTTTGGATCCGTTCCGCAGCCTGAGAACACCAGTGCCATCGTTAAGACTAATAATAGGATCATACTGTTTTTAATTTTATTATACATAGATTCCCCTCCGAAATGATATATAATTATAAATAGGCATATTTATTATACATTTGGGTTGAGTTGTTGTAAACTTTAAGCCGGCAAGATATCCAATCGATTCGGAGTCATCCTGCCGGTCCAATTGTGATATAATAAGGCACAGAACTAAGCAGTTTACCAGTTGACTAGGGGGATCCTGATATGCCCGGCGACATGTCTTATACGACCGAAGAAATTTCCAAGCTATTGAAAATATCCAAGCTCACCGTCTATGATCTGATCAAAAAAGGCGAGCTGTCCTCTTACCGGGTTGGCAAGCAAATGCGAGTGGATGCCGCAGATCTGGAAGCATATAAACAACGGGCACGAACCAAAACGAATGCCAATCGCCCGGATGGGGCCAATCAGCCCTTACGTTCCCTTCCATCGGCTTCCATCAATGCGATTCGCCCTATCGTCATAACCGGGCATGACATCGGACTCGATATATTAGCCAAGCATATGGAGAAGCATATAGCCGGCATACGGCCATTACGTTCATTTGTCGGCAGCCTCGACAGCTTGATCTCCATGTACCGCGGTGAGTCGGACATCGTAAGCACTCATCTGCTGGACGGAGATACCGGAGAGTACAATCTCCCCTATATTCGCAGGCTGCTCGTCGGATCTTCTTATATAGTCGTCAATCTGCTTTCCAGAAATGCCGGCTTGTACGTCGAACAAGGCAATCCGCTCCAGCTTGAACATTGGACTGATTTGAGCCGGCAAGGCTTGCGATTCGTGAATCGGGAGAAAGGCTCCGGCGCGCGAGTGCTGCTGGATGAACAGCTCCGCCTTCACGGAATCAACCCCGGGCAGCTTGACGGATATGACAATGAACAAACCAACCATCTGGGAGTGGCGTCCAAAGTGGCATCCGGTGAAGCCGATGTTGGCGTGGGCATAGAGAAAGCCGCCTCCATTGTCGGACAACTCGATTTTATTCCGTTAATCCGGGAACGCTATGATCTCGTCATGCTTAAAAGCACGGAAAATCAAGCATGGATTCATTCCGTTTTGCAAATTTTGCAGTCCATGGAATTCAAACAAGAGCTTCAAACGATCTCAGGCTATGACTTGTCTCGAACAGGAGAAATATTGTTGGAAACGTTAGAACCATCATTTTAGTCGATATGACTTCTCATTATTCGTATACGAAAAAGAGCGCCGAACATCCGGCGCCCTGATCCCTTATTCCAATCATTATCACCACTCATGCGGCTGTGGCGTACAGCTTGAATTACTTGACTGGGCAAGATTTCGTCGGGAGCCGTGGCGATGCTCCTTCCATCGTCTCCTTTTAAAGGCTCTTTACAAAAAAGACTTCGCCGATCTCGCCCGGATTTATTCCGTTAATGATTCCGCACTCTTTAAACCCTAAATGTCTATGCCATTTCTGCGGTTCCGCTTCATTGATCTGGGAAGAACTGTACAGGGTGTGAATTCCTTGTTTTCTTAAATGTTCTTCCAAAAAATGGAGCATCGACTTTCCTATCCCTATTTCTCTAAGCTCTGGCCTCACTATAATCAATCCTATGTACGGGTACTTGGACCATAAATACTCCAATCTCAAGTATCCTACTATTTCACCTTCTTCTTCTGCCACTATAATTTCATGATTTTGAAGCTTCCAGTTCAATATATGCCCAGGGATGGACAGGTCTCCTGCAGAAATTACTTCCAAATCATCTGCTTGACCAAAACGTATTTGATAGTTCATTTCGAAGCTCCTATTTAGTTCTTGATTTTGTTAATTATTATAAACTCTTTAATTACTCCAGTCACTCCTTTCGTTATTGCGAACCCTTTTCGAATTCAATTTACTGCTCGCTGGTAACCATATGAAACACTTGAACTGCCTCCGAGTTATTCAAAAAACAAGGAATGCGGATTTGCGGACAGTTTCGAGATGTCCAGCTCGGACGGTGCGTCCGCATGATCAAGCAGCTCCAGTGCAAGCTCGTGGTACGAACGCGCGTCCGCTTGTCTGTTCATTAGCAGCAGCAGAGCAATCATCTTGGCGTGAAGCCGGCGTCTTCAACTCATGTGAGGTATTGGCCAAAAATTCGTCTTTCATCCGGTTCATGGCGATCAATTCGTCCGACATGGTCCCAATGGTGCGGTACGCGTTGGTGAACCGTCTGGCAAGCTCCATCGCTTCAATAAACACAAGCAGGATAAAACCATAGGGAACAAGTTGCAGGTCAATCCAAATGATCCGGTCATTACTGTATGCGATATCATGAATGGCTGTAGCAACAAAAACAAGCCAACCGAACAGTTGAAGCAACGCGCTCCTTCGGCCGCGCCATAAGGCCAATGTGAACCCGTAAATGAAATAGATCAGGCAAAACAACGACACATACTTGTAATATCCGATCAGATTGGTATAAGTTTCGGTAGGGAGCAGCAGAACAGTCCCGACGAAGCCGCAGCCGATCCAAGCGAGCAGCTTAATCATGAAGCTGTTGAATTCCTGCCCAATAAGCAGCAAATGCCAAAATACAAAGACGAGCGTTCTGCGCGGCGAAGCAGAAAAACGGCTATTTGATACAAGCCGACCAGCGCGCAGCCGCCGAATACCGCCATATCGACAATCAAATTGCGCTGCTTCATATTCAGCATGTCCCGTTCGGTGCCCAGCGTCATGCTGTACCAAACACCCCCGTGCGGGTAGAGATCGTTGGCGATCTGCAGGATGATGTCAAACTCCTTGCCGGGAGGATCGAATATGACGGTTTGCGGCGAGTAGGCGGCGTGCATGTTTGACCGGTCCACTGCGACTGTCCCCGCCTTTGCGATAACATTCCCGTTTACGATGATTTGGTAGGCCGGCGCTATGGCAGGAATTTGCAAACCGAGCGATCCGTCTTCCCCGTTGGTGTCGCATAACCGCGACCCGGTTTTCCAAAGCGCGTCCACACACCTGGTACTTCAGCGAGCAGGTTCGATTTGGCAGCGTTCGCTCCGAGTATGTCGGCGGAAGTGAGCAGCCGTTCCCAATAAAAGGACCAGGTACCGTTTAGCCGGACCGCTCCATCTTTGTCCAAGCTCCATTCTCGCAAGTCCAGTACGCCGTTCTTCGCCCGGGGACCGGCCTTCCCGGAATACGGAGCGGCGAAGGGCAGGACCACTGCGGCAATCGAAACTAGTATGATGGCTAACAGCAGCGCGAATCGGATTCGCCGATTTTGAAATAGGATCACGTAATGCCCCTTCCCCGGTTGCCGCTTCCAGGCGCAGAAACTTAGGTTTTACATAATAATAGCCCCGATTATAATAGGAACTGCACACCTTTTATAATGGGGCGTTTTGATATAAAAGTCTACTGAAAGTAGTCCGCAAGCTGGGCAATGATAATGTCGCTTCCGCTTCTGTAATTTGCCCATACGGAATAGGTCTACAGCCATTCATGTAATCTATCGTTTCTTAATCAGCAAGCCTTGTTCCAACATGGATTCAGCAAGCAGCACTGCGCCTTTCCCTGCGCCCATTTTGGTATTGTGCGATACCAGAACATATTTCACGCCGCCTAATACCGGTTCTTCCTCAAGTCGCCCCATACTTGTTGTCATCCCGCCTCCGAGATCGCGATCCAAACGAGGCTGAGGACGAAATGGATCGTCAAAAATATGAATCATTCGCTCGGGAGCCGAATGCAGGTTCTTATTATTGAATGGATTATAGCCGGTGATCGCTTCCTTAATTTCAGTTAAATCCGCTTGATTCCTTAACCCTACAAACACGGATTCTGTGTGTCCGTCCAAGACGTTTGCCCTCGTACATATACAATTAATATTAATTTCTGCCGGTTGGATGTATTCGCCGGACAATTGACCGAGTATCTTTTGAAGCTCTTTTCTTACTTTACCTTCCTCGTTCGGGATGTACGGAATGATGTTATCCAGTATATCCAAAGTACGGATCCCGGGACTTCTTCCTGCGCCGCTGACCGATTGCATGGAAACCATGAGGACATTATTAATGCCAAACCGTTCGTGCAGCGGTTTTAAAGTAATGGCAAGTCCGGTTACCGTACAATTCGGTACAGGCAATACAAATCCTTTCCAGCCGCGTTCCCGCTGCTGTTTTCGTATTAATTCCGCATGTTCATCATTGACACCGGTAATGAGTAACGGGGTATCGTCAAAGTAGCGAAAAGCCGATGCCGTTGAGAAGGTTGGAGTCGTCTGTGCAAACCAAGGCTCCAGCTCTTTGGCAAGGTCGGATTCAATTGCCGTAAAGATAACATCGACAGAATCCGGTCGGAATTGTTTCGAAGACACAACAGGAACTCCCCGCATATCATCTGGAACCGGCTCGGACTGTGTCCATCTTGAAGACCCGTTTGCTTCCAATAATGCTTCTTCATAATGGTTCACCGTTCTTGAAGTTACCATAATGACGACTTCAAAATTCGGATGGTTGGATAAAGCCTGAACGAATTGCTGACCTGCCATTCCGGTTGCTCCGACAACCGCTGCTTTTAATCGGGACATTGCGATCACTCTCCTTAACCTATGATATGAAACCAAATAAAAAAAATCCCACCCCCAAGACCTTAGTCTTAGGGACGAGATTTGTATGCTCGTGGTACCACCCCAGATTCGCCGAATATGTCGCCATATCAGCCTCTTCAAGTACGGCATTTATTTCGAAAAATGCTTATACTCTAGCTCTGTAACAGGAGCTCCTGTTACACCATCCCCTTTTACGGTTCCGATGTACTGCTCGGAGGCTTTCTTCAATAAACGACTTTATACTCCTTTTCAGCAATCGGAGCTCTCTGTGAAAAAGTCCATTTATTTACTTTTCTCTTCATCGCATTTGAATTATTGAAATCAGGTTACCAGATCATCCTGATAGAGTAAAGATATTTTTGCAAATTTGTATTAACTGAAGCAGGAGAGCACATTTATAACAATTTTTTATCTGGAAGCGAGACGTTTTGTCATCTTATGATCTGACTATAATAACTGTGGATGCAAAGATTGAAAAAGCATAGCAATCCACGTAGAAGGAGATTTTCTCATGGCAACCTTTGATGATTTTATACAACATGATATTCGCGTTGGAACGGTATTGGAGGCAGAACCTTTCCCGGAAGCGCGCGTTCCGGCTATCAAGATGAAGATTGATTTTGGTCCGCTCGGTATAAAACGCTCCAGTGCGCAGATTACAAACCGGTATTCGCCGGAAACCATTGTGGGCATTCAGATCGTGGCGGTTGTGAACTTCCCGCCTAGACGAATCGCCGGATTCGAATCGGAGGTACTGGTGCTCGGAGGCGTTCCTGAGAAGGGGGATGTTGTACTGCTTAGACCGGATGGGAAAGTACCTGACGGAACGCCAATTGCATGATAGTTTAGGAATACCTCGTTACTCTTGGTCAGTCCTTTCCCTATTCGATATGCATCAAAAATTTTTGCAGGTCATATAAATGATCAAATTGGTTCTTAGCTCTTTCATCGGCATTCCGTACTAAAATTGCGTTAATACCTGCTGCTTCCGCTCCTAAAATATCGGCATGAATATTATCTCCTATCATCCAGATGTTTTTTGAGCCGGCAGCCTTCACCAATGCTTGTTTATATATTTCCGGATTCGGTTTCTCATAACCGATAATCGCAGAGTTAATAATTTCCTCAACATATGCGCCTAATCCCAGATGATTAATGATCAATTCAAGCTCCGGAACATGATTAGATACTATGATGTGATTCCATCCGTGAGTTTGTAAAGAGCTTAATACAGGTATTGTATCTTCGTAAAGCTCCCAAGTACTTAAATCAACAAACCTGTTTTGTGCTTCGACGGAAAGTTCATTTGCCTGTTGTTCTGTAAAGGCTAACTTCATGTAAGCATCAGACATCACCTTCCTTATATGCTTCCACCATAATTCGGAAGAGTTCAAATGAGTGTGTGCCATATCAGGTTCATGCCAAGGAAAACCATATCTTAAATGAGGCGTTATATCATCAATCAATATTTTACTGTTTTCGGGATATAAATGAATAATTGCCTCTAACATCGATGAGCTCCATGCTCTCCCTTGCAGACCATCGATTCGCCAACCAAGGGTTCCATCAAAATCCCATAGTAAGTAATTACTCATACTGGCTCTCCTTAATCAAATTGAGTCCCAGCTCTCTGTTTCTTTACAACAGATTGCTTCCGATACCAATTTTAACTTGGGTTCTCGTTACCTCTACAAAATCCCGGGAATTTCAAATCCTTTTTCATAATGTACCAGCTATCTGTCCCTTCCGGGTATTGAATTTCTTCAATTTCCGTATAATTGAGTTGTTCGGGATTACCGATACTCGTCCAATGTACCTCATCGTTGTATAAACGATATTCATTTGGTTGACTTCCGCTTCCTTAATAACCAATTCCATCTGATCACCTGCTTGAAATAACTCCCTCAGATTCCACTTTGCACCAAGGGGCTCACCTTTTCCAGTTTTGAATAGGTTTTTCGAGCGTGTACAATTCATCATCCAGTTGATTCATTTTTTCGCTTATTAATTTCCTCGAGTCTTCTATTGCCTGGTTATAAATATGCGGCCCAAGAACTTTAATCATATAATCGATGAATTGCTCTGCCCCTAAATCCCCTATGCTTTCTGAACGCTCTTCTTCAAAATAAGCTTGAACGTCCCTAATCATTTCTGTTTTTTGTTCTTTCGGTATTTTAATAGCAATGACCATTTAAAAGTCCTTTCTCCCTTGAATTGCAAGGTTTAAGTATTTTTTACAACCTCAAAAAACTTCGACAGCCTATTCCATTTTCCTTCTGTAAGCGAATTGATAAATACTAAACGAAACTTATTATTAACCATATTAATTATATACTGATTATGAATCCGCTGCCCGGCAATGATGTGTGAAAAGTCGCAACTTCCTAGTCGTCAATCTCTTTCAATACTTTTCTTAAGCTTTTTAAGGTAGTAGTTCTTGCATCCCCCACTTGCTTATCATTTAAAATCTGCTCGATAAATTCCCATATATCTTCCAATTTACGTCTGCCCTGGTAAAACTGCAGTGCATCGGGATTGATGACAAAATGGGGATGCTTTTTTTGATAGACGGTTAAAAAATCATGATAGTACGGCTTGTCAGTCAGAAACATCAGATCCGCTTCAACGGGAGCCAATTTCAGACCTTCCCAATCAATCAATATGAGTTGTTGCCCGGACTGCATCAGATTCCAATTGTGAATATACGTATGGCACAGAGCCATTCTTATATGGCTGCTCTTCAAGCGCAGAGACAGCATTTCAACGATATTTATCCAACTATTTATTTGTTCGATGTGAGGGTTATCGCTTCTCTAACATCAGTTGGAATGCGATGAAACTCCTTAACAAGTAAATCTCTCAGCCTCTGCAGAAACGGGACTTCAAAATTTTCCTTGATAGCATCCGTATCCGTTTCAACAGACACATCTTCGCCAAATAAATGAAGCTCCGATATTAGTTCCGAAAGCTGGCGAACTTGCTCGCCTGTTAAATCTTTATCTCCAATGGTTTCTCCTTCGATATATTCAAAAAGCAAATAAATGCCATCCTCATCTTCACACTTGTAATGACCGTCCTTTGTTAATACAGGGACAGGAATTTTAGCCTTCAAGCGGCTATGCCACATGAGCCAAATCGTGATCGGTATATATATATCGATAAGAGCGGTCCATCTAAGGGTGGATGCTCTGCGTTTTTCATAAATCTTCAAGAAGAAGCTCTGCTTGTTGGCGCACACTTTAAAGGCAAGTGCCGACCAGCCGCCCTGCTGCGGTAAAACGTCTATAATATGTTGATCGTAATGATGGTTCAACATGGATTTTATTTTGTTCATAAACCTTCTTCCCTCCTTCATCCCAATAGTACCCATAGTATGTTTGATAGTCAAAAGCTTATTCAGGTATAGTTAATCTGTCTGCGCAACATTTCCTATACAAGCACAAACAGGCCGCCGTGCGGCAGCCTGCTTCCGAATTTTATGGAGCGGCTTTTATCCGTTAACTGATGAGGCGCTCCATTTATGTACATACTCCGCTTTGTAGCTCTTGAGCTTATCAATTAAGCGGGCTGAATCATCGTCGGTTACAATTAAATCTTTATACGCTCCTTTTACAAACCCTTGTTCAACCATATGGTCAAAGAGCGATAAAATCGGCGTATAGTATTGATTAATGTTAAGCAAGGCGCACGGCTTGTTATGATACCCTAGCTGTGCCCATGTAAAAACTTCAAACCATTCTTCCAAGGTGCCTGTCCCGCCAGGGAGTGCGATAAAGCCATCAGCGTACTGTGCCATGAGCGCCTTTCTTTCATGCATCGTTTCCACGACATGAAGCTCGGTCAGATGGTTATGCGCGATTTCAACATTCACCAATTTTTGGGGGATCACTCCGATGACCTTGCCGCCCGATTCCAATACCGCATCGGCGACGGCACCCATACAGCCAACGACGGCTCCACCGTACACAAGATCCAATCCATGCGCTGCTAACGTTTGTCCCAGCTTCCTGGCCTCATTCATATAGATGGGGTCTTTTCCGGTACCTGATCCACAAAATACAGCTATTGTTTTCATTGCTTCGTTCACTTTCCTCTCTGCATCATCCTGCTCATAGACTATCTTATACTATGCCTCGCTTCAAGGAAAGTGCAACGGCGATATATCACAAATGGTCTGAAACGGATACACAAACCGCCACAAACCCAATCAATACAGGCGGTGGCGGTTATAGTCAGCTTCGTATGGTGCTTACAGATTTTAAGGATCAATACCGTAAGCAGCCAGGGTTATTTCGACAGCCGAATAACATTCCACGAAAACTTAGACAATGTAGACTGGATATAGCCGTCTTTAATCTCCGCGTTTCCTCTGTTGTGCGGAATCACATTCGCAGGATTGCTGATCGTATTTCGAGCCTTTGCATCATTGTGCTCAAGCACGATATGTTCGATGACTCGGTAGCCCTCAAAATTCCGAACGTCACATTCCAGCAGCAATGGCTCTTCTAAATCCCGATTGACTGCAAAAATCGTGAGTTCATCCGTTTCCTCATTATATACAGCGGTCGATTCCAGATAAGGCACATCTGTAAAATCCTTACTGTCATATAATGGAGACGAAATAATGGAGTTCAATGCGGTGCCCCTTCCAAATACTGAAGCATGCATATACGGGTAGAAAATCGTTTGTTTCCAAGCAGCGCCCCCTCTGTCCGTCATGATCGGTGCAATAACATTAACTAACTGTGCCATACAAGCTATCTTCACCCGGTCCGCATGTTTGAGCATCGTAATCAGCATGCAGCCTACCAGAATGGCATCCTCGAATGTATACACATCCTCAAGCTGATGGGGAGCAATCTGCCAAGGATCCATCTTTCGATCCGCTTCGTTGGAGTGGTACCATACGTTCCATTCATCAAAGGATAGGTTGATGTTCTTCTTGCTTCGCTTCTTCGCCTTCACATAATCGCAAATCGCTGTTACTGAGCGAATAAAGGCATCCATATCGAGAGAACGCGCAACAAAGTTGGCCGTATCATGATCCCGGTTCCCATAATATTGATGCAGTGAAATATATTCCACTTGATCGTAAGTATGATCCAAAACCGTAGCTTCCCAATCGGCAAAGGTTGGCATACTGCTGCTCGAGCTTCCGCAAGCTACAAGTTCAATGGTCGGATCCACCCACTTCATGACCTTTGCCGCTTCGCTTGCGATACGGCCATACTCTACAGCAGTTTTATGTCCGATCTGCCAAGGTCCGTCCATTTCGTTGCCAAGGCACCATGTTTGAAATTTATGCGGATTTTTGTAGCCGTGAGAAATACGGAGATCGCTCCAGTATGACCCGGATGGATGGTTGCAGTATTCGACCAAATTTCTGGCGGCATCAATCCCTCGTGTCCCCAAGTTAACGGCCATATTGACTTCGGAATCAACCTTCTTGGCCCAATCCGCAAATTCATTCGTCCCCACTTCATTTATTTCAACGGTTCTCCATGCAAGCTCCAGTCGTCGCGGACGATCGGCCTTTGGTCCTACGCCGTCCTCCCAATTGTAACCCGAAACGAAGTTTCCGCCGGGATAACGGATGATCGGCACATTCAATTCTTTGACAAGACTAATGACATCTTTACGGAATCCTTGATCGTCGGCAAGCGGATGTCCGGGCTCGTAAATTCCTTCGTATACCGCGCGACCGAGATGTTCAATAAAAGAACCGTAAATTCGTTTGTCAATTTGTGCTATTTTGAAGTCTTTGTCCAGGATCATTTTCGCTTTTTTTAGATTCAACATATGGTTTACTCCCTCTTTTGTCTCTTAATGAAGTGTCGGTGATGCAATTCGCTACCCCTTAACTCCTCCAACGGTCAGACCGGAGATAAAGTAGCGTTGGAATGCGATAAACAAAATTAATAACGGAAGGACGGACATGATGCACCCCGATAAAAGAATGCTGTAATTATTTCCATAAGGCGTAAGAAGAGACGACAGTCCGATCGGAAGCGTAAATTTAGTATCCGTACGCAGCACGATCAACGGCCATATAAAGTTATTCCAATGATGCAGCGCTTGCAGAATCGCCATAGCTCCAAATGCCGGAGCCATTAACGGTGCCATTATTTTAAAGAAAATGCCGTATTCCGTACAGCCATCGATTCGTCCCGCATCCAGAAAATCTTTTGGAATCCCCACTGCAAATTGCCTAAAGAAGAAAACGGCAAAAGGAGATACCGCAAATGGAATAACTACGCCCCAATACGAATCAATTAACTTCAAGGCAATCGACATTTTATATAACGGCAGCATAATTATTTCAACAGGTACCATCATTACAAATAAGACGAGTAAAAAGGTTAAGTTTCTTCCTTTAAATTGATAAACCGCCAGGCCATAGCCGACAAGCGACGATAACAGCAACGTTAACAGCGTGGCCAAGAAAGTAATCAACAAGCTGTTAGCATACCAAGTAAAATAAACCTTGCCTCCCATAAACAGATAGAGGTAGTTTTTGAAGCTTAACAGGTCGATCTGCAGCTTGAGATTCAACCCATACCTCAGCAGCTCGGTTGGCGGTTTGAATGATGCCAATAATAGAGCATAGAAAGGAAACAAGGCGACAACAGCCAATATGACAAAAACTACGAAAAGAACGCCCCGTTGCAATTTATCTGTGTATGTCATAGTCTATTCGTTCTCCTTTCTGAACTGGCCGGTGATAAGTAACTGGAGAATGTTAATCGACAAGACGATAAACAGGAAAGCAATACCGATAGCTGATCCGAAGCCCATGTTAAAAAACTCGAAGCTCTGTTGATATAAATATCCGACAATGGTAAGGCCAATATCTGAAGGGGATTGTGTGTTCCAGAAAACGAAGCTCTCCGTAAACATGGCAAACCCGCCGAAAATACTGATCGTCAGCACATATACCGTTACCGGCTTCAATAATGGGAGCGTAATTCTAAAAAATTGGGTGAACCGGTTGGCCCCATCCATTTCCGCTGCCTCATACAGCTCTTGAGGAATGCTCTGCAGTCCGGAAAGAAAATAAATAAGGTTGACGCCCATCCAACGCCAAGAAGCCAAAGCGACCATAATGAACATGCCTGCCCCCGCGCTGGAAGTCCATTTGACCGATTCAAACCCAAATAAGGATAAGAAAACATTCGCCGGCGCTGTTTCCAATGTACCGAAAACAAGTCTGAAAATCGCACCGCCCACAATGATGGATGTAAGAGCAGGCATAAACAGCGTAGACCGGAAAAAGTTTTTGGCAACCATGTTGGTGGAGTTTAAAAAGACGGCCAACAGCATCGGAAATGGCAGAAGCACGACCAGCGACCAGAACGTATAACGAAGGCTGTTCCATATTGCCTTAAAAAAATGTTCATTGTTAAGGTCTTGATAATTTTTAAGTCCGATAAACTTGGTTTCTCCAGGGATAATTTCCTGGAAACTCATAATAACGGAGCTAATAATCGGATACAATTGGAACAGAAGAAAGGTAATTACGAACGGTGAAATAAACACATAGGGCGCTGCGTGTTGGGAATAAAAAGCACGCTTAATCCACCTTCCCGAATTATTTACCGCCATAAGCTGTTCTTGAACTGCCGTTTTATTATTCATCTTCTCTCCCCCAGCACTTTCCGATGGAAAGCCTGCTTTGTAAGCATACACTCGCCAGAAAATTATTTCGTAAGCACAGACTTGTTGAACCGGTACAAATCATTGGCCCTGATACCAAGGCCAACGATTTGCCGAGCGTATTTATTTTCTTAGTTCATTTGCAGCATCCTTCAGGACTTGCTCAGGCGTTGCGCTTTTTTCTTCAATCACTTTGAAAATGACATTCTTTTTCACCAAATCGGCTGCAAACGGTATTTTTTCGGTCGTATGGGGAGAATCGATTTCACCTTTAATCTGCAAAAGCATATCAAAAATTCCTTTTCCGAAATATTGGGTAAATTTATTGTCCGCTTTCAACTCCGGAGAGTCCCATACATCCCACCGAATGGGATCAAAGCCGAGCTCTTCCCAGATCTTCTTGTTCCCCTCCTCGGACAATTTCGCATAAGCGAGGAATTCCTTAGCAAGACTGATATTTTTGGACTGGTTCGTTATTGAAGTTCCTGTACCGCCCATACCTGCAGATCTTTTGCCCCCTGCTGTCCATGCAGGCATCGGACGGATAATAATTTTCCCTTTAAGATCCGGCATATATTCCGTAAATCTGCCCATATACCAAATTGGCATCATAACGGAGGCAGCGCCGCCTTTGTTCATAAATCCATAGTATTCTTCTTTGTGGTGGCCGCCGCCCGGAGCAGCAACGGCGACTTTTTGATCCTCTAATGTTTTGAGAAATTCCAATGTTTTAATATTGGTTGCATTATCTAAACTCACTTTTCCGTCCTTATCGAAGTAATCGGATCCTTGCTGCACAATGAGAGGCCAGAAAGACCACTGGTCCCGAGTCTCGATTGTCGTCATCGGCTTACCAGTAGCCGCGACGACTTTTTTCCCTGCCTGGTAATAATCCTCCCATGTTTTAATGCTATCCGGATTTATTCCCGCTTTGTCGAGCAGTTCTTTGTTATAGTACATAACAACAGCGCCGACGTGAAAATCGATGCCATAAAACTTATTGTTCTTGCTGTAAATATCCATTCTCGATTTGACCAGCTTATCATAAACCGGCTTTACGATATCATCCAGCTCAACCAGAGGCGGTTTATCCCCCTTAAGGTAATTGGAAAATTTACTGATTTCAATATCGGCCAAATCCGGGGCTCCCTGTCCGGATTGCAGCGCCAGCAGCAGCTTGTTGTGCATATCGTCATACGGATAGGTAGTTGCCTTAAGTGTAATTTTTTTATTTGCATTCGCATCATTCCATCTCTGGGCCGCATTCTCATAAAATTTTTGATGAAGTGCATTGAAGGTCCATAGAGTCAGTTCTGTTGCTCCGCCTTTAGCTGTGCCTTGAGCCGGTGCGCTTGAGTCACTGCAACCCGCTAATACGAGCGATGCGGAAAGTATCGAGCTTACGGTTAACAATACCGGTTTTTTCATGATTGACATACTGTTGCCCCCTCTAAATGAGATAATTATATACTCAACCTTAATTCAGGCTAGTAACGCGGGTAATAAAGAAAATAGTGAAAGCGTTAACATGAAAATGAGAGAGGTAACGAGTGAAATCATGATTACTTAACTTTTCAACTTACGTGTGCGCACACATTTTTATTTTAAAAAATATGCGTGTTAGTTGTCCAAGCCATTATCACTTTTCGTGTGCGCGCACGGTTTGTGGTAAAATAAACGCCGCTTATCACGTTAAGCGAATTTAAAGTCGGAAACCAAGCTGTCTGTATTCGCTTTCAAAATTTTCGTGTGCGAACACGTTTACTATAACACTGGGATATTTTTACTGTCAATACGGTCTGCTAAAATAAATTGTACATGGTTCGGTTTTTATTGACAAAAAATGGGGAGCTATTTATACTTGGGTTAATCACACCGTGTGCGCACACTATGCAGGAGGATCCCCGATGAGCATTACGATAAAAGAAATTGCCGAACTTTGCGGGGTGTCCCACGGTACCGTGGACAGAGCGCTGAACGATAGGCCCGGGATTAGTCTCAAAACGAAAGAGAAAATATTGAAAGTGGCTGCGGATCTCAACTATCAGCCTGACTTTTTAGCGCGCAGCTTGGCGAAAGGAACGACCAAAACCATCGGGTTGGTCCTTTTTGATCTATATAATCGTTCCTTTTCGCAGCTTACGAATTCGATCGAAATGGAATCGAGACAACGGGAATATTTCGTTAATCTCCTGTTAACAGATAAAAGCTTTGAAACTGAGAAACAAGCGATAGAACACCTTGTGAACCGGAAAGTGGATGGAATCATCTTATTCCCGATCAATCAGGGAGCGGATTTTGAACAGTATTTGAAACGGTTTAATGTCCCTATTGTCACCATTTGCAATAAGCTGTCGGACTATTGGAGTTATATCGGAATCGACGACCGGAGTGCCATGAGTGACGCTGTACAATATGTAATTGATAAAGGGTATCAACGTATCGTTTACATTTGTCCTCCTCTCGCTTATCACGGTGTAAGCAATATTTATACACAAGAAAAAAGGTTGGAAGGACTGCTCGAGGGTATGCGCCTTAAGAACTTTGCGGAGGAGCCTATTATCGTGACAGATAAACATTACATTCGCGCCCTGGATAATATCGATTTAAAGCTGAAACGTACCGCCATTATTTGTTCATGTGACCAGTATGCCTTAGAAACGATGAATTACTTGAAGGATAAAGGAATTCGTATTCCCGATGACATCGGGCTCTTGGGGTTCGATAATATCGATGTACTGAAATACATTACGCCAAAGTTAACAACCGTTCATTACAATGTGGAACAAATGGGTAAGCTGGCAGTCGATGTTCTTTTGGAACAAATAGATAAATCAGCGGTGACTTCCCCCCCTCTTATCGAGTATAAGATCATCGAAGGAGAGTCCCTGTAGAGGGCCTTGATCTCTTAGGAGCGTAAAGCTTGTCTCGCAACGCAATTTCAATCTCCCGATTATTGATCAACATAAAGAGCGGCCCGCACTCCAAGAGGAGGCGGGCCGCTTTGGCTGCCGATATATGGCTGATGGCGGCCTTTTTGATGCTTGTCGGCTTAATATTTAATATGGATCAATCTCCGTACTCGTCATGCAGGCGCCACCATATGTATGGCCGGGTTTGCGGCCATCCCTCGGGTGATTCCTCCCAGTCCTCCTGGCGTCCGAAAGGTGTCAGGTCAAGGAGATTGAAGTCGGCCCTGATTCTGTCGACACCGCGCGACGTTGTAAAATAAGTGCGGAATACGCTGTCGCCATCACGGAGGAAGACGCTCAGACCGAAGCCGCTGCCCGCACCGCAGTCGATGTTGAAGCTGTTGCCGTTGGAAGAAAACCAGGGCACCTTCCAGCCCATGCGCTCCTTGTAGGGGGCAATTTGTGATAAAGGCGCGGGGGAAACCAGAATGAACGTTGTATCGCGGGCATGCAGATGTTCAAGATGGCCAATGTTGTCTGTGAAGGACGAACAGCCCGGGCAGCGGTGTTCGGAGCCAGGCGCCATCATGAAGTGGTAGACGATGAGCTGGCGTCGCCCGTCGAACAGATCAAGCAGACTCGCGGATCCGTTCGCGCCCTCGAACTCATACGATTTGTCGATCCGGACCATCGGGAGCCTCCGGCGTTCTGCGGCCAGCGCGTCCAACGCGCGAGTGAGCTCCTTCTCTTTGACGAGCAGCTGTTCGCGAGCCGTCTGCCACTCGCCTTCGCTTACAATTTGCGGAAGTGCCTGTTTGTTCGTTTCCATTCCCATCCTCCTTGAAATTGCTATAAAATTGGTTAAGTATCCCTTTATATATTAGCAAATATTGCTGATTATCATTTCTTATTAATTGCGAACTTTAACGTCTATAAAAATTTTATTTATATGGTTGCTCATTTGCAAAAATCGGTTATAATAGTGATAATGATTATCATTATTTGTCACTGAGGAGTTGCGTCGATGAGCTTGCTGCTTCCTGTCACTACCATGATTCTTATTGGACTTGGAGCTTTTTGTATTTTTATTTCTATCGAAAACGATCGAACAATCCGAAGAAAAACTGCTGCTGCGGATACCCCTTTCCTCCCTCACACCAAATCTCGTGTCTCCTATACGGGAAGAACGGATCAATAAAAAGGCCCTGCCGTTTGATTGCGCAGGGCCCGTTTTCATGAGGTGATCGGTTTATCGTAATAACCGCAGTCCGTTAAGAATAACAAGTATCGTACTTCCTTCATGGCCTACTACACCTAATGGAAGAGCAATTCCTTGAATAAAATTAGCCAGGATTAACAGCAGGATGACGGAGAGAGCGAATACCATATTTTGTTTGACGATCGATAAGGTTCTTTTACCAAGTACGATCGCTTCCGAGATTTTCTCAATATCGTCGCTCAACAACACCATATTTGCTGTTTCCAGCGCCGCGTCGCTTCCGGCGGTCCCCATGGCAATCCCTACCGTAGCGGTGGCCAAGGCGGGAGCGTCGTTAATCCCGTCGCCAACCATCGCAATGGATCCGTACGTTTGCTTCAGCTCCTTGACCCGACTCACTTTATCTTCGGGCAGCAGTTCCGCGTAAATTAGCTCTATGCCCGCTTCCCGGGCAATCGCATTGGCGGTTTGCCGCTGATCTCCAGTCAGCATTGCAACTTTGATACCTTGCTTTTTAAGCGCGACAATCGTTTGTTTCACGTTTGGACGAAGACTGTCCCGAAGTGCGATGACACCAACAGCACCATGCGTATTGTGCATGACGGTCACGGTTTTCCCTTCACGTTCCAGCCGGTCGATGATTTCCAATACAGGCTCGGTTGCAAAGCTTTTTTCCATAAATGCGGGTTTTCCGATTTTCCAGGCATCGCCATTCCACTGTGCTTGAACCCCCCATCCCGTACGGGTCGTAAACGCTGATGGACGCTGAATTTTCAAACCTTTTTCCTGAGCTTGAAGTACGATGGCCTTCGCTAACGGATGCTCGGACAAGCTCTCCAAGGAAGCGGCTATTTGCAGCATTTCACTCTCGTCATATCCCTGAAAAGCAATGAGATCCGTTACAACGGGTTGACCTGTCGTTAACGTTCCGGTCTTATCGAAAGCAACGACTTTTGTACGAGCCAAATTTTCCAAATGCGCCCCGCCTTTAAACAATACCCCTTTTCTGGCGCTGTTCGAAATAGCCGATAACATGGCCGGCATGATGGAAGCAACCAAAGCGCACGGAGAGGCAACAACAAGAAATACCATCGCTTTATAAAAAGACTGCTGCCATGACCAGTTTAGAAGCAGCGGCGGAGTTACAATAAAGAGAAACGAGATGAATATGATGAGTCTTGCATAAATACGTTCGAACCGTTCGATAAATCGCTGTGTTGCGGGCTTTTCGCTCTGGGCGTCCTGAACAAGACGAATAATTTTGGCAAACAAGGTCGATTCGCTCGGCTGACTAACCTCAATGAATAATGCTCCTTGCCCGTTCAACGTTCCTGCGAATACTTCGTCTCCCTCTCCTTTGTCGGCTGGAATCGATTCCCCCGTAATGGCTGCCTGATCGACGGCAGAAGCCCCTTCAATCACAATACCGTCCGCGGGTATCCGTTCTCCCGGCTTGACTACAATCGTATCCCCGATCGTCAGTTGTTCAATACCGACTGCCATTTCTTCGCCATTACGGTAAAGGACAGCCGTCTCAGGCTTCATCTCCATCAGTGAGGAAATATCGCGGCGGCTCCGGTCCATCGTGTAACTTTCCAGCACACCGCTGAGGGAGAAAATAAAAATAAGAACGGCTCCTTCCGCCCAGTAACCGATGCTGGCGGCTCCGACCGCCGCAACGATCATCAGCAGGTTGACATCCAGATCCCGCTCGGCAATCAAAGTTTGCAGACCTTCTTTCGCTTTTACAAATCCGCCGACAACAAAGGCAAACAAATACAATATCACTTCCCATGTATGGGAGGCGTTTCCGATTCCCCATGCAGCGACAATAAACAGACCGCTGGTTAATGCCGCCACGCCCTCGCCGTACCGGCTTAGCCAACCGGTTAACTCGTTCGCTTTCTTGGCTTCAGGTTGAATAATCTCTTGTTTTTTTGTGTTATCCGCAGATTGGAAAGTTGAAATCATTGCTATCGCTCCTTCTCATTGAGAATGAAATCCATTATTAGTCCCCTTAAAATGGTACATGCTGCTCCTGTTTAGAGGAGCAGCATGTGTAACGAGAATGATTCTCGTTTTTCCTTTATTCAAATAAGTTTCCATTAGGAAACATGTTTATAATTATTATAATCTGTAACAAATCAAAAGTAAATGGCTTAAACCAGGTTTTGTCAAATTTGCTTGAGTGCCTCAGCATTTGATTGGCCGCCGCAGCCCCACTCCATTTTTAAAAGAAAGCAGAAGCAGCGTTGATCAATGTATTATCCATGAAAGAAAGAGTATCCCCATAAAATGCCGTCTTCCTTAAACCCTAATTTGCGGATAGCCGTCTTTCTCTTCGTCCTGCTTCATCCAGCCGGGGACAAGTGTAGCAGTAGCCATGAGCGGTACCGGTCATATAAGCAAGACAACAAGCCGTTTTTTTCCGTGTTAGTTCATCCGGATTATGCAGTTGCCCGATCCAATTGAACTTCACATCGAAAGGATTGCGCCGCAATTCAAGCTTCTCCAGTCTCAGTTCATTCAGCAGCAGCGCAAAATCCCATTTAATCCAATGTTCCCTGTCCTTGAAGCTTGCATGGTTGCTCATGTAATCCGATTCATTATACATCCTGGTCACAAATTGCGCCCAGAGCTGACTTTCCCTCGTACCTGCCGCCAATGCCATGCCGCGCAATATCGGAAACACCGTCCGCTCATAAAAGCGGTTCAAAGCTTCCGCGCGTGAAACCCTTGCCCTTTCAATAGATATGCAAATGTGCTCTATATCCTCTACAAGGAACGATACGTTTCGACGTCCATCGACCATCATGATGTGAAGCCGGATTCGTTCCGGGGAAAGCAGCAGTACGGTATCGTACAGCGATAAGGAAGCCTGAACGGCCGAGCAGACCATACCGAGCCAACTGGAAAGATGAAAAGCGGCAATATCCGGCTGGCCCGCGCGGATAATACGCATGACCGACCGGATGAGCTGCATGGCCTTTTCCTTGTCCTGCAGGTCGGATAAACTTGCCGAGAGAACGGAGCCGGGAAGATCTTTTGTTAATATATGATACTTGCTCTCCAGAAAATTAAAATCAACCTTGGTATGCATATTCATCGCTCCTCTCCTGCTCGCATTCGGATACGTCCATATATTCGGGAAAAACCGGCGTATCCGCAAGCAGCGACCGCGTATACGGATGCTTGGGGGCATGAATCAGTTCATGTACGCCTGCTTCCTCAACGATTGCACCGTGTTGAATGACCAGCACCCGCTGGCACAGCGACGCGACTACGGCGATATCGTGGGATATAAACAAATAACTCATCTGCCGGTTATGATGAAGCTCCTGAAGCAGCATGATCATCTGTGCCTGAATCGAAACGTCCAGAGCGGAAAGACACTCGTCCAGAACAAGCAGCTTGGGCTCGGGCGCAAGCGATCGGGCCAGGCAGACCCGCTGGCATTGGCCGGTGCTCAGCTCATGCGGATAACGGCGCAAGTAATCCATATCCAAACCGACCGATTCAAGCAAGCTCTCCAACATGCGGTCATATTCGTTCATGCTTTTGGCCGGTTGAAACTGCCGACACGATTCCAGCAGACTCCTTCTAACCGTCCAGGTGGGATTAAGACTGTTCCGCGGATCCTGAAACACCATTTGAATATGTTGATAACATGTTTTTCTGACCGCCCTGTCCGTCAAGGCTTTCCCGTTCCAGAGCAGGCGGCCCGCATCCGCTTGCTCCAAGCCGACTATGCAGCGGGCCAAAGTGCTTTTCCCGGAGCCCGACATTCCGATCAGTCCTACAATTTCACCGGGATGAATGGAGAACGATACGGCGTCCAGCACTCGTTTCCGTTGGTAATGTTTTTGGATTCCTTCAAGCTCCAGCATTATGTTTCTCCTCCTCGTCATTCGCATCACTTCACTTTGCGGAGCTGAGACAGAATCCGTAACGAAGGGATCGATTCCAGCAGCTGCTTGGTATAAGCTTCACGCGGATTCGTAAATACCGATCGAACATCCCCCTGTTCTATCATACGGCCATTTCTCATCACGCAAATCCGATCTGCAATATGGGTCACCAATCTCAAATCATGCGTAATAAAGATCAGCGCTAATTTTCGTTCGTTACGGAGCGCGATAAGCAATTCCAAAATCCGGGCTTGCGTACTAACGTCAAGCGCGGTCGTAGGTTCATCCGCGACAATGATCTGCGGCTCATTGATGACTGCCATTGCAATGACGACCCGCTGCCGCATACCGCCGCTCAATTGATGGGGAAATCGGCCATACGTTTCTTCCGGCAAGCCCGTCTGCTCCAACAGCTCCCGTACCTTACGTTTGGCCTCTGCTTGGCTTAGGCCGCCATCCTTATCCCTGTGCGCGATCAAACATTCCCGAAGCTGCTCCCCTATCGTAAGTACGGGATTGAGCGAGTCCATAGGGTCCTGCGTAATATAAGCCACATGACTGCCGCGCACTTTGCGCCAGTCGTTCCACTCCCAGCGGCTCGTATTCTCGCCCATTAAACGGATCGTTCCAGCCGTTTGCTCGAGCGGCGATCGCAGCAGTCCCATGATCGCATGCGCCAGCGTGCTTTTGCCGGAGCCGCTTTCGCCGACCAAACCGAGACATTCTCCCGGCTTCAGCTCCAGATAAATATTTTCAAGAATCGGCTTGGGCTGGCCGTGCATCCCTTCCGAAGCGGCTACATGCAAGCCATCTATCGAAAGAACAGATGCCGTATTTCCAGCCGTGACTGGCAGCTCGGGATGCGAACATACGTTCGCATGTTGGCCGGTCTTGGAGCTATGAGCTTTCACGACCACTGGCTCCATGCGCTTCCGCTTTTTACTGCCGCCAAACAAACGCGGCATTTGTATCGCCCTCGGCTCCAGGGCGTCCTTCAGCGTATCCCCCAGGTAGTTGGTTCCCAGCACCATCAGGAAAATCGTCAAGCCGGGCGCAAGGAATAGCCATGGCGCTTCTTCAATATAAGCGCGCCCTTCGTTAAGCATGGCTCCCCATTCCGGCTGCGGCGGACGAATGCCCAAGCCAAGGAAAGACATGGAGGCTATGCTCAAAATAATGCTGCCGATATCCAGTGTAACCAGCACAAGAATAGGACCGGCAATCGATCCGAGTATGTGCGTGGTTATGATTTTCCAGGCAGGAATGCCCGAGGTTCGGGCAGCCTGGACATAGCCCTCGTTGCGCACCGACAGTACGAAGCTTCGAAAAATTCGTGCAAAGGACGGCCACGATACCGCCGCTACGGCAATCATCAGACTGGTCAGTCCGGGCCCCATCAAGGAGGCAAGAGCAATCGCCAGCACCAGCTGCGGGAACGAGAAGAGCACATCCATCAACCGGGTAAGCGCCATATCGAGCCAACCGCCGAAATAACCTGCTGCAAGCCCGATCGCCAGACTTAACGAGATGATGAGGCTGACTGCTATCAACGAAGCACCCAGTGAAGCAATCCCCCCATGCATCAATCTCGACAGCACATCTCTGCCATAATTGTCCGTTCCAAGCCAATGCTCGCTTGAAGGCGGCAAGAGCGCCTGCTTATAATCGACCTGGACCGGATCGTAGCTTGAAAACCATGTCCCTCCGACGGACATCGCAATAATGACTGCAACTAGGGCCAATAAAATGATTGCCAAAGGGTCCGTTTTCAGCGCAAGCAAAAGACGCTGGCCGAATCTTTTATCCATGCTGTCCCTCCTGCTCCAGCCGGACACGCGGGTCCATCCACCGGTAAGTGATGTCCACAATCAAATTCAATAAAATGTAAACGACTGCCATCAGCAAGGCAAAGGCTTGGATGACCGGATAATCTCTTCCCGTAATGGCGTCGACTACATAGCGTCCTACTCCCGGCCATGAAAACACTGTCTCAATAATGACCGTTCCTCCGATCAGTCCCCCTATGAGAAGCCCTACCGATGTCAGCACCGGCAGCAGCGCGTTGGGCAGCGCATGCTTGAACAGAATCGTCCTGCGATGCAGCCCTTTAGCCTCCGCAAGCATCATATATTTTTGCGAAAATACTTGCAGCAGACTGGTGCGAAGAAGTCGGGCCGTCACCGATGACAGACCGATTCCGAGAGTCAAGGCCGGCAATATCAGATGCTCTGCTCCGCCCCGTCCCATCGTCGGCAGCAAACCGAGCTTTACGGACATGATGTACATCAGCACCAAGCCTAAGAAAAAGCCGGGAACCGATACGCCGATCAGTGCGATGATCCGGGTCGCATGGTCCGCGATCCTTCGATGATACACGGCTCCGGCGATACCCGACGGTATCGCAATGAAGAGCATAATAACCAGCGCAGCGCCGGCAAGCTCCAATGTAGCCGGCAAGCACTGCAGCAGCTCCTCGAGAATCGGCGTCTTGCTGCGGAAAGAGATGCCCAGATCTCCTCGCATGATTTTCCACAGCCATGTTCCATATTGAACGGGAAATGGCTGATCGAGCCCAAGCTGCTTATGTAGAGCTTCCGCATCCTTTTCCAAATCAGCCAGATTCGTGCTTGGATCGAACATCGTTAACAGAATGGCCCTTGCAGGGTCGCCGGGTATAAATCGGATCAAGGAAAAAATAAGCAGCGTTATGCCCAATAAAGCGGGAACCGTAAGAAGCATTCGAATCGTTAAATAGCGAATCAGCTTCATTTGGAAATATACATCCCGGGAACAATTTTGGTTTGCATATTTTTATCGATGCCCTGCACTTTTTTGTTATAAGCGGCGCCCCAACGGGTGTTATTGAATAAATAAATAATCGGAACGTCCTCCTGAACGATGGTTTGAAGCTGTTTGGCCAGCTCCATCTGCTTGCCGGCGTCAAACTCGGAGCTCAACCGGTTGATCAGCTTATCCACCTCCGGATTGCTGTAACCGCCATAGTTGGAGGCGACACCTGTATAATAGTAGGAATATAATTGACCCCCGATATCGCCGGTTGCGGTGCCGCAGGAACAATAGGTTGCCGTTTCAAAATTGCCGTCGAGCATCATTTGGTTGGAAGCCGTCGTTTCTACCGGATTCAGCTCAATTTCAACACCGACACCCTTCAGCTGCGACTGCAGGGCAACTGCCAAAGGCTGAAATACGGTGTAGGTCAATATTTTGAATTTAAGCTTTTGGCCGTTTTTGGTTCGAATCCCGTCGGGACCTTTATTCCATCCCGCTTCGTCCAGCAGCTTCTCGGCTTTAACCCGATCCGTTTCAGTGCTTGTCGCAATCGCATAAGGAAGCCCGGCCGGGAAATGCCCTGTCGCTTTGGAGGCAAAACCGCGGCTTACGCCGTCAATAAGCTCTTTGCGGTCTACTGCCAGGTTCAACGCCATGCGAATACGTTTATCCTGCAGCTCGGGCACCTTTTTCATATTCAGCCATAAATTGGTCGTCTGTCCGATCGGGAAGTAAGTTGCGAACTTGGGGTCTTTTTCATATGATACACGCTGTTCGACTTCTACGTTCATATCCGCATCGGCATCGCCGTTCTTGAGCGCCAACAGACGCGCTTGCGCATCCGCGCCCAGTCTTGCTTCCAGCCGCTGTAGTTTGGGCTTTTCTCCCCAATAGCCCGGGAACGCTTCTGCAATCAACAACTCGCCCGCGGTGAACTGCACGGGCTTCATAAAGCCTGTCAAATCCGCTTGCGAGTTGAATTTATCTCCCAAGCGGGTAGCTTCTTCGACGTTATGTATGGCAAATCCGTTAAGCTTGAAAATAAAGTTAGGATCAGGCTTAGCCGTTTTCATCTGCAAATGCAGCTTGTCTTTGACGATAAATTCCACGCCGCCAATTTGAGACGGAGCTCGTTTATTCAGCTTTTGGTGACGTTCCAGTGCCGCTTTCACGGCGGCGGCATCCATGGACGCCCCGCTCCAAAACTTGACGTCAGGCTGCAGCTCCACTTCCCACAACGCAGGTTCGATATTTTTCCAAGACTTGGCGAGCCATGGTCTTATCGAACCGTCATCGTTAAGCATGACTAGCGGCTCTGCAATGCCGTCCGATGTAATCCGCTGAGCGTCGATATGGACAGGGTCCAAAGAACGCGGCATATTCAAGGTAACATATTTCAATACCTGCTCTTTGGCTGCTTCCGCGGATTTTGCGGCATTGGATATTGCCGGCTGAGTGCCCTCGTTTGGCTTGGACGCGCAGGCAGACAGCGTGACCATAAGGAAGGCTGCAATAATTGCCCCCCAACCTTGAAACTTGCGACTTCCGGATTTCATGTAAGAACAACCTCCAACTGATTTTACATAATTCGTAATTATTACTATTATGATTCTAACCGTATAGTAACTTAACGTCAATATATGTTTGAACTCACCCCCCTCAGCCGGAAAATTACGCGCAAAAAAGGCATCCCCACCTTAGATAACAAAAGGTAAAGATGCCCCTGTTTATTGAACAAACAACGGTTCTCTCAACACTTCCCTATCTTCCGTAGGTTAAAGCAGTGTTGTCAGAACAGGCAGGTCTCCTGGCTCCGGATTTCGCATCATCAGCGGCCTTCCCAATCTTTGGCAAGATCAGTGGCATTGTCGCTTTGACTATTCCGTTACAGTGGCGGGACCGCGTCGGCTTTGCACCGAACTTCCCTTTTAAGCTTCAGCAGGCTGAAGCACCTTGTTCCCACATTTATTCAATTAGTCTGAGCCTATCTTCTTTGCGTCTCGCTTATTGTAGCACAGGTGATTGAAGAAGTCACCCCAACACGTACCGCCGGAACAATTCAACGCCGATATGGAGGATCCGTACCCTCTCCCCCATTTGCTCCCATCGTACCGCGACTGACCTCATAGATCATGCGGTTTTCTCCGGCTTCTTCACCTTTGCGCCAACGCTCAATGAAATAAAAGGGCGTTTCCACTACTTTCGTTTCCCTTTCAACGTCGTATCCTTCGATCTGCAGCTTGATCACGCCCGTTTGCTTGGGGAACCAATCAAGCGTGGAGCCGCTGCCGGAGTGGCGAATGCTACTGCATCCGTTGCGGTGAACGGCGGTTGGGGCGGTGAAGACACATATAGCGCACCTGCGATTATCCCGAACAGGAGAACAGGTGAGGTCAGCCCAAACACGCGCATTCTCCGCTTGATGAGCGGCTAATGCTTTTCTGGCGAGCATGTTTTGTCTCCCTTCGGCAGCGGATGCATGACATAAAATCGTTTGGCTATACTTTTACTTTGCATGCATTATGAATAGTTATTTATTAAGATCGCCATTGGAATCAAGCTCAACTTTGACTGATTTATATTGAGTGAAGTCTCCTTTTCCCGTTAAAATCGTATACATTGGGTCTGTTTTCTGAGCGAAAGTCGTATTCAAATTCCCCAGTGCATTTCCATTCTCATCGAAAATCCGATTTTGATTTTTACGGCATGATCAGGGATATGATTCGAGTTGCGAGCAGTATTCAGCAGTGCTCTTACGATGGTATATTCACCGGATTTGACCATATTAAGCACCCCGAATTCCACACTGTTCGTCGAATCGGGAGTTAATGGTCCTTCCGCATCAAAAAAAGGCCGCGGAGACCGATTCGTTTTTTCCAGCGTTATCAAGGCCAAGCCTTTATCCCGTTTAATCGACAGTCTCTAATGTTCCCGGCTTGTCCATGGACAGCTTGTCGCGAAGCACCATTTGCAAAACTCCGCCATGGCGGTAATAATGAACCTCCATTTCGCTGTCAAACCTGACGATCGCTTCAAATTGCTTTTGCCGTCCGCGTTCATCTGTAGCAGTAACTTTTACGGTTTGCCGCGGCCGGATATGCTCATGAATGTCAATAGAATACGATTCTTTGCCGGTTAATCCTAATGTATCCGCTTGTTCTCCTTCTTTGAATTGGAGCGGGAGAACTCCCATCAATGCAAGATTGCTGCGGTGAATGCGTTCGAAGCTTTGAGCGATCACCGCTTTAACCCCGAGCAGGCAGGTTGCTTTGGCCGCCCAGTCGCGTGAACTCCCCATGCCATAGTCGATGCCCGCCATAATGATAAGACCAACCCTCTCCTGCCGGTACTTCATTGCCGCATCATAAATAGACATCACCTCGCCGTTTGGAAAATAGGTTGTGACCCCGCCTTCTGTTCCCGGGGCCACCTGGTTACGCAATCTGATGTTGGCAAAAGCTCCGCGCATCATAACGTGATGATTGCCTCGGCGCGCTCCGTAGGAGCTAAGTTTGCCCTCTTCTACGCCACGATCTGTCAAATATTTTCCGGCAACGCTGTTTTTCGGAATCGTCCCACCCGCAGGCGAAATATGATCCGTCGTGATGGAGTCCCCGAGCTTTGCCAACACCCGCAAATGATGCAGCGGACGGATGCTGCGGGGATTTCTGGGCAAATTTTCGAAAAATGGCGGGTTTTGCAGATAGGTTGATTGCTCTTCCCATTCATAGAGCAAGCCTTCGATAGCTTTCAGCCTGTTCCAGTCTTCGCTGCCGGCAAAAATTCGTTCGTTTCGATAGTTAAACAGATCCTTGGAAATCGTTTCGGATATCGTTTTTTGAATTTCGGCTTCTGTCGGCCACAGATCCGCCAAATATACGTTATTGCCGTCTCGATCTTTGCCCATCGGTTCAACCTTAAGGTTAATATCTACGGTTCCGGCAATGGCGTACGCAACAACGAGCGGCGGAGAAGCGAGAAAGTTTGCTTTAATGAGCGGATGTATACGCCCTTCAAAGTTTCTGTTCCCGGACAGGACGCCGGATACGATCAAATCGTTTCTGACAATCGCGTCGGCGATTTCCTCCGGGAGAGGTCCGGAATTGCCGACGCAAGTAGTGCAGCCGTAGCCAACGAGATAGAAGCCAAGCTGCTCGAGAAATGGCAGCAGCCCTGCTTTTCGCAAGTAATCGGTCACTACTTTGGAGCCTGGCGAAAGGCTTGTTTTCACATATGGAGGAACATGCAATCCTTTTTCAACCGCCTTCTTGGCGAGAAGCCCCGCACCGATCATGACGTTCGCGTTCGAAGTATTTGTGCAGCTTGTAATAGCTGCAAGCACGATAGAGCCCGTTTTTAATATCGATGCTTTACCACCGCCGGGATGGCGGACCTGCACTTCCTTGGAAGCTTCATCTTCTTGTAGGCCATATCCGTGATTGCCAGCCTCATGGGTCAGCGCTCTTCTGAACGATTCCTTTACATCCGCAAGACGGATCAGATCCTGCGGCCGTTTCGGACCGGCCACGCTTGTTTCAATAACAGAAAGATCAAGGTCTATTACCTCAGTATAAACGGCTTCCTCGGATTCAGGCGTGTAGAACAAGCCGTTGGATTTGCAATAAGCCTCGACAAGCTGGACTTGCCCTTCCTCCCGCCCGGTTAAGCGCAAGTAGTTCAATGTTTCCTGATCAATCGGAAAAATCGTCATCGTCGCTCCGTTTTCAGGAGACATGTTAGAAACGGTCGCTCTATCAGCAAGAGATAAACGGGCAACGCCCTCCCCGAAAAATTCAACCCATTTGCCGACTACTTTTTTGTTTCGCAGCAGATTTGTTATGTGCAAGGCCAAATCGGTCCCCGTCACACCGGCAGAGAGCTTCCCGTGTAACCGGATGCCGATAACTTCGGGAACCGGAATATAGGAAGGCTGACCGAGCATGCCCGCTTCGGCTTCGATTCCACCGACGCCCCAGCCTACGACACCGAGACCGTTGATCATGGGCGTGTGCGAGTCGGTTCCAAAACAGGTATCAGGAAAAGCGAGATAATTCCCGCCGCTTTCTTTTATACTCTGAACGACGGGAGCCAGAACTTCCAGATTCGCCTGGTGGATAATGGCGGTCGATGGCGGCACGGCACGGAAATTATGAATGGAATGGGTCGCCCACTTAAAAAATTTATACCTTTCGTAATTCAATTCGAAGCCTCTGTCGACGTTATATTCAAGCGCATCCGGCGTGCCGAACCGATCGACCTGCTCCGCGTGGTCGATCACAAGATCAACAGGTATTTCCGGATTAATCCGCTCCGGCTTCCCTCCCATTTCCTTCATCGCTTTTCTTAGCGAGGCCAAATCTACGACAACGGGCACCCCGGTAAAATCCTGCAGCACAATCCTCGCAGGCTTGAAAGGAACCTCCATGTTTGCTGGCATCTCCGCTGTTCCCCATTTGGCAAGGTTTTCAATCTGTTCTTTTGTAACAGCTTTGCCGTCATACTGACGCAGAACGGATTCCAGTAATATTTTGATCGAATAAGGGAGCTTTGAAATACGGCCAATTCCCGCTTCTTCCAAAGCACCCAAACGATAATAGCTGTACGTTATCCCATTCAGTGTAAAAGTTGAACGAACTGCGAAAATATCATTCCCATTAATTGTCATTTTTTGTATACCTCCAATTCTTATCGCACAGCAGTTACTCAGGAATGTACAGCTCCCCCTTCATAATTCTTCTTGCCGTTCGATCAAGCCCTACCGAGGCAACGTCGTTCCCATCCTCCGTCAGAGAGACGCGAACCTCCGCTACACCCTCCGGATGACCGATTCGGACGATTTGATTGTGCACGCCGTCTTTCTTCGCTGCTACCCGATTTGGCAGCGTACCCGACAGCAGCGCCGCTGCCGCGATGTTATAAAGGCCGCTTCCGGCAAACGTTCGATGGAAGCTTCCCATGGACAGCATCTTTGCCACGATGTCGACAGCATCTTTCTTAATCCGCTTGCCTGCGGAAGTCATGTAGTCCTGCGGCTTTGCTACAATGGCGATTTTAGGAACCGAGCCTGCGACTTCGTCATTCGCTGCCGCCATCCCTGAATGTACGGCCATCCGTCTCCGAATCGCATCAATTTCTGCCAGCAGGTCCTCCTTCATCGACAGCTCGCGGTTCGGCTCGGTTCCTTCGATTCCCAAATCGGAGGCGGCTACATACACGAACGGATTAACAACGTCGATCAAGGAGACTTCATAAGCTTTCCTGTCCGTTTCCATGGAAAATCGGACATCGATGGGCATCGTTTTGCCCGTTTTTCCGCCTCCGGGCTTTAAAATATCGACAGTGAATTTTGCACCGGTGCCCGATAGCCCTGGCATTGCATAATTGCCCTGCACTTTGGCTTGACCGTTCGCAACAGGCACTTTCAACCGGAGCATTTTCTTGATATTGGTATTGTGAACCGTAACGTTGGCATAATCGTCGGAAGGCCCCACCGTAACCATTCCTTCGTCAACGGCATAAGCGCCGACTGCGGCCATCAAGTTGCCGCATGTACCTGTATCGTCCACAACGGCTTCTCCGATTCCAATTTGATAAAAGGTGTAATCCACATCGGCTCCGTCCATGGCCGACGGCGAAATGACACATACTTTACTTGTGTGGGAGGTTCCGCTGCCCAGGCCATTAATTTGATTGCTATTATAAGCATCGATACCGTGAAGAAATATTTTATGCTGCAATCGGGAATCTTCCGGCAAGCTGCTTTTCGTAAAAAAGATGCCTCGGCTTGTGCCGCCTCTGTAAACAGCGCATGGAATTGTAAATTGGGACATGGTGAATACCTCCGGATCACATTTATTTTTTTGAGAGCTCGATTTGGCTTCATTCTAGAGCAATCCGCGGCCAATGAATAATACTTTTCCTGTATCGCTATCCATCATGAATTTCTATTTCAACTTGAAGAGAAATGCATTTATAGTGAATTAAAAAAGGAGGAGATCGCTTTGAGTAATGAGTTTATCGATCCGTTTCAAGAGCTGCCGACAACCTGCATCTCGGATGCTATGCAAGGATTGAATAATATGGACCCCCGCATTAAGCCGTTAAAGGAAACATATCGTGTGGCAGGCAGAGCCTTAACCGTAAAAATGCCGGTCGGCGATAACCTCACCGTATTCCGAGCAATCAGGGAGGCAAATCCCGGCGATGTGCTGGTGATTGATGCCAAAGGAGACGAGTATAGGGCTGTTGCAGGGGACTTTGTTGTCGGAATGGCCCAAACGTTAGGCTTAAAAGGGATGATCGTCGACGGAGTGATCAGGGATATCGAGGGGATTAAGCAGCTGGGATTCCCTGTTTTCTCCAGGGGAACCGCTGCCGCCGCAAGCAGCAAAGCCGGTGTCGGTGAAATTAACGTACCTGTCTCTTGCGGCGGGACAGCGGTTCACCCCGGGGATATTGTGGTCGGCGACGCCGATGGCGTTGTTGTCGTGCCCCGGGCATTAGAGAAAACGGTGCTCAAGCATGCGCTGGAAAAACTGAACAAAGATAAAGAACGCTCCGAAAAATATTTGAGAAATTCGGAAAAACTGCTTCAATATCTGGACGAGACGCTCCAGTCCGGAAAAGCATAGCGCGTCTATAAAGGCTATGGCAGAACATGGAAGTTGTAATCCCGGCAGCATAATCCTTCTGTTTTCGGCAAGAGACGAAGCCCTGTCTATAACGGTCTGCTTAAATCCAGCTGCTGTACGAATTGGACGAAGGCTTGAACCAGATTTAACTGCAGCGATTCCTCATGATAATACATCCATGTTCTTCGTATCAGCGGTTGACCTTTTTTATCGGCAATCGTCACTTTATGCATATCCGTGAAGCCTTCAAGAACGAGGGTGGGCACAATAGCATATCCCAAGCCTCTGATCACCATTTCCCGGCAAGTTTCGACTTTATCCACTTCCATGCCGATAAATGGAGGATGAGCATAGTTTTCCGACCACCAATTGTTCATCAGCGATTTAAACAAATAGTCCGTTTGGTAATCGATTCTGGACAGGGCGGGAAGCTCCTCCATATTGATTTCATTTCTTGAAGCGATGCAAATCTGTTCTTCAAATAACAGATGCTTCCGATCCCCCCATGCGTAATCACCCCGGACAAAACCGATATGAACGCGCTGGTTGTACGCGAGATTAAGCACGTCTCTGCTCCAGCCCGTAACTACCTTGAATTCCACGTCAGGGTAGTTCTTTTTGAACAGCTCTAAAATTCCCGGGAGTTTGTTCCGCGTAAAGTAATTCGAAACCCCCAATCTTAAAGTTCCCGACACTTGATTTCGCATATTTAGTGCATGATCTTTAATGTGATTAACTTTTAAAAGCATTTCGTCTGCACAGCGGGCTAAATATTCGCCTTCAGGCGTAAATTCGATGCCTTTGCTTTTACGCTGCACGATTTGAACGCCAAATTGTTTTTCAATTTGCTGTATGCGGTTCGTCAATGCAGGTTGTGAAATAAATAGATGCTGCGCCGTTTTGGTAACATTGCGCTGTTCATAGAGCACCTTTAAAATCGTCCAGTCCCTGTCCTCCATTTACAGCGCAAACCGATCCATAAATTGATGAACGGGTGTTCCCTCCAGCTTCTGATGGTTCAGGCATAGCTCCATGATGGCTTGCGCTTGCTTGCGCGGAAAACGCGTCGCAACGTTGGCTGCAAATTTTTGTTCCAGCAGCGGAATTCCCTCCGTACGCCTTCGACGATGCCCGACAGGAAATGCTGCTTCCGTCTTCTTGGTACTGCTGCCGTCTTTGAAAAAAATTTGCACGGCGTTGCTTATCGAGCGCAGGTCCGGTTCATGGTATTCCTTGGAATATCGAGGGTCTTCTATCGCAATCATTTTTTCCCGAAGCATATCGATCCGGGGATCGCCGGCTATCGCATCTTCATAATGATCCGCAGTTAATTCGCCATAAATCAAGCCGACGGCGACCATATACTGCAGGCAGTGATCGCGGTCCGCCGGATTATGCAGCGGTCCTTGCTTATCGATGATACGAATAGCCGATTCGTGCGTCGTTAAAACGATGCGATCGATATCGTCCCATCTGCCCTGAACCTCGGGATACAGCTGAATTGCGCATTCCACCGCAGTTTGCGCGTGAAATTCCGCCGGGTAAGAAATTTTGAACAGCACGTTTTCCATCACATATGAGCCGTAAGACCGTTGCAGCTTAAGTTCGTTTCCGTTGAATAATACGTCATAAAAGCCCCATGTTTTGGCTGTAAGCGCAGATGGATAGCCCATCTCGCCCTTTATCGCCATCAAGGAGAGATGGACTGCACGGCTGGTGGCATCTCCGGCAGCCCACGATTTGCGGGAACCGGTATTAGGCGCATGACGGTATGTGCGAAGCGCTTGCCCGTCGATCCAAGCGTTGGAAACCGCATTGATCATCTCCTCTTTCGATCCGCCGAGCAGTTGAGTCACAACCGCCGTCGAGGCGACCTTCACCAGCAGCACATGGTCCAGTCCAACGCGGTTAAAGCTGTTTTCAAGAGCAAGTACGCCCTGAATTTCATGCGCCTTGATCATCGAAGTCAGCACATTCTTCATGGTCAGCGGCGCTCCGCCTTCGGCGGCGCTTTTTCTGCTGATATAGTCGGCAACGGCGAGAATGCCGCCAAGATTGTCGGACGGGTGCCCCCATTCGGCCGCAAGCCACGTATCGTTATAATCCAGCCAGCGAATCATGCAGCCGATATTAAATGCCGCTGCGACCGGATCCAATTGATATGGGGTTCCGGGCACTTTTGCACCGAGAGGTACTACGGTTCCCGGAACAATCGGCCCAAGATGCTTGGTGCATTCCGGGTACCGTAACGCCAGAAGACCGCAGCCGAGCGTATCCATCAAACATAAGCGCGCCGTTTGATAGGCTTCATCGCTATGTATGTCGAAGTCATAGACATAGTCGGCTATATCGAGCAAAACTTGATCCGGCTCCGGTCTGATGTTGCTAGTATGAAAGGTCATATAATTTCCTCCGTGGATAGTTGTCATTTAGCCCTTACATTGGTTCATTCTCAGCAGCTTGCTCAAACAAACGGTCAAGCTTTTGCTCATATTCGTGATAATTCAAATAATCGTACAACTCCATTCTTGTTTGCATATGCGCTACCACATTTTTTTGCGTCCCCTCGCTGCGCAGCCCCTTAAATACTTTCAAGGCGGCTGCGTTCATTGCGCGAAAGGCGGTTAGCGGATACAAAACTAGCCGGATTCCCGCCTCCCCCAGTTCTTTAACCGTAAACAGCGGGGTTTGTCCGAATTCGGTTATATTGGCGAGCACCGGCACTCCAACGGCTTTTACAAATGCTTCGTATTGCTCCAGGGTCAGCACGGCTTCGGGAAATATCATATCGGCGCCGGCCTCGACACAAGCACAAGCTCTTTCAATGGCTTCGTCCAGCCCTTCGACCGCAAGCGCGTCCGTACGCGCCATCACCACAAAATCCGGGTCTGCCTTCGCATCGACGGCCGCTTTGATTCGATCGACCATCTCGGAACGGCTGACAATCGTTTTGTTGGGACGATGACCGCAACGTTTAGCCGAAACCTGGTCTTCGATGTGGATCCCGGCCGCCCCGGCCTGTATCATCATTCGGACCGTTCGCCCAATATTGAATGCGCCTCCGAAGCCGGTATCCGCATCGACCAGCAGCGGCAATGACGTCGCATTCGTCATTCGCCTCACATCCTCCAGAACGTCATTTAAGGTCGTAATACCGAGATCCGGCAGTCCAAAAGAAGCATTGGCCACTCCGCCTCCGGATAAATAAATGGCGCGGTAGCCTACGCGCTCCGCCATCATGGCTGTGTAGGCGTTGATCGCTCCAACCACCTGCAGCGGTTGTTCCGTTTGCAAGGCTTCCCATAACCGGGAGCCGGGTGTCATCATGCGGCTCAAATTATCTCGCTCCTTTGTCAATTGGATTTTCCACAAATCGAAAGAGGCGTCAGCAAAACGCCTCTTCATTTAATTAAATCGTGCTGCAGCCGGAAGTCCGGTGAAAAATGGTTGGAACGATTACGTCCATCCTCTGCTTTTTCACCGGACTTCCAATGAATCAAGCGGTTCGGTAGTTTATCCGATTACGACTTTATCGGGTTAAGACCCCCACCTCTAAGGTGGGCCTTGAATCAGGTGGGGTAGAGTCCCCATCTGATTCCCCGATGTTCAGCAATGCTGAACGAGTTCACTTTTTCACTTTATCTACAAACTCGTTGGTAAACGTTTGGCTGAGATCAATTTTGGCGTCCTTCAGCTGAGGTGTAAACACGGTTAAAATTTCCAGTACCTTCTCCGGTCCGCCCGCGGGCATCTTACCATCCGGGGTGAACATGGACAGGCTGGCTTGGAGCGATTTCACATACAAATCTTTATCGCCCGCATAATATTCCTTCGGCAGTTTTTCGGCGATTTCATCCGCTTTATGCGTGCTCATGTATCGCAATGTTTTGACAAAAGCATTGGCTAAACGCTGCACGACTTCCGGATTTTTCTTCACGTAATCGGCATTCATATATAAGCTCGGGGCCGGATATGTGCCGCCCAGAACTTGTTTGGAGCCTTCCTGGCTCTCCAGGTCCACAAACGTGGTTGCAATGCCTTTTTGCTCAAGCAACGCGGTAGTAGGCTGTGTCGCCCACGCCACCTCCACCTTCCCCTGCTCCATGGCTGCGACCAGAGTACCGCCGGCTCCGACAGCCAAAGGCACGTAATCTTTCGTGGAGTTACCGCCTTTGGTCACCAAATAATTGACGAGAAAATGCGATGAAGCCCCCGAGCTTGTAATCCCGATATTTTTACCTTTTAAATCGGACAAGCTTTTGATTTGATCTTTCGCTTTGTTCGTAACCATCAGCTTTGCTCCGGGATTCGTAGCCAGCTGAACGACCTCCTGAAGAAATTTGCCCTTCGCCTGCATGTCGATCGTATGATCGTAGAAACCGACAACACCTTGCACCTCGCCGGCGATAAGCGCCTGCTCCGCATTCACTCCGGAAGCCTGGCTTGTCAGCTCCACCTCGAGTCCTTCTTCTTTGAAATATCCTAAGCTTTCCGTCAATTTTGCCGGCAAATATATAATTTTTTCCAGGCCGCCAACCATAATATTCACCTTTGGAAGCTTGACCGGCGCCGGAGCGGCGGCCTGCTGTTCATTTCCCTTTGGAGCCGTCGCGGCGGCGGGTCCGGCAGCCGGTTTATTATCCATCGTACCGCATCCAGCCATAATTAAACCGAGCGAGATGAATAAAGCCGCGCTAATCGTTGATTTTTTCCCGAATTTCATCGTCATTACCCCTTTATATTATGAAATCTTTCGTAAAACCTTAGCTATTGACGAACATGTCTCCATGCGATAAAACGTTTCTCCAGTTTGGTAACGGCCCAATTCGCCGCCAAAGCGGTAACCGATAAGAGAACCATGCCGGCAAATACGCCGGTCGTATTGAAGGCGCCCTGGGCTTGAGCAATAAGAAATCCCAAACCTTTGGTAGACCCTATAAACTCGCCGACTACCGCGCCGACGAGGGCAAAGCCGAAGCTGGAATGCAAGCTGGACAAAATCCAGGTCAGCGCCGAAGGAATGATGACATGCTGGGCCAGCTGCCGCTTGTTGGCTCCGAGCAGCCGCGCATTATTCAGTAAATTTTTGTCCACCTCGCGCACGCCCTGAAAAGCGTTAAAGAAAACGATAAAAAAAGTCAGCGTCACGCCCAGAGCAATCTTCGAAGGCATGCCAAGTCCGAACCAAATAATAAAAATCGGAGCCAGCACAACTCTTGGAAGCGCATTCAACATTTGGATGTATGGACCGAAAATGACCGATAAAATATCGTTTCTGCCTAAGGCATAGCCGGCGATCACACCCAGGAGCACTCCGATAACAAAGGCAATGACCGTCTCTTCGAACGAGACGACAAAGTGAACATACAACGGGCCTTGGCTCGTACCTTCCACAATCCATTCCACAATTTGCTTCAGGATGGCATACGGACTGGAGAAAAAGAACGGGTCAATGATTTTTTTATCCGATAAAATTTCCCACGATCCGAATAGGGTGATGAAGACAATAATTTGCAGGGTCAGATTACGCATTTTAATTTTTGCCGCTTGAGCCCTCATTTCTTTTTTCCGCGACATCATATCCTCTTGTGTATTAAGCATGGTTTGCGCTTGCATAACTGACCATCACCTCATCTCTTAAATCGTTCCATATTTGCTCGTGCAATTGAGCGAACTGCCGGTCAAACCGGATTTCCGCCACATTCCTCGGTCGCTCCAGATCAATCTTATAATCGCCTTTTATCGTTGCACCCGGACCTGCGGTCATAACAATGACCCTATCGCTCAGAGCAATTGCTTCCTCCAGATCATGCGTAATAAAAAAGACGGATGCCGACGTCTCCTCCCATATTTTCAACAGCTCATTTTCCATTAAGTGCCGCGTGTGGACGTCAAGCGCAGAAAATGATTCGTCCATGAGCAAAATTTGCGGTTGGGTGATCAAGCACTGTGCCAAGGCGACGCGCTTTCTCATTCCGCCGGAGAGCTGGTGAGGGTAATGGCCTTCGAATCCCTTCAAGCCGACCTTTTCGATCCATCGTCTTGCTTCCTGGTAAGCCTCGCCTTTAATCATTCCTTTAAGTCTTAAACCGAGAGAGACATTGTCGATGACAGTTTTCCAGGGAAAAGCGTTTTCCGTTTGAAAAACGCACGCAGCCTGGTGATTGATCCCCTCCAGCGTCTCTCCCTGTATTCGAACTTTTCCATATGAAGGCTTCTCGAATCCGGCTATCAGACTTAATGTCGTCGATTTCCCGCATCCCGTCGGCCCGACAATGGAACAAAACTCCCCTTTCTCTACGCGCAGATTAATGTTTTGCAAAACCGTGTGAACCTCTCCGGAAGGCTTTAAAAATTGTTTTGCGACCCCTTGCAGATCAATCATGGGGGATTCGGACAAGCGTGTGCTCGGTTGATTCATGCTGGCGTCTCCTTCACAAATATTTTTTGGTTGCGCTTACATAGATTATAAGTGAACACGCCAGGATTGAAATAAAATGCCGATATTATGAATATTGCCGTTATTTTTATATTTTGGCGATATTGTTAACGGCAAATAAGGGAAATAAGTCTTTACGTCAATGAACATCAGGCATTAAACTAAAAAAAACGATTTGGAGCCGCATTTATGAGCAGATTAAGGAAATTGACGCTTAGAAGCAAGATTAATGCTCTGGTTACATTGAACATTTTGTTCGTTCTGCTGTTAGTCATTTCCGCCATGTTCTATATCATCGTGGATAAGCAATTTACGGAGACAGGCGAGCAAGCGCTGGGGGTAGCCAAAACCGTTGCCGGTCTTCCGCAAATCGTAGAAGCTTTTGAGCTGTCCGACCCTTCTTTGACGATCCAGCCGATGACCGAGCAAATACGTAACAATGTCGGTGCCGATGTGATTGTCGTCAGCAATATGCATTTAATCCGCTACAGCCATTCCAACCCGGCGGAAATCGGCAGGCATATGGTAGGTGACGATAACGAGGCGGTTTTAAGCGGGAAAGAAAGCATTACTCAAGCCAAAGGATCTCTCGGCTATTCGGTTCGCGGCAAGGCGCCTGTTTTTGACGGCAACCATCATCAAATCGGAGTGGTATCCGTCGTATATTTGGTAGACAACGTATGGAGTCAGCTGTTTGTTTTACTCCAAAAGGTCGTAGGCATCGGGGGCGCGGCGCTGCTCTTCGGTCTGTTCGGCGCATATCTGTTATCTGGGCATATTAAGAAACAAATTTTTAATATGGAGCCGCATGAAATCGCTTTCGTAACCCAGGAGCAGGCCGCCATTCTGGATGCGATTTGCGAGGGGATTATCGCCGTCAACAAGGAAGGGAAGATTGTTACCTGTAATCAAGAGGCCAAGAAAATGCTGGAGATCGGGAGTACGGAGCTTATCGGCAAAGAAATTTCCGAAGTCATTCCTTTGACCCGTTTACCTGAGGTGCTGGAGAATGGGATATCGCAAATTGACCAGCCGATGATCATCGGCAATACGCTTGTCGTCGCCAACCGCGTACCGGTCATCTTGTCCGGCCGGGTGATCGGTGCGGTCAGTACATTCCGGGACAAAATGAAGCTGGATCAAATCGATGACCGGCTGGCCGATATCGGCCGTTATGTGGATACGCTGCGCAGCCAAAGACATGAGTTTATGAACAAGCTGCACCTCATTTTAGGCTTGATCAAAATATCCGAATATGATAAGGCGAAAGCCGTTATCCAACAAATCAACGAAGAATACCAGGATGCGATGCATTTTTATTTAGCCAAAATTCGCGATTCTGCAGTTGTGGGAATATTATTAGGCAAGACTCACCGGGCAGGCGAGCTCGGCATTCAGCTAGTTGTCAGCCCTGAATCTAATATACCGGATAACTGCCCGCATCGGGATATTGTCCTTACCGTTTTGGGAAACTCTATCGATAACGCTTTCGAAGCCATTCAATCGTCCGCCGTCAAAATAAATGGCCCTACTGTAACCGTATTTCTAAAGGAAGAGGATGACGATCTGCTCATTTACGTAAAGGACAATGGTCCCGGTGTCGATCCGGCTATTGTTGAATCTATTTTCAACGACGGCACGACGACCAAAGGAGAAGGCCGCGGCTTTGGGCTTGCATATGTATCCCGGTTAATATCGAATCACGATGGCTTTCTTACATGCCAAAGCACGCCGGAAGGAACGACGATCCGGGTCAGTCTGCCCATTAGGAGGAATGTTGAATGAAATCGGTACAATTGCGGGCTTTGGTCGTTGACGATGACTTTATGATCGCCAGAGTGCATGCAAGCTATATTGAGCAGCAGGAAGGCTACGAGCTTGCGGGAGTGGCAGGCAGCTTTGAACAAACAATCGATCAGGCCAGGAAATTGAAGCCGGATCTGCTTATTCTCGACGTATATTTACCCGATCGATCCGGTATTGATGTATTGAGGACGCTCCGGTCTGAGAAAATATCTTGCGACGTCATATTAATTACCGCAGCCAAGGAGATTGGGACGATTGAGGAAGCGTTTCAATTGGGGATCTTTGATTATTTGATTAAACCGTTTGACCTCGATCTGCTGCAGGATACATTAAAAAAATACAGACAATTTAAAATTCACCTGCAATCCCCCGCAACGCCGGATCAGCAGTTTGTGGAAGGTCTAAAGAAATTCAGATCCGCGAAATCGATCAACCTGCAGCAGCCGCAAAAAGGTATCGATCTTCGCACATTGGAGCGAATCAAGCAATCGATGGCGCTGGAGGACCAGCCCTGCAGCGCCGAGCGGATCGCACATATGGCCGGAGTCAGCCGTTCGACGGCTCGCGCTTACCTGGAGTATTTAATCGAGCAAGGAACAGCAAATGAGTTTCTGCAATACGGGACGGTCGGACGCCCCCAGCGGTTATTTTGCCTAAAGTGAGGTGAGGCGTTTTTCACCGCCTTCCTCTTCCTTTCCTTTTTTGCCGCGCGTCCATGCCGGTTCCGATACGGTGAAGATCCCTACAACCGGAATCGGTACCCTGCTCCCCATACCGTCTCAATGTATTGAGAATTGGACGAATCGATCTCAATCTTCTCCCTTAGTTTGCGGATATGAACGGTGACCGTCTGCGCATCCCCGAGCGAATCCATGCCCCACAGCTTCTCGAACAGCTGATCCTTGCTGAACACATGATTCGGATGTATCGCCAGAAAATAGAGCAAATCAAACTCTTTGGTCGTTAACATAATTTCCTGATCATGCAAAAATACTCTTCGCGAGCCGTAATCGATCAGGAGCCCGCGAATTTTCACCTCTTGCTTCGTTTCCTTCGCACCGATCAGGCGTTCGTAACGAGCCAGGTGAGCTTTCACTCTGGCGACCAGCTCCGCAGGCTTGAACGGCTTCGTAATATAATCGTCCGCACCGAAGCCAAGACCTTTAATGATATCGATATCTTCTTTCTTCGCCGTCACCATCAGGATCGGAATGTTGCGCTGTGCGCGAATTTGCTTGCAGATGTCAAAGCCGTTAACCAGCGGGAGCATCAGGTCCAAAATGATCAGATCGTACTCCCCGTTCAAGCCCATCGCAAGCCCTTGCTCCCCGTCGGAGGCAATGTCCGTCTCATATCCGTTGACCTCCAGATAGTCCCGTTCCAATTCGGCAATGACCTTTTCGTCTTCAACAATCAATATGCGCTTCATCATCGTCTACCCCCTTCTTGTCGGCAAAGTCATAGTAATGCATGTTCCTTCGCCATGGGTACTGGCAGCCTGAATCGTTCCTCCATGCCCATCCATAATTTGCTTGGAGATCGCCAAACCAAGTCCGCTGCCTCCGGTATCGCTGTTCCTCGACGGTTCCGCGCGATAGAATCGTTCAAAAATGAACGGAAGCGCCTCCGGATTAATTCCCCGTCCGTTGTCTTCGACCTCGATGATGACGAGATTGTTTGCCGCATGAACTCTCAGCTCGATTCGGTTGACCGGTTTGTTCATATACTTCAAGCAGTTGTCTATAATATTATTGAATACGCGTCTTATTTTATCACGGTCCACGGACGCTTTACTTCCAGACTCCAAATCAATGGACGATGAAAATCGCACGCCCTTTTTGCCCAGCTCGAAATCAAGCTCCTCCGACCAATCCGTTATAAAGTCATGCATGTCGATAATTTCAAAATTGAACGGCAGCCGATTCAAATCAAGCCTCGAATATAGGAACAATTCGTCGATCAATTGATCCATCTCTTCGGCTTTGGAAGATATGATCTCGATATATTTTTTCCTTTTATCGGGGGTATCGGCAACCCCTTCCTCCAATCCGTCCACATAGCCGCGAATGGCGGTCAACGGCGTTCTCAAATCGTGAGAAATGTTGGAGATCAGCTCTTTCCGGTTCTCTTCATACTGCAGCTGCGTATTGATCGATTGCTGAAGCTGCTTGCGCATGGACTCAAAGGCTGCGCTCAGCTGTCCGATTTCATCCTTTCCAGTCACCTGTACCTCATAATCAAGGTCCCCCTCCTCCATCCGTTTCATCGCTTTTTTCAAAGCCTGGAGCGGTTTTATGATGCTCCGCGATACAAAATAGGTCAACAGCGTATGGGTAAGGACCAAAATAAGCAGCAGCGATGTGAACAAAATCGGGAAAAACTTTTGCGCGAAATGAACAAACGGACTCAATGTCTTGACGACAAACATCGACCCTGGGCGATTATCCGCAAATTTGAAGTCAAGACGATTCGCTTCATAAATTTCGTTGCCGTATCGTTGGGGCGCTGCTTTTTCCATTTTGCCGGGATGCTCGTAAGGATGAAGATGGTTCAACAGCTCTTTATCCTGAAAGGCGGGCGAGACGAACAGCACATCATTACCTTTCCGTACGATCAGGTACGATCGGCTCGAGCTCAGCTCCTGATCGACATCCGTCCAGTAGGCCGGGTTCGATAATAAGGCCGGATTGTTCTCCGAGACGCGCTTGATCTCCTTGAGCATCTGGTTGGCGCCCTGGTTTTCGAACTTGTTTTCGATCGCACTCGGGTCTTTGCTGTACGTGTCGCGAATGTTTTGAAGATCGCCCCGAAATACAATGGTCAGCAGGATGGCGGTAATGATGATCATAACGAGCGGGATAAACAGCATAGCCGCATATGAAAGCAATAGCTTTAAGCGAATCGACATCAGAGCATTCCCCGCTTTTTAAACTTCTTTTCGATCAAATATATAGTAACCCAGCGAGAAAAACAAAATGCAGCTGGATACAAGGAACAGCGAACCGGTCAGGAGCCTGCCCGCCGAAACGGTTGAGCTGAGCCACAGCATATGCCAATTCGTATACGATGCCGGCGAGAAAGCAGCGATTGAGCTCGAGAAAAAAGGCGCAAGCTTCGCCGCGGCGTATAAAACGATGGAAAATACCATAAACGCATTGGCCGTTTTGAAAAATTGGGCGACAAATATGAACAACGCCGCCAGAGCCAGCATCGCCACCAAAGCGGCGAAATAAGCTTTCACGATACCGAACGTTTCCGTCAAGCCAAGAGGCGAGCCGGCAAACAGGTTGCAGATCAAAGTTACGATGCCGAGCATAACAAGCAGAGCCGCAATACCCGTAGCTAAAGCCGCAACCTTTGCCAAATATACTTGAAAGCGCGTATTCGGCCGCAGCAAGGCAAGTTTTAAAGTCCTGGACGCAATTTCATTAGGAAACAAGTCCCCGATGTTAAACAGAATGAACAGCGGTATCCAGACAGCGGTATAAATATCGAGCATTTGATGCGGGAACGAACGGCTGACCGCTACAAGTCCCAGTACCGGCTGCAGCGAATTCAGCGCAAACGCCATAAGGATCGGCAAAATCGCCGAAAATATAAAGAACATCGCGGTTTTTTTGCGATACAGCATTAACATAAGCTCATTGATATACCCCGCTCTTATACTATGCACGATTGTTCTCCCCTTTGGCAACCTGGATTTCTTCGATATAATGCTGCTCCAGCGATTGATTGGCCTGCAGCAATTGCGATACATAGCCTTCTTTTCTCAAATGCCCTTCGTACACGATCCCGATCCGGTTGCACAGCTGCTCCAGCTCGTGAATCATATGACTGGAAATGATGAACGACGTTCCGCTCTCTTCCGAGAGCCGGGCGATCAGCTTGCGGAACATGACGGTTCCTTCGATATCGAGACCGTTCGTAGGTTCATCCAATATAATCAGCTTCGGCTCCGGCAAAATGGCGGCAGCCAATGCCAGCTTTTGCTTCATTCCGGTGGAATAGTTTTTAATCTTGTCTTTGCGAACCTTCCATAAACCTACATCCTCCAATACCCGCTCGATCCGCTGATCTGGAATATGGGGATAAAACCGGGCAACCAGCTTCAAATACTGCCAGGCTGTAAGAAAGTCGTGAAAATCGGCCGATTCGATCATACTGCCTACATGCTGCATGCCTTGCGCGTAATGGTCGGCGATATTGGCATTGAACAAAGCGACGCTGCCCCGGTCGGGACGTATTAGACCGGTAATCAGCTTCAGGAACGTCGTTTTCCCTGCGCCGTTGGGGCCCAATAATCCATACACATCGCCCGGGTACAGCTGCAGGTTCATTTCCCGGATGCCGCGCCGGGAACCGTACTCTTTGGTAAGATCCGATGTTTCCAGAATAGGATTCATATTCCTTGCCTCCCCCTACACAATGGAGGCAGCAGACGGTTATCGTGAACCGCACTGCCGCCCGTTCAAATATGGATGAAATATTTTGTTTATGTTGTCTATTATTGATTATTTTGTCTGTGGCCTTTGAACTCGTTCTTCATCTGTTGAACGTTTTTGCCGGTCAAGTCGACGGTATCCGGCGTCGTGCTGTTGTATCCGGACAAATCGGCTTGCAGATGAAGCGTAACCTGGTGCGCGGCGCCGTTATCGTCCTTGCCCGATACCGTCACATCCGCCTCTTGATGATCGATGAAGTTCGATGCATTGACGTTCGCTTTAACCGCGACTTTCTCGATTTTAATGTCTTGCGTCAATTGAGGAGCCGCTGTTTTCAGGAAATTTTCATTAAAGGGCTTCGTTTCGGAAGCGCCGTCCTTTTGCTTGCCGCCATGCTCGCCTTTGGCCGCATGCTTAATGGCGATGGGAGCGATCGCGTTGACGACAGCAGGAAGCTGTGCGTTATCGAGCTGAATCGAAATTTGTTTCGAGCCGTCCGCCTTCGCATCTACAGCAACGTAATCTTTCAAGTTGCCGACGAGAGCATCGATTACTGTTTCGACCTGCTGAGGCATTTCCTTATCGGTGTTAGTATTCGTTTTGACGCGTTCCTTGCCGTTTGGCTTCACATAATACACGTCGCTGGCCGACGATTTGACGACCGTTTCGTTCGATTGCTTGTAGAAGCTGATTTGCTGCTTATCGCCGCCGGATGTCACATCCACGCTGCCGCTCGCCGCCTTTTGATCCGGGCTCACTTTAAAGCTGCCTTGAGCATTGGCGAGAACATTGCCGTTATCCTGCAGAGCTGCTGATGCTTCTACGGTCATGCTTTTGACCGTTTTGGTGTTTTTGAGCGCCGACTTGTAGGCGTCATAGCCCGATGTGCTGGCCATTGCGCTTAAACCGGTACTCAGCATCATGATTCCGCTTATTCCTACAGCACCGCCTACTACTAACCATTTCTTTTTCATTGGTTTCCTCCTGGGTTTAATGATAGATTCACTTGCAATGCCTATAATAGCCATAAAAAATAAACCCGTTGTGAAGGAATTATTAAAAAAGTATTAAACTGTCCGTGAGCGATCGCCTGCGCCACAACAAAAACCGGCTGACAGAGCAACCGGTCGTACTGGTATCGTCGCTTATGAAGTTGTCTCCTTGGATCCTCTATTCCTTTACCGCTACGCGCAGTTCCTTGGCCGGATCTTCGGTATAATACCAGAAAATATGAATATCCGCATCGGTACCGTTGAAGTTTTCGTACATATCGATCGCTTTATTATTGCCGTCCCCGGAAAAGTTGGCGCTCACCGGTTTGCCGACCACTGTCTTCTCCCCGTCGACCATATACGTCTGGTTGACTCCGCCAAAGCTCGGATCCGTACACTCGCTCTGCACATACAGATTTCCGTCCTGCTTGTAGTAGGTCCATTGAACCGTATAAGCCCCGACCTGTGTAGTCATCGTTTGCTTCCGTTCGCTAATTTTTTTCAGCCGGATCGAATCCTTTGCGTCTTTATGCTGAAGCACTTCATATTTGGCTACGAACGTGACAGGCATCTGCTCCGTCACGCGCAGTCCGGGCGGAACCTCGAACCGGAATGTCGTTTCTTCGGGGTTATCGCCATTATGCCAAATCCCTCCGTTCAAGACGGTTCCGTTCACTTCCAAAGCATAGTTCAGGTAAGGGAAGCGCATATATTTCTCGTGGCTGGCCTTGATTCTGATTTGTGTCGGTGTCACGATCATTTGGTTCAGCACCATCCGTCCGTCCGGATGCTCGACGGGAATGTTCAGGCTGCGCTTCACGGTACCGCTCAGCATCTGCTTTTTGTCCAAATGCAGGTCATACGTCCAGCTGCTGTCAATATGCCGCACCTCCCGGGTGTAGAGCAGCTTGTACGTTACGGACGGCTCCTGCAGATAACTAAGCGCGAAACGCTGTTGGCCGGTATATTCTCCATGCTCCCCGGGCTTGCCGAATACGCCGGGACCTGCCTCTTTGACAGCAGCATTTCCTTTGAACACTCCGATCCGGGGATGCGACCATTGCTGCGCTTCCGGTAGATTGAAAGTAATCGCGGAAGCGAACATCATGTTATCACCCTGGGCAAACGGCTGCAGCGTCAGCTTGCCGATCCCGTCCTGGCCGATATCGAATGATTGCGATTTTCCGTCCAACGGATGAAAATCAATATCGCGTTCCATTGAAGCAAAGGATTGAAGCTTTCGCGCCGTAAGCTGCACATCGGCTTCCACACCGTCCGGCGTCCATTCCGTTTCGAAATAGCCGGTCCACGATTTGCTGGCCTGATCCCATGACTGGCTGTGTCGCCCCTCAATTACGCGCCCCTGGTTATCCTTCAGTTCCATTCCCGAAAAGTACAGGCTGTCCGACGTACCTTCCTGTGTCGTCAGGCTGTACAGCAGAACCGTCCGGTTATCGTCGACAATCGCCGTATGTACCGTCAGCTTGGCGCCGTCATGCGTCACCGATTTTTCGATAATTTGTCCGAGTCCTTGCTGTAACGCCGATTGAATACCGCTGCGGTAAGACAGAATATGATCCCAATTATACGAAATGGCCGCAACTACCGGGGTGGCCGCCAGTACGGCCGACAGGACTGAAATAACGGCTGCTTTGCGGAGGCGACTCCGTTTCGGGGCGTTCATATCGACGGGCAGCAGCTTTTCATCCGGACCGGGCAGTTGGGATTCGAGCCGCTTCCACATGGCATCAAAATCCGGATAGTCCATCTGTTTTTCTTCATTTAACAATTTAGCAAATGTTTGCTCCGCCTTGTTCATACGATTTCCCGTCCTTTCCGTACTTGTTTTCACCCTGGATCACCATCAGCTTCATCAGCTTTAGCCCTCTGTTCAATCGGGATTTCACCGTTCCTACCGGAATGCCGAGAATATCCGCAATTTCATTCAGGCTGCACTCATTCAAAAATCGAAGCGATACAACCGTCTTCATTTTCGCGGGCAGCTGCCGCATCAGACGCATGGCTTCCATGGCGGATTCCCGCTCCTCGGCAACCGTTTCGGCCGCCTTTTCCATAGCCGGAGCAGGCTGGAGCTGAAGCTGCATTTGCTTCATTTTCGAACGGCTGGCTTTCTTCAAATGGTTCAGACAGTGGTTAACCGTTACCCGTATCAGCCACGTCTTCAAATGCTCAACCTTTGTCCAGTCATGCCGGAATACGGTCATAAACACTTCCTGGCATACGTCCTCCGCGTCGGCGCCCTGCTGAAGCATGAAGAAGCAAGTCCGGTAAACATCTTTTTTGTATGTTTCAAACAGTTCCTTTTCCGTCAAGCGTTCCCCTCCTTTCCGTTTCTGACTATTAAACAATGTAAATGAACAAAAGGTTCATTAGCAGTCCCTTAAAAAAGAAAAAGCGCGCTGCGCGCGCATGAGCATGGAGCGTATGAGGCTATGGGCCGTTGCGTAACTGCTGCATTGGCAGCCTTGTACTCATAATGATTCTTCTTTATTGGACGCGGATCCGAATTCCGGGGTAAGCCTCTGCCAGTTCGTTGGCTCGCATTACAATGCCCGACTTGTCAAAACGTCCGGCAAACAGCTCCTGTTCAGGCTTGAAGGTAACGCTCGTGCCGGTCTCCTTCGTAGCGCCAACAGTCATGAGTCCGGTCTGCGGGATGCCGTGCCGGTATTCTTGGCGATAAATTTCGCCATCTCTGCGGTTTTCTACGCTCAACAAGTCCGATAAGGCATTGACTACCGCTATACTGATCCCTTTCTCCGCGCCGGGAGCGAAGAACGATTGCTTGGGATCGCCGAACAGGTCCAGTCTGGTCATCACGGATTGCACTGCCGGCTGACCGGTTTGCGGCAGCAGCCAGGTCGGAATTCCCCGGCCATTATCCGCGACGGTTATGCTTCCGTCGTCATGCAAGTAGATGCCGATTTCGCTGCAATAACCCCCCTCATGCTCCAGGATCGAATTGCTGACGACAGCCCAAAGCAGTTGATGGAGATCGAACCCGTCTTTCGTGGCTGCGCCCAAGTAGCTGTGCGCTTCATTGCGTACTTCAGCCATATCGATATAATCGCTTGTATCGATTAAATCCGCAATGGCTGCCATCAGAAGCAAAATCGGAAACCGGCGATGAGCGGGAATCGTATATCGTCCGCCGCGTTCTTCCTGCTGCAGCAAATCGGCGCCGGTTAAAGCTTTCAAATGATGATACAGCTGGCCGGTCGTCCCCATGTTCAGCCGTTCTACAAGCTCCGCCCCGGTAAGCGGCTCGTTCCATACCTCGAGCAGCAGATCGAGTCGCTGCTTGTGGCCAAGCGCGGCAAGCACTTTGGCCGCCTTGCCTCCGGAAAGGCCGAGCAGCTCGTCCGAGCGCCTTTCCTGCGGCTGGCACCGTACCGTTTGATCGCCGCTGCGATAATAGCCCGAGAAGTAAATCGCACATGCTTCCGCGCTTCCGCTCGGCAAAACTGTTTCCTCCACTGTTCGCTCCGTTCCTCCAGGTATGACGGGCTTTTCTTCTGCGCCTGCCGCTTTCCGAACAAGCTGTTCAAGTGCCTCAACCCGGGATTTCAATGCATTCAACTCATTGCGATAATCTTGATTCACCGGAATTCACACTCCTTTGAGAATAGATTAAACACGTTATGGTCAAGTTTCGTTTATTTAATTACGTAATTACGTGTTTACGTAAAATTATAACTTATTTGATTAAAGCTGTAAATAATTATAGGGTCCGCTAACATTTTAACGAAAATATACGCTAAGCGGTCCCATTAGCCAAAGGAGAAAAATGTGCACTATTTGCCTGAGGAGATTTTGGAACAGCTGATTTTCACATTTATTTCGCTTAAGCAAATTTTATCCGATTACGACTTTATCGGATTAAGACCCCCACCTCTAATTGGGGTAGAGTCCCCATCTGATTCCCCGATGTTCAGCAAAGCTGAACGAGTTCACTAAGGATGCGAATCTTGCCCGTTTGTAATCAATTCTTAAAGCGTTTTGGACGCAAAACGGCCTGGTACACTCTTAACGTGCGCACCAGGCTTATTATTGTAGCCAATTGGACGAATTTCCTAATCGGGATGAATTGCCGTTATCTCGGTCGGATTAATTGGGCGGCTTCGAATGAAGACCCACACCCCTGCAATGATCAACATACCTGCAGCCAGTTGCAAAGCGGTAAGCTTTTCGTCCAGCAGCATCCACGCGAGCAGGGACGCGCAAACCGGCTCTCCAAGAATCGCCATCGAAACGGCCGTTGCGTTCATATACTTTAACAGCCAGTTAAACAGGTAGTGTCCGAACAAGGTCGACACGACGGACATAAGTACGAAAAGCCCCCATTCCTTGGCAGGAAATCCGGTAAGCTTGAAGCCCATGGCCGCGTTATAGGCGCCGAGCGAACAGGCAGCTATCAAAAATACCCAGAAATTGTACGTGAATGCTTCCATCCCTTGGCGAAGACGCTGCCCGATCATCATGTTGACGGCAATGGCAATGGTTCCTAACAACGACAGCGCGTCGCCGAGCGCCGCCGTCCCCGAGAGACGGAAATCTCCGGACCCGATCGCAATGGAGCCGGCAACCGCAGCCGCCATCCCTATCAGCATCATCCGGTTGGCCTTTTCTTTGAACAGGAATCGCGAGCCCAGCATCACGAGAACAGGCTGCAAGGTTAAGATGACGGTCGAGCTGGCTACGCTAGTCAGGCGCAGCGATTCCATCCACAACAGAAAGTGAAGTCCGAGCATCGTGCCCGATACGGCAAGCAGCCCCCACTGTCCCGGATCAAGCTGAAACATCGACTGCCGGTGCTTCCAGACGAGCGGAAGTAAAATCAGATTGGTTATAAATAACCGGTACATGGCGATTACGGAAGCTTCGACTGAAGACCAACGGACAAAAATGGCCGAAAACGAGATCGCCAATATGCCAATAACGAAATACAGCTCGTATGTTTTTCCAGCCCGATTGAAGTTCGGCATAAATAAGTTCCTTTCCAAACGGTTGAACCCAGTATATCCAAGCTGTGAATTTAGCACAATACGCATTTTAGAAATATGCTGCTATTGACTTGGAGCTGACTCCAACGTGTAAACTATGAATAGAAAGGTGGCGATGCCTTTGTACACGATCCGTCAAGTTGCCGAAATGACGGAGTTCAGTCCGGATACGTTAAGATATTACGAAAAGCTCGGTTTTTTAAAGCCTTTGCGCAAAGAACCGGGCGGCGTACGCTTATATAGCGATGACAATGTTCATCTATTGAAATCTTTAAAGTGTCTGAAGAAAACCGGACTATCATTAGAAGAGATTAAGGAGTTTTTTCAGGAGGGACAAATCTGTATCCATCGTTCACCCGTACGGGATGAGGAAGCTGCGACAATATCGGGCCGGATCAACATTTTATCCGAGCATTTGAGCAAAATGGAAGAGCAGCGTCGGGAGTTGGAGGAAATCATTAAAGATACGAAACGGAAGCTGTATTTTTATCATGAGCTTATGAAATAACGGACAGGCCGCCGCGGCGGCCTTATCGTTAGCGGCTATTCATTTATCGTCTGTCTATCGTCGCTAGCTGCCGCTTTTTCCTTGAAAAACAATTTCATTAACAGCGGCGTTACGATCGTTGTAATTAAAACGACGACTATGACGGATGCGAACATTTGTTTGTTCAGCAGATTGGCTTCCAAACCCATGGCTGCGATAATTAGCGCCACTTCTCCCCGGGAGACCATGGCGGCGCCAATCCCGAAAGAGCTCTGCCATCCGAACCCCGACAATTTGGCCCCAAGCGCCGAACCGGCGAGCTTGGTAACGATGGCCACAAAACTAAGACCGATGATAAGTCCGATATTTTCAGTAATGCCGATAAACTCCGCCGTAACTCCAATGGATGTGAAAAATACAGGCACGAAGATCGAATAGCCGATCGTCTCAACCTTTTCGAACACTTCATGCTTGAATGATGTCAAGCTTATCGCGACTCCGGCAATATAGGCGCCGATGATTGCAGCTACTCCCGCATATTCCGCCATATACGCAAATACGAAGCAGATGATCAGACCCGCTGAAATGACAGCCTCGGTCACACGCAGCGGCGCAAATCTCCTCAATACCCAGGGTACTACTTTCCAAGACAGTAAAATGGCAACCGCAAAAAAAATAAATTTCTTTACGATGACCATCCCCAGGTTCACATCACCGCCGGCAAAGCTCATGACGAAGGCAAGCGCGATGATCACGAGCACATCGTCAATAACAGCCGCGCCTAATATGGTGGTCCCCTCTCTGGTCTTCATTTTGCCCAGTTCCTTAAGCGCCTGCACCGATATGCTGACGCTGGTCGCCGAAAGCAGCAGCCCCAGAAAGACGGCTTCGATTTGCGGAAGTCCCAGGACAATTCCGCCCGCATAGCCTAGAGCAAAAGGGACGATAATTCCCCCGATGCCAACCAAAGTCGAGGCTTTTCCCGTTCGTTTGAACTCATCGACATCCGTCTCCAAACCGGCGATGAACATTAATAAAATAACGCCGATTTGACTTAATTCATTCAAAATATCCGTATTGTTCACCAATCCGAGTACGGAAGGCCCGAGCAAAATGCCGATAAGCAGCTTACCGAGAACCGAGGGCTGGCCTAATTTGACGCTCACCTCTCCGGCTATTTTGGACGCAAGTAAAATGATCGCTAATTGAAAAATAAGCATGCGTTCTGTCACTCCTCTTCTTCATATCATGAGTTAAATTTTTAAAAAAAATGCAAAAAAAGCCTGCAACCTTAGCAGCTATGCGGACATAGCAAATCCAAGGTGACAGGCTCCTCCAATAAAACGGGTATTTTATTTACATTTCTCTACGTATAAAACAGATTATGGATTCATTTTTTTACACAATTTCTCCAACCCGCTCTATATCGTTCTGCGCATGCTTAGCGAGTTCGGATAAGTCAGCTCAAAACCGAACTTTTTATACAACGCCATGGCCTGTATATCGGACATTAATATAACATCCGCGCCTTTGGGAGCGCTGCGATCCAAATACTTCATTATTTCCATCATTACGGTTTCATCCAAGCCCTCGCTTTGGCAGGACGGATGGACGATCATGTCGGCAATGAGATATACATACGCATCATCGCCAATCATTCTCCCCATAGCGATAAGCTCGGATTCATCGTTTCTTATGCAGACCGATAATATCGAGTTTGACAATGCCGTTTTGGCTGTCGAATCATCCTTGGAATTAAGACCTGCCGCCTTTCTTAATGCCAGGTACTCTTCTGGAAGTGGAGCAATATGGGAGATGTTCATAGTATTCCGTTTCCTCCTCTCTTGAAATGAAGTTGCACAGGAGCTTTTCTGATTAAAGGCTCCTTATTTTTTACTTTACAACATTGATGCAAGTGAGAAAGTTTCATTCGAATTCCCTTCATATAAAACTATCTTCCATGTCAAGCAGCTTTAATGTTTTTCTCGAGTGTTTGCACGGTGCGGCCGGTTCTGGTATAGTGGAGCCTCCAAGTCATTTCGAAGGAGGTCTAGGGATGCAATATTATAGACCTGTCGACATTGCGAGAGAGCTGGATATCAGTACGAGCGCTTTACGCCATTATGAATCATGGGGAGTCGTTCCGGCCCCTGCCCGTGCCGATAACGGCTACCGTCTTTATACGAAGGTGCATTTGGCATATTTTCGCTGTTTGCGCGCCATGTTTCCCGGGTTTGGGGTCGCCGTCACCTGCGAGGTGCTCCGGTCCATTCAGCATGACGAGCTTGATGCCGCCTTTTGGCTTGTGAACAAGGAACAGTCCAATTTGCATCTTGAGAAAGCAGCAGCGGACCGGACGCTCGAGCTGCTGCAAAACCTCGAGCTCCCGCCACTGGCCAATAAAAAGCCGAAAAATCGAATGACGATTGGCGAAACCGCCGCGTTCACTGGCGTTGCGACGTCAGCGATCCGTCATTGGGAGAAGGAAGGTCTGCTCACACCTGAGCGCGATCCGGAGAACGGTTATCGGCTGTTCACACCGGTGCACATTCGTAAAATTTTACTCATCCGCACATTGCGGAGCACCGTTTATTTTTTGCAAAGAATGAAAGAAATCGTTCAAGCCGCGGAACACCAAAACTTCGAGCAAGCGAAAAAGGTGACGGAGCAAGCGATCCTGACGATTCATGAGCGCAACCGTCAGCAGGTGCGCGGCATCCATCAACTGGTCGAGCTGTGCCAGGTGCTGGAGCTTATGCCTGAATCATTTGCCGATTGAATGGAATGAATCCGCTTGCTCAAGGACAAGCGGCTTCGCCGTCCCCCGGGATATGCGCGTTTGTCAAGGTTGCGCGAACGAAAAAAGCCGATGTCTGGAACGACATCGACTTCGGTTCGAATACAGTTTTATCACGATTTGCGTCGCAGCCCGAACTTGTCCACCCCAAAAGCGATTGTAACGCCCAGAGCGTATCGAATTAAATCGAGCGTCAAAAAACCTCTGCCAATGATCAGAGCTCCCAATAATGTATGCCTCAGCTTCACGATCCATTCGGCTTGATAGAGCTGGCTGAATTCAATGCCAAAGCTAAACAGGAGACTGCCTGCCGCCGCCCATGCCAAACTTTTACTTGTGAAAAGAAACCGAAATCCGAAATAGACCATGCTTGCCCACAGCATGTCCCCGGCATGTTCGGCAATGAACACGGGCAATAAGCCGGAATAGGTTCTTGAGCCTAATCCTAATACGATACAAATGATCACACTTATGAAATACGGCATTCGTGCTTTCATCATTATCATCCTTTATCCGCTACTTTTTAAGCAGCTTTATTGTTACCGTCTATTTAATTGTATAGATTTCATCCTGTTTGGCAAATCTACCGCATTCAGGGTTATCAATACAACCGCTGATATTTATCTAATGATAGTAATATTTAATGATATATACTATTATGTTTAATGATGTTAATAAATAATTATTGCTGCATTCTCATGGAATAACGTGCCCACGCACCGACCGATCGGTGCACATAAAAAGCGACGGTAGAAGCAGCTCTGCCGTCGCTTTTCAGCGTAAAATAGGTATGTAGCTGTACATTTACGTCCTTCCATTTAACTTCCTGTTACCGGCCGATTTCCTTCAGAAGCTCCTTGACGGCATCGCCTAACGCTTGCTCTGGCGGCTTCGTTTGGAAAATCGCTTCTTCGTAGCCCCTACGGGCGTATTTCTCATACAGCGGCGACCAAGTCAGATTCGGACGGCCAGTCCCGATGCGGACGGCATCCATGATCGCCGAATTCAGCTCGGGTCTGAGGCTGACAAATTCGGGAATAAGCGACTCCCGCGTTCCCGGCACATTGATCGCTTTCATGCGTGTCCGCATCCGTTCCCGGCTCATTAAAAATTGAATGACATCCCATGCCTCCGACTTGTGCCGGCTCGAATTGGAAATAGCGAATAGCCGGAGTCCGTTAAACGTCGAATGCCGCTTGCCGGGCACATCCCCGGCGGCGCCGATATGATTTTTCAGGGAGGGCTTGGCGCGAAGCAGGGCGTTGATATCTTCCGCAGGCATGTAGGTCATCGCGGCATTATTCAGCAGAAACGGATTTTTTTCCCCGTTCAGACTGTTATAGGTGGCAGAATAAGGCAAAAGCTTGAGCAAATATTGGACAGCCTCGACAGCAGAAGGCGAATCGAAGACCGGAATCATCCCATTTTCATCCACAATCTCGTTACCATTCTGCCTTCCGAATATTTCGAGCCAAAATTCGCCGCCCTGACGCGGGATGACAAATCCGCCCCGGGTCAAACGCCCGTCATCCTTCAGCGCAAGCTTGGACGCATAGTCCAGCAGCTCATCCCAGCTCTTGGGCGTATGATCGGGATTTAATCCGGCTTCTTCGAAAAAATCTTTGCGGTACACGAATATATTCGGAGCGTACATATAGCCAAGCCCGTATATATGCCCTTGATAAGATCCGAACCGGTATACCGGTTCGGGTATGTCCTTACGGTCCACCCATGCCTGAATATATGAATCAAGCGGGGCAAGCTGATTTAAATTAGCCCGCGACGCCAGATTAATAATGCCGATTTCAAACAAATCGGGAGCCGTTCCGCCGGCGAAGGCCGTATTCCACTTTGACTCGACATCCGGGTACGCAATAAAATCGTACTCGATTTTTATATCCGGATGGCTCAGCTCATAGGCAAGCATATCTTGCCGGAAACTTTCGGAAAGCTCGCTGCTCTCATTTCCGCGCATCCAGAACCGTATCACTTTCGGACTTCCGTCCACCCACGCAGACGGCTCCGACTTTTCGAAACGCTCCACCTGAGGAACGGAGCATGAGGATACTAGGCTCATAAGCAGCAGTAAAGAAAGGTACAGACAGATTCCACTTATGATGCGTTTCATTCCCCATCCTCCATCCTGCGCTGTTAATATGTCGGCAAAGCAAACCGATCTCCCGTCGCATCAATCCATTCCTGCAGCCTGTCGTTCAGCTTCTTGCGTTCTGCATGATAAGCCGAGTTATGAGCCAGATTCGACTGCTCGTACGGATCCTCGTTCAAATTAAACATAAGCCATGGTAGCTGTTCGAAGCAAACATATTTCCAGCCATCATTCGTCACGATTCCGCGCCACGCTCTGTCGACACTGTGGCCGTGACCTGTCGGAACGACGCATTGCAAATAGGCCGAATCCGGTTCGTTGTCCGAAGAACGCGCGCCAATCCGTCTGGAGGAGTAGTCCGTTCCATCCATCCAGTCCGGCTTATTGATGCCGCACAGTCCAAGCGTGGTCGGCGCGATATCCACATTGCTGAACAAGACGGGGGATCTTCCCGTTTTTCTGCCGTAGAAGGGCTGTTCCCCGCTGATGATCATAGGGACGCGGATCGATTCCTCCCATGGGCTCGTTTTCCTAAACTGCCCCTGGGAGCCGTGCATATCGCCATGATCGCTGAAAAATACGATATGCGTATCGAAGGCAAGTCCCAAATCGTCCAGAGCCGCCCGGATTCTTCCGACATTCCAGTCCAGATTCTCGATCATTGCGTAATAGCCGGCCAGTTCATTGCGGGCCTGCTGGAGCAGCCTTGGAATTTGCGGCACATTCGGCCGCAGCTGGACGCGGGCGGGATTATGCCTGCCCCTCATCTCGCTCGGAGCTATGTACGGATCATGGGGAGGCTGAACCGACAATACGGCGAAAAAAGGCTGATCCTCCCCGGCAGCCCGTTTTTGACCTCGGTTCTTGATATATGAGATAAACATGTCGGTCAGCGCATCCGTTTCGAATCCGGGAAGTCTCCGATGGAACGCATGCTCCCCTTCCCCGCCGTGTACCCAGCAGTCCCACTGGCTGTTATTGTTCTCGTAGCCGACCCATTCCTGAAAGCCGCCCCTTCGTTCGGGCGGGATGATGTGAAAGGCCGCCCGCCCTTCCCGTTCGTGAAAGCCGTCCAGATGCCATTTGCCGAAATAAGCGGTATGATAGCCGTTATCGTTCAGCACGTTTGCGATCGTCGGCTGCTCCGCCGGCAGCTGATATTCGTGGCCCGGAACAACCTTATGGGCGTACCGGCCGGTCAAAAGCGTTCCGCGCGATGGGCAGCATAACGGAAACCCGGTTAAGGCGCGGTCAAAATTTACTCCGGCTGCGGCCAAGTTATCAATATTGGGGGTTAATACGTTCGGATCGCCGTTACAGCCGAGCGCCTGGGCCCGGTGCTGGTCTCCAAAGATCCAAATCACATTTTGCTTGCGACGTTCGGATGCTTGCAATGTCGCCATCATCGATTCATCTCCTATCGTTTTAATCCTATCAGGACAGGCTGAAAAAACGCATCGTCCGCCTGCACCACCTCCCGAAATCCCGCCTGACGCAGCAGTGAAGCGAGCTTGTCGACGGTTACGGCATAATACCTGCTTTTCATCACATAGGTCGGACATGGCGAAGGACCGTCTTCAATAAAATACATGCTAACATTATACTGAATGCCTTCGTACTCCTGCACTTGAAAAAGGATCAGCTTTTTATCCTGGAAGCTGCGGATGCCATAAGGCTGAAACACGGTGTCGTAGCGGGGTTCTCCGCTGTAGGCCCTGACCGATACGATGCAGCAGCCGCCGTCCCGGGTGCACCGATAAAATTGCTCAAAAGCTTGCACGATGAGCTCGTCGCTCAGCAAATGAGGCACTGCATTATCGCATGCCAGCACCGCATCGAATTGCCGCTGGTGATGTTCATAAGCCCGGGTCATATCCGCCACCGAGCCGTTCAGGCTAAGTCTGCGGTCGGCGGCTTCCCGCAGCAGCCGTTCCACCGATTTGGGGGAAATATCGGATGCGGTCACCTCGTAGCCCAGCATCGCCAGTCCCAGGCTCTGCGTCCCTATACCGCAGGCTGCATCCAATAGCTGCCTGCCGCCGGAACGGCAATGCTCGGTCAGGATGGCATCCAGATGTCCGGCTTGACGCCGGATACTGTTCGGCCAATCGGGATAAATCAGATGATAATAATCGGACATTTGATCGTAAAATCCGGATGTCGACATGTGCATCAGCCTCCTTATTTAAAGGGGGAACGGAGACTGTCGATGAATTGCGGGATTCATCGACAGTCTCGAAAGATTCCTCCAGCCCTTATTTTTTATCCTTGCTGTCGTTGGTTCGTTTGAGAACGGCATCCACCTTGGGCTTCACTTGCTTGACCGTTTCCTCGGCCGTCGCTTTCCCGGTCCATAACGGGTCCAGTCCCTGCTTGAGCGTCGTACTCATCTCCCTGAAATTGGCGAACAGATGGTTGACGTTTTCGACGGAATTGGAAGGCGTTCCCGTAATGACTTCTCTCAGCTGGTCTTTCGTCATGCCCGTCGGTTTGACAAACAGATCCAGCCATGTCTCCACCGCGTCTTTATGCGGGACGAGAAAACCGGTAATTTCGCTCATGTCCTTGGCATTTTCGGGAGTCAGCAAATATTTGATTAGCTCCCACGCTTCCTCCGGATGCTTGCTCTTTTTGGCGATAAACCAGGCGCCGTTAAAGAGAGCCGTCTTGTTGTCCTTCTTTGTCGGCAAGGGCGCCAGTCCCCACTTAAACGGCACGTTTTTCAAGTTGCCATAGGCTTGCGTCGGCAGCACGACGGACATGCCCACCTTTCCGGTGGCGAATATATTGCCCATCTGCTCCAACGTTTTCGTTTCGGCCGGAGTCGGCGCGACCTTGTCCTTATAGACCAAATCCGCGGTAGCCTGCAGCCCCTCGATGACCGCAGGATCGTCCAGCCGGCTTTTTTCCGCGAACCCGGTTTTGTAATGCTCGGGCAGGAACGGATCGGCTCCCCACATATAGGCGATTTGATGAGCCTCATAAGTCGGTGCGATGCCGTATTGCGCATTGACGCCCTGACCGTAATTTTTCGTCAGCTTTTTGGCGTATTCGACCATCTTGTCCCATGTCCACGACTTGTCGTCCCAGCGGGTAGGCAGATCGGGCAAGCCGGCTTCTTTAAACAAATCTTTGTTGTACACCAGCATTTGCCCGAAATTGGTCACTTGAGGCACCGAGTAATATTTGCCGTCCACGGCGTATATATCGAACATGCCTTTAATAAAGTCGTCCTTGGTAATATCTTTTTTAATATAATCGGTCAGCTCAAGCAGCATGCCTTTATTATAATACTCATTGAAGCCGGATTCACCCCACATGGAGAAAACATCGGGAGGGTCTCCCGCCGCAACCATCGTAGCCAGCTTCGGATCGACCTCGTTGCTTGGCACGACGATCAGATTGACTTTGATGTTCGGATGCAGCTTTTGAAACTTTTCGATCACGGTTTCTTTCTCCCACTTGTTTTCGACCGGATTACTGCGCATCAGCCATTTCAATTCGACCACTTCGTTTTTGCCGCTCTTATTAGCGCCGCCCGATCCGCCGGATGACGGCGCAGAGCAGGCGCTGACGAGCACAATCAGACTGCATGCGGCACACGCCGCGATTTGTTTGTTCATACGATCAGCTCCCTGAAAAATGGTGTGTTTGTTGCAACGCGAAGGTCTACCCTTTGACGCCGGATATGACGATGCCTTGAATAAAATATTTTTGCGCGAAGAAAAACAACAAAATGCATGGCAGCAGAGCAAACAACGAAGCGGCCATGAGCAAATGCCACGGCGTCATCCCGTAATCGGCCGTAAACGACTGCAGCGCCAGCGCCACGGTCTGATTTTTGGCGGAATGAATAAAAATCAGCGGCCGCAAGAAATCGTTCCACGCATGCATAAACGTTTGGATTGCGATGATGCCGAGCAGCGGCTTGGATAGCGGCAATATAATTCGCCAATAAATGCCGAAAAATCCGCATCCGTCCATTCGCGCCGCCTCGTCCATCTCCCCCGGGATACTGAGGAAAAACTGCCTCGCCAAAAAAATATAAAACGGTGCGCCCATAAATTCGGGGACGACCAGCGGAAAAAACGTGTCGATCCAATTCAATTTGCTGAACATAATAAACTGCGGAATAAGCGTAATTTGAACAGGCAGCATAAACCCGGTCAAAACGAGAATAAATAAAAGATTTTTACCTGGCACATCAATGCGGGCGAAGGCGTAGCCTGCCAAGGTGCTGGAAACGAGCTGGCCGATAATCGACAAAATAACAATGAAAAAGGTGTTGCCGAAAACTTGGGCCGCGTTCATGAAATCCAGCGCTTCGACATAATTTTTCCAGACGATCGGGCTTGGAATCCATTGCGGCGGCATGAGCAGCACCTTGCCGTCTTCCTTCAAGGAGGTGGAAACCATCCACAGGGTGGGAGCCAGCACAAAGATCGCTCCTGCGGCGACAACGACGGTATAAATCGATTTCAGCAACCGCTCTTTATGCTGCTTGTTGAAATGACTTTGTACATGAGCGGCAGAGCGTCTGGCGTATAACGTTCGGTTATCCATTTTTCGTTACCTCACTGACTCGTAATGAACCCATTTGCGCTGCCATCGGAACAACAGCACAGTAATAATCAAAATGATTGCAAACAAAATCCAGGCCAGAGCCGATGCAAATCCGAGCCGGAAATTTTCAAACGCGCTTTGATACAAATAAAGCACATAGAAATAAGTGGAGTAATTTGGACCGCCTTTCGTAATGACGAATGCGGGTGTAAACACCTGAAACGACATAATAATCGTGATGACCATATTGAAAAAAATGACGGGCGTCACCATCGGCAGCGTGATGTGCCAAAACTTCTTGAAAGCACCGGCGCCGTCAATCTCGGCCGCTTCATAGAACTGGGTCGGTATCCCCTGCAAGCCCGCCAGGTAAATGAGCATCGGACCGCCGACGCCCCACAGGCTCATGATGATGAAGGCCGGAACCGACCATTGATCCGAGAAAAACCATCCCGGCCCCTGCACGCCGAATACCTGGTAAATAAAAATGTTGATCAGTCCGTAGCTCGGCTGGAAAATCCACGACCATAACAAGGCGACCGCTACACCCGAAGTGACGACCGGCAAATAAAAAATAGTTCGCCATAAGGACAACAGCGGTATTTTCTGATTCAGCAGTACCGCCAGACATAATGCCCCGATTACACTGAGCGGAACATGTCCCAGCGTGTAATAGAACGTGACCCAAAGCGATTTCCAGAACAAGCTCGAATCCCATATTTCCCGATAATTGTCCAGCCCGATAAACGCGGCCGGATTTACGCCATCATAATTCGTGAAGCTGAGCCAGCCGGATGCGAGTATCGGACCAAGGGTGAACGCCAGGTAGCCGATCAGCCATGGACCGATAAACAAGTAAAACGCGATGAGACTTCTTCTTCGGTTGTTGAGCTTGAAAGACAGCAAACGATTAACCTCCTTTTCCAGCAATGTAAGTGCTTACAACTCAACATTGTACAAATAGAAAAAGCAAATAACCATTAGCCCTGGTTATCCGCTTTTTCATTTCAATTAGTTTTTCGGCTTGCGTATGCGCTAATTCTCAGCCACTTTTCAAATTCTTAGCTTTTGTTTTGTTTTTTGCAGGACTTGGGTCGGCGATTCGCCATAATACAGCTTAAATGACGTACAAAAGTGGGATTCGTTGGAGTATCCGATCTTGCCGGCAATTTCGTTGATCTTATAATGACCTTCAAGCAGCAGCTGCAAGGCGCGCTCCATGCGGATTTTCATCACAAATTTTTGCAGCGTGATCCCGGTTTCCTTTTTGAACAGCTGGGAAATATAATTTTCATTCAAATGAACGCGCTCGGCTACCATGCGCATATTGATTTTTTGATCGTAGTGCGTCTCAAGGATTTGGATGATTTGATTGACCGCTTCCGAATAGACGTACACCTGCTTGTAGGCCGTACGATGCATCTGCACGATTCCGTCCATCAGCAATTCGCAATATTGCTCCCAATATAAGCATCGGCCGGGATGAAACGGATGCTCGGCAAATGGCTCCGGCAGCTTATGCAGCGACAGCTGCATAAGCTGGTCTGCGGCATGCTCCCAAATTTTGCGCAGCAGGTCTCTCGCCTCCGTCGATCCGAGCGCCTTAGTCTCTCCGATCCGACGCAGCACATCGTCAATGGCTCGGAACGATTGCTGGTTCAGCAGTTGGAATTGCTGAAGCGCCCGGCGCAATAATAGCTGAACGGCCTGCATAGAAGAATTGTCGCCACCCGCCAGTTCAGCCTGATTGAGTGTGCAACCGAGGCCGTAATACATTTTATAATCCAGGCATCGGACGCAGTCGCCGTATGCACGATGAATGTCGGATCGGTTCCGCAGGTCAAAGCGGTAACAAAAAGAGAGGGTGAGTCCGGCATGCTTTCGGGCTTGCACAAGCATATCGCCGCATATCCGCTCCACCGTGGACGCCATTATCTTCCCGCTCTCCACGCCAAATATAGCGAGAAACAATTCTCCCTTCATATGAAACACTTCGACGTCGGGATACCATTTGGCAAGCTCCGCCCGACTAAAGTTAATGAGCTGCCGCCGAAGCGCATCGCCGTCGGTACCTTGTTCGGATATTGGCGTTTCATCCAGCTCGAACGCGATCATGCCAAGCGAATCATGCGGAAATCGAAGGTCCAGATCATCGAGCTGCTGCTCCACATGCTCCCAGCTCATTAAGTCATGGGTCAGCCAGTCGCGGATGAATACGGATTTGAGATCATGCAGCCTGAGTTGAAGGCTGTTCGTCAATGATTTCTGTTCTCGCTCCTGCTTCATTTGTTCCTGAATGGCGCGAATGGCCGCAATAATTTCTTCGTCGGCAGTCTCTGCCTTGAGCAAATAGTTTTTGGCACCCGCAACCAGCCCTTTTTTCACAAATTCAAAATCGTCATAGTTGCTTAAAATTAAGATGTACGGCGGTGACGGATCGGCGGCGCGGTTCAGTTGAGCGATCAGCTCCAAGCCATCCATGAGCGGCATCCGGATGTCCGTAATGACCAAATCCGGCTGCAGGAAATGAGTTAGCGCCAAAGCTTCCTGTCCGTTGGCCGCTTCGCCTGCAACCTCAAGTTCCTGGCCATACTGCTGAATGACGTATCGAAACCATTGGCGGATCGGCCTCTCATCGTCGACAATCAATATTTTCATACTGTATCCTCCCTATCGGATCATGGGCAATGTGACAGTTATCTTCGTGCCACGGCCGGGAGAGCTTTCTACCCGGCACCCGTACTGCGGACCGTAATGCTGCCGGATGCGGCGCTGAATATTTTCAAGAGCCAGGCCGCCTTCCGAGGAGCTGTCCGCAACCTGCTTTCGCGCATAGTTAAATCCGACTCCGTCATCGATAACTTCGATGAGGATCACGGAATCCGCCGGATACGCATTCACCTGAATCGTACCCGTTCCGTCCTTCGGTTCGATCCCGTGGAAGATCGCGTTTTCCAGCAGCGGCTGGATTATGAGCTTCAACGTCTTGCAGGAAAGCACTGTCGGCTTGAATTGAAACTGAACCTGAAATTTGTCTGCATAGCGGATTTTCTGGATGTACACATAATCCTGTAAAAACTGCAATTCGTCACGGAAGCTGAAATACTCTTCCTGCGAGCTGATGGACTGGCGCAGCAGACGCACTAAAGAAATAATCATATTATTGACTACCTCGGGCCGGTTGGATCTGGCCATCCAGCGGATCGAGCTGAGCGTATTGTATAAGAAATGCGGATTGATTTGTGCCTGCAGCGCTTTGAATTCGTATTTTCTCCGCTCCTCATGCTCTTGGACCACCTCTTGAATCAGCTCATTGATCCGATTCACCATTGCGTTGAAGCGAAAGGCCAATATGCCGACCTCGTCTTTACGGTCAAGCTCCAAAGAAACTTGTACGTTGCCTGCCTGTAACGAGTTCATGGAAAGAGCCAGCTTTTTGAGCGGGGATGAGATCATATTGGCCAGCATATAAGTAAGCAGCAGAATGAATACGAGACTGAGCAGCGTAAGCAAATAAATAAACTTTTTGGTCCCGTATACGCCTTGAAGCACTTCGTTCTCCGGCACCATATCGACAATATACCAATTCAGATTGGGTACCTTGTAAAAAGAAACAAGCATTTTGGTTTTGCGGTACGACGATTGAAAATAGCCGGAATCGTAGTCGCCCATTCGCTGAAGGAATGGCTCGCCGGATAAGCTGACGGAAAGCAGCTGCTTGTCCTTGTTCGAGATGACGGTTCCCTGTGAATCCATAATAAAATGATTTTCCCCTTGTTTATTCTCATAGGTGCGGAATAAAATGTCCTCGTCGAAATCGATGATCAAATAGCCGAGCGGATTGCCGGTATAAATGTCCTGCAAATATCGGACTGCGGAAAAAATATACTTGTTGTTATAATCATAGGTGTTCGACCAATAAATTTCGCCGGGTTTTCGGGAAATGTCCATTTTCCACTTCTCGGTGCGCTGCCGGTTTTTTTGCTCGTTTTGGTCTGCGTCGGAGAAGAAACGGCTGTTCATACCGACAATCGTCGTAGAAAATTTTAAATAGTCAAAGTTGCTGCGAATCGTTTGGACCGTATCCGTCATCATCGAGAGCTGTCGACTTCTGTCGTATTCGCCTTGACCGGAATCATACTTTAGAAAAGCCCGGATGTCCTGATTCAAATAATACACGTTCGTCACGGAAATAATATTGCGGTTTAAAATTTCGATCTTATCCGATATTTGTTTCAGCTTGCTTACATTGAACTCACAAATATTCCGGATCATCGTCTTTTCTACGTTGTAGTAGACGATCGACGATATTGCGAGAAGACAGATAACGAACAATGGGGCAAACACAACCAGAAGCTTATATTGTATCCGCAAATCATGAAATCTCGTTACCAAGCCTAGCTTCACCCTCCCCGTACCGAAACCGATGCTTGTCCATGAACACGAATGGAAAAAGCCGCGGAATGATCTCCAGCGGCTGAATTACATCTATCATATCAAGTAATCAAATTCATTGCAACCGTTTACAATTATGATCCATCTGGCTGTCCGTCTTCGCAAACACTCCTGTTCATGTTACATTAGCTGTGGTCTAATATAGCAGTCATTTATAAAATATTTCTACCAATTACATTCGCGGTCACCATGGCAAGGCCATACAATACAGCTGCCGCCGTATCGGGGATCAGGCTGCCCAGCTCAAGCCCCCAAGTTATGATAAAGACCAATCCGCTCAACGCGGTCGGCACGACTTTATGATTGCGTCTCCAAAAGCTCCGCTCAGCGGCTTGGCGGATTCCTCCTGAGGACTCCGGCGTTGCTGTATAATCGGCCTGTTGAACCGTTTGAATGACAGCCTGCTCGGCATTGCCGTCATGCTCGACCGTCATCTTGGCCGCGCCGAAGTTGACGGTAACCTACTTGACGGAAGCAAGGGCGCTAACGCGTTTCTCCAGCTTTTGCGCGCAGTCCGCGCAGTCCATGCCGTCTATTCGGAAAACCGAGGCATGTTTGGCCGCAGCACTTTCTTGAACGCTGTACCCGAGGCTGCTCACTCGCTTTTTAATGAAATCGAAATCGATCGCGGATTGATCGTAACCGAGGCTCATCTTCGCCGTGGCAAAATTCACCTGAACATGAGCGACACCCGTTAACCGTGAAATCGACTTTTCCAGCTTCAAGGTACAGTCGGCGCAGTGCATGCCTTCGAGGCTTACTGTCCGGTTTACTGTATTCGCATCGTGGCTCCCGCAGCACGAAGCTTCATGATGATGCTCATGGCTGTGGTCGCGGTGATGTCCATGACTATGTTCTTCATGCCCGTCATGGCTGTAGCCTTGATGATCACCGTATTGATGGTCGTGTTTATGCAGATGATCGTGATCCCGACTATGATCATGATCGTGATGATGAAGATGGTCATGAGCATGATTCTCATGATTATCGCGTGATCCATGCAGATGTTCTTCGTCATGACAATGGTTATGGCTTCCACGCTCGGCGGAATGATGATCTCGTCTCCCGGACCGGTCACAAGAGCATGATTCATGTGCCGGTTCCTTTTTGTGCTGCGAGTAACTTTTCAGACACAGGAATCAGGATCCTTTTACCTATATATGATTAATTGTTCATATATTAACAATATTATGCCTTTCTGATCCGGGTGTCAATTGTGCAACTGCCTAATTCGAAGCGATCACGGAATCGCAGGTCAATCGTCCCGGTTCGAAAAAAACAAAAAAGCAGAGGAAGCACCTCTGCTTTTGCCGCGCTTTGGTTATGGACGCCCGTCGGCTTCGTATTCCGATACGGTTATTCATGTTTCAAATGCTGCAGCATCTGGACAAAAATTTGCTCGATATGCTCGTCATCCAATGAATAAAATACCGTTTTTCCAGCCTTACGGCGCTTCACGATGCGAAGATTTCGCAAGTAGCGCAATTGATGAGAAACGGCCGATTGGCCCATTTCCAATATTTCAGTCAAATCGTGCACGCAAAGCTCGTGCTGCAGCAACGTATAAATAATTTTCACACGCGTAGGGTCGCCCAGCGCTTTAAATATATCAGCCAGGCTGGCGGCTGTGTTCTCGGCTATCAAATTTTGCTTCAGCGTGACCACATTGGAGGTCCCGACACAAGTTTCGTCGCATTGATCCTGTAGCACCTTTTCCAACTTATGCACCACCTTCTCTATTTGCCGCTATATCGATTTACGTTATATTATAGCAGAAAGTAGCCCTGTCGCCGCAATGTTAAAAATAAGGCTCGCGGCAACCGTCTGAGCCGTTGTTTCAACTGCATACCTGCAATCGGGCCAAGCTTCATCAGTCGGCACTGATGTCGCCTTCCGTACGCCCCTCCGTCCGATAAACCATCGAGGTAAATTCGCTGAACGCATGTTCGCACTGCTCTAATTTTTTCATTGCCGCATACAGCCTCGAACAATTGAAAAAATCCCGCTTTGCGATTTTGCGAACCCATCTCTCCAATTTGGCAAGCTCGGCTTCGTTTTCCTCCACTTCGTGAAATGAAAAATTGCCTTTGCCCGTTTCAAGCTCAAGCTCCTGTAAAAAGCTTTTGCAGCCTCCAAGAAACTCCTCATACTCGGTCATTCGCTGCTGATTAAACAACCCGCAAAGATGCTCCTCCGAATAGCCGGCCAACTGGCTTACTTCCAATAAGAGCGCTTCGCCTTCGTTTGCTTCGATCAGCTTTTTCATGGCCATCATCTTTTTCCTTACCTCAGCCGTATCCGGTGCAACGCAAACCGACTGCTGAATGTACATGGCGCCCAATGATTTCAGTGTCCTCCAGGCGCGCACGCGCAGCGTGGAAGGCTCGGAAGGAACTTTGTAAGAAAAGATGAACCAGCCTTGATCTATACGCATGCCTCATTCCTCCTGCTTCAGCAGTAGTTACTTATGCCAAGCGATCATTTTTTTGATTTCCATCCATAGCGGAACAACAAACGAGCATCCGAGCACGAATATCCAATCCGTTCCCTTCAGTTCAACGAGGTGCAGCAGACCGCTCAAAACAGGCAAAGTTTGGGTCAACGCGAGGAATAGGGCGGCCGCCGCGATCCATAAAAGCATCACTTTGTTGGTCAACAAACCTAACGATAGCAGTGGCTCCCGCTCGGAACGCATCATCATGGCTAACCATAAATGGCCGAGCATCCATGTCGAAAAAGCAACCGTCTGCGCATACTCCGTATTTGCCCTCATGGACCATGATATTAAATAGGCTGCCAAAACGGCCAAGCCTAAAGAGAGCCCGCCTGAAAAGATGCCTGTCATCATCCTTTTGTCCAAAAATCGCCGCGTACGTTCGGGAGGGCGCTTCATCACATCGGATTCCGGGGGCTCGGCCGTAAAGCTGGAGGCGGCGCCGATATCCAAAAACAATTCCATCACGATGATCTGGATTGGAGTGAAAGGCAATGTCATTCCTGCCAATACCGGAACCAGAGTGCTGGCGATCAAAGCCGTTTTCGCCGCAAGATAATACGCTACCGATTTTCGCAAATTGGCAAACAGCTTTCTTCCTTCTTGTATGGCGACCGGCAAGGTTGAAAAATCGTCGTCCGTCAAAATGAGATCGGCCGATTCCTTGGCTACGTCCGTTCCCGACTTCCCCATGGCTATGCCGACAGCCGCTTCCTTTAATGCCGGACCGTCGTTGACTCCGTCTCCCGTTAGCGCGACAACTTCGCCCTGCTGCTGCAAAGCTCGGACAAGCCGCAGTTTATGCTGCGGTGCCGTTCTGGCGTAAACGTTCGTATGCTCAAGCCGGGAGACGAGCTCGCCCTCCGTCATCAAATCAAGCTCGTTTCCGGTAGCGACGCGAGTCGACTTAAGACCAATTTGACGGCCGACCGTTGCCGCAGTTCCCGCATGGTCTCCCGTCATCATAACGACCCTGACCCCGGCTTGATGTAAAGCTTCGATCGCTTCCCCCACATTCGGTCTTGGCGGATCAATCATAGCGGCCAGTCCGACCCAAGTAAAAGCGTTTTCCTCGAATTCGGCTTCGGTCGCTCCTTCTTTATAAGCAGCGGCGATGATCCGGTAGCCTTGATCCGCAAGCTGTCCGGCCTGTTCGCTGAATCGCGAACGAAGCTCACGGGTGAGCGGTGTTACCGTTCCGTCTACAACAGCATATGACGATAGTGCGAGAACTTGTTCAGGCGCTCCTTTGGTCATAACCGTGAAGCCGCCCTTTTTTTGCAGTGCAATGGTAATGCGTTTGCTATCCTCGGTTAACGGAAACTCTCGGACCGGGCGGGCGCTTCTTTTCAATTGGACGACATCATAGCCCGTATCCGCGGCAAACCGGCAAAATGCGGCGTCCGTCGGGTCGCCGTGAAAGCCGATTGACTCATCCAGCTCAGTAATAACCGCATCGTTGGCAAGCACGCTGATTTGTACAGCCATGTCCGTCCATTGCGACCGGTTCCAGTCAGATTGGCTGTGCCATTTCCCGTCAATAAACCATTTTTGAACCTGCATCCGGTTTTCGGTTAACGTTCCCGTCTTATCCGTAGCGACAACCGTAACGCTGCCTAGCGTTTCCGCGGTTTTGAGACGCCGGACGATGGCCTTCTTTTTCGAAAGCCGGTAAGCCCCCAGCCCGAGAACCATAGCAATCAATATCGGCAATTCCTCGGGAATGGTTGCAAATGCGAGCGACAGCGCCGTCAAGACGGTGTTTTTCCAGCCTGTGCCGCCGATCCATCCGATCGCCGCGATCAGAAGGCTGAACCCGAGCGCGATCCAAACCATCCGTTTTGCCAGCTCGCGCATATGAAGCTGCAGCGGTGTTCTCGGCTCCTTCGCCGTTTGAACGTACCCGGCAATTTGGCCAAGCTCCGTCGATGCGCCCGTGCCGACGACGAGTCCTTTGCCCTTTCCGCTCACAACCAAAGTTCCGGAATAAGCAAGGTTTTGTCGTTCGCCGAGCGCGGTATCGCGGGCAAGAAGCAGAACGGCATTCTTGTCAACCGGGACGGATTCCCCGGTCAGGCTCGATTCGTCAATGCGCAGTCCGGCGCATTCCAATAATCGCAGGTCAGCCGGAACCCGCTCCCCCGCGCGTAAAAATACGATGTCTCCCGGCACCAGCCCGGCCGATCCGATTTCCTGATACGTACCGTCCCGTAATACCGGGCATGTAGTGACATTAAACTTGGCTAACGCCTTAATGGCCCCTTTCGCTCTGCTTTCGTTGCCGATCTCAATAGCCAGCACGGCGACAATAATGACCATGATCGTCATCGCATCCCGTATCTCGCCAAGAAATCCGTATATCGCTCCCACCGCCATCAAGAGCAAAATCATCGGTTCGGTTAACTCCTCAATGATTTCTTTCCGCAAAGGCTTGTCCGGGGCGGCGGGCAATTCATTTTTTCCATATTTTCGTTTTCTTAGCTCCGCTTCGGACGATGTCAGACCGACGTCTGTCCCGACGTCAAATGTACGAATAATCTCCACCTTGGAAACGGAGTGCCAAGAGGTTGAATGATTCATCATCTTCACCCTTCCGGAACAATTCTTCCAAAATTTAGATTATCACTCGAAGGATAAAAATGCAACAGATGTTTCATTATAACTTCGAACTCACAACAAACAGACCGGCTGCTCCCGCAGCCAGTCTGTTTGCGATGATCGACAACTATTTCAACTTTAGGCCGATGATCCGATCAAAAAGCTTCATCCGATGCTTAAACCGGTTGCTTCGACGTGTCCGGCCGGCTCGCCGGACTAGATTGCCGGCATGACGTTCCCACCGCAGACCGGAATATAGACCCCGCTGATGAAGGAAGCCAGATCCGATGCGAGGAACGCCACCGTGTTGGCGATTTCCTGATCCGTCCCGCGCCGTTTCATCGGCACGGTCGTTAAATAGCCGTCCTCCAGCGGCGGCGCGAAGCCCCGCTCGCGGTCTCTGTCACTGAACGTCCATCCGGGCGCGACCTGGTTGACGGTTATGCCGTACTCGCCCACTTCTTTGGCCAGAATCCGGTATACGCCGTCCATCCCGCGCTTGCCCGCAACATAAGCCGACTGCGTAGGGAAGTTCTGCATGGCGCATTCCGTGTTGATCCCGATAAACCGACCCGCCCGGCGCTCGATCAGCGCCGGCATGAATGCCTTCGCCAAATAGACGCTCTGCATGACGCATGTTTTGAACTGGCTTTCGTAATCGGCCGGCTGCTGCTCCAATATCGAGGTCCATTTATACTGCGCGACCGCATTCGCTACGATAATATGGGGCAATTTCCCAAAATGCTCCTGAATTTGATCCCGCATGGCGAGCACGGATGTCAGATCGGTAATATCCGCCTGTACGGCATAGGCCTGCCTTCCCATCGCTTCCGCTTCCCGCTTCAGCTGCTGGGCTTTTTCCGCTTTCGTATTGTAATGAATCACTACATCGGCGCCGCATGCCGCGAGGGACCGGATCATAACGCGGCCAAGCATGCCCGCACCGCCTGTCACCAGCGCGATTTTGTCGCATAAATCGATTTTCATGGCACAATCACGTTTCCTCTCGGGATATCGGCTGCGAATTGCATGAATCCCAACCGATACGGGATAATGTTTATCAACCGCGAACCGTTAAGGCTTAACTTCATAGTGGGTAGGTTTAAGCGCCGGATGGCCGATCTTCTCGAACCGGAGCAGCTTCTGCAGCCTTGGCGACAGGCCGTCAAACGTTTCTTGCGGAATTGGAATCGTTCCTTTGGACGGATTGGTGGTCGGCGCGGAATAAATGACCGCGATATTCGGACGCGGCTTATCGGATTTGTTCGGTGTGCCCCGATGCCACATGCGGTCATCGCGGATCATAATCGATCCTGCCGGCATAGTCGCCTTCAGTACGGTCATATGCTCGGCCAGCTTCGCCTTCGGGAACGATTTGCGGTCGTACATATAGTCGGGCTGCAGATGCGTGCCGCCCGGCCAATATTCCATCGGACCGTTGTTTTCGGTCGTATCGACGAGCGGAACGTTGACGATCAGATTCGAGATCGGCAAATTGGCGCCGTATCGCAAGCCGAACATCGAATGCATATCCGAATGCACCGGCTGGGCATTCCTGCCTCCGGGCAGCGAAGTATTCGTCGCGAAATAACGGATGGCGCAATCGTCGCCCAAAACTTGATCCACGACCGAGAGGACGAACGGGTGAGCCAATATTTGCTCGTCGACGAACGGCTTCTCGAACGGCAAGTACAGGCGGATGTGATTGGTGCCGTCGTTAAAGCCGTTTTTCGGATTGTAAACCTCCTCGTGATGCTCGGCCAAATACGGCTCCAATATGTCGATATAAGCATCGTACAGCTTGTCGATGACAGCTCTCGGGATAATTTCCTCGAACGTAACGAAGCCGTTGACTCTGACAAGATTGGCTGCAAGCTCCAACGTTTCGGGCAGCAGCTGTCCGCTGGCAAGCTCTTCCTGACTCAGTCTCATTTTGTCTCAACCACCATTCTTTTATAAAATTAGATGCAAGCATTGACGAATTTCCGTCTTCGCCTGTAAACGTTACAGCTGCTCAAGCGGGAGCGGCTCGAAGGTTGTGCACAATTGCTGGGTTTGCCCGGTTTCAGCGGCCCGGTAGCCGGATTCGATGATATCCACGACATGTCTGGCATGCTCGGCGGTTACGATCGAAGGCGTACCGTCTCTTACCCAATCGACCAGCTGCATAATATCCGCGAACACGTGAGCTTCGCGCATATGCGCATGCTCGCCCTTGACGTGCGGCTGCGTCAATGCAGGGTCTTTCAATTCGGTATCGCCGAATTTCGAACCGATCAACGCTCCATGCGTTCCGTATATATTGGGGGACCAGCCGGTAATCTCGCCGGCGATCGTCGTATAGACGACTGCATATAGGCAGCTGCCGAAGTCGAGCATCAGGATGGTGGAGTCATCCATTTCCTTGGCAATGCGCTTTCCTTGGTAAAACACTTCGGGAACCGCCTGGCCGGACAAAGCGGTCACACGTTGAACCGGTCCGAGAATTCCGGTCAGCTCGTGCAGCATGTAGGACGTAATATCGTACATCGGCCCACCGCCGGGCTTCTTGAAATACCATTCCGGGTTCACGCTGGTCAAAATATTTTCCCCCGTGCGGAATTCTTCTTCAAAGTGAAAGGCGACGGTTCCTCTCGCCGTGCCCGCAATAGCCCATCCCAGCTGACCGAGCTCACCTTCGAGAATCAGTTTCCGCTTCTTCCGGTTTTCCGGTCTGAGCATCATGCCGGGCGAAGCTACGACACGGATATTGTTCTCGGCAGCCCGCCGGATAATATCGTCGGCTTCCTCGACCCGGGTCGTCATCGTCTTGTTGAAATGTACATGCTTGCCGGCCTCGATCGCCTGAACGCCCTGCTTGTAATGAAGCCCGATCGGCGTGCAGAGCGTGACGATATCGACGTTCGGATCCTGCAGCAGCTCCTCGTAGCTTTCGTAGTAGGCGGTAACGCCGAATTTTTCCGCCGCAGCCTTGGCGCGTCCCGGTACGGGATCGCAGATGGCGGCCAGTCTTACGCCATAATCCTTGACATCCTGCAAGCTGAGATGCGACAGTGCGCCTCTGATCCCGATTGCGCCTGCACCGGCAACTCCAATACCGATTGTTTTACGCATGAGTTTTGTCGCCTCCTCTTTTTACCATTTTGCGGCAATCATTACGATGGTTATCCTTTTACGGCGCCCGCCGTCATCCCTGAGATCAAATACCGCTGACCGAAAATATAGACGAGAACGATCGGCAGCGTCGTCAGTACGATAGTCGCGCAAACCAGATTCCAGCTGGAAATAAACGTCCCGTAAAAGCTGTAAACCGCCAATGTTACCGGATAATAATCCGATTTGTTGAATACGTATAGCGGCAAAATAAACTCATTCCACGCATTCATGAAATTAATGAGCACGCACGTAATCGTGACCGGCAGCAGCAGCGGAAAAATAATCCGGAAAAACAGCTGCAGGCTCCTGCATCCGTCCATCATCGCCGATTCGTCGAGCTCCTTCGGCACCGACTGAATAAAGCCGTAAAACAGAAATACCGTGAACGGGATCATGAGCGCCGAATACAGCAGGATAATGCCATGGAACGTGTTGAACAATTGCGTCATTTGCATGACCTTGATCGTCGCGATAAAGTTGACCGGCGCGATCAGACCGATGATGAAATAGTAATAAATGAGTCTGTTCAGCTTCGTCCTCCTGCGCGACAGCACGAATGCGCCCATCGCCGAAAAAAGACTCGTCACCAATGTCGAGCCGGCCGATATGATTAGACTGTTTCGGTACGCCTGAACCATCTTGCCCGTCTTGATCACATTTGCGTAGTTGTCAAACATGAATTGTTTGGGCAGCTCCAGGTTCATCAGGTCGGCTTCGGCTTCTGTTTTCAACGAATTGATCGCGACGAGAAAAAGCGGGATCAAGATAAGCAGCGCCAGCAGCCACATGAGCAATTCTTTGACAACCGGAAATCGTCTGCGCCCGGGCCTTCGAACCGACCGCGCTTGCCGGACCATCTCCGCTTCATTGGCAACGTTCATGCCTCCACCTCCGATCGTTTGGACAAGATGGACAGCGTTGCCAAGGTCACGACCGTAATCAACAAGAAGATGACGACGTTGATCGCCGTGGCCGAGCCGAAACGCCCTGCCGAAAATTCACGGAAAACGGCCGTATTCAGAACCTCGGTTGCGCTGCCCGGTCCCCCTCCGGTCAACACATACACAAGATCGAATATTTTAAAGCCGTGAATCAGATTCAAAATGAGATTGATTGTAATCGCCGGCATGACCAGCGGAAATGTAATGTGTACGAACCGTTTCCACGAGCTGGCACCGTCGATTTCGGCCGCTTCGTAATACGTTTTTGGAATCATCTGCAGGCCCGCCAAATAAATGACCATATTGAAGCCCGCATATTTCCACGTCTCGACCGAGATGATCGTCCCCATCGCGAATCGGACGTCGGCGAGCCAGGCCATGGCCCAATCGTCCAAGCCGATCCGGATGAGGAAGCCGTTCAATATGCCCGAATTGGCATCGAATACGGAGGAGAAGATCAAGCCGATGATCAAGGGCGATAACGTAACGGGCAAATAAAAGACCGTGCGCAGTAAAGCTTTCGACCGCAATCCTTCATTGAGCGCCAAGGCGAGCGCGAGACCGATAACGTTCTTCAGCAGCGTCGTAAATAATGCGAACATGATTGTATTGACGATAATTCCGGAGAAGAGCGCATGATCCGCAATCATTTGCCTGTAATTGTCCAGACCGATGAAATGGACAGCATCGCTGAATTGGTTCCAGTCGGTTAAGGAGAGATAGAAACCGTATAAGCTCGGAAAGAAGAACAGTCCGGAATAGATCAGCAATACTCCGGACAAGAAGTACATCGGGTATACATTGCCGGTCTTCATGTTCTCACCACATTCTTTTCAAAAATCATTGCCGTTTGGCGGCCCATTGGAAGCCGGACTAACCGTCACTTCGCGACCGTGAAAGACTTGATTCGGCTTTCATCGAACTTTTGCAGCACTTGTTCCGGCTTCAATTGACCGATCAGCATATCCTGCATCAGCTTGCCCATCAGATCGCCGTCAATAAATTTGGTCGTATTCGTCAACGACAGGCTCTGGCTTTGTCCGGCCATCTCCGTTACGCTCTTGTAGGCGTTCGACGGCGGTCTTACCTCCATATCCTTGAACGACATTTCGCCCAGGTCCGTTCTCGCCTCATAAAACGATTTCAAGTTTTTCTCCCGGCTCAGAAACTCGTAATATTTTTGAATCTCCGGCACATGCTTTGTTCCTTTGTTCACCACGCGCACGATACCCGGACCGTAAGTAAAGCCTGTATTACCGCCGATCGGGACCGGGAACATTTTCCAATCCTTCGCGTTCGATTCGGGAAATTTGGCGGCTACTTCGTTCTGATACGTCGTGTACACAAGAATCATGGCATACTTCTGCGAGCCCATCGCGTCATAACCGCGCGTCCATTCGTTGGATAACGAGTTTTTTCCGAAATAGCCTTTGTCATACAACGTTTTGTAATCGACCAAGCCCTGCTTCGCCGATTTAAGATCGGAAAATTTCGCCTGGTTCTCGTTCAATTTTTTGAAAATGCCCGGATCTTCCTGCTGGAACGCGTATGACATCGAGGCGAACCATTGCCCTACATGCCATGTATCTTTCGTGTTGTCGTAGATCGGGGTAATTCCCTTCTTGAGCAGAACGTCGCATACCTTGAGCAGTTCGTCGAAGCTTTTGGGCGCCGTCAAGCCGTTATCCGCAAAAAGCTTCGTGTTGTACAGCATCGCCCAGCCATCGGCGGACCAGGTGTTAAAGCCGTAAATTTTGCCGTCAACCGTTGAGCCTTGAATCGCCCAATCCCGCTGCTTCGCCACCCACGGTTCTTTGGTCAAATCAAGGAAATTTTTTTCCGGCTGGTAATCCGACAGCGTAATGCCGGAATTCAAGTACATAATATCGGGCGCTTCGCCGGTTGCCAGCTTCGTTTTCATGACGTTCTTATACTGGTCGTCCGGATTCACCTGAAAATCGATCTTGATGCCGCTTTCCTTGGTAAATTCCTCCGCCAGCTTCCGGTCGACGTCCTTGATCCAGTTTTGCGAGGCACCCACGGTAATCGTCGCATCGGACTTTGGTTCCGGCTTTGGCGCGGCCGGTGCCGTCGCGTTCTTGTTCGCGGCTGCCGAATTGTCCGCCGGCGGCGCCGTATTGTTCGATGTGCCGTTCCCGCCCCCGCCGCCGCTGCAGGCTCCCAGAAGCAGTGCCGGGATCAGCATTATAATGCTTGTCGTCTGGTGCAATCGTTTGTTCAATGCGTTAACCCTCCTTTCAATTTGAATGCGTTTACAATATGTATTATAGAGGGACGCGTCCGTTTCTTCGATGCATAAAATAGATATGGTTTGCTGGATTTTTTCGTTATTCGTTTCTCAATACGGTTGTCCATGAATATAATTGAACCAATCCGCACAGGAGGTCTGATGGCTGCATGAAATACGTTGTCCCTTTTCATCTCAAATCGATTCAAACGAAGCTGTTTTGCACTTATTCGCTTCTGATCGTTTCCGTCTTCATGATTGCCGCCATTACGTTCTACATTTTCATGGCCAGGCAGATCAGCCTGAACGCGTCGGAGACGATCTACCAATCGGCCAACAATATTTCCGTAGGTCTGGACGCGCTGCTGCAGGAAATGGACAATACGGTGGTCAAAATCATTTTTTCCGACAACATTAAAAAACTGTTTTTTAACGAGCCCGATCCGACCAGCGAAATTTCGATGTTCGCGAACCAGCGAGAGCTGAACAGTCATATTTTTTCGATTATGGGTCCTCTGCAGTCCGACTGGCAGATCAATATTATGAATATGAAGGGCAGAATTTGGGGGACGGGCGATTATTCGATCAATACGTTTTTGCCTCTTTATAAAATGGAAGCGCTTGACTGGATTCGGTCGACGAACGAGCTGGACGGCAGAAAATGGATCTCCACACCCCGTAAAGATGATTGGTTTCCGGGCGATAGGACGGTCATATCCGTTTCGCGGCGTTTTCCGTGGGACCTCGGCTCGTCACGATATGCTATCGTCGAGGTCCAAACCGATTACCAGCGGCTTACGGCAGCGATCAACAAGCGGATCACGCCATCCTCCGGTGTATCGGAAACCCGGTCGTACATGGTGTTCGATCGCAACGGCACCCTCGTCTACCCGCTCGGAGCGGACTCCACCGCCGCCAAGCTGTATTGGAGCCGCGTTCAAGCGAACGCAACTCCTTCCGGCAAGCTTGAGCTGATGCGGGCCGGCGGCAATGAGATCGTCTCATTCACGAGATCGGACTATACCGGCTGGACGGTCGCCGTCTCCCAATCCGAGCGCGTGCTGCTGGTGCCGCTTGTGCGGTTTCGGAATCAGATGCTGATCGGAGCTTTCGGCCTGCTGATCGTTACGCTGCTCGTTTCGTTCTACGTTGCCAAAAGCTTAACGGCGCCCATCAAGCAGATGCATAAGCTGTTCCGTTCGTTGAGCCTGAACACGCTGCTGCCTGCCTCGCAGCAGCAAATCAATGCCGAGCTTAACGAACTGGAGATGCTCTCGACAGCGTTCAAGCAAATGTGCCTGCGGCTCGAGCTGTCGCTGGAGGAAACGCTCCTCTCCCGCTCGAAGGAAATTCAGGCGAGGATGGCGGCGCTGCAATCGCAGATGAATCCGCATTTTCTGTACAACACGATAACGGTCATCAGCGTCATGGCGGAGGAAGCCGGACATCATGAAATCGTCCGGACGTGCAAGCTGTTATCGAAGATGCTCCGCTACATACTGGATCATGACAAGCCCGCTACGACGATCGGCATGGAGCTCGATTATACGATCGACTATTTGCAATTGATGCAAATCCGCTATGAAGGGATGCTGTATTATGAAATCGACATTCATCCCGATATGCGGCATATTGTCATTCCGGCGATGACCGTTCAGCCGATTGTCGAAAATTTTTTCAAGCACGGCCTTCATGTTCCTCCGCCTTGGCGGATTTCCATCCTGGGACAAATGGACGATACGCGATGGAGCATTCAAATTGCAGACAACGGCACCGGCTTTTCGCCGGAAATGATCGAGAAATTTCCTGAGTGGGCTACCCGTATAGACCAGGAGCGCGACTTCCAACGAAACCCGTCCAAAGGCATTGGCATGGTAAATATCGATGAGCGGCTTCGAATGGTATATGGAAACGGCGCCGAGTTCCGCATATCCAACAATCGTGAAGGCGGAGCCCATATTTCGCTCGGCGGGCATGTCAAGCCGGCATCCAATCTGGAGGTGGCACCCCTATATGGGACTAGATGAGAAGTTTCATGTCGTTGTCGTTGAAGATGAACCGATCATCCTGCGCAATATCGTGGACAAAATCAACTCCACCGCTCTTCCCTTCCAAGTAACGGGCTCCGCATACGACGGCCTCGAAGCTTTGCGGCTCATCCAACAGACGAGACCGCATGTCCTTATCACCGACGTCCAGATGCCGCGAATGAGCGGCATTGAGCTCGTCCGTCACGTTTCGGCACGCTACCCCGATACGCTGACGGCGATCATCAGCGGCTACAACCAGTTTGAATACGCGCGGCAGGCAATCAAATACGGGGTTAAAGATTATTTGCTGAAGCCGGTCGACAAGGACGAAATTCAAGCAACGCTGGAAGGATTTCACCACATTTTGACGGAATGCAGGACGAACCGGGAACGGGCGTTGATCGAGGCGGCCGTTCAAGGGAGCGCTGGACCGTGGGACGGAACGGACAGCGGTCTCGATGGCGAAACGTATGTCATGCTTCTGATTCAATTGGGACATTTGCCTGCGCAGCGGTTGTCGGAGGAATCGATCGCGTTTTTGACCGACTTATGGAAGTCCGCACCGATTCATGACATCATTCAGGAGCTGAACGGCTCGGGCAGATGGCATTTGATCGATCAAACGATGCCTGGAGGCAAATATTTGGCGCTTCCCCGCCATTCCGCGCCGGATCCGGCAGATTTCGCCGAACGGCTGCTGAAGCGGCTTACCGAACTATCCGCTCCGCTCCCCGTCAACATCTGTATGATGCGGGAAAGTTTCCAGCTGCGGCAATTGTTTTATTGTGCGCTGAACTTGCGCGCCGCTATGGAGGAGCGGCTCGTTATGGGGCAATCGTCCGTAATTGTATGCGATGAGCTTCCGGCTGCGAAGGAATCCGCTGATGGGCCGCCCTGCAGCCTCCAGCACCAGTTGCTTAACCTGATGGAGCTTAACAACCGCGGCGTATTCCGCAACGAAATGCGGAGAGCGCTGCTCGGCTTGACCCGAAAAGAGATTACGCAGCTGCGGCTGCAGCAGAAAATAATTCATCTTATTCACCTTGCCTGGCAGCAAAAGCTGCTTATCCCGGAGGAAGAAATATTTCATCTTGAATATGAGCTGCTGAACCGGTTCGCTCTTTCCCCGGATTTTAGTTGCATGATAGAGCATGTCGTATCTGCCTTTGAATACATTGCGTATGCCGAGGAAGAAATGGATCATGATTCAGCGGGCGAGCTTGTCGAGCGTCTCGAGCATTATCTTCGGACCTGTTACGCCAACCCTTCCCTATCGCTTGAGGAAATTTCCGAAAGCTTTCATTACAACGCATCGTATTTGACCAAGTTGTTCAAAAAATACAAATGTACGACTCCGCTCAAGTTTGTCATAGCGCTGCGCGTCGCGGAGGCGCAGCGGCTTATCGAGTGCGAACCGGAGCTGAGCTTCAAGGAAATCGGCGAAATGGTCGGCTATACCGACCCCAATTATTTCAGCCGCATTTTTAAAAACAAGACCGGGCTCAGCCTGTCGCAGTACGAGGCGGCCTCATGCGGCCGGCGCCGCTGTCACCGCCAAGATCAGCAGGCAAAGTGCAAGCAATCATGAAAGGCCGATTGCCCGTCATGGAAAATGAGCTTGCTTAATGCATCCGATTGTGCAAAGCCGCCTCGAGATGAAACAACACGCCAAAAATAGCAAGCACAACCGTCATCGCAATGAGCGCGCCGCCGAACCAGCGATAGCCCGACTTCGCACGCAGAAGAAAACAGATAGCGGTTACCGTGAAGATCATGATGATAATTCCGAATTGAACATCGTCCGTTGTCAAAAGGTACCCCTTCCTTAAACTAAATCCATCGTTTTATATACTAATCGATATCATTGTCAAAATAATATAATCGATTGCGGATCGGATCGGCTGCTTCACGTCAAGATTTGATTCTTAGCTTTAAACGACAAATAAAGACCGGTCGCCCCAGCCCCGACAGTTCCGCAAATAATGTCCCACATCGTATCGACAAGACTGTCGTTTTGCGAATGAAGCCCGAACAGCTGATCCGTCGTATATTCGTAAATTTCCCAGCAACCGGCCATCGCGACTGCAAAAAAAAGACTGAACCATACCGCAGTCGAAGCATGCAGCTTAACCGCTTCTTTATTTTTGTTGATTTGCCTGAAGATTAACAGTCCGACAAAGCATAGAATGACCCCCGAACACAGATGCTCGATTTTATCCAACTGGGGAAAGATCGTGTAAAATCCAAATTCATTAGCCAAAAACATCGCGACAAAAATAAAAAGCAAAATAGAAAAGCGCAGTGCGGGAAACAGCTCGACCTTCGTAAATTTGATGACTGCCCGGATGAGCGCCAGCACCGCAACGATTAACACCGCCTCAAACACTTTGGCGTATATGCCGCGGATTAAAAAATAAACGAAGCACACAGCGGCAAGCGCGTATAAGGCAAGCTCAAAATAATGATTCATCCGGTCCGTTCGCTTTGGATGAAGAATAGGAATCATCTCCTTATTGAAAGCTGCTGCTTTTCGGCCGTCACTTCATTAATAAGCTTACACGGAATGAGCCGCATTATACAGGAACTGACAATAAAGAGAAAACTATTAGTTTACATATTAAATATTATGTATACTAATAAAGGAGGTCGCATATATCGGATGCCCCCTCCCCTGATGCAAGTTATGTCACCGCAGGGCCGCCTTAAGCCTTTCCAGTTCCGAATCGTTTCGCGGATCTCGCGCGGGCGCGCTCGATTTCGACCTCCCGGTTGCGCGGTTCGGCCTGGGTTACGAGAGAGTCCATCAAGCTCCGGGCAGCTGCGGTTACCTCTTGAACGGCGCGGTTGAACGCCTCTTCGTTCACCTTGGAAGGCACGGTGAAGCCCGAAATTTTCCTTACGAATTGAATCGAAGCGGCTTGAATCTCATCGTCGGTAGCCGGAGGTTCGAAGTTAAACAAAGTTTTGATGTTTCGGCACATAGTTTTCTCCTTTTCGTTTATGGTGATTCCATCGCATCCGCCAATGCGACGAGCTTATTGACCGTTTTCCAATTGCGCACGGTTCCTGCGACGTTCAGCTTGTGCAGATTCATCGCGAGCTTGGAGTCGCGGATGCTGTGATGGAATAGAAGATACATCTCCCGCCCAATTATTCGATATTCGTCATTGTCGCTCTTGTAGGGTTCGAGCCGTTCAACCGCCTCCTGCGCAGGCTCTGCAAGCAAAAACGATACATGCAGACTCTCACCTACTGCCGTTGTCTGGGCTTGAGTCACAGCCTCTTCCGAAAACGGGCAGTTTGCGGCTACATGTCTGATTTCATCGGCAGTACGCAATGCAACGGCTGCTTTTATGCCGAAGCCAGCCTCAATCTGTTCTTCAATCCGTTGGCGCAGCACCTGTTCCTCCTCGTTCGCCTCAAACAAAACATTGCCGCTTTGAATATACGTTTGAACCCGGTTTAGCCCTATCGCTTCCAGCTTCTGCCTCAATTCCGCCATTTTGATCTTATTTTTCCCGCCTACATTAATGCCCCGCAGCAGCGCAACATAAATCGCCATGATCCCACAACCTTTTTGAAATGAAATGTAAATTCGAAGCGTTCAGGCATGTCCTTGCAGATACATTATATTATACCATTTCACTCACCGGAAGGAACGATTTGTCGGACGGTTCCACCGTACCATCGATTTGCCCGCCAGCGTTTCTCCTGAATCGATCCTGTCAGCTCTGTTAAAGGAATGGCCAATCTTGCTTAGTATTGGCTTTTTTTTGCGCTGGAAGGTTAATTTACGGGCGGATTGTACGATATTCGTCACCGACCTTTACATGTTTCATCTTCCAATGATATAATTGCTTTCCAATTGTTTGGCGAAATGGAGGAGAATGTAAATGAATGTAGGACTGGCGCGGGCTGCTGCGGCTGAGTGGGTTAAGGAGCATGCCAGCCGTGCAGACGGATATTGCGGGGCTTATTTCAGCGGTTCCACGATAATTCTCGCCGATGATGCGGAGCTGCCGGCGTCATCGGACGTCGACGTCGTAGTCGTCACAGAACAGGCGGAGCCACCGATCAAGCTTGGAAAGCTCTTCTACCGCGGCACGCTTTTGGAAATTACTTATTTATCCTGGAACGAGATTGCCTCTGTCGAGGTGGTTCTCACTTCCTACCATCTGGCGGGCAGCTTCCGCACAAATACGATCATTGACGATCCGACCGGACATCTGCGCAGTTTGCAGGCAGAGGTGTCCCGTCATTTTGCGGAGCGGGACTGGGTACGCCGCCGCTGCGCAAATGCCCGGATCAAGATCGAGAACGGATTGCGGTCCATCGATGCTTCCGCGCCGCTGCATGATCAGGTAATGTCATGGTTGTTTCCGACCGGCGTAACGACGCATGTTCTACTGGTGGCAGCGCTTCGCAACCCGACCGTGCGCCTGCGCTATCTTGCCGCACGCAGCGCGCTGACGGATTACGGTCATGCCGATTTGTATCCGGAGCTTCTGAAGCTGCTCGGTTGCGATCAGCTGAGTCCGCAGCGCGTCGAGCAGCATCTCGGCGAGCTTGCCCGGACGTTCGACGCCGCTGCAGCCGCAGCCAGGACGCCGTTTTTCTTCAGCACCGACATCACCGCTGCGGCGCGGCCCATCGCAATCGACGGCAGCCGCGAGCTCATTCAATCCGGAAGTCACCGTGAAGCTGTGTTCTGGATCGTCGCTACGTTCGCGCGCTGCCACAAAATATTGGCGGCGGATGCACCGCCGGAGCTCCAGCGGACGCTCTTGCCGGCATTCGAAGCGATGATTGCCGATCTCGGGATCACTAGTGCCGGCGATCTCACCGGCCGTGCCGAGCAGGTTATCCGGTTTCTGCCCGTATTGTGGGAGACCGCCGAAGCGATTATGGCTGACAGCTGTCAGCCATAATCCCGTAGCATACAGGAGGCTCAGCTTTAGCCCTGCTGCTCGATATCGCTTGGATCCATGTACATGAATTCCCACAGATGGCCGTCCAAATCCTGAAAGCTCCACGTATACATAAAGCCATGGTCGACCGGTTCATTGTAAGCGGTGCCTCCGGCGGATAGTGCCTTATTTACAATTTCGTCTACTTTTTCCTTGCTGTCGGCGGACAAAGCCAGGATGCATTCGGTGCTCCGGGTTGTGTCCGCGATTTCTTTTTTGATAAACGACTTGAAGTTGCTTTCCACCAGCAGCATAACGTAAATATGCTCGCTTACGATCATACAGGTTGCGTTTTCGTCGGTAAACTGAGCGTTAAAAGCAAAACCGACGTTCGTGAAAAAATCGATGGACGCATTCATATTTTTAACCGGTAAATTGACAAAAATTTTGTCCGCTGTAAGAGCCATTGATCATCACCTACCTCGAAATTGGAATAGGATACCGGATGGACCGCAAGCCAGTATGTATTATATTTTAACATCTTGTGCCGTTTGCGCTTTCTTCTCGATTGCTCTTTTATTCGATTACGACTTTATCGGGTTAAGACCCCCGCCTCTAAGGCGGGCCTTGAATCAGGTGGGGTAGAGTCCCCATCTGATTCCCCGATGTTCAGCAAAGCTGAACGAGTTCACTCGAAAGTGACCGTAACAGTACGGGTGTTCGGATCGTATGCTACCGTACTTCCCAGCACTTCAGCCAACAGACGAACGGGAATCATCGTGTTGTCATGGATCAGCTTGGCGGGAGTGTCGGTCATATTGACCTGACCGTCAGCCTCGTATTGATTTCTTGTCGTATACAGCACGATTCTCCGTTCCCCCCTTTCATAAATAGCCGCTTGCAGCTTATTGTCCCAAGCCACGTCGGCTCCAAACGCCACAGCCAAGTCACGGACATACAAATAGGCGCTGCCGTCAACCGTTTCCGGCTTCACCGACGTTTTGAACCTGATCCCGTCCGCGTCGAAATAATCGTTTTCCAGTCCGAATACGGCCGTATGAGTCGTTCCTTTATGAACAGCCGATTTCCAGTAATTTTTTTTCTTCTCCGTGGAAAATGACCACTCTTTGTCCAACGGCACTATCGTGTCGTCTTCCATCGTCACTTTAAGCTTTACATTCATGGTGTACATTGTAAATGCTTGCAGCGGTTTTTTCGGAATAAACACCGCTTCGGTGCTCAGGTTTTCATCCTGTCCGGGCCTATTGACGTACAGCTCGACTTGGTCGCCGGTAGATGAGGCGAGCTCGGCCGATGCAACGTCAATCCGCTTGACATATGTACCATGAACCGTTACGGCGATCGGATAACCGACGATTTTGGGAGCATTGGCATGCATCCTCAGCGGATCCGGCGTTTCGCGATTTTCCCATTGGATCGGTACATGCGTCTGCGATTCAGCAGGCGACACGATCATGAGCGGATTTACTCTGCTGTCCGGCGAGCCGCCAAAATTGATCACGGTAAAATTTTCGGACCGGGCCAGACCGACCTCCTTGGCATCGGGCACCATATAAGCAAAACGATGATACGGCGCATGGAACAGATTGTCGATATCGGTCCAAATTGTATTGTTTCCCCTGATTCGGTTAACTTCCCCTGTAAAGTACGGGTATCCAAAATATTTCGCGCGCTCCGCAGGCGTTTTACCGAAAAAGCCCGCACCATCCGATTCCTGGTAATGGGATAACGGGTAAGAGCCTTTGTAATCATCCGGATAGTTGGCTTTTAAATATTCCACGTGCTTGGTTGCGGAGCCGGCCAGCCTGTCATTCCATTGAACGGACTGCAGACCGAGTATTTTCCGGAAATCGTTAATGGCGGTAATACCGAACTGCTGGTATTGTGCCGGCTGGGCTATCGTTTTTACCGGGCTTGCAGCAATCGTAAAGGTCCAGCTTCTGTATATTTCCCGAAATCCTTTAAAATGAATGATCAGTTCGGCCTTGTGCTCCCCCGGCGTTAAATCTTTGTCCGGAATATAAACAAACTTCGGATCAACCGGATTCCATGTCAATGATACTTGTTTGCCATCCAAATTCAACTTGTACGATTCCAACTCCGGGTTTCCCTTCAGCTCAAACAAGATTCCTATCATGGGCCGGGTTACCCCCACCGCTCCTTGCGGAAACGGCCTGTAAAAGCTCACCTTGCTTTCTTCCGCATGAATCGGGCTGCCCGCACCGGCGAAGAGCATCGCGATCAAGACGATACAAACTGTGAAAAGACGTCCAAGTTTTAACAAGATCCTATTACCTCCCTATGATGTCGAAACTATTGTGTAGAATAGCATATTCAGGAAGTTTATGGTATTAAATTTTGCTAATAAAAGCTGTAAATTTAACTAAAATAAGTCCTCAGACCTAATTTCGCGAGCTGTTCGAGCCGATAAAAAGAAAAACAACGAAGCGCTCCACCAGGGCGCTTCGTTGTTCGGTTTATTGTATCCGGGAGTCCATCAGGAATGGAAATCTTGTCCGGAACGCACTTCTTTTACGTATCCGGCACGAATGACAAAGTCGCCAAAATGCTCTCCATCCCGCCGTTCCTTCGCGTATTGGGCAATAATCGGCTTCAGCGACTCCAAAACTTCCGTCTCGCCGATATTTTCCTTGTACAGCTTGTTCAGACGGTTTCCGGCATGCCCGCCGCCCAAATACATATTGTATTTGCCCGGAGCTTTGCCGATGAACGCAATTTCCGCCAGCATAGGACGGGCGCAGCCGTTCGGACAGCCGGTCATGCGGATGACGATTTCCTCGTCGCGAAGTCCGGATTCCTCCAGCATCGGCTCGATTTTATCAAGCAGCGTCGGGAGGTAACGCTCCGCTTCAGCCATCGCCATCCCGCAAGTAGGCAGCGCAACGCAGGCCATTGAATTTTTTCGCAATGCGGAATTATGGATACCGTCGGCGATCCCGTACTCCTTGATCAATTCTTCAATGCGCTTCTTTTTCTGGCTGCTGATGCTGCCGATGATCAGGTTCTGATTCGGGGTAAGACGGAAATCTCCGTTATGCACCTTGGCGATTTCTCTGAGACCGGTCATCAGCTGATAATTCTCTTCATCCTTGATCCGGCCGTTCTCGATAAAGAATGTGAAATGCCATTTGCCGTTGCTGCCTTTCACCCATCCGTAACGGTCTCCGTTATGGTCAAAATGGTAGGGACGCGCTTCCTCCAGCTTCCATCCGAGACGGTCGGATAGTTCATGGATGAACCAATCGATGCCGCGGTCGTCGATCGTATATTTAAAGCGCGCATGCTTCCGAACCGAACGGTCGCCGTAATCCCGTTGGATCGTAACCGTCTTCTCGGCTACGTCGACAATCCGCTCCGGCGTACAAAACCCGATCACTTGAGCGACTTGCGGGTAAGTCAGCGGATCGCCGTGCGTCATTCCCATCCCGCCGCCGACCGTTACATTAAAGCCCTTCAATCGGCCATCCTCGATTATCGCGATAAACCCGAGATCCTGGGAAAATACGTCGACATCGTTGGAAGGCGGAACGGCCATTCCGATTTTAAACTTGCGCGGCAAATATACCTTGCCATAAATCGGCTCCTGCTCTTCCCCGCTCGATTGGCTGTCGACCACTTTCTCCCCATCCAGCCAAATTTCGTGATAGGCCCTAGTTCGCGGATCTAGGTGATCGCTGATCCGGCGGGCCCATTCGTACACCTCGGAATGAACCTCCGATTGGTACGGATTCGGATTGCACATGACGTTGCGGTTGACGTCTCCGCAGGCGGCCAGTGTGCTTAACAAAGCGTCGTTCACTTCGCGAATCGTCTTCTTCAGATTCCATTTGATGACGCCGTGCAGTTGGAACGATTGACGGGTCGTCAACCGGATCGATCCGTTGCCGTATTTTTGTGCGATCCGGTCCATCATCAGCCACTGATCGGGCGTGACAATCCCGCCGGCCGCGCGCACACGAAGCATGAACTGATATGCCGGCTCCAGCTTCTGCTTACTCCGCTCGTTGCGCAAATCCCGGTCATCCTGCATATAGCTGCCGTGAAACTTCATCAGCCGGTTATCGTCTTCCGGAATGGAGCCGGTAATAGGATCTTCCAGCGTATCGTTAAGACTTCCGCGCAAGTAATTGCTGTTTCGTTTAATATCTTCAACGTCGCTGTGCGGCGCACTATGCGGCGACACTAAATTGTTATCTGACATGCTTGCTTATCTCCTCTCGCGATCTTCGGGATCGTCAACTAGTACACGTCCCGCTGATAACGTTTCTGCTGTTGCATACGGGTCAAATATTCGGCGGCTTCTTCAGGGCTAAACTTGCCCTCCTGCTCGAGTATGGCTGCGAGCGCCGCATGGACGTCATGCGCCATTTTTTTCTCGTCGCCGCAGACGTAGACGCAAGCGCCTTCCTGCAGCCATTTGTAAAATTCGCGGCTTTTTTCCATCATCCGGTGCTGCACATATACTTTCTGATCGGTATCGCGGGAGAACGCGACATCCATGCGCGTCAGCACGCCGCTTTTAAGCCAGCCCTGCCATTCGACCTGGTAAAGGAAATCGGTGGCGAAATGCTGGTCTCCGTAAAACAGCCATGCTTTACCGGCCGCTCCTGTCTCCTCCCGTTCGCCAAGGAAGGCTCTGAACGGAGCGACGCCCGTACCCGGTCCGATCATGATGATCGGCGTATCCGGACTTTCAGGCAGCTTGAAATTCGAATTTTGCTGAATGAATACCGGCAGCGTTGCGCCGGACTGCACGCGCTCTGCGAGCTGTACGGAGCAGACGCCGTAACGGTCGCGGCCCAGAGCGTTATAACGCACGGTGCGGACCGTAACATGAACCTCATCCGGATACGCCTTCGAGCTGCTTGCGATCGAATACAAGCGAGCAGGCATTTTCCGCATAATCGCCGTAAAATCGCGCGCCGGAACGCCGCGCAAATTATGATCCTGCACCAAATCAAGCAGATCCCGGCCGGTCAAATAAGCTCTGAGCTCCTGCTCGCGTCCCGCCTCCAGCAGCTCATTCAGGCTGCTGTCCGGAGTCAGCTTGGCCGCTTGCTCGAGCAGCGGCTTCGTCAGCACAGTGATTTCGAAATGGCGCAGCAGCGCTTCGCGCAAAGGCTGTTCTTCGCCGTTCTTATTTACGGCAACGGGCTCCTCCGCTTTCCAGCCCATAGCCTCAATCAACTCGTCTACGAGACGAGGATGGTTTTCCGGATATATGCCCAGGCTGTCGCCAGGCTCGTATTCAAAGTTCGAGCCCTCCAGGGACAGCTCGACATGACGGGTTTCCCGGCTCGATCCGCGGCCGTTCAGATTCAAATTCTCAAGCACCTCGGCCTGGAACGGATTCGTTCTCGAATATTCCGACTCGGTCCTGCTTAATAGCGCCGCGCTTCCGGGATCGACAGCGGCCGGTACCGCAGAAGCCTCGCTTAAAGCGCCAAGCACTTGTTTCATCCACTCTGCGGCGGACTCGTCAAAATCCACGTCGCAATCGACGCGCGGAGCAATCCGCTTGGCGCCGAGCTCTTCCAGACGCTTGTCGAAATCTTTGCCCGTCTGGCAAAAGAACTCATACGATGTGTCGCCGAGCGCAAGCACGGAAAACCGCAGCCCTTCCAGTCGGGGCGCCCGCTTGCTGTGCAGGTATTCATGGAACGAAATCGCGTTGTCCGGCGGTTCGCCCTCCCCATGAGTGCTCACCAGAACAAGCAAATGCTGAATCGTTTTTAAATTGTTCGTTTTAAAGGCGCTCATCGCCGAGAGCGTCACCTGAAATCCTTGCTCCTCCAGCTTTTTCGACAGCTTTTTCGCCAAGCCGTTGCAATTGCCCGTCTGAGAACCGACGAGTACGGTGACTTCCTTGGAGACGGGTACCGCATTCGCGACTGTACCCGCCAACGGCGTACCTGCCGTTGCAGCAGCCGCCGGACTTTGAAGCGCTGTAAGAAATCCGCTCAACCACATCCGCTGCGTTTCCGTCAGCGCAGGCAGAAGGCGATTGAGCAGCTCGACCTGCTCCTGATTAAAAGGACTGTTCGTTACTTTAAGTTCCACCACTATCCACCTCGCGTAGCATGCATGAAATATGAGCTTTAATTCCAAGTATTAATATATAATTAATGATACTCATTAGAACCTATCATAGCTTACGAGCCAGGTCAATTAGAATCATCTTATAAGTTTTATCAAATATATTGATAAACTGCGGATCAACCGCTTGTATTTCCAGATATATACAAAAACAGGCTGCCGGCGCCCCGGAAGCCTGTCAAATTAGTCATATTCCATCCCATATGTTTCGTTTCCCATGATGCTGGCGCTAAACCCGCTCGCCGGATTTTTTACAATTTCAATGAACTCGAGCAGCTCGCCGTCCGGCCCTGATATAAACACGACCTTCCATCCGTTCGCCATTACAACCGGCTGTTCTTCGATCCGTACCGAACGTACAGACCGCAATCGGTTGCATAACGCGTCCGTATTCTCCACTTCGAACGCGATGTGCGTACGAGCCGGGGATGGAACGAACGTTTCGGGCTGCACCAGCTCCAGTCGGTCCGTCCCCAGCTTCAAAAAAGCGATCCGTTCGTTTTCCCATTCCATTCGCGCTTCCATTGTGAAACCCAGCCAACGCTCATAGAAGGCAACCGATCTTTCCAAATATGCGACTTCGATGGATACATGATGAAGCATCAATCTTATCCCATCCTTTATATAATCAAATTCATATCGCCGAATTCATGCCACAAATAGCCGAGCTCAATCGCCTCCCGGTAAGCGTCATACAGCATATCCGGGTCGACAAAAGCGGATAACAGCTCGAGATGGCTCGCTTCCGGCTCATGGAATCCGCTGATTAATCCGTTTACGACCTGAAGAGGAGTAGTGCGGTTAATCATCAAATTCGTCCAGCCGGACATGGCGACCGGCTCACGGCTGGCGTCGACGGACGATTCCAGGGCGCGAACGACAGTCGTGCCCACGGCGATCACTTTTCCGCCGCGCTGCATCGTTTGCTTGATGGCCTCGATCGTTTCGGCAGGCACCTCAAACTGTTCGAAATTATATGTCGGGTCGGGATGACCGCCGCTTTCCGGTATATAGCTCAAGCCGGTATGAAGCTGAACGTACGCAATACGTACGCCGCTTCGCTGCAATTTGAACAGCAGCTCCCAACTGAACGCCCTGCCTGCCGACGGCATTTCAACCGAACCCGGCACGGATGCATACACCGTCTGGTAGTAGTCCAGCTCCCACGGTTGACGGATATATTCATAGCGGACCGGCTCGGCCCACGCATATATTTGATCCATTAATGCAGCACCCTCCAATGAAAAAACGATCCGGATCAAAGGCTTGACGGATGTGCCCTCCGCCACGGCGGACAGTGCGGGTGAAAATTCGAACGTATCGCCGGCTTCCACCGTGGCATCTACCGCCAGCGCTTCCCAAGCCGCACCGTTCAATCGCCGGGCAAGCCGGATTTCGACGCGCGCCGCCATGACTGCGCCACTTCTTCTCCAGACGCCGTACAGCACGCAGGGGATCGTCCGGCTTGCATTCAAGACGAGCAAATCCCCAGGCTGCACATATTCGCCTAGTTGATGAAAATGGGCGTGCGACCTGTGACCCGTTTGCCGGTCAAGAACAAGCAGCTTGACATGATCGCGCCGGATGCCTCTCCTTTCCGGAGGCGAGGCCGCGTTTAATTCGTCGGGCAGCTCGAATACGACCGTTTTAGTATCCATGCCCGCCGCCTCCTTCCTGCCGAAGAAATTGCGGGGCTATAAATCGCTGCCCGTTGGCATGCGCCGAATCCTCGGAGGCGAGATACAAAAACACGCCGGTCACATCATTAGGAACTGCAAGCTCATAGTCGCAGTCCGGGACGGCCAGGGCGTGCATCTGCGTATCCATCTCGCCGGGGTCTACCATATTGACACGCACCTCCGTTTCCTGCAGCTCGTCGGCCCAAGTTTCCGTCAATCCTTCCAAGGCGAACTTGGAAATTCCGTAGGCGCCCCACCCGGCGTAGCCGACATTTCCTGCGGCCGACGTAACGTTAATAATGGAGCCGTCTCCACGGACCAGCATATTCGCGATGACGCGCCGGGTCACCAGGAACGGACCGACGGCATTAACGCGAAGCACCTCGGCAAAGTCCGTTTCCGGATAATCCAGCAGCAGCGGCATCGGACTCGGACCGAGGACGGACGCGTTATTGATCAGCACATCGATCCGTCCGAACCTGTCTTCCGCGGCCGCGACAAACCGTTCCACGTCGCGGGACACGGACATATCTCCGACTGTCGCCAGCACCTCGACGCCCAATGCCTCCAGCTCCCGTTTGACGCTCATTAGCGCTCGCTCTCCCCGCGCCGCAATCGCGAGCTTCGCTCCCTGCTTGGCAAACGCAAATGCGAGCGCTCTCCCCAGACCTTTCGAACCTCCTGTAATCATGACTACTTTTCCGTGTAACCGTGCCATCTCAACCACTCCTTTTTTACCCGCATTAGCGGTAGAAATCCGGGGACAAAGGCGATTCGCTCACGCTTCTCCAGAACGATTCCGCCCTCTCCGCGATTTATTCACCACGCTCTTAGATTACCGCATAAGGAAGCTTTGAGCGTCAGCACGGGGAATGAACTATGACAAAAAAACGCTCATCCGTTCGGATGAGCGTATATGCGACTTTAGTATGAAATTGGCACTTGTCAAAAGATAGAGGTCAATTTCAAGCCGTCCGCGGCGCTGTTTTTAAAATTGAGAAACAGGTCGATGTACCGCCGTATCAAAGCTTTCAGCAAAAGATGAACTTGGATGAAAGGATAAATTTTACGGCATACTAAACGGATAAACTGGAAATAAACGGTCTGGAGGATAAAATTGCGAATACAAAAAGTAGACACCTTTCCCCTCTTCTACCGGATTCCGAAGCCGTACGGAGATGCCAATGGCATCAAATCATACCGGGCCTGCTATATGATTCGACTTACAACCGAAGACGGTGTCGAAGGCTGGGGCGAATGCGCCGATTGGCTGCCGGCACTGGACAAAGGCTTTCGGGACCGGATCATCCCTTATTTGACAGGCAAGTCGGCCGCGGAGCGGAACACTCTCGTTCCAACAATCAGTCAATGGCATTCCCGTGCGGCATCGGCCGTCAGCATGGCCTTAACGGAAATTACCGCCAAAGCATGCGGCTTGTCGGTATGCGGGCTGTGGGGCGGCAAGCGCCGGAATGCCGTTCCGGTCTATGCTTCCTTTCAATCGTATACGGATGGCTCCGACTGGACGAAGCAATCCTTGCTCTCTATCGAACGGGCGATTGCGGACGGTTTCGGGATGGTGAAGCTCAAAATCGGCGGAAAATCGATTGCCTGCGATCAGCAGCATATCAGTGACGCTCAAGCGCTGCTGCAGGATCGTATCGGACTGGCGTTGGACGCCAATCAAAGCTATGATGCGGCGGCTGCGCTAAAGTGGAAGGCTCTGCTGGAAGCATGGCCTAACGTCATGTGGCTGGAGGAGCCGATTCCGGTCAAGCACACGGACGAATATGCATGCCTCAGGCAGCGTCTGTCCGTCCCGCTTGCAGGCGGCGAAAATATTGAAGCGGCCGCTGACTTTATTCCGCTCCTGACCCGGCATGCGATCGATATCGTAACTCCCGATCCGCTGCATGTTGCAGGAATAGACGATTATTTGGGGACGCTCAAGCTCGCCAGACAGTTTGGCGCTCGCGTATCCCCCCACAGCTTCGACGGCGCGCTGTCGCGGCTGTATGCCGTTATGGCCCATGCCTGCCTGGAACCTTGGAGTAAAATGGAGACGGAAGCGATTGAGCCCGTCGAATGGGATGTGATGGACAATCCGTTTGCTCATACGGTCCCGGTACGACCCGTACAAGGCGAGCTTATGCTGCCGGAAGGTCACGGAACCGGACTTGAAATCGACATGGAGCTGCTCCGTTTTTACAAATGGGACGGGAGCAGCTACAGCTGAGCCGGCACAGCCGAAAATACGGCTCTTGTACCGCCGCGCAGCGTGCTTCGCGATGCGCCTCTGACGAGCGGTTATCGCGCAGTCAAAAGCCTCAGCAGCATGTCGGTTTGAGGGATTTTGTAGTTTGCGTCATCCCACGCGTTCAGCACCATCAAGCCGGATAAAACCGATAAATAAGAAGCGATCAGATCCGCAGGATCGCCGGCGGCAAGCTCGCCAGCACGCTGTCCTTCCGCAAACAAGGGAAGCAGCCGGTCGACAAACGCATTCATCGAATACTGCTCCATGAGCTGCTTGACCTGTTCGGGAACTCCGTCGGAAGTACGCGCCTGATAGATCAGCAAAAAATACGGCTTTCCGCCTTCGTCCAGAATCGCTTCGGTTAACACTCTTATTTTTTGAAGCGGCGAGCCCGGCATGGCATAGATGTTGTCCAATTCATGGAGCGCTTCCGTCATTGCCTGCTGAACAAGCGTTGTGAAAAGCTCGTCTTTCGATTTAAAATAATGATAAAACAGTCCGTGGCTGATGCCGGCTTCGGCTGCGATCATGCTCATTTTCGTGCCGGCGATTCCCCGCCGGGCAAAGACGCTCAGCGCCGCCCTTATAATTTGTTCTTTGCGTTCATCGCGTATTTGATGCAATTGTTCATCGTTTAAAGGCGTCAAAGACTGCCCCTCCTTCACTTGATTTAGCCGATTACGTATATGAGTATATCATTGATGGTCCGGACGTTTCATATGTTTATTCCGCCGCTATACATTCCGTTTAAGCAAGCGGAACAAAAGGCGCCTCGGAGAATGTAGGAAGCACCTCCTCCAATATTTGCTCCAGCGGCGTCCCGTAGCGCCCCGTTAGTTCCTCAAGCCGCTGTCGGCCTTCAACGGATGCATTTAAAACCGTCCCGACCGTCTGTGCATTCAGTATGCTGCGCGGCGACAATGATAATGTATTGACCGTCCAGTACAAACCGTACAGCTCCAATTTGCGCTCGGTCATTATATATTTGAGCAGCAAATCCATAAAATTCCGGCCAAATGAAATGCCTTGGAGCGGCTCGCTGCCCGCATATTCCACTCCCTGCCATTGCAAGTCGTTGGCGCAGTTCAACCACCATGCCGGTTCGATTACATGCTGTATGCTTTGAAGCACTCGTTTCTCGAAATCGGGCTTGGGGGCATCCCATTGTTCACGCAAGCAGCGCTCCAGCGTTTCCGCTTCTATCGCGGCGACCGTCATGCCTTGGCCGAAAATCGGATCAAAGATGCAAAAGGCATCCCCAAGAACCAGTAGTCCTGTCGGCCAGCTTTGCATTCGTTCATAATGCCGCCGGTACAACTCGGGAACGCGGAAGCCGCGGGGCGGCGTGATCGGCTCAAGCCCTTGCAGCAGCTCGGCAATCTTCGGGCTTGGCAGACGGATGATCTCCTGCTCGTACGCTTCGCCATCCGCCGGCGGATACTGTCCTCCCGGACGATAGAGCAGCAGCTCGGCCGTATGATTCTCGATAAATGAAAACACGCCGGTGAATGTACCATTGGCAGGCTGACCCGCAATGTTGATCGTATCCCATGTTTCGATAAGATGCATCCGGTCGGACGGCACTTTATAGCGGCGGGTGCTGTAACCGATATCGACCTTCAGCAAATCCGGCTGCGGCACCTCGTACCCGATTTCGGCAAGCCATCGATCGAGCTTGGAAGAACGGCCGCTCGCGTCTATGACCAAATCGGCATACAGCGCACGTTCCCGCCCGAATCCATTTCGCTCCCGCACTTGAATCCCGATGACGGCGGAACAATCCTGTTTCGTCAATAGTCGCAGCGCATCATGCTTCGCAAGGAACCGCACATTCGGAATCGCCTCTACCCGCTGCCGCAGCACCCATTCCAGCAGCGCCCGGCTGAACTTGTAATCGTTGCGCGGGTATTGCATCTCCACACTGCCGTATTGATTCATATTATAAACGGTCTTATTTAGTACGGAAGGCGCGCCATGCGCCATTAGATCGTTCTCATATCCCGGGAAAAGGCGTTCGACCACAGCTTTGCCGCGCGACGTAAAACGGTGCGGGTGAAATGCCTGCGGCGTTCCCGTCCGTTCTCCGGGATGCGCAGGAAGCTCATCCTTTTCCACGATCACAACCTCCTTGAAGTAACCGGATAAAATTCGTGCCGTCAGCAGTCCGGCAAAGCCCCCTCCTATTACAAGCGCGGACCCGCCAGCTTGCCCCCCATTCATTGCATGATCACCTGTTTGAACATGTTTCATTACTCCAGTCTCCCTAGATTTATGATTGACTAATTCAGTCAATAATTGAGTGAAAAAAACCTCCCCTCATTTCCAGCATTCTCCCCATCTGCGTATGTTTCAGGCTGCGTCGTATGCTTGCCCTGTCACTGTACGCGGCAGCGAAGCATGCAAAGCGGCAGCGGTACCGCGCAGCCTGGTATGGACTGGATATCGGTTTGGATGAACGAAATAATTATTGATTGACTGTTTCAGTCAATAATCAATTTATATTACTTTCACTCTGCTGTCAACACTAAAAGTTCTGTTCTCTATACGCTGCCAGTCTGTTTTCGCCGGATCAGGCCGAGCACGAGCGGCGTCAGGCCTGCCGTAAAAACAGCCAATACGTAGAGGCAAAACACGAACGATTCGGCATAATTGCGCGCATTGGCCTGCTTTAATACGTCCGTCAGCACGCCTCTGACGTTCGAATTATCCGTGCTGCAGCCGGTCGGCAGTACAGTCGGATTCGTTGAACGCGCATATTCGGCATAGCAGCTTTGAAATTGGCGCAGCACCGCTTCGCCCTGACCGCCAGTCGGATTGAAATCCGCTATTGCTTGCTGCAGCTGCGGGGCGAACTGCCGGCCTACAGTGTCAGCATGCGATCCGAGCGTATTCAGGAACAGCAGACCGATTAACGCAATTCCGATCGCGAAGGCGACCTGCATGCCGGTCGTTAAAATTCCGGAAGCGGAGCCGATGTCGCTGCTGCGAATTTGCGCCAATATAACATGAGTCAACGGAGCTGCGATCGCACCCTGTCCGAAGCCCAGCACGAATAAGGCGGGAATCCATTCGAATCCGAAGGCGGTCAGTCCCGTCGAATGCAAGGACCAAGCGAAATACACATAACCGAGTGAAGTCATAACCGCTCCGCATGTCAGTACATGCAGGCCGAATTTGGCGACGGCTTTGGCGGAGTACAGCGAGGCGAGAAAGTACCCCGTTCCCATCGGCAGGATGATGAGCCCCGCTTTAAGCGCCGTATAGCCGAGCCCGATTTGCAAAAAATAGGCCGATACGAGAAAATAGGCGGATTGCGAGCAAAAAAGGAGAAACACGATCACCATGCCGTACGTAAAGCTGCGCTGGCGAAACAAATCGACATTCATGAACGGCGATTCGCCTTTGCGGGTCAGCCTGCGTTCATACCAGACAAAGGCTGCCAGCACCGGGAACGATAAGACGAGGCAAACAATCAGACCGAGCGGCCAGCCTTCCTTTTGTCCCTGTACCAGCGGATAAATGAGCATAAGCAAACCGGCAGCGGCGCCGGCAGCGCCGATCCAATCCAGCTTCGCCTGTGATTCGCCTCTGGACTCCGCGATAAACGGAATCAGCCCAATAATGACGATGCCGATTGGAACACTGAAAAAGAACACCGTCCTCCAATCGAGAGCAAGCGGGTTCCAGCGCAGCAGCAAGCCGCCGATCAGTTGTCCGCTTGTAGCGGCGATACCTTGCGCCGCGCCGTACATACCGAACACGGCCGCACGCCGCTCAGGGGCATAATTGGCCTGAATCAGCGACAACACCTGCGGCGCCATAAGCGCCGCCGACAGCCCTTGAATGATTCGCATGACAATCAGCATTGTCACGCCCGATGCAATTCCACAAAGAAAGGAAGCGGCGGTAAAACCCGCCACGCCGACGAACAGCATCCGCTTGCGTCCGAACCGGTCCCCCAGACGACCGCCGATAATAAGGGTGACAGCATAGGCAAGCGTATAGCTTGTAATAACGAGCTGCACCTCGGAGAAACTGGCGTGCAGTCCGCGTTGGATTGAAGGTGTAGCTACGTTGACGATAAATATATTGGCTACCGACAAAAATACGGTGAACAGCATAACTGCCAGCAGCATGAGGGATCGGGTTCGGTCCTCCGTTTGCGCAGCCTGCCGTGCCGGGGATAAGGCTGATTGTTGAAAAGACACCATGCATTCTCCTTTCGGATGTGATATAATGGGGTAGACAGTTCTGTCTCTTGTAAAATAATACAGACAGATCTGTCTCATGTCAATCCATATTTTACATGTTTACAGGAGTGAATCTGCCATGGAAAAGAAAGAATCGGCCAAGGAACGCATTTTACAGATTGCATCGGACTTGTTTTACCGGGAAGGTGTACGCGCTGTCGGTATCGACCGGATTATTGCGGAGTCGGGAGTTGCCAAAGCGAGCTTCTACCGTAATTTCGCGACGAAGGACGATCTTGTTGTCGCATTTCTGGAGCAGCGCCGGCAAAGAACGATGCGCCGGATCGAGGACGCCTGCAGCCGGTATCCGGACCATCCTGCCGAACAGCTATGTGAGCTGCTCCGAAGTCTCGCTTCCAGAATGAAGGAGCCCGACTTTCGCGGCTGCCCGTTTATGAATACAACTGTCGAGTTTCCCGATGAAGATCATCCCGGCCATCATAAAGCAACAGAATGCCGCCGGGAATCGTGGAACCGTATAAAACAAATCGCCATCGCAGCCGGAGCTCATGACCCCGATGCATTGGCGAAGCAGCTGGAAATATTGTACAATGGCGCAGTCATGACCGTCTACATGTATGAAGCAGAGGAAGTTTGCGATCATTTTTGCAAGGCGGCGATGCTGCTGGTTAAAGAGCACATCCCTCATTTCATTCCGGCATTGCGATAAAATCGAAGCTTGAGACCAGGCGGTTCCTTCCCTATCCCGCTTACCGATCGGATAAATGAGTCCGCTTTCCGGCAACCTGCTGCCCGGTATGGGAGGACAACGCCGTGCATTCGCGAAAGGCGAAATGTTTGCAGCCCAGACATTGCTTGTCATCCAGCTTATCCAATGCGCTCGTAATGGCTGCGCCAGTATGTTCAAAGAAATGGTTAACCCCAATATGCCGATCCAACCCGGATTTATTCAAATATGCGCGGGGCTGCATTTGCATGCCCGAGATGAACAGACTGCCGCCGGAGCTTTTCACCTGTTTCAAAATAACGCCAAGATTGGCCTCGCCGTCAGCGTCCATAAGCGGCACCCTCCCCATCCGCAGCAGCACGACTTTCGGATGCGAGCGAATCGAGTCCGTAATCGATGTCTCAAACAGGTCGGCCGCGCCGAAAAATAAAGGCCCTTCAATCGTATAAATGCTGATTTGCGGGCAATCATGGCCTTCTTTGACCATATGGGCTCTTACCTTTTCTTTTTGCGACGGATCAGGCAGCCCCTTGGAAACCGTTATACTATCCCGCATCCGTTTGACAAAAATAAGCACCGCAAGCGCCAACCCGACTTCAACGGCTGTAGTCAAATTCGTCAGTACAGTAAGCAAAAATGTAATCGCCAGCACGATCGAATCGCTCGTTCTCATTGTTAAAATGCGGACAAAATGCTTCCTTTCGCTCATATTCCAGGCCACCACCATCAGGATCGGCGCCATGCCTGCAAGCGGAATCGCAGAAGCAAAAGGGGCCAGCAAAATTAGCACCAACAATACAACGATCGCGTGAACCATTCCTGAGACAGGAGAAGCGGCGCCGTTTTTAATATTCGTGGCCGTACGCGCAATCGCGCCGGTAGCAGGAATTCCCCCGAACAGCGGGGTGACCAAATTCGCGATCCCCTGCCCGATCAGCTCGCGATTGCTATTATGCTTGCTTCCCGACATGCCGTCAGCCACAACGGCCGACAGGAGCGATTCAATGCCGCCGAGTAAAGCGATAACGAGAGCGGGAGGCAGCAGCTCTACTATTTTTTCAATTGTAATATGCGGCAAGGAGAGTGTCGGCAGCGTATCCGGAATGGCCCCATAGGTGGAGCCGATCGTTTCAACCTTTCCATCGAAAAACAACGCGGCGACTGCGCTTGAAACGATAAGTCCGACTAATGAAGGCGGGATTTTGGGGAATATTTTCGGAAAAATGAGGATGACCGCAAGGCAAATCCATGCAGTCAGGATGCTGTACCCATTCCATGAAGACAGTCGGGTACCGATTTCATATACATTGGACAAAAAATACTCATGGTTCTTTATATTTCGCAAACCGAGGAAATTCGCGATCTGCCCGGTAAATATAATGACGGCGATGCCAGTAGTAAACCCGATTGTAACGGGCCGGGGGATGAATTGAATCAGCATGCCGAGCTTGAAAACGCCCATTAAAACAAGTAAAAAGCCCGCGATCATACCGGCGAGAAGCAAATTTTCATATCCGTATTGCAATACAATGGCCAATAAGATCGGCACAAAAGCGCCGGTCGGACCCCCGATTTGAAACCTGGAACCACCCAGCAATGAAATGAGGAAGCCGGCTGCAATGGTTGTATAAATCCCGTATTGAGGCTTAACCCCGGAAGCAATTGCAAAAGACATGGCAAGCGGAATCGCAACGACGCCGACGATCAGCCCGGCAATGAGATCCCGGCGGAATGCGTGGACATTGTAGCCTTCAAATCTTCCTGTCCATTTCATATGAGCCCTTCTTTTCATATATTTGATTATTTGAATATATAGGAAATATACACCCGGCTATTTGTATTGTCAATGAACGATTTAACCATGCAAAAAGGAACCCTTTATAGTCCTCGAAAAGAAATGGTTGAATTTTGATATATGCTTCTAGACTAGGTATCTTTACCCTTTTTCCTGTTTTTCAGTTCCATCTTGAGAGCGGATTCAACAGACTCAGCCAAAATATCAAACTTTTGAGCGATACTGTACTTAAGAGTCTCGCCACAATGTGAGCATCTAACCTTTTGGAGTTCAGTAATTTTTAAGCAATTTGGACACTTAAACATATTTTGGAGGCCACCTTCTGTTTTCATTAAGACAAATTTTTCATGCTCTCATCTTTGCTAATTTTACACCCAATAATGTAATTGGAATCTCTACAACTAATGCAGCCGACTTATACCAATCAGGCGAAATGTCGCCTGTTACATAACTATAAGAAGTTATTGCGATTCCGATGACCCCAATTGTTGCTGCATTAAAATATTCAGACTTCTTCGCAATTCGAGCACATATATATCCACCAATCATAGAACATGTTGATCCAACTAGTAAAAGTAAACTTTTTTCGTTTTCGTTAATTGCAGTAATACTAATACCCTTTATAGTGTAATAACAAAAAATCAATAAACCAGTGGACAAATAAGTCCTTGCAAGATTTACTGCAAAACCAAGAAGAACTGTTTTATTTGAAAATCATTAAATTTCATAATGGCTGTCCATTTCTCAAATGTTGCGTCATATCACGAAAAATTTTGTCATGATGATAGAATAGTAGACAATTAATACTGAATTCAATGATTGAAATTTTTTCTCCCATTCTTGATTTCCTTAAAAAGGCCATTTTAATCGAATTATGTAGAAAGAAAACGCACAAGAATAGTTCCATCCGCACTTCCATATTTAACCATTTTAAAGTAATATTCACAATAAGACGACTTGTACAAAGGCGGACACCTTACTGGAAAGGTGGAGGCTGTAAACATGGATATATTTCAAGCTCTTTCAATCATGTTTGCATTTGGATTGTTTATTCTCACATTGCTAAGTTACATTGACAAGAGGAAATGATCTAAATTGGCACTAGTTTTGGTTTGAAACCATACTAATTTAAACCGCCAGCTACAAGCCGCCGTACAAGTCAGGTCATGTCCAGTTGATCTGACTTGTTTTCATTCAATTAAAACAGTTGAATTGGTTCCTTCTCTAAATAAACGCGTTTAGTCGGTGCAAGGTTGTCTGCTGAATGAGCTTCCTTGATATCCCTCTTGCAGAATTTAATCAGATTATTATGTTGTATTATGTTATTTCAAACTCTTTGTGCTACAATAATTCATCCGCAAAAAGTTCCTTCAACGTCTTCTGAATGTCTTCAGCAGATTGAAAGTTGTGTTCCTTTACAAATTGACGTAGTTCTTGTTTGGACAGCAGTCCGCTTCGGGTCGCCATGTATTGATTCCCTCCAACTTTGATCTAGTAGTCAGTATTGACACATTTATCTCAGTTGAGAGGTTACACAATTTATTTTACAGACCCGCCTCTTGACATATTCGCAATACTCGAGAACATTGATCATAAATTGGATACTAAGGATTCAGAAATTACTGTGCTTAACAAAAGAGTTTTTAAAGTAGAATCTGATTTAGAACGGATAAATAAACAGTAATCATCCAGCCCTTCCGGGGTTGGATTTTTTATTGTTTTACTTCAAGCAACAGGACGTTGCGAATAAATAACTTACACAAGTGTTTAGGGACAATCTTTCACTAACGTTCTTGTATCTACGAACCCTCACTGCCTTAAGGGACGTAGTCCCAGCCGCGACGCGGTTAGGCAGTCTCTAAGAATTAATGATATGGCTATCATAACACAAAATCGATTCTCAGTAGATTTGTACAAATATTGATCCAACCTTATAGACAAAAGAAAAACGCCTTATATGGCGTTATTATTGACCCCAAAAGGGAGCAATACAAGATGCTCACCCTTTATTATGTTTTAATCTTCGCTGAACTCAATTTCATTAAAATCACTTACAACTATCAGATCATTTATACTATTAACAGATGAAGCAAACAATTCCTTGTACGGTGTCACTGTCTCTGCTACCCTGCTATCTCTTTTCTTCCACTGATCCAAAACTTCTTGAGTTATTTCAAAAGGTACCAATGGCTTCACACTTCGCTTACTATGTACGACTATAATCCTGTCACCATCTTTAGCAATAACAACATTGTTCTTGTAGATCATCTGCAAATGCTTCTCTTTTTCTGTTTGCTGTACGCTCATACGTTCCCCTCCATTGTATAATGATTATAAGACAAAGGGGAATTGGTAGCAATGTAGTTCAGGATAATTTTAGTATTTCTTGACTTCTCAAAAATAGGTTGTGTTTATTCGTTTCTGATGTTTTCCAGCAAGGAAATAGCGTCCACCAAATGATTGTCAAAAATTTGTCTGGCCACCCCGAGAAGGTCTTTGATGAGCGGATCGCGAAGCGAATATATGACCGACGTCCCTTCTTTGGATCCGAAGACCACATTTTTATTGCGCAGCACGGCCAACTGCTGCGACACGGCCGAGCCTTCGCTGCCCAGAATGGCCTGAAGCTCGTTAACGTTTTTATCCCCTTCGCACAGCACCTCAAGGATTCGTATGCGCATCGGATGAGCCAATGCTTTGAAAAATTCCGCTTTAAACTGTTGAATATCACGATTCATACATCGATTCCCCTTAAACTGCTGAAGCCCAGAATATATCCATTATCATATCATAAACGGCAGACTCTTTGCATGGACGCACGCTTTACGGAAGCCTGCTTCGCATTCATAATCGGTCCCCGTCCTCAACAGATTGCGCAGCAAGCCAATTTACCGCATCTGCCAAATCCGTGGCGATATAATCGGGACGTGCGACATCATACCAATTGTCCTTATATTGTTCAAGCGACGTTTTCCCCCAGCCCGTCAAAACCATAATTTTGACGGCTCCGACCGCTGCGGCCGCTAACATGTCCGTTGAGCCGACATCGCCGATCACCGCGCAGCGGGTCAGGTCGAGCCCGTGCTCCCGCGCCGCCTTCAGCAGCATGCCCGGCTTCGGTTTATGGCAGTTGCAGCCTGCATCGGCAGCATGCGGACAAATATAGGAGCCGTCGAATCCATATGCGGCAAACTGCCGGACAAAATCCGCTTCGTCGGCCTGTCCACGAGCAATGCGATGCTGGTTCGTGAAAGCAAATACAAGGAGACCTTTCTTCTTAAGACGACCGATCGCGTTTAAAGAAAAAGGAAAAAGTTCGAAATCCCGCGGATGAATAAAATGCCCGTCTCCGCCAATCGTACCATCGCGATCCAAGAATACTGCCTGCAGCCGCTGCATAAAGTGCAGCCTCCCTTCGACCGGTTGCAGTTACCGGTATTTTAACGGATGAGGTCCATCGCTTTTTGAATTTGGGTTCCGTATTTCGTTTCGGCGAGCTTGGGGGTTTGTGTTTTCGAAGGGGAAGCGCTGTAATAAAGAATGAAATAATCGCGTACTTCGTAAGCTATCGGCGCATGAGAGCTTAAAACCTGTTGACGTTCCTGAAACTGTTTCATCCCGAGCTCCCGCTTTTCTTTCGATCCGAAGTCATACACCCGGATGATTTCATCATTATCGATTTTATAGCTGAGCGGACTGACGTTTTGAAGCTCGGCTTCCTTGGGCGATTCGACGGAAGTGACTTGAATTCCTTCGGATTTAATGGCTTCAATAACCGAAGTATACTTTTGTTTAGAGGAGCAAGCATTGAACAGCAGCAAGCTTAAAAGCGCAACTACTAGTAATGACCTCATGAAGCCCCCTTTCTAATGGCTGCATTCGTGCTGGCAATAGCGGCAACCAGTAACGAACAAGCATTCGTTCGCTTAATGTGATTACATTTATGGCACCGCTTTCAAGTGAAGCATGAACATGCGGCTATAGCTGATTTTTGTGCGGACTCGGTCCGGCATGCAGCCATAACGTGACGATCGGCTGCTCGGTGCCGGAGTTCAGATGGTGGTCTTCCCCTGGTTCGGTTAACCGCAATCTTTTCATCGTGTTTTCCTCCTCCATGATCAGATCGTTTGGGCACGGACCTGCTTCGTATGATCGCTGAACGCTTGATTGATGAGGGACGTTGCCGTTAGTCCGACATAGTCGGCTCCCCATTCTTTTCTCGCCTTTGCGCCTTGGGCATCCTTCGTATGAATGCCTACCTTGACACCGTACCTTTTGGCTGTGGACAAAATAAGATCCGACGCTTTTAAAACCTCCGGGTGATCGATCTGTCCTTCATAGCCGAGCGATACCGACAAATCCGTCGGGCCGATATAGACGACATCAATACCCTTCACGCTCAAAATACGCTCCAGATTCGTCAGCGCTTTCTCACTTTCAATATGTACGCAGACGAGCGACTGTTCATTCGCATGCTGCAAATAATCGCGGATCGGCACAGTCCCGTATCTTGCCGCCCTCATCGAAAAAGCAGCCCCGCGCTTACCGTACGGCGGGTATTTGACCGCGGCGACAACCTGCTCGGCCAGCTCGCGGGTATCGATCTGCGGCACATGCACGCCATGCGCCCCGCGATCCATAGCCTTGAGGATATCGCCGGGAACGCTGGATACGACTCTCACAAGCGGAGTCGCCCCGGCAAGCTCGGCGGCAATAACCATATGCTCGACGTTCTCATCGCTCAGCATCCCATGTTCATTGTCGATAACAATGACGTCAAATCCGTTGTATGCCGCCATTTCGACCATTTGCGTGGAAGGAAACCCGATAAATACGCCTTGAGGTACGGATTGCCCCGCGGCCAGCGTCTGTTTGAATGAATTGGTGAACATTGGATCAGCTACTTTCTGTAAAAAGATTTAGTACGAAACCGCATTCAACTGAACAGGGATTGATTTCTCCATAACTATTATAACAACTAATACTATAATTGAAATATCATATTTATAGCATCATTGTTGTCTCCGTTTACCTAATAAAAGAGACAACCGGTTTGCGACCGCTGTCTCCCGCTTGCTGCCGTGTTATGAGGTTAAGCCGCCCGCTGCCCAACGATCGAGCCATGCGATAGCGGCCAGCCGGCTGCTCCACGTTTTTTCGACGGTATCGAACAACGCCGGGGCGGTGCTTTTGCCGGCCGCAATGTCCCTGGCCGCGTACCAAACCTCGCTTGGCATGCGGAATAATGCGCTGACAAGCAGTCTCTCCTCCCTCGTTAACGGGCACTGCTCCTCGTAGCCCCGCAGCGCCGCCGCCATAAGCGGAATCGAGAAATGGGTCGTGTTCGTCAGCAATTTGGCGAGCTCCATATAGACAGAGCCGCGGCGCGCCCTGTCCCAGTCGATGAGATAAATCCGCTCGTCTGTGCATACGATATTCGGCCGAGTTACATCCCCGTGAATGATCGCCGGCCGCAGTTTTTCGCTGCGGAGCAGAGCCTGCACGCCGGCACTGCGCAGCGTACGTGCGGCTTCCGCCGCCAGCAGCACGCAGCGTCCGCGCTCCCGGCGGAACCACCGGCCGATCCTGCCTTTGTGCCTCATCAGCCGCGGCAGATGCAGGGTGAACTGCTTTTTTAACAGCACCTGTTTATTCCAAAACAATCCGGTATACGAAGCGCCGCAGGTTCCCTCTAACAGCTGCTTCGACGTTTGATGCAGCCGGCCCAGCACGCGGCCAAGCTCCTCCAATTCCGGCTCGGCGGCACCGAGCTCCTTGCCTTCGATCCAGGACGTCATATAGTAATAGCGCCGATTGAGCCGGACGATAGGCTTCCCTTTAAGGGAACGGAGCCAATGCGGAATATGGGGATACCCTGCGCTTTCAAGCATCCGTACCCAACGATGCGCTCTCAGAACCCTCAAATATTCGTTAGGGACCGGCTTGATTAAATATACGCCTTGATCCGTCTCGGCGCGAAAAGCGACATTGGCGCGATAATAGGAATTGTACGAATAATGCCGGTTCAACCGTATACCGTATAAACGCGAGACCTGATTGAGAGCGAGACTGAGCCGCCGTCTGGATGCCACCATCATTCCGTTCTCCCCTCGAACCTCGATATGTAGGGAATAAAATGCTCATAACAACAGTCTATGACCCGCACAGCCAATGAAGCACGGCGGCCACCTATACGCGCTTTCTCGTCTCGTCCGGTCAAGAGTATAACGAAATTTGCTTCAAAAAGACTTGATTTCTTCCTCCGTAAATTTCGGAATCGTAACTGCAATCGTCGTCCCCATACCCGGTACGCTTTCACATTCGAAACGTAAGGAATCGCCCGAAACGTAAGGAATCGCCGAAAAACAGCTGCCGCGGGCATTGGAATGATGCCCGCGGCAGCTGTTTATGTTGAATCATAATTAGGTTTTTTTCAGACGCTGGATTCCCGGGCTGCTTCGAACTGCCTGGATTCAGCCTGCGGGTCGAGCTTTTCCCTGCTCATCATGAAAGCTGCAGCCAGCGCACAAAATGCGGGGATCAGACCGAGCGCAAAGGTGAATACGATGGAAGACGAAAGTCCCTCCGTGATGAGGCGCAGCGCCGATTCCGGGATGTGGGCGCGGGATACGGGATCCAGCAGCGCGTGCGGATCGCTGAAGTCGATGCCTGACGGCATTGCGGCCTGGCCGCCGCTTTGCGCAAACGCCTCGGTCAGCTTATTCGTCAAGCTGTGGTTCTGAATGATGCCAAATACGGTAATGCCGAGCGTCATACCCAGTGAGCGGAGAAAGTTCAGCGTTGAGCTGGCGCTTCCCCGCTGCCGCATCGGCAATCCGTGTATCGCCGCATTGCTCAGTACCGAGAACGATGCTCCGATCCCAAGTCCGACCATGATCATATAGATTGTGATCGTAAGCCGCGACGAGCCCGGCGTCAGCGTTGTCAGCAGCGCGAGCCCTCCGGCAAGCAGAACAAGCGTCGGGATCATGATTGTGCGGTACGGCAGCCGTGTCATGAAGGCTCCCCCGGCAGTTGCGGTCACGACCGAGCCCAGCATCATCGGCAGCAGTACCAGCCCGGCATTCGTCGCGCTTCCGCCCAACACCCCTTGGATAAAGATCGGTATATATACGGAAGCCGTAATAAAGGCGGCGCCGCTGAAAAGGGCCAGCGCATTGCTGGACGCATACAGCCGGTTTTTAAACATGGCGAACGAAATGATTGGTTCTTCCGCGCGTTTTTCGGCGATAATAAAACATATCGCGAACAGGACGAACCCGACGAACATGCCGAGGATTGGCAGCGAGCTCCACGCAAACTGCTTGCCGCCGAGCTCAAGCGCGAACATGAGGCAGATAACCGCGCCGATAAGCGATATGGCGCCCCATCCGTCGATGCGCTGCTTCGAATGCTCCAGCGATTCCTTGTAAAAGAACGCAATCATCGCCAAAGCGATCACGCCGAGCGGCAAATTAATATAGAAAATCCATACCCAATGCAGATGATCGGTAAAATAAGCGCCAAGCAGCGGCCCGAATATGCTGGACATGCCGAATACGGCGCCGAACAGTCCGCCGAGCTTGCCTCTGTTCTCCGGCGCGACGGCATCCATCATAATGGTGAATGTAATCGGTACGAGCGCTCCCGCACCGATCCCTTGAATCGCGCGGAAAATGCTCAACTGCACGATAGAGCCGGCGGTTCCGCACAAAACAGAGCCAAACATAAAGACGATAATGCCGAAGACGAAAAATCGCTTGCGGCCATACATGTCGGACAGCTTGCCGAAAATCGGCATGCCGGCCATCTCCGCTACCATATAAGCCGAGGTCACCCACACGAACTTGTCAAGTCCTCCAAGCTCGCCGATGATCGTTCCCATCGCGGTCGCCATAATGGTGTTGTCCATCGAGGCCATCAAAATGGCTAGCAGCAAGCCTGCGACCACGATGCCTGTTTTTTGTTTTTGCACATTGTGCATGTTGAAGTTCCCTCCATTGATTTAAGTTCAATATTTATTATAAAGGCACCTTACTGACAGCATCTTGTCAGTATTGATGGAGTGAACCCAAGCCTATATGCACCTACTCATTTTATACGACAGTCACATTTTTAAGATCCGCTTTATAGCCCTTCAAAATGGCGTATGTCATTTTATCCATCGTCGCTCCGTCGAAGTTGACTTTCTTTACATCCGTTTTAAACGATACGTTCCGGAAAATGGCATGACGAAACGAAGCGCCCCGCAAGCCGGAGTTATCGAACACGGTTCCGTTAAACACCAGATGATCGAAACAGACGCCGGACAGTTCGGACATCAGAAAAGACGTATGGTCTAAAATACAATTAGCGAAGCTCGCACCTTTCAGATTCGATTTGTTGAAGATCGAACGGGTCAGGTTGGCGCCGTCAAACTTCGATTTATCCAGATTGCTGCATTTAAAAGAGCTGTTGGTCAAGTTGGAAAGGCTGAAGTCGGAGCCTTGCAGATCGCAGTAATTGAATTTCCCGTCCTGCAGGTTCGATGACCTCAAATCGGAATGCTTCAGATTGCTTTTGGAAAAATCCATGCCGATTTTTTGCTGGAGCTCGTTGGTCTTGATTTGGATCGTTTCCACCAAGTCGTTGATTTCCCCAATCGTCTCGATCGTCATATGATAAGCCTCCGCTTCTTCGTAGCCTTCCTGCTTCAAATCGTTCAGCTTTTCCTGCAGATCGTTGTACAGCTCCTCCTTCAGCTCGCGCACCTGCGGATTATTTTCATACGGAGAAAAGATGGCGTCCAAATAATTTTTCAGCTTGTCGTTCATTTCTTTTTCCACCTTCCTTATATTAATTGGTCCAAAATATGCTTGGCGGTTTCCCAGTTTTTTTTATTATCGTCATACGTCAATTTGCCCTTGCTTGTGATCCGGTAATATTTTCTCCTGCCGCCTTGCGTTTCGTCACCCCAATATGAGGTAATATTTCCTTCCTGCTCCAGCCTTTTCAGGCTTGAATACATCGTGGCTTCCTTAAGCTCGTATTCGCCTTTGGAGGTGGAATGAACCAGCTTGGAAATTTCGTATCCGTATTTATCGCCGCTGAGCAGCAATTTCAGCACAATCGTATCGGTATGTCCCCTGAGCAGATCGGATGACATTTTGTAATCGGCCATTACCCTCACCTCCTTGATTACAATATAAATCATATTACTATGACTGTCAATGTACTTTATCGACACAAAATAATATTTTTTTAAAAAATGCGGTTCCTCCAACAAATGAACGTTATGAAAAGTAAACGTGAAACAGACCAAAACGACAACCGTCTTGGTCTGCTTTTTTAAAAAATCGGCCGGTTGATCGCAGCGTGTCGGGATATTCGTCACATATTTTACTAGCCGAATTGCCGGAATGCGACGATAAATGACGTCAGTGCCGCAATGGACGCGACAGTCCGCACGTGATTCCATGCCGTCCAGTTGGAGCTGTAATGCAACCAAAGTTCAGCGCCATTGGCGCTATTGGGATCCGCGGCTGCCAGTGCGTCGTTCAACGGCACGTTGAACATGAGAGTCGCCAGAAATGAGCCAATGAGATAGATCAAGCTGCCGATCAGCAAATAAATAGCGCCTGCTTCGCCCCACCTGAAGTATGAAGTGATCGCCAGGACTGCGCACGCCAGTGCCGTACCAGTAAAGACCACGCCAAACAATGGATTGAGTATAACGACATTGATAGACTGCATGGCTGCAATACCTTGAGCGGACGGAAGTCGGGCCAGGGCGGTCATTACGAACACTGAAAAGGCAAAAAATATTCCGGCAATCAATCCCGAGCCTATAGCCGAAAATAATGTCAAGCCATTAAGCAAGCGGTCGCTCATCATGAACCTCCCACACACCGCTAGCGGCTGCATCTCGAGCGTAGTCGGCAAAATCCCGGGGACCCCGGCCCAAGGCGCGCTGAACGCCGTCCGTCAGGTGGGAGTTGCGGCCGTCCAATACCTTTGTGAACAAATCGGTCAACAGCGCTATAAATTCGGCCGGTATGCCCTGCTGCGACAGCATGGATGTAAATTGCTCTGCGGAGAGTTGAACGTAGCGGACATGCCTGCCGCTCGCCTTGGCAATTTCTTCGGTCGCTTCTGCAAAGGTGAGCGCACGCGGACCGGTCAACTCGTAAAGTTGCCCGATATGTCCGTCCTCAGTCAAAGACGCGACTACGACATCTGCGATGTCCTCAGCGTCGATGAACGGCTCCGCCACGTCCGCGGCCGGAAGAGCAACCATACCGCTCAACACCGATCCGAGCAGGAAGCTCTCGCTGAAATTTTGGCAGAACCAGCTTGCCCGCACGATCGTCCAGTCAGCACCCGAATCTTGCACCGCCCGCTCGCTGAGCTGAGCCTCCTCTTCGCCTCGGCCGGACAACAATACGAGCCGCTTGATCCCGTTGTTCACCGCCAGCTCGGCGAAAGCACCGATCGCCGCCGCGGCACCCGGTACCGCCAGATCAGGATAATACGTAATATAAACCGCTCCCACATTTTGCAGAGACGATTCCCAGGTAGACCGGTTCTCCCAATCAAAGGATGGTTCGCCCGAGCGTGAACCGATCCGTACGGGCAAGCCGCGCTCCGTTAACCGCTCCGCCACGCGGCGACCGGTTTTTCCCGTACCTCCAAGGATCAAAATCGGCTTCACAGCCCCGACAACTGTTTTATTGCCTGCATTATAGTTCATATAAACACTCCTTTTCATAATTTCATTTTATACACGTAGGTTCAATGATTTACGATTGTTTGCACAAGCAAATAATTTCCTAAATAAAAAATTCCCTGTCATTCCATATTTTCCAATTGATTACTCACATTGTGCAAGTGAAGCGACAGCTCATCTCCTTCCTTTTCTCCCAATAATACGGCGTATCGTTTACGAAGGTTATTCCAGCACTCATTGATCGTCCCATCCAATGCTTTGCCTTATGGTTTCAGCCTCATTTATATATTAATTGCTTGCACATACAAATATAACGCAATTTCATAATAATGTAAAGTGTAATTTTCTCTGCCTCTAACCGCGTTGAGACTGACGATTAATTGTGGGGAACATACAATGGATACGACTTCGGAGCTCAAACACGATTTATTGCCTTGATTTCATTATACTTTCAGGCTTTTCGTACAGAAGGCCGCCAATCCAACGCAGGCAGCCTCTGACAAGTTATTATTATGGCAGTATCCTACAAATCATAGCTATCACTCAATGTTCCGGCCGGTTATTACGATACTGTTATTCACCATACGTCGTCGGGTCCAGGCTGTACGCTAGACCTTGCCAGTTAAAGTCGCCGCGCTCTCCGCTAAGGCGGTTTTCGCAAGCAACGTTCCGGTAGAGCCGAAGCGCAGCGCGGTCGTCCAACTGCCCGGTATCCTGACCTAAGTGTTCGGATAACAGTTGGCGGCGCAGCGTCTGCACCACTTTCGGATCCCATATCGCAGCATTCATCTCCGAGTGGCCGAACAGCGAATTCGAGTGAAGATTGCAGGACCCGATTGTCGCCCATGCGTCGTCGACGAGCATTATTTTGGCATGTACGTAGATAGCGCTGCGCCTGCCTTGTTCATTTGGCCCGGCAATTCCGACAAGCGCGAAATTTTCGTATCGGCCGAGCGCCTCAATATGATCAAAGAAGCCTTTGCGGGCCGGATTGTGGCGGGCAGCGCGTACGTGTTCCTCGGGTTCGGCCGGAACAAGGATAACAACATCCACACCGCGTTTCAGGGCTTCCTCCAGTCTGACAGCGACCTCCGGAATCGGGAAAGCCTGATTCTCGATATAGATGGAGCGGCAGGCGGCATCGATCGCCTGTATGTATTGCTCGGAAACGGACCGTTCGCCGGCTGCAATGTTGAAGAGAGGACCCCCGGGAGTCGGATAACTATTGCTATAGCGTCCCGCATAGATGTTCCTTTGAATCTGCACCGGGCTGTCCCCTTGAGGGGCGGATACATGTACAGGAAAAGGCAAATCGTCGTCGCCGTTGTGCCCCCACACGCCGTCAGCCTCCATTCTCTCGCTTGCTTCGTTCCATCTCTGGACGAAATTGTGATGGACGTCGGTCGCGGACGGTCCCGTCACTTCGACATAGACGTCGTGGCGCTGACCCTCGCCCATGTGTCCCGGTTCGAATACTTTGAAAGTCGGATTAATGCCGCCGACGAATGTCGTCTCGGACGAATGTCCTGCATCCATAAGCCAAATTTTTTGGTGCTGACAATAATAGCCGTGAGCACGATCCCAGCGGGCGCGGAAACGCGATCCGCGTGCGCCGAGCAATTCAAGGTCGGCTTGCGATCCCGCGAATGCTTGGCCGTACCCGCTGCTCTCCGGATTTGGGCGCCAGAAAATAATCCGAACGTCCAACCCTCGCGCAGCCGCACGGTCCAGCACATCTAACACGGTGCCCCGGCCATCCGGCATCTGAAAATCCGGCGCCATGAAGGTAACCGCAAGCCAGACACTGTGCCGGGCGGCTTCAATCGCCTCGCAAATCCGTCGGAAGGTAGGGCCGCTATCTACAAGCGGACGAACCGCATTGCCATGCCGCACTGGGTAAGAGGCGGATGCGAGAAAAGGGACTTGCGGTCCGGAGCCGGCAGTGGATAAACCTTCGCTTTGCATCATCGTATACCTCCTCGTAGCCTCTGAGTCTGAGCGCAGACTTCCGATTCAATCGATAACAAGACCGACACTTGTTTTCCGCTGGCATTAAACGATATCATGCTGCTCCTCCTTATACTCTTTTTAATAGGGGATTTAAATCATTATACCTTTTTGAAGCTTCCTTTCTCCATCTTATTTAAAACTTTATATCTCCAATTTGCTATCGTAAAATCGTCTTCAATCCGAAGAAATGGCACAACTCCCATAGGTTTATTGAACAAGCGGCCTACCCAAAAAACAAAAAAACGCGCTGCGCGCGCGCGTCATCGATTGCTAATCGTATGTGATGTATGTAAGGCTTATATTCCATAATGCTGTTCCACCGGCTGCGTTTCTCCTGCCTTCCGGATCAATGTCTGAAGCGCGCATCTCGCCGATTCCTTCCGCAGCAATTGATGCCGGTCCATTTCTCCTGCCTGGAAAAATGATTCGCAATGGGCAAGGTTGAACAACGCAGCCGCCGCAGCTTCGCAAGCGAGCTTGTCGCAGCGTACGAGATACAAGCAAATGCTGTAACAAAACTCCTCATGATGCCTCAGCAAGGCTATACGCTCATTCGTGCTTACCATCCCCATCGCCCCTCCGCATTAGAATTGACCGGTTGCTGCATGCAATCCCAATTATACGGGGTCATGGACGATTTGGTTAGTACTATCTTTTTCTAGTACCTCCGGAAAAGCCTGCCCGTTCGACCATCCGGTTTCTCACTGTTCATTGGATGAGTCCGGGCCGCTTTCAATTTAGAACGCACACATTCGCGATCAGCAAGAATCAATTTTCCCTTTTGTCGATGTACAACGTGCCGTCGCTTTGCAGTTCAGCGTAAAAAATATGGCTGAGCTGGGAGAGCCCGCTGCCGGATTTTCTCAATTGCTCTTCGAGCCATTCAGCGTTTAAATTCAGCTCTTTCAGATTTTTGTCGATAACCTTGCCATCAACAATGATTTCCGTCGGCAAATAAGCGCGCGGCGGCACGGGAAGATGCATGTCGGACTTTGTGATCTGCTCGTATTCAGCTTTTTTTAATACGCTGAGTTTGCCGTGGGGCTCGAGTATTGCATAATCCACCTCCTCGAGCGAGAAAATGTTTTTCTCGCGAAGCAGCATGCTTAAATCATCCATATTCAAGCGCATGGAAGCCATTTCTCTCTCGACGATTTTTCCTTTTTTTATGACGATGGTCGGCTCTCCGTCCATAGCGACCCGAAATTTAGGAAACTTTAACGAAAAAGTTTCGATCAGGATCGTAAGCAGCGCCCATACAATCAAGCTGATGAGTCCGTCCATAACGGCAATTCGCTTATCAATCGCGATGACAGCGGCAATCGAGCCGAAGGCAATGCCAGTAACGTAATTAAAAAACGTAATATGGCTCATTTGCTTTTTTCCCAGAACCCGGATAAGCAGCAGCAGGGAAACGAACGAAATGGCCGTCCGCAGTATCGTTTCCAAATACGGACCCTCCTTTTTTTATATAGCCAAGGGCTGTTTGGTCGAACGAATCGAAACCATGTCCTTCCGCACGCGAATTGAAAAACTGCAAACGTTCCGGTTACGGCCGGCTCGCCTGCAGCTCCAATTTTTTTGCCTTTTGTTTGACGTAATCGGCCGTCCGCAGTGCAAGCGACATAACGGTATTCGTCGGATTGCCGGCGCCGGACGTTACGAAAATGCTGGCGTCGCAAATGAACAGATTATCGATATCATGCGTTTGCCCGCAGGAATTAACGACGGAGGTCGACGCGTCATCGCCCATCCTGCACCCGCCCATCAGATGAGCCGTGTCCGGAACGACGAACTCCACCTTGCCGCTTTCAGCCTCCATAATCGAGCTCATCGTCCGGACGGCGTGATCGATCAGCAACGTCGGCTTCCTCGTTGGCGTATTTTCGCTTCATTGCTCTTGTCTCGCCTCCCATGGATCGGCCTGCCCCAATTGAGCCCGCACATATCCGCGCGGATATGCCGGACCCGCATAGCCGATTTCCGACCATACTTTAGGGTGCGAACAATACGATTCGACCGTTAAGCTCATCAGCTTCCGGAAAAACGGTTGTTGCGGCACAGCTTTCCATTCCGACTGAGGATGCGCCGTACCTCCGCTCACTGACTGCAGAAGCTGCTTTTGCGCCGTACGGTCCAGCGCATGAAACGAGATGTAGTAATTGCTTTTTGTGCAATTATCGAGCGCCTGCAGTCCGAGCCGGATCAAATCGGCCGCCGCTGGCACACCCTCTTGGCGCTGGCCTTCCCCAGTCGAGGCGTACAGCGTACGGTCGATGTGGCCGACTACGAAACGGAGCACATCCGGCGAGAAATCGTTCACCAGCAATCCGCAAATAAGAAACAGCGCGTCCGCCTCTTTCCCGGTTAGAAACCGGTAAGGCGATACATCCGTGGTCCGGGAAGTTACAATCGAACGGGTGTGCTCATCCCAGGCTGCCTTTTCATTCAACACATGAAACCGTGGATAATGCGTCCGCTGAGACAAAAGCTACATCCCCTTCCTGTATATCGCAATGCGGCCCAATATACTAAGAGCAGTAACATCAGCGGCAGCACGACATGCCATCCGATCATGAAATTGCACAGCACACACCCGCCGACACGGATGCCCGACTCCGCGAACATGGAAATAAAATCCGATGAGTCCGGCAACGCCCCCGAGCCACATGAACACATGGAACAGCTGATGCAGCCATCCTGCATTAAGCCAGGTCAGAATGATGCCCGCGATAAAAAAGAGCGGCACCGCAATAGCCGGAACCCCCATGGAAGCATGGTGAAAATTTTGACGGTAATGAAACAAGCTGACTTGACTGCCGAGCATTAAAAAAGCCAGGCTGACTAACAATACCAAAATGCGGTCAATCGACCAATAATCCCAGTACATGGACCCAACCTCATTTCGACTCGTAATCGGTTGGTTGTATGTTTCCCGTTATTTAGGTATTTATCCAGTTCCCGTCATCTCCCTGAGCGGGAGACGCATGCCATTCAATTGATTTTGGCAACCATAACGACCCCGACGCAGCCCCGATCAATCCCCAAAATATCGGTCCCCATTGAAGCACAAAGCCCCGGCTATAGTCGTTGAAATGCTTTTCAAACACGGTGCTTTGCTCGATCAACCCGCTTTCCACACGGTCCAGTCCCGAGGCGATGGAGCCTGCATGTCCCGAAGTGTCGGACAGCCATATCAAATCGTAATGGAGCGAAATGTGGAACATGCATGCGATGATTATGCGTTAATGAGGCTCGGAGTGAAGCGAAGCAAGCTTACGGGTGCGACGGTGAAGGTAATTTTATTTTGTTCGGGTTCGGGTCGTCTTTTTGATAAACCCAGATCGCGATAGCCAGCCACGAACCGCTTGCCAAATAACCGCCCAGCACGTCGCTAGGGTAATGAACGCCCAAGTAGATCCGGCTTAGCCCGATAGCCACAATCATGGCTGAGCTGAACGCGATCAGCGCAATTCGACTGCTTGCAGGGGATGTATGGCGCCACAGCAAAAAAGCGATTATTCCGTATAACGTAAAGGCCGACATTGAATGCCCGCTCGGAAAGCTGTAGCCGGTTGCCTCCACAATCCGGTGTATCGTCGGACGGGCTCGATGGAAAACGGCTTTAAGACCCCAATTCAACAGGGCCGATCCGATAACAACGCCGACAAACAGTACCAGCTCCCTTCTGTGTCCCAGCACTCTATACAAACAAAATGCAATGACCGGGACGAGAAAGGCGATCACAGCACCGGAACCGACGAATGAAAAAAGCTTCATCACCGCTGTCATTGAAGGCGATTCCATCGATTGAACAAGGCGGATGACTGTAGAATCGAAACGGTTTATTTGGGAAACCCTCACGAATAATGCGAGCGCGCCGAAGGCGGCCGCACAAAGAAAACTGAGCGCGAAGGCTGCGCTCAAGCGTAATTTCAAATTCACGGGACGGCTCCTTCTCTGCATGGTTTGTTGCAGCGTTCCTCAACGGGCTCATGGCAATTCGTCAATTTGCGACGGCTGCGAGCCGCGGCAGACAAGGCAGACGGCAGAGAAGCCCACGCCGAAGGGTGGGCTTCCTGGGCATCCTATGCTTACTTTGCCAAAATCGCCTGCAAATCGGTTGTCAGTACGGTTTTGGCCCGATCGCTTACTTCCAACAGCTTCGGATGAACATTCAGACGGTCGAGCAACTCCGGCAATAGCTTGGAGGCTTCCTTGCCCAAGCCTTTGTCCAGCTGTTCCGTTATTTTATCCAGCAGGTTTTGGATTAAGGGCACCAATGCTCCTTTTATATCACCGGAGTCAATGTAGCGATTAATCAGGTTCACGAGCGACCTGATGTCGGTGCCGACTTTGAATTGCAAGCTGTGCTCTATGGTATTGCCTGCCAGATCCACAGCTGTAATCATAACATGGCGGGTACCCAGTTTGCCAGCCAGCTCATACCCGCTCCCATTCGTATAAGGCTGGCCATCGATCGTCATGGACTGGGCGGCCACTCCGGATAAGGCATCCTTCGCCGCAAGCTCGAATCGCAGTATTTGGTCGTCCTTGTACTCCGTTCCGTCGGCAAAATCGTTTCCGTTCACTTTTAAAGTATAGTCCGGCGGGGTCCTGTCGATTTGCACCGGCTGTTCCTTCGTACGCTCCACATTGCCTGCGGTATCCGACGATCGGAACTGCAGCGAGTGAACTCCTTCCGATTGAAAAAGGATTGGAACGGTATATTTTATCCATTCGTCGTCAGGCTTAAGTCTGTACTCCGTCCCGGCCGCACCGGATACATCGTCATAGACAGTTAACGTAACGCTGACGTCGGAACGGTTCCAGCCATTCTGTGCAGCCGGCTCAAGCCGGGCGGTCGTAATCGGAGGCGTGACGTCCAGAGAAATTTTGAGCAGCCGTACTCCGTGCGGCTCCACTTCCTCGCTATAGGACGACATGATGCCCAAAGCGGTATGCGACCACATGTCGCTAACCGTATACATACCGTTAATACCTAGATCCCGCTGGAAATCGATCGTCCTCGTCTGAGGCGTATCCTCTCTGTTAAACAAGCCGACAATCCATGTTCCATCCGGCATTTGGCCTTTCCATATTTGGCTGAGCGGATCGTTGACATCCCGCGATAACGGTTTGCCGACAAAGCCTTTCCGGTTCATATCGATAATTTCACGGTTTTTGTAATAAACGTCGTTTTGCCCGATATTGCCGTAATTGTCACCGATATTGATGCTGCTCCCGGCCATGGCCAGCAGGCTGATGCGGGTTTTCTTCTCTGCATCCGTGCCCCCCGAGCTCATCACGCTGAAATCGCCGTCAATGACGACCTTGCCTTTGCCGGACACATCCGACAGCCAAATGAATCCGTCGAAAATGTTGTAAGCCGGCGGCCAGATGTCGTCCTTCGCCTGACCCCGGTTGCGCATGCTCGTATGATACCAGACGCGGGGCTGATCCGTATTCGTTCGCCAGTCCTCGCTGGCTCGTATAATATCCGCATACTTCACTTCATCCTGGGCATGATTGCGGTTTTTCTCGTTGGCATAGTACAAGATCAGCTCGTCGCCGGCCGCTTCCCTCATCCAACGGTATAAGGTCGTTGTCGCTTCCGGACCGTAGGCGTCGTCGACATAACGCAGAAAATCGATTTTCAACAAATCGACGCCCACGCTTATATAATAACGAATCATTCCTTTGACATACTGCTCCGCACCCGGCTTGCCCGGATCGATTATATACCGGGTCTGGTGTATATGCGCCGGATCGGTAATCGATTGGATCGGTATATCGGTACCAGCGATTTTATTCGTCGCATCGTCCGCGATCGACTTATGAACCCATGAAGGATTATAATAAATGCCCAGCTTCAACCCTTTGGAATGAACATAGTCGGCCCAATATTTCCAATCATGCTGCCAATCGTTTTTGTACGTCGTAATGTAACCGTCGGCATTATGTAGTGTCGAGTCGCCTACCCAACCGTCGATGCAAACATATTCGTAGCCGTAATCTTTGAACCGCTCGGCAAGCCAGTCCACGTTCGCCTTCATTTTCTCTTCGGTAAAGCTGCCTCCATACGGTGTCGCATGCCATCCCATTATGCCCGATCCTTTTTGATTGAACGCCGTATCGGCGGCATACGCTTTCGAGTCCGGCGTGCAGGTTACCCATCCGGACGAAGCCAGAATTAACGCTAATACTGCACGCATAATAACGGAACCGGTCTTCCTGGTTTTGTTCATGGCTGGCGCTCTCCTCCCGTCGTAAAAAGCTTGCTTATCCATCGAATCGGTTGAAGCGGGTACTCCCACCTCCCTTATAATTAAGCGTTTTCGCTAGTCAATATGACATTCGCAGTACATCAAATCATTAAACCGCTGCCGACGGTTTTAAACAGACTGTCCGGTATGCCGGCAGGAGGGTCCCGATACAGCAGGTACGCAAACAAGCCGGTTCCAACGGTTCGGGTTGGGTGACCGGCTTGCTGCTTCCTTCCTATTGGGTGCGGCTGAGTTTGGAAGTCGCTAATACAGCAGCTTATTGCTCAGGAAAAGAGGTTTGAGCGTACGATTGACCGAAAGCGAATCCTTTATGAAGTCTAGCCCGCTGTGGGCGCTTTGGAAAACTGGCTGTTATATAAATCCGCATAAAAGCCATTGCGCGCCAACAGCTCCACATGCGTTCCCTGCTCGATCACGCTGCCGTGATTCATAACGAGAATGAGATCGGCGTCGCGGATCGTCGACAAACGGTGCGCGATGACAAAGCTGGTACGGCCCTGCATGAGCCTGTGCATCGCGTTTTGAATATAGATCTCCGTGCGGGTATCGACGCTGCTCGTCGCCTCGTCAAGAATAAGAATGGCCGGATCGGCCAAGATGGCCCGCGCGATAGTCAGCAGCTGCTTCTGGCCCTGCGAAATGTTGGACGCTTCTTCGTTCAGCACGGTATCATACCCGTCGGGCAAAGTCCGTATGAAATGATCCGCGTGCGCCGCCTGCGCGGCTTCGAGAATTTCCTCCTTCGTCGCGCCCATGCGGCCGTACCCGATATTATCGCGGATGGTGCCGTTGAACAGCCATGTATCCTGGAGCACCATGCCGAACAGCTGACGCAGCTGCTCCCGCTTCATAGCGGTAATGTTGACACCGTCGATGGTAATTGCGCCGTCGTTAATTTCGTAAAAACGCATCAGCAGGTTGACGAGCGTCGTTTTGCCTGCGCCCGTCGGTCCGACGATGGCAATCGTCTGTCCCTGTTTGACGTCGATGTTCATATTGTCGATCACGACGGCATCTTCCTTGTAGCCGAATTTGACATTTTCGAAGCGCACGTCGCCGCGCGGTTTCAGAAGCAGCTTTCCTTGCGCAGATTCCGGCACCTCCTCCTGTTCATCCAATATTTCGAACACCCGTTCGGCCGAAGCCAATGTGGACTGAATAATATTGGCAATATTCGCCGTCTGCACGATTGGCATCGAGAATTGACGGGCATATTGGATGAATGCCTGAATATCGCCGATTTCGATCGCTCTTTGTGTCACAAGCACCCCGCCTACGACGCAGATCATCACGTAGCCGATATTGTTGATGACCGTCATCAGAGGCATCATAATGCCGCTGATGAATTGGGCCCGCCAGCCCGATTCATACAGCCGGTCGTTGACTTCGTCGAATTTGCCGATCGACTTCCGTTCGTACCCGAACGCCTTGACGATTTTATGCCCGGTGTACATTTCCTCCACATGCCCGTTCAGCTCGCCCAATGCCTTTTGCTGCCCCATGAAATGCTTTTGCGAGCGGGAGGCGATCATCCTGATCACGATAAAGCTGAGCGGCAGCGTCAGCACGAGAATCAAGGTCAGCAGCGGGCTGATCGTCAGCATCATGACTATGATGCCGACAAGCGTTATGACGGAGGTAATAACCTGCGTCAAGCTTTGCTGCAGCGTACCGCTGATGTTGTCCATATCGTTTACCGCCCGGCTCAATATCTCCCCGTGCGTTTGCGAATCGTAATATTTGAGCGGAAGCCGCACCAGCTTTTCATTGACGTCCTTCCTCATGCGGTACACTGTCTTTTGCGCTACGCCCGCCATCAAATACTGCTGGATGTATGCGAACAAGGAGCTGAAAATGTACAGCACGACCAAGATCATAACGATATTCAAAATGTAAGGGAAATCGATTGCCGCGCCGGGAACCCCTTGCAGCTTCGCCATCAAGCCCTCAAACAGCTTCGTCGTGGCTTTCCCCATAATTTTCGGGCTGACGATACTGAACACAGTGCTTAATATCGCTGCCGCTATTACCGAAATAAGCTGTACACGAAACGGCTTTAAATAACCAAGAAGACGGCGAAACGTACGTTTGCTGTCCTTCGCCTTTTGCCCCGGCATGCCCATCGGCATACCGAAGCCGCCGCCCATCGGGCCCCTTCCGGGGCCGCCCATACCTCTTCGCTGACCTTCGCCAGCTCCCTGCGATTTATTATGTTCGCTCATGCGCTCTCCTCCTCTGCAAGCTGTGAGGAGACGATTTCACGGTAGACAGTGGACGTTTCCATTAATTCGCGATGTGTGCCGATCCCCGTAATCTCTCCTTCGTCCAATACGATAATCCGGTCGGCGTCCATGACGGTACTGACCCTTTGAGCGACGATGATAACCGTCGCATTGCTCGTCTCGCGTTTTAGCGCGGCGCGCAGATTGGCATCCGTTTTAAAGTCGAGCGCCGAGAAGCTGTCGTCGAACACGTAAATTTCCGGCTTGCGGACAAGCGCACGAGCAATCGACAGCCGTTGCTTCTGCCCGCCGGACAGATTGCCGCCGCCCTGCGATATCGCCGAATCGTAGCCATCTTCCTTTTCCGCGATGAACGGAGCGGCGAAGGCAGTCTCGGCTGCCTTACCGATCTCCTCGTCGGTTGCTTCTTCTTTGCCGAAACGGATATTGTCGCGGATGGTTCCTGTAAACAGAACCGATTGCTGAGGGACGAAGCCGATTTTCGAACGCAAGCTTTCCTGCGTCATTTCGCGCACATCGACACCGTCCACCCTTACGCTGCCGCTTTCGATGTCGTAAAACCGCGGGATCAGGCTGATCAGCGTCGTTTTGCCGGATCCGGTACCGCCGATAATCGCCGTCGTTTGACCCGGCACGGCCTCGAACGAAATGTTCGATAGCGCGGGCTTCTCGGCCCCCGGATAGCTGAAGGTGACGCGATCGAACACAACGTGGCCCTGTCCGGATGGCGCCTGTCTGGCTGCCGGAAGATCGACGATGTCAGGCACGGTGTCCAGCACCTGATTGATCCTTACCGAGGAAGCGGACGCCCGCGGCACCATGACGAACATCATCGAAACCATAATCAGCGAAAACATGATCTGCATCCCGTATTGCAAAAACGCCATTAAATCGCCCACCTGCATATGTCCGGTGCTGATGCGGATGCCTCCGAACCAGATGATCGCAATCGAGGTGAAGCTCATGATGAGCATCATCATGGGCATCATGGCCGCCATAATTTTATTGACTCTTATCGCGACGTCGGTCAGATCGAGGTTGGCCTCGTCAAACCGCTTTTTTTCATGGTCCGTCCGATTGAATGCCCGAATGACGCGGACGCCGGTCAATGTTTCGCGCAGCACCAAATTCAGCTTATCGATCTTGGTCTGGATGATCTTAAACAGCGGGATTCCTTTCCTTGCGATTAAAAAAATCGTCAGCGCCAATATAGGAATGACGCAAATAATGACAAGGGAGAGCTTTGCATCTTTGTACACGGCCATAATGATGCCTCCGATACACATCATCGGCGCCGCAACCATCATTCGCATCATCATGAGCAGCACCTGCTGCACTTGATTGATGTCGTTCGTCGTCCGGGTAATTAGCGACGCCGTACCGATCTTATCGAATTCCTGCAGGGAGAACCGCTCGACATGCGAGAACACTTTGCCTCTGACAATCCGGCCGAAGCCGGAAGAAATTTTGGAGGCATGAAAGCTGGCGATAACCGAAAACAACCCGCTTGCGGCCGATACTAGCAGCATGAATCCGCCGATGCGCCATATATAACTGTGGTCGCCGGTCACAATACCAAGATTGACGATATCCGCCATTAAGGTCGGCAAGTACAGCTCGGACAGCGACTGCAAAAAAATAAGCGCCAGCACCAGCCCGATCGTCCAACGATACGGCATCAGCAATTTGAACAGCTTGATCATTCTTTATCCACTCCAATCGAATTTTGCCCATTTAACGATGTTACAAGCAGCATGCAGCCTGCAACGGCATCGTGAATATCCCTCTGAAACGACTGTTCGATTTCCTTCTTGTCGACGCCCTGCGCCAGCAGCTCCTGGTGAGATTGACGCAAATGCATCACCCCATGCATCATCGCGCCCCAATATTGCACGGTCAGCAGCTGCGGGGACATTTGCCTGATTTCGCCCGATTTCATGCCTTTGTCCAACATTTTGCGGACTACGCTCATATTGTCGTGATGCCAGCTCCATGTTTTCAGCTCCTCCGGTGTGAACAGCTCGTGCAAATCATGACGCATCCGCATGAAGAACAGGATGCTGTCCGACTGCTCCAATATATTGATGTACATGGTGCGGACGAAGCTTTCCAACAAGGCGACAACGGAGCCGTCCTGATCAAAATGCGCCTGAATATGCTCATTCGAACGCTTGAGCATTATGAGGAACAATTCGCGGAATAGCGCATGCTTATCTTTGAAATAGTAATAAATAAGACCTCTGGCAACGCCGGCCTGTTCCGCAACATCATTAATTTCGGAGGCCGAGTACCCTTTCTCTGCATAAACTTTGAGCGCGGCCCGAATAATCGTTTCTTGTCGTTGTCGACGAATTTCCTGGTTTTGTTCCTTATTGCGCGGCAATCATCGGTCACCTCTTTTAAATTGACTTGCGTGTCAACCAATATATCGCACAGACGAACCGGGTGTCAAGTTCTTCTTGTTCGAAGAGTATGTGTCCGAAAAACATTTCCAATGTAACGAAGGTTTATTCCTTTGAAAACATTCAGCCATAAAGAAAAACGCCTTGCGTAGTCCTTGGTGTAGGATGTACGTTTGAGCGTTGGGAGGGATGGATATGGGGTTGCAGCCGTTGTTGAAGTCGTGTTCCTTCGATTAGACCACTTGGTTTTCCAGATTTTACGATTTCTATTATGTCGAGAATATACACAAAAAAAGAGCCGCACTGCGGCTCTTCCGGCTATTCCGATGCTATAAAGTTACGATTATTGCGAACGCCCATGAAACGGTCAATCTTCACCTTCGTGCACGGCGGCCGCTCATCCTGCTTCATCCTCTATCTCCGGGTTTATGCGACTCCTTCCAAACTTCAGCTGCTGGATCCGCTTGAACTGCTGGAGCTGCCGATTCCACCTTTGGAGGCGGAGGTGCCGCTGGAAATGCCGGACGAAGGCCGACTGGATGAGCTGCTCCCCGAGCTTACGGAAGAGCTTTTCGAAGCGGAGCCGGACGGGCTTGTCGCAGCGCTTGAGCCGTTCGTGCCCGAAGGCTTGTTTGCGCCTGACGTGCTTGCTGCTCCGGACGGGCTTGTCGCAGCGTTTGAACCGCTTGAGCTGCTCGTGCCCGAAGGCTTGCTTGAGCTTGACGTGCTTGCTGCGCCGGACGAGCTTCCCGAGGCGGGAGAGCTGTTAAAGGAGCCCGAGCGCGTCGATGTTGTTGGCGCCGGCGCTTTATTGCTTGGGGCTTGCGCGGGCGCAGTCGTCACATTTCTTCCTTCCTTGCCTGCCGTCTGCGGGGCCGCCGGGGGCGGGGCGGTTTTTCCGGAATTGGCCGTCGCCGCTCCGATCACCGCACCTACTAAAGCGCCGGTTAAAATTCCCGACGAAACGGAGGAGCTGCGTCCGTAGTACGTGTTTCCATTATTCGAGTATGCATATTGCTTATCGTAGCTGTCCCCCGAATCGTCGCACCGGCTGTCGTTGTTGTCATCCCGGCAATAATCTTGCTCGGTGCCTCCGAATGGCGGCGCTTCGGCGTTCGATTGCTCCTGCTGGGCCGCATTGCCGGAAGCGGCGGCCTGCTGCGCGGTGCTGTTGGGAACGGCAGCCACCTGCTGGGTTGGCGGCGTTTGACCGCAGCCTACCAACGCCGTAGCCATGAAAACCGATACCATCATGGCCGACTTATTAACCGGCGCCTGTTTGGATTTATGTACATCCGTCGTTTTTTTTCGTAGCATCGCAGTCACCTCATATTGTTCATCTCATATCATTAACGTTATTAACCAGTCATAAGTTCCAAAAAAATGGTTTTAAAATAAATCTCGTCTTATTTTACTATAAATGATTCAATTCGTCTTCTATTAATAGTGAAACTTGTCGATTATATTCATGATTCCTTGAATGTAGGGTGAAATCCGCGTTTTATCGGGACAAAGTAAATAGCCCGGGATGATGTCCCGGGCTTCCTGCAAGCTCTGCTTACTTGGTAACCTTTACCGTTATTTTCTCGCTGGCCGTAACGCCGGCCGCATTGACCAGCTCGCTGCGGTATTCGTATTGGCCTTTCGCTCTGCCCTCGATCTTCGTAACCGCGCTTTGCGCATTGGGCGAAGCCGCTTTTAAGCTTTGCGTGTCAATCAGTTTTCCGTTTTCGTACAAGCGGTACTCGGCTGCGTTCGTGCCCCACCACATGTTCATCGTTATTTGATAGTTTCCGTCGCCATCCCAATTGTCCTGTGCCAGAACCGGCTTGCCGGGTGCGGCATCGGTTACTTTCACAGTAAGCGGCGCGCAGGCCGTCGTACCGAAAACATTGCTCAGCTCGCAAGTATACGTATAGGTTCCATTCGGCTTGCCTTTGATAACCGTCTTCGCAGCCTGCGCGCCTGGTGATGCGTCAGTCAACGATTGCGTGTCGATCAGCTTGCCGTTTTCGTACAGCTTGAACTCGGTGCCGTTATTTCCCCACCACATGTTCATCGTAACCGTGAAGTTACCATCCTTCAGCCCGGTTGCATGCGTGCTGTCGTCGGACAGCACCGGCTTGCCGGGTACGCCGCCGGATAACGGTTTCGTTACATTAAAAGTAAAGCTTTGCTCCGCTTGATTGCCGGCGGCGTCCGTTACCCGGAATTGTACCGTATGGGCGCCCAAGCCCAAATCCGCCGCTTTGATTGATTGACCGCTGCTGATTTCATTGCCATCAAGCAGCAGCCGTTGAGCGGCAATCCCCGATCCCGCATCAGAGCTTGTAAGCTCGAATCTCAGCGTGTCGGTATAAGTTACATCCGTAACCGCTTTGCCGGATTGGGTTAACACGGCAGTAGGCGCTGTCTTGTCCAGCTTGACGACTAGCGACTGCGCGGCTTCGGTATTTCCGGCAGCATCCTTGGAATAATAATGTATCGTATGAATACCGTCTGTTTGAATTGTAATAGGAGCTGTATAATCGGCAAAAGCTCCGTCATTTACAGCATATTGAGTCGTCAATGCACCTTCCTGATCATCTTTGGCCGTCAATGTAACGGCAACATCTTTGTTGAACCAGCCCTGGGCGTTCGGAGCGCCCGATAATGCAGCCGTCGTTACGGGCGCAGTCGTATCGGCCTGGGTCGTAAAGTCGGATGAACCGCGAGGCTTCAGCTGGAAGACACCTTTAAACACGGAAGCAATTCCTTTGATCGAAATCTTTTGTCCTGCATGATACGGAAAAGTGCTCTCGGTAAGTCCTGTTCGCGCATCTACGCGAATATGGGTACTCGTTGTTCCTTTCACCGCGTCGAACTCGAACGAGCCTGCTGGTACCGCACTAACGATCGCGCCGATCATCACATCGCTTAACTCGACCAGTTGTCCTTGATTGTCGTTCGTAACGGCTGGTACGTCTGCGGGAACGGGCAGCGCGGCCGTGCCGGTTTTGGCGATTTGAACCGGATCAACCAGCTCCAATTCGGTATTGTACAATGCCGTTGATGCCGTGATCTTCACGGTATCGCCCTGATGAAAACCGCTTAAGCTTTGGAACACATATATGCCTCCGGTCGCATCCTGCAAGTAAAACGATTGCCCGCCAAAAATGCCCGGCTCTGTCGTCACGACGCCTTCCACTGTGACAAGCGCACCTTCCGCTTTGCCGCGCGCTTCCGCGATCGAAATTTTCACAGGAATTGGTCCCTCTTCCGCCGGCAGCGGTTCGGCCGGAACGTTGGCTACCGTTACCGCCTCGGTCACCAGATTGTTGCCGTTCTGGCGCAGCCGCAAATTCGCGGGACCGTTCGTCCCCGGCTTCATGCGAACGTTCAATTCGACAGCGGCATGACCGTTGGCATCGGCGGTCAGGCTGAACGGCGCGCTGTAGCCGTAGGATGCAGGCCACGTGCCGTCCGGATTTTGAATAGCTGCCACCTGTGTGCCGCCGGTCAAATAAATGCCAGCGCTGAATCCGGATACGGTTGCATTTTTAGGAAGATTATCGGCAGCCACGCGGATTTGGAACGGCTCCGCATTCGGCAGCTGCGACTGATGGACGAATTTGTAAGCAGGATTTGCGGCAGCCGCTGCGCTGCCGTAAGAGCCCGGTTTAAACGTACTCCGGTCATACCATTTGTAGCCGGCATTCGGGGGTGCCCACGGTTCGGGCTGCGGCTCCGTAGAGCTCGCCGGATCTTCAAACGGCAGCAGCGCCGTCGGCTGATCCAACTGCAGACCGCTGAGCTGCGCCAGGCTCGTGTAGCTTTCTTTTTTGCCGAGCCAGTCTACGAGGTTCATGAGCAAGACGGCGTCATCCTGCTCTTTATAGCCGTCATAAGTCGTTTTCTTCGCGCCAGTATCCTCGCGCACATATTTCGGCGTCGCATCCTCGACAGGCGAAGAATCGCCGATAAATGCGGCTTTCCCTGCTCCCGCCTTGGCCACAGCCACAAACGGGCCTTCCGCTATGCCGCCGCCATTGTAGACACCCTGATCGACTGCGTTGGGCCATGCCGCGTTGGTTTGCGGGAGATATACGATCCCCTTCGCTTTTGTCGGATCCATTATCGCCAGCGTTGAGCCGGCATGCATCGCTACGCTGCCGACGCCTTGCGTAATGCCGAATGCCTGATCCGGCGCAACGATTTGATTCGCGTTGATATCGCCTAACGCATTATACCGGAAGCGCACGCCGAACTGCTCTGCCAGCCAGTCCGAGCTCGCCACATCCTGCATCGCTTCGGAGGCGCGTTCCTCGGCGCTCATCCCTTTAGCCGGGTCGCTCCATGCGCCGCGCCGGTAACCGTTGAACACTTCCGAGCCGTCCCACCGGTTTTTGTTGCGGTCCGCATTGTAATGGTCGGCTATGAACAGGATGCTGCCGCCGCCCTGGACGTACTGCTGCATCGCCTGCTGCTCGCTCGTTTTGTAGGGAACATTCGATTCGGCAACGACGAATACGTCATAGCCGGTCAAATCGCTCAATGCAATCGGGACCGATTTGCGCAGTTCCTTAACATAGTAGCCGTTGTTCGCGAGGCCATTGGCAAAGTCCGAGAAACCGCCGTCAATTACCCAGTCGGCCGCTCCAGCCGTCTGTTCATGGGTATTGTCGAACAGTACCTTTTTGCCGGCATTGCCATTCACGACCTTGGCTTCGATGAACGGCGCCGGATCGTTCGGCCCTTCCGCCCACGCGGCCTGCCAGCCGCTGACGGCAAATGCTTGAATCGGCAACGCGATGGTTAAGGCAAGCGCGGTTTTTAACCATTTGAATTTCCAGCCCGAGAACATTTCCATTATTCTCCTCCTTTGTCATTAAAGCCTAAATGGTCGTACAAGCTTATTTTATCACGGATAAGCGGATCGTGAGTACGTTGTTTTTGTAAAGAGGCCTTGATCATTGCTGCAAAAAAGTTAAATAGCCCGTCACTTGGAAGTGCGAGCTTAAATCACAAGATACGGATTAACGCCAAATTTCTTCAAACAGGTCGGAATTGACCGCGATTGCTGCCTTGCTCCTGATTTATCAAAGTTATTACAGACTCTTAATATCCTTAATATAAAATACATCATTCATACTGTCAATTGTGAAGAGCCGTTGGCTATATCCGGTCCATTTGTTTGATTCGGTCGATGACTAGCTGCACTGCAATCGCATCGTCCAAATAACCGAGCGGAAACACGTAATCCGGTATAATATCCGTCGACAAAATGAAATAAAGCAAGGCGCTTCCGAGCAGGGCGCGCTTTTCCAAGGAGGTGTCTTCTTTGCAGAAGAGCGCGAACATATGCTTCAACTCGTCGATAAACGGACCGGCGCCGTTCACGCTCAGCACTTTAGCCGCAAACTCGTCGCGGATGATCCGCTCGCCTTCCTCCATTAGTGCGTACTGCTCATATTTTTTCAGTTCCTTCTGAACAAGCTCGGTTGTAAATTGGCGATCGATTAAATTGGTCGATTGGAGCACTTCCTTAATACTGTCTATCGAAGCGTGAATTCCGGAAGTATCGCTGATCGGCGATGCGTCCACCTCGAAGCCCGCCGCTTGGAAAAGCCGCACCGCCGGCACTCCGAGATGAAGAGCAAACTGCCGCAAATGCTCCGGCTTGGCCTGCTGCTTTCCATTGATAATTCTTGAGATGGTCGACGTATCGACTCCGGTAAGCGCGCTCAGCTTGCGCATCGACAGCGAGCGCTCCTTCAATATAGTTGATAACGTGACTCCCAAATCGCGGTTATTATCCATTTTGTCCGAGCCCCCCTCCCATCACTTGCGGCGAACCCGCATTTGCCGATATGTTGATTGTTCAACAAACGTGCGGGTTTCTAATTATTTTACGTTGACGGTCGCCGATTCATGCCACGGATGCTGGCATTCCGGCGAACACCCGCCTTCGAATGCAGCAAAAAACCGCATCGCTGCGGCTTTTTGCTGGAGAGCTTTTGTATAATAAGCTAATCGCATGAATTAGTTCTTTTGTAATTTCGTACTCTCGGAGGCGGCTTTCATCTTGTTCAGAAAATCGCGGACCTGATCGAACGGAGGTTCAGCCAAATCTTTCGGATGATTCGCATCGCCGTTGACCCAGAGCGTCTCCAATGGAATATATCCGCGGTAATCGCTGTAACGGATTCGCGTAAACAGCTCCTCGAGATCGATCGGAATCTCGGTGTTGGCGCCTGCCGGCTTTTTCTTCACCTGGAAGTTTACTGTATAAGGCAAAACGGCCTCGATATCGTCATACCAGCTGTAGCCCTCCCCGGTGCGGCTGCGGAAAGTTTTGAAAAATCCCGTGTCGTTGATCAATCCGATATTCGGATGATCGACCCATTTCAAAATTTTGATAACTTGATCCGCCGTACAAACCATGTCCCCATGATTTTGCATGCCGACGACTACGCCTTTCTTCGCCCCGTACTCGGCGCATTCTCTCAGTGCCGGCACGATCCTGGTTTTCGCTATCGTTTCCCAATCCGAATCTTGAATATCTTTCGGCACATCGCCGTTGAACACGCGCATCACGGGAGCACCCATTTCCGCAGCCACGTCGATCCAATATTTGACGCGCTTCACATCCAACGCTCTGCGCTCATCGTTCGGGTCGGCAAAATCGTTCTTCACTCCCGTACCGCTGATCGCGATTCCAAGCTGCTCGCACAGCTTCTTCACATCTCTGGCATAAGCATAGATCTCTTCATCCGGCTTGGTCGGCATCGTAAAATTATCATAGCCGGGTATGTAGTAAGCCGTAATGTCAACAGCGTCAAATCCGGCTTCTTTGGCAAAGCGGATGACGCCCATCGTATCGATGGGAGGAGCCCCGTCCGTGTTCCCCTTCACCCACGAAGCCAGATTATGGCTGAAGCTGTAAAAATTAAGCCCCAGCTTGAAATCGCCGGTGTAATAAGTGTCTTTGCGGATATCCTTCAAATAATGGCTGGTAGGTACTTGCTCGTAAATGCGGCGTTCTTCCCGGTTTTGATCCAGACTCATGTCCATACACCTCTTTTAATGTAGTAAAATGCGACAACCTGTTGGCAGCGGTTGCATAGCAACGAAAAAACGGAGACTGTCGATTAATTGCGAGGAACAGTTTAATATTAACGTTAATACAACAACATAACTATAAGATTATAGTATAAAAAATGAAGTGTCAAGTGTTTACTTGACTAATCGCTGCTCAGACTTACGCACACTTATGAATTACAAACAAAAAATCCCGCCGGATTCAGGACGGGATTTGACAATGTCTCGCTTACAGCCATTCGTTAAATTTGCGGATATACCATCTTTTGATCAACTGCGTCAACGCGCAGTAGCTCAACAGAATTCCCGCCAGCCATGGGAAATAAGATGCAGGCAGCGGCTGCAGCCCGATGCTGGCGCCGAATGCCGAGAATGGAATAAAGATTCCCGCGATCATAATCGCTCCTGTCAGCAGAATAACCGGCATGCTGGCCCGCCGTTGGATGAACGGTATTTTTTCGGTGCGGATCATATGCACAATTAACGTTTGCGACAAGAGCCCTTCGATAAACCAGCCGGATTGGAATAACGATTGCTCCCCCGCCGTATTTGCGGCGAACACCACATACATAACAAAGTAAGTCGCATAATCGAAAATCGAACTGATCGGTCCGATGAACAGCATAAATCGTCCGACTGATTTGGCGTCCCACTTTCGCGGCTTCGCCAAAAATTGTTCATCCATACGATCCCAAGGAAGCGACAGCTGCGAAATGTCGTAAAACAGATTTTGGATGAGCAGATGAATCGGCAGCATGGGCAAGAACGGTAAAAAGACGCTTGAGCCCAGGACGCTGAACATATTGCCAAAATTTGAGCTTGTCGTCATCTTGATATACTTGATCATGTTGCCGAACGTTTTGCGGCCTTCGATCACGCCTTCCTCCAGCACCAGCAAGCTTTTTTCGAGTAAAATAATAGCGGCCGATTCCTTGGCGATATCCACGGCCGTGTCCACGGAAATGCCCACATCCGCATCCTTGAGCGAGGCCGAGTCGTTAACGCCGTCGCCCATAAAGCCTACGGTATGCCCCTTGCTCTGCAGCGCGCGGACGATTCTCACTTTTTGCAGCGGATTCAGCTTGGCGAAGATCGTCGTCTTCTCGGCCAAATCGGCCAGCCGAGCATCCGTCAGCAGCTCGATATCGCTGCCCAGCACAAGCGGTTCAGTGTCTAAGCCCACCTCGCGGCATACTTTACGTGCAACTGCCGCATTATCGCCGGTCAGCACCTTGACGGCTACTCCGTTACACTTTAAAGCCTGAATCGCCAATGCCGCGCTTTCCTTCGGAGGGTCCAGGAAGCCGATGTAACCGACAAGAACCATGCCACATTCGTCCTTGATCCCATACGCTCTGTCCGACGTCTCCGCATGCTTGATTGCAACCGCTATAACCCGCAAGCCGTCCGTATTTAATGCTTCGACAAGCTCCTTCACCTTCTGCGTCATTTGAGAGGTGAGCGGAACCGTCTCCCCGCCGTCGAGGGCATGGGTACAGACGCCTATGATTTCCTCCATCGCGCCTTTGCAAATGAGAATTTGCCCTTTGCCGCTTTGATTCAACACGACGGACATCCGTCTGCGGTTAAAATCAAACGGGATTTCATCGATTTTCGTATAGTTTTGCTGTGCCCCAAGCACATCGCCCAGCTCCGCATGCTCCAATACGGCGACATCCAGTAAATTTTTCAAGCCGGTTTGATGATAGCTGTTCAAATAAGCGTATTCCAACACTTTGCCGTCCTCTTGACCGTGAATGTCCAGATGCCGCTGCAAAATGATTTTGTCTTTGGTCAGTGTGCCGGTTTTATCCGTGCATAAAATATTCATCGCGCCTAGGTTTTGAATCGCATTGAGCTTCTTCACGACCACCTTGTTGCGGGCCATGACGGCGGCTCCTTTGGCCAAATTGGCAGTGACGATAACCGGCAGCATTTCCGGCGTCAAGCCGACGGCTACCGATAAGCCGAAGAAGAGAGCTTCCGTCCAATCCCCTTTGGTGAAGCCGTTGATCAAGAAAATGATCGGAACCATGATGAGCATAAACCGGATAATGACCCATGTAACGCTGTGGACGCCTTTATCGAAGCTCGTCAGCGGCCGTTTGTCGGTCAGCGCCTTGGCCATCGAGCCCAGGTAAGTCGAATCCCCCGTAGCGACGACAACGGCCGTCGCCGTTCCGCTGACGATATTGGTTCCCATGTAACACATATTAGCGAGATCCAGCGCATTGTTCGCCGGCAGACCGCCTGTTGCTTTGTCCGTTCTCCGGGTATGCGCATCCTGTTTTTCAACCGGCATCGTCTCACCCGTCAAAGCGGATTCGGCCGTGAATAAATCTTTAGAATAAAGCAAGCGCACATCGGCCGGAACGAGGTCGCCCGCCGACAAATGGATGATGTCACCGGGGACCAGCTCCCCCATGTCGATCTCTTTTTTGCCGGATTGTCGGGTGACCGATGCTGTCATTTTCACCATCGCTTTCAGCTTTTCCGCTGTGCGGGCCGAACGATATTCCTGGGTAAATGTGATGAGTACGCTGATCGAGATCATGACGCTTAAAATCGTTACGGCTTTCGAGTCATCTGTAAAAAATGAAAATGCATCCAGCGCCAGCAAAATGAGAATAAACGGATTTTTAAAGCAGCCAAGCAGCTGGATAAACCAGACCGCAGGCTTATCGTGCACGATTTGATTTTTCCCGTACCGTTCCTGTCTTTGTACAGCTTCTAAATCCGTAAGTCCCGCTGCAATAGTCGACAATTCCTCCATCAGGTCGTCGATATGGCATGCGGATGTCTGGATGAGCCGCTCGGAAATTTGAAGGTTTAGCGTTTCAGCTTTCGTTTGCTTCTGTTTCATGTTCATAGCCTCCCGTATTTTTCATATAAACGATCAAAAGTAAACACAAAAAAGCCCTCCCCGGCTCAGGGAGAGCTGATCGCATTACCGTTGTCTGAATCGCTCACAAGTCAAATACGCATACTGAAATAAGCCTGCCCCACCGCAGGGGGGGGACTGAAATATACGTATGGACAGCTTGCAAATGCGATAAAAACCCGGTTCTCCCCGAACACTGGGTATTGAAAATCGTAAGACCTGCTACTCGGACTCGGGCTACCGTCCATGTGCGTATTCCCCCTTATGAAATAAAATCGAAAAGCCCCCTAGACCGGCTAGAGGGCTCGAAAAACGCGCATGCAAAATGGTTTCCGTTCCCCCTAGTCGAGCTTTGGCACTATACAACGTAAAGAGAGCATTCGCCTCTTAGCCACCTTATGAAAAGCCTTAATCCGGCAATCCCTGTTCTACCCATTGGCATCTTTCGATGTTTCCGGGCAGTGGCCTGTATTTGTATAGGAGCCTCACCTAACGAGGACATATGAAATTACTAACGAATCGTACTCCTATAATTGTATTTTGTCAATAGCCGATTGCAATTCATTTGCACTCCGACTCCTACATAATATGCGGCGTACTGCTCCATACTACCGGGCATAAGCCGCATTCTGACTTTGACCGGCTAGCGTTTGATCCCGTTTGTCGCAAATGCCTTCAACGATATTTCGCTGAAACAGCAAAAATACGACAAACTGCGGAAGCAGCGACACAACGGAAAAAAGGCTGCACCCGATCAAAATGACCCGCGACGCAGCCTCAGCTGCTCAAGCATTATTATTTCTTGAAGCCTGTATAAATGTGGACGGCATCTCTTAAAAATTGCGCCGTTCCTGGTTGAAGCTTATCGTAATAGGCCGTAAACCGTTCGTCATCGACATACATCTGGACAATGCCAGCGTGCGCTTCTTTATTGTATTCGCTCCAATAGTACGTTAACCACCGCTTATGAAGCTCGGCCGCTTGCATAGCCAATTCGCCCGCAGGGTCCCCCTGCTTGAACGCCTCGGCCAGCGTCTCGGCCAGTTGCTCCGACAGGCGGGTTACCTCTTCATATTGCTCCTGCGTCATATTTTTCACTTTGGCGTTCGACTTGTTGACGGCATCCTCGCCATATTTTTCGCGAATTTCTTGTCCGTATTTCGCCTCATTGTCATCAATCAGCTTTTGCTTGAAGCCTTCGAATTTTTCTTTATCACTCATCGTAATTCTCCCTTCGTTAAAGGCAATTGTTTTTTCCACATTGGCAATCAGTACGTCCAACTGCTTTCTTTTGTCAAGGAGCTGCTCGCGGTGCTGCTTCAGCGCCTCAGTCCCGTTAAAGGACGGTGAATTCACAAGCTCGCTGATCTGGTCCAGACGAAGCCCGAGCTCCCGGTAAAACAATATTTGCTGCAGCCTGTCGACTTCCGCCTGGCCATAGACGCGATATCCGGACGAGTTGACTCTAGCCGGCTTTAGAATGCCAATCTCATCATAGTATCGCAGCGTTCTTGTGCTGATTCCCGCCAGCCGCCCAAGCTTCTGTACGGTGTATTCCACTCGCTTCACCTCCTGACAGCTTAAGCGTACACCTTTACGCAGCGTCAAAGTCAACCCTTTTTACGAAGAGAAAAAAGCTTCCTGAGAGCGATGTTTGCCCTTAGGAAGCCTGAATGTTTTTTAAGACCCAAGTGCAGCCTATCGGTTCAACCTTACAAGAGCTGCAGCGGATGAGCTTACGCCTGCAAGCCGTCAACTTGCTCCGGTTTGCGTTCGTACCGAGTCTCCTTGTAGTAATAAACCGCCGCTTTAAACGTCTTCAACACGTATTCCGGTTCGATGGGAATGATCTGCTGGTGCGGCCACGGCGCTTCCCCGGCTTAATTTTCCAAGAATTCATACAGCTATCATCTCCAATTTGTTTTATCGCTATGTGAATGATATATGCCTCTAGAATGATTGTAGTAAGCGGGATAATCACAATATTCGATATCTTTTTGATGATAGCTGCAGGACAAACCGAACTTAGGCTTGCAAGACCATACAACAACCGGAGTACGGTGAATCTCACTTTTGTGTTGATTGATCCATGGGATTAATTCGCCGCCGATTCTGCTGCACGCCGTTTCCAATACAACGGGACCAACAATAGTGCGCCGATGATAAGCAACGCGCCGCTTATTGCATAAACCGTAAACAGCGATAGCGCATCCTTCAAATAGCCCGCAAGCGACATGCCGATCACCATCATCCCCATAAACACCGGCATAACGGCTCCGCCGACCCGGCCGATATACGCGGCTTCTGTATTTTTAAGAATAAGCGTTTGAATGCCGGTGTGGACCCAAGGATAAAAGAATCCGCTGAGCACTTGCAGCAGCAGCGTCAACCCGATATTAGTCGACCAGCCGACGGCAATGGTACAAACGGCGCTTACCAGCAGGCCCGCGGCCAGCAGCGTATATGGCCTCATTTTTTTGGCAATTCCGATTAGGAAGGCGCCGCCGATCAGCATGGCCAGACCGTTCGTCATCAGCAGCCATTGGAGAAACGGCTTCCCCTGTCCGAGCTTCTCGATCACGATGAAAATTGCAAGCGGCTGGATCAAGCCCGCTCCGAGCCCGGAAGCGGCAAATGCGACGGCAAGCGTGCGCAAGGGGCGGCTCGCTCCTACATAACGGAGGCCGTCCATCAGCTCCTTGCTAAAATTGCGGCTGCCTTCGTCAGCCGGTTCCACTGCGTCGCGCGGCAGAAAGGACAACACGATCGACGATCCGGCAAACATGATTCCCGTTACGACAAGCGAATACCCGATTCCATAATGTTGAAAAACAAACGTCCCCATAATCGGACCAATGACCATGAAGACAGCCATCAACGATTGGAACATGGCCATAACGCCTTGCAACTGCTCGCCGGGAACATGCTGCTTGAACAGCTTCATCGCCGACGGCTGAGAAAATTGCGAGAGCACGGCGGATATAAACGTCCCGAACAGCAAGGCATACCACGACCCGCTCATGAGCACGGCCAGTACGGCAAATACGGATAACGCCGACAGTATATCGCACCATACCATTGTGAGCTTGGGCCGCCAGCGATCCGCAAACGTCCCTCCAATGATCGCAAAAATAAAAATAGGCGCGAATTCCGCCACCGAGATCAGCGATACGTATTGCGGATTGTTATGCGTTAAATCGGTGACATATAAAAGAATGGCAAAATTTCGTATCCAAACCCCCAGCTGCAACAGCACGCGGGATAAAATAACCGTTCGTACATACTTGTTGTGAAGCATGATTGACTCTCCTCTTCCATATTAATTGTTAATTGTTCTCTGTTCATCGCCGTTTTGCCGGACTGCCTGTGCCCCATAGACACCAAAACAGGAAGCAGGTATCCGCCGATATTGACAGCGCCGGAGGAACGATAACGATTCACTGTGATGTTAATTACATAATAATAGATATTTATACGTTTTGTTTATTATTATTTAGATATATTAATATATTATCTATTTTTAATCAACCCTTTTACAAAAATATTCGGCTCCGCATCCGGTCGGCTCCGGCAATATTTCGTTATGTGTCAAGCAGGGTGCAAAACTTAACCGTTTGCCTTGCAGTTAACTGGCAGATCAAATAAAAATGCCCTCTTCGTTATCTTCGAAGAAGGCATTGCTGTCGTGCCTATCGTTACAGTTTCGGAAAAAAACCTTTGGCCGCGCCGTTTCGCACAGGCTGTTTGATCGCATTGGTCAGCAAGAGCGACATGCCATAGCTTAACAGCGATACGCCGACGGAGCTTAAAATGACCCACAGCGCAGCAAATCCGGTATGACTCATATAGGTATAGGTCCCTTGTCCGCATATCACCATGAGCGCCAAGCAAATTACAGTTTTCACATAGTGCCGCATATCGAGAGAAAAACCGATAAACTTGGAAATAGCCAAAAAGTTCATCATCGTAATCAAGCAAATTCCGAAGTTAATGCCGGTCGCGACTCCGTAAATCCCCCACTCCGAGCCAAAAATAAAGATCGCTACAGCCTGCAGCAGCGTGCTCATAATGAAGTTCCACATGACGGTCCTGACTTTACCGATTCCGAGTAAAACCGCATGCAGCGGGTCTTCAAAATAGTGCAGCAGGAAAAATGGAGCCAGCATTTTCAGAATGATGCCCGCTTCAGGAGAATGGTAAAGCACCGTTGTCAAAGGGACGGCCCACATATACAAAATGATGGTGCACGGTGCCCCGATCATAAAGGCGAGCCGGATCGCCTGGTCGATTCGCTGATGTATCAGCTTCCGGTTGTTGGCGGCAAGCGCTTCGCTGATTGAAGGTATGAGCGCTGTCGACAGCGAGTGCATGATAAAGGTGGGAAACACGAGCAAAGGAAACGCATAACCGACAAGCAGACCGTATTGTTTGGTCGCGACAGCCGTGCCGATGCCGGCAATCGCCAGGCTCTTGATGACGAGCGCAGGCTTAATCGCCCTGTAAATCGAGTGAATGAAGCCTTGGCCGGTCGTAGGCAGACCGATGTGCAGCAGCTCGTACATCGTCTGCTTTTTGCCGGGCAGCCGCTCCGCATCGATTCGCTGACGGCTTGACTTCTTCCGATGCAAGGCATACATGAGCGCCAAATAAAGCAGTCCGCTTCCTTCGCCAATGACCGTAAACGCCATAGCCCCGGCAGCCGCGTATTCAATCCCGCGAGGCAGCAGCAGCTGGATCAGGGACATAATCAGAACGATGTACACGATGTTTTCGATGACATCGGAAATGGCAATCGGCTTCATATTTTGCTTGCCGCGGAAGTAGCCTTTCAGCACCGAGGATACGGCGACCAAGGGCGTGATCGGAATAATGGCCAGCATCGCATAATAAGCTCTTTGGTCCGCCAATATGAGCGAGGAGAAATATTCGGCCCCGATCAGTGTAGCTAATGTTAACACTACGCTGATCGTAATTGTAACGCTTAGGGAAACTTGCAGTATGCGTTTCACTTTGCCCGGGTCGCCCTGGGCCTCCGCTTCAGCCACTAGCTTGGAAATGGCGACGGGCAGTCCAAGGCTTGTCAGTGTGATCAGCATCGGGACGAGCGGTTGAGCCATCATGAGCAATCCAATACCTTCCGGTCCTAAATAGCGCGCCAATATAATGCTGTTGAGGAAGCCGAGAATTCTTGTAACGAAAGCTGCCGCCGCGAGAATAAATGTACCCCGCACAAATGATGAAGGTTGCATGCTCATGTCGTGTCCATCTCCATAATTATGACCTTAAGTTAATTCATATTCGCAAGAAACCGAATGTATGCGAACAGGCTGTTGACAGCATGGGCTCGTCCCCCTGTATTCACGGATATGGTTGTTGGTGGTATACTCGTTCAATAGAAAAACTCAAATTCATATGGATAGGAAGTAAAGAGACATCATGCATGCAACTGTTCACGAATCGCCACTCCCGTCGCGGCGGGAGAAGTTTCCGTTATCGCTTCTGTGCCTCACGCTCGGCGCTTTCGCTATCGGAATGACCGAATTTATAATCATGGGACTGCTGCCGAACGTCGCCCATGACTTGTCTGTAACGATTCCGCAGGCCGGCCAGCTCATTACGAGCTACGCGATCGGCGTCGCCGTCGGAGCTCCACTGCTTACCATCTTTACCCATCGTGTACCGCAAAAAAAGCTGCTCCTGCTGCTTATGGCCATTTTTATCGCAGGCAATGCGCTGTCCATGATTGCGCCTACTTATGCGCTGCTGATCGGCGCCCGGATTTTGACGGCGTTCGCGCACGGTACCTTTCTGGGCGTCGGAACGCTGATCGCCGCGCGGCTGGTCCGGCCGGAACGGCGGGCCGGCGCCGTCTCGATGGTGCTCGCCGGATTGACCGTAGCCAATATTGTCGGCGTGCCGTTCGGCACCTTCATCGGTCAGCAGCTCGGCTGGAGAGCGTCGTTCGGTGCGATTACGATACTCGGCTTATTATCGTTGATCGGTATTATCCGCTTTATTCCGACGATACGCCAGGACGAGCCCTCGAGTCTCGCCCAGGAGTTCCGGAGCTTATTTCAGCCTCAGGTGCTGCTGATCTTGTTTACGGGAGCGCTGGGATGCGCCAGCCTGTTCTCCGTGTTCACCTATATTACACCGATGCTCGAACAAATCAGCGGTTTTGCCGAGCATAGCGTAACATGGATTCTCGTCTTGTTCGGGTTCGGGGTGACGATCGGAAATATGCTCGGGGGCCGGTTAGCCGACTGGAAGCTGATGCCTTTCTTAATGGTTAATTTTGCCGTTTTGGCCGTCATTCTGGCTCTGCTGACGATCACAATCCAAAACCCAGTCCTTGCCGTCGTTACCGTTTTTGTCTGGGGCGTTGCGGCCTTCGGCATCATGCCCGGCATTCAGCTGCGAATTATGAATTTGGCGCATGAGGCGCCGCTGCTTGCGGCCACCTCCAGCCATTCGGCGTTAAATCTCGGCAACGCATCGGGCGCCTACATGGGCGGATTGGCGATCACCTATTCAGGCCTGCATTCTGTTCCGTGGCTAGCCGCCGTATTGGCCGCGCTCGGCCTAGCCTTCGCCGTCCTGAGTTTCGGCGTGGAAAAGAAATCGACCCGCCGCCGGAAGCGTGCGCAGCCGGTCGCACCCGCCGCTGCCGGATTGTCCGCACCGGCCGGCGACAGCTGAATCGCATCGGTTCTTCACGAAGTTAAAGAAAGCAGCTTACCGCCAAGACCTGTAAAGAAAGACAAAAACCACCCAACCCTGCGAAGCGGTTTGGGTGGTTTTATTTGGCCTTCAAAACATTGGTTGGTCTATCGGCCTAACGTTCGCCGCCGTTTCGCTCCAGCACCAGCACATAGCCGCGCGTTCCGTCCAGACGGATGCGGTCGCCGTCGCAAATCCGCTCGGTCGCCCCGTCGATTCCAACAACGGCGGGCAGCCCGTACTCGCGGGCAACGACGGCCCCGTGCGTCATAAGCCCGCCGACCTCCATGACCAGCCCGACGGCGGAATGAAACAACGGCGTCCAGCCCGGATCGGTGAATGGCGCGATCATGATTTCGCCCTTATTCAGCCGCGCCTCTTCCGGGCGCAGCACGATGCGGGCGATGCCTTCGACGACGCCTGCGGATACGGGCGTCCCGAGCAGCGCGCCTTCAGGCGCGTCCTGACGTTTGCGTCGAGCGGTGATGATCTCGCCTTCGCTCGTCATGATGCGCGGCGGCGTGAGCTCGCAGAACCGCTCGAATTCCTGCTTGCGCCGTTCCAGCAGCGCCTGCAGTTGCCCGGCTCGTTCACCCTGGAGCAGCCGCAGCAATTCATCCAATGTCAAGTAAAAGACATCTTCTTCCTTCTCCAGCACACCCGCTACGGCCAGCTGCCGGCCTTCCTCGCGGAGCACACCGCGAATGATGCTGAAATGCAGCATCATCAAATATTTGGGATGCTCCCGCAGCCCCATCAGCCCGCGGAAAACGCGCAGCAGCCGCGACATCAGCCTCGCCTTCAACCAGCCGAACGGCTGCAGACGAAGCCGCTCAAGCATTTGCCGCGCAGCCGTTTCCGCTTCCTTGACGCCTTGCACGAACTTCACCCGATGCTCGCCCGGCCGGACGGTGCGCATATGGCTGTCGATCGACGGCAGCAGCGTGCCTGGGTCTTCCAGCCACCTGGGCCGCGTCATGTCGATTTCACCCGGACACCGCATCCCGTACACCTCCATGAATCGGTCCCAAGCCTCGCCAAATACGTCGCCGCCCACCACCTTCCGCAGCTTGTCGCGGAACTGCAGCGGATCGACGCTGCGAATGAGCTCGACGACCTGCGGATACGATCTGGCGGTATCGGCAAGATCGCCAATCAGCAAACCCATCTCGCTCGTCAAATTGCCGGGCAGTGATTTGTTAAGGACATTAACAATATCCGGATCGTTCAACCAGCGGTTCGACAGTGCCCGGATTAGTCGCGATGCAATTATACCTGCCAGCGGGTATGGCATCAATTCCATAAACATCCGCCGCAGCAGCAAGCCGATCTGGTCCTGCAGGAGAATCAGCCTTTCCGCGCCGGCCGAAGCGCTGATCGTTTTTTTTCCGCGCGAGTCGGAATCGCGGAGATAAGCATTAACGAACGGATGGGCTTTATCCGGCGATGCAAACAGCAGATTACGGACGGCGCGCAGCAGGATCGGACCGAGAAAGCGAACGACAGCCGTTCGCACGCCGGGCTTGCGCGGTAGATGACGGACGAACGATTCCCGCCCTACGTATTCGCCAACGCCGGCGCCTATCATTTCGTCAATATTGGACAGCACCTTCGGGAGCAGGGTACGGGCCGGCTTCAAGGCAAGCAACGGCGTAATATCGATGAACAGTCTGCCGCCGGCAGCGGCCGTATTCTCGTTTTCCGCTCGCACATCCGATTTCCCGAACGGAAACATTGTCCGCAAGAGCGATAGCCCCATCGGCCTTATCGCATCGGTCATCATCTGCTGATGACCGAAAGAGATGAACAAATGCGGACTCTCTCCAGCAGGTACGGCAACAGACGGCAATGGATAAAGCGAGGTAATTGGCCGGCTCTGTACAATATAAAACCGGCCTTCTGCAAGACACCATTCCACGTCCTGATCAGAGCCGTAATGCCGTTTGATTTTTTCCCCGAGCGCCGCGAGCTCGATGGCTTGCGCGGCATTCAACGCCTGCCGCTCCTGCTCCTCCTCCGGCAGCTCTTTCGTCACTGTGCCGCCTTCCGGCAGCGCGAAAATAGCGAGCTTTTTACGGGCGATGTTCTGCAGAATAAGCTCCCCTGCGCGCACCTGATACAGATCGGCCGAAACAAGGCCGGAGACGAGCGCTTCGCCCAAGCCGAAGCTGGCGTCGATCGATACCGTACCCCTGTGTCCGCTGATCGGATCGGCGGTGAACATGATGCCGGATACTTCAGGGAACACCATCCGCTGCACGACGACAGACAGCATTACCGAGCGGTGGCCGAACCTGTTTTTCGCACGGTATGAAATGGCGCGGTCCGTAAACAGCGATGCCCAGCATTTGCGGATCGCCTGCAGCAGCTGCTCTTCCCCGCAAATGTTCAGGTAAGTGTCCTGCTGCCCGGCAAACGAGGCATGTGGCAAATCTTCCGCCGTTGCGCTCGAGCGGACGGCATAAGCATGGTCTCCCCCCGCGCGTCGCCAAGCCCTTACGATGTCGGAACGGACCGATTCCGGAATCGGCACCGAAACGAGATGGTCGCGAATGATGCGGCCCAAGTGAGCGATGTCGTCAAGCTGATCCGCCTGAAGCCGATCGAGCTGCTCCCAATAAGCCGGCATTTCGGAGCTTTGCTCCAGAAAGTCCCGATAAGCCTCCGTCGTAACGCAAAATCCGGACGGTACGGGAAATCCCGCCTGCGTCATTTCCCCCAGATTGGCCCCCTTCCCGCCGACCAGAGGGAGACTGCTTTTATCAATCCGGCTGAAATCAAGCACATAGCGATCCATATGATCCACGCTCCTTTATTTTTGACGATCCTTGTACAGTCCCTGCAAAAATAAAGCGAATAAAGTGTCCGCCACTTCCACCATACTAACGTTGTGTCTGGCTGCAAAATCGGGTCTGACTAATCTTTGAATGCTGTCGAGCATGATGACCGTTGCGAGATGAATATTCACATCGTCGCGCACATGTCCGTCCTGTTTCGCTTTCGTTAATAGCCCTTCGATAAATCGGAGCTGCCGTCCGCGGAACGCTTCGAGCTTGTTCCATAAAGCGGGGGCGTATTTTTGCATATCTTCCAAGAACAAAGGATTCAGCTTCACAATTTCCCCTTTAATCCCTTTAAAGGTTGCTTCCAGAACGTACAGCGGGTTTCCACTACGCTTTGTCTGTTCGCTAATGCTGCGGGCAATGGCATTCATCGTCAGATCGAGAACCGCCTCGGCGATCTGCTCTTTTCCGCTGAAATACAAATAAATTGTCTTCTTGCTCATTCCGAGCCGAGCCGCCAGATCGCTGACGCTGACGCTTTTATACCCCTTTTGGTTAAATAAATCGGACGCTGACTGAATAATCCGCAGCCGGATAGTTTCATCCATATGGTGGTCACCTCCTTTTTCTCGACACCCAAGGAAACCCTATTGGTATTTATAGTTTCCATTTTATATTTTTAACCGCTATCCGTCAACCAGATAGCGGCCCGTTTTCCGAATTATTTTTGATATTCAGTCGTCGAACTCGATTTCATTCGGTTTTACCAGATCGGTTTGCTGCAGGACCATTGACTTCTTCTTCGCATCGTAACGGAAATGATACATGTTGATATAGTCCTGACCCGCCCCGTAACCGCCGGTCACAATCAGCTCGTTGCCGATTACCTTGAATCGACGGTTCGGCAGCTGATCGATCTGTCCCCATATCCGTTCAGGCGTCAGCTCGAACGTTACCGGAAAAACTTCCCCGCCGCTTACCCCGAACAAATAGGTCTCGAGCGCGTGGCAATCGGTATAACGTGGAACGTAAGCAAACAGATCCGTTTCGCCAAACCGAAATGGCTGCATTTCGAGCGGCGTATCGTCTCGCTGAATGATCTCGAAATCGGCGGGGAATGGCATAATATTGCTTACCTCTCCACCGGATGAGGGCTCCCACAGCGCCTCATAATCCCCCCTCCAGCTCAGGTCCGTCTCCTGCCCGTAACAGCTGGGCGCCCTCAGCGGGACAACTTCCGCCTTGCTTGCAGGCTTGACTAGCAGCTGCCCGGCCGGATGTTTTCCGACCGCTCTGACGGAAAGATCCTCTTTCCTGGTTTCCGCCTGTTCGGGGGCTGAAACAGGTACGGATGCAGCGGGCCAGGGCGGCGCTGACGGCGCCGAACCGGCATCAGACGCTGCGGCGGAGGAAGGACCGGCTGGAGTTCCGCTGCCGCTGCAGCCCGCGAAGGCGAGCAGGCACAATAGTATCCATAGCGGTACAAAACTTGTTCGTTTACCCATTCGTTCATCGATCCTTTCCAGGATTGCATCGATAGCTCCACCTTACCGCATATGAATGACATTACATTAAGGCTTTCCTTTTGCTTCCTCCGCCTGTTTCGCTTTGATCAGCTCCTCCTGTCCTTTCTCCTGAATCAATTTCAATGCTTCATCCACTGTTTTCTTGCCTTCCAGCGCCGCTTTAAGCTCCGTATCGCCTAACATGCTGAACGACCGGTAAAATTCGGACGGCAGCTTGCCGAGCGCTCTTGATGCGAGCATCCCGTCCCCTTTCAGCTTGTAAAAGGGCTCTAGGCTGCGGCCGTCGGGATCTTTTAAATATTGAATGCGGGACGGCATGTTTCCCATCCCCGACGACTTGGACGTGACTCGCGCGTATTCGTTTCCGTTAATGTATTTAACGAATTCCCATGCCGCTCTGACGCTCTGCGACTGCGCATTGACGGCAAATATTTGGTTGACCATAATACCCGAGCTTTCCGGATTTTGCGGATCGACCGGGATCGTAACCATATCCCATTCCGGTACTTGGTCTTTCAGATGCGTTTTCGCCTGCTTCAAATTGTCCATCAAATAGTTTCCGCTGATTGTCATGGCTACTTTACCGGCGATAAAAGGATCCGATTTGAAATATTCCTCCATCGACCCGCCCATAAACTGCTTGCCCGGAGTCGGCCGGTAAACGGCACCGGATTTCAAAGCGTCCAGGGCAAGCTGCGCCGTCTTTTTCCACGCATCTGTTTGAATCGTCACGCTCCCCGTTTCGGGATTGACGAAGCTTAATCCTTTCGTGTCTCCGATCATTCTCACATATTGAAAAAGGCTGTCCGAATAATTATTCATGCCGAAACCGTAGATTCGGCTGTTTTCATCGCCCGTTGTCGGGAATCGCCGCGCCGCTTCGAACAGCTCTTCCCAGCTCATCTGGTCTTTAGGCAGCGGGACGCCGTTTTTTTCGAACAGCGTTTTATTATAAAACAGCGCTTGCGAGTTGAATCCCGGGGCTAGACCGTACAGCTTGCCCGAGCTTCGGGATTTAATCGCCTCGATGACGTTCGGCAATATTCCTTCCAGATCGAACTTGTCCTGCTTGATTACCGTATCGAGCTCGTAAAGCCGACCTTCCTCGGCCATTTTCTCATATTGCTCCAACGATAAAAAAAGCACGTCCGGCTTTTGCTCGTCTATAAACTTCGCATGCTCTTTATTGATATCGGTGTCCGGACCGTATTGGATGAAGCCCTGCGTGGAGACCACCTGAACGTCGATATTCGGATATTTAGCCGAAAATAACGCCCCATATACTTGATAAAAGTACCTTTCGTCCATATTGCTCATGACTTTAATCGTCGCCTGCTCGTCCTTACCGAGCTGCTTCAAGCCTTGCTGTGAACCGCCGAGTCCCCCCGTGCAGCCGACAAGCGTAATTCCGGCCGCCGCCCAAATCACGGCGCCTTTACTCCACCAACGTTTCATTTTGTTCGCTCTCTCCCTTTTCCTTTTCGCCTAAAGCATTAATTGTTTTATGGCATCAAATATTTTCCATATGAAGTAGACGCATCTCCTCGGCCATTTGTTCCAAAAAATCCAAATTATATTGAATAAGACAACCAGCATGAAGCTTCCGTCCATCCCAAAAGCAACGTATGCACGCTCCAGCAGTCGATCGAACGGCATCATGAGCTCTAACGGACATCCGGAACCCTTAAATGCAGTCAATCCGATGATTTCCCAGTCTAACGGACCCAGGGAGACTGTCGATTAAAGGACGGGAACGGGCAATGGATACGACTTCGAAGCTCAAACACGTTTTATTGCCTTGATTTGATTAGAACTTTTCGGTATCAATGCAATAAAAAAACTCGCCCTGAAGCCATTCTCCAAGCCCTTATCCCTATTAATCGACAGTCTCCCAGGAAGCGTTATTTTGCAGCAGCTGGGGTTTATGGCGGACCAGATAAGGTCTCTCGTGTCCGTTACAATGTTAAAAGAACGAACTCGGTACAAATAACGTTCCTCCTGTCCGTTACGCCGCGGATTCGAATCGACCCGCTCCCACCGTGGAATTTTACAAACTCTACAATGCAGTAATAAACGGCTCCGTCGGCCTTACAGGACAGGCGAGTTAGTCAAGGTTGTGCAGAGCAAAGTTAAAACTTATTTACAACTCAAAAAAACGCCAATGAACAAAAGTTCACTCGCGTCTTCCATATAAGCAAATAAGCAAACCCGCTTGGAGGGGCGAGCTAAAGAATAGAGCGTGAAAAATAAAGCGTGATTGAATATCCGTGATCCCCTGATTTTCATGGATGCATCCCTGCGTTATTTGTTCGCTGCCAAAACGGGCTTGCGGCTCAATTGGGCGCGATGATGGAATACGTAATAAATAACGGCAGACAGTAGAACAATGATGCTCGCGGCCAAAAACATCGTCCGATAATTGGTGCCTGCGGCGATAAGTCCGAGCACATAGGAACCGAAGCCGTAGCCCAGGTCAAAAAACAGGAAGAACGTACCGGTTGCCAGTCCTGTCCGATGAGCCGGCGCCAGCTTCATCGCCAGCGTCTGAAAGCACGGGAGCAAAGCGCCATAGCCCAGACCCATGATCGCTCCCGCTGCCAGCAGCATCCAGCCGGTTTGAGCCTGGCTCACCAATACCATCCCGACGATAAACAGAACGATGCCGGGGTAGGCCAAATAATGCTCGCTGTATTTATCGAATACTTTACCGATCAGCGGCCGCGACAGGACGATCATGACGGCGAAGCAGATGAAGAAGTAGCTCGTTATACCTGATTGATGCAGCTCGATCGTATACGAGGACATAAAAGCCGTCAAAGAACTGTAAGAAAAAGCGAGCACAAAGCCGGCCATCGAAACCGGCAGCGCTTTCTTCTCGATCAAATTGCTCCATGTCCATTTTGTCCGCGGCATCGCCTGCTCGGGCTTTCGGTCTTCCAGCGGCATTCGCAGCGCCATAGCCAGCAGCAGCGAACACAGCGATACGACAAGTCCCGTACCCAGCAGCGCCGTATCGCCGGATGCATTCCAGAGAACGAGGCCCAGTGCGGGACCGATAACCATCGCGATGCTCATAAACATGCTGAAATAGCCGATGCCTTCTCCCTTGCGCGAAGCGGGCACGATATCCGCCGCAATAGCGCTTGTAGCCGTGGAGGCGACGCCATAGCTCGCGCCGTGAATGATTCTCACCATGAGCAGCAGCGCCAGCTCATATGTACCCAAGTAAAGCAGCGAGGCAATAAAAAAGACGGCCAAGCTGAGCACAGCCATCTTCTTTTTGCCGAACCGGTCGACCCATCGACCCGAAAAAGGTCTGAACAGGACATTACCGACTACATAGAGCGTGATGACCAGTCCCATCTGCTGCTGGCTCCCGCCGAGCACATCTTTCACAAACAGCGGCAGCGTCGTCGCGAGCATGTAAAAATTGAGAAACATAAAGAAACTGCTCATGCTTAACAATAAAAAAGGCTTCGTCCATATTTTCCCGCCGTCCAAGTTGGCTCTCTCCATTCCCTTATCTCTTTATTTCCGTTCATTATAGCTCTAGCGATTGATAAATAATAATACATATTTTAAAATGTAATCATCACATGAAAGCTATAAGAGAGGTTGCCCCGGTTATGGAATTTTTGCAGCTTCATTATTTTCAGGTTGTCGCCCGCCATGAGCATATGACAAGAGCGGCTCGGGAGTTGAACGTTTCCCAGCCGTCGCTCAGCAATTCGATTCAACGCTTGGAGCAGCAGCTCGGCCTTCCGTTATTTGTCCGACACGGCCGGCAAATCCGCTTGAATTCGTTCGGCAAAGCCTTTTTGCAGCGGGTTGATCGGGCATTTCTTGAGCTGGATGAAGGGCGCAGGGAAATTCAGGATATGGCCGGACTGGACCGCGGAGTCGTATCGCTGGCGATCACGCTTCCGAACATACTGCCCGTTTTGCTGAGAGACTTCTTGAAGCTCCGTCCCGACGTCCGCATCATGCAGCGTCAGGCGATCTCTCCGTTCGAAATGCGCAACGATCTCGAAAGCGGCGAAACCGACTTTTGCATCTCGACGCGGCCGGTTACAGGACCGGATATCGAATGGCTCTCTCTGGTCGATGAAGAGATCTTCTTATCCGTCCCGAATGGCCATCGGCTGGCCGGCAGAGGAAGCATCCGGCTGATCGAGGCCAAGGACGAGCCTTTTATCGCGATGGGTTCCGGCTACAGCTTCCGGCAAATTACGGATGAATTTTGCCGAGCGGCAGGCTTTGAGCCGCAAATCGCTTTTGAGCTGGAGGAAATCGGCGCCGTTCAGACGTTGGTGGAGCTCGGCCTGGGCGTGACGTTTACGCCTGTTCTTACATTAAAGGGCTTCCACAGACCGGCATCCGTACCGCTGCGAATCCGAGAACCCGACTGCCGGCGTACGATCGGGCTTGCCTGGCACAAGCGGCGGTTTATTTCCCGGGCGGCCGTCGACTTCCGCAAGTTTGCGGTTGATTTTTTTAAACAAGCCGGAGCAAATCCGTAAATACGATGACCGGACTGCTTGACAGCAGTCCGGTCATCGTTTCACCGTTAAGGCTTATGTTCCCACCCGGATGTATAATAGCTAATGAGCCAGCCGATCTACTGTTTATGACAGCCGGATCGGCTGGCTACCGTTGGCTGCACTCTGCCATGCCGCTTCGGTCAAACGGGCTATCGTCAAGCCGCAGCTGGACGGCGCCGCCGCCTGCTGAACCCGGCCTAGAATCAAGTCGACAAAATCGCGGTTCGGATCGCTGGCGGCCGGAAGCTCGTCATCCGGTACCTCCGCGGGTACGCGTTCGCCTTCCCTGGCGACGAACAGCTTGCCGTTGCGGTACAGTACGGTGCCTTTGTCCCCGTGGATCGATACATCCTCATGCCAGCCGATGCTGGCGCTGCCGACGACATTGAACGTCGCAATGGCGCCCCCGCGGAACCGGACGGTCACCGCGGAATCGATATCGACCTGCGAGCCCCTGTTGTCGATGAACGCCGATACGCTTTCCGGCTCAAGCCCCGTCGCCCACAGCACAACATCAAGCAGATGGCTGCCGGAATCGTTGAGCTGTCCGCCGCATGACAGCTCCGGGTTTTGCCGCCACGTACCGGTTGTGCCTTTCAGCCAGCTTTGCGCCTGGTAAGCGCAAATATAGCGGATCTCTCCCAGCTCGCCGCTCTGGATCAAGCTGCGAATATACATGTACGGCCCCAGAAGATGGCGCTGGTAGGCAACGGCGAGATGCTTGTTCATTTGTTCAGCATGGGCGATGATCTGCTCCGCATTCCGCGATCCTGCGACGAAAGGCTTCTCCATCAAGACATGGAGCCCGGCGTCCATGCAGGCTATACCCTGTTCGTAATGCATGCTGTGCGGCGATACGATGACGGCGGCGTCCGCTTCAACCTGAGCGATCGCCTCCCGATAATCGGTATAGACCGGTACATCGGCCAGTCCGGGGAAACGCTTCTTCACTTCGTCGACAGCCGCCGAAGACGGGTCGGCCAGCGCGGCAATCGCCGCCTCGGGCACTTCAAGCAATCTCCGGATATGTTCCCTCCCCATACCGCCTACGCCAATCATAATAAACCGTACTTCTGCCATACTGCATACCTCCATTTACATTTTTTTCGTTGTAAAGGCTAGATGCAAGAGCTTGTTGTAAGGGCTTCCATGATGCCGTTGGATGGCTGTCGAATCATGTATGCTGCGCTGCGTATCGCGGTGATGTTTGTCTCTCTTAACCATCATACAAACCATACCTTGTTTTCATGCATTTGAAAAGATGTTTATCGGCAACGCCATCGCTTTTTTTTCGACTTCGGCCAGGCTGCCTTCTCCACAACGCGTCGGCCCCCCTATTCAACTCTTATAGTCAACTCCGTTTGGATCTTATCCTCAGTCTCTTTATTAAACAAGGCCGAAATGCCGATTGTATACGTTCCCGGTTTTAAAGTTGCGGGGCAGCTCGCCATATCCTCCCAGCTTTTCAAACCGGCTTTATGAAAATGATAGCTCTGAATAAATATTGGAGGCAAGGTGGTCATAAATTCGTTGTCTTTTTTTAAATGGCTGGTCAGCGCGGCAAGGTGGCGGTATTGATATTCCGTAAAGCCTTCGCTGTCTGTTAATGAAAATAATAAGACGGAAGATCCGCGAGTCATGCTTGTTTCCTGATCGCCCGTATACCGAAACGATCCCCAAATATCGATCGGGTCGCTTGGTGTATAAATCTCCTTCTTGGAATGAAGCGAGAGGATGTAGGGTCCCAGGAATTCGAAGAGTAAGAGATTGAAGAACAGGCCAATAACATAATTCCCACCAATATAATTGCAATTTTTTTCAAAACATCATTCCTCCCCCTAAAATATAGCTGATTGATGGCTTCGAAATCCGCCGGTTTGATTGCCTTGATTGGATTCCGCGTTGCAGCGGCATGGAATTTCAAACTCGCCTTGAAATTCTCCAGGCCTTATTGCTATTCATCGACTGCCTCTCTATATAAGCTACACAATGAAATTCTGGTTTTCAATACCAATACTTGAAATGATTGCTGCGTCCGCGGTTTACGCTCCGAAAATTAAAAAACAGGCGCTGTATTCTGTCATTCCAGAATACAGCGCCTGCATAAACGACCCGGCGTTCGAATTGCCGGGTCACTCAGTTCAATCCCGGTTTCTGAGCCGGATTTCGCAATCTTCCATGCCTTCGCGTATGGCGTTCAGCCGTTCCATCGTAGCGCCGTCGTAGAAACCGTAGGCCAAGCCGTCCGCTCCCCCCAGCGCCACAACGCGAATCCCTTTCTTGATCAGGTCGGGCGTCGCTTTGGCGCGGGGCGCGATACTATCGATAATAACTTTATCCTCTCCGACCTGCCGTCTCACATTGGCCAGCCATTTCCCCTTATTCAATACCCGTTCTTCGTCACCGGTCTGTTCCGCATAGTCCATAATTCGAATCGAATCGACATATTTGCCGATTTGTGTCAAATTTTGTCCGATAAACTCGGCTTCGGGCCAGCATGTATTGAACCGGAAGTCAACCTTAGCATTCGCGGCATGAATCGCTTCGGACAGCTCTTTGAAGTAGCGGGTAATGGCATCGCTGCGGAACTTGAGCCATTGGTACAGCTCCGGATGCTCCAGCAAAAACATGACGGCCGACGAATTGCCTCTTTGCAGCAGCAGCCATTCCTCGTTCGCTTCCAATGTCGCTCTTTTCATCACGTCCGCGTAACGCCTCACCGTCTTGCGGATCAGCTCCCAATCCAGGCCGGCTTTGCGCGCCTCCTGCTCGCAGTTTTGGCAAAAGCATCCGCCCAGCGTTACGCCCAGAAACGGATGAAGCGCCAGCTGTCCCTGGTTTGTCAGAAACGAGCAAGTCTGGATCATGTCGATATCGTAATGGGTAACGAGATCCGTTGCGATAGCGCACATATACGCACGCGCATCGGGACTGCTCCAGCACAGCTGCTGGTTGGAAAAATAACCGTGCGCGGGGGGATTCCCATATATATCGCGCTGGATGCAATCGGCGAATTCTCCCGCTCCACGGACGGAATCAAGCGGCGTATGCGAAATTTCCGCGCCGGGGCTCATCCCCCGCTTGCGGAGCGCTTTCGTGAAGATGTCCAGCCAGTCCACTCCCTTCAGAAATTCGCGGTCGCTTGGCAGCGGCTTGATTCTCGAATGTTTATAAGCCTCGGGATGAATCGTGAAATAGCTTCGGCTGTCTTCCGCCAAATACCGCTTCCTCACCGGGTTATGGTGGTAGTAGTTATCGTGCAGCGGACGTTTCTCGTGATGCATAATGGCGAGCATATAGGCTGCGTTGTTGCCTGCATGCTGCTGCAAGTTGTCCAAAATCGTTTCGATCCCTTCGTCATGCATATCCCATGGATAAATGCCGGTCGTAAGCTCTTTCCAATACATCGCTTTCCCCTCCAATATTATAGTCCGTTGAATAATAACCGCTGTGCAGGCGGATCGTTCTTCCGATTGTGTTGTCTCATACGTTTTTTCCGAAATCGATTCTAATCTCCCACTGTTTTTTAAAAATTCCGCTATTGCGACATGCTTTGCGAAACGGGCAGCGGCATGGTCGGAGCGAATTTCGACGGCGCCACGCCGTAAAACTTTTTGAAAGTTTTGCTGAAATAATAATAATCGTTATAGCCGGTCATCGAACAGACCGTTTCGGCCGTATAGCTGCCCGAGCGGATAAGCTCCGCCGCCGCCTCCATGCGCAGCTTGGTCACATAATCGCTGAATGTGTAGCCGGTCACCTTTTTAAACAGCTCGCTGCAGTAGCTCATGTTCAAATAATGTGTGTCGGCCAACTCGCTTAACGATAACGGCTTGTCGTAGTTCAGGTTGACCTGCTGCAGCAGCGCAATGAAGTTTCCGTTGCGGGTACCGGACCTGCCGGCGCCGGAAGCCGAATCGCTGCTGCACAACACTTTGAGCAGACCTTTGATATGCTCGCACATGGCGGACAAGCTGTTGAAACGGCTGACAATGTTCTCATAATCGAGAAACTCGACCCGATTCAGCAGCGCATCGCGCTCCAATCTTTTACGAATGACGAATGCGTACTGGTTCCATAAGCAGGTGGCGTGGTACATGCCCAGGCCGTCTGTTTTGAACAGATCCGGGATGCTGTCGATGATGGAGCATATGCCGTCAAAATCTTTTAACATGATTAACTTTTCCGTCTTCAGCACGATGTTCTCGATCGCGAAGCTTGTGCCGGCCGAAAAACGGATGACTTCGGGCCGTTCATCAATAAAATGGTGGGCTGACGCCATGCCCGACTCCTTGATCAGCCTCGGCAGCTGTTCCGCTTCATCCGTCACACGGCTGAGCCCGATACGGCAATTCCCCGGCTTGTTCCATCGGCTCATGTACATCATGATGTCGCGTTCCAGCCATTGGCCGCCGTTCGCGATGACGACCGCTTGCACTTCGTCAAGCTGAAGCGCAAGCGGTTGAAACGGAGCCGACGATGCCGGTGCATACGGAAACTCGGCGAAGCCGTCCGGAACCGCGCCGCAAATCGTCATGACCTGCCAATATGCTCCGCCCTCAGGAGCAAAATTCCGCTCGCACAGCCATTCTGCCGGAGGGCACGCGCCCGAGACCAGTTGCTTCACGGTATTCACATTTTCGGCCAGCTGTTTTTCGTGCAGACGGAGCTTCAGCTTCGTCAGCAGCTGCTTCGCTTCAACAGGATCGATCGGTTTGAGCTGATAATCGAAGGCGCCGTAGCGTATCGCCTCCTGGGCATAAGCAAACTCGGCGAACCCGCTAATGATGATAAACTCGCTCGTTATTCCCCGTTTTCGGGAAAGGGTCAATAAATCGATGCCGGATATTTCGGGCATTCGAATATCGGTCACAACGACATCCGGCTTCAGACTGCAGATCAGCTCCAGCGCTTCCGAAGCATCGGTCGTCTGGGCGGCTATCGCAAACCCCATATGCTGCCAATCGAATACTTTTCTTATTCCTTCCAGGGACCAAATCTCATCGTCAACCAGAATAACCTTGTACATACGTTCCCCCCGATCCCCGAGCTTTGAACGTTATTTTCTGATTACGATTCCCGCTTCATACATTCCCTGCTTCACTGCATCGAGCAGCTCGAAAGTAGCTCCGTCGTAATGCCCGAGCGACAAGCCGTCCACGCCGAGCGTGCTTAATATTTTAATGCTTTCGCGGATCAGCTCGGGCGTTGCGTTCGGTCTGGGCGCGAAGGCGGCGATCAAATCTTTGTCGTAGCCGATCCCCCGTCTTATTTTAAGCAGCGTATTGCGCTTCCGTCTAAACCGGTCCTGCGCTCCGGTCTGCTCCGAATAATCCGAATCCCGGACCGAATCGAGGCAATCTTTGACTTTGGCGAAATCGAGGCCCGCGAGCTCCGGATATTTCAAATAATTGTTGTAGCGGAAATCGACATGCGGATTGGCGGATTTGATCGCGGCGTTAATTTCCCGGAACAAGCCCTGTATCGATTTCGCCCGAAACTCCAGAAACTGGTAAAGTGCCGGAAATTCCAACAACAAGCCCGTTTCCAGCAAGTCGCTGCCCATCAAAACGTGATTGTCCATCACCGCGTCCAGATTATGATACGCCGTCGCATAAACAAGCTGCTCCAGCCCTTTCAGCTCATGAATCATCGCATCCCAGTCATAGCCCATTTGCATCGCTTTCGTCCGGCAGTGGCCGCAGAAGCAGCCGCCCTTCAATACGCCAAGCAGCGCGCCGACCTTGTTCTCGGGATCATTTTCCATAAACCACGGAGCTTTGACGGGCTCGCCGGTCGCGAACAACATCATGCAGGTTTGAATAAAATCGACATCGTGATTTTTCACGGTATCATAAAAAATCGCTTTCATATATTCCTTTACATGATCGTTATTGCAGCAAAAATGGCGTTCGATGATGCCGCCGTGAATATTTTTTTGCAGCACGTCCGGAAACTCTTTCTTCGCTACTTCGCAATCGAAAAACGTATGGGAAATTTCGGCTCCGGTTTTCAAATTTTTCTTCCTGCCGTATGCCGTCAGCTCGTCAAGCCAATCCGTCCCATTAAGGAAATCGCGGTTCGAATAGAGCGGCTTGAGCGGCGTATTTTTAAAGTTCGCTTCATCCATCCGGTAATAAATGCGGCTGTCTTCGGGCAAATAAAATTTTCTTTTCGGATTATGGGTATAAAACAGACTGGTCAGCGGCCGCTTTTCCTTATGCATGATGCCGACCAAATAGACGCTGTTCACAAGGCTGTGCTCTACGACGTTATCGACGCACGTTTCGACGCCTTCATCGGCCAAATCCCATGGGTATAGGCTGGATGCAACTTCTTTGATATACATAATTAAGATCACTCCCGTTTATGATTTATCCGATTACGACATTATCGGGTTAAGACCCCCACCTCTAAGGTAGGCCTTGAATCAGGTGGGTAGAGTCCCCATCTGATTTCCTGATGCTCAGCAAAGCTGAACGAGTTCACTTGGCAGCGGATTTGCCGAAAAACTCTTCATAGCTTTTGGCAAATTCAGAGGCGGATTTGACGACGTCCGGATTTTCCAGCAGCTTCTTCTGATAGGCTTTAAATTCGTCCATTGTGATGGCTCCGCTGATCGCCTTGGCCTCCATGGATGCGAATTCGTCCTTCACTTTGGACCAAACGCTGCTCCATGCATCCGATTGCAGAACGTTGAACAGCTCGATTTTGGCGTCAATCTTGTAAAGCGCCTTCATTTCCTCCCTAACCTGCAGATTGTAGGACATCGGTGCCAGCGGACTGTCCACCTTGGCAAACTCCGCGGTAGAAAAGATGAACGGTGCGTTGAACGAGCTGTTGACTTCCTTTTTGCCGGCATCGGTCAGCGAAGGGAAGCCGTCCTTCAAGACGTAATGAATGCCCTCGATACCAAAATTGACGAAATTATAATACTTTTCATCCGATGTGGCATGCAGAAAATCGAGTATGCGCAGCATTTTCTTCTCATCCACTTTTTTGGAAATGGCCATGCCGCCGAAATAACCAAGATCGTAAATATGCGCGTATCCTCTGGGGCCTTTAAGATAAGGCAAAATCGTCACTTTGGCGCCGGGCTGCGTCTTCTGATTTTCCTGTTCCATCCGGTATTTGTGCCATGCGTTCTTCACGAAGGTGGCCGAGCGTCCGGTCATGAACATTTCCTCCTGCTGGGTACCGTTGATCAGCGCAAATTCCTTTGGAATCGCCCCGGCTTGATAAAGCTCGCGCATATATTGGACATAATCGGCATAATTCGCAGTAAGGTTCGTGTGAAGGATGCCGCCGTTGCTGTCGCGGACCGGTTCCCGCGTGCCGAAGGCTGCGGCAAAGTAACCGGCATTCGGCAGTACGCCGATCGTATCCGCCTTGCCGTTACCGTCCGGATCGCTCTTGGCGATCGTCTTCACGACATCCGCGAATTGCTCCAGCGTCGCCGGCGCTTTCAGGTTGAGCTTATCCAGCCAATCCTGCCTGATGAACACGGCGGAATCGAGATTGCCACGCGTTCTCGGCACGAAAAAGTTTTTGCCGTTTACCTTGCTCAGCACCCATGCGTTCTGGTTCGTATATTTTTTAAAATTCGGATACTTGCTGAAGTCGCCCAAGTAAGGGGTCAAATCCCAAAACGCGCCGGCTTTTGCCGCCTTCAAAATGCTTGGCGCCGTCGTGTTCGTAATTTGCATAAGGTCCGGAATGTCGCCCGATGCCAGTACAAGATCGAGCTTCTGCTGGTAGGTGTCCGCGGGTACCCAATCCACCGTATAGTTCACGTTAAATTCCTGCTCCATCTTTTTCCAAAACTCGCTGTCCTTGGTCGGCGCCTGACTGTACAGGTTGGCCATCCCCTTAATGACCAGCGGCTCCGGCTTTTTGACGTCCCCCGCCGCAGAATCGCTGGGAGCCCGCGGTGCGTTGGTGCCGGCTGCGCTGCATGCGGATAACAGCGCCGCTGCTGTGAGCATAATAGCTGTGCTTCTAATTAATGCCGAGGTTTGTTTGGGCATAGCGTTTTCCTTCCTCCTTCTGATTCAGAATAAATATGGAGTCGCTCAGCCCTTGATCGAACCGAGCATAACACCCTTGATAAAGTAACGCTGAACAAATGGATATACGGCCAATATCGGCAGCATCGCCAGTACAACCGTCGCCATCCGTACCGTCTCCGTCGGCATATTGAGCATATCGACGGAGCCCGTCGTACCGGCGCCGTTCGTGGACGCATCGACCAGCAGCGATTTGACGTACACCTGAAGCGTCCGCTTGCTGGAGTCGGTCAAATAAATGAGCGCGTTAAAATATGTATTCCAATGGCCAACCGCAAAAAACAGCGTCAAGGTAGCGATCGAGGCTTTGGATAACGGAAGGATGATCCGAAAAAAAATGCCGATATCGGTACAGCCGTCCATTTTGGCCGATTCCTCAAGCTCTTCGGGCAGCGAATCGATAAAGCTTTTGGCGATAATCAGGCTCCAGGAATTGGTCAGCACGGGAATAATGAGCGACCACAGGCTGTTAATCAGGCCGACATTTTTAACCAGCAAATAATTCGGTACGATGCCTGCATTAAATACGAGGGAGAAAATAACGACTCCCATGATCAGACCGCGATGCGGCATCGTTTTGCGGGTCAGCCCGAATGCCATCGTGTATGTAAAAGCGATATTTAACGCGGTTCCGATTATCGTGACGAACAATGTATTTTTAAGAGCGCTAATAAACCCGGAGTTGGAAAGAATAAATGCGTAAGAAGCAAACGATAGTTTATCCGGAATGACATACAGCTTGAACGGCACATAAACGGAAGGATCGGTCAGCGATACGCTGATTACGTAAATAAACGGGGCGATACACATGAACGAGATCAGACTGGCTGCCGTATAAATCATCACGTCGGCGAAGCTTATTTTTGCTGCACGCATCGTTCTCGCTCTCCTTTCCCTTGTCATCTGAATCAATACAGCCCGCTATGCCCAAGCTTTTTGACAATGCGGTCCGACAAAACTACCATGACGAGCCCTACCGCGCTTTTAAAAATGCCGACCGTAATCGCGATGCTGAAATTGCCCTGGTTAATCCCCTGGTTATACGAGTACGTATCGAACACTTCCGCTACATCCCGCACGTAAGGGTTGCCCATCAGCAGCACCTGCTCGAATCCGACATCCATAATATGGCCGAGCCTTAAAATAAACAGCACGATAATCGTCGGAAGAATCGAGGGAATCGTTATTCGCATAATCTTTTGCAGCCTTGACGCCCCATCGATGGTTGCCGCTTCGTATTGGGCGGGATCGATCTGGGTGATGGCGGCCAAAAACAGAATCGTTCCCCAGCCGATTTCTTTCCATGTATTTTGCAGCAGCAGCACCCACCAGAACAGCTTCGGATTGGAGAGAAACGCGACCGGCTGTCCGCCCATGCTGACAATGACTTTATTGACGAGACCGACATCCGATGAAAGCATGAAAAACGTAATGCCCGCGATGACGACCCAGGATAAAAAATGAGGCATGTAAATGATCGTCTGATTCAACCGTTTGAACTTTTCAATCCGGATCTCGTTGATCAGCAGAGCCAGCAAAATCGGCGCCGGGAAAAAAAAGAGCAAATTCATCAGGCTGATCACGACCGTATTGCGGAGCATTAAATAAAAAAAAACATTGCTGAAAAATTCGGCGAAATATTTGAATCCTACCCATTCGCTATGCCAAAAGCCAGCAAACGGGCTGTATTCCTTGAAAGCGATCAGCAGCCCCCACATCGGAGCGAGCTTGAACATAAGAAAATAAATAAAACCGGGAATGACAAGCAAGTATGCGAAACGGTGATTATAATACAGCTTCCTTCGGAGCGGCCACTTCTGCTTCAAAGATCGTTTCGCAGCCGCAGGAACGGCTTGTTCCATCTGTATGCCTCCTCCTCCTGTTCGGAAAAATGCAATCGCTTTATTTATAGTGTACGGAACTGTCGTCATCATTTGAATGTACTGATTTCGGAATTTTGAGACTAGTTTCGGTTTTTGCTCATAACCGGCAGCTTAATGCTGACTTTCGTTCCTTCCTGCTGGCTGCTTGCAATCGAAATTCCATAGCGGAACCCGTGCAGCAATTTGATGCGTCTGTCGATATTCATGAGGCCGATACTTTTCTTTTCGGTGATGACCTGCGTACCTTCCATCGGATCCCATGCAACCAGCTTCGATCTGAGCATATCCAGCACATCCGGCGGCATTCCTTTCCCGTCGTCCGCTATTTCAAACATCAGGCTGCCGTCAGGCGACATAAAGCCTTGAATAGACAGGCTTCCCGGCCCTTTTTTCTGCTCCAGGCCGTGGAAGACCGCATTCTCCACAATCGGCTGCAAAATCATCCTTGGAATCGTCAGCTCCATGACCTCGTCATCGATGTCATAAGCAAGCGCAAACCGGTTGCTTTGACGGATTTGAATAATTTTAAAATAATCTTGAATGCAGCCAAGCTCGTCCGCCACCCGCACATGATTGTTTTCTTTAATGCTGTACCGGAAAATTTTGGCCATCGCGGTCGTCATCTCGAATATTTCCGCCACATCCCGGGCCAAGGCGATACTACGGATACAATCCAGCGTGTTGTATAAGAAATGCGGGTTGACCTGGCTTTGAAAGGCCAAAAACTGGGCATGCTTCTTGGCCAGCTCGGCTTGATACAGGTTTTCCCTGGAGTCCATCACCTCGCGTGTCATTTCGTCGATATTGTCCAGCATCTTATTCATTACTCTGGCCAACAGGCTGATTTCGTTCTCATTGCGAATGTCGAGCCGGCGGGTACTGTAATTCGGACCGATCGACTTCATAAAATGAGCCATCCGGACAATCGGCCGCATGATGCTCCGGTTGATCATCAGCCCGAATCCAAGCAGTACGATGACAACGATAATTCCCGTTACGATGCCGAACTGCTTCAACGCCGACAAATCTTTGCCAATCTCGATATCGGGTATCGCTCCGATGACCCGCCAATCCAAATTGCGGACGGTCCGCTGGTAAGCCAGCGATTTTCCGTCCCCGGTCCCCCCGATGTAGCCGTCCGGATGGTCATTGAACATGGCGGCTTGGCCCCAGTGTTTGTTTACCGCTGCATCTTTACGATTGGATGCAATAATATTGCCGCTCGCATCCGCCAGCATAAACAGCGAATTGTCGTTGGGCTGAATACTGGAGACGATATTGACAAAGCTGTCCGTATTATAGATGACAACCGTAATAAACTCCCCGTTCGTCCGATTGTCGGACGTGCTGAACGATCTTGCCACGCAGACATAGAAGGGCTTGTCGTTCTCCGTACTGTCGAATACGTAATGAGCAGGCCGATCAAGCTGCAAGCGTCCTTCCTTGTACCGGCGTTTGACTTCGTTTAAAACGGCGAAATCTTCCCGCCGGTATGCGCCGATATGAATCATATCCAGGTCGGTAACGATAACGTCGTTAATGTTTTTGTTGGACAGCATAATCGATTCGATCATCACCTGCATACTGTTTTTAAGCTTGAGCCTGCCGTCGATATCCTGCGTGTTGACGAATTGATACGTCAGATCGTTGAACGCGATAATATTGGCGATCGTATCGATGTCCGTCGAGAATGATACCGCTTTCAATTCAATCTGCTTCAATGTGTCTTTCAAAAATTCCGAATAATTGCGCTGATTGATTTGCTCAAACCAGCTTAAATATACGATTTGAATCAAGATGATAATAGCTGCCGATATGCAGATAAAAATGAACAGCTGCGATTTCAGCTTGATGGTTTCCATCCTCTTGAACATACTGTGCCCCCTGAGCGTCAAATTGACCTGTAGGTTTCGCGGTCGGTCATCTTAAAAGTAGTCAACTTTGTCCGTTTGCACAACGACTTCGACAAAAGTTCCCAAGATCGGCTAATATCCGCAAATAATGGCCGCTCCTCCGAACCCGTGCACAGCAAAAGAAAAAGACCCGCTCCTTAAGGAGTGAGTCCGCTAATGGAATCAATTGCACGGCTGGTCTTCCGGTTCAAGCGGTTTGGCCGAGGAAATACATGAGCAGCTTGCAGAACAGCAGCCTCTGGGTAATGCACCGTTACAATGACCCGATACCGCAGTTTGCGGCAGTTTCATGGTTTACAGTCTTGCCTCTTCTCTTCTTGCATTTAAATACCCATGCCGGCGGAATATTCATCCACGTATAGCCACGATCGACGGCAACGAAATATTTTTGAAACTGCTTTTGGAGCAGCAGCGTATATTGAAAGGCGACGAACGTTCCATTATCCGCCAAAGCGTCATGTATCGATTGAAACAGCCGCACCTGCAGCTCGCCGGAAAAGTTGGCGAAAGGCAGGCCGGAGACAATGAGATCGAAAGGGCGTCCGGTCTGCCGCACGACTTCGCCGAGCTTCAATGCATCGTCGAGCACCTGAAACTGCGGAAACCGCCGCTCCAGGTCGTTGCGGAACTGTTCGTTTTGTTCGAATAAATACAGCCGGCTTTGCGTGTTCATCTGCTTCTGAATATATCGGGTGAATACCCCCGTCCCCGGTCCAAGCTCGGCGATTTGCACCATTTTATGCCACGGCAGCGCTGCCGGAAGCATTTTGCGGATCAGAAATCCCGAGCTTGGAACGACGCTGCCCACCTGCCCCGAATGTTTCAAAAACTGCCCGAAAAATGATGGCTTTGTCATCGTTAAGCGACCTCCGCTTTCTTATCCAATAAATAGTAGCTTGCCCCAAAGAACAATAAAGTAAAGCTAGCCAGCGTAATAAAAGACGGAAAATTGGCAAAAGCAACGATCCACACGAATAATCCGGCCACGAAGCTGACAAACGCGACTGGCAAGGAAAGCTTGCCGCTCCATTTTCCAAGAAATACGCTCGTGAAATTCAGAAAAATAAGACCGCTTGCCGCGAACAGCCATTTCAAGAGCAGTAGAACCTTGGCTGCATCCCATAAAAGCAGCGGTTCAACCCGGAACAGCATGCCGTTGCTTAATCCAAGCTGAATCCATAACCCTGCAACCATGACGACCGTAATGAGCAATGCCTCAAGCAGGATGACCAAATATTTGGAAAGCAGCAAATACGTTCTTGGAATGGGCAGCGACAACAAATAATAAATCGAATGCTGCTTCCATTCCTCGCGCCAGGCGGAAAAGCTGTGCAAAAAAGGAATAAACAGCATGATGGCGAAAAAAACAATATTGATGACCATAATAAATCCGAGCGAAGCGAGCTCCTGCGTATGGTCCGTTAAAATCATGATTGCGGTATGCACAAGCAGCATTGCGGCCATCGACACAACGATCGCATTTCTCCGATTTCGCAAATCGGTCATAAACAACCGTTTAAACGGATGCACGTTCATACACCTCTTTCAAAATATTCATCAACGATTCGTTGGTTTGCTCCTTCAACGTTTCCACGTGACCGGTCAGCAACAGTTTGCCGTCATGAATAAATACGATTTCATCCAACATGTTTTCCACTTCCGTCAATTCATGTGTCGTGATCAGGATCATCTGCCCTTCTTCCATAAAATCTTCTACAATGGCCTGGGCGATCTGCTCGCGGGCAAAGGGTCGATACCGGCGAACGGTTCGTCCAGCAGCAAATATTTGGCCTGACGGCTCAGCGCCAGCAGCAATTTCATCTTGGCCCTTGTTCCCCGGGACGCCTGCTGAATGAACGTATTTATGTGTAATCCGAAGAAGTCAAGCAGATAGCGGGCTTTGGCATCGTCCCAGTCCCAGTACATATCCTTCATATACTGCATGGCATCGGCTAATTTCATCCATGAGTACCAACCGTCGGTATCGGGAAGATAAGCCATCATCCCTCTCGTCGACATGCCCGGCGGCTTGCCGTCGATGCGAATCAAGCCGCGGTCCAGCCGCAGCAGACCGGCGGCCGTTTTAAGCAGGGTTGATTTGCCCGCGCCGTTTGTTCCGAGCAAACCGACGATACGCCCTTCTTCGACCGTAAAGGAAATATCGTTTAAGGCCGATTTGCTGCCGAATGCTTTGACCGCATGCTCTACCTGGATCATCTCGAACTCCCCTTTTCCAAATATTTATGGATTGCCGTCGCAATCTCCTCATCCGACTTGCCGAAAGAACGCAGCAGCTCAATGCTTTGGCTGACCGTGGCTTCCAGCGCTTCCTCCCTGAGTGCGTCAAGGATGCTCGTATCGCTTGTCATAAAGCTCCCTTGCCCTCTTGCCGTAATAATCAATTTCATCTCCTCCATCTCCCGGTATGCCCTTTGAATGGTATTCGGATTTACGCCTAACCGTTTGGCCAGCTCGCGACGAGACGGAATCTCCTGCCCGGGCTGATACGTGCCATTTATAAATTTAATTTTGATGTCGTCGATAATTTGCGTGTAAATAGGTTCCTTCTGATTGAATTCCATCTATATGACCTCCGAGGGACAAGCACAGTATCACTGTATTAATTGATTAATACAGTACCAGTAAAAAAAATTGCTGTCAAGCGTATTTTCCCTATTTCATTCAAAATTCAAGCCCGCGGACTTTGGCAAAAATCATCGTATCGCGCAGCGAGCCGTTCGTGTCGCTTACCTCTTGTCGGAGTCTGCCCTCGAAAGTAAAGCTCAGCCGTTCGGCCACCCGCTTGCTTCTCTCATTTCGGGCGTCGCAGCGGATTTCGATGCGGTTGGCTTGCAGCTGCCGAATCGCAAAATCCGTTATTCCGTCCACGGCTTCCGTTATATACCCTTTCCCGCTGCATGACGTGCGCACCCAATAGCCGATTTCAAATCTTCTTGCCTTCCAATCGATCCGATGCAGGCCGCTGCAGCCGATCAAGCTCCCCGTCTCCTTCAGATACAGATGCAGCCTCAGGTCGGTCCGCTCCATAAACTTGAGTCTGGCCCGCCGGACGCCTGCTTCCGACTCCTCGACACCGGGAGCGCGCTGCGCCCAAGGCATCCATGGCCGTAATTGCTCCATGCTTTCCAGCACCGCTTCGTTTACCGCCTGTCCATCGCCCCATAACGGCGCGCGAATGAGCAGCCGTTCCGTTTCAAAGCTTTCGGGAAACGAGTAGAGGATCGGATCTTTGTCCCTGTCAGTTCCCATTGAATACGCCTCCTGTTCCTTTAACATCCTTATACTAGCGTGTAACGGATTTCCGTCTCATTCTTGGCGGAATCTTCGTTCCAATGACCGTAAATTTCCATTGTCGGCTGGCAGTATCGGTGGCCGGACGCCTGCAATGCCGCGCGAATGCTGCTGTGAGCTTCGTCTAGACCGCTGTACGGGCCAATATGGATGAAACGGGCATAACGTGAAAAGCTGAACCGTTTCTTCATTAGGCTCGTCGGGCGGTCGGGCTCCGCCGCCAATTCGACTCCGGCAAACAGGACATCGCCATCCTCGTACGCTACATAATTGATTCCGGTTGTCGATAGTCGATGTTCATGGACTTCCCGCCATACTTGACCGATCAGCTCCATCACGTCTTCGCTGTAGCTTTTATCCGCAGCATGTGTTTTGCTGAAGCCGAACAATTGAACAACGGATGGTTTGTCCATCATTTCGAGTTTCATCCTTGTCGCGCTCCTTTACGTCCAAAATTCAGCAACATGCAAGCCTCTCTGCCATGTAATCGAAAATCCGCGGACAACCGCGGACATTAACGGGCCGCTTTCGATCAGCCCCCGATATGAGACATTTCCACTTTCTTTTTGTTCAGTCCGGGCGTATGGGACAATCGTTCTTCGGAGTATCGGTCCTGTCTCCGGTTCCAGTAATCCGTAATATAAGTCCGAATTTCCGCATCGTCCCATTCTTCTCGCAAAGGCTTCCGCAGATCGGCTCCGGCGGAAGCGAACAAGCAGGTATACAGCTGCCCTTCCGCAGACAGCCTTGCCCGCGTGCAGGTGGAACAGAAAGCCTGGGTGACGGATGAAATCAGTCCGATTTCGTTCGTCGTTCCGACATAACGGTAGCGCGCCGCGACTTCGCCGTAATGATTCGGCTCGATCGGCTCCAACGGCATTTCCCGGTGAATCCGTTCTATAATTTGCCGGCTGGGCATCACTTGGTCCAGCTTCCAGCCGTTCGAGTTGCCGACATCCATATACTCGATAAAACGCAAAATATGCCCTTTTTCCCGAAAATAGGTGGCCATCGGCAGCACATCCTGGTCATTCGCCCCTTTTTGCACAACCATGTTCACCTTAACCAGCAATCCGGCTGCCGCAGCCGCATCGATGCCTTCAATAATTTGCGAAACTTTATAGCCGCGGCCGTTCATCCGACCGAACCGTTCGTCATTCAAGCTGTCCAGACTGACCGTCACCCGGGTCAATCCGGCATCCTTCAAGGCGCCCGCATGCTTCGCCAGCAAAGAGCCGTTGGTCGTTACGGCAATATCGCGGACGCCCTCGATTTCTCTCAGCATACGAATCAGCGACGGAAGGTTTGGGCGCATAAGCGGTTCGCCGCCGGTTATACGCAGCTTCTCAACGCCGAGTGAGACAAAAATTCGTGCAAGACGGGTCAGCTCCTCGAAGCTGAGCAGTTTTTCCTTGGTGAGGAATTGGTAGCCGGGCCCGAATATTTCTTCCGGCATGCAGTACCGGCAGCGAAAGTTACATTGATCCGTAACGGACATACGCAGATCACGGAGAGGGCGTTGTAGCTGATCAAAAATCCGATGAGTCTGTACGTGCAAGGTCATCACCCTCCTATGATCGATATTACTGCTCAAACAAAATTTGTCCGGATTCGCGGCAGCTGTAACCTCCTAAAGCTTCCATATCCGTTCTGAACGACTCCGAGCGAATGATACCGCAGGGGCGTCTATCTTTCTAGACTATCGTAAAACGCTCTGCTCATCAAGAGGTTATATAGTGCCGAGACCGGCATCATTTATTATGTGAGACGCTCGCGCCGTTTCCGGGACCCTTTATGAAGGAAGGCAGTTAAAGCGCGACAAAGGGCGATTCATCCGCATTGCAATAGGTCTCTGCGTTCAAACTGTTGCCTTTCACCGCTCTACTTAAATTATTGCGGTTCATGAAACAAGCTGGAGCGGCGCATCGTGCGCCGCTCCAGCTTGTTTCATGGTACTGATTCCTATATTAGACGCTTCCTCCGGCTGTCTGTTCCTGTAGCGAACGGGCGATTCCGGTCAAATCCGCACCGGGCCTCAGCCGCTTGTACGCGTACAGAGCGGCGCCGGCTGCAGGCTCGAAAATCGGCCGGATTAAGCTGAACCGGCCGTCGGCGAGCTGGGCGCGCAGCGGCTCAATCATATAAGCCCCCGCTTGAAATACGCCGCCCGAATAGGAGACGGGGACATCGCCCTGCTCCGCCCCGAACTGCAGCTGCCGAGCGATCGAGCGCACGATCAGCGACAGCTCGCAAGCTGCCTGCTCGAACGCTCTTACCGCTTTGCTCTCGCCCGCCTTGGCGACCTGATGAAGCAGAAGAGCTAATCCAGCTATTCTCTCGCGGTTCCAATGCCACTCCTGCTGAACGACCTTCAGCAGTTGAAAATCGTCGCTCAGCCCGAAATGGCTGCGCACGACTTCGTAGATCATGCTTCGCTCCTCTCTGCCGTCCGCTTCCCGCGTGAACGTCGCAAGCAGCAGCCGGCCCAGCCAGTAGGCGGAGCCTTCGTCGCCGACGGCGTACCCCCATCCGCTTGCACGCGCCGTGCGGCCGCTCGAGTCGACGCCGTATCCGATCGCACCTGTACCGGATACGAGATGTATCCCCGGTTGGCAGGCCAGCGAGCCGGCCCAGCCAACCTCGGCATCGTTGACGGCCTCGAAGCGGTCGTGCCGCATGACCTGCCTGATTATGTCGCGGACAACAGGCTCCTCGTCGACTAGCTCATCCCCGAGACATGGAACGCCAAGCATCGCGTAAGACAGCTCGGACCGGTCGATGCCTGCCTCCCCGCACACGAGGCCGATTCCTTGCTCAAGCGTACGCGCAAGGCCCTGTGCGCCGATTTGAAACCAATCCAGGCTGCCCAACGTCGCCCGTGAAACGATACGTCCTTGCTCATTCATTACCATAAAGGCGGTTTTCGTCCCGCCTCCGTCCACGCCAAGCAGATGCATACCGTAAGCCTCCATATGATCGTTAAATCGCTTGTCTAATCGCGTTGTTAATTGCGGAACGATGCTCCCAGATAAACGCTACGATACCGCCGCGTTCGTCAAAAAAAGATTCGTCCTCATCCGAATAATTGTCGCCGAGTCCATGCACACTGAACCGGTCGCCGCCGTAATTCATCAACGTCCATTGGCCACCGCGCTTGCGGTCGGGAAACACGAGATAATGTTTGTTTCCAAGGGCGTCCCATCGGGCGATCGCATGAAAGTTGTCCAGGATGGACTCGATATCGACTTTCTTTTTGATTTGCATCTCATATCTTCCTTCCTTATTTGACATTGGAATGATTGCCCCATGGTCGGGAATGCAGCCGTATGAAGGTATTAAGCACTCGGCCGGCTTGCCAAAACGTTCAAATCCGCAGTATTCGGCGTCTCCGGCTCGTAAGCGAGAAGCTCTTGACTGCAATCGACATAGATCGGATACACCGGCGTATCTTTCTGCTGCGCCGCCGCCGTTTCTATGACCTGAACGGATGCTTTTTTATAGGATGCTGCAATTTCGCTGTTTCTTCTTACGATATCCAGACAAAGCGCTAGCATAATGATAACCGACAAACCACCCAAACCATATATTGCGAGCTCATGCGACATCTTCATTAGCCCTCCTCATATGAATCTATCATTTGTTACCAGATTACCAAGAAACGGCTGAAAATACGCTCGAATGCTGTTGTCATTATGTGACTTTTATTGTTGAGGGCGCTTGATCCGCCGGGGACGAATGTCATTCCCTAGCAAATATCCGTAGAAGATATATATCTCGGGTCTCTATTAGTTGAATTTATGAGAAATAGAGCTAATGTCTAGTACACGCTATGCGATGTAAACATACACTGCAAATGTGAATAGAAGACAAATGCAGAGGGAGGTGAAATGAACTGTCGGGCCATTCGACTACTGCACATCGCTCGGTTTAATAGAAATAGATAAAAAAGAGCTTGAAGCATCTTTTAGCGAGAAGAGGTTGAATTCCAATGCATGATATTATGATTCCCCTGACCGTAATCAGCTTTCTATGCACCATTATTTTCATCTTTTGGCGCCCTAATGTCAATGAGGCGATACCGGCAACCGCCGGTGCGGTGCTTGTGCTTATAAGCGGGAGCGTCACCTTGTCGGACCTGGGCATCATTACGGAAACGATCGGCGGCGCAGCGATTACGATTATGGCGACGATCGTCATGGCGATCGTACTCGAAAGCTTCGGATTTTTCCATTGGGCGGCCGAGAAGCTGCTGGAAAAGGCCAGCGGTTCCGGCATCCGGCTTTTCTGGTATACGAATCTGTTTTGCTTTCTGATGACGCTGTTTGTTAACAATGACGGCAGTATATTAATTACAACGCCGATTTTATTAATGGTGCTGCGCAACCTGAGATTGAAAAATAAGCAAAAAATCGCTTACCTGCTATCGGGCGCATTGATCGCAACCGCCTCCAGCGCGCCCATCGGCGTCAGCAATATTGTCAATCTGATTGCATTAAAAATCGTCAACATGGACCTTTACATGCATACGGCCATGATGTTCGTCCCGGCATCGTTGGGCCTTGGGCTGCTCACCTTGCTGCTGTTCGCGATGTTTTACCGCATACTGCCGCGAAATCTGCCTACACCCAAAATTAAAATCGGGAGCTACCCGCTGGTCGCCGGCAGGCATCCTTTGCAGGACAATATTTCACCCATTCCCAATGAAAAACGGGCTGCCATCATGCGGAATATTTTGATCTTCGTGTTTTGCGTAAGACTGAGCCTGTTTGCCGCTTCCTATATTCATTTTCCCGTCCCTTTAATGGCGGTCATCGGTTCGATCTTTTTGCTCGGCTGGCGGTGGTTTTATTTGAAAATATCTCCTGCTGACATGCTGAGCAAAACGCCGTGGTATATTCTTGTATTTGCCTTCAGCATGTATGTCATTATTTACGGCCTGCACAACATCGGTCTAACCCGATTGCTCATTTACATCTTCGAGCCCGTCGTTTCCGGCAGCTTGCTGCATGCCAGCATGGTCATGGGCTTCCTGCTCTCCATTTTATCGAATATATTCAATAATCATCCGGCCTTGATGGTAGGCACGCTAACTTTGACAAATATGGGACTCGATCCGCTTACGTTGAAAATCTCTTACTTGGCCAGCGTAATCGGCAGCGATATCGGTTCTCTGCTTCTACCGATCGGAACTCTGGCTACATTAATGTGGATGCATATCCTGAAAAAAGGAAGAGTCATGATCAGCTGGGGGGAATATTTGAAGGTCACTTCCGTCGTCATTCCAATTACCCTGTTATTTACACTGGTCATTCTGGCCTATTGGGTGAACTGGATCTTTTAATCCATCATACAGATTTGGAGGTTTTGCTATGAGCGCTCTACGACAATTCATTAATAAAGATGTGGAGGTAGAAATATCCGGAAAGCAGTTCATTAAAGGGAAAGTCATCGACGTCGGCTCGGATTTGATCGTTCTTTTTCACGAACAGCGGTTTTATTATATTCCTATTGTCCATATCCAGAACGTCAAGCTAAGCTACTATTTACACGAAGATCCCGACATGGTCCCGGTGGAACCGATCGATTATCAGACGGATAGCCTTTCATTCCGGAAAATTTTGCAAAATGCAAAGGGCAGCTTTGTCGAAATTAATATGACCGGAAATAAAGCGATTCATGGCTATTTGACGAGCATTATGAACGACTACTTCGTCTTTTATTCGCCGGTATACAAAGCGATGTTTATCTCGATGAACCATCTGAAATGGCTGATTCCTTACCGCCCGGGTCTGGCGCCTTATTCATTAAGCAATTATTCTTTGCAGCCAATTAACTTTCCGCTGTCCCGAACGTTCGAGGATCAATGTAAAAAAATGGAGGGCCAACTGGTCGTGTTCGATCTTGGCGACAATTCCAACAAAATAGGGCTGCTGCAAAAGGCGGATTATCCGATCATCGAGCTCGTCAATGCCAACGGGGACATCATCTGCTGGAATGTGCAGCATTTAAAAACCGTTCACAGGCCATGATTACGCATATACAAAAAAAACGACCCTCATCAAGGAAGAAGGCCGTGCGAAAAAAGGTTGGTTTTATGATACACCACAATTTATGTGGCATTCACCCGAAAGGCGCGGGCGCTTATCCCGGCTGCTTCAAATTATAAGGATGCAGGAAGCAACCGCTACCGATTGCTGCGTCCGCCTTGCCTGCGCTACACCCGTTCAAGCGGCCGATACGGCTCCGTCGGCAGCCCGATACGGATCGGGTCGCCCGGCTTAACATCGCCGCCAGCGATCACAATGCCCATGATGCCGGCTTTGCGGATCAGCTGCCCCTGCTCGTCGCGTCCCAGTACGGCCGCCATCAGTCCCGGCTGCAGCCGATCCAGCTGGTCGCAAGGATTGCGCAAGCCGGTAATCTCAACTTCCGCCGTTTCGCCGATATATAGTCGTGTACCGGTCGGCAGCGCAAGCAGATCGATTCCCCGGGTCGTTATATTTTCGCCCATCTGTCCGGGCGATACGATAAAGCCGGCTTCCCGCAGTTCATCATGCAGCTCGCCATGGATAAGGTGAACCTGACGCAAATTCGGCTGCGTCGGATCGGCCGCAACACGCGAACGGTGCTTGACCGTCCTGCCCAGATGCGCATCGCCTTCGACGCCAAGTCCGGCTAATAATCGGATGCGGCTCTGAGACATTTTGCTAAACGTGTGGGTTGCGCTTAGGCTTACCGCCTCCACATATCGTATCGTCGTCTCCGGTTTTGTACGGATACCGCCATTCGTCTCCAAATACGCTGCCTCCTTTTTTCTGAAAGGATCTATTCAACCAATGATATACGGCTTCGCCGCCCTTCCAGAAACTGAAAAAAACATCATGACGATACTCCAGCGCGAGTAGCTCATGATGTTTTCCAATGTCTGGCCGTTATACGTATTATAGGTCATAGCCAAACGCCTTCGCAATTCCAACCCTAATTTCCGGCTGTACGGCAGACGCACGCTATTTTTGCGACGATTCCACATTCGGAATCCATACATCGAAGGTCGTACCCTTTCCAATTTCGCTTTGAACCTCGATCTTCCCTTCATGCAGCTCGACCAATTCCCGAACGATGGCCAGCCCCAGACCAGTGCCTTGATTTTTTTTTGAGCGTCCGCGATCAACTTTGAAAAACCGCTCCCAGATCATTTCCTGGTCGTCCGCAGAAATCCCGATCCCCGTATCGGAGAAGACGAGGTGAATGTACGGCTCTTCATTGAACGCCTGGATCGTAATGCGGCCATTTTCCGTAAATTTGATCGCATTTTTAATGAGATTATTGCATATTTGTTCCAACCGTCCGGAATCCGCTAATGCTTTCGCCAAGTCTTCCTCGGTATGAATTGAAATGGACGTGTTTTTCTCCGTCGCCTCCGGCTCGAATTTAAACGCCGCCTGCGTCACCACCGCCGCGATGTCGACCGCCGAACGGGAGAGCGTTATTTCGTTATTTTCCAACTTGATCAAATCCATAATATCGTCGACCAGCCGGTTCATATGCAGCGTTTCATTATATATAATTCCGTAGTAGCGCGGCTTGGCCCCTTCATCGATCAAGCCGTCCTGCAGCGCCTCGAGAAAGCCCTGCATGGCGGTAAGCGGCGTCCGCAGCTCATGCGAGACATTGGCCAGGAAATCTTGCCGGATTTGTTCCTGCTTTTTCTTTTCCAGATCGACGATTTCCAGCTTTTCCACCATATGATTGATCGTCGCCGCCAAATCGCCGATCTCGTCCTTCGATTGGATGTGAATCCGTTGGCTGTAATCACCCATGCCGATTTTGGCGGCGACCCTATCTATTTTTTGCAGCGGCTGGGAGATCGTCCATGACAAATACGAGGCGATGACCGCCGACAAGAGAAGGCCAAACAGCGTGCCCCATAAAATCGTTTCGCGCAGATTCGTAATCGTCTCGTTGATGCCGGTTACAGGCGCCTGAAGGATGATCCCGCCGAACACCTTATTATCTTTGCCCCATGGGACGATGACGGACAGCATCGATTCCTTCATGCCTTCGAACTGGATATTCATGACGGCATTTTCGCCTTTGCTGACTTTAGCGACCACCGAATTGTCGACCGATTTGCCGATATAAACTTCATCCTTGGCCGAGGTGGCGACGATTTTGCCCTGCAGATCGAAGATCCATATCCGGGTTTCGTACGATTGATCGAAAAAAATGAGCAGATCCTTTATGCCTTCGTCGAGCACGGTAATATTTTGCACTGCCAGATTGACCCGCTTCGCTTTTCGCAGCAATTCGTCTTCCTTCGAGGTTACGATGTAATCCTTCGTTAAAAACGAAATCAGAAGCCCGACAACGCACAGCCCGAGCAGTACCGTGAACATGCTGCTGAATAAGATGCGGCGGAAAATGCTTTTGTTAATATCAAATATCATGATTCCACCGCAAACTTGTACCCGACCCCCCATACGGTCTGGATGCAGTCGTTGACGTACGGGTTTAATTTTTCACGCAGCTTTTTCACATGAACATCGACGGTTCGGATATCGCCGATATAATCATAGCCCCAAACCTGCTCAAGCAGCTGCTCCCGCGTAAAGACGCTGCCCGGCGATTTCGCCATATGGGCGAGCAAATCGAATTCCTTGGGCCGCAGCGTCAGCTTTTCCGAACCGGCAATCACTTCGCGCCGTTCCACGTTGATCGTCAGGCCGTCGAATTCGTAGGATTGCGGCGCTTCCGCCTCCTCGCTCTGCTTTCTCGGCTGCATGCGGCGAAAAATCGCTTTGATTCTGGCGGTCAGCTCCCGCGGACTGAACGGCTTGGTCACATAATCGTCCGCGCCCAGCTCCAGACCCAGCACCCGGTCGAACTCCTCCCCTTTTGCCGTCAGCATAATGATCGGCGTCTCGTACCGCTTCCGAATTTCCCTGCAGGCTTCATAGCCATCCATAACCGGCATCATCACATCCAAAATGACAATATCGGGCGCTTCCTTCTCCATCATCTCAAGCGCAACGAAGCTGTCCTGCGCCTCAATCATCTCGATATGCTGTTTTTCAAAATATAAGCGTATTATTTCACGCACATTAGGATCGTCATCTACAACCAATACTTTATAAGGGTTCATAGGCTTATCCTTTTCTTTTGGCGTTATATGTATAGTTTTCGTTTTGCAGACCGTGTTTTCGGGGGCTAAAATGGAAACGGCCCTTCTCCCGGACGGAAGAAAGGCGGTAACCGTTGTGTATGTTAACTTTATTTACCAGTCGATCCTGTGCTGCCGGATCCCGTACTACCGGAGCCGGTACTTGACGAGCCTGTACTGCCGGAGCTGCCGGTTGAACCGGTGCTGCCCGAGCTTCCGCCGGAAGACGTGCTGCCGGACGTCGAGCCGGATGAAGCTCCCGTATCGCTCTTACCCGATGACGAGCTCGGCGACGATCCGGAGCCGGATGAAGATCCCGACGGCGTCGTCGTTGTCGGAACACTGGAATCGCTGCCCGAGCTTCCACCTTCACCACTGCCGCCGCTGCCCCCGGAACACCCTGTTATCACTGCAAAAATCATCATCACACTTAACGCATAAGCCAATGTTTTCTTCATGTTCACAATCTCCTTCCTATCGTTGAATTCGCACTTAAGCATTACCGCTTCCTTAAGCACATCTACAATGTACAATAAAAAAATGACCGTTCTATGTTGAAAACAAGACTAAACTATTAAAAAAGTGTTAACAAATATGAACACGCAAAAAAAGCCCTGCGTCACCGGCAAAGCTGCTTAGCCGGATTCACGGGCTTTCTTGGAATCATCGGTCTTGTATATCGTCTTGTTCAATATATCCCTGACGAACGCCGTTTTGCGGTCGACGTAGCTGTCGATATCATAGCGGTAAGCTTCGGCCAAACGCTGCTTTAACGCTTCATATTCTTTTTTCGCCTCTTCGTTCGCTCGCAAGTAATCGCGAAAGGCGATATGCTCCAAATAGCCCTTGCCGTCTTTGGGACATACGTACAGATGGTATTTCATGAATCCGTCGTCGTAAGTTCTGCGGAATGCCTCGCGCCCTTCAATCCCCAGGTTGCCCTGATGCTCGAAGCCCGCTTGCTCCAGACGCTCGATAATTGTCGGCAATACGTCATAGCTGTCCATCACGACATCAAGGTCGATAATCGGTTTGGCGGACAGCCCCTCGACAGAGGTGCTTCCGACATGCTCCACGGCAAGGACGAGATCGCCAATATAACCGACAATCATTTCTTTGATCCGTTCGAACTGTATCTTCCATTCGGCATCATACGGCACCACTTCAATCACTCTTGTTCTTTCGGCCATGGCTCCCAGCTCCTTTTATTAACCGGTATCTCCGGCGTTATTTAATAGGGATTCAGATGTTTCTCCAGCATTTCCAGCGAGGGTGAGAATCCCCCCACCGATCTCCGTCTATAGCCTGACTTAAAAAGGCCGAGCATTCTTCATAAAACGGTTCAAACTGGGCCTCCGCTATTTCTTTATAATCAGCTGTAAAATCCCATCTTAGCTTGACAAGCCTCGGTATGTCGTCAGGATGCGCTTTTCGAATTTGCAATTGCATTCAACCCCCTTCATTCCGGTCCCCGCTCCTCGTGAATGCGAAATCCGATACTAGTGAAAGGACATCGTCTGGAATCTGAACCCTCACCGCCGTCCCGCCTCTCTGATTGATGCTCACATCAGTTCGTTCGCAGCAGCTTGCTTTGAAAATTGTGTTTGACCGTTGCCCATTCGGAATCAATGATGCTGTAAAGATTTGAATTCCGAATGTAGCCGTCAGGGAGAATCCGATCGTTCCGTAATGTCCCCTCGTACTTGGCGCCGATTCTTTGGATCGCCTGATTCGACCTTTCGTTCCGCACGTCAGTTTTCAGTTGAACGCGTACATAGCCGAGAACCTCGAAGCAGTAGGTCAACAATAAAAATTTACATTCCGAATTGACATCCGTCCTCCAAACGTCAGATGAGTACCACGTCCAGCCGATTTCCAAATTTTTGTTCGGCTCGTTTATAAGTAAAAACCGGGTGCTCCCCACAATCCGATCGTTGGTTAAGTCGAATACCGTAAATGGAAGCTGCGAGCCCCTGCTTTTCTCTTCAAGCGCTTCCAAAACAAGTGCGACCATATCTTCCTTCGCCGCCACCTGTATCGGAAGATACCTCCATATTTGCGGATCTTGCCCCGCGGCGAATAGCCCGTCAATGTGTGTGGGATCAAGCGGCACCAGCTTGACCCTGCTTCCAGTCAGCTCCACGTCCTGCAGCATATCAATTCCCCCTGTTATTGTTATCCGATCGGCTTGCAGCTGTATGTAAATAAGATTCACTTTGTAAAAGCCCTACTTTCCCGGTAACAAAAAAATCATAATAAAATTCGTGAAGTCTTCCGGGAAATTTTAAAGGCCGTTCCAATTTGTCGGGTTGCAGAAGCGATTCCCGAATATGTGGAATGGGAAGCCATTCGATCCCAATCTGTCCAATGTCCGCACGGACGCTTCTTAAATCGTCCGCGATCGGGTCGATCTTGCACAAAAACATAAAATCAATAGCATGGACCTTCTTCATAATAAACGAGTACTCATGGTTATTCGAAATATATTCTCTTATGCATAGCAAATGGCTATCCGTTATTTCCACGCCAAGCTCCTCCCGGCATTCGCGGACCAGCGCTTGCTCCAATGTTTCATCAAGCTCCTGAGCGCCACCAGGCAGCGCATAGTATATGCCTACGTTCGCTCTTTCCTTTTTAATCGACAGCAGCTTATCATCGTGTATGATCAAAGCTCTTACCGCATTTCTGATCTGCATGGCCAGCCCCTCTTTCCTTGAGCCGTCAGGGCCCATATCCAATACCGGCTTGGCAGAGTTACCATCGTCTGCTCCATCCGCTCATATTCCGATCCTTTTTTCGTAAAAAATAAGCTCCAGCTCGTTGTACCGCATTCGTCGGGTCTCTTTGTATCCGTTATTTTCAAACAATCGCTGAGCCGGTGATTGTCTGGACGTCGTATCCAGTACAAGCCGACTGTAGCCTTGCTCTTGGGCGGATTGCTCTAACGTGGTCAATATCAGCTGCCCGAAGCCTTGCCGTTGAAAGTCGGGATCGACACGGATTCTTTTCAGCTCCGCCGTCTCGTTGTCGTACTTTCTGTAGGCGCCCATGCAAACAATCCGCTCATTCAGTAGTCCTACCAGAAACTGTCCATGATTTCGAAGATAGACATCTTCGATCCGCGACATGTCCTGATCCAGCAAAGGGTCGCCTATGCTTGCGCCGAATTGGTTAAGTCCCGTTACATGAAGCCGCATAGCCTCCTGCCGATCTTCCTGACGATACTGTCTTATCAAAATAGACATTGCCGTTTCGCCTCGCTTTATTGGGATAAAGTCCGCGAATGTGCCAAATAGAAGGAACAAGCAGCTAATTCCTGATGTAGAGGATACATATCTGGTGTTGTGGATGCGATTTGACACAATTTTATCATTTTACACGAACGGCCGGATAAATGATTGCGAACATTTGATTATAACGATATTTTACCAAATATGAGGCGATAGTTGAGTGTCACAGCATCCTTAATTACGTTAATGCCCGGAATGATCTTCAATCAGCTCGACATTTTTCTGTCCTATGGCGTAAATAAAACGGAATCATTTTCAATAATCAGAGCTGACGACCTGATTCGAGTATGATAGGTCATGGCATCCTCCCGGAATTCCGAATATAAGGCAAAACGGCTTGAACTTCTTTCGTTACCGGCAGCTCATCCAGCTGAAACCACCTTACTTCCTGCAGCTCCTGCTCCTGTTCCGGCAGCTCCGGGTCCGTGCCCATGCTCAGCTCTCCGCCCATTACGATACCCAAGAAACAGTAATACATGCCTTGAATCCGATCGTTATATCCTTGGAGCAGAGGCTGAACGATTTCAATTCGCAGATTGGTTTCTTCATAAACCTCACGAATCGCCGCTTCTTCTGCAGTCTCTCCGTCCTCGATATCGCCGCCGAGAAATGTCCATATTTGCTCGCCTTTATAACGCTGCCTGACCATTAACTGCCGTTCCCGATTTAACACAGCGGCGCAGCTTCGATTGCCCATGGCTTCGCCTCCCATCCGCAAGGATCATATGTTTGTATAGTTCGCCTCCAACCGGCTTTTTCCTGCCCGCTTTCCTAAGCAAATAGAGGACGGCTCCCTGTTTCAATGAACTGTCCCCTAGCCATACCCGGCATGCACACCTGCCGCCAATATGATGCCCCGGTCCATGCACATAAATCCGCTCGTACGGAGTGCACCGGTTTACAGCTTGTGATTATGCAGCAGTTGGTTTCTCATCCATTCATTTTGCACCAGTCCGTCGCCTTCCTCCGATAAATGGGCATACAATAAGCGCCTGAACTCCTGCACTCGCTCCGTACAACCCGGATCATAGATGAGGTTGTTCAATTCATAAGGATCGCCGGTCAAATCGTACAGCTCGTCGACGTCGGTCGTGTTCCAAATGTATTTCCACCGCTCCGTGCGGAGCATCCGCTGCGTGTACAGTCCAAACTGCTGCCCGTTATAAGTGGAAACGATCTCCGTCCTCCAATCCGCAACTTCCTCCTGCTTCAGCAAAGGAAGCAGCGAACGTCCGTGAAAAAACGAAGGCGGCTCCACATTCAAAGCGTCCAGCAGCGTCGGCGGCAAATCGAGCATATTGTAGACGAACTGCTCGCAGATGTGGCCCGGCTTCGCCAGTCCGGGATATTTGATCATGAGTGGAACCTTGACGACATCGTCATACAAAATATAGTGCTTATCCATCATCCGGTGCGCGCCGCACATATCGCCGTGATCGGAGGTGAGGACGATCATCGTATGATCCGCGGCTCCGGAAAGCTCCAGCGCCCGAAGCACGCTGCCGATCGCGTCGTCCGCCTGGCTGATGATGCCGTAATAGCGGGCGACGATGGGCGCCCAGTCGTCCCATGTATAGTCCTGAATATTCCAGCTGTGCAGCTGCTGTCTCTGGATATACGGCTTCCCGGCGAATGTCTCGCCGAAGCTGCCCCATACGGGAACATCTTCGGGGCGATACATGTCTGCGAACTTACCCGCCGGCCGGCATGGAAGATGCGGCTCCGTGAAGTTGAGCTGAATATACCAGGGCTCATCCCGCGCCGACAGCTCGCGGATCGCGTCGCATCCCCGATCCGCAAGCCAGTGCGTCTGAGCATGCTCCAGCGGCACGGGATCGCGTTCACCCATATAGCCGGCTTCGTAGCGGATTTCCGGATACTTTTGCGCCATCAGCTCCTTATACGGCCCGAACCCGACATGCTTGTCATAGCCGTACTCCAGAGGCGTCCTTGACGGATGGACATCCCATTTGCCGAGCAGCACATTGGTGTAGGACAGCTTGGACAGCTCGCGGGGCCAAGCGTATTCGGCCGGCTCCAGAGCGGGAATGCTCAACCCGTTCTTGAAATTCCACAGCGCTCCGAACGTTTCCGCTCTGCGCCCGTTGATCAACGACTGCCGCGACGGGCAGCAGGTAGGAATCGGGGTAAACGCGTTCGCAAACCATACGCTTTCCGCTGCCAACCGGTCTATATTCGGGGTCTTGACCGGATTGATCCCGCTGAAGCCGATACAATCGTACCGCAGCTGGTCGAGCATAATAAACAACAAATTCGGCTGTTTCATCGGTTTCCGACGGCTCCTCTCCTTCTCGGTTAGCTGTTTGGAAGCATGAGGCTGTCGATTGATTACTCCCATTGAATCGACAGCCTCTGCACGTACGTTATTTTTTGATGCCGTAATTGTTTTCCGCCGTCCATTGGTTCTCGCTCATTTTTTTCTTGACGCCGTCGACCATAATTTTTTTCAGATCGCCCAGCAGCTTCTCCTGCGTAACCGTACCTTCCAAATAAAGCTGGCCCAGCTTTTGATTGTTTTCCGTCACGTTTTTGTCGACTTCGCCGGCGTAAATGTTCAGCTGCATCCGATCGCCCACGAACTGGAACCCTTTCAGCTTGTCGGGCAGCTCGGCGTTCCCGATGACAGGCGTGCGGTACAAATTTTCCGCCAGCAGCCCCTGAACCTTGGCCGAAGTCGTAAAGGCGAGGAAATCGATGGCTTTATCCATTTTTTCCGGCGCGATTGTTTTCGGAATGGCCATATTGCCCGCAGGCACGCCGCCGATTTCCATTAATTTACCGGCCGCATCGGGATGATTCTCTTTCGTCAAATAGGGCAGCGGAAAGGCTGCGATTTCGAATTTGCGCGCGGACGTCTCGAATAACACCTTGCTTTGTGCGGACGATCTCATCACCATTGCCGCTTTACCCTGCAAAAACATATCTCCCGCCGTTTCAAAATCAAGCCCGTTATAGCCTTTCGGCCAATATTTGCTCCAATCCTTCACGATCGCAAAAACGTCCTTATACGGCGATTTTTCGATATCGATGATGCCTTGGTCGACGCCTCTCGCATATTCGTTCATCTCGATGACCCCGCTGTTGTCCACGTCCAGCTTGGCGTAAGATCCGGCGATCAGTTCCTCCGTCAGGATGCGCACCGTCCAGTTGTAATTGTAATCCCCCGGCTTCGAGTTCGGAAAAGCGAACGGCACGACGTTGATGTTTTTCAGCTTTTCCTGCACGGCCATAAATTCGTTCCAAGTTTTCGGCACGTCCGCAATGCCCGCTTTGGCGAATAAATCTTTATTGTACAGCACGCGTACCGAATTCACGTAGTTCGGAATGCTGGCGTACGTCTTGTCGTCCCCGATCAGCTGCTGCAAAATCGTCGGCGAGAACAGCTTCTCCCAAGGCTGGCCGCCGGAATAAGCGTTGCTCTTTTTATAATACGGCGTCAGGTCGACCAACAGTCCTTTCTTCAAATCTTCCTGATCCCAAATATAACGGGTTGTAAAAATATCCGGGGCCGTCTGGCCGATCAGTTGCGTCGTTACCCAGGTCCGGTGCTGCTCGACGCCCGCGAAGTTTTGCATCAGCAAATTAATATTGGTGCCGGGATGCGATTCCATGTACAGATTAGCGATGCTTTGCCATGATTTGCGCTCGGCCTCGTCGCCGCTGCTCTCCAGCATAACCATGACATTAAGCTCGACCGGCTTCCCGTCGCCGGCTTTGCCGGTTCCTTGAGCGGGCGTCTGATCGCCGGAGCAGCCGTTCAGCAGGAAGGCCGTACAAAGTGCAGCCACCAGAGAATAAGCGCGGTTCCTCCGTGTTTCCTTTTTCATTATTTAACACCTCTTTCATGAAGTTGGCGGTTGACCGCATTGCGTTATCCTTTGACCGCGCCTGCAGTGAGGCCGGAGACGAACGAACGGGTAGCGAACAAAAACAGCAGCAGCAGCGGAACGGATGAAATAACGAAGCCCGCGAACTGCATGCCTTGAACCTGATCGAGAGAGCCGTGCACGCTGCCAAGCGCCAATATGATCGGCTTCACCTTGTCGCCGGAAGTGACGACCAGCGGCCACACATAATTGTTCCACCCGAGCAGCGCATTGATGACGGCAACCGTTGAAATGATCGGAACGGACAGCGGGACGGCAATTTGTGCAAATATTCGCAGGTCTCCCGCACCCTCGACTTCGGCCGATTCCAGCAGGCTTCCAGACAAGCCCTCGAAAAACGTCCGGATCAGCATCGTCGCCATCGCCGAAGCGCCGGCCATCGGACCGAAAATTTGCGCCCAATACGTGTTGAGCAGTCCCAGGTTTTTAAACAATATAAATTGCGGGATCAGCAGCAAAAAAGCCGGTACCATCATCAGCATCAGAATCAAATAGTACAGCAAGCTTTTTCCGAAAAAAGCAAATCGCGCGAACGCATAACCGGCCAGGGTGGAATTGATCAGCACGCACACGATAATCCCGCCTGTAATCAGCGCAGAGTTCCATATGAACGGCCAAATTTGCAGAAACGCGTTCCCGTAATTGGCGATATGCAGCGGCAGCGCCGGGAACCAGAATTCGTGGACGATCTGCTCGCGAAATTTGAAGGACGTAATGATCAGCATATAAAACGGGATGAACGTCAATACCAACAGCACCGATAAGCAGCTGAAATTGACTGCCGCACCGAACGAAAATTTCCGCATAACGTCCTCCCTTCTACTCCATCCGGTCCGCCGCTCGAATAAAGCGGTTGAACGCGAGCGTAACGAACAGCAATAAAACAAAAACGATAACGCCGATCGCGGACGCATAGCCCAGCTCGTTGTACTCGAACCCTTTTTTATACAAATAAAGAGCCGGCGTCAGCGTGGAAAAGCCCGGACCGCCGTTCGTCAGCACCAGCACGTTTTCGAAGCTTTGAAACTGCTGAATGAACGCCAAGATGACGACAAGCCTCATCTGGTTGCGAACCAGGGGAAGCTCCATATGCCAAAAACGGCGCCAGCCGCCCATCCCATCCATATGCCCGACTTCGAACAGCTCCTGCGGAATCGCGATCAAACCCGCCAAATAAATCAAAAAATAGATGCCCGAAATCCAGGGGAAGTTGATAAACACGATGGACCATAACGCAGTGCCGCTTTCGCCCAGCCAGGCGTGAATCAGCGACCCGAGCCCGACGGCCTCCAGCGTCCGGTCCAGCAGTCCGTCGCCCACATAAATCCATCGCCACAGCAGAAACACGATAATATGCGGTACGACCATCGGAACGATGAACATCGATTTGAAAAAAGACTGCAGCCGCGTCCGGCGAAGCCGGAACACTCCGACCGCGGCCAGCAGCGGCAAGGTGAGCTGGATAACGATGAAGCTTGCCGTAAACAAACCGACATTTTTCATCGACGCATAAAAAACAGGATCGCGGAACAGCTCCGAAAAATTGCGGAGCCCGATAAACCGGTTGATGTTGGCCCCGTTCCACTCATAGAACGACTGGATGAGAGCGTGAACAAACGGCGTATATTTGAACAGCCCTATGGAAATGAAAATAGGCGCAAGAAACAAATACGCTTTCACATGCAGCCGTATTCGTCTCCTGCGGCGGGACGCCGCACGCAAGTGCGGCGACGGACCATACGGCATCGGATTAGCCACGGTCTTCTCTCCCCTGTCTGTGAATTCTTCCGTCTTTATAGAGCGGCAACGTCCGGCACCTCGACCGCATGTCCGCCGGACTCATGGGAGCGGATGGCGGCTTCAATGACCTCCTGCGCGGCCAGCGCCTCCAGACCGGATCCTTCGATATCGGCTGGCGCCGCTTGCTGCTTGAGCTGTTCGATAAACCGGTTGATCCGGTTGCCGAACGTATCGTTAAAGCCCTGCATGCCGCGCATGATCGAATTTTTCATCACGAGCTGCTCGCTGCTGCGATGCGGAAAAAAGCTTAAGCTTTCGTAAACGTTCTCGATAACGAATCGACCTTCCGTACCTGCGGCCTCGCACCATTCGATCGGATGGAGCATCGACATGTCGTAGCTGCCGGTCAGATGGCCGACAGCTCCGTTCGCGAACTCCATATTGACGCTTGCCGTCGACCAGGTTTGGCGTCCGGCGGCTTTGGTCATAAAGGCTTGCACCCGTTTGATATCGCCGAACAAATAGCGCATGACGTCGATCGAATGCGGATGCAGCGCGCGCATATGGAACCATTCGGTAAAATCGGCCTTATTGTCGATCGTCAGCCGCATATTCAGAAACAGCGGCTGGCCCAGCCGATTTTCCCTGATCAGCTCCCTGGCTTTCGCAGCCGCCGGCGTGAAGCGATGGTTCAAATTGCAGGCGAAGCGGACGCCCTTGGCCGAAGCGGACCGGACCATCGCTCTCGCTTCCTCGATCCGGTTCGAAATCGGCTTCTCGACCAGCACGTCCTTGCCTGCCTCAATCGCCGCCATGACCGGCTCGTAGTGATGGCTGCCCTTCTCCTCGCCGCCGGTCGCCACGCAGACCATGTCGATATGTTCGCAATCCAGCAACGTGCGAAGATCGGTATATGCCTTCACACCGAACGTCCGGGACGCTTCCCGGGCGCGGTCCTCCATCAAATCGCATACAGCCGCCAGCTCCGTATCCGGATGTTGGCTGTAAAAGCGGCAGTGGATAAGACCGATATTGTTGACGCCGACTACGGCAACGCGAATCATACTATCCCTCCTCGTATAATCAGTTTAGAAGCTCATTTTGAGCGAATTTCCAGTTGATCCGGACAACGGGAAAGAGCCTAAATGAATTTCCAATATATAAGTGATGGTGGCACCTCTACTTGATGGGGGATGTGGGCGTAGCCGAACCCGTACCGCAGCCCGAAGGGCGAGGAACGGAAGTCGGGGAAGCGAAGCCTTCTTCCTTCCACTCCAATCGATCCGGACGATCAGAGAGCCCCACCTTCACTTGGAGAAAGCCCCGGTTTCCTCGTCCACATGGTTTTGTTTCACCCCGTTTTACCC
>NZ_SMRT01000010.1 GCF_004354045.1 Paenibacillus piri | reverse complement strand
GGAAATTTGAGAGGAGCTGTCCTTAGTACGAGAGGACCGGGATGGACGTACCGCTGGTGTACCAGTTGTTCCGCCAGGAGCACGGCTGGATAGCTACGTACGGAAGGGATAAGCGCTGAAAGCATCTAAGCGTGAAGCCCCCCTCAAGATGAGATTTCCCAGTACGTAAGACCCCTTGAAGACGACGAGGTAGATAGGTTCGGGGTGGAAGCGCGGCAACGTGTGGAGCTGACGAATACTAATCGGTCGAGGGCTTAACTAACTACCCAAGAAAGGGACGAAAGGCGCTGTAGCGCAGTTCGATTCCTTTCACGGGGCCTCTAAGAAAAGAAGAACGAACGATGCTTGCCGGTTTCGGATCCAGTTTTCAAGGTGCAAGAACTTCACCCCACAAAGTGAAGGGAAGCTCCGATGATAATGCCGATTACTTTGCGGGGAGCCCCGAGAGCAATTGGCATGAAGAACGGATGTTCCTTGGCGGGAACATCAAACTTAAACCACGTTTGGTGATGATGGCGGAGGGGAACCACGCGTTCCCATCTCGAACACGACCGTTAAGCCCTCCAGCGCCAATGGTACTTAGACCGCAGGGTCTTGGGAGAGTAGGACGTCGCCAAGCAAATACCGGAAGCAGCCGATCCAATTATGGATCGGCTGCTTTTTTCAGTTGAAGCGCGCCTAGCCAAGTTAGGCACAACTAGCCGGTGAAAGTCCGGCCGAGGTAAGAGCCAAGTCGCCCGCTTCTCCTTGGTACAAGAAGATATAATACGCTATTTATGATTGGCAGCGGTAATTGGACAATTTCCAGAAATAATATTTCATAAATGTATTTACAAAATGAAATAATATTTTATAATGAGTTTATGAAGAAATAATTAAGGCCTCATTCAGCTTTTATAGTATTGCAAGAAAGTAGGTGTTATATGATAAACGGCGGACTCGTCAGCATGAAGGAAGCGCTTCAAAGCTTGAAGCCGACGGAGCGCAAAGTGGCCAAGTATATTCTTGAACATCCTGAAATGGTCACGAATGTATCGGTACAGAAGCTTGCCGAGCTTGCCGGGGTTAGCGAAGCGACTATTGTACGGCTGGCCCGCTCGCTCCATCTGAAAGGGTTTCAAGAGCTAAAGCTGCGGATCGCTGCCGACTTGGCTAAGTCATCCAACAATATTACGTCGTCCTATCAAGAGATTCAAATTGACGGCTCGATACCGGCGCTGATTCAATCGGTCTCGCACAATAACATTTTATCGATCCAGGACACGTTATCGGTGCTTTCTGAAAAAGATGTGGAGCGGGCGATAGATTGCCTCAGCAACGCCAGAAGAGTATATGTATTCGGGGTTGGAGCTTCCTCCGTCATCGCTATGGACTTTAAGCAGAAGCTATCACGGATTAACCGATGGTGCGAGGCGGCGCCGGATTTTGATTCTCAGGCAACGTTGGCGGCTAACATGACGGAAGAGGATGTAGCCTTTGGGATCTCCTATTCAGGGCAGACGGAGAATATTATTCAGTCGCTCCAAATCGCCAAAGTAAGCGGAGCTACCGTGATCTCGCTAACGAAATTTGGAAGCAATCCGGTTGAGGAAACGGCGGATATCCGGTTGTTTACAAGCTCTTTGGAGCAAAGTATACGCAGCGGCGCAATGGCATCAAGGATTGCCCAGTTAAACGTAATCGACATTTTGTATGTAGGCATTGCAAGCCGGACATATGAGGAGAGCATCGTGGCTTTGGATAAAACGCGAAATGCGGTCAAAGGTTCCAAACGCAATGGATAGTATTATTCAACTGGTGGAAGGCTGGATCGCTGAAAAAAGCATTCCCGGCGCCGTGCTCGATATTACGCTGAGTGACCGGTTTCATTTTCAACAAGCATTCGGAGCCCACTCAACCGAGACAGAGAATAAAGCGTTTACGCTAAGCACCCTGTTCGATGCGGCTTCGCTGACGAAAGTTACGGCTACGCTTCCCGCTGTTTTGCTGCTGATGGAACGAAGGATGCTTGCTTTGGACGATAGAGTTCAACGCTTTTTGCCGCAGTTTCGTCATCCGGAGGTTACGCTTCGCCAGCTGCTTCAGCATTCGTCCGGGCTTCCGGCCGATCTGCCGGATATCGCACGAAACAAGCCGCGGGATATCATGGCGGAAATTATTGCTCAAGAGTTGCTTTTTGCGCCGGGCAGCCAAGTGGTGTACAGCGATTTGGGGATGATTTTGCTAGGGTCCATCGTGGAGCATGTAACAGGCGAGAAACTGAATGGCTTCACCCGGCGGGAAATATTTATCCCTCTGAGTATGTCGGATACGATGTACCTCCCTTCCGATTCGTGCAAGAACCGAATTGCTGCGACGGAATGGAATGAAGGGGCTTTTATATCTGGAGTGGTGCATGACGAGAAAAGCTTCCTGCTGGGCGGTGTTTCGGGAAGCGCGGGATTGTTTACGACAGCTTCGGACTTAACAAGGTATGCGCGGATGTGGCTCGAACCGGCAGACAGCTTGCTGACTAAACGGTGGCGCGAGGAATGCCTGCGAGGCCCTCTGATGGGGCGGGGGCTGGGCTGGGAGGTATGGCCCGGCATACAAAGCTTATCCGAAAGGTGCGAAGTACCGTCCCAAAGCTGCGGGGACGATTGGCCGGCCGGAAGCTACGGACATACCGGCTTTACGGGAACGAGCATATGGATCGAGCCGGAGAGCGGACTTACTGTTGTTTTTATGACCAATGCCGTCCATTATGGCAGAGCGAATCCGATCCGGCGATTACGGCCCATTTTACATCAGGCTATTTATTCCTCACTCATCATGGGGGTCTAAATATATAAAGTATGCAATCACGCTGTAGGGCCGGAGCTTACCGGCTCAAAAACTTAAGGAGGTCAACAAAGTATGAAACGAATGGTTCAGCTTTCTCTCGTATCTGCGGTGGCAATGAGTATGATGGTGGCTGGCTGCAGTAAAACCGAGCAACCAAACCCTCAAGGAACGGCGGCTCCGGCGCCGAAGGATACCAAAACAGTCGAACCCCCGCAGCAAAAAGTCAAATTGACGATGGGCAGCTGGAGAACGGAAGATAAAGAAGCTTACGAAAAAATTATTAAAGAATTCCAAAAGAAAAACCCGAACATCGAAATCGAGTTCAAGCCGACCAAAAACACAGAATATAATACGGTATTAAATACGGCTCTGCAAACAGGCGGAGGCCCGGATATCATCCACCTTCGTCCGTATGCGGCAGGTATTGCTTTGGCTGATGCGGGCTACCTGGAGCCGCTCGATTCCATCAAAGGACTAGAGGTAATGTCGAAGGAAACGCTGTCTGCGGCAACAGGCAAGGACGGTAAAGTATACGGCGTGCCGACGGTTTTCAGCTCGACGCAAATTTTTTACAACAAGAAGCTGTTTAAAAAGTTTAACATCGAAGAGCCGAAAACATGGGATGATCTGATCAAAGCGGCCGATACGTTGAAGCAAAATAAAGTAACTCCGTTTGCTTTCGGCTCCAAGGAAGGCTGGATTTTGTCTCTGACACACGGAGCGCTTGGACCTGCAAGCTACGGGGGCAGCGATTTCGTGAAAAAGGTGACCATCGGCCAAACCAATTTCAAGAGCAAAGAATTTGTAGATTCCTTGAAAGTGATGCAAGGATTGACGAAATATTTTCCGGATAACTACGTAGGTCTTTCGATGGACGATATGCGCAATCTGTTTGTAACCGAACAGGCCGGCATGATGGTGATGGGTGACTGGGAAGTCGCTGTAATGAAAAAGATGAACCCTGATCTGGATATGGATTTGTTCCCGGTTCCTGCAGCCGCGCCAGGTAAATCGACCGTTACAACGTGGGTAGACGGCTCTTTCTCGGTAAATGCCAAATCTCCTAACAAAAAAGAAGCTATGAAATTTGTTGAATTTATGACGACCAAGGAATTCGGTACATTGGTTGCCAACGAGTTGAAAAAACCAAGCACGATTCCGGGCGTTGAGTCGAATGATGCGACGGTAACAAAAATTGCCAAATATGCGAACAGCATTTCTACTCCTTATATGTTTGTAGTCTATTTCAGTGCGGGTAATCCGACATCGAAAGCGACATTGGAAACGGCCATGCAAGGGATGTATTTAGGGAAGCAAACGCCTGAGCAGGTAGCGGAGGAAGTTCAAAAGAACGTAGATACCTGGTTTAAACCGGCAGGAAATTAAACACGGATAACAGAATTCGATTGAAAAAGGCGGCGAGGCGTTATGAATGGAACGAATGCGCAGATCCATGCATCCAATCGCAAACAAAACAAGTTCAACTGGAGAAAAGGGTTCATTCATCTGTTTCCGCTTCCGGCCCTCGCCGTTTATACGTTGTTTATCGTATATCCGATTTTGGCGGCGTTCAGCTACAGCTTGTTTGATTGGAAGGGGCTGCAGAAAGGTGATTTTATCGGGATCGGCAACTTCGTCAAGCTGTTTACGACGGAGCCCTTTAATAGCTTGTTTTGGAATGCGTTTTGGCATAATTGGTACTACTTCCTGTTGGAAATGGTCGTGCAAAACGGGATCGCCTTTATTTTGGCCTATATTATTTTTTCCAAGGTAAAGGGTGCAGAGTTGTTTAAAATGGCTTATTTTTTGCCGCGGCTGCTATCGGTTATCGTAGTCGGGTTTCTATGGAAGCTGCTGTTGAATCCGAACTTTGGCGCGGTGAATGTAATTCTGAAGCAAATAGGCTTGGCCGAATGGACCAGGCCGTGGCTGGGTGAACCGGCTACAGCGTTAACCGCGATTATTTTGGCAAACTGCTGGTTCGGGATCGGGTTTTCGGTATTGATCTTTCTTGCGGGGTTGCAGTCGATTTCCCAGGAAGTGATTGAAGCGGCACGGCTGGACGGGGTGCGGGGCTTTCGTTTAATTCGTTCGATCATCATGCCGATGATGATGCAGTCCATCATTATCATTACGGTGTTTACATTTGTGCATGCTTTTGAAGCGTTTGAATTGATCTATGCGATGCAAGGCTCGCAAGGAGAGCCGTATCACGCTACGGACACGTTGGCGGTCTTCTTCTACCGGACGGCGTTTGGAGGCTCCAGCGGTGACGGGGTAGCGATCGGATTAGGCTCTGCACTGGCGGTTACGTTATTCTTTATTATTGCCGCTTTGTCCGCATTGTTTATGGCATTTGTGAAAAAACGGGATATGGAGTATTAGAAGGGAGAGGACCTACGTATGAGAGAACATAAGGGATTGCGCATAGGCCAATACGTTGTCGCGTATTTGTTCGCGGTTGTCAGCCTCTACCCGATTTTTCTGATGCTGCTGTCGTCGTTAAAAACGAATATAGAAATATTTAAAAACCCGATGTCGTTTCCAAAAGCGTGGAGCTTGGCCGCATACCGGAAGCTGCTGGATCAGCTGCCGTATTTCGATTATTTCGGAAACAGCGTGCTGGTAAGCGTCGTGTCGGTTGCACTGATATTGATTTTCGGAGCGTTGGCGTCGTTTTATATTGCAAGGTTTCATTTTAGATGGAATTCGGCGCTGTTCTTCTTCTTTCTGCTCGGAATGATGATTCCAATCAAGCTTGGCATTGTACCGCTGTTTATGCTGCTAAAAAACTTAGGTTTGCTGGATACGAGCATGTCGCTTATTTTGGTGTACACGGCAGTCGGAATTCCGCTGGCAGTGTTGATTTTGACGGGCTTTTTTCGGACGCTGCCGAAGGAGCTGGAAGAGGCCGCGAAAATCGACGGCTGCTCGGATATGAGGATACTGGTCAGCATTATCGCGCCTCTGATGCGTCCGGCTCTGGGCACCGTAATGATCATGAATTTTATAACGGTGTGGAATGACTTTTTCTTCCCGTTAATTTTTATTCAGAACGAAGCCAAGAAGACAATTCCAGTCGGGATGCTTACTTTATTCAGCGAGTATTCGACCGATTGGAGCGTATTGTTTGCCGGGTTGACGCTGTCCTCGCTGCCGATGATTATTTTATTCGCAGTGGCGTCGAAGCAGTTTATGGAAGGGATGACTGCCGGTGCCGTTAAATAGCGATGGGAATCAAATAGTGAGGCAGGAACGGGTGCGAGGGCAAGAGCAGATGCAAGAGCAAGAGCAGCTACAAGGACAAGAACAAGTGCAGGAACAAATGCAAGGGCGACAAAAGTGCCGGGTGCAGGAAGATGCGCTGGGTCTGGTACGGGGACAGCAGCGAGCCCTTCATCTGCAAAGGTTTATCGGCATAGACGGCGGAGGCACGAAAACGGCCTGCATCATTGGCGACGGTTGCGGTAACGTGCTGGCAGTATGCTATGGCGAATCAAGCAATATGAACTCGCAGCCGTGGGCGGAAGTCAAGCACGTACTGTGGACGCTTATCCGGCGCGTTCTGGAAGTATCGGACAGCGAAGAATCGCAAATAGCGGGTGTATTTCTTGGCTTGGCCGGGGCGGACCGTGCCGAGAATAAGCAGCAATTTATTGCCTTTTTGCGGGAGCAGTTTACGGCTGACATTTCTGTTACCATACAGAACGATGCGATTACCGCACTGGCGGCAGGCACTTGGGGAGAAGGCGGAATCGTACTTATATCCGGCACCGGCTCTATCGCTTACGGATATTTGCCGGAAACTGATACGTATGTACGTGTAGGCGGCTGGGGGTATTTGCTGGGCGACGAAGGAAGCGGCTTCGCCATCGGACAAAAAGCGTTGACAGCAGTAATGAAGCAGCATGACGGTCGCGGCGAACGGACTGCGCTAACGGAGCTTGTCCTGAAGGAATGGTCTTTGCCCGATCCGAACCGGATTATTACGCACGTGTACAGTCAGCCTAATGTTCGCTCGGCGGTTGCCGGTATATCGAAGCTGGCCGTTGCCGCGGCAAAAGCGGGAGATCCGACGGCTGCGTCAATTGTCTCTGATGCGGCAGAGCAATTGGCCGAGCTGGCGGCAGCCGTCAATTCCAAACTTGCAAAGCTTCAGCCTGATGCAAGCTTGTCCGGCATGCCGCTTATGCTAAGCGGCGGGCTGTTCTCGGACGATTGGTTTATGGAGCTGTTCCGGGAGCGCAAAGAGATTCGAAATAGCGGGCTAACGATAAGACGTTTAACGATACCGCCTGTGGCCGGCTGTTATGTGCTTGCGCTCAAGCAGGCGGGAATAACGATTACGGATACAGTAAAGCAAAGGATAGCAGCATGGGAGACAAGGAGGGAAGCCTAAGTGAAACATACCGCGAGTCAGCCCGTTACCGAACAAAGAAATGAAAAAACCGCTAATTTGGATAAGCTTAGCGTCCTGGAAATTATTGAAGTTATGAATGCAGAGGATCAGACGGTAGCCGTAGCTGTGCGGCAAGCGCTGCCGCAGATCGAATCGGCGATCAGCGGCATCGTGGAAAGAATGAAGCTCGGCGGCCGGCTGTTTTATATAGGCGCCGGCACAAGCGGCCGGTTGGGCATTCTCGATGCGTCGGAATGTCCTCCGACGTTTGGCGTGAACCGGGAGCTGGTGACAGGTATCATAGCAGGCGGCGAAGCGGCCATTATGACGGCGATTGAAAATGCCGAGGATGACGCGGACGCGGGAGCCGGCGATATCGAGGCGGTGATTACCGCTGCCGATGTCGTGGTTGGCATCGCAGCGAGCGGCAATACGCCGTACGTGATCGGCGCGATCCGCCGGGCGCGGGAAATCGGCGCTCTGACCGTGAGCGTGTCGTGCAACAGCGGCGCGAGGCTGAGCGAGGCGGCGCAGTACGCCATTGAGGTGCCGGTAGGGCCGGAGATCGTAACCGGGTCCACCCGGTTGAAGGCCGGTACGGCAACGAAGATGGTATTGAACATGATCACGACGACGGCGATGATCAAGCTAGGCAAAGTGTACGGGAACCTGATGGTGAACGTACAGGCCACGAACTTGAAGCTGCGCGATCGCGTTGTGCGGATCGTGCAGGATGCCACCGGAGCCGATGAAGCGGCGGCGGCGGCTCATGTGGAGCAAGCGGAAGGGGATGCGCGTCTGGCCATCCTCATGATCCGTTTCGGCATCGGCAAAGCGCAAGCTCAGGGAGCTTTGCAGCAAAGCGGAGATCACTTCGGCGATGCGGTGGAGCTGCTGGAGAAAGAGAAGAAGAAAGAAAAGGGTATTATCGAATAGAAGCTCTGAAGATGGAAAAAAGGTTTGCGTCAGGTTTTTACCTTGATGCAAACCTTTTTGTCTATGTTTTACTATCGTACGGAATCGCCGGTATGTGGCGAAGCCCGAGGGTTTGTTCAAGCGCGTATCAGTCAGCATGGATTCGGCCGCCGCTGTTAATTGATGGCGCGTCCTTGAATCCAGACGCGTTCCAGCTCCAGCTGCGCGTTCAGCAGCAGCACGTCGGCTTGCTTGCCCGGCTGCAGCGAGCCGGTTGTCCGGTCGATGCCGAGCCGGCGTGCGGGGCTGCCGCTGGCCATCCGGCTCGCATGCTCCACGCTGATTCCGGCCTTCTGCACGGCATAGCGGAACGCGTCGATCATGGTCAGCGTGCTGCCCGCCAGGCTGTCGCCCTCCTTGAGCCGCGCTACGCCGTCCCGGACAACCACATCGAGCCCGCCGAGCCGATAGTCGCCGTTGCCCAGACCGGCGGCCGAGATTGCGTCGGTGATGAGCAGCAGGCTGTCGGGCCCTTTCAGCTGGGCGAGCAGACCGATTGCCGCGGGATGGACGTGATGCCCGTCGGCAATCACCTCTGCCATGATGGCGGGGTTATCCATTACCGCGCCGACGGTGCCCGGCTCGCGGTGATGCAGTCCGCGCATCGCGTTGAACGTATGCACCGCATGGCTCAGCCCGTGCTTCACGGCGAGCTGAACCTGCTCATACGTCGCATCCGTGTGGCCCAGCGCGGCGATAATACCTTCGCGGGTCAGCGCTTCGATATAGGGCAGGGCGCCTTCGCTTTCAGGCGCCAGCGTCTGCATGCGGATCAGTCCGGGAAAGCGCCGCGTCCAATCTTCCAGCCACGCGGGCTGCGGCGCTACGATATGAGCCGGATTTTGCGCGCCAGGCCATTTGGCGCTGATGAACGGCCCCTCGAGATGAACGCCGAGCAGTTGAGCATAGGGCATGGCCGCGTCGCGATATCGGTTGACTCTGTTAAGCACTTGATCGATGTCGGCTTTCGGCGCAGTAACCGTTGTGGCCAGCATGACGGAAGTGCCGTGCAGCGCATGGAAGCGCGTAATCGCATCGAGTCCGGCCGCGTCGGCCTCCATAAAGTCATGCCCGTAGCCGCCGTGCACGTGAATATCGATAAATCCGGGCAGCGCCCAGCCGCGGCGGCCGTCAATCGTTACGGTCGATCCGTCATCGCCGCTTACGGTTGAAGCGTCCGGGCCCGCTGCGGCGTGATCCGCAAGCTTCGTCGTATGCGCTGCGGCATTTTCCCCGGACGGCGGCCGCGTCGCGTCTTTTTCCCGGCCTATGGCATCGATTAGCCCGTTCGTCAGGCGGACCCAGCCGTGTTCAATAACGCCTTCCGGCGTAACCACATGGACATTTCGAATGATTACGGTTCCTTCTCCGTTCATGCAAATAACCTCCCGGCTTCGGCATCCATCAATACGACGAGATGCGGATGAGTTTGCAGCAGCGATGCCGGGCAATCGGTCGTAATCGGACCGGTCAAGGCGCGGTGCACGATGTCGGCCTTATCGGCACCCTTCACGACAAGCAATATCATGCGGGCCTTTAAAATGGTGCCGACTCCCATCGTCAGCGCATGAGTCGGCACCTGCTCCATCGAATCGAAGAAGCGCGCATTCGCCCTGCGCGTCTCCTCGCGGAGCTGTACGACATGGGTCCCGCTGATCAGCGCGTGATCGGGCTCGTTGAAGCCGATATGCCCGTTATGACCGAGGCCAAGCAGCTGCAGGTCGATCTGGCCGGCCTGTTCCAGCAGCTGATCGTAACGCCTGCACTCGGCTTCGGGATCGGCGGCGTTGCCGTCGGGGATATGCGCCCGGGTGCGCGGCAGGTCGATATGATGAAACAAATGCATGTTCATATAATTACGGTAGCTTTCCGCGTGATCCTCTGGCAATCCTACATATTCGTCCAGATTGAACGTGGTGACATCCTTGAAGCGGGTGAGCCCGCGCCGGTAATCTTTCACAAGCTCCTCATAGATGCCGACCGGAGTGCCGCCCGTCGCAAGGCCGAGCACGGCCCGGGGATTCGTTTGCACCAGGCCGGTGATGATCCCGGCTCCGGACTCATGCAGCTTGGCATGAGAGTCAAAGGTTAATAAATTCATGGGGGATACTCCTCAAAGTTTTTCGCCAGAAAAACTGGCAACGGAAGCATAAGCTGAGTTTTTCGCCAGAAAACTGGCAACGAAAGCATAAGCTGAGTTTTTCGCCAGATAAACTGGCAGCGGAAGCCCTAGACTGAGAGCTATTACCATAAAAACTGGCAATATAATCGTTGCAAACCCGCCTGTACGTTGCACTCCCCCGCCTATTGGGCTGCGCCGGAGCCTGACGGGAGCTTCTTTCTAGCGGTTACCGGTATTTTTTAACCATATGGAACGACTGCTCGAGCCGGGGCACGAGATCGTCGAATTGCCCGCTGATGAGGCCGACGAACAAAATGTCGATGACATGCAGCTGGGCGATCCGGGATGCCATGTCGCCGCGGCGCATCCCTTCTTCCAGTGTCGAGGTGAACAAGGAAATGTCGGCGAGCGAGGCCAGCGTGTTGCTGCCGAACTTGGTCAGCGAAATCGTGGTCGCCCCGTTCTCGGCCGCGCATGTCAAAGCCGCGATCGTTTCCTTCGTTTCCCCGGAATACGAAATGCCGACGGCAACGTCACCGGTCGATAAGTTGGACGCGGAGGTGACGGCCATATGCGGATCGGAGAACGCAACCGCGCGCTTGCCGATGCGAATCAGCTTTTGATAAAAATCTTGCGCCACCAGCCCGGAGGTCGCGACTCCGTACAGGTCGATCTGTCCTGCGCGCTGAAGCGCATCGACGGCTCGCTCCAGCTGCTTCAGATCAAGCAGACGGGTCGTATCGGCGATCGACCTCGAATGATTGGCCGCCATCGCCTCCACAATACGGCTTAGCGGGTTGCCGGCCACGATATCCTGATACGATTGTTCGACCGGCTGCTGCGCCAGCTCTGCGGCCAGCTTCACCTTAAATTCCGTAAAGCCGGAGAAGTGAAACTGCTTGCAAAACCGCGAGATCGTCGCCGTGCTGCTGCCCGATTGCTTCGCCAGCTCCGTGATGCCCATTTGAGCAATTTGCGGGGCATGGTCCACAATGTAAGCGGCGATCTCTTTTTCCTTGCGGTTCATCGTCTCCAGCCGTTCTTGAATGGCGCTTAAAATTCCAGGCATATGAATTCCTCGTCATTTTGAAAATAATTTACTTAATTTATGTTTCAAAAAGAAAAATATTTTCGTTCTCAATACTACTATATAAAATTCCGTAGCCTTTCGCAAGCTCTAAATAACCAATAAATTGGGGCTTAGCTTTGCTGCTTGTTCAGGTACTTTGCGGGGACTGCAAACTTATTATATGAATTTTTGTTATAAAAAAAGATCAGGACACAGCAGGGCAAAAGCCTTGTCTGCGGCTGGCCTTTAATGATTACATGAGCAGTAAGTATTAGGAATGCAGGGGGAAAGCGCAATATGCGGAACGGCACAAGCCTGTGATTTTTCCCGATTATTTTTAACAAGGTGTTAACTCTGATGCATTTCCCGATATTTGGAGGGCGGCACGCCTTCGATTTGTTTGAATATTTTGCTGAAGTAAAAGGCGTCGTCAATTCCGATCTCTTTCGCGATTTCCTGGATCGACAACCGACTTTCCTCGAGCAGATGCTTGGCCCGTTGGACTCGCAGCTGATGGATATAATGTACGATGTTCATGCCGGAATACTTTTTGAACACCTGGCTTACGTATTCGTAGCTGCGGTTCATTTTGTTCTCGATCACTTCTTTGGTCAAATCCGTCTGGTAAAAGTCATGTAAAAAATTGAGCAGCTGCCTGTATATATTGTAGGAGCCCGGCAGTGTCATTGTCCGAAAGTTTTGCTCCAGCAGGTCGGTCGAAATGATTTCGAGAATTTTGCATAGATGCTGGGTGAGGCGGAAGCGGAAGTAGCCGACAGGATGCTTCATTTCATTGTCCAGATCCTCGAAATAATTCAGCATTTTAAACCGCTGGCTCGGCTTGAACCGGCGCGGAATTAACAATTGATCGGCGTCGCTCGTCGTTTTGGTGCGCAATTCGTTTTTTTCGGCATGTAATATTTCGTACTCGCTGATCGGTTTTGTCGAGGTGTCGAGCTCCTTGAGCGGCGGGTCGGAGGAAAACTGAACCCAGAAAAAGGCGGATACGCCCTCCGGCTTTCGCCAGCCCATATGACGCTCCCACGGATTGAGCAAAAAGGTTTCTCCGGCCTCGAGAATAAACCTCTCATTTTCCACCTGCAAATATACCGGGCCCTCCGAGACCATTATCAATTGATAATAGGGATTGTAATGGTATGTATAAAATGAATCGCTGACATGGTACTGCTTGGTCCATTTCACATCAAAGACGGATAGCCGCGAAGCTGCGTAATATTTCATTTTATCACCCTAATCGTTCATGTCGAAAATTATTTATATCGTAGCATAGACCGTTTTGTTTTGCCATGAGGTTTTCCGACGCCTTGACAAGATTAGGATAAAACGATTTATAATCTTAAGATTGTCGATGTTCATAGCTCCTTCCGGCTGATACATTGGTTCTTGAGCAAAACAATATGTCATCATGGAGGCTGGACGATGGGAGTCAGTAAACTGAACGAAACCGAATATTACCGAAAAATTTACGGAGGCTGGTTGGGGAAAAATATCGGCGGCACGCTGGGCTATCCGGTTGAAGGACGGATGGAGCTGCTTGATCTGACCTATTATCCGCAGCTGTCGGATGGGCCGCTGCCGAATGACGATCTGGATCTGCAAATCGTTTGGCTGCACGCGTTGGAGCAGTACGGCGCCCGACTGACCGCGGCGGAGCTGGGGCAGGAATGGATGGAGCATGTGTTTTTCCCGTTCGACGAATACGGCTATGGCCTGGCGAATATGCGCAGAGGGTTGGTGCCGCCGGTGGCCGGCTGGTTCAACAATCCGTTCGCCGATTGCATGGGGTCGCCGATCCGCTCGGAAATTTGGGCGATGATCGCTCCGGGCTGTCCGGGCATCGCGGCGTATTACGCGTATCAGGATGCGGTTGTCGATCATGCCGGCGGCGAGGGCGTCTATGGGGAAATGTTTTTTGCGGCGATTGAAAGCGCTGCATTTTTTGAAACCGACCGTGACCGGCTCATCCAGATCGGGCTGACCTACATTCCCGAGGAATGCCGGACGGCCAAGGCGGTGCGCGCGCTGCTGCAGTGGTATAAGGAAGGGAAGACGTGGACCGAGGCCAGGGAGCTCGTTCTGGAGCATCACGGGCATCCGAATTTTACGGACGCGCCGCAAAATATTGCCTTTACGCTGCTGGGCTGGCTGTACGGCGAAGATTTCGGCGATGCGATTCTGAAAGCGGTCAACTGCGGCTATGACACCGACTGTACGGCGGCTACGCTGGGTGCAATTCTCGGCATCATTCTGGGACCCGAGAAGCTGCCGGAGCGCTGGCTGAAGCCGGTCGGCGACCGGATCGCCGTCAATGCGCCGATCAAAGGCTTCCCGATTCCGGAAACGCTCGACGAGCTGACCGCGCGAACGCTCAAAATCGGCAAGGAAGTGGCTGCCGTCTGGCATATTCCGATCGAGTTCGGGCAGGAGTCGTCGTCTCAAGAGCTGCAGCCGGAGCTGGCCGAATTCTACGATCCGCGCTGGCTGTGGAATTACAGCTTCCAATCGAACCGTTATTTGCTGCCCAAGGGTACGCGCAGCAATGTGGGGCTGGAGCTGATCGTGGATTACGGCGATCAAGGGCCGTCCATCGGCAGAGGACAGAGCAAGCGCATTGCGGTCACGCTAATCAACCGTTCAACGGAGGCGTGGGAGGGATCGCTGCGGCTGACGGTGCCGGAAGGCTGGCTCGGTCTTACGGAAGAGAAGCTCGACCTGAAGCCGAATCAGGAAGCATCGTGGACGCTGCAAGTCACCTCTGGCGACGAGATCAAGTCGTGTTACCCGCTGCAGCTTGAGGTAGTACGCCATCATGACGGCCACTTCTGGAACGCGGAAGCGGTCCCGGTCTATCTGGTCAGCGCGACGCATTGGCAATTGCGCGGTCCGTCCGACAGCGAATGGAGGGAGGCGGTCATGCCGGGCAACCGGATCGACTTTGCCGGCGCGCTGCAAACGTCCGAAGCCGGCCTGTATCGTGCGGCGACCACCTTGTACAACCCGGACAGCCGGCAGATCCGGCTGATCGCGGCAACGGCAAGCCCGGTCAAAGCTTATTTGAACGGCAAATTGATTATTCAGGATGAGCAGGAAACGGAATTCATGCCTGCCTTCCATCGGGCCGTGCCCGGCAAGCTGGCGGAAATCAAGCTGCCGGCCGGCGAGCATCGGCTTGAATTCGAGGTAGTGAAGGGCGACGCCTCTCTGGAGTTGTACGTGCTGCCCGTATCTGTCAAAAATACGAAGACGCCAGGGCCTTATTATTTTTACACGGATGTACTGTTTACTTAATTTAATGAACCAGCTGCGAAGGCGGGCGGTGTCGTTCAGAGGGACGATTGCGATTCGATTGAACGATCCGTCCGTGCAGCGGGCATATATTCGCCGGTTTTTAGCTTTTAATACGATGATAAATAAAAAAAGGGGAGCGGTTTAAACATGAAACTAAGATCGATCGGTATTGTTGTTTCGTTAACTTTGGCAGCCTCTGCGCTGCTATCGGCCTGCGGAGGAGGCCCGGCCGAGCCCGGCGCATCCGCGGATAAGCCGCCCGCCAAGGCAGGGGCTGCGGGTCCGGTCACATTGAACTGGTGGTCGTGGAACCCGGATGAGAACAAAGCGAAGACATACGTGGAGGCGTTTAACGCATCGCAATCCGAAATCAAGGTCAATTATAAACGTTACGAGTTTACGGATTACGTCAAAACATTGAAATTAGCGATGATTTCCGGCGATGAGGTCGATTTGTTCGGTCTGCAGGCCGGTTCGATGATCAAGGAATACGTGGAATTTACGGAAGATTTGACGCCTTATGCGAAAAAAGAATGGGGAGCGGATTGGCAAAACCGGTTCTTCGACCTCGGCTTAAAACAGCTGATGTCCGGCGACAAGACGCCTGCGCTTCCATGGTTTGTTTCGGCGGCGGGCTATCTGTTCTACAACAATACAATAATGGAAAAAGAAGGGCTGAAGCCTCCAAAAACGTATGCGGAATGGATCGAAGCGTGCAAGGCTCTTCAGGCCAAAGGCATTACGCCGTTTATTCAGGGCGGCAAGGACGCTTGGCAAAACCTCGACATGTTCATCGCATTGGCGAACGAGTTCGATCCTGGCAAAATTTATGCCGCCGAAGAAGGCAAGGCGAAATGGACCGAAGCCGGACTGGTCAAAGCAGCCACTGTGTGGAAAGAAATGTTCGATAACGGCATCATGCAAAAAGGCGCGCTGGGTCTCGGTTTTTACCCTGATGCTTACGACAAGTTCAATAAAGGCGAAGCGGCCATGACGCTGCTCGGAACCTGGAATGACAACCGGATGACCAAGTCGATTTTGCAAACGCATCGGCAAAAATACGGCGTTACCGTCGATTACGAATTTATTGCGGCGCCCTTCCCTGACATGAACGGAGACGGCAAACCCGGCCGGCTGTTCGGCGGGCCCGACGTAGCGTTGGCGATTAACAAAAACAGCAAGAAGAAAGAGGCTGCATGGAAGTTTATGCAATGGCTGGAATCAGCCGACGGGCAAAAGATCAATGCCAAATATTTGATGCTTCCGGCCATCAAGGGAGTGGACATTGACGATTCCGACGTGCTAACGGACAGGCAGAAGGATAACATGAAGCAGCAAATGAAAGATCTGGAAAACAGCATCGGCCGCAGAGAGCTGATTTATCCGGAGATCAAATCGGCGCTGGGCGATGCGCTGCAAATGATCGCGACCGGCAAAACGTCGCCCGAAGAAGGGATGAAGAACGTACAAGCGGCCTCGGACAAAGTAAGCCGCTAACAGGCCCGGCTTCCGCCAAGGTCCGCCGTTTAGGCGGGCCTTTACGGGAACCGGAAACGCTGCAAGGAGGGTAACGACATCATATGAATCTGAAACTGCACCGATGGATGAATACGTTGTATATACTGCCGATTTTTTTGTTTTTAGGCGTGTTTATTTATTATTCCTTATTCGATACGTTTATGACGAGCCTGTACAAATGGAACGGCTTCAGCGAGGATAAAACGTTTATCGGACTGAGCAATTATGCGCAGCTGCTCGCCGATCCGATTTTTTACCAGGCTATCCGCAATACGCTGGTCTACATGGTGCTGACGATCGGCGTCCAGATGGTTCTCGGGCTGCTGATCGCACTGCTGCTGAAAACGAATGTCATGCTGAAAACTTTATATAAAATCATCTTTTTTCTGCCGGTCGTATTGTCCCATTCCGTTGTTTCCTACGTATTCCGGCATATTTACGATGCCAATGACGGAAGCTTGAACCGCGCGCTCGAGGCTGCGGGGCTTGACGCCCTGGCACTATCCTGGCTGGCTGACCCGGATATTGCGCTGTATGCCATTATCGTTATCAATATATGGGCCTGGACCGGCTTCAGCTTCGTGATGTATTACGCTGCCTTGACTTTAATCGATAAAGAGCTGTACGAGGCGGCCAAAATCGACGGTGCGGGCCCGTTTCGCACGGTCGTCGGCATTACGTTTCCGCTGTTGCGGTCGACGCATTTTTCCTTGATCATTCTCGGCGTTATAGGCTCATTGAAGCAGTTCGATTATGTATTCCTGACTACCGGCGGCGGTCCCGGCCGATCGACGGAGCTGCTGTCCACCTACATTTACAAGAAAGCGATTCTGGAATACAACGCGGGCTACTCGTCGGCGATGGCCGTCATTCTGCTCGTGATCGCCCTGCTGCTGACCGCCGTTCAATTACGCGCTTACCGCAGCTCGTAACCTGCTTCCGCAGAAGCGAACCTTCAGGTGAAGCTTCAAGATGAGCCCGCCTGAGGCCGTAAATGTTGGGACGGTCACAAGCCCAAGCGAAACTATCGGGAGGATTTTTATGCTGACACAATCTAATTCGAAAACGAAAACGACGGTGCTCGCCCAACTGCTGCTCACTATACTCGCCGCCATCTTTGCCGCTCCGCTGGTCATTATGATTGCGGTTTCGCTGCAGGGGGAAGGGCTGGGCAATTATGCCGCCGTATTGACGCATCCTGCGATCCCGCGCTTTTTTCTGAACAGTCTGATTATCTCCGCCTGCACGATCGCACTAGTATTCTGCATCACGCTGCTTGCGGCCTATGCGTTTTCCAAGCTGGAGCTGCCGGCCAAAGGGACGCTGCTGAATCTCATCTTGACGGGACTGATGATTCCTTCGGTCGCCTTGATCGTACCGTTGTTTCTGATTGTGAAAAGCCTTGGGCTGTTTAACCATTACTTTTCGTTAATCGGCCCGATTTGCGCGTTTACGCTGCCTTTCACTTTGCTGCTTTCCAAAAATTTTATGGACGATTTGCCGAACCAGCTTCTGGATGCCGCGCGGATCGACGGCTGCGGATCGTTCAAGGCGCTGCTGTTTATTCTCGTTCCGCTGTGCAAACCGATGTCCGTCGTGGTCGTCATTTGGGGGTTTCTCAATTCATGGAATGAATATTTTTTGGCGTTGGTATTTATGAGAAAAGAAACGATGCAGACGATAACGCAGGCGCCGCAGTTTTTTACGGACGCTTATTCGTCGGATACCGGCAAAATTTTCGCAGCGCTCGTATTGATCAGTATTCCGGTCGTGGTGCTGTATTTATGTTTGCAAAAATATTTTGAGGACGGCATGACGACAGGTTCCGTAAAATAACCGGAAAGGGGTTCCAACCATGAGAACGATAAGCTATGATTTGTATTATGACAAAGTATACGGAGGCTGGATCGGCAAGTGCATCGGCGGCAATATCGGAGCCTGCGTGGAAAATAACAAATATTTGCTTGACCTGCAGGAGCATGAAGTGTTTCCGGATGAAATCCCGCCTAATGACGATTTGGATCTACAGCTTCTGTGGCTGCAGGTGTTGGAGGAAAAAGGCGTCCATATTACCGGTAACGACTTGGCGGAGGCTTGGCTTCGCCACTGCTGGTATCCGTTCAATGAATACGGCTATTTTCTGCACAATTACGAACGGGGCCTCCGGCCTCCGGTTTCCGGATCGTTCAACAACCGCTACTTTGCCGAATCGATGGGCTCGCCTATCCGCTCGGAAATATGGGGCATGATCTCCGTGGGCAATACGGAGCTGGCCAAAGCCTACGCTTACGAGGATGCGACGCTGGATCATGAGAACGAATCGGTCTGGGGAGAGCAAATGCTGGCGGCCATGGAGGCGGAGGCGTTCTTCGAGGACGACATCCACCGTCTGATCGAAGCCGGTCTCGCGCATATTCCGGCGGACAGCGGGCTATACCGCTGCATCCGGTATATACAAGCGCTGCACCGGGAGCGGGTCGATTGGACCGCTGCAAGGCAGCGGATGCTGGAGCAGTTCGGGCATCCCGACGCCTCCAAGGCGGTGCAAAATATCGGGATTACGGTGCTCGCGTTGCTATTCGGCGAGGGCGATTTTGCACAGACGCAGCTGATCGCTCTCAACTGCGGCTACGATACGGACTGCACCTGCGCTACGGCGGGAGCGATTCTCGGCATCATGCGCGGCGCCTCGCAGCTTCCCGAGCTGTGGAAAAATCAGGCCCGCGATACGTTTGCCGTAGGCATCGACATTGTCAGACCGTCGCCGCTCATCTCCGATCTGGCGACAGATACCTGCCGGGTAGGCGTCGCCCTGTCGCGGTCGTTGAACGCCGCCGTTTTCATCGCCGGTGTGCCTGCCGTCCTCGATCCCGAACGGATTCCGACGGCAAGGGAGACGGAGCCGATTGACATCGAGGTGGATTATCTGGGCGAACCGGCCGTAGGGCACGGCGAAACGAAGCGGATCGCGCTGCGGCTGACGAACCGTACCGCAGAGCCGAAGCAAGGGAAGCTGTCGCTGGCCGTTTCCGGAGGCTTCGCGGTCAGTCCGCAGAAGGTGCAGCTGACGATCGGCGCCGGCGAGACCGTCGTCCAGCCGGTGTACGTGCACATTCCGGCGACGGCGGTAGCCGTTCCGTCGGGCATAACGGTCAGCGCGGGCTTCGAATGCAAAGGCGTGCCGGAAGTTAACGCCGAATTCGGTCTTGCGGGCTCGCAGTCGTATTATGCAGTCGGCCCGTTCTGGGATTTATACGATACGAAGGAGCATGACGGCTGCCCGTTCTACGATCCGTCCACAACCGCAAATCGCGTCCGCGAGGCCCGGCAAGCTTTAACAATTATGTCAATCTGGATCGGGCATATATTAATGAAGCTTCGTTCGAAGTGTTGCCGTCCGGGGGAAAGCGGTTCAATGCGCCGGAGCATAAAATCATTGCGGAAGAATGGTTCGGCATGGCGGGCCCGGCCTGCTTGTATCTGATTCAGGACATCGACTCCCCGGAGGAACGCGAGGTCCGGCTGATGGTGGGGAACAATAACGGCTTCAAGCTGTGGGTGAACGACGAACTGACCGCTGAAAGCCGCGAGGCGTGCTTCTGGATGCCGTATAATCACGATATCCCGGCCCGCCTGCGCAAGGGAAGAAACCGGATTGTCGCCAAGCTGATCCGGGTCGGAGAGAAGCTCGATTACAGCTTCGGCATCGCGGAGTCGGTGCCCCGCAGCCCGAGGCACTTCCGCTGGATTAACGGGTTGAGCAGCCTCGTTGAGACTGTCGATGAATAGGGGTATTAACGAAAGCACGGGATGCAGGACAATGTCCGCTCCGTTGAACGACCCCCTGATTCAAACGGACACTAGAGCTCTTATTTGCGGCCTAGCGGATCATTTTCAAATCTAACGGACATGAGGAGCCGCTATTTCGCGGAAAATGGGGAATTTAGCGGTCGATGGGCCATTTAAGGTCTCTCAGGTCCGTCACAATTTCTAAACGCAGAAATCGGGTCAAATAACGGCATATCGGTCCGTTACGCCCCGGCGAGGCGGCCTCGGTCTGGTCAAATACGATTTGGGAGGTTGTGGGAATGATACGTGTCGATGCCCATCAGCATTACTGGAAAACGGAACGCGGAGATTACGGATGGCTAACCCCGGATCAAGGCATTTTGTTTGCGGACTATTTGCCGGAACAGCTTCATGAAGAGCTGCAGCGTTACGGCTTTGAGCGCACGGTTGTCGTACAGGCGGCGCCGACGATGGAAGAGACGGAATTCATGCTGTCTCTCTATGAGAGTTACGACAGCATAGCCGGAGTTGTCGGCTGGCTGGACCTGGATTCACCGGACTTTCCGGTTCATTACAACAGGTTCCGCCGGCACGAAGGGTTCGTCGGCTTTCGGCCGATGATTCAGGACCTGCCCGATCCGTGGATATTGCGTCCGACGGTTATGAAAAACTTGGAGCTGGTTGCGGCCGATCAGTTCCCGATAGATTTACAGCTAAGACCGCGACTTCTTCCTTATATGCTGGAAGCGCTGCGTACTTTTCCTGCTCTCACAGCGGTCGTTGACCACGCCGCGAAGCCGTTTATAGCTGAGAGCGTTCTGGAGCCTTGGAAGTCGCATATGGCGGAGCTTGCATCTTACCCTAACTTAATGTGCAAGCTTTCCGGGTTAGTGACGGAGGCGGATCAATTGTCATGGAAGCCGGGGGATTTGGCTCCTTATGTGCATCATGTTGTTCAGGTGTTCGGCAAGGAGCGGGTCATGTTCGGGAGCGACTGGCCGGTGTGCCTGACAACATGCAGCTACGGCGAGGTGGTTGAAGCGTTACGGCACGCACTGCCGGACGGTCTGTCTACTGGTGATTATAATGCTGTTTTTGGAGGCAATGCAGCCCGGTTTTATAAACTTTAGACTGCCCGTCCGGTTGACAAACCGTCAGCATGGCCGCTTGGGCCGAGTACAAAAAAACCTTCAAAACCACGGTCAAAGTGGATTTTGATGGTTTTTGCTTCTTAAAATAAATTATTTTCTGGCATTGAAACGGCCGAAGGCAGCTTGATAAATTTTGTTGGCTTCGTCAATTCCCATGCTCTTCAGCCTTTTTTGGAATTCATCAATTTTGCTTATTGGATCGGCTCCCATGAGGATTCTTAGTACCGTTTCCTGTGTATACGTATTGATATCGCTCATGATGGAGCCCAATTTGGAGCTTTCATCCGAAGTAAGACTGAGCGAAGTGGTCGTATTCAGAGAAGTATCCGCGCTGGTGAAAAGTTTAATAGATTCCTGTTGTTCCGGGAACGGCAATGAAATTTGGCTCCAAGCGTCGTATTCCATAACTTTAGTATGCCCGAATACCGGTGCTGCATAGCGGTAGATGGCTTGCTGCGGCGATTTGCCGTCCTTACTCTTCATAATGTCATCGGTAAATGATTTCTTGCCGTCCTTCACTGCATAGCTTTTGCCTCGATCCCCCAGTTCATAAGCGCCTGACCTTCATCCGAATATAGATAGTCAATGAGTCTGACGATTCGGACCGATCGGAGGCTTCACACCGATTAATGAAAAGTTAGGATTTTTCGTTCTAGCCAATGTAGTTGTGTTGCCGATGATGGAACCGAGCGAGCCGTACGTCGTGCCGACCAGCTCGTTCTGCAGCTTCGTCGTTAAACCTTTCGCATCTGTGGAAGCAAACTCGGGGTCGATCAGTCCTTTTTTGTACCAGCTGGCCATAGTGGTCAAATAATCTTTATACTGTGGCTGCAGCGGTCCGTAAAGCAGCTTTCCGCTAGCGGGATCCTTATAAAAGCCGTCCAAGATGCCCCAAGCGGCAGTAAATTCCGACATTCCGCTTCCGATCCCGCCGAGCGCCGTTCCGCTCGGGCTTTTGGCTATACTGTCTCGCCATGAACCATCGCTCCAATCCGTCCGTTACCGAGAGGGAGCGCTTGAAGCCAGCGCTTAGCCGGTTTCCGGTAGTGCAGCTTCATTTCTTGATTTGGTTGATTGGATTGCATATGAATACCCTCCTCAATTAAGTATAAATCTATTACAAATTGCGTTGTACGCCGGTTATTTTTTTCCACAACAGCTTATTATGGTACATTTCTTTACGATATACGTCTAGATTTAGACAATATCGGTCATGAAATGCGGCCAAACTTTTCCGTCAGCATCTTTTTGCGCTACAATAATTAATTAGGAAGACCGTTGACGGAAAAACGGAGGGGTTGGCTATGTACCAAAGAGATTATTTGCTGCGCATGATCGAGCAGTTCAGCGTCGTGTTGGGGAAAGTTATTTTTCAGAGGCGCAACCAGCGGTTCGCCGAAGCGATGGAGCTGCTGGCGCAAGCGATGAAGCAACTGCTCGGATTGAATTCCAAGCTGGTCCGCGCCTTGTCGGCCAAAGACCTGCTCGGCCTGCTTTCGACGCAGGGGCATGTAGATGCAGGGAAGGTGCTGCTGCTCGGCGATATGCTGAAGGCGGAAGGAGAAGTGCTGTACGACCAAGGCAAAGAAGCGGACAGCCTGGACTGCCGGCTCAAAGCGTTGGAGCTGCTGCTGGAGCTAAACCGGATTCCCGAAGCGGAGCCGTTCAAGCCGGACGCCGCGGAGCGGATCGCCGAGCTGCTGCCGCAGGTGAGTCAGCTGCGGATGACGCCGCATGTAACGGTGCTGCTGATGCATTATTACTCGGAGAGCGGACAATTGGCGCGAGCCGAGGATATGCTGTTTTTTGCGCTGGAGGACGAGCCGGACAACGCCGGATTATTGGATGAAGGGCTGCGTATGGTAGAAAGCTGGTCCGGTCTGGAGGCGGCAGAGCGGGAGGCAGGCGGTTTGACGGAGGAAGAAATCGGGGACATGCATGAGCAGCTTTTGAAATTGAAACAAAAGGCCGGACAATCGGAAAATATAAGCAGAGAATTTGATTAAATGCGAACCTTTTAAGGATTTATTTCATAAAATGTTCGCCTTTTTAGGTTGACATGAGCTCCCCCTCGCTGTAAACTTAAAGCGTAAAAGGCAATGGAACGAATAGCTAAAAATGTCGAAACGTCTCGTATAATGTCGGGGATATGGCCCGAAAGTATCTACCCAAAAACCTTGAATTTTTGGACTACGAGTAAGCGTTAACGGAAAGGTCAGCACGCTGGTGCTAGGCCTTAGCTTGCGCTTGAGGTATTCTTGTCGTCCTGTTGGTAGGCTGCTTAAAAAGAGAATGGTCGATGTGAACATAGGGGATCACTAACGAAATGCCTTTGTCGACCTTCTTTTGTTAGGCGATCTATTTGCCGGGCGTTTTTTATTTTCCAAAGTATATGACGGAGGTTCGAAATGTCTGTTCTGGTAGGCGTCATCATGGGAAGCAAGTCCGATTGGGAAACGATGAAGCATGCTTGCGACATGCTGGAAGAGCTTGGAGTACCTTATGAGAAAAAAGTGGTTTCGGCCCACCGCACACCCGATCTGATGTTCGATTATGCGGCATCGGCAGCGGAGCGGGGATTAAAAGTCATTATCGCAGGAGCGGGCGGAGCCGCTCATCTGCCCGGTATGGTTGCCGCGAAAACGGAGCTGCCGGTTATTGGCGTTCCCGTTAAAACTTCAACGTTGAACGGGCTGGACTCGCTGCTGTCGATCGTCCAGATGCCGGGCGGCATACCGGTCGCCACGGTTGCGATCGGCCACGCGGGCGCAACGAATGCGGGCCTATTGGCGGCGCAAATCATCGGCGCGTTCGATCCGGAAGTGCAGCGCAAGGTTGGCAAGCGCCGCGAGCGCATCCGCCAGACGGTCATCGAAAGCGGCGTGCTGGAATGAGCGCGGCGGAAAACGGCCGCAACGATGCGGCAGCGGAAGCCGGCCGCGTTATTCGTCCGGGCGGCACAATCGGCGTCCTTGGAGGCGGCCAGCTGGGCCGCATGCTGGCCTTGGCGGGCCGGGCAATGGGCTACCGCTTCGTGACGCTCGACCCGACGCCGGATGCGCCGTGCGGCCAGGTGGCCGACCGGCAAATTACGGCGGCGTACCACGATATCGAAGCTGCGCGCGCGCTGGCGAACGACTCGGATGTCATCACCTACGAGTTCGAGAACGTCGACGCCGACGTGACGGAGCTGCTGATGAAAGAATCGTACGTGCCGCAGGGCAGCAGGCTGCTGTACACGACGCAGCACCGGCTGCGCGAGAAGCGGGCGATCGAGGCCGCCGGCGTGAAGGTCGCGCCGTATGCGGAAATCGCAAGCGCCGCCGAGCTGCTTGAAGCTGTGAAGCGGTTCGGCACGCCGTGCGTGCTCAAGACGTCAACAGGCGGCTATGACGGCAAAGGGCAATGGGTGATCCGTTCGCTCGACGAAGTGGACGAGGCATACGAAACGTTAAGCCGTGCCAAGACGGAGCTCGTGCTGGAGCAGTTTATCCACTTTGAGAAGGAAATATCGGTCATAGCAGCAAGAAGTCCGCGCGGAGAAGTCAAGGCATTCCCGGCGGCGGAAAACATACATGTAAACAATATATTGCATTTATCCATTGTGCCTGCAAGAACGCCGAAATCCATTCAGTTGGAGGCGGAGCGGCTGGCGGTGCGGATCGCCGAGTCGATGGGCGTGATCGGTTTGATTGCCGTCGAAATGTTTTTGACACCGGAGGGCGAGCTGTTCGTCAACGAGCTTGCGCCGCGGCCGCATAATTCCGGCCATTATACGATGGAGGCATGCAAAACGTCGCAGTTCGAGCAGCATGTCAGGGCGATCTGCAACCTGCCGCTCGGCTCGACGGAGCTGCTGACGCCGGTTGTCATGGGCAATGTGCTGGGACAGCATGTCGAGCCGCTGCTCGATTGGATCGTGCAGCCGGAGTCCGAGCGGCAGGCCGACGGCGTAACAGCCAAGGTGCATTTGTACGGCAAGCACGAGGCGAAGCATAACCGCAAAATGGGGCATGTCAATGTGCTCGCCGGCACGGCGGAGCAGGCGCTGCAGTGGATAGAGGCTTCAAACATATGGAAAGCTAGCGAATAGGATCGAATAGAAGCGGAGGATTTTATCAATGATCGAACGTTACACCAGACCGGAAATGGCGCGTATCTGGACGGAAGAAAACAAATTCAACGCCTGGCTCGAAGTCGAGCTGCTCTCCTGCGAAGCATGGGCGGAGCTCGGTGTGATCCCCAAGGAAGATGTCGTTGAGCTGCGCAAAAATGCGGCCTTCGATATCGACCGGATTTACGAAATCGAGCAGGAAACCCGTCACGACGTGATCGCATTTACCCGCGCCGTATCGGAGAAAGTAGGCCCCGAGCGCAAATGGGTGCATTACGGCTTGACGTCCACGGACGTGGTGGATACCGCGCTTGGTTATTTGCTTCGCCAGGCGAATGAAATTTTGGAAAAAGATTTGCTGAACTTCATCGATATTTTAAAAAATAAAGCGATTCAATATAAAGACACGCCGATGATGGGACGGACGCACGGGGTTCATGCCGAGCCGACCACATTCGGTTTGAAAATGGCGCTCTGGTGGGAAGAAATGAAGCGCAACCTGGAGCGGTTCCGGTTTGCCGCCGACGGCGTGCAGTACGGCAAAATTTCCGGCGCGGTCGGCACGTACGCGAACATCGATCCGTTTGTCGAAACATATGTTTGCGGCAAGCTGGGTACGAAGGCTGCCCCGATCTCGACGCAGACGCTGCAGCGTGATCGCCACGCCGAATATATGGCGACGCTCGCTTTGATCGCGACATCGCTGGACAAGTTCGCGACGGAAATCCGCGCCCTGCAAAAGAGCGAGTTCCGCGAGGTCGAGGAACCGTTCGCCAAAGGCCAGAAGGGCTCATCGGCGATGCCGCACAAGCGCAACCCGATCGGCTGCGAGAGCATCTCCGGCCTGTCCCGCGTTATCCGCGGCCACATGGTGTCGGCGTACGAGAACGTGACGCTGTGGCATGAGCGCGACATTTCGCACTCCTCGGTGGAGCGGATTATTTTGCCGGATGCGACGATTTTGCTGAACTACATGCTGAACCGGTTCGGCAACATTGTGAAAAACTTGACCGTGTTCCCTGAAAATATGAAGCGCAACATGCTGAGCACCTACGGCGTGCCGTTTTCCGGCCGCGTCATGACGAAGCTGATCGATAAAGGCTTCAGCCGCGAGCAAGCCTATGATACGGTGCAGCCGCGCGCGATGCAGGCGTGGGAGGAGCAGCGCTCGTTCCGCGAAATTATCGAGAACACGGATGCGATCCGCGAGCAGCTAAGCCTTGAGGAAATCGAGGATTGCTTCAATCCGAGCTGGCATTTGAAGCATGTCGATACGATCTTTACGCGTTTGGGCTTGAATTCATAAATGGGGGAGGAATCGCGATCCATGATCTCAACGAAGGCAATATCGAGCGCCGAACCGTATGTTAAAGCGCCGCTGCTGTATAAAGGCAAAGTCCGCGAGCTGTACGATTTGGGCGAGCATTACTTAATTGCGGTAACCGACCGCATCTCGGCATTCGACTGGGTGCTGTCGCCGGCTGTGCCGGATAAAGGCAATGTGCTCAACACTTTGAGCAAGTTCTGGTTCGAGCAAACGGCGCAGCTGATGCCGAACCATGTCGTGCACGGCGATGTCGACCGGCTGGGCGATGTCGTGACGGATCGCGAAATCATGAAGGACCGCTTCATGGTTACGAAAAAAGCCGAACGCATCGACATCGAATGCGTCGTGCGCGGCTACATTACCGGCGGCGGCTGGCGCCAGTACGAGAAAACGGGCGAAATCAACGGCCACAAGCTGCCGGAGGGCCTTCGCAAAAACGAACGCTTCCCCAAGCCGATCTTTACGCCGGCCGCTAAGAACGACGTCGGCCATGACGAGGACATTTCGATCGGGCGGATGAAGGAGCTGGTCGGCGCGGAGCTGACCGAGCAGTTGGAAGCGAAGAGCATCATGCTGTATGAATTTGCGCGCCAATACTGCGAGGAGCGGGGCATCATTTTGGCGGATACGAAGTTTGAATTCGGCCTGATCGACGGGGAAGTCATTCTGATCGACGAAATTTTCACCCCGGATTCATCGCGTTTTTGGGCGAAGGAAAATTACGCCTACGATATCGAGATCGACGGTATGGACAAGGAACCGGTACGGACCTATCTGTCCGGCACCGGCTGGGATAAAAACAGCGAGCCGGACCCGCTGCCGGCCAGCGTGGTGGAGGAGACGTCCCGCCGTTACAGAAACATTTTGGAGCGTTTGGTGAAGTAGTTTAAGAGGTAATTCAAAAAGTCCCCATTTGATCACGAAGTCAATCGGGAAGCTGCTCGACATCGAAGGTTGAATTCAGGCTTGAAGTCCGGTGCTCATTTAGGTTTGCCTAAACTCCGCTCCTCCTTCTTCACCTTCATCCAACCTTCTCGGTGCTGAAACGTTGACTTTTTGAACGCTCACTTTAAATAAAATAAGTTTGGCTTTTTTCAAACTCACCCCATCCCGAGGAGGATTCACCCCCATGTTAAAAGCAACCGTTTATGTCACGATCAAACAAAGCGTACTCGACCCGCAAGGGGTTGCGGTGCAAGGCGCGCTGCATTCGATGGGTTTTGACGAAGTGAGTAAAGTGCGCGTAGGCAAATATTTGGAGCTGGAGCTTGGAACGAGCGACCGTGCGGAAGCGGAGCGGCGCGTAAAGGCGATGTGCGAAAAGCTGCTGGCGAACACTGTCATTGAAGACTACCGGTACGAGTTGATTTAAAAAGCAGCGACCTATGTGAAGGAGGACCATGTGATGAATTTCGCAGTACTGGTGTTTCCAGGATCCAATTGCGACATTGACTGTTTCAAGGCAGTCGAGGAAACAATCGGCCAACCTGTTGAATATGTATGGCATACCGAAACGGACTTATCCAAATATGACGGCATTATCGTGCCCGGGGGCTTTTCTTACGGCGATTATCTGCGCTGCGGCGCAATTGCCCGCTTTGCTCCGGTAATGAACGCGCTCGTTCAGGCGGCTCAGCAAGGCAAGTATATCCTCGGCATTTGCAACGGTTTTCAAATTTTGCTGGAGTCCGGCCTGCTGCCGGGCGCTATGCTGCGTAACGAATCGCTGAAATTCCGCTGCCACGCGGCGATGCTGCAGGTTGAAAATGCGGCTACGCCATTTACGGCGGATTACAAGCAGGGCGAGCTGATCAACATTCCGATCGCGCATGGCGAAGGCAATTACTATTGCGACGATGCGACGCTCGCAGAGCTTCAAACGAACAAGCAAATCGTGTTCCGTTACGAGGCGGGCAGCAATCCGAACGGTTCCGTTGACGATATCGCAGGAATTTGCAACAAAGCGGGCAACGTGCTGGGCATGATGCCGCATCCGGAACGCGCGGTTCACGAGCTGTTCGGCTCGGCTGACGGCAAGCGGATGTTTACATCGATTTTGAGCACATGGAGGGAAAAACATGGCGCAGCAGTTAACGGCTAAGGAGCCTAACGCAGAGCAAATCGCAGAGCAGAAAATATACAAACAGATGGGCGTTACCGATGCGGAATACGATCAAATCTGCGGATTCCTGGGTCGCCGTCCGAACTATGTGGAAATCGGCGTGTTCAGCGTCATGTGGTCCGAGCATTGCTCCTACAAAAATTCGAAGCCGGTGCTGCGCAAGTTTCCCGTAACGGGTCCCCGCGTGCTGATGGGCCCGGGCGAAGGTGCGGGCATTGTCGATATCGGCGATAACCAGGCGGTCGTGTTTAAAATCGAAAGCCATAACCATCCTTCGGCAATCGAGCCTTTCCAAGGCGCGGCGACCGGCGTGGGCGGCATTATCCGTGACATTTTCTCCATGGGCGCGCGCCCGGTGGCGCTGCTGAACAGTTTGCGCTTCGGCCGTCTCGAAAATGAGCGCGTCAAATATTTGTTCGAGCATGTCGTGTCCGGAATCGCGGGCTACGGCAACTGCATCGGCATTCCGACCGTCGGCGGGGAAGTCATGTTCGACGAGAGCTACGAAGGCAACCCGCTCGTAAATGCGATGTGCGTCGGCCTCATTGACCATGACAAAATTCAAAAAGGCGTCGCCAAGGGCGTCGGCAATCCTGTATTTTATGTCGGTCCGGCAACCGGCCGCGACGGCATTCACGGCGCGACGTTCGCTTCCGAAGAGCTGACGGCCGAATCCGAAGCGAAGCGTCCTGCGGTGCAGGTTGGCGATCCGTTCATGGAGAAGCTGGTGCTTGAGGCTTGTCTGGACCTGATCAATTCCGGCATCGTGCTCGGCATTCAGGACATGGGTGCGGCAGGTCTGACCTGTTCGAGCTCCGAGATGGCGAGCAAAGCAGGCAACGGCATGGAGCTGTATCTCGATGAAGTGCCGCAGCGCGAGGAAGGCATGACGCCTTATGAAATGATGCTGTCCGAGTCCCAGGAGCGGATGCTGTTCGTCGTCGAGCCGAAGGATGAAGCGCAGGCGAAGGCGATTTTTGAACGGTGGGGCCTGCATTGCGCGAAGGTCGGCAAAGTAACGGATGACGGCCGGCTGAAGCTGTTCCACGGCGGCGAGCTTGTCGGCGATATGCCGGTAACCGCGCTGGTAGACGAGTGCCCGGTGTATAATAAGCCTTCGCAAGAGCCTGCTTATTATGTGGAGCAAGCGAGTGTCGATACGAACCGTTACGCGGAAGTGACGGATTTGAACGGCGCTTTGGAAAAAGTTTTGGCATCCCCGACGGTTGCAAGCAAAGAATGGGTATATAATCAATATGACTATATGGTGCGCACAAGCACGGCGGTTCGCCCCGGCTCCGATGCCGCGGTCGTGACCATTCAAGGCACGCGCAAAGCGCTGTCGATGTCGACGGATTGCAACGGCCGTTATGTGTATCTTGATCCCGAAGCGGGCGGCATGATTGCAGTGGCGGAAGCTGCGCGGAATAACGTCTGCTCCGGCGGCGAGCCGCTGGCGATTACGGATAACCTGAACTTCGGCAGCCCGGAGAAGCCGGAAATTTTCTGGCAACTGGAAAAAGCGGCCGATGGCATGTCCGAGGCTTGCCGCAAGCTGAATGCCCCGGTCATCGGCGGCAATGTCAGCTTGTATAACGAAAATGCGAAAGGCGCGATCTATCCGACGCCGGTCATCGGCATGGTCGGTCTGGTCCATGATCTCGACCACATCACTACGCAAAGCTTTAAACAGGAAGGCGACATTATTCTCGTGCTCGGCGAAACGAAAGCGGAGCTGGGCGGCAGCGAGTTTCAATATGTGCTTCACGGGGTGACGGAAGGCCGTCCGCCGCAAATCGATCTCGATGTGGAGAAAAAGCTGCTCGACACCGTACTTGGCGCGATTCAGCAAGGCCTCGTCGCCTCTGCGCACGACTTGTCCGAAGGCGGACTGGCCGTCGCTTTGGCCGAGAGCTGCATGAGCGGCCGCATAGGTGCGAATGTTGATTTCAGCACCGGTCTGCGCAGCGACATCGCCTTGTTCAGCGAGAGCCAATCCCGCGTGCTGCTGAGCGCCTCGCCGGCCAAAGCCGCGGCGCTGAAGCAATGGCTTGAACAGCAAGGCGTACCGTATCAAGAGCTCGGTCAAGTACAGGGAACAGAACTTCAAATCCAAGTGAATGCTAAACCAGTCATCCAAGCATCGGTTGCACAACTAGAAAAGGTTTGGAAGGATGCGATCCCATGTCTGATGAAATAAAGACATCGCAGGCGCAAGCGTTATGGACAGGACGTTTCTACAATGACGGAATCAACAGCCATGACGGGCTGTTCGACAAGCTTCGCGAGGAATGCGGCGTGTTCGGGGTGTTCGGTCACCCCGACGCCGCATCGCTCTCGTATTACGGATTGCACGCTCTGCAGCACCGCGGCCAGGAAAGCGCCGGGATCTGCGTGACCGACGGCAGCGGATTCAACTATCATCGCGATATGGGCCTGGTCAAGGAAGTATTCAACAACGATATCCTCGGCACGCTGGTCGGATCGTCCGCGATCGCCCATGTCCGCTACTCGACTGCCGGCGAGAGCAAGCTGGCGAACGCGCAGCCGCTTATATTTAAATACCGCGGCGGCGATCTGGCGATCGCCACGAACGGCAACCTGACCAATGCCGCTGAAATCAAGCATGATCTGGAGCGGCAAGGGTCGATCTTTCAAACGACGAGCGATACGGAGGTTGTCGCTCACTTAATCGCGCGCTCCCAGCACGATGACATTGTGTTGGCAGTCAAGGAAGCGCTGCTGAAGGTGGACGGCGCCTATGCGTTCCTGTTTCAAACGAAGGATAAGCTGATCGCCGCGCGCGACCCGCACGGCTTGCGGCCTTTCGTGATGGGACGGTTGGGCAACGCCTACCTGTTCGCCTCCGAGACGTGTGCGTTCGATGCGGTAGGCGGCACCTACTACCGCGATGTCGAACCGGGCGAGCTGCTGGTGTTGGATATCGCGCGAGGCAGTATGACCGAGGATCGCTTTGCGCCGATCCAGCGGCGCGCGATCTGCGCGATGGAATATATTTATTTCGCGCGTCCGGACAGCGATATCGATGCGATCAACATTCACTCCGCCCGCAAGCGGATGGGCCGCCAGCTGGCGCTGGAGGCGTTCGTCGACGCCGATATCGTCACCGGCGTACCGGATTCGAGCATCTCTGCGGCGATCGGCTATGCGGAGCAAACAGGTATCCCGTATGAGCTCGGGCTGATCAAAAACCGCTACACGGGCCGCACGTTTATCCAGCCGAGCCAGGAGCTGCGCGAGCAGGGCGTGAAGATGAAGCTGAGCGCGGTGCGCAGCATCGTGGCGGGCAAACGGGTCGTCATGATCGACGACTCGATCGTTCGCGGCACGACGTCGCTGCGCATTGTCAACCTGCTGCGCGAAGCGGGCGCAACCGAGGTCCACGTACGGATCAGCTCGCCGCCGTTCATGAATCCTTGCTATTACGGGATCGATACGCCGGACCGCAAGGAGCTGATCGCCGCGCAAAAGTCGATCGAGGAAATCCGCCAGGCGATCAACGCCGACTCGCTGCATTTCCTGAGCAAGGAAGGGCTGCTCGGCTCCATCGGACGCCCGAACGTCGAGTTGAACCGGGGCCATTGTACCGCCTGTTTCGACAACAGCTACCCGACGCGCATTACCGAGGAATCGGAAGTCGGCTGCGGCTGCGATTAAGGTGCCGTTAGGAGTCTGCGAGCCCGTTTTCTTGAATTTGGATTCATTAAACCGGTGATTCCGGGCAAGAGAAGGCATTCCACCGCTGTTGAAACACAAGTTATTTTTAATTTTATTTTTATCGGTTATAACTTGCATTTCAAAGGCGGCCGTAAACTTTCCATGCCATTCTCTTTCCCTTCATCACCTGAATGAACCCATATTCACAAGCATTTTTTCGCAGACTTCTGTTTGTAAAGAGTAGAAAGAAACGGCGGGAGCAGCCATACGCCCCGTTCTAAATATATAAAAACGCAGATTGGTTGCGCGATTTTTTATAAGCAATGGGTCGCCGAGACCACCAATCTAAAGGAGATGATCCGAGTGTCGGATGCATATAAAAAGGCCGGAGTCGACATCGCGGCGGGCAACGAAGCCGTGGAACGGATGAAAAAGCACGTGAAGACGACGTTCCGTCCGGAAGTGATGACGGATCTGGGCGGATTCGGCGGGCTTTTTGGCCTGAACAAACATAAGTACGAGGAGCCTGTGCTCGTTTCCGGTACGGACGGCGTAGGCACGAAGTTGAAAGTCGCTTTTGCCATGGATAAGCATGATACGATTGGTATCGACGCTGTTGCGATGTGCGTGAACGATATTGTCGTGCAGGGCGCGGAACCGCTGTTTTTCCTCGATTACTTGGCTTGCGATAAAGTCATCCCCGAGAAAATCGAGTCGATCATCAAAGGGATCAGCGACGGCTGCGTGCAATCGGGCTGCGCGCTGATCGGCGGAGAAACGGCGGAAATGCCGGGCATGTACGCCGAAGGCGAATACGACATCGCCGGTTTTACCGTAGGCGTTGTCGACAAGAAGAGTATCATCGACGGCTCGTCGATTCGGCCCGGAGACACGGTGCTCGGACTCGCGTCGAGCGGCGTTCACAGCAACGGCTTCTCGCTTGTGCGCAAGCTGCTGCTGGAGGACAAGGGCTACAGCCTGCACGATCACGTGGATGCGCTTGGCGGCAAGCTGGGGCATGTCATTTTGGAGCCGACGAAAATTTATGTCAAATCCGTGCTTGCGGCATTGGAGAAGGTTCAGCTTAAAGGTCTGGCGCATATTACGGGCGGCGGTTTTATCGAAAATATTCCGCGGATGCTTCCGGATAACGTTAATGTGGAGATCGATTACGGATCATGGCCGATTTTGCCGATTTTCCAATTGATGCAGCAGGAAGGCGGAATCAGCAACAATGATATGTTCCGTACGTTCAACATGGGAATCGGTATGGTCGTCGTCGTTGCCGAGGAACAAGCGGCTGAAGCAAAAGCGATTTTTGAGCAGCACGGGGAGCAAGTATATACCTTAGGCCGGGTTACAGCCGGCGAGCGGGTTGTTGCCTTTCAGGGAGCGGTTGTATGACCAAGCCGTTTCGCATCGCCGTATTCGCGTCCGGGAGCGGGACGAATTTTCAGGCCATTGCGGATGCGGTGCATGCTGGCAGGTTGAACGGCGACAGAGTCGCCCGCACGCCCTTTCGTCCAGGGCTCGATGTTCGCATCGAGCTTTTGGTATGTGACAGACCGAAGGCTCAAGTGGTGGAACGCGCGAGGCAATTAGGGGTGCCGGCGTTTGTGTTTCGCCCGAAAGATTATGCAGACCGCGAAAGCTATGAGAAAGAAATATTGGCGCGGCTGCAGGCGCTTGAGATCGATCTGGTCGTACTGGCCGGCTATATGCGTCTGATTACCCATGTGCTTGTCGACCCGTTATACGGACGGTTGATCAACATTCACCCGTCGCTCCTGCCGTCGTTTCCGGGGCTGGATGCGATCAGGCAGGCGCTCGATTATGGAGTTAAGGTGACCGGAGCGACGGTTCATTATGTCGACGGCGGAATGGATACGGGGCCGATCATCGCCCAGCGGAGTGTGGATATCGGGCCGGAGGACACGGAACAAAGCCTGGCGGCGCGCATTCATGCGATCGAGCATGCGCTGCTGCCCGAAGTTATAGAACGGATCGCGCTCGGACAAGTCCGGCTGCGGGACGATGGTACGACCACTACTATAACCAGTGAGGAAGGGATAATGAATGAGTAATCCGAACGAGATACATTTGCGCTACGGGATGAACCCGCACCAAAAGGAAGCCAAAATTTACAGCGAACACGGCCCGCTGCCGCTTAAGGTGGTCAATGGCGATCCCGGCTTTATCAATCTGCTCGACGCGCTTAACAGCTATCAGCTTGCCCGCGAGCTGCGCCAGGCGACAGGACTGCCTGCGGCGGCATCGTTCAAGCATGTCAGTCCGGCTGGAGCGGCTGTCTATGCGCCGATGAGCCCCGAGTTGGCCAAGGCTTATTTTGTCGACGGGCTCGAGCTGTCCCCGCTGGCAACGGCTTATGCGAGAGCGAGAGGCGCTGACCGGATGTCCTCGTTCGGTGATTGTGCCGCTTTGAGCGACATTGTCGACGCATCGACGGCCAAGCTGTTGAAACGGGAAGTATCCGACCTTGTCGTCGCGCCGGGCTATACCGAGGAAGCTTTGCAAATTTTGAAAGAAAAGAAAAACGGCGGCTATCTCATTTTGCAAATCGATCCCGAGTATGCGGCCGATCCGATTGAAAAGCGCAACCTGTTCGGCATGACTTTGGAGCAGCAGCGCAACAACGCGGTGATCGACGAGTCGGCGTTGACGAATATCGTCACGAACAACAAGGAGCTGCCGGATTCCGCGAAGCGCGACATGCTGGTCAGCCTGATTACGTTAAAGTATACGCAATCCAACTCGATCTGCTATGCGCTCGACGGTCAAACGATCGGAATCGGCGCCGGGCAGCAATCGAGAATTCATTGCACACGCCTTGCCGGCGACAAAGCGGACCGCTGGTTTTTGCGCCAGCATCCAAGAGCGCTCTCGATGTCGTTCCGTCCAGGTCTGTCGCGCGCCGAGCAAAACAACGCGATCGATCTTTGGCTCGAGGATGAAGTGACCGCCGTGGAAAATGCGAGCTGGGAAAGCTGCTTTACGGAGGTGCCGCCGCGTTTGACGCGCGAGGAGAAGCGCGAATGGCTGAATAAGCTGCAGGGCGTCACTTACGGCTCGGACGCATTCCTGCCGTTCCGCGACAATATCGACCGGGCGAGCCGCAGCGGAGTGAAATATGTGGTGCAGGCCGGCAGCTCGATGCGCGACGAAGAAGTTGTGCAAGCCGCTAACGATTACGGTATGGTTATGACCTATTCGGGCGTTCGTTTATTCCATCACTAAGGAGGAAACAGCAGTGACAGCAGCAACTCAATGGAACAGCGCAGCCGAGCAAAACCTCGACGCGTTGAAGCACAACCCGTACCCGGGGCGCGGCATCGTCATCGGATTGACGCCGGACGGCAAGCGGCTCGTGCAGGTATATTGGATTATGGGGCGGAGCGAGAACAGCCGCAACCGTATTTTCGTACAGGAGCCGAACGGCTTTGTCCGGACGGAAGCGAAAGACCCGGCGAAGCTGACGGACCCTTCGCTTATCATTTATTATCCGGTCAGAGCCGCAGGCGGCGCGCATATCGTAACGAACGGCGACCAGACCGATACGATTTTTGAAGCTTTGCAGAATGGCGGGACCTTCGAGCAAGCTCTGACAACGAGAACATTCGAACCGGACGCGCCGAACTATACGCCAAGAATTTCCGGTCTTATCGATCTTAATAACAAGCAGTGCCAATACAAGCTGTCGATTCTGAAAACGAATGCGGGCAATCCGGAGCAGACGCTGCGCCAGTTTTTCCATTACGAGCAAGGCATCACCGGCTATGGCCACTGTATTCATACGTATTCGGCCGACGGCAATCCGCTTCCATCGTTCAACGGGGAGCCTGTGCTGGTGCCGGTCTATGACGATATCGAACAGACAGCTCGTGCTTATTGGGACCGGTTGAACGGCGAGAACAAAATTTCGCTGCTGGTCAAAACGGTAACAACCGCGTCCGGCGAGACGGATATGCGGGTCATCAACAAGTAGGAGGTGCGCGGAGTGCGGGTATTAGTCGTTGGCGGCGGAGGCCGCGAGCATGCGATTTGCTGGGCGTTGAAAAAAAGCCCGAAGGTGCAGGAGCTGTACTGTGCGCCGGGCAACGGCGGCATTGCCGGGGTCGCGGAATGCGTGCCCCTGCAGGTGAATCAATTTGAGGAAATCGGACAATTCGCGTTGGATCATGCGATTGATTTGGTCGTCATCGGACCGGATGACCCGTTGTCGGAAGGGATCGTCGACCATTTGGAGGCGAAGCGGATTCCGGTGTTCGGCCCGCGCCAAAATGCGGCGATTCTCGAATCGAGCAAAGTGTTTTCCAAGCAGCTGTTTAAAAAATATAACATTCCGACTGCAGCTTACGAATCGTTTGAAAACTATGACGAGGCACTCAGCTATTTGCGCAAGCAGCAAATTCCGGTTGTCATCAAGGCGGACGGCTTGGCTGCGGGCAAAGGCGTTGTCGTCGCCCAATCGATGGAAGAAGCCGAGAAGGCGCTGCATGATATGATGGTTTCCAAAATATTCGGCGCGTCCGGCGATCAGGTCGTAATCGAGCAATTTTTGAGCGGCCAGGAAATGTCGATTCTGTCGTTCGTCGACGGTCATGTCGTACGCCCGATGGTGCCTGCGCAGGACCATAAGGCGGTATTCGATAATGATCAAGGCCCGAACACGGGCGGCATGGGTACATACACACCGCTGTCTCACATTCCTCAATCGGTGATCGACGAAGCGATCGAGACGATCATCAAGCCGACCGCGGCTGCGATGGTCAGCGAAGGCCGCCCGTTCCGCGGCGTGCTGTTCGCCGGGCTGATGATCACATCGGAAGGCCCCAAAACGATCGAGTTCAACGCGCGCTTCGGCGACCCTGAGACCCAGGTCGTGCTGCCGCGGCTCAAAACCGATCTGCTCGATATTTTCCTGGCGGCGGTGAACGGCCATCTCGAGCAAATGGATATTCAATGGAGCGAAGAAGCTGCGGTATGCGTCATTCTCGCTTCGGAGGGCTACCCGGCTTCGTATCCGAAAGGGCTGCCGATCGAAGGGCTGGAGGATGTCGGGGATGCGCTCGTCTTTCATGCCGGAACCGCACTGAAGGATGGTGGGCTTGTGACTAACGGGGGCCGCGTGCTGGGGGTCACCGCGCTCGGCGCCAATATCGCAGAAGCGCGCGCGAAAGCCTATACGGCAGCGGATCGCATTCAGTTTCAAGGCAAGCATTACCGCACGGATATCGCTAAAAAAGCGCTTGTATAAAAGGTGCGGTTGTACCGCGCGCGGCGGGCGCTGTTCACCCTGTTTTGACGAAATGCTGAAGAGGCTGTGCGAAGCGAATCCGCTTTAGACAGCCTCTTTCCAGTTGTATATAACGTATAAGAGCTGGTTATAGCCGGCTTCGCTTCGCACAACCGCGACATACGCGCGCTTGTCCATGAGGACGGCCAAGACGGGTTACCTTCGTATATGCGTCGGTGCCGAGTCGGGTTTATCCGATTACGACTTTATCGGGTTAAGACCCCCACCTCTAAGGTGGGCCTTGAAACAGGTGGGGGAGAGTCCCCATCTGATTCCCCGATGTTCAGCAAAGCTGAACGAGTTCACTTTCGCCCGCTGCCCCTGATTTCTATTTTGTCCCAATGGATGTAGGCAATCGTTACAGCAACGGCAAGTCCGATCAGCAGCACGATCGGGAGCCAGTAATTTTGAACATATATAATCATTTCATCCCACATGCTGACCTTCACCCCATGCTGTAGTATGATATTAGTTTGTCCTATTGGCCCATAGTCATTCAGTAAATAGGAGCGGGGCGAATACACTTGACAAAGATAACTGTAATAAATATAATAACAGTATATCTTAGTTGCATGGCGGCACAGTGGGGAGGACATCTTGTGAATAGCGAGTTTACAATAGCGGTTCATAGCTTGGTCCTGCTTGCTTATCGGCCGGATCATATGGCGACTAGCGATATGATAGCCTACAATGTGTGCACCCATCCGGCAAGAGTACGCAAGGTGATGGCGCTGCTGCGCAAGCAAGGCTATGTAGCGGCGAAGGAAGGGCAGGGCGGCGGTTTCCTGCTGAATTGCGAACCGGAGCAGGTAACGCTCGCGGAAGTTTATCGTCTGACCTCCATGGGATCCGTGAAGCCGAATTGGTGTTCGGGAGATCTGGATCAGGATTGCATGATTGCATGCAACATGGCGAGCGTGATGGATCATATTTTTGCGGGCGCCGAGAAGCAGCTGATCGATTATTTCCATCAATCAACCATTCAGGATGTGCTGAATCAAGTGAGAGAAATGCAGATGAGAAAATCGTAGAAGGTTTTGTATCGAAACTGTAATTGGAATTGAATCAGTATCAGTATCAGTATCAGTATCTAGCAGTTGGTACCGAGCCGTTGACGAATGTTTGAACGCTTGCTAACACGAATACGAAACAACCGGCAAAAAACGGCTAATTGATTTTATTTTATCCCAACTGTTATTGAAATAGTTTCAGTTTTTCTAAGGTCATCAAATAAGGAGCGTGGTCATTATGGTATGGGCAAAACATCAGGCGGTTCAAATCGGCGATTGGGTCAGCGGCACTTCTTTTCTCGACGAACGGTTTATCGGTTATGTCGAATCGATTGGCGGTAATGGCACCGTCAAAGTTTTTGTCACCCAGAGCGACCATCAGGAAGCTATTGGGGAGTGGGTGGAAGGCTCGTTAGCGAAGCTGGATAAGCTGGACGACTATGTGCCCAACGAACTGAGCGATTTGCAGAGCTTGATGGATCTGGCGCTTATGGCGCGGGATGAGGCTTGGTTCAATGAACTGGCAGGCGCGCTGCGAGCCGTCGAAACCAATCGGAACGGTGCCGCCCCAAGCGGCGATAAGCCTTATGGCAGCGGAAACGGACAGTGGACCCGCAGAGTGAAAATCGATTAATCGGATATACGATTTACTTCATGAAATATAAGCTTGTTTAATTTTGGAAGCTCCGTGCCGGATCCCAGCGTTTGTGACGTGAAGGAAGAACTTCGGCTCTGCTGAATACTTATTATAAAAAGGGAGAGATGTGCGATGGCAATGATTAAAGTAGAGGATGGCAATTTCAGAGAGACGATTGCCCAGGATGGCGTCGTGCTCGTAGACTTCTGGGCACCGTGGTGCGGTCCGTGCAAAATGATCGCCCCCGTGTTGGAGGAAATGAACGGACAGCTGGGCGACCGGTTGACGATAGCGAAAATGAATGTGGACGATAATCCGGAAACGCCTGGAGCCTACGGCATTATGAGTATTCCGACGATGAAGCTGTTCAAAAACGGCGAAGTCGTGGCGACCACGGTTGGCTTCAAGCCGCTGCAGGATATGCTGGCATGGGTGGAGCCGCATTTGGCTTAACAGACGGCCGACACGGCAAGAAGAGGCTGTGTAATACCGTGCAGCAGCTGCAGCTTCAAAGTCATGTATGCGTCAGCTTGAAAAGTACCTTTCTTTCGCTGTTTCAGCGGGGAAAGGTACTTTTGGTTTAGACGCCTGTATCAAGCGGAGAGGGAGCCGCCGGCTGCGGCTGCAGCCTGCTTTCGGATGAACCCGATCATGAGCAGCGCGCTCAGCGCAAACGAGCAGACGATCAAAATAAACGGCAGCCGCGGATTGATGGCATACGACCAGCCGCCGATAATGCCCGAAGGCGAAACGAACAGCAAAATCATTACCGACAAAATCGAGAACACCTTGGCGCGCTCCTCGTCTTGAATGACATTGGCGACAGAAGCCTCCAAATAAGGATATGTAATAATGGTGCCGACAGCGAACAGGATGGTGCTGCACACAATCCAATACGTGCCTTCGACAGGCGCCATTACCTGCAGCAGCATTGCCGCCGCCGAAAGCAGGAAACCGAAAACCATGCACCGGTTAATATAAGCGCTTTTGATCCGCGGCACCACGAAAAGAATGAGCAGCAGCATGGACACCGAGGTGACGGCCGGAAACCAGGCAATGAATGCTTCGCTGAAGTGAAGCGCTTTCACCAAGTAAATGGAAAGATAAGTGTTGCGCATACTAAGCTGGAACTGGTACAGAATATAAATGCCGAAAATGAGCAGCAGCGGCGTGCTGGAAAATACCATCTTCACGACCTGCCAATAATCGCGGAGGATGACCCCGGGCTGCAGCGTTCCCTGTTCCCGCTTTTTGCGAAGGCCGATTTCCGTCTCATGCGTTGCGTAATTGCGGAAGATAAACATCAGCGTCATGCTGACGAATGCGATCAGGTACATAATCCGGTTGGCCGGTACAAGGCCGAGGCGGCTGACTAGCAGCCCGCCGAGCGGCGCGAACAAGCCGCACACGATATTGATCAGCTGCAGCGCATTGAAAATATGCGGCCGTTCCCCAGGCTTCGTGTCTTCCACCAGCAGGCAGTACCAAGCGGTGTTCGGCACTTTTTGAAAGCTGTTAAAGATGATCGCCGCAAGAAAAAACCAGATGTTTTGCGAGCATGCCCAGAGCAGCGTTGCCGTGCTCCAGCTGACGAGATCGAAAATCATGAGCGCTCTTTTCCGGCCCATCCGGTCCGTCAAATAGCCGCTGATCAACGAGGTGAAAATTTGCAGAATGAGACCGAGCGATGTCAGCAGGCCGATTTGTTTTTCGCTGACGCCGAGCTCCAGCATGTAGACGGAAGCATAGGTCAGGTACAGACTGTAAGGCAGCAAAAACATCGGTTCATAGAGCATGCAGCCTCTGGCGTTTCCTTGTAATTTGTTGAACAAGACCGTCCCTCATTTCTTGTTGTCTGGCCGTTAACGAAGGCCTCCTACAAACGATGCCCGTTAACTGAACATCCAGCAGCTTAAGCTTAATGACCCGTACTGATACTGCTGATGCAGGAGAGCGGCCTTCCGCTTCACATCCGCGGCTCCCATGCCGATAAACAGCGGCGCCAGATGCTCGCGGGTCGGCGCGGCATCGGCGGCAAACGGCGCCCGGCGTTCATATTCGAACAGCGCTTCCAGGTCCCAGATATGAATCCGCTCCGCAAGCCATTGATCGAATTCGATCGCCCAATTGTCGGCTTCCTTCGCATCCCATCCCAATAAACCGGGATTATGCACGGTGCCGCCGCTGCCTATAATCAGGTAATCCTGCTCCCGCAGCGGCATGAGGGACATCCCGATCCGGTATTGCTCCTCGGGCACAAGACGAGGATTGACCGACAGGGTGACAACCGGGACATCGGCATGCGGCAGCAGCAGCGACAGTACGGTCCATGCGCCATGATCCAAGCCCCGTTCATCGTGGATGCGGCAGCCGATGCCTTCCGCCGTAAGCAGCTTCTGTACTTCAAGACTTAGCAGAATATCGCCGCGAGCCACATATTCGTATTGGTACAGCCGCTGCGGATAACCGAAAAAATCATGGATGGTTTCCGGCTGGGCGGCGCCCGAAATGGCCTGCACCGGACTCTCCCAATGAGCGCTGAACAATACGACGCCGCGCGGCTTTGGAATCTGGGCGCCGAGAATCCGGAGAAACCGGGTATACGGATTATGCTCGAGTACCAGCGTGGGCGCTCCATGCGCCATAAAAAAAGAAGGAAACAAAAACAGCAGCTCCAATCCGTTAAGTTAAAATTATCATATGCAGAAACAACTGCGCAATACAATTTCAATATTCGGAATATTGAAATTGTTCACGTTAACATAGCTATATATCGAACAGCCTGCTATAATTTTAATTAGGCAATAACAGTCCAAAAAAGCTGGAGGTACGAACGATGAAATTATCCGTGTTTACTGTCGTCACACCCGATCTGACGCCCGAGGAGCTTGCGGCAGCGGCCAAAGAAGCGGGACTTGACGGGATCGAATGGCGGTTCAAAGAAATTCCGCAGGACGCTTTGGAAGAACAGCCGTCATTCTGGCGGCGCAATCTATGCTCGATTGACCCTTCCGCATCCGATGCCGAGCTGGAGCGGTTCGCTCGCGCAGCCCAAGACAACGGCCTGAAAACGGTCAGCGTAACTCCGTATTTGCAGGCCGGCGATTTGAAGGGAACGGAGCGTGTGCTGCAGGTAGCGCAAAAGCTTGGCGCGCAAACGATTCGCGTCGGTGTCCCGGCATACAACGGTACCCAGCATTTTAACGAGCTGTATGCACTCGAGCTGGAATATTTGAAGGGCGTAGAGCTGCTGGCGAAGCAGTATGGCGTAAAATGCTTGCTGGAAACGCATCATAACACGATTACGGCAAGCGTATCCGGCGTATACCGCCTTGTCAGCCAGTTCAATCCCGAGCATATTGGCGTTTTGTTCGATCCGGGCAATATGGTGCACGAAGGCTACGAAAATTTCCGCATGGGCATGGAAATGCTCGGACCTTATTTGGCTCACGTCCACATTAAGAACACCGGCTGGAAGAAAACCGAAGTCCGCGAGGACGGTTCCCAGGCGTGGACATCGTATTGGGAGCCGAATTTGCAAGGAATCGTCAATTGGAAGCAGGTGCTGACGGACCTGAAAGCGGTCGGTTACGCAGGCTATATCGGCGTGGAAGATTTCAGCGGCTTGTATGGCTCGAAGGAGCTGCTCAAAAAGTTCAACGAGGAAACCCGGGCGCTGCTAGCCAGCATTTAACAAGCAATTTTGTACATTGTCTGAAACGGGAGAGTGAATCATGAATCCTGTTGCCAAGCTGCTTATTGTGGGCGGCATCGTGATGATCGTCGCAGGACTGCTGTGGGCCGTCGGCGGCAAATATTTGAATTTGGGGCGGCTGCCCGGCGACATTGCCGTCGATAAAGGGAATTTCAAATTTTATTTCCCGGTTGTGACCTGTATCGTCATTAGCGTAGTGCTATCGCTCATTATGTATGTGATTCGCTGGTGGATGAAATAGCATGCTTGATTTCCGCCGCGTTACCGGATCGTCCTCAACCCCGTCAAATTTTTCCTGTATAATAGGTGGCAAGCAGCATACACTCCTAATATGTGAAAATTCGCGGTGCGGCTGGAGGGAGGAAGGCAAGTTGATGGTCAAAATAACCGGTCTGGCGGCCGCATTGGCGGCCGCTGCGCTTATTGCCTCTTGCAGCTCCGTGCCCGGTAAGGGCACGTCGTCCGTCCCCGCCATGACCCCTGCAGATCCGATGCCGGCAGCTCCGTCGCAGAGTCCTGCGGCCGAGAAGGAAATGGCGGCTCGTTATACGGCTCCTTTTACGGGGATGCCGATCGAGGAACAGGCATCCGATCGCCCGATGCTCGTGATGGTGAACAATCATCCGTCGGCAAGGCCGCAGTCCGGCCTCGGCGCTGCGGATGTACTGTATGAAAGCCTCGCCGAAGGGGAAGTTACGCGAATCGCAGCGCTTTATCAAAGCGCGAAAACCGATGTTGCCGTAGGTCCTGTACGAAGCATTCGGCCTTATTATATCGACTTGGGCAAAATCTACGATGCCGTGCTGATTCATGCGGGCGGCAGTCCGGATGCGTATACGCAGCTGGATCGGCAAAAACTCGATCATCTCGACGAAATTACGAATGCCGGTCAGTTTTTTTGGCGGGAATCGTTCCGCAAGTCTCCGCATAACCTGTATACCGGGCTGGCCAAGCTGCGCTCGGGCACGGACAAGCTCGGTCTGCGCGGCGAGTATACGCCGGTATCGGCGATGCCTGCTTTTTTGCCGGACCGTACGGATATATCGGGTGAGCCTGCTCCCAGGGTGCAGGTTACCTTTTTGTTGAAAAGCTATGTAGTTTCTTATGCATACGATGAAGCGCTCAAGCAGTATACACGGTATGTGAATGACGAGCCGCATATCGATCTCGGCGGCAGCGAACCTTTGACGGCCTCGAACGTCGTCGTCCTGGGAGCGGAGCATGTGGTGCTGGATAACGAGGGGCGGCGGGATATCAAGCTGACCGGCAGCGGTCCCGGCTATTTGTTTCAGCGTAATAAAGCGCAGCCGGTCGAATGGCGGAGAAAGGCGGTTACGGACAGCTTCCATCTATACCGTGACGGTCAGGAAATCGGTCTGTATCCCGGCAAAACACATTATTTGATCGTGCCGGACAAGCCGTCCTTCGAGGAGCATTTGACGATCCGGAAGGAACCGCACTGACGTTCGCGGCGCGCGAATCGGCATGTTTAAAAAGCGCGCAACCATGCGGTTTTGGGCATGGATTGCATATACGGTTTGCCGTCGGTTGTTCAGGGGCGGCCAACCGTATTTTTTTGTCAATACTGTCAACATTAAAAAATTCTTATTTTATTCTAATAAACGAAATGTAAGCCGGGTGTATCAAGGTCTCAAGCGGGCCTTGGTACATGTTGGCTTTTTTTTGCGTGATATACTGTGTCTCGAGACAAGGACAAACATCCTGTACTCCAATCTATTGTTCATAAAGGAGAGAATTATGAAACTTCTGAAAAAACAACAGTTGGGTAAGACATTGATGGTTGCCGCTGTGAGCGTTTCGGTTATGTTTTCCGGTACAATGGCTATTCCGTCCAATACGGCTTACGCATACAGCTCATCCAAAGCCAGCAGCGTCATTTCAACGGGTAAAAAATATATGGGCACACCATATAAATTTGGCGCCAAGGCCGGACAAACCCGCACGTTCGATTGCTCGTCGTTTACACAATATGTTTATGGCAAGCATGGCGTTAAACTGCCTCGCACCTCCAAAGCGCAATCAAAGGTAGGCACCTATGTATCGAAAAATAACTTGAAGCCGGGCGATCTCGTCTTCTTTTATTCTCCGGTCCATCACGTGGGCATTTATATCGGCAACGGCAAAATGCTTCATACCTATGGAGCCGGGGGCGTTAAAATTACGAATATGAACAGCTCTTTCTGGAAATCGAAATATAAGACGGCACGCCGCGTTTTATAGCTTTTAGGTATAGACCCGGAAGCCCAAAGGGGATCGTTTTTCTCCAAAAGGAGTCCGTTTCATGTCACTGTGCGTGACTTGGAGCGGACTCTTTTTTTCGTTGTAAAATTCCGAAGGAGCGGCATTGAAGCCCAGGTGAGAAGCGGATTGCTGCCGCTTTGAGCAGCCGTGCCAGCTGTCCGCGCGGTTAACGGCACGCAGGCGCCGCGTTCAGCGGCAGCTTCACGATAACTCGCGTGCCGGCGCCAGGCTCGCTCTCGATCGCGATTGTTCCTTTGTGCAGCCGCACAATATTGCGCGCGATCGACAGCCCCAGGCCGCTCCCGCCGGTGGAGCGGCTGCGCGCCTGATCGACCCGGTAAAACCGGTCGAACAGACGCGGGATTTCCGCGCGCGCGATGCCGATGCCGTGGTCCTCGACCTGCAGCACGACGATCTGCGCATCGCGCGGATCGTGCTGCAGCTTGATAAGTACAGCGCTTTGGCTGTACTTGATCGCATTGTCAAGCAGGATGATGAGCAGCTGCTTGATTTGTTCGGCGCTGCCGTTCATGATTGCGTCCTCCGGCGCGATATCCGGCTCGAATCGCAGCTCGCGCTGAAAAGCCTGCTGCAGCGAGGCGGAGGTGGAGCTGACGAGCTCATGCAGATTGAACGGCTCCCATTGCATCTGGTAGGCCGATTCCGTATTCGCGACTGTCAATAGCGAATGGGTCAGCTTGCGCAGCCGGGCCGCCTCCGAATGGATCGCCTCGATCGCTTCGCTGCGCAGCTCCTCATTGCTGCCGCCCCATCGTCTAAGCAGATCGGCGTAGCTTTCGATAATGGTGAGCGGGGTTTTCAGCTCGTGGGAGGCATCGGCTAAAAATTGTTTTTGCAGATTGAAGTTATGCTCCAGCTGTCCGATCATTGAATTAAACGTATAAATCAGCTGACCGAGCTCGTCATGGTGCCTGGAAGGAGCGAGGTCGAGTTTTTTGAACATGCCGTTTCGCTGATTCGTTTCCATAATGAATACGAGCTCGTTGATCGGTCTTAAAATGATTTTGGCAAAATACATACCGCTCGCCAGCGCGAACAGAACGGCTCCCATGGTCGTGAGCATCAATACATTGACGAGCACGCCCAGGTATTGTTCCAGCGTGTTCAGCTTACGGGCGATTTGCAGCGCGCCGAGCGTTTCGTTTTTATCGTTAATAATCGGGGTTTGAATATAAATGATGAGTGCATCGGCTGTGTTGAGCGTTCTGGAAAAGCTGCGGCTGCTGAAATCGGCCGGAAGCTGAGTGAGCTGATCGATGGTGCTCAGTTCGGCGTGAACGGTCGAATTTTTATCGATAATGCGAATCATGCCCGTCGGCATCAAAAAAGGCTGCAGCCAATCCGTATCGCTCCAGCGCTCGCGGTTGTAAATTTGCGGCTGGGACATAAGCGGCTTGGCGGCATTCCACAGAAGCTGAACCTGGCTGTTCGTCGTCAGACGGACAATCGTGTAATAGGTGACGATATTGAACAGCAGCAAAATGAGCAGCAGCGCAATGGCGATCAGCAGTGTAATTTTGATGCGCAGTCTCATGAATTCGGATCGCAGTCTTTGACCAAATAGCCGACGCCGCGAAGCGTATGAATGAGCTTGCACGGGAAGCCCTGGTCAATTTTTTGCCGCAAATAGCGAATATACACGTCAACGACGTTCGTATCGCCGATAAAATCGTATCCCCACACCTCCGACAAAATTTGTTCGCGCGACAGCACCTCGCCCTGATGGGCAACCAAATAATACATCAAATCGAACTCTTTGGGTGTCAGCTCAATCGGCCGGCCGTCCCGCTTGACCTGTCGGGTTCGGATATTCATCGTGAGCGCGTCGAGATGGATTTCGTCATCGGCTTGAGCCGCCGCTTCACCTTGTATCGCAGCCATCCGGAGCAAATTGCGGATGCGCGCCAGCAGCTCCTCTATGGCAAACGGCTTGGACACGTAGTCGTTCGCGCCTTGATCGAGTCCGCTTACCCGGTCGGGCACCGTATCTCTGGCTGTCAGCAGAATAACGGGAATTTGCGAGCCGGCCTGGCGGATGCGCCGGAGCACCTCCAGGCCGTTCAGCTCGGGGAGCATAATGTCCAGCAGGATCAAATCCCAGCTCCGGGACAGCGCCATATCCAACCCTTCCCGCCCGTCTTTGGAGCGGGCCGGGGAGTAGCCTTCATGCTCAAGCTCCAGCTGGAGGACGCGTGCGATCTTATCTTCGTCTTCAATAATGAGAATATGTTCTTTCATTTTATGATCCCTCGTCGGTTTCGTCTGTAGCTGTACTTGTAGTATGCGGTTCGAAAGCTGGAAATATGATTAGGATGTAATTGTCTTCGGACGGCGCTATTGATAAGATGGAAACAGGCTGAATCGATCAAGGCCGGCGTGGCCGCGAGCGTTGGTGCGGCGCTAACCGTAAACTGTTCGTCCTCGAACAACGCGGTTACTTCAATGGACTAACCGGACGTGGCAGAAAACGCTAACATTTTTGGGGGCAGGACGCAGGCACGGCGCTCGTTGCGACCGCCGCGGTAAACGGACAAGGCCGATTATTCGGCAGCGTATACAGTACAGCAAGAAAAAGCGGGGTAAACGAAGGGAGAATGAACGATGCGTGGATTGCATAATCAAGTAGCGGTTATTGCCGGAGGCGGCAGAGGGATAGGGAAAGCGATTGCCGAGAAATTGTCGGGATACGGCAGCAAAGTCATCGTCGGCAGCCGGACGGAAGAGCAATATTTGGGGACGGCCGAACAGCTTCGGCAGGCGGGCGGAGACGCCCAAGGGCTTCCATTGGACGTTCAGGATCAGGACAGCATCCGGCAATTCATGCAGCGGGCGTTCGAGCTGCACGGGCGAATCGACAGCTTCGTGTATTGCGCCGGCATTAACAGGCGGCTGCCTGCCGAGCAGTATACGGTGGAAGCTTGGGATGAAGTGATGGGCGTCAACCTTCGAGGCGGATTCATGAGCTGTCAGGAGGCAGGCAAGCGAATGATCGAGCAGGGAAGCGGATCCATCGTCACCATCACCTCCATGATGTCGCATGTCGGCACTCCGAATCAAAGCGCTTACGCGGCGACAAAGGGCGGCATCCTGCAGTACAGCAAGGTGCTCGCCGTGGAATGGGCGAAATACGGTATCCGGGTCAACTCGGTCAGCCCGGGCTATATTCAAACCGACTTGAACGCCCATAATTTTAAAAACAAGTCGTTTACGGATGCGGTTTTGAGCAAAACGCCGATGGGACGGTTCGGAGGAACCGACGAAGTGGCGCAAGCCGTTTGTTTTCTAGCCTCGCCGGAAGCTTCTTATATTACGGGCATTTGCATTCCGGTTGACGGGGGCTTTTTGGCCGGTCACCAAAACATTGTGATGCAATAGTCATACTTGTCGATTATTTGATATTTGCATTTCCTTCGCCGCAGCCTGTCTGCGGTGTTTTATTTTAGAAGGCGGAGGCACCATATATAAAGGCGAATTTATTTGCTTGAAACATCATATGAATTGTTATATATTTATAATACATCATATGAATTATTGTGATAATTAAAGCAGCAGGTGGTTCCTATTTCCAAAAAATTAACGTATGAAACCGTGTACGACCGCATTAAAAGCAATATTAAATCAGGGCTTTGGAAGCAGGGACAGCAGCTGCCCCCGCTGGAGCAGCTGTCTTCGGAGCTGGGCGTCGGCATTTCTTCCGTGCGCGAAGCGGTGCGCATTCTCGGCAAGCAAAAGATTTTGCGGATCGAGCAGGGGCGGGGCACCTACGTTCAGAGCGAGCTGACCGACGCGCCAGCCGACCGACTCGATTTCCTCGAGCGGGCGACGATGCTGCAGCTGACAGAAGCGCGGCTGATCATCGAGCCGGAGCTTGCGGCGATGGCTGCGGACAAGGCAACCGACGAGGAAGCGGAGGCCATCATGGCGACTGCGCAGGCGATGAAGCGCAAGGTGGAGAAGCAGCGCGATTTTTTGAAGGAAGATATCCACTTCCATGAATTGATCGCCAAAGCTTCGCACAATGAAGTTATGTTCCATATGCTGGACCGGATGAGCGACCTGCTCGTGGACAGCCGGCGCAAGTCGATGAAATGGCCGGGCATGCACGAGAAGGCGTCGTCCTATCATTTCCTGATTGCGCAAGCGATCGGCCAGCGCAACCCGACGCAAGCCCGCGCTTTAATGAAATGTCATTTGGAAGATATGCTGTTCGAATTTCATAAGGGAGAGGATCAACATGAAAATTAAATCGATGGAATTGTTTAAAGTGCCTCCGCGCTGGCTGTTTTTGAAAATTACGACGGATGACGGAATCGTCGGCTGGGGAGAGCCGGTAGTCGAAGGAAAAGCCGATACGGTGCGTACGGCCGTAGAAGAAATGAGCGAATTTCTGATCGGCAAAGATCCGGGCCATATCGAGGATTTGTGGCAGGTGCTGTACCGCGGCGGATTTTATCGTGGCGGTCCGATCCTGAGCAGCGCGATTTCCGGCATCGAGCAGGCGCTGTGGGATATTAAGGGCAAGAGCCTCGGCGTACCCGTTTACGATTTGCTGGGCGGTCCATGCAAGGATAAAATGCGCGTCTATGCCTGGATTGGCGGGGACAAGCCATCCGATGTGGCCGAGGCTGCAAAGGAAAAAATCGCCCAGGGCTACACCGCAATCAAGATGAACGGCACAGCCGAGATGGAGTGGATCGATTCGTCGCTTAAGGTACAGGAGGCGGTAGAGCGCCTCGCCGCGGTACGCGAAGCGATCGGTCCGGGCAACGGCATCGGCGTGGACTTCCACGGCCGCGTCCACAAGACGATGGCTAAAGTGCTGATTAAAGAGATGGAGCCATTCAAGCCGATGTTTATCGAAGAGCCGGTCCTTTCCGAGAACAACGAGGCGCTGCACGAAATTACGAAAGGCTCGAGCGTTCCGATTGCAACCGGCGAAAGAATGTATACACGCTGGGACTTCAAACGTCTGCTTACGCAGGGCGGCGTCGATATTATCCAGCCGGATTTAAGCCACGCCGGGGGCATCTGGGAAGTGCGTAAAATCGCGGCAATGGCAGAAGCGTTCGATGTGGCCGTTGCGCCTCACTGCCCGCTTGGACCGATCGCATTGGCATCGTCGCTGCAGCTTGACTTTTGCACGCCGAATGCATTCATTCAAGAGCAAAGCCTCGGTATTCATTATAACCAGGGCTCCGATCTGCTGGACTATCTGGCGGACCCGTCGGTGTTCGAATATAAGGACGGTTTCGTGAAACGGCTGACCAAGCCGGGCCTCGGCATCGAGATCAATGAAGACAAAGTGCGTGAGATGGCGAAAATCGGCCATCAATGGCGCAATCCGGTATGGCGTACGGAAGACGGCACCGTTACCGAGTGGTAATCCCGTTATACGCAGCATAGGGGCTTTCCCGAAAGTCATTTTCGGATTCTTAGCCCCCGTGTTGATATGAATTTTGCATGTAAAAAGCCGCTTCCATCCCCACTTATAAGTGGTGTTGGAGGCGGCTTTGCATATTTTATTGGGTCTATCTCACCGGGTGCTTCCATTCACATTTGGGATAGCCCCTGTTTTTATAAGAATACAATTTGGCATAAGTGCGCATTGTTGAAACGACTTTAAGCCGATGGTCTGCGACCCAACACGAGGGCTGCGATAAACAGAATCAGGAACAGGACGAACAGCACTTTGGCGATCCCCGCCGCCGCGGAAGCAATGCCGAGAAATCCGAAAATGCCTGCGACAATAGCGACAACCAGAAAGATAAGCGCCCATTTTAACATGGTTCACGCACCTCCTTGAGCGCCGTCACAAAATGGCTTTCGTAGTTACAATCTTAACGATTGCGTTGCTTGGCGTTTCGGGACAATAATGTGCCGCTGCGGTCAAACGGAACGGTCCGTAAAATAAATGCCCGACGGCGGAATGACGATCTCGTCTTGACGGCGGTTGTTCGAAGGACGATCGTACCTGTCATAATAATCGTCATTGTCATGCCACACCATTACAAGAATTTTGCCTTGATCCAGCGCTCTCTCGTAATGTTCGGCCTCCACTTTCGACAAGCCTAACGATTGCATCTTGGAACGCAGCTCGTCGCCTCGGGATCGGAATAAATTGGCGAAAGCACCTGCAACGCCTTCCTCCTTCAAGCCGACAGTGTTCGCGTTCATCAGCTTGGAAAGTCCTTCCGTCATCTTGCTGTCATGAGCCAATACATAAATATTTTCCAGCTTGTGCCCCTGCCTTTGAAAGGCGCGGATTTCTTGAATAGCCTGCTCCTCTTGAGTGACCAACTTGACTTGGTTGTCCATTTGGTTGTTCCTCCTTTAGAGTTCGCTTATTTGTGAAACGGTCCCGAAATGTTCCGCAAAGCTGATTTGCGGCTGACATCAAGTACGGGCAGCTCCCGTAACCGGACCGGCATGCCCTTTATTAACCATTTGGCGAAAGCTTGAAACGCCTCGTTTTTTGATTCATTAAACCGGAAAAAGGTTACATAAGAAGTAGAATTATCGCTATAATGTAGTAGAACAACAGTGCTTAAAGTTAGGAGCCCAGTATAAGGTGAACATCGTAATCGTGGACGACAACCCTGTCAATATCATGGTCATAGAAAAAGTAGTGAAAAGCGCAGGCTACGAACATTTTATTAAGCTGCCTTCCGCCATCGAGCTGCTTCAATTGCTGAACGTCGGCACGGGCAAGGGGCCGCAGGCGCCGGTCGATTTAATATTGCTCGATATGATGATGCCGGAGATGGACGGGCTGGAAGCATGCCGCCGCATTCAGGCGGACGAGGCGCTGAAGGATATCCCGATTATCGTCGTTACGGCCTTGGGCGATTCCAATCTGCTGGCTGACGTGCTGGAAGCCGGTGCGATAGATTATGTAATGAAGCCGATCAATAAGGTTGAGCTGATTGCCCGCATTCGGGTGGCGCTGCGTTTGAAATACGAGAAGGACTGGCATAAGGAAAATGAAGCGCGCATTCGCAGCGAGCTTGACTTGGCCAAGCAGGTGCAAAGCGGCGTGCTAAGCGATCCGTTCAGCAAAGACGGACTCAGCATCAGCGCTTCCTACCATCCTTCCTTCGAGCTGGCCGGCGATTATTACTCGTGGTACGCTATCGATGAACACCGCCACGGAGTGATTTTGCTGGATATGATGGGTCACGGGATTTCATCTTCTCTGGTCTGTATGTTTATTTCTTCCGTCATGCAGGATACGATTACCCGGTTTGTGCAGCCGGAGACGGTGATTGCAGAACTGAACAGGTATATGAACCAGCTGAACCGCAATGCGTCGGTCAGCTATTATTTTACGGCGATTTATTTGGTGATCGATACGCGGCATAAAACGATCGAATACGTCAACGCGGGGCATCCTCCCGGCATTTTGCTGGAAACGGGAAAGCCCGCCGTTCTGCTCGATCACGGTAGCTGTGCGGTCGGTTTTTTCGAGCAGATGGAGATCCAAAAAGGGACGCTTGCTTACGAGGGCGAAATGCAGCTGCTTTTATATACGGACGGGCTTCTTGAAGCGATCGAGCGCGAAGGAGAGGACGAAGTTCAAACATTGGTCGGGGAACTGAACGGCTGTATCGGGCAGGAGCTGGACGCCATCGTGGACAAGCTGCTGCCGCCTGAAATCCGCGATCAGCAGGAGGACGATATTTGCATGGTGATGCTTCGTTCCTGTTAGCGATAAGCAATCGGAGCCAGCGATCGGAAGAATGATCCGCCAGCGCAGCGGGCATCTTTGTATCGAGCCTTTAGGGCTATCCGCTGTGTGAAAATGAGGAGGAACGACGGACGGGATGAGAATCAAAAACAAGCTGTTTATCGGATTCGGGGCTTTAATGTTTCTGATGTTCGCGCTTGCGGCCATAGGAATTAACCGGTTGTCGACGATCGATGCAAGCATAAAGGAAGTATACGGAAACCGGTACGTAAAGGTTGTAAAAGCATCGGAGCTGCGCGATAATACGACCGACTTGGCGAAAGCGCTGTCCAATTTGCTTTTAAATGAAGACCCGGCCAATATGGGTAAAAATTTGGAGGCGATTCGTTCGGACAGCCTTAAGCTTAACAAATCGCTGACAGATATGGAGTCGGGGTTTAAAGACAAGTCCGAGCTGCCGATGGTAGCCGAAATCAGCAGCAGAGCGAAAAAGCTCATTGCCTATAAAGACGATGTGGTCAGACTGTACCGCGCCGGCCAGAAAAAAGAGGCTAATCAGCTGCGGAACGAGTCGGGAGCCGAGGTGCAGCAGGACTTTCTCGACAGCATTTCGGCGATGATTCAATATCAGGGGGACGGGATCGAGCAGGCCTTGATACGGGCGGAGGATGAAAACAGCCGAACCTACAAGTATACCGCGATCCTGACAGTGCTGAGCCTCGTATCCGGTATTGCGATCATGTTCTGGCTGGTCGTCGGCATTACACGGGGGCTCGGCATGCTGTCCGGCGTAATTACGAATTTCGGCAAAGGGAAGAGTCCCGGCGCCTACCGGATTCCGATCCACACGACAGACGAATTCGCCGACATCGCCCGTATTTTTAATCATATCGCCGAGGATCTGGAAACGATTTCGGCTAATGAGCGCAAGCTGAGCCGCATGAGCAGCGAGCAGGCATGGCTGCAGACCAACATTGCGCATGTGTCGACGGAGCTGCAGGCAATCCGGCAGCTGGAGGATATGTCCGCCGTCTTCATCGGCGAGCTGTGCCGTATTATCGGCGCGCACAGCGGCGCCGTCTACATCATGGAGCAGGACGGACCGGAGAAGCGTTACCGCCTTGGCGGCGCTTATGCCCGCACGGATAAGTCCCCGTCGGAGCGGATTGCGCCCGGCGAGGGGATCATAGGCCAAGCGGCCGCTGACGGGCAGCCGATCACACTAACGGACGTGCCTGCCGAGTACGGGTCTATCGGCTCGGCCTACGGCGAAATTGCGGCTTTGACGCTTGCCGTTCGTCCGGTATCGTACGAGAACGAAGTTACGGCCGTGTTCGAGGTAGCGGCCGCCAAAACTTTGACGGAGCTTGAGCTGCAGCTGCTGGACAGCCTCTGCAGCGTCGTTGCCGTCACCATACACCGCATTCAAGGTCAGAAGCGGGTGGAGGAACTGCTGCGCATTTCGCAGAATTTGACCGAGGAGCTGCAGAGCCAATCGGAAGAGCTGCTTTCGCAGCAGGATGAAATGAAGGCTTCCAATGAGAAGCTGGAGGAGCAGACCCGGGCTCTGCAAGTATCCGAGGAGCTGTTGCAGAAGCAGCAGGGCGTGCTGGAGCAGACGAATGAGGAGCTGCTGCGCAAAACGAAGCTGCTGGAGGAGCAGGTCAGAGAAACCGAAGAAATTAACCGGCAAATCGAGCATACGAAGGATATGCTGGAAAAGCAGGCGCTGGAACTCGCATTTGCCTCTAAATACAAATCGGAATTTATGGCCAATATGTCGCATGAGTTGCGTACGCCGTTGAACAGCCTGCTTATTTTGTCGCAGATGCTCAAGGAAAATAAAGGTGGCAACTTGACGGAGAAGCAGGTGGAATATGCGGAGACGATCTTGTCCTCCAGCACCGATCTGCTCAGGCTGATCGACGATATTCTCGATTTGGCCAAGGTCGAATCGGGTCGGATGGAGCTTCATTCCGAACGCGTGCTCGTGCAGGATATTGCCGATTCGCTGTACAAGGCGTTCGTTCCGATGGCGAGGAAGAAGCGGATCGACTATCAAATCCGAATCGACGAGCGCGTTCCCGGCGCCATGCATATCGACAGCCTGCGGCTGCAGCAAATATTGAAAAATTTGCTGTCCAACGCGTTCAAATTTACGCCGGACGGCGGCAGCGTATCGTTATCCGTACAGCCCTTTGCGAACGATCCGGCTTATCTGGAATTTGCCGTAGCCGATACCGGCATCGGCATTCCTGCAAATAAACAACAGATGATCTTCGAAGCGTTCCAGCAGGCGGACGGGACAACGAGCCGCCAATACGGAGGAACCGGTCTGGGCCTGTCCATCAGCAGGCAGCTGGCCGGGCTGCTGGGCGGCTGTATCGAGCTGGAGAGCGAGGTCGGCCAAGGCAGCACGTTCATGCTGTATGTTCCGCGCACAGCGAAAGCGGGCGCTGCAGGCACTGCGGGCACGATCATGGGCGGCCGGAGGAGCGAGGCGGCAGCGGCATTGGAATTGACTGAAGCCGCAGAGCAATTGAGCGCCGGCGTTTTGGGAAGCCTGGCTGCGCTGCCGCAGAGCCATGCTCAGGCCGGAGCGCTTGAGGAGGCTGATACGTCCGTAGCGTCCGCAGACGCGGCTGCGCTGTCGGCCGTTTCGGCCGGCGGGCTCATGACGGTCGCGGATGACCGCGAATCGATTCGGGACGGCGACCGGACGCTGCTGATTGTCGAGGACGACGTTCATTTCGCCCGCATTTTGATGGATATGGCGCGCGGGCGCGGGTTTAAAACGCTGGTCGCGCTGCGGGGGGATACCGGGCTGCAGTTGGCGAAGCAGTATAAGCCCGACGCGATTATATTGGATATTCAGCTGCCGGTTGTGGACGGCTGGTCGATCCTGGTGCATCTGAAAAACGACGTTGAAACCCGCCATATTCCGATTCATGTCATTTCCGTCGTCGATCAGGTGCAGCAAGGGCTTTCTTTGGGGGCAATCGCTTATTTGCGGAAGCCGTCGGGCCGGGAAAGCCTGGAGGAGGCGTTTTCCCAACTGGAAGCTTTTTTGGAAAAAGGCGCGAGGAAGCTGCTGCTCGTCGGCGACGACAACGGGCAGCGCAAAAGCTTGAAGGAGCTGATCGGCGACGACGACGTGGTCATCGTCAGCGCTGCGGAAGCGCAGACGGCTTGGACGGAGCTCGGCCGGCAGCAATTCGACTGCATGGTGATCGACATGGCGCCGACCGATGTAGCGGCCTTTGAGCTGCTGGATCGGATCAAGGCCGACGAGCAGCTGCGCCGCCTGCCGATTATTATTTATACGGACAGCAATTGGGAGCATAAGGACCATCTCCGGCTCAAAAAGTATGCGGAATCGATCATCGTCAAGGATGTCCGGTCGCCGGAGCGTCTGCTCGACGAGACAACGCTGTTTTTGCACAGAGTCGAGGAGAAGCTGCCTGAGGAGAAGCGGCAAATTTTGCGCAAGCTGCACAATAAGGAAGAGGTATTCGCCGGCAAAAAGGTGCTGTTGGTCGACGACGACATCCGCAACGTATTCGCGCTGTCCAATTTGCTGGAGAGCTACGACATGCAAATTTCATTCGCGGAGACGGGCCGACAGGCGCTTGACCGCCTTATGGAGGAGCCGGACTTCGATCTTGTGCTGATGGACATCATGATGCCGGAAATGGACGGCTACGAAGCGATGCGGGAAATCCGCAGCATGGATGCTTTTGAAAGCTTGCCGATTATCGCCTTGACCGCCAAGGCGATGCGGGACGACCGCGAAAAATGCATACAAGCCGGCGCTTCCGATTACATTACAAAGCCGATTCATACGGAGCAGCTGCTTTCCCTGATCCGGGTATGGCTGTGTCAGTAATTTGCCGAACGGGTCCGACATCAGTTCTTTGCAAGCAAGGGGGAGCGGATATGGTCAAAAATACGGAAATACGGGAAGATCCAGGTATGGACGCCGTCGACGGAAAAATGACCGATCTCGAGCAGCTCGAGATCGAACTGCTGCTTGAAGGCGTATACCGCCGATATGGCTACGACTTTCGCCAATATGCCTATGCGTCTCTGCGCAGGCGGATATGGCACCGGATTCACGGCGAACGGTTGAAAACCGTCTCCGAGCTGCAATCGAAAGCGCTGCATGACCGTTCGTGCATGGAACGGCTTGTCTCGGATCTGGTCATACACGTAACGGAAATGTTTCGCGATCCGGGCATGTTTGCCGCCTTCCGCAAGCAGGTCGTCCCGATGCTGCGCAGCCTGCCTTCCGTCCGGATTTGGCATGCGGGCTGCTCGACGGGGGAGGAAGTGTATTCGATGGCTATTTTGCTGCAGGAGGAAGGGCTGTACGAGCGGGCAACCCTGTATGCCACCGATGTGAACGAGAACGTGCTGCAGCGCGCGGAGCAGGCCGTTTTCCCGTTGAAAAAAATGAAGGCTTACACCAAAAATTATATTTTGGCCGGAGGGAAGGATGAGTTTTCCAAATATTATACGGCGGGCTCCGATGCCGCCGCTTTCCAGCCCTCCCTTAAGGAACGGATCGTATTTGCGCAGCATAACCTGGTGACCGACCGCTCGTTCAATGAGTTTCACGTCATTTTTTGCCGCAATGTGCTGATTTATTTTGACCCCGTACTGCAGGCCCATGTGCATGATTTAATCTATGAAAGCTTGAGCGGCTCGGGCATTCTGGTGCTGGGCGATAAAGAAACGATCACGTTTACGAAGCATGCTTCGTCCTATGAAGTATTGAACCCCCATGAAAAAATATATGGTAAAATAAATTGAAAAAGCTGGCTGCCGGTTGTACAAAAATAGAATGGAGACCTTAGGATGAGTGAACCGATTCATATTCTTCTGGTCGACGATCAGCCTGAGAATTTGGTCGCTTTGGAAGCGCTGCTGAGTGATGAGCAATATCATTTGGTCAAAGCGGACTCGGGGGAGGCGGCGCTGCGCTGCTTGCTTACGTATGATTTTGCCGTTATTGTCCTGGATGTGCAGATGCCGGGTATGGATGGCTTTGAGACGGCCCAGTGGATCAAATCGCGTGAGAAGACGAAATCTGTCCCGATTATTTTCGTTACAGCCGCCTACGAGGAAAAGGATCAATCCTTTACGGCCTACTCGGTCGGCGCGATCGATTATATCGTCAAGCCTGTCGTCGCGCATGTGCTGAAGTCGAAAATAGCGGGATTTGTGCATATTTATTTGACGCAGCAAAAGCTGCAGCAGCAGACGGTGCTGTTGAATGAACGGCAGCAGGAGCTGCGGCAGGCCAAGGAGGCGGCGGAGCAGGCCGCGCGCGCCAAATCGGAATTTCTCGCGGTCATGAGCCACGAGATCCGCACGCCGCTCAACGGCGTGCTCGCCATGGCGGACCTGCTGCTCGATACGGAGCTGTCCGCCGACCAGCGCGAATATGCGGAGACGATCCGCAAGAGCGGAGCGTCGCTGCTTGCCATTCTGAACGACATACTGGATATATCGAAAATCGAATCCGGCAAAATGCAGCGCATCGACGAAGTGTTCCACTTGCAGACATGCCTGCAGGAAGTATTCGATCTTTTCCAGGTGGAGGGCGGCCGCAAGTCGCTCGCCATGTCTTATGCGATCAGTCCGGACTTGCCCGAATTTATTATCGGCGACGAAGCGAGGCTGCGGCAAATTATCGCCAATTTGCTCGGCAACGCTGTCAAGTTTACGGAGCGGGGCGGTGTGGACGTAGCTGTCCGCAAGCTGAACGGCTGCGGCGATGAGCTGAAGCTGGAGTTCGCCGTGAAGGATACCGGCGTCGGCATCCCCGAAAGCAAGCGTGACGTGCTGTTTCGGCCGTTCACGCAGCTCGATTCCTCGACTACGCGCAAATACGGAGGGACGGGTCTCGGGCTGGCCATCTGCCGCAATTTAGTCGATCTGCTCGGGGGCACGATCCGGCTCGATCCGATGTATTCGACCGGAGCGAAGTTCGTGTTCACCGTCCGCGTCAAAGCAGGGGCTATCGACTGAGTGGCCTTTTCGAACAGGTGGCCTCATTCCCCGTAGGCAGCAAATACATCTTTCCATTATAACCATCATGGATGACATACTGTTGTCAGTGATGGTTTTTTATAATATCAGAATGATAAGTTTTCAGCGGAGCTGAACCATTCTGATATTGCAAGAAAACCTACATTTAAATCGCGGTCGCTCATCTTGGAAAGGCATCGGTAGAGGTTTTCTTATAATGATAGAATGATAAGTTTTCAGCGGAGCTGAAGCTTTCTGGTATTCATCGGGAGGAGATGCAGCATGAACATCATGGGGAATGAGAAGCGGAAGGACGGACAGACAGGCTTCGTCTTTATACATGGCGCGGGCTTAAACAGCCGCATTTGGGATCAGGTGACGGCGGGAATGAACCGGCCTTGTTTGCGGGTGGACTTCCCTTATCCGGAAGGAGCGTCGGTTGCAGGGGAAGCAAGAAGGGGGCTGGTGCTTCGCGATTATGTCGACTATGCGGCCAAGCAGATTGAAGCTTGGGAAGCCCAAACGTTTATTATTGTCGCTCATTCGATAGGAGGAGTGTTGGCGCTCAGGCTGGCCCATACATTCGCGGACCGTCTCGCCGGTATTGCGGCGGTCGGAGCGGTTATACCCGGGAACGGCGGATCCTTCCTTTCGACGATGCCGTTAGTCAAACGTACGGTGATGGGCGTTTTGTTACGGGCTTTCGGTACGAAACCGCCCGATTCGGCCATTCGCCGCGGATTATGCGGCGATCTTACGGACGAGCAGGCAGTGAACGTGGTGCGAAGCTTTGTGCCGGAGTCGATCCGGCTCTATGCGGACCGGGTGAAAACGCTCGTCCCGAACGTGCCGAAGCTGTATGTGAAGCTGGAGCATGACCGGGAGCTGCCGCAGTCCCGGCAGGATCAAATGATCGCGAGCTTTGCTCCGCAGAAGGTGCAGACGCTCGAAACGGGGCATTTGCCGATGCTTGTCAAGCCCAAGGAGCTGCAGCTCATGCTGGAGCATTTCGCAGCCCGGATTGAAACGGCAGCAAGGTAAACGCAGTCCGTCAGTGCGGCGGTCGGAAGTGAACTCGTTCTGCTTCACTGAACATCGGGGAATCAGATGGGGACTCTACCCCACCTGATTCAAGGCCCACCTTAGAGGTGGGGTCTTAACCCGATAAAGTCGTAATCGGATAAATTTCCTGTTGCTGCAATATTCGGATTTATTAGACAAATTACGCGGCCTTATAGTAAAATATGACTCATATCCGAGTGCGGCTTCTTAAATTATGTTTGCTCATGACGGCACACAGGTACCTATTGGTTGAAAGGAGTTTCTCTGGAATGGAGATTTATGCGAACTCGCATTTCCGTCTTGTAGCCGAAGAGAAACAAGTTTACATCGTGATCGACCACTTCGATTACAAGCTGCAGCAATTTATCGAGGTGGTGAAGGAGGTGCCGCGCCTTCAGATCACCTTGTTCGGCAATCTGCGCAAAGCGTTTGCCACCGGATTGAAGGAACGGATCGAAATCGGAATTTTGAAGCCGCTAATCGAGCTTACATTCGATAAAGAGTACATGCGGGCAGCGGTAAAGCTGAATATGACCGGGGAGCAGTTCATGCTGGAACGATCGATTACGATCGAATGGATTCGCAAGCGGCTGGCCGAGAACGGGGTGACGGAAGGGATATTGGAGGAAGTGCTGGAGGGCGGGCTGCAGGTTCAGGTTGAGCAGGGCATTGCAAAAGGCTGCGATCCGCTGCACGGAGAGGATGCCAAAATCCGCTATTTTCAATTATCCGACCGGGTGCCTTCAATTCGCCAGAACGGCAGCGTGGATCATTACGAGCTCAGCTTTATCGATGAGGTGCGGGAAGGCGATTGGCTTGGCGAAAAAATGATGGCCACGACCGGGATGCCGGGGCGCAATTTGCGGGGTGAGGTCATTCGGCCCAAGCGGGGGAAGGATAAGCCGCTGCTGTACGACAGAAGCACGATCAAACAGGTCAGGGAAGTAGATAAGCTCGTATTGAGGGCGAGACAATCCGGTGTTGTCCAGATGAAATTCAATCAAATTTCGGTGATGGGAATATTGACGATTGACGGCGACGTAGGCCCGAAAACGGGAAATATCCAATACGACGGCAGCGTCAAAGTGACCGGAACGGTGCTGGACGGCTATTCGGTTCATGCGACCCGCGATATTTCGATCATGAGCGATTCGGGGATCGGGATGGTGAACCGGATCATATCGGAGACCGGAGATATATTTATAAAGGGCGGCGTATTCGGAAAAAACCGCGCCTGTATCGAAGCGGGCGGCCGCGTGTTCGTCAAGCATGCCAACGATTGCTCCATTAAGTCGAAGGATAGTATCCATATCGGCTTATACTCGATAGGCAGCCGGTTGTCCGCCAAATATATTACTTTGGACCGCAATCGCGGCAAAATTATCGGCGGGCATGTCAACGCCGGGGTACAGGTAGTGGCCGGGTATATCGGAAACGAGATGGAGCGGGAGACTACGATCCAGATCGACGGCTTCGACCGGCTGAAGCTCAAAACGGAGCTGGAGGCTGTGCTGTGCAGCTACCGGCAGCTGCTGATCGAGCTCGGCGAATTGAGCAAGGCGGAGGAGTCGGAGAATGGCGAACAGCCGGAGCAGGAAGAAAACGACGAACGGCAGCAGCAGAAGGAAGATATCTATCTCCGGATCAATCGGCTGGAGGAGCGGAGAAGTATGCTGATCGTCAACCTGAACGCCAAGGGCGAAGGTGAAATATCGGTCGTTCACAAGGCGTTCCCGCGGACGCTGCTGCAAATCAAAGAGCTGGAAAGACGTATCGATAAGACGACGTCGGGCAGTTATTATTTTAAGGAAAATCAAATATTTACTGAAAATATCATTTGAGCAACAACAGACAGGGCTGCGGACGGCGCCTGTTTTTTTATTGTTTAGGAAATTATGCGCAGCAAATTTCTGTGGATAACCGGGGGCTCCCCCAAAAGTAATAGGAATTGGCTTCGGAGCTTCACGTCACTTTTGGGGGACTTTTTTATTGTTCATGGCGTGCGTTCGCGGCACAATCACGGTCCGGCCAGCATAGTTTATCCATGGCGGTTGGCGACCTGGGCCGGGGCCGGACATCGATAGCGCGTTTCAACACCGGTCCTTCCGTGTAATGAATACTATAGGGACAAAGAACTACTGTTGCCACTCAACCGATCCGACAGGAGGGGAAAGAGGATGAACAGATGGACTTTGACAAAATTGATTTGCGGATTTGCGGCGGCGGGAATTGCGGTTTCGCTGCCGGCTGCCCAGGAACCGGCATTGGCATTGACGTTGGGGAAAACTATACCGGAGACGGGCCCGTTCGCAGCCTTGGCAGCTAACACATCTTCGGAAAAGCTTGCGCAGGCGCATGTAGCGGGTCAGGAGATCGCGGCGCCAACCATAGCGCCAACAGCGGGAGATACGTTCAACCGTACCTCCGTCCCGTTCCGGCTTGCATCGGTAAACGGGATCTCGTTAACGGATGATTTGAAAACGCTGTATGAAATAAAGGGCCCGCCCCTGGCGATCGAGCGGGACGGACCGCTGCAGGATATGAGCGTATACATGTATGACGATTGCGCAGTCGGCATGTCCGACGGTGCCGTCCAATTCGTGAAGGTGCCAGCTGCTGCGGGACGGATTGAAATCGACGGGCAGTTGATGCCGTTGAAGCCGGATGTGCTGAAAAGCAGGCTGGGGCAGCCTTATTTTGAAGCGGAGGATGGCATCGTGTACAAGGAAGGCGGCCGCGCCCTGAAGCTGTTTCTTGATAAGGAGACAGGCGCGCTCGTATCGGTTCATTTGTTTAACGCATTCGGTCAATAACCGCTTTTGTTTCCCGGCAGCTCGCCCAGGCTCCACAATGTGAGCTGCCGGAATAACGGCAAAGGGAATAATGCCATTAACTCGCGGAGGAGGAATCAATGATGATCATGGACATATGCGCGGTTGTCATAGCGGCGGCGTTTGTTGCACTGACAGCTTTTTTGATTGTTACGCTGCGTTCGGTGTCGGCTTTACTAAGCCAAACTCATACGGCCATTCAAGAAATGCGCCATGAAATGAAAGGGATTGCCAAGGATGCTTCCGATGTACTGCGTCATACGAATGCGGTTACGGCGGATGTACTTCATAAGCTGCATGCGTTGGAGCCGGCCTTCGATTCGGTGAAGCAGGTCGGTGAAGCCGCTGAAGAAATTACATCGACGGTCAAGCAGGCTTCCGCGGCCGTTGCGCGCACCGTACAGTATAAAGCCGAGGCCGAAGACGGCCTGTCGGCCGCCGCTTCGGGAAAGCTCGCGATCGCCTTGAAGGCCGTTCCCGTGCTGATTCAGCTTTGGCGGCAGCTCAAACCGAAGCAGACGCAGACGGAGGTCCGTCATGTTTCTTAGGTATCTGTTCAGGGTAATGGTAAAATAGAGATAGAGACGGTACACCCCTTGACGGTGTTAAAGGAGGAGCAGGTTTGTATGAATCGAGAGCATCAATTTCAAATAGAACGCCAACTGCTGCCGGACAGCCACGTGCTGTTTTTGAAAGGAGAGCTTGACTTGTCCAAGGCGGCCGAGCTGCGGGCGGCGGCGGACCCTTATGTAGCGGAAACCGATCGTAAGCTGGTCATCAACCTGAAGGATTTGCAATATATCGACAGTACCGGCATCGGCGTTATTTTATCGCTGCTTAAGGCAAGACATGTGTTGAAGGCTCCGATCGATGTCGAGGAGATTCCGCCCAAAATTCAACGGTTGTTCGATATGACCGGCCTGAGCGGATTTATTCAACAGACTGCGAAAGATGCTAATTAGAAAGGATAGAAGTGACAAATATGAACGTTGACAATCGTACAGTCAGCATGACGCTGCCTGCTGAAGCCGAGTTTATTGATGTGGTCCGCCTCACGCTGTACGGCATTTGCACGAAAGCGGGCTTTACCTACGAGGAAATCGAGGACATGAAGGTGGCGGTCGCGGAGGCGTGCAACAATGTGGTTGTACATGCTTACGAGCCCGGAAGCAGCGGAACGATGGAGGTCCGGTTTGAGATGATCGAACATGGGCTGCGGATTACGGTGAAGGATCAAGGCCACAGCTTCAACTTTCCGGAAAAAGCGATGGCTGCGCAGTCGCTGCACGACAAGTCTCTGGAAGAGGCGCAAATCGGCGGGCTCGGCATTTACTTGATGCAAGCGCTGATGGATGAAGTGGAAGTGAACAGCGAAGGCGGTACCGAGGTCGTCCTGACCAAACGCTTAAGCAAAAGCGAGGAAATGGTATGAAAGCTAATTCGGAGATACCGGCATCTGATGCCCGGGAGCTGATACGCGAATATCAGAAAACGGGCTGCAACGAAGTTGCTACGGCTTTGCTTCTGCAGTATGAGCCCATGGTGAAAATGGCTGCAGGAAAAATGTCGCGCAATCGTCCGGACCTCTACGAAGATTTGTACCAAGTGGGTCAAATGTCGATGCTGCGGCTTTTTAAACAGTTTGATGCTGAGCAGGGCCTGCAATTCGAACCGTATATGATGAAAAGCGTAATCGGACATATGAAAAATTATTTGCGCGATAAATCGTGGTATGTCCAGGTCCCCCGCCGCGTCAAGGAAAAGGGCGGACGCATTCAGGAAGCGATCGACCGGCTGACCGTCGCTTTGGAACGCTCCCCGAACGTGGAGGAAATTGCCGCCGATGTGGAGCTGTCCGTAGAGGAAACGATAGAAATATTGGCCGGCCGGGAGTACTATCATTATGTTTCGTTGGATACCCCTCTGTCTTCGGAAGAAAACGGAGCGACGATAGGGGATCTGCTCAGTGCGGATCTCGATGAATATCAGCAACTGGAGCGTCGGCTCGATCTGGAAAAGGCGATGGTACATCTAAAAAAGGAAGAGCAGCAGGTGCTTCACCTGGCTTACGTCGAGGGTCAATCGCAGCGGATGATTGCGGAGGCGCTGGACGTATCGCAAATGAGCGTATCGCGAATTCAAAAGCGGGCATTGGACAAGCTGAGGCAGGTTTTTTCGGATGCAAGAGGTGTGAGCGATGCCTGATTTTTTTAATGAATAACACATCCCCCGGGGATGTGTTATTTTGGTTTGAACCGGAAGTATACGCTTGTATACATGGCTTTGCGCAAACTTGGCAAACCGTTCGTCATGGAGGACGGCGAAGCCGTATGTCCTTTGATTTCGCTTCCATATTCCGGTGATTCAGCGGAGTAGGGGCCGGGTAATGAAAGGTATGTACCTCATTATCCGATAAAGGCGGTGGGTATGATGACAATCAGACACAGCATTGCTTGCGATGGAAGCGACGTACTCGTACGGGAGACAGGGCTCCGGTCGTTTGAAGTCAGTATTCAAGCCCGGATCAATCCATTGGGAAAGGGTAATGTGCTTGAGACATTCGCCGGGCTGGAGGAGGCTGTTGCAGCCGCCGAGCATTTCTGCAAGCTGCACGCCGCGGCCAAGGAGCAGGGCTACCATCTGGAGGAGGGCTACTTTGTCAAAGTCGATAAGCCGAAGCACCATGTGGGACGGCTGCTGCAGGAAAGAAAGTCGCCGGACGACCTGGCGGCGCTTCTGCTGGCTCAAATATAAATAACGAACCCGGCGGGTGAAGCTGATGGCGCAGCTCCACCCGCCGGGTTTTTGCGTGTATGTTCAGCGGGTGGAATGAGGCGCGGAGATGACAGGAATGGCGGGTTTAGCCGCCATCGGGTAATAGGCAGCTCGTAAGCGCGCGGGTTCTCGCTCTGTCCGGTTTGCGGCGGACACACGAAGAAGCGGCGCCTGCGATGATCACAAGCGCCGCTTGGGATGAACGCCCGGGTAAGGGCGTCATCGCTGGGGTAGGGTCTGCCGTTAGGTCCTGTCGAACGGCCGGGCCGATTTGACCTCTTCGATGGCTTCATGCGTCCTGTCCGCGGCCCGGTCAACGGTCCGTTCCGCCGCTTGCACAGCCCGGTGGGTCGCCTCAGCCGCCGTGTCCGTTGCGCTGCGGGCTGCCGAAGCGGCCTGGTCCGTCGCCTGATGCGCCTTGTCGAGCAGCTCCGTGCCCTGCTCGGCGGCATACTGGACCGTATCGGCCGTCTTGCTGGCTGCCTGCTCCAGCCATTCCTGTCCCTTGGAGCGGATGGACTGGAACGTATCTATGAGATCTTCTCGCAGTTCGCGGCCCGCCTTGGGTGCCAGGAGCAGCGCGATTAGCGCTCCGGCCGCCCCGCCGACAATCGTTCCGATTAATAAATCATTACGCTTGGTTTCAGCTGCTTCCATGCTCGATCACTCCTTTAATTGATGGGTGTTTCCGATTATAAAAGGTTGCTGTTCAACGCTCTGGACAGTAACGTTAAGAGAAGCACGAATACTGCCGCTCCGATGATCGCCGGTATAATGGCGAAACCGCCGATGACCGGGCCCCAGAAGCCAAGAAGCAGCGAACCGAGCCATGCGCCGACAAAGCCGGCAATCATGGAACCGATGATGCCGCCAGGCATGCCACCGGGTGCTATCGCAGAACCGATGGTCCCAATGACGATAGCCATGACGATGGTTATCAGTAGACTGATCATCATCCTCACGCTCCCTTCCTTTGGGATATCTTGCCTAACGATTATTACCCGTCCCGGATTCGGGCGAATCAAGTAAAAGCCGGTGGTTCCGGCCCGGCGTTTCACGCCAAAAAGCCGCCCGGCTGATCGTCATCATCCTGGCGGCGGCTGTAAGGGTCGAGCTGCGGCGCTATTTTTTGGCGGGACTGCTCAGTCCGCCGATATATTGATCGTAGGCCTGATATATTTTGGCGGCGATCGGCGATGCTCCGTAGCGGCCAAAGCGGCCTTCGGGAACGACGACCGCGACCGCCAGCACAGGGTTGTCGACGGGCGCGAACGAGATGAATACCGCATTGTCGACCCGGCCGCCGGGCACGTCCTGCGTCGATGTGCCTGTTTTGCGGGCGACCGGGAACGGCAGCTCTTCGATACCCTCGGCGCCGCTCTTCATCCCACGGATAACGGTCTCCCAATATTCGCGGGGGTAATTCACCTCGTTTAATACTTCCGGCTGGAAGCCGCTCACCAGCTCGCCGTTCGACTTCGTTATTTTTTCCACGAATTGAGGCGCCATCCGTTTGCCGCGGCTTGCAAGGGTTGCCGCGTACTGGGCTAACTGCAGCGTCGTATATTTTTCGTTCTGCCCCCATGAAGCGTACACCATGGCCGACTGCCAGCTGCTCGTTTTGGCGTTTTTAATAAACTCGTTGGAGCCCTCGTATTCGCCGGGCAGCTTGCTGCCGGTTTTTACACCGAGCCCGAATTCGGCCATATGCTCCGCCCATACGTCGAGCACCTTCGACTTTTCCCCGCCGTACTTGGTCCAGAGAGGAATGCCGACCATGGCCGACATAAAGGTATTGGATGAGTTTTGTATCGCCGTCATCGGCGTGAGCAGACCGTACGCATGGCCGTCCGAGTTGGAAATCGTCGCTCCGCTGCCTTTGCCGAAGGTGAACGAGCCGGTATCGTTATACCGGCTGCCGGGCGAAATGACGCCCTCCATCAAGCCGATCAGGATGGTCAGCGGCTTAATCGTCGAGCCCATATAGACGATTGAAGACGGATGCCGCATCCGTTCCTTTTCCGTCGGATAATCGGGATAGGAGGTTGTGATCGTTCCGTTGTTTACGAACGGTTTGATTTGGTTGTATTCATCGTTTGTCATGCCGCCGGTCCACAGATTCGTATCGTAATCGGGCATGCTGGCCATGGCGACGACCTTGCCTGTCGCGACTTCCATCGCCACCGCGTAGCCGGACCGTGCGTTCGGCGCATAGCCGAACTCACCGGCAAGACTGCGGTTGCGCAGGACGTTCAGATGGTCGACGATCGCCTGCTCGGTGGCAAGCTGCACATTTTTATCAATGGTCAGAAACAGATTATGTCCCTTTTCCGGACGGGTGATGGTAGGGGGGCCGATAATTTTTTGCACCGCATTGACGGGGTACGATTTAATTCCTTTCTTGCCCCGGAGCTCCTCCTGATACAGCAGCTCGATGCCGTCGAAGCCGACATCCTCGATATCCAGATATTCGTCGGTTTTGCTGCGGTAATATTCGAGCCCGGAGACCGGATTGCGCGCGGCGCTGTATCTTTTCATATATCCGACTAGCTGGGCCGCAATCGTCTGCTGGTCGTAGAGGCGGATGCTGTCCTCGAACACTTCGATGCCTCTGAATTCGTCGCGGTGCTCGAGCAGGTAGGCGATTTCTTCCTTGGTCAGATCGGTTTTAATCCGCCGCGGCACATAATAGTAGCTCGGCTCCTTCGTCTTGTTCTTATCGAGATCGAAGCCGACGTCCATCAGCTTTAAAATATCGGCGGCCGACAGCTGCTTTTGCGTCGGTTTCCCGTAGCGGGTGAAAATGCCCTCCAACGACTTCGCCAGCTCGATAATTTCGTCCTTGTTCGTCACTCCGCCTTCTACCCGGTAATACAGGGATTGCATCGGACGCGACTGGGCGATGGGATAGCCGGTACGGTCGAAGATCGAGCCGCGGATCGGGGCGATGGGACTTTCGCTGTTGGATACTTTTGACGATTCCTGACTGAGCCGGGGACCTTCGACAAACTGCAAAATAGCCAGACGTACGACCAGTATCGTAAACAGCAAAAAGGTTGAAAAAAAGAACACATTCAGCCGAATTGAAAAATGCGTACGCTTGCGGGCTTCCTTTTTCTCGGCCAAATCTCCCGTATTCTGAAAAAATCGGTTACTCACGCTCTCCCCGTCCCCCCGGCGCTAAATAAAGTTTACAACCGCCCACAAAATAACGACCCACAACGAAATGCCTGCCAGAAATCCCGACAACATGTACACCGTGATCGCTCGCCAATCCCGCCTTTTTTCGGAAGATGGAGGTTCATATCGGTAAGCCATGTGAATTCTCCTTATATATAAATAAATGATGCGCGTCAACTGAACATGACTATTTTAGTTTACCATGGGAATGTCTAAAAGTGTTGAAGGTTTATGCTGTAAATGATGATCTTGGCGAATAAATTTTTCATTTGCGCGGCTTCATATAAAATAACGCGAAGGCAGGATGGAAGGTTGCATATGCGAAGCGAGATTTCGTTTTTCAGGCAACGAGCAACATAAACTTATTTATCGTCTAAAGTATATCGTATATCGTCTAAAGTATGTATCGTCTAAAGTATGTTGTAAGATTGCGGGATATGTGTTACTATCTAAGAAACCGATTGCGCAATCGGTTTTGCGAATGTTTATATAAATAATATTTTAAGGAGTTTATAAAGATGGCCTCAATTAACGATGTTGCACAAAGAGCCGGCGTCTCGAAATCGACTGTCTCGCATGTGATTAATAAAACACGCTTTGTTGCACCTGAGACTATAGAGAAAGTTAGGAAGGCTATGGAGGAACTCGATTATTATCCAAGTCAAGTGGCCAGCAGTTTGCGGAGCAACAAAAGTAAAATTATCGGCTTTATATTTCCGCTGCCAGAAGAGGAACCTTTCTCCATGCTTGTCACTCAGGGAATGGAGAGTGTATTAAATGATAACGGATACAATATGATATTGTGCAATTCACGTCGTGACGTCCAGAAGGAAAAGGAGATGATCCAAATGTTAAACTCTCGTCTTATCGACGGGCTGGTTATTTCTCCTTCTAGCAGCGAAGCAGGCTACTACGACGATTTGATCAAGGGCAGCTATCCAACGGTGTTTGTAGATGCGAAGGCTCATGCCAATTGGGCTGATACGGTTACTTCGGATATTTACCATGGAGCTTTTGAAGCGTTCTCTTACCTTGTAAGCAAGGGACATGAGAAAATCGGCTTGATCAAAAGCGATTTTGAAGTAACTCCTAACTATGAAAAATTTCAAGCTTACCATGATGTGTTAAAAGCTTATAATATTCCCCTTGATCTTTCACTTATAAAAAGCGCCCATTCATGCATCGAAAACGGATATTTGCTATGTAAGGAGTTGATAGAGAACTCGAACATGACGGCGCTGATGATCGCCAACTATGTCATGATGATTGGGGCAGTAAAATATTTGCAGGAAGCGCAAATTCAAATCCCAGACGAATTGGCGGTGATCAGTGTGGAAGAATACAATTGGATGCAAATATTAAAACCGCAATTAACCGTAATTAAGCAATCTCCTCGGGCGTTAGGGGAAATGACCGCAAAGGCCATATTGGCCAGAATCGACCATCCGGACATGGAAAGGAAGGATTACCGACTGCCTACAGAGTTTGTTCTCAGAGGCTCTTGTTAGCCTCTTTTAATTTGAGTTTTAGGAAATCGGTTGCGCAACCGATTTTTCAGAATGGAGGGGGTGTTTCCGTTCAGATCAGTTCCATGCAAATATCCATTAGAAGCTTCATCAATCGGTCTACAAAAACATTAGCAATTCAAATTATCATTTATGGGGGATTGTAAACAATGAAATGGAGAAATTCGACAATAGTATTGATGGTTGGACTCACTGCAATGATGACTGCGTGCAGCGCAACGCAGGAAGCGGCACCCAAGTCAACTTCGCCTTCCGGCTCTCAGACTGCGGCAGGCAATGAGCCGACAGGCGAATTATCTTTTTGGGGGGGTGCCCACCTTGTCAGTGCGGCTCAAGCTGTAATGGAAGACTACGCCAGCAAGCATCCCGATCTTAAGGTTTCCTATCAAAAATTTCCTTATGCAGAGTATCCTACCAAAATGAAGCTTCAGCTCTCGACTAACCAGGGTGAACCGGATATCATGATTATCCACGATTTTTTAGGGCAACAGTTCATTAAATCCGGCTGGTTGATGGATCTGACCGGAAGTTTCGATACGAAAGATTTGCTGCCGGGATCTCTGGACGCGGTCACGAAGGACGGAAAGTTCTATGGTATTCCGAATCAGGCCAATCTCGGCGCGTTTCTGTACCGTAAAGATATCTTCGATAAGCTTGGCCTGCAGGCTCCGAAAACGATGGATGAATATTTGAATGCAGCGCAAAAATTGAAGGAGAACGGTTATTTTATGGGTGTATTAGATCCTAGTGAGGCGAGAAATCCGTTCTACCGCACGTTGCTGCAAATGGGCGGCACTCTTTTTGATCCTCAAGGAAACGTAATATTGAACGAACCGAAAGGAAAAGGCGTCGAGGCTTTAAACTTAGTAAAGAAAATGGTCGATGGTGGTTACTTCGCTCCGGTCAAGGATTTATCCCAGGAATTTTGGACGCAAGTCAATGCAGGCAAAATTGCCGGTTTGTTGACGGTTACTTCTGATGCTGCCAACTATGCCGGAAGTCTGGATCCCCAAGGCAAGGGCGGGATGGGAAAGTGGAGCTATGCGCAGCCTCCGAAATTGGCAGCCGATGGTCCCGTATCGTTCTATCACAATTCCGAGTACTACGTTATTAATAAAAACACTAAAAATCCGGAAGGCGCCAAGGCGCTTATCAAATATTTGGCCATGTCCGATGAAGCAGGAAAGGCATTTTCCGAAATTGATAAGCCAGGGCTCGTTGTACGCATGGCAAACAACTACATTCCAAGCTTAAAGAAGCTGACGCAAGATTCCGTGCCATGGAAAGCGTTCGGAGATCAAAAACTGATTTCCGAAGAAGCGAAAGTTTTAGTAGAGACTGCGCCGAAACTGGCTTATACGGATGAGAGAAGCCCTGAGGCCGATCGGATTATGAACGTCGAGCTGGCTAAATTTTTTAAAGGCGGAGTTTCAGCGGAAGCTACCATTAAGAGCATCAGCGACCAGGTAAAAAACATTAAGCATTAACCGATCTGAATAGAATGGCAAAAACGGACTGCCCGGTTGTTTCTTACATGGTAAGAAATAGTCCTGACAGTCCCTACTTTTGATATGGGAAGTGATTATGTGAGTATCCAGCACAATTTATGGAGTCGCATTACGAGTCATCTTCATTGTTACTTGTGGATCGCTCCGTTCTTTATCTTTTTTCTAATCTTTGAATTGTATCCAAATCTTTTCGGTCTATATATCAGTTTCACGCAGTGGGATGGTTTTTCACCTAAAATTTATGTCGGATTGGACAACTATAAAGCCATTATGATCGACCCGCTCTTCTGGAAGACGCTGTCCAATACCTTTATCTTATGGGTATTCATTATTCCTCTGCGAACCTTATTAGCTTTGGTACTCGCTTCGTTGGTTAATTTTGGCGTCAGTAAGGCGAAAAACTTCTTTTCCTTCTTTTTCCTGTTGCCCAACATCACGGCCATCGTCGTCATTGCGATTATTTTCCGCATCTTTTTTGCTACCGACGGCGGGATTTTTAACGCGGTATTGCATAACATCTTCGGAATGGACGCTATTCCTTGGCTTCAATCCGAGCAATGGTCCAAAGTATCGATTGCCCTTATGAATATATGGAGAGTAACCGGTTATTTTGCAATCATTATGCTCGCCGGTCTTCAGCAAATTCCGAAAAACTTATATGAGGCGGCGTCCATCGATGGCGCGAACCCGGTTAGAGCTTTCTTTAGCATCACCGTTCCGATGATGTCCAACGTCATTTTTTTTGTCATGGTCATGTCGACCATCTGGATTTTTCAGAACATTGCAGATTCGCTTGTATTGACGAACGGCGGCCCGCAATTCTCATCCACCACGCTGATGTACTATATGTACTTAAACGGATTTGAATATTTTAAATTGGGCTATGCTTCGGCCATTTCGACCTGCTTGTTTATCATTCTTCTAGTATTCAGCCTGATTATGTTTTACGTAAATAACAGAGCAGTCAAATAACACAGACTGAGGAGGAGGCGTTGCATGAGAACCGTTTATAGAATACCCTTTTACGCTATTCTTTGGGGCATGGTTTTGGCTACATTGTTTCCGTTTATATATATGATTCTTGGAAGCTTTAAAGAAAATTTTGAGATCTTATCGCTGAATCCTTCGTTATGGCCGCGCAATGGAATTCACTTTCATAAATATGCAGCTTTGATCGATGATTGGCCGTTTATCCGAAATATGCTGAACAGCTTGTTCGTTTCCATCTCGATCACGATATTGGCAGCCTTCCTTTGCTTGCTGGCCGGCTATACGTTTGCCAAGTATCATTTTCCGGCGAAAAACGTGCTGTACGTGTTAATGCTGGCTACGATGATGATTCCTTTCGAGACGCGTCTGATTCCGACCTATCTCATGATACGGGTATTTGGTTGGTCGAACAGCTATCAAGGTTTGATACTGCCTATGCTGCAAGCCTCTTTGCCTTTCGGGATCTTTATGATTCGCCAATTTGCGGTGACGAGTGTGCCGAATGAGCTGATGGAAGCGGCGCGTATCGAAGGGGCAACGGAAACGCAAATATTAGGCAAGATCGCTTTTCCTATTCTGACTCCCGCTCTGGTTTCATTAGTTGTTCTTACCTTCATGAATTCATGGAACGATTTTTTATGGCCTCTGATAGCGGTAACTAAAAAAGAGATGTTTACGGTAAGTGTGGCCTTGAAAAGCATCGCCGATCCGTCTGCCTCGCTGGAGTACGGTATCGTTTTGGCCGCGGCTACATTAAGTGTGCTTCCTATTCTGATTATGTACTTGTTCGTCAATAAAATGATGATCAAAGGAATGCTGGAAGGCTCGGGCAAGGAAGGATAGACAAGTAAAAAGTAAGAGATAGAGTAAGTGACAGGAGACGAGAACTATGGAAAACCATTTGAATTGGAGCTTTGATTACCGGTCGCATCATGTCCCTACAGTTGATTTTTATACCAAATTTAACCAAATGATCGAAGAGAAGAAACCGGAACCCGGCGTTATTCATTATGCTATCATGCCTAACTATTCCTTCAATCATTTTCCAGGGATTTGTAATATGGATGAGCTGCTTTTGGGAGAGCTCCGTATCGAACGCAGAAAAAAAGCGGACGGCTGGAGCTATCATGTCCGGCAAAAGGATTCTTCCAGCGGCGAAGCCTTGGAATTGAGCTTTTCCTGTGAAGACAATCATTTTCGCAGCCTGAAAGATAGATTTGAATTATCGGCCTCGATCCAATCCAACGATTTGTTTAAGTCGTATTCATTGAGAGGGCAAATTTTCAGGGAATCTGATAGAGCCGATGTAAAATTACTGCACAGTTCCGGCACATCTTTCTCCGCAGGGCAGGCTCCGCTTTCGCAGCCGCTGATTAGCGAGTTTACCCTCTTTGATACGCTTCCTGTGCTAGCGGGACAAGGCGGAGTGCAGGAGTTCGCGCTATTGGAACGGCTGGAACGGCTGTATCCGCATCAACGGTTGGGACACCTGCAGGAGGACATCTTGAGCTCAGGCACAAAAAAGATGCGAATACAAGGCTATTATTTGCATGGAACCGGAACTATTCCTTCCTACTGGTGGGTAGACGAGCAGCAGCGCGTTGTCGTAATGACGACAACGTTATTTACGTACGTACTTAGAGATCAGGAGGGAATCAAGCCTTGAGTAACCCGAATATTTTATTTATCAGCACCGACCAGCATTCATATCATGCGCTTTCCGCCGCCGGTAATCGTTATGTAAATACGCCTCATTTAGACCGTTTATGCGAGAATGGAGTCACTTTTCAACGATCTTATTCGACGGATCCTGTGTGCACGCCTGCCAGGACCACCTGGATGACCGGACGGTATAGCAGTGAAACGGGGGTTCCTTTCAATGACGGAATTTTGCGTGAGGACATCCCCGATCTTGGAGCTCACCTGAATCGCAATAACTATTACGCGGCTCACATCGGCAAATGGCATGTCGACGGGCGGGATGTCAGGCAAAGCTTCCATACGCATTACAATGGCAAACGCGACATAATGGCAGGTGGAGCTGAGGTTTACGATCATGTCACAACTCATGCGGCTATAGACTTTTTAACGAGTTACAATAGTAAAAAGCCATTCTACTTACAGGTGAATTACATCAATCCGCATGATATTTGCGAATACTTACATTCGCATGAGTTCAATGATATTCCCGATCTTGTCCGATTAGGCGTTATTCATGAAGATGAATTGCCTCCGCTTCCGGAAAACTTCTCTTATGACGAAAATGAAACGGTATTACAGCGCGTTTGCCGCCGGATGGACGGAGCATTGATTCACGATAAGATCAGGAAAGCGACAACCAGATGGTCGGACATCCAGTGGCGCTATTATATTTGGCATTATTATCGTTTTATTGAAAAAGTAGACAGAGAAATCGGAAATTTGTTGAATGTTCTCGAACAGACCCGTTATAAGGATAACACGCTCATAATTTTTACATCCGATCATGGAGAAGCGTGTGCATCCCACCGGATGTTCCAAAAATTTACGCTGTACGAGGAAAGCTTGCGGGTTCCTTACATAGCGGCATGCCTTGGCGAAGGAGTGTCTGTCGCGAAAAGAAAAGCCATTAAGGAGCATCTCATTTCCGGGATTGATTACATGAAGACGATTTGCGATTATGCGGGTGTCGAGGCTCCGGACGGGACTCATGGCCGCAGTCTCAGACCGCTTATTGAAGGTAATGACGTTGTGGATTGGCGCAAATCCGTTTATGTGGAGAGCAATTATTACGGGCGGGCCATCGTGACGGACCGTTACAAATATGTTATGGAGTATATGCCGAACGAACGGGACCGCGATCTTCCGCCGAATTCGCTGCGAAATCGAATAGGGCTGGAGCAGCTATTCGATCTGACTGCCGACCCCGGAGAAACCTGCAATCTTGCAAATGATGCAGCCTATAAGGGGGTCATTGTGACTATGCGTGAGGAATTAGTTGAATATGAAGGAAAGCTGGGCCAGCGTCGGATTGAAAACTTTGGGGCGCAGGCCATTATTGAAAAGTGGTCGGAAGAGATCACGTCCTATTGGGAGCGGCTGAAATAAGGGTTGAATAAAATTCATTCATGATCAGGGAGGAAAAGTTGATGGCATTTACGACAGAGCAAGCCGATCGGTTCATTCAGGAGAACAAGCTGCTTGTACGATCGGATTATAGGTTGAACTACCATTTGATGGGCGAGTACGGCTGGATTAACGACCCGAACGGCTTTATTCATTATAACGATGTGTATCATTTGTTTTATCAGTATCACCCTTACAGCGCGAAATGGGATAATATGCATTGGGGCCATGCCGTCAGTACGGACTTGGTGCGATGGGAATATTTGCCCGTTGCTTTAGCTCCCGGCGAAGGGTTCGACAAAGACGGGTGCTTTTCCGGCAGCGCGATTGAGTACGATGGGAAGTTGGTGCTGATGTATACCGGCCACCTGAAAACGGGGGCGGAAGGCAGCTATGTACAAGAGCAAGGAATTGCGGTATCGGATAACGGAGTTACGTTCAGAAAGTGGGAAGGCAATCCCGTCATCTCCTCTGATCACGTCCCTTCCGGAGTCAGCAGGAAAGATTTCCGCGACCCGAAGGTGTTCATGCGGGACGGCAACTATTATGTTGTCCTGGGTTCCAACGATGGCAGCGGCAACGGGTTGATTCTGCTTTATCGCTCGATGAATTTGCGCAAATGGGAATTCGTAAGCGTCATGGCGAAAGGCAACGGAGAGCTTGGCGATAATTGGGAGTGTCCGGATTTATTCTCTCTGGGTGCAAGCGACGTACTTATCATGTCACCCCAAAGAGTCCCTGCCCAAGAGAATGATTTTCAAAATTTGCATTCCACCGTTTACATGATTGGCAAATTAAATACGGAAAACGGGAATTTCAAGTACGATACGTATTACCCGATCGATTACGGGTTTGACTTTTATGCGCCGCAAACAACGCAAGACAGTAAGGGGCGGACGATTATAGTCGCCTGGATGGATATGTGGGAATCCGGGATGCCGACGCAGGACGGCCACGGCTGGGCAGGAGCCATGACGCTGCCCCGAGAAGTTGAACTTGCAGGTGAAAGGCTCTATTTCAAACCGGCAGCCGAGATCGAACGATATCGAAGAAATCATAATGAAATAAGGGATGTTACCTTGAATGGCGAATGGGAAACGGCGCTTGCCGGAACCAGCTACGAGCTTCAAGTAGTGATCGATGCCATGGATGCACAGGAGTTCGGACTTAAGGTCCGTACGAATGGTACAGATGAAACTGTCCTGACTTATTCCGTTGCGGAGCAGCTGTTCATCATGAACCGGAATCGCTCGGGAATAGGCCCGGGGGGTGAGCGCCGGACTTTTGTCAAGCTGGCGGAAGGCACACTGAAGCTGCGTATTTTCGTGGACTTGTGCTCCATCGAGGTGTTTATACAGGACGGCGAGAAGGTAATGACGAGCAGAATCTACCCTGACGCAGGCGCAGAAGGCATCAAGTTGTATGCCAAGGGAGAATGCAAGGTTGTAACGCTTAACAAGTGGGATCTTGCGGTGGAGGAATAACATGTTTATGCCCCAAGTATTTACCATAGGCGAGGCTTTAATCGATTTTATCCCGCTCGAAAAAGGGGTCCCGCTCAAGCAAGTAAATAGCTTCGAAAAAGCTCCGGGCGGCGCTCCGGCCAATGTGGCGTGCGCAGTCGCCAAGCTGGGCGGAAAAGCCAGCTTCATTGGCAAACTGGGAGAAGACGCATTCGGGGATTTTCTGGTTGAAACGATGAGGGGGGCGGGGGTTGATGTTTCGTATGTGTTTCGTACGAGCGAAGCAAATACCGCGCTGGCTTTTGTCAGTTTAACACTCGATGGCAACAGAGATTTCTCCTTTTACCGAAATCCAAGTGCCGACCTGTTGCTAAACGATGAAGAAGTGGCTCATGTTAAATTCGGTGTGGGCGACATTTTGCATTTTTGTTCCGTGGACCTGATCGAAGCTCCTGTTAAGCACGCACATCGGAAAGCAATTCGTGCCGTAAAAGAAAACAAAGGTATTGTCAGCTTTGATCCTAATGTACGACTGCCCTTGTGGGGCAGTTCCGAGGATTGCCGCAATACCATTCTGGAATTTTTGCCGAAGGCCCATTTAATTAAAATAAGTGATGAGGAATTGAGCTTCATAACCGGAATAACCGATGAAGTTGAAGCCATTGCTTCATTATTTCAAGGTGATGTTGAGCATGTCATCTATACGCGTGGGGCTCAAGGGGCCGTATGGCATACAAAGACGGATCATGTATTAGTGCAAGGCCATGCCGTGAGCGCGTTGGATACGACGGGGGCCGGCGACGCTTTTATAGGAGCATTGTTATATCAGCTTCACATTCGGAATTTATCTATATATGATATTTCCTGTCAGGAACGAGAAGAAATAATCGCTTTCGCGAATATTGCTGCGGCTATTACCACCACTAAGCAGGGGGCCATATCGGCTCTGCCCTCCGGCGGCGAAGTGAGTGAAGGGTTAAGCAAATGGACCGAAGGATGAAAATATGACAAAGAGACTGCCGGACATTTTCCGGCAGTCTCTTTGATTCGAACACACGGCGTAACGGGCAGTCGCTGACCAACCGACCACCGCAGCATCGCCACATGCATCCACCGTTACATCGTTTCTTTCTTCGCGATCCATGGCAGCCGGTTATCCCAGCGCGACGAGCGGGCCAGCACCAGCAGCAGCACCGTCACTTCCACAAGCGCTCCGAGCGACTGGGCCAGTGCCCCGATTTTGCCGTTCCATCCCGGAAAAAAAGCGACGCATGTGATCAAGGTAAGCAGCACCGTACATACGTTCGTCAGCTGCGAGTAGACAAATACTTTCGTCTGATTGCGCAGCATGAACAGGCCGTTGCAGTAATCGAGCCAAGGATAGACGAAGGTAATGATCATGAACACGCGCAGAATCGACAGCACTTCCTGCATCAGCCGGTCGTTCAAGCCCATAAAATGCTCCAGAAAGAAAACGCCGACGGGACTGTAGGCGAGAATCGCCATGAACAGGCTTGGCATCAGGGCGAGCAAGGCGACGAATCGTTTGACGGCGGCGGCGTCCTTTTGATAAAAGTTAAGCACGATCTGGTGAATATAAGAGAAGAAGCTGTGCACCAGCTCCGTCAGGCTGGCCGCAACCGCAAACGCGGCAATCGAGAGCTTGATATCGCTCGTTTTGCCCAGGTAGATGTTGATCGAAGGCTCGATAAACACGGCGATGAAAGCGGAGTACAATAGCGGCCTGTAAAATTTGAAAATATGTCCGGGACGATCGACCGGATGATCCTTAAGCTTGGCCGGAATGTCCTTTTTCAGCAGATTGCGCCCTTCCAGGAAGCTGACGGCCGCTTCGATCACCATACCGAACAAAAAGATGATCGCCCCGACCTTGCCGCTGGTCACGCTATCCGTTTTAATAAAATAAAGCGACAGCAAATACATGCCCGTTAAACGGACGATCATGCCGAACGTGAGCCATTTGGTCCGCAAATTCGAAATAATGATGCCATGAAACACGCAGCGGATGCCTGAAAATACGGTGACAAGCATCGCGATCCGGTATACCTGCACCATCGCGTCGGTCATGCCCGGCTCGGCGCCGAACAGATGCGTAAACACGAACCTGCCGAGCGGGGAGTAGCCGATAAGCAAATCGAGCATAAAAATGGAGCCCAGCACATAGATGGTAACGAGCACCATGGACCGGAACGATTGATGGTCTCTGACGAGAACGGAGCAGGTTTGTCTGAGCAGGAGGGCAGGCCGCTCGGTAATGTACATAATGCTCATCGGCAGCGCATAGCTGGCAATTACAAGCTCGGGGTTCGCTGCACGGGCCAACGTGCTGTTAATAATGACATGCGATAAGGCCGTGAGGCTTGCCGAAAAACCAAGCGGGATAAAAAAGGCAAGCAATTGCCTGAAACGGATTCGGGCTTGTTCGTCGTGAGCCATGTAGGTCCCAAATCTCCTTCCTGCTGACAGTTGTAGGATCAAATCCCATTGTAAGCTCTATTATCGCAAAAAACCACCCTGTTTTTAGTTAAAAAACAGGGTGGTCTTATGGACCGCGCGAACGTTGCGGGCTACTGGCCCATCCGGGTCAGCGCGCCTTCGAACGACGTGTCGACCTTATCGTCGCCGCACAGGAAGCGCCAAAACTTGGCGATTTGAATCTGATTGACGCGGGCCTCGTCGCCGCACCACAGATGATACGCCTTCTTGAACATGTCGCGCACTTCCGGGCTGTTGTAATCGTCGGTATTGAACAGGCCCCGCTGCTCTTGGCCGGGACGCAATCGCAGCTTGAACACATAGCGCGTCTGATCGGTATAGTTCGGCTGCGCGCAGTGCCAAATGCCATGATGCAGGAAGCCGATCGTACCGGCCTTGGATACCATGCGCTTTTGGCCGACGATGTTTTTGTAGCGGGCGATGCTGCCGTTGCTCACCTTGCGGAGATGGGAGCCGGGCAGGACGAGGGTCGGTCCCATTTCGTCCGGCGCATCGTGGGAGAAGTAGAACGCCTGAATATCGTAGCCGAACGGCCGGGTGTCGATAACCGAATCGGCGTGATAGAATTGCCCCTTCAAATGCTTGGCTCTCACGATATGCATAAACGAGTGGTCGTAAACCGGATATTGGCCGACAAAGCTTTGCAGCGCGCCCTTCACCTGCGGAAGCTCGAAAATATCGCGGATTACCTTGGATTCGTTCCAGTAGACCGAGCCGCTGCCCTGAAATTCGCGCTGCTCCTTGTAGGCGGCCTCATTCAGCTCCTGCGGTACAAGCTCGTCGAGCTTCAGGTAACCGTTGATTGCAAAATCGGCCATTTGCCTGGCGGTCAAGAGATGCTTCTTATCCACGCTGCTCATCGATCGTCACCTTTCTTTCCAAAACGTATTCATAGGGCAGATGCCCCTGCTCATGCTCGCGGCCGCTTAAAAATATCGGCATCGAAGGCAGCTGGATGACGTTCCAGCCCTCCCGCATCGCATCCAGTACGGATGAATAAGGCGGCTCGTTGGAATCGCCGGTGTTCATTTGCAGCTGTCCCTTCGGAATCGTGCTGTCGTACAGCGCCCAAGCGACCGTACGGGATTCGAGATCGGGATCCGCCAAATGCAAAATCAATATTTGCTGCCGGGTCACACTCATTGGATTTGCTTCCTCCTTCATGGTCCTGCGTTTCGAAACGGTGATTTGTACATATTGTAGTATGCAAACGGGCCCGTGAGGATGTATGATAGTAGCAAACATTTGCACAATGCTAAGGTGTTATCGTTGGGCTGATGCATGTCCGTCCGGTATCGCGCGATTAAACCAACGTCGGCGCCTAATTGCGGATGTATAGAGACAGGGGATGAAACGCATGGAGCACGATAAGCTGCAGCAGCAGCTCATTCGCAGCTATTTGGAAAATACGCAAATTACGCTGCAGACCGCCCACTATACGAAAACGGCGGATAATTGGCGGGCCACCAACATGATGACGGATGTGAACCGGCTTTATTTTATACGCGAGGGCGAGGGCTGGATTCATATTCGGGGCAAAGACTATAGTCCGCGCAGGGGCCAGCTGTATTTGCTGCCCGCCGGCATGAAGCTGTCGTATTCGCCGGTTAACGCGGACAATACGCTGGGGAAATATTGGTGCCATTTCTCGGCGACGATGGGCGATATTAATCTGTTTCAAATGCTTGAGCTGCCGCATTGGATCGAGGTTCGGGACGAGTCGAAGCTGGAGCGCCAGTTCCAGGAGCTGATCGAGCTGCACGGCAGCAATGCGGTATCGGCCCCGCTGCGGATCAAATCGCTCCTGTTCGATATCATTTCCGGGTATATCGAGCAGTCCGCCGAGGAAGAGCTGCATCTGACGGTGACGACGACCAATTCGAAAATTAACAGCGTGCTCTCCTATATCGAAAATCATCTGGCCGAATCGATGTCGGTAGAGGAATTGGCGAAGCTGGTTCATTTTCACCCGAATTATTTCATGAACTATTTTAAGTCGATGATGGGCTTATCGCCGATTATGTACGTCAACAAAAAGCGGCTGGAGAAAGCGCGCCGCCTGCTGGCCACGACCGACATGTCGATATCGGATATCGCTGACGGGATCGGGATGGAGCTGTATTATTTCTCCCGGCTGTTCCGCAAGCAGACCGGCATGTCGCCGTCGGAATACCGCCGGGCATCCGGTATGACGTCGATGGCCGAAGAGGAAGACACGGTCCCCGACGGCGTCGGCTGAGGGCGGACGGCGATATTTCACATAAGAGGGGCGGCTAGTCCAAGCCGTTTTCTCCGACCGCTTCGAGGTGGGCCGCAAGCTCCCTGACAAAAAAAGCCGATGCCCGGGACAGCGTTTCGTCGGGCAACGTGACCACTCCGATGGAGCGGGAGGGGATCGGCTCGGCGAGCTTGAGCTCGACCAGGCTCCCGGCGGCCAAATCGTCTTGAATAAAATCTTTCGTAATTAACGAAATCCCCATCCCTTTGCGGACAAACTCGATCAGCAGATCGATCGACCCGAGCTCGATATCGGGCGTTACCTCGAGACCGTACGTGCGAAGAAACGCATGGAAAAAGGCGCGAGACCGGCTGTTGGCCGACAGCATGACGAACGGATGCTGCGTCAGCTCCTTCAGCGTCAGCGGCGACCGGGCCAAAGAGGCGTACTCCGGCCCCGCGACGATGCAGTCCTGAATCGTCCGGGTCGCCTGCACGCGGATCCGGTCGTCGACGGGCAGGTGGACGATGCCGCAGTCGATCGCCCCGTCGCCCAGTCGCTTCAATATGTCTTCGGTTTTGCCGTGGGACAGGCAGATGCGCACCTCGGGCGCTTTTCGATGAAATTCGGCCAGAAACGGCAGCAAATACGCTTTGCACAGCGAGTCGCTCGCGCCGAGCCGGATCGTCCCGCTCAGCACGGACTTCATCTCGTCGATTTTCCGCTCCCCGGCCAAAATAAGCCCGTAAGCCTGCTCCACAAAATGAAACAGTACCTTCCCTTCCTCGGTCATTTCCACTCCTTTCGGCTTGCGCACCAGCAGGCGCACCCCAAGCTGCTCCTCCAGCTGCTTCATCGCATAGCTGGCGCTCGGCTGCGTCATGTAAAGCTCCTGTGCCGCCCTTGTAATGCTCCCGCATTTGACGGTGTAATAAAACACTTTATATTGGTCCATTGCGCTCATGACATAGATCCTCTCTATGGATGATATGGAATAGTTCTATTTTTTATATGTCTCTTTCATCTCTATAATAAAGCTAACGGCTCCGACGATGCAAGCTAGGGGGGCTTAAGCCAGAAGCCAGGGAGGCAATAATTCGAGAGAATGCACCGCCGCCTCGGTTTCACCGGATTTCTATTTATGACGGTGCATTTGCGCGGCGCAGCGGCGGAAAACACCGACCCTTCGAAAAAGAGGTGTTGACGATGAACGGATTGGAACCGGGGCCCGGCTCACGCTCGCCGTGGGCGGCGCTCCAACATATCGGGGAAGTGGAAATTCACCCGCCGGCCGAGCCGCCCGACGGGGCGATTGCAGTATCGGGCAGCAAAAGCTACACGAATCGGGCTCTTATTATCGCCGCATTGGCCGAAGGAGCCTCGACGCTGCGCGGCATATTGCGCAGCGACGATTCCTACTGGTGCCTGGACGCGCTGCGGAAGCTCGGAGTCAGCTGCAGCGTCGAGGGCGGCACGGTTGAACTGGCGGGAAACGGCGGAGAGTGGCCGACCCCGTCCGGCAGCCTGTATATCGGAGCGGCAGGCACAATTGCCCGCTTCCTGCCCGGGGCGTTGGCGGCCGGGAGCGCCGGCGGCTGGACGCTGACCGGCAGCAGTCAGCTGAACGAGCGTCCGGTCCGGCCGTTGATCGATGCGCTGAACGCCATAGGCGCCGACATCCGGTATGAGGCTGACGAAGGCCGGCTGCCGGTCCGCATCGCGGCGCGCGGCCTTGCGGGAGGGGAGGTAACGGTGTCGGGCGCGGTGTCCAGCCAGTTTTTAAGCGGCCTGCTTATCGCCAGTCCTTATGCCAGGCAGCGTACCGTCATCACGGTAGAGGACCAAATTGTACAGCATGCGTATGTCGGAATGACGATCGAGCTGATGAAACGGTTTGGTGTTACGGTTGAGCATAACGCGGCTTACGACCGGTTTATCGTGGAGTCGCAGCGGTATCAAGGGCAGGACGTTCAGCTGGAGGCGGACGCGTCCACGGCCGGATACTTTCTCGCTTATGCGGCGCTTACCGGCGGGCGCATCCGGATCACGAATTTGACGGCCGCTACGCTGCAGCCGGACATCGGTCTGCTGCAGGTGTTTGAGCGGATGGGATGCCGGGTATTCTGCGGCTCAGAAGGGATCGAGCTGAGCGGAACGGAGACGCTCAAGGGCGGGTTTACGATCAGTATGAAGGAAATGTCGGATCAGACGCCGACGCTTGCCGCCATCGCCCCGTTCGCCGACGCTCCGATTACGATTACGGACGTCGAGCATATCCGCAAGCATGAATGCGACCGGATTCATGCGATCTGCGAATCGTTGACGCGGCTCGGAATCCGGGCGGAGGAGCACCGGGACGGTTTGACCGTCCATCCGGGTATGCCGCAGCCGCCTGCGGAAGCGCTGGACACGTACGACGATCACCGGATGGCGATGTCGCTCGCCTTGATCGGTTCGCGGGCGGGCGGCTTGCGCCTGCGCGATCCCGGCTGCGTCTCCAAGACATGTCCGAGCTTTTTTGACGATATGGGCAAGCTGGGGCTGCGGGTGAATTGGTAACCTGGTTTTCGGTTTCGGCCCCAAGCCCGATTCGTTTTCGTACCGCATACAGCTCCAGCGCGCGGTGCTGCATGACGTCTCTCGACCGCACGCTCCATATGAAATGATCCCTCCGCAAAATTTTGCTTGAAAAGCATGTTTGCGAATGGATTTAATTGTCAGAGCAGCGTCAGTACTGCCAATTTTGTCAGGCTTGCCAACTCGAAGAACCTCCGATACCGCGTAATTGAGCGGGCTTGGAGGTTTCTTTGTCGTTATGCATCACCTTGATAAACGCGTATCCGCTCCCGATGACGCCGCAGCCGTTTATGTTCATTTATTGGCGTCGGCCTGTTTTGCGCGTCTGATTGCATCACCTGTTTGCGGCAGTTTCTTACAGGCGGTCTCATTGGCAGTACTACCTTTTGTACAAGATTCGAAAGTAACCAAAGTTCGGTAAATCTCCGCAACCCCAGCAACCCCAGCAACCCCAGCAACCCCAGCAACCCCGGCAACCCCSGCAACCCCMGCAACCCCMGCAACCCCAGCAACCCCGGCAACCCCSGCAACCCCSGCAACCCCAGCAACCCCGGCAACCCCGGCAACCCCAGCAACCCCGGCAACCCCACAAACCTCTGTAAAGCTCTGTACAATCGCACCATCCATGTCCATCGAACGGCACTATTACCGTAACGGACCCCAGATTCCTTATTTGCGGCCAAATGATGGTTTTTCAAAATGTTACGGACCGAGGAGACCCTATTTCGCAGCAAGAGGTGCAAATCAATGATTGGCGGCCCGTATAACGCTTCTCCAGTCCATTACAACCCCGATAAGCAGAAATCGGGCCGAATAACGGTTTCTCAGTCCGTTACGCTGCGGCCTCGAGAGAGCGGCGCTGGGTAAATCCAAACAAGCGCCGCCGCTGCGTGAATGAATACGCAGGACCAGGTCCCATTTCGTAGCTGTCTGCTCTCCGTTTAACCTCCACAAAGCAGCTTTTCGCCAGATCGGGGCCGTTCACTTTTAGCGCCTTGCTTTCTGTGTACGCTCTGGACCGCCAGTGCGAATGTTATTTTTAGGCCGATCTCCCAGGAGCCGATCGCTTACGGAAGCGGCAATCGCTCCTGAATGCCCGCATGCGCGCGGGTGCTTTGCGGCGCTTCGGACTTTTTAAACCGGTAAGGGCTCAGCCCGACATGCTTTTTGAACAGCTGGCAAAAATAGGAGAAATTGCTCAGCCCGACCGACCGGCCGATTTCCTGCACGGACATGTCGCTCGTTTTCAGCAGCCAGCACGCTTGGCGGATGCGGCGGGCGGTCAAATACTCGGTAATGTTCGCGCCGATAGTTTGCCGGAATACGGCGGACACATGGTTCGGCGACAAATGCACCGCTTTGGCCAGCCGGTCCAGCTGAAATTCTTCCATGTAATGCTCCTCGATCCATTCCATCACGAGCTCGGCCGCGGTCGATTTCGTCTTGAGCGGCGAACCCGTAACCATAATCGATCCCTCGCAGCTTTTGAGCAGCTGCAGCAGGGCGACAAGGAACAGCATCTGTTCCTCGAGCAGCTCTTCCGGCGGCACGGCGGCGAGCCGCTGCCGGTAATCGTCCATCAGCCACTCGACCCGTTCCTTCGGAAGTCCGGTAAATACCTGCGGGCAGGCGGGGCTTTTCCACATATGCCGGAAAAACAGCTGCAGCGAGGCGAACGGGGCGAGAAAGCTGTCGAGCACGGAAGGCTCGAAGACGAACAAGGAGCGGATATAAGGGGAGCCAGGGCCGATTTCCATATGAATGCGGTGCAGCTGAAAAGGGCGAAAAAAGACAAGATAGCCGGAGGCCTGCTCAATAATCTGTTGATTGACAACGATATTGCCATGCCCTTGATGGACATACAGCAGCTCCATGCCCTGATGTGCGTGAAAAATGTCCGTAAATTCATCCGTCCGGTCGCGGCTGAACGAGAGCTGGACCGGGTACTGGTTCAGGTTCATATAGTTCATAATTTTCAATGCGTCTCACCTCGCCAAAATCAACCGTAACACAGCAACATTTTATCATAAATAGGCCAAACATTGCCGCGTCAAATTTTGTTAAGCTAACGGTATAGAATCAAGACGTATGTCCCGACTACTTACAGCCTGTGCAGCGCAAATGAAACGGATAATAGGAGGATGAGGCAAGTGATCAAGCAACGGTTGAATCAAGGATGGGAGCATCACCGCGGAAGCTTGGGCGGACCTTGGGAGGTATGGCGTCAGGACAAGCTGCAAAATCACTACAATGTACCGTGGCACGCAGTGGAGCTGCCGCATTCGTACAACGGATTGGACGTGCTCGACCCCGACGGGAAGTATTATCAGGGGCAAGGCTGGTACCGGACGAAGCTGCACGTCAACAATCCTTATCCACAGGGGCGAACGCTGCTCCATTTTGAAGGGGCGGGGCAAAGGACGGACGTTTATGTGTACACGCAAAAAGTCGGCTCGCATCTGGGCGGCTACGACGAGTTTACGATCGATATTACCGACGCGGTCGAGGAAGCGCGTGCGATCGAGCGATATAAGGGGCTTATTCCGGTGGCTGTCGCTTGCGATAACAGCCGGGAGCTGGAGACGATTCCGTCGGATGCGAGCGATTTCAATCTGTACGGCGGGATTTACCGGTATATGAACCTGGTATACGTTCCGGCGGTTTCGCTGGAGCGCGTTCATGTACGGGCGGAGCTGGCCGATGACCGCGGCAGCTGCCGGATTGCAGTGCTCGGCACGCTGTACAATCCGTTGAAGCTGCAGGATGAGCTGGATCTGACGGTACGTCTGAACGATAGCGAAGGCAGGGAGCTGGAGCGGTTTGGATTGCGGTCGAAGCCATGGAGCGGGGCGAAGCAGCTGGTTGAGTACCGGCTGGACAACCCGGCGCTGTGGACGACGGAGCAGCCGTATTTGTACAGCTGCACGGTGGAGCTGGCAGCTGCAGCGGGTGTCGGCAGTGGATCGGCAGCTTCCATGGCTGGTCAGCCGGAAGGAGGAGCAGACGGAGTAGGTGAAGGACAGCATACGGTCCCAGTTGTGACAGAAACCGGCATCAGGAGCGGAGCGACAACTGTGATGGAAGGGCAGCCAAATGGAGAAGCAGGCGTCTTGGGTGGCGAGAGCGGGCAAGCGGCGGACGTACCCGGCGCAACCGGTACCCGACTGACGGAGCGCTTCGGCGTGCGCAGCTTCGAATTTGTGAAGCAGGGCCCGTTCAAGCTGAACGGCGAGCGGCTGCTGCTGCGCGGCACGCACCGCCATGAGGATCACGCAGGCGTAGGGCCGGCGATGACCGAGGAGATGATCCGCACCGAGATGCAGCTGATCAAGGATATGGGCGCGAATTTTATTCGCCTCGGCCATTACCAGCAGTCGCGGATCGTGCTTGAGCTGTGCGATGAGCTCGGCATTCTCGTCTGGGAAGAAATCCCATGGTGCCGCGGCGGTCTGGGCGGCGAGCAATACCGGCAGCAGTGCCACGATATGCTGACCGCGATGATCGAGCAGCATTACAATCACCCTTCGGTTATTTTGTGGGGCCTCGGCAATGAGAACGATTGGGAATGCGACTTCGATTATTTCGATCAGCAGGAAATTCGCGCGTTTATGAAAGAACTGCATGAGCTGTCGCATCGGTTGGACCCGAGCCGATTGACCGCGATTCGCCGCTGCGACTTTTGCAAAGATATCATTGACGTGTACTCGCCTTCGATCTGGGCCGGCTGGTACCGGGGCATTTATACCGATTACGAGGAAAGCAGCCGCCAGGCGTTCGAGCAGGTCGATTCCTTCTTCCATATGGAATGGGGAGCGGACAATTTGGCAGCGCGCCATGTCGAGAAAACGTATACCGGCTTCGAATTCATCAAGAAAGGCGACGGCAGCACGGATGAGCGCGACGGCGATTACATGCTGACCGGCGGCGAGCCGCGCGTCTCGCGCGACGGCGACTGGTCGGAGACCTACTTCTGCGAAATGATCGACTGGTATTTGAAGTCGCAAGAAACGATGGGCTGGCTGACGGGCGCCGCCCAATGGGCGTTCAAAGATTTTGCGACGCCGGTTCGTCCGGATTCGCCGATTCCGTATTTGAATATGAAGGGCATTATCGAGCGCGATTTTACGAAAAAGGAAGCCTATTACGTTTACCAATCGTTTTGGACGGAAAAGCCGATGGTGCGCATATACGGCCATACGATGCCGGTTCGCTGGGGACGGGCCGATGAGGTGAAGAGCATTAAGGTGTATTCGAACTGTCCGGAAGCGGAGCTGCTCCTGAACGGCGTCAGCCTCGGGGTGAAGAAGCGCGATTCGCAAAACTTCCCGGCAGCCGGACTGCGTTGGGAAACGGCGCTGCAGCCGGGAACGAACCATGTGAAGGTGATCGCGGTGAAAAACGGCGTCACCGTAACCGACGAGCTGACGTTCGAGTATCAGACGGAGAGCTGGGGACAACCTGCCGAGCTGCGGCTGAACGCGCAGCCGCAGGCGGACGGCACCATTCTGGTCGAAGCGCTCGCGTATGATGGGCAGGGCGTGCTCTGTCTCGACGCGACCGACTTCGTCCGCTTCGGGCTGACGGGCGACGGCAAGCTGATCGACCGTCAAGGCACGGTGCGCGGCTCCAGCCTGGTTCAGCTGGCCAACGGGCGGGCGCGGATCGCGGTCGATCCGTCCGGCGGCGCGGCGGCATGCGTGCCGGTAACCGGCTTCGTCTCCGCCAGCGGTCCGGCGTCCGGCGCCGGCGCAAGCAGCGCGACGGCCGGAACGGTCGCGGCAGGTGCAGCCGCCAGCGGCACAGCGGCTGCCGGAGCGGCTGTGAACGCGGCGAGCGGCGCATCCGCGGGCGTAAGCGCAGGGCCGGCGACGGGCGCACAAATAGCAGCAAGCGCGGCTGAAGGCGCAAATGCCAGCACAAACACAGGCGCAGGAGATGCAACAGACGGCGCGAACGGTTCCTCGCGCAAGCATGTGTCCGTTGTCAGCGTCGCCAGCGCGGGCCTTCGTACGGCCTTCCTTACCATATCGGTTTAAACAGCGGGAAACGCGGGTCGTTTATCGCAGGGAGAACTGCAGTGAACTCGTTCAGCTTTGCTGAACATAGGGGAATCAGATGGGGACTCAACCCCACCTGATTCAAGGCCCACCATAGAGGTGGGGGTCTTAACCCGATAAAGTCGTAATCGGATAAAAAGCAATGGAAATATGGAAATAAATTCCATATTTAAGCGATTGTTAATCTCAAAGGAGGATGTTGAATATGACCGCTTTGGATGCGAACAAATGGAAGCAGGCCGGGACGCTGCAGGAGGTGCTGCCTGAATTATGGGAAGCACTGCAGTCGAAGGTGGACCGGATGATCGGGCAGATCGGCGACAAGTCGCCGCATGTCGCCCCCGCCGATACCGGCATTTATGACGATATGCGCCATGACTGGTGGACCGCCGGCTTTTGGCCGGGGATTTTATGGATTATGCACGAGATGACCGGCAAGGACCATTACAAGGAAGCCGCGTGGAAATGGGACGAGAAATTCGACCAGAAAATGATTCAGCCGAACAATTTCCATCACGATGTAGGCTTTCAATATTTGCCGACCGCCGTCATCAAATATAAGCTGACCGGCGACGAGGACGGCAAGCGCAGAGGCTTGTACGCCGCCAATTTCCTGGCGGGCCGCTTTAATCTGGCGGGCAATTTCCTGCGCGCATGGAACCAGGACAAAACCGGCTGGTCCATCGTCGATTCCTCGATGAACCTGTCGATCCTGTTTTGGGCGGCGGAGGAAATAGCAGACCCGCGCTTCAGCATGATCGCCAAGGCTCATGCGGATACCGTTGTGAACCATTTCATCCGCGAGGATGGTTCGGTCAACCATATCGTCAGCTTCGATCCGCTGACGGGCGAAGTGATCGAGTCGTTGGGCGGCCAGGGCGCCGGCCCCGACTCGGCATGGAGCCGCGGCGCGTCGTGGGCGCTGCACGGCATGGCCAACACGTATCGCTTTACCGGCGATACGAAATATTTGCGCGCGGCGCAGCGCGTGGCGCATTATTTCATCTCCATGCTGCCGGAGGACTACGTGGCGCATTGGGATTTCCGCGCGTCGGAGACGCTTGAAGGCGAGCCGCGCGACACGTCGGCGGCAGCCTGCGCCGCCTCGGGACTGCTCGAGCTGGCCGCTGCGCTGCCGGCGGTACAGGCCCGCCCATACCGCGAAGCGGCCGAGCGCATGCTGCTCTCGCTGACGCAGCATTACTCCACGTGGGATCGTCCCGACCACGAGGCGATTCTGGTGGCCGGCACCGGACATAAGCCGGCCGGACAAAACCTGAACGTCTCCCTCATCTACGGAGACTACTTCTACATCGAAGCGCTCGCCAAGCTGCTCGGATGGAAAACGCGGATTTTTTAACCGATCCGCGCTCTCCATCAGCCGCACAAGCAAGCAAGCCGAAGAAGCGCCCGCCCTCATGTGAATCCGTTGAGGGCGGGCGCTTCTATTTCTATTTCATGTCGATCGCCAGGGGCGGAATTACCGCTCGGCCTTCATCCGCTGCTTGAATTCCTTCGGCGAGCATTGGTTGTGGCGCTTGAACAGCTTGTAAAACTGCGCCATGTTCGGGATGCCGACCGCTTCGCCGATCTCCATAATGCTGGTATCCCGGGTAAGCAGCAGGCGCTCGGCTTTTTTGACGCGCTTGTAATTGACATAGTCGACGAACGACATACCCATCGCTTTTTTAAAATATTTAATAAAGTAATGATAGCTCAAATTGAGCACGGCGCAAGCCTGCCCGATCGCGATCTTTTCGTCCAGATGCTGCTCGACATAGTCCAGAACCGGCTGCAGCCGGAACAGCTCGCTGTTCTCCTCATTGTTCAGAACGCCCTGCGTATCGCTCCGCAGCAGCAGCAGCATGAGCCGGCGGATCGAGGCGCTGATGGCGATCTCGTAGCCTTTTTCCTGCGCCTGCGACTCCCGGAATATATCCATGATCAGCCCATACGCCTGCTGGCGGACAGACGATTGGTCCCGAAAAATATAATTCAACCGGCTGAGCGGCTGCCGCACCTCGCTGAAATAATGCAGATAAGGCATCGTGCTCTCGTCGAAATGCTGCGCCAAGTCGAATTGGCATACGATGTAACTGAGCGCTTCCGGCAAATCCTTCTTGGTGCGGTGCAGCTGGGAAGAACCGAATACATGCACGTCGCCGCGCCGCAGCTCCCGCATCTCATGCTTCGTCTGAATCGCGAGGCCGCCCTCCAGGACGGCGAGAAATTCGACTTCTTTATGGTAATGCCAACGAAATATTTTGGGCACCGGCAGCGCGACGGAAGCCGGCTGCGTAATTTGCCATATTTTCAAACGCAGCAGCGGATTCTGGTATTCCACCTGCTCCTTATGCGCATCCGGCTCATTCTCTAAAATGATGTTCAAGCGCTGCCGCACCTCCAACGATATCGCTTCCGCCAAACCAGTATTGTATAGGGAATGAATAAGATTTTCATTATTAGTATAGCATGTTTTAAGGAGGGAAGGACATTATTGCATATAGATGCAGCAGTATTGAGAATTCTTTTTGCCTGCCGTATCTTATATAATTTAGGTATTCAAGCACGCCATTAACGGTTGGAGGTAGTCAAAATCATGAGTCAAAAGCTGCGAGTTACCGTATGGAACGAGTTCCGTCACGAGAAAGAAAACGAAAAAGTGCGCGCCGCCTATCCGGACGGCATTCATCAAGCGATCGGCGAAGGCATCAGCGGCAACGTGGAGGTTGCCTACGCTACGTTGGATGAGCCCGAGCACGGCTTGACCGAGGAAAGACTGCAAAATACCGATGTTCTCATCTGGTGGGGGCATAAGGCGCATAAAGAAGTGCAGGATGAGATCGTCAAACGCGTTCAGGACCGCGTCCTCCAGGGGATGGGTTTGATCGTGCTGCATTCGGGCCATTTTTCCAAAGTGTTCAAAGCGTTAATGGGCACCTCCTGCGATCTGAAATGGAGAGAGGCCGACGAGAAGGAGCGCATCTGGGTCGTTTCCCCGGGTCATCCGATTGTCGAAGGGATCGGCGAATATATTGAACTGGAAGCCGAGGAAATGTACGGCGAGCATTTCGACATCCCGCAGCCGGACGAGCTGGTTATGGTCAGCTGGTTCGAGGGCGGCGAAGTGTTCCGCAGCGGCTGCACGTTCCATCGCGGACAAGGCAAAATTTTCTACTTCCGTCCCGGCCACGAAACGTACCGTACTTATTATAACGACCAGATTCGCCGCGTCATCAGCAATGCCGTTCATTGGGCCGCACCGACGACCCGCGAATATCCGAAATACGGCAACCACAAGCCGTTGGAGGCGATCAAGGCGAAAGGTTAATCCGATTCATTGTTTATACGGTTAATGACAGACAGCAAAGCCCGACTGGAACATCCTCGTTCCGGCCGGGTTTTAATTGTTGTTAGAAACACGCATTTCTCGAAGGACGGCGAAGCCGTTTATCCTTATGCGCGCGTAAGCTGTGCTTTGATTATCAGACCGGTTACGCGGGCAGAGCCGCTGCGGTTTTCAGCTGCATCAGCTCCCGGCTCGGGTAAGGCGGTATTTGCGAAAATGACTTGGTCAGCCGGATTTTTTCCGTTTGCTTCTTTTTGCGGCGCCTTTGCGTTTGCGGCGTTTGCGGCGTCCGGTTCCTTCCGAGGTCGATTCCTTCTTCTTGCCGAAAGAGTCCATAAGCACTTTTATCATCGGAGCCATCTGCTGGACATTTTGCACGATTCGCTGTATCTTGGCTACCGTAGACATAATGCCCTCGATGCCGCCCAACCGGTCGATGACTTGCTTAATCTGGGCGATGTTGAAGGGGCCCCCACCGCCACCGCCACCGCCTCCTCCTCCGAAAAGCCCGCCCCCACCGCCGCCTCCTCCGAAAAGCCCGGGCGCACCGCCACCGCCGAAGCCTTGCTGGAAATTTGCCGGGAGCGGCTGGTTGAAGCTGTTTACTTCAAGTCCCGGATAATTTCCGCCGCCTCCCAGTAACGAAGTTTGCCCTTGCTGGAGGCTGCGTTGATGTGCCGGCGTGCCTTGATTTCCTATTATCGGTTTTTGAATACTCACAGGTTTTCACGATCCTTTTATTGGATTTTGGCTAAGTCCGGCCGCATCGCGCCGCCGTTTTTACCGGATGAAATAGACGTTTTACCTAGATTAGTCTATGTCATAGGCGAATGGATGGATTGGACTCCTGTCACGGTTTTATAACGATTTTGGATGTTTTAGCACACTGCCGCATAAAAATAGTAACGTTTTGCTAATCTAAAGGGAGGATTTTAAACGGCTGTGTCGAATAGTAACCTTAAGAATTTGAAGTAGACCACCAAGGGGTTGAACGATTATGCAATTGAAAAAATTAAACGACAAAGCTATCGACCAGCTGTTTGAGGCGGTTTTGACGCTTAAAGATATCGAGGAATGCTATGTGTTTTTTGACGATTTATGTACGGTGAACGAGATCCAATCGCTATCCCAACGGCTGGAAGTAGCCCGGATGCTGCGCAAAGGCAACACGTACAACCAGATCGAGGCGGAGACGGGCGCAAGCACGGCGACCATTTCCCGGGTGAAGCGATGCCTGAACTACGGAAACGATGGCTATAAGCTGACGTTGGAGCGGCTTGGCCGCTAACGGAGCGGGGGTCGTCTGACGTTTGGATTTCGGCCGTTCGTGTGGGTTAAGGATGCCGGAAGACGGTCAGGATGGAATGGCGGCATGACGAGGTTTGACGTGCCGGGTCGTGTTGGTTGTAATGCTGCCATGGCGGGAGCCCTTTCCTTTCAAATTCCTTTGGAATGGCAGGAGGGTTCTTTTTGCGCGTCCGAAAAGACGGGTACCCGGAGCCGTACGGCTTACCTCGGTGATTGCGTGTATATTCGTACCGACTGGCTGCGCTTTTCACGGCATTCACCGGAACGCCATCATCCCGCCATACGAATGCTTTTAATTTATGCTATAATTAGGAAAATGGTCATGCACAAACTGGAAGGGCACAGAGGCGCCTTCTTTTTTTCACGAAAAGGAAGGGGATAGTCGGTGGAATATTACGGTATATTAGTCATAAGCCATGGTTCACGCAGCGCGGAATGGGTTCGCTTGGTCGACGAGGCCGTCGGGGCGATGAAAGTGCCGCAGGGAATTCCGGTCTTTTCGTCTTTTCTCGAAATTGTGGAGGGGAGGCTCATTCAGGACGGGATTACGCATTTGGAAGAGCTTGGGGTAACTGACATTATTGCGGTGCCGTTCTTCGTCTCTTCGGGCAGTACGCATCTCGATGAAATCAGCTTTGCGCTTGGCGTGAAGCCGGAGCCGGTGCTGCCGACGGAGATGAAGCCGTTTGCCGTGCGGGCACGGATTCATTTTGCGGCTCCGATTGACGACGATCCGGACATTGCGGCAGTGCTGTATGAAAAAATGAAGCCGCTGTCAATCGACCCCGCGCGCGAAATCGTGCTGCTGGTCGGGCATGGCAGTGCGGAGCAGGGCTTCCATCAGCGCTGGCGCGACGGACTGGAGCGGCTGGCCGACAGGGTCAGGGAGCTGGGCGGGTTCGCGGAAGCGGATACGGCGATGCTGCTGCCGGACGAGCTGCCGGGGGCGATGGAGCGTTGGCGGCGTTACAAGCCGCAGCATACGGTGCTGGCGGTGCCGCTGTTTTTGAGCGAAGGCTATTTTACGAACGATGTGATTCCATCAAGGCTGTCAGGCTATCCTCATAAATACAACGGGAGGGCGCTGCTGCCGCATCCGCTGCTGTCGAGGTGGATGGAACGGCAGACGGCTCCTTTTTTAGAGCGGGACCATACGGAATTCGGAACGAACAGGTGGTTAAGGAATGAGTAAACGTGCAAGACTGATTTATAATCCATCCTCCGGCAGGGAGGAAATGAAGAGGCGGCTGCCGGAGATTCTACAGCGGCTGGAGCGGGCCGGCCTGGAAACCTCGACCCACGCGACGATCGGCGAAGGGGATGCGACATTGGCTGCCGCCGATGCGATCGAACGCGGCTTCGACATTATTATCGCGGCGGGCGGCGACGGCACGCTGAACGAGGTGATCAACGGCATGGCGGAGAAAAGCTGGCGCCCGCCGCTCGGCATTTTACCGCTCGGGACGACGAACGACTTCGCCCGGGCGCTGAATATTCCGCGCAGCTGGGAAGGTGCGGTCGACGTTATCTTGCAGCAGCATGTTAAAGCTATCGACGTCGGCAAAATGAATCAGCGCTACTTCATCAATATCGCCGGCGGCGGCTCCATGACGGAGCTGACCTACGAGGTGCCGAGCAAGCTCAAAACGATGATCGGCCAAATGGCCTATTATATTAAAGGCATCGAGAAGCTGCCGCGCCTGCGGCCGATCGAGCTGTACATCCGCACCGACGAGCAGGATCTGCACGAGGAAGTGATGCTGTTCCTGATTTCCAACAGCAATTCGGTAGGCGGCTTCGAACGGCTCGCGCCGGACGCCTCGATGAACGACGGCTTGTTCGACGTGCTGATTCTCAAAAAATGCAACCTCGCCGAGTTCATCCGCGTCGTCTCGCTGGCTATGCGCGGCGAACATCTGGGCGATCCGAATATTATATATTTGCAAACCCGCAGCATCCAGGTCACTTCGCCCGATTATGTGCAAATCAATCTGGACGGCGAATTCGGCGGCACGCTTCCATGCGTGTTCACCAACCTGCCCTCGCATTTGCGGATTTTTACCGACGAGAGCGGGCAATCCGTTTATAAAACGAACCCTTTGCAGCAAATCAAGCTGCCCTGGAAGTTTAAGCCGGGCGCGGAGGAACCGGAGCAGGACGATTGAACGGGCGTATGCGTAGGAGGAAAACATGAGGAGAACGAACAAACAAGGCGGCGCGGGGGGAACGAACGTGCGTTCTGAACGTAAAGCCGGAAACGGCCGGGCGGTTGAATTGGAAGGACTGCCGGTCGTAAAGAACGGCGAATATGAAGCGGACATAGTCGGTATTGGTCATGAAGGGGAAGGGGTGGGCCGCGTGAGCGGCTTTACTCTTTTTATCCCGGGCGCACTGCCGGGTGAGCGGGTGCTTGCCAAGGTCGTCAAGCTCAAAAAACAATACGGCTACGGCAAGCTTGTCCGTATTCTGGAGTCAAGTCCGGACCGGATAGCGGCGCCATGCCCGATCTATAAGCAATGCGGCGGCTGCCAGCTGCAGCATTTGAGCTACGAAGCCCAGCTGCGCTACAAGCGGCAGTTGGTCGTGGACAACCTGGAACGGATCGGCAAGCTCAAAGTCGCGGCCGGGAGCGGAGCTCTGGGCGAACGTGGCGGTTCCCGAGATGAAAGCAGCGGTGATGCCTGTGATGGCGGGCTTGGACAGCAGCGGCTTTCCGCTGCTGCCAGCGGTGCGGTTGCACGAGACGGCATCGTCGTGCTGCCGACGATCGGCATGAGCGAGCCTTGGCGCTACCGCAACAAGGCGCAGGTGCCGATCGGGCTCGGCGCCGCAGGGTCGGGGGCATCCGCCGCGGGAGCGGCAGGGCTAAGCGGCGCGGCTGAAGAAGGCGGTCTGGTCGGCGGATTTTACGCCCAGGGCAGCCACCGCATCATCGATATGGATGAATGTCTCATCCAACAAGAAAACAACGACCTCGTCGTCGCCGAGGTCAAACGGATCGCCCGCGAGCTCGGCATCCGGCCGTATAGCGAGGAGACGCACAAAGGCTTGCTGCGTCACGTCGTAGCGCGGTACGGCTTCAATACGGGCGATATCATGATCGTGCTTGTCACGAACGGGGTGGATATCCCGCATGCCGACGAGCTTGTCGGGCTGCTTCGCGCCGCCATCCCGGGCGTCAAAAGCATCTGCCAGAACATCAACACCGGCAGAACGAACGTCATCTTCGGTGACCGGACGAAGGTGCTGTGTGGCGACGACGTGATCTACGACACGATCGGCGATGTAAGGTTCGCGATCTCGGCGCGATCGTTTTATCAAGTAAATCCCGTACAGACCGAGGTGCTGTACGGGAAAGCATTGGACTTCGCCGGCCTGAGCGGCGAAGAAACCGTGATCGATGCCTATTGCGGCATCGGCACGATTTCGCTGTTCTTGGCGCAGCGCGCGCGCCAAGTGTACGGCGTCGAGATCGTCAGCGAAGCGATTGACGATGCTCGGCGCAATGCGCAGCTGAACGGCGTACGCAACGTTCAGTTCGAGGTTGGCCCGGCGGAGGAGGTCATCCCCGCCTGGAAGCGTCAGGGCATCGCGCCTGACGTCATCGTCGTCGACCCGCCGCGCAAAGGCTGCGACGCGGCGCTGCTCGAGACCATCCTCGAGATGCGCCCCGATCGCGTCGTCTATGTGTCGTGCAACCCGTCGACACTGGCTCGCGATCTCCGCGTCCTCGAGGACGGCGGCTACACCACCGTCGCGGTGCAGCCGGTGGATATGTTTCCGCATACGACACATGTGGAGTGCGTGGTAGTAATATATCGTGAGGATTGAGTTAATCTTAAAATGAAGGACTTCCTTTTGAGGAGGTTCTTATTTTGTTTACACGGTTTACACTTAGATTACGTATGTATTAATTTGGCGAAAATTGGTATGATTTTAGCGATAATACATATCTAAGGTATCCGTTTATCCAATTTTATTTGATGAAAGTAGGTATTGGATTATAATGAAGATCGAAATAGGTGAATCATTGTTATTGTCTTGGTTACGGCATGTTAAGGGATGTCAATTAGTGCAAACAAATTGGAAGGCTTCAGTGAATTCGTGGGATTTAATGAATGAGGGAGAAATAGAAAGACTCATGAACCAATCGAATGAGTTCTTTAACGTAAATTATGATTATGAGATTTATAAGGGAAATGCCTCTTTCACACAATTAATTCAACAGGCTGAAATTGATGTGATTGGTGTTGCTTACGCAAATAATGAGCAGCACCTATATGCTATTGATGTTGCTTTTCACGAAGCGGGACTTAACTACGGTACAAAAGAAGAAACTATAATGCGGATTGTCAAGAAAACCTTAAGAGCCGCTATGTGCATCTATGGTTACTTTGGTTATTCTAGTGCAGATATTATTTTTGCATCTCCTAAAATTAATAATAATGTAATGGCACCTCTTTCACTTTGCTTGAACCAAGTTGAGCATTTATTACGTGATCAGGGTCTCAATTATAATGTCCGATTACTTGCGAACGACGAATTCGGGGAAAGTATATTACAGCCAGTATTAGCTGTAACCTCATTTGTCGCTGATACTTCTGAACTGTTTATGCGTAGTTTACAAATGTATAATCTATTTGCAAATAAAAAGCAAAATACTATAAAAACTGCTGCCTCTGCAAGAGAATCAAAGACCGTACAAGAAATGGAAAAGATTGAAGTGACAAATATCAGCGGATTAACCGAAATGAAAATAGGTGCCCTTGTACGCAGCACTTTAATCAAAATGTTCCAGAACAATGAAATATCCCCCGAAGAAGTAGCATTGATGCAAACATCCGAATACTCCAAGAAAACGTTTGATATTCAGTATCCGTTATTAATAAAATCCTCTTTAAGCAGCGATAAAAAAGTTCTTAGATATTGGGCTGGTACGGTTGAAATATATGGAGATAAATACTTCATTTGTTCTGAGTGGTATGAAGTGCCTCAAAATAATGATAGACCTTATTTTATGAAATGGCTTCAACTTAGGAAGGAGCAGCAATAGCATGAATTATAATGAATATAGTAAGTAACAGGACGGAGGTTATGTAGTGGGTTACAACCATTGGGTTCCTTCTGACAATGTGAAAGCTTTATTTGAGTTTATCGCTTACTTTGAATCAGATGGTAAAAAATACGATGTGTCAGAAGAACTCGGTTTTGATCCTTATCGATATCATGATCAAGCAAACCATTTTATAAATTTGCTATATTGTAGCAACATCATCGTATCATTTGATTGGTCAAATTGGAGCAAAGAAGCCAACGCTTACTTTAATTCGCCTTCTTTGATAGTCGACGCTGATTTGATTACAATCAGGAGGCTTTTCACAACAATTATTAGAGCAGACCGATTTGTCTCAGGCTACTATGCTGGTAAATTAGATGCTGGCATAGTGCTGATACTGCTGAAACGGCTGAAGATATTGTGTGATATTAATCAGAATTAGCATAAATCTTACCCTTTTCATGCGAACGTACGATTGCAAATAAATTGATATCGATAATGTGATGTATAACGATGAACAACAACAATGTCGAAGAGGTTTGTTATCGTATTAATTCAGCGTAAAATGGTTTCATTAATGCCTCATCTTCATAACCATAACCAGATCTTATTTTTTCAATGCACTCTGGCAAAACTTCTATTCGTTTCATAATTGAGGCATCAAAAAGTCTCCAGCCTTCCGCACCTACTATTTTATTGGAGTTTTTAAGTTGATAAGCCCTGAGAAGGTCCTTATCTCCTTTAATAGATCGCCCATAACGATATGCCGCTTCTTAACAATGATGAAACAATTAATTTATTCAATAAAAAAACAAGTAAAATCTTTGATTTGATCAATATTCGTAAGAGAGAAAACATAGAACTCACAAAACTACGAAACTGGTTATTGCCTATGCTTATGAACGGTCAAGTAAAGGTGGGGTAAAGAGGGTTCGACAACATCAGTAGGGGCGGTTAAAATCTCAAGCAACCTTTCAACCGAAATTGTCGCATCTTTTCGAATATTGTAAAGATAGAACTGAAGGCTATTGCCCAATGTCATTAAGTTAAGGCGCGGGGCTTAAAATCAAGTACAAGAGCAGGTTATCGAAAAGATAGCCCGCTCTTTTTTTGTGCGAAAAAGGTTTGTTCCTTGATTTATAAGGGTTTTGAGTGAGTGTAGATGGTTGTTGGGGACGAAATGGGGACGCGGTGTGATTCGCGTCCCCATTTCAGTGCTATGTGGATGTTGCCTGATACATTTCATTCGCTGAAGATCAGCGGAAAGGATTTTTTCTGAGCTCTACAGCTATTTTTTCTTGCCCGGTGTGATAGACGATGTTGTTGTTTTTGCATTTCAGTAATTCTCTGCTAGTTTTTTAATTGCATTTTTAAACGCTCAATTTCTTCTTCTAAGAGGCCAGAAATATCTGCAATAGTGGCAATATCTGTTCCTTTAGCTAGCAGCTTTTTAGCTACTTCAATCGCTTTTTTGTATTCCCCTTTTGCTTTCCCTACCGCTTCTCCTTCTTCTCTTGCACCAGCCAGCATGGAAGCTTCATCGTGGAGAAATTTTTGCCGCACTTCATACAAGCGCCGGGCTTCTGCATCTTGGCTTAAAAACTCCAATGTATCCATAGCCTTACGCAACACGGGCTCATTCATCGTCAATACCTCCCAGTTTGATTTGCTCACGCCTTTCAAAAACAATAGCCAGTTCACCAATCCGCCTTTTATAGGAATCATTTGCTCATCTAGCTTAGAAAGTTCAATCATATGGATTTCTATATCGTTACTCAATGGAATACCGCTGTGGTCTTCCCTCAAATGGAATACACTATGGTAAAGATCATTCGGAAGAAAAGAGTAGTTGAGAATATTGATCGTTACGCACTCTTTAACTGGCGATATCTCTGGCCTTCTTCCAATTGTCCTGAATACTGTCTACCCCAGTAGTACAGTGTCCGTTTCTCGATATCATATTGATTAAAAAGCTGCATTTCAATATTGATCTGTTCGCCGGTTGTTGTTTTGGCTCGAATGTCGAAAATGGATTGCTTTCTCGCGGCGCATCTTTATCGGTGTACGGATTCATTAGGAGGATTTCTGTCAGTGGCGGTCCATCCGCTTCGATAAAGGTATTGTTCAGGAATGCAAGCAATACGTCCTTGTTCTCTTCACTTCCGAATATCCAGCTTAAAGACAAAATCATTCTTGGGATCAAGAAGGTCATTCAATTGAATCAACTCCAATCCGTACTTATCAATATTATAGCATGTTTTTTTTCCAGTTGCATAATCAGCATTTCGTGGTTTGGGTTGGAAAAATCGCGGTATATAGGACGCTAGGATTTGCGAGTAGGGACAATTATGAAACGGGTATCGTTTAATCGTGAAGCAGTTGTATTCGCAAATAGCCGCGCTTAACATGGATGGAATCGTCGACAAACGTGTTAATTCCATATACGTCAGCAGATAGAACATACATCCCTGGTTTCCATTTTTTTCTACCCCACGTTCTTTAAAACGAACATCCCTGCGAATATCTTTAGTGTATTCCAAATTATTACATTCATTGAGGAGGGAGAACAATTGAGAAAAAAGGGTTTATGGAAGAAACGGATGTTCGCAGAAGGAGATGGGGATTCGATGCAAAAAAGAGATGTACTCAGAAAACTGATTCTTGCATGTGTCCTATCATTCAGCCTTTTATTGGGCGGGAATACCGGACTTGCAGCTTCTGAGAGGCAAGGACCGGAGATTCAGTGGGAAAAAAATTATGGTCCAGGCATAAATCTCATTGAAGTTCAAGCAACTCAGGATATTGGCTACACTGTGATGGGAACTACATACGAAGATAAGGTGTATCTAGCTAGAAGCGACGAACAAGGAAACGAGCAGTGGTCAAAAACATTCCAACTGAACGCAAAAAATTCATCCGGAACTGAAAAAAAGGCAACCGTTACTGCCTTTTGGCACACACGAGATGGGGGCTATCTCTTAGGAGGAACAGTCCCTGGTTTTCACTTTCGATATAATGACTATGTAATTGTCAAAACAGATAAGTACGGAGAAATACAGTTGAAAGAGGTTTTTGATTCAGGCGCCTACGGTCACTTTAACATGATTCGGGAAACGAACGACGGCGGTTCTGTAAATGTGATATTTACTGAGAGTCTGAATGCCGGATCATTCCATACAGCGGCGCAAAAAAGGGACGGCAGCGGAAAAACAGAATGGACCACCGTGCTGGGCGGGGGCGGACCGAGTAGTCCGAATGTTTATGCAAGTTCCGTTCAGCAAACAGCGGATGGCGGATATATTGTCTGCGGTTCGAAAGACACTAGTTTTTCCATTTGGAAGTTGAATGCTTCGGGTGCAATTGAGTGGAATAAGATATATGGATTCGACGAAGGTCATGTAGTCCAAACAGCGGATGGCGGTTACGCAATCGCAGGTACTCTCACTGCAGGCGATGTCGTACTGACGAAAACCGATACACTCGGTAAAGAGCAATGGAAGAAAACGATTGGCGGCGGCAGCGGAAAACCGATTTCACTTGAGAATACCACTGACGGAGGCTACTTGATAGGTACATCCCAGCGAGTGTTCAAAACGGATGCTCTTGCTTCGGTGCAATGGTCTAAAGCCGTAAGCAATATGACAAAGGCCGTCCCGACTAAGGATGGCGGTGCAGCCATTCTGTATTCTCCAGACACTCTGTTGAAACTGGCCGGACAATCGAAACCCCCGCAAACCGGGCTGAAGCTCGATTCGGAAGATTACAGCCTAAGCATCGGACAAACGCTGGATACCATCCTTACGTCTGTCTATGGAAATCAAAAGATCAATGTCACCCAATACGGTGCCTATTTAATTGCCGACCCTTCCGTTGCATCCGTAGATAACTCCGGCAATATTTCGGGCCTTAAGTACGGACAAACCGTTCTGACCGCTACCTATAACGGTTCGCAAGCTAGGGCCAATGTTTATGTTTACGGCGGAGCAACCGGAAGCGGAAGCGAATTGAAACTGGATTCCGAAGATTACAGCCTGAGTGCCGGTTCTACCTTGGACACAGTCCTCAGATTAACGAAGGACGGCAAAACAACTAAGGTTACCGGGCTGGTTACCTACTCTACTGCCGACCCGTCGGTCGCAACCATCGATGCCATGGGTAATATTACCGGATTGAAACAAGGTGTGACCGTCTTAACGGTAATCAATAATGGCCTGAAGACAATAGCAACCGTATATGTGTATTAAGCTAGAATCCCTCGGCCGGCCGTAAAGCTGAGGGATTTTTATCGTACACGCATCGAAAGGATGCTCAGCAATAAGTACATTTTTTAATCATGCAATTTATTACCCTATGGGTTAACTTCCATCGTATCACAAACAGACAAGTTTACGTTACTTTGATTATGGAACGGATATTGGAACATGTTGGAGGCCGGGAACCCTAATAAATGACCCCGGCTTTTTGGTGTCCGTAAAACGATCGTTTTAGAGACTGTTGATCGGCTATAGCTGCTTGATACCGCCGTTTTACCCGATTCGGTAATCGATCATCGGGCAGTTCCCTGAACACTGCTACGATATCGTAAAAGATATTGAATCCCGGCATATTACCACAGACCACAGATGTGGAGTTCTAACCTCTAACCTCAAATTCTTCCCCAGTTTTGTTTGATATATTAGAGAGCGCCTTCCTGCGGCGTTCTCTTTTAATATACTTAATCAAAAGCCGGTTGACCATGCAACTTCACATAGGCTGATCCCTTGACAAAACCCTTAGTACAAGCTACGCTTTATATAAGCGTTAACTTGTATAACAATAAACTTGTATAACATTAAACTTGTATAACGCTAATTTGTGAATGGAGGTGAGTCATATGTTCAATCTAGAATCTTGTTTGGGAGAAGTAACCCGCACGGTGTCGGAGCTCGAGCGAGAGGGAAAGCCTGCTCGCAACGTTACGCTGGAGCGGTCTTACGACACGACGCCGGACGATCTTTGGGATGCGATGACCAATCCGGAGCGCTTGCCTCGCTGGTTTGCGCCTGTTAGCGGTGAATTGAAGCTCGGAGGCCGGTATCAAATCCAGAATAACGCGGGCGGCGTAATTACCGAATGTGTGCCACCGCATTTTTTCTCCGTGACCTGGGAATTCGGAGGTGGCATGAGTTGGGTCGAGCTGCGCTTAGCCGCTGAAGGGGAAGACCGGTCCCGCCTAACGTTGTCTCACATTAGCCCTATTGACGACCACTGGAGAACGTATGGGCCTGGCGCGGTTGGTGTCGGCTGGGATCTAAGCTTGGTGGGGCTGGCGTTCCACCTCTCGGCGAGCGATACGGACCGTATAGATGAAAACGCTTTTAGCGCCTCCAGCGAAGGAAAGACTTTCATGGCCGACTGCAGCGAGGAATGGCGGCGTGCGGCTGTTGCAGCCGGAGAGAATTTGTCCCAGGCTGAGGAGGCAGCGAAGCGGGTTACGGTCTTCTACACTGGCAGCGGGTCGCAGGAGGCGGAATGAACGCCTTCGACGTTCTCGGCGATCCGGTACGGCGCCGCATCTTGGTGCTGCTTGCTGAGAGCGAGCGACGTTCTGGCGATATTGTCGAGGTCATCCAGCACGAGTTCGGCATTACCCAAGCCGCCGTTTCGCAGCATCTTCGGGTTCTGCGGGACAACGGGTTCGCCCGCGTAAAGGTCGATGAGCAGCGCCGCATCTATTCGCTGGACGCCCAGCCGCTGCAGGAGGTCGACGATTGGCTCAATCGTTTTCGCTCCTTCTGGGAACCGAAGCTCAGCGCACTCGAAACCGAGATCGCGAGGGGCAAAAAGATGCGGCAAAGTTGAAGGTTCGCCGACTTTCTGACGGAATCGTGGTCTACAAGTCCGGGATCACAAGGCAACTCAAATACGACTGCGGCAAAACTATCGGAACCTGAATCGGCTTCAGTAGTCGAGTGTAAGAGGAGATGTAGCTAATGACGCTGAACAAAAGGTTACTTGTGTGCGCCGCCATTGCCGGGCCGATTTATATCATCGTCGGCTTGGCCCAGATCTTGACCCGAGAAGGCTTCGATATGACCCGACATCCACTAAGCCTTATGAGCACAGGCGATCTTGGATGGATCCAAATAACCAAATTCATTTTGACCGGTTTCTTAGTGGTAATTGGCGCGATTGGGCTGCGTCGGACGGTCAAGGGGGACAAGCGCTGAAGGCGCGGTGCGCTGTTCATTGGCGTCTATGGCGTTTGCGTGATCGGCGGCGGCATATTCGTCACCGACCCGTCGCTAGGATTTCCGCCTGGCACACCTGATGTATATCCGGAGACGATAAGCTGGCACAGTATGCTCCACTTTATATTTGGCCAGCTTGGTTTTTTGGCTTTGATCATTGCAAGCTTCATATACGCTCGGTATTTTGCAGCCGCCAAACTGCGCGGATGGGCTGCCTTTTCGGCCTGTACAGGAAGCTACTTTTTTGTTGCGATTGTTGCAAACATTGCGGACATGGGTGCAGCATGGACTTCAGTAGCATGTGTAATTGTGGAATCGATGCAATTTTGAATCGAAGTATAAAAGGAGGAAGATTTACTATGGATAAGGTGATACCTTTCTTAATGTTTCAAGATGGCAAAGCAGAAGAAGCGATGAACTTTTACACATTACTCATCGAGGATTCTGAAATTACAAGCATTGTTCGGTATGGAGCGAATGAAGCCGGAGAAGAAGGGACCGTGATGCAGGCTACTTTTACATTAAAAGGGCAAGAATTTATGTGCATTGACAGTAATGTCAAACATAAATTTACCTTTACACCTTCGTTCTCAATCTATGTTGCTTGCAGTACTGAGGAAGAAATCAAGGCGCTCTATGAGAAACTTAAAGAAGATAGACAAGCTCTGATGCCATTGGGCAATTATGGGTTCAGTAAAAAATTCGGTTGGCTGAATGACCGTTACGGAATTTCATGGCAGATTAACCTGATCTAATTAACGGTTGTGTAGAACATCTCAAGGTAATCCGGCCGTTCTTCGATGGTTATTGCAGATTTCGCGATGTCTTCATCCAACTGTCCGAATAAATGATTCCGGACCAGATCGAAGGCATGCTGCAAGGCACCTCAGAAACGTACCAATCACCCTCCTTTGTATTCAACACATTGCGCGGTTTATGACGTTCACGGCGGACGGCAACGACTTTAGAAATAGCCCAGGGACAAAATCGAGGTTTCAGTCGTTTTGGACTTGGATTTGGACGTTGAGGACTCTAAGCGCAATGCATTATTGAATAACATCCACAACGCCGAATTCGCTGTCGGCGCAGCCGAAGTCGTCCTCCCGCACTGGCAAGCCGAAGGCGTGTCGCCCGACGTCATCGTCGTCGACCCGCCGCGCAAAGGCTGCGACGCGGCGCTGCTCGAGACCATCCTCGAGATGCGCCCCGATCGCGTCGTCTACGTGTCGTGCAACCCATCGACACTAGCCCGCGATCTCCGCGTCCTCGAGGACGGCGGCTACACCACCGTCACGGTTCAGCCGGTGGATATGTTTCCGCATACGACACATGTGGAGTGCTGTTCACTGTTAGTGCGGAAGGACAATTAAATCGGAGATGTATTGGCGAAAATAGCAAAGAGGGGCGGCGAACCCCTCTTTTTTGTTGAATGAATGATTTTAATCCGTCAACTTAATCAGTTTTGTAAAATAATTCAGTCCGTCATCGTTAATATCATTTCTTCCATAAGCATCTAAAAATATATCTTTGTATTTATCAGTCTTCAAATTATAATTTAGTGTCCATATTCCCCAATAGATATCGTAATGTCTGTCGCCTACTCCACCATATCCTAAATCAATAAAACCTTTGAATGAAAAGTTATCCATTAAGATATTAGGTAAGCAGTAATCACCATGTATTATCACATTGTCAATAGCTGAATAGTTGTACTCATTCATAATACTAAGGTCTATCCCCTTAATATGTGCTTCATTCAACAATTCATTAGTTCTATTGCCATATGGACAGCCCTCTGTAGGTAGTGAGTGCAACATTTTTAGATATTCGCCAAATACACATGCTAATTTACTAGGATTCTCAATGTGTGGCACTGCCGTTCCATTTTCACCACTTACTGCTTCTGTAAATAAATAGTCATAATCTAATCCTGATTCATAGGCTATGGCATTCGGTGCGACGTTATGTTTATGTAAAAATTTTGTCATTTTGTATTCACGTTCAAGCGAACCTCTTTTGCTTATCTTTAGAAAAGCACGTTCTTCACCCGAAACAAAAAGTGTCTTTGCATTTTCGGAACAACTACTATCATAAATTGTTGCCCCTTTTATATACTGCCTAATGGTTAGCGGTATGGTCTCAATATCAAAGGAGACTTCCGTTCGTTCCATATAATTCCCCCTCCTCGTACAATTCCTTAGCAAAATCTTAACATAAAGTTCGGATTGTTTTGTGTAAAGTATGATTTCATTCAATTTTTCTTGATATCTTGAACCCATACTCGGCGGAACGAGGCTTTGTGCATCCATCTTGAAGTTGAGCAGGAAACGAATTTCCTCCAGCATTTCACGATCCAGCAGATGCGCTTCGTCGACAACGACAACCGGCTGAAGCCGATGAATGCCGCGCATGAGCTCGATTTCGCGATGCAGTTGGCGTTTAGCGTCACCGCGATAAAACTTGGATTCGCAGCCGAGCTGCTCCAGCAATCCCTTGTAGAAATGGCGCGGCGTCAGCTTGGAGTCCGACAAGTAAAGCACCTTGTACTTCGTCGGATCCAGCACTTGAACCCAGCACTTGAACCGCCGAATCATCGTCGTTTTACCTGCAATAAATTAATGATTAGTGTCCATAATGTTCAATGGTAAGTCTTTCATTTTCTTCATGAGTTAGAGCCCAAATCACTTTCTCTTTAGGATTTACATAAATCGTATTTGAAAAAATTTCTCGGTCACGAATTGAATAATAATTGTAAGAATTTCGGTTTGAATAATACACCATTTCTTTTGAATGCTGCACACCAAATGCAAGACTTTCAATTGAAAATTGCGGTATATTCCCTATATGATTGATGCCTGAGGTATGGAGATGTCCACTATGAATGCTAATAATGTCACTCTTTATAAGAATATCAATTAATCTATCAGACACTTCTGTTGTTTTATCACCATTCCAGACTAATGGGTGATGCATAAATAATAGTGATCCAGCTTCTGATTTTTCTTTTAATATGGCCTCTAGCCAGTCTAACTGTGCATCTGATAAATATCCCTCATGTAAATCTTCAACGGATGTATCTAAGAAAATTAGTCGATATCCGTTAATCTCTTCCACATAATCTAATGAAGTTGATTTATTTTCGATTTGATAAAAGCCTTGATAGAAGCTTTTTTTATCATCATGATTCCCCAAACAATAATAGACTGGAAAACCAGGCGGAATATTGCCTTCCACTAACAATTTTAAGTTTTTATAGTCTTCCGCACTTCCATCATGTACAAGATCACCCGTTATTGTAATAAAATCTATTTCTCCAAAATCAATATTTTTTAGTACATCTACTAAATTTTCTGCTGGATTTTTAACTTCCTTAAAAACTTCTTCCAGTGGATCATTGATATAGTTATTTCTTAAATGAGTATCGGATAATTGAATAAATGATATTTGATTCATGGGTTTGTCCTCCTATTTGATAACTGGGATTTTTTCAAAATGATATTTTCCGGATAACCAATATTGTTTTCTGTTTCTTTGTCGAAGAAATGAATTTGATCCATCGTTATATTTACGAACACTTCTTCACCGTCTTTAAAAACATTAGAGGCCTCTATCGCAATCGCATTTACACCTTCTACATCTAAATGAATTGCAAAATTACTTCCTTGGTTTTCTGAATGTTTTACTTTTGCACGTATACTTCCTTCGATAGGTGTTTTTGATAATTGAAGATGTTCAGGTCGGATGCCTAAAACTAATTGATTGCGATCCCTTTTTTCAACATAATTCTTCCAATAATCACTTAGCTGTATAGACTGCTTTCCAATTTGTAGAATTCCATTTGTATATTCTACATTTTCTAAAATATTCGCAGGTGGATTTCCAATAAATTTAGCAGTGAATATATTAGCAGGACGATGGTAAACATTTTCTGGAGTATCAAGCATTTGTAATACCCCTTTATTTAATAAGGCAATTCTGGTACCAAACGTCATCGCCTCAATTTGATCATGTGTAACATAAACCATTGTTTGTTTATATTGATTATGAATATCCATAAGTGCTGTCCGAGCTGAAATTCTCAATTGGGCATCTAAGTTAGAAAGTGGTTCATCTAGTAAAAAATAATCACTATTCTTTACAGTAGATCTTGCCAAGGCAACCCTTTGTCTTTGACCACCAGAAAGTTCACTTGGCTTTCTGTCATAATACGGTTTTAATTGAAGAAAATCAGCTGCTGCATCCAGTCTTTTTTCAATTTCATTTGTGGGTACTTTCTTTACTTTAAGACCATACGTAATATTTTCTTTAACAGTCATATGAGGATATAGTGCGTAATTTTGAAAAACCATTCCAACATTACGTTTACCAGGTGGAATATCATTTACCCGCTCATTTCTCATGTAAAGATGACCTTCAGTAACATTTTCTAGACCAGCAATCATTCTTAAAATTGTTGATTTTCCACAACCTGACGGACCTAACAGCACTAAACGTTCACCCGAATGAATTTCAAAATTCAAATTGTCAATAATTACATGATCTCCGTATAATTTTCTTACATTTTCAAACCTAATATTTGCCACTATTTATTCCTCCTATTTTATTCCCGATGAAGTAAATGTTCCAATAATGTATTTTTGGAAAATCAGATAAAGTAATAGTGGAATTGACATTGTAATCACTGACACAGCCATGGCTACCGCAAAATTCGTGCCACCTTCTGAGCTTATATACATCTGTAGTGCTAATGGCAAAGTATAAGTTTCTTTTGATTTTAAAATCAATGAAGGCCATACAAATTCATTCCAAGAATTTACGAAAAACCAAATTCCTACTGATGTCATTTGTGGTTGTATTAGAGGTAAAACAATATCTTTCATAATTCTATAATTACTAATCTCATCAAGCTTTGCAGATTCTATTAATGAATAAGGAATAGATCTCATAACTTGAGTTAACAAAAAAATCCCCGCTGCATCTGCAATTTGAGGCAAAATAACACCTAAGGTATTATCCGTTAATCCAACTTTAGAGAGCATTAAATAGTTTGGAACCATCGTTACAGTAAATGGAATAAAAATCGTTGTAATTAATATAAAATACAGAGGTTTCTTTGTATTAAAACTAAAGTAAACAAAAGCATAGGCTGCTAAGAACGATGTTACTAATTTTAAAATCGTCACAGTTGTCGCAATGGTAAAGTTATTCATGATAATTTTGAACAACGGTAATTGCTCATATAATTGACTGTAGTTTTCAAAAGTTAGTGAAGTGGGAAATATAGCCAGCACATTATTATATACATCCTGTAATGTTCTAAACGATGTTCCCAATGCAAATATAATTGGCATAATCCAAATAATAACAACTACTATAAATAACCATTTCCAAATAACTGAAGATAATCTACCCTCAATTTTCATAGTGGACCCTTCTTTCTACAAACCAAAACTCTAAAAATAGAAGCAGCACAAACAAACCTAATGTTAGAATTGAAAATGCTGCAGAAGTCCCAGTGCTATAAATATCAAATGCCAGATGATACGACTGATAAATCAAGTTTGAACTTGCCGAATCAGGGCCCCCCTGAGTTATTACTTTTACTGGCGAATAAACATACTGTAAACCTGTGACGATCGTCATAATGAGGATATACACACCTGTTGAACTGCTCATTGGCATTACAATATCTTTTAAGATTCTCCAGCTTGGAATATTATCAAGCTTTGCCGCTTCGATAACTTCATTTGAAATACCTGATATCGCTGCATATAAGGTTATAAAATTATATCCAAATACTTTCCAGGTCACAACTAAGCTAATTACGACAATAACTAAACCTTGCGTCTGGCTCCAATTTGGTATTGACAAACCGATAGATTGAGCAATTCGTGCTAATGGCCCGGAAATAGGATTTAGTATCCATGTTGCCAAAATTGATCCCACCACTAATGATATAAAAGATGGAAGGAAAAATGCTGACTTAAAGAAATTTTTAAAGTTTCGTATTAATAAATGAAGTACGAAAGCAAAAATGTAAGGCACAACAAAATTTAAAATTAACAAAATAACAATATACCAAAAAGTATTCACCAATACTTTATAGGTATTGGGGTTCGTTAAAACATCAGTATAATTGGCTAACCCAACAAAGTTCTTAGTAGGTGCTATCATATTCCAATCAAAGAAACTTAAGTACAGTGTGTATATAGTCGGCCAAAGTACAAATAGGCTAAGAATCACTATTGAAGGTGATAAAAGAAGTATTGTTTTCCATTGTATCTTCTTAAAATAAACTAACATATTGTCCTCCAATATTATGCACAACGTTTAAAATAGGAAAATAGATTATCTGGTTGTAACCTATTTTCCTATTTACATTCATGAACCTATTTTATTAATCCATTGATAGCATCTTGAGTTTTTTTCAGTTCCGTACTTACATCTCCGCCACCTAAAATACGATCTCTCATATCAAGCAGCATTTGCTCTGCTTGAAGACCTGAGTTTCCAGGGAACGGTGCCCAAGAAATAAGATTTTTCAATGTTGAATATGCTGCGCCCATCATATTATCTTCTTCAATTAACGTTGCAAGATCTTTATTATTCGTTGCATCGGTTGTTTCAGGAAGATATCCTGTACCTTGTGTCCAAGCAGCTACACTATCTGATTCATATAAGAATTTCTCAAATTCCCATGCTGCTTTTTGCTCTTCTGCTTTATCAGCCGTAATTGCCAACAATGATCCCCCTGCTGGCACTTTTAATTCCTTGCCTTCAAATGTAGGGGATGGAACTGCAATTGCTTTAAATTTGCTATTTTGGGTAATATTTTTTCTTTGACCAATTGTCAAATGAGCCATACCTACATCTCCAGAAACAAATGCCTGTTGACCTTGGTCAATACCAATGTGTAATGCACTGCCGCCTTTAACTAAATCTTGATAGAATTTGTATGTTGCGATTCCCTCTTTACTATCAAATGACGCTTTACCGTTAGTAAGGGTTTTCGCACCGTTACTTTCCATCATTTGTTGAACGTTCCAAGTATCTGCTGCCTCAGCAATATATAGCCCTTTTTTTCCAGTAACCTGAGTTATTTTTTCTGAAGCCTTTGCAACAGCTTCCCATGTTTTCAAATCATCTGGATTGATACCTGCTTTATTTAAAATATCCATGTTTAAATAAAGAACTGGAACACTTAGTGAATATGGCAATCCTACTTGTGATCCTTTGTTGTTAACCGCTAAATCTAAAATATTACTTAGGTATTTTTCTTTTAAAAAGTTTTTATCATTCGGATAATATTTATCGATAATTGTTTGAGGCTCTACATATTTAAAATTATTAGAAAAATATTCTCTATACGACCAACCAATTTGTACTAAAGCTGGAGACTGACCTGCAGCAACTGCAGATTGTAAGTTTTTCATTAGACCTTGGTACATCCCTGCGTTGTATACGCCCTTAACCACAACTTTACCTTGTGATGCGTTAAACTTGTTAATCAATTCAACAACTGTTTTTCCGCCTTGTGTTTCTGCGTTTGGATACCAATATTCAATAACGGTTGGATCCTTCTTAGAAGGGCCGCTAGCTTCAGAAGATTTGCTAGATCCCAATGAATTGCATGCAACCAAAACTAATGTTAGAGCGACGAATCCTAGTACTAAATTAAAATACTTTTTTAACATGATAACTCTCCTTGATAACTATTATTTTTGAATAGTTAATGTTTGTAGCACTGCCATACAACCCACATGGTTCTTAAACCGAATAAACCGTGATACCGTTGTCTTGAAACGGCTTGAGGTCATATTCCGATGCTTCTTTCCCTGTGACCAGCGCGTGGATCGAACTAATTGGGGCCATCAAATGAAGGGAAAGCTTTCCGATTTTGCTGCTGTCCGCAACCACAATCATTTCCCGAGCCGCCTGAATCATCGCTTGCTTGGCCGGTACCACCCATGCTTCCGGATGCATTAAGCCGTGTTGAGGGTGCAAAGCGTTGGGACTGATAAACGCCTTATCTACATGCAACGATCTCAATGCATGATCCGTGAACATGCCGTTCAGAAAATAACCGGACAGCTCGCCGCCGGTCAAAATAACTTGAATTCGCGGTGCATCGCGCAGTTCTGCAGCGACATTCATATCGTTCGTCACTACCGTAATATTGGTGCGGTTTATAAGGTTTCTAGCGATGTGCAGAGTAGTCGTCCCCGAATCGATAATTATGCTTTCTCCATCCTGAACCAGGCTAGCAGCCATTTTTCCGATTCTCATTTTTTGGTCCAAGTGCTGGGTGGACCTTTCCATAAAAGGGGGTTCGTCAAGGTTACATTGCTCCATCATGACGACTCCACCGTGTGTTCTTTTCAGTAAGCCATTTTGTTCAATTTCCGTCAGATCCCGCCGGATCGTCGCTTCGTGCACATGAAATTCCTTGGCTAGTGCGGCGATCGTCGCAGTTCGGTTCTGTCTGACAAATTCTACCATCCGCATTTTTCTCTCGACCGCTAACAAAGACTTCCTCCTTTCACATAGCTCAATGTTCAATTCTGCGAATAATTATTTTTTTTTGCTTTATATTGCTCATTCCTGATTATAATCACGAATTATTAACCGAGTATTTTTCCGCCATTAAGAATATGTAAAGATTGTTGTTAAGTGTTGTGGGGATGCTACCTTTCAAAAATAAAAGGTGTTAACACAGAGTCTGTAAATCAAATATTGAGAAAAAATTTTAAGTCCCTAATAGGCAGTTAGGTGGCAAGAAAGTCAGCAATTGGACGTTATCTTCCGGGTTGTCTGAGGATTTTCGGACCAAGGTGAAGGAGATTGCGTTTCAAAACAACTACAACCTCGAAGTCATCGTCTTCGATTACCGGAAGCGGGAGGATTACTATGCGTCGGAGCGTTCGAAGAAGCTGATCACGAACCACATTAACCGGCTGAAAAAAGAGGTTCTCGGTTCGCTGCCCCGCGAGGGATACGGTAAGATTCATAAAGTACGTGCTAAAGACTTTTATGTGGCCGAAGAGGGAAGGGCGAATCCGGAATACCAAATCATCGTTGAGGATTTGGATACATACTTGGTGACCATTCTTCCACAAGAACAGCAGTACATCATCATTGGCGACGTTCATGAATGTGTGGACGATTTGAAGGGGCTGCTGCTCGATCACGGATACAAGATCGAAGCGGGCAAGCTGGTAGTGACCGATAAGTTGAAGCAAACCAAGCTGGTTTTGGTTGGTGACTGGATTGACAAGGGCAAACAAACGAAGGACGTCGTTGAGTTTCTATATGATAATAAGGAGCACTTTTACTTCGTGCTTGGGAATCATGAAAATTTCGTCGACAAGTATATATAAGGGTGAAATTAAAGGCGTTGACCAAGAACTGCTCCACACGTATTTTGACTCGACACAAGCATTAATGAATGACCCGGAACTGCTAGGTAAATTTCAGCACCTGGTCTCGATTTCGAAGCCATTTTATCGGTATGTGGGTACAAGGGGGCCGTCCTTCTATGTCACTCATGCCCCGTGCCGGAATAAATACATCGGCAAGCTGGATACGAATTCCATACGGCATTAAAGGAATTTCCGGATCGACCGGGAAGTGCCTCTTGAGGGGCAGCTTGCTTTTCTGCAGGAGGAATCGGCCAAAAATCATCCGTACCACGTGTTCGGGCACGTCGCGGCCAAGCAGTCTTTCCGAATCGGTAATAAGATTCATATCGACACCGGCAGCGTACACGGCAACCTGTTGACCTCCGTCAGTATCTCGTATAAACCGTTTATGAAGTCCCGGAAGTCCCGCCAAGCGATGATTACCTAGGAACTGCAAACCTTATTCAAGGTGGAACGAAAGGTTTCCGTTCAAGACCTTGGCGAGGATGACATTCGCAGGCTCCACTATTGCTCGCGAAATAGAATCAACTTCATCTCAGGTACGATGTCTCCGGCGGACAAGAATGACGAGACGAATGAACTGGAGTCGTTGAAGTGCGGTCTCGATTATTTCAGGGGACTCGGCGTTCAGCAAGTCGTCCTGCAGCCCAAATATATGGGCTCGAGATGCAACGTTTATTTGTATAAAGATCTGGAGCAGTGCTTTGCGGTCAGCCGGAACGGTTACAAGATTAATCATGTGGATTTAACGGAGGTTTATGGCAAGCTACTGCAGAAATTCGGCGGTTTTATGGAACAGCGGAAAATTGCCATGCTGATTCTGGATGGAGAGCTTCTCCCGTGGAAGGCGCTGGGCGAGGGGCTGATCGAAAGGCAGTTCAAGCCTATTGAAAAAGCGTTGGAGACAGAGCTGACGTACCTTCAGCAAAACGGTTTTGAGGAAGCCTTTAGCAAGCTCATCGCCGAATATGAAGCGAGCGGGTTTGAGAAAGATCAGCATCATATTGCGAAGTCTGCTTTAAGCGAAAAGTATGGCCCTAGTGTGTACCAAAACTACAAGTACGTCCATGAAATCAGGGATACTTATGTCCCGCTAACTGAGCACGTAGAGGCTTATCAGATGTACAGAAGGCAGCTGGAGCTGTATGCGGAAGACGAAGCCATGGAGTATAAGCCGTTTGCTGTTCTGAAGATTGTTTATGAAGACGGTAAGGAAGAAATCCCGGAATGGAAGACCTCCGAGATGTACGGTTTTCTGTCGAAGGACGAGGCGCTCACGCTAGACTTGGCCGAGCCGGACTGCCTGGAGAATGCTGAGCGTTACTTTTCCAAGCTTACGATGGAGAACCATATGGAGGGCATTGTGATCAAACCCGAGCTGTGGGATGGAAATACGGTTCCTTATATGAAGGTGCGGAATCCCGAGTATTTATCCATCATTTACGGGTATGATTACAAGTTCCCGCATAAATACCGCAAGCTGCTCAAGCAAAAGAATGTGAATCAAAAGCTTCGCACCTCGCTTAATGAGTATCAGCTTGGGATGCGAATGCTGGCGGTACCATTTGAAGAGATTGCGCCTGAGCATGAGGCATATAAAGAGATCGCGGCCAATTTGCTGTTTGAAGTTGCGCAAGAGCGGGAGATCGATCCGCGTCTATAATCTTAGGATGTCAGAATCATTCAGTTGATTCGGGCATCTTTTTTTACATGGAAATCTCGGAACGTTTGGATTTAACCAAATATTCCCGTCCCCCGAGCATTTGAAAAGGTTATAATGCGATTAATGAGAGCAATTAGGAAGTGAAGTGGAAGCGATGTTAAATGAAGCAATGGAAAAAAGCTTAAGTAAAATGATGACGAAGATTCTTCGGCACACTCCCGAGGATTTTGGTATTGTCCTAGATCCAGTGGACGGTTCGTGTACGTTAAGCACTTTACTGGAGGCCATTCAAGCCCAGCCGAAATGGGCGTTGGTGAGACAGGAAGATATAGAGCAAGTTGTACGCAATTCGGATAAGCAGCGTTTTGAAATCGAAGGATTCCGTATAAGAGCAAGGTACGGCCACAGCCATGATAAAGTTCAATATGCTCCGGCTGATCCTCCGGCTATTCTCTACCATGGGACGAACAAGAAAGCTCTCCCATCGATCTTGAAGGAGGGCCTAAGTCCGATGAGCCGGCAGTATGTTCATTTGTCGGAAGGCCCCCATTTTGCAACGCTCGCGGGAAGTCGTAGAGGTGAGCTAGTGATTCTTAAGATCGACACGATGAGTGCGAAGCAACTGGGAGTCACGTTCTATTACGCGGGTAACGAAGTATGGTTAGCTGACCGTGTGCCGACTGAAAGCTGCTCGGTGATGGAGACTAGGGAAAAGGAGCACTCGAATCATGAATCATCCAATCGTTGATATTGGCGTCAATCTGATGCATCGTTCCTTTCACCAAGATCGCGAGCAGGTCGTTGAAAGAGCGATGGCAAACCACATTTCACCCCTTATCATTACAGGAACGAGCCAGAGGAACAGCATAGAAGCGGCCCGCTATGCCATACGTTACGAGGGGAAGCTGTACTCTACTGCGGGAGTCCATCCCCATGATGCGAAGAATTGCAATGGAGAGACGATCACGAAGCTAAAAGAACTAGCGGCACTGCCGCAAGTGGTAGCCATTGGGGAATGCGGTCTAGACTATAACCGGGATTTCTCGCCGCGGGATGTCCAGCGTAAATGGTTCACCGAGCAAATTCGTTTGGCTCTTGAGTTAAACATGCCGCTATTTCTACATGAGCGGGAGGCATTTTCAGATTTTATTGCGATTCTTAAGGAACATTCGGTTCAAAAAGCGGTGGTCCATTGTTTTACAGGAACTCAGTCTGAGCTTAAGGTATACCTTGAAATGGGCTTTTATATAGGAATCACCGGCTGGATTTGCGATGAACGAAGAGGCAAGCATCTGAGGGAACTTGTACGAATGATTCCGCCCAATCGGCTTATGATCGAGACTGATGCACCGTTCTTGACTCCACGGGACTTAAAAGAAAAGCCAACGGATGGACGGAACGAGCCTGCATTCCTGCCACATATCCTGCAAGCCGTAGCACGATGTATCGGAAGACCTTTAGAAGAGGTCGCTAAGGCAACAACGGAGACAGCGGCGGAGTTTTTCGGTATTTAATTCGAAGGGATATAGTAACGAGTGGCAGCAACAATCGCTTATAAATGCTCAAGCGCCGGGCTTCCCTGACCGACGCTTGAGCTTATTTTCTTCTATAGAACTTTTCCCAATCTTTTATAACTTCTTCCTGAGTCAATAATCGGTTCCTCAGCCATCGGGATGTTTTCCATTCATGTATCGCTTGCTGCTTTGTTTTGTAAAAACGGTAGTCGCAAATATTCCAGGAACAGAACAGCTTTCGGTACCATTTTCCGTTTTGAACGTCACCCGTAAAGCGACGAACGGTTTTGCTTGCCTGCCGTTTGCTCCAACGGGTACCTGGTGTCCGGTGGTCTGTCGATACGGGTGATTTTTTTACGCTATTACTCATTGGGCTCTCTAACCTCCTTAGGGGGAAGCTAGAGGCCGTCTAATTTCTTCATACTCTCACCTCATCTGAATTTGTTAGTTTCTGTATATATAAACGCTGTCGATCAAAATATGTTTCTCAGAAATTAAAAAGGTGATTGTGCTTGAATGATTATTTTCTCACTCCAAGCAGCTGCCAAGATATGGTACGATTTGGTTAACTTTATTTATGGAGGACTCCGTATGAAGATCCTATTTTGTTCTGATCCCTTGGATAGCAAGGTTGTTGATCAGGAATATGAACAGGAATACAAATGTGCCCGAAAGCTAGGGATGGATGTCCATTTGGTTTCACTGGAGTCCGTTTTGGATGGGGACTTAACCAAGGCAGTTAAGCGGATCCCAACATTTGAAGTCCAGGAGAGGTTTATCTATAGGGGATGGATGCTAAAGCCTAATGATTACGAAAAGTTATATTACGCACTGCAGCAGAAAAATGCCGTCCTGATCAGTTCTCCTATGGAATATACAATTGGGCACTATTTTCCTTATTCTTATGAAGCTATTAAAAAAGCAACCCCACAGAGTATTTGGCTCGGAATTGAAGAGCTTTCAAATGATTTCGATGTTCTGTTAGAGAAGATGCGCATATTCAAAAACAAACCGGTTATGGTTAAGGATTACGTAAAGTCCAGAAAGCATGAATGGGAAGAAGCTTGCTATATACCAGATGCTTCCGATCAGCAAAGAGCCCAAACGGTTTTTCGAAACTTCATTGATCGCCAAGGCTCGGAGCTTAATGGCGGTATTGTGATTCGTGAGTTTATTCAACTGGAGCAGCTCGCCAATCATCCTAAAAGCGGTATGCCTTTATCGAATGAGCACCGGCTATTTTTCCTCCAACACACGCTGATTCAGTCTATGGGGTATTGGGATGAGGTGGTTTATCAACAAGAAGCTCCTAATCTCGACTCGTTTATAGAATTAGCAAAGGGCGTGGCTAGTCAGTTTTTTACGATGGATATTGCCAAAACCATAAGCGGAGAATGGACGGTTATTGAGATAGGAGATGGGCAGGTCTCAGGACTTCCAAGTCATGCGGACCCGGAACAGTTTTATAAATCGATAATGGAACTAGAGGTCAACCCAGAGAGGTGAAAAGTATGGATCATATTCCTGAAGAGTTAAAAAATCATTGGGAGAGGGTAATCGCAGAACGCAGGCGTGAGCTGCTGCAGATAAAGCCGGAGGAACGGATCATAAGGTTTTACGAAACCAACAAGCCTTATGGCTGCTTTTCCAATTTCGCCCGACTTCCAATTGAAATAGAAGAGAAAGTGTGGCCAACGTCCGAGCATTATTTTCAAGCCATGAAGTTTGTAGGAACAGAACATGAAGAATTCATTCGATTAGCACCGACCGCTATGGAAGCAGCAAGATTGGGCAGAGACCGAACACGCCCGCTTAGAAGGGACTGGGAAGATTGCAAGGTCAGTATAATAAAAGAAGCTGTTCGAGCTAAGGTTCAACAACATCAGGAAGTTAAACAAATCTTGATGTCTACGGGCAATTGTATTTTGGTTGAGCATACTTCCAATGATTCTTTCTGGGGTGACAACGGGGATGGAACCGGACGTAACATGCTCGGCCAAACTTTGATGGAAGTTCGCAGCGAACAGGAGGGCTATTCGCCAGAGTTCTTTTTGCCACAATGGTTGGTCTATCCTGAGCACCATCCCTACAGCATGTTTTGGAGGATGGGAACAGGAGAAACTTATCTTATGTATTTATGGGAATGGCGAAAAGGGTTGAGTAAAGAAGCATTACGAGAATATGACGCTTACTTTGCCCCTCCGGCAGATTGGAATAGGGCAGAAGAATAAGCTGGTTGGAAGATAGGTACTAATATGATTCAAAAAGGGGGCTGGAACTTTGTACAAATCGGTAATAAGAGATGGCAAGTTTCTTGTTCTTGTAGTTGATGGCATCTTCGATACCCCGTTAATGGAGCTACCGACGGAAGAACTTGCTGATAAAGTTGCTTTTGAACTCCAAAGTGCCTGGGAAGATGGCATAGAGCGGGGCTCTAATCAAAAACAAAGTGATCTCCTTGGTACCGGGGGAGATACTGAGATTACGAGTAATCTTCAAAAACTACAGGCAATGAGTGCCGAGGAGCGAGATGCTTATCACCAAAGGGTAGATAGGCGTAATGAACGAATTGAAAAAGTTGCAGAAGCAAGAAGATGGAGAAACGTTTTAAGCTGGAAAGAGCATAATTGAAGAATAGACCGCTATTGCCATCCCCAAAAAATAAATCGAACTAACTTCAGTTTTCAAGTATTTGAAGCATCAAGTTGCAAATATTTCTCTCGTATTTCCAGTAAATCATAAAGACTTAGATTTTCAATTTCATGGTTTTCCATTGGCCTATAACAGTCATTGATTAATCCCTTTGCGTGAAGCTCACGTGAAACGAGTTGTCGCCACTGTTCGAACATCAAAATAATAATTTCTTGTTCCTTATGATCCGGGCCACCGATGATCATTTGATCTAGTCCGTATCTTCCTTGAATATCATCCAAAATGCTCTTCACTATTTTAAGAGCAAGATCATCATTACTATCCATATGTGGAGACGAGGGTACTTTAATGTTCATCATCGTTCCAACCAACTCCAATACAATATAATTAGGATAATTAACTTGAAAGGAACTTTTATTATGTGGTCAAAATTAAGGGTGAGATTAAAGAGTTTTATTACCGAAGAGCTAAGGAATAGAATTGATATTCATTTAACTCGATATCATGATGCACATGACGGTTATGGCGAAATATGGATTACATTAGACGGAAAAAAGATTTTTGGCGGCGGATATTACCATTGGTATATGACACCTGTTCCCGATGAATTATTAAACTCATTTCAACTTCAACATGGATTCCACAATGATTTTTATAAAGTAAATATTGAATCCAAAAAGGTTGAAGAAATAATGCGATATGGCGTTCACGAAACAAGTCATATACTCATCAATCTGGATAACTATATGAATACATCATTTTCAGAAAGTCTGACTTCAAATAATCCCATATATAAAGCATTCTCATTAATTGATAGAAGGCTAGGGAGGCGTAGATTTGAAGGAATAGTCCTAAGTGACGATGAACATCCATTAGTAAAGATATTCTTTGAACTTAGGCAGGATTGTTTTAAGTGAAATTAATAAAGATTTACTGATCACGCTTGTACTCCGACGCGGTAAAGGTCAGCAGTGTTGTCTGTATGAATAGACTTCTCCGAGATACCTAGGGAAGACCAAAGCTGTTTAACCGATCAATTCCCATCAATCTCAAGGGCAGAAATTGCGTACTGAATAATGTTTTGGCGAATTTTCTCTGGCAAATTTATGTCCCCATGCATAAGTGCATACTCACTTACACATACTTCTTTACCATCTTGTTGTAACTTTTTGACCAAGGAAGATAATGTATCTAACGGATTTATCGGCGCGCGCAAAAGAGATGAGGTTATTTCAACCAGTATTTCATTTGGATCTATATCTTGAAAATGAAGTCGGCCAGAAGTTTTTTGGATTTGTACTTCATATTGATCATTATGTTCGAGGATTTCCCAATCTGGCCACAGCTCTTTCATTCTTTGAATGATATTTGAAAACGTATCCGCATGCCATATGTCCATTTGCTTGTTGTTGAAGTCCAGATGAACTCCGGAAGACGGAAAATCCTTTGTCCAGTCTCCAATATGAAATTCTTTATAGCCAAAGGATCTATTGCAGCTCTGTAAGAGCTTCGGTCCATGCAGCAAAAATCCTTCGATGCCACCATATAGAGGAAAAATCAGTGTTTTCTCGTCATCAAAAGTAATAGTAACAATAGTATCAACCAAATCCTTTTCCTCAGGTGGAGCTAAACTTATTTCAGCTAAATCATCATCTTGGCGGGTTAAAACAACTTCTCTTGAAACTCCAACATATCCTGCAATATCGACGATACCCTCATTTGCCCACAGGAGCTCCCAGTCCCCCCAAACTTTTTGCATTAACCTTAGGAAGATTCTTCTGTATGGAATGCTCCATAGTTCTTCTTCACCGCCAAAAAATAAAAGCAGTTTTTTCTCTGCATCAATGACAACTCCGCCTTCAGCCCAAATATCGTCCAACCAATCTGTCTCATCTATCTTAGATTGTGCCTCTACAAATGAAATCGCATGCTGGGGTCCCCAAAACAATTCTCGGGGAAGAGTGTTGGCGCACCAGTGATTATAGTAAAGATCATATCCATCTTGATGAACGATAACCAGATTAGCTCGTTGCCCCATTGATCTCTCTCCTTTTTCCCTAACTTCACTTTAAAATCGAATTGGTTTGAAATCATTCTGATCATCAACAAGAATTACTGGCTCTCTTGTAATGACTTTGTTAGCATGTCTTTGACCTCCAACAGCAAAATTCATTACCAACTACGAAGATAGCTCCTCATCTGCCGCAATAACTCCGTAGCGCTCCAAAGCCTTCGTCGATGATTCGAGCATCCGTCTTTTCAAATAATCGCCTACAATCACCCGAACCCGCTTCCCCAGAAAACGGATCTTGGATAGTAAATACTCCATTTCATCTCCAAGCAAAGAAACCCTGACTCGATAGGTATCGTTCTCCGTATCGTACTCAACGTTTTTTTCAAAGCTGGAGAAGGCGTACAGGATACGGGACAACTCTGCGTTATAAACAGGGACAATTTCAATAATCACTTCACTTTTACGCGATTCAAGAGCTTTTCCGATCTTCTTTATAATGCTTTCCGCTGCAGACGGATTGATAGGTTCTGGCGTGACAGAGTGGATCTTCTTCAGCCTAGTGCTCATGAAGGCGTGATGCCGTACGTGATACCAGAGCAAATACCATTCTCTTTTAACCATGGAGTATTCCAATTTATAAGGAAAGCCCGAATGCTCTGTGTTTACACGCCCACCCTTGACCTCGTACGTTATTCGGATACCTGTCTTATTCATGATGTGACGGCGCAAAGGCCGCAGGAGCGGGTGGTAGACCTGCTTTTTCATTGTACGGGCTTTTTCAATCAAGTGTTGGGATATATCCATCACCTGATCCGTTTCGAGGGCTGAATGCAGCTTGTCTAACGTATCCGCAGTAAAAGCATCTGCCGCCGCGGGATGTTCCAGCATCGTCTTCAGCCATGCCCGTTCGTGCGAAGTGACCATGAAGGTACCGGAATCCTCCAACCTGGAGATGATCTGGTGATTGAATATTTTCTCAAACAGATTCATAGTAAGACTGGATCTCCTTCCATTCGGCAATCATTTCCCGACGGAACTGAGCGGGCTCAAGAACCTCACAGCTGGAACCAAAACTCCGCAGCCACGGCTTGATTTCGGTAGTACCGTTTACGGTTATCTCATAAATAAAAGAATGTTCATCTTCAAACACAATCTGTCCCCACTGTCCCTGCAGCATGACCCGCTCTTTCACGAAGTTCGGTTCGGAGCCCTCCGGGTTATAAAATCGGGCGCGCACCGTCACCGGCCGGCCAGTATCGATCAGCCAGCTATAGCTTATTTTCTCGGCAAGCTCGATTTTCTTTTCCTCATACCAAGCCTCGTCAACGGATTCGTCCTCTTCAATTTGCGTGATTCCCTCCATGCGGTATTTTCGAATTCCCTCTCGGCCGTGGGAAAGAAGATACCATCTTCCATATTGATGATCATAGACAATTTTAAGCGGCAGCGTCTTTTCGGCTTTGCCTTCCGTATCCCGTTCAAACAGGGGATTGGTGTTCTTGGAGGCGTAGCTTTTTTCAGACTTCGGTGAGAAGTACAGAAAACGGACCTTGCGGCGGTGACGAATGGCATGGAGGAGCGTGAACAGATGTGCCTCGTCCAGGATCCGCGAGTAGTAATGATATTTATATAAAAATGGCTCTACAGCATATTGCTCGACTTGATTGCGTAAAAGATGTTTCTTCAGTCCATCACGCAGCAGATATCCTTGAACGGAAGGGACCTGGGTGTTCGCCATCACATCCACAAAATCGTACAAATCGAGAAGCTCTTCGTCCGATAAGCTGCGAATCAAGTTGTCTTGAATGCGATAACGGAAGGGGCGAGGCCCGGTCTCCCTCTTGATAACTCCGACCTCCTCCAGGTACTTGAGATCCGACCGAATCGTTTTTTCGTCAGGCAGAGGGAGATCGGAAGGCAGACTACTGCAGCACATATCCAGGAGTTCCATCGCAGTCAAAGCCTGCTCATTCATCGCGGCTAAAAGCAGCGAGATTCTCTGGCTTTCGGATTCTTTGACGGATTTGGCGCGAAACAGAAACAAGAGCAGCGGGTCGGTGGAGTCATAATAGCTGAACCGAATGGCTTCAGAAAATTCTTTGCTCTGTTCCTGTGATAAGTTCTGGTGCACGGAGCTGACGACCTCTTTGAGTCGCCTGATCGTTTTATCAAAAGTGTGGACGGAAATGCCCAATCTTTCTGCGAATTGTTGCCTGCTGAACGCACCACTTGTCAGCACCAACATACGCAGGAATTGAATTTCTTTATCGAAGCTCTCCTTAGCCAAAGTTATCCCCCGTTCAAAAAAACATCTTCTTCCATTGTAACAGGGGAGGGAATTGGATGAAATGGAAAACTTTATGACCGGTCGTAATACTTTCGCCATGTTCGTTGCTCCAAAAATAAGCGAATATAGATACAGAAGCCGATGCGATAATGCGGCGGCTAAAAAGATCATCGAGGCGCATGGAAGGGTTACTTCGCATCCGATACGAAAGGTCGTTGGTTCAAATCCAACTTTCACCGCAGGGTGGAGTAGCTCAGTGGTAGAGCATTCGTCTGCACCTTTCCAAATCAACTCTTTCCTCGATGAGCTTTAAAAAGTCAATAGCGTAGCGAGGCGCCAGAAAGGGTTCCTTCGACTTATATGGGATAAGTATTGATGGTGTCTGTCTTGGCACTAACGGCCTTTTCAATCATTTCCTCGCTTCGTTAAGAAATAACTTAAGCAGCCGGTGAGGCGCTGGGATGGGTTACTTCGAGCTTAATCGACCAATGTTTTACCCGGGCAATACGGCAGGTTCGACTCCTGCAGCAAACCTATCCCGCCTTTTCCTCACCATTGCTATTTGAAGGAGGCAATCCAGTATGAGTATGGCAAAAAAACTATTCGGTTCGCTTAGACCGAATACATTCAATAAAGATCACTACCCAGCATTCGTAAGATCTCTGGAGGAGCAGTATTTACAGACACTACTGACCAATACCATGAGTAATACCTTTTACGCGGATCAAAATGAACTGCTATCCGATGCAGAACAGCTTCATCAGGAGATAGCGAACAGTAACCCGAATTTTATGGCTAAGGCAATTATATTTGCTCGGAACGAGGGCTTTATGCGATTGCAACCTTTATTCGGCCTGGCGATTCTCTCGATTTATCGGCCGGATTTGTTTGCGAAGATCTTCCTGCTCGTGGTTCGGATTCCTTCCGATTTGTCGGACTTCCTAATGATATTGAAAGGTATGGGGCGTGGAGAGGGCGGACGTGCCGTCAAGCGGCAGGTAAACCGTTTCTTGTCCGGAGTGTCCGAATATTGGGCTATAAAATATAACGGCCGTGGACGCGGCTACAGTCTGGGTGATGCCATTGCAACCGCTCATCCGAAACCGGAAGACTTGAAGCAGCAAGCATTGTTCCGATATTTGCGGGGACTGGAGGCTAACCTTGCCTTGCTGCCTCAAGTCGAGGCTCTGGAAAATCTGAAGCTCGCCTCAACCGAGGAGGAGCAGATCGCGTGGATTGAACGTGGTAAGCTTCCTTATGAAACGGTTACGGGTGCAATCAAGCCATCCAAAGCCGTTTGGGAAGCGCTGCTTTACCAGATGCCGACATTTGCACTACTCCGGCATATGAATGCTTTGCAGCGGGCTGGGGCTTTGGAGGATAAGCGCAACCTGGACTATGTCGTAAACCGTATTACCGACGAACAGGCACTGAGGAAGGCTAAAATCCTGCCATTCCGGTTAGCGACGGCTTTCCGCCAGGTGGATCATCCGGAGTTACGGGATGCTTTGCGAGAAGCTGCCGAGCTTACGTTCAACAACCTGCCTGAGCTCGGGGAAAAGACGGCAATTTTCCTTGATATCTCTGGCTCGATGAACGGCCAGTACTTAGAGATCGGTTCGGTGTTTGCTTTGGCACTGTACAAAAAGACGCAGGGCAGTTCGTTGTTCTGGCTGTTTGATACAGAGGTTGTGGATGCTCGGCCTTCCCGCAAAGACAGTATCTTAACCCAGGCGGCACAAATCCATGCTCGTGGAGGAACCGATACAGGTGCGCCTGTTCGGAAGCTGATCCAAGAGCGGCGGAAGGTAGATCAAATCATCATCATCACGGATGAGCAGCAAAACAGCGGCAGTCCGTTTTATGAGCAGCTGAGACTATACCGTTCGAAAGTGAACCGGGACGTGAAGGCATTTATTGTTGATATTGCTCCGTACCGGCATGCGATGGTACCGGATCAAGATCCTCAGACTTTTTACATTTACGGTTGGAGTGATACTGTGCTTTCCTATATCGCGCAGTCAGTAAAAGGCTATTCTTCGCTGGTGGAGCGGGTAGAGGGAGTAAGTTTAGACGGTTAAAAAGGTGGGTTGGCCGTGGATGCCGACCCAAAGGCCATTATCAAAATTATAATCCAGAAAGGGGAGCCCGCCATGTCAGATGTTAAACAGCAGGTACTAGAGGAGCTAAGAAAAATAGAAAAGGAAGAGAACGTTCGAATCCTGTATGCTTGCGAATCGGGCAGCCGCGCATGGGGGTTCCCGTCCAAGGATAGCGATTACGACGTCAGATTTCTCTATGTTAGGCCGGAAGATTGGTACTTGTCAATTTTTGAGAAGCGGGATGTCATCGAGTGGCCGATCAGCGACATGCTGGACATCAATGGCTGGGATCTGCGAAAAGCCCTGAATTTATTTCGTAAGTCGAATCCGCCACTGCTCGAGTGGCTTCAGTCTCCGATTGTATATAGGGAGAACCATGCGATAGCGGAGCAAATCCGCCATATTTCTCCATTCACGTTTTCACCAAAGTCCTGTATGTATCACTATTTGCATATGGCGAAGGGGAACTACCGGGAGTACCTGCAGGGTGAGCGGGTGAAAATCAAAAAATACTTCTATGTTCTCCGCCCGATATTAGCATGTGAATGGATCGAGAAGCACAACAGCATGCCGCCTATTGAATTTGATCGGCTTGTCGATGTTTTAGTGCCGATGGGAAGCGAGCTTAAGACGATTATTGAAGGTCTGCTTGTCCGTAAAAGAGCAGGCGATGAAATGGATTACGAACCGAGGATCAATCCGATCAATGAGTATTTGGAAGCAAAAATCGAGTATTACGATCGGATGGCGGCGGGGATGCAAAACTGCGGTGGAGGCCAGGATCAGCGGCTGGACAATTTGTTTCGATCGGTGCTGAAGGAAGTTTGGGAAGAGGTGAAGTGAACGATGGTTATTTTCTTCGATAGAGCTAAACGGCCGCTTTGGGAGGGCAAGTCCTCCATTTATTCGTATATTCAGGAACAAGGGGAATCCGTGGACGAATCGCTGCCGGATGACGAAGAATTTTGGTCCGGCAGTAAAATCAGATGGGTAGCGGGCGGTTTGGATGGAGCACTCGGACACCATGCAGGGCCTGATAAGATGACGGATGAGGCACGCGGTTGGCCTACTTGCTAGCGAAGCAATCCAGAAATCCTAAGAATTCAACAAGAAGGGCTCTGTATGCTAAGCTTGTGAAGACAGATATAAAGCTACTGGAAGCAAAAGGATTGTAAACTAGAGAAATGTATTCATTTATACAGGAGTTGAATAGTCTTATGGCTTATCAAAATATAGACGGCGTGCGTGTTTGGGGTAACCCCGATGAGGGGGCGCTTGTTCAAGCGAGGACGTGCGCAGAAACCGGCAATGTGGTTCAAACCCTGCTCATGGCGGATCATCATAAAGGGTACAGTCAGCCGATCGGCGGGGTTGTTGTATATGACGGGCAAATCTCCCCTTCCGGCGTTGGATATGATATTGCATGCGGAAATAAAGCAGTGCGAACCAGCTTGTTTGTTGAAGACATGAAACCAAAATTGGCGAAGATTATGGATGGGATTGCCCGCAAAATCTCCTTCGGTGTTGGCCGTGTCAATAATGAAAAGGTCGACCATGACCTCTTCGATGATCCGGATTGGGCTGTTTACAAGGCGGTAGGCAAGCAGGAGCACGACAAGCTGAAAGCCTTGGCGCAAGGTCAACTCGGTACAGTCGGCAGCGGCAACCACTTCGTAGACTTGTTTGAAGAAGCGGGAACCGGCCGTTTGTGGATCGCGAATCATTTTGGGAGCCGAGGTTTCGGCCATAAAACGGCAAGTGGTTTTATCAACCTAGCTGCCGGCAGAGAGTTTCTAGGGAGCACCCCCGGTGAAAAGATGGATCAACCGCCTTTGCTGCTTGATTTGAGCAGCGAACTAGGCGATATGTATTACCGGGCGATGAAGCTGGCTGGGCGTTATGCCTACGCCGGAAGAGATTATGTGATCCGACAAGTATTAGCCATTCTGGGAACGGAAGCGGACCTTGAAGTGCATAACCATCATAACTATGCTTGGAAAGAGGTGCACAACGGAAAAGAAGTCATCGTCGTCCGTAAAGGGGCAACCCCGTCCTCACCCGGCCAGGTTGGTTTTATCGGTGGTAGTATGGGGGATATATCCGTTATCGTAAAAGGTAAGGACAGCTTAGAGAACCGCGATGCTTATTACAGCACCGTTCATGGAGCCGGACGGATCATGAGCCGGACCCAAGCGGCAGGGAGAATGAACTGGAAAACCCGAACCCGAAGCGGCGGTCAAATCAGCACGGAGCAAATGATGGAGGCTATCCGGAACTTCGGTGTTGAACTGCGCGGCGCTGGCACGGATGAAAGTCCTTTTGTCTATCGCAAGCTTCAAGAAGTGCTGGATGCACATGCCGAAACGATCGAGATCATGCACGTGCTGAAACCAATTGGTGTTTGTATGGCTGGAGCGGATGAGTTTGATCCTTATAAGGATTGATGGTTTCCTAATAGCAATTTGAGGTGAGAAATGGTGTTCGTTCAAGCTGGTGGTTTCATCATGCAAACAGGGGGATGTATGTAAATCCATTCGGGGACGAGCAGGTGGATGAAGAATTGAAGGTACATCGAACAGCACAAAAGTAGAAGTGAATAACGCAAAGTAGTGATTGTATAAACAAGGGGAAGATACCGGAAATGCCCTTCCTCTTGTTTATATTAGAGTCTTATTACTATTCCTGACGAGATCCTTCGATTGAATTAAAAATATCCTTTGTAATACGATGAATCATTTTTACATCCTCGGTTTTCTTTTCTTTTAAAAACTGATAATGCACCTCGAGAATGGAATTTATCTCAAATTCGCTTGAATTAACATCAACCTCACGGAAATCAAATAAATCCCCGGGTCTTATGTCAAGTGCGTTCATAATCTTCTCTAATGAATCAAGAGATGTATTTCTCTTGCCTCTTTCAACATCTCCAAGATAAGAAGTCTGCAGTCCAGTTGTTTCATTAAGCTGCTGCAGGGTCATTCCTCTGGAATTACGTATGTTACGTATTTTATCACCTATAATTCTTTTTAACTCACCCATACGATCACTCCCCTTATTCAAGAGTAGATGATTAAATACAAAAATTAAATGACACTAAGAGTTTAAAATAATGATAAAATAACTTAAAAGTGATATTATTTCATTATTATTACCAGAGGTGATGATAGTGATTCCTAAAGTAAGCAAGGTAGATTCAATAATTTTGGCGGATAACATGGGACAAGCAGCATATAAGTTCAAAAAGATCATCTTTCATAAAGACAGGCAGTATCTCTTGCTTCATCAGGAAGATAATTTTCAATTGTTAAGAACAAGATATGATGATGGATTCCTTAAGCTTATTGAAGTCAGTAATAAAGAATACCAAGAACTGAAAGATCTTGGTTGGCTTGACTTTGACCAGCCTAATCACAACTTCAATTCGAATCGGGAATTCTCGGTAACTGGAATATGCTTCAACAGATTAGGAAATGAAAGCAGTATGATTATTGAATATAAAAGTTCAAGCATTGAGAAGCCCCTGGATATTTTGCCGTACATTGTACAGACGGGAGCCGAACATGTTTTCTTTTCAGAATGAAGCAATTAACATTATATCTAATAGATTGTTTCGAATCGTTTAAAGATGCATCTAGCTGCATCGCTTTTTTATTTTTAGCACAATACTTTCCTTTTGCAGGAATTAACGTTGGGATGGCGAATGCTTAGGTAATTTGTCGTAATTTTACATTACTTGAACTGAATTGGAAGGGCTCTTTTATGAATAGGGTTAAGTACAAATTAACTCCCGCGATAACTATGCTCTTACTCAGGCAAATGTACTATAATTTAATTTATCTGTATTGCTAATCTTTAGAGTTTGTACAATACAATCAGTAGGTAGGTAACCGATGATCAAAAAAAACCGCAGCTGGTGGAAAGATGATACCATTTCTAACCTTATAGGACGTAAGCAAATAGATTGGTCTATATTTGAATACGGGACACATATCCCTATGGACTTTCACGAAGATTTTGTCGTGGCAAATCAAAATATCGAGGTTCCCCTAGGGCAAAGCCAAAGAGTCCTTCTTATTACCGAAGGAAATCAGTTCGAGTGTAACTTAAGCCGGATCAACCAAAGGAAGCAAAATAGAGAAGCATTGCAAATCAGGTACGACACAAACTCAGAGCTTAAGGATTACATGATAGCCAGATTTAACTCTTCATACAATTACTTGTTCCATAAGCGTAACCAGGCGGCGAGTACAAAAAATCCAATCACGGTTCCAGAACAATACGCGGAATACTTGGAGTTTTACGCAACTGACAATCCTTTTGTGTATGAGCTGAAATTCATCACGAACGACATCCCAATCCCCGAAGATCATCCTTCTATCTGGTGGGTATGTCAAGGTACGTCTTATAACACTCAGAAACAAGAGGGCGTTCTGTGGGCTCCGCTCAAGAACATAGGTGGAAAAACACAACATCACTGGGAAACGATGAAGGATGTTAAGGTTAATGACATTGTCCTCCATTATTCTATAGGGGCTTTACGTGCCGTCAGTCAGGTCCAGGAAGCAGCGGTCGAGAGACCGAAGCCGGCGAGTTTGCCCGATCAACAGTGGGAGGAAACAGGACGTCTAGTCGTTACCGAGTACCATGAATTGAATCCACCGATACCCTTAGAAGCCATCTCTCAAGATTTACTTCAACTTCATATTACAAAAGGGCCGATTAACAAAAAGGGTGGTGTAAATCAAGGCTATCTCTTCCCGTTCACGTTGCAAGGGCTAAGTATTGTCCAGAATAAATCGAAGGACACTCCCTGGCCGGAATTCACCCTGCTTTCCGAGGTCGAAGAGGTGGAGCAGGATGTGGAGCTCGTGACTCTTAACGATGAAGAAACGAGCGCACATCTACAAATCGTGAAAGGCTACATTCAGCAGCAAGGCTTTACATACCCTGAGCTCCTGATTGAGAACTTTTACATATCCTTAAAGACGAAGCCATTCGTTATCCTAGCTGGGATATCCGGCACAGGAAAAACGAAGCTCATCCAGAAATTTGCAGAAGCCCTTGGGGCAACAGAAGCGAATGGACAATTTACACTCATACCCGTTAGACCGGATTGGAACGACCCTTCCGATTTAATCGGTTACAAGGATCTCAGTGGGACGTTCCGTCGAGGCAAATTAACATATGTGCTGGAAGTAGCATCCGCGCCAGAGAATCAACAGAAGCCATATTTTATATGTTTGGATGAAATGAACCTTGCGAGGGTGGAGCATTACTTCAGTGATTTACTGAGCATCTTAGAAACACAGCGTTGGCAAGAAGGTCGAATTGTGACAGATACGGTTGTGGCTGAAGATCAAGTAGGTCGTAACATTGGCATTCCTGAAAATGTATTCTTTATTGGCACGGTAAACATGGACGAAACCACGCATCCTTTTAGCAAAAAGGTACTGGATCGAGCAAATACCATCGAATTCAACCATATCCAACTCGACAATTTCATAGGCTTAGAAAATGCGGCAGTGTCTATAGAAGAGGAATCAGAGTCTCTGTACCCAACGGCGCAGTTTCTGACTAGCAACTACATACAGTTAAAGGACGCATACGCAGAGAATAAAAATATCATCCAAAGTACGGTTAGTCAGTTGGTAAAGATCAATACGATTCTAGAAAGTATCCATGCCCATGTTGGTTTCCGTGTCAGAGATTCAATCTGTTTCTACTTGATCTACAACGAGCGGTTTTCTTTAATGACGCCTGAAGAGGCAATGGATATGCAGATCATGCAGAAAATCCTACCCCGAATACAAGGAAATAATTCAGTAGTTAAAAAGGTGATTATTGAATTCTTGTTGTTTTCAATTAGCGGATCCATCTCTAATAGCAAAGAATATGTGGATGGAGAAAGAGATATCGAGCAGTTATGGGCTAAGCATATAAGCGAAAATAACGTGAAATACCCTCAATCGGCTAAGAAGCTCATCTATATGCTACGGAGGCTAGATCATGACGGATTCACTTCATTCTGGGTCTCTTAAGAAGAACGTGATCCTTCTGTACATTGAAACCAATCTGTTTGATCTTTACTTGGAAGGAAAGCCATACCATCCAACGGTAGATATGCTTCAGCTGCATCGAACAGAGTGGAGAGAATGGGAGCAGGCGGATCTTCATGTGTCTTCATACTCCAAACAATTGCAGGTTCTATCTATTGCTGTTTTTAATCCGAAAACGGGAGAGCTAGAGCCATGGCAGAACAAACAAGCTAGTTTTCCAATCTTCTACGAGACGCAAACCTATGGTTTATTGGTCGAGAAGAAGGAAGAGATAGATTTAACTTTCTACCATGAGAATTTCGCGTTGCGCGAAGCGGTTGTGCCGAAAGGAAAGCATATCTTATCGGGGAATCTAAATTTTCAGAATGAGATCGGATTTACGGAGCTGGAACTTCGTTCATACAGTTCGTCTCTATTGAAGCTTAGGATGGAAGTTTTCCCTGTGAAGATGGATTACAAGAGAGATTATCATGCAATCTTACAAGATGTTAACCATCAGATTCATAACCTGACGTTTGACTTCCTACGCAAAACGTACCAATTAACCGGTCTCAAAGAGACGAACCAGCAGAGTTTGACGGAATATTTCACCATATTACGCTACCTTTTTGACCAATTAATAAAGGCTGTTCAACGGATCGAAGGCTCCCCTCATACAAACATGCATCAAGACCAACGTATCGTCCCAGCTGAGAGGGCAAAGAAGATCAATTATAAAACCTTTCAATATTTGAGCAGACACCCACAGCTGTTGGTCAAAGATCAAGCGAATGGAATGGTTCAGGTTAGAGGCGAACGATTTGCTCCTAGTCATGTGTTGGACACGCGAAGAATCGTTAATTATGATACGCAGGAAAACCGATTCGTTCGGTGGGTATTCATTCGCATTGAGCGGAAACTGAAAGATTTGGAGAAATTGCTGAAGACCCAAAAGAGGCTAGAGGACCCCATGTTGGCTCAGATGATGACTCGCATGCAGAAGGAAGTGCGAAGGGTACTTCAGTTCGACTTTCTACAAGTGGGTTTCATGAAGCAAATGTCGGTTTCCCTGGTCATGCAGATGGCTCCGGGGTATCGTGAGGTGTACAAGTTATACCTTATGTTGCTTAAAGGTCTTGCCATCCAGGATGACTTATTCCAGTTGTCATTAAAGGATCTAGCCACCTTGTATGAATATTGGTGTTTTCTTAAGATACATCAGTTGCTTAGTAAAAAGTATGAGTTGGTAAGACAGGACATTATAAAGCTAGATTATAGTGGCATCTTCGTTAAACTAAAGAAATCTGCCGCGTCGACAGTAACCTACCGCAACCCTAATAATGGGGAAATTTTTAAATTGTATTACAACCAGACACTTCGGGGACCGACACTTACACAAAAACCAGATAATGTCCTTACGCTTAGGAAAGTGGAAACGTCTACGGAGTATAAGTATGTGTTCGATGCGAAGTATCGATTGAACCCTGCGGAGCCGGGAACTGCTTATTATACGAAGTACGACGGAATTCCGGGACCGGAGGAAGGAGACATCAACACCATGCATCGTTACCGAGACGCCATCGTTTATGCAGAGAAAGACTCGGAGCAATTCGAGCGGACGATGTTTGGGGCGTATGTGTTGTTCCCTTACCCGGATGAAAAGAAGTATAAGGAGCATCGATTTTACAAAAGCGTAAAGGCCGTTAATGTCGGGGCATTTCCTTTTCTGCCGGGATCAACAAAATTGTTGGAAGAGTTTCTGGATGAAATTATTTTGGACAGTCCGGAGAATGCATACGAGCGAGCTGTTCGACCAAAGGGGTCGAAGGAGTATTACGATAACAAGTACAGCGGGAAAAATGTGCTGGTCGGTTGCATGAGCCGCGAGGAACAGTTGGAAGTAGCGCTGCAGCATAATTTTTATCATACCCCACTCGAGAATATCACGAATCATAAGATCCTTACACAATTGGAGTATGTGGCGCTTTATCAATCAAAGAAGTTTTTCGGTAAGACTAATGAAATCGTAGGCGTGAGATACTACGGACGAATAAGAGATTGGAAGATTTTGAAACGCGGCGAAATCACGGTAATTCCCTCTAAGCATAATCCTCCGGATAAGCTTTATGTTGTGTTCGAAATCGAGGACTGGGAGACAAGGAAACAAATCATTCTTCCCGGTGGTCATGGGGTTCGGAGCATTGCCTTTACGTCAAAGTACATATTCGACCGTGCAATAGAAATATCCGAATTGAAGCTGGAGAATGAGGAAGAGCTGCTTCTATGGCGTGAAGCGCGGCGAAGAGGTCGCGTGGAAGTGAAGCTAGATCATGAGCATATTGATGATGCGAAGAAGGTAACGAGCGTGCGGTTTAAGGAGTAATAGTTATTTTCTACCGATTTGTGGAAACCGGTTCCTCGAACTTTTAAGTGAAGGTTTATGGTATACATATCAGTGTGAAGTTGGTGAAATGCCTTACCCTCCAAGCGACAGTACACAAAGTTTTGTTCGCCCCCTTGCCAGCGATCTAATTCAGGCAACATAGCTATCTATTAGGCGATTATCATATGAATATCGAGAGTAGCAGTTCGTGTACAATAGCAATCGAAAATAAGTTTAGCTCGCACTTTTATGTTAATATAGGTATAGGTAAATTGTTCATTACAAGGAGGCTAAACTATGGGAACAGGTAATCCAGTAACGATAACAGTAGAAACGATTGTTCATTCTCCCGTCGAAAGCGTATGGAAATATTGGACAGAACCAAAGCATATCACACAATGGAGTAAGGCTTCCGATGACTGGCACACGCCTTACGCCGAGAATGATCTAAAGGTTGGCGGCAAATTCGTCTCAAGAATGGAAGCCAAAGACGGCAGCTTTGGATTTGATTTCGGCGGAGTATACGACGAGGTGAGCATTAACGAGAGCATCTCCTACACGCTTGGCGACGGTAGGAAAGTGAAGATCGCATTTATTCGTCAAAACAACGATACGCAAATCATCGAATCGTTCGAAGCGGAAGAGACCAACGCCATCGAGATGCAGCAAGGAGGATGGCAGGCGATTTTAGACAATTTCAAAAAATATGCGGAAACGGCAAAAGAAGAATAAGAAGCTTGTGCAGTCTAATAAGCAGGCTGTCCAATTTTATTCCAAAGGAGCTGTTGAATGATGTCAATCAGTTTGAACCCGTATTTGAATTTTGACGGCAACACGAAAGAAGCGGTCCATTTTTACGAGAAAGCGCTGGGCGGGAAATTGGTAGGCATCATGACATTCGGAGATATGCCGGCGGACCCGAATCACCCGTTGACGGATGACATGAAGAACCGTATTATGCATGCGCACTTGAAAGTTGGCGACGCGGATCTCATGTTCTCCGATACGTTCCCGGGCATGCCTTTTCAGCCAGGCGATACGGTTCAGATTGCCATCCATCCGAGAGAAGAAGCAAGAGCGAGAGAAATCTTCGCCGCTTTGGAAGACGGTGGACAAGTCGTCATGCCCCTTCAGAAGACGGATTGGAGCCCCTTGTACGGGATGGTAAGAGACAAGTTCGGGGTTATTTTTCAAGTGAATGTCCCAGGGGAGCAGCTGCAGTAATAGCATATAGACTTCCGCTCCGCCAACAATCAAAGCCACCTGTTCGCAAATGGACAGGTGGCTTATTCATACGTTTTGGCAGATGCAACCAAGTTTTAATGTCCTAAACTAAATATGGTGCTGTGTTTCCGGGCTGCGCAGCCACGGCTTGATTTCGATAGTCCCGTTTAGCCTTCACATTGAAAAAAGCTTTGCCAACGGCATGTAGTTGCTATATAATTCGCACTAAATGGAAGAGTCGGACGAGAGAAAAATGAGGTGGCATCATGGCGCTCAATCAGACCGCGATCAAACGAAAAGAAATGCTGCTTATTACTGCCGTAGCGCTCGGCATCCTGCTGAACCCGCTCAATACGACGATGATTTCGGTCGCTTTGGCCCGGTTGCAGGAGGATTTCCAGCTTACGTTTGCCGACGTATCGTGGCTCATCTCCACGTATTATTTGGCCAGCGCGATCGGCCAGCCGCTCATGGGCAAGTGGAGCGATTTGTTCGGCCGTAAAAAGGTGTTTATGCTCGGGCTGCTGCTCGTCACCTTGTCGTCGAGCCTCGCTCCGCTGTCCCCCAACTTCGGCTGGCTGATCGGGTTTCGGATTATTCAGGCAGTGGGAAGCTCGGCCTTGTTTCCGTCCGGCATGGGGATCATCCGCAGTCAAATCACGTCCAATCAGGCGAAGGCGCTTGGCATCGTATCGATATTTTCCAGCACCTCGGCCGCATTTGGCCCCTCATTCGGCGGATTGTTGTTGCACTACGGAGATTGGCCTCTGATATTCCTTTGCAACTTTCCGTTTATTGCCGGCTCCTTTGTGCTCGCATGGAAGCTTTTCCCGAACGATCCGAAAGCGGCCGGACGCGCGTCCGATATGGATTGGCGGGGTGTGGCGTTATTTTCTGCGGTCATTTTTATGTGGCTGCTGTTTTTCTTGTCGCTCGCTGACGGGTTCAGCTTGTGGAAGCTCATAGTCGGCGCGGGATTGTCGCTCTGGCTTTACCGGTACGAGCTCGGCCAGAGCAAGCCGTTTATCAATGTTGCTTTTTTACGGAAAAATATGAACGTAACCCTGATCTACGCGCAGTTTATTTTGACGAATATCGCGTTTTATTCGATCATGTTCGGCATTCCTTCTTACTTGCAGCGCGTGCAGATGATGGACCCGCAGAAGACGGGCCTTGTCATGTTGTCGATCGCCGGCTTTAGCGTGCTGGTGACGCCGCTGGTCAGCCACTGGATTGACCGGAGCGGATCCAAGCCGCCGCTGATTGCCGGAACGGCTTTGGTCGTTGGGGGAAGCTTGCAGATGCTGCTCATTCAGGACCAGGCGAGTGTGGTGACGATCTCCCTTGTGCTTTGTGTGCTCGGGATCGCCAACGGCTTTAACAATTTGGGCATGCAGACGGCGCTTTATGATTTCGTAACGAAAGAAGAGACCGGCATCGCCTCCGGACTGTTCATGACTTCCCGGTTTATCGGGACGATTCTTTCTTCCAGCCTGCTTGCGGCGCTCTTCGGCAAAAATATTACGACCCCGCATCTGCACAGCATGGCGTGGACATGCGCGGTACTCGGCGTGCTGATGCTTGCTTTGACCGTACGGATGCCCAGAGGGAACGTGCAAAAAGCCGTTGAATGACAACGGGCTTCCGGACATTCACAAATACTTGTAAACACACTCATGGCGACCAGTCTTCTGGCCGCCATGTCAATTTACAACGCAACCATACACAAAATGAAATCTATTTCATCCTCGAGCTGTAAATATTTTGTACGGAACCGGGCCAATCCCCGAGCGGCGAAAATTGAATTTTGAATTCATGATCGGAGTTTAAGATTGTTTTTGGAATCAGACTTCCATTTATATACGTTATGGTTCCAAGTTCTACCCCGGCAATATCGACAACGGACATAATCTGCTCATACTTGGGATTCCAGGGTGAGAATCCATAGTTTCTGTTGAGCGATTGAGCATCCGGCGCATTGCTGGGTGTACGATACCAATCCTCATTGTAAATAGAAGCGCTGCAAGGTTGAATTTTGTCAAATGCCACATTCGGATTACCGGTTAGGGTCACTTTATTGATAGAGAAAATGGCATAGCCGCCGCTAACATCTTGCAGTTTAAAATAGCGGGTATCATTGAACCACCCATAATCATGATCCGTAACTAAACTTCGATTAGGGTCCTGGGGATCGTCCAGATCAACCACTACGTATTTCTCAACGGTACAGTTGACCTTACCGCCAGGCGAGGTTGAAATCATCTTTTCGTATTGAAAATCCTCACCATTAGCAGGATGACTAAAATATTGCGGCAGCAACGTAACCAGATTGGTCTTGTGCCACTCCAGCTCCGCATTCCCCACCGTGTATTTATCAGCTTCGAAACGTTCTCCGGTATTAAATGCAGCAACACGGTTCACCAAAGTAACTGCTTGCGCCCGGGAAACTTTGGAATCAAGCGACAGCTTCCCATTACCCGTACCGGTTAATAAACCACGTAATGCCGCTTCATAAATCATGCGGTTTTGTGTTGTTTGTTTTTCATTCAAATCTTTAATTGGGTTAAGTCCATCATTAATATAGGATAATACGTTTTTGGCTGAGCCTATTACAGCAGTATGCTTAAAATCGTCCGCAGTCCAGTTCAAACTGTCTTTTGGCTTGGGAATATCCGATAGAAGCTGATCCAATTGTTTTATCGTCGATTCCGGGTTATCCGGGTTAACAATTAAATTTCCTTTAAAATAAGGGCTTGATTCAATTTTGATCTTGTCCTTCTCATAGGACTCGAAAGGATATTGGTTCGCTAAATGTTCAGGGGAAAATCGCTTCGTCATTTCTTCTTTTACCAATGTTCTGTAAACGGAATCTTGGGTAGCTCGAACAAGGGTGCCGGTAATTTCGCCGCGCGTAATGGGCTGGTCCAAGCCGGAAACATAGTCATCGTTATAAAGCTTATGACTTACAGCAGTTTGTTTGTAAGGTGCGAACCAAGATTCGCCAGAACGCGGCGCTTCAATAGGGTATCGCAATGCTTTTACCATCATGGTTAAAAATTGTTCGCCGGTGACAGTTGCGTCCGGTTTGAAGGTTCCGTCCGAATATCCATTTACGAATCCGGCAGCAACGGCTTTAGTAATTTGCGGTTCAGCCCAATGGCCGGAAATGTCGTTGAATGAACTGTTTTTGCTTTCCGTGTGAATGTTCGTTTGTTCAGCGGCAGCAGCGCTTATGATAGTGTTGAATAGCAGGAAAGTCAAAAGGATAGATGAACATCGTTTTTTCAAATAAAACCCACCTTATCTACGTTTGTTTTCATCGTTCTATGTGCCTCCTGTTTTGTGAGCAACTTTACGACATATATTACAATATATATCGTGTCATATACCTTTGAAATGAAGTGGGGCCAGAAAAAAGAAGTATCAGTCCAAGAAGCGCTTGACACCACGGTGCCCAAGGTCAACCGTTGCATCGATAAAGCGCAAAGTACTTCCGCCCGTCGGGATCGCGTCTCTCCAAGTAATAACGGACTTTATGCGGCTGCATGATTTTCTCCTCTAGATACATCCAATCCAATGACTGGATTCATTAAACCACTCCTGATATGATATCCGGGATTCTTTGATGTCCTTTTCGAAACGTTTTTGAAGCGCTCCCTTCTGTAGAATCGATCTGGAGGAGGGGAATTTATTGGAACCAAACAAGCATTGGATGAGAATTATAAAGGTCAAATGGAAAATAACGACGTTCATTTTAACAATGACAATATTGGTATCAACCATGTTTCTATCCTCTATCGCTGCAGGGATACCGCTCGATTTAAAGGATGCAGTGATTGATTCGAACGTCAAACTAAACGAGCCAATACTCAAAACTCCGATACAACTACCGGTACAACCGAACCAACCGGCACAACCAAGCAATCCGCAAGCGGCAGTTCGATGGGGATACAATTTTAATGCTGTAGCAACTACTTCGCCGGTGGTCGGTCCGGACGGAACGATCTACGTCGGCACGGATAAGAAGAAACTGCATGCGATCAAGCCGGACGGATCCGTAAAGTGGGAAACCGGATTAAGTATATGGCCGAGCGATCTCGGCGTCGGATCCGATGGTACGATCTATGTGGCCGCAGATCCAAATTCAAGCAATGAGGTTCATGCATTCGATTCGGATGGGAAAAAGAAGTGGGAATTCACAAGGGGAGGACCCGAAATCAAGGTTTATTTTGACAATCCGTTTTCAGCTCCGGCCGTCGGAGCGAACGGGATCATCTTCATCGGCGGGGTCAGCGACAGGAAGATGTATGCGATCGAGCCGGACGGATCGAAAAAGTGGGAGAATCCGGTAGGAGGTTTGGCCGCTTCCCCTACCGTCGGGAAAGACGGGACGGTCTATGTCGGCGATACCAACGGGGTTCTGTATGCCTTCACAACGACGGGCGCCAGAAAATGGACGCTTCCTATCGGCAAATACATTTTTAGCGCGCCGACGGTTGCGTCCGACGGTACCATATACGTGACGACGCGTGATCTGGGGCTAAAGGAACAAGGATTATATGCCATTCATCCGGACGGCTCGAAGAAATGGAGCTTTACGGAATACTCCTTTCCACGATCCTCCCCGTCCATCGGTGCCGATGGCACTATTTATGTCGGCGCCGAGATGGAGCTGCTTGCCTTCAACCCGGATGGAACGGTGAAATGGAGGATGTTTACAAGAGATACGATGCGTCCGAAACCGGCGGTAGGAACGGACGGCACCGTTTATGCCGGTACCAACAGTGTATTGTACGCGGTAGATGCCGACGGGAAAGTGAAATGGGAGTTTGCCGCAGCCGGAATCGGATCCAAAGCCCCCGTAATTGGAAACGATGGCACTGTCTATGCGGTCTCTTTTTATTCCTTGCACGCGCTGGGCACCGTCGCCGTAAACGGAATCGGCTTGAATAAAAATACGCTGAGCCTGCAAGCGGGAAGCAGCGAAGGGTTGACGGCAAATGTGAACCCCGAGAAAGCAACGAACAAACGGGTGAAATGGGCAAGCAGCGACAGTACGGTGGCTACGGTGGACGGCATGGGGAAAGTTACCGGAGTCGCACCGGGTACAGCCAAAATTACCGCGACTGCCGAGGACGGAGGATTCGTCGCCGAATGCGTCGTCACGGTTGCGCCGGCTCCTGCAGCGGCCCCTGCGCCGGCTCCCGCACCGGTCCCTGCAGCGGCTCCTGCACCAGCTCCTGCAGCGGCTCCCGCGCCAGCCCCCGTACCGGCCCCTGCACCAGCTCCTGCAGCGGCTCCCGCAGCGGCTCCCGCACCGGTCCCTGCACCGGCTCCTGCAGCGGCTCCCGCACCGGCTCCTGCGCCGGCCCCCGTACCGGCCCCTGCACCAGCTCCTGCAGCGGCTCCCGTACCGGCTCCTGCGCCGGAATCTCCATTCGCCGATATTGCAGAGCATTGGGCGAAGACGAACATTATTGAAGCTGCCAAGCTTGGGATCGCGAACGGGTATCCGGACGGGACGTATCGGCCGGATGGCAACGTGACCCGCGCCGAGTTTGCCGTCCTGCTGATGAACGGGATGAAACCGGCTGCGGAAGGCGCTGAGCTCACCTTTGTAGACCAAGACCGGATCGGGGACTGGGCGGTTAAGGCGGTGGCACAGGCCGTACAACTCGGCATTATTAACGGTTATCCGGACGATACATTCCAGCCGTCGGCAAACATCACCCATGCTGAAATGATCGTCATGGTTGCCAGAGCGTTAAGCTTTTCTGTCGACGGACAGGCGCAAACCGGCTTTGCCGACGAGGCTGACATACCTGCCTGGGCGAAAGATGCCGCAGCCGCAGCCAAGCAATCCGGCATCGTCGATTTCTTGCGCGATAACCGGCTTGCGCCGGATGCCAAGTCAACCAGAGCGGAAGCCGTGTCGGCCATCGTCCAGATGCTAAAGTTCAAAAATTAAGGTATCCTCAAATATCTTAATACAAATTTTTTGACCGGTGCGCTGCATGACGTCAATCATGCGGTAAAATAAAAACAGCAGTTCAAAGTCAACTTTAGACTGCTGTTTTTGTATGCCCTTCGTATAAAAGGACTCGTAAAAAATTTATTGTTTATCCGTAAACGTTGCCGTCCTTGTATCCCCGTCCCACTCGACTTTAACACCGAGTATTTCGGCAAGCTGCCTGACGGGTAAGAAGGTCAGATCATGTTTAATCATCGGCACGGCTTCATCTAACTTCAACTTTTCGCCGTCAACCAGCATGTCGGATTTTCCGATGTATAGAATGATCATTTTATCGTCATTTTTCAACGTGATTTTTTGTTCACTTTGCTCCCAGCTCACTTCAAATCCGAACGCGTCCGCAAGCGCCCTTAACGGAATCATCGTTCGGCCATTCTCGATAAACGGCTCCGCTCCGCTTCCAAATACGGTTTGGAGATATAGCCCATTTACCAGCACCAAGACACGACTTTTCTGCGCTTCTTCACATGAGGGAAGCTCCATGGCAACCTTCTTGCCGTCTTTCACCACAGCCGCTTCCATAGATTTGCCGGATTCGCCGCCGCGGCTTGGTTTTGAGGAGCAGGAAGGCATAGGAACGACATCCGACCAAAAGAAATAATCATCCGGGTTCCTTGCATACGCCGTATTTCCGATCAACAGGATAACGAGCAAGCCGGACAACATCGCAAGCTTCCATCTGGTTTGTACCAAATCATCATCTCCTAGCTGCATGTAATTCCTTTATTTGGACTTTCGCAGTTCCCAGCCGTAAGTCTTGTTGATCGCATCTAGTTCTTGTTGCGGGAGTGCATCGACGTAGGCTTGAGGTACGGCATTGTTCTCGATGCCTTTTTTCGTCAGCTCTACAAGCTCCTCGACGGTCAAGCTTACTGTCCTTTTAAGCTGCAAGCCATAAGCTTCATTGATCTCGTCCACATATTTTTGCGGAAGCTTATCGACATGCTCTTGAGCTACGGGAGATTCATCTTTCACCCATTGTTTGATGTGATCTACAAGCTCCTCAGTGGTATATTCCGGCGGCGATAAGCTTTTTCTCATTTCGGGTACCTCTGATTTATTCCCATCCTTATCGTAGTAAAAGACCGTTCCATCCTCCAATTGAACGTAAACATTGCGGCCCTGCGGTTCTTTCCCGGTCGGAATTTTGGTCGCCGCTGCTCTGTCCGGCATTGCCGATTCGGCAGCAGACGCAACAAATCCGCCAATTCCAACCATGGAGATGGTTGCAGCAAGAGACAGCATCATAACAGACTTATTTATCTTCTTTGCGTTCATCAGGTTTACAAGTCTCCTTTTCATGCTTTTTTTAGAATTACAAAGACTGCTGACAAAAACTACATTTCTCCGCTTAACGCCGTACTCCAGCATGGATAAAAGCGTTTCGCCGTAAAATCTTCGGTTTTCCATGTCCATTTCCTGAACGACTTTTTCATCGCAGGACAGTTCACAAAGCGTATTCATTTGTCTGTTAAGCATATAAGCTGCCGGATTGAACCAGTGAACCGCATTGGCCATAAATACGAGCAGCTTCACCAGCACGTCGCCGCGTTTTATATGCACGAGCTCGTGGGATAGAATCATGGCAAGCTCTTTTTCCCCCATTGGGGTATCCGGTAGTACAATCATCGGTTTCCATAAACCTATAACCATTGGCGTTGTTGCGTTATGGCTTACGACCACTTTCACAGGGCATTGCCGTATCGGATCGCATACCCGGCTTTCCTGTAAGATCGAACGTTTAAAGGCTCGATACATTTTGATATGGATAGCAAGAAAGACGGCGGTGCCTATGGCCCAAACGATGACTGCACCCAGAACAATTTCGTTCAAATGATCAAGCCGTAACAAGGAGTCAAACCAGCGCTTCGATATGATTAGGGCGCTTGCCGCCGTTGGCTCTATTGGAGCAATGCGTACATAGGGCTCCGCCATCGATCCTGAATCCGCGATTGTCCTTGAGTCAGGCACGACTGAACGGATCAAGGTACTTAGTCTGCCGACAATCTCTGTCCCGCCCAGCAGAAAAAATACGGGGATCAAACCGGTATAATAATGCCATGCCTGAGAAAAAACGTTTTGCGTGATAGACTTTATACTGTTTTGCAATGCCCACATGATCGTTCCGACCAATGTCGCAATGAGGAGGGAGAAGAAAAAACTCGTCATTTTTTGCCATCCTTGCGGCTGAACCAGTCTTTTAGCTCCGCTATGTCATCCTGATTGAGCTCGTCATTATCAACGAGGGCGGCGATAAAATTTTTCACTTTCCCGTTGTATAACCGGTGAAGAAAGGTTTGGGTTTCGTACTTCTTGTATTCGCTCCATGACAAAACAGGTTCATAATAATTTACTTTTCCGCTCATTGATTTGGTAAGAAATCCTTTGTCGATCAGCCGTTTCAGCATAGTGGATACAGTTGATGTTTTCCAATCTCTGCCTTCAAAAATTTCGACTAACTGAGTTACCGTCACGGGTTCGGCGAATTTCCATATTACCTCCATGATCTCCAATTCCGTTTCCGACAATCTTCCTAGCTTCTCCATCGTGCGCACCTCTGGAATTTTATTGCGACAAGTTGTCGCAAATTCATATTACGACAAGTTGTAGCAGTTGTCAATAAGTGATTATGAGACCTTATTTTTTGTGAGCAATTTGGGATTACGTTCCTATAAAATATTGGTATACAATAACTTTAACAATTGTCGGCTATAAGTTGCGTATCCGTACAGTAAAAGTTTTCTGCCTCACCACAATTTGGATATACCGGCTCATGTTAAAAAGTAAGGATATTGGAAGTACGGCTATGGTATGATTCAGCATAGAGGCACTGCGGAACAAATGTTGCAAGGGGATGTCTGGAATGAAATTTATGGCTGATGGAACATGCTGAAAGCCGAAGGCGGAATCGGGAGGGCGGCGATGCAAAGCTGGAGTTTACGGGGAGGAATACGCTTCGGCTATCGGGCGGCGGGGCTTGCGCTCATCCCGCTCATTTCGTTCATTCTTCTGATCGCGCTGTACCAATATACCGTTCCTGACCGGACAGCGCCGGAAGCGCGGCAGGGCGTTCTCGATTTGAGCCGATGGAATTTCGGACAAAAAAGCTTTATTGCGCTTAACGGAGAATGGAATTTTTACCCGACAGAGTTTTTTACGCCGGACGATTTCCGTAATGGGCGAACGGCGAACGCGTCTTCCTATTCCGCCCAAATTCCGAATGCGTGGTACAGCAGCATTCCTGCCGACAAAGCCAGCCAGACGACATACGGCACTTATCGGTTAATCGCGAAGCTGCCCGAGACTGGCGGCCAATACGGGTTCCGGGTGTCGAACATTCACTCGTCGCACCGCCTTTATGTGAACGGCCTATTGCTTGGTCATGGAGGCAACCCGACTACCGCTGCCAGCTCTGATTACAAGGCTGAAAACAAACCCTACAGCACATTCGCCTGGGTGCAGGGGCCGGAGCTGGAAATCGTCCTGCAGGTGGCCAATTTCACCTTGTCAAATGGCGGAGGCTTCGAGGATTTGTACTTCGGCTCGCAGGCCGATATTTTACGGTTAGACCAAATCCGGTTTGCCTTCGAATTTTTCGGTCTGTTCATCCTGCTGCTGTTTGGCGGGTACCACCTCAGCATTTACGTCATGCGCCTGAAGGACAAGGCCTACCTGTACAGCGGTCTGTACTTTTTAACCTTGATGGTGCTTGTCGTGCTGGATGGCGATAAGCTTGTGCTGCAGCTCGTGCCGGGCATTTCCAATGAATTTTACCATAAAGTGTATAACCTCGGCGGGTTCTCGAACATTGCCGTACTCGGCATCTTCCTCCATCATCTGGACGGCAAGCTGCTGACGCGCAGTCATCTTGCCCTGCTGCTTTCGCCGATCGCTCTATATTTGGGCGCCGTCCTTGCGCTGCCTTACGAGGCATACTCCAAGATTGGCAATTTGCCGTGGGGTTACGTTACGCTGGTGGTTGCTTTTTACTTGTACCGGGCCGTCAGACTTGGCTTGAGGAAGGACGGGCAACTGAAGCAGAAGGAATCTTTTTTGGTGGTCGGCATGCTGATCTCCGTCACCATGATCCTGCTGGTCGGGTTCCTCTATTCAATCGGTCTGGTTCAGACCGACATGGGACGACGGATGGCCTTTCTTGCCGTCATTATGTTCATGAATTCGCTGCTCGCGCTGCGTCTGACCTCTGCAACGGAACAGACCGAGAAGCTGACGGAGCAGCTGCTTGTTCGCGACAAGCTGAAGGACGAATTTTTGGCGAATACGTCGCATGAGTTGAAAACGCCGCTGCACGGCATCCAGAACATCGCTTCCTATTTGCTCGACGGCAAAGCCGGCGTGCTATCCGATAGGCAGCGGACGGAGCTCGCGCTTATTCACGATACGTCAACTCGTGAACGACCTGGTTGATGTTGTCCGGTTGAAGCATGGCGATCTGCTGCTGGGGCAGACGGCGGTAGATATTCGCGTCGCTGCCGAGACGGCGTTTCAAGTGCTGGAATTCGAGCTGACCGGCAAAGATGTGCGTTGGGAGAACCGCATTCCGCCCGGTACACTGGCCGCCGCCGATGAGAATCGGGTAAGGCAGGTGCTGTATAACCTGATACACAATGCCATGAAGCATACGAAAAAAGGAACCATCGAAATCAGCGCTGCAGCGGCGGAAGGCCGGGTAGTCGTGTCGGTCGAGGATACGGGAGTAGGCATACCGCCGGAAAGCCATGAAGCGATTTTCGGCTACTTCGAACAGGCGGATCGGCTTTTGCCGAACGACGGCTACACGGGGATGGGGCTCGGTCTATATATTAGCCGGCAGCTGATTGAGAGAATGGGCGGTCGTATTTTCGTTGAGCGGTCCGAGCCGGGGCAAGGCACACGGATGACCTTTACTCTGCCGGCTGCCCAAGGCGGCAATGATGAACTGGCCGAGCCAGCGTTATTATCGCCGGGGTTTGGAAGCAGGGTAGCTTCCACGCTCCAGATGCAGCTGGATGTCGTCGATCCGATGCGGGAGAATACCGTGCTGATAGTTGACGACGAAGCGTCCAACGTGAGAATTTTGCTCAACCTGCTGGGCGACGAGTATAATGTGTTGACGGCTTTTTCCGCCAAGGAGGCGCTTCAAAAGCTGGAGTCCCACCCGCGCGTCGATCTGATGATTGCGGATGTCATGATGCCCGAAATTTCGGGTATCGACTTGTGCCGAACCGTGCGGGAAACGCGTTCCGTGCTCGAACTGCCTGTCCTTTTCGCCACGGTGAAAGATTCCTTGTACGATATCGAGCTTTGCTTCAAGGCCGGAGGGAACGATTTTATCGCCAAGCCGTTCGATGCGAAGACATTAGCCGCGCGGGTTCGGACGCTATTGTCGATGAAAACCTCGATGGATCAAGCCATGCGTAATGAGATTGCCTTTCTTCAAGCGCAGATCAAGCCGCATTTTCTGTATAATGCAATCAGCAGCATCGTTTCCTTCTGTTACACGGATGGGAAAAAAGCGGCTTATCTGCTCTCCATGCTGAGCCGCTATTTGCGAACGGTATTTCAGCGGGAGCTTCATGCATCGCATGTGCCGTTAAACGTAGAGCTGGAACTGATTCGGGCTTATGTGGAGATTGAGAAGGCGCGGTTCGGCGATCGCCTTTCCTTCAAACTGCAGCAGGATTCCGGATTGGAAACGGCCAGCATCCCTTCTTTCACTATCCAGCCATTTGTTGAAAATGCGATTCGGCATGGCATTTTTGAAAAGGACGGCGCCGGAACCGTAACGTTATCGATTACGGACGGAAACGGGTATATCCGGTTCGAAATTGTCGACGACGGCGTAGGCATGGCAGACGATGTATTGTATCAACTGAATGCAGGCGAACGGCCGGATGGCTCCGGCATTGGAATGACCAACGTCCGCAAACGGCTGATGTCCTTGCCGGGTGCGAGCCTATCCATTGATTCGGCATTGGAGAAAGGAACGAGGGTCGTCGTTTATTTGCCGAAACGAGAGGCGGCGAATGCGGCCGGCTAGCATTTGTGGTGATGCAAACTGTTGTGCTAAGGGGGAGTATACTTGCTTCGTGTCATGATTGTGGAAGATGAGCAGCCGATTTTGGAGCTCATGGAGAGACTTGTCGGCGAGCATCCCTTGCTGCAAGTCGCCGGAGCGTTCACCAGTCCGATTGCCGCGCTGAACCGCCATGCGGAGTTGAAGCCCGATGCCGTGTTCCTTGATGTGGAAATGCCGAAGATGGGCGGCATCCAGCTCGCAGAGAAGCTGAAAGCGCAAAATGAGGAGCTTCAGATCGTATTCACAACGGCGTATCCGGATTATGCGGTCGATGCTTTCCGCGTCCATGCGATCGATTATTTGCTGAAGCCGATCACTTCGGAGGAATTGGAGCGGGTAGCGGCAAGATTGCAGAAGCTTCATGTCATGCGTTCGGCGCTTCGACCCGTTGTCGCGGCGGATCACGAACCGATCGTGCGCTGCTTCGGCACATTTGAAACGAGGGGCTCGGACGGCAGATTGATCAATTGGCCAACCCGCAAGACGGAAGAGCTGTTTGCTTATTTGCTGGCGTATCCGAACCGGCTTGTAGGTCAATGGCAGCTGGCCGATCTGCTTTGGCCGGATCTGGATGAAGACCGTGCGCTCCATAATGTGCACAATTCGGTGTACCGGTTGAAAAAAGCGCTGAAGGATGCCGGCGTGAGCTTGGATTTATCCAACAGCAATGAAGGATACCGTCTGCAGCTGTCTCCCGATTTCTCGGATTTGGAGCGTTTCCGGGACTTCATGAACCGTACGGCGGAGATCGACGAGCGGTATGCGGCGGAAGCCGTCAAGCTGCTGCGGTCGTATGCCGGTTCCTTGTTCGGCAGCAAAGATTATAGCTGGAGCGCGGGTCTGGCAACCGGGATTGCGGCTCAACAAGCAAGTCTTGTCCGCATGCTGACCGCCTATTATCGGCGAATCGGAGAACGTTCGGCGGCGAAGGAAACGCTGCGCGTCTACTTGCTGCATGCCCCGCTGGATGAGGAAATGACCGGCGAGCTGCTTCGTCTGTATGTCGAAGATGGGGAGGCCGGTTCTTTTCGCACGCAATATGAGCGGTATGTCGGAAGACTAGCGGCGGAGCTTGGCGCAGCGCCTGCGGAGGAGATCCGCAAGCTGGCGGCGGCATTCGTACATAAATCGACGGAAGCGTAGCGGATATATGTATCTCCTATTAACTGAACAGGTCAAACAGAGAGATTCTCGCAGTTTTACAAAGAGAGTCTCTCTGTTTTTATAAATTTCGGGGCTCCCCGCAAAGTACCTGAATCAGCTTCGAAGCCAAGGCCTCACTTTGTGGGGTTATTTTATGTACGGCTCCATGTCTTGGGAGTGTTTTGGGAGGCGGGTTTGATATGCTGTCGTTATCTTTCCATTTTTGACGAGAAAGCAAGGAGGATAATAGGGCGATATGAAACGATCTGCAGGATCAATCAAAATGCGGCGAAGTGAGAGGTCATTGCTCTGGGCTAGGTTGGCGGCCTTCTCGCTCGGGCGGATCAAGCGCCGGTTGTCCCGAGCGGGAAAGGGATTTCTGGCACTGCTGCTTGTTGTCATCATGTTGTTTCCTTCTTTGAATACAGATCATGTGGCCCATGCAGCGACGCCGGCCTGGACGACGGCAGGGATAAATGCGCCGAGCAATGTAAAAGCTTTGGCTGAAGTAGGAGGTAAGCTGTACGCGGCGACGGGGACCGATATCGATTCCACATGGGACAACACCGTATGGGAATATCAGGACGGCAGATGGATACGAATGAGCGGTTCACCGAGCCATGTGTTCTCGTTAGCTAACGTGGGCGGTAAGCTATATGCGGGGACGCGTAACGGAATGGATGACGTATGGGTGTACAGCGGCGGAACATGGCAGCATATGGAAAAATCTGTACAAGCCGCGACTTCTTTTACGTATGTGCACGATGCGGCGACCGGCGGCAATCAGCTTTATGCGGGGTCGGCATTAGGAGATGGCGTTATGGCATACTCCCCCATGGGGTGGTATACACTGCTCAATTCTCCGTTGAGAGTTTATGCTTTGGCGGATATGAATGGCGTTCTGTATGTAGGGTCGATAAATTATCAGAATGAAGACGTATGGTATTGCAATAGCTATTGTTATCGGATGAGCGGCTCCCCTGGCTCAGTATTTGCTTTATTGAACGTGAACGGCACGTTATACGCAGGATCTCAAAAGGGTAGCGTCAACGGTGACGTATGGGCGTATAGCGGCGGAACATGGACGCAGTTAAAGGGCTCGCCGCAGAAGGTGCGAAGTCTGGTCTATGTGAATGACACATTATATGCGGGCACACTGAATGGCGGCAGCGCTGTGTGGTCGTACAGCAATGGCGTGTGGACACAGTTGGACAACTCCCCTAGCAATGTGAATGCCTTGGTCGCAGCTAACGGCAACCTATATGCGGGGTCAATAGACGGAGAGATTAAACAAATGCTGCTCCCTCCCGCCGTACCGTCGAATCTGCAAGCCAGCAAGACGACGCATGCATCGACTGTGCTTTCGTGGGACGCCGTATCCGGAGCAACCGGTTACCGTATTTATCAGAATGGAAAAGAAACGGCCGTTGCGACCGGGACTAACCCCACTGTCAGGTTGAGCGGACTCGCGCCGAACACTTCCTATACGTTTACGGTGAACGCGTTCATTGATGCCTCCGAATCGGCGCCGAGCAGCGCCATTCAAGTGAAGACCGCCTCTACGCCGATTTATGCCGTGTTGTATGACGGTAACGGTAGCAAGGACGGCAGCGTGCCGAGCGACAACAATGTGTATGAGCAGGGAAAGACGGCCGCCGTTCTGGAGAATACGGGTAATCTAGCGCGGCCGGGCTACACATTCGCGGGCTGGAATATGCAGGCGGATGGCAAAGGAACGAGCTACGCCGCCGGCGAATCGATCCCGATCGGCGCGGCGGATGTGACGCTATATGCGATGTGGACGTCGAATTTTGCAGGCGGGGACGGCTCGGCAGACTCCCCCTTCGAAATCCGGACGGCCGATCAACTGAATCGTGTCAGGAACGCTTTGAGCGCTTCTTTTAAGCTGGCCGCAAATATTGACTTATCCGGCTATCTCGCCAGCGGAGGGGCTGGATATAACGACGGCGCGGGCTGGGTGCCGATTGGAACGGCAAGTGTGCCGTTTACCGGAACATTGGACGGAAACGGAAAGGAAATTACGGGGCTACTCATCAATCGGCCTGGCGCAAATAACCAGGGCTTGTTCGGATACACGGCAGCGAGCGCTGATCTTCAGAATGTTGGTTTAACCGGAGCGAATGTGAGCGGCAACAATGGCGTTGGCGCTCTCGTCGGCAGCAATAACGGTTCGATTACGAGTTCCCGGGTTTCCGGAACGGTATCCGGCAGCTATTCTGTCGGAGGGCTGGCGGGATACAATTACGGTTCCATCTCTAAAGCCTACTCGACAAATGAGCTAACTGGCAATGGGCAAAATGTCGGCGGTCTTGTCGGTGAAAATTTTTCGGTCATTGCCGACTCCTATTCCGAAAGGGCCGTAACTGGCAGCAACGATGTCGGCGGGCTAGTCGGTAAAAATAATGGGAATATTCAGCACTCCCATGCTACAGGCGCAGTCACGAGCAAGCAGTATGGCGCCGGCGGGCTGATCGGTTACAATAACGGCGGTTCCATTGCAGATTCTTATGCCACGGGGGCGGTCAAGAGTCTGGGCATTGGCGACAATGTCGGCGGACTGATCGGCGCAAATGACTACAACGGTTCTATTTCCCGATCCTTTGCAACAGGGATGGTAGAGGGCAACAACCATGCAGGCGGGCTGGTCGGGTCCCATTACGGCTCTATTCTGGAATCCTATGCTTTAGGTGAAGTTCATGCTCTGGATGAAGTCGGCGGTTTAGCGGGTCGGAGTAACAAAACAAGTTCGATCGAATTGTCCTTTTCGACGGGCGCAGTAACCGGACGCTATTATGTCGGCGGGTTGGTAGGGGGGAATGAAGGTTACGTAGGAGACGCCTATGCGACAGGCTCGGTAAAGGGTGACCAAGTCGTTGGCGGATTGGTGGGGGTCCATAAGTCTGAAAGAATTGTGAACACCTATGCGACAGGCAGCGTTGTTGCAAACGTTGGCGTTGGCGGACTCGTGGGAGTCAATAATTCCAACATTATCGACTCCTATTATGATAAGGAAACGACAGGGCAATTGGATGGAGGAAAGGGAGACGGCAAAGCTTCCGAAGAAATGTGGCGAGAAAGTACCTATAACGGATGGAATTTCGATGCACTATGGAGCATTCGCGAAGGGACAAACAACGGCTATCCTTATTTGTTTGAGGTTTTACCGCTCTTTAAGGTTGTCTATGACGGCAACGAAAGTATATCCGGCAGCGTACCGATCGACAGCAATAAGTATGAGCCGGGTGCGACGGTAACGGTGCTTGGCAACACCGGCAATCTGGTGAATCCGGGCTACACGTTCGCGGGCTGGAATACGCAGGCGGACGGCAAAGGAACGAGCTACACGGCGGGCGCAGCGTTCCCGATGGGCGTGGCGAATGTGACGCTGTATGCGATGTGGGCGGGAATTCCGACCTACACCGTGACGTATAACGGCAACGGCGCTGCATCCGGCAGCGCACCGATTGACAGCCACGCGTATGAGCAGGGGGTCACGGTGTCGGTATACGGCAACACCGGCAATCTGGCGAAGCCGGGCCACACGTTCGCGGGCTGGAATACGCAGTCGGATGGCAAGGGAACAAGCTATGCGGCGGGCGCAGCGTTCCCGATGGGTATGGCGAATGTGACATTGTATGCAATTTGGATGTCGAATCCTGCGTTGACTTTCACCGTGACGTATGACGGCAATGGTGCTGTGACCGGCAATGTGCCGATCGATAGCAACGCGTACGAGCAGGGGGTCACGGTGTCGGTATACGGCAACACTGGCAATCTGTTGAAACCAGGCTATACGTTCGCGGGCTGGAATACGCGTGCGGATGGGAAAGGGTCGAGCTATGCGGCGGGCGCAACGTTCTCAATGGGCATAGCGAATGTGACGCTGTATGCGATGTGGACATCGAATCCGATGCTGACCTACACCGTGACGTATAGCGGCAACGGCGCAGCATCCGGCAGCGTGCCAATTGACAGCCATGTGTATGAGCAGGGGGTCACGGTGTCGGTATACGGCAACATTGGCAATCTGATGAATCCGGGCTACACGTTCGCGGGCTGGAATACTCGGGTGGATGGGAAAGGGTCGAGCTATGCGGCGGGCGCAACGTTCCCAATCGGTACGGCGAATGTAACGCTGTATGCAATGTGGACGTCGAATCCAGCATTGACTTATACCGTGACGTATAACGGCAATGACGCTGCCACCGGCAATGTGCCGATTGACAGCCATGCATATGAGACGGGAACGACAGTCACGGTGCTTGACAACACCGGCAATCTGGCGAAGCCGGGCTACACGTTCGCAGGCTGGAATACGCAGTCGGATGGCAAGGGAATAAGCTATGCGGCAGGCACAGCGTTCCCGATGGGCGCAGCGAATGTGACGTTGTATGCGAAGTGGACATCGAATCCGCCACTGACTTATACCGTGATGTATGACGGCAACGGCGCTGAATCCGGCAGCGCGCCGATCGACAGCCATGCATATGAGACGGGAACGACAGTCACGGTGCTTGACAACACCGGCAATCTGATGAAGCCGGGCTACACGTTCGCGGGCTGGAATACGCAGTCGGACGGCAACGGAACGAGCTACGCGTCGGGCGCAGCATTCCCGATGGGCGTGGCGAATGTGACATTGTATGCAATGTGGACGTCGAATCCGCCGCTGACCTACACGGTAACATATGACGGCAACGGCGCTGAATCCGGCAGCGTGCCGATCGACAGCCATGCATATGAGACGGGAACGACAGTCACGGTGCTTGACAACACCGGCAATCTGATGAAGCCGGGCTACACGTTCACGGGCTGGAATACGCAGTCGGACGGCAACGGAACGAGCTACGCGACGGGCGCAGCATTCCCGATGGACGCAGCGAATGTGACGCTGTATGCGAAGTGGACGGTCAACAATACCGGAGGTTCTTCCAGAGGCCGTTCATCCGGCGGGTCGTCATCAACGCCCTCGAGTGATACCGTTATTTCGACAAATGGCAGCATAACGCTGCCATTAGGCAAAAAAGGTGAACTTAGCTTAGGTGACGAGGTCAAGATCGTTATTTCTGACGATGCTTTCGATAAAGAACTGCAAATAACGATCAATAGAGTGACAGATGTGCAAAACCTGTTTACGGGCAAAGACGGTCTGGCCAGCCCGATATTCGAAATTTTGAAGAACGTTCCGGAAAACTTCAGTGAGCCGATTACACTGACTTTTACCTTCAATCCGAATAGCTTGAAAGATCATCAAAAGCCTTCTGTATTTTATTATGACGAATCGAAGAAGGTTTGGGTTGATATCGGCGGCGAGGTAAACGGCAATGCAATCACCGTAACCGTCGATCACTTTACCAAATTTGCGGTATTCGCAATAGGTCAGGAGACAGACGCGAAGCAGCCAGTCAACTTCAGTGATATTGCGGGTCATTGGGCGGAGGCAATTATCCGGCAATCGGTCGGGATGGGCTTCGTTAGCGGCTATCCGGACGGCACGTTCAATCCGGATGGACCAATCACCCGCGCCGAGTTTACCGTAATGCTTACGGGTGCTCTGAAATTGGAAGGGTCCAGCGAGGAGCTTGCATTCACGGACAACGGCCAGATTGGTTCATGGGCGAAGCAATCGGTCGCCCGGGCAGTCTGGGCGGGCATTGTCAGCGGGTACGAGGATGGCAGCTTCCGGCCAACTGCGCGGATCACCCGCGCGGAGATGGCGGTCATGATTGCCAGAGCGCTAAAGTTCTCCCTTGACGAGAATGCAACAACCAGCTTCGCGGACGACAGAGAGATTCCGAAGTGGGCAAAAGCCACGGTGGAGATGATTCGCAAACAGGGCATCGTTAGCGGCCGCGATGGCAACAGTTTCGTTCCGAACGATACGGCGACGAGGGCGGAAGCGATAGTAATGGCGCTCAGAATGTTGAAAGTTCGAGATACGCAATAATAGCAATATACATTAATAGGGGCAAACCTGACATGATTTACTCAGTTAGGTCTGCCCTTTTTCATCTGATAGCACCACTGACTGCCGCGGTCGTTGCGGAATTGCAGATTGATAACGAGGAAACACTTCGCAAAGTGCTACAGCGGTTGATTGAACGCATTGAGATTGAACTGGATGGTGGATAACCCAAGAGGTTCAAGCAGAGACTAACCCATTGTACGGTCATCCACTTGCTTCCAGATAAGGCTGCGCTTTCTATTTTCTTACCTTTTTCGACAATGAAGGTGCCGTGATTTCAGTAGACAGGCACTGTAGTTCCGTTTATTTTCTTTACAACTCCATCGAAAGTGCCTGAACCGACTGTATCGCCAACGTGAAATATACACAAGAAGGAAAGCCCATCAATGATGGGCTGATTCGAATGGATCATGGAATCGTATGTATTCACTGTATTTTTTCAGCTCATCCGCTGGTGAGCGAATATCGCTTAAGGTTGTTTGCCGCTCAGGCCAGACCTTCAATCTTCTGCACGGTTTCGAGCAGCGTTCGCTCCGTTCCTACGTTGCCAGGGAAGACAATGTAGGGAATCCCGGCAAATTTCGCTTCCTCACCTGTCATCCAGACGGGGATTCCCGCAAAGACCTGCCCTAAAATTTTCGCCTTGCGGATGCCGAGACCTTTCGTAGCCACATCGCTGGAGGTGATCCCGCCTTTGGCGATGATGAATTTCGGAGTAACCTGCAGCGATTGCACGATTTGCACCAGCGCGCCCGAGACGGTCTGGCTAATATCCAGGTTCGCCTGCTTGCTGCTCCGGGCAATGAGCTTCCGGCTGCTGTATACGACTACATTGCTGCCCTGCGCCAACTGCTCATTAACGGTCGCGATCGCGCGCTTCAATTCAGCCTCTTGTTCATCCGGATTCAAAATATTTTCGACGTTGATTTCCACAGGTACAACGCTGCTGTGCTCAAGCAGCTGCCTCAGCTGGTCGGTCGTTTTCTGCACATAGGAGCCGACCACAACCAGCCCGCCATGGGCCTCCTGACCTTGGGCAATCAGCATGTCTTTGAGCAAATACGGTCGATCTCCGATGCCCCCGTACGCTTTGACGAAGGAAGCGGCTGTGCGGAAAATAAACCGTTTCCCGGCTTCCTCCGCCTGCAGCAGCGCATAAGCCAGCACATCCAGGTCTGGATACGACAAGGCGTTGACGATGATCGGCCGATTGCCTTCTACCGCAAGCAGAATATCCTTGACCGTCTCCGGGCCGCGCCGAATTTGGTCCAGCGTGAGGACGATGCAATCGCCCGGCGGCGTTCGGCCTTCCGTTTTCTCCGCCACCCACTCTGTTAAGTCGCCATGGCTGAAGCCGAAGACCCGATCCTTGGCAAATTCGGTTTGGTGAGCAGGAACCATCTCATCTTGATCTACGATATAATGAACGTTCCCGTAGGTCACCCGACCGGCTTCAAAAAATGCGGGGATAATCAAGTGGCCGTCCGGCTGCCGGCCGTGCAAACTCGCCAATTCCGCGGACAAAACGTCGATTTCCAAAGGATAATAGCCCCGCAATGTCGAATCGCTGCGGCTGACGAATACAAACTCCTTGCCTTTTGCTGTGGCAACCGCGCTTACATTTCGGGCGATTTCCCGATTGATTCGCGCAGCTGTCGGCGCATCGAGACCGCGTGTATTCGTTAATATATAAAATACCGTTTCCGGCTTGTCGAACGCCTCGGAGAGCAGCTCCTTGTCCCAGCTCGTCAGCACATCGATGTCGTGAACCGTCTGTACGCCGGTAGGATCGTCATCCAGGACGATAATTTTTCGCTGCCGCGCTTCGTTCAGCTGTCGGATGGTCATACGGAGGTTCGCTTCCGGCCATGCCGCCGGCGCCCCGGCCGCAACAGACGAGAAGTTCAGCTTATCGCTATCGTTCACGATCGTTACACCTCCTGCTTCTTCACTTCAACCTGGGCCAGCTTCTCGTAATACTGGATGATACCGCCGTGGTCTAGCGTTTCCTTGCCGTCCACCTTCAAAGCGTGGAAAATTTCAAGCAGCTGACTCGAAAGCGGGAGCGGGACGCCGATCTCATGCGCCGTCTCCATCACATTGGCGATGTCCTTCAGATTGATGTCGATGCGGCCGCCGGCTACAAAATTGCGTTCGAGAATTAAAGGCACCTTCGCATCCAGCACCGTGCTGCCCGCGAGTCCCCCTCTGATGGCTTCGTACATTTTCTGAATATCGATCCCTGCTTTTGCCGCCAGGACGAGCGCTTCGGACATAGCCGCAATATTCAGGTTCACGATGATCTGGTTCGCCAGCTTGGCCGTTGTCCCGCAGCCGCTGTCTCCGACAAGCGTTACATCCTTGCCCATGCAAGCCAGCGCCTCTTTCACGCTATCGAAAACGTCCTGCTTGCCCCCGACCATAATCGCGAGCGTGCCGTCAATCGCTTTCGGCTCTCCGCCGCTGACCGGCGCATCCAGCATGTCAATGCCGAACTTTGCAGCTTCGCTGGCAATATCCCTCGAAGCCACAGGCGTGATGGAGCTCATATCGACGATGATCGAGCCCGGCTTCGCGCCTTGGACAATGCCGTTCTTGCCAAGCACAACCTCCCTGACATGCGACGAATTCGGAACCATGGTAAAAATAATTTCGGCCCGCTCGGCGACTTCCTTTGGCGAACCGGCAGCTGTCGCGCCGGACTGAGCCAGGCTGTCGACGGCGTTCTTGTTTATATCGTAAACGGTTACAGGGTAACCTGCTTTGAGCAAATTGAGCGTCATGGGCTTGCCCATAATTCCTAAACCTATGAATCCGATACGTTTCATGATATTTTTCCTCCGTTTCACATTATATCGTTATGTTCTGCCGTGCCTGTTGGAAGTTAGGACCAGGCTTACATTTCAATATCTATTGCACATTACATACAATATACGGTAAAATGTATCCAGTCAATATATTTCTGTATACAATTTTAAGCATCCATCTTCATAGTATGTCAGTAAAGAGGGGTTACTAATGGCAGAAAAGTTTATTCCCGCTTACCGTCAATCTTACGAAATTATTCGCGATATGATCTTGAACGGTGCCCTTCCGCAAGGAACCAAGGTTGTCGAGGAGAAGCTTGCGGCGGAATTGGGGGTCAGCCGCACTCCGATCAGGGAATCGATCCGCAAATTGGAGCAAGAGGGCCTTATTGTCAATAAAAAGGTAGTGACCCCGACCGAAAAAGATTTGCGCAATACGTTTCAGGTGCGAATCCTGCTCGAAGGATATTCGGCCCGCTGCGCGGCAACGTACTTGCGGGATACGGAGCTGCAAGCTTTGCAGGAGTGCGTGCGAATAGGTCATACAGGCTCTATCGACGAAATCATGAGCGCCAACGAACGGTTTCACGAAATCATCGTTCAGGCGAGCAATAATGCAGCTATGATCGATATCATCGACCGTATGCAGTCTGTCATTTATTTATTCAGGCGCACGGTCGTTTACTATAACCGTCCTTTCCTGATTGACGAGCATGAGCGAATTTATGAAGCGATTCAAGCGAGGGATGGACAACAGGCCGAGTTGCTGATGCAGCAGCATTTGCAAGCGGACCTGGAATTTTGCTTGCACCTACTGAGCGATAGTCGGAAGTGAGCCTGGATGGAGCCAGGCGGTACAGAGCTTCTGGACATGAAGGGGGCTTGTGCCGTCTGCTGTTTGCGCGCGCTTGAAGCGGCTATTCCTGACTTATAGCGGTGATTCCAAATTTATCCGCTTCTTGGGCCGATGTGTCCAAGAAGCGGTAAGTCAACATCGTCTCGCCAGCATTTTGTGAACGAGCGTATCAAGCTGTACGCGGGTGAGTCGTTCGGCGTGTCCGTTGGATAACAGCTGCAGATTAGTAAGGAAGGGAAGGATAGTTAAAGCCTTTCCTTTTTTGTGTTTGCACGCCAAGCGGATGCGACGTCCTCCAAGGGCGGGGATGTTCGTACAGTTAGAGTTAGTTGACCTTGCCAAAAGGTGCATGATGCGCATAGTCATGCGGCTGTGTGGATGTGGACGTTCGAAACTACTGCGATCGTCGCGCTAATGGACTGAGTGGACGCTATTTGCCCCGATTTGGCCGGAATGGAATTGTAACGGACCGAGGTGCCGTTATTCGGTTGGAAATCCCTGGATTCATCCCAAATTTGGCCAATATCGTCTCCTCGGTCCGCTAGGACTGAATACCATTCATTTAAGCGTAAATAGCGGCTCTGGAGTCCGTTAAGCTCTCGTTTTAGGAAGAGGGGCTAAGTCCGGTTGCCTGCAGTGGAAGCAAAGCTTGCTTCTGCAAGGGTGACCGCGGGGCAAAAGGGTCTGAGCCGGCATATCGAATGCTTGCCGCTGGACGTGACGGACGGCCAAACGATTCGGTACGCGGTGCAGCGGATCATGGCGTCACGGGCGCATCGATGTGCCGGTGAACAATGCGGGGATTTCACTCGGAGGCAGAAATTCCGCCGGAAGATTGGGCGCGGGCGATGGAGACCAATTTTTTCGGGGTCGTGGCGACGACCCGGGAGGTACTGCCGCATATGCGTACAACCAGGTCCGGGAAAATTATCAATATCGGCAGCGTGAGCGGCCGGCTCGGCTTTCCCGGATACGGGCCTTACGCGGCTTCGAAGTTCGCGGTCGCAGGCTTCAGCGAATCGCTTCGTCTCGAAATGCTTCTGCGGAAATCAATTCCGACCGCCCAAATTGCCATTTTGTTAAATGTTTAAACTGTGCAGAGAGAATTCGCTAGTTTACTGCTAGGCTTCGATAAGAAGCCTTCCTGTTTTTTATGTTATAATTAGATTAAGTGCCTATACTTAGGAACAGGATGTGAGGCAAATGAATCAAATTAAAGATCTTCAAAAGCTCATTAAGCTCACAGGCGAGCGTGCTAAGTTGGATGCCAAAGCCAACGAAACATACATTGTATATAAGTCTGCCAAAGGCCAGATTGTAAAGGAATTCAATGACGGTAATGTTATTCCCGTTACCGACCGAGACGGTTCTCATGCATGAAACGATACCGATCATGTACGTTTTTGCCGGCAACAATGGCAGCGGAAAAAGTACAATCCGTAATCTAATCGTTGACCGGCTTGGGATTAGTATTAACATTGACCCTGATGCCTTGGCTCGAGGAATTGATTCTATTCATCCAGAAATGTGATTCGTCTTATTCGTGATGCCAAGGCAAGCGGATTCGAAATTACAATGTTTTATGTAGGTCTGGGTGATTATCGATTAAATATTGAAAGAGTTACGGTTCGAGTTAAAAATGGTGGTCATGACATTCCTACTGAGGATATTATCAGACGACATAACACTTCAATTCAAAATTTACTTTCCCCATCTTCACATGATTGACCATTTGATCGTAGTGGATAACAGCCGCGCAGAAGGTGAAATTACACTTGTAATAAGATGCGGCTCGATCATACATCGTGGGGATTCGCTTCCATCCTGGGTTGAAAAAATTGAACAGAGATATTTAACACAATAAGAACAGTGAAGCTTTCTTGACTGTTCTTTTTTTCGTCAGAATGGAATACGATCATGTACTCGCTAGCAAATAAGTGTCAATAAAGCATTCCGCAGGTATGAAACGAACATGCCTTGGCCTATCTTTACTGCGGTCTTTCCACCAAGACCAACATAATAAAGTACCTTTCCCTTGCACAGAAAATTTCCATCTGTCAGTTCAATTTTATGATACAATATTTGCATGAACATGAGCTGAAGCCAAGCTTCGGACTCAACTTCCTGTAATCGGTTTCAAATCTTCTTCTCATTAGACAGCAAGCTCTTTGAAGATCTGTGCAATTTATATTCAACTCAAGTGAAATCATAACTAGGAGGAGTTATAAACCAATGAGCGTATCTTATCAATTTGACGAAGTCGGCAGACTGCCCTTACCCGGGGATAATGTCGCCGTGGCCACTCGTCAACTGGACGCTGGCACTATCATTTACTATCAAGGCCAACCTCTGACATTGGATTATACGGTCATGGAAGGCCATCGCTTTGCAGTGAAGGAGATTGCCCCTGGCGAAGACTTGCTTTCTTGGGAACTGCCCTTCGGTGTGGCTATACAACCCATTCCGCCCGGCCATTACGTGATCAACGAGGCTGTGCTGGAGGCGCTTAATGTGCGTTCGTTGAAGTTTGCGCTGCCCGCGGCGCCCAATTTTGCCGATCAAGTTCATCCTTATGTTCTCGACGAGGCAAATTTCCAACCGGCTCCAGCATTGCCCGCATACCCGGATACACGGACTTTTCTGGGCTATCGGCGCAGCCAAGAGCGCGGTGTCGGTACCCGCAACACGATTGTGTTGTTGGGGACAACCTCACGTACGGGGAGCTATGTCAAGCAGCTTGCCGCTCGTCTGCAAGGCGAACTGAAGAACTATCCCCGGGTGGACGGGATTGTCCCCGTCGCGCATACGGAGGGGGGCATCGAACAGCCTAATAACCTGGCGCTGCTGCTGCGTACGTTGGCCGGATTTATCGTCAACCCTAACGTGGGCGCGGTCCTGGTCGTAGATCATGGCAATGAATCCGTGACCAATCAGATGGTAGAAGCATATTTGCGCGAACACAATTATCCGTTAGATGATGTGCTGCATCGGTTCCTGTCGATCCAAGGCGGTTTTCAAGATAACTTGGCACTAGGGGAAGCTGCTGTACGTGGCTGGTTGCCGACAGTCAATGCGATGGAACGGACCCCCGAATCCATCAGCAATCTAAAGATTGGTCTGCAATGTGGAGGTTCAGACGCATTTTCCGGCATTTCGGCTAACCCGCTGCTCGGTTGGATTGCCCAGGAATTGGTACGCTACGGCGGCGCCGCCAGTCTGGCTGAAACCGATGAATTAATTGGGGCAGAGCCCTATGTTTTGCAAAATGTACGCGATGTTGAAACCGCCCGCAAATTTTTGACGCTTGTGGAACAATTCAAGGAGCGTACGTCCTGGCATGGCGCTAACGCTGAAGGCAACCCGTCTGGCGGCAATAAATACCGCGGCCTTTATAATATTTACCTCAAGTCCATTGGCGCTGCCCGCAAGAAAGACCCGGCTACACGCCTTGACTATGCGATTGACTATGGTGCGATCATGAAAGAATCCGGGTATTATTTTATGGATAGCCCCGGTAACGACCTCGAAAGCATTGCCGGGCAGGTGGCTTCAGGCTGCAACCTGATTTTCTTTACGACAGGCAACGGCTCCATTACCAACTTTCCTTTTGTGCCGACGGTCAAGGTGGTGACGACGACGCGTCGTTTCCAATTGCTGTCCAATGATATGGATGTCAACGCAGGTCAGTACCTGGAGGGCGTATCCATGGACGAGTTGGGCAAGCAAGCCTTTGAACTTTCGTTGCAAGTAGCCTCTGGCCAGCGCAGCGTTGGCGAAAAGGCCGGCCATTCGCAGGTACAGATTTGGCGCAACTGGCGGCAAACGGATGCGAGTCAGCTGGATGCATTGCTCCAAGCACCTGTGCCGTCGGGGGAACCTATTGCGATTCGAGCGGCTGCAGCCGCGGCTGCCAATCCCATCCGGTTCACATTAACACGTCACCAAGACCATCGGGCCAGCGACCGCATCGGCCTGATCCTGCCCACCAGTCTCTGTGCCGGGCAGGTGGCGAATATGATTACACTTCGGCTGAACAAACAGGGGCTTGGTCAACCCGAGCAGCTCTCGCGCTTTGTGGCTTTGGCTCATACGGAAGGATGCGGGAATTCGGCCGGCCAATCCGAGCAGTTGTATGCCCGAACCATGATCGGCTATGCCACCCATCCGCTAGTCAAGTATTGTCTGCTGCTGGAACATGGCTGTGAGAAAACGCATAATGATTTTATGCGTCACGAGATGGAGGAGATGGGTGTCGATTCCAGCCGTCTTGGCTTTGCCAGCATTCAGCTTGACGGCGGGATCGATAAGGTAACTCGGAAGGTCGAAGCATGGTTTGTCGATCAATTGTCGGCAGCCGGGCCAGCGACGAAGGAGAGTGTCGGGCTGGAAGCATTGCGCATCGGGATCTTAAGCGACGGTTCCGTTGCAGACGCAGCCGGTGAACAACTGGCATTGTTGACAAAAATGATTGTCGGAGCAGGCGGCATGGTGGTTGTCCCCGAGAACAGCGGATTGCTTTCAACGCCTGCTTACAGCGAGAATGTATTGGCTGCATCCAACGTCCGGCCGTCATTGGCCTATGGCGAACATGCCCGCCAAACCGGTTTCCACGTCATGGAAGCGCCGACCGAGCATTGGGTGGAGACCGTTACGGGCTTAGCGGCCACAGGCGTAGAGTTAATCATAGCGCTGGTCGATCGTCAACCGATGCAGACGCATCCGTTCGTGCCTATGCTGCAAGTGGCATCGGAGCCGGCTATGCAGCAAGCCTATGCCAATGATTTGGATCTGCTGCTCACCGGTAATCCTGCCGCTTGGACCAACCAGATTCTGGAAAGCTGCAAGCAAATCATCGAGCATAGCTATACGCCGCGTCTCTTTCAACAAGGCAACGTTGATTTTCAATTAACGCGAGGGCTCCTGGGCGTGTCGTTGTAAAGATAATGGGCTGTGCCAGCCTTGACAAACGCACAAGTCCGTTTTGGACGGCGAAGCCGTTTATGCTGGTTTTCTTACAAAAAGGAGTGGGCGGAAGGATTAGTTTCGGCTCTCTCCTTTTTTCTGTTTTGACAATTGAACCGAAGAGGCTGCATTGTTTTTAGTTTTAAATTGACACATTAGACTGAAATTAGTAATATTTATTTAAAAAGTGTTTAAAATTGTAACATAATCAAACGTACTTCAAAGAGAGATCGACCTCAATTGGGTTGCCTCTCTTTTCTTTAGTTGGTAAAGAAAGTATAAGTTGTATGCTTTGTTTTACCAACCTTGACAAAGGCGCACGTCCCTTAGGGACCGTTTATCCCGGTAAGCTTATAATTATAAATGTTCGTAGCTAAGTTTTTGAAAGGGGGCATTTGTTGATGAAAATAAAGACACTGGTTATCGCACCTTATCGCGGGTTGTTAGAATTAACTTCAAGTTTGGCGGAACAATTTGACGATTTTGAGTTAACTGTCATTCAGGGGGATCTGTCCGAGTCACTGAACTCGATTCGGCAGTATGAAGCCGAGGGTTACGATATTATTATCAGCCGCGGTGTAACGGCCAGTCTTATTAAAGAGAATAGCAAGCTCCCAGTCGTGGAAATAAAAGTTTCCGGCTATGATATTTTAAGGCTGATCACTTTGTTGAAGGAATATAAAACGCAAATTGAAATGATCGGCTTTCCCCACATTATCGAAGCAGTTGTCGCTGTATCCAGATTGTTGAATGTAGAGATTCCGCATACCATTATCCATAAAGAAGATGAAGTAGACCGTGCCTTGGAAAATGCGAAGAAAAAGGGAGCTCTGGTTATTGTCGGTGGTACGCACGTAGTCCGAATGGCGAAAGAAAAGGGATTGCAAGGAATCCTGATAACATCCGGGAAAGAGTCCGTGTTGGAGGCTTTCGAGAATGCAAGAAATATGTATCATGCTATCTCCGGTTCTAAATTTGAGAACAATATGATGGACAGCTTGTCCAATGGCTTGGAAACAGGGATGGCAGTCATTCGCGCGGACGGGGAATTAAGTTACTTTAATCAAAGCTTTCTTCGTATTTTTAACATCAGGTCCGAGAATGAAGCGAGCCGAGCCTTGCATGCCAAGCTTCCCAATTTAATGGACTTGCTGCAAAAAGCGGTAAAGAAACGCCAAACGAAAACCAAATTGGAACTGTTTGATCCCACCTATAAGCATAAAATAACGATCCTAAGTCAACAGAATGATCAAAACCAGTCGTTGTTTAACATGTATGTACGCCCTGTTGGCGAGAGTGAAAATGACATCCAAGTCCAATACATGGAGCAGTTCCTTGAGACCTTCCCCCAGTTAATTCAAGCCAGAGGGGATTTTCAACAAGCCCTAAATACCGCGATGGAGGGATTGCGGCAACAAAAGCTCGTCACGATGTATGGAGAAATGGGGACGGGAAAGCGTGTGTTAGCGGGAACGATTCAGAAATTGCTTAACGTTGAAGAGGAGCATTTATTTGATGTCACTGTAATTCGCGGCTCTGAGGAAGCTTTTATTCATTTAAAACATTTGCTGGAGGTATCGGTTAGTCATTCCATAATTTATATTCGCGGACTTGAACGATTCAAATTAAAGGATCAAAGGAAATTGGAGGACATGTTTAGGAGCTGCCCTGCTTTAATAATTATATCCGTTGAAAAGCCTCCACTGCAATTAAAAGAGGACGGTTTACTGGATGAGGAACTATATGCTTATCTGAGTAAAACTTTAATTTATTTAAAGCCGATTCGAGAAAATCCGCAGGAGTTAGATGAATTGATCAGGATCTTTATCTCTGAGAATAACGAGAAATACGGGAAGCAGATCGTAGGTATTCGCCCGAAAGTGGAGGAAGTTTTCCATTCGCATGCCTGGAAGGGAAACTTGATCGAATTAAGAGACACCATCGAAGAAATGGTAAAAAGTGCCCGAGGCGAATACTTAGATGAAAAGTTGCTGCCAACTATGAATAGCATCAAATTTGAATATAGTTCTCAATACGGTACCAGACTTGTAAATCTAAATCAATCTCTGCAAGAGATTCAGAAAGATATTATTCAAATCGTGCTTCAGGAAGAAGATATGAACCAATCCAGGGCTGCCAATCGCCTTGGGCTGAACCGTTCGACGTTATGGAGAATCCTTAAAGATTGATTTCAATTAAATGTGAATCCTTTTCGCAGACAGGTCAGTCATTCTATGTCTTGTTTGCGAAAAAGGATTTTTTTGTGTCTAAACGATGAAACGGGCTTAACTGCAATTATAAGTGTTGCAAAATATAACCAATAAAGTAATTAATACTATAAATATAAAAAGTGTTGATAAATAAAACATATTTACTTATAATCTAATGAGGAAACGATATCGTTTACAAGTGTTTTAAAATATAACATATTCTTAGAGGAGTAGGGAGCGAAAATGCAGCAATTATATCGATTTCAAACCGCAGCTCATATTGTGGCAGGACGAAATTCAATTCAGGCTTTGGCGGACAATCTCCATTTTACCGGCATCCATGATGTAAAGTCCGTATTGATAATTACCCAACCGTCCATTAAAGCCTTGGGGGTTATCGATGATATTGTAGGTCAATTATCCGTTAAAGGGATTAAAGCGGACATTAATACAAATGTTCTACCCGAACCGACGGTCGGTAATATTGAAGAAGTCTTTCAATGCATAGGCAATGAGCACTATGATGTGTTGATTGGTATTGGCGGTGGCAGCGTGCTTGACACTACCAAGATTATTTCGGTACTTAAAACAAATAATAATTCGATCCGTGAGCTGCTGGGCACCGATTTAGTTGCCAAGCCGGGGCTTCCTACCATATTAATCCCGACCACCTCGGGCACCGGGGCAGAAGTTACTCCGAACGCAATCGTCACTTTGCCGGATGAAGAATTAAAGGTTGGTATCGTAAGCAAATACTTACTGCCGAAAGTTGTAATTATTGATCCGATGCTTACATTAGGTTTACCGAAACCGATTACCGCAGCAACGGGAATGGATGCATTCACTCATTCTTTAGAATCATATATTTCTAATAAAGCGAATCCCTTAAGTGATATGTTTGCTCTTGAATCGATTCGTTTAATCTCGGCCAGCATCGTAGAGGCTTATCAAAACGGTTCATCTGCGGATGCGAGAGAAAAAATGTTATTTGGCTCGATGTACGGAGGTATGGCATTAACTTGTGCGGGTACCGCTGCGGTTCATGCTCTGGCGTATCCGTTGGGAGGAAAATTTAAAATTTCTCACGGTGTCGCTAATTCGATGCTGCTTCCTCATGTCATGGAATTTAATATGGATGCGATTACAGACCGTTTGTCTCAAGTAGCCGAACCGATGGGGATTCAAATTAGAGGCTCTTCGAAAGCGGAAGCTGCCGGGAGAGTAGTGGATCGTATAGTCGAGTGGACGAAAATATTAGAGATTCCGCAAGACTTAAGAAGCTTCGGCGTGGAAGAAAATGATGTTCCGGCACTGGCTGTATCCGCATCCAAGGTTACACGATTGCTGAACAATAACCCCAAAACTTTAACTTTAGATGATATGGAAGCGATTTACCGAAAGCTGCTATCCTAAAAACAGTTGATAAAAGCAGATGAGAATCACCGTTATTTCATGTGAAAAACTTTAAAGGAGAATTCCTATCATGAAAGTCGTATCGACATCCCCATCGTTTGCCAAATATTCTAACGAGCCTATTGAATATTTGGAGAAGTTCGGCATCCAACTGGTACATTTACCGGCGGATATTCAAGAAGAGCAATTCATTTCCAGCATCCAAGATGCAGATGCCGCGATTGTGGCCTTTAACGATATTAATTCAAACGTTCTTGCGCAGGCTCCTCAATTAAAAATTATATGTAAGCACGGAGTCGGTGTGGACAACATTAACTTGCGGGCAGCAAAGGAAAGAAACGTTTGGGTGACAAACGTGCCGAATGCGAACAAGCATGCTGTAGCCGATTTTACTTTTGCATTGATGCTTTCGTTAGCTAGGCAAGTACCCGGGGCAAACGATTTAACTAAAAAGGGAAAATGGCCCGCCATTTTTGGCACGGATGTGTATCATAAAACAATCGGAATCATAGGTTTGGGCAGTATTGGAAAAGAGGTAGCCCGTAGAGCGATTGGCTTTGATATGGAGATTTTGGCCTATGATCCTTATCCTGATCATAACTTTGCCGAGAAGCACGGGGTAAGGTTCGTCACATTGGAGCAGTTACTGGAAAACAGTGATTTTGTAACTTTACATATTGCCCTAACGGAGCAAACAAAACATTTGATCTCGTCCGATCAATTAGCACGGATGAAAGAAAGCGCTTATCTGATTAATGCCGCCAGAGGAGGGATTGTGTCGGAGAAAGCTCTTTATGAGGCGTTAACGTCCGGGGGGATCGCGGGTGCCGCATTCGATGTGTTTGAGCAAGAACCGCTTTATGAGCATCCTTTGCTCGCTTTGCCCAATCTTATTGCTGCGCCTCATATTGCAGGCTATACAAGCGGAGCTGTTAACGCCCTGGGATTAACCTGCGTGCGAAATATAGTCGACGTTCTTGTCAAAGGAAAAAGACCAGATCATGTGGTGAACGGTCTATAGGCGTTGGGTGGGAGGTTTTTGAAAATGAGAAAGACTAAAAAAGTTTTGGTTACTGCTACGAATTATTCCGTGCTCTGTCCGGAGGCTAAACAACTGCTTGAAAGCAGTGGATGCAATGTGATCGAGAATAGGCTCGGGCGACCATTCACTTTTGAAGAATTGAAACAAATCGTAACGGATATTGACGGAGTTGTCGCCGGGGTTGATACATGGAATGAAGCTGTATTCAAATTGGCACCGAAGCTAAAGGTGATTGCCCGTTTTGGCGTTGGTGTGGACAACATTGATCTGGACAAGGCCAGCGAATTTGGAATAAAAGTATGCAATGTACCTGGCGGAAACGCGAATGCAGTGGCCGAACTTACAATAGGCTTAATCTTATCTGTTATCAGAAACATACCCGGATTGCATCAGTCTGCAAGACAGGGCTTCTGGGACCGCTTTGTCGGCATGGAGCTTGCAGGCAAGACGATTGGTTTTCTCGGATTTGGAAATATCGCTCGGCTGGTTGCCAAAAAACTGCAAGGATTCGATGTCGAGATTATTGCTTACGATAAATATCCGAATCTGGAAAAAGCGGAGGCACTTCATGCTTCATTCGTAACTTGTGAGGAAGTGCTGCAGAAAAGTGATGTGGTTAGTATGCACTTGCCCAGCGTACCGGAGACTTATCACATGATGTCCCGGGAGCAATTCGCTCTAATGAAAAAGACCGCTTACTTCATTAATACGGCAAGAGGAGCTCTTGTGGATGAACATGCGCTGTATGATGCGCTGCAATCGGGAGAAATAGCCGGTGCTGCAATTGATGTGTTTGAAACTGAGCCTGTCACAGCCGACAATCCGTTGTTTCAACTGGACAATCTGATTACGACACCGCACACCGCAGCGGAAACGTATGAAACGTATCGGAAGGTTGGGTTGATTACAGCCCAATCGATTTTGGACGTATTGGCAGGTAAAAAGGCGGAAAATATTCTGGTATAAGGCGGCAACTTATATCTTAGAAAATTGATGCAAATTACAACTATTTTTTTAATATTGTTTTGTTTAAACAAAAGTGTTGCAATAAGTGTTATTTTGTATTACTATTCATTTAGCGATTATTTTAAATAATTAAGGTGATAATCGATGCATCATGCAACAATTTTCTGAACTGAAGACGGTTGCCAGGAAACATTTCCTTAAATAAAAGGATGAAGTCAGTAAAATGACACAGGAGGTATTATATGTTGATTCCCAAAGGTATTATTCCGGCCATGGTGACGCCGTTTACCGAGGAATATGCGCTAAACGAAGCTGCCCTTCGCCGGATGGTTAACCGTTTTATCGAAAAAGGCGTTCATGGGCTGTTTTGTTTAGGAACGAACGGAGAATTCTTCTCACTCTCGATGGAGGAAAAAGTAACTATTGCAGAGGTTGTAGCGGATGAAGCGAAAGGCCGGGTGCCGATCTACATGGGGGCAGGGGGCATCAGCACCGAAGAAACTATGAAGTTAACCCGTAAGTTTGAGGACATCGGAATTGATGCCGTCTCCGTCATTACTCCTTACTTTTTATCATTTACGCAAAAAGAACTTCAGAATCATTACATGAGCCTGGCCAATTCAACTTCTTTGCCAATTGTTCTATATAATATTCCTGCTCGCACCGGAAATCATTTGCAGGCTAAAACCGTAGCGGAATTGTCCAAACTGCCGAATATCGTTGGCATCAAAGACAGCAGCGGCAGTTTTGATAACATTCTGGCCTATATTTCGGCGACCGACTCCCAACAGTTTTCCGTATTAGCCGGCACCGATTCGCTGATTCTCTCAACTTTGTTGGCAGGGGGACAAGGAGCAATAGCCTCGACTGCCAATGTATTTCCGGCCGAAGTGGTATCGATTTACGAGTATTGGAGGCAAGGAGATATAAGGAAGGCGGAAGATGCGCAAAGAATCTTAAGGGCCATTCGCAGCGCTTTTGGATTGGGGACGCTTCCATCCGTTTTAAAAGAAATGATGAACATGATCGATCTTCCGGCAGGACCGCCGCGTTTACCGGTGGACAAGCTGTCCGAACAAGCGATGGAAGAACTGAAGCAAGTAGTTATGACTTATAAGGAACAAGGGTTACTCGCTTAATGCGTCATTATAATGTTCACTTATTATTTTAAAGGGGGATGAAGTATGAAAAAAAAGCTGATGACAGCAACACTAATCACGTTAAGCGTCTCGATGGTTTTCGGATGCAGCAACAATAACGCAACCGGCACAACAGGAAAAAAGGAACAGAAAAAGACCCTTACCGTTTGGATGAAAAAATTGTTGGTTGAAGATCAAAACAAATTGTTTGTAGAGCGCGCAAAACAGTTCGGTGTTGAAAATAATGCGGATGTCAACATTGAGCTTATCGCAACGGATGATTTTTATCCTAAATGGACCGCCGCGATTGAGTCCGGTAACGTCCCGGATGTAACCCAGTTCGGCTACCAGGTCGTCGGCGAGTTTCAACAAAAGGGCTTGTTGGCGGACATAAGTGATGTTGTCAAGAGAATTGAAGAGAAAAACGGTCCTATTTATGAAACAATGAAGAAAGCGATTACATATGATGGCAAACAATACGCGCTTCCTTATTGGGCTGAAGGAACGGTGCTTTTTTACCGGAAGGATATATTGAAAAACGCGGGATTTGACGGACCGCCAAAAACCTGGGAGGAATTCCGTAAAATAGCGAAAGCGGTTACCGATTCATCGAAAGGGCTGTATGGAGCAGGGATCGGATTTGGTAAAAATGATACCGATGCGGAATGGCAGACTAGAGCTATGATTTGGTCATACGGCGGATCACTGGATACGAGTGACGGCAAAACCGTCAAAGTCAACAGTCCCGAAACGATCGAAGCTGCAAAATTAATTAGAGATATTTTTATAACGGATAAGAGTACGCCTCCATCTGCACTTGGATGGGATGATTCCGGGAACAATAAAGCTTACCTGAGCGGACAGGTTGCCATGACAATGAACGTCGGAAGTCTATTAAATTCCATTAAAAAAGACAATCCCGAACTCTATAACAACACAGGCTTGGCTATGCTTCCGGCAGGGCCGAAAGGAACTTTCATACCGGGTATCAGCAATAATTTGGGTATTTTCAAAAATGCTAAAAACCCCGAATTGGCCGGTAAATTCCTCGAATACGTTGCCGATGCAAGCTGGTATAAAACCTGGGTTGAAAAAGGTGTTCCATTGGCAGCTCCAATGCTGACCAAGCTGGCGGACGAGCCAATTTGGAATGATTATAAAATATTTGTTGATTCTACGAAATCGTACACGTTCCTCGGTTATCCAGGAGGATTCAATCCTAAATCAGGAGAGGTGTATAACCTTCGTTATGTAAATGAAACGTTCCAGGAAATGCTCGGCAAAAACATTCCGCCCGAAAAGGCAATGCAGGACCTGCAGACCAAAATAGAAGAGGTATTCAAGAAATAGCTGAAGCTAAGCATGAGCTGAATCTGGAGGAGAGGATTCCTCCAGATTCATATTTTTACCGAAAATGATTGGGGTGTGGTTATACTTGAGAACGAATTACGAAAATAGATTGGCCATGACTTTGGTCGCTCCCGTTGTACTTTATTTGATGGCGGTCATGGTAATCCCGTTCGGATGGGCGATATACATGAGCTTTACTGACAAAATGGTCGGAACTCCAGGAAATTTCATCGGGATAAAAAACTATGTGAATCTGCTGGCCGACCTCATGTTTTGGAAAGCGGTAACGAATACCCTTGTTTTTACATTAGTTTGTGTCAGCGCCAAAGTCGTGTTCGGTATGATCATGGCGCTGGTTCTTAATGAAAAATTGATATTTCGCAACGTTTTCCGCGTACTGTTATTTCTACCGTGGACGATACCGACGATCGTCTCCATTTTTACCTGGCAGTGGATTTTTTCCGATGTAGGCGGTGTGTTGAACTTTCTATTAACCCAGCTTGGCATTATTAAAGCTCCGGTCGGATGGTTGGCTGATGCCCATTTGGCGATGTTTTCGGTCATTTTAGTCAATGTATGGAGGGGTATTCCATTTGTGGGGATCGGCATTTTGGCTGGCTTGCAGGCAATTTCCAGCGATATGTATGAAGCTGCTATGTTGGATGGTGCGAACGCCGTTAAACGATTTATCTACATCACGCTGCCATCGGTAAAGGAAGTTGCGTTATTGGCGGCAGTGATTACAATGATCTGGACCTTGAACGATTTTGAGATCATATGGCTCATGACACGAGGCGGGCCTTCCAACGCAACTCAAGTACTGTCTACCTTGAGCTACACTACCGGGTTTCTCAATTTGCATTTAGGCAAGGCACTCGCTATTTCGATTTTTTCCTTACCGTTAATGATACTGTTGATTAATTTCGTTACTAAACGAACACTGTCGTCAAAATGAGGAGTGGCTCATGAATACACCAAATTTAAGCAAACAAATCATCGTATATTTTACTTTGGCAATTATGCTGGTTTTTGCTCTATTCCCTCTTTATTGGATGATTAATACTTCCCTTAAAACCCAAAATGAGATCTACAGGCTGGTTCCGGCGTTTTGGCCTGAGAAACTTCAATGGTCCTCTTATGTAAAGCTGATCGTGGAAAAAAATTTCCTGCACAATATTAAAAACAGTCTATTAGTAGCAATAATTTCCGCAATTGTATCGATTTTTGCGAGTATGCTTGCAGCTTACGCCATTTCAAGGCTGTATTTTAAAGGAAGATCTTTAATATCGAAAAGTATTCTATATGCCTATTTAATGCCCAAAGCGGTGCTGTTCATTCCATTATATATGCTGGTTTCCTGGATCGGATTGAACGACTCCATTTACGCCTTATTGCTGATATATCCTACGATTACAGTGCCTTATGCGACATGGATGCTTATTTCGTATTTTAAGTCCATTCCTGTAGAAATCGAAGAGGCGGCTATGATTGACGGCTGCTCAAGGTTAAGGACAATGTTCGGAATCATTTTCCCGCTGGCAGCTCCAGGAATCGCCGCTACGTTAATTTTTTCCTTTACGTTATGCTGGAGCGAATATTTATACGCTCTGGTTATTATAACGAAAGGATCAGATAAGACGATTACTTTGGGCCTGGCGGAGATGGTGGTGGGGGACGTATTCGCTTGGGGACCTCTTATGGGCGGATCTATCGTAGCCTCCGTACCTGTTGTCATCTTGTACTTATTAGCTTCTAAATTCATGGTTAGCGGTATGACTTTAGGAGGAGTAAAGTAATTGTACTTTGTTTGGAAGCTGTTTTCATGGAGGGACAGCTTCTTTAAATATTCAGAATGAGGAGATTCATTATGAAGAAAGTGGAGGATTTATTGTGTAATATACCCATTCCTAAGATGGCAAAAGTAAGGCAAAATTTTTTTGCTCCGGAAATAGAGGATACGGCATTAGCCGTACATACAGCAATCAAAACAGCAGGAGTTTTATCCAGGATCAAACGGGGTGACCGGGTGGCCATAGCCGTCGGCAGTCGGGGAGTAGCGGATATTCCTATTTTGGTTAGAGAAGTCGTAAATGCTGTAAAAGCTGTCGGCGGTGAACCTTTTATTGTACCCGCGATGGGAAGTCATGGCGGCGCAACGGCAGCGGGTCAAGTCGAAGTATTGGAACATTTAGGTGTAACGGAGCAAAGTGCAGGCGCCCCCATCCGTTCAAGCATGGAGGTTGTAGAGATCGGGAGATTACCCAAAGGGCTGCCTGTATTTACAGACAAACTCGCTTATCAATCGGATAAAATTATCGTAATTAATCGAATTAAACCACATACGGCTTTTAGCGGCCCGATTGAAAGCGGATTAATGAAAATGGTCACAATTGGTTTAGGTAAGCATAAAGGAGCGGATGCAGCTCATGCATACGGGTTTAAATTCATGGCGGAGCATGTTCCTGAGATGGCTAAAATTGCGCTATCCAAGCTTCCTATTATTTTCGGTTTGGCTTCTATTGAAAATGCTTACGATAGGCCGGCTAAAATTATTGCAGTACCGGCTGAAGACATGCAGCATGTTGAGCCGCAGCTGCTGCTGGATGCCAAATCCTTCATGCCGCGTTTATTATTCGATCCCATTGATGTTTTAATTGTGGACGAGGTTGGCAAGGATATATCCGGAAGCGGCATGGATCCTAATATTACAGGGCGCTTCAACACGCCCTATGTTCAAAGTAAGGCACCTGCAATCAGTCGCATTGTAGTGCTTGGCTTGACGGAAAAAACGCAAGGGAATGCACTGGGAATAGGTCCTGCCGATGTGATTACACGCAAATTATTCGATGAAATAGATTGGGAAAAGGGCTATATGAACGCTTTTACAAGCACCGTTCTAACTCCTGTAAAAGTACCTATGTTTCTGCCTACGGAAACTTTGGCGGTCCAGGCGGCGGTAAGGACTTGTAATGCTTTTGACATGCGCCAAGTACGAATGGTTCGAATCAAGAACACACTGGAGCTTAAACATATCTGGATTTCAGAGAGCATGTTGCCGGATGCGTTAAATTCCAATGACATCGATGTGATAAGTGAGCCTGTCGTTATGCAGTTCTCCTAAAATAAATCTTCTTTACAACCAAAACCGGTTCGCATTGCGAACCGGTTTTATTTTGTTTTGCCATATGACAAATCAGATGACGGCCATCACTATTTATGCAAGCGCCATTCGCAGAATTCGGCTACTTCTTCTCCTTCAATTCTTTCAATGCCTGCTCGACGAACTTGCTTTCCAGCACTTGGGACGTATCCAGCTTCTTGTTGATAGCCCCGACGGAGAAGAGGAAGTCGGCCTGCTCCTGATGGGCTTTGGCAAATTCCGGCGTGATCGGAGAGAGCAGCGGCTCGGTGTTCTTGAGCACGGTGCTGATGATTTCCCGGTCCAGCTTTTGCGCTTTGGACAGCTCATTCGTGACTTCCTCGGTATGCTCGACGTAATATTTTCGCGTTTCTTCATAAGTTTTAAGGAAAAGAACGGTTAAATCGGGATGATCGGTCGTAAACTTGGTTCGGGCGATCAGAAAGCCGGGAGCGTTAATATTCAAGTCCTGACCGCTCACTAGCACTTTGGCTCCGGTCTGAAACACGGCTGTGGTGGCGTAAGGCTCCCAGATCGACCAGGCGTCGATGGCGCCGGTGTCGAGAGCCGGTCTCGCTTCGTCGGGCTGCAGCTGAATGACCTTGACATCACTGCCTTTAAGCCCTGCTTTATCGATGGCCAGATAGAGGAAATTATAAGCGCTGCTGCCTTTGGCTACCCCGATGTTTTTCCCTTTCAAATCTTTTAACTCTTTGATCGGGCTGTTTTTGGGGATGACGATCATGTTTCCTTTCTTGCCGTCGCCGGTGACGGCAATCGCTTTGAAATCGATGCCGCCCACTTGACCGGATACGACGGGGGTTCCGCCTACGGCGCCGAAGTCGATCCGCCCTGCGGCTAATGCTTCGAAATGAGGGGGGCCGCTGGCAAATTCGTTCCATTTGACCTCGGCGCCGACGGCCGAGAAAGCTTTCTCGAAGGTTCCCTTATCTCTCGCATAGGGCAGGATGCCCGTTTTTCCTTGTACCCCGATATTGACGACAATTTTTTCCTGCGGTTTCCCCGCACCGGCATTGGAGCCTCCCGCCTGGGCGGTGGCCGAAGTGTTGGTGGCCGCTGTAGTTCCGCAGCCGCTTAAAGCCAGCGATAAAAGGATGGAGCCGAGCAGCGTGGAAATGAACAATTTACGATTTCGAGTTGCCATGAATGTAACCCTCCTGGATTGATATAAATGATAGACCGGCATTGTTCAGGCGTGCTGATGACGGGCCTTCAATAGAAATTTATTGTCCGGAACGGAAAGCCCCAGATGCTCCCGGAGCGTGGTCCCGCTGTATTCGGTCCGGTACAGACCCCTTGCTTGCAAAATCGGGATGACCTGCTCGACGAATTCGTCCAGCCCTCCGGGCAGGTAAGGCGGCATGATGTTAAAGCCGTCGCAGCCTCCGTTAACGAACCAGCTCTCCAGATGACCGGCGATTTGCTCCGGCGTACCCGAGATCGTTTTATGCCCCCGGGCCCCCGTTACTCTGGCTACCAGCTGCCGAATGGTCAGCTGCTCGCGGCGGGCCATATCGACCAGAAGCTGGTACCGGCTCTTGCCGCCGTTGATTTCCGCAGCGTCAGGCAGATCCGGCACCGGCCCGTCAAGCGGGTAAGCCGACAGGTCGATGCGCAGCGTTCTGGATACCATGGATAAGCCGACCTCCGGCAGCACCAGCTCCTGCAGCTGCGCTTCCTTTTCCTTGGCTTCGCGTTCCCTCGAACCGATCACCGGCAGCACGCCCGGCAATATTTTTAACTGATCGCGGCTGCGGCCGTATCGTTCCATCCTTCCTTTCAGGCTGTCGTAGAACGCTTGCGCTTCCTCCAAGGTTTGCCAGGCGGTGAAAACGACCTCCGCGGTTTTGGCGGCAAAATTTTGCCCGGTATCGGAGGAGCCTGCCTGAACGAGCACGGGGCGTCCTTGCGGCGTTCGCGGCACGGACAGCGGGCCTTTCACGTTGAAGAAGCGGCCGCGATGGTCAATGGCATGAACCTTGTCGGCATCCGCGAACAAACCGGACGCTTTGTCGATGTGCAGCGCGTCTTCTTCCCAGCTGTCCCACAGCGAGGTGACGACCTCGACGAATTCCTCGGCGCGCTCGTAACGAACGGAATGATCGAGATGATGGTCCTGGCCGAAATTTTGGCTTGTAATTTCCATGCTGGTGGTGACGGCGTTCCAGGCGGCGCGGCCGCGGCTTAAATGATCCAGGGAAGCGAACTTCCTCGCGACATGGTAAGGTTCGCTGTATGTGGTCGAGACGGTGCCCGCCAATCCGATCCGCGAGGTGACCGAAGCAAGGCCGGACAGCAGAGTAAGCGGCTCCGCCCGAACCGGAACGGTATATTGCACGGAGGTTTCGAGATGCTCGGGCAGGGCGGGAATATCCTCGATAAAAATCATATCGAATTTACCGCGCTCGGCCGTCTGCGCGAACCGTTTGTAAAAGTCGAAGGTAAACAATCCCTGCGTGTTCGTCTCCGGGTACCGCCAGGCGGCAATATGGTGGCCTACGCCGTAAACAAAAGCTCCGAGGTGGAGCTGCCGTTGTGTATGTGCCATCGTTCGATCGCGCTCCTCATTGGTTTATTGGCAAAGTACAGCAAAAGAAACATGCTCTCACAGGGAGGCGGAGGAAGCTTCGGACGTTCGGCTGAACCGGCTGGTCGGTCGATGCAGCCCAAGGTGTTCGCGAAGCGTAGTGCCGTTGTATTCCGTACGGAACAGTCCGCGGTTTTGCAGCTCCGGGATGACCTGATCGACGAATTCATCCAAGCCTCCCGGCAAATAAGGCGGCATAATATTAAAGCCGTCGCAGGCTGCCTGCGTGAACCAGGCTTCCAGCTGATCGGCGATTTGCACGGGGGTGCCGTGGATCGTGCGGTGTCCACGCGCCCCCGTCACGCGGTAGATCAACTGCCGGATGGTCAGTCCGTCCCGCCTGGCCATGTCCGCTACAAGCTGAAACCGGCTTTTGCCGCCGTTTACGGCTTCCAGCTCGGGCAGCTCGGGCAGCGGGCCGTCGAGCGGATAGCCGCTGAGATCGACATTCAGTGATCCCGACAGCATCGACAGACCGACCTCCGGCAGCACGAGCTGCTGCAGCGCCTGTTCCTTCTCCCGGGCTTCGGCCTCCGATGTGCCGATGACGGGAAAGATGCCCGGCATGATTTTTAATTGGTCTGGAGTTCGGCCGAACCGAGCCAGCAGCGACTTGACATTGCCGTAAAACAACTGGGCTTCCTCAATCGTCTGCCATGCGGTGAAGACGACCTCGGCCGTTTCCGCTGCCAACAGCCGGCCCGCTTCGGAGGCGCCCGCCTGAATGATGACCGGGCGGCCTTGAGGCGGTCTCGGAGCGTTCAGCGGTCCGCGGATTTTGAAAAAGCTGCCCTGATGGTCGATCCGGTGCACCTTATCCGGATGCGCGAACTGGCCGGAAGCCCGGTCCGCAATGATGGCGTCATCCTCCCAGCTGTCCCATAAGGCAGCGGCGGCTTTGATAAATTCCTTGGCGCGGGCATAGCGAACCGCATGCTCGGGATGCCGCTCCTGGCTGAAGTTGGCGGCTTCTTCGTTCCGGCTGGATGTCACCACGTTCCAGGCGGCGCGGCCGCCGCTTAAATGATCCAGCGTGGCGAATTCCCGCGCCAGGTTATACGGCTCGTGGTAGGTTGTCGACACGGTGGCGGCGAGCCCGATCCGGCTCGTCACTCCGGCCAGATAGGATAACAGGGTTATAGGCTCCGGACGGACGGAAACCGTATGCGCGGGAGAACGGCCGAGCAAGGCGAGGGAATCGGCCAAAAACAGCATATCGAATTTGCCGCGTTCCGCAGTTTGGGCAAAACGCTCGTAAAACGAAGGATCCAAAATACCGGCTGCCTCCGTATCCGGGTAGCGCCATGCGGAAACATGATGGCCGACTCCGAATAAAAACGCGCCTAAATGCATGTGTCTAGCTTGCTTGCTCATGGCAATGCGCTCCTTTCAGGAAAACCTGGACTGGTTGGTCTCATGCAAAAGTATTAAAAAAGACCCCGCCTATTGTCCGGACGCATGGGTCGATGACAATAAGGGAGCCTTTGGTGATCCAATCGGCATGGCAAACGTAAGAGAACGGTTATAAGGCTGCTGCTGTACGGAGCGGCTGCCGATAAGCGATTTCGCCGATCAACTGCGAGACTTTATTGATCGGAGCGGCGACAACAACTCCACCTGCATTTTGACACGGGATGACGCTCCTTTACATTTTGAAAAATAAAAAAAGAGACTCCGACCGTAAAGTGCTGGATCGAAAGTCTCCGGTTACCCGGTCGACGGCAAACAATAAAGCGGAAAACAAAAGGTTAAAGTTAAATTAGCAATTAAAACCAAGTAAACAAGTATGTTTAGTTGTTATAAAGATCGTACCATCATAATAAAAAATCGTCAAGCAAAAAATGCCCGGCAAAAAATGCCTGGGTGAGCACGATATGAGCGGGTCGATCTGATATGAAAAAGCTTTTGGCCGGGGCCGTCATGTACGCACCAGCCGCTTTAACGGATCTTCATTTTGAAGGGGCTTCCCCTTGTTTGTTTATAATCTGTTTATTGCAGACGATTATAATCATTTTAAACCTGCGGATTCTATAAAATTAGACAAAAGAGAGGGCGGGAGTGTCAAATTATGCAGTATTTTCGTCTGCTTGCATGCAGGGGATAAAATGATTGTTTTTCTATTAACGCTTTTCGACAAGTGTAGTACAAATGGAGGGAAACTTAAGTGCGAAAACGGTGGAAGGTCGGACTGACCAAGCTATTGATCGCTGCGCTGCTGCTGCAGTGCGCGCCTCTCTTGCATGGGGGACCGAGTGCGGTTCAGGCAAAGGGTACAGTAACGGAACAAACATACGGAAGCGGAGCCGGCACGGTGCAGTCAAATACATATACTGTCGTTACGCCGATGGCGCAACCCATTGCGCGACAATCGATTGCACCCCAAACGATTGCATCCCAATCGATCAGCAGTAAAATAACGGATTATGTATGGGAGAAAGTGGAGACTAATTTCGCTATCCCTGCCAGACATGCCGCGGCGATGACTCACGATGAGAAAGCAGGCAATGTGGTTATGTTCGGCGGCCAAGGCAATACCGCTCTATTAAATGACACGTTCATTTGGGATGGCAGGGAGAAAACCTGGCAGGAAATGCAGCATCTTTCTTCCAAGCCTTCTCCGCGTAAAGGCGCGGTAATGGCTTATGATCCCGCCAGCAAAAAAGTGCTTCTGTTTGGCGGCGAAGGCCAGTCAGGCGTGCTTGGCGATACGTGGCTGTGGGACGGCATGAATGAAAAGTGGGAGCAAGTAAGCGGACCTGCCCCTTCGGCCCGCGGTGGAGCAATGCTTGCCTATGACGGGGAGCAGTTAGTATTGTTTGGCGGTTATACGGGCGGCGGAAGCTCCAAGACACCGCTCGGGGATACGTGGCTTTGGAATGGAACGGCATGGACGGAAGCGCATCCCGACGAGTCTCCGGACGCTGCCTACGGCGGCCAAATGGCCTATGACGGCCACACGGCTGTGCTGTATGGCGGCGATACGGGGCCGATCACTGCGACCTATGAGAGCACCGGTACTCATGAGACCAAGTCGATCACTCACGACGACGGCTCGCCGCTGTTGTGGAAGTGGGACCGCGCTGCCGGGACATGGAGCCTGGTCAATGGCCCGGAATCTTACGGCCGTTGGGGCCAGGCTATGGCTTATGACGGACGCCGCGTTGTATTCTTTAGCGGGGAAAGGGACTATGTCCACATGTTTAATGCCGTATTGGTGAAGGGCCTGAAATTGCCTTCGACCACGTATCCGCTAATGGCAAACCACTTGGCATACGGCTGGACAGGCAGTGCATGGGAAACCTATCCGCGCACAGTATCCATGGAAACGGTCTATCAAAGCGATACTGATGCCTCGGGCAAAGTATATCAGGTCCAAACGGTACCGCATAAGCTGCCTTTTCCGCTCAGCTATGCGAGCATGGCGTTTGACGGCAAAAATTTCGTCATATTTGGCGGAGACCGCAGCCAGATTAGTATTATGGACAAGCCTTTCGGCTCCGTAGTCGGCAATATGCCCGCAGGCAATGTGAACGAAACCTGGATCTTCGGCTATACGCCGCCGACGGCACCGGGCGTCAAGTTCGATGTGGAACCGGTGATCAATTATGACCCGCAGCATACGAACGATACCGTCAGTGTCATCGCGAATGTTTATGACGATGGCACAAGAACCGTCACTTCGCGGGGAGTGGAGTACCGCAAGACAGGGGACAGCCCCTGGACCAAGGTGCCTGACAACTCGCAAGGAACAGGCTCTTTTACCGTCACCATAACAGGTCTGACCTGGCAGCAGGACTACGAATACCGGGGTTACGCCGTCAATGAGATCGGCACCAGCTATACCGAAATCAAGAGCTTCGCGATGAAGGACGATCCGAACATGACGCCTCCGGATGTCAAGTACGATCGGGTCGGCGCATCGGCTCTGCACGTAAAGGACAAGAAGCGGCTGGTTGCTGTCGGCACAGGCGTCACCAATTTGCTGCGCAAGCCATTGGAGGGCATTCATTACTTCCTGCAGGGCCAGAACGGCACGCAATATCCGCTGACTTACAATATTTTAAACGATCGTCAGTTGGAGCTGACATGGAAAGAGGAATTGCCGCCGGGCAAATATGATATACATCTGGAGCATGCCTATTATAACCCTTATGTATATGCGGAAGGGCTGTTGTTGACGGCGCTAGACTTCTACAAGCCGCGCAACTTCGCCCGTGTGGAAGTGCCGAGCACGTCCGCAAGCAACGAAGTAAACAGCTTGGTGCTGCAAGGGCCTTTTACGGAAGACCCGTCGGAGCCGAATGTATTCGTGCTTAACGATACGTCCGAACCCGTGGCGATCAACGATTCGGTCATGTTCAAGGGCAGCCGTCTTGTCGTGGACAAGGAAAAGGACAAGGCTACAGGCAAGACCACGATTAGCGGAGAGGGCCGTCTATATATGAACGGCGGGGGGGAGCTCGGAACGAATGTGTCCTACACGATTCAGGATGGGCCTTTCACGATCTCGTCGGACAACTTCTCCATCGCCTTGAACAGCAGCGAAGCGACCGATTATATGAATATCGGCATACCGGTCAAGGCGAGCTCGCTTGTTTTTGCCAAGGACGGCTTGCGTCTGACCGGCGACCTTGAGGTCGGCTTGCAGTTAGGAAATCAAAAGATTTCAAGCTCCGTACCGATTGAAGAGCTGAAATTTCGCAATAACCGCTTTGATCTGACCGGCACATATACGATGAACAACAAATTCAAGATGGGGCCGTTTAACGCAAGCGACACCAAATTTGTCGTGGATAGCCGCATTCCATATATCGGCGTTCAGGGCACGGGCAGCTTGCCCGATACCGATCTTAGCTTCGATCTGAACATGAAGACCAAGCAGGGACGTCTTGATGGCGTAAACTTCGGTATGTACCGCAAGACGAAGCTTGCTTCGACAGGCCTTAAGGTCAATTATTTGTTCGGCAGCGTGGACAATCTGGCGGAAAAAACGCAAGTTCCCCAGAAGTTCGGCGTCACAGGCTCGGTACTGGATGTAATCGTGCCTGAGCTTAAGCACCCGCAGGCTAATTACAAGTTCAATCTGATCGGAACCGATTCGATAAATATGGATATATCCAACTACGGCTTTAGCGCCAGCGGGATCGAGTATTATTACTGGCTGCCTGTGAATAACATGAACATGCAGACGGTGGTTAACCCGACAACGGCCGGAATTCAAGGGTTTTCTTCCCCCGGCTTTGCCTCGAAGGGCGAGATTAACCTGTATGATATGGTGAAGGGAGCCATTGCTACTTATTCCTTCAATAAAAAAGGATTTAACGGGGCGATCAAAGGAACCGTATATGTTCCAAAAGGCATTCCGCGCATCGGCGGGGCTACGGTCAAAAATGTGGCGATGAGCGTGAATGAAACCGGTATATACGGCTCTTTCAAGCATAACGGGATCGGCGCCAATGTGAAGTATACGTTTAACAACAACACGATTTTGTTTGAGGTGGAAGCGGAGCCGCCGAAGAAGTCGTGGTGGGAAAAGGGTCTGGACTTCGTTAACAACATTTCCGACTTTATGGACGCAGCCGAGCCATGGCTGGATTTGGCGGAGGAACTGTTCCTGATGAAGCCGGATTCGCGCAAGCTGGTCAACATCGCTTCTGCCGATACGATGAAAAGGGTATTTGATTTGACGCCGGTAAGTTTGTCCTTCCAACCGGAGGCTAATGTGCAAACGGACGTCAAGGCGCGAATTGTCGACGGACAGCTTACTGCGCTGGATCGGACGCCGCTGATGACAACGGAGACCAACGCTTCGAGCGGACAGCTTACCGCCGGATTTGCGGTGGAACGTTCTTATAACGCGCTTATTACGTTGACGGGCGATCAGCGGGGTGCCGTGTTGACCGCTCCTGTCGCTTCCGGTCAGAAGACCGGAGAAGTCGTGCAGCCGGAAACGTTCTATGACGCTGCTAGCGATACAACCTTTATGCGCGTGCCGCTGTATTCAGGAAACTGGAAGCTTGCGACGAATGGCAGCAGCCGCATCCGTGTATATGAACTGCTGTTTGCGAGCCAATCGCTGACGCCTGGTGCATTAGCGGCGCTATGGGTGCAAGCGACTGAGCGGACGGTCACCTCGCTTACCAAGGTGGAGCGCGGAGCTTATGTACTGAAGGTCGGTGCATCGCAGGGCGAGGTCATTGTCTACAAGCCGGACGGACGTCCTTACGGCCTGCAGACGGCTCAGAATCAGCCGGATTGGAACGCCTACCGCGATACAAACGGCAATTTGTATGCGAAGCTCGATGCGGTGGAGGCGGGAACCTGGATCGTCAGCGCCGGTGCCAGCCCGACGGCAGCATTGAACATCGTACCGTCACAGACAACGATCGGCGATGTCGTACAATGGGTGCAAGCACAAGCATACCCTACGGTATTTCCAATGAGCCCCACGGACAACGGTCAGGCCATTGTCGAAATTTACGGGGCGGACGCGCAGACGAAGCTGTATGCGCCAAGCGGCGAGCTTTATACCTTGCAGCTTAATCCGAATCAGCCCGGCATGAATGCCATTTATGACGAAGCGCAGCAGAAGCTGACCATTTTGCTTAACGAGGCCGATTTGAACGGACAGTGGAAGGCAGTGGGCAGCGGCTTTACCAGCGTTGTCGCCTACAAATCCAGCAAAAAGTTCAAATCGATCAAACCGCTGCTGATGGAAGGCCGCTTTTCCAAGTACTTCGAATTGCCGGAGAATGGAAATTATATGCTGGCGGTCAGCGGGGGAGATGCTAACACGGTGATTACTGCCCCGGACGGCTCGCCATATACTTTGAACTTTGACGCTCCAAACGGCAACGCCTACGTGCAGCCGGCGGCAGACCGGATGCCAAGCGCAAGCGCGGGCGGGGATCCGCTGCAGCAGACGCAGATTGACACGCCAAGCCCTGCGCAGGACGGAAAGGATATGCTTTACGTCTCGCTGCTGGACGCGCCTGCAGGCAAATGGAAGATCCAAAATGCGAAAAAGATTGACCTGCAAATCCAGAAGCTGATCCCGCTGCCTGCTATCAAGGCGTCCGTATCGCCTGTTTCCGGCGCGGAAAACCGTATTCAAGCGACGTGGTCGATGGAAAATGCCGCGCCTGATGCGGAAGTGACCATTATGCTGACGGACAGCGCCGACCAAAGCATTGGAGAAGCGATTGCCGAAGGCCAGCCGGCTTCCGGCAGCGCGACCATCGATATCCCGGCTTCAACGATGCCCGGAACTTATTACTTGTCCGTGGCGGGCGCGAGCGCCGGCAAAGCGCCGGTGTACTCGATAGCAGAAGGAACGGTTGAGGTAACCGCTCCATATACGCTTCATGCGCCTGAGCGGCTTGAAGCGGTCTCTACAGGCAACGGGGAAGTATCGCTGCGTTTTGCTTCCATACCGGGATCTGTGACGGCGTATCGGGTTTGGGTCGGCGGAGGCGCGAGCGGTCAAGCTGCCGCACCGATCATGGACTTTACCCCGCAGCCGGGAGAGTGGCAGTATGCGGCAGTTTCCGGCTTGTCGGCCGGAGCTTCCTACACCTTTGCCGCATCGGCTATCGGACAAGAACAGGGACGTATCGTATTAAGTCCACGGTCCGCAAGCATGACCTCGGAGCTTCCTGTTCCTCAACCGGCCGTTTTGACGGTATCGCTTGACGCAGGCTCGCGTGCGGTCAGCGAGCGTACCTATACGGCATTGGACGGAAATGAGGAAACGCTGCTGCTTACGGCGGCTGAGCAGGCTTTCTTGAAGGTCACCGCGAATCAAAGCGCGACGCTGGCTCTGTCCGTCAACGGGCAACGGCTTGGCAGCCAGCAAGTACCGGCTGGCGGGACTTATGCGTTTGCGCTTCATGATCTGCTAAACGTAAGCGTGCTGAAAGAGCGGGAATACAGTCTGCTGATCGAGGCGGTCAATGAACGCGGCGATCGCAGCATGGCGTATCGCAAGCTGTTTGTCGATCGTACCGGTCCGATGCTTATCGTATCCGGGGGCAATGATGCGCAGGGCAAGCCGATTGCGTTGAACGGTACGATTACCAATGACAGCAAGATTTATTTAACCGGCCAAACGGATGCCGGAGCGAAGCTTGTTATTAACGGAATAAACGTTCCCCTCGATGACAATGGACGTTTCGTCTATTACGCTCCGCTCGATTGGGCAACGCAGGCGGATCGGAACCAGCTTAAGATTACGGCATCCGACGGGATCGGCAACAAGACGGAGTATGGCTTCGAGGTGCTGCGGGACGGGGCGGGCACGACATCGGCGTATCCTGGCGACCTTGCCGCACTGACGACGGGGAATGCGAAGATGAACACGCCTTACGTATTCGGCACGACCTCGTATCAAGCATTGGCTAACTCGGATAAGGTTCGCGTCTATGCGGTTCCGATGGTTGCTTCGTCCGCGGTGACTGTCGACGGACAGGCGCTTTCGGAAGGCGGCTACGCGGATGTGGAGGTGCCTGCGGCCGGACGTACCGTGCAAATACGGGTTCATCCCGACAACGCGGCAGATAAGCTGTACACCTTGAAAATTGACGGATCGCTCTCCAGCGTTGCTGTATTGCAAACGTTGAAGCTGAATAACGCCACTGCTTCGCAAACGGGCGAAGAGATCGCCGCACCGGCCTTTACAGGGACGGAACAAAGCTATACCGTTTATGTAGGCAATTCGGTGGACAGCGTTACCTTGACGCCTGGCGCCCTGAAGACGGGATCCGGCATTAAGGTTAAGGGTCAAGCCGTTCAGAACGGACAAGCTTCCCAATCGATTCAGCTGCAAGTAGGCGAGAATCAAATTCCTGTGGCCGTTACTTCACCGGACAGCACGGAAACGCGCAGCTATCAGGTAGCCGTATGGCGGGAAGCGAGCAGTAACGCGCGGCTGCAGCAGTTAGGGCTGGCTGCGGACGGAGCGGAACTGGTGTCCGCTTTTGATCCGGCCACATTGAATTATCAGGCGTTTGTGCCTTATGCGACTGAAGCCTTTACGCTTCTGCCTGTCGCGGAGCAGTCTGATGCAACGATTCGCATCGACGGCCGAGCCGTGACGAACGGTTCCGCCCTATCGATTCCATTTACCAAGGATAAACAAACATTTGCGATCGAAGTAAGCGCCCAGGACGGCAGCACCGTACTCACGTACACCGTTTCTTTGCTGCGCAAGCAGCCGTCGCCTGCACAGCCGCCTTTGTTGGCGAGCTTGCAAGTGGATACGATCCTGGATAGTGCTTTCAATCCTTACAAGCTTAAATATGGCACCACCCAAACGACGACTAGCAGTAAAACGACAGTCACGGCGATTGCCAATGATCCGCAAGCTGCAGTGACGGTAGGCGGCGTATCGATAAAAGGCGGCGGCAGCTTCATGCCCGATCTCGATGTGGGGGATAATACCGTTATCGTAAGAGTCGAGTCCGCTAATTTAACCGCATCGCAAACTTACTCCGTCGATGTGAAGCGTGTGCGGCCAGGTTCTAAGAAGCCGGAGACGGGGAACGTACGTCAAACGACGATCTCAGGCAGCTCCGGAGGCTGGACGGATCAAACCTCAATCGTTCGGTCCGTCGCGGAAGGCGGAAGAATTATCGATACGGTACAGCTGGATGCGGAAAAAGTGCGCGCCATACTGGAAAAAGCTGTTCAGAACAAGGACAGCGTCGCTCGTATTTATGTGACCGACGTGCCTGATGCGCCTGCGGATGAGCGGATTGTAAGCTTGAGTGCCGATTCTGTGAGCTTGCTTGCAGATGGCGGCATGTCGCTGCAAATCGTGATGCCCGATGCGCAGATCACGTTGCCGGCAGCTTCGCTGCAGCAGCTTGGTAAAGACGGTAAAGATGCTTATTTCCGGGTTGTTCCGATTCGCGACAATGCCGAACGCAGCGAGGTTGCATCGCGCGTTCAGGCCGCCGAGCTTGTACGAAACGCGGCAGGAGGTCAATCGGTTGCCGTGATCGGCCAACCGCTCAAAATTGAAACGAATTACTCCGGGTACACGACAGAGGTTATGTTCCCGCTGAATAACTTGACGCTGCCTGAAAATGAGGCGGCCGCCAAGCAAATTTTGTCGGAGCTGGCTGTATATATTGAGCACAGCGACGGCGACAAGGCGCTTTCGCAAGGAGAAATCCGTTATGATGCGGAAGGCAAGCTGGCCGGTATTGCTATACAAATCGATAAGTTCAGCACTTTTACAGTCATTCAGAAACATGGAGCCGATGTGTTGAAGGTGCTGGAGCCTTATTTGTCCGGCTATCCGGACGGCACCTTCCGTCCATCGCAAGCGATCACGCGTGCGGAGTTGGCGATGATTCTGGATCGCATTGGAGTACGCAGCTCCGCAAGCGAAACGGCTTCGTCGCAGGCGGCAAGCTTCCCTGATGCTGCTGCAGGACATTGGGCGGCGGAAGCCATCGCCCGCGTGCAGCGCTCGGGACTGATGCTTGGCGATAACAACGGGCTGTTCCGTCCCGAAGATGCCGTGACCCGCGGGGAACTGGCCAGCATCGTTGCCAGACTGCTCTCAGCAGCCGTGACTGGCCAAGCGTTGACTGGCGGCGGCGAGTACAGCGATGCGCAGGGGCATTGGGCTTCCGAAGCGATCAAACAAGCTTCACAGGCCGGCATTCTGGAAGGCTATCCGGACGGCACCTTCCAGCCGGAAAACAGGCTGAACCGCGCCGAAGCGGTGAAGGTGTTGAACCGATTGTTTGAACGGCCGGCGGCAGCCGTAAAATCACCGAGTTGGCCGGATGTGCCGCAAGACCATTGGGCGATCCGGGAAATTGAGTCGGCTTCCGGCACAGTGAAGCTGTTGCCCGACGGCAGCGTATATGTAGTACCCAATCATTAAAAGCAAGATGCTTTGAACGTAAAGCCCATGAGTCTTACATGCTCATGGGCTTTCGATTTTTCTGCTTTGTTTGCCTGTTTCCGGGAAATGAGGTTTACATGTTTTAAGGATTGACCACGAAGGTAAAGCTTTGACTCGTGCTTGCCCCTTGGCTGTCCGACACCCGAAGGGTGAAGGAGTAAGTCCCCGCCGTAGTCGGCGTGCCCGAGAAAATCCCCGTCGACGAGAACGCTATCCCTACCGGCAGAGAACCGCCTAACAGGGAGTAGGTTCGCGTTCCGATCCCGCCCGAGGTTTCGATCGTCAGAGCGGTGTAAGCGACGCCTGCCTTCCCGCTCGGCAAGCTGGTCGTGACGAACTTAAGCGGTTCGGGCGGATCGATGACGACCGAGAGTGCTTGCTCGGCGCTTGCCCCTTGGTTATCCGATACCCGAAGGGTGAAGGAATAAGTCCCCGGCGTAGTCGGCGTACCCGAGAAAATCCCCATCGACGAGAATGCCATCCCTACCGGCAAAAAGCCGCCTTTCAGGGAGTAAGTCCGCGTTCCGATCCCGCCCGAGGTTTCGATCGTCAGAGCGGCGTAAGCGACGCCCGCCTTCCCGCTCGGCAAGCTGGTCGTGACGAACTTAAGCGGTTCGGGCGGATCGATGACGACCGAGAAGGCTTGCTCGGCGCTTGCCCCTTGGTTATCCGATACCCGAAGGATGAAGGAGTAAGTCCCCGCCGTAGTCGGCGTGCCCGAGAAAATCCCCATCGACGAGAATGCCATCCCTACCGGCAAAAGACCGCCTTTCAGGGAGTAAGTCCGCGTTCCGATCCCGCCCGAGGTTTCGATCGTCAGAGCGGCGTAAGCGACGCCCGCCTTCCCGCTCGGCAAGCTGGTCGTGACGAACTTAAGCGGTTCGGGCGGATCGATGACGACCGAGAAGGCTTGCTCGGCACTTGCCGATTGGCTGTCCGATACCCGAAGGATGAAGGAGTAAGTCCCCGCCGTAGTCGGCGTGCCCGAGAAAATTCCCATCGACGAGAACGCCATCCCTACCGGCAAAGAGCCGCCTTTCAGGGAGTAAGTCCGCGTTCCGATCCCGCCCGAGGTTTCGATCGTCAGAGCGGTGTAAGCGACGCCTACCTTCCCGCTCGGCAAGCTGGTCGTGACGAACTTAAGCGGTTCGGGCGGATCGATGACGACCGAGAAGGCTTGCTCGGCGCTTGCCCCTTGGTTATCCGATACCCGAAGGGTGAAGGAATAAGTCCCCGCCGTAGTCGGCGTGCCCGAGAAAATCCCCATCGACGAGAACGCCATCCCTACCGGCAAAGAGCCGCTTTTCAGGGAGTAAGTCCGCGTTCCGATCCCGCCCGAGGTTTCGATCGTCAGAGCGGTGTAAGCGGCGCCTACCTTCCCGCTCGGCAAGCTGGTCGTCACGAACTTGAGAGGAGCGACTCCGCTTGTTTTGACGCTCCCCTTCGTTGGACTCGACTGTATATTCCCGCTGCTGTCCTCCGCAACAACATAGAGATCATAGTCCGTTCCGGCAGTCAGGCCGATTAATTGGAGAACGATCTCGTCATTAGCCGCAAAAGGACTTTGCGAGAACGATATTGCATTGCCGCCGCTGCTGTTTTTGCCGGCTTTCACTTGGTCCGCAGTTGGCGAGGGCTCATTCGGGAGGACCGCAATGGCATAAAGCCGTCCTTGTTCGTCCGCCTTTGAAAGGACTTGCACAGTAGTCTCGGATTCCGCGGCCCATTTAGGGTACGTCGGCCAAAATTTTGGCGGTGTCGTATCACTCGGCACCTTGACTTTAACGCCCCCGCCTCCGTCGCCGGGCAATACGACAATGCTGCTTGCTTGTGAGCCGTCGATCTTACCCGGCTTACGTTCGAAACTGGAACCCGCTGCGCCCGAATTTAACGTTGCAGTATCAATCGTGCCTAGCCCGGATATCGAAACAACGGAATCCAGCACGAGATGCGAGATCGTCGCATCTTTGCCGACCGCTCCATTGGAGCCGCCGGAATCGCTGCCGTAAGTCACCGTCTGAAACGTGCCTTGCTCGAGCTGCAGCTTAACCCCGGACGCATCCACGGCAACGGATTCGAAGGCACCCATGAGTTCGGCAACGGAGCCTCTCGGCATTTCCTTCGCCAAGCTCACCTCATGAAAACCGCCTCCGGTCGATAGCCTCTCTTCCAAAGCGGCACTTGAACATAAAGCGGTTCGGTGAATATCTGTACGGCCTTCCGCCGCGATACGAACGGAACCGTTTTTCATGCAGACCTGTAAGCTATCAAGTGAGGAGTCGACGATACTGACCCGGCTTACGCCGCTGTATACGTATGTTTTACCGCGCACGATCACATTCTGGAGGGTGACATTCCCGTCGACGTCAGCCCCGTCAATGATAAAATCGCCAAGAATCAGCATATTTTGAAGCGTAATGCCGGATGAGGCTGCGGTAACGCTTCCCACGATCGAAGGTACGCCGGATGCGGTTCCGTACACCCCTGTCTTATCGTAGGTTTTCGTACGTACTTTCTTCGCATATTGCATGGCGTTGTTCAAGACAACGACGGCTTCCGCCCTCGTAATCTTATTCTCAGGCCGAAACATGCCGTCAGGGTAACCGGTCAATATGCCTTCGACCGCAAGCGCGCCGATTGAGGCTTTGCTCCAACCAGCAAAACCCGCCGCATCTTTGAACTTCGAGACGTCGTTTCCGCCCAAATCCAACTGCAACAAAGTGTTTACCATAAAAGCAACTTCTTCCCGGCTTACGGCGGAATTGGGGCGAACCGTGCCGTCTTCATAACCCTTCACATAACCGGCATGGAGGGCGATAGCGATTTGACCGTATGTCCAGTCGCCGGGATGAAGGTCGGGAAATGAAATATCGGCATGTACCGACAAACCGAGCACCCGATTCACCAGCGTAATAAATTCCGCTCGCGAAATGTTCGTGTCCGGCCGGAATGTTTCATCCGGATAGCCACGAATCCATTCGTTCGCCCACCACTCCTGCAGTACATTCGAAGCCCATGAAGATTTTAAATCGGCAGGAATTTCTTCCTTCACTTCTGCGAGTACCGCATGGAATGAAGCCAAAATCAAACACATCGATAGCGTCACAACGAGTGCTCTTCGGATTAAATAAACCATAATCGCGTCCTCTCCCTAAATAATTCATCCTATTGGTAACTCGCCCTTTATAGAATCTGGTTGCTGTAACTTTCGCACTTCACAGGCAGCATTTCAAAAATCACGTTAGACAAGGAGCACTGTTTTAGTACTTACCTGTAAATATTGGACATAAAGATTGAAATTTCCTGCACAGCCAAACCGTCACGACCTGGTAAAATAATGGGATGACCGGCCCAGGTTTTGGAGCCAGCAAAGCTCCGATACCGGCTGCGATTCAAACCGTACTTGCGTTTCAGCAAACTTTTTTTGACTTCACCTGCAGCACGTCCGATTTTAATGAGTTTGGAAGATGAAAGGGGTAATTCCGCACATAAAAAAAGCCCTAAAATTATAAAATCTTAGGGCTTCTTTGAACCAGTATGAATGATTATGTTAACTCTATTTGTATGCGACGCAAATAAGGAAAATCCGTCTGTTCACCTCCCAGCTCCTCCATAAAGTAAATCTGATGTTAAAAAGACTCCAACAGGAGGCAGGGCATTATTAATAATGGGAGATCCGGTGAGACTTGTATCGGTTGTAGCAATCCAAGTTCCAAACTCACCTGCTTGTAAAGAGGGAGGCTTCATATTAATCCGTCCACTTAAAGTAAAATGTCGAATTCTAATCGAGGGATCATCAAATATAGTTAAATTACCAGAATACGAGGCATAAGGTGATTCGAGGCTTATTTGTTGAGTGCTTTCATCCCAAAATCCATTAATTGGAATATCCCTGCCACGAAAATTAACTGTACCAGTTATTCTGTTATCTGTAACAGAGCTGATGTTGAATGTGCCATAAACGACGGGTCTACCACCTACAGAAGCGTGGATACCCCACCGTGAAGGGAACGGTATACTAATCATGTTGATCTTCTCCTTATATTTAAAATATGAGAAACACAAATGAGACTTGATAAGCTTTATAGCTGATATTGGAATGATGGATAAGCAGGGGGATGAGGCGGCGGTGGGGATGGCAAAAATGTCATTTGATTCCACTCCTTCAAGTAGATACTCACCAAATTAAATTAAAGCGTATTTCATGATACGTAGGTGAATAACTAATTGATTGTGCAGATGCCTAATTGCCGGATAGAGGAGGTTCGCCTAAGCTGATCTAAAAATAAACAGTAAATTTCGGAACGTTTTATAGATACGATGCACTGCATACAAAGAAACATAACTTTGCTAGGCGAGCAATAAGTTTAATATCATTTCCGGCTCAAAACCAAAACTAGTGCCTGACGATCTAAAGCAAGGTCAAAAATGGAAAAACATCCGCACATCCTGTATTGTTGAAAATCCTACCCAACAACTAAAAGGATGAAACAGATGCAGAACCCGTATATCAAGGAAATGCTCAACTTACCAGAGCTTCAAATCCAACAGATTCTGTCGGTTGGCGCAAATGAAATTCATATCGAGGCTACTCCAGTAGCCCACAAAGCAAGGCTGTCCACTTTGTCAAAACGATGAATGGATCATACGCAAAGGAACAAATCATCCACGTATCGTCAGGCATCTTCTGGATTTCGAAACTAAGGTGATCCAATTGAAAATTGAGAAAAGTAAAATTTACAGAAATTTAGATAGATTGGATGACCGGGAGAAAGAAGTTGTCGCTGGCCGGTTCGGGCTCGAAGCTAGAGGCGAGGAGCGGACGCAGCGGGAATTCGCAAAGGAGCTGGGCATCAGCCGTTCGTACGTCTCGCGGATTGAGAAGAGGGCGCTGATGAAGCTGTATCAGGAGTTTTATAAGGTGAAGCGATAAGAATACTATAGGTTATGCAGCCTGCTAAGAGTAGGCTGCATGTTCTTTGTCAAAGAGGAGATAAAAATGGACGAGTTACTTGAAGTTGTTGAACAAAACATTTCTCAAGTTAAAAATACAATGGTAGGAGTTTTTTTCACGCGCCTCAAAGCCGACATCCGCAGGCCGTTTATGGATCAGCTATTCAGCCAATTGTTCGTGCTGCTCTTCGTTCAGTCTTGGCGTGTTTCCAGGCGAATGCTTCATGGGAAGGACGGCTAACCCTTTTTCTTGATAGCAACGCCAGTAGCTGCTGATGGTTTGGCGAACAAGACCAAGAAAACGACTAATTTCAGCAAAGCTGCGCCCCTCCAAGTGCAATCGTACAGCTAAATAACGTTCATACAACCGTTTGTCATGTGTTTCTTTCATTGCTTTATTCAGCTTCTCAACCGTTTACTTCTCCTCTGCTGTTGCACCACGACGTGCAGCCTTGCGGACAAGTACGGCTGCACGTTGCGGATTGTTGCTTTTTATTCGTAGTCACTATCCGAAGGCGATAAACTGGTTCGTTTATTGATTCGGGCATCGGCCGGCTTCTCCAGAGGCCCTGTCAGCAGCGGATCGCTCGTCGATTCCATCCACTGTCGGAGCCGACCGCTTAGCTGTTCTACCCGATCACGCTGCTCCGGAGTAAAGGCCAAATTGTTTTGTTCGTGAGGGTCGACATACAAGTCGAACAGCAGCTCACTTTCGCGGCTCTGTTCGAATGCGCCATGTCCGGCCAAAAATGCTTTTGCAGGTCCGTCATCCATATTGGCCAGCAAATAACCATCGTAGGAGTCGAATCGCCGTATATATTTGTACCTGTCGGTCCGGATGCACCGCATAGGTTCGTAGGAGGCGTGGAAATTTACTTCTGCAAAGATGCAGTCCCGGACGCTGTCCGCCTCGCCGGACAGCAGGGGCAACAGAGACTCTCCTTGCAGCCAATCGGGTTTCGGTAAACGCAGCAGATCGCAGACGGTCGGGAACAGGTCTAGCTGTGAAACGAGCGCATCAGTTGCACCGCGGCGAAACTGTCCCTCGGGATAGTGCATCATAAGCGATACGCCAATGCCCGCATCGTACAGAGTGCACTTCATGCCCGGAAACGCAGGTCCGTGGTCGGTCGTGTAAACAACTAGCGTATTGTGCTGCATCCCCGCTTCCGCTAGCGCGTCCAGGATTACGCCTACACAGTCGTCCATAACTGAAGCGGAGGTGACATAGCCGGCCATATCCTCTCGATTTGTCCCGATGTCTGCAAGTGGTGCGGGCGGCTGCAGGAAATCCGGATCGGTATCAGGCGTAGCAGGAAGAAACGGTCTGTGCGTATGAAACATGCCGAATGCAAGAAACAGCGGCCTGGATGTATCGCGCGATTTGATATATTGCGCGGCCAAGCCGGCTCTGGCCAAATCACCGGAATGGTCGGACGAATCGGCAAGCACGCGTTCATAACCGAGCATCTTGATCTGTGGCGCTTCGTGCTGGACACCACACAACACAGTTTCGAAGCCTTGCGACCTTAAGTACGCTGACAGATGGCGGTCATAGTCGTGCAGAACAAAGCCGCGGTGCGTCAGCCCGAGCATGCCACAACTGTGCGGGGACATACCGGTGAGCAGAGCAGCCCGGCTGGGGGAGCAAGTCGGAGCGGCGCAGTAGGCATGACGGAACAGGATGCTTTCCCGTGCCAGCCGCATCAGGTTCGGCGTCGGAACTTGATAGCCGTAAGGCTGAATATATCGGCCTGTATCGTGGGAATGCATGTATATAATGTTCATCCGAGGTCACGTCCTTGAGTATCATTTTGTTTTGGGCGCATATTTTAATAGATCGGCTGTAGGAATGATCTTGCTTTTGTTTTCCTTGTACCAGTCTTTGTACCACTGCTCCACCTTCGCGCCGCCGGCTTTGTTCCACGTATCCATCGCTTCCTGATAAGCCTGGTCAACTGTATAAGCTCTGCCGCTAACGATTGCTTTTACCCACAAATCGCTAATCGGTGTCATCGCATTCGTATGGATTAGACCGATTTCTTTTGGCAGGCTGGGCATTAAGTTGATATGAGTAAAAGATGGAACTTGTCTTTCAGCCGTAATGTATGCGGCTTCGGCTTCCTCCCCAAGCCGAATGTAGTCATTCTGGATTGGGTCTGCGGGGTCAAGGCTGTATTTGTAAATTTGCAAACATTTGTCGGAAGAAATGGATAGCAGATTGTAGTAGCGATTCCAGTCTAGCTCCTGTTTGTTCTTCTCCGTGCTGACCGGCTTCGGACATCCGGAAGCGTCACTCTTCGTATGATGAACCCCTTCGATACCAAAGTTAAGCATATATTGCGTTTCCGGCTTGGCCATGAAATCGATATATTTCATGACGGCCTCCGGTTGCTTCGTATTGGCGTTTACACTGGCTGTCGGGAACAGCGGGTTGTGAAGCAACGGACTGAACTGTCCAAACGGGCTCACCGGCAACTGGATGATCGATACCTCGGCATTTGGAATGTTTTTCTTGAGCACCTGATAATTATTGAATCCGCCCGCGGTGTAGGTGTCGCCATAAATGCCGATTTTGCCGTTAACCCAATCCTGCAATGACTTTTTGCCGTCTTTGTCAGTCAGGAAATCTTTATCGACAATTCCTTCGTCAAACAAGCTTTTTTTGAACTGCACAAACGCCTTCGAACGCTCCAAGTTTAATGTGATCGTGTCGTTGGTCAGCAGCCATTGCGTATCGCCGAACATGTTCTTTAACACCGAATCGGATGCTCCGCTAAGCGCCATGCCGTACGTATCCGCCTTGCCGTTCCCGTCAGGGTCTTGCTTGGCAAAGGCACGGGCAACCTCTAACAGCTCGCCGGTCGTTTTCGGCACGGACAGATTCAGCTTCTTGAGCCAATCTGTCCGAATCATAAGCACGTGGTTCGGGTAGTAGCTTCTCGTAATGCCAATATCGTACATTTTGCCGTCATCTTTGACAGCGACTTTGCGGAACTCCGGATTATTGTCCAGAAACTGTTTGTACGTCGTACTCGATTTATTAATCAACTCGTCAAGAGGCAGCAGCAGCTTCTGCGAATAAAGATTGTTGCGAACGGGAGCATCAATGGCCATAATAATGTCCGGGGCGCTATTCGATGCGAATAAAATGTTGTATTTCTGCAAAGCTTCAGTGGCACCGCGCGGAATCGGCACGAATTCCACCTCAACCGGCCCGTTTTCGTTGATCCACTTGGTCCACCGATTGTTCTCCAGCGTCCCTTCCTCTTGGGGGACTTTATTGCTGTCGTAAAGTGCCACTTTAATTTTCGGCTTTGTTTCCGAAGTGTTCTTCTTGGGCTGCGGCCCGCTATTTTGGGTGCAGCCTGCCAGCAGTACCGCTGCAGCCAACACGGCAGCGCCGGACTTTACCATCATCTGATTAGCAAACATACTCATGGCGTGACTCCTTTTGATTGTAAGATTAACCTTTGATTGCTCCGACCATAACGCCCTTAACAAAATATTTCTGAATAAACGGATAGACGGCCAGCATTGGCACGATCAGTACCATCAATCCTGCTGCTTTGACCATTTCGGGCAGTAGCGGTTCGGATTCTCCCGACATATCGGCATGTATGTCGTTCAGCAGTGTGTTGCTCTGGATCATTTTTTGAACGAGCACCATTAGATTGTATTTTCCCGTGTCGTTCATATAAATCAAGACGGACATGAAAGCATTCCAGTAACCGACCGCGTAGAACAAACCGAGTGTGGCGACCACAGGCAGGGAGAGCGGTAGTACGATGCGGCCGATCAGGCCCGTTTCCCCGCATCCGTCTATTCTGGCGGCATCTATAAGCTCCTCGGGAATATGCTCGAAAAACGTTTTCATAATCAGCATATTGAAAGGACTGATCAGTTGTAGCGCCCAAATCGCGCCAAATGTGTTCACAAGCCCAAGCGATTTAATGATCAAATAAGTCGGTATCATCCCGCCGCCGAACAGCATCGTAAAGACGATGAACAGCGTAAAGGGGCGACGCGCATAAAAATACGACCGGGACAATGGATAGGCGGCCATAACGGTAAACAGCATGCTTAAAGCGACTCCGACCGTAGTGATCGTCACGCTATTGCCGAATGCCTTCATGATACCGGTCCCTTCAGTCAGGTTCGAGTATGCGGCTGCGGACAGTTCGACTGGCCACAGTGTCACCTTGCCGGAGACGACGGCGTCATAAGAGCTTAACGATATGGACAACAGATGAATGATCGGCAACAGGCAACTTAAGGCGGCGGCCGCGAGTATAACGATATTGCAGAAGGCGAAAAGCCGTTCCGCTTTGGTTGGCTTCATGTAGTACCTCCTTGAAGTTTACCACAACGATTGGTCGAAACGACGGGCAACCTGATTGGATGTCCAGACGAGAATAAGGCCGATTACAGACTCGAACAAGCCGAGAGCGGTCGTGATGCTGTACATGCCTTGGCCAAGTCCGACCTTGTAAATGTAAGTGCTGATCACTTCCGATATGCTGGTAACAACCTGGTTTTGCAAAACGTAGATGTGATCGAAGCCGACCTCCATGACCCGTCCCATGGACAAAATGAGCATCAGAATAATGGTCGGCCGAATGCCGGGGAGCGTAACGTGCCAAATTTTACGCGCTTTTCCCGCTCCGTCGATCGATGCAGCCTCATATAAGGACGGGTCTATGGAGGAGAGGGCTGCCAAATATACGATGGCTCCGAAGCCGGCTTCCTTCCATATAGCCGAGCCGACAAAAATCGCTATCCATGATTGCGGCTCGTAAAGAAACGCCTTTGTTTCCCCAAACAGCGCAAGCGCGATCCGATTGACGATGCCGTTCTCCATGGAAAACATCGTCACGACAAAGCCGCCCACGATAATCCAGGAAAAGAAGTGCGGCAAGTAGACAAGCGTTTGTACCGCTTTGCGAAACTGCATTTGGCGTACCTCGTTCAGCAGGATAGCAAGAATAATTGGCACAGGGAACCCGGCAACTATGTTGAGCAGGCTCAGCAGCAGTGTATTCCGCAAAATGTTCAGTAACTGCGGATTATCAAACAGCAAGCGGAAATTTGCTAAGCCGACCCATTCGCTGCCCCAGATGCCTTCACGCAATGAGTAGTCCTTGAAGGCGATCAGCAATCCTGCCATCGGGGCGTATTTAATGATCACGAAATAGACGACAACGGGAGCAAACATAAGTAATAGCGGTATATTTTGCCGGAAGCGCCTCGTTCCGGCAGTTGGAGCAGGAGCATTTTTCAACGAATCCGCTGCAGTAGCTTTCATTAATATCACCTCCTTACTTCGCGTCCTGCGACTGCCATGCATTAACGATAAGTCAGGCGGCTGTCTGTCGGCAATGCACACTATTTTTTGCGGTTAACCGTTTTTATCATTAATGTATGGTTCGTGGTATGGTTCGTGAAAGCGGCTTCGAAAACTGCGTCGATCGATTAACTGTTTTTAACGTCATTGACCGTTTTTATAAATCAAATGCTACGGCTTTTGCATGTGGTATAATACGGCTATTCTTTCACTTCAATAAAAAACGTAAAGGCGGATGGTGGCTATGCGGATGAAATGGCACCTATTGTCGAGCAAGTGGTCATTCAAGCTGTTTCTTTCGTATTTACCGGTGTTGCTTATTACCGTTGTTATAATGTTGCTAGCTTTCATATGGTTCGTGACAGAGCTCGCGCAGCGAGAAGCACGGAATTCGGCAGAGATGGTTGGCCACAACTTGATTGCCTCTTTAGACACGTATGTCCAGACTGTCGATCAGCTCATGATCAAGGAAATGTTCGTAGGTGATTGGATGGATTTGTTCTACCGTCCTGTTCAAGGCCGAAACGCATATATGGACGAATATCAGGTTTCCAAAGCGCTTCGCGTATTGCGCAATACGATTCCAGAATTGGAAAGCGTGTACTTGTTCAGACTGAGTGACGGTCTAGTCATGACATCAAGTGAGCGGACGACACTGGCACAATTTCATGATCACCGTTTTTTGGAGAGCATTGTGGACGAGCCGGCACTTTCGTACTGGCTGCAGCGAAGAACAATCGCTGCCTCATCAGAGAAGCCCGAAGAGGTTATCTCCTTGATTAAGGAGTACCCGGCCAATTCGGGAGAACTGGGTTATGTTGTCGTAAATATAAGCATCAATGCGATCCCGCGAATCGTTGGAGCTTCTGCCGGCTCGTCCCCCCAGTATATAAGACTGACCGACCGCAGTGGAGCCGAGCTATTCAACAACGGAGGTCCGACGGTGGACGATCAGTCGAACGACGGGCTACTGTTCCGTTTGAAGTCGGACTACACGGGCTGGACAATTACGAGCGGCATCAAGCCAGACATACTTCGTATAGCGAAGACACTGTCCTACGTTTGGTCGGGAGCCGCCTTGACCGCGCTGCTTCTGGGCTGCAGTTGGATGTTATTTGTAACGCGCAAACATTACCGTCCGATCGCCACAATAATGAACAAGATCGGAGTTGTGAATCCGACCACAGCGGAATCGGGAGCGTCCGGGAAGGTAGACGAGCTGTCGGTTATTGAAGCTACATTGGTTGGACTCATTCACGATATTCACGAACAGCGGGAAAAAGAAAATAAACATTTGGCCACACATAAGCGGAACGTGTTTTACGAGCTTGTGCTCGGACATCGGCTATGGACCGAACAGTTGACTGACGAGTTAAACGACGCCGGTGTGTTTGCCCGAATGGAGCGGGGGGTAATTGCTTCGATCGAAATTGACCAGTATCGCGGGTTCCAGGAGAAATACAGCCCGCGGGATCAGGAGTTGTTCAAATATATGGTTCAGAAGGTGATGCAGGAGCTGTCAATCGATGTTGGCGTTATCATATGGTCGGAATGGATTAAGCCCAACCAGCTTACGGCCGTTGTTTCGACCGTGCCGGGAGAAGAAGCCGCTGACGTGCTTGAATCCTCGTTGGTTATAGGGGACCGGCTAAGAGGGTGGCTCGGACAACATGTCCCGTTTACGGTGACGCTCGGAATCAGCGATCCGATGGAATCGGGACATGATCTTTCATTCGCATACGCCCAGTCGGCCAAAGCGCTGAAATATAAGCCAACCTTCGGCGGCAACCGGTCTATTCTGATTCGCGATATCGACTTCTCGGAGCGAGAGGATATAATCCACCAACTTGAGGCGGTTAGACAGGTTGCCCTTGTTTATCGACTCGGGGACGACATGTGGAAGGAGAAGCTCAATGCCTTGTTCGACGTTCTCGAATCCAATGCGCAAGACCGGGACGAGCTTGTCAACCTGCTACACTACTTTCTTTATTGCTTAAATAAGGAAATGGCAGCTTTGGCTCCAGATATCCGAGTTCATTGGCATCTGAAGGCCGATCAACTAATGGAAAAAATTACGAATTTTGAATTACTCGATGAGATTCGGCTTCATTATACAACCATTTTACAAGAGGCCAGCGATGTCTTAGCCGAGCTGCGTCAACGGCATCCCGGTCAAGACGCGGTGCGTCTGATCAAAGAATGGGTTACACAGCAATATGCGGACAGCGATTTGTCGTTGAATTTAGTCAGTGACAAGCTGGGTCTTTATCCAAGTTATGTAAGTCGGATATTCCGCGAGGAGACAGGAGAGAACTTCCTCGATTACGTAACCCGGATTCGGATGGAGGAAGCGAAGCGGCTGCTGCTGGAAACTAAAGAGCCAGTACAATCTGTGGCTGCTATGGTCGGCTACTTGCACGCGGCATCGTTCATTCGCGTTTTCAAGCGGGCGACGAATTTGACGCCGGGAGATTACCGCAAGCTGAATGGAAGGCAAATTTAGAGGATGCACAAAAGCTAATATCTCGCAGCCCGACCAACATAACCAAAATGTAATAGCAGAACTCATGTATATTGGAAAGAAACTCATATAAACATAAACGGACAACGATAACCGCCTGACGTTTGATAAAATAAAACAATCCGAGTAAAGGTGACCTTTAGAACTTATTATTTGATGATCGAAAAAACACAACATATAATGTGCAACAATAAAATACAGTAATTTTCAAAATTATTCTGCTAGAGCGCGCTAAATTAAATTGGAAGGTGCAAAAAAATGATTACAAATCAACAGTTAGTTATAAACAATTTTGAAGAAAAATTAAAAGTATTTACTCATGCAGTTAGTGGAGAACTTACAAAGGAAGAAGATTTCGTCATAGCGAATACAGAAATTCCCACTAATACATTCAATGTATTATTGCCGAAATCTCCAAGTATCAAAAATGCAGTTAAGATTAGACATGGAGTCGATAATTTTTCCTTTAAAGAACATCCCTTTAGTACTTGGATTGATGCTCGGTATTTAAACGATGACTGGAAAAAGCTTATGCAAGAATATGACCTAAAAGAAGCGGAACGTAATGTAATGATGAAACTTGAAAATACTTTTAATGTTGATCAAAAAATTTCCCAGCAGCTTATGATTACTCATGTGAGAAATAATGAAGAACTTATGAAATATAAAGAGGTTTTTGTGAGTCTATTTGAAGGTACACCAGAAAAAGATGTGTTAGAAAGTTATTTTAATAAGTTTTCGCAAACAAAATTAGGTTCAGAAGTTCAAATGTTTATTGGATGCATAGGCGAAATGACTGTAACTACTGGTTTATTAATAGAAAGCAAAGATAGTTATGGTATTTATGATGTGATGACAAAAGAAACATTTAGAGGTCAAGGATACGGCAGTGAAATGTTTCAATTCCTTCTAAATCAAACAAAGGATAAACAAAAACCAGTTGTTTTACAGGCTTCTGAGGATGGAAAAAATATCTATAAGCGCTTTGGATTTATAGACGTCGGAGAAATGGTTGTATTTGAATAAGAAGTTTTATATGATGATCTAATGCCCTAAACTGGTCACAATGAATATTTTCCGGAGGAGGTTACTGAAATGAATGTTGTGGTTACAAAATATAACGATAATTGGAAACAGAAGTTTAGCGAGGAATCACTAAAAATAAAGGAAATTTTTGGCGATGAGTTAATTGACATTCATCATATAGGCAGCACTTCAGTTCCAGGGTTAAAATCCAAACCAATCATCGATATTATGCCAGTAGTAAAAGATATTGAGAAAATAGATTCGTTTAATGTACGAATGGAACAGCTTGGTTATGAATGTATGGGCGAGCTCGGCATGAAAGGAAGAAGATATTTCCGAAAAGGCGGAGATAATCGCACGCATCAAGTACATGTGTTTCAGAGGAATAACAAGGAAGATATTACTCGCCATTTAGCAGTAAGGGATTACCTCCGAATGCATTCGGATGAAGCAAGTCGTTATGGAGATTTAAAAGAAAGCCTCGCCAAACAGTTCCCAAGGGACATTGAAGCTTATATGGACGGTAAAGATGCGTTTGTTAAAGAATTAGAAAGGAAAGCGCTAAATTGGTACAAAATGGGCAAGGAACTTTAACCTAACGGAGTACCATAGCTTAATATAAAACGGAGACGCGGCTGCCGGCGTAGATCGGCAGTCGCGTTGTGTTAATGGGCAGCATAGTATCATAAAGAAGGGGAACAAGGAGGACTATCCAATTATATATTTGAACAGTTCTTATGGGAGGTGTATTTTTTGTTAAAGAAAAAAGTCTATTTTAGGACGCTCCTGTTTTCAATCGTTTTCTTTACTTTTCTCTTTTTGCCTGCAGGATCACTTCACTTTTGGGAGGCATGGATTTATTTTGTAATCTTTTTCGGTTCAACGTTCTTTATCACTGGATATTTTTTGAAGAGAGATCCTGAACTAATAGAGAGAAGAAGTCATGCTAAAGAAAAAGAAAAGGAACAAAAAATGTTCCAATCCATATCTGGTATCACTTTTTTTGTGGGATTGTTAGTCCTTCCTGGTTTAGACTATCGATTTGGTTGGTCAAATATTCCTTTATTCATTGTATTAATAGCAGATGTCGTCATCTTGCTTGGTTTTTCGATTGTTTTCTTAGTTTTTAAAGAAAATTCTTACACGTCTGCCATAATCGAAGTGAGTGAGAACCAAAAAGTTATATCTACGGGTCCATACGCGTTGGTTCGGCATCCAATGTATACAGGGGCTATATTTATTATACTTTTCACTCCTCTTGCTTTAGGTTCAATTTGGGCATTGATTCCCTCGATTTCTATAATCATATTTATCGTTCTTAGGCTGTTAAATGAAGAAAAGGTATTGTTAAAAGAGTTACAAGGATATGAGGAATATTGTAAGAAAACACGTTATCATTTAATTCCTCATATTTGGTAAGACTTCAAAACCAAATTGCCTGTTGCTATCATTATGTTAACCGCTATTAGACTAATCAAGTAGTCAAGGTATGGCAGGCTAATCGTGAAAAGCAGAGAAGTACAAAGACGCCTCCAGAACCACTGTATTGGTGGGGCTGGGGGCGTCTTTGTCTTCTTACGGGTACCCTTTCAGCTATGAGAAAAGCCGCTTCTCAGCTGGCAAGCCCGCCAAGAAACAGCTTTCTCCATTTCTATTTTATTTGCAAGGCTCTTAACACAATTGCCGCCGCTTCGGCGCGAGTCGTATTCGCTTTTGGCCTTACCGTACCCTCTTCATAGCCGTTGATAAGCCCTTTGGCCGCTGCGGCGGCAAGCGCCGCGCGAGCCCATTCGGATACCTCGGATCGATCCGTGAAGCTGATGTCCTTGCTCGCCAATTCGATCCGCGCGGCGCGGACTGCGATCGCCGCCACTTGTTCGCGGGTAATGAGGTCGTCCGGACCAAAGGCATCGTCATCATACCCGTCGACGATTCCGATCGCCGCCGCTGTCGAAATCGCCTCCTGCGCCCAATGCCCCCGGGTGTCGGCAAAGCTTTTGCCGGTTTGCTGCTGCAGCTTGAAGGCTTTGACGACAACGGTAACGAATTCGGCTCTTGTAATACGGTTATCCGGTTTAAACGTGCCGTCCGGGTAGCCGTTAATCGCGCCAAGCTGAACCAAATCTTTTACGCTGGCCTCGCTCCAGTGCCCCTTGATATCGGTGAAATCCGCTTCGTTAACCTGAGGCTTTGCGGCCGCGTCGGCTTTTTCCAAGCCAAGTACGGCGAATTTCGTGAAATGCGTCACAGAGCCCGATACCTCGGAACTGGTTGGATTCACCTGCTGGTCATTCAACAGTACCCACTGACGGGTTTGCTCGTTCAGCCAGTACAAGCCTATCGTATGCTTGCTCGAATCCAGCTTCGCGTTATCGTAGGGAAGCGTAATGACGACAGGCTTGCTGAAGTCGCCGTCCCGATCTTTCGTAATCTCGTAGACATCGCTTAACAGGATCCATGCTTGGTCTGTCGGCAAAATCGAGGTGTCGCTTACTTTGTTTACGGTTATTTGCATGGAGCTATCCGCTGCCGCTGCCGGCACTTCGATGCGAACCCCATTCAAGGTCAGCGTTCCTCCGTCGGCTCCCGAAATCGTTCCGGTATTGGCCGAAGTGCCGCTCCCTCTGCTGCTGCTCCGATGGTTCGAAGGAGTAACCGGCGTGTACACGACAAATTGGGTAAAATGCTTCGTCCATATCACTAGATCGCCGCCAACGGTGATGGTGGCATCGCCGCCGTCCGCAATTTCCCGGTTGGTCGCCGCCTGGGTATCTTCCGTCACCGTCCCCGTAATCGGAACGATCGCGCCATCCTTGACGAAACCGGCCAATTTCCCTCCTTGGTTCGGGATGAGCAAGCGCACCGCCTGATCGAAAATCAGCGATTCGTCCGGCGAGCCGACTTCAATAACGGCGTTCACAATAGCGTCCCTGATGACTACACTGCTGTTGCTTTGCGCCTCCGGAAGCCGGATCGTGCCGTCCCAACCGGCGGAAGCCGTAATTTTCGTCCCGGCCGGAAACGCTGCGGTCACATTGCCAAGCGAAGTCGCCGCCTGGACTTCGATTAACGGAAGAGTCGCCTCCTTGCGGGTTCCTACCGTTACAGGCGTAACCGCAAGCTTGGCGTTTGCCGTGCCCGAAGGAACGCTGATCGTTACGGGATCGTTCGTTATTTGAACCGGTGCGTCGGCGCCAGCCGTGATTGCGGCCGCTCTGACCGCGTTTACGGTGTACGTCTTGCCGGGACCGTCCTGTGCCTTCACCATAATTGTGATCACGTTGCTGCCCACATCCAGCGGGATCGCTTCGCTCGCTTGTCCGCTAGCTGCCGGAATACCGTTCACGGTCAATGTGGCGGCAGAATCGTATACGCCAGCCGTGACGGTAAGGCTCGTTATTCCGTTGCCCACTTGAGACGTATAGGCGGTAATATCCGGCGCAAAAGCGGGACTCAGCGTTCCGCTTGACAGCGTCAAGGCGTTCAATTCCGCGCTGCCGTTATCGGCCGCGGCTCCTCGGGTGACATTCACGGTGTATGTCTTGGTAGATCCGTTCTGCGCCGTTACCGTAAACGGGATGGCGTTGTTTCCGACGGACAGGATGAACGACTGGCTCGTTCCGCTTATATACGGGCTTCCCTTGGCCGTCAGCGCCGCTTTGCTGTCCGTTGCTGTCGCTTTGATCTCGATGGAAGTTACCGCATGTTCGACCGCGACGTTATACCGGGTAATCCCGGCTGCAAAGGACGGGGACAAAGCGCCTGTATTGACGGACAAACCGTCCAGCGTCGCAACGTCGATCAGCTTACCGGCCAGCATGTCGTCGCGGACCAGCGCAAAATCGGCGGCAACCTGATGCGAGTAATCCTCGGCGGCGTTTAGCATGAAGGTTTCCAAATCGCTCCAGACCGGAACGAGCTGCGCCGCAAATTGGTCTTCGAACTTGTAGTCCAATTGTTCGGATACTTTGTTCAAACGGGCGTGCGCGTAAGCATAAGCCTTCGCCGAATCGATTAAATATTGTTCCAGCTCCGTTTTATTCGAGAATGTTTTATCGGTGTAGTCTCCTTTAAAAGGCGATACTTCCCGAACCAGATAGGAACGGTCCCCACTCTTCAATACGCCCAGATAGGCGTCGGTATCCCGGGACATTTTGAGATACGCGTCTTTGGAAAGGTATGCATCCCGAAGCTGCTCCTTGACATCGAGCAAAATGTCGTCCGTACCGGCTGCGCTCGGTCCCTCGATCAGAACGTTATAGCGTACTACGCCTATGCTGCCGATGCCCTGATGGATGCGCCGCGCGATGTCTTTGATCGTGAAATAAGAGTTGAACCGGGCGTCGTCCAGACTCGGGAAATTGCTTCTGAGTTCGGCCTTATAGGCTTCCCAGGCGGCTGTCACTTCCGCGATCTCGGTCTCGGACGCCGGTTCATACTTGTCTTCGTTGCCGGCGATTTTTATTTTTCCGTTCAACGCCCGCTTACCCAGCAGCTTTTGCAGCGCATCGGCGTAAGATCCGGTTGAAACCTTGTCCATCACCTTTTGCGTATAGGCGGTTACGTTGCTTCTCGTCAGCTTGGCCGATTTTTTGCCGGCATCGTTGTGGATGTCGAGCAAGGTGTTCTTGTACGTATCCAGGAAGGTTTGGGACAAGGCGCGAAAATCGGCTTCCTGAAGATTGGTGATGCCTGTGCTGTCCTTATCGTATTTCACGACATAAATACTCGTGACAAAACGAAGCAAATCGTTATAGAAGCTTCCGATGCCGGCGGAATCCGGATCGTTGAGATCGAACACCATGGCGCCTTTGCTGTCGTTAAAGGTTCCCACGTTTTGAATATGGGCGTCGCCTTGCGTGTAAGTTAAAATTTCCTTCCAGCCGGGGATAGCCGAGCCGGGAGAAGGGATGAGTCCGGATGCATAATCCGACCGGAATAAAGCGTTCGTGCCGCGGAAAAAAGTGAATGCGTTCGCCCCCATCGCATCGCTTCCGTATTTATAGGCTTTGACCGCAGGATCGTTAAAGAAAGTATTGTCCGCTACAATTCTTTGCTTCACTTCATTTTTACGCGCATCGTCGGAACGGACAGGCTGGCTGTAACGGAGCAGGGATATTCCGGCGATCGGGTCGGAATCCTGCCAGCCGCTACCCTGCACTGCCGGAGCCTTCAAGGTTACACTGAACGGTACCGTGTTCGTCACGGCCGAATACGCTGTGCCGGAAATGGAGAAAAGGATCGTATTATCACTGCTTCGTCCCTCGGCCGCAACCGTCCACTCGCCTGGGGGCAGATCGTTCAAGCTGTAATAGGTAGAACTGATGACGCTGTTCCAAGGAACGCCGGCGGACAGTTTAATCCGAAACTGGGCGTTCAATTCCTTCGCGCCGCTCATGCGGATTTCGGACGATGCCGCTTCCGGAGCGCCGGCGATCTTGTTAGCGGGCGTGAATTTGACCAACGTAACGGTATGAGGCCCCTGGTCGGCGATGACGGCAGCGGCCGGCTTGTTCGCCTGATTCCATGCGCCGGAATTAACGACAAAAGCAAGGTTGACATCTGAAGCGACATGGCCGGAGCCGTCACCGGTTATCGTAATCCGGATCTTATCGCCGCTGGCGCTTGCCGTCGCGGTCAAGCCCGCGGGAAGTCCGGTTACGGCAAAATCGCCGGCACCCCACGCACCTTGCTTGACGCTGCCGTTGACAGCCTTCAGCTGAATCGTATTATGATCCGGATCTACAGCGGAGTTTGAGCTCATCCGCACCGTCTGATCGGTGTCCACAATCGCATACGCCGCCGTGCTGGCGGAATTGCGCGGCTTTGCGCTGCTGACCTTCTCGAAGTCTTGTCCGTTATTTCTCGTATCCCAGTTGTTCCCGCGGTTCGGGTAAGCTGAGGCCGTTTTCTTAATCTCGGGATTCAACGGATCGAATACGAAGCGCTGCAGCGTATTTTTTTTGCCGGCTTCCGGAGCCGGGGCGGTGCAATAAGCGTCGACGATGCCGTACCCGACAAAATCGACGATGCTGCTTGCCAGCGGATCGGCCATCGGGTCTTTGACAGTCAATAAATTGGACTGATTCGATAAAATCAGTTTGCCGACGTTGTTGTCCAGCTTAAAGGCTTCGTCGGCATCCGAGGATGGCAGGTCTTTCCCTACGCCGACCGTTCCGTTGCTGCCAAGAGCAATCAGGTAATAGCCGTATGCAGGAATGTCGGGTGTTTTGGCGCCCAAATCGACTTTCTTCCAATTTTTCTTATCGTTATCGGCAAATTGAACGGACCAGCCCGCAAGCGGTACGGTCTGAGCGGTCGGATTAAACAATTCGACAAAATCATTCGCGTACAAACTGTCCGGATCGTTCGCTTTTCCCCCATAAAACTGGCTGATAACCACGTTCGCCGCCAGATTGCCGGTCTTGGCCACACATGCGGACGCGGCTGCCGCGTGGCTCGTCCCCGCGATCGTCCACAGCGATTGAATAGCCACTGCCGCCGAAAGGATGCCGGCCATCCAGCGTTGATTTAATGTCCTCAAATCGATCGTACTCCTCTCTCTTCTCAAAATCTCAAGCTATTCTATCATTTGAATGTAAAATGAGAGGGAAAGAGAGATTAAGCCAATGTAAAAAATCAAATAAAATAGGCTGAAAGCACTAGGCTTCCAGCGGGGGGGGAGGGGGACTAACGGCCGGAAGGCCGATTTGGAAGGACCGGGACGGAAGCTCCATGTTCATTCTCCGCCCGGCTGCGCTTTTCAATACCCGATTTCAATCTGGATGGTGCCGCGAACGATCACGCGGTTTTCTCCCGGACGCATATCCCCTGTCAAATGGAACGGGGCTTCTGTGACGGAGCGAAGCCGGTTCCATTCGGGTAGCAGGTTTTTGCTTTGCTCCGCATGAATGGGGATCACGCAATGCTGCGGCCGAATCCATGCCAGGATGTCGGCATTGAAGCCGTCGCTCAATCCATGATGCGAAACTTTCCATACTTGAGCGGCAAGGCTGGAGCGCTGCGACAGACGCCTCCAGCCAGGCTCGAGCTGGTCGCCGCCAAAGAGGACGGCTGCCTCGTCTGAAGCTTGTCCGTCTGCGGACAGGCTGTATACTGAGCTGTCGTGGTTGGAAAGGTCGAAGAAGCTTTCCAGCAGCTCGCCGGGACGGCGGTCCGCTGCGGCAGGCTCGGCCTGGGCAGCCTGCACAATCGTTTCATAGCCGGGAAGCGGGTCTTCATGCCACGGATACAGATGGCGCAGTGTCATGCCGTCTTCGGACCATACGACGGAACGGTCCTCTGATCCGAAGCTGCTGCGCCATATGATTTCAGTTCCTTGCTCTTGCAAAATGGCGATCAGCTCCAGATAGGAAGCGAGCATCCGGTATACCCGCAGCGCCATCGGGCTGCCGGTCTGCTCAATAAGCTTTTCCTCCGGAAGCTCGAACGGCTCATAAGGAAGCACCGCCCGGCCGATCGTTTTCCGCTTGGCTATATCCAGCAACCCGTTTTGGTGATCTTCATGAATATGGGTCAGGATCATCCAATCCAGCTTATCTATTCCGTTTCGGGTCATCCACGCTTCCGGATGGTCCTGATCGGGAGAGCGGTTCCCGTCTCCACCGTCGATTAAAGTTACCGCACCGGATGGATGCCGGATCAGGTGGGCGTCTCCCCACCCCACATTAAGAAATTGCACTTTTGCCTGCATTACGACAGCTCCTTTCTTCAAATGGGTTGCCTTACCGCTCAAGAGCCTGATGGTAATAGACGGACTTTTTTCTTATCCAATACTAGACGGACGAACCCTTCCATATTGCCATGCAGACGAGGACTGGAGTCATCGACAATCCACTGCAGCGCGCCCGCTTGCACCCAATACCGCGTCATGCGTCCCAAGAAGCTGTGCCGAACGATGGCCCCGCTCCAAACATTGTCACCGGATGCATCTCCGTCTCCCGGCTCAAGGATCGAGATAAACTCCGGCCGGATTACAAGCGTAACTTTGTCGCCCTGCTGCACCGTATAGGAGTCATTATGGATTCGGGTAGCAAAGCCGTCGCATTTTACGATAATATCCGTATTTTCAAAGCCGACCACTTCGCCCTCGACAAAATTGGCCGTGCCGACGAAATCGGCGACAAATGCGCTTTGCGGCTGGTAGTAAATTTCCCAAGGCGTGCCGACCTGGCAGAGGCGCCCGCCGTTGAATACCGCGATCCGATCGGATATGGACAGCGCTTCTTCCTGATCATGAGTGACGAAAATAGCCGTGATCCCGGTTCGCTGCTGCAGCACGCGAAGCTCGTTTCTCACCTCGACCCTCATCTTGGCATCGAGATTGCTTAACGGTTCATCCATTAGCAACACGTTCTGTCCCGTAATCAGCGCCCTGGCGAACGCAACGCGCTGCTGTTGGCCGCCGCTCAGCTGCCGGGGATATCTGTGCTCAAGCCCTTGCAGCTCGAACATGTCCAGCATGTCCGTTACCTTCGCTTTGATGTCGGCACGCGGCAATTTCCTTAGCTTGAGTCCGTAGGAAATATTATCGTAGACGGTCATATGGGGGAAAAGCGCATATTCCTGAAAAACGAGCGGCGTGTTTCGTTTGAAAGCCGGAATCCCGTTCACTTTGTTCCCTTCGATGAAGATGTCGCCGGCATCGGGCTCGTAGAACCCGGCGATCAGCCGCATCAACGTTGTTTTGCCGCAGCCGCTAGGACCGAGCAGCGTCGTAAAGCTGCCCTTCGGGATATCGAGCGTGACATTATGCAAAGCTTGAAAGGAACCGAATGATTTGGACACGCTGTTAATGTGAATGATGGACTCCATAGAGCTCATGCTAAGCCTCCGTTACAACTTTAATGAATGACCCATTTTTTTCAGAAGAAACGTTGTGATCCCCAATATGGCGAAGGCGATGGAAATCAGCACGACGGTCAATGCGGATGCGCTCCCCCACGCGCCGTTCTGTACTAGACCGAGGATGGATACCGTGCCTACCGAAGTCTGTGCGGAATAGAGGAAAATAATGACGCTCAGGCATGTGATCGAACGCAGGAAAGATACGACCATGCCGGAGAAGAAAGGTCCCTGAAGCAGAGGCAGCAAAATGTTCCTGAACGTGCTGAAGCTCCCCGCTCCGAGGTTGTGCGACGCTTCTTCCAGCGAGCCGCTAATTTGCTGCAGGCCGGCAAGGCTGGCGCTGTAGCAAACGGGCAAGTTCCAGAACATCAAGGCGATGATCATGATAGCGGATGTTCCTGTCAGGACGAGCGGTGGCTCGTTGAACGCCATGGCAAAGCCGAGCCCGAGAAACACGCCGGGTACGGCTCCCGGCAAAATCGCGATAAAGTCCAGGATCCGGTTGATCCCAATCCGTTTCCGCTGAACGATATACGCGAGCGGAATGGAAAATAACGCTGCTGCTACGGAAGAGATCAAAGCATATTCGATGCTGTTGCCGATTTCCCGCTGCTTGGCGGCGACATAGCTCATATTTTTCAGCGTAAACGACCAATCGTAGCCCCATGTTTGGGTGAACGCCCCGTAAAACAGCACGCCATAAACAGCTAGAACGATGGCGGTCACCAACAGGCAAAAGCCGAAGATGCCCCATTTGGCATAAGCGGGCACAGGGTAATGCGCCAAAGAGCTTTCCTTGCCCGTCACGGTAATATAGGACAGCTTGCCGACCCAGCTTCGGTTCAGCAGGAACAGCCCGAACGCGGGAACGAGCAGCGCGGTGGAAAGCATCGCCGCCGAAGACAAATCAAACCAGCCCGACATTTGCATGTACGCCTCGGTCGGCAGCAGCGTGAAGTTGCCTGCAATGATCATCGGATTTCCGAAATCCGCCAGAACATTAATCGCTGCGATCAAGCAGCCGCCCGCAATACCCGGTCTGCACAAAGGCAGAACGACATCTTTAAACACCTGCCAGCGGGTAGCCCCGAGATTATAGGCGGCATACTCCAGGTGGATGGAGGAGGACTTCATCACGCCGTAAATAACGGTATAAGCATATGGGAAAAAGGTGATCGTCTGCACAAGCCACAGCCCGTGCCACCCGTAAATGTCGATATTCATATGCAGCAACTGCTTGGAAATGATCCCCTGCCGTCCAAACAACAAAATGTAGGACAAAGCTACGATGAATGGCGGCGAAACGATCGGCACGATCGTAATAAAACGAAACAGTCCTTTCAGGGGGATATCCAGCCTGGCAATGGCATAGGCAAAGAAAAAGGCGACGACCGTACAGGAAAGCGTTGAGATCACGGTCATGAACAAGCTGTTCCAAGCGGCTTGAACCCACCTGGAGTTGGAAAATAACGCCTGATAGTCGGTTATACGAGGAAAGCTGACAACCTTCAAAATCGGCCATATGACGAAGTAAACGGTAATCACCGTGATGATCGCAATGACAGCGGCCAGCAAGGGGTCGCCTTTTAACCGTTTGGCATCCGCCCATGCCTCTCTAGCGCGTGAAGAAATCAAACAAAGTTCACACCTTTCTGCAAAACGGATCTATGCGGAAGATGAAAGAGCTCTCCCGCATAGCGCAATCCATGGAACGTTGATTATTTTTTGCCGATCATGTCGGAAAATTTCTTGACCACATCCGCCTTCATTTGTGCCGCTTTGTTTCTGTCGTAGTTGACCAGCTTTACATCTTCGACCTTGATCATGCCTTCCGGCGGCGCTACGTCCTTGCGAACCGAATAACGGTTGGACAGCTTTGTATTCATCTCCCCGACCGGTTTGGTCAGCAGCCAGTCGATAAATTTTTTCGCGTTCTCGGTGTTGGCTCCGCCTTTGACAATAGCTGCGCCGCCAATTTCAAACGCCGTTTGCTCAGGCACGATGACCTTGATCGGGTAACCTTGCTTCGCCGATTTGACGATATCATGGGCCCAGGACATCGCGGCCACGAATTCGCCCGTCGCGGTCAGGTTGATGCCGTCTACGGCGCCGGGCGTATAGTGATGGACGTTCCCGTTCAGCTTTTCCAGGTACCCCCATCCTTTGTCTTCGCCCAATCGGAACAGCTGATCCGCAGCGAAGATGTATCCGCCCCCCGCCGTTGCAGGATTGGATGTAATAAATAATCCTTTGTAATTGGGATCGAGCAGGTCATCCCATGTTTTCGGCTCTTTCACTCCTTTCGGCTCAAGCTCCTTTTTGAAACGCTCCTTGTTCAGCACGATGCCAAGAACGCCCATGTACCAGCCCTGCCAATACCCGTTCGGGTCGTTAAACTGCTTATCGATATCTTTCTGGTTGGGGGACGCATACTTTTCCAGCAAGCCCTGCTGCCCAAGCGGGTCATAAAACTCAACCGAACCGCCAATCATCACATCCGCTTTCGGAGCGGATTTCTCGGCCTGAATTCTCGTGCTGGCCTCTCCCGGACCGCTCAAGCGCAAATACTCGACTTCAATTCCCGTATCTTCCTTAAATTTTTTCTGGATTTGAACAATATCGTCCTCATTTAACGCGGCATAGACGACCAGTTTTTTGGAATCGCTGCTTTTTACATTTGAACCCGAACCCGTCGATGATGCCGGCGCAGTCTCAGCCTTGCTTGGCGCAGTCGTTCCACAACCTGATAAAACCGATACGCTTACAAGGGAAATTACCGTTAAAATGCTTGCAAATTTCACATTCCAATTCCGAAACATGCAGATCCTCCTTTTTATTGGACAAGCTGTCTGACATCTATAGAATAGAATGTGAATATTATCGTGGCATCAAATGAATGTTAAGTTTTTTTTAAGGAATCCGGCTACTCCCGTTTAATAAACAATTTAAAGACGCTATTTTTCAAATAATCCATGGAATAAAAGACCGGCCTGTCCGCTTCGTCGAAGTGCAGCTGTTTGAGCAAAATAATGTCGTCGCCCAGCATTTCCACAGCTTTCCGGTCCATTTCGTTCGAGCTGTTTAATACGCAGATTTCCGTGACCGCATAAGCGATGCCGATTCCCATCTTATTTTTTAAAAAATCGAAGATCGCTCCGGAAAATCCCTGCTCAAAATGATTCGCGGCCAAACTTTGCGGAAAAATATTATAGTAAAATGCCACCTTGTTCCCGTCCGCCGTTCTGGAGCGCTCCAATATGACTACCGGCTCGTCGGTCAGCAATTGCTGTTTCCAGGCTTCCTCCGGCTCGCGGGTATAAATTTTCACGTTCGATTCGCTTTCCACATACCCTTCGTTCTTGATCATTTGCCCCAGGCTTTGCAGCCTGCTCAGCGGGTTCATAATAAAATCCGGGCGGCTGTTCACATAAGTGCCGACGCCGTTTTTGCTGATCAGCACTTTTTCCCGCTGCAGCATCTTGAGCGCTTCCCTGAGCGTAGGGCGGCTTACATTGAACTGTTTGGCCAGCTCCGGTTCGGAGGGCAGTCGTTCCCCGGGCTGCAGTTCTCCGGCTTTTATGATTCGTTCAATTTCTTCTTTGACTTTGAGATACAGCAGTTTTTTCTCCATATGAATCGTTCCTCCCATGTAGTCGTCGTTGTCCTTTTCCGATGCTGTCTGACATCTAAAGTATAAGCGGGGCTCGTTGTTTTGTAAAATGGGAGGACGGTTTTCACAGATGTTTGCTTCAAAAATTTGGGAATAATGTAGGAATTTATTCATTCGTGCCGAAAGACTTATACAAACCATTGTAATGGAGTGTGACCTATGGCACGTACATTTTACGCGGAAGGAAGACAATTGGCCTATATTCTTCGAGGGATATTCATCATTGGAGGTCTGGCTTTGTACTATTACACAGGGCTCAATCAATACTGGTGGTTATTTTTTGTCATCCTCATTGGCGGTGTAATTGCGGCAGATATGTTAGGTGCTCTGTGGACGAGGAAAAGAAGAAAAGAAAAGGCTTCAAGCGGCAGGAGAATGAAGCGGTAACAGTAGCCGTTGCATCGGACGACTTTTTTGGCAGTCTCTAGAAGTATTCGATGGCAGAATCGTACATTCAGAAGTTGACATGGCAGCCGCGCTTTTCCGTCATATTCAATATGCGACGAATAACGGAAAAGTTCGTCCTGCAATTACCATTTTTCGTCAGGAACGGAATGGTTCAAAAATTCAGATTTGGAATCATCAATTAATCCGATATGCAGGCTACGAAAGAAAAGACGTGGTTGTCGGCGATCCTGCTTCTATCCGTTTGACGAAAGCCTGTTATCGGCTTGGCTCGAAAGGGAACGAAACGCAATTTGATGTACTTCCAATAGTCATCCAAATCGACGATCGTATTCCCAGGTGGTTTGACGTGCCAGAGCAATATGTACTTGCTCTCAGCAGTTTCAACCTGAAATCTGAATCGCTTGTACACGTTCTAGATGAGCTAAACGGGCAATTCGAGTGGCGGATCACCGTCTACTAGAAGTAATGATCGGATGGTGGCCACATAGTCTTTGATATTTTGAGCTTCACTGATTCCAATGCTTTTTGGCCCCATAAAGTGCGTTATAATCTACAACGTCGTGAGCCAGACTTTAATGCAAAACGTGCCAAGTTCTCTGTGTATATCAACAAGTCGAATTCATCATGGGAAATGAAGAACTGAGAATACGTTCTCGTACGTCGTTCTCTTCCTTCAATCAGGGTAAAATATAAAGATTTATGATAACCTATGGGGATGAGAAAAAATGGTTCTAAAAGAGTACCATCTGGAGCAATTTCAGTACCGATATTGCTACGGGCGACTAGACAACCGATTCCTGCGATAAATAGCATTAAAGCTGGAAGATACTTTGCAACTTTCATATTCATCACAACCTTCATAAATAATAATGATTAAAAAATAAATGATTATCTTCAACCATCAGGTACTACTTTGTTAATAGTTTATTTGTAGCATCTTTTGAATACTCCAGTATATCCCCTGGCTGACAATCCAGCACTTCACATATTTTTTCTAAAGTTGAGAAGCGAACCGCCTTCGCTTTTCCATTTTTCAATATGGAAAGGTTAGCCATCGTTATTTCCACTTTCTCGGAAAGTTCTGTTACGCTCATTTTTCTTTTTGCCAACATAACATCGATATTGATGATGATCGCCATATGAACACCTCAGACTGCCAAATCATTTTCCGATTTGATTTGCACATGTTATACAATCGATCATTACCTGGTATCCTAATCGTATATCAACTTCCACAAGCCTGATCCATGTACAATTTTGGTGACAGCTGGAGTAGCTCAATGAGCTAATAGAACTTGAGAATTTCTGTCCTCATTAATCGAAAAACAAACTTTTTAGGGTACCTCATACGTCTTATTTATGTAAGGCAAGCAAATGATACGCGCGTATCAAGGAGAGAGGCATTAAATGGATAAGAAGCTGGAAAAATTACTTATTCGTTTTATTACGGAAAATCAGGAGAATGTGTATCGATTAGCTTTCAGTTATGTAAAGAATGCAGAAAATACACTTGATATCGTTCAGGAGTCTATCCATAAGGCCCTGTCATCATCAGGAACCTTAAAATCCGAAGGATCGATGAAAAGCTGGTTTTACAGGATCGTGGTGAATACATCGCTCGATTTCCTGAGAAAACAAAAGAAGATTCAACTTGTGGATGATAAAACATTGGAATTTCATAGCCCTACTAGTGAAGACGTCTACCATGACATTGATCTGGAGAAGGCTTTGGAGGAATTACCCTATGCCTTTCGGACTGTTGTTGTACTTAGATATTTTGAGGATTTAAAAATTGAAGAAATTGCGGAAGTGATGAACGAAAATATCAATACCGTAAAAACACGATTGTATCAAGCACTCCGCAAACTTCGAATTAAAATGAGCAATGAATTTTTTGAGGAGGTAAAGTAACATGAGCGAACAGCTGGAACAATTGAAAAGAAAATATAAGAATACGCCTATCCCCAATGAATTGGATTTCGTTGTGAAGAAAGCCCTTAAGCAACGCAAGAAAAGACACGTGAATAGGATGAAGAGTCTCGTTGGGATTGGTGCAGCGGCTATTATATTAATAACAGGGATTAATACTAGCCCCACCTTTGCAAATGCCTTATCGGAAGTGCCATTGGTTGGCTCGCTCGTCAAGGTACTAACTTTTACAGAATTTAAAGTAGATGAAGAAACTGCCAAAGCCGATATTAAAGTACCTGCCGTTGCCAACATGGAAAACAAAACCTTAGAAGCCACCTTGAACAACAAATACCTGGAAGAGAGTAAAAAACTGTACAACGATTTCACGGCTGAGATGGAGGAATTAAAGAAAAATGGCGGGGGTCATGTAGGTGTAAAAAGCGGTTATGATGTCAAAACCGACAATGATCAGATTCTTGCAATTGGAAGATATGTTGTAAGCACGGTTAATTCCTACTCAAAATATACCTATGACACAATAGACAAGAAAAATCAGCTTTTGATTACCTTGCCGAGTTTATTTAAGGATGACAGCTATATAAGCCTAATTACCAATAATATTAAAGAACAGATGAGACAGCAGATGAAGGCAGACCCTAATAAGGTTTATTGGGTAGAAGGCTCAATGAGTTTTGAAACCATTGCTAAAGATCAAAGCTTCTATATTAATAATGATGGCAAACTTGTCATCTGCTTTGAAAAATACGAGGTCGCACCAGGGTCTATGGGCGTACGTGAGTTTATTATACCGACCAATTTGATTGCGGATGCATTAGTAAGTAAAGAATATATCAAATAAAAATCGAATTCGAGTCACAGGTGTCTGTTAAGCTTTGTCTGTAACCTTTGAAAACGAATCCGGTAACTGCTGTGCCGTGGCTTGACACGGAACCTCCAGCGGGCATGATGTCTTCGCAAGGCTTTCTTGCTCCGGCGATCAGCCTATCATGCCCGCTCCTCCGCGTAAAACTGCTTTACCGTAAGTGGATGCGCTCGGAATAAGACAAGCCGACGGCACCGAAACTGTGTACACTATCGTTCTGATGTACATGTATCTGATTTGTTGTACATGTATTCTAGTAGTCACCCGTCAGCTTAGTTAAAACCTATCATTATTGTGATTGAAAGGACAGAATACAGATGAATGGTATGAAACGAATGAAGCAGAACAGCAGTAGACGGATCGCAGCGGCGAACTGCATGACAAACGAACGATTCTCGCCATTCGCAACAAACGATGATATAGATGGGGAAGGCGGAAGTTATGCCTAAGCCGCTGAACGGCAATGGCCGCTACATGCCCGGACTTGATGGACTGAGGGCGCTCGCCGTGTTTGCCGTCATCGTCTATCACCTCAATGTCGGTTGGGCACCCGGGGGATTGCTGGGTGTCGGCGTGTTTTTCGTATTGTCCGGGTACCTTATCACGGACATCCTCATTGCCCAATGGAAAAGGAACGGGCGTCTTGATTGGAAAGACTTCTGGTTAAGACGGGTACGGCGGCTGATGCCCGCGTTGCTCGCCATGATTGCGGCCGTCATGGTTTGGATCACACTATTCGATCGTTCCCAACTGGTATCGCTGCGTGGGGATGTTCTGTCGACGTTGCTGTATGTCAACAACTGGTGGCGTATCTTTCACGAGGTTTCGTATTTTTCAAGCTTCGGTCCGCCTTCCCCGTTTGGCCACTTCTGGTCGCTCGCGGTGGAGGAGCAGTTCTACCTGTTATGGCCGCTGCTTCTCGTTATCGGACTTCGCTTCGCGCCGAGGCGATGGTGGCTTCTCGGGGTGACTCTCGCACTAGTGCTTGTTTCGGCGCTAGTGATGGCGCTACTTTACGAGCCGGGTACAGACCCGAGCCGGGTTTACTACGGTACGGATACGCGAGCGTTCGCCTTGCTCATCGGCGCCGCGCTTGCCATCATTTGGCCGAGCCGCAAGCTCTCCGTAAAGGCTTCGGCACAAGCGCGCCTGGTCCTTGATTGCATCGGGGGGGCCGGTCTGGTGACGATTGTGGTTATGATCCGGCTGACCGATCAGTACGACAGCTTTCTTTACCGGGGTGGATTTGTGCTTTTATCCGTTGCCACGGCCGTGGTTGTGGCGGCACTTGCCCATCCGGTAAGCCGGCTGGGCAAAGCACTGGGCTGGAAACCATTGCGATGGCTTGGCGTTCGTTCTTATGGCATTTATCTTTGGCATTATCCGGTTACCGTCCTGACTAGTCCGGCGGTCAACACCGGCGGGACCGATATTGTTCTTAGCGCATTGCAGGTGGGAGTCAGTGTTATACTTGCCGCGCTATCGTGGCGGTTTATCGAGGAGCCGATTCGAAACGGCGCTTTGGGTAAAGCATGGAGACAGATGCGTACTCGGGGAAAGCGGTGGGAGTGTATACCAGCCTGCCGTAAAATCGCTTCAGTATGTATGCTGCTCGTACTGGTGATGTCCTTGATCGGCATGACAAGCTGTGCATCCGGCACGACGGCTGGCTCTGTTTCGTATGGCGGTGGCGACCTTCAAACGGATACGACAGCGTCGACGTACCCCAAGCACGACGGTGCTCGGCCCGACGTAGAACGTCCGGAACTTGAAGGCACAGCGCAGCCTGGGACAAACAACGACTCGAAAGAGCCCGTTGTGATGCCGAAGCCGGATGCGGGGCAGGGAGTGACCGCGATCGGCGATTCGGTCATGCTCGACATTGCCCCGTATCTACACGAGTTTCTTCCGGGCATCACGATCGACGGCAAAGTGGGCCGACAGATGTCTCAGGCGAAGGACGTAATTGATCAGTTCAAGTCGAAGGGCGAGTTAGGCGATGTTGTCATCATCGAGCTCGGCACGAACGGAACGTTTTCGGAGAAGACGCTCGTTACGCTGCTGCATTCGCTTGAAGACGTTCACCAAATTGTGCTCGTAAACACGCGTGTACCGCGTCCGTGGGAAAGCGAAGTCAATTCGACCTTGGCGAAGGCGGCGAAACAGTTCTCCAACGTGACGCTCGTCGACTGGTACACGGCCAGCGCCGACAATTCATATTTCTCACGGGACGGCGTCCATCTTGTCGAGGAAGGCGCGAAGGTATATGCTTCGCTGGTAGCGGAGACGATCAAGCCGCAACAAAGCACGAATGCCGGAAACCATTCGGCGGTAACAGGCCGTTAAAGGAGAAGCCGCTGCCAATAGACCTAAAGGTAAAATCGCACCTTTATGGATTATGAAGGATCCGCAAAAGATCATCGATCGGCATGAGAGCCCCGGCGGATATGGCGGCCGATTCGGCACCGAAGCATTCGGAGACAGCGAAGGCAAGGGAGCTTTTCAAGGCGCGATCCGGCATGTTCGGATTTTTAGCGTGCCGCTTCAGAAAGAAGATATTCATAGGATGTACCTCTCCGAAAAGCACTTGTGATCATGCCCGCTTAGCGTCCGTAATTGTGGACGAATCGATGGATGCGTAGGCGCAAACGGAAAAACCACCGTTAAGATTAGAGCCTCGGTGGTTTCCGCCTAGGCTTCACTATGCGCGCCGAGGCTTCCGCCGCTTGTTACAAGAGAGCCATGTTCCAGCATGGCTCTTTTTGTAGTCATATTTGTTTTTATCAATAATATACGTAATTTATGTTTCAAACGTATACGTGGACAAAATAGCCGCCACTTCTAAATATTTTCCCCCTTATTTCAAAACGATGTTCATTTTCAGCCATTCTCAGTCGATGCTACCATAGAAATAAACCAAGGGAGGGCTGATTGTGAACAAACAAGAGAAACTGCTGGGCTATTTATTTATCGCTCCCAACTTGATCGGAATCACGGTGTTTATGCTGATCCCGTGCCTTTTTGCATTCGCCTTATGTTTTATGGAATGGAACCATATGGCCGGACTTGTGGAGATGAAATTCGTCGGGCTGGAGAAATTCGCCCAATTGACGGGCGACGAGACGTTCTGGAAATCGCTGAAAAACAATGTCATGTACACGGTGATCGGCGTGCCGCTGGCCGTCGCACTTGCGCTTATCGTATCGGTTGTGCTGAATGATAAGGTATTTATTCAAAAAACGCTGCGCGCGATGTTCTTTATTCCTTACGTTACAAACGGGATCGCCGTCGCTTTTGTCTGGATGCTGCTGTACGAACCGCGCAAGGGCCCGCTGAACGGATTCCTCAAGGCGTTCGGCGTCGATAACCCGCCGATGTGGCTGGCCAGCACGAAGTGGGCGCTGCCAGCGCTTATCATCATTTACATTTGGTCGCATATTGGTTTCAACACGATCATCTACCTTGCGCATCTGCAGGGGATTCCGCGGGATTTGTACGAAGCTGCGGAAGTGGACGGAGCCAAAGGGTGGCAAAAGTTCACCTATATCACGTTTCCGCTGTTGTCTCCGGGTACGTTCTTTTTGCTGGTGACGGGTATCATTGGTTCGTTTAAGGTGTTCGGCATCGTGAATGCGCTGACTCAGGGCGGGCCGGGAGATTCAACTACGGTGTTGGGTTATTACATTTACACTACAGCGTTCCGGTTCTACGACATGGGATACGCGTCCGTTATGTCCCTGGTGCTGTTTGTGATGATTATGATTGTAACGGTCATCCAGTGGCAAGGCCAAAAACGGTGGGTACATTATTAATTAAATTGTTTGCGAAGCTGTTTAAGTTGAACGAAAGAACATCCGGGAAAAAACGAAGTGCAATGGACAAAGAGAATTGCCTTGCCGGCGAGTATTGGCTTTGAATCCCTACGAACCGAAGGCCCTTATGCTAAAAGGAATTCAAAACAAGATGTCTGAAGCGGCATGGCAATCTCTTTCGCAATGGAAGAAGTCAGCTTTGCTTCGCAAAGCTCAGTAGTGCTTACGAAGTCAGCTTTGCTTCGCAAAGCTCTTAGGAGGAACGCCATGTCTGCAAATACAATGAAAGCAAGCTCGAAACCGGCGGTGAAACGAACCGCAGTCCAAAAGGACAAGCTGTCCGCTGCCGGACTTTTGGGCAAGTGGATTTTGACCATCGTCATGCTCGTTATTGCCGTCGAGATGATCATACCTTTTATATGGATGATCTCGACCTCGTTTAAAAAGGCGTCGGATGTATTTAATTACCCGGTGCAGTGGATTCCCGCCACATTTGACTTCAAACATCATATCAACGTCTGGTCGGGCAGCGACTCGTTTATTACGTATTACTTGAACTCCCTGAAAGTAACCTTGATCCCGGTCATTTTAGCCGCTTTTTTAAGCAGCCTTGCCGCATACAGCTTTGCCAAGCTGGAGTACAAAGGCCGGGATGCGTTTTTTCTGCTGTACATTTCGATGATGATGGTGCCCAATCAGATCTTGTTCGTGCCGAAGTTCATCATGTTCGACTGGATGGGTATTTATAATACCCATTGGGCGCTTATTTTGCCGCAGTGCTTCAGCGTGTTCGGGGTGTTTTTGATGCGGCAGTTTTTCGTATCGTTCCCGAATGAGCTGATTCAAGCGGCGAAGGTAGACGGCGCGAACCATTTCTACATCTGGTGGAAAATTATGCTGCCTTTGGCTAAGCCGGTGATCGCTTCGTTTATGATTCTGGATTTCACTTGGAACTGGAACGATTACGAGAATCCGCTTATTTTTCTGAACAGCCAGAAGCTTTACACGATTCCGTTGGGACTAAACAAGTTCGTGCTGGAAAGCAACATCGACTACAACGGGATGATGGCGGCCGCTTCGGCAAGCATCATTCCGATCATTATCGTGTTTTTGCTCGGTCAGCGGTATGTGGTTGAAGGGGTTACAAGCTCGGGGATTAAAGGATAATAAACAAGCGAGGAGAACGACAACATGTTGTTATTTGTGATTGACGCAGGAACGACAACTAGCCGGATTCGCCTGACGGACGGCGAGACGATTATTGCCTCAGCCAAACGCCAGATAGGCGCAAGAGACGTTGCGATGACCGGAAGCAAGGACGTTTTGGAGCGGGCTTTAAAAGAATGCATCGAAGAGCTGCTGGAGAATACGGGCATTACTGCCGAGCGGATCGATGCGGCGGTGGCTTCAGGCATGATTTCCTCCAATATGGGGCTTTATGAAACTCCTCATTTGGAGGCGCCGATGAACGCGGATCAGCTTGCCTCACAGCTTGTGCCGCAGGCATTTACAAGCATTACGGACCGGCCGTTCGTCTTTATTCCCGGGGTGAAAACCGGTTTTCAAGCGGAAACCCGGCTGCAGGACAAAGATATGATGCGCGGGGAAGAGGCGGAAATTTTCGGTTATTTGGATAGTCTGGGAGATCAGCGGAACGAATCGGTCCTGTTTATGCATTACGGCTCCCATCACAAATGTATTCTGCTTGAAGAAGGCAGCATTACGGGCTGCAGGACGGCGATTACGGGCGAGATGATGATGGCGATCTCGCAAAATACGATTCTCAAAAGCAGCCTGTTGCCGGTTGATGAGATCGCGCCGGATTTGGACTGGGTGCGCCAGGGGCTGCAAATCGCCGGGCAAGCAGGCTTTGGCCGGGCGCTATTTTCCACACGCGTGCTGGATACGATGGAAAAACGGAGCAAGCAGGAAGCGTCCAGCTTCTTCCTCGGCACCCTGCTGGCGCTCGATTTGCAGATGGTCGGTGAAATGATTGTTCACGGTACCAATCGGATTGTGCTGTACGGGAAAGAGCTGTTCCCGTCGATATTTGCGCCGGTTTTGCGGGAAACGTACCCGTCCCTCACGGTCGACGTCATCTCGGACGAGCAATCGGATCTGCTCAGCGCCAAAGGCGCGGTGGCCATCTACAGGCAGTACGCGGGGCAAGCCTAGTGCTACACGGATCCTGAAGCAATCTTTATCCCAACCTTCAGTACAGACATATGCATGATGTCTGCATTGAAGGTTTTTTTAATTTGAGAAGGAGGCGGAAGGACAGAAATTTAAATGGTGGCTGTTGTGGCATGTAACATTGCCCGGCATCCGCACCGTGATGATTTTGCTGCTGATTATGAAGCTGAGCCACATATTGGACGCGGTTAATGCGGTGGATAGCATCTCGGCGGACGAATCGCGCTGGCTCAGCACCAATACAAGCGGCCTCACTGGCTGGCCATCGATTTGGGGCAGAACTATACGATTAAAAGCGCGGAAATTACGACAGGCAAAGGAAGCAGCGAAGCCGTCGGCAATTTCAAGCTGCAGTCGTGGAACGGCACGGCTTGGGTCGATATTCCGGGCACTTCCGTGACCGGCAACACAAGCACCAAAGTCGTTCAAATGTTCACCTCAGTGACGACGAGCAACGTCCGTTTTTGTTCGACGGATAACGGCTATGTGAAGGTGAAGGACATCCGCATCTTCGAATAGCTTCGGAAGGTAAGCGGCGCTTAAGTCCCGGTGAGTCTCTACACCCGGCTTTGCGGTGGCCGGATATTCGCCCAACGCAGGTAACATTTCTTATAGTTGCCAAAAAAAGCTGCCCTGCATTCGAGATGAAGTCTCAAATGGCAGGGCAACTTTGCATGTATGCAAAATCGATTAACGCTCGTTTCTCGCTTTTCTCCAGCGGAGAGCCAGCAGATCGAGATCTTTTAGCGTATCCATCACCTCGCGGCGGAGCAGATCGTCCATCGGCGCATTCGGATTGCGGACATAAGCGGATTCGATGACGCCTCCCGCCTTCAGCACTTCCTTATGTACCGACATTGCAAAGCCAGGGATCGTACCGATTCTCATAAACGGCAAATATTGATAAAACGTTCTGCGGGCGGTATCGAGATCGCCCGCTTTAAACGACTGATAAATCTTGACGCATACTTCCGGATATTCACAGGCAGGCATCGTGCCGACGGCGCCTCTTCCCAATTCCTCGTAGAAATACATGCTGTTCATGCCGCCGAATACGGTCAAACGTCCGTCCGATTGCTGCAGCACGTCCGTCACTTTGAGCGATGTAGGCGGTGCTTCCACTTTCACGTAAGAGATGTTCTCAAACTCCTTGGACAAGCGGGCCAGCAGCGGCGCCGGCATATTGACTCCGCTCGCCAGCGGCGCGTCTTGAATCATGATCGGAATCGTAACTGCTTTGGCGATTGCGGCAAAATAATCGTACAGCCTAGTTCCGTCCGGCTTAGCCATATACGGCGGCAGCACCATCAGTGCGTCGGCGCCTTGTTTTTCCGCTCTTTTGCTCAACTGAACGGCGGTTTCAAGCCCGGTATGACCGCTTCCGAACACCAACGGCACCCGGCCCTTCACTTCGTCGACGACGATTTCCGCGATACGCGATTTTTCCTCTTCCAGCAGTGTATACATTTCGCTGGCCATCCCAAACAAGGCGATGCCGTCCACCTTCGCGTGAAGCTGGAAGCGAACCAGCTCGCGCAGGCTGTTTTCGTCGACTTCTCCGTTGTCCTTAAAAGGTGTGGCCAGTATCGGATATATTCCCTCGAGTTTCACGTCAGTTTTGCTCATGTTATTTCCCTCCGTATATTAAAAATGATGGATGATAGTCTGAATTTACTCGCTCATCAGCTCGCGCAGCTTGTCTTCGTTGATGTCGACGCCAAGGCCGGGGCCTTCGGGCAGTTGATAGTAGCCGCTCTCGCAAACGATAGGCTTCTTCAGCAGCGTATTGGCGATCTCCATCACCGTCGGCTGGTATTCAAGAATCAGAAAGTTCGAGATCGAGGCGCTGTTGTGCAAGGTGGCCGCAATACAAATCCCTTGTCCGACGCTTAAGTGAGGCGCGATCGGAATATTAAACGATTCCGCCAAATTGGCGATTTTTCTCATTTCCGTAATACCGGTGCGCCCGACGTCCGGCTGCAGGATATCCGCCGCTCGCTTCAGCAGGCGGTCTTTGAACTGGTACCGGGTGCGCTTCGCTTCGCCGATCGCGACAGCCATGTCGAGCGCTCGGGCGACCTCCGCTGTTCCGTCCACATCTTCCGGCGCTGTCGGCGCTTCCAGAAACTCGATGCCAAGCTTCTCCAGACGCCGGCCGAGCTGGATTGCCTCCGACACCGAATATTGCCAGTGAGCGTCGACCATCAGCCGGAATCGTCCGCCAAGCGCTTCCCTCATGTATCCGGCAATTTCCGCATCCTTGTGGACGCCATAGCCGAGGTGAAGTTTAATTGCTTGAAACCCTTTTGCTTTCCATTCAAGCGCCAGCTGGATGCGTTCTTCCTTTGTTTCCCGCGGGATGCCGGAGACATAGGCGGGAATCTCTTTCCGGTAAGCTCCGCCGAGCAGCTGATACACGGGCAATCCGACGGATTTCCCGAGAATGTCCCAGAGCGCAACGTCGACTGCCGTAATTGCATCCACCATAAATCCCGAAAAATAACCGCGTTCCCGCATCGAGTCGTACAACTTGTTCCAAATGACGTCGATGTTCCTAGGGTCCAAGCCGATTAAGAATGGGGCAAACAGCCGATTGATGATTTCTCCCGTCACCTCGGGACCGACCGGCGCCAGCGCCTCGCCCCAGCCGTAAATGCCGCTGTCCGTGGTGATCTTCACCAGCAAGGTTTCCAGGTTGCGGGAATAAATGGAGCGGTACTCAGGCCGGATATAGTAATCGTTATCCTGTCTTAACCCGCTGGAATTGCCCAAATAAACGGGCCCTTTCCGGATTTTTAACGGATACACCTCAATGCTTTGAATTTTCATTGACTTCACCCTCTTTTCGTAAATTGTATTTCATAATGTGCAAATATATTGTATAATACGATAAGACATTATTCAATAATAAAATTGAATATCGTATCGGATGATTATACAATGACATTGTAGACATATGTCCGTACGTTCTTCGCGGCATCCTGTCCACTATCGCGAAGAAGGACAGGACAGATATGAAGGAGTGGTATTTTGAAACAGGAACAAACCGCTACGATGCTTACGCAAAGCGTGACTAGGGCGCTCGCGATTTTATCGTGCTTTTCCGACGAGCAGCCGGAACTCAGAGGAGTCGATTTCGCCAAAAAGCTGAATTTGACGCAAAGCAACGTATCGAGGCTGCTCACCACAATGGTGACGCTCGGTTATGTGGAAAAAGACGAGTTGACCGGTTTTTACCGGCTCGGCCCGGAAATTATATCGCTGGGCGGCATCGCCCTCAATCATTATGAAATTCGCAAACAAGCGCTGCCCGAGCTGCACGAGTTGGAACGAAAACTCGGTCTCGGCGCGAATCTGGCCATTTTGAACGGCGGGCAAATGTTTTATCTGGCGCACGTGGACAGCCATAAATCGCCGCGCATGTTTACGATGATCGGCCGTCGCAATCCGCTTCACTGCACGGGGATCGGCAAGGTGCTGCTTGCTTACGCAGACCCTGGCAAGGCGGCGCAAATTCTCGAACAAGAAGGCATGAAGGGGTACACGGAAAATACGATTACCGTTCAAGACGATCTGCTGCTTCAATTGGAGCAAATCCGCAAGCGGGGTTATGCGGTGGAGAACGAGGAGCTGGCGCTGGGGAGAGCTTGCATCGCGGCGCCGGTCAGAGGCCGGTCCGGGCAGGTGATCGGCGGCATCAGCATCTCCGGTCCGCTGTCGGAAATGGATTTGTCCCGCAGAGAATCGGAGCTGTCGGCCATATTGATTGAGGCGACGGACCGCATTTCGATGAAGATGGGTTATATTACCGCGGGCTACTCCCGTTTCTAGACGGGAATTTGCAGAAAGCTGTTGTTTCGCGGCTCCCCCTACTCACAACCAGGATCGGCTTAAACCGCCCGGGAGGAGGATCATGATGAAAATTTTTTCTTCCCTTTCCATCAAACTTATCAGCGCTTTTGTCATTTTTGTATTGATCCCCATTTATTTGGCGCTTCTGCTGCTCTATCAGCAGTACAGCAATACGTTGGAGTCAAAAGTACAGGACTATTCCAATAAATCGTTTGAACAAATGTATCAGCTGGTGGGGAGCCGCCTGCTCGATCTGGTCCGCGTATCCAACGGCATTATCTTGAATCCGGCCACAAAGCAAATATTGGAGCGGGGAAGCGGAGAGTCTAATTGGCAGTACCAGCTCGATATGGACACGCTGGACCGTACCTTCGACGAGGCTCAGAATACGGGCCGGGTGAGCAGCATCTATTTTACGCTGGTCACCCGCGACGGCCGGGTGTTCGGCAACTGGTCCTCCCTTCCGGGGAAAGGTCAAACGGCAAGCGAATGGTACGCCAATGCCGTGAAGCATTCGCCTTTCCCGGTGTGGATGCCGCTGCAGGACAATTTTTTGCGTAACAGCAGCACCAAATCCCCGATGGTCTCCATGGCGCAGGCTATAGAAGGAAACTCCGGCGTTTTGCGCACAAGCATCGAGCAATCGCAGATCGACAAGTGGCTCTCTGAAATCAAGAACAGCTGGACAACGCTCATCTACAACGAGCAGGGGGAGCTTATTTACGGTCATGACGAAGAGCTGCCGGACGAGTTGAAGCGCGATTTGGAGAGCAATTATATAAGCTGGAACTCGGTCGATATTCATCAATTCAACCGCAGCGGGTTTCGCGTCATTTCCCAAGGTCTGCCCTTGAAGGGCTGGACGGTCGTTCAGCTGTTGGATGAAGCGGAGTTGTACAAGGACATCCGATTCCTGATGAAAAGCTTTACGTTATTTTCGCTCATTTCGCTGCTGGTGTTTATCGGCGTCACTGCGCTTGTCACAAGCCGCATCACCCGGCCGTTGAAGAAGCTCAGATGGGCAATGAAGCGGGTTGGGGAAGGCGATTGGGACGCAGAGGTTGCGATAACGACGAAAGACGAGGTCAGCCATATTGCGCTTCATTTCAACCGGATGGTTCGGCAAATCGGCGATTTGTTCGGGCAGCTGCGCGAAGAGGAACGCAAAAAATCGGAAATTTATTACGAATCTCTGCTGGCTCAGGTGAACCCACATTTCCTGTTTAATACGCTCAGCTCGATCAAATGGACGGCTTCCATCAGCAAAGCGCATCATGTGGCGGATTTAATTTCGTCGCTAGGCAAAATTTTGGAAATGAGCACCTCGCGGGTGGAGGACCGCATCTCGCTTCGCCAAGAGATCGATTACGTGCAGCATTACATGAAGCTGCAATACGCGCGGTTCGGGGAACGGGTCAGTTTGTCGATCCTTGTCCCCGATGAGCTGCAGCAGGCGATGATTCCGAAGTTCGTGCTTCAGCCGCTTGTGGAAAACGCGATTTTGCACGGTTTCGAGCAGCATGAAATCCGCGGGGAAATCAGGATCGAAGCGGAAGCCCATGACGGCAGGCTGATCTTGTTTGTGTTAGACAACGGAAAAGGATTCGGCGAAGAGAAGCTGCGGCAGTTGTTTGCGAAGAAGCCGGCCGGGGATACTCCCGAACATAGACAAATATCCGGCATTGGCTTGCGCAACGTGCAGGAGCGGATCCGAATGCTGTACGGTCCGCAATACGGGATGATGTTTGCCAGCGAAGAGGGGATCAGCACCGTTGTGCGCATTGTTTTGCCTCTGGTTATGGGAAAGGAGGAACACCTCTATGTACAAAGTGCTTATCGCGGATGACGAGATGATCGTCCGGGTCGGATTAAAATCGTTTATCGAATGGGAGCAGTTTGGATTCACCTTGTGCGGCGAAGCGGGCAACGGAGAAGAAGCGCTGGCGTTATGCGAGCAGCTTGCCCCCGATGTGGTGCTGACGGATATGCGGATGCCCAAGATGGGTGGGCTTGCGTTTATCGAGCAGGCGTTAAAGCGCTGGCCGGATTTGAAAATCGTCGTGCTCAGCTGCGTCAACGAATTCGATGTGCTGCAGCAGGCATTCCGCTTCGGCGTCAACGATTATTTTCTGAAGTTGTCGTTTAATCCGGATAACCTGATCGGCATTTTGGAAAAAGTGGGCAAGGAGCTGGACCAGCTGCGCGCCGCGGGAAAGGGAGCAGCCGCGCCCGCCGTGCAGGCGGAGGAGCTGCTGCAGCCTGAGCAAGCGGTGCTGAAGGAGCATTTTTACCGGATTGCCGTTCGCGATAAACATCAAACCTTAAAGCTCGGCGGCCGTCTCAAGCTGCGGATTGCTCCGGGGGAGCACATCGCGATGGCTATTCGCGGCGACCACCCGTACAGGCTGGACAAGAACGATCCGAAGCTGCGCGGCCACCTTTTAAAATATTCGGTGATCAATATCGTGGAAGAAGTGCTGGGCCGAGAGGTCGCTACGGATGTGGTGGAGCTGGACGAGGATGAATATTTGGCGGTATGCGCTGTGGGCGACGGATGGAGCGACGAATCCGCCTTCCTGCTCGCCAAGGAGATTCAGCATTCGCTGCTGCTCTTTTTGAACTATTCGGTTTCGATCGGCATCGGCGAGCGGATGAATATGTTTCAGCACTTTTACGCAGGTTATTCGCAAAGCGCGTCGGCGCTTGAACAAAAATTTTACCGCGGCCATGGTTCCATTCAGTTCTACTCGGACTCCGATCTGACCGGGGATGATGCCGCGGCGGATAACGGGCTGGGGCCACTGTCCGCCATGCTCGATGAGAAGGCGATGGCTGTCTATCTGGACAGCTTTTCTTTTGAAAAAGCGCGTATCACCGTGCTGGAATGTATCGAGCGGATCAAAGCAGTAGGCGCTTGGCCCGCAGAAGATGTGAAATCGTATTTCACCGAATGGGTCATTCCATGGCTGAGGATGTACAAAAGCTACGGCGGTTCGGCGAAGGAGCCGCATGACCGTTCGGTCAGTCCGTTTGAGCAAATTCATTCGCTGGAAACGCTGGAGGATATGCGGAATTGGTATATCGACTATACGATCCGGATGGAGGAGCTGATCCGCCAGCTGTCCAAAGGTTTGCGCTCGCGCGAAGAAATCAAGAAGGCGAAGCGGTATGTCGAACGGCATTATGCCGATGAGATCAGCATTGTCGACGTTGCGCAGCATATCGGACTGAACAGCACGTATTTCAGCCACCTGTTCAAGAAAGAGACGGGCGAAGGCTTCAGCGAATTTTTGACGCATTACCGGTTGACGAAAGCGCAGCTGCTGTTGAGAGATTCCTCGAAAAATATTACGGAAATTTCCGAGGAGGTCGGCTATAACGATGTCGCTTATTTCCGCAAAATTTTCCGCGGACAGCTGCAGATGACGCCAAGCGAATACCGCGCCCAGTTTACCCGGCACGGAAGCGCGATCTAAAAAATTTCATCGTCCCATCCAAATAAATTGCACGTTTTGTAAAAAAATCTTCTATCCTGCCCTGCACCCCCAAAGCGGTATACTTTCAACCAAGGCGCATGAAGCCGGTTGGTAACATCACAGAAACGGAAAGGGGCTAGTACATTTTGAAAACGCATTTAAAACAAATATCGTTTGGCGTTCTGGCAATTGCGCTCATAGTCACTACAGCGGCATGCGGCAACGGAGACAAAGCCGCGTCGGGAGATCAGAAGCAAGGAGCCGAGCCGAAAAAGAAAGTGACCCACTTGAATTTCTGGGGAGCCATTCCGCCGGAAACCGGACCGCAGGAACTGGTCGATGCTTGGAATAAAGCGCATCCTGACATCCAGGTCACTTACACCCGGTTCGTGAATGACGACAGCGGCAATACGAAGCTGGAAGCGGCGCTGCTGGCCGGAAACGTCGACGTGTACATCAATTACGCTTGGGAAACGATGCAAAAACGGATTTCCAGCAAGCTGCTGGAGCCGCTTGACCCATTCCTCGACAAGGAAAATTTCAATCTTGAGGAAAACTTCGGCAAGCATCCGTACGAAACGGGCGGCAAGCGCTATTTTATGCCTACGCTTGGCGGCTCTAACGCATTTATCATGTACAACAAAAATATGACAGACGCCGCTAACATTAAAATTCCCGACAAATGGACTTGGGACGATTATATGAAAATCGCCAAGCAGCTGACCAAAGGCGAAGGCAACAACAAGATTTACGGCTCCATCGAGGCGACGGCGGGATATCACTGGGCCAGCCCGGCACAAACGCTGCTGAACGGCGACTACACGTACAAGGAAGGCAAACCGGAGTCCAACTTCGACGATCCGGCGTTCCTGAAATCATTGCAAATCCGCTACCAAATGGAAAACATCGACCAGTCGCAAGTGCCGCTGATCGAGATGAAGGCTTCCAAAATGGACATGTCCTCCGAGTTTACGAAAGGCCATGTAGCGATGATCAACAACTACAACTCGCTGCTGCGGGATATCCGCGATCCCGAGAAAAACCCGCACGATTTCGTGACCGCGTTCGCGCCGATGCCTACGTTAACACCTGAGCAAAGTGAAGTATGGAGCGGCGGTTTGCGCGAATGGATTTCCATGTCGCCGCAGGCAAGCAACAAGGAAGCGGCATATCAGTTCCTGAAATATTACGCCACCGACGGTTACTATCCGATGATCAACTCCGTGCGTATTCCGGCCTGGAAAAAAGCGAATACCGACGATATTACCAAGTATTTCCTCGGCGACAAACGCGAAAAGCTGTTTGATCTGGATTCGTTCAAGAAGTACGTGCTGAACAACCCGATGCACCGCAATTTGGATCGCGTACGGACTGAAGGAGCGGCCAAAATTTTGCAGATCATGACCGAAGAATCGGAAAAGGCGCTGCTGAAGGAACAATCCGTCGATGACGCGATCAAAAACATGAAGAAAAAATCCGACGACGCCATCAAGTCCGGCAAGTAGACTAGGCGTTATTGATGAAGCGAAAACGGACAGAACCGCAACAATGAGGTTGCGGCTCTGTCTTTTTTCGGGCACCTTGAGTGAGGTTCAGCATGGTAAAAATACCTCGCTATAAGGTGCTCGTTTCCGAACGCGCCGCCAAATGCTGGTGGGCCTTGAATCAGGTGGGGTAGAGTCCCCATCTGATTCCCCGATGTTCAGCAAAGCTGAACGAGTTCACTTTACAGACCTACTTGCCCCGGCAAACTAGACTTGTCGCCGTCTGCGGGGCGAAGCCTTCTCAAGAATGGCATCGCTCCTGCACAAGCTCATGCAAATCAGACGGCGGTTCTCCTCCAGCTCTTGTTCGGAAATCATGCATAGATCCGCATCCTCTTGCTGGACGTAACCTTCTTTCACCTCGAACAAACAAGTCCGGCATGTTCCATTTCTGCAGGAGTAGGGGACTTCGATATCTTGCCGGATGGCCGCATCCAGAATGAGCTCGCCGTTCTTGACTGTAAAGCTTTGATTCGAGGGCATCAAACGCACGGTAAAATCAGCCATGAAGTCTCGCCTCAATCTCCGCGATTTTCTGCTGCAGCCGGGAATTGAACGGTTCATAATTCCATTCCTGATGCCGCTGCTTGATCCAGCTTTGCCACGTTTCTTTGACTTCTATTTTATAATCCTCCAACGCGTCCAAATCATTGTCCAGCCGGTGCAGCACCCATTTGTATCCATACAGCAGGTGGATGCTTTCATCGGCCCAATCATAATCGAAATCTTGCGAGCTTGCCGTATCTCCCGCGGCTTCAAAGTCCGCCTTCAAACCGGATTTCCAGCTTGGGCCGTTCGTCTCCAGCGCGTGCAGCAGAGCCAAAACCGCCAATTCTCCTTGATCCGATACAGACCGGTAATGATCGGCTATAACGGGATAATCCACGCCGGCTTCAAAGCCCCAGGCCTTCAGCCTTTGTTCCCCCATCATACAATGGCGCGATTCGTCATAGGCCCACCGGGCGCATTCCAAATAAAACTCCCACGGCATGTCGTTCCATTTCCAAAGGACCAGATCGGGAATTTCCGCAGCCCATATTTCATTGACATGATTGATCCCCTGCCATACTTGTCGTTCAATAAACTTTTCGGGCAGCCTGGGCGGCATATGGTATAAGGCCGATGTGAAGCGCGGATCGCGTTTTGGAGCAAGCGGCGGCACGTAATCGCTGCGACCCGCGATGGATGCCGGAATTTCACCGCTTCCGTGATCCTTGCCTGACAATCCTCCGCTGTTGATCAGAAATTGCTCCAGCAGCCTCTGCCACTGCCCGGCTTCGGATTTGTCTTCCGCTAATTGTGAATAAATCGTTCGGGCTTCCGCCAACTGGTGTTGTATTTGAGGGATAAAGCCTTTCATAAATGCAATCGTAGGGGCATCGTCAAGCGGGTCGGCATCCTGCAAATAGCTCTCATATAAAGCAAGCAGCGCTTCTTTCGTCACCAAGTACACGCCTGCAAGCAGTTCCGAATCGTTGCTGCAGCGGATCAGCGAAGAGAGGAACAGCTCCAGCTTCGGATCGTGATCTTTATCGACATCGCGCCGGGGATAACGCATTTCAAGCACCCGGGTTCTCAAGGCATCTGCCCGCAAGGAATCCTCCCAAATATGTCTGGGCAGCGTTTTTTTAAGCTCCCAATCGCTCACGTTAACGACATAGCCTCCTAATGTCCGCATGAGCTCGCGCTCGATAAAATACAGCCTTTTAATCATAGAGGACGCTTCCTCGACGCTTCTTTTACCCGGATTTCCCATAACTATAACTTGCTCAGACATATTCGCAGCTCCTTTTTCTGTGGATAGGTTAAGGGTAGCAAGACGGGAATAAAAAAGCCATTTACATATGTTTGTTATTTTTATATATTTGTTGTGTGTATTATAAACATATTATATATTTGTTCTTATGTGGAGGTGTTTTATGGAACAACTGTTTCGTATCCCTAAACTGTATACCTCAATTTTGCTGGAAAGCTTGCATTATGCAAAGGTTGAAAAAGGCTGGACTTACCCGAATCACCGCCATTTTATATTTGAATTTATTTATTGCGCTTCAGGTTCGATGGAACAGTGGGTTAACGGCCAACCCTTTGTGCTTAAGGAAGGCGATTCGCTCATCGTGAAGTCCGGTTTATACCACCATACGGCTCCTCTCTCAGAAGATACCGAGTTTTTCGTATTCCATTTCGATGTGGATATGAAGGAGGTGCAAACTATTTTTCAAATCGCGGCAAACCCGTTGATTCCGTCACAGGAGCGCACGCAGTCGGATCAGGCCGGAATATTTTCCGTCAGCAGCTGGGTAAAGGGGTTTATCGAAGAATTTGGCGAAACCTTGATCAAGCATGAAGATTCACTGATCAAAGAGGTGGAGGAACGGTTGGCTTCCTCGGTCATACTGCTGCGGATGCAGATGCGAATTCTTGATTTTATCGGCCTGTTGGCGGATTACTTTATTAAGGATACAAAACTGCTGGAACATAACAAAATGAACGCCTCGCAGATCAATTTGGCGCACGAGGTTGCCTATCAGCTGGAGCTGCACAGCGGTGAACGGCTTCAGATCAACGAATTGGCCAAGCATGTGGGCGTGAACCGGTCTTACCTAAGCAGCTGCTTCAAACAAGTGTACGGTATTGCGCCACGGGAATATTTTACGAAAATAAAAGCGCGTACAGCCAAGCTTCTGCTGCAAAATACGGATTTGACCATCGAAGAAATTTCAACGAAGCTTGATTTCTCCTCATCGGCGCATTTCAGCAAATTTTTTCTTAATACCGTGGGTTTGTCTCCTCTAAAATACCGGAACGCGTCTAAGTGAACTCGTTCAGCTTTGCTGAACATCGGGGAATCAGATGGGGACTCAACCCCACCTGATTCAAGGCCCACCTTAGAGGTGGGGGTCTTAACCCGATAAAGTCGTAATCGGATAAATATATGCAGTCTCGGAATATTCCAGGAAACGGGGTGAAAATGTTGCTTAAAATTATGATCGTGGACGATGAATCGATTGTGCGCAAAGATTTCAAATATATGATCGGCTGCGCGGACGAGGCGTACAAGATCGTGGCGGAAGCCGCAAACGGCAAGGAAGCATTGGAAAAGTTTAACGAGCACCGTCCCGATGTCGTCATTACCGATATTAAAATGCCGTTAATGGACGGGATTGAATTGGCCGAATGTATTCTGAGGGACAGCAAAGAAACGAAAATTATTTTGTTGTCCTCGTATGCGGAATTTCACTTGGCCCAAAAAGCAATTCATCTCGGCGTACACGCTTACCTGTTGAAACACGAAATGGATAGCGTTATTTTATTCGATTACCTGAACAAGTTATTCGAGCAGATCGGGGAGGAGAGGAAAATTGAACGCAGCAAGACAATGATACAACTGATGCAGAGTAATATGGATGCGGAAGCGGAACAAGAGCTTTTGGATAAATTGGATTTGACTATTTTGAAGAGAAGCTTTATTTTAATCGTTTTTGATATAGAGGACGAACATGAATCGGAGAAGAAAGCATCCATGACCGTGCCAGTCCTTTCGGAGCGCGAGTTTTCGAGTATTATCGGCGATCATATGACCGGGCCCGGACTATGGGAATTGATGCAAATGGCCGAGCGTGAATACGTATGCATACTTAAAGCGGACGGTGCAGCCGGCGAAAGCCAGATGATGCAGGAAGTGCGTACCATGGTTATCAACATTCAGGCAAGCATGAAAATGAAGCATCAAATGACAGCTGCGGTGGCGGTAAGCGGACTTTCATCGCCTGGTGAATCCATATCGGGCTTATACAGGCAGACAGCGGCTAAATTGAAGTATAAGGTGTTTTACAAAGGTCAGGCGATCGTGACGGGCATTCCGCCTGAATCTTCCGGACTAAGCGGGCTTACCCTCCAAAAAACAACGCTTGATCGCTTAAAGCACCATTTTTATCAAGGCGAATACGAGCAGGTGCAAGTCTGTTTGAAAAAACTGCTGCTTGACCATACGGTAGAAAGGCAGGACCTTACTATGCTGAATAAAGCCGTGGACGGGCTGCTGCTGTTTGTCCGCGATTTTGTCTCGGAGCGTAATCGGGAGCGGGCCGATCAGTACGACCCCTATAAGATGCATGAGGAAGTGTACCGGTTGGGCAGCGTTTACAAGATCTATGACTGGTTTCTTATTCTGTTTGATAAACTTCGTCAAGAATATAACCACAAATATTGTTTAAAGGTGCTGAAAGCGCTTCATTACATCCACACCCATTTCAACAAGGACATCGGATTGGAGGAGCTTTCTCGCGTCATGGAAGTAAGCCCTATTTATGCCAGTCTGTTGTTTAAGAAAGAGGTCGGCGAAACGTATAAGTCGTATTTGGCCAAGCACAGGGTTCATACAGCCGAAGCTCTGCTGCGGACCGGATCTTACAAAATATATGAAATCGGGAATATGGTGGGCTACCAGACGACCGCATATTTTTGCCGTATCTTTAAACAAATTACGGGTAAAAATCCTTCCGATTACGAATACAGGAGCCGCGAATAATGAGATTCCGCAACTTCAGCATCAAGACCAAAATCGCCATGCTTTCATTCATAGCTCTATTTCTGGCCTTGTTATTCAGCGGTATTTCGATCTACGCCTACATGTACGGCATTTTGTCGCAAATTGTTGTCAAAGACAATACCGTCATTGTTGCTAATCTGGGGCAGCAGATCCATTATTTTCTGGACTACTCCAAACAATTTGCCAAAAATATTATTATCGACGAGAAAATCCAAGAGGCGCTGAGAATCAAAGATTCCCATTCGATGAACGAATACGATTATTATACGAACATCCGCAAAATCGACGAGCAGCTAAGCATGTATTTTGCGCTTCGCGACAACGTTATCGACGATATTTATATTATTGGCAGCAATAACCGGATCATAAGCAACAAGTACTCCGGTTTTTCCGGTAATAGCGATTGGTACTCCGAATTTGCGCGAGCGGAGCAAGCATCCGGCTTCACTGCCGTGCATTTTTCCGTCGGACCTTCCCACCCGAATTCGGTCTCCAAGGTGATCAGCTACATCATCACCATCCATGACAAGTACAACCCGGAAAGGGTGCTGGGCAAGCTGGTCATTGATTTGAAATACGAAGTTCTGGAAGAAATTTTCCAACAAAAAATGGGCAGTATGAATGAGCTGCATTTAATTCGGCCGGATCAAATGATTTATACCAGCGCAGCGGGGAAAGACGTGCATGGACTGTTAACCGATTTAAGAGAGCTGGCGCCCGGAACCTTGCTTAAGGACGGACGTCATTTCATCGTTCAACGGATTGCGGGAGCGGATTGGACATTAGTGGGCTCCATTACGGAACATACGATAAACGCGGAGATCCGCAATATCGGCTTCCGTTTTATGCTGATTTTATGTATATGCATGCCGGTTCTTATGCTCCTCATGTTTCCGGTCGTGAACAAAGTAACCAGACCCATCATGCAGTTGAACAGGGCGATGAAGGAGGTTTCCATGGGGAAGCTGGACAAAGAAATCCACATTCGTTCCGGAGACGAGATCGAGCTGCTGGCCAACGGATTCAACTCCATGGTGAGGGATATTAAACGGAGTATGGATGAGTCGAAACTAAAGGAACAAAAGGAGAGGCAGCTGGAATTGCAGCTGTTGATGAAGCAGATCAATCCGCATTTCATCTATAACACTTTAAACTGCGTGATTTACTTGGCAAGACAAACGGGAGCCGACGATATTATCACATTAACCCGATCGTTTATTATGATTTTGCAGCAAACGATTAAAATGCAGCCGGACGAAATGGTGACGATACGGGAAGAAATTACTTATATTCAGAACTATGTCGATATTTTGCATTACCGCTATGAAGAAAAGGTTGAATTTATGTTAGATGTCGATCCCTCATTGATGCTGTGTAAAATCCCCAGGATGATCTTGTACCCGCTTGTGGAAAACAGCATTTTTCACGGTATTTTGCCGGGGAAGGGGAAAGGTACGTTATCGTTAGCGATACGGCGGGATCAAGATATGATGCATATTGAAGTAGCCGATAACGGTATCGGCATTTCACCTGAACGGATGGCGGACATCCAAAAAATGCTGACCAGGGATATATCGGAATCCATCGATCATATCGGTCTTCATCATGTGAATCAGCGGCTGCGAATTCATTTCGGCGAACACTGCGCGCTGCAAATCGAGAGCAATTCCGCAAATCGGACCCGGGTTTCATTTACGCTACCGCTGGAGCTTGAAACGATGTAAGAAAACCTCTATCGAGGCCTTTCCAAGATGAGCGACCGCGATTTAAAGGTAGGTTTTCTTGAAATGACAGAAAGCTTCAGCTCCGCTGAAACTTATTCTTTCTATCATTATAAAAAAAGTGCAACTTTTATTAAAAACGTTATATTTGAAAGTGCTTACAATGAGCCTAACATTAATAAAGGCCGTTCACATCAGGCTGCTCTATCAAAAAGGGAGGTTATTGAACAATGCAGAAAGCAAACGTTTTCAGCAAATTGGCGGTACTCAGCATTTGTTTCGCATTACTCGCAGGCTGTGGCGGGGGAGATTCCAAGCCATCCAGTTCTCCGAACGGCAGCAATCCGCAGGCTGCTTCGCCCTCGAATCCAAAGGATATGAAAGCCCAAATAACCGTGTGGACTTGGGAGCCCAGAGACAACCAGAAAAAAATTATCGATGACTTTAACAAGGATTACCCGGGCATCGATGTAACTTTTACGAATGTCGAATCGAGGGATATGGTTACGAAGCTGCAAACTGCTATGGCTTCAGGGGCGGACCTGCCTGACGTTGTCTGGCTGGAGAGCGCGAACCGCGGCAAACTGATCGATCTCAACATCTGGGAAGATTTATCCGGTGCTCCTTACAATGTCAAAAAAGAAGATTTGCTCGATTTCATGATTCCGCTGTCTACGACCAAAGAAGGGAAGCTGGTAGGGATTGAAGTATCGCCGCCGTTTGCAGGGCTTTCCTACAAAAGGGATTTGGCCAAAAAATATTTGGGCACGGACGATCCTGTCGAGCTGGAAAAGCTGTTGAAGGACTGGAATGCTTTTACGGAAAAAGGAAAACAGGTCAAGGAGCAATCGGGCGGAACGGTATTTATGTTTACGGGAGTGTCGGAAATCATCAGCATTGCGAAAGGGCAGAACACCATACCATTGGTTAAAGACGGCAAGCTGAACATTAAAGAATCGCTGACACCGATCTTTTCCCTGGCGTTAAACATGCAAAAAGCGGGTATTGTAGATAAGCTTGAAGGAGGGGCGCCACCCGCTTATTTGGCCTCCTATGCGGCCAAAAAGCATATTTTTTATCCTGCCGCTACCTGGGCGCCGACATATCGAATCAAGGCAAATGATAAGAACGGATCGGGCAATTGGGGAATTATGGGGGCTCCTGGCGGCGGATTTTTAAACGGAGGCACTATTGTCGCTATTCCGCAAAAAGCAAAAAACAAACAAGCGGCCTTTGAATATATCAAGTGGATGTACTTGTCGGAGAAAGGGGCGATTTCCAATCGGGACCATCTGGAATACTTCAACACCCTGAAATCCACCTACAAGGATCCGAAATTTTATTCCAAAACGGACGCCTTCTTCGGAGGACAAGACGTTTTGAAAAAATTTGCGGAAATTGCTCCGAGTGTGATCGTCGGCCCGCCTGTAACGAAATATGATAAGGAAATCATTGGCGCCATCGATTTGGCGGTAAAAACAATGAACTCGAACGAGGACGGAGCCCTTTCCGTCGATACCTTGATCAGCTCGATGGAAAAAGATATATTATCGCAGGTGCCGGAATTAAAAAAATAGAACGTCAAACTGCGAGGAATGCTGCGGGATCGTATCCAATGCATTCCTCTCCTTCTCCATAGGAAAACATGTTGGAACGGAGTGTACTTATGCAAATCCGATTGAAAAACATACAGCCCTATTTTTTTCTTAGTCCTTATTTTTTGTTGTTTGGCGTATTCAGCCTGTTTCCCATTTTATACTCGTTTTACATCAGTTTTCAAAAGTGGGATGGTTTTAATGAAGCTCAATTTGTCGGGCTGGACAATTATGCCGTTTTATTGACCGATATGTCGTTTTATCAGGCTTTGCTAAACACTTTTTTATTAATCGTCGTCGCTATTCCGCTGCAGCTGTTTACAGCCTTATTATTAGCGGCAATCATCAAAAACTCCTTCAAAGGGAAATGGGGAGGGGCGTTAAAGTTAATCCACTTCCTGCCCTATATTACAACTCCGGTTGCAGTTGCGATTTTGTTTCAAATCATGTTTGACTGGCAGGCGGGCACCGTTAATATGCTGCTGCAATCGTTTCAGAGCGCCGCCAATCCCATCAACTGGCTGGGTACGGTGTGGGGAGCCCGCTTTGTCATCCTGATCCTGGTCTATTGGAAATATTTCGGTTATTTAATGGTTATTGTTTTTGCCGGTTTATCCGCGATTTCGGAAGATATTTACGAAGCCGCCTCCATAGACGGCGCATCGGCGAGGATTGCTTTTTTTAAAATTACGCTTCCACTGCTTAAACCGGTCATTACCTTCCTGGTTGTTACAAGTATTATTGGCGGCATCCAGTTGTTCGACGAACCCAAGCTGCTGTTTTCCACGCCGCTCGGAGGCCCGGACCGCTCCGTCATGACAATCGTTATGAAATTTTATGAGATTTCCTTTTCCAATTTCAATTTCGGCTACGGCTCTGCGATGGCTTACGGCACCTTTGTTCTCATGTTCGTGTTGTCCATGCTGACGTTGAAATTATTTAACAGGGGGGAATGAAGCATGACGATCCAACGCTTGAACAAAGGACTCATGTACCTGATCATGCTGTTATTTGCGGTATTTTCCTTAACGCCGTTTTATTTTATGCTGATCATGGGAACGTATGTTAATGAAGATCTGTTTACAGGCTTGAAGCTCCTTCCCGGGACGTATTTATTGGAAAACTGGAAGACGGTTATGGCCACCGACTTTGCCCGTTTCTACGGAAACAGTCTGTATATTGCCATTATAGCGACGGCCGGAGGCCTATTCGTCAGCGCGCTGGCCGGGTTTGCATTCGCCAAGTACGATTTTAAATTGAAAAACATGCTGCTCCTGGTCGTCATCGGCACATTGGCCGTCCCCAATCAGCTGGGACTCATAGGCTTTGTGGTGGAAATGAAATGGATGGGGATGATCAACAGCCATTGGCCGCTGATCCTGCCTCCGATGGTGAATGCGTTTGCCGTTTTTTGGCTCATGTCGTTTATTAAAACGGCTATTCCGAATGAGGTGATGGAAAGCTGCAGGATGGATGGCTGCGGCGAGCTGAGAATTTTTTGGCAGATGGTTTTACCGAATATTACACCGGCACTCGTGACCATTTTTCTGATTTTGTTTTTGCACTCCTGGAATAATTACCTCGTTCCGTTGGTCGTTTTGAACAAGGCGGAGCTTTATACCATCCCGCTTGCCATCTCGATGCTGGGAAATATGTACCGAAATGATTACGCCGCCAAAATTTTGGCGCTTGCTCTTGCGACGGTGCCGGTCCTGATTTTTTTTGCCGTTTTTTCCAAAAGCTTGATTCGCGGATTGATGGTGGGCAGCGTGAAGGGGTGAATTGAAATTTCATTTTTAGCGGGAGGTAGCCGTTGTTTCCACCATAACAAGACCTGGCGGCGATCTTTCCGCCAGGTTTTATGTCATGAATCTTGCTATTCCGAAACCGGAGGACGACAGGAATCGCGTTCGATAATCTCGGGCTCAACAGTTTGGATCAGGGGCAGCTGCTCCTGAGTTTCAATCATGAGAAGAATCGATTCGACCACTTTTTTAGCGATGATGTCAATCGGCCCGCCTACCGCCGTCAAGGGAACGGGGAGCTTGTCCATTTGGGGAATGTTATCGTAGCTGACGAGTGAGATATCCTGGGGTATCCGTATGTTTTCCTCTTGCAAAGCCCGTAGTATACCCACGGAGAGATCATAGGAACCGCTGATAATCGCGGTCGGCTTATAGGAGGATGCCAATAGTTGTTTGGCTGTTATATAACCCTCGTGCGAGTCCAATCCATTAGAGTTGACAGTCATTTTTGGATGTGTGGGCAGACCGAACTCGATAATTCCATCGGTGAACCCAAGATATTTCTCTTGTTGGCTGATCCTGCGGTTTGAAACATCGCCAATATAAGTAATCCGTTTGTGCCCGAGACCCCATAAGTATTGAACTGCATTGAAAATGGCTTTTCTCCTATCGACATAAACGGAAGGAAATCCCTTGCTTGCCGGTTCCCCATAACAAAGAACGGGGACTTTTGATGTATATGGGCCGGCATAACTTGTAGGATCGCTTCGATCGAACACAAGAATGGCATCGACCTGGATCTGATTGAATAACTGAATAGCAGATTCCGCAGGATTGATAGATAGGAGCATGGAGTAACCGCATTGATTCAGTTCCTGATTAATTTTTGTCGCCAGAGTAGATAAGGTCGCTCTATCTACATTCGGCCAGACGGCTCCTATGGTACGGCTCTTTTTGGAGACCAGACTTTTTGCGGCTATGTTCGGCTGGTAGCCCATTTGTTCGGCAATCTGGCTGATCTTAAGTTTGGTACTCGGTTTCACCAGAGGGCTGTTATTTAAAGCTTTGGATACTGTAGCCACGCTTACCCCTGCAATCCGCGCAATATCTTTTATCGTTACACTCATTTCATAATTTCCTCCGTTGAAAACGATTACTATAATAATAAACGTTTTTATAAAGTTTTTCAAAATGGAAAAAAGTTGTTGATCTTACAATAATAATCGCCTACAATAAAAAAGTAAACGTTATTATTTTTATTAATGGACAAACATTAAACATCAGAAAAACCTTGTATATTATGGTTTTTCTGATGTTATCGCATAATAATAACGTATTTTTTAAGAATTGGAGGCATCACTTTCATGGCTGAATTTAAATTTCGCGCTCTGGAAATACATAGCCAACATGCATGGAATTACGACTGGGTTATGAAATCGCTTCGTTTCATGAAAGAGCATAACTTGAACTCATTGGTGCTGCACCGGAACGATCTGATCGACCTGATCGTTTATCCGGGAAAATATTTTGGGGCCATACGTAAAAAGTACAATACTATCTTCGAGCGGTACCAGGATATTTTTCGCGTGCTGTACAAATACACTCCTACACGAAGAAGCGGACCTTATCAACGCAGGGCTTATTTGAAACGGGTTATCGAAATGGCTAAACGCGAAGGCATCGAAGTGTACATAGAAAATAAGGAGCTTTATTTTCCGGAAATTATTCTCGAGTTTTATCCGGAGCTGGTGAAGGACGGGAAAATTTGCGCAAACGAGCCGTTCTGGTGGGATTTCACCAAAATTAAATTTCAGGAGTTTTTCGAGGAATTTCCGGATATAGCAGGGATCATTACAGCGCCTGCTACAGGTGAAAGCAAAGTATCCATCACCTCCAACCGCTGTACCTGTGAGCTGTGTAAGCATACAACCCGGCAAGAATGGTTTAAGAACTTGGCTTTAGCGATGTTTGAACCGATTCATGCGGCGGGCAAGAAACTGATCATACGCGATTTCGTATTCGATGCGAAAGCTCACCATGATATTGCAGACGCTATGGACCAGCTGCCGACCGAGATTGCCTTCGCGTTGAAAAACACCCCGCACGACTTCTATCCGACATTCCCGGACAATCCAAGGATCGGAAAGATGGGCGGGCATGAGCAATGGATCGAATACGACTCCATGGGGCAGTATTTTGGCTGGGGAATCGGCGCGGCGATCATGGTGGACGACTACAGAAGAAGATTGAAACTGGCGAAGGACAACGGGGCCGCGGGAGTGATTATACGTACGGATTGGGAAAGCTTGGATGGGCATACCTCCTTTGACACTTTAAATTTTATCAATTTGTATGCTTTCTCGGCTCTGGCAAATGATTTGGATGCGGACAGTACCGCTATTTACCGGCAGTGGCTGGAGGATAAAAGTTTTTTCAAACCGGATCTGACTGCGGATCAAAAACGGGATACAACGGTTTGGGTGGAGAGTATTGTCGGCCAAACCTGGGAAGTAACGAAAAGAACACCTTATGTGAACGACTGCGTCTTTTCTGATTCAAGCCAGCTGCCGATAAGCTTCGAGCACGCCCTCTGGTTAGCGGAAGAGAAAAACAGCTTAAAGGATTGGGTGCCTGCCAAAGCGGCTGCTTTAAACACGGATGAAGCAAATGTTGAATTTATTTTGGTAGAAAAGGATCAAGCGTTAGCTCTTGTCAGACAATTATTGCTTCAAGTTAGAGAAGGCCACAAAGGAATTACACATGAAGCGCATCAATATTTGATCGATTGCTTTGAAAATTTCGAAAGATATGTGCTGGCCTTCCGAGCTGTTGTACATTCGGTCATCCTGACTAAATATAAATTGGAGCAACCGGAGAATAGCGATTCAATCTTCGCTAAGGGGGCTGAGAGGCTGTTAAACAAAAGTCTGGATGATCTGATGAAATTAGCGGGCCAATTCAATGAATTGTTTGAAACGACGGACTTTAATCATCGAGTATATACGCTGCTGGACGCCGATCGTTTGACCGCACTTCACAGTGACCTGAATAGAAGATTGGGACGGGGGAGTGATCAATAATAGGATGCGCCGCTTGTATGACGAAATTGCAAGTGTATAAACGGAAGTACAAATTATTGTTTTATAGCGGAGGTAAAAAAAGATGAAAAAAACCTTATTACTTGCACTTATTTTTATTATTTTGTTACAGCTTGCAGCATGCGGCAGACCGGATGCTCCTCAAGAAAAGGCCGACAATAATGCCGGTTCGAAGCAAGTTACTTTGCGTTATTCCTGGTGGGGATCGGATGACCGGAATAAGGCGATCTTAGCCGCTATTGACGCATACCAAAAGCTGAACCCTAATGTGAAAATAGAAGGGGAATACGGTGCCTTTGCGCAGTATTACCAAAAGCTGCTGGCCCAGTTAGCAGGCGGCACGGCTCCGGATATCGTTTCGGTTGACTATAAATGGGTGCCGGATCTGATTGCTAACGGCAAGCCTTTTGTAGATATGAATACGATGAAAGATAAAATCGATATGTCCGGACTCGATATGAAATTTGCGGCGGCTCAAGGCGGCGACGGAAAATATTTGCTGGGTCTTCCTCTCGGCATCAACGGTATGGGGTTGCTGTACAATAAAAAGGCGCTTACTGATGCAGGAATTGATATTAATAATAACTGGGACTGGGATGCATTAATGGCAGCCGGTACGAAGCTGCATCAAGCCGATAAAACGAAATACATGATGTTTTTAAATAATGACCACTATATTTATTTGTTAAAGACACAGCTGAAACAAAAAACGGGAAACAACATTATTAACGATGACGGCTCGCTTGGTTTTTCAAGACAAGACCTTGTCGATGTGTTTACCTATATTAAAAACATGCTTGATAACGGTGTGATTCCTCCGTTTCCGGAAGCGGTTCAGTATGAAAGTGTTTATGCGGATCAAACTCCGGGCTGGTTAAATGGAACATACTCTGTATATCCGACTTCCGCGTCCAAGATTCCTTCTATAGAAGCCGCGTCGAAATTTGATGTGGATGTTGCAAGATACCCTGTTGCCAAAGACGCTAAAAATCCGGGTATTATCACATCGCCTTCCATGTTATTGACGATAAATTCCAAATCGCCCAATATCGATGAATCGGCAAAGTTTATCAGCTGGTTCATGAACAGCAAGGAAGCCGCTTTAATCTTGAAGGATGTGAACGGGGTACCGGCTGTGCAACCGACGGCCAAATTGCTCGAGGAGCAAAAGCTCATTAATCCCAATATTGCTAAAATGGTGGAGCAAGCGCTGCCTTTTGCGGGAACTCCTGAGAACAGTCTTAGTGTGAATGCGGAAATCGATACGATTTTAAAAGATTATGTTCATAAGCTGGGCTATCAAAAACTAACTCCTGAACAGACGGCAGACGGGCTCATAAAAGATGTAACAAGCAAAATAAAAGAAGTGAACAAGAAGTAACATAGCTCGACTGTTTCAGGCCGGGAGCTGCTCCGCAGCTCCTAATTTTTATCAAGTATTTGTTTAGAAGGGTTGATTCCGATGAACAGTACCGCGTTAGAGAAAACAAAACGGATAAAGAAGCAAAGTTTGATAGGATTGCTTTATGTAGCTCCCTGGCTGATCGGTTTTCTGGTCTTTCAACTGTATCCGTTCATCCTGTCGTTCGTTTATTCATTTACAGATTTCTCCATTCTCAAACCGATGAAGTTTGTAGGCTTTGATAACTATATTTACATGTTTACGGAAGACCAAAAATTTCTGCAGTCGTTAAAGGTAACCTTTCTTTATGTTCTTATGTCTGTCCCCAGTAAACTGATATTTGCATTAATTATAGCCATGTTGTTAAACATGAAGTTGAAATTAATCAGTGTTTTCAGAACAACCTACTATTTGCCTTCTATCTTGGGCGGGAGTATTGCCATATCGATTTTGTGGGGATTTTTGTTTAATTCGACGGGACTCGTAAATTTATTTCTTTCCAAGCTGCATATTCATGCAATCAATTGGCTGGGCGATCCGGGTATAGCTTTGTTTACCATAAGTTTGCTGGCAGTATGGCAGTTCGGATCGTCAATGGTATTATTTCTGGCGGGCTTAAAACAAATACCGAATGAACTATATGAAGCTGCAACAGTCGACGGAGCTTCTAAAGTAAGAGTGTTTTTTCAAATTACATTGCCCCTTATTACACCTATCGTCTTTTTTAACCTTATTATGCAAATGATACATGCGTTTCAGGAATTTACACCAGCCTATGTAATTACCCATGGAGGCCCGTTGGAATCGACGTATTTATATGGGCTAATGCTATATGAGAATGCGTTTAAATTTACAAAAATGGGATATGCCTCATCACAGTCTTGGATTCTGTTTATCATTATTTTGATTTTTACAGTAGGGATATTCAAGTCTTCCAAATACTGGACATTTTATGAGGATGGAGAAGATTCAAAATGACAAAAAATTTAAATAGAGGGTTAATCTATTTATTGCTAATAGGTATAGGGGTTATTATGATCTATCCGCTTTTCTGGATTTTAGCTTCTTCCTTCAAATCAAATGATGAAATTTTCACAAATGTCGGTCTTATACCTTCTAATTTCACAATAGATTCCTATATCAAGGGTTGGGCGGGCAGCGGGCAATATTCGTACAGCACGTTTTTTCTCAACACGTTTGAACTTGTTGTACCAACCGTTGTATTTACGATTATATCAAGCTGTATTGTTGCCTATGGTTTTGCAAGATTTCATTTTCCTTTTAAAAAGACGATGTTTTCTTTGGTTATCGCAACATTGATGCTGCCAAATGAGGTAATCATCATACCGAGGTATATTTTATTTAAAAATTTTGGATGGCTGAATACATATAATCCCTTTATTATACCTGCCTTGTTTGGCACGTACTCCTTCTTTGTATTTATGATGCTGCAATTTATTCGCGGGATTCCTAAAGAACTGGACGAGTCTGCCAGAATCGACGGGTGTAACTCTTTCACAATACTATGGAAAATCATAATGCCCTTGTGTACACCGGCTATATTTTCTATAGCCATATTTCAATTTGTTTGGCGATGGAACGATTTCTTAAACGTCCTGATTTATGTTAACAGCGTTAAGAAATTCCCTGTTTCTTTGGCGCTTAGAATGTCGATGGATGTTACAGGAAATGTAGCATGGAACCAGCTTATGGCCATGTCGATCGTTTGTTTGATACCGCCTGTGATCATTTTTTTCCTTGCACAAAGGTATTTTGTTGAAGGTATTGCTACGACAGGAATTAAGGGTTAAAAGTCGGGAGAATAATAGGGGTAGATATGAGTAAAAAAATGTTTGATATAACAAACAAAATAGCGCTGGTAGTCGGCGGCGGAGGGGGAATCGGGGGAGCTTCCGCTTTAAGTATGGCTGAATTCGGGGCAACCATCGTTGTAGCCGACCTCAATCTGGTTGCGGCAGAAGAACAAGCCCATCAAATTGAGAAGCTGGGCGGACGCGCAATGCCTCTGCATGTCGACATCACATCTCCGGCGCAAGTAGAACGCATGGCGGAGCTCACGATTAGCGAATTCGGAAAAATTGATATCCTGTTAAACAGTACGGGGGCCACGGTAAGAAAGCCGCTTCTGGACATGACGACGGAGGAATGGAATCACGTGCTGAATGTCAATCTGACCGGGGCGTTTCACCTGAGCAAAGCGATTGGACGGGAAATGATCAATAAGCATCGCGGCAAAATCATTCATATTGCTTCCACAGGCGGGATTAGAGCGGGAGCTAACTTCTCCGTGTATGGAGCCAGCAAAGCGGCTTTGATTCATATGGTCAAAGGGCTGGCGCTGGAATGGGCCCCATATAAAATCAATGTGAATGCGATTGCCCCGACGGCGACAGAAACGAATTTTACGGCAGCGTATTACGCCGAGAATCCCGATAAAAAAGAAAAGACAGTCAAAAACCATCCTTTCGGAAGAATCGGTCGGCTGGATGATTACGTTGGGGCGGCCGTGTATCTTGCTTCTCCCGCTTCGGATTTCGTAAACGGAGAGGTCATCGTCATCGACAGCGGAAAAACCATTTGAATAGGTGACAAAGGGGCTATCCTATGCGGGAATAGCCCCTTTGATGCGGAAAACGGTTGAGGCCGCATATCACCAAGATTGCCGAAGCGTAAACAAATCGCGCAGCTCCTCATTGGACAGTTCCGTAATCCAGCTTTCCGAGGTGGAGATTACGTTCTCGCTCAAGCTCATCTTGCTCTCCAGCATCTCGTCGATCTTCTCCTCAAGGGTACCGACGGAGATGAACTTATGCACCTGCACATTGCGCTTTTGTCCCATCCGGTAGGCGCGGTCGGTGGCCTGATTTTCAACGGCGGGGTTCCACCAGCGGTCGAAATGGAATACGTGGTTGGCCGCCGTCAAGTTAAGGCCGACTCCGCCGGCTTTCAACGAAAGGACAAAAATGCCGGCTCCGTCTGCCGCTTGGAACTTGTCGATCATCTTATCGCGTTCCACTTTGGGCGTACTGCCGTTCAGGTACAGCACGGGCTCGTTCCGATGCGTCCGCAGCACATCGGCCATCATGCGGCCCATGCCTACGTACTGGGTGAAGATCAGGCAGGAATCTCCCTCGTCCCGGAGCTCGTCGACCATCGCAACAAGCCGCTCCAGCTTCGCGGACCTCATGATGAACGACTCCCGCTGTTCTTCGGACTGCAGCGCTTCCTCCGATAGCTCGGCTTCCTTCGCCCACAGCGCAGGGTGATCGCATAGCTGCTTAAGCTGGGTCAGAGCTGCGAGGATGGCTCCTTTTCGCTCAATTCCTTCCAGCTTGTTCATCCGCTCCATAAGATCCTTGACCGCCTGCTCATAGAATGCTCCTTGCTCGGCGGTGAGGTTGATATAGACCTTCATCTCCTGCTTGTCCGGCAGATCCAGCTGGATAGCGGGATCCTTCTTGGTACGGCGCAGCATGAAGGGCTTGACGAGCTTCTGGAGCTGCACGGTGCGCTCCTCATCATGATGCTTCTCGATAGGATTGGCAAATCGATGCTGGAACCCGCGCTGATTCCCCAGGTAACCGGGATTGAGGAAGTCGTAGATGGACCACAGCTCCGACAACCGGTTCTCAATCGGCGTTCCCGTCAGTGCAATGCGGTGCCGCGCTTGGATGGAGCGGACGGCGGCCGATTGTTTGTTTTGCGCGTTTTTGATGTTCTGGGCTTCGTCCAGACATAGAGAGCTCCACAACATTTGCTGCAGCATCTCTTGATCCAACAGCGCAGTCGTATAAGAAGTAATGACAATGTCCGTATCTTTCAAAACAGCGGAAAGCGCCTCGGCGTCTAACCGTCCCTTCCCGTAATGAAGCAAAACCTTCAGATCGGGAGCGAAGCGGGCAAGCTCCTTCTGCCAGTTGCCAAGCACCGAGGTCGGACAGATGAGCAGGGCGGGGGACTCGGATTGTGCCTGGTGATGCAGTAAATAAGCGATGAATTGAATCGTTTTGCCGAGTCCCATGTCATCGGCCAAACAGGCGCCAAGTCCGAACCTTCGAAGAAAGCTCAGCCAAGTGAAGCCTTCACGCTGGTAGCCGCGCAGCTCGGCGCGCAGCCCGTCCGGTACGGCAAGCTCTTTTAATTCGGAGGGCTGTCCGAGCTGACGGAGCAGCGCCAGGAGGTGCGAGTTTAGCTCAACCTCCAGCTTGAGCTGCTCTTCTTCGTCTTCCGCGGCTTCGCCGGCTGTACGCCCATTCCCCGACGGGTTCTCTTGCTCCTGTTCGCTTAACAGGTGCAGCTGAAGAACATCCTGCAAGGACAAGCCTTCTTCCGGGTTCACGCTTGCCATGAGCCTCCGGATCTGCTCCAGTAATGCGGGGTCCAGGTAAACCCACTCCCCGCGAAAGCGGATAAGCCGTTCGTTGCGGCTGAGCAGCTCGGCGAATTCGGCTTCATTCAGATCGGCGTCGCCGATGGCAACCCGCCAGTCGAAGTCGACAAGCGAATTGAGCCCGAATAACGACTCGCCCCTGCCTCCGGCCCCGGACGCTACCTGCGCGCGCAGACGCGGCTTCCGTTTCGAAGCGGCCTCCCACCAGCCGGGCAGCATGACGCTCCAGCCGTCGCTCAGCAATTGGCGGCTGTCGGCGGTCAGGAACCGCCAAGCGGCTTCGTCGCTTAACGGCTCCGCGAAGAGGTCGCCGCCGCTGTGACCGCCGGGCAGCGCGGCGGCGATCCTTGCTGCCCATCCGGGAGAGCGCTCCCGGATGATAGGGCTCCATTCGCCGGGCCAGGTGCCGTATGCCTGCCCGTCTGAAGTCAGGCGAACCGGCGCGAGCGCCGAGCCTTCGCTTTTATCCTGCAGCACCAGCCGGAGGCGCCAATCGTGCTGCTCTTCATCCGGCTCCAGCAGCTGCAATACCGGGCGAAAAGGAGCCGTGTCCGGCTTCCAGCCGAGGGCTACGAGCCATTCCTCCTCCGTTAACGCATCGATTGAGGCGGCGGCCGCCTGGGATCCTTGAAACAGCATGGGATAATTCCGCCGAAGCTCGGACACGGCGGCTTCGTCCGCATAATGCTCCGCAGAAACAGCGGCGGAAAAGGCCGAGCGTAAACCGGATAATTCCTCGCCCGAGGCATCCAGGCTTTTCAGCTTATCCCAATCCATCTCTGCCAGTTCCTCGTTTCCCGCTTCCCATGTCCATTGCAGTCTTCCGTTCCGAAACGAGCTGTAGCTTGGCGAATAACGGCCTGCTTTGGCTTCTCCGTACAGGGGGGGCGCCGCCTTAAGCAATTCCTTGACGGCTTCGTCTCCGCCTTCCCATCGGAGAATGTCCATGAAATTCGGCTCGGCGAAGAAGGGGAGCACCATTTCCGCAGGGAGCACCGTCACTGTCAGCTCCCCGGCCCGCTGCAGCTCCAGCATGGTTCCGTAGTACGACGGTTCGTGCCAAGCGAACATGATTTTGCGGAATCTTTCGCCGGGAACCTCGTTTCCGTCCTGAAGCCCCCATAGCAAGGCATCCCCGCTCTCGGTCAGAATCATATGCAAGGTCATATCGTACAATTTTATGCTCATTCCAACAGCTTTCCTTTCTTCAGTTCCTCTTGCAGCGCCCGGAGTCGGCTGTGCCGCTCCGTAAAACCGGCGAAGAAGCGATCCCAGCGTTCGACTTGCTTCATCCTTTTGTACACTTTTTGCAGCCGCTTCAACAGCTTGACCGCTACTTTATAATCATGCCGATTTTTGAGCGCGACAAAATGGTCGATGTATTGATGGTAATAGGGCAGAAGGAGCCCAGGCGCTTCTTTTTCAATCGGCTGCAGAACGCTGGCCCGATGATAGAGGGGGTCATAATCCAGAAGGATTTGCATTTCCACCCACATCTTCCAGTTTCGCTGTTCGTATAGCGTATTTTCGATGAACGGCATAGAGTGAGGCAGCATTCCTTCCAGAACGGCCCACAAATGTTTTTCAGCTTCAGGCAAATGCTCGACAGCTTCCTTCCAGTAACCCATATAGGCATGAAGCTCCTTGGGTCTCTGGCCATAGAAGAAAGAGGCTGTTTTTATCAACCAATCCACCAGGTTATCCCAATTACTGGAATCGGAAATATGATTCAGGAAAGGAAGAAACAGACTCGCCGGCGCTTTATTAAACGTACCGCCCGCTTCTAATGCCGCCCATGCTTCTCTGCTTTTGGATTGATGGAGGTACAAGTAAGCTTTCGCTGCCGAAAGAGAAGCGGCCATCGAACCGGTTGATTGCTTCTCTATGTCGTTAATCTCCTGTGATACCCAGTGGCCGGCCTCGGGCTGAGGAGATATCCAATATTTCCACATCGCCGTATACAGACCATAATCCAAATATTTATGATCGGTTTCTTCGGCCATCCGCTGTCTTACATAACTTAATGTTTGCTTAAGACGCTCTTCAGAGAGGGTGAAGTCGAGTAAGGCTGATTTCCGCTGCAACCAGATATGAATTTCATCATAAAGCCGGTATAGCGAAAAAGAAGTGTAGTAGCTTACAGTAGCTTGAGTGCTGTGTTCTTTTATTTTTCGCAGTATAAATAACTCTTGATGCAGCTCGAAATAGATCCGGTCCATCTCCGAAAAAGAAATGCCGGCTTTCCGGATTGCTTGCACCTGATGCCGCAATACGTCCGCGTAGACTCCCAGATCATAAGACGGTGTAATATGGGATGTATATTGGTCCAGGAACTGATGCCAGCCGAAAACATCTGTCTCAGGCAATTGCTTAAGCACCGAATTGGAAAAGGAAATCGAAACGGTCCGCTTGAGATGATGCTTGGCATTCACAATCTGTGAAGCCGGGTAACCCCATCGGTCGGCAAGCTCCATCATAACCGCCGCCTGATGCTTGCAGGAAGTATGAACCGGACAAGTGCAGGAGCTGGAAGCGAGCTTATTCAATTTTAGCGTAACCGAGTAGTCCTCCGAGCCTGTCACCTTCGCTTGAACCGCGCGATCCTCCGAAATGACCAGCGATATGACGCGCTGCTGCTTAAAGTAAGTAAACCCCCGGTTCAGGGTAACCTCATTAAAAGCTTTGGCTGCATGCTCAAGCAGGTACAGCCATTGCTCGTCGTTTAAAGCAGGAATAGTACTCATAGCAAAGCTCCTTGCCAAGAAATAAAGGAATCTATTTTATTATAAGTGAAACGAATATAAATACGAAATTTTTGAAAGGTTTTGAGGAATCGAGTAAAGACTAGGGACAGAGAAAATGTGATATAATGGTAATAATAGGCGGTAGACAAGGGGGGGAAGATTTGAATTTTGAAAATATTAACGTGTTAAAAAAAGAGTTGGATTTACTTGGACCTTTGCCTGCCGCCGCTGTGAGAAATTTGGATGAGGTTTACCGCGTTGAGTGGACGTATAACTCGAATGCCATTGAAGGAAATACGTTAACCTTGCTGGAAACCAAATTGGTTTTGGAAGAGGGGTTGACTATTGGCGGTAAAAAGCTCAGGGAGCATTTCGAGGTTATTAATCATTCCGAGGCGATCAGCTATGTTCAGGATATTGTAAACCGACATATGAAATATCCGAGTCTGTTATAAAGTCCATTCACCAATTAGTACTCAGGAACATCGATGATGAAAATGCCGGCCAGTATCGGATGATCAACGTCATGATTTCAGGTTCCGGACATTATCCTCCACATTTTACGGCAGTTCAAGAGAAGATGGAACAGTTGTTACACTGGTACCGCCAGCATAAGGATCAACTGCATCCGGTTGAACTGGCTGCGCGGCTGCATTTCCAGTTTGTCTTTATCCATCCTTTTACAGACGGAAACGGCCGGACGGCACGGCTGTTAATGAATCTGTTATTAATGGAAGAAGGCTTTCCGCCTGCGATTGTTAAAGCTGAAAGCGCGTCCCGGCTCAAGTATTATGAAACTTTGGAAGCAGCTAGTATGCACGGCAATTTGGACCCTTTTATCGAGTTAATTGCTGAATGTGTTGAGGATAGTTTACGAAGGTATATTGCTGTGGTGAAGTGATAAGATCATGTTTGATATAACAAAGCTTTAATGAACTTTTCGGGGGATCGCCGTAACGGATGATCCTTTTGTTTTGGATTCGTCAACTTTTATTGAGTGATATGATAAATTTGAGAGATCAAAAGTGGAGCAGGTAGAATATTGCTTCTTATTTGCATTCTTTTGTGTTATTATTACTTGTTATAACATAAAGGAACGGTTTGTGGAAACGTTACAAAAGATATGAATAAGCTGCGGATTAAGATGATTCGTATGTTTTATAATTAAGGAGACAAAATGACATTTAATGACTTGAATATTATACCCGCGATTTTAAAGGCTCTAAGCAAAGAGAACTATACGAAGCCGACACCTATACAAGAACAGGCGATCCCGGCTGTTTTAGCCGGCAGGGATTTACTGGGCTGCGCTCAAACCGGAACCGGGAAGACGGCTGCCTTTGCCGTACCGATTATCCAGCTGTTAAGCGAGCAGCCAAATAAGCCCAATACGCAGCGCCGTATTCGCTCATTGATTTTAACGCCGACAAGAGAGCTTGCTCTTCAGATTTCTGATAATATTCAAGCGTACAGCAGATACACGCATTTGCGATGTTCCGCTATCGTTGGCGGCGTTTCACAAAAAGCGCAGGAACAGTCGCTGGAGCAAGGCGTGGATATTCTGATTGCAACTCCGGGCAGACTCATCGATTTAATCAATCAAAAGCATGCTGACCTGCGTCATGTCGAAATATTAGTGCTTGATGAGGCGGACAGGATGCTCGATATGGGCTTTATTCATGATGTAAAGAAAATCATCGACAAGATGCCCTCCAAAAGACAAACGTTGTTCTTCTCGGCCACCATGCCGCCGGAAATATCCAAATTGGTTAAATCGCTGCTGGTCAATCCGGTGAAGGTAGAAATCACTCCGGTGTCTTCTACGGCGGACAGAATCAAGCAATCCGTTTATTTGGTAGATAAGGAAAACAAGCAAAGTCTGTTGAATCACCTTCTACAAGATAAATCCATTGCTTCAGCTCTGGTGTTTACTCGTACCAAGCATGGTGCTGACCGCGTTGCACGCGGGCTGGCTAAAGCGGGAATTACCGCTCAGGCCATTCATGGGGATAAATCCCAAAATGCACGTCAGAATGCATTGGGTAATTTCAAGAGCGGCGCAACGCGCGTGTTAGTGGCTACAGATATCGCGGCAAGAGGAATTGATGTTGAGGAGCTTTCCCATGTGATCAACTTCAATCTCCCTAATATTCCGGAAACCTACGTTCATCGAATTGGCCGTACCGGTAGAGCAGGGCTGAGCGGAATCGCCATCTCCTTTTGCGAAATTGAAGAAATACCGTATCTCAAGGATATTGAGAAATTGATCAGAAAGACCATTTTCGAAGTAAAAGACCATCCCTATCCGATGCTGAGTACCACTCTCCCTCTAAAGACGGTGGGAATATCGGCATCAGCAGCCTTAAAACCTGCCAAGCCCAAGGCAAATCCGAAGCCCAAGCCCAAGTCGGAGCGGTTTAGAAAAGGTAGTAAAACAAGTAGATAGACAGGTGAAGATTAGCTGAGATTCCAGAGTGAAATAACGGGCAGTCTTCCTTGCAGTTTCTAGGATGGCACAATGAAAATCTTGTATAGATGTAATAATACCTGAACCCTCTCTAAGCTGCGCTTGGGAGGTTTTTTTATGCAAACATATGCTTGCTAACATATTGAGTGTCGCTGAGATGTTGTATAATGGTAGAACAACCCGTTAAAAAAAGGAATTTCCAGTTGAATTGTGGAATAAGTCGTAAGTACTATTTTCCAGTGTTCGTCAATAGGGAGGGCTTGCCTTTCGCACATTGTAATACTGGGTTACAAGCTGGCCATAAGTTAAATAAACAACCTCTGCTAATAGTAGAAGTAGATGGATTCGCCTATCATGAGAACAATCCTGAGCAATTGAGAAGAGACGGATTAAAAAATAGTATCTTGAGTAAGCATGAAATTCCTTACATACGCTTTCCAACTACAGGTAGTGGGGAGAAAGAGAAGTTGAGGAATAAATTGAATGAGGTATTGAAGGATGTTTATGGATGAATCGGTTTCAGCTGAGCCATAAGTCTTGAAATTTCACAATAAGTAAGAAAATGAATATAGTGAGGTGTCCTCCATGGAACATATAATAAAAAAAATAATAAAATTCCGCGATGCAAGAGACTGGAAACAGTTTCATAACTCTAAAGATTTAGCTATTTCATTGTCTTTAGAGGCGAGCGAATTACTTGAAAATTTTCAATGGAAAAGCAGTGAAGCTGCACTCCTCGAGAATAGGGAAGAAATTAAAGATGAATTAGCGGATGTCATGATTTATGCTTTAATGATGGCACATGATTTAGATATCAATATCGAATCCGCTATTTTTGATAAATTGAAGAAAAATGAAGTAAAGTATCCTGTCGAAAAATTCAAAGGTACCTCCAAAAAGTATACAGAGGGCTGAGAACAGAGGTTTTAACTCGATGATTATTTATGAAGCAACTAAAGAAGAGTTTATGAACCACGTAACCGAGGATAGTATCGCTGTAAAGATTTATGAGGCATTTGTGGAGAAAATAGGCGGTACTTCTAAGAGTGAAATTAACTCGTGGAACAACTCCATGAATTATATGTATAAGGTTCTAAATACGCCTTTGATCCCCGATGATATAGCTGTTGCGATTGAATACAAGGTGCCGGCTACTTCACGAAGAATTGATTTTATATTGTCCGGACTCGATGAAAATGATAGATATTCCGTTGTCATCATTGAATTAAAACAATGGCAAAGCTTAAGTTTGGTAGAGAATAAAGATGGAATAGTCCAAACTTTTATCGGGAACAGAATGGTTAATCAGCCCCATCCATCCTACCAAGCGTGGTCCTATGCTAGATTGATTTCGGAATATAATGAAACTGTACAAAATGAGCCGATCTTCTTGTATCCTTGTGCTTATTTACATAATTATATTCAAGCTGAGAATGACCCCCTCACCAATGAGCTGTATCAGAACTATTTAATGGAGGCGCCGGTTTTTACTAAGGGAGATGCACTAAAACTTAGGGGCTTTATTTCTTTATATATTAAAAAAACGGATCGAAAAAAATCGCTTTATCTTATTGAACACGGGAAGATCAAACCCTCCAAATCATTGCAAGACGCATTACTGAAAATGCTCGACGGAAATGAAGAGTTTGTTATGATTGATGAGCAGAAAGTTGTCTATGAGACAGCCGTACAAATGGCTGCCAAAGCTCAAACTGGTGATAAAAAACAAGTGCTTATTGTAGTGGGGGGACCAGGGACCGGCAAATCTGTACTTGGAATTAATTTGTTAGTGAAATTGACATCTAAAGAGCTGGTTTGCCAATATGTTACCAAAAATAGTGCCCCTAGAGAGGTTTACACTAAAAAGCTACAGCAAAATTATAAAAAATCTGTTATCAATAATTTGTTCAAGGGCTCAGGTGTATTTTACGAATCTTTACCGAATGAATTTGATGTATTAATTGTTGATGAAGCTCATCGACTCAATGAGAAGTCAGGCTTATTTAAAAATAAAGGTGAAAACCAAATGAAGGAAATTATTCGAGCCTCAAAATTTTCAGTATTCTTTATTGATGAATACCAAAAAATTTCGATGCATGATATTGGTAATAAAGAACTGATCAAGCAGTTTGCGCTTTTGCATAATGCCGAGGTCGTGGAAATGGAATTAGAATCTCAGTTTCGATGCAACGGTTCGGACGGATATGTAGCTTGGTTGGATGATGTGTTGGAAATTCGAAAGACGGCTAATTTTGACGGATTTGATTTTGAATATGATTTTAAAATATTTGATGATCCTAATGAGCTCCGGGAAGAGATTTATGAAAGAAATCGATTCAATAATAAAGCAAGAATACTCGCCGGATATTGCTGGGATTGGAAAAAAGAAGGCAAAGGGAACAGCAAGGTTTACGATATAGCGATCGAAGAACATCATTTTTATATGAGCTGGAATTTAAACAACACAACCACCTGGGCGATAGATCCGGATTCTGTAGAGCAGGCCGGCTGCATTCACACTTCTCAAGGCCTTGAGTTTGATTATGTTGGGATCATCATAGGTGAGGACATGCGATGCCAAGATGGGAGAATCATAACAGATCCGTTTAAACGCGCGAACACCGACAAATCACTTTCCGGATTTAAATCATTATATAAGAAAAATAAGAAAGAAGCGCTTGAGATTGCGGACCAAATTATCAAGAATACCTACCGAACATTAATGACGAGGGGGATGAAGGGCTGCTATATTTATTGTGTTGATCCATATTTAAATCATTATTTTACTCAGAGAATGCGCAAAAAACAGAAAACCATCTTTATGCCATATATGGATAATTCGCTAAAAGTAGCAGAGAAATCAAACATTTATGAGACGACAGAGTGACGGAGTAATTTTGCCGCCGCGCTGTATGTATGCTGCAATAATAAAAGAGCGAAACGTTAAGGTTATAGCCCTTACCGTTTCGCTCTTTATTCGTTATTGATCCTTTTCCGCTCTTTGTACTCTACCTCAACTAATTTGAAGAAATCGGAAGGGCTGATCTTTAATCCCTCACAAATTTCAAATATTTTGCTGACAGAAGGTTCGTTCCGGCCGACCTCAATCATGGAGATGTAAGACCTGTCCACATCGCAAGCGAAAGCTAAATCCTCTTGGCTCATGCCTTGTTTAAGTCTCGTAGCTTTGATGATTTTTCCGATGATCTGTTTTAAGATAACGGGCTGACTGCTCAACGGGAAAATTCTCCTTTTAAGACCATTATCAATTTGATATAATAACTAACAACAGATAAAGTATTCAACAAAATGTAAAAAATATACATATTCGAAAAATAAGGAATTAATCTTTGTGGAGGAGTTGGTACGCATTTGCGTATAATATTCATCTTTGGTGGAGGGGTTACATATGAGTTTAGAGCAAGACTGGATAAAAGAGACGGTGATCCGAAGATTCGATGAACTGGCCGGAATGGCAGAACGTCTTGAAGATGTAGCCCGATTAATCGATCAAGCAGAGGCCATAGAGAAGCAATTGAAGGATGTATTGGATCGGACCAATCAGCGATGTATCACAGATTTGTTAGACTTATCTACGCAGCATTGTGCCATGCAGAAGGAATGGCTTTATATTAAAGGGGTTCAGGATGGAATGAAGCTGCTCCATTTTATAATGATATCCAGATAAATGGTGGTAAAGGAGCTTAATTAACGGACGTTTATTGCGTAGCCACACTCTATTTTATGGTGGTGATTGGCATGGAAGAAGTTCGTACTACAGAGGACCTAATGGAACAGATTGCAACCATGAACAGAGAAAACTCTGTTCGTCAGATATTTATTCCTGGTAAAGGGAAATTTACGATTGTTCTGCAGGAAGAAGATCATGAGTCTATTGCCGCGGATGTAGAGGCAAATCCAAACCTAAAACAGATGATCAATGAAAGTTTGGATGCATACAATCAAGGGAAGTTCATGACCACGACTGAATTGGTAAAAACCTTATCTCCGAAAGACTTTGCTTTCACGAGTTCTCATCAAGAAGTTCAGGATTTATTACAAAACCATTGGAAGTGACATTGTTATTGCGGCCGTGCTGTTTCCTGGTGAGCTGTGAACGATTATTGATTTAAAGTATTATTTTCGTTCTGGAGTAAGAAGGCAGCTGCGTAACTGCAGCTGCTCTTTTTCAATCCTCCCCAACCTCAACCAATTCCAAAATCTCCCCAATATCGCTGATGCTTAAGGCTTCAGCGATTTTTTCTATATGCGCAAAGTTGATATTGGAACGTTTGCCATTTGAAAGCTCGCTTAACGCGGCGTGTCTAACGTCAGCCAAGCGGGACAATTCCCTCAAGGACATGCCGCTTTGTTTTAGCAGCTCGGTTATTTTTACTACGACCTTCTTTGTCATCCGGAACCTCCCCAAGTGAACGTTGACTATACGCGATAATGTACCATACAATTATATTTTATATTGGTACGCATTTGCGTATAATATTCATCTTTGACGGGGGGATCATATGAACTTTGAGCAAGATTGGATTAGAGAGACGGTGATCCGAAGGTTCGATGAGTTGGCCGGACGGGCCGAACGCTTTGAAGATGTAGCCCGATTAGTTGGTCAGGCAGATGCCATAGAGAAGTTGTTCATTTGAAAGCCAATAAGGAGTACTTTTAAAAGATCATTGAAGATGTATCGTAATTTTGATAAAATATCGATAAAGTATACGATGAGGTGATTTGAAATGCCTACAATTAGACCAAGTTCAGACTTGAGGAACAAATACAACGAAATTTCCGAATTTTGCCATAAGTATGATGAGCCTGTTTACATCACAAAGAATGGTCACGGAGATTTGGCGGTTATGAGTATAGAGACATATGAGAAGCTCGTCAGTAAATTTGAATTATACAAGTTGCTTGATGAAGGCATGGAGGCTATGAAAGAAAATAAAGTAAGACCTTTTCGTAATGCCCTTCAAGACATTCAAAAGGAATTCACGAAGTGAGAAGGTACAATATCGTTATTACTGAGCCTGCTGAGGCCGATTTGCGAGGAATTGCCGAATATATTGCATTAGAATTGAAGGAGCCATCTACCGCTCAAAATTTGATTACAAAAATCGGAGAATTCATATTTGAGTTGGAGATAATGCCGTATAGATATGCGTTAGTTAACGATGAACGGTTAGCTTCGCAAGGAATCCGAATGTTATTGGTCGATAACTACATCGTTTTCTATGTAGTTTCTGAAACCCATGACTCGGTAACGGTCATTAGAATTGTATATGGCAAGCGGGAGTGGAGCAGAATATTATAAAATTTTGAGCTAGAGGTAAGGCTGTCCTCTCAACAGTTTAGGGTCCCCTATAAGGTAGACAGGTAAAAAAACCTGCTGCCTGCAAGAGGCCACTGAAAAAGTCCATTCATATGAAAAAGGTACAGTCCTTCAAGAAAATGAAGGAATCTGTACCTTTTTTGCCGAATAAATAAGGCATCACGTTCATATATGAGGAACTGGAAGCAAAATATTGTTTGGACAATGGACGTAACGCCATTGACCCCATTCGCATGTTTAAATATCTCCTGCTGAAAGCCATCTTTGAACTTTCTGATGTAGACATTGTCGAGCGCTCTAAGTATGATCTGTCGTTCAAATATTTCCTGGGGATGGCGCCGGAGGATTCGGTTATTGACCCGAGTTCCTTAACGAAATTTCGCAAGCTGCGGTTAAAAGACATCAACCTGTTAGACACGCTTATCGGGAAGACGGTAGCCCTCGCCATCGAGAAGGAAATCATGAAAAGTAACTCTATTATCGTTGACGCTACGCATTCGAAAGCGCGCTATAACCAGAAGTCRCCGCGGGAAATCCTGCAAGATCGTGCACGGAAACTGCGGAAGGCCGTTTACGCCATGGATGAATCGGTCCAAATTCGCATGCCGGCCAAGAACACGAGCGACGTGCTTGAGGACGAAATTGCGTACTGCCAAAAACTTATTACCTTCATCGAGATGGAATCGGGAGTCGCTCAAGTACCGAAGATTACGGAGCCGCTGAACCTGCTGAAGGAGACTGTCGAGGATGATGTGGAGCAGCTTCGCCTGGCGGCCGACCCCGATGCGCGTATGGGACACAAGAGCGCGGACTCCGCATTCTTTGGCTACAAGACGCATCTGGCCATGACCGAAGAACGAATCATTACGGCAGCTGTGATTACGACGGGCGAGAAGAATGATGGCAAGCAACTGCAGGCACTGGTCGAAAAGAGCCAAGCGGCGGGCATGGAGGTCAAAACCGTCATTGGCGATACCGCATACTCTGAAAAGGATAACCTGGCCTACGCGAAACACAACGAGATTGAACTTGTAGCAAAACTTAATCCACTTATTACGCAAGGAGCTCGCAAGAAAGAGGACGAATTTCTGTTCAACAAAGATGCTGGCATGTATGTGTGCAAGGCGGGTCATATGGCTATCCGAAAGGCTCGGCAAGGCAAGAAAGAGGTTGGCACGAACCAAACGGACACCTACTTTTTCGACATCGAGAAATGCAAGCGTTGTCCGCTGAAGGAAGGCTGCTACAAAGAGGGCGCCAAAAGCAAAACCTACTCTGTGAGCATTAAGTCTGACGAGCATTCGGAACAAATGGCGTTCCAAGAAACGGAGTATTTCAAAGCAAAAGCCAAGGAACGCTACAAAATAGAAGCCAAAAACAGTGAACTCAAACACGGACACGGGTACGATGTAGCCACATCCTCGGGTTTGCTTGGTATGCAATTGCAAGGAGCCATGGCCATATTTGCAGTGAATCTCAAGCGAATATTGAAATTAACGGATTGAAATTTAGGGTTGATATCCCCGAATAGGATCAAAAAAAAGAAGACATCTCCCCAAAAAAATTGGGTAGATGTCTTCTTTGATTATGAATTTGCCGCCGAAGAAGAAAAACAGTAAGTTCTTCAGTGGCCTC
>NZ_SMRT01000001.1 GCF_004354045.1 Paenibacillus piri | reverse complement strand
TCACGAATCCGCTTCTGAAGATCACGGATGGCCTTGTCTTCTGGGTTTAGTTGTCCACTACCGGGAAACGCTTGACTGCCGTCCTGTTTGAACTCGGCGATCCAGCGGTAGATCGTATTCTCATGCAGACCCATCTCACGGGCTACCTGCGCCACCGACTTCCCATCTTCTTGAACGAGTCGAACGGTTTGAAGTTTGAATTCTTTGTCGTACTTTTTTGTCATGTCGGACACCTCGATTATGAATGCTTTTATTTTCGCACTCTCGGTTCTCCGTGTCCAATATTGAGTCTAGCACCAATTACTTATCTTGCTGTGATATTGATCTCTTTATCTCCAATACTAGGTCATTTAACTTTCTTTTATCTTCCTCCTTACGAAACAGCACTTTATTCCAACAATCGTCGCAATTTACTGTCCAGCAATCGTCATCCAAATCACGTATGGATGCTTCCTGAGCACCACAACGATAACAAGGTTCACTTACTTGTTTAGCTTTGAGCGCATCTTTCATTTTTTCATACTCTGCCTTGGCAGATTGATAACAACTATCGCAATAAGCCGTTGACTGTCCGTTGATTACTCGAATACTTCCCCCCTGACTGCAGGTCGCACAAGTCATTTTTGATAAATCCGTATACTTTCTGATAATAGGACTCAGATAAATCACTACCATTTTGCCATAACTCTCACTTATAGCGAAGATCTCCGGTTTAATTGAAGATTCATCAAGCTCCTCGAACATATTCCATATGAGTTGAAACCAACCTTCACCCACTGAAATGTTTACATCTGCTGCCCAAGGAAAACGCTCAACCAGCTTTTCTTTAAAATTCTGATTACACATAGATTAACCCCTCCAAGTTCTCATTTTGTATTAGCAGTACGCTTCTCAGCACAAGGATTACAATCTGTAAGTTACCAACCATCATGGAATCATGGTTGGACTTCACCTTACACTTCATATGAGTTTTCTCGCCGCGCTACTCTTGAAATAGAAAAATCTCAATCGGCTACCCCTTACTGCATTTCGGAGAAGAATAATCCGTTCCTGATCTTTAAGCTGCAGACAAACTACTCAAGACAAAATAAAAAGCTGCCGTTTTTCGCGGCAGCTGCATACTCCTACAAAATTATTGAGCGGCGGTTTCGGTATTTTCTTTTTCGGGCTTACCATATCTGAATGCGGAGTTACCCTCGAGCCGACTCAACAGGACCTTTCGAGCAGACTTGTATATATTTCCAGTCATGCCACAGCGAATGAGGAAAAGTCGAAAGGTGAACTTATCGTTGTCCGTTTCTTTCGACTTATTGGAAGCATACTTCAACGTCTTGGCAGTTTGATTCAATACTTCCACAAAATGCGTATATGCTTGAACCTTCTCGGCGGTCTGCTCACCTTGGAAGAACTTGAAGGTGATCGTCCGGTTGTCAAAGTCGAAAGCTATACCTGGGCAGAGGTTCTCCACTTCCGCTATTTTCGAAATAAGCTTCTCACTAGTGTCGACGGTCGGATCATGGATCGCCGCGATGAAAGGCTCCTCGATAATGTTACCCTCGAAACCGAGTGCCTTACCTATGAGGGATTGGCGGCTGTAAATCAGATTAACCAAGTTTCTTAAGGTAAACCCCGAATGATCGTCCAAAGGAACGGTGATCTCAAGGTCACGGATGACGGATTCAACATTCGGCGCGGCGGGAGATGCAGGTTCGGCAGGATTCCCCGGCTCAGAAGTGGCTGCCTGTCCTAATGATTCCGGCGCGGCAGGGGATTCAGGTTGAGCGGGAGGTTCCTGCTCAGTTGAACCTTCTTCTTGGGATTTTGACTCTGGATCAGTAGGAGCTACGGATGGAACCGGATCGGCAGGAACTTTGGGCTCGGGCGCACCGTCCGGATCGGTGGGGGCTTGCGATTCAGCAGAAGCCGCTATCCCATCAGCAGGAGAGCCGTTCAGCAAGCTCTGAAGCGCGACCTCGTTACCCTGTGGGTCTTTTACCTTCCCTGCCTGATCGACCGAGTAGACCCCGTTGGGAGCCTCAAAATGATAAATAAACGATGGGGCTCCCATATACTTAGGCTTGACAGCAAAGTGTTTACTTAATGCTTTGACGATCTCTTTTCTGTCCAAAATACGACCTCCAATTTTATCATGACGTTTTCAACAACGAGGTAATTAATAACCTTCGATTGAGGTTGTTGTTGTTCTACCTTGACTTTCATTGATTTGCAAGTAATTTTTGAGCAATAGAGGAAATAAGGGCAGTAATGTGTTCCCGTATAAAAACGAAAAATGTGACGCCGCTTTAAGGGCATCACATTGATGGTAGGTTAATTCCAGTATTTTCGATGTTACTTATGATGGACGCTTCCTTGTACGTTTCCACACCTTACAATGCCACCATCATAAACCTTCCCATGAACATTTCCACATTGAACACTTTCGCGAGCATCGACGTTTTTCCAAACCGTTTCACAAGTCACGTAGCCTCTGACGATCTCATTACTTTGCACATAGCCTCTGACGATCTCATCACTTTGCACATTTCCGTGAACAGTTACACTTGCATCAGATTGAAGTGAAGCAAGATCGACTTTAACTTTTTGGCCATATACACAAATGGAACCTCTAATAATGGAAACTTCATCTCCAATCTTGTTCATACGAACTCGCCTCATTTTCTCAATAGCGGCTGCAATCATTTTCATCAGCACCTTTCAATTAGACCGTAATAGGATACCTGTGACTTCTTTCTGCGCCGCGCCATCAGATGATAAAATCACTTCCACTCGTGTATTAAGATAAAGTAGCTAAGGATTCCACCAACAACGACTCCTGCGTATGGGATTCCAAATTGATAAAATAAAACAATGCACCCACCTACAATGGAAACAAGTAGAGAAGTGAAGATCGTCGCTTCTTTAAGCATGTCAAACCAGCACCTTTCGCAATGAATTGTGTGAACCTTTATTACTGTAATTTATCTCGTCCAGTGACTCCTAAATTAGAAAGTAATCTCGACTTCTGTGATAAAAGGTGCGGGAATTTATCCTACAACACAAAGAAAGGTGCTGAGAAAATCAGCACCTTCATTGTTTGCTATGAGAATGAGAACAACTGATACAAAGAAAAAATGGCGAATTACACTGCAGTTTGAGCCTTCAGATTAATTAAATCTTTGATCATTGACAGTTTCTAAAATCCCCTTCGTCCAATAGTCGTTAGACCAAACATACTCAGCGCGGGGAACAGCTTTAACAAAGTACTTCTCAGCCCATGTGCGGAAACCACCACTATTTGTCTGAATGAAGTATGAAAAGAGTGAAACGCTACCCCTCGGGGGAGCAATAGAACTGACTGCGGAATCAATAATGTACTCCAACCAGTATTTATCTCCACCTGCATATTTCAATACGCAACATAAGGATTCCTTACGAGACACATGATAAGCCAGCTTCAACCAGTTACTCGCGGCGCTAACCTTCTTCGTTACCCCATCCTCAATAAACTCTTTATCGGAAACATTGAAGAAGGACTGGAACTCATTCTTGTAATAATAATATTCCTTACCAAGAACATGACCGAAGAAGCTATTATAAAACTCTTTTGAAAGACCCAAGTCTCTATTCGATAGGCGTCCCATTGCTGTTGCAAAGACATGTACATCTCCAGCAAACTTATCTCGGTAATTTCCCGACTCTGTGCGAGCTAAGCGTTTAAGCTCTAGCTTGAACTGATTCACCATACGAGAAAACGGAAGGGAAGGAATCAGTTGCTCTAAATTCTCCAATACAAGCGGGCTGAGTTGACCTATCTCCTCGAACTTCTCTTTATAGTTGTTGTTCACAATAGCAGGGAATAGCTTATCAAATTCATTTCCTTCGAAAGCTTTCTCAAAACTGCGATTGATCTGGTCACGATACTTTTGGAACTCTTTAGGTAGTCGAACCTGTTCATTAAACATGACACGATATGTCTCATAATTACTGTTGTTCGAGATGAAACTTGCACATTCTTCAACAGCATCTACCCGACCGACATCCCGCTGCGAGAAGTCGTAGGACTGCTCTTTGGTATAGAAAATATGATCCCAAATACCCCGATCCTTTGACAACCATTCAATAACTTTTTCCTTCTCCGCACTATTCTGAGTGATGCTTTGTCTTAATTCGCTCAACTCTTCACGAATATCTTTTAACAGAGCCTTCTCTGCCTCTGCTCTATTCTCCTGAAGCTCTTCGTCTAGACTAATCTTCTCTTTACAGAAATCAAGCAAGTCGATAAGATCTTCATCTGTTACTACAGGAGGTGCTGTATCTAAAGAAACTGCTCCCGTTTCCGATTCGTTTGAAGAAGCACCCCACTCGGCAAGGCTATCATAAAGCTTACTGATCATATTCCCTTCAAGTAAGCCTGTGATTCGAGCGATATACTTCTCATACTCATTCTTTAAGGTTGTATAGCTACTCAGTATTTCAGGCGAAAGTATCGTGTTCCTTGAAGGCAAATAACTCAACAATGAGCCAAGGCAGGTATTGATCGCGCAGTAAAAGTTAAACGTATTGGTGTCAAAATACTTGGAGCTAATAAGGAAACAGTTATAGATCGCTTCGCTCTGGCTATTTAAGCGGTCGATCCGTCCATATCGCTGCTCTAAAGCAGATGGGTAAGCAGAAATATGGTAATTTACAATATGGTTATACCCCGGCAGATTAATGCCTTGCTCAGCAATCTGATACGTTAAGATCAATACAGTAGGCAAGTCAGTCAGCTTTGAAAAGTCTGACAATTCTTGAGGGTTACGTCCTGTGACAATATAATATGTCGGCTTGTCGGGTAGCTCTTTATTGGACTTTACGAAGCCTTCTGCTTCAAGCTGACCCCCGATGACATCAGCTTCTTTTACCACATATCTGGTGAATATGACAAAGCGATTGTCCTTGGACTCGGCGTAAAGATCTCGTAAATTCTTAACCAGTACTTCGTTTTTATTGCTGTACGATTGATACTTCCAAGTTAGGGTTTCATACCGTTTTGCCTGAGTCTTCTTATACCCCTCAGTCTGGAGAGACTTAATGGTGTCTTTGAAATACCGCGTTACCGGAAATTTCACGTCGAACTGACTGCAGATTAACTCTTCGGGCTGCTTACCTGATGTCTGCAATTGAGTGATCCAGCTTTCGTCAACATCTTTTCCAATAAGGGCAGCTGCAATGCGAGGGTATACCCTCAAATCCGAAACGTCCTGTTTAATCGGCGTTGCTGTTAGGAATACAACTTTGTTAGCAGAAACGTTCTGAACCAAGTTAGAATAACGCTGCGTTCCTTGACTCAAGAACAAATGCGCTTCATCAATAATGACTAAACCATATTTTTGCTTAATCTTAAACTTCGAGTGGTGATTGTTTACAGCCTTGATTCGGTGACTGAAGCCAAGATCTTCGAATGGCAACTTATCGAACCAATCCCCAATAAACTGTCCATGTTGCTTGATATTGCTACTTTGTGCGAGAGCATTAGTAGTAATAATAAGAACATTTTCATTAGGGTTTTGCTCCATGTAATCGAGTGCCATGATGCCGCTACTAATTGTCTTACCGCTACCAACTTCATCGAAAATGTAAACAACATCATTACCATGATTGTTTAAGCGTTCAATATTAGCAAACTGAAGTGGATACAAATCCACCACGTTCGGGTTTAATAAATTTAACCACTTCTTATCGACAGCCAAAGTCACAACTATTTCCTCCTAACTCTTAATGGTGTGATCATCTTGGTGGGTAGGTAGCTCACTTCAGATTCATGTTCCTAATGGATAAGGAAAAAAAAACCACGATACCCCAAATTTCTACATTATTCTACAGTCGACTCCTTATATCCTGTCTGAACAAACAAAAGCACCAAGACCCCAGTTTAAAGGGAGCTTGGTGCCTACCAATACGTTAACAAACCATACCACTCATACTTTCAAAGGTCGGCTCAATTGGAGAGCCTAGTATCAATCCATTGGAGCAACACTTTAATGAAAAAGAGATGAAGTCAGAATGACCCCATCTCCGTATTGTTATGAGCCTACTTTTACCGTCTTGGTTTGAGTGCCGGCTCTGTATGTTAAGACCCCATCCTTGAATCCCATGAACGTTACCTGCTTGTCCTCGAAAAGAAGTGTATCTTTCAAGCTATCCAGTTGCAAATCATGTATGCGGCTATTCTGGTCAAAACCTTTCGAGTAATCGAGAGCTTCTACATAAAACAGGTAGTTGTCCGAGAATAAATAGTTCCCGAAATCAATGTTCTTAGCGATGACTGTATCAGAAGTTCCCTCCAGTGTCACGCGATGAATTTCAACCTGCATGTTCTTACTGGCTTCATAATAAATGTAGTTATTTGATACAGACAACATACGTACGTCTTCCAAAAGGACTTTATCTTCTCCGGTACTCAAAGATACACGATGGATTGAAGTTTTGCTCGGGAGCTTACGAGCAGGATCATACCAAGTGGAGTAATAATAGACGTTACCCCCGATGATCTTAGGCTGACCATTCATGTCCTTAGCAACTAGTGTTTTATCCTTACCGTCCAATGTGACTCGATACAAATCTATCGTATGTTCGCCAGTCCGCTGATCGACAGTATAGAACAAGTGATTGTCGATAACGATCTCGTTCAGGAAGCCATTAATTTGTTCTTTTGCGAGCGCTCCACTAACTTCCTTACCATCTTTATCAATTGTCACAAGTGATACTGTAGAGTTACTATTTGCTCTCTGAACAATAATGTTATTTTTTGATTCGTAAACCGGAAAATAAAAACCAGTAGCTAATGGATCACCAAAGAGTTTATCAAACTTTGTTCCTGACTTAGGGTACTTATCCTTTTGGAAACGATGTGTTGCATATATAAAGTTGTCCGAAACCAAGAAGTAATCTAAATCTACGTCACCATACGGTGCAGGATAAACTGTGTCTTTGCGCTTCAAATCCCGATCATTCCAAGTACTATCAACATGATAATACTCGCCATCTAACTTCACCAGATTCCATGTGTGCATTTCCCAACTCTTTTTATCACTAGGTACTTCGCCAGTAATAATTCTGTTCTCAATCTTGGCTTTATCTAGAAATAACTTCATAGCCTCGGTATATCCCTGACAAACTGCAAAGCCCTTTAGAAGTGCACCTTCGGGGGTAAAGCTCTCTTTAGGAATCGTGTCATTCATGTAGTTGTTATAATCGTAGATGACATTATTGGCGAGATACTTGTTGAAGGCGTAGACCTTTTGGAAATCAGTCATTGAAGCATCAATGATACTGGAGTAGATTTCATTAACCTTTTGCTCCAACGTCGAAATGGTCTTTACACTCGTAATACTGACTTTCCTTGTATCGTTATTGAATGAGACATCAGCCCCTAATGCTTCGGCTACGAAGCGAAGTGGAACCATTGTGTTGCCATTGATGATCTCAGCATTTACTGCCAAGGTTATCGTTTCGCCGTTAATTGAAGCAGTTGACTTATTAATCGTAAGCTCAATTAGTTGGGCGCCTTTTTGTGCAACGACCCGCTGCAGTTTACCGTCCCACTCAATCTCAGCGCCAAGGGCTTCGAAGATGGCGCGAAGTGGTACTAAAGTGCTGCCACCCTTGATCAGTGCAGGTTGGGAGAAGGTCTGTACTTTGCCGTTAATTTCAACCGTCACAGGTGTCTCGGCAGACGCGGTGTTCCCGATTCCAAAAAGCAATACCCCTGCTAAGACAGCACCGCATAAAAGGGTGGACTGCTTCTTAAATTTTGACTTTACTTTCATGCTCGATCTACTCCCCTAAGCTTCGTTTTGATTGACAAGCTGCTGCGCCTGTCATGAACCGGTGCATATACCGACAGTCCGTAAGGCTATCTTACCTTGGAAAGTGCCTTCTCGTCCGTCGACTTTAAGTCACATCGCCTAAATGGTTGAATAACTGGACTTTGTGGGTGATGGGGAAGGATTCTTTATCGGATAAAAGGAAAGAGGTGCTGATTTTCTCAGCACCTCAAAATAGAAAAGATATTAGCGCGGCGGCTATTTGTGTTACTCCTGACAACTGGAGTTACTCTTATATTGAATTTGAATGTCGGCTACCACTTCTGCACCATGTTACAAAATGCTCACAATTATTGAGAGCGAGGTTATAGTCACTTTCTCCGAGCCTGGACTCTGCTCTCATAATTACTTCTTCAATATTGTAGAGCCGAGGACTATCTTTCATATACAACTCGGATATATTAAACTTATCATCCATCGCTTCCAAGTTATCACGCCTGACCGAACCGTTGGAGTAGTGAATAATTCTGTTGTCTCCTATGTAAAGTGCGTGATGTTCATACCCAACCCGCTTTACGTAGATATGATCTCCACGGCTTTTGGATGTCCACTCCTTATGCCGTCGAGTATTATGTAGCTTGGGGAAAGGGGTCGTGGTTGGCGATTGAGTTGTTACTGGAATAGACGGAAGCGATCTTCTTGCATTGCCAATTGTTTGTGCTGCTCTGTCGATTTTTTCTATAACTTCTCCGGTCTTTGGATAGTGCTGTTTCGTAAGGTCTTTCATGTCGTTCTTAAATTCCTTAAGGTCATTCTTTACTCCTTCGGCAAACTCTTTATTGGCGTCACTAATGCCTTCAACTAACCATTTTAGATTCTGGAAGAACCCCATGAATACCCCACCTTTAACTAAATGCTATTTACAGTGACCACACTCAATTTGTTCGAACTTTCCTTTGTAGCTTATATCATAAATATCTAATGCTTCTTCTTTAGACCGGAAGCTTTTCCAACCTCCGGTTCCTTGCTGCTTCTTCCATCCCTGTGCGGTCTTCTGCTTCATTTCCACAACATAAGGACATTTCTCATGATCCAAGTGGACCGTGTAGGTTTTTAACGGGGTGTCGATATTAGCCCATGCTTTCAACAGTGCACACCGTCCTTATATAGAGTTATCAATGATATCAATAACATGCTTTGCAAAGTCCTCAGTAAGCCTGATCCTATCAACCCCACGTTGCAATGCACCGAGTGTTTTCCCGCCATTTGTATTAATAACAGCGTCAGGATCAAAGGATTTCCGAATACTGGATATGGTATTGTTAAACTGAACCCATGAGTCACTATAATCTGGACAAAGATTCTTGGCAGTTAGCTCCCACTTCCATCTACTGGTGCTGTCCCAAACATAGGGCGCACTTGTAACTTCAAAATAGCCTAACAACTTCGTCGTTCCGACTCCATAACAAATTAATATATCACCAATTCGAACGCTTTTTGGCTCCCCAGAAAAATGCATCTTCTCAGTATCCCGTGAGAGTCTCCTCGTGATTTCAAACGGGTGTTGCAAATAACCAACAGGCTTTATGAAATACCGGAGTCCTGGCTTAAAACCACTTCTCCTGATTAAATTGTTTACCTTTAAATCAATATTTGGTGTGCCGGGAATACCCCTATTGCGGGCGTAATCTTCAATTTTGGTCAGGATACAGTCTAGCTCAATTGGATCAATAGCAAGACTACTCAACCTAAGAATGTCATCAATGATTTTCTGTAACTCAACTGAGTCATCAATGACTACACCCCATTCATGATTTTTCTTTAATCCTCGCCCCGTGAAATTAGCGGAAGAAATTATGCCGTTGACAGGAGAGCCACTGATAGAAGCAATATAAATCTTACCGTGAAGCTCATTATCAATATGCACACGAAAATCAATATTTTTAGCAGAGCAGTTAGCAATTAAAGATCGGAGAGAACGAGCCTTCTTAAATAGGTCTGGATCGTTATCTTTCAAAGTTGTAATTAAAACGATACCCTTTATCCCTGCGGGAGTAAAAATCTCACTGAAAATATCGTCGAAAGACTCCGTTAAAAAGGGACTTATGATGTATAACACGTCAGCATTCTTACTTAGTCCCTTTAGCTCATCATAATGAGTAGTAGCAATATTATTTATTACCCTCATGGACCGAACAACCTTTCTTCATCAACTAATGACTCTTGTTCAGCCTTTAGCCTTTCAAAAGCTTCTCGGGTAGCCCCAAGAGCGTGGTTGACCCAAATGATCTTACCGCTTTGGGCTTCAGGGTTAAGCTCGACGTCAAAGCCGAACTTCCGGTAAAAATGCTCCGATCGATCTATGTGATCCCAATCGACCCCGGAAATCCATCCGGTGATATACCGGACTTGTAGTTGATCGACGAGTAGCATGATGGCTGTCATTAGGATTGAACCGTAGCCGCGGCTAACTCTTTCACCTTTAATTTTAATATCCGAGATCCGCATGGACTTGTTCGTGTGCTGAAAGGACAAGAAAGCATTAGAGTCGGGAGTCTTTACCCCCTTAGAGGTTACGATTTTGATACGTAGGTGGATAGACTGATCTTCTGATTCATTGTAGTCATTATGGTGTAGGCGGTAGATCATGACGGTCTCGCCATACCGAGTTTGATCGACATGGATTACCTTATGACCGTCTTTCTCGATATCAACTGTCCGCCATTCGACTTCATAATTGATGTCGTCAATACGCTTCAGCGGGATCGGTCTATGCTCACGATCAAGATCAGAGAAGGGATCTCCGAATAAATTTTTGAACATGCTACAAAGCACCTTCTTTACTTCATCGTTGTGCTTACAAATTTCGCCATGAGTCATGTAAAAACCTGCTAATTCGGACAGGGCTTTTTAAAAGCGATACCCCTAACCTAGATGAGTTTTGTCGAAACACAAAAACCGCAGACTTGCCAGTTATAGGCAATATCTGCGGTGCTTTCCACATCGATGATTATTACTTTCTTAATCATTACTACTTAAGCTAGTGCAACAGCATAATCTTTAACATCAAGCATTTAACGGAACTGCGAAATCATCATTACCATTTTGAATAAACATTTTCTTCGCCACTTTGCCAATTGCTACGGTAGAAACTCCATCAGCAGTTCCTCCAATTAGACCGCCAGCTAATGGAACCATCTTACCAAGATTGACTACACCTTTACTACCGAACTTAGTAAGCAATCGAAAGCCAACTTTTTGATTTATTTTAGTAATTACTGAGCCAGAGATCTTTTCAATGGCTGCTTTTGTTAGTTTTTGACCTAAAACAATCCCTATATCTTTAATAATATCCTTTACACCATTACCGCAAAAACACATGTAAACAAACGTTTTTACCTTATCGTCCCGAAGGTCGTAACCACCCATATGAGCAATCGCTGCAATCATTCTCATTTGAACATATAAAACACTTGCAAGATTTGCAGGAATAGCAACAGGAAGAGTTACAATCCCTCCAAGACCAGTCAAAAAGCCCGAAGTAGCTGATTTAGATACTTGCCATCTGATTAGCGAGTCAGCCGCTTCATCTATAGATTTGGCTTTACGCAAATAACTTTCCGCTAGTTCTTCAGCGGTATCTGTACCTGGAAGACCGTTAAGGGCTTTATCATACGCCCAGTCTAGTGCTTTTACTACTAATTCTTGATTTAGTTTCGCCAATGTAATCTACCCTCTCAACCTATATAAAAGATTCTTATATGAACATTCTGGATATTACCCCCAAATCCTTCTAGTCGCACAATCAAAGTAAATAAAAATAGTCACGCACCGAACCGTGTTTGACTACAGTTTGCCTTAAACGTATCAAAAACCATACTTACTGTCTGTCGACTTTACATCACATCATTGGGCAAAAAGAAAACTGCCGATTTTTACGACAGCTCGATACCCAGAGAATTGATAACCCTTTTGCCTCACCTTCAAATATATAAAGTGACCCGCGCCGCGACATACTCCTTGATAGGAGGGAGCAAATCCTTGAAACGGGCAAGGTCTTGTGGGTCTTGATCGTCAAGCATGTGGAATAGCTTGTCGCAGAGATTTAGGACTTCGATGTAGGAGAACCCCTCATAAGACCGGAGGTCGTTATCGTCCAGCTTTAACAGCTTGCTGAATTGAAAGCTAATCTGATCGGCTAAAGCTGTGTATACGATGTTGGCATACTTTATTTCGTCGATGTCGGTTCCTTCATACTCCTTGAATAGCTTGTCGAGCATTATGTAATACGGCTTACTCGTTTTCGGAGTGACTCTGTATACCGCGTCCGATTTGAGAAGCATGATGTCTACCGGATCAGTTTCCAGTTGGGGGCGAAATAGGTCGGGTATTTGTTTCGAGTCAATGATTTGAACTTTCCGGTTGAAGAATCCCTTTAACTCAATCTCAAGATCAGTAAGGGCATGCCATCTTTCCACTTCATCTTCTTCCAAAGAAGCGAAAACGGCGATGAAGTCAATGTCCGAGTTGGTGTTCTCTTGACGGGCAAGGACGGAGCCGAAAAGCTTAAGAGCGGATACCCCATATTGGGCAGCGATGGACATGATTTGTGACCGCTGCTCGATGATACTGTCAATGACGTTCATGTGTTTACCTTCCTTTTCACAACTGGATAGTGCGAATCTTGGTTCCCGTCCTCTCGTCGGGATAGCCCAAGGCATTGTTGATTAAGCGACAGCCATCGCTGTGGAGATAGTCGACTTTAGTGTGAATATGCCCGAAGCACCATACCTTGCCCTTGGCTCGGGTGAGAAGGCTCGAGCCGTCAAAGTAATAAAAGCTTGTTACCGGATCGATGAGGTGTTTCCCCCCAACATGGGACCAATCGGGGCTGACGTGACTGATGATGACCTGGCTTTCATCGATGACTGCTTCGAGCTTCTCGTACTCATGATTGAAAAAGTCCATTAGAGTTGACTGAGTGAATCGCGGGTAAATCAAATTGGCGTCATTCATGGACTTCTTCCATTCTTCATATAGCTGTGATTGGCTCATATTCAACGTCTGGATGCCGAAAGAGCAATCATACCAAGATGCCGTTCCGCCGTAGGTTACCCCATCTATACAGATGGTGGTTCCATCAAGACATACGACACCTTCAAGCTGCTCGGCTAACTGCTTCATTTCGCCGCGGCGCTTCATAGAGTCTGAACTGTATTTACGCCGTTGACCGTTTGATACGAGGTATAGGTCGTGGTTGCCGAAAACGATCAGGATTTTATCGTAGAATCTCTTGAAGCTAATCAAGAGTTGCTGATTCTGGACATTGTAATGCCCGAGATCGCCAGCGATCACCAATGTGGAGGATGGGTGGTCGGGTGGGATAAGGCTGTCGACCAAACGATCGATGTTTCGCCGCTGCTTTACTTCGTTATTGTTCATCCGAACCCAAAAGTCTAAGTGGATATCTGAAATTAGATCGAATGATGAAGCTACTGTCATGTATAGAACCCCCGCCTTTATGGTTTTGATGTATTCTACCGTAAAAGCGAGGGCTGCTGAACCCCTTCAGGGATTTTATTTACCTCGGTGATCTCCCTGTCGCGGCGATGGATACGTAGTCCTTTAATTGTTTCTGTGTGGGAGGGATCAGGACATACTCTGAGTGAACTTCCCTCATTTCCTTTCCACGAGATCTGCGATTTACCCATTTTGTAATAGTGACTTTTCGAGTCTGTGGGTCATAATACCCCGTGAAATTCCTATACTTCTGGGTTAATGGCTTGTTTTCAGTTAGGGCTATATCCAACTGTTTCTTCGGCTCGGGATAAGATAGATCGATGCCTTCATTACAGACGCTACCCCGAATAGGAGCAAGAGGGGTGTCTGGTTGGGTGGGTAGCGATTCTGACTTCGGGACTATACTTTTTGAACCTTCAAGACCCTTCTTATTGAAAAATTGCTTCAGGTAAGTACCTAAACCTACTAAAACCGATAGAACCTGTTCCAACGCCATCATCACCTTTCACTCGGATCATTATAGGAGCCTTATGCTTCCTGTAATTTATCTCGTCCGGTGACTCTTGTAGTTGGTTGGAAAAGAGGTTCTGTGCTTGGGTGGGCGGGTGGATTATCATGCGGCATGAAGCTAACTCCTATTTTTCTTATAGGTGCAATTCGAGGTTCTAGGCTAAACCCGTTCGACGATCTCAACTACCTCAAATAAAGAAAAACTGCTGAGGGTATCAGCAGCTTGATCGATTTCATTATTTCTCTAACCTAGTTGCCATAGTACAGACCTCAAGTTAAGCTATAGCATCAACAAATTACTTGGTTCATTATATATCATCGTATACAGCATCTGCTTCACACCACGGGTTATTGTTTTCATCAACAATAATACCTTTGAAATCTTTATCATCAATTCTTGTGTCAATGGAGTTAGTCATAAGACCCGCGATGAACTGCATTACGACAGGACGATAAGCGCCGCGAAACTTCCTCGGGTAATTATGAAAATAATCGCTCGACATCTCGCTTTGGTCGATATACGCCTTGGCTTTAATGTAGAGAGGATCATTCCTGCTTACGTTTTCCTCTAAGTAGGACAGTATCTGATCCTTCTGAGCATCCGTGAGAGAGGTTTCTTCCTTAAACCCCATCCTGAAGACAAAGGTATCGAACCCCTTAGCATTTTGAATTACATACGATGCGGACTGTAACGAGTCAGCGAGTTCTACCTCTTTGAACATGAAAATCATCTCCTTCGGTCAATTAGGTACTGCAATAGAATCTGGCTCGTTCAAAATACGGTGGAGTGTCTCTCGTTGCTGCTGCGAGAGATCAGCGATCTGCTTCCCCTCCATAGTCATTGCCCACCACAGAGTGCCGCTGATTCCACATGACCCACAAGTACGCGGAGAGACGATTTGGAACCCCATTTTCGGTGGGTAGTCCCATCCTTGATTGAAAGCCTGGTCGGATGTTAGAATTTCTTCCTTGCCGCAGACTTCGCAAATATGACGCAAGAGCATATCTGATACCCCCTCACCGGAAATGAGCTACATCACGATCAGTCCTGATACCGGCTCTTTATTACCTCTTTTACCGAGTCCAACAGTTCTTTATCTTCTTTAGAATTTCTGAACGCACAGCGGATCAAGATGGTGAGTAAGTCTTCATTTGAAAGTTCATCTTGAATAGCGGACTCCACCTTTTCGGAGCTACCTCGGAAAAGGGAGTTGTATCGAACCAAATCCGACAAGGCTCCATTGGCAAGAAAGGAGCTGTATACCTTTAGGGCTCGGTTGGGGATATTGAGGACGGCTTCGGACTCCAGAGTAATCCGAATCTCGCTGACCCCTGAGATATGAACAACATCACATTCGGTGATGGCTTTGAAGTTCCTACTGCGCTTGGATACCTCATTGTAATGCTCGACTGCGTCTACCTTGATGGCTTTTGGATAATCTACTCCAGTTTCTTTATCTATTTGGGTTAGATCAACAGACTTACGAAGGGTCTCGTCTGAAAGCCATAAGCTCAGGTTGTATTTATACATCAACTTTCTCCCCCTAACCAATTACTCCACTTTGTCGTCTAAGTGCATTGTATCATGTCTGTTTATGGCAGTCAAGTCACATTGTACTTTGACTGTCAAAGCTACGCATAGAAAAACTTCTGATATCCCTCCTGACGAGAAACAGAGGTGCTGCGGGAGACACCTCTGTTTGAGTCGTGATTTGACGGTAAATTATCGTATACCATGAAGAAAGGTGCTGATTTTGTCAGCACCTTCGATTTCACTATTGAGTTTAGGTTTGCAACTAACGAGAAGGAGCTTATACCATCAAGGCAATTACCCCTACGCTTCTAATAACAAATCAAATATTGAGGACAGTACGCAACTTGCCGAGATTGACCTTCTTCTGATTAACAGAATCAATATTCCTCTGGATGGTACTTACCAACCTATCTGTAACTTTATCAAGCCTGTAGTCAATCGTTTCTACCGAGCCGTCAGCAGCTCCGCCATCTTCATCATAATGAATACCACCGTAGTATACTTCTATTTCGCCAAAAGTAACTCGATCATCATTAATGTAAAGTTCTACCCAAAGAGAGTCCGTATCTTCATCCCTGGGATCTAGTTGACCATCTACAGAAAGGCTAATACTGTTGTCATGTAGATCAGTAAAGCTGACTAGCTCACCTACTTCAAAATAATCTTTGTACTTGATACCATCTCGTAGTGACTCTAAGTCATCTACTGAAAGCAAATTGCCGCTCACAAATTCCAGAACTGCTTCGCGTACCTCATCATCACTAAAGCCACTTTCATAACTAATTTGTAAGAAAGGGGAGTTGGTGTTATACGCCTGAATCCTAGCTCTCAAATTAGCAATGGGTTCTGCATTGAGGTCATCTTCAAACTGAGAATACTCGTCAAAAGCATCTTCAATTAACGCTTCCAGACTAGACATTAAAGATTCTATGGTATTCAGCAATGCTCCAACCTCATCGCTTTCACCAATTCTTTCAATATAAACATCTTCTGAGGACAGAGCTGATAACCCCGCCGATTCTCTTTCTCTTTCATTCCAATCATCATGCATGGCATCAATCATTGCTCTTCTTTCATCCTCAGCCTCTTCGATCAATTGTTGCATGATATTAGCTTCAGTAGCTTCTTCAGCAAAGTCCTCTATCAGAGTCTTGGTGTAAAGTGAACGATAATTAAAAGCCTGAAGCAAGTTATTCTGCCTTAATTGCTCTTCAATGTGAGGATGAATTATTACCCTATCAGTCTGATTATTTCCTTTGGAGAAGTCTTTGTGATTCCGTGTAATGAAATAAATTTTGTCATCATCATTTATAGCTACAAAGTCACGAACATTGATCAATGTTTCAATGATCATCGCATCCGCCCAAGATTCCTTATCCTCTATATGAAACGGACATTGCTTATACAGCTTTCGTCTCTGTACTTTACTTAACAAATCTCCATTTTCCTCAAGAGTAATTACATTTCTATACTGCATTAACCCCGTTATTTTATTAGTCGCATCGGATATGTAGCGTTCTTCATTCCTTCTAAATTCGTCAACCATATTTCCAAGTGCTTGACTAAGTGGTCTAATCTTCTCATTGTACTTCTCGATCTCTTCAACGTGATTAATCCAGTAGACGTTATCAATTGATCTCCTTGCTTCCTGCACCAAATTCCCGACATTCTTGACTTCGCTTGCAATATGCCTTTTAACTTCTGCTTCGATAATCGAAGGAACTAATATCTTCACTTGGTTGTGATCCAGTAACATCTTTAACTGCTCATAGGAGTCAGCAGAGTTTGATGAGTTTCGAGAAACAATCATGTCGATATAGATGTTAGTGTCGAGAAACAAATACTTCATTGTGGTAGCTCCTTTTACTTTTCCAACTTGTCTCCTTGAGCGGAAAGTGTGGGTATAGAGAACTATTTCGACAAATACCAATAATATCCTTCTCGCTCATATGAAACACAAATTGAATCGAAGACGATAAAATTAGCCTTTTGTCGATGCCATTGAGGATAAATTATCTAGTGCCATGAAGAAAGGTGCTGTGATTTTGTCAGCACCTTCAGATTAATATTTCCTCCAATCAACTGCTTTAGCTTCCAAATGAAAGCACCCTCTTGAACAACCACTATTTCGTTCTCACCCCAAGGGTAAACTCTACCGTCTGGATGGACGTTTAATTCGACCAAGCGAAGTTGTCTGGCAAGATTATGTCTAAGATCTTTGATCGATGCAGGTCTGAAGTTGATTTCTCTTCTCTCTACACCGAAAAGGCTGATTTCTCCGTTTGCTAATCCTTGTGGGTGTAAGTATACGTAAACCGTTCTCATTGTCCGTTCCTCCTAATGTGCTTCGTATGTAATAAATGCATGCTACTATTCCTTGCAATAGGTGCAGTTGGGGTCGAGATCCCTGATGTCGATCGCTCTAAGGTTTACGCCCTGTTCTGCGGATAATAGCCGGGAATCGACGATTGATACCATTCTCCCCAGGAGTGGCTTAAGGTCGCGCTCTAGGTCAAAGAAAGAGTCGATGATCTCTGTTGTCGGGTCGCAATTGGCTAGGAATGTGATTGGTTCATTCTTGCCCATCTCGCCATAGATTGCCGATCCGTAGAGCATCAGGGATTGAATTCCGTATGCGGCAGAGTCGCGGAAGATGCGGGATCGCTTAAGGCAGATGGATGAGAGGATGGAGTGCATGAGAAAAAGCTCCTTTACGATTGAATGTTGATGTTTGGTTGAAATGGTTGTTTATGTTCAGTACTATCCCTGTACTTATATTTGATCTCTCAAACTAACTGCAGAAATCGAATCCCACTCGAAGCGAGTAGAGAAAATCTCTCTAACAAAAGAAAAGCCCAAGCGAAGGTTCACTTAGGCGAGTTTTGTACGATGCTCTGCAAGAAGGGATCGAGATTTACTTGTGCAAAATGGTGCAAGTTGGAGATGCTTGTCAAACGACGGCTTTTACTATTGCTACACTCAGATACTTTAAACCTAATCTTAATAGCATCTTGCAAGATTGAATTAGGTACTGTATACAACAGCTTATTGTAACGATCTTTTCGAGGGTAAAAGCTTAACAAAGAATCCAAATCTCTGAATAAAGTTACAAGGTTGATTGTTGTCCTGCGTTCTCGCCAACGATCAAAGTACTCTCCGAACTTATTCTGCTTAAGAATGTTGTTGAGGTAGTAATACTCGTAATGAACATCTTCTTCAAATAAACAATCTCGAATTCCCTTAATTGTCAGATCTTTATTCCTTAAATGTACTGAATAAGCTCCAACCATAGTGATTACATGTTGATTAGTCCTCTTATTGATTACTAAATTGATTAGTAAGTTGTCAGGTCGTGCAACTACCCCATAAGCCATGATCATACACTCCATTCCATTTAGTCATCATAATACCAATTCTCCAGATTCATAATTGGACAAGAATCACAAGCGAATTTCTGCAGTGGTGATCCTACCTTGATTACGAACTTACAGCAGACCTCACCACAGGCTATGGTGAGGTTGATCAACTGATCGAGATACCCGTTTAGCTTGAATTTCTCTAGCGTCTCTACATCACGAATCGATTCAATTTGTTGCCGAAGATCAGTAAAATCACGTGTGCCATATAACTGCTTTTTAATGCCTACTTTACGCAACTGATCCACTTTCTCTAAGATCGCTAAGTACTCGCGCTGCACATCGCTAACTTCGTACTTATCCAATATACCCACCCCTTATAGACCAATGACCAACTTAACTATTGGTGACACTTCTAATAATTTTTCTCTGATAAATTCTCAATAATGAGAAATTACTGTGTCGGTTAATACGTCCTTCGTGCGTAGGGGTTTAAAAATGCTATTCAGCGATTTACTCAACCTAAAAGGACTCAACGACAAAATAAAAAGTGCCGATTTCTCGGCACTCTTCGATGTAGCTAATTTAATGCTGTAAGATTGACGCTCTAACCTGCCTGAGTTGTTCGGGTATTTTCATTGCAAATCCAAACGTCTCAAGGAAATTAGCTAGTGACTTCACATGATTTTTATAATAAGGAATCCTCTTTAAGGGAATGTTGTGTTGTTGGCAATATGCTACTTTTAACTCGTCACGCATTTTAGTCTTCGAAAAACTTTCCTCACCGAACACTGGCTTATAATGTTGTAGACCATCATATTCGATAAGAACAAACTCATCTTTACCTTCTCCGAGATAGATGCAGTAATCAAAACGTAACTTTCCATCATGCTGCAAATCATCAAACTCTTTCTGCATTTCAAAATTCATACCATTTGAAAGCAATAAATGATAAAGATCCTTCTCAGGCTGAGACATTCGATTACAATAAAAGCAACCTTTACCTCGTAATAGATTATCAGGAGTAATTGAATATTCGAAACCACATGCTGTATGTCGGACTGATATTAAAGATCGAGAATCAATGTACTCTCCAAGAATCTCGTATTCATCATCAAACTTTCCACGTACTTCTAAGATAAACGATTCTGTGGTTTTCTTTTGATTATTTGCACATGCTCCACATCGATACCCCTTCAGAAAATTCCCGGTCCTAGTCTCATATTCATTGCCGCATGTGTTGTGTCTAATCAATAAAGGTGCACCCGAATTTACATACTGACCCAAAACGGTGTACTCGTTGCCCACTAATTGAAAAATTTCCTTTTTAATAATTTCCGTATTCTTTTTGATTTTACCGTAACATGCAGGACATCGAGTCCCACGTAGGAAGCTATCTGGGACGATGCTATAATGGTAACCGCAACTCATATGTTGCATCTCAATCTTAGTACGGGCATTTTTATATTCACCAAGCACCCGATACTCCTCACCAACGAGCTCCTGAACTTCGTTGATAAATCCTTCTGTAGATTTCTTATTCTTACCAAAGCAAGAAGGACAGCGTGTGCCATTAAAAAAGTGATTTGAAGAGACTTTATATTCATAACCACACGAGTTGTGCTTCATCGCCAGTTTTTCTTTAATCCCCTGATACTGACTCACTAAACTATATTCATCGCCCACCAAATCATAAATATCTTTGATGATTTGCTCATGTGACTTCCGAGGAGTTTCACTTCGAGCCTTAATACCACAAGGGATACAACGTGCTCCTGTAACAAAACTCATTGGAGTGGTAACGTATGAATGACCACATGTATTATGAAGGAACTCTATTTTCTTACTGCGCCCTTTATATTGTCCAAGAACTGAATACTCATCACCAACTAGTGATCGGATTTCTAAAAGAAATTCATCATGAGTCAGCTTAGGAGCCTTGCTACATTGGGGGCAACGTGTTCCACGAAGAAAATTACTCAAGAGAACATCATAAGTATGTCCGCAAATATTATGCGTGACCGTGATTTTGTCCATATACATTACATGAGTTTTGGGCGGTTTATGATAGAAGTATTCATTACCGACCAATACATCAATTTCTTCTCTTACTTGCTCAACTGTTCGTGTACGCGAAAGTCGCGCACAGCTAGGGCAGCGTTCTCCTCTGAGAAATCCCGAAGGATTAGCTAAATATTCATTCCCACATGGGACATGTTTCATTTTTACCTTGCTGTCTACCCCTTCGTATTGTGACTGGAACTCATATTCATATCCCACCAAACTCCTTACCCGCTCCTCAAACTGTCTACGAGCTTCATCCCGTTTTAAGGGACAATTCGGACATCGCTGCCCTCCCATAAAACTGTTAGGAGTCATAAGAAAGTCGTTTCCGCAAGCTATATGCTTCATAGATATCTTAGCTGAAGCCTTCGTATATTCACCTAGCACTTTATACTCGTCATTGGTCAGATCTTTCACGATCTTACTATAGTCATCCGTTGTCCTGTATTTACCAGAGCAAAAGGGGCAACGGTTACCTGTTAAAAAATGAGCAGGTGTAACCTCATAGTTGCGACCACATGTATTATGACGCATGCTGATCTTGGTTAGAGCGTATATGTATTCTCCAACCACCTCATATTCACCCTCAACAAGAGCATAGACTTCGCTTTTGAATTGTTCAGTCGTCTTTTTTCGTGATGACATACTTACTCACTCCACAAATAACATTTCCTAAATAATACAATATTTGCGCGTGAAATGCAGTATAAAGCATTTATAGTAGCCAACATTCCAAGAAGAATCAACGACAAAATAAAAAGTGCCGATTTCTCGGCACTTCGGTGTAGCTATATGACGAACTCAACAAAGCTCGGTGTTCTGAGCAAGTTATGCTTCGTGTAGCATTGAAATTTAACCTTGCACTTAATATGAGGATGGAGATAAATCCAGTTCTTATCCTCGCCGCGAACAAGCTGCTGCGCGATATTTGAGAAAGCTCTGCGCTCAGCCGGTGGAACCAATTCTGTATACCCCACATAACAACCGTCCTTCAAGAGCGACCAACCGAACTCGGCTTTGCGGATCGCGCCGATCTGTACGACATCGTATAAGTAGTTCTTCACTTTAATCCAATTGGAGCTTCGTGTATCGAGATGGTATAGCGAGTCCCTGGACTTGGATACTATACCCTCAAGTCCCAACTGTTTTGTCGCATTGAAAAGCTGAACCCCATCATCAAAGGAATCGCAGATCGTTATCACAATAGATGGAGTAATAACCTGTTTCAGAATGTAGAGCCTGTCGGCAAGCTTCAACTTGGTTAAATCCCTACCGTTCAGATAGAGGATATCGAATGCTGCGAATGATACCGGCTTTGAAACAGTAAGACGGTCGATGGACTTTCGTGCTTGGAATCGCTCCATGAGTGTCTCGAAGCAAGGCTTACCATCCACAATGGCGACAAGCTCTCCATCTAAGACAACTTCGTCAGCGTCCAGTTCGGCGCGGGTTATTTCAGGATACTGTCTTGTGCAATCATTTTGATGCCTTGTAAACAGTCGGAATCCCTTAGTCTTGCTGTACGAGAGAATGCAACGATGACCGTCAAGCTTAAGCTGATGTATATAGCCGCCCCCTGCGGGAACGGAGTCTGACTTATGGAGTAACATTGGTTTTATTGGAATGTGTATCATGGAGTATCACCAATTTTAGCATACCATCCATGCTGCACCCTTGATATAAGCAGATGATGGAAAAGACAGATCTGGTCGGGTGCTTGGGTTGGAAGTAGCCTTGTTTTACCACAATCCAACATTAGGATAACCAACCATTTGCAGAAATACGCTTCATGAGTTCGGTTTTCATTACGCGCCTCTGCGTTTTCTAAGTTCGCGCTTTAGCGTACTCTCGCTGATACCAGTCAGGTTCGTGACTTGCTTAATTGTGTTGGTTTCGAGCAAGTAGATGGCATGATTCATTTGTACTTTCGTGAACTTATTGGGGCGACCCTCGCGGAAGCCTTCCTTCTGTTTAGCGATATCTTTTCCCTCACCAGTACGTTCAACGATCATATCGCGTTCGAACTCAGCGAAAGCAAAGAAAATATTTCTGATCAGTTTTGAGGTGGGTGTGTTATCTAAAATGCCGATGTTAAGGATATGAACCCGAACACCTCGACCGATTAGTTCGTTTACGATCTTTGACCCCTGAATCATACTTCTTGCGAAGCGATCCAATTTCGTTACGACCAAAGTATCGCCTTCCTTTAATAACGCACAGAGCTTTGTAAATTCAGGACGATCCATCTTTGTCCCTGTGTACGTATCCGAGAAAATATTATCGCGTTCGACCCCCTCAACAAGCAACGCATTAATTTGACTTTCTAAGCTGTTGCCATGCTTGGATTGCCCAACCGTTGAAACGCGAATATAACCCCGCCTAACCACCATTACGACCACCATCCCCGATTATTTAGCCTCCGATTATGACCCTAAGTTTTGACACCGAATGAATGCCCATCCTACCGTCCGAAAATCGAGCAGAATCGAAGGGGGCAAAACTTAAGAGTTATGGTCGTGATGATACCTTGATTGGCGGGGTATTTGAACCCCTTACGGAAGTTTTCCGTCATGTGTTCTTTTACAAGGATAGCGGCAGCAAGCCAGGACTCGGCTGCAGTGATGCGTTCCTTCTATTGTAATGGAAACAAAGCGACCCTCTGGCTCAAGAAGGGGTCAAACATCAACGATGGAATATAATCGACCGGAACTGCAATTATATCAGTATAAAAAACGAAAGGAGGGATTGATAGAATGTACTTCAAACTAAAACGTGTAAATAAAGCAACGACTACCGAAATTGAATTCAAGCTTAACCTATTAGCACTTATTGGACTTATCAAAGACTAATCCCCTTATAGTAGTAGAAAAACGATTCAAGGGATTACGACCGAGCTGCCTAACGACTTGTAAGCAAAATGCGTAGGCGGCAAGGCTACATATAAAAATCGATTTGTGGGGCTTGTAGAACGAAAAACGGCTTTAAGCAGAAGCAAGCAAAGAGATAGACCACTTATAACATCTATACTGTCATTTTTCAAACAATCTGCACTACGGGGGAAGGAACTACCAAATAAAAAAGCCGAGCGCGATACACGCCCGACAAAAGAAATTAGCTGTCTGTCTTAATAACTGCCGTCCAATTATCAGCTTCCCAATCAACATCAGCACCTAGAGCCTCACTTACAAATCTTAAAGGGACATAAGTTGAGCCTTCAGCAGATATAAAAGAAGCTACTGATAAAGTTGCGGCTCTACCATTAACAAATGCTTTAGTGGTTCCGACATAAAGCTCAATCCTTGTTGAATCCTTCGTAATAGTAACAATACCCTGAAAATCAGGTTTCACCGATCTGCCGAGAGAGTCAAGAACTGAAGATGGTGCAGACTCCCAACCAATCTTAGCTCCCATTGCCTCGAATACCCCACGCAACGGAATGAAGGTACTTCCATTAACAACCTTGGCTTTAGGACTCAACTCAATGTACTTCCCGTCAAGACGGACACCTACGTCATTGGCACTGAATTTTCTAGGTGGCTTCTGGTCAACTATAGGCGGTTTGGTAGGTGGATTAGGAGTAGTACTGCCGCTCGAAGCAGTTGTGAAAGACCACGTTTTATTGTTTACAGTTACAGTGTATGTTTCATTTGAAGCTAGGTCCTTCTTAGGGTAGATAAACCACGTCTTCCACCCCTTATCCATAGCATTTTCCAAATAAAAGTCGACAGACTCACCCTTACTATTCTTCAAAGTAGCTTTCACATAATCAGGTGAGTTATACTCCTTGTAGGAAATAACAAAACCCGAAGTGTTTACTCCAAACTGCTTTAGGGGGTTAGGGGACTCTGTTGTTCCGTCAAATGAAAGAGGAACATTAGTTTGTCCGTCATACGGGTAGACGGATGTTTGACTGTTTTGTCCCTTTATTGCGTATACAAGAACAACAGTCTTACCGTTAATTGCTACGCCAACTTGATCTAAGTTGGGATCAACCAAAGGATCTCTGTGGTACGACATATCTAAAGCCAAATCGATAGCTTGCTGTATACTGGATGTCCCCAAGAAAATACCCTCGTCAAAAGCATGATACTTAAATGTCGACTCCCCACCAACGCTATACGCACGATCTCTTGCTCTTTCTCCAGTGAAGCCCTTAAGAGAAGGACTTTCTCTATGGGAGAAAGTATCAAGCGTTGTCATGTTGTTCGTTACAAGGTAACTCGCATGGTTTTCTGAAGCCTTAACGAGATAAGGATTTAACTTTACCTGTGAAAGACCGGATTTCTGACGAACATTATTGAGGTAACTCAAAGCTTCGACTATTTCTTTAGAGTACTCAGAGCTTGCATTATCAGATGAATCATTTGATACAGTTGTGAAAGACCAAGTCTTACCTTCGGCTGTTACAGTGTAAGTTTCATTGTACGCCAATTCTTTCTTAGGTACTAGATGCCAGTTATCGCTGTCCTTAAACTTAAAGAAGTCTACCGACTGACCCTTGCTATCTTTAATAGTAGCTTTCACATCAGAAGGGCTATTACCCGCATTCATATACGAAATAACATAACCCGACTCCTTCAAACCAAACTGAGTTAAAGGATTTGGATTCTCAGTTCTTCCATCGAAAGAAACAGGGACATCTTTCTGACCATCATAAGGATATACGGAAATTCCACCCGGTTTTGCTGTCCTTACAATGTTCAGAACACCAAGACCATCTTTAAAGGAAAAGCCAAATAAAGACATATCAGGGTGCATCAAAGGTGTCCTGTGGTATGGAGAACTAAGTAACCCTGTTATACCAGTCTCTATTGATGGAGTATTTGAAACAACATCCTCAGAAGCACCCCAGTAGGAATTTGGTAGGAAACCTACTGCTCTCAACCTGTCGCCTACACTACTACCAGTGTAATTCTTCTTATTACTATCTTCGATATGCGCCGACAAAGAACCTTCGAAAGTAAAATTATTCGCAATAAGATACCCTGTATGATTGTCGACTGCTTTTTGAACAAATGGGTCTAATTTAAGCTTCTGCAGACCCATCTTTTCTCGAATACTGTTAAAATGATTCAAGCCGTCGACGGACTCTTTCTGATAATCATAACCATCAATTGTCACCGTACTTGCTGCCGCTGAAGCTACTTGAGATACCGCGGCAAACACTGGTATCATTAAAGAACAAGTCAATATCATCGAGATTTTCTTCAAACTACTCCTCATCGGGCGTATCACTCCTCTGGAATTATTTTGATTCCGAACCATCCTATGATTTCTTATTATCTTGGTTATGTATCAATCAACACACAAACTTAAATCACCCCCAATCTACAGAAATCGACATAGGAAGCATAAAATCAGTATAATATACGAACTATACTTCGCCAATTATAATTTGTTATGTTTAATTCGCCAATTGGCTAGGATAAAGGAAACAATGCAAGGAGTTGTTTCCCCCTGTGACACTAAAAGAAGCCAGAGAAAAAAGAGGTATCAGCCAAGAGAAGATAAGTCGCGCCGTTAATATATCTTTGAAGCATTATCAAAACATCGAACACGGGATTACAGCACCAACTGTTAATATAGCACTACACATTTGCGAGGTTCTCGAAGTCGACCCCCGTGTAATCAATGAGTGGAAGGATAGACGACCACCAGCTTAAAAGCTGACTTTATACCCCATAGAACATGATATTAAGAACATTCATCTTAGTCAGTTGACTTTAAGTCACATCAGCATCAACTCGACAAATATTTCCACTTGACTCTATAACTTTTGACCTACTTTCCCGATATACTTATCAAGAGGAACATTGGGTAGGAGGTCTTTTTTGTTTGTGGATATAAGAACAGAATTTGGACAGAGAGTAAGGGAGCTTCGAGCTCGAAGTGGAATGTCTCAGGAAGTCCTGGCATATAGGGCAGGCTTAGACCGCACCTACATATCAGGGGTAGAGCGTGGGGAACGAAATATCAGTATCATCAATATCGAGAAGATAGCTGCGGCTCTTCTCGTATCGGTTGAATACATGTTCTCTAGCGAACGCTTCTCGTCAACCCCTGCATATCAACCATATGACTTTACGATACCATTCACAGAGCGGTTTAAATACCAACTCGATGCCGACAGAAAGGTACTATCCTTTCAGGTTTATGGACTGCTTACTGGAGATAATGTTGATTTTATGTCCAAGACACTCATGGGAATATGTAGTGCCTTTGGTAAAGGTGAACTCAACGTTTTTGTTGATCACAGAGACATGAAAGCATCTGATGGGGAGCCGGTAGTCTACTCGCCAGAGGTTTCTGAACGGGCTGTAGCTTTTCAACGGAATTTGCTTTTATATAGCAATAAAGCCGTAGTACTCTGTAATTCAGAATTTCAAGTTCATCAATTAAATCGAATTACCCAAGAAAGTGGCATTCCTACAGTGCCTCTCTTTGGTCGGGATAAGGATATGGTCGGACAGGCATACGAACTGCTTGACATCAACGGAAATGACTTAATTAAAGTGAAGTAGTTGAGGTGGATTTTGTGAGTGTAAGAACAGAGTTCGGGAAAAGACTACGCGAACTCCGTGCTAGAAGCGGCATGTCCCAAGAAGTGTTGGCTCATAGAGCAGGCATGGATCGGAGCTATCTCAGCGGTGTAGAACGCGGCTTACGGAATATTAGTTTAGATAATATAGAACGACTTGCTAAAGCATTGAATGTATCGATTTCGTATATGTTTGCTGTCGAAAGGCTTTCAGATACCCCTGCTTACCAACCGCATGACTTTACTGTTCCACTCTCCGAACGGTTCAAATATCATGTGGACAGCGATAAACGAATTCTGTCCTTTCAAGTAAATGGTTTGCTGAACGGACAGCATGTGGACTACATGTCAAAAACTTTGTTGGGGATTTGTAATGCTTTTCATAAAGAAGAACTTAGTGTCTTTGTAGATCACCGAGAGATGAAGGCTGCTGATGGAAAGCCAGCAGTGTACTCACCAGAAGTAGCAGAAAAAGCAGTTTTATTTCAACAGGAGCTTACTACCTTTAGTAGTAAAGTAGTTGTACTCTGCAATTCTGAATTTATGGTCCAACAAATGAATTTTGTTACTACTTCGAGTGGAATATTTGATAAATCAATCCATCTGTTTGGTCAAGAAAAAGAAATGGTCGGCAGAGCTTATGAAATTTTGGATATTAACGGTAACGATTTGATCAAAACAAAAGCACAATGAAGTTGCCGCAAACAGGCGCAACTTCATTGTGCTTTCCTTCTTTGTAGTGTAATGATGGACTCCCCCTAAGGAAAAGCACCTTTTAACCATAGCCAGAAGACTTAGAAGGTATAGAGCTTTAACGCTAAAAAAAAAATCACTGATATGTCCACCGAGCTATTTAGCAACTGAATGAGGGTAAACCATTTTGACCTTCTGCCAGAAAAATCCCTCTGCAACACTGATCTGCAATATACTCTCTGCTTTTGCAATCTCTTTAACATGAACATAGGCAAGTGACCTTATCTTCGAGTCAACTTTATTGATGATTAGCATGAGCTGCTCCATTGGCATCCTCATTTTACTTGCTGTTCGCTTTAAGGCTATTATATAGCCATACTTTTGATACTCGCACCAAAAATGAATAACACATTCTCTATGAAGTTGAGGTAGACTGCTGAGGAAGCCATTATTCATGTAGGGATGCGCTGACAACATGAAAGCATATATTTTATCAGCAGCTTCAAATTTCTTTCTAGCTATTTCTTCATCTTCTGCTTCAGCTTTTCCTTCGTCATTGGATGAATCAGAGTTCGTTCCTGTTTTTTCCTTGTCATTAGGTGCCTTAGATTTCGCTCTTGCTTTTTCCTTGACATTAGGTGTATAAAGCTTAGTTTTCACTTTTTCTTTGTCATTAGACTCATTAGGGTTCGCTTCTGCTTCTTCGTCTTTAGGGTCATTATATCTCACTCTATAGTTCTCGCGACATTTACCCCATTGTTTCCCTATTGCGATTATGCTCTTCATAAGAATACCCCTTTCTTTAATAACTCTAGCCATGATAATCAGACATAAGCTGAAACTGTCATAACCTCCAACACGTGCATCACCTTAGAGCAACTAGTTTTTGCTCATCACATCGTTATAAAACCTAACCACGATTTCCTTGGTTGCATCATACTGTTGCTGTGCTAACTCAATGGCAGGAACTCCAACATAATGACCCCATATGACAAAAATTGCTGTTAACAATACCACTGTTGCGAATGCGCTCATTACCACGTATAAGAGTAAAAGGAAGGATTTCTCGATAATGACCATTACCGCATTGTTTAATTTTCTGAATATCCAGCTAGTTGGCTTCACGATAAAGGTCTGCGTCCACCAGTTCACCGCTTTACCGGCTCTATCTGCCGTTGTTGTCACATCCTCATGGATCACAGCACCTGTTAAAGGAGAAGCCTTTTCTTCATACTTCTTCGTTAACTGATTTAGACTATCGACCATAGATTCATCGATTAGTGGCTCATCCTCAATATTTAATGAGCCTTGAGGTTGCGGCTTTGTTGGGGTCTCAATTGGCTCTAAATGATGTTCACTTGTCTCTGACATGATCTCTTTGAAACGCACCTTGCTCTGTTCAATAAGATTGACGGGATCGAGATCGATGGTCGGCATCTGCTCGTCATCCTGAGGAATCTCAAATGACGGGATATCGACAGGATTGGTCACCTGCTCCACTTCATGATCGGTAGACGGTGGAGGTTCCATAACCAATGCCGATTCTAAAGATACCTCTGGTATTTGTGCTGCTTGAATGGTTTGTGTCTGGGTGGGCGGGTGGCTCAACACTTCGGGCTGTGGCTTAGGCTTCTTCGGTGGTGCGTCAATATTCAAGTTTGTTGGTGCGTCGAAGCCGACCCCAAGATTTAAACTTGAACTTCCATCATTGAAAACTACAAAGGAAAGCTCATTCTCGTCATCATTTAGCTTCTTAGCAGTAGCGCTCATAGTCTTTCACTCCTCTCCTTAGTTGATATAAAATAGCTCTGAAATAAAGTGCTGATTATAATAAGAGTCCTTTGCAAATTTAATAGCTCTCAAAGTAGTAGCAAAATTCTTATGTATACTATCCGACAGCGATAAAATCATCAGCCGCGACACCATAACTCTCCAAATTTAATCGGTTTACCCCTGGATGGCAAAAAGAGAAGCACCTCGCGATTAGCGAAGTGCTTCCTGGCTTACTGTTTTTACTCCTCTGGACTGAAAGTAATATTTTTCGCATCATCAGGCAGTTGGATGGATGCGGTCTTGTCACCATACTTAATGATGATCTCTTTATCGCGGAACTGAGATGGTTTTCTGAACACAATCTTGAATACCTCGGCATCCAGTCCGGTAAGATCGATCAAAGCAGATTCACTCTTAGGTCTAACCCTCATCTTTTTGATGCGGAACCCTTTTTCGTCGTAAATTAGAACATTACGCCGGAAGAATGGAGGGATAAGCACCAAAAGCAGAAACGGAAGGAATTTCTTGATTGGACTGTCCTTCTTTGGCTCAACTTTTTCAGGCTCTTTCGGTTGCGGTGATTGCGGCTGTTGCGGCTCAGGTTTATCTTCCGGTATAAACTGCGGTTTCTCAATTGGCTCGATGATGAAGTCGATCCGTTGCTTATTCTTCTCTTCATCCAATACGACACCTTGGGCGACTTCATTACCGTCGTTTACAGCAGAAACCTTTTCTGCGGAAGCCGTATCAGTATGATCGTTATAGACGAGGACGTTAATAGCAATGTCTTCGCCAGTCAACGGGCTAGTTTTTAAGAGAACAGTATGCTTACCAAGTTCCACATTGTCGAAGCTATAAGCTCCATTTTCATCGGTATAAGTGATTCTTGGATTAGAGTGAAGCTCAACTTGGACTCCAGCTAAAGGTTTACCGTCAGAATCCTTCACTACCCCATAGATCGTTCCGATCACTACTTTTTGTGTTGGCTGCTTGACCACTGGCATCACCGGCTCCGATCTCCATGCCTGTTCAACGACTGCAGGGGCAGGGGTTGGAGTAGTCGGCTCCGGCGTTACCACTGGTACTGGAACAGGTTTAGGTACTGGAATTTCTTTGTGTTCTTCTGGTAGAGGAACCGGTACTGGCTTAGGCGTTGGAACTGTTGGTTCGGGTGTAGTAACTGGTTTTTCTGGCTCCGGCGTTTGATCTGTTGGGTCAGGCGTTGGAGTCGGCTTCGGCTCAGGTGTAGGGGTCGGTGTAGGAATTGGCTTTTGTTCCTCGACCTTTTTGTAGTAGAACACAATCACCTTGATCTTCTCCTCAGCGGTTAAAATCACCTTTTGAACCGCATCGCCAACAAGCTCAAATACCCCAAGTTTTTGATCTGCTGTATACGTTTGCTGCTCTCCTAGTGGAAGATTGTTCAATGTGACCTTATCCTTGATGGACTTCATCGTATCCTGATCAATAAACTCGACCGTCAGTTGCCCTTTGATTTTGGCGTACTGGAAAGTGACAGTCTTGCTTTCATCCTTGCCAAGCGATACCGTAACCTCTGCAGGAGAAGTTAGTGCATACCCCTTGATATCCTTAGCCTTGAAGGTGTGGCTACCAAGGTCATACTTCTTGACCTCCGAGGGAATCAGGTCCTTAACGTCTTCATTGACGTAGCGGATAGTGATCGTTCCAGCTACTTTCTCATACTGGAAGGTTACCGTTTTGGATTCATCCTTACTTAAATTGACCGATACCGATGCAGGTGAACTCAACACGTAACCATCAATCGACTTGGCGTTGAAATCATAGTTCCCCACATCATACTGTTGCGTTTCAGGAGGAAGCAGGTCTATTCCGTTGCTGTCGACATGTTTTAATGTGATGCTTCCCGTAGATTTGGCGAAGTGCGCTACGGCAACTTTATCATCATTCATCACTAAAGGAACTGTCGGAGTGCTGTAATCTACCCCATTGACCGTCCATTTTACGAAATACGATGTCGCGGCGGGAGTAGCAGTCAACGTTACCGGCTCTAACTCATTAAAATCAGCCGTAGTGCCGTCTGTCGGAGATGTCTCTCCATCTCCGATCTTGGAAACCGAAAGAGTATGTTTTTGAACAGCAACCTTATTGTAGTAGAAAGTGATTGTTTGTGTGTTAGTGATATCGGCTGCATGTACTGTCGCAGGGTATGACCCCAAGAAGATCCCGTTTTGATAAACCGCTACTTCCGTGGTGCCGTTGCCAACTGCGCTTAGAATCTTTAGATTGTCATCGAAAGTCAGGATACTGGTGTCGGCAGGTTCAAATGTGTAGTTGGGAATCATATCTTTCCTTGCGTTCGAGACTGAACCTGTCTCACTAAAGAACACCTTGTAGATATCCGGCTGCTTATAGTTGCTGTTAAAGGAAACCTTTTGCTCGCTCGGATCGGTGACTTCGTAGCCAGCAATTTCTTTCGGTTTGTAGGTACTGTCTACCCCGACAGGGACATCTGTAAAAATTGCTGAATCGAGAAGTCTATCTGTGCCAAGTTCCCTATACTCAACATTTACGGTCTTCGATACAATGTCCTGTTTAAATTGGAACCCGTTCTGCGGGGCAAGAGTAGAACTCATTGTTGGAGTGAAAGGAACCTTGGTCGATACTTGGGTAATGTAATTTGAACTAGCGTTAAAGTGCTTAATGTTTAGGGAAGCCTTCAACCCAACAAGGTCGGTAAGTCGGTTCGAGTCTACATTCAACATATTTGTAACCGTTGAAAGGTTGCCGAGAGCGTTCAAATCAATCAATACGTTAGATTGTAGGTAAAGTGATCCGACTTTACTTAACTGACTGATTCCAGAAATGTCCGTCAATTTGTTATTTCTAAAGTCAAAGGTTCGGTCATAAATGTCCGGTCCGAACTCGCTTGTATTAGACGGATCTATGTTATTTAGTCCATCTAGGTTATTTAATTTATTGTCTTGAATAGATAAACGATCTCTCACGTACTGCAAACTGCTTAACCCCAAGACTGATATTAGCTCATTAGAATCAAGGTAAAGACTTTGAACACTCTTTAAGTTCCTCAGACCGTCGACATTAGTCAAATTATTACCACTCAGATTAAGGCTTACCGCAAATTCTAACCCTTCTAAGCCCTCTGTCGAAGTGAGAAGATTTCCAGAAAAATTCATGCTATATGGTACGCCAGTAGAGGAACTGTTGAATACCTGCATCCCAACTAGGCTTGTGATACCTTTGTTCGAAGCATCAAACGTATATAAAGCCTTGTTGACACTTTGAAGCTCGACTTTGTTTAATGTACTGTTAATATCCTTAGGCAAGCCGCTCTGAGTGAGCCATTGAGAAAAATAACTCGCCAGTTTCTTATCTTTGAATATGCTTTCGATAAATACGTCTTTACCATCCTTGAATTGATCCAACGCTTCTTGCGGCGAGGATGGCATTAAGGCATATACGGCAGTCGTGACGGTCGGAGCATCTGGAACCCCATAGACAGATTCCGCTACGCTTTTGTTTTCGAGCAATGCGTCCTCTACCACTGCAGTGTCCGCAGATACAATCCCGAACGGGATGCCGCCGAAGGCTAAACAAGCTGCGACAACCGCTGAGATTACTCCCTTCAATTTAATTTTGAATAACTTCTTCATTTGAACACCTCTCCCTAAACCAAGCTTTTTATTTTCTACTGATGTAAATTAACTCAGCCGCTAACTGCTGAATTTCATCTGCCCAACGAACAAGATTGCCGTTAATTCGCCGCATCCAGCACAAGATCGGAATTGTGGAGAATAAATCCAATAAAAATGCAGCTGCCCGAATTAGCGGCAGCTGCATTTGATGTGGTTTAATATGATAGCCTTAGAAGTGAAGTGCGAGTAAAACGACAAAACACTACAAGATACCCCTTTAATATTCTTCGGGAAGAAGGACAGTGTAATATTCCGTCTTCCCATCATTACCATAGATCGCCCAAACCTTGCGAGGGAACAGTAACTTGTCGACCGAGCATAAATGATTTCCGTCACCGTCAGTAACTACTGTTTTCCCATCCCTCGCTTCAAAGGAGAGAAAAAACTCATTGTCTTCGTAAAGCCTCGTTATGATGGACACGATAAGCTGCCAATCTCGGGTGCTGAGACGCTCTACCCCAATAGTCATTACAAAGTCCATATCGCTGACCCTTCCCGTATCAAGAATTTGATGGAGAATTTTCCGGCTTAATGTTAAGCAGATCTCTAGCAATAACTAACGATTTCAGTAACTGCTGCCGTTCCCACTCAGCAATCTCTTTTTCTTCATAATGAGTATCAGCCGCGAGTAAAGCACGAACTAAAAGATTAACTTCCAATTCGTTTGACTGCCAGCCGCTAAAGATCAAGTTATAATCCGGCAAGGAGGGCTTGCCAGTAGAATAGGAGTTAGGAATTGACATAACATACACCAATGCTTCGACCGTCTCTCTTGGAACCCCCAATTCCATTCCTTTATCAGCTATCCCGGTCACCGTAACCTTCAAGTACTTTTGCCTGAATAGACCGTCTATAGCAAATTCGATTCTATCCAACTTCGACATGCTGTTTTGCGGGATCGACCAAATGACAACAGGAACCTTATCTCCCTGGGATTCTTTAATGGTCGGGAAGCTACGGAACTCAAGATCATAATTGTCGATATACCCCCGCGCGACGATATCACCGCTTATCTTTCGCTTCAACTCGTGTTCATTTGTATGGATACCATAAGCTGCAAAGAAAATACGCGAAGTCATATGTAATCACCCTTTTCGATTAGTTAGGAATCATCGTTTGTTGATTGGAGCCGGTTTTATCTGCGGCGGGATGACGCCGACCAGAATCACCACTGAGCTGCTTCAACAGCAGTAAGCGCATATCGCGGAATTCCCTACCGATTGCGCCCATTTTCAATAATGTCACTCGAAATTGGAATTTCTCATTATCGGACATGGCGATACGGGTTATTGCCTTCTTACTCTTAAGAGCGCTAGAACAAAAAAGCAAGCACAATTGAATATATGATTTTATAGCAACTGTATCTAATGAGCCGTTAAAGAGTCTGAACTCGACAGCCTTGAAGCGCCCCGACAAGAGGTTGTGTAGGTTCAATACCTTATACCTTGTTTCGTTCCTTCGTAAGGCTCGAGCTGCCTCGAGAGCATTGAACCCCGAATACCAAACGTTAGCGAAGTCCTCGAACGATTCCGGTTTTACCCGATTGAGCTTCTCGATAAACTCTTCCGTAAGCTCGGCGCAAAATTGCTTCTTCCGCGATTCCCTTACACATAAGGCACTGGTGAGCAGATATTGCTTGCTGTAGACCAAGTTGCAAAGGACACGCAAGGACTGCGCCGTGAATCTGGATGCATCAATGTGGATATGGATTCCGCAGTTTGCGCCAGTTGTTGCGCCCTCTCGCTTAAGAGCTGTAACTACCCCTAAGAGAGTAGGGATACCGCCGTACTCTAGGATTGGAGATACTAACTCGCACTTGTAATCTTCCGTAGCCGGAATGATGCTGTTACCTTCTCGGCGCTGAGCGTCGACGGAATTGTCTTTAACAATCTTCCAGATACGATCTTGCTGATCAGGAATATGATATTCTTCAAATTCAAAATTCCCGAACTTTGCAAAGGTCGTGCCAAAATACCCCACTAAGACTTGAGCGGCGTGTTCGCGAGTTATTCCACTAAACTCGACCTCTATGCCCGAAGTCAAATCATTAAACTGAACTTGCAAAAAATAGCCCTCCTTACCGCGATAATTACTACCTATGTAATATAATTTTTCTCAGGTTTTGTTTGCATCAAAGTGGCACTTTTCTAGAGGTTTTTGAAAAAATGTTGAGAGAATTTTCGTTAGGTCAGATTTTTCTAAAAGGTTTGATGGCTGAGTAGCCTGGGTGGGAAAAGAAAAACCACCCTTCGGGTAGGGTGGTTGGGTACTGGGGATTAATTTCAGGCTCCTTTAATACTATTGTCTTCTTGAGATACTTTCAAAGACTGAATCATTAGGTGAGAAAAATTCTGATAGAAGAATGTTTCAAAAATATCATAATCCTTTTCACTAATATCAGTCTTTGAGTTGCTGTCCCTTAACTTATGAACAACCAAATTTCTAAGATTCTTACATCGTTCTATAATTTCTCTCTTACCACGATGCTCCAGTCGTGTTGCTCTTGTCGGTGGTTCAAGAAGTTCCTTGAGTAACCGGCCAGCGCTCTTATCATTTCCGTTATTATCCTTGACTATTTCCGGTAAAACAAACTTAATCATCCCAGTCAAAAAGTCAAAACGATCTGAAATGATTTTATTTTTAGCCTCATGCTCATACGGTCGCATCACGTCAGGCATACTTTCAAGAAAAGCATGATGCGCAGTTTCAATAAAGAACTGTGTCCAAACACCTAAGATTACGGTAACACTCGTCTGCTCATCATTATCGATTTGAGCTGAAGCAAACATTCGCTGAATCATATCCCTGCTTGGAACACTCAACTGCTTAAACACCGGCTCAGGGAAAATAGATTCTATGCTTCGCTCATCTTCTGTGCTGAATATAATATTCTCTAAATTTAAACTTGAACCACGCATAAACTCGAGGAATCTCTGCAGTATATTTACGAACCTTTCAGCCTCCTCATAGCTCTTTGGTTCCTTAAACTCAATGTTCCAAGCTTTGCTAATCCTTGTTCCATCTTTCAATACTAAGGGATTAGGAAGCAGACCCTCAATACCTTTTGAATTGAGGGCAACTTTGCTTATTTTCTGGCTAAAGGTCGCTTTGAATTCTTCCTCTGTTTCAACGGGATGGCAAACAATCATCCTTCTCGCAGAATACACATTATCATCCGTTTTCTCAACATCCACTGCAACAGTATAACGATCCACTTCTTGACTATTTATTATTACTTGGCTGTGACTGATTGAGGAAAGATTATCATGATAATCTAAGGTAGTTGGCAGTATCTCGGATTTTACTTTTATGTAGCCCTTCTTACGCTTAAACTCAAATCGCTTCTTCCTAGTTGTAACGTTTATTTTAATTGTAATTTGACTCAGCCTCCTGTACTGTCTAGATTGTTATTATTAACTAGTCTTGCCAAAAGCAACAGTTGTAAATCGAGCCTATCCGTTTCCAAACTGACGTATGACGGCAATACCCCTATATTGATGAGTCGCTTAAGGTGATAATCAACCATTGATAATGGGTATGACAGATTGTTCAGATACTCAAACACTTTCTCCAGATCGTAATGTAGCCCTTTGAACTTAGGGGATCTCGAATGTAGAAGGTGTCCATGAGCCATACCATCTTCACCAAACGTCATGTTCTGCAACGCTTCGTATAGCTCATCGACCAATACATGTAGTGAATTCAGGTATTGCGCTACTTCTTGCTGTTCCTGCTCGGGGAAGTCCTGTGGAGCAGTGAACAGCTCGATCAGCGTCTGGATGTCATAATGATACCCATCACCCTCACGAATTCGAGTACTGTTCTCCTTCAAGAGAATTTGGAGCTGCTCGACAACATCGGAGCCGTGGCGGGAGATCGGGCGCTGCCGCTGCTCCTCGATAAAGATACCATGCTTTTTCTTAATTTCGCTGATCACGTTCGATAAGAGGGAGTATCGTTTAATCGTATACTCATGAATTTTGGCGAAGCTCATGGAGAAGCGAATCGGTTGAACCGTATCGGGATTGTTGCTGTAGAGATAAACCGAGTAATCATCGTTACCCCCGATACTGCTGCTGACATCGCTAGACCAAGAAGCGAAGTACTTATCCGTACTCTTCGTTCCATCTGCACTCCTTAAGTCGACCGGATGCGCTCCGAAGCAAGCCCGGATCTGTGCGAAATACGCATCGTCGGGAACTGCCGCGTTGAATATCGAATTGTCCTTCTTTAGCGGGTGTTCCATCTCGAATACACGATGGAGCTGCTCGATGGATTGAAGGACAATATCGTATGTCGTGATCAGCTGCAGAACATTCAATGAACGAGCATCGTCATGAGAGTGGGTCAAATTGATGTACGGCAAACCGTTCACGCTAACGGAGAGCCAGTCCTTCGCAGAGCAGATCAGGCTCCATAGGTTCTTGCCGTTGTAGTTGCTGTATGTGTTAATTAGGAAATCGTCATGATCGCTTACGGCTTGCTTGAACTCCTCAAGCAAGGAGCTATCGAGAATGTATTGATTCTTGTCTTTCATGCTTTACCCCCGCTCGACAATGGATACTTCAATTCTAGCTTAAATACCCATTTTCAGCCACATCTGGTCGGGTGGTTGGGTGCAAGTGCCCCATGTGCGACATGGGGCTATATAAAGGATGGGAGCTGATACGTTCCAAGATATCAGCTCCCGTATATTATTTGTCTCGACTATAGGGTCTTGAAATTCGCCCAGGACTACTCCGATCCGAGCGGCTGAGGAGTGGACTTACGCCATCCTGTTCCTTACCAATAAGTCCTTGCCGTATCGTTGATAATTCATAAGGAACTGGTTGTCGATGTGCATGTGGTTCAAGATCCCCATATAATCTACCCCTGGCTCCGAGTGACGGTAATCCTGAGTGTTATAGTATAGGTTGAAGTAAACATGATCCTCATCGTCCAATTTACTGATACTGTCGAATAGACCTTCAACATCGGCTCGGTTCAAGTATCTGAAGGATTTTCGCTCCTCAACAATGTAGAACGGATAAGATAGCGTACTTACCGAAACGATACTCTGGAATTTTCTCAAATCTTCGGGGATTGAATTGAAATAATCCTTCGCCGCTTCTTCATCTTGAAGGATACCTGATATCCAAGTCCGTTTGCCGTTGTGAGCTTCTATAATAAACATTGTCTTAACCCCTCCTTGCCTAATTTCCTTCAACTACAGATGTTACCTGTATTGAACAATCAAGTTGCCAGAAAGTCAATGTTACCCCTCTTTGAACAGAAGGGAGAACTCCTTCCGGATCGAGTCGTAACAGTGGTCGCATACCATAATGTTCTTGTCGCCAGTACTGATGAATTTGGCTTCGATACGATAATCTGTGTCGGGAAGAACCTCGGGCGGCATGAAGCTCGTACTGCATACCCCACAGGAACCATGAAGCTTCATGTAATCATCCATGCAGAGGGAACCCATGTCGTGGGTTAAATGATTGAACAGCATCTCAGCTTTCTTCTGACAAAATACACAACAACTCATCTACAACGCCTCCTGATTTGTTTTTGAACGCAAAAAACCGCAGACTCTACCCGTCAAAGGTAATGTCTGCGGTGCTTCCGCATTCGAGTGTTATTCAACTTCTTCCATAATACCCCAAGATGAGGAAGGGAGCAACATCCTTTGATGCTTAGATAGAACCTTCAACAGGGCTTGATATATGATACTTAATCATTAACCCCTTTACATCGGAAGGAAGGGATTTATCGAGTTTTACGATGTTCACCTTTTGACTTGGCTTTAGGACTTCAGAGGTGTAAATTACCTTGTCGTCAAGAACAATATCAAAGTAGAAATCGGCTTTATTGATTGTTTGATTCTCAACAAGTAGGTGAAGCTTTTTACTACCTTCCTTCATAATAGCTTTATCACTCATTTTCATTTGAAACAAATTATTGCTTGAAAAATTGGCATTTAACTCTTGCTGACTTCGATCAAACTCTTCAATAGATATTTTTCTAGAGCCGACTGTAACAACTTCATCGCCACTCTTCCAACTTAAATTCCCGATCTCATACCCCAATGGGATATTAATGAATTTAAGGTGGTTACTATACCAACTGAACCAACAGCCTAGAGCTACTACGATAATAATCGCAAATACATGAACAGAACTCTTTGCTTCACCTTTTACCATCTTCGATCATCCCTTCGTATAAGAGCTTTTAAGCAACCCGAAAAATAAGTTCTAGTGTTATAGAATAGGTCGAGTTAACCATCCTGAAATTCGACCTTTCTCCTCCTGAAATTAATTAAAATTCGGAGCTCCCTTCAAAGGGACTACAAGCAACCATCAACAATAGAGCTAGGTCAGGAAATTCGGATGCACTCCAGGGCAAAAAAGAAAAGCCCCTTCGGGCTAGTAGAAGTACGTGTTCAGTAACCATTTGATGATTTGCCCAATACCATCTAATGCTAGATACCCCAAGCAGATGCTGAGGATAATATAGCGCAAAACAATGCGCCTGAAGTAAAGGACATACACATTTTTGTAATTTGCTGAACCGATAGATGTTTCCGACTCCTTCATCGAGTTAACAGCCGTGCTGCTGACAAATCGAAATTTACCGTTTTGTTGAGAACGAACCTCCATTAGCTCCCTTGCAAACGGGAGTCCAAGGTAAACTAAGTCCAGAACAGTACGCATGACGAGGAATAATACGATAATGATCGCTGCAATACCAAGGATTAGCCTGATTACATCTAAGTATGGACTCAAAATGCGCAATGCCAAATAGATATAAGTCTCGTCCGAGTCGGTTACGATTGGGTCAAGCGCTGCGGAGAGATCGGTACTGGTGCGCCTTAAAGTGTTGGTGATACTCTGCTGCGTCGATTCCGATACCTTGGATTTGTGAAGCTCTTCCATGAAGGATTTCAGAGCTGTCTTTCTCGACTTGTCTGTGGCTGCTAAGAAGTTCGAATGGTTGAAGATGAGGGTGCCGGTTATCGTGTCGTACTTAAAAAGACGCGAATCGTGAGTCTTGAAGTTGCTGTGGGTTTTGAACTCGACCATCAATGCACTGCCATCTGTTCCAAGCTTCGACCAGACGACCTGCATCTGTTCTCGGTCTGATTGTGGAAGCTCCATGATCCTGACATCGTCAGCGGCGGCATAGATGCTCGTAGCTGATAAACAAAAGAGGATCGCCATGAGCAGGAGTATTCGGTTCATATAATCACCTCGGAGGGTAGTCTGGTAAGGTTCTGGACTTGAAGCAGATCGCAATGTTGAGTTATGGTAATGTTGGCATTCCAGTCCCGTATATTATTGTTTAGCTCTCCCCGATACTCTTGAATTTGAACTAGATCGATAAAGGCAGATAGTTTCCTGTAAGTTTCAATATAAAAACCCTCCATAAGAGTGGAGGGTTTAAGGGGAAGCTTTATAACAAAAACCTAAAGTTTCAATTTTCGCGGTATCTCTAGATCAGTTAAACAACTCCAACGAAGCTGACAACTTTGTAGTAAATCCATAATATAAACTCAAGGACTGGTTCACCAAAGATGAAAAGCAACCCGCACACCATACCTAAAAGACCATGAATCAGAATACGCGGGAAGGTCACGTATGAGGTTCCCTCAGCTTTAGAGGTGATATATCCCATATCGTCCTCTCCTGCAACTGGATACAGTCTCTTAAAGGTCATCATGTTCAGAATCGAGAAGTCAAAGAGAGGATTTAAAATATCGATCCAGTAAGCGATAATCAGCATTAAAGAATAAAATATCAAAAACACTCCTGCAATTAGGACAATCACTTTGATGAAGGTCATTAGTTTAGACTTACCTGCCGAATCGAGCTCAGACCGAATCTCCTGCATTCTGTTCCATTGCTCATAAGTCAAAGGCTTATTATCAATCTCTATACCGCCAGTGATTAGCTTATACAGAACATCTGCTTTTACCCCGGTCATTGCTTTAGCCTCGCTGCTCTCCAACCATGTAATGAGATTAGGGTCATCAATGTAGTAATTATTTCGGATGATACTGAACCCTTTGGCTTCTTCATCTGTTGTATTAAAAATGAGTTTAAGCCGGAAGTTTTCAGGTGCTTGCCCTACAGAATTATGATCTTCTCTTTTCAGGTGATCTGCTTCTTCGGTGAAGGCGAATTTTCTTACATCAATTGCCTGCAAACCCGATGACTTTGTGTCGATTCCAAATAAATCCTTGTTCATCCCGTCTAATGACAACTTACTGCTGTAGTCATTACCCATCTTTACCGTCCGTCCTGTATAATACAAAGTTCCAGCGTCCGAAGCGGCGGTACTCACAACAACTTCCTTATACCACAACGGAATAACCGCTCCCACAGTTCGTCCGTCCGGAGTTATTGTCGATCCAAGAACAAGGCTATTCAAATAAATTCCAAAATCATCGTAATTGCCTAACTTCTCATTCTTGCCGCTGACCTCATCGAATTTATAAATCATATTTTCTGTGATCCGCATCTTAATACCATTGATCAGTTTATAACCCTTCTTACCAGTTACGATAGGATAGTTCTTTAAATCGTTCTTACTGAACGTTGAAGGGACAATTAGACGCATTCCGACATCAACCATATTTTTAGGTTCAACTGCGATCCCCGAAAGAGCGGCACGGACGGACTTTACCCCGTTAGCACTAGCGACAATATTACGATCAATATCGCTTAAGAGTCCTTCTCTAATCGGAGAGTCCGGTCGCATAAAATCAAGAAATTCATCTGAAATACCAATGGTTATTTTATCATCTGATCCACCGGCTCCTATCTTCACCTCGTTGACTTTACTTGTCCAACTAAAACCACTTTTCAGAATCATCGATATGTCCATCTTACCGAATAAAGGATTGTAAAACCCGTCTAATGAATAACGCATGGTGACCCCTGAAGACTTTATTGTTTGATAACCAAGCGCAACCCCCTTGGCTTCTTTTGCATCTTGAAGAATATCAGTCAAAGGTACTTGTTGCTCTGGATACATAGAATAGATATTGTAGCTACTTGCCAAGCTGCCAAAGATAACTCCTTCTTTTACCATGAGTAAGTAACGTGATAATGCTTCTTTAGAAGCACTAATGACTTTTTGATTAACTTCTACCCACATTGTTCTGCCCTCAGGGTCATTCGGGATAGGAACCTCTTTCTTACCCCTCGGAATGAAGATAGAGTAGGGAGTCGACCCTCGATGGATCGTTACCACCACGCTTTCTTTCCTCTGTTGAAGCTGAGAAAGATCATAATTCCAAAAGTCGATACCCCCACTGGTATCGATCCCTCCGCTAATCGTCTTATCAATAAACTGATCTGCGCCAATTTTCTTCATATCAGCAATAACACTTGATTGTCTGTCCTTTAAAATTTGATCGAACAACTGACTGTCGCTCGTAGTTCTCCTCATGACTCCGTTGGTCTCAAAGTAATAAGCATTTGATGGTAAAAGTGAAGGGACGTTATCATCATACATGGATGAAGCGTAGGTTCTCCCTGAAAATAAAACACAAGTGAGTAGTATTAGTAGGAAAAGACCAATAAGCGGTTTAGCTGTTCTCGACATTATTGTGCACCTCTTTACGTCTCGAATTAGAAAGAATTCCTTCTTATTGTTGTAAGATAGATCAGAATACCCATCCCAAAATTTGAAACATGCTCCTACTCAAATTGCTGTGTTTTAATTAAAAGAGAAGAACCCCTTCATTCGGTTGAAGGGGTCTAACTTACTCAAGGCAGTAGATCTTTGCTCTGATTTTTATTATCCTTATCGGTATTGCTTGTCTTTTTATTCGAGTGAGGTGACGTCTTATCGTTGATAAATTTTGAAAGGTCTTTGTCCTTATTGGAAGGACTCGAGGATGATTTATCCTTTTCAGCGTTAGTGTTATCTTCCCACTTTAATTTTGACCTAAGCATTTCTACCTGCGACGATGACGATGACAGTTTTGCAACTCTCTCTCGAGTATCTTTATTGGCTGCTTCACCTTTCCCGTAATCTCTATGAGGGAAGACATTGTTTCTCAAGGCAGAACCAATGCCAGCTGCTTTTTGGGAGATGGTGTTAGATGCTTTTCCGATTACAGACAAGGGTGAATCAACATTTATTCCCTTTCGGGTGATACTCCTTACTGAACTTCCGATAACAGAAGCTGCACCGGCTGCTGCCATAACTGCGGAGTGGAACACAGTTTCGACATGGCGCTTCAACGATCCGATTAAAAAGCGAGTGATTTTGTATAGGACGAATACAAAGATGGCATCCACTACGATCATCAGCAGAATCATAATTGTTGGATCACTAACGCCAAGAGATGGACTACGCCCACCTACATACCCCGTTAATCCTTCACCCATAAACAGGGAGATCACATAAGCAAAACCGATGCTTGATATTAAGAACAAAAGAGCAGGAGAAATCACATTTTTGAATACTGCCTTCCAGACATTATCAGGCGGCGAGAACAAGCATGATAAACTCACTACGATACCTAAGAACAACAGTAACAACAGTACGAGTAGCTTCATTGACGGAATTACTATAATTGCAAACAAATCAGCCATTAGAAGTAGAAGACCTGTGAAGATTGATGTCTTATCTAGAACTCTGACATACAGATCTTTTTCCGCCAGCAATTGCTCCCCTGTTGAGTTAAGCAGTGTTAATCTCATAAAGGCATCATAGTTGAAATTCTTTAACTCGAAGTTCTGAGGGTACTGGACAACACTTTCTCCAAGGAACTTATTTTCCGAGAACTCCCGATTAAAGTTGAAGGTAGCCATCATTGCCGCCGCAGTTACTAAAACATCATCTCCAACAGTATCATTCGAGAAATCATAATAATTGTTGAGGTATTTCAAATCTTCGTAAGTAGATCTCAATGTTGCCTGAATTCGAAGCTCAACATTAGACAAATCAGATACTTGATAACCCTTGGCTGCCATATCAGCTTCCGAGAAAATCATTGGTCTTCCAGCCGTATCGTATGCACCTGGGTTCAGAGTGTCCGAAACAAGAACCTTTTTCTTCGCAATCGATACATTTTTGTTCATTACATCAAGCCCATAAAGCTGATCAACCCAAGGTGTATAAAGCTTCCAAACCCGCTTGAGGTTTTCCTTCTTCGATTTTTCGTTCTCATATTTCTCGCTAAGAGTAGGATCGGAAGGAACCCCTCCACTCTCGAAAGCGAATTTATCAATTGATTTACCGTGTTGAGCAGTCCAACCATTTACATAATCATTCCCCTGTGCAAGATACGGAACAACATAGGTGAATAACCCCTCTAAGTCGAGGAAATCGCGCATCTTCCTGTCTACTTTGGTACTGTCACTCCTTACTCTAAATACTTCATCCGATAGTAGAGCACCTCTAAAGCCACCGTTGATTCCTGAATATCTTTGTTTGAACATATTGTAAAAATAATAGAACGGACCCTCGGTTGACAAAGAATAGGCATTGTAAAACGGATTTGAAGAATCTGTAGCAATACCAGCATTTGTTGAATAATCGTTTCTGAAGATTGCCCTTGACACATCCGCATTATTCAATGACCAAAATCTATAGCTGTCTAAAGTGCTTTTGTCTTGCCCTGGAACGGAATAAACTGCAGAAGACTCTATCAAGCTTTTTTGATCTGGTGTGAACTTTACCTGCAAATCCGAGCCAGTTAAAAACTTGAATCTGTAGTCTAAAGCCTCTTTTAAGTTAGTCTGAGCATCTTTTACCTTATCCGCGGCGATCTGCTTCGGAGTTATACTTTGACGCAATAATTCATAGGAGCTTTTCGCTTCATTGGCAATCGAAATGTAAGGTCTGTAAAGGTAAGTAGCCAACGGATCGTCATAAACGTATTCTTCCTGATTAAGAAATGAACTGAACAACCACCGAAATACGGTTATATTCTGTATAAACCCTTGAGTAGCTTGATTCTTATTGAACATTTTATCGAATACATCATCCTTCTTAGGAGACATCCACCTCACACGAACCCCAACATCAGAACTATATACATTTTTAGCATTGTCCATATTCTGAGCGATAATATAATCGCTCTCGTCACCTTTCATCCTCGTAGCATTCAAAGCTGACAGTGATTGTTGGTGCTGCGTGATCGCCCAATAATTAAATCTGCCTGAGTATAGTTTGTCTCCAACGGTATTAGATAAATTTATAACGTTAGATATAAGGAACTGTGGTAATATCAAGACTACTGTCATTAAGATGAAAAGTAATAACCCTTCTCTAATGTTCCTGAATTTCGAGATCACCATCACAACAACGCCGACAAGAACAAAAACCATAAGAATCATGTAAATATGACTATAGTCGCTTAACACCCATTGTGTTAACGGCAGATCGTTCAAACTTGGGGTGTTAATATACCCCACTACAGATGCGTAGGAACTGTTACCTCCGGCACTTACGCTCAAGGAGTTTCCAATCCATGAACCTGTAATCGCTCTGTGGGTAGAAATAATCCAACTGTCTTGTGTTGATTTAATCAACTTATCCCGATAGTCATTCGGTCCATCTTGAAGTAGACCGTAAACTTTCTTTAGGACATCCTTCGACATTTCTTCCTGTGTTTTCTCCTCGGACGGAACAACTCCCTTAGCCCCGATAATATCATCGAGCTTTAAACCATCACTCATTGTATTAATGGTCATCGGAGGAAGCAGAGCATTTGAGAAACGATCACTTTTCCAAACCTCTCCGTCTTTTCGGACGTTAAGCAGTTGAACCATGTAGCCCCAATAAATGCCTGGGAAGTTGTTTACCCCGTTCATTACGGCTGTCATGACCGTGTAGTCTCCAAGCACACCTGAATATTTGTCCCCGGCATATAGCTTATCGCTGTCCAATTTGCTTACGAAGGTGTTATTCATACCGAAGATCCGGTAAATCATCGAATTGTAGAACAATGTGGAGAGAGCGTTCTGTCCGTTTTTACCTACATTTTTACCTTTATCATCGTGTCCTACAATCTTACCGCCATTACCTGCACTGAAAACCCCAGTCCCAGTAAACTCTAAGTAAGGGTTATCCGGCATACCTTTATATCTGTTAAGAATCGCAGTACTGTTTCTTATGGCTACAGAGATGTAACCGAGGTAATCATCGTTTGCAGTTAATCCAAAACCAGTTGTTGAAATCTTAGTTGGTTTAAACCAACCCGAGTCAACTATATTATCCGAAACCATTATTGCAGACGGAATCAAGTTATATACAAAATTATTCTTGTCTGCCCTTAACAATTTAAGTGCATCGTTAATTATGTCTGGATCTTCTGTCCCAAAATCACCTGAGTCGAAGAAGCTCTTCAATGCCTTAAACTCCTTAGAACCTGATTCAACCTTTTTACCCAAAGTGTTGTTTTTAAGATAGTTGACTAAGAAGTCAACGGCTCCCTGATCACCAGAATTTTTAGCATTATTGTATTGCAGCATAAACCGATTAAACGGAGAAGCAAAATAAGCTCCAGAATAAAAGTTAAATTCACCATTAATCTCTTTTGCGAACATCTTTTGTTTCAACATCAAGGCGTTATCGTCAGTCTTCCAATCGCCCTCACCGCCACTTGCGCCATTTTGAATGTTAAAATAATACATATCATCAGCCAGTTGGTTTAAGGAAAAGACGCTACCGCCGAACAAATAGTCAGAAAGAGTTGATTTCTGCGAAGGATTTAAACTTTGTTCATCCTCAAAATATTCCTTACCACCAGTAAATTTAGTAGCATCGATAGTAAGAAGGATCGAAGCCTTGGATTCTGAAAAAACTGAGTTCGAGGTTTGATTAATGAACTCTACAACATCCGCATATGGATTCGATTCAACCTTATCGCTATGCATTATGATCGCATCGGAGTTACCCACCGCTCCCTTAATCTTAGAACCCCCTGTGAAGGAGGTACTGGCTGAAGGTGACTGGATACCGTAAATGCTTAACATGTTCTTCTGATTCATAAGGCTTGTATTGGACGAACCGTTGGTGAAGAACTCCTTTATGTTGTAGTACGGAGTCATGAAGCTTTTATTTTCGAGGAAGTCCTCGGTGACCTTAACTACCCCTCCCATAACAAATACATTCGCTACAGGGAACTTGCTGTCATTGACCTTACCGGAAAACACAACAGGGTTTAAGGCTGCAGGAAGCACCAACACATAGTCCTCAATACCAACATTGTTATAAGCGCCCCAAATGTTCCCGATTCCATCCATATACAGACCTGACAACGCCCTGATCCCTTTCTTACTATCCAAGATCAACTCAGGCGAGAAGGAAAAGAGCACTTGTATTGCTGCCCGAGTTGCCTTATCGTTCAAATCCAGCACAATGGCATCAGGAGAGCCGTTTTTAGCATAGATTTTTCGATCCTGATCAACGCCAGCCAGCTTATCGTATAACGCCTTGCCCGTCATCGGAACCGAGCTTTCGGTTGGGGGAGATGCATACAATCCAAATGCCGACTTCGAATTTCTTAATACATCAGTGATCGCTGAATACAGCTTGTTATTGACGTTGACGATTTGCTGATAATTTTCAGACGATCCAAAGAATTTCGTACTTACCCGTTTTGGTAATGTTCCTTCGGATTCCGAAGCATCGATCATATCCTTTAGCTTTGTTTGACCTGGTACAAAGAAATTGGACAAAAATACACCGTAGACTATGAGCTCGTCTCTCGACACTTGATCCGCATTGATTTGTGTACGATCTTTTCTGAAGAAATCGATCATTGATCGAGCTGTGTCTGCCTGTTGGGATGTCTCTGCAAATACTGGTGCCTTTACTTGAACAGAGAACAGCACGACAAATGCCAACATGATCTTCATGCAACGAACAGCTGCTGACTTAAGCATCGCACTTTACCCCCTATTCTTTATGTCAAAATGCTCTTTCTTAGCTTGCGACCAAAGATTTATAGTTTGTAACATATCCGATACCCGAGACAGGAAAGGAATCAACTTTACGATCAGAAATAAACGATATCGGCTGCATTGAATGTGAAATAACTCCCCGTTTCTTATAAACTCATGATAAGTTTGATCATCGATTGTTACATTGCCCATGTACCTGCTCTGCAAAATAACATCGATCAAGTTCTCTTGGCGCATTTCATCGAATTTCATAATTCTTCACTCTCCCTGAAATTGTTATCTCTATATGCCCTCGATAGGGCGTCTACACTTGGTATAAATTCAATGCCACCAATAATCCTAAAATTGAGTTTTAAATCAAGATGAAGAAGACGAATATGGGAAGTATTGAAAAATGGACAAAAAAAGTCCCACGCTGCACATGGCAACGTGGGCAAAAGAGAGAGGGAAGATAGCAGGTAGATTAAGCATTTCCTGCTACTTAATAATATTTTTTATGCTCTAACATCTCTTAAACAGAAATCTCTTCAACACTTGAATCATAATCTTACCAAGGAACGATTCGACCAATCAATTTTCCGACGAAATCTCGACCAGAAACCTCACCTGACGCGGTGGAATCAGTAACTGAGCCGAAGGAGCAGTTTTCACCGACTAAACCGCCGACCTTCCCACTTCCCGAAACGGCTCCCTCTGCGGAAGAATAGCTTATCTCAGCTGTCCTATCTGGCGTCCCCGCATTCTGACCGACCAAACCTCCAACTCTATCGGATGTTGGGCTTCCTTTGACATTAGCTTTAGAATAAGAATTGTCGATAGTTCCGTGATTATTCCCGGCAAGTCCGCCAACATTAATCGAGTTATAAGCAGCAGTTACAATTCCGGTCGTGTAACAATTTTCAATCATACCGTAACTGCGTCCAGCTAAAGCGCCAGTAAAGGATGCTCCCAATACAGTAGCATTCTCCAGACCGAGATTCTTAATAACCGAGTCTTCATCGGTGTAACCGAAAAAGCCTACGTTATTGCTTGAAGATTTGTCGATCTTCAAATTACTGATCCTATAACCCCTGCCATCGAATAAACCATTAAACGGGTGTTCGCTCGTCCCAATGGGGTCATGCTTTAAACCAGCTGCATCAATATCGCTTCCAAGTTTAGCATTGACGGAAACGTCCCCTTTATTTACTTTGTTCGAAAGCCACTCTATGTGTTCCTTACTGACAAGAACATATGGATCTGATACTGTTCCAGAACCTGAAGGGGCAACTGGAGCTGCAAACGTCTGAGATGGCGGTGCCGCGGCAAAGATCATGGTCAAAGCTGTTAACGTAGCGAATGCTTTCGGGAACGACTTCATTATCTTTCTAATCATATTCAATATCATCCTTTCGGGGGAGTTGGCGGTAGGACTTGGATCAAACCGCCTTGTATAGTAATGATTTTGATTGCTGAATTTCTCTTAAAGTGGAATTTTCTCAAGAAGAAAAAATGCGAATTACCCCGAAACAGAATTCGTACTTTGACTAAGGGAAATCGCTAACTGAACTGGCAAGTCTGAATTAAACAACATAATACGAGTAGAGAAGACCTGGCTTACTCATAAAACTAAGCTCAAAAAATTATAGATAGTGTTAATGACAACACTAGATTATCATCCATTAAATAAATAACTCTAAAATTTTGGCCATCTCATAGTTTGGAGTAAACATAGAAAAACCCCTCATTAAGAGGGGCTCGGAAGTCTACTATATTAGCTTGCTAGTTCAACACGAATATGCATCTTATAACCAAGCACTTTGGATTGCTTGAACGCCATACCGTGTTTACCTTCTAACTTGATTTCTTTTGATCCCAACCGATCAACTCTAATCGAATCGACCACAGTGTTAGGTGTCTCCCCTTCGATTTCAGCAGGTGACCAAATTGTCGACCCATCAACATTAAGACCAAGGGCGATCTCCTGCTCCGACTTGCTCGCTGACAACTTGCGCCAGTCAGTGTCGCTATACTTTTTCGCATCTACTACTTTTGCAGATGTATCTGGATTAGCTTGGAACCCTAAAACCTCCACATCAACTGGAGCCTTAGATTCGTTTTGAACGCTAAACGGGACACTAACAAAAGGATTTACTTCGGAGTTCGTTTTGATAGCAAAGCTTACGGAAGTAGGTACGGTTACAATAATGAGTGTAGAAGAAACATCACCTGTAATATCGATCTTTTGAGATTCATCTGTATTACCAGAAGAACCATCTCCGTTACCACCATTTTCTGTTCCGCCGCCCTCGGAACTTCCGTCTAACGACTCAAATTTCAGCGAGTAATCTGTGGCGAAAATTTGTGCCGTTGAGGAACGATACCCCCGAATAGTGATGTTGGAGGTAACGGCTTCTCCGCTCTCAGTGAAATTAATGCTCTTGTCCTCAACGGTTACCGAATTAAGATGAGTGTTATTAACGAATGCATCTTGAATTGCTGTCACATTATACCCCTCTAAGACAGAAGGGATGTTTACTGATGTATTCGATCCAGCATACCCAACAATGGTCGCTGTTCCGTCAGCATTTGTATAAATGAAATCAGACGCCGTTTTCACATATGTTGCATCTTGCAAATAGTCCTTACTACTACCGATAAGACCAGGGATATTTTTAGATCCTCCTGAGATAGTCCCCGTAGCAGATGAATTATAAATTCCTCCGTTGACACTTCGACCAGCCAAACTACCAATGAACTCTGCTAAACCTGATACGCCTCCTGAAGCAGTAGAACTGTTAATCTCTCCAAAATATGAATTCTCACCAGCCAAACCACCGATAATCCATTGACCAGTAACATTTCCAGTTGCATACGAATTCGTTATTGTTGCCAAAGGATTAGGCGATCCAGCGTTTTGACCAACCAGACCACCAATTCTCAAAGAGTTCGAACCCCCGGTAACATTAGCACTTGAATGAGAATTTGAAATAGTTGCATGGTTGTTTCCTGCAAGTCCACCAATATTAAAAGCGTTCGCACTGCCTTTAACTGTTCCTGTTGTGTAGCAATTTTCAATTGAACTGTAACTCCGCCCAACTAAACCGCCTGTTGAGTTGCCACCAGTAACATTAATACTTTCAAGACCAAGATTTCGGATTACGGAACCTACTTCTGTGTAGCCAAACATCCCGACATTATTGGTTGATGGATTACTGACGCGAAGATTGCTTATCTTATTGCCTTTACCATCGAATACCCCTCTAAAGGGATTAGCCATAGACCCAATTGGATTCAGTATTAAACTACTTGCATCGATGTTATTTCCCAACTCGACATAAAGATTACCGTTGCCACCGTTTACTTGTTGAGAAAGCCACTCCAAATTATCTACAGTTTTTAGAATGTAAGGGTCAGCTGCCGTTCCCGAACCTGAAGGGGATACTGCAGCTGCATAGGACTTGATTGGCATTGCTGTAAAGATCATGGAACATAAAATAGACATGATTGCAAAAAACTTCGTGAATCGCTTCATCTAATCCTCATCCTTCCTAGAAAATATAAGCTAAACAAATTAAAGACGAGTTAATGTCCTAATCGAACGATTTAACTCGCCTTTTTGCGACTCTTACTCCTGTGTCAGTTCTACTCTAATGTGTGCTTTAAAGTTTAAGATTTGTGCGTTGCTCCATGCGTTACCATGCTTAGCACTGACCGAGATTTCTTTTGTGCTGTCTGGATCAAGTTTGATCGTGCCAGCTACTGTAGAAGGAGTCACATTGGGAACCTCTGCCGGTGACCAAATCACCGTCTCTTTAGACGCCTCTTTAATACCGAGCGCAATTTGGGAGGTAGTTGCTGACTTACCTAACCCTTGCCACTCTTTATCAGTATGCAACATTTGTTCAACTACTTTTGTAGAAGTGCCTGAATCAGAAATAATACCTAAAACCTGAAAATCTACTGGAGCGTAAGTGCCGTTGATGATGGTTGCAGGGACTGAAATGAATGGTGTCTCAGAGTTAGGGTTGATGGCGAAAGACAAAGCAGTCGGCACAGTAACGATGATTATCGTAGAATCGGTAGTTCCGACCACATCGACTGACGATCCATTATCGGGATCGACCGTATTTTCAGCAAAAGCTGCAGTTGAACCAAATAGCATAGACAACATCATAACTCCTACAGCGATTTTCTTCATTTGTTTCTTCATGTACTTTCTCCTCCGATTAATCAAAGATTTTTTAATCCCTTATCTTTTGTAACTACGTAGACCTTCACTTCAGGATTACCAATAATAGTGTCCTGATATGACACGTAATATCGTACAATCAACTTGTTTGTACCTTCCGACAATTCTCTGGACAATTCGGCGGTTTTAATGTACTGCTTTGGCTTCATTTGTGGTGATGTATAGATTACTTCACCATTGTCGAGAATCTCGAAAAAACAATCTAAGGAATTCTTATCTGAATTTCCTACCATCAGATTAAGAATTTTGCTACCTTTCTCATACGTGGATTGTGAATCTACCGCAAGGGTGAACATTGATGCATCTTGGTTCTTTTTCAGTGCATCCTTAATTTGTTCATCCGTCATATTTGGTAGATCACCATCAATAACCTGTCCAACACCCGGTCTCGGTTTTGCATCTTCAACCGGATTCGCCGGGTCTGAGGAACGATTAAGAACAATGAACAATAAGGCAAGAATAATTACTACTACGATCCAGAATAAAATCCTCCGTTTCCGTTTTTCTTTTTCATCTTTGGGTTTCTCCGTTACAGGTGCAGGTGCTTCATCCATCTTCACTCATCCCTTCACATATTTTTCTTATTTGATTGCCTCCTCCCGAAACTGAAATGGCTAGAAGCTAATCACTTTTACGTCTTACAATTCCTATAAAATTTATCCCCATGCTTATCCTGAAATTGAAAGAATCTCAACCTCAGGAAATAGAAAAGTGCAATTACCCCGTGTAGTGGGGAATCGCACTCAGCCTAACCAACCTCATTTCCAGAATGAAGACTAAAATAATCAGTTTACATTTCAGACGATTACTCAATCATCACCAATAAGAACAAAACTGCTAAAATTATCGATTGATCGTCACCATCGAATCAACTTCATAAATTCCACAAGATCAAGGTTTCGCATGTTTGGGTCTACAATTTGTTACAAAGTCCAAGTAAAACAGCATAATTCAACTACTTGTAAAAGCTCAAATCTCTAGTTAAAGGTATTAATGAGTGCAGGGAAACATGTTGAACATCTTTCAGAGTCTTTCCAGTGATGATCGAAGATATAAGTGATACAGGATCGAATAAGGCAAAGCTTACACTTGCATACCTTACGTTTGAAAATTTATACATACTCTTAGGACTATGAACATTTAAATACCCAAGTGCTATTTGCCAACTCTGGTCGGGCTGCACGATAGCAACCATCAAATACGTTGACAAATCTAAGTTTTGAGCTACCTTTTCAAGAGCTAACTGTTTTGATTTATCGCCCAAATTGTCTTTTGAATAAATCACGTAGACCCCGACCCCTGCGAAAGGGGCTGTTCCTGTTACAAATTTATATTCTTGAATCGTTGCTAACCTTGTCCCTAAATCATCATTATCAACTACCAGGCATCTAACCGGCTGCTCATTAGTTAAAGCTGTTTCTGAAGAAGAACCTGTAGAGTCGTCGGACTCTACAGGTAAAGTTTCAATTATTGAAGAAAAGAACTCATCAACATAAGTACGAAGTCGGATTTTGGAAACAGAATAAGACAATCGCGCAAAATCCGGTTCTGTATATGAAGCTTTTGCAATTTCCAATAATTCAACGGGATCTGCATCCGATACCCCTATAAGATGACCATTCTCCAGAACTAGAGAATGTGGTTCAAGGGATGATGATCGTCTGTGTATTCTTGGCACTCGCAACGCCCCCTGTTTTTACCTTCTTATTTTTAGCTTTAAGCCACTCAAACATTTTGATGACTTGGTCGGCAGGATGAAGGAAAGAACCAGTATCTGACTTAGAAAAGTCACCATCCATATAACGAGCTACAGCATCATGAACATCTGATTCACGCTTTTTACTATTCGTTAAAGATGTCAAATACTCTAGCTTGGATTGGTCGCCCGTCTCTTCAAAATACTTTCTGGCATAACCAACAGCCTGAGAAGCAAGGGGTTCAAGATCATAATTTATATCCTCATGAACCATAGAGGGTTTGAACCGACCGTAAAAAGGAATTAACGGCGGTTTCGTGATCTCACGAAATTCTGATAAAGCGACTTGAACAATTCCACTATGTTCTGCATCTTTAATACGCATGATTTGGTTACCGACCAATGAAAAGAGGGATTTAGAAGAGTTATGAATGCTAAAAATGACCGATTGAACAGAAATATTGAATCGGGTAGCAACCTTCTGATAATTGAAATCATCTTCGTGTAGAAAGTAATAGGTTCTTTCCTCTACAAGAGTTGACTGACAATAAGTTAGAATATTCTCTTTGGCAAAATGAAAGATCTCTTCTAAAGCAATGGTTTTTTCTTGATTCAGCAACATCTCGCTCGTATTCCTACAAAACATTCTCTCCAATCTAAGATTAAAAATAGAGTCTCGAAGGGTAGTGTATGTGTTTGCCATATCGGTCGCCTCCAATTTAATTGTTGTATGGGTTTTGGTCGTCGAGCCACTGGAACATGCGCTCAACCTGCCCTTGAATACTTACAGGTTCTCCGCTATCTGAAATACTGAATTCTCCATCAAAGAATAGCTTTAGCGCCCCCCAATCTTGATCATTTCCTTTATCGGAGTTGAGTATAGAGAGGATATGTGCCAGCTTAATTTGATTGCAACCTCCCTTTAAGATGAGGTTTGCATACATATGCGTAAATAACCCTAAAACCTCCAACTCTTTACGGCATTCATCTAGGGTGCAGTTTGGGACATACTTCTGTTCTGGAAACAGCTCCGTCATACCATTAAGAAAGTACTCATTTGGGACTTCAAGTTGAACTGCCCGACGAAACTTCTTCATAGCGGCTTCGAGAGATTCAAAGTCGGTTGACTCCTCTAAATAAGTAAGTGGGGCTTCAATGATTGGTTTCAATTTATCGGAATAGTACTTTATAGAAGAATGGATCGTATCTTCATTGATACCAAACCTAGCTGCCGTTTGCTCCACATTAAGATTTGATTTCAAGAAAAACTTAAACCGTTCTATCGTTTCTTCCCGCTTTATCCAACTAAACTTATTAATGAAGCTCGTCATTTCTTTAATGCCTTTCAGCTTTGAAATGTTGAGTTCAATCTGGTCATGAAATACATCGCCAGTTAAACGGGCTTTAGTATCCCTATAAACATCATTCAGTTTTTCGAATATGTTCTTGTCATACGCCATGTCGTGACCCCCTTAATCTACCAAGTAGCTTATCAATCTCTTATTGTGGTAAACATGCATGGTGAACCATTGCCTAATCTCGTCAACTTCCTCATTTGTCGTACTTTTCAAAAGAGCTTCGATCTTTTCTTCATTTAAAACTGTTCTCTGGAGACGATCCATCATTCGTATACGTGCTTTGTCCATCGTATCAACAGAATTATAATGAACCTCAGATGCATCATTGGTAGTACCCCCTTGACCTGATAAACAAAGAAGGAGAAGCTTTTTCTTCCTAGCTGAAGCTTTATCCAGAACAAGATGCAAGAATTCAAAAATAACTTCAACTGATTGGATTTTTTTCTCATAGATTGTGCGGTCCTCATCAGATAAATCAGGTGACTTTAAACACTTTTTAAGTTGAGACAAGTCTTCCTCCAATCTTCTAAACTGAACAGCAATCCGAATTTGATCTTTTCCCAAGTTGCATTCCCCTCTCTCTTTGGAATAACACATAAGCCCTGTCATAACGTTTAAAAGCAAGTCGGACTTAAACAACAGAATAAAGGAATAGTTTTTGATTCCTTGTTCGGTTTTGACGTTTAACGACAAAACCGAGAAAACTACCGAGAAAACCGAACCCGTAGCAGACAAGATAGCTCAGTTTTTGGATTATTCCAGAAATCCTTAGAGCCACAAGAAGAAGTGACCGAAATTATAGACTGAGAAGTTAAAATATCAGCAGTTTTTCTCAGTTAGGGCTCTCGGTTAGCGTTAACTAAATAAATTAGGTTGCCTAAAATCTCTTAAAATGAAAAAGTGTTGCTGAGCTAAATTGACGATCAGTGAAGGGAGGATATTTCTAATAGAAGTACTACCAAGTCGATAAAATGTCGAGGAAGTCGAACACAATCAACATAAAACGGGGGAATGGTATTAGAGCAAAATCACTAAGAGGTTCAGTTATTGAGTGATTTGGGCTTAAGGTCTGTGCATTCTACACAATAGTTTGGGATTTATTGCCGAAAGCCGCTTAAAGAAGCAGAATATTAAGATTTTGAATTCAGACTGTCTCCTGAAAAAACTCTGTGATCAATTTGAGTATAGTTGGAGGATAATTAAGGGGAGAATTTAGTTTTATAAAAATCTGTTACTTTATTGACAGATAGTCTAGAGGCTGTGCGATAGATGAACGGTTTTTATAAAAGTTGTCCTTATAATTCTCAAGAATGTCCTTCATTTTATGAAGGACATTTGGATTTTATAAAAACTGTCCTTCATTTTATAAAATCAGTCCTTCCGGTTATGAACCTTGTCCATCGGATTATCAAACCTGTCATTTTTTATAAAAAGTAATCCCTCTGATTATAATTTTTGTCCTGCTAATTATAAGAATGATCCTCATCGTTCTATAGATAGTCAGTATAATTATCAAAGCAATCTGTCCTGTTATAGTTATTCGATACCCCTGATCAGAGAGTGTAAGAACCTATTGCCAATATTTCTTCTCTACAGTTCCAAAAGTCAGAGACTTATCCGCCGCGGCTACCTTAGGTCTCAAATTTAGGCGAAACTGCAAATGCAATCTACCCCGTATGAACCAAATCTACACTCATCCGCTCCGGCATCGCTATTCTGCAGATAAAGGATACGCTTAAGCCAGGGCGACCCAAACAGGGTTCAGAATGATACTCGGGCTATTAGTCGGCGTTGTCTGAGGAAAAACAAAAAGCTTCCGTCTACAGCTACAGCTGCAGGTCAGAAGCTTTTATGGGATGAACCCCTCAAGGGTATCAAGATCACGAATTCCATCTTCACTGCGAGTTCGGATTTGGTGAACGGCTAAATCTTCTCCCAAGAAGTCATCGTCTAGTATTACGAACTCACCTGATTTCAATTCGTGAAGCTTGATGTACTCTACGATGCCTTCTTTCTTTCGGAAACTCCTGTCGAGGATAGTGATCTCATGAGCCTGTAAATCACCATGATCGTAGAGTAGATCGATGATCTGGCTGTCAGTCCGGTCGAACCGCCAGTTACTTATTACGACCACTTTCACCTCATCAAAGCGTGTTTTAAGCCATTTGATTATGGACTTTAAGTTCTCTGTGCAGTCCGGATCGAAGGGAGAAGACTGTGTGGAGAATTTTGTAGCCAAGACCCCATCGAAATCCAATAGTAAACTAAAGTTTCGCAAGCTGCAGATCACCCCTTTATTATTTAGGTTACCATCCATTCGACAGTTCGAGAAGTCTACTGGGTAAATCCTTAATGTTACCCCTCCCGAGGACATACAAAAGGGAGGTCTCCATAGTGGCTACCTCCCAACCTAATCGCCTATTAACCATTTTCCATTAGACACTATTTTAAGTCTCCTTTAACTAAATTAACTTTGAGGGCTTACACTTCGAAACGCGTTTTATGGAGCCATACTCCGGTGTCAATTAATCCGAAAAGCTCAGAAATTTTTTCCTCTAGCAACCGATACATCAAAAAACTATGAGCACTATTTTCTTTCTTTGTGATTAGCTCTAAATTATCAGGGCGATTATCGTAATGATCTAGATTCCGATGATTAATCTCCAGTTTCGACTTCTTTCCGATAGCACTTATAGCTTGTTCACCAAAATAAAGAACTGAAATTAACTGATGATCTTTTACATACAGACTCTTTGATCTGAAACCTTTCTTTTTAACCCATTCAATACCAAGATAATGTTTACAGCCTAGACGAGCCGAGCTACTCATCAGCCATGACCCAGAGGTTGTATGGAGGTCTCCATCATAAACTAACTTTGATTTAAGCGAATTAATATGCCTTAAGAAAATCTTGTTTCCACGAAGCTCCATACGAAAATCATGACTATTAAAATGTCCGACCTTACCTGTCTTGAAGTCAACGAGAATTGTGAATTCATCATGATAAGTGCTGTATACCCGATCCACAACGTGCTGCTTCCGCTTCCGCATTGTTGCAAGGATTTTCCGCTTCTGTGACCATTCCTCATTAATGTCGATATCAGTGGCAGCTTCATCAAGCACCGGTTCCCATTTGCGCCAGTTCTGCGAGACGAATTCATCTGTAACTGGGATATCAATGATTATACCTTGATCAGGAATAATATATTTTTTAATCATTTCAACCTCTCCTTTCAATGCTTATCACAGTTTCTTATACCGCTGCAAGATCATAGCTAGTTTCGTAAAGCTCTAACGCCTCGCAAAGTTCTCTATGCCGAAGAATGTAGCGCAGAAATTCTTCGAGTGTTCCGTAATCTTCCAGAAAGCTTTTAAGCTTAAGGTTGTTCGGAGGGATGATAATAAAACTCAAGTCGGTGTACTCATTCTTCCAAATGGTGAGAGTCGATTGGCTTCTTGCGTTATTTTTCATTGCATTAGTTAATACCCCCCTTAAACTTGCGGGATTCCACTTACCTTTGGCACTTTCATGACTGTAGATGTGCTCTTCCACCAACTGGAATACAGTTTTTACAAGATCTACATCTATCTCTAATGACTCCAACCAATTTTCATCATTTGAGAAAGAATACTTCGCAACGAAAACAGTTTCTGATACCCCTCTAACACCAGCTTCAAGTTCTTCTGCGGTTAACGGGGCGACTTCCCGTTTATAGTTTCTCCTTTGTGTATTCCGTTCAACCCCATACCCATATGCACCCGCATTAATAGGTTTATCAGTCGGTTTACCTTTTCCTTCAACCAATTTTAGGAAACCTGCGCTAACGCCTTCCCGCTCGAGAGGATCTAACATGAAACGCGGATTGTTTTCAATAATATCATAGGCAGCATCAGCAATTTTACGTATTGACTTATTGACAGAAAACGTTAGCATATGTGATTCCATCATACCTAGTCCCTCCTGAAACAATATCTTTGTTAAGCTTCGAACATTCTGACTAGCTCGTAAAACTTAGCCCTATTCTTCAAACCTAAAAGCTCAATTGCTTTGGCTGCTTTAATAGATCCAGATGCGTAATCCTTATAAACATCATAAAAATTAGTTGGATACTCCATCGCTTTACGACCAGTTTTAGTTTCTCTAGCAAAAACCGCTTTCTCTTTAGCGGCTTCGAATCTATAAATGTAATCAACGACCTTCAAGCTAAGATCATTCATCAGTAAACCGCCGTCCTCTTCGTCAAGGATCGTTAGTTTTGCATCAATTGTGAGCAAAGTCGAAAGTAATTTACTTAATTCCTCAGTACTGTCAGCCAGCTGACTGAATCCCCGAAATACGATGGTGTCATTTGCAGTTGCTGTTTTGAGCATTTTGGCTAACTGTAACCCCTCTGACTCCCCAAAAGCATTAGCTAAATCCACGAAAAGCTCATCTGGTTTAACCTGTTCATAAAAGCTGTTGATTTCCTTCTTCGTTCTTGCTCTAACATACCCGAACTTCATTACCATTCACCTCTTAAATGTTAGTGTAGATAGCAAGAATAGTGATTAACGAAGCAGCAGTTGTAACTCCAGAAATTTTTCTTACTGTTGCAGAGTTACTGTCGTCTACCGACAATGCAAAAGTTTTTACTCCGATAATGGTGCAAGCAAAGCCGAAAGCACATAACATCGTTGTCATATCAAACATTTTAACAACCTCCCGAATTTTACTGTAATTTATTTCCTTTTATGTATTTATTTTAGCATCCATTGTCAGTTAATGCAAGACGTTTAACATACAATTTTCATAATTATTTTCATAGACCGACCCTTCACAATAACGCTAACCGAAGCGCGAGAGTGAATATAGAGCGTTGGGCGACCGTGGGGCGCACAGACGAGCGAGTAGACATAGGTGGTGGGTAGACAGCGGAAAAGGGGAAGGGCAAGCGTGAAGCGATTTAGAAGGGCAAAACAAGGCGAGCCTTTTAATGGGCTACCCCACCAACAGCGAAGGGACGGAGGAAGGGGAAGGAAACCGCAAGCAGGACATAGGCGGATTTTTAGGAGTTTACGAATTGAGGGTGATCGAATACTCGCTGTTGGAGCCTGTAAGTCGGAAAATCTGTGATAGGTTGGGTGGGTGGTTGGGTGGATGTTGAAATCGGGTTATCTTTCGATAAAAACTTTGGAATGCGTTCGGAAAAGTGATGCCCCCCTAACCCCCTGAAGCCCAGGCTTTACCTTCTCGCCGTATGGAAGTGGAGGTGTGCCAAAAGAAAAGAGCAGCCGAACCCGATCCGGCTGCTCTCAACGTTTATAAAAGGACTTCGGTTCGTAATAATCGTTACCCCTTAACAGGGCGTTTGAAGTGTTACACTCCAATTAATACTTACTGGCTACATTTTCGATATTTGGGCGAAAAAGCCGCGTCGTTGAAGGGGTCTATGTGTTCTTCTGCAACACTGAAGATCATTTACCGCAACTGACCTCGACATAATCGGACTATACTTCCGATGTTGCAGGCTCAGCTTCACCAGCTATCAAAGAAACTTGTCTTTGTAGATTAAACCGATCAAGTCGCGAAGCGTTTTCTGTTCCAAGAAGAGAATCACTTCGTCGGTAAGTGCTGTTCCGTCAGGCTCAATTTTGATATCCGCTAGACAATGTTCATACTTATTGACAACCTCTATAGCTGCCTTCTGGTCGGATACGAAATCTCTTGTCAATCTCGGCTTTCGGACTTCCCCCTTGGTCTGAACCAATACCGCATTAAATAACGGAACGATGACCTCTTTGATCAAGGATACCCCCAACTCTTTGAGGTGTGCTTCCACAATACTGAACACCCTGAAGTGGACTTCTCGATCTTCCTTAGCTACTACCTTACCTTCGATTGATGCGTTCCGGTAATCAGAAACCCTATCGTGTTCTGTATTCGAATCGGACTCCATATCAATTGCCCCATCAAGAGCTAAGTGATAGATTTTGTTACGCCCTATCCCTTTTCTCCAGTTATCCAGCATCTCTTCGTGCTCTACACGTTTACCATAAGCACGATAGTCCTTTATATTCTTAGGTATTTTACCTTTTTCTAAATACTCAGAGATCAGGTTGCTTATGCCAAGCCTTTCATCCTCATCACAATTTGGGCTTTTCAACTTCTTAAGCTGACGGGCTATTATTCTTAGGTCTTTCTCATGAAATCTTTTCTCGTTAACGCTGAACGTAATCACGATTTTCACACACCCCTTACTCCAATAATATCGGTTGGAGTGTTTTTCATCTATAGGGGAATAGACATTCGATGAAACTGATCCTTCGTCGGGTATTGGCGACCGAAATGGCGAATTAAGAGCAAAATAAAGGCTACTACCCCTTAGCGGGGTTAGGGCGAGACGAATGGATCGATTTTGAAGGGCTTGTCCGGCGATTTGAGAGGGGTATGGGGGCTTCCGAATACCAAGGGAAGCCCCGAGGGGATTGAACGGGGCGTAGAGGGCTTTTTGAAAGACGTTTTCGTTCGGGAGCTCCCCCTAACTGCGGAAGCTAACTGGTTGCTGAAAATATGCCGACCCCTAACAAACAGAGAATACTCATGCGTTACTTACCTAATCTGGACGTGAGTTCCTTAGAATGCCACACTTGATGGGGCTTCTCAATTTCACCGTAGATCATAGCATAAAGGAATTTATTGAAATAATCCTTCACGTTTGAATGAAATCTATCGTCATTTGCAAAGTCGATGTAATGGGACAGGTTTGCAGGTAAGTAATAATAATGTGTAGTAGCAACTTTACCCCTGAGTGGCTTGTCCAACATTTGAACAACTACCAGAAAAACTCGGAACCCCTCATCAGATAGTTTGCTTATGCATTCTCTATCGCTTTCCTCCAAAAGCACATTATCGATGACATGCCCTTCCTTAAAGATAAGCGTCTTGTGACCCTTCTTGAAGTTTTTAGCGAGTTGACCTAACCCAACCCAATCTAGCATATATTTTGCCAACTCCTTAGAAAGCTCCACTCCGAGGGTATCAGTATCCATATCACAATTTTCAAACATAAATTTGTTGATACCTTTGTAAAGCTGAAGAGTCTTTTTCATTTGGTCATCTCTAGTCTCAAAGAAAAGCTGTTCTCCATTTAGCAACATTTTCACTCTGGAATGTGTCTTATAATTGCTCATGTATGGTTCCTCCTGCGGCTTAGTGCCGGTTAATTTGTGGTTGGGGCTTCGATACCCCGAATAGGATGCGCTGTACGCTTTATAGATCAATGATTTAGTTACATCTCAAATGGAAACGTCGACTTATTCGAAGCCCAAAGTCAATTTTTCTGCTAAATCATTTAAAGTGATGCCCTTGATGCCCTGGATACCCCTAGTGCTTAAAGTAGTACTCTCAAATCATGAATTACCTGTCCAACTCTACGCTAGGTAATTATTTGCAGAGTGCATACAAAGTGATGCCCTTGATGCCCTGGATGCTGATTTACGGTATTTATAACCTCACACCTAGTCCTTTAATATACCAATAACCATTAATCTTACCTTCCTGATAAGGCATCTTATATTCTTCCAATACACGTTTGAAGAGATCCATAAATTTTCTTGAATTACTCACCTTCTCAAACCCGTTTTCTTTTGCCCATCTATTAAAATCATCTTTAAAGCTTGAACGTAAGGTCACTGCCGCATCATCCTCATAAACCTGTTCTATTACAAACTCGGCAACTGGATTCAGCTCATTTTTATACTTATCCAAAGCGTGATCACATGCTTTGCTTCTAGTTAGATTGAAGTCGTTCTCGATCAACCTCGCCAACCCCTCCAGAGCAAAAACTAATATTCCCGGCAACTCTTTTAGAAGTTTATCTGTAAGAGTTTTATCCATGTAAGCTACACCTGCAACTGGAGTCTCACCTGCTTTCAACTCTCGGTAAGTCTTATTGAAGGGAAGAATTATGAGACGGCGGAAAAAACCGTTTGATAAATCATCAGTGTCCATCATGCTGTTCAATAGAATAATCGACTTTACAACTAGACTCGTGTTAAACGAAGGAGTGTACTTCTGCTCCACATTTACGGCATCTCCACTTGTCAGCATCTTGAAATTCTGAGTATTAAATTTTTTAGAAAGTTCATTTTCTGCGCTAATATTAACCAACTTCCCTGGGAGATTTTGCAGCCCGAAACGTCCGTTCAGTGCATTTAAGGGAACATTTGAAACATTCTCTACCCCAATCAGATTTCTAATGATTTCTGCTAAAACACTCTTTCCGTTTGAACCCCCGCCAAGACAAATGAGGGAAGCTTGAATTTTAATCTCATTCAGGAAGCAATAACCCATCCACTCTTGGACAAGATTTACACGTTCTTCATCACCATCGAAAATATCATGGAGGAAGTTAATAAATACTGGACACTCAGCTTTTGAATCATACGCAATTGGAATCTGGAAGGTGGACAAGAACTTGGGATGGTGACTTACAAGTTCTCTAGAATACAACCCCAACATCCCGGATCTTAGATTCAAGTACTTTGGTTCGGGATTCATACTTTTAACATACGGGATCTCTCTCTTCAAAGCCTCAATGTATTCTGTTTCATATTTCTTCTTCCAGATATTTGGCTCAGCGTCATGAAGAATTTCACGACAAATTGTTCTTAAAAGCCGATCACTCATTTCAATATAATAACCACTGTTCGTATACACATAGATTTGACCATTCTCCAGTTGAACCAAAAACATACGCCTTAACACGAAAGAAGCAAAGATATTAGAGTTGACTTCAATTTTACCCCTAGCTTCTGAGATACCTCTATTTCTCTTTTTGACTTCCTTAATACTTCTTAAAATATTCTCAGCGGGGCTTCCAAAACCACCATAAGGAACTTCACCCGAATATCCATTCTGTACTAAGGAATGATAATTTGTTGGCGAAATATCACCGATTTCACTGTAGAATGAATTTTTTAATGCAATCACTAAGTCTTCCGTAGAGTCGCCTTCAGAAAGAACTTTTAACAACTCTTCTAAATACTGTTTACCAGCATCCGTCAACATTTTCAGATTTGAAGCAAGTCCTTCAACTAAAGGCACATTCAATTGGTTCATGTTGATTAAAGCCCATTGAAGGAACGGATCTTGAGACATTCTTCCACTTACGCTTTCTTGAATAACTGGAGCAAAATAAATATTTCTAAAATCAGTAGCTGTGTTCATACTTAACTCTTCTTGCTCAAATGAATAAGTTTCCATGATTTGTTGCCCTCCTGTGGCTATTTTCGATTTGCTTTGATGCTGCTTACACTTAACTGGCGGTAACATGGGAGCGATCTCGCTCCGGTGAAAATTAGCTTGTTTGGTTGTCAAAGAGCGATTTGCCTACACTTGAATGTCTGCCACCTCTTGCGCTATTGAGTTTCAACTCCACCCTGTGGAGGTTCATGTCCTGATTTGGGTGTTCATGTCCTGATTTTGGATTCCATGTCTTGCTGAAGGAGGGATGAGTCGTGAACGGGGGAGGGAATAGTTTCTGGTTGGGTGGGTGGGTGAATCGGAATATGTAGGGGGAATAAAGAAACTCAACTCTGAGCGAGTTGAGTTGTTATAGGTAGGTTTGTTGATACTGAACGTTAGTTTGTTTTTGAGAAGTTCTCTGCTTACTACTATCTTTTAGATCAGCGAGAATGTGTTGAAATAGATTTTGGTCTAGTAATTATTTTCAAGCAGCTTAGAGAACCTGAAAAAGCCGGAATTACATTTCGCTATTAGATTAATGACTCAAGACACAAAAAGAAGCTGACAAATTTTATGCCAGCTTCATTCGATACCCCGTTATTGAAAAAACTCTTTGGACAGCTCACGATATTTAAGAAAGATGGCAGTCACCTCTGCATGCGGGGTTAGACTTGAGATATCCAGATAACCAAAAACCTCTTTGATCTCGAAGATTGTTAATTCGAATGGCAAATTTGTTGATTTAAAGAAATTATCGACCTCAGTGAACATCTGCTCGATCAGTTCAAGCACCGGCTCGGGAAATTGCCAAGGCTGCACATCATAAAACCCCTCATCAGGATCAATAGCAGGTTTGAGCGGAACCGCCCAAGGGAAACGATTATAAAGAGCTAATTCAGAAAGTTTAGGCACAAATAGCACCCCTCCCAAAGAAAATAGTAGTAGCTATGATACCTTGAAAGTCCTAATTACTCCAGCTTGTCAAAAAACAAAAAAGAGAAGGTTCCCGATTCAAGGGAACCTTCTCTCAGATCGTCAATCCTTATTACTGAACAGTGCCGAAAGTGTCGAGCACTGAGGTATTGCTTACTATTGCCTGTGGCAAATTTTTAACACCGCCTTGACCTGTAGAGCTATCGGCTGTCATTTCGGCATTACCTGCTCTCAAATGGAACTTGGTGAATAATGGTGCTCCGACGCTGAAGAATTTGTTTTTATCAATAGGCGTTGCAAGATCAGGAGTCAACTCGAGTGGGATCTTGTCGGCATATTGAAAGCCAGGGATGGGGAACAGCGTCACATATTCCCTTACAACTAAAACTGTTGTATCCTCGGAATACCAGCCTTTACCCACTGCAATATCGTTGGAGCCACGAACAGCAGCTGCAAGAGATGCGATTTTCGCTTCGGTCAACTTGTCTCCGCCACCCAACTCGAAGGTGCTGAATACATTATCGTCGGTAGATATGTGCATACGAGTCAATGCATCCTTCAGTTCTTGCGAAAGGCTGCTCAGATCACGCGATCCGTTTACCCCTACTAGTTTTCCGCCGCGTACTTCGAGGGAATGATATTTCACTGTGGTCGGCATTTGATCAACGGTTTGCTTGGACGATTGACCGCCAAAATCTTTACCGTTGATGACAAATTTGCCGTCAGCATCGAAAGTCACTTGCCACTTGCCTGTTTCAGGGTTTTTAGTCGCGTATTCAGCCAAGTAGGAATCGTTGATGGCATCTGTACTATACTGCAATGATGGATTCCAACTGTTCTTAAGTGCAGAGTTTCCGATATCCAAAACAAAGTTCTTAATTTCGAGATTGCCCTTCACTTCAAAGTTGTTTGTTGTAGCCGAGCCTTTATAAAGCACGTCCTTATCGGAATTGAGTCGAGTTGCCAAGGCTTTAGCTGCAGAGTCAGTTGCTGTACTCATACCCATTACCGTTGGTTCGACTTCAATGTTTATGAATTTCGCCTGATTATAGCTAACTGGTTGGATCGCTCTGGCTTTTTCACCTACAGTAAAGGCTACGCTTGTATTACCAGAAGCATCAGCATACCCCATTAAAACCTCAGGAAATACAGAGAAGGAATCCTGGAACTGCTTGGTCTGCCAGTAAAGACCGTTCGTAGACCCTGAAGTCGGCTCGAACTTCTTCGTCACCGAGCTGTCCTTTGGAGTGTAGTGTTTAAACTGAACGGTTACACCATAATCTGCAGTACTGGTGCTTTGAGATGCCGCTCCCGACCAAGTGTAAGGATACGACGAACAGCCATTTTCACCACAAGATGTTCTCCATCTTGTTTCGCTATAGGTGTAAATCGAGGAAAGTGCTTTTACCCCGTAAGAGAAGATACTGCTCTTCTTGACAACTGATTTATCCTCGACCGTGCCTTGATTAGCGGTGCCAATCTTACCATCAAACAGTTTAAAAGGATTTACCCATTCCGCAAGCTTCGTATTTAATACCGTGTTGTTATCCTTAACTGCGAGTAAATCGCCTGCCTCCTTAAAAAAAGCGGAAGTACTGTAAACGGAAATATCTTTGTTCGGGACATCATTAAATAATTTTGCGCGACTCTTTCCCCAAGGTGTCGATGCAGGATCTACCAAGCTAAAGGTCTGCATACCAGAAGGGGAAAGTCTTGGGTTGTCGAACGTCTGAATCGGTAAACTTAAAGAGAACTTCGATTTATTTGAGCCATTAGGTGAAATGTTAGCCCAATACTCCGAGAGCATCCATTGTGGGACTTCGAATGAACTGCTGATCGGTTCGCCTGGGATGTCTTCTTTAGCTTTTACGAACAAGGTAAGCTTGGCATTTGATGCTTCACCCGATTTGGCATATTTGTTTTCGACAGAAGATACACCGTCTCCACCAAGATATTTATTCAAATCGAGTGGGCTTGGAGCATCATACCCCAATTCTATTTCCCATTGATTAGCACCATTTGTCGGTAAAGAAATAAAACCATCTTTTCCAGCCCCAGCAATGGTAAGCTTCTCCTTATTTAGGTTCTCGCTATCCTTCTTATCGACCAGTGAAAAACGTGCTGCATCATCAGGCATGATTTCGTAGGACTTTCCACCATGATCGACTATCATCCCATCTGTGATAATCCAATTATTTAGTGAACCAAGAAGGTTTTTGTTCTGCTCAGACCAGCCCCTTACTGGTTCTGTGAAAGTTTCACCAGTCGGTTTGTCGTTCTTATCAACGACAGTAACGTGGACTTCTGCCTCGATAGCAGGGGTGTTTCCGTATTTACCATCACTCCATTTTTGCATACCCCAACCACCGAACGGGTTAACAGAAATGTCACCTGAGAGTCCAACTTCCGTAGTTACCGGCTTTAAGGTCTTGGCGTAATTATCACGCATATATGTTCTGAAGCTGAACGGAAGGTTACCGTTCTCTAAATAAGGAGAGTATGCTCCCATTGCAGTAGTTGAGGCTCCTCCGTGGGTGACAGCTTCTGCTTCACGATTAGCGCTTAAGCCTTGAATCTTTTTGTCTGAAGGCTTGGCGGCTTTTTGAATATCAAGATACCATGTCACTGCATCATGAGAAGGGATGAAACCAAAATCACGACTCGTATATGCTCTGTTGTCTTTAACGGAAATCCCAACTACTGTATGGAACAGCAAGGTGAGCTTATTGGCTTTAAATGCAGAATGAAGTTGACTTTCAAAGTTAGTGAACTCATCGCCCTTTAGTATGCCCCGTTCCTTGATGAGATTAAGATACCCCTGCAGTATCATACTTTGATTGATTTGACTATCGATATCCGGTTTACCATTTTTAACGATATATTGCTCAAGTATCTTCTTCAAAGTCGATCCTACAGGTATTCCGCCTGTTCCCCCTAAATTCCGGCTCGGATCGTTCGGATCGATGGAGACGAGTGCCTTGCCAATTACTTGCTCGAAATAGTTTTTACTGTCCTGAGCCTTGTCTGCGTACTCAAGAGTCTTAACCATCAAAGCATCATGGCTTGAGAGTGCTGTGCTGTCAGAGTATAGTGGGTTGTTACCGTAGAGCGTAATTACCCCATCAGCGGTGGTGTAGCCAAGCAAACCGCTTCCCGACTTGCGGAATAAGGTATCGAACTCTTTGTTTGGAGAGATATACAACATAGTTTTTTCGAGCTCATGACTGAACTTAAACGGATCTTCAAGATCTTCAACAGAAGCAACTTCGCTTAAGATCCCATCGGGATTCGAAATGAAGCCTACACCTAACACTGCAACCTTATCTGAGGTCTGAAAATCGCCAGCTGCAGTCCCTGAAGTTGCACCACCAGTTGAACCATTGACCCCACCAACCCCGGCTGAAGCCGCCTGAACCATCGTAGGTTCGATTAGACCGAAAAATAGCGAAAATAACAAAGACAGGGTCAATAAAAGCTTAAGTGCTAAGTATTTAGTTCGCATTTTTTGTCTTCCTCCTCATCTTTACGAAAACTAATGCCGCCCCGAGTACGGATGCCACGAAACAAATGATATCCCACACAATCGAATCTCCAGTATGCGGGATGGTTGCTGAACCTCCAAAGACGACACCACCTCCAAGGATAACTTTGGTGTGTTCTGACTTGGGATCAATGAAGACATTATCGATCTTTCCTGTGTCATTGTCCTTGATCATGAAAGACTCACCTGGGGTTACCCCGTAGGTGATTGCGTCCTTACCTTTGTAAATCTTCTCAGCAATCTTCTCGACGTTGATAACTGTGAAACTGAAGGGCTTACCGTCCTTGTCAATTTCTAGGGTATACTTCGGCTTCAACTGGACATCGAGTGACGCAGAGCCGTTTTTGACGTTTATGGAATCAGATTTCAAGGATGCATTGGCATACTTACCTTCAACAGTCACCTTATATGTGCCATCGGGTAGACCTGAAATGGTTTTGTTCTCTGGATTAAGAGTGAAGGCGCTTGATACCCCATCTGAAGACGACAGGGTGACATCGACTTCCGTCCACGATGTACTTAAATCCGTGTTACCGACTGGTGAGAGATTGACCTTAACGTTACTGGTTTGAGCAGCAACCTCATTTTGGAATACCACCGGAATCGTAATGGCTTCCTTTTGCTGACCTATAACAACCACTTGTGGCAACTCTACTTCAAACTTATTACTACCGTTCACTACCTTGCCGGGGGAGGAAACAAGGAACTTCCAAGTAAGCTTGTTGCTATCGATCCAGACCATACCATCATCATCCGAGGTCTGCTTGAAAGCTCCCTTATTGTTCAAGAGCTTAATGTCGATCGGCGTTTTCTTGAGTGGAGTGCCGGACTCCGATTGGAGCAATAACCCGATTTTCTTGCTGTTTGTTTGCAACGAAGCCTTGATCGGGTGAAGGTTCGTTGCAATCAAATCGCTGATTGCCTTTTCGTTGCCTTCCTCGCCTTCGAAATAGGTAAAACTGTCGATTGGGAACAAGTAGTTCGTATCACGCTCAAGGTTATTAAATGTGTACTGACCCTTTTCATTCGGTTTCTCACTTTGGAACTTGATGTACTCTACGACTCCATCTGCTTTGCGAAGAATGAAGGCGAGTTCGTCACCGAGCTTAAACCCCGAAGGGTGGTTGAAGATTAAGTGATATGCACCCTTAACCTTGTCATAGTTCTTGCTGTTACCAACTGCAGAACTGATCGGCTTATCCTCCGTTACTGACCAAAGCTCTAATGTAAACTCAGGGATAAACGCTTGAGCATTATACAGAACATCCAAATGGATACCGTCTTTTACTACCCTTGTAGTATTGTCGATAGTCGGCGGCGGCTGAACCATTTCATTTGAGATCGAAAGGGGTGTTTCTACAGAATCTGTTGGAGCTTCAATCTGAACTTGTTCTACGATTGGCTGCGGTTGATCCTCGGCTGCCGAAACTGAGGATGCTACAAGGACTGAAGACAAGGCAAAGGTTCCAATGAATAACCTCTTCACTACTATGGGTAGCTTCTTCATTTACTGTTCCTCCTGATATTGTTAGTGGGTTTACACTTAGGATTCAAAAACTATCCTTGAATACTGTGTTTTATCTCTGTTATCAGGTGCTGAAATTGAAACAGAATTCATCAAAACAAAAAGCGATGCCCCGAAAGACACCGCATAAAAACCCAACAATAAGTTTTATAATGTTGATCTACCTAGTGTAGGATCGACTACAATAGCTGAACCACCTTTCAAAGCTTTTTGCACATCGACCTTTTCAAAAGCACCAGCTGCCGTTGTGAACCACGATCCTCCAATCTTAATTATTATCTGTGCGTGGTTTGCTCCTCCGATAATGGCAGTGTTGTAAGACATTGAGTCAAAAACCGCAGAATAAACCTGGGCTTCAGCGTCACAATCGCTTCTGTTATATAATAAATTATCTGCTGCCGACGAAGGAGAACCGTCACCTGGATCTGCTTTTCCCTGTAACAGGTTAAGCGCAACATTTACTATTTTGTAGACCTTGATAATCTCATCTTTACTTAAGCCTTCTTCGACAAGCGGACCGATTTTGTTCTCGGCAGATTTTAGTCCTTTATTCCTTTCCTGTTCTTTGTGATCCGTAGTATTTGTATTTCCCGACCATCTTGCTCCATTTAGGTAGTCAGAATAATACTCCGAATACTTTTCCCCGCCGAATACAACAGTGTCAACCCCTTGAATAGCTCCGTTGACAATCTCCATCACCTTGTTGTACTCAGTTTGGTTTGCACTATCGTATGTGTGTTTCCCATATAAGACCTTGATTCCACCTACCATTTGTCCCGTTGAACTTGTCGGGCTCTTTGTTGATTCAATGTAGGCAGTTTGTGTTTCGTTGTCCCACTTAACCGTTCCCCCTAAAGCTTCAGCAATAAACCGTAATGGAACCATCGTAAATCCATTGATCTTAGTTGAAGGAGCCGTTAGTTTAACCTGTTTCCCATTTACGTAGGCGACCTCACTGCCGACCTTCAGAGAGACTTCTGTTGAACCCTTTGTTGCAGAAACAGTTTCTGTTGCGTTCGACCAACTAACCGTAGCACCTAATGACTCGAAGATTCCTCGAAGTGGGACAAGTGTGCTTCCGTTTTGGATGACTGGTGACTGCGGATATGACTGCTTCACCCCATCAATCACAACGGACGGAATGAGAACACCTGCTGAGAGAATCTTTACCTCGTTCTTTTTACTAACTGGTGATTGAGAAGCATAATTGGAGTTATACGTCATACCGAGTTGTTGTTTTATACTAGCAAGCGTAGTTTGATCATTACGGAGCGTTAATAACCCATCAGAACCGTATTGAGCAAAGACTCTCTCCACATCGAGGATCACTGGCTTCAACTCAGTTTTATCTACAAAGCCGCCCGAGGAAAGCTTCTCATCAACTGCATTAAGCCCATCTAAAATCTTAGAGATAGTATTTATGTTGAACCCTTTTTCCTCTATTACCTTCACAGAAAGCTTCAAATTTCTAATCAATGCTTGCTCATCTTGAAAACTCACACTCAGTTGCTGCTCCGCGGCGACTGCTTGGGTGGTCGGGTGAGATGTTGCTGCTGAAGCCATGTTACCCCCACTGAGAGCGATTGAGCCGAGTAACAACGAACTGATCAACATACCACATATTACAAAATTGAATTTCCTCCTAACTGGTTTATGCCTCGTATATTCCGTACTCATATGGATTTGGGTGTTTTCATCAATATCTTTGCCTTTACTTTTACGACGATCCGAAATAGTCCCCATCTCACCTTTCTCCTTTGCTTGGAAATTGAACGGTAAGCACGAAAGGAAGCAGTCTACAAGCTTACCTGTAAGTTAGAAAATAACAGGCATCTTGGAATTCCGAGATGCCCTCTCAACCCCGCTACACCATACGATTTAACTCACTGATTAAATGTGGTTCGCAGTACGGGGCTGACTTCACATTTTGATTGGAACCTTTTTCTCCGCATTCTTTGCAAGTCTCCCGAGACAACTTTTCGTATTTATCAACGATCCCCTGAACCAAGTCTGGAATGATGTCGCTACTTACCCAGACACGCATTTCACCATACTTCTCAGAGACTTCATTAATGTGGACATCGATGGGGAGATTTTTTTCTTTAAACAACTCCTCGATCTCACTAAGCATCCTCCAAATCAATAAAAACCAGCCTTTATTACAAAAGAATGGAGCAAGATATCCCTTGCCGTTTCCATTATCATTTTTAACTTCAGCCCAAGAAAAACGCTGCAAGATTTCTTGCCTGAGTTGCTCCTGATCTTTCCAGAACAAGCCACCCCTAAAATTTAGAAACTCTTGGTCCAATAAATGCTTTTCGTAGCAAGGATCACAATAACCTCTTCTAACTTCGTTCCCTAACTCACGAAGGGTTCCAGTCGAACTACAGGTGAAGCATAAGCCGTTAAAGTTCTCGATGTCTCTAGCTTTAAGTTCAGCTAACCGCTTTAAATGTTCATCTTGGGCTGATTTGAAACAAGGATCACAATATGCAGTTTGCCATCCCTTAAGCACTCGAATTCTCCCATCTGCACCACATACTTCACAAGTCTTATCAGATAGCAACACATATTTTCTGATAATTGTCGTGACCTCCGTGGGGCATTCTTCTTTTTCACGGTAGTCGATAATCATAGCTCCGTACTTTTCGTTGATTTCCCTAACTTCGAGATTAACGCGAAACGGTTCAAGCTCCTCAAACATATTCCAAATCAGTTGATACCAACCAGCATCAACAAAAATGGCAGTATCCGCTGTCCAAGGGAACCGTTCCACAAGCTGATCCTCTAAACCCTTACTCAACATACCCAATCCCACCCTTCAATTCTTTGTTTAGCTTCCTCCAACCGCTTTTCTACACAAGGATCGCACAGCGTGAATCATCAACTACCCAGATTACGCTCCTTTATTACTGTAATTTTTCTCATCTTTAGTCTTCAAAAGTAGAAATTCAGATTAACTCAAGAAACAAGGAAAATAAGCAAAAAGTTATAATGTGTAAATTGGTAGGATTCTACCATTGAAGTTATCTCTATTCAAGAAACTCTAACAGGAAGATTCGCGGATCGAGTAGGAGAAGGCGTTCGGTGTAAGCCAGCGGATCGAACTAGTGCTCAATTTATAAAATTCAAATCTGGATTATTCTGCTGAAATCGTTAGTATTTCTTACTAAGAAAAATAATGGAATGATATCCTCTGTAATTAAAGAAATATCTAGAATAAAATCAATTTGCGAAAAAAAAAGGTGATCCAGATAATGGGATCACCTTTACTCATGCAGTTAAGGTATAAAAAAATAAACGGCATCTCTGCCGTTTTGGTTTTAGGTGTTGGTGGAGAATAGGGGGCTCGAACCCCTGACCTCTTCGCTGCCAGCGAAGCGCTCTCCCAGACTGAGCTAATTCCCCACGTATTAGGTTTAAAGAACTTTATTTTGGGTGCTAAACTGGTAATCGTGTTCTCCCAGCTGAGCTAAGGCCCCGTATTGGCGACAAAAATGATAATACCACAGGTGTAAGAAGGTTGTCAATATAATTGCCGCTTACACCTGCGGATTAATTATTATCACCGGTGCGATGCTTGGAGAGAATGTCGGTAAGCTCGCGCATAAACATATTGATGTCTTTGAATTGCCGGTATACCGAAGCAAACCGGATGTAGGCCACTTCATCGACCGGGTACAGCTGTTCCATCACATTTTCACCGATGTCGCGGCTGTCGACCTCCGCGTGGGCGGTATTACGGATTTGTTTTTCCACCTCGGAAACGATCATTTCCAGCTGTTCGACGGACACAGGACGCTTCTCACAGGCGCGAATAAGGCCGCGCATCATTTTCTCTCTGCTGAACTCTTCACGGCTTCCGTCCTTTTTAATGACGATCAGCGGTGTTTCCTCGACCATTTCGAATGTGGTAAACCTTTTCGTGCAGCGCTCGCATTCCCTGCGGCGACGAATCGACTTGTTCTCGTTCGCTGCCCGGGAATCCAGCACTTTGGTTCCTTGGTAGTCGCAATAAGGGCACTTCATTTGTTTTCACTCCTTCAAGCCCGGCAGATCTCAAAAATTGCCAGTGAATTCCTCTCATGAACTTTGGTTAAACGCGCATAATAGGTTTACCAACGACAAGGAGGTGAACAAACATGGCTCAAGGACAATCTCGTTCCAGCAACGTACTTGTTGTTCCTCAAGCGAACCAAGCGTTGGATCAATTGAAATACGAGGTAGCTCAGGAATTGGGTATCGCTATTCCTCAAGACGGTTACATGGGTAACATGGCTACTCGTGACGCTGGTGCGATTGGTGGTAACATCACTCGCCGCCTGGTACAAATCGCCGAACAACAACTTGCCGGACAATTTAAGTAATCATTTGTAGGAAGAAGTATTGGACAACAGGCTCCTTATGGAGCTTGTCCAATACTTTTTTGTTTATGCTCGGACATTCCCCATTCTTGTGCATAAAGCTTATGATATTTATTATAATAATACAAAACGCGCTGAATGTAATGTCTTGTTTCGCCAAAAGGAATCGCATCGGTTCTTTCCAGCGTTCCGTCCCATTCATTATTTTGCATCCAGCGGTTGACATTGCCTTGCCCTGCGTTGTAACCGGCGATAACCGCTACCGTATTGCCTTTAAATTGCTTGTGCAGCCAATTGAGATACCACGATCCTAATTGTATACTGACCTTGGGATTGTGTAAATTTTGTTTGTATTCGGGCGAAAAATGCCCCATCTCGACGATCCATTCCGAAGTATCCGGCATAAGCTGCATAAGTCCAAACGCGCCCTTCTTCGACTCGATATCGACTTTAAAGTTCGATTCCACACGAATAATGGCTGCGATTAAAAACGGGTCCAATTCATATTTCTCACTATTGAGCTTAATATCTTCCTCAAATCGGATCGGATACAGCATTCGGCCTACCATGGAGCTGCTCAAAAACATAAATATGACAAAGGCTGCCAGAAAAAGGGCAAACACCCGCTTTTTTCGCCAAAAGCTAATGCTCATAGAAGCCCCCTCTCCCGTAAAAATTGTTCCACTTGACTTTCCGTATGCTCAAGCGTCCCCTCATTGTCGATGACAATATCGGCCAACTCTTTCTTTTGCTCAATATCCATTTGCGCCAGCAGACGCTGCTCAGCCTGTTCGACGGATAAGCCGTCGCGCCAGATCAGCCTGTCCAATTGGACATGGCGGGGAACGTATACGACCATAACTTCATCATACTGTTCCTGCAGTCCCGATTCGAATAGAAGCGGAATGTCGGCCACCACCAGCTTGTCCGGATGCTGCCGCTCGTACTGCTTCACACGCTCCCGCATTAACGCCCGGATCGAGGGATGCGTAATGCTTTGCAAATCCTGCAACGCCTCCGGATTGCCGAAAACCGTCTCCCCCAGCTTTTTGCGATTCAGTGTGCCGTCCCCGTTCAGCATGTCCCCGCCGAAGCGCTCGACGATCAGCGCCAGGGCAGGGCTGCCGGGTTCGACAACCTCCCTGGCAATACGATCCGCATCGACCAGCAGCGCGCCGTGCTGAACCAGCATGCCGGATACGGTGCTTTTGCCGCAGGCGATCCCTCCCGTGAGACCTATGTTCATAATGTTCTCCTTATCGAAACAATTCGATTCGAACGCTCGTTCGAACGTAATGGTTATATCAGTTTCATAATTCCCATAATTATCAAAACAAATCCCGGAAAAACAGACATACGGCGAATCCATGACAAATCCGAATACCTGAACCCGATACGCAGGCCGGTAGCGAGAAATGCGCCGCTGGCAAACGCAATAACGGTCGAGGTCAGCCATGGCGTAAAGCCGATGAGCGCAGCCCCTATACCTGCGCCGAATGCGTCCAGCGATAGCGCCAAGCCAAGCAGCAGCGCCTCCGAGGCGGAAATATTGCCCGACCGGTCCATGTCGGCAATCGATGGGGTCCGTAAAATTTGAATGACGAGCCCAAGCCGCTTCAGCTCAATATAAAAAATTTCTTTTTTCGTGGCGGCGAGGGCCGCAGCCGTCAAATCTTCAGCATCCGCTGCGTCACCCTTTAGATCGGCGTCGGAGGCTTCCTTTTTCTCCATAATGACCTGGTAGACAGCCCATATGCCAATACCGATCAAGATCAGTCCGCCGATCGCCCTCGCATAGTCCGGATCGACAAGTGTGGCGATCCATACGCCGATCTGCATCGATATGAAAATAATGAGCCCGGAGCATGCCGATATGATCGCAACCGATAGTAGAGGAATCCGAATTTTACGCAAGCCGTACATGACGCCCACGCTAAAACCGTCCAAACTGACGGCCAATGCCAAAATCAACAAGGAAATGACTGGCAGCATAATTTAACCCTCCCGACCTGTTTACCCCTACTATATGGCAAATATGGGCGGAGGGTGCACGGTCATCGGACCGCGGCCTTTTTTACCCGTTTTTGTTTCAGCGGCTGACATTTCGGACAAAAGTGGGTGCCGCGTCCCGCAACGACGCTTTTCACGATAGGCCGGGCGCAAGTTTGGCAAGGCTCGCCTTGGCGGCCGTACACTTTGAACTGATGCTGGAACAAGCCGATCTCCCCTTGTCCGTTCACATACGATTTGATTGATGAGCCTCCTGCCGCGACCGCCTCCTTCAGCGTCCTTACAATCGCTTCGTATAATGCGGCAAGCTCGCGCCGGCTCAAGGAATCAGCTTCCCGCTCCGGGTGAATGCCCGCCATATAGAGCGACTCATCCACATAAATATTCCCGATGCCGACGATATATTCCTGATTGAGCAGCAGCGGCTTGATCTTCGTCGATCTCCCCGCCAGCCTGCCTTTGAACGCATCCAGTGTAAAGGTATCTTCCAACGGCTCAAGCCCGAGCTTATTCAGCGGTTTTTCCTCCAGCTCGCGTCCCTTCGGAAACAGATGCATCGTGCCGAACTGGCGGACATCCTTATACCGCAGCTCGCTGCCGTCCGTAAAATGGAACACGACATGCGTGTGCGGCTCCAGCGGATCGTTCCGGTCATACAGTCCGTAGCGCCCCTCCATTCTGAGATGGGAGACCAACGTGTAATCGTCCAGCACAAAGCGGAGAAACTTCCCTCTGCGCTCGACGCTGTGTATCGTTTGACCGGCCAGGAGCAGACAAAATTCGTCCGGCTCCTCCGGCAGCTGGATAATACGCCTCAAATTTACGGTAACATGGTCGATCTGTTTATCCAGCACCAATTCGTTCAAGGTCCGGCGGACCGTTTCGACCTCTGGCAGCTCAGGCATTGCATATCACCCCAATTTCTAATGAAGAATAACGACTTCGCCGTCCTTAGGGACGGGTTACTTGGCCTCATACCAATTGGAGCCCGTATCGACATCCGCCCGCAGCGGAACATCGAGCTCCAACGCGGTTTCCATAATATCCTTAACCGCCTTTTTCATCGGTTCAATTTCGTCCTCCGGCACCTCGAACACCAGTTCGTCATGCACCTGCAGCAGCATCCGGCTGTTGAAGCCGTCGCGCTTCAGACGCTCGTCCATTTGTACCATAGCCAGCTTGATAATGTCGGCCGCGGAGCCCTGGATCGGCGTATTCATCGCCGTCCGCTCGGCAAACGAGCGCAGGTTGAAATTGGATGCCGTAATTTCCGGCAAATACCGGCGGCGGTGCAGTAATGTCGTGACATAACCGTCCTGCCGCGCTTTCTTGACAATGTCGTCCATATATTGACGAACCCCTTGGAAGACGGCGAAATACTGCTCGATGAACGCAGCCGCTTCCTTGCGGGTAATATTCAGGTTTTGCGATAAGCCGTAATCGCTGATGCCGTATACGATGCCGAAGTTAACGGCTTTCGCCTGGCGGCGCATGTTGGCATCGACGTCGGATTCGGGCACGCCGAACACATCCATCGCCGTTTTCGTATGAATGTCCATGTCGTTGCGGAATGCTTCCATCAGCCGTTCGTCCTGCGATATATGCGCTAGCACGCGAAGCTCGATCTGCGAGTAGTCGGCGGTCAAGATCGACCAGCCTGGCTGGGACGGCACGAACACTTTGCGGATTTTGCGGCCTTCCTCGAGGCGGATCGGAATGTTCTGCAAATTCGGATATTGACTGCTCAACCTGCCCGTGGCCGCGATGGTTTGCTTGAAATACGTATGCACCTTGCCCGTATCCTCGCGCACCTCCTTGAGCAGTCCTTCGACATAGGTGGATTGCAGCTTCGCCAGCGTCCGGTAGTTCAGAATATGACCGACGACCGGATGGTAAGGCTCCAGCTTTTCCAATACCTCGGCATCGGTGGAGTAGCCGGTTTTCGTCTTCTTAATGACCGGCAGCTGCAGCTTCTCGAATAAAAGATCTCCGAGCTGCTTTGGCGAATTGATATTGAATTCCATGCCGGCTGCATCGTAGATCGATCTCATGATCGTGTCCAGCTGACCTGCCAGTTCGACACCGTACTGCTTCAATCCATCGACGTCGACCTTAATGCCCTTTTCCTCCATCGACGCAAGCACCGACGCCAAAGGCAGCTCCAGCTCATAGAACAGCCGGTGCATCTCGCCGGTCTCCAGATCGCGCTTCATCGGCTCCAGCAGGCTTTGCACGGCGGTTACCTTGCGGCATAAATGGTCGCACACGACTTCAGCCGCGGGAACCTGAAACTTCGCGCCCTTGCCGAACACGTCCTCGTCCGCCTTCAGGACGGGGAGGCCGTATTTCGTCGACAGGCCGTTCAGCGTCAGCGCAGACTCGGTCGGATCGAGCAGGTAGGCGGCGAGCAGCACATCGAACGATGTGCCGCACAGACGGATACCCTGCCAACATAACGCGACCTCTGCCCGGTGCTGGTCATAGACGGCCAACGTTTTGTCCGACGAGGCGATCCAGGTCCGCAGCGCCTCCGCGTCGGCCGACGCATCGCTTAGCACTTCGAACGGCACGTAATAGCACGTGCCGCTTGCCGCAAGCGCGATGCCGAGCACATAGCCGGTGTGCGGATTGTCGCCCACCACCTCGACATGGAGCGCATCGACCTGCGGCAGCGCCTCCAGCAGGTCCGGCAGTCGTTCCCGATCGACGGCAACCGTCGCGATCTCCGCCTGGGCGGGACGATCGCCGTCCGGCGAATCCGGACCGGAGAAGTCCATTTTCTCCAGCAGCGATTTGAACTCCAGCTTGCGGAACATATCCGCCAAGGCTTGTCCTTCATAGCCGGAGTACGTCAGATCATCCCAGGTGGACGTCAAAGGCACCTCGCGGTATATGGTTGCGAGCCCTTTGCTCATTCTCGCGTCGTCGGCATGCTCCACGATCTTTTCTTTCATTTTGCCCTTCAGCTGGTCGGTGTTGGCCAATACGCCCTCCACCGACTCGTATTCGTGCAGCAGCTTGAGCGCAGTTTTCTCGCCGACGCCCGGAATGCCCGGGATATTATCGCTCGTATCGCCCATCAGCCCTTTCAGATCGATGATCTGCTTCGGCGTGAGGCCGTATTTTTCCATAATATACGGCGGGTCATACAGCTCGACCTCGCTGATTCCCTTGCGCGTCAATGCGATGGTGACCTGCTCCGAAGCAAGCTGCAGCATATCCTTGTCGCCGGTTACGACGACGACTTCGATATCGCCTTTTTCATCGGCGACCCGCGTTAACGTCCCGATAATATCGTCGGCCTCATAGCCGTCCAGTTCAAATTGGGAAATACCGAAAGCTGTAATCAGCTCTCTCAGCAGCGGGAACTGTTCGGACAGCTCGGGCGGCGTTTTGGCCCGCCCGCCTTTATAATCCGCATAATCCTTATGTCGAAAGGTCGCTTTACCCGCGTCGAATGCGACCAAAAAGTGAGTCGGCTTTTGTTCGTCCAGCAGCTTTAACAGCATCGTCGTAAATCCGTAAACCGCATTCGTATGCAGTCCGCTTGAATTGCTCAGCAATGGCAGCGCGAAAAAGGCGCGGTAGGCAATACTATTGCCGTCGATAATGACCAATTTAGACATGATTACACCCCATTTTCCATACTACCTCCATGATATCATAGGACAACGCAAGAAGAAAAACTTATATTGCAATTCATGTCCTTGGGGGTGATGCCAAAAGCTGGCGCATAAGCATAATTATAGAGAAACAGATGCAAGCACGGGAGGTAGACGTTTATGAGCCAGTCCTATCCGATTCGTGAAAAAAAAGCGATCTGCTTTGACGTTAATCAAACTTTGATTTACCAAGGCGTTCATTTCGAGCAAGCCTTCATCGCGGTCTGGGACGATTATTTCGCCCGTTCGTCGCGGGACAGCGGCTTTCCGCAGCCGGATAAGCTGTGGTCCGCCTATCAATCCAAGTGGCAGCAGCACAAAAAGCTGCGCGGCGGCAAGCTCCATCTCGACGATCTGCAGCAAAAATGCCTCAATGAAGCGCTGCAGCAGCTGGACGTGCCGGTGCACCAGCAGTTTGCCGCCGATTTTTTTCAAATGCTGCGGAATCACCGCCTGGCGGCCAAATCGTTGGCGCCCGGCGTATTGGATACGCTCCGCCGGCTCTCTTCGCACTACAAGCTGGCCATAATCAGCAACAGCCCGCGCAGCGATGTCGTCCATCTGCTGAACCGGTTCGGGCTAACCGGCTATTTTCCGGACGACCGGGTTTTTACGGCACACAAGCATTACGACAAAAAACCCGGCAGCTCGCTGTTCAAAACGGCGATTCATACGCTCGAATTGTCCCCGAAGCAGGCGGTAATGGTCGGCAACTCATGGAAGCACGATGTTTGCGGCGCTGTGAAATCGGGAATGGATGCCGTATGGATTCAGCGGCAAATCGATACGCAGCCAAAAAAAATTTCCCAGCAAAAGCTCGGGAAACGGAATGTGTACTGTATTCAGCAGATCGATCAGCTGCTGGAGCTGTTCGGATAGGCGGAGCCGACGGGCTCGCCGTCCTCTTTCGCCGGTAGGCCGATCCGGGCGCTGACATATACGCTGCCTGATTGCGACTTCGAGCGCTTTTTGAGCCTGGCGGACGCCTGGGAGATTTCCTCCAGGGTGACCGGCGAAGCATTCTCGCATACAAGCAGAGATAAAGATAAGGTGACGCCGCTCGTTGCCACCCGGTTGCCGCTGCGGTCCTCCACATACGACCAATCCTCATCTTCGTAAAACATCCGTACCCCCTCATCGAAGCGGCGGATCACCTCCACGCACAGCTTTTCCGGCATGTCGGTCGAGGTGAGCGCAATAAAATCATCGCCGCCGATATGCCCGACAAAATCAAACGGTCTGCCGCAAACGACGATGGCCTGCTGAATGACATCGGCGGTATATTGGATGAGCTGATCGCCCTTTTGAAACCCGTAACGATCGTTAAACCATTTGAAATAGTCCAGGTCGGCATATATCGCGGAAAACCGTTTATTTTCCTGCAGACGCTTGTTCAGCTCGCGGTGAATTTGGAGATTGCCCGGCAAACCGGTCAACGGGCTCGCCACTTTGGCCGTCTCCATTCTTGCATTCGTGATGTATTCGAGAATGGAGCGGATCGAAGCGGCTCCCGCCAGCCTGCCATCGCTCGTAATGAGCACCAGATCATACAGGTTCGTATCCCGCGAGGTCGCCAGCTGGGATACGGTTTCGACCGGCATATGCTCGTCCACGATCAATGGGCCGTCGTCCATGACCTGATCGATCGTCCGGTTCCAGAATAACGAAAACCCGTATTGACCCGCGAGCTGCTGAAACAGCCGTTCACGCATGATCAAGCCTACCGGCACCTCATCGGAAACAACCGCGGCTCCGGCCGCTTGGCCGTTTTTCTTAAAATAATTGGCCACCTCCGAAATGAGCGTTTTCCGGTCGAACTTTTGGATCGGGGTGGTCAAATCCTCGATCGCCCAGGCGCTCCCCGCGTAGTCGTGAAGCTTCCGCTGCTGCACAATTTGCTGAATCAACCCGGGCGCGACATCCGCTTTTTCCGTACCCGGCTTGCCAAGCAGATAACCTTGCCCGTAATGCACGCCCATCCGCGTTAAAAACAGCAGCTCCTCCTCGCATTCGATCCCTTCGGCTATCACTTCGATATGAAGCTTCCCGGCGAAGGCTACGAACGTTTCCATCATATACTCTTTCGTTTTATGAAGATGAATGTCCTGCACCAATGAACGGTCCACTTTAATGAAATCCGGATGAAGCTCCGCAATCGCCTGCAGCGACGAGTATCCGGCCCCGGCATCGTCGATGGCGATCCGGTACCCTTGGCTGCGGTAATGCTCAAGCACCTGCTTGGCCGCTGCAAAATCGTGAATGGAGCTGCGCTCCGTAATTTCAAACACGACATGCTCAGGCTTAAGTCCCCGGTCCCGCAGCAGCTCGATCGTTTTCCCTGCTGCAAACTGCGGGTCCTGCAAACTGGCCGCGGGAATGTTAATAAACAGCAGCTCGCGACCGCCCATGGCCAGTGAGTTGCGAATGGCCGTCTCCCGAGCCAGCCTGTCCAGCGGGTATATCAGACCTTCCTTCTCCGCATACTCGAACAGCCGGACAGGAGACTCGAAGCCGCTGTCTTCCGGCACCCGGGTCAGCGCCTCATAGCCCGCAATGATGCCGTCTTTCAAAGATACGATAGGTTGGTAGACGGTATGGATTTGTTTGTGCCGAAGTAATTGCAGAAACTGCTCGCGGGCAAAAGCGTGCTCTTCATCCCTCTTCATACTCCGATTCATCTCCTGATCAGCCGCCATGTTCATCCCTACTTCAGTCAAATTTGATGGTCAGATTTAACTATAGCATAGGAAATTTAACCCAGTGTAAAAAGTCCCTCTTGCGTTTTTTTAAGTTTATGTAAAGCCGCCATGAGGACCAGTGAACTCGTTCAGCTTTGCTGAACATCGGGGAATCTGATGGGGACTCTACCCCACCTGATTCAAGGCCCACCTTGGAGGTTGGGGTCTTAACCCGATAAAATCGTAATCCGATAAACCGGGACGGGTTTTGACGATCGTATATATTGGCGGAAAAGCAAACGAATTGAAATGCAAGCGTGTATATCGAATGAACGGATAAGGCAGCATAAAGCAAGAGGCCGATTTGCCAGCCTCTTGCTTTATGTTTAACCGACTGCTACATATTCAAATCTTTGCGCTTGCCCGTCACCATATAAATAACGCCTTCGCCGATATTGGTCGCGTGGTCCCCCACGCGCTCCAGGTAATGCGCCACGAACATCAAGTGGGACAACTGGCGGTTGCGGATCAAGTCCTGGCTCATCAAGCCGATAATTTCGGTCATCAGTGTGCTGAAAAGCTTGTCGATCTCGTCATCCTTTTCCGCAAGCGCAGCGGCCCGGTGAATATTGCCCTCCGTATAAGCGATCAAGCTTTCGTGCAGCATATTTTTGACGAGCAGCACCATTTGCGGAATGTCCTCAAGCGGCTTGATCAGCTCTTCGCCGGAGAGCCGGATTGTTATCTTGGCGATATCCACCGCATGATCTCCGATCCGTTCCAGATCGGTCGCGATCTTCATCGCCATACCGATGAGCCGCAGGTCGCTGGCCATCGGCTGCTGCAGCGCGATGAGCCGCATGCATCTTTCCTCGATACCGAGCATCATTTCATCGATAACATCGTCTTTGGAAACAATCTCTCTGGCCAGACCCTCATCCAATGCGGACAACGATTCGACCGCTTTGGAAATCGACTCCTCGACACGGTCCCCCATGCTTAGCAAAGCTGTTTTTAATTCGTCGATTGATTGGTGAAACATAACCCGCGTATCCATTCTATACCCCTCTCTCAGGGCTTTCTGTAAGAAAGCCTGCATCGTAAGCATTCGCTTTGGGCTTTCCGAAGGAAAGCCTGCATCGTAAGCGTGTTATCCGAAACGCCCCGTAATGTAGTCTTCCGTCCGTTGATCGGTCGGAGCCGTAAAAATTTTATCCGTCTGATCGGACTCGATCAGCTCGCCGTTCAAAAAGAAAGACGTATAGTCGGAAATTCTCGCTGCCTGCTGCATGTTGTGCGTTACGATAATAATCGTATATTTCTCTTTAAGCGTCTGGGTAAGCTCCTCGACCTTCAACGTCGAGATCGGGTCCAAAGCCGAGGTAGGCTCATCCATCAAAAGAACGTCGGGCTCAACGGCCAACAAACGCGCGATGCATAGCCGCTGCTGCTGACCGCCGGATAAGCCGAGAGCCGATTTATTCAAACGGTCCTTCACTTCTTCCCATAGCGCGGCCTGTCTCAAGCTTTTTTCCACAATTTCATCCAGCAGCGCTTTTTTCTTCGTTCCGTGAATTCGCGGTCCGTAGGCAATGTTATCGTAAATGCTCATGGGAAACGGATTGGGACGCTGAAACACCATGCCGACCTTTTTGCGCAGCGAGACGACATCGGTCTCCTGATCGTAAATGTTTTGACCGTCCACATAAATTTTGCCTTCGATTTTAACAATATCGATAAGGTCGTTCATTCGGTTCAGCGTTCGAAGAAATGTGGATTTGCCGCAGCCGGAAGGACCGATTAACGCAACGATCGAATGATTGCGGATGTCAAGAGCGATATTATGCAGCGCCTGATTTTCGCCGTAAAACAAATTGAGCTTTTCCACTTTAATTTTATGTTTTTCTATCATGGTTTATTTCCCCCCGGTCAGTCTTTTTTGCAGCATCCGGCTCGGAATACCGATCAGCAGGTTGAAGATGAGGACGACGATTAGCAGCAGCGCTGCGCTGCCCTTGGCGATTTGTTTGGCATCGGGCACGATCGCCTCGGATTGCACATACCAGAGATGAGTCGCAAGCGTCTCGCCCATCGCCAACGGATTCCAGTCCGGAAAATGCCGTGAAACGGACAAGCCGGCCGTGTAGATCAAGATCGCCGACTCACCGAGGGCACGTCCGGCGACAAGCGTGATGCCTGTGATTAACGTAGGCAGCGCCGCCGGAATCAGCACTTTGCGGATCGCCTGCCAGCGGGTCGAGCCGAGTGCAAGCGAAGCCTCCCAGTACGAATCGGGTACGGAGCGAAGCGATTCTTCGGTTACCCGTACAAGTACGGGCAAATTCAGCAGCGATAACGTCGCGGCGCCGCCGATGATCGAAAATTTCAATCCCATCAAATTGACGAACAGCAGGAAGCCGAACAGACCGAATACAATGGACGGTACCGAGGACAACGCTTCGACCGAAATGCGGATGAAGTCGGTGAACCGGTTTTGTTTGGCATAGATGGTCAAGTAAATGCCGGCCCCGATGCCGATCGGAACCGAAAACAATAAGGATAAGAACAAAATATAGAACGAATTGAACAGCATCGGCCCGACGCCGCCGCCGGCCATAATTTCCTGAGGCTTGCCGGTAATAAAATTCCACGACAGCTGCGGCAGCCCGTCGCCCAATATGCGAAACAGAAACCAAGCAAGCAGCAGGATGATCAGCACGCCGATAGCCCAGAAATAAAAGGTTGCAAGGCGGTCCGTTGTTTTACTCGTCACTTCACTTCACTCCTCTTGGAAACGATCCGAATCGCTATGATCATCGACAGGGAAATCAGCAGCAGCACCAGCGCCATCAAGTACAACGCATTGTTCCATGTCGTGCCGTAGTTCGTATTGCCCATATCTTTAACGATCGCGGTCGTCAGCACCGTAGTCGATTCAAGCAGCGACCCCGGCATTTGCGGCGAGTTCCCGATCACCATGAACACCGCCATCGTCTCGCCGATCGCCCGGCCCATGCCAAGAATGATGCCGGTAATAATGCCCGGCCGCGCTGCGGGAAGGAGCACTCTCCAGATCGTCTGCCAGCGCGTCGCTCCAAGCGCCAACGAGGCTTCCTCCAGACGGCCCGGCAGGGCGCGGATCGCATCCTCGGATATGGACAGGATCGTCGGCAATATCATAATCGCGAGTATGATCGCAGCAGGTAAAATCCCGTAGCCGATCGTCCCGGTTATTTCAGCCAATGCAGGCACGATGACGGTCAAGCCGATCAACCCGTACACAACCGACGGGATCCCGACGAACAGGTCGGTGGCCGGCCGCATAATCTCGCGCATCCAATTGGGCGCGATTTTCGCCATAAATACCGCTCCGGATAGCGCCAGCGGCACCGAAAGGACGACGGACAGCAGCGTCAGCAGCAGCGTGCTGTACAAAAAGGCGAAAATACCGAACTCGCCCTTTGATGGCGTCCATTCCGTCGAGAAGAAGAACGACCAGGGCGATATATCGTTGAACGTCTTTACACCCTGGATTCCGACGAACGAAATGATTGAAAAAATAATAGCCGCCACGAGAATTGCGCTCCCGACGAACAGCCATTTCATCCCCATATCGTTGCGATTTTGTTTTTTGGTCCACTGGCTCACTTGTTTATTCACTTTATTTCTTTCCGCGAGTTGATCAGCAAAAGAATTCACAACCCCTGCCCCCTTAATCATTTATTTACAAACGGCGGAATTCGCCGGACGCTCCAGAAACCGTTCTTTACCTTCACGCTCTACTCATCATAGTGGACGAATGTAAACACCGTACAAATGAATTGTTAAGGGAATGTAAAAATTATCGGTCATCGACACAATCCGCCATTGTCCTCCAAACGGCAGAACAAAGTCCCCCAAAAGTGAAGTGAAGCACTGAAGCGAATTCCGCTAACCCGTGTCCACCGGGTTTCGTCAAGAGTGCAAACAACTCTTGACCTTACTTTTGGGGGAGCCCCCGATTATGCACGGAAATATGCTGCGCATAATTTCCTAAACAAAAAAAAGACATGGTCGAAACTCAACCATGTCTTTTTGCCTGGCGTATCGTATAAACAATTATTTTTTCAACAGGTTTGCAGGTAAAAACTTCAGTTCTTCAACTCGCTTGGTTTGGAATTCGGTGCCTGTTACATAGTCCAGGAACGCTTTAACCGCATCCTTGGCTTCGCCTTTTGTATACATATGCTCTACGCCGTACAGCGGGTATTTGCCGTCTTTGATCGCATCTTTGCTGAATGCAACGCCTTCGAATTTCAAAGCTTTGATCGAATCGTTCAGGTAAGGCGTATCGACATAACCGATCGAGGCTTTCGTCGAACCGACCGTCGTCGCAACCGCGCCGCTGGATTCTTGAGTAACGCCGTCTTTTGTAAATTCTTGGCCGCCAAGAACGATTTGCTTAACGAGCGCTTTCGAGCCCGAGCTGTCGGGACGGTGAACAACTACGATCTTCTCGTCTTTACCGCCAACGTCTTTCCAGTTCGTAATTTTACCCATGAAAATGTCGGCTGCTTGCGCTTTAGTCAAGTTTTCTACGCTGACATCCTTGTTCACAATCAATGCGAACGGCGCGATCGCCGCTACGTGGTCAACCAGGTTTTTGTCTTTATACTCAGGACCTGCTTCAATGTCGGAGTTACCGATATCGGAGGTACCGTCGGCTACGTTTTTCAAGCCTGTTCCGGATCCGCCTGCAGTTACGTTAACAGTTACCTTCGGGTTTTTCTCCATAAATTCGGTTGCCGCTTGTTTCACCAGCGGAAGCAGTGCGCTGGATCCCGATGCCGTTACGGTGCCGCTCAATTCTTTCGGCGGTTCCGGTTTTTTGTCCGGTGTTTGTGCTGCCGATCCGTTGGCCGGCGCTTTTGTGTCTGGTGCTGGCGCTTTACTTCCGCAAGCCGCAAGTACCCCCATCATTAAAATTGCGATAAGTACGAGTCCAAATCCTTTTTTCGAGAAATGCTTCAACATCTCTGCATGTCCTCCCTTTATCCATCTGTTTTTGTTTACAGAAGTTATCTTATCAACCGATTGTAAAGTACAAACCCGTGAAACGTTAACGGAATGTAAAAGTTTAATCGTGACAAAATGTATACCTGATTTACGGGACTTTTAACTCTTCGTTAACAAAAAGCGCGGTCTGGCTTAATAAAATAGTCCTAATATGAAGGCATACATAGAGAAAAAAGTAGAAGAGTCTATCTCATGAAGATGACGGAGGGGTAACGATGATGAAAAACAAACGGGTTTGGAATGTACGCGAGCTGTCCGGTATGACGCTGCGAATGAAGCTGCTGTCAGGCTTTACTTGCATGTTGATCCTGTTCCTCGGCACAGCGCTGTACAATTTGTTTCAAGTGCAGGAAATTAAAACGCAGCTCAACCTCCAAAATAACAAAGTGGAGCTGAAACTGATGGCTCTGGAGCTGAAAGAAATGGTGCAGGAGCTCAATATTATCGCCTCCGGTTTGGAAATTTCCAAGAAGGTCGAATACATTCCTATATATAATGAAAAAAGAAAGCTGTACGACGTGATGATCAAACGGATCGGCGATACCGCGACGACTCCCGAGCAGGCCAAATGGCGCAGTCAATTGATCGCTTTGACGGTAGACTACACCAATACGTTCGATGTCGCCGCGAAGCTGATTCAGGAAAAGTCGCTGCCGCCCGCGGATCTCGATAAAAATATGGAGTATTTATATAATGAATCGCAAAAGCTGATGGGGGATATTTTTACAAATGTCGACCAGTTTTACGTAACGTATTCCAGGGATGCCGAGCTCGCCGTAGCAGAAACGGAAAGTTCGCTTGACCGGACGGTTACCGTTATGTTGATTGCCTCCTTGCTTGTCGTGGTTTTCAGCGCGGCGATTGCAACGGTACTGATCCGCTCGTTCGTTTCTCCGATCAGACGTTTGCAGCAGGCCGTCCAGTCGATTGCCGAAGGCGATCTTCGCTACAAAATCAACAGCCGTTCGCAGGACGAGCTGGGCGCGCTCAGCCGAAGCTTCGATCATATGATCGATCAAGTGCGAAGCATGCTGGCCAATACACAGGCGATTGCCTCGTATTTGTCGGAGCATTCTTATACATTTCACGGCTTCTCCCGTTCGACGGCGGCGGCCAATGCCGATATTATCCGCGCCATTGATGAAATTTCGAGCGGCGCCGACCAGCAAGCATCGCATTCCGAACAGAGCTCCTACATTATTGCCGAATTGGAAAAAGAAATCGAAACGATCTCCGCGTTCAGCCAAACCGTGCAGAGCCGCAGCCGCGAGGCGGCATTCAACACTCATACCGGATCAGCTTCGATGGAAGCGCTGAAGCAAGCGACGGGAGCTTCCCAATCCGTATTTGAGAATGTATTCCATGAAATGGAAAGCTTGTCTTCCCGCTCCTCGCAAATTAGCAAAATCGTCAATACGATCAGCGATATATCGCATCAAACGCATGTGCTCGCAATTAATGCCGCCATTGAAGCGGCGCGGGCCGGCATTCATGGCCGCGGCTTCTCGGTCATAGCCGAGGAGGTCAGACAGCTGTCGTCGCAGACGGGCGAATCGTCCAAAATGATCTCGTCGATCATCCGCGCATTATTGGATCAAATCGGAGGGCTGGAACTGCTGCTGAGCGATGCAAGAGCCTCGTTCGACCAGCAAAACGGAAAAATGTCCGAAAGCATGGATGCGTTCCGGCAAATTCGCGGCTCGATGGACGAGCTGTCAGGACAAATTGATCTCATACAGGAGCAAATTGCGAGCACCAAGTCGAAAAACGGGCTGCTGGTTGAATCCGTGCAGTATGTAGCCGCGATCGCCCAGGAGACGGCGGCAGGCGTCGAGGAAGTCAGCGCGGCATCCGCTCAGCAGGATACGGCCATTCATCAAATCGCATCGCAGGCCGACGATATTTTGTCGCTGTCGCAACAGCTGTTCGAAGAAATCAGCCGGTTTCGGATCGGCGAAGGAGAGGAGCTTGCGCTGTCGGCAGGCGATGCGAATGCATCCGGCGGGCAGTCGATAAGCACAGCAATATCGCCGGGTGGTGGCGAGAATTTACCAGGCGAAGCGAAAGAGCATGTGAAAGACGAAGCCCCGGTACGAAGCACAGCCGAAGCGGAGCGTGACGCGGCTAAAGGAACAGCCGGCGGGCAAGAGCAAGGCGAAGCCATGGCGGCGGACGGCAATGGGGCGAAGCGAAACGCGACGGAAAGCGGCGAGCGTGTGACGGGCCAAGCGGAGCCAGTTGCAGCAGGGGCGGCGGGTACGGCGAAGCGGCGCCGGCCTTCGCAGACAGTGACAGCGGCACCCGCAGAAGCGGCCGCTTCGGGAGCCAGATCCGAGGCGGCTGTCAGGTCCTTGACTGACACCAGGCAGGAGCGCGAAGAAGCCAAGCTGGCCGCTGCCGGAACAGCCAAATAATCAGGCGTTAAACAGGGGTTCCCAACACGGATCTCCCTGATTGGAACAGCCTATAGATATAGAACATGCCGCAGGGAGCTTTATTTTTCCAAGCTCCCTGCGGCATATTTTGTTGACTTCAAGTATTCCGCATCAAACTATTTTTTCCGCTCCTTTAAGGAGCCGAGCGTCGCATTTTCGGGAATGTTGATGCCGCGTCTTTTCGGCACGGACACCCGCTGCGACATGTAGATGCCGGTATGTCCCGAAAATAAGTAGCTGACCACACAGGCCAGAAACATATAAATCGCCGCTTCGGCGCCGAACAGTTCAAGTCCGAGAATAAAGCAGGCGATCGGCGTATTCGTCGCCCCGCAAAATACGGCGATCAGGCCAAGACCCGCCAGAAATGGGCCATGCAGGTCCAGAAACGGGCTCAACGCGTTGCCGAATGTAGCCCCGATAACAAACAGCGGGGTCACCTCACCGCCTTGAAAGCCTGCGCCTAATGTAACGGCGGTAAAGATCAGCTTCCATAAAAAAGCGAACGGCGCTGCCGTTTGTTCAAAGGAATCCTTTAGCAGCGGCAGCCCAAGGCCCAAATAATCGCGGGTGCCGATCGCATAAGTAAGCACGATAATGATGCCGCCGCCGACGAAGCTTTTCACAACCGGATTTGGAATCGCGCGGGAAAACCAAAGCTTCAGCTTATGAGTCAGCTCGCTGAAGCATAAGCTGATCAATCCGAACAGGATGGAAGCCGCGGCCACTTTCAGCAATACGCCGGCCGTGACGGCAGGGACAAGTCCCATGGCATAATGAGCATGCCGGATGCCCCATGCGGTCGTCACGCTGTCGGCAACAAGACTCGCAACGAAGCAGGGCAGAAGCGCCTCATAGCGGATGAGGCCGATGGCCAGCACCTCCATGCCGAATACCGCCCCGGCCAGCGGCGTACCGAACACGGAGCCGAAACCGGCGCTGACTCCGCACATCAGCAGTATTTTTCGGTCGGCCGTACCGATGCGAATAAGCTTGCCCAGCCATTCGGACAAGCTGCCGCCCATCTGTACCGCGGTCCCTTCCCTGCCAGCCGATCCGCCGAACAGATGGGTCAGTACCGTACCCCCCAGCACCAACGGCGCCATCCGAAGCGGTACTGTTTCGTGACCTTGATGAATTTGTTCCAATATGAGGTTATTCCCTTTGGAGCTGCTTTCTCCATATTTCCAATATACCCAGCTAACGAAGGCGCCGCCCAGCGGCAGGAAATACAGCAGCCAAGGAAAGCTCATTCTCGCTCCGGTAGCCGCATCCAAACTGAGTAAAAATAAAGCGGAAGCGGAGCCTGCCAACAAGCCTACCGCACTTCCAATTACGGTCCACTGCAGCAAATGTTTCATTACATGCAGAAACAGCCTGCTATGACCGGCCAATGCCGTAAGCCACCTTCCAATCCGCAACATCATTTCACCCATTCGCTCCCCGCTGTTTCCCGCAAATAATCATACCGCTATCCCCATGCTGTCCATCCGTACTAGTCTCCGATACAGCGGAAATCAATTATTTCATGGCGCGGAATGAAACGGCGGTTCCCCCGTCGGGAATACTCTCTATTTGAAGTCCCCGGCCATATAGCTGCTTCAGCCTTCTATCCGTATTCAGCAGCCCTACTCCTCCGCGCTTCCCTTCCGTATTGCGATATAATACCGTCTGCAAGGTTTCGTCGCTCATCCCTATTCCGTCATCGGCAATCGTAATGTCCGCATACTCCGGGTGATCGGAAATACAGATTCGTACCGTTCCGCCGCGGGAACGCTTCGTTATTCCGTGCCTGACGGCATTTTCGACAAGCGGCTGGATCGACAGCGGCGGAATGTCCAGATCCATATTCGGGTCCACTTCCCATATAACCTGGAGCCGCTGATCGAACCTTGCCCGCTCGATGAACAAATACGAACGAACAAGCTCCAGCTCGTGATGAATCGGAACCAGCTTCTCCGTGTTGGCAAATTGAAAGCTGGTTTGCAAATAATTGCCGAAGGCATCCAGCAGCTGACGCATTCTTTCCGTATCCAACTCGCTTAATGCCGCTATCGAGCTTAATGTATTAAACAGAAAATGCGGTTGAATCTGTGCCTGCAGCCACGCCGCTTCCATCTGCATTCTTTCCCGTATGGATGCTCTCAGCTCGGTCAAAGCCTTCACACGCGACTTCAACTCGTCTGCTTCCACCGGTTTCATGACATAATCGTTTGCTCCTGCCTGAAAACCGGCTTGAATGTCCTCGGGACGGCTGCGCGCGGTCAGAAGAAGAACCGGCAGCTCGGAAATGGAGAAGCGCAGGCGAATTGTTTGCGTCAGCTCATATCCGGACATCCTCGGCATCATAACATCCGTTATGACAAGATCCCAGACATGGTTATCCAAAATCGAGAGCGCCTCTGTTCCGCTTGCAGCTGTTACAATTTCATAATGATCGGAAGCCAGCAGATTGACAAGAATACTCAAATTGATTGCATCGTCATCTACCGCTAATATCCGCGCTCGATCATTACGGTCCGAATACACTTCCGTTTTAATCGGAGTCTGTCCGACTTCGGGCAAAACGGCCGGAGCCGCTTCCGAATAAAAGAGCGGCGGCGTATCTCTGCCTCCTATCTCTCCTTCGGCAGAAGGATCGGCAAGCGGCAGCGTGAAGCTGAACACAGATCCTTGACCTGCAGCGGAGCTGGTTTCAATATGACCGCCGTGAAGTTCCACCAACTGCTTGGCTATGCTTAATCCGAGACCGATACCGCCGCCGATTGCCGTAATTCCGGAATCTCCCTGCTCGTAAGGTCGGAATATTCGTTGAAGCGTTTCCTCGCTCATCCCGATTCCCGTATCTTCAATGACGATTCTCGCGTACCCGTCTCCCCCAGCTTCGGCTCTGATCGTCACACTTCCTTCGTGCGTATACTTCACCGCATTGTGCAGCAGATTGAACATCACCTGAATCAGCCGGTTCTCATCCGCTATGACATACGGGAACGTATCCGGAATACGGTTGATCAAGCGAATCGGCTTGCCTTCCGTCATGAACCGAAGCATATCCAACACCCCCGAGGCAACGGCTTCCAATTGGAGCCGGTTCGTATGCAGCACAATTCCGCTCTCGCGAAGCCGGCTCATATCGAGCAGATCGTTCAGCATATAGGACATGCGTCTGCCGACCGTAATGAGCAGATCCAGACTCTGTATATTCCTTTCGTCAAGTGCGGCGTTCCCGTTATCCTTCATGCTTTGCGCAATATTTAATATACCATGCAGCGGATTTCGTAATTCGTGGGAGGTATTCGCCAGAAAATCGTCCTTTTGCTTGTCGGCCAGCTGAAGCATGCGAGCCAGCTTCTCCGTTCGATTGGCCGTCCTCATATAACGCTTGAACCAAAAAGCGGCAAAGGCAAAAAAGGCGGCGATCAGATCAATCGGATAAAAATACATGTCAACCGATTTGATCATCCCGAAGTAGTTCCACAACATATTGATCATGACAAACGTCGCGCCGGATAGCAAAAATATCGTGTCTTCTTCACCGCGCAGCGTGGAGCGGACGGGCAGCCATACCAAAATTACCGCTCCCGCAACGCCGGAATTAAAGATGAACAGGCCGATCGGCGCAGCGTACTGTATGGGCAGCACAAGAATACAGGCCGCCAGAAGCGCGCAAATTACGGAATACCACGCGTTTATTCTCGGCATTGCATAGTTCGGCAGCAGGGCGTTCGCAAACCGGACAAGCGAAAAGTTAATGCCGATGAAGGATAAATAAATAAGCTTGACATACAAGACGTAAGAGATCGGCAGCCAGGTCAGCAGAAGCCTGTCGTCGGAAAGCAGCGTCATCAGGATGGTGCTGAAATTGAGCAGGGCGAACAAAAGCAGCACGCTCTGGCGCGCACCGATCCAATAAAGAATGAACGCATACAACATATGAATAAGCAGCACGGTGCACAACAGCAGCTGCATACCCATAGAAAACAACAAACGGCTTTGCAAGGCGTCGCTTGGGCCGAACAGCAAAGACTTGACCAGGCCTCCGGCCGTGTCGTTATGGAAGTTGGCGACGTGGATCACGAGCTCGACCTGATCGCGGCCGGTATGGAACGAAGTCGTATACGGCCGCTTGTTCGGTATATATTGCTCCGCGACTGCTGCCGGCTGTCCGGAATGTCCGCGCGAGATGCCGTCGACAAAGAACTCGGACGAGACCGTAATTTCCTGGATGCGAACGGCGAGCAATCTGTCCGCTTGCGGATCCATCAAAATACGCAGACGATAGGAACCGTAGCCTTGCATTGTCGGCGACGATGCAATCTTCCAGTTGCCGGGAACGCGGATATATTCCTTTTCCGCACCGCTGTCTTGATCCGGCAGGTCCGGCTTAATCAGCCTGTCGGGATAAAATTCCCACTCCCCGTCGAGTGTGATCGGGCCGTTTTCCTCCAGACTCCAGCCCCGCAAATCCAGCACGCCCTGCACGGCCTTCGGATGCTCCGGCGTCGCCTGCAGCGTAATCCATACAAGACGCACGACTATCAAAACAAGTATAAAAATTCCAAGAATAAGAAAGGTTGTACGTTTTTTCATCATACTTCAATAATTCAACGTCCCGGTGCCGATTCCTTCCTCCATTTCGGCTTTTATCGCATGTCCGGCCGGAGCTGCGCCTTACTCCATTTTCGTATGGGCTTCGCGATACTGGCCTGGAGTTACGCCTGTAATTTTACGGAAGGTCCGGATGAAGCCGGTCGAGCTGTTGTAATTAAGCCGCTCAGCGATTTCCGAAATTTTCAGATTCGTCGTTTCGAGCAGCTGCTTGGCCATGCTTACACGATAATCGGTCAAATATTCGATGAACGTAACGCCGATTTCCTTTTTGAATACCCGGCTTAAATAGACCGGATGGAATTTGAGCTGGTCTGCACATGATTCCAAGGATATATCCTGATCGTACTGCTCGTGGATCATTTGCACCATCTGATGCGCGGTATTCAAATATTGCGATTCCACGCGCTGCTTGACGAACGCGAGCGTCGGCGGCAGCAGATCTTTTTTAAACCAGGCCGAAATGCCCTGCACCGTGTTCAATTTCATAAAATGGGCGACCGTCGAGTTGGAGCCGACCAGTTGATCGAGCGAACCGCCCTGCTGCTGCACAAGCTGGTAAATCCGGGTAATGAGCTGGAGCATCAAAATTTGAAAATCGTTGAACTGCACCCCGCGGTCCATAATCGAGGAAACGTACTCGTCAAAATGTTGAATGGCCGCAACGTCGTCCCCGCCTTTGAGCGCATTGATCATATAATCCTCGACATGATTCAGCGACGCGATCGCACTGCCTTTATTCCCGCTTACGGTTTCAATGTCGTCATAGTGAAGAATGATGTCATTGCCCAGACTGATTCTTCTTTTTAATGCCTCGAGCGCCTCGGTATAAGCGTCCATGGCGCCGGTATATTTGACGAACGGGCGGCTGATGCCGATGCTTATATTCAGCTGCAGCAGCTCATGCACCTTCAACTTGATCAGCTCGGACGTTTCGTAGAAAACCGCCTTCAGCTCCTCCGGATCTTCCTTCTCGCTCGTCATCAGCGACACCTGGGATTGATCCAGCAGCAGCGCTCCGACCATACGGTCGGCGGGAATCAGCTCATTGACGATATTGTTGATCGCAAACAGCAGAAGCTCTTTGTCCCGGTCCAAATAACGCGAACCTTGGAGCGTATCGATCTGCAGCGTCAGCACGGCCAAAGCTTTTTTGCGCGCGGTAAAGCCGTACGTATCGCATTTGAACGAAAACTCGCTTTCCGTAATCTGGCCCATGAACAGCTTCAGCAAAAAAAACTCCTTCATCTGGGACATCTGCACCCGATGCAGCTGCTCAAGCTCCTTGCGCGAGCTGAACAACGTGTGAAACCGGTCCTCCAGATAAGCGAATTCGTCCCTTTTCTTCAAATCGGCCGCTCCATCGCCCAGCTCCTCCATCGTGATGAACAGCTTGCGGATCGGCGTATACATTTTCCGGCTGCCGTACCAGGCGGCGGCTGCGAACAAAATGAATATGGCGAGGCAGGCGTTCAGCGTAATTAAAGCAATCTTTTTGGATTCCTTCGTGATGGCGTCGATAGAGACGACAGAAACATACGACCAGTTATTGTACTGCGCAACTTTATAGGTAACCGCCAAATCATTGCCTTTAAAAAAGCCGCTGGAGCCGGTGGCGCTTTTCAGGTTAGCAATCATATCATCCTGCAGCTTCGGCGAACTGTAGCTGGCCAAAAAAGGCTCGCGCTCGGCGTTAAGCACATAAATGCTACCCAGCTGCTGATTTTGCGCCAAGTAGCTCTCCAATACGCTGTACGACATATTAATGATCAGCATCGCACGCGGCTTGGATGCGGCCGCAGCAATCGGGAGCTTTACTACGAGCCGGATCGTATCCATGGCGAGATTTTCCCCTTGGGCCGGCGGTTTTTCTTTGGCTGGATCGTATGCGGTCCAAAATAAGTTTTTGGAACGCATGATATATTCATCGAGCACATCCTGGTTGGAATAGCTTGATGCGGAAGTAAAGCCGCGGCTGCTGATCATCCAGTCCTGCTCCAGGTTGATCAAGTAAGTTCCCGAAACGCCTGCCAACGATTGGACATGGTACAACCCTTTGGCAAGGTCGGTGATCGTGCCGAAATCCTCACTCGTAATATTCGAATAAAGGGAATCGAGCACAATCGATGAATTCAAATATTGAACTGCGGCCAGCTCCACGCTTTTCAACACCTGCTCGATACGCATCTGGTTTTGCAGCAGTATTTGCTCATTTCCTTTATTCACTTTCAGCTCGATATCTTTCGAAGCGATATAATACGATATCGTCCCGATGGAAGCTACGGGGATGAACACGAGCAGCAGAGTGAACACTAGCATGCGGTACAAATATTTAGGCAATTGGGGACAGCTCCTAGCTTGACTATATTAAAAGATTGCCTTGCCGAAAACATAAACCGTAAAATTAATTATAGCAGAAACAAACCGATACGGCGATGCCTAAACCGCTTTCACGGCAGCCGCTCGCTTAGGGACCGCTGCGCGTGACGGTCGTCCGCTGCGGCGATCATGATACGGCTTCGCGGTCTTTAAGGGACGGGCACATCAATCAAGTTTGGCAAGGCAGGATGAACGGGATACTTACAAGGATAAACGGCTTCGCGTCCTTCGGGAACGGAAGCATTTGTCAAGGCTGTGCGAAGCAAAAAGACGGCCGGAGATCATCGTCTCCGGCCGTCCGGCAATATAGCGGATGCCGGAACGGTTCCGGCCGCAATGTCCGTTGTCACGCTGTTACAAATAAGAGTGAATATCCACTCCGTAATGATGGCCCGTTTGCTCCAGATCGCGGAAGACAGCCGGCGACAAGGCGATGCCTTCGGCCAACTGCCGCTTCATTTTCAACGTCTCGATCTCACCCGGCATATACACCCGGTCAAATCCTTTGGCCGGCTTGCTGTTGACGGTTTCGTCGATCTTCTCTTGAATTCGGCTGCCGAATTCCTCCACATCCATAAAGGCGCCGACCTTGATTACGCCGAAAAAGTGGCCGATCCGCTGCGGCTCCGGATCCTCGTACATGCGGGGAACGCGCTTGCCGAACAAAGCGCCGGTCAGAACCCCGGATAAAATGTCGACCATAATGGCCAGTCCCGAGCCTTTGGAGCCCATCGGCAGCAGGAAGCCTTCCAGCGCTGCGATCGGGTCCGTCGTCGGCTCGCCGTCCTTCGTTACAGCCCAGCCTTCCGGAATCGCTTGGCCCTTTGTTTTGGCCAATATGATTTTTCCTCTGGCGACGTTGCTGGTAGCCATATCGAGCACTACCGGGTCTTTGCCTTCACCGGCCGGTACGGCGATGGACAGCGGGTTGGTGCCCAAGGACGGTTCGTTGGAGCCGAACGGAACCATCATTGCCGAGCTGTTCGTCATCGCAATGCCGATACAGCCTTCCGCCGCCGCCATCCGCGTATAATAGGAGCAGGTGCCAAAGTGATTCGAATTGTTCACGCCCACGAACGCCGTACCGTAAGCCTTCGCCTTCTCAATTGCCGTCTACATCGCCTTGACGGAGACAACCTGCCCCCAGCCGTTGCCGGCATCGTACATCGCTGTTGTCGGGGTTTCGGAAAGAAGCGTTATGTTCGTCCTTCTCTCGATGAGACCCTGCTCCATTCGTTTCAAATAGCCGGGTACGCGGGAAGCGCCGTGGGATTCAACCCCCAGCAAATCGGAATCGATCAGATTGTCGGCGATAATAACGGCCTCCTCTTCAGGAAGCGATTTGGCAAATACGGCTGCGCAAAATTCCTTTAATGATTGTGCCCGGATGACGAAGTTACTCATGACCTCTCACCTCTACGATTGGAATAAATGCCGGTTGACACAATACAAGGGCTGTTCGTTGCGCAGAACGCGCACAATTTCTTCCGCTGCGCCGACAGCCATAGCAATCAGAGCATCTTCGGTGTGGGCCGACATATGGGGAGTGACGATTACATTATCCAGCTCCCACAGCGGATGGCGGCCGATCGGCGGTTCGTGCTCGAACACATCCAAGCCCGCCGCGGCCAGCTTTCCTTCCTTCAGCAGCTCATACAGCGCCTGCTCATCTACCAGGCCGCCCCTGGCGCAATTGATCAGAAGCGCTCCCGGCTTCATGAGCGACAGCGCCCTCCGGTCGATCAGATTGTGAAACTGCGGCACGTACGGGACATGCAGCGATACGATATCCGACTCCGCCATCAGCGCGTCGAACGAATCCGACATGCGGACATAGCCGAGACCCGAACCGTCCTCGAGAAACGGGTCGTAAGCGATGACGTTCATTTCCATGCCGAGCGCACATTTGCGCGCCACCCTTTTGCCGATATTGCCGAGACCGATAATGCCCAGCGTTTTGCCTAGCAGCTCGGTGCCTATGTACCGATTTCTCGCGTCGAAATCGCCCTGGCGCAAAGCACGGTCGCCTTTCAGCATGTGATGGGACAAAGCGATCATCATGCCGACAGCATGCTCGGCCACCGAATTGGAATTGGCGTGCGGCGTGTTGCATACAAAAATGCCGCGCTCGGCCGCAGCCTTCTGATCGATTTGATCGATACCCGCCCCGTGACGGGCGACGACCTTGCAGTTGGGAGCGCTTTCGATCAGCGTTCTGTCAATCGCAGCCGTACGGACAAGAATCGCATCCGCTTCACGGGCAAGCGGCAGAACCGTCTCCCGATCCAGCCGATCGGGTATCGTAATGCGGCAATTCGCTTGCCGCAGCACTTCCAATCCTTCGGAATGAATATGCTGCATGACCAAGATGTTGAAAGGTTTCATCGTTTGCCTCTTTTCTCGATCCCTTATTGATATTTTCGTATATAATCCGCCGTAAACTGCTCGATAACCGTGTCGCCGCCGCTTTTTCGCCATCGCTCCAGCTCCGCCTGCCAGCCGGCATCGTCGATATTGCCCAAAATGTAGTTGGTTTGGGCGCTGCGGATCATTTCATCGAGCTCCTCGCCTTTGTCGATATAATGTTGGGAAGTCAGCGTGAGCGCCGCATTCGGGACGATATACCGCATATTATCGGCAGCAATCGTCCAGCCTTTGTTCTGCAGCCCGTTCAGCTTCAACTTTCCGGTAAATAATGCCGCCAGGTCCATACTGCCTGATTGGTCGTACCCCTCCTTCTTATTTGGCCAACATGTTACAGACTTGTCTGATTACGCGCAATAGTACTGATTCAACCAATCTGCAGGGGATAGCCGTTAAACCTGAGTCTGGCATGGTTTTCGACAATGATCCGCATTGACGGCCCAGAACCGCTTTCGTACTGTTTTAACCGGGCAAACCGCAAGTCGATTCCATTTCCCGTCGCCATCCAAGCCGCGCAAAATTAATGATGGAAGGAAGCCGCCGTTTCCGATACAATGAGAAAGGCAGCGGCCCATTTTTTCCCGAATAGGAATTAAGGTGACATAATGAGAGCGGAGTACAAGGTACTCAGGGACAACATCCGGAACAATTTGTTGAACGGTATTTTCTGGTCCATCGGATTTAATTTCGTCACGCCGTTTATCGGCGTGCTCGCTTCGCGTCTCGGAGCCACCAACAGCGACTACGCCATGCTCTCTTCAGTACCTGCGCTGTTGACCATTTTGTTGACCCTTCCTGCGGCGATGGTGATTACCCGGTTCCGCAGGCAAAAACGAATTGTCGGCGGTTTGATTTTGCTATGCCGCTTTTTTTATTTTTTGTTAATCTTCGTTCCGTATTTAACCGCTTCTCCGATAACAGCGCTTATTTTGCTGGTCGGCTTGTACAACGCTTTCAATTCCGTCATCGCCGTGGCGTGGCAATCGATGATAGGGGAATTGATTCCCGCCGCCTATCGCAACCGCGTATTGGCCAAACGGAATATATGGACCGGCTTGTGCGGGATGATCATAGCGTTTGTCGCCGGCTGGAGCATCGATCGTTTTCCGTACCCGTACGGGTATCAGCTTGCTTTTTCGATCGGCTTTGCCGCTGCTGTTGTGGAAACATGGTATTTTATGAAGCTGCGCATTCCGAGCGAGGAGCCGGAGGCGACGGTTGGGCCAAAGAAGCACCGGCCCGAAGCCGGCAAGGAACGGGACGAACGTCCGCAAAGCGACGCTGCCGCAGTCCATTGGCTGGAAAAATATCAATTAAACCACGGCAGAGCTTATTACCTGTTTAGCGCAAGCGCCATCATCTTCATTTTTTCGTGGCAGGCGGTTTGGCCTGTTTATACGAAAATCAAAGTCGACACTTTGCAGGCAACCAACACGATGATCAGCATCGATACGATTGTCGGTGCGATCGGCATGCTGATCGGCTTCCAATTATGGGCCCGCTTCGCAGACCGCAAAGGGACCGGCTGGGCGTTATTCGGCTCTGCGTTTACGCTTGCGGTCACTCCCTATTTCTGGCTGTATATCCCCGGCATGAGCTGGGCGTACCTGTACGATTTTATCGGCGGCATCGCAACGGCTGGCTTCCAGCAGGCCGTCTTCAACCGGCTGCTGGAAATCGTCGCGAGTCGTGGGCGTCAGCGGGCGATCGCCATTTACACGACGCTGACGCAGGTGTCGGCGATTTTTGCACCGATAGTCGGCATGCAGCTGTACTCCGGCGTATCGTATGAAGTCTTCATGAGCATACTCGGTACGGCACGAGTCACAGGCTCCTTGTGCTTTCTCGCCATTTTGTCCCCGGCGCTTGTCAAATGGGCAGCCGGCCGCAGGACTGAAACGGTTCCTGGGTCTGTCGGAGCGGCGGATGAAGGCATGGACAACGGCGCAGGTACCGGCGAACGGAGCGGAACAGACGGCGGAAGCTCCGTCATCGATACGGACGGCGCAGCAGGCGGCGATATGGGCAGCAGCCCGGCGCGGAACGCCGTTAAGAGAGATCGCGGCCATACGCTGTGAACGGACACCAACAATCCGACAGGTCCGCGCTCGATACACGCTGCTGCTGTACACGCGGTTGTCGGACCCCGTGCAGTCGTCGGCAAGGACAGCCCGATACAAAGGACGTCGCCGGTTTTAATCGACTTTTGCCCCGAACGAGCGTAAAAACGCAACAGCCTGAACCGCATCCATCCGCACGCCTTTCACATTGACGGGTTTCAAATCGACGCCCTCCAGCACCGCTCCCCGCAGGTCGGCGCCCTGCAGCTTCACCTGGCCCAGCTGGGTCCGGGTCAAATCCGCGTCTCTTAAGTCCGCTTTCTCCATATTGCAGCCATGCAAATCGGCCTCATACAGCCTTACTCCCCGCAAATCCTGCTTGGCCAAATTCATATTCCGCAAATTCGTATACGACCAGTCGCCCCGGCGAATCGTGACCCCTTCCATTTGCGCCAGCGAGAAGTCCGAGCCCGTCATTTTACATTCGGTGAAAGACGCCACGAACAGATTGGCGCCGTAAAAGCGGCAGTTCAAAAACGCGGATTCGGCATGCGCCGAAGCATTCAGCGATGCGCCTTGAAAATCGCATTCGATAAACCGGCAGCTGATGGTGTTAATCTCCTGCAATATCGCACTTTTAAAGCTGCAGCGCGTAAACGTACAGCGGATAAGCTCGCCGTCTCTTTGATCGGCCCCGCTGAAATCGTGGCTTTCGTATGTTTGGTCGATATATTGGTACATCTGGGATCACCTTAGACTTTTTTCAACCAGTATACCATGACGTCTGCGCAAGAGGCATCAACATGTATCGCATGCCGACGGACTGTGCTAAGATGAAAGCCAAGCGCGATTACGCATAAACCTGCAGCATTGCCCGCAAGGATGCCGGCCCGCTCGCTGCATCGTCCGAAGGAGGAGAAACGACAATGACATTAAAGCAGGAACTGCAATGGATTTTTTTCGATCTGGGGGAAACGCTGATTGATGAATCGGCGGCTATATTGGAAAGCATCCGTCAATTTGCCGTGGAATCGGCAGCGCTCGGATATGCGTTTCATCCGGATGAGGTAGTTAGAGGACTTGAGGATGCCTATCGCGCATTTGCCGAATTTCCGATGGGCGATTATATGGAGCGGCATGTTGCTTCCGTCGACCACCGACGGATCATAAAACAAAATATGCGATACCGAAAAGATATGGAGCGGCCGTTTCCCGCCGCCCTCCCTCTCGTCCGCGAGCTGTCCGGTCTGTACCGGATCGGAATCATCGCCAATCAAGGTCCGGGAACCACTGACCGGCTGAAGGCTTATGGGTTCGCGGAATATATTACGGTATGCTGCGAATCGGCCGAGGCCGGGTTCGCCAAGCCGAACCCGCAGCTGTTCCAGCTGGCGCTGGAGCAGGCGTCGTGCCTGCCCCGGCACGCCGTTATGATAGGCGACAGGATCGACAACGATATCATCCCCGCGAAGCGGCTTGGCATGAAAGCCGTCTATGTGCGCCAGGGACTTGCCAGGTATCAGCCGATTCCCAAAGGAGCCGATGCTCCCGATGCCGTATTGGATAAAATAGAAGACATTCGTTCCCTGCTCATGCGCTGAACGGCTAATGTATAATCCTTGCGTACACGTTAAGACGGAATAGATGCGGGTATCAACATTTAGAGGTTTACCCATTGACAGGAAAAGCCTGCCGATGCTATATTTTATAGTAGAGTATCCCGCTGGGTATTATATGCATTCACAACCGGACAACCGGAGACCGCCCCCCCAGGGCTGCGTTTCCGGTTTTTCGCGTTGCATGAACAAAAAGAATCTTTAGAAAAGGAGAAATTGCGAATGAATTCGACGATACGTCAACTGCAGCAGCACCGCTCCATCCGCAAGTATAAGCCCGATCCGTTAAGCGGCGAGCAGGTCAGAGCCATCATCGAATCGGCGCAAAAGGCTTCAACCTCCAGCAACATGCAGGCCTACAGCGTTGTCGGAGTGACCGGAGCGGAGGCGAAGCGGCAGCTGGCTCATCTGGCGGCCGATCAGCAGTTTATCGAGGAATGCCCGTTGTTCCTTATCTGGTGCGCTGATTTGCTGCGGCTACAACATGCGTGCGCCCCTGTCGAGGAGGTGCGCATACCGGCAACGACCGAAATTTTTATTATTGCGACGGTCGATGCCGCGCTGGCCGCGCAAAATGCCGCCGTTGCCGCGGAATCGCTCGGGCTCGGCGTCGTATTTGTCGGCGGCATCCGCAACCATCCGAAGGAGGTGTCGGAGGTGATCGGACTGCCGAAGTTTGTCTATCCGGTGTTCGGCATGTGCGTAGGCTACCCTGATCAGGAGCCGACACAACGGCCAAGGCTGCCGCTGGAAACCGTCTACCACCGGGAAACGTACTCAACGGATTCGTATGCGCAAGGGATCGAGGCGTACAACCGCTCGCTCGCCGAATTTATGCGCACCCGCGCAGGAGGTACACGGGAATCCGATTGGTCCAGGGAAATGGCCAAACGGTTAAACTCGCGCCAGCGGACCCATATGAAAAGCTTCTTATTCGAGCAGGGCTTTGAGCTTCAATAACGCGAACGGAGGCCGACAATTGACCGATCTGCTTATTATTGGCGCCGGACCTTACGGGATTTCATTGGCTGCCCATGCGAAAGCCCATTGCCTGACCTATACGCTGCTCGGTTATCCGATGCATTTCTGGAAGCATCAGATGCCGCAGAATATGTTCATCCGCACCCACCCGGATTCGGTCTATTTATCCGATCCTCATGAAAGCTTCACCCTCCTGCGGTTTGCCGCCGAAAGCGGAATTGATCTGCCGGTTCCGCTGCCCCGCCCGCTGTTCGTCGATTACGCGACATGGTTCGCGGCCCGAACCGGCGTGCGTTTCACGCCCGAGCATGTGCTGCAGCTGAGCCGGACCGCTGACGGCTACGAAGCCGTCACGGAGGGAGGGGGCGTCTATACCGCGCGTCATGCAGTGATCGCGACCGGCCTGCAGCACTATTCGTACATACCGGACACGTACGACGGCCTGCCGCCAGGCCTCGTTTCCCATACATTCGCCCTAACGGACTTCCGTCCGTTTGCCGGGAAACAAGTTGCCGTGATCGGCAGCGGCCAAAGCGCATGGGAAGCCGCGGCGCTGCTCCATATGGCTGGAAGCGATGCGGAGCTGATATACCGGCGCGACGCCGCCAATTACAGGGAAGGCCAATCGGGCAGCGAGCTCATCCAATTGGGCGAGACGTTTTTCGATTTGCCGCTGGAGCAGAAACGGGAAAAACAGGTGCAGCCTCCCGGCAGCGCCGCCGCGTTCCTGCGTCCGTATGTGGAGGGCAAAATCCGCGAAACGGGCAATGCAGTTGTCCAAAAAGCGGAAGCCGTCGACGGCGGCAAGCTGCGGCTTGAGCTGTCCAACGGGGAGACGCGGCTGTTCGACCATCTCGTCAGCGCGTCCGGCTATCGGATCGATATCGGGCGCGTTCCGTTTCTGGAGCAGCGGCTGCTGGAGCTGCTGGAGCGCGAGGATGACGGAAACGGCCGGTATCCGAAGCTGGATGCACACTTTATGAGCAGCCTCCCCGGTCTGTACATCGCCGGCCCGCTCGCCTCATACAGCCACGGCCCGGCCTTTCGCTTTATCGCCGGAGTGCGGAAAGCTTGCCGCAGCATTATCCCGCGCATCGTCCGGAGCATGGCGCATGCGCGAAGCGGCAGCTCATAATAAGATGTGCGACATAATGAAGAACGCTGCCTTGGGGAATACGCTGGCGGCGTTCTTTTTTGCCGATTGACGGTTTTAGCCCTCTACTGCCGCATATTGATTTTCAAGCGTCATTTACATACATACAGTATGTATGTTAAACTGGATATATCCAAAGCTAAGGAAGTGATAGTATGAAATTATCCAGTTTTTATCCGGTCATTTTGACCGAACGGGTTGCCGAAAGCTCCGCGTTTTACACGGACTATTTCGGGTTTGAGAAGGTGTATGAAGCCGATTGGTACGTGAGTCTGCGATTAGCCGGAGGAAATACTCCGTTCGAGCTGGCTCTGCTGAATGCGGCTCATCCTACCGTACCTGCAGCTTACCGCAAGCCGGCGCAAGGCTTGATCCTCAATTTTGAGGTGGACGATGCGAACGCGGAGTATGCCAGGCTCATTGCGGACAACCAGCTTCCTCTGGAGCAGGATATCCGCGACGAGGAGTTCGGGCAGCGGCATTTTATAACTCGCGATCCTAACGGCGTCCTCATTGACGTCATTCAAATCATTCCGCCTTCCGAAGCGGAGAGCACCCAATACGTGGAGAACATTTGGTCGGGAGCCCAAGCGGGCGAGCCGGCACCTGGCATCGGAACTGCCGGAAAGAATCGGGATTGAAACGTAAAATCAGATAGGAGCCAAGCCGCATCATGAGGAGAAAGAAGGAAGATACGAACGAAACGATCCGCAAGCTGATCGACGTCGCGAGAAATTATTTTACAGCGCAAGGTTATGCCGATACGGCGTTGGAGGATATCGTGCATGAGGCCAAGCTGACGCGCGGGGCCGTCTACCATCATTTCGGAAGCAAGAGAGGCATTTTTCAAGCGGTACTGGAATCCGTCCAAAAGGAGGTCGGGGAACGGGTTGAAGCCGAGGCATCCCGAAGCGACGATGCTTGGGAGCAGCTGCTGCTTGGATGCCGCGCATTTGTAGCAGCGGCCGTCGAGCCCCGAAACAAGCGAATTTTGCTCATCGACGGTCCTGCGGTGTTAGGCTGGGAAGCCTGGCGCATGATGGATGAGCAAAATTCGATGCGGCACCTGCGCGAGCAGCTTCACATGATGCAGCGGCAAGGATATGTGAAGCCGGTATCCGTCGATGCGCTGACTCATTTGCTTTCGGGCGCTCTGAACGAAGCCGTACTCTGGATGGCGCAGCTGCCGGATGAAAAACAATCGTTGGAGGAAATCATGCCAGTTATTTCCCTTTTATTGGAAGGATTCAAGCTTCCGCGCATGACGATTTGATCGGGTGGATGCGGAAAGAAGTCCGCATCTCCTTCAATCGGTTAAAAGGACGGTTCGGCTCCCGCTGCCGTCCAATTGGTGCCGCGAACGTGTTCCGGACGCGCCAATCCCAAATGGCCTCGCAGCGTCTCCGCCTCGTAGGCGGTGCGAAACAAGCCCCGGTTTTGCAGCTCGGGCACCACTTTGTCGACGAAAATGTCCAGCCCGCCAGGGAAAACAGGCGGCATCAGATTAAACCCGTCGGCAACGCGTTCGATAAACCAGCGTTCGATCACATCCGCCAGCTGGAGCGGCGTTCCCGTGAACGTCAGATGTCCGCGCGCTCCGGCCAGATGGACGATCAGCTCCCGGAAGGTCGGCCGTTCCCGCTGAATCAAATCGAGCAGCAGCTGATGGCGGCCTTTCATCCCGTTAATGGTTTCAATGCCGCGCGCTCCGTCGACAGGCACGCGGCTATCCAGCGAATAGCCCGTAAAGTCGACGCCCAGCCGGTCGGAGAGACGCTGAATCGCCCCGGAAACATCGGTCAACGCAAACAGCTCGTCTTCGAGCTCTTTTGCTTCGGCCTCCGTCCCGGCAATGATCGGGCTGAGCCCCGGCAGTACCTGGAGCTGGTCGGGGGTGCGGCCATACCGGGCCAGCCGTGACTTGACGTCGGCGTAGAATGATTGCGCCTCCTCAATCGACGGCTGCGCCGTGAAGATCACCTCCGCCGTCTTCGCCGCCAGCTCTTTTCCGCTATCCGAGGAGCCGGCCTGCACCAGCACCGGATAGCCTTGGGGAGGGCGCGGAATATTAAGCGGACCCCGGACGGCATGAAATTTTCCTTTGAAATGAATTTCATGCACCTTGCCGGCATCAAACTGCCGTCCCGATTGCTTATCGAGCAGCAGCGCATCGTCCTCCCAGCTGTCCCACAGCTGCTTGACGACTTCCACGAACTCCTCCGCGGTCTCATACCGCAGCGCATGATCCGGGTGGTTCGCTTTCCCGAAATTATAAGCGTCGTTGCCGCCTGCTCCCGTTACGATGTTCCAGCCGGCACGGCCGCCGCTTATATGATCTAGCGAGGCGAATTGGCGGGCGATATGAAAGGGCTCGTTGTAAGTCGTATTGACCGTCGCAATCAAGCCGATATGGCGCGTCGCCATCGCCAGAGCCGACAGCAGCGTGAACGGCTCCACCCGCCGCCAGGTGCCGGAATAATTGTCCGAAATAAACAGCGAATCGAACAAGCCCCGCTCCGCCGTCTGAGCCAGCTCCCGGTAAAAGCCGACCTCCAGCGTGCGCTCCGGCTGCGCCTGCGGATGCCGCCATGCCGCTTCATGATGGCCGGTATTGCGCAGAAACAGGTTGATATGGATCTTGCGCTCCCGCTCCGGACGTTCCCGGTAAGACGATATTGAACTCATGCTTTTCCACCTCATTTTCGATCATAATTTAAGGCTGTCGGTTAAATGTCCGTTATTTGTTTTTTTGCAGCCGTTCGACCTCTTTATCCACGCTTTCCGACGCTTTGCGGATCGCCGTATTGACGTCCGTGCCGGTTGCGATGCTTTTGGCGGCTTCGGTTACGTACTTCTGGACGTCAAGCTCGAACTGATGGAAGTTATGCTCCTGCAGCGGCTCGCCGACGAAGACGTTCTGCACTTTTTTGCCTTTCAGCACCGGAATGTCGGCTCCATACTCCTTTTCCAGCTCTTTATTGATAATTGCGGGCACCCGGCCGTTGCGGGCCAAAATCCGCTGCACCTCCTCGGACAAAATTTGCGCGATCGCCAAAAAGGCTTCGTCCTTATGCTTGCTTTTGTTGGAAACCGAAAGCGTGTGAACCTGCGCCTCCCTCGTTTGGCCCAGATGATCGCTGAAGGTCGGAATCGGCGCGATGTCCCAATTCACCTCAAGTCCCTGCTGACGCAGCTCCTCCAACGGGCCGACCATATTGGCCAGCCAAGTCGGCCGCATCGCCAAATTGCGGTCTTTCATAAATTCGTCGCGACCGTACACATATTTGTTATCTTTGCCGAGATAACCGGGAATTTCATAGTTCTGTTTGGCGATTGCAAACACGCGCACCCAATCCGGCGAATTCAGGAACGATTTTCCCGTCTTCGAATCGATAATGGGCAGCGCCAAATTTTTGGCGATTCCGATCGGGCCTTCGGCATCGATACCGATATAATTGACGCCGTTTTCTGTCTTCGTCAGCAGCCGTCCCAGCTCAAGAGCCTGCTCCCACGTCATCTGCTGGTCGGATGGATACGGAACGCCGAATTTATCGAAAATATCTTTGTTGTAATACAAAATATGTTGGTTGGAATTGAACGGAATTGCGAATATTTCGCCCTTGCCCGAAAGCCCCTTGGCGTAATTGTATAAAAACGGCTTGATCCGGCTTTCGTCGAATTTATACTTTTGGATCAGCTCGCGCAAATCCTGGTACACGCCGATGCTGAGCAGCTTCGTATGCGTGGTCGAGCTGGAATAAATCAAATCCGGATTGGCTCCGGAGGAGAAAAAGTCCTCGGGCGTCGTCCCTGTCGGCGGTTCGATCCGCTCGATCGTAATATTCGGATACTTTTTGTTGACGGGATCGGCGATAAACGTTTTAAATTCCGTATTCGTCAAGGTGCCGCTGCTCGTGTAAAACTGCAGCTTGACCGGATCTTTCGAGCCGGCTGCCGCTTCTCCGGCAGGATTGCCTGCAGCGGATGGGGACGATACGTCGTTTTTGCCCGTGCAGCCCGCAAGCGCAATAAAAACCAAAACCAACAAAGCTGATAACCATTTTCTCATTTCAATCATACACCGCCTGTTATAAAGTAGCTTTTCTGTAAAACAATCGACTAACCTGACTCTCCCCCCGCTACTCGACCAATCCGGTCCTTTCGATTCCTTCGACGAACCACCGCTGGGCAATCGCGTACACGACGAGCACCGGCAAAATGATCAGGAAGGACGCGGCCATTTTGACCGGCTCGGCAAATATGCTCGTGCCCCCCTGTGCGGAATCAGCATTCAACGAAGCTGCCAGCTTCGCCAAGCTGATCGAGAGCGGGACCTCCTTCGCGCCCGACATGTACATCGACGGCAGGTAGAAATCGTTCCAGTTCCAAACGAACGAAAACAAAAAGACGACGATAATCGCAGACCTGGATATCGGCAGCATCACCTTAAAGAAAAAGCGAAACGCGTTCGCGCCGTCCATCCTCGCCGCCTCCTCCAGCTCCTTGGGCAAGGTGGAAAAAAACTGCCGGAATATAATGACGAACAGCGCGCCCTTCAGCCCATGCCCGAAGATGGCCGGCACAATCATCGGCAGGACGGTATTGGCCCAGCCGAGCTGCTTGAACATAATGATCGACGGCAAAATCGTCAGCTGCGGCGGCAAAATAAATGTGAATACAAGCGCGGCGAACCACAGCTTTTTGAACGAAAATTCCAGCCTGGCGAAAGCATATCCGGCAATCGCGCAGGAAATGATTTGCAATACCGTCACCGACAATGAAATCGTCAGGCTGTATACGAAGCCGGAGTTGTACTTGAGCAGCTTGAACGCTTCCTCCAGATGTCCCGTATAAATCGAACGCGGGACCCAGATCACGGACGGATCCAGCATATTCGAAGCGTCCTTGATCATCGTTCCGGCCATATACAAAATCGGTTTGATATAAATGAACGCCGTATCGACAAGGATCAAGTACATGAACAACCGGAACAGAAATCCTTGATCCGCTTCCTTCCCGATCCAGAAATGCTTGGCGGAGACGAGCCGGTCATCGGCGGTTTTCCGATACGGCCGGCTGCGGCTCCTGACTGCGCGAACGATGCGCTCCATGGCGACTGCCTCCTCGTCATATGTCGTCCTGTTATGTTGCCCTGCAATGTCATGCTGTATATCGTTCTGTTTGTCATACTGTTTGTCATACTGTTTGTCGTTCTGTTTGTCGTTCTGTTTGTCGTTCTGTTTGTCGTTCTGTTTGTCGTTCTGTTTGTCGTTCTGTTTGTCGTTCTGTTTGTCGTTACGTATCGTCATGCGTCAGCTTACCGTTTCCCGCCCAACGCTTTATCCAGCCGGCCGAACACAAGCAGCACCGCCCCGATAAAAACGAGCACAATGATAAAATAAATCCACGCCAGCGCGCTTGACAGCCCATAGTTGGCTGTGGTCACTTTGCTGATGATCGGATTGGACGGAAACGTAAACAGGTCGACGACCGTGAAAATCGTATTCAGAAAAATAAACGGTGCGAGCCCGGGCAGCGTAATTTTCCAAAAGGTGTGCCAAGGGTCGGCGCCGTCGATTCGCGCGGCCTCGTAGACCGATGACGCAATCGTCTGGCGGCCGGCCAAAAAGATTAAAATCTGTACGCCGGAATACCACAGCACGATCACGAACGAGCTGATCACATGATTGATCGGCTCGGCCCAGGAGGCGGGCACATACTCCATTATGAAGTAGCTGATATGGAGCGATTCCACGAAGGCCAGCTGCCCTTCCCCCTGCTGAATGAACTCCATCATAATCTGCCCCGAGGAAAAGATGACCGGCAGGAAAAAGATGATCCGGAACAGCGTCCTCCCCCAAAAGCGTTGATTGAGCAGGATCGCGACCATCAGCGAAAACAGGATAATGACCGGGATCATGACGGCCGCCTCGCGCAAAAACGGAATAAGGCTGTCGTACAGCAGCCCGCCGTCCGAAAACAAAATTTCGCGGTAATAGTCCACGCCGTTCGGCACCGTTTCAATTCCGCCGACCGTTACCTTCACCCGGTGAAAGCTCATGTAGAGCGAGAAGCCGAGCGGAAACGCGACGAAGGCGAAAAACCCGAATATCCACGGAGCTATAAACAGCGTGCCTTCCCATTTACGCAGTGCGGCCGCCTGCAGTCTGATGCGGCTCACGGCTTCAAGCCTCCCTTCACCACGATGAAATCTTGCGCCGGTACCCGGACCCGGCCGTCCGAATAGTCCTGCTCATTGTAATTGACAATGACCGTCTGGCCGCCTTCGTACGCCGTCTCCATCACGTTCGGGGCCAAGGCGCGGTGGCCGGTAATAAATTTGTCCTGAACGGCGCCGAGCGCTTCGTTAAACCGTTTGTATTCCTCGGCCGCCTTCTCCAGCCAATCGCGGTAATCCATACTGTAATACCAGATGGAGTAAGCGCCTTTCATGCTGCCGGAGGAAGCGCTCGTAAACACATAAGCGGGATAAGCTCCATACTCGATGCTGCGCAAAAACTCGTTGCGGTACTGCTCGCGCAAGTTCGACCATTCAGACGTATAGGTGACCAGTCCGTGAAGCACAATTTGCGCAAACGGAATCGGCTCGTCGACGAAAATATCGTAGGAGTACGTGTCCGCCAACCGGTGAATGTGGTCAACCTGATCCAATGCGTACAGGTTGGCGTTTTCCACATTGACGCCGCCGAGCGCCTCCTTCGTCTGCTTCAGAATGCCGCGCTGGCTTTGCAGCGCCTCGCTGCGGCTTGCCGAATAGCGGCTGTTGAAATCGCTGTTCAAATATTGTCCGATCCCTTCGTTGTAATAAACGCCGTCGGCCCCGAGCTCCTTGTACATTTTCAGGTCGCCGTCGGCCAGCCGGGCTGCGAACTTGGGACTGACCAGCGTCGTCATTTCCCGGTTCGCCGGATTTTCAAACTCCAGCACCGTGCCGGACAAATCCCGCATGCCGTCGAACATCGGCCAAAACCCGTCGCGCCCGTTGCTGTTCAGCGTATAATTGGCGGTCAAGTAAACGGGAATACGCTCCGAATGCGCATAGTCGATAAACCGTTTCATCCCTTCGTTGCCGCCGAGCCGGGAATCGACCGGGAACAAGCCGCCGTACGAGCTGTAGCCGCCGTCCTGCCATCCGGCATACTGCACCGTCAGATTGCCGATGCCGTGCGCAAGCAGCCCTTTGACGATGTCCGCCGCTTCGGTCGTCGTCGTCCCCGTTATGTATTTGTCCCAGAGCAGCCCCTTTTTAATATCCGCCCCGATAATATCCGCATAAAACGGCACGTCGCCGGATTTCGGACGCAGCGGCTTCAAGCCTTTCTCCTTGATTAAATAAGTCCGGTATTTATCGGCCATAGCGGCGTAATCGCTGCGGCCCGGCTCCAGCAAATAATAACGGGTTACCCGTTCGGGCACGGTAAACCGGTCTTTGCTGTAGGTGAAAAAGCCGGTTTGCGTTTTTTTGCCGGTCGCCTGAAAATATTTCGTCCGGTACTGCCATTCCGGAGTGACCCAGTAATATTGCCCGAAAGCTCCGCCCGGCGCGGCGAACAGCTTGCCGTACTCCTCGCCGGAAACCATCACGCCGACAAAAGCTCGCGACCCCGCTTTCATTCCGAACACGGGAAGCCGGAGCGGATTGCGGGCCGTCTTCTCGTTGAAGAAGGCGCTGTCCGCACCGTACACGCTGGCACGGTAGAACGACTTGTCGTTCGTCAGGTTCGGCTTGAACCGGATCAGCGCGCCGGAGCCGTCCGGCACGACGACATAGCCTTCTTCCTGTTCCTTGTAGGCTGCGGAACCGAAGAGCGGATACAGCTTCACATTCAGCAGACTCAGCTTGCCCTCTTTAATCTCCCGGTCATATATGACCGTTTCCACGCTGTCCTCCTTCATCCTGACCTCCACCGGAATTTTGAACTGCGTGCCGGTAAAGTGGAAGGTCGCCCTGAAGCCGCCGGCCGTCAGCTGGAATGATTCCAGTGCGCCCCGATCCTCCAGCCAGCTGATCGTCTTCGCTTGCGATTTGGAATTCGAGGCATCGATATACTCCGCCATGATCGGAGACATCAGGTTGTTCCGCCAATTGCCGGTGATCGTCTCCTTAGGCCACTGCTCGGGGTCGGGATACGAACGCCATGTTTGCCCGCTCTGCTTGTGCTCCACCTTGAAGTGGGCGGTTTTGTCGTCCACCCACAGCTTTAACGCCGCGGATTCCGCAGCCGGGCGGAATCCCGCCTCGTCCGGCAGCGCCAGCCTCGGCGCTGCGCTTGCCGCCGCAGCCGGCTGCGGCTGTGCCGTCCCTGCTGCGGTCGCAGCCTCGGGAGGCGGCGGCTGTGCCGCCCCTGCGCCGGCTGCGGCCCCGGCCGCCTGAGCTGCCGAAGGGGCCCCTGCAGCCGCAGCAGCGGTCGGCGGATCGGCCGCATACAGCGGCCGGTCGCCCGGCGCCCGCAGCAGGTACAATCCGGCGGCAAGCGCCACCGCCGTGACGGCGGCGGAAGTAACCCATACGCGGTTTCGGCTCATCGGATCGTCACCTCCTGGAACACCGCATAGACGAAATCCGTCAATTCCTTCGTAAGTCCGATCGTAATGAAGACCAGGACGCCGCATACCGCCATCGTCAATGCGGATAGCGCGACATTGACCGTCGTCTCGCCGACGCTGTAGTTTTGCATGCTTTGCACCTTCCAGAAGAGCAGCAGGCCGATCCACAGGAACAGACCGACATGCATAAAGTTGAAAATCGCGCTTTCGTTTAAAGTCATTACATTGGAAATGACCGTTAGCGGCAGCCCGATCAGCACCAGCGGGAACAGCGCATAGCAGCTTCCGTAGACGACATCGCGGAATCTGCCTTCCCCGCGGTATATAGTGCTGATCAAATAGTTGGATACAACCCATACGAGCCAAATCACGAGAAATTGAACAACAACGACAAGCAGGTTTATTTCAAGAAACACATCCGGATTATAAATGAAGCTGATTCCCGCCCGCATCACGCAATAGGAGGCAAGCGCCAGCACAAAGAGGATCAGGCTGCTGGCGAAGCTGCCCTTCCGCTCGTACCTGAGCGCGCCGAATCCGTCGATCGGATGTTTCAGAATCGTAAACGCGTGCCTTAGCTGCCGTACAAGCCCATACTCGCCGCGCTGTTCCTTCCAGCTTCGCCATTCGGCCCGCCAACCTGCTCTGCGGCTCCATGACCGCAGTACAAACAGCAATAGCAGTGCGATCAAAATCGCATTCATCAGCATGCCGAAGTTTTTTTGAAACCAGAACAGCCGGTTTTGCCAGAATGCGTCCGAATATCCCTGAGCATGGCCGGCCTCCGCGAACAGCCTTTGCGCTCTTGGATAGTCGCCTTTTTTATAAGCGGCTTTGGCAAGTCCCGCAATGGCAGGCGTGTAATAGGCGTTCAACCGGTTTACCTCGGCCCAGGGCGCCTCGCTCTCCTCATATTTGCCCTCCTGCGTCAAATGATTCGCCTTATGCACAAGCGCGCCGAATTCGGAAAGGCGGAACGACTGCACGAGATTGTTTTCGCCGTCCAGAATAAACAGTTCATTCTTCGAATTGTTGGCGATCGCGGTCGGCGTTTTGACCATGCCGAGCTTCGTTGTGACCGTACTGTCGTCGCCCCACCAGAAAAACAGCAAATTGCCGCTGCTGTCGTATTGGTTGACGACCTTGTGCTTGGCGTCAATCGCGGTCATATTGCCGTCGCGGTCGACCGTCAAATCCGTTAAAACCGGCACGGAGCGGTTAAAATTGGAAAACGCGATTTCGCCGAAGACCGTCTTTTCCCCGGGCTTCGCAAATTCGCCCTTGCCGCCGAGCTGATCCAGCCCGGCAATATTCAGCTTCTTGATCTGCTGCGTCTCCACATCGCTCGATACGGTGTAGATCAAGCCGTCCTGATCCGTCGCCACGCTGGCGATTGATCCGGGAAGCTTGCTGATTTCCCTCTGGTACATCTCCCTGGAGTAGATGAATCTTTTGAACATGTCGATGACTGAGAAGCTCGTCGCATTCGCCCCGAAGAAGCCTTGGAAATTGCCTTCCGGATCGAGCTGCAGCAGGCCCTGATAGCCGCCGAGCGAGGCGATGTACAGAAATCCCCTTTTGTCCACAACAAGCTTTACCGGATCAAACTTGAACGACGCGGATAAAAACTTCGATTCGGGACGCTTGTATTCGCGCACCAGCTTTCCATCCTTATTTAACCGGACAATCCGTTTATTTCCCGTATCGGCGATGTAAATATGCCCATTCGTATCGACAAACAGCCCCTGCGGCTTGTTCAGCGGGCTTTCCTTGACTTCCAGTATGCGAACGAGCTCCCCCCGTTCATTCAGGTGGACAATCCGGTTGTTGCCGGTATCGGCAATATACAGCTGGTCATTGCTGTCGATGAACAAATCCTGCGGCTGCTTGAGCGGCGAATGGAGCGGCTGCCCGGGCTTTTTGGGATCGTCGATATATAGCTCACGCGCCCATGCCCCCGCAGGGTTATAAGCCGGCTGCGTCCAAACGAGCTGCTCGTAGCCGTCTTTGTAATTCGTATTGTAAGGCGTGTAGGCATGCGCCGCTTCAGGCCGGATCAGCACCGGCCCGAGCAGGACCGTCACAACGACCGCAAGAAGCCGCTTCAATAAACGTGGACGCAATAGCAACAAGGCTCCTCCTTTCCGCGGCCGCTCGTTATTTAATCCCCGAGTGGGCCATCGTCGCGATCACTTTCCCTTGAAGAAACAAAAAAATAAGCAAGTTCGGGACGAACATAATAAGCGCAGCAGCGGCCGCCGCCCCTTGACGGGCCACGATATTCGCTTGATTATTCGTCAGCGTCGTCAAAAAGAACGGGAAGTTTTTCATCTCGTCATCCTGCATGAACAACGAGGATGTCTCGACGTTTCCCCACGAGCTCTGGAACGTCAAGATCGCAACCGTGGCAACGGCCGGCATGCATACCGGAATGACCACCCGCAAAAAGATGAGAAACTCGCCGGCGCCGTCGATTTTGGCGGCCTCCAGCAGCTCGTTCGGGAGCTGGTCGATAAATTGCTTGAGCAAAAATACCCCGACCGGCATTGCCAAGAGCGGCAAAATATGCCCCCAATACGTATTCATAATGCCCAAATGGCTGACAGCCAAATATCGCGGAATTTGCATCACCTCGGGTGCGAACATCAGCGTCAAAATAATAACGGCAAACACGAGCTTATGCCCCGGAAATTTATGCTTGGAGATCGGATAGGCGCACATGGCGCTCACTAGAGTGACGCCGATCACCGCAATAACGGCGATAACGATGCTATTGAACAAGTACCGGGACAGCGGCACCGTCAGATTGGAAGCGACAACGAACAGCTCCGTGAAATTTTGCAGCGTCGGCTCTCTCACGATAAAGTTCGGCGGATAGACGAACAGCTCGTGATACGGCTTGAACGCATGATTCACGATGTAGACGATCGGGAGCAGCATAAACACCGCCAGCACGGACAGAAGCGCGATAAGCACGATCTGAAAGCCGTCCACCCGCTTCAGCCTGGTCCTCCTTTTCCAGCCGGAGAAAGACTTGAAAGGCTTGTGAAGCACATCGATCCGTCTCATCCTTCATCCTCCCTGGTTCCGAACAATCCCCAGCTCAGCTTGTTACATGCATACATCAATATGAGCAAAAATACGGAAATCGCCGAGGCGTATCCCATCTCGAACCGGATGAAGCCGTAATCGTCGATATGATTAATGATCAGGTGGCCCGCGTATTCGGGTGTCGGATGCACACCGGACAGCTCCTCGCCGATCGCTCCCGCTTTGAATGTGGACACGATCGCCATCACCGCGCCAAACAGCATTTGCGGTTTCATCGACGGAATCGTAATGTACCAGATTTCCTGCAGTCTGCTGCCGATTCCGTCCAGCCTGCCCGCTTCATACAGCTCTTTATTGACGTTTAAAATGCCGGCCAGCATCGCCAGAAATCCGACACCCATGCTGGACCACAGCGTCACGACGATCATCGAATTCATTAAATAGTCTTTATCGGTCACCCACAGCTTGGGCACATCAATGATTCCGAGCTGCAGCAGCACGCTGTTCAAATAGCCGATCCGGTCGCCGGTCAGCATCGGCAGCCAGACGATCGACATGGCAATGCCTACCGTCAACGACGGCGTGTACATCGCCAGCGCGAACCATCTGCGCAGGACGTCGGGCAGCTGGGTTATTAGCCAGGCCAAAACAAATGCGGCGACATAGCCGCCCGGACCTACCAGCAGCGCAAACTTGAACGTATTCGGCAGCGCGTGCTTCAGGAACAGCAGATCCTGCGACAGCAAATACTGAAAGTTTTGCCAACCGATAAATCTCGGCGGCTGAATCGCGTTAAAATAAGTAAAGCTCAAGCCTATGGCGGCCAGCACCGGGATGAGGATAAAAGCGACAAAGCAGAGCATGAACGGCGCGATAAACAAATAGGAAAGACGATACGCCCATATGTCCGCAAGCAGGCTTTTGCCCCGCGCACGCACAGCTTTTTCCGCAGCCGCTTCCGGCGCAGGGCGGACGGCCGGATTCGCGATTTTACTTAACATATGCATCGACTCCTTCCCACGGCGTATCGATAACCGGCAAATCCAACGTTTTTACCGTACGGCCGTCTTGATCCACGTAACCGAACTCCTGCTGCTTGCGCCTCAGCTCCCGGTCGATATCGAGCACCGCCGTCTCCAGCGAAGAACGGAAATTGACGCCGTCAACAACCGTCCTCAGCCACGCGTTTTTCAGCTCCCGCTCGAGAAAATAACCGCCGGGCAAGTTAGGAATATCTTTGTACCAGCGCCACTGCTTCAAAATGACCTGAGCATCCTCCTGCTTCCACGGAAGCTTCACGAACGCATCGGCGATAGATGTGTTCCAGCGAAACGCCACGCCGTTCACCGCTTCGATATCGTTGCCGTAGCGTGCCTGCACCTCGGCGGAAGTCCACCATTTTATGAACGTCCAGGCTTGATCCTGCTTTTTCGACTTTGCAAAAATAACGCCGGTCCGCTGGCCGCCGCCGGCCCAGCGCTCGATCGTGCCGTCCGGCTGCCGGACGCCGGGAATTTCGGCTATTCCCCAACGACCGTTCAGCTCAGGCGCTGCAGCGGCCAGCTGCACGTACATGTTATAGTCGGAGACGCCGACCGGCATCGTGCCTCTGCGGAAATGCTGGTAAAAGCTCGGCACTTCCTTTTCCACCGCGTAAATGTTGAACAAATCCGTCCACTGCTTGAAGGCTTTGAAGCCCTGCGGCGTGCTGAGCGCGGTCGACAGGCCGTCGGCGCTGTAAAAGTCCGACTGATTTTGATAAAAGAACGGCGTGTAATCTTTCGAATTCGAATAAAAATTGAGCGAGTGCTGCTGCAGCGTCGGCAGCATCGCATTTACGTCATCCCATGTTTCCGGAACTTCCAAATGTAGCTGCCGCAAAATATCTTTCCGGTAAAAAAGCACCTGAAACGATTGCGTCTCCGGAATCGCGTAATACCCTTTGTTATAGTAAAGCGGGAGCCACGAGCCCGGACTGAACCGCCGGTACAGCTCCTGAAAATCGGGGAACTGCGACAAATCCGCCACGCTGCCGCGGATTGCGTAATCGACGGGCAAATCCTGAGTCAGGCCAAGCGCCACATCCGGCTGAATGCCAGCCGCATTCGACATGACCAGCAGCTGCGCGGTCGGCAGCAAATTGACTTTGACCTTAATGCCCGTATCCGGAGTAAACCATTCGTCGGCCAGCTGCTGCAGCTGGTCCACATAATCCCTTCCGCGCTGCACCCACACATTCAGCACGCGCTCGTCCAGCCGGCTCAATTGATTCCGGGATTGAAACGAGTAGAAAAAATTCGCGACCGTCCCGGCAATTCCGGACAGCCATGAAGCTTCCATCGAAGGAAACGGCTGCTCCACGGGAGCGATGTAAATTTCATCCAGCTGCAGCGGCTGCTGCAGCAGCGTTTCGATGAAGCTGCTTATTTTTTCATTCATCAATGTGATCTGATCGGTATAGTAGGGAATATCGTCGAGCTTCTCCAGCAATTTGCGGATATCCTGGGCTGACGTGTCCAGGCCTTGGCTGACATTGTCCTTATCCCCGTTCACGCTCTGCAGCTGCGCCGACAAGTCCGCCAGCCGCCTGGCCGCCAGATCGAGGCGCTCAGGCAGATCAGGCAGATCCTGAGCGATCTTGTACGTCCGGTTCCGGTCCACGATGCCGCCGGTCAGCGACCGTAGATCCTGCTCGATCGAGCGCAGCTGTGCGGACACGTCGTCAATGCCGATCAGCACCGGCTTGACCGGCGCATGGGTAACGGCCATCGACAGCGTATGCCGTCCTTTATCCAGCTGAAGCTCATACGGCTTGCGGTCGCCATCCTGCAGCGTCCTCCCCTTCCAATCCGAATGATAAGGAAACCGGTAGGCAAGAAATTCGCGGAACGGAACTTGGCCGTCCAGCTTGATCGTGCGAAACGACGATTTTTGCGAATATTGATTTTGCAGCGCTCGCATCGCCAGCTTGTATGTGCCCGTCTCGGGAACCTCAAAGCTCCAGGTGATCTCCTGATTCTGATACACCCACCTCCGTCCGCCGACGGTATTGTAGGTGATGTAGCCTTTGGCCGCCGGAACGGTGCGAGCGTCCGTATCGGAAAACAATTTGATGGATGTATCGTTCTTATATTCCATCTCTTCGGCCTGAAGCGTTATTGCCTTCGCCTGCACGGGAGCCGATTTGGCGTAGGCCGCCCGCACATCCGTATAAGACTTGAGCTTTTGCGGCGGAACGAGCCGGATTTCGTCGAGCGCGACCGGCTCGACGCCGCTAAGCCTAAGCGTATGCATCCCTTCGCCGAGGTTCCATTTTAACGGTTCCGCATAGGCGCCTTCCGAGTCGATGAATGGCTTGGTCTGCCATTCCCGGGCTTCGAAGGAACGCGGACGCACTTCATCGCCGTCCTCATTTTTCAAAATCGGGCGCGCGTCCTTCCATTTCCGGTATAAGCTGATCGAGGAAGCTTCACGAAACGGATGGCGGCCGTCCAGCGTCACATCCCATACGATTGCATTTCCGACCCCGTTTCCTTCAAGCGGACGGTATGTAACATGAATCTCATACAAGCCGGCGGCCGGTACCCGGAAGGTGTATTCGACCCATTGGGTCTTCGTTCCTTTCCACTGCAGCACATGCGGCTTGCCCTCAAAGCCGCCGCTTGCGAACGAGCCGCCCGTTGAGTAAGCCGACGGCTCTGCGGCCGGAATAAGGATCCCGGATTCGGCGTCCTTGATCCCCTGCTTCTGCCAGTCCTCGATCAGGCCGGCGTAATAAGGCTCCGCTCCGCCGACGTTGCTTGCCGTATCCGCCGGCCCGGAAGCGTCAGGCTGAGGCGGCTTGCTTGCCTCCGCAGCGCTTGCCTTCCCGATCAGCCCGGTCCAGCCTGGCGAGCTTTGTCGCGAACCGGGCTGCCCCGGTTCGACGGTCTGTCCGGTCCGCCCGGGCTGCACGGATTGAACGGATTGAACCGTCAAACCGGGCAGCAGCTCCGCCAATATAAGCACAATCGCCAACAACCATACCGGACGGCGAAGCTTTGATTTGAAACGCAATGCGAACACCTCCTCACGATGAAATGCGCTTACTCTGTAAATCTAACGCCGGTGTCCGCATGGAAAAACAATGCCTTGCTCATATCAGGGGCGATTCTCACCTTTTCGTCCTCGGCGTATTGAAAATTCGGATGGACGCGGACGACCAGCAGCCGGTCCTGGCCGATATCGAGATGCAGAAACCGGTCGGCTCCCATTAATTCGCTGAGCTTGTAAACGCCGGTCATGACCGTATCGGAATACAAGCCTTCCAGACTTATATTTTCCGGCCGAATACCCAGCGTGACCGTCCGGTTGACCTGCTTGTGCTTCTCAAGCACCCGGCCGATGTCCTCCGGAATTTCCAGCGAAAATCTTGAAGTCGAAAATTCAAGCCGGCCCGGCACATGTTCGACTATACGTCCTTGCAGGAAATTCATTTGCGGGGAGCCGATAAAACCGGCGACGAACGTATTGCTCGGATAGCGGTAAATCATATCAGGCGTGTCCACCTGCTGAATTTTGCCGTCCTTCATCACGACAATCCGGTCGCCCATCGTCATCGCCTCGACCTGATCATGCGTCACGTATATAAACGTGACTCCCAGCTGCTTGTGCAGCTTTATAATTTCCGTCCGCATCTGGACGCGCAGCTTGGCATCGAGATTGGACAGCGGTTCGTCCATCAGAAACACCTGCGGATTGCGGACGATCGCGCGCCCGAGCGCCACACGCTGCCGCTGGCCGCCGGACAGATGCTTCGGCTTGCGTTCCAGGAACGGCTCGATTTCCAGGACGCGAGCGGCGCGCTTGACGGCCAAATCGATCTCATGCTTCGGCAGCTTGCGAAGCCGCAAGCCGAACGCAATATTTTCGTATACGGTAAGGTTGGGATAAAGCGCATAATTTTGAAAAACCATCGCAATATCACGGTCTTTCGGGGGCAGGTTGTTAACCAGCTTTTCCCCAATATAAATTTCCCCTTCGCTCACATCCTCCAGCCCTGCGATCATTCGCAGCGTCGTCGATTTGCCGCAGCCGGACGGCCCGACAAATACGAGAAATTCCTTATCGCGAATGTCAAGGTGAAAATCATGGACGACCGCATGCTTATCTTTGCCGTACTTTTTATACAGATGATTGATGACGATGCCAGCCACGCCTCTGCCACGCTCCTTTGCCTGATTCGCTGTTCCGCTGTGCCCCCAGCTTAGTTGGGCGAGGCGGCTGCGGTCTCGCGCTGCGCGGAAGCGGAAGAAGAAGCGCCGTTCACGGCTTCGGCTTGCCTCGGTCCGCTGTCTCCGCCATCCGTCCCGCTCGCGCCATTCGTAATGGCGTCGATCTCGGCCAGCTCTTCGGCGGACAGCTTCTCCCCGACATGCTGTAGCGATTCGGCAACCTGATTCGGATTGGACGCCCCGAGGATCGCCGATGTAACATGCGAACGGCTCACGACCCAGGTCAGCGCCAGCTGCGCCAGGGACCAGCCTTTGCGCTCGGCGATTCCCTTCAACCCCTCGACGATTTGGAAATTGCGCTCTTCGGCGAGCAGCGGCTTCAGTCGCTGCTCGCCGGCTGCACCGCGCGTCCCCGCCGGCGGCGTCTCGCCGAACCTGTACTTGCCGGTCAGTAATCCGCGTCCCAGAGGGCTGTACACGATCACGCCAACCCCTTCGGAGGCGGCGAACGGCAGCAGCTCCCGTTCAATTCCGCGGGCGATTATGCTGTACTCCGGCTGTACGCTTTCGAACCGGTGCAAATTCAGAACGGCCGACAATCCGTGCGCCTTGGCAATTTGCCAGGCGGCATAGTTGGAAGCGCCCAGATAGCGCACTTTTCCTTGGCGGACCAAATCGTCCAGCGCCCGCAGCGTCTCCTCGAGCGGCGTGTTTTCGTCAAACCGGTGCACCTGGTACAAATCGATATAATCCGTTTTCAGCCGCTTCAGGCTGTTTTCCACCGCCCGGATAATATGATACCGGCTTTGCCCGGCATCGTTGGCTTCCACCCCGACGCGACCGTGAACCTTGGTGGCCAGGATGATTCTGCTCCGGCGCGGGCCGAGCAAATTGCCGAGAATCGTCTCGGATTGGCCGGATTCCAACGGGTTTTGGTTGTCTGTTCCTTTTCCGTACACATCGGCTGTATCGATGAGCGTAATGCCCGCATCCAGCGCCGCGTCCAGCACCTCGGCCGAATGGCGCTGATCGATCCAGCGACCGAACGCCATCGTTCCCAGGCTCACCTCGGACACTTTCAAGCCGGTTCTTCCCAATCTTCGCAAAGCTATCGTCATTCTATGACACTCCCTTTAGTTTGATTAAATAATGAAAACTCCACAGCTGTAGTTCCGCCGTTTTGAAACAAGCTGCCGTTGCGGGCGCGGCGGGTAATCCTTCTGCTTCCCCGCTGCGGTTATGTCGTTGCCGGTTTTCAGCCATCCCTGTGATGCGGTTCCGTCGTTGCCCGGTTTTCAGCCATCCCTGTGATGTGATTCTGTCGTCGTCCGGGTTTCAGCCATCCCTGTGCTCCGGTTCTGTCGTTGCCCCGGTTTTCAGCCATCCCTGTGATGCGGTTGCGTCGTTGCCCGGTTTTCAGCCATCCCTGTGATGCGATTCTGTCGTCTTCCGGGTTTCAGCCATCCCTGTGCTCCGGTTCTGTCGTCTTCCGGGATCCAGCCCTCCCTGTAATGTGGTTCCTCGTTGTACTGAACTCCAGTCATCCTTGCGCCGCAATTTCTTGCGCTTGGCGGGCCCGTTCCCTGAGCTTTCGTTGAACCGCCGGAATGAGCGTCCGTCCCGACAAGGAAGCCTCCTCCAAATTCGGGTAGCCCGAAAGTATAAACGACGAGACGCCGATGTCGATATATTCAAGGAAGCGGTCAGCCACCTGCTCCGGCGTGCCGACGAAAGCCATTGCGCCGCCGCCGCGAATCGTCGACAGGCCCGCCCAAAAATTCGGGCCGATCACATAATCGTCCTTGGCGGACAGCCGCCGTACCCGATTTTGCCGTTGCTGACCGGCCGACTCCGCTTGCGAGAAACGCAGCTCCGTATCGGCCAGCACAGCCGGATCGACCTTGCTGACGATCCGCTTGGCCGCCGCCCAGGCTTCCTCCTCGGTATCGCGGATGACGACCTGGGCCCGGATGCCGTAGCGGATTTTCCGGTCAATGCCCTGCGTCCGCAGCAGCTCCTTCCGATGAAATTCCACCTCGTCAATCTGCTCCCGGATCCAGTCGACCGGCTCTGCCCACATGAGGTACACATCGGCGATTTCCGCCGCAGTTCGCTTGGCGGCAGGCGAGCTGCCGCCAAAATAAAACGGCGGATGCGGCCTTTGTACCAGCGAAGGATAGCTGACGCCGCCCTCCAGAGTAAAGTAAGTGCCGTTAAAGTTCAACGGCTCGATCTCCTTCTCCCGGCTGCGGCTCGCCAACAGCTTATTGCCTTCCACGCCATGGGAGTTGATCCACAGCTGGCGAACGATCTTTATATATTCCAGCGTCCGGGCATACCTGGCGTCTTTATCGAACGCCAACGAATCGCCCATCGCTTTCATATCGTCGGGCGAGCTGCCGGTCACGATGTTGATCAACGCCCGGCCGCCCGTCACCTCGTCCAGCGTCGCTCCCATCCGGGCGGCAAGCGCCGGTGCAATAAGACCTGGTCGCATCGCGACCAATGGCTTGAACACCTTCGTGTGCGCCGCCAGCGTCGCTCCCATGATCCATGCGTCGGTGCATGCGCCCCCGGTCGGTATTAACGCGAACGTATAGCCGGCCTCCTCGACGGCCTGCGCGACCTTGATCATGTATGGAGTATCGACAACCCGTTCCGGCTTTACGCCGATAAAGGGGCCGTCTCCCCGCGTCGGCATATACCAGCCGAATTCCGGCACCGCATCACTGCTGCCAATTGCCATTCCATCCACCTCTTTTTCATAAAATATTGACAACCCGGAATAAACGGCTTCGCCGACCTTGCGGGACGTGCGCGTTTATCAAGGTTGTGCGAAGCAAAGTGTAAAATCTTGCACTTTTTATTCAATCAAAAAAAACACAACGATGCGCTGTGCTTCTCCAGTTGTCTGGTCAGAGCTTTTTACCTCTATTCATTTTGAAATAATAGGGTTAAAAATGCTGTTACAGCCGCGCGATGTCGGCAGCTTTCCCAATTACAAAATCGTCGTCTTTGCGCTTTGGAACAGATTAGCGGGCTTTGCCAAGCCCAGATTTTCCCGGAGCGTCTTTCCTTCATATGACGTGCGGAACAATCCCCGGTTTTGCAGCTCGGGAATGACGCGGTCGACAAAAATATCGAGACCGTCAGGATAAATTTGCGGCATGACGTTAAATCCGTCGGCAGCTCCGTTCTTGAACCATTGCTCGATGACATCGGCCGCCTGCACCGGCGTTCCGGTAAACGTGAGATGTCCCCTCGCCCCGGCCAGACGGGCGACAAGCTGGCGGATCGTCAGCTGTTCGCTGCGCGCCAGATCGACGACAAGCTGGTGGCGGCTTTTATTGCCGTTCACCTCCTCCAGCTGCTTGGCCGCATGCAGCGGCACGGGTCCGTCCAGCGGATATTCGGACAAGTCGACGCCGAACCGGGCGGAGAGCCGGCCGACCGCCGCTTCTATATTCGTCAATGCGTTCAATTCCTCCTCAAGCTCGCGCGCTTCGGCAGCCGTCTCGGCAATGATCGGACTGAAGCCGGGCAAAATGTTCAGCTGTTGCGCGGTCCGGCCGTATTTGGCCAAGCGCGACTTCACATCGGCGTAAAACGACTGGGCGCCCGCTAAAGTTTGATGCGCGGTGAAGATGACCTCCGCCGTTTTGGCCGCCAGCTCCTTGCCGCTATCCGAAGAGCCCGCCTGCACCAGCACCGGATAGCCCTGCGGCGGACGGGGAATATTCAGCGGTCCTTTAATCGCGTAGTAGTTCCCTTTATAGTTTATTTCATGCACCTTGCCGTTCTCGATCTGTACGCCGGATTGTTTGTCATAGACGAGCGCATCATCCTCCCAGCTGTCCCACAGCCGCTTTGTTATTTCCACGAACTCCTCCGCATCGTCGTAACGCTCCGCATGCTCCGGATGCTCTTCCCTGCTGAAGTTGAAAGCCGCCGATTGAGCGCCCGTGACGATATTCCAGCCTGCCCGCCCGCCGCTTATATGATCGAGCGAAGCAAACTTTCGGGCCACGTGGAACGGCTCGTTGTAAGTAGTGCCCACCGTAGCGATCAAGCCGATGCGTTCGGTAACCATCGCTAACGCGGCCAGCTGCGTGAACGGCTCGAGCTTATTGGAGCGGCCCGCATAGCCGTCCGCCAAAAAAACGGAATCCATCAGCCCCCGCTCGGCGGTTTGCGCCAGCTGTTGAGAGTAGCGGATATCCAGGTTCAGCTCGGGCTTCGTTGCCGGATGCCGCCACGAAGCTTCGTGATGACCGCTCCCAAACAAAAATGCGTTTAAATGCAGCTTGCGTTCAGATTGACTCATGTCTCCAACTCCTTTTTTTATACCTCGTCCTTAGGGGACGAGCACGTTTATCAAGGTTGTGCGAAGTCTAAGTATAATATCTTATACTTTCTATTCAACGAACGAAAAAAAACCGGAGATCTGCCTGTGGCGGGATCTCCGGTTTTCCGGTAGCTATACTATATTATTCCTATTAATTTACTGTGTTTTTAACTATAATGCGCTCCGTTCGTTTTGTCAATCATCAATTTCAATTTTAAACTCCCGGCGGTTTAATCGGCAGCGATCCAGTGAATGTCCATACGTTCCGGCCTTATCCACCCATTCTGCGGGCGGAGCCGTATCGCTGATGACGATATCCGCCTTGTCCAAACTCTCGATTTTATAATAATGGTTCGTCCCGAGCCCCTTTCTTGCCGCAGCGAATGAAATTCTCTTCCTTTTGATTGCATATATACCCGCCGGTGACGCAAAATAATTGGAAGGAGCAGCCAATCAACCATCCGATTGCCCTCATTTGCTCATTTTTTCCCTTACAAAAAAATTACCAATCTCGTTTTTCGTATGAAATGAATTGACTGAGAGCGTCAGTACAATTAAACTATGGTTAATTATGTTTGTGTATGCACAGGAGACAAGCCCTTTTTCCCTTTAACGCTTTTCCCGGTTAAAATGATAAAGTGCTCTTAGGCAAGCATGCGAAACAAAGTTACAGATTGAGAGGGGACCTAATAATGATGAAAAAGAAAACATGGACATCGCTTGCACTCGCAGCGCTGCTGATTACCGCAGTCGGCTGCGGCCAAAAGCCGGGAAACACCGCGGCACCGCCTACAACCGGATCCGCCAACCCGGAGCAAAAAACGTATAAAGTCGCCATATCGCAAATCGCCGAGCATCCGTCGCTGGACGCGACGCGCCAAGGCTTCATCGCAGCGTTGAAGGACGCCGGAATCGTTGAGGGCAGCAGCCTGAAGCTTGATTACAACAACGCCCAGGGCGACCCTACGAACAATTTGTCCATCGCTCAGAAACTCGCTTCGGCCGATAACGATCTTGTACTCGCTATCGCCACTCCGTCCGCTCAAGCGGTCGTACAGCAGGTGAAAAAATCGCCTGTTCTTTTTGCGGCCGTAACCGATCCCGTCGCGGCGAAAATCGTAACCGATCTCGAAAAACCGGGCGGCAACGTCTCGGGCGCGTCCGATACGAATCCGGAAGCCATTACGAAGCTGATGGATTTCATCGCCGGCAATTTTCCGAAAGTGAAAACAGTCGGCGTCGTGATCAATGAAGGCGAGCCGAATGCCGTCGTCATGACGAAGAAAGCGGAAGAAGCATTGGCGAAGCACGGCATCAAGCTTATCAAAGCGCCTGTCACGAACACCTCGGAAGTCAAACAAGCGGGCCAATCGCTGATCGGCCGTGTGGACGCGATGTACATTACGCTGGACAACACCGTTGTAAGCGGCGTGGATACTTTGCTGCAAATTGCAAAAGATAAACATATCCCATTCTTCTCCAGCGATCGCGATACGGTCGAGAAAGGCGCATTCGCCACGTACGGCTTCAAATATTACGATCATGGCTACCAGGTCGGTCAGATGGCTGCCGACATTTTGAAAAACGGCAAAAAGCCGGCCGAGATGAAAGTAACCGTACCGGATAAGCTGGACCTCATTCTTAACCTGAAAGCAGCGAAAGATCAGGGAGTTGAGGTAACCGAGGCAATGAAATCGTCGGTGAAAGACAAAGAGAACAACATCATTCAATAATCATTGCCGGTTTTCACAAGGGGTGAACGGTCCTTCTCGTTCACCCCTTTTCCAAGTTGAGCTCAATTTTCGGGAGGTTATCCACCATGATAGATTCGCTATACGGTGCGGTTGAATTAGGACTGCTGTACGCGTTGATGGCGCTTGGCGTATACATCACGTTCCGCATTCTCGATTTTCCCGATTTGACCGTGGACGGCAGCTTTACGACTGGCGGAGCTATAGCTGCAATTATGATTACAAACCATTATTCTCCGCTGCTTGCCTGTCTGACGGCCTTCGTCGGCGGCCTCGCCGCCGGCGCATGTACGGGACTGCTGCATACAAAAGGAAAAATTAACGGACTGCTGTCCGGTATCTTAATGATGATCGCGCTGTACTCGATCAATATGCGGATTATGGGCAAGCCGAACATTTCGCTGCTCGGCAGCGACAGCTTGTTCAGTTCTGTATCGCCGTTTACGCTGATGGTGATTGTCGTCGTCGTCGTCAAACTGCTGCTCGACGCCTTTTTCCGCACCGATCTGGGGCTTGCGCTGCGGGCAACCGGCGATAACGCCCGGATGATCCGGAGCCTGGGGGCAAACACGGATACGACGACGATTCTCGGCGTCAGCTTGTCCAATGGGCTGGTCGCTTTATCCGGCGCGTTGATTGCCCAGCAATCCGGTTTTGCCGATATTTCGATGGGGATCGGGATGATCGTCATCGGTCTGGCTTCCGTCATTATCGGCGAAGCGATTTTTGGAGCGCGCACCATATTTCGCGCCACCCTTGCCGCTGTGCTGGGCTCCATCATCTATCGGATTGTCGTGGCGATCGCGCTGCAGGTCGAATGGCTGAAAACGTCCGACTTGAAGCTGATTACCGCTATTATCGTCATCATCGCGCTGGTTCTGCCCTCCATGCAGCGTTCGTTGAGACAGCGGGCCTACGCGAAAAGGCGTTCCGCCGAGCTGACGGCTGCCGTCATGAAGCAAAACCCGGGAGGTGGCCGTTAATGCTGCAGATCGCCCATGTATCCAAATTGTTCAACCCGGGAACCGCGGACGAAAAAATCGCCTTGATCGACATTAATCTGAAGCTTAACCCAGGCGATTTCATTACGGTTATCGGCAGTAACGGGGCGGGGAAATCGACGCTGATGAATGTTATTTCCGGTGTCATGACGCCCGATGCCGGGGAAGTGAAAATTGACGGAAACGCGATTCATCAGCTTCCTGAATTTAAGCGCAGCCGTTGGGTCGGACGCGTCTTTCAAGATCCGATGGCCGGTACGGCGCCCCGGATGACGATTGAGGAAAACCTCGCGATGGCGTATAAGCGCGGCAAATCGCGCTGGCTCGGATTTGGCGTAACCGCCGGCAAGCGCGCCTTCTTCCATGATCAGCTCAAGCGGCTCGGCATCGGCCTGGAAAACAGGCTGCGCGCCAAGGTCGGCCTGCTGTCCGGCGGCGAGAGACAAGCGCTCAGCCTGCTGATGGCTACGTTCACAAAGCCGCAAATTTTGCTGCTGGACGAGCACACGGCGGCGCTGGACCCGGCCAGGGCGGAGCTGATCACCCGTCTGACGGAGGAAATCGTTCGCGAGATGAAGCTGACGACGCTGATGGTCACCCACAACATGGAGCAGGCGATCCGTCTCGGCAACCGGCTGATCATGATGGATAAAGGCCGGATCATTCTCGACGTCAACGAGCAGCGAAAAAAAGATTTGACGATCGAGCAGCTGCTCGGCGAGTTTGAAAAAATTAGCGGCAGCAAGCTGTCCGACGACCGGGTCGTGCTCGGTTAAGCGGTGCGGTACAAAAAGAGCTTCCCCGCACAAACGTTCATAACGCTATTTATCGAAACGCAAAGAAGATCGCCAAGCCCGGACAAGCCGGGCCATAGCGGTCTCCTTTTTTTTCATGCGCACGTTATCGGCAGCGCTCGACCGCCGCCTGTTCGGACATTTTCGCCGTTAAGATAAGCGTGTCAGCGTATTATTCGGTCAGACCTTCAGCTGATATTCCGCTTTGTACTCTCTGTATTCCGGGTTTTCTCCGCAAATCATCAGACCTTGCCCCCAGTTGATGTGAACGTCGCTGGTCGGCGGATCGGCCGGATCCCGGAATTGGAACAGGACATTCCTTCTGGGGCGCCGGCTGCGGTTAATGTCCGAGCCATGGATGGTCAAGTAGTTGAAGAACAGTACATCCCCGGCATTGGCCGGACAAGGCATCGCCGATGTTAGCGGATATTCGCGGTGGTCCAAATACCATCTGCCGACATGGGGCAGCGGACCATTTTTGTGACTTTCGGGGATGACGCACAAACAGCCGTTCTCCATATCCGAATCGTCCATATGAACGCTTGCCGCCAGCATCGAATGATTGGCATGGGGAAAGTAAGGATAATCCTGATGCAGCGGAAAGGCTGCGCCCTTCTCCGGCGGCTTGACAAGCATCTTGCTGTGATGCAGCTGTACATTCGGCCCGATTAATAACGACAATATGGCTCTCATGTTCGGATGGCAGGCGGCTCGCGTAAATACGGCGTCATGGTAATGAACATCATGAAACCCTTTCAGCACAAGGCTTTTCAACTCATCCGGAGGCAAATAATCCCCTTGCCATGTATGGCTTTGTTTAATATGCTTGGCTGTCGCCGCCTTCGTTATAATACGGTCCGTAGCCAGACGCATGTCGTTCACTTCCTCCGGAGCGTACACCCCCTTCACGAGCAAATACCCGTTTTCATTGTAAAAATCGGCATCCTGTGCTTTAATCATACTACGAGTCCTCCCCTTTCAAGCAGCTGGTTGAAGCGATAATCTCCTTTCATTATAGGGTTTGTTTATCGAATTTGTATTTGTCAAATTCAGTCCACTTTTTGTATTTTTCAGACAGGATGGTGATAGAGATGTTTCAATTTCAATCGGAAAAGGCATTGTCGATATTGGAAAGCTTCGCATCGCATCCCGGGGACGACCGGCTGCAATTTAGGGTCCATTATTGGGGAATCAATCCCATGCATTATGACAACCATCTGCATAAGCATTCGTTTTATGAAATATGCTATGTGATTGACGGGTCGGGCCGGTACTTGGACGACGGCCATTGGTTTGCGCTTGAACCGGGCACGCTTTTCTGCTCCAGACCCGGTATTTGGCATCAAATCCGCAGCGATGCAGGCATGTATTTGCTGTTTGTAGCGTTCGAGCCTGATTCCGCTCATTCCGATCCGCAAGCTTTACGAATGTATCAAACGCTGCATACGACGGACCGGTTTCTGCTTCACCAAGCCAACCATACTTCAACGGCTCTGCTATGGCAGGCTTTGATGAGGCAGCTGGAGGCGCCGCACCCGTTATGGAAAGAAACGTTATCACCCATGGCTCTGGCTCTTATCGTTTCGTTCTGCAGTACGTTCCGCAAACCGGACGAGGATATGAGGACCATTCCCCCGATTAAAACGGATGCCCGCCTGCTCAAAAGAGCATGCGTTTTCATTATAGACAATATATCCCAGCCGCTTCCGCTTGACTCTATCGCCCGATATTTGAATATATCCGGCCGCCATTTATCCCGTTTGTTTTCCGAGAAGCTCGGAATCAGCTACATAGGTTACGTGCAGCGCGAACGGGTTCGCCACGCCGCCGAGCTGCTTGCTTATACGGATATATCCATTCTGGAGGCTGCAGAAAAGACCGGCTTCAATTCGGTCCATTATTTCACTCGGGTATTCGCCAAACAAACCGGACTTCCGCCGGGGGAGTATCGTCAGTTGCACAGATCAACCCTTGATCCCCGTTAAAGTTACGCCTTCAATAATATATCTTTGCCCGAGAATGTAGACAATAAGAACGGGAATGACTGCAATGGCCGAGCCTGCCATCATTAATGTCCAATCGGTTATGTACATGCCCCGAAATAAATTAAGCAAAAGAGGAACGGTAAACTTTTCGGGGCTGTTCAAAAATATAAGCGGTCCGAAGAAGCTGTTCCACATGCTTAAAAAGGTAAAAATAGCCAGTGCCGCAATGGCCGGTTTGATCAAAGGGATGATGATGCGCCAATAAATCGTCCAGCGGTTGGCGCCGTCCACGATGGCCGCTTCCTCCAGCTCATCCGGAATGCTTTTTATAAACTGCCGCAGTAAAAATACGCCGAACGCATTAAACAAGGCCGAGGGAACAATTAAAGACAGATGGGAATCCAGCCAGCCGATCCCCTTCATCATCAAATACAGCGGAATGATCGTAACCTGATGGGGAACCATCATCGTAGCCAAAAATAAAACAAAAATCGTTTCCCGGAACGGGAAGCGGATTTTGGCGAACGCATAGGCCGCCATCGAGCAAGTAATCAGCTTGCAGGACACCGAAATAAAAGCGATGTAGAAGCTGTTGAAATAAGCTTGGCCGAATGGCAGCGCTTCCCATGACTTTCTGTAGTTCCCCCATTCCCAGGGATCGGGTATCCACTTGGGCGGAATTAAAAAAATTTGCGAGAACTGCTTGAGCGAGCTTAGCACCATCCATAAAAACGGGGCTATCATAATCATCGCGCCGATGATCAATATGACATGCAGCATAACCGTAAATACGGTGCTGCTCCCGCTGCGGTCCGTCTTAAGCGCGGTCAATTCCGTCATGCGGTCCCGGGATTCTTGAACTGCTTTTGCTTCCATATCGTTTGCCTCCTTCTGCGCTTTATGCTATCCGCCATAATGAACCCACCTTTTGGACATATGCATTTGAATGAGCGTCAGCGTCAAAATGATAGCAAACAATATCACTGCGGCCGCAGCGCTTTTACCGAAAGTGAATTCCACAAAGGCCAGCTGATACACGTGATAGACGATCGTATAGCTTGCCTTGGCCGGGCCTCCCCCCGTCATAATGAACGATTGGTCGAACACCTGGAAAGATCCGATAATGGACATGATCGTCGCAAAAAAAGTCGTAGGCGACAGCAGGGGAAGCGTGATGTGCCAAAACTGGCGAAACTTGCTGGCTCCGTCAATCTGCGCAGCCTCGTAATAGGAAGCCGAAATTCCTTGAAGACCGGCCAAAAACAGTACCATGTTGCCTCCAAGCCCCCACCAAATACTCATCATCGCAATCGAGGGGATGACAAGCTGCCGGTTCGTCAGCCAATCGGGGCCGATAATCCCGAACCACTGCTTCAAATATACGTTAATGATGCCAAATTCCGAATTCAGCAACCACAGCCAGACGATGGAGACGGCAATCGAGCTTGTCACAACGGGCATATAAAAGAACAACCGGTAAATCACTTTGCCGCGTACCTTGTTCAGCGCCACCGCTACCAGCACAGCGAGAAAGATCCCGACAGGCACAACCAAAGCCGTATACCACGCCGTATTGAACAAAGCCAGCTTAAAATCGGGATTATGAAACTGGCTTGTAAAATTCCCGAGCCCGATAAATTGCTTCTCGCCGAAGCCGTCCCACTTCATGAAGCTTAAAATAAAGGCGGAGACGAGCGGAATTAAGGCGAATAAAATAAGTCCGACCATTTGAGGCAAAATAAAAAAATAACCCCAAAGGCCTTCCGACATCCGTTTTTTCATTGGTCACCCACCCTTCGTTAATAAGGGGGAAGGCTCCTCTGAAGCAGCCTTCCCATCCCCTATCGAGTGCTTATTTTTTGCTGGACTTATATTCCGCAATTTTCTGATTGGCCTTTACGCCAAGATTTTTAAGCGTCTCGTCCAGATTTCCGTCCTTCAGCCAGAGCGCCTCCATCTCGTCCAGTATTACTTTGCTTAGACCGGGTATACCCGCTTCGGCCGGCGTTAACGCGTAGCCGATTTCACGCGCTTCCAGAAAATATTTGGAATGCTCCGGCAAATTGCCTTCGGCAACGACCTGATCCGCGCCCATTATGGAAGGAACCGCATTGCCTCCGCCTTGAAGGCGGAACATCTGGCCTTCCTTGGAAACGAATTCGCTAATAAATTGATAAGCTTCCTTCGGATATTTGGTCGTCTTGTTCAATACCATATAAGCGGTCGCCACGCCTGCAGGTTCAATCTTTTTCCCTGTATTGGTCGGGAAAGGCACGACGTCAAACTGAAGATCTTTATTTTGTTTAAATATCGGCAAATACCAGCGGCCTGCGGACACGTATCCGACCTGATTGGACATGAACATGGCATCCCCGCCCTGTCCTTTCGGCAAAGTGCCGGCAAACGTAATATTTTTATTTTTTATATTGTCATAAAGAAATTTGTAGCCTTCCACGCTTTTCGGGTCCTTATCCGCTACAAACTCGCCTTTATCATTGTAAATGGTTCCTCCATTAGCCGTTAGAAAGCTGTAATACCGGTACCAGCTGTTGTCCAGCACGAAGCCATGCTTGCCGTTGGCGCGTATTTTCTCCAGCGTGCCTTTAAACGCATTCCAATTCCATTCGCCGCGTTCATACAAATCCGCAGGCATGACGGAAACGCCGGATTCCTGCAAAAGCTTTTTATTGTACCAAAGCACAATCGGGTTGCAATCCACAGGGATTCCATATATTTTCTCATTTTGTTTACCCGGGCCCCATAGCCCTTTGTAGAAATCATTTTCTTTGATTTTGCCTTCTCCCCCTTTCAAATAAGGGGTCAGCTCCGTAACGGTCTGGTTTTCAATCAGCTTGATCATCGTTTCGACCCCGGAATAAAATACATCCGGCGCCGTTCCCCCGCTTAGCTGGGTCAATATTTTTTGCTCGTAATCGCTCGGGATCGGAATCAATTCAAATTCGACGTTCGCGTTCTTTGCGTTATATTCTTTAGTGAACTCCTGGAATCGGCTTAATTCCCCGGGATTTCCCCATGTCGCCCATTTCAGCTTTATTTTTTCCCCGGCCTTGGGGGCCGCTGTCTGCCCTCCCGCTTTGCCTTGCCCCCCGTCATTGCTGCAAGCTTGCATCAGAGGAACCAAGGTCATAGTCGCCGTTAATAATGCAAGCGGTAATCTGGTTTTCAGCTTCATATCGATCATCCTTCCGGCAAAATAATAATGAATACGCTTTCAGTATATCTTTTGCTTTTTTCGATTGGTACCGCTTATATTCCGAAAAGGTGCATTGCTTTCCGAAATTTGGGAGACGGGATTTTAGCCCCGCCCCTCTCTGTAATCGGCCGGCGATACTTTCATGACCTTTTTAAAAACTTTGCTAAAATATTTGACGTCGTTGAATCCGGATAATTCCGCAACTTCATACACCTTTAATGTCGTGGTCCGAAGAAGCTCGCACGCGCATTTCAGTCTTAAATGGGTTAAATAGTCGATAAAGTTTTGATCCATTACTTTTTTGAACATCTCGCTAAAATAATTTTTACTTACCGCCACGTGATCCGCCACATCCTGCAATGAAATATTTTGCTTATAATGGGCTTTCAAATAAGCTACCGCATTGCCTACAATACGCCGATGGGTGCCGAGATCTTCCTCGGACTCGTCCCCGGAGCTCCACAGCTTTTCGAAAACATGCCGGATCAAGCCTTGCACCTCGTCTACCGTTTCCATAAATGCCAACGCTTCAATCTGCTCGACGGGAGTTATTCTTTTATTCCTGCACATTTCGAACAGCGAGATCAGGTCCTGAGCTTCGCGCTTCACTTCCGTCGGCGTTCGATGCTCCTTGGTCCAGTATTGCATCAGCCGGTTCAAGTGAACGGAAGCCTTCTCCCTGCCTGCGACGGTTATCGCTTCCTTGAGCCGGATCATCAATGCTTCCGCTTCGCTTTTGTCCGCACCGCAAAAGTACGGTTCATACGGCAGAATGCCTCCAAGTCCCTCGTAAAAACGTAATTTCGCCGCCATTTTCCCTTCCTGCATAGCTTGTTTAACCGATTCCGCTCCGGTAAACCTTCGGCTGACTCCCAATGTAAACGAAAATCCCCGGCTTTTAAGCTTGGATTGGAACAAGGATACGCGCTCCATAAAATCGCACTGCTCATTCGGCTGGGGCATAATCATGATTAAGGGACCGGAAAATCCCCTGACGGCAACGCCTTCACCGATGATTTCATAATAGCTCTCCTGGATTTCTTCCATCGTAATTTCCACGTACACGTCTTCTTCCGAAAGGAAATTTAGAGCGCCGTCCAGCAGGCATACGACGATCCGGTAGCCTTCATTCATCCACAGCAGCGCATGGTCCGGCTGATGCACGGCAGACGCCTCTCCCGCTACCATCTTCATGAAGGCTTTCTCCAGCTCGATGCGTTTTTCCGACAGCTCGTTTTGAATATACATGCTATTGATTTTGCGCTCCTCCAGAAGCTGCAGCTTGACTTTTTCCAAAATTTCCTTCAAGCCTTCCGGCTCCAGTGTCGGCTTCAGTATATAATCGGATGCGCCCAGACGCATCGCTTCCCTGACGTAAGCAAAATCGCTATGGCAGCTGAGCAATACGATCTTGATCCATGGGGACCGCTCTCTGGCCATGCGCATTAATTCCAAACCGTCCATGACCGGCATGGCAATATCGGTAATCAGGATATCGACTTCGTTACGTTCTATCCAGCGAAGCGCGCTTTTACCGTTCGATGCTTCTCCGATCAAGCTAAACCCGTGCGACTCCCAATCGAATGTCGTCCTTAACGCCATGCGGGCGAAAGGCTCATCATCGACCAATAAAACCCGATAGATGCTCATGCTTATCCCCCTCGCTGAAATAGGTTCCGTATTCGGACTCGGCAGACGCTTTTTTGATCGGAAAGGTCAAGGTTACACTAGTGCCATGCCCCTCCTTGCTTTCCACCTGCACACCGTAAGAAGCTCCGTAATACAATTGGAGTGTTTGATGTACATGAAAGAGACCGATCCTCGTCATTCCGGTCGTTTTCGTGCTGTCTTTTCCGGAAAGCAGCTGCGGCACCTTATCCTTTTCGATGCCCATACCATCATCCTTAATGACAATGACGGCATTGTTTCCGTTCGTACTAACAGTGATCTCAATGGAGCCTTCATCCTCCTTCGGAGCAATTCCATGGAAAATCGCGTTTTCCACGATGGGCTGCAGCAGCATTCTCGGTAACGTCAAATCCGCCAGCTCCCGGGGACTATGTATGTTCAAAGCGATTCCGTTATTGTACCGGTATTGCTGGATCACCATATATTTCTCAAGCAATTCAAGCTCTTCCCCCAATTTCACGATAGAGCCGCTTCTTTCCAGACTCGCTTCAAGCAAATGCACCAGATTAGTAATGGCGTTGGCTACATCCTCCGTCCTTTGCAGCTTTGCCATCCACCGAATCGAATTGAGCGTATTGTATAAAAAATGCGGATTGATTTGATAGCGCATGGCCCGGATTTCCGCCTTTTTCTTTTCATTCTCCTCTTTCGCAATCCGTTGGATAAGAACGTCGATTTGGCGAATCATTTTATTGAAGCTTTGTCCGAGCTGGCCGATTTCATTTTTACCCGTAATGTTGAAGCGCACCGACAAATCCCCCGCCTCGCTTCGCTTCATCAGCTTGCTCAGATGGATAAGCGGCTGGCCGATTTTATGCGTCACAAAAAAACCGATGATGACCGCCACGATAGCGGAAGCCAAAGCGATCCAAACCGTCAAATCCCGTATTTCCATGGAGCTCGCCACCAGCTCTTGAACCGGTACGATGCCCGCTACCCTCCAGCCGTTATCCAGCTCCGACGGAATCACCATCATATCCCGGCCTCTTATATTCGTCACTTGTGTTCGATTCGGCAAAATCAGATCCGAGGCCTGACTATACAGCGAGGAATCGCGATGATACACAAACCGGTTGCTTTGATCGATCATGTAGGCATATCCGGTTTGACCGAATTGAATGGCGTCAAGCGTTTCCGTCAATATTTTCCCCCTCGCCTCTATGAACATCACTCCGATGATTTTTCCCGTATCGACATCTTTAATCGTCCGTCCCAATCCGAAAACGGGAATTCCCATGTTAATCCCTTTCAAATAGGAGGTATCGGACAGACCGAACCAAACTGTGGGACCGTTGGCTTTGATGATTTGTTCGTACCATTCCGTCTTCCAGGGGTCCATAACGCTTTGCAGGGGCGAGCTGACAACCGAGTTTTGCCTGTTGATGTCGAGAATATAAATATCCATCACTTCAGGCATATTCATCATCAACGAAATTAAAAAATCTTTGGCTTCGGTATTCAGTTTAATATTGTCGTAGGGAGTTATGGTATTCTTAGATTGCAGAGCCTCTTGTATCGTTTTATTGCTGAGCAGCCTCATCGATGTATTATCGAGACCTTTAAAAACAAAATTTAAATTGTCCCTCACCTGTTTTATCGTTAATGAGGCTACATTGCTCACCTGATCCTCAATCATGCGCGCCGACTTTTCATACGACAAGTAACCGCCAATCAAAACCGGAATGAGAATGCTTACGAAAAAAAGTAAAAACAGCTGGAGCGCAATCGAATGTAAGCGGTTAAATGTTGCGATGCGAAATAATTTGGGCCCGGCCATGCTTCATCCTCCATTCAAAAATTAATTATTGTCGGGTCAGATCGCCCGTCGGACAGCTTCTAGTATATTATTCAATTAAAGGGTCTTATTTCCTCCCGGACCCATCCTTCCGGACGACGGCATCACCGTCCCTCAAGGGCGGGCAAATTTATCAAATTTGGCAAAACAAAAAACTCCCGAAAGAAGGGGCTCCCTTGGAAAATCGAAGTTCATTATCCGATCGGCGCTTTCCCCGAATTAGGATGGCCGGCGATTTTACAGTGAAAGCCGGATGGACGCTGGATAAGAGGCAATTATATGAATATGAGCTTGTTTATTTCCCGGCCGGCACTCAAACCCGCTATACGGTTGAAGACAAATACTACATTCTGGACGAGCCCTGCTTCATTCTAACCCGTCCATTGGAACCGCATATGTACCAATTCGACTCCTTGCAACCGACAAGACATTTGTTTATTCATTTTGATATCGACTTGCCGGCGGCTGACCGGCCTGCGTGTTCCATTTTATCGCCCGGATCCGCATCTTTAATCCCGAGCGCGCAAATATCAATTCTTCCCGGCTTATTAAAGCAAATTATACATCTGGCTTCTGCCAAACCGATCCGTTGGATGGAGAGAGGCGCTTTGCTGCTGTATACCCTTTTGACTGAATTGGACGCCGCCGCTTCGGACATCGGCAGCATGGAATCCCCGCCTCCGTCACAAATCTCAAAGGCTCTTCAATACATTGACCATCATCTGACGCGGTCTCTTTCCGTCGCCGAAATCGCCCGCGATTCCGGATGGACGCATGAGCATTTCACAAGAGTTTTTGTGCAGGCTGTAGGCGTTTCTCCGCAAAGCTTCATCGCCCGCCGTCGTATTGAGAAAGCAAGCCAATTGCTTATTCAAACCAACTCCAGCATTAAAGAGATAGCTTACGCCGTCGGCTTCCGGGACGAACATTATTTTTCCAGATGCTTCTCCAAAATAAAAGGCCGTTCGGCATCCGATTACCGCAACCAATTTTCGGATCCGCGCGCACAGCACTTGGCCCCGGCCGAGGCGTATACCGCTGCCTATCCGATGAACCGTTATTTCATCTATTCAAGGGAATAATTATCAAATCCGTCCACCAAACAAACATATTCGTTCATTGAGCAAGCCGTGACGATTATAGATAATGAAATTAACCAAAGATAAACGGTTTCTCCGTCCTTAGGGGACGAGCGCGTTTGTCGAACAAAATTTGTTTGGGAGGTTTTCCTGATGTTGATTTTTGCCGGAATACAAAATCCTTATGCCCTTGGACAATACGGGGTCGAAAAAAACGCAAAGGTTTTGCAGCGGTACCGTTATATCCATGAGAGCTTGCTGCGCATCGCCGCAGGCCATCTGCCCGCCAGAGAGGATTGGAATTTGAAGGCAGCGCTTGCCAGGCATCTCTATGAGGATGCGGAAGCCGCCGATCTGCTGCGGAAACGGATTACGGAACTGCGTACGTCTCCGGCCGTTCTGAATCACGAGCCTGACGCCGCTCTCTCCCTGCTTATGGAGGAGCTGATTCAAGCCCGCAGCGATTTGGAGCTTACCGCCGGTATTTATAAGGTCATTAAACCCGCGATGCTCCGAGTGTATAAGAAGCATATTGCCGCTACACAGCAAATCGTGGATCAGCCGACGATCCGTATTTTGCGCACGCTTATATTGGACCTGGAGGGACAAATTGCATGGGGCAAGCAAATGATCTACGAATTGGAAAATAATGGATTTAGCATTGAGGATGCCGATCCATTTGCTGCCAAGCTGACGGAATTCCTTGGCATTGCGGGAGATATCGACGGTCTGCAGCAAAAATCAACGAGCTTGCCTGTCCGATGGCGTTCCCATGAAACCTATAAGCTCCCGCTGCAATCCGTTCGCGACCCGAGAAAAATGGGGCCGGCGACTTGGGCCCGAACAAGCGTGGCAAACCCTCCCGACGATCCGGTTTTAAAAAGCTTGTACGCTAAAATGCGCGTCAGGCAGGAGGAAATGACCGCAGCGGAATTGATCGCCGGTGTCCTTTTCTCGCAAAAAAACATGCCGTGGGAATTTTACAAAGATTTGGCCCGTCATTTATGGGACGAGGTTCGCCATGCCATGTTCGGTCAGGCCGCTCTGGAAGCGGAAGGATTGGATTGGATGAGCCGGCCCCAATACACCTCCGATTATGACGTTAATGCGCCGAAAATTCCCGGCGCGCAGTATGCCTGGTTATCCATCGGCATCGAAGAGGGCGCCATGAAGCGGCCCGGTAAAGTCGGCGAGTACGAATTTTGCCGCGATGAAGCGAAGCATCCGTTAATGACCCAATTTCAGGATTACGATTGGGCGGATGAGGTTGTGCATGCCCATCTGGGCCGGAAATGGTCGCCGGATCTGATTGGCGAAGACATCGCGTTTGTCCGGGAGGTAGCGAAGAAGGAATTGGAACAGTTTTGGCATGAAGTCCGCCTTGCGCAGCAAAGATGGAATGACTTGGAGTCCCCCTCGGCTCCATGACAGCTACTAACATCCCCTCATCATGACGCAGCCAAGGATAACGGGCAGCCTCGTTCATGAGAGCGAAGCTGCCCGGGTATGGCTTGACCCTTTGATCGGGCAGACGGAACAAAACTTTTGGGTGAGCCCCGATGAAGAGCCCTCAAAAGTGACACACTGCTTCGAAGCCGATTCCGCCAACCCGTGTTCACCGGGTTTCGTCAAGAGTATAAGCGGCTCTTGATCTTTCTTTCGGGGAGCTCCCGGTGAAGAGTCATCGGTTACCCGCAGAACAAGAAAACGCAGGCTCGCCCTTGTCCCCGGTCTCTTATGCCTGGCCCGGAAATCGCACTTGCAAATAAGCTTCCATCCGCCGGATTGCCTGTGCTTGGGCAGCCGTCTCGGTGCCATAGCCGAACCCGTGACCGACGCCTTCGAGCACTTCCAGCTCGGAATTCGCCCCGGCCTTAAGCAGCGCGCCGTGAAACGCCTCCGCCTGTTGAAGCGGCGTCGTCTTGTCCGCATCTCCCTGCAGAATCAGAAACGGCGGTTCCGCGCCGGTAATCCTGCATAGCGGGGATGCTTCCCTGTATAGCCGCTCGTTGCCTTCCGGCGGGCAGCCCATAAACTTGCGAATAAAATCGCCGCCTGCCAACAAATCCGTAACCGGACAATACAAAATTGCGCCTTGCGTGCGCGCTCCCTCATTCCTCGCTGCAATCGCCAGCATGGCCGCCAAATATCCGCCTGCCGACGACCCGATCGCAAGCACCCGCTGCGGATTGAAGCCGAACCGGGCCGACTGGCGCTTCATGTACAGAAGCGCAGCCTCCGTATCTTCGGGCTGAGCCGGATAGACGGCCGAATCCGTCAACCGGTAGCCTGCGGACGCGGACATATAGCCGAGATTCGCGAAATGCTTCGCGACGGCATGCCACTGCTCCTTGCCGCCCTTTTCCCAACCGCCGCCGTGAATAAACAGCAGTGCGACCTCTCCGCGAGGTGCGTCGGGAACGAAAAAATCGATCCTCTGCTTTTCGTGATCGTCCGCATACTGCTCGTCCAATATTTCCTTAACCATACTTGCCCAGCCCCATTCCCCTATTTGTTTTGACCGGCACCGCCACGAAAAAACGTATCCGCTTGTTCACGCTTATCTGCCTGACGCACGCTGCGGCGCACAGCGGTTGGCCGGACCCCGGACCCCATGCATCACGCTGCGAACCCGAGATCCCGTTTATTAACATGCTACCGCTTTGTACACGATTGTACAAGTAGCCCGGCACCGCAAGCAAATAATGATTAAAACTTGCTCCCCGTTATGTTACTATTTGGTTGAAACCGTTAACAAGTTAAACTTTAAAGCAAATCGCTAAGCCATCCGCTTCGAGGAAAGGAATGAGGAGAACATGACGAACAACAGCAAGCCGCTGCAAGCCGCCGACATTGAAACGCCATGTATCGTGATCGATACGGATACGATGGAGCGGAATATCGTCCGCATGGCGGAAGCCGCCAGCTGCCGCAAGGTCAAGCTGCGGCCCCATACCAAGACGCATAAAATGCCATGGATTGCGCACCGGCAGCTGGAAGCCGGAGCTGCGGGCATCACGGTAGCCAAAGTGTCCGAAGCCGAAGTTATGGCCGAGCATGGCATCACGGATATTTTCATTGCTTTTCCGCTTGTCAGTCCGTCCAAGATTGAACGCGCCTTAAGCTTGAGCCGGCGCATACGGCTCATTGTCGGCGTTGACAGCTTTGAGGGGGCGCAACGATTGGCGGAGATTGCCGGACGGCACGGGCACGTGCTTGAAGTAAGGCTCGAAATCGATACCGGCCTTCGCCGGTCCGGCGTCTTGTTCGAGCAGGCGCCGGCATTGGCCGCGCAGATTCACGGCATGAAGGAGCTGCGCCTTACCGGCATTTATACATTCCGCGGCGCCGTTTATCAGCATAAGGCGACGCTCGATTTGCAGACGGCCGGCGAGGAGGAAGGACGCATTATGGCCGGCATGGCCGAGCGGCTGCGGGAGCAGGGCATCCCGGTCGCCGATGTGAGCGTCGGTTCGACGCCGACGGGCGCTTATGCGGCAGCCGTGGAAGGCGTCACCGAAATCCGGCCGGGAACGTATGTGTTCAACGACCGGATGCAGGCCCGTTTCGGCGTATGCGGCCTTGACGACTGCGCAGGCCGCGTATGGGCCACGGTCGTGAGCCGGCCGTCGGCCGACCTGGCCGTCATCGACGGCGGCAGCAAGACGTTCGCCACCGATGTGCAGCCGAACACGGAGCCGCTGCTGCTGCAGGGCTTCGGCTATATCGAAGGCCTTGAGGACGCCGTCCTGGAGCGGCTGTCCGAGGAGCATGGGATGATCCGTCTCGGCCCCCAATCGCAGCTCGCGAATCCGCAGGTCGGCGACCGGCTGCGCATTATCCCGAATCATATATGCAGCACGGTCAATCTGCATAATCAGGTGCTGTTCCGGCGCGGCGACGCTTACGAGCCCATGACCGTGCTCGGCCGCGGCAAGCTGGAGTGAACTCGTTCAGCTTTGCTGAACATCGGGGAATCAGATGGGGACTCTACCCCACCTGATTCAAGGCCCACCTTAGAGGTGGGGGTCTTAACCCGAGTAAAGTCGTAATCGGATAATATCGGCCGTATTGGCAAAGGAGTGAACACCGAATGCTCGATCTCATCCTGAAAAACGGCCGCATTGCGGACGGCACCGGAAATCCGTGGTTTCCGGGCGACATCGGGATCAAGGACGGCCTCATTGCGGCTGTCGGCCGCCTCGATCAGGAGGCGCGCCGGACGATCGACGCGCACCGGCAGGTGATTGCGCCCGGATTTATCGACGGCCACTGCCATTCCGATCTGATGATTTTCAATCATCCGCTCAGCGAAATAAAAATCAGCCAAGGAGTCACGACCGAGGTTGTCGGCAACTGCGGCCTTGCCCCTGCGCCGTACACCCGGCAGCATGGAGAGATGCTGCAGGTATATACCGAGCCCGTGCTCGGCAAAACCGGCTGGGCATGGCCATGGGAGACGGTAGCCGAATATATGGACGCTCTGGAACGGGCAAGCTTGTCCGAGAATATCGCTACCTATGTAGCCCATGGCGCGCTGCGCATCGCCGTCATGGGCTTCGCCAAACGGCCCGCCACTGTGCAGGAGCTGGAAACGATGAAGCTGCTGCTGGAGGAAGGGCTGAGGGCAGGTGCCATCGGCCTGTCCATCGGCCTGTTGTACGCTCCCGGCAGCTATACCTCCAAAGAGGAAATTGCCGAGCTCTGCTCGGTGCTGCCCCGTTATAATGGGCTGCTGTCGACGCATATCCGCGGCGAGGGCAACAACCTGCTGCCGTCCGTCCGCGAAGTGATCTGGATCGCCGAAACGGCCGGCGTCTCGCTGCACATCAGCCATCTGAAAGCCGCCGGCAAACGCAATTGGGGGAAGGTGCTGGAGGCGATGGAATACATTGAGGATGCCCGGGCGCGCGGACTCGACGTGACCTGCGACGTCTATCCTTACTCCGCGGGATCGACGGCGCTAACGACCGTATTGCCTCCATGGTCGCTCGAAGGCGGAATCCGGAGCGCTCTGGAGCGGTTCAACGATGCCGGACTGCGCAAGCGCATCAAAGAAGAATTGGACAGCGAGCAGGATGATTGGGACAATCTCGTCTGCTCGACCGGCTGGCAGAGCGTCACCGTCTCCGCAGTCCATTCCGAGGCCAACCGGCAGCTGGAGGGCAAGCATATCGCGGAAATCAGCGAGCTGCGGGGCATGCATCCGGTGGACTGCATGCTGGACCTGCTGCTGGAGGAAGAGGGCCGCATCTCCATCGTTTACTTTCATATGGCGGATGCGGACGTGAAGCAGGTCGTCGGCTACGAGCGCTCGTTAATCGCCTCCGACAGCCTTGCCTGCGATACCGGCAAACCTCATCCGCGGCTGTACGGAACATTCCCGCGCGTGTTTGCCAAATATGTGCGGGATGAGAAGGTACTCACGCTGGAGCAAGCTGTCCGCAAGCTCACGTCGTTCCCCGTACAGCGCTTTAAGCTGGGCAAACGCGGATTGCTGGTGCCCGGCTATGCGGCCGATATAACGGTGTTCGATCCCGATACCATTCAGGATCACGCCACATTCGAAGAGCCGCGACAGTTTCCCGACGGGATCTCGCATGTGCTTGTCGGCGGCAAGCCGACCTTGGATGCGGCGCGGCATACGCAGGCGAAGGAAGGCAGTCTGCTGCGCGCGCATCACTGCTGCAGCCTGTAGGCGGCACAATATAGCTAGGGGCAACCCTAATATCATTTTCGGATTTTCAACCCCGCGCTCCGATATGAATTTGCATGTAAAAAGCCGCTTTCATCCCCACTTTTAGAGTGGTGTAGAAGGCGGCTTTACATTTTTTTAGGGGGGACTGTCTCACAAGTCGATTCCCTTTGTGACAGTCCCTGCTTAATTTCCGGCTCGGCTGTATGCCTGCCTATACGCCCGAGTAAGCCATAAATCCGCCGTCGACCGGAACCGTTATGCCCGTTACGAAGCCGGACATGTTATCGTCCGCCAGCCACAGCAGCGTACCGAGCAGGTCGTCCGGCTTGCCGAATCGCCGCATCGGAGTGTGCGTCAATATTTTATTCGACCGCTCGGTCAACGACCCGTCCTCGTTCGTCAGCAGCCGGCGGTTTTGCTCGGTCAGGAAAAAACCGGGGGCAATCGCGTTCACGCGGATTCCCGCATCCGCCATATGAACGGCCAGCCACTGCGTAAAGTTTTCGATTGCCGCTTTGGCGGCGCTGTAGGCCGGAACCTTGGTCATCGGGCTGGGCGCGCTCATGGATGACATGTTGATAATGACGGCACCCGGACGGTCGACCATATTTCGCGAGAACACCTGTGTCGGAATGAGCGTTCCCAAGAAGTTCAAATTAAAGACGTATGCAAATCCTTCTTCGCTCAAATCGAAAAACGTCGTTACTTCCTTATTCGTCAAATCTTCGAATTTGAACGTTTCATGGGTCGTGCTTCCCTTCGGATGGTTGCCGCCTGCGCCATTGATCAATATGTCGCAAACGCCGAGTTTCGCTGCAACTTCCTGTTCCGCAGCCTTCACGCTCTCCACGTTCAGCACGTCGCAGGCTACCGCTATCGCCTCCCCGCCATCGGCGTTAATGGCATCGGCGACCTGAGCGCCTTTCTCAAAGGTCCTGTTCAAAACCGCGACCTTCACCCCATGCCGGCCGAGCTCCCGCGCCATCGCCGAGCACAGCACGCCGCTGCCTCCGGTGATGACGGCTACTTTTCCTTTTAAATTATCGTTGATCGTGATCATCTTGCCGCCTCCCGCCGATTGTTTTGCAGCGAATCCCAGACGCCCCACAAGTACATAATGCCGAGCGCCCGGTCGTATAGGCCATAGCCCGGCCTGCATTCCTCGTTCCATATATGGCGGCCGTGATCCGGACGGGCATAGCCTGTGAAGCCCGTATCGTGATAGGCCTTCACTATCCCGCAAATATCTACGGTGCCATCGCTGGCCCGGTGCGAGGTTTCAATAAAATCGCCATTCTCGTACAGCCGCACGTTGCGGATATGGGCAAACGGAATTCTATCCGCAAACTCTCTCACCATAGCCGGCAAATCATTGTCCGGATTGACGCCGAGCGACCCGCTGCACAGCGTTACCCCGTTGTACGGACTGTCGACCAGCTTCAGCAGCCTGCGAATATTCGCTTGGTTAGTCACGATTCTCGGCAGCCCGAAAATCGACCATGGCGGATCGTCCGGATGAATGGCCATTTTAATGCCGTTGAGTTCGGCGACTGGAATAATGCGCTCCAGAAAATATCGCAGGTTATCCCACAAATGTTGTTCCGTTACATGCTTGTAGGCTTCAAAAAGCTGCGACAGCCGCTTGAGCCGCTCCGGCTCCCAGCCCGGCATCGTAAACTCGGGATTGGCGGCAATTTTGCCTACCAGCTCCATCGGGTCCATATCGTCCACCTTCGCTTTTTCGTAAAAAAGCGCCGTCGAGCCGTCCTCCAGCTCCTTGAACAAGTCCGTTCGAATCCAGTCGAACACGGGCATAAAGTTATAGCAAATGACCTTCACGCCAACCTTCGCCAAATTGTCGATCGTCCTTTTATAGTTGTCGATGTACAGATCCCTCGCAGGCAGGCCCAGCTTAATATCTTCGTGGATATTGACGCTCTCGACTACTTCGATGTGGAAGCCGTACGAATCCGCCTGTCGCTTGACCTCCAAAATTCGTTCCAACGGCCATACATCGCCCGCAGGCAGATCGTGAAGCGCCCAGACGATGCCCTCAACGCCCGGAATTTGCCTGATTTGCGGAAGCGTAACCGTATCGTTCCCCTCTCCATACCATCGGAACACCATTCTCATCGGATTTTCTCCTCCAACCGTTATTGCCATGCTTTTATCCGCTGCCGCGGGAACCATTGACCTCCGGTGCCGGAATGTTAACCTCCGACACAGGCATGCTTGCCTCAAGGCGCCGAAATCAATCATCGTGTCCGATCCGGTCCGCTGCCGCTAATAAAAATATACTTGTATCCTTGTATACATGTCAATTGAAATTTGGAAGCAGCCGTCGCAAAAAAAGCATCCATGCAGGCCGGCTGTTTGCCGTTTACCTGCGCGGATGCCTCTCATCGCCATATCCGAACGCGAATCTTTCATTTCTATCCGTCGTTTGACGTATACCTGGCTTCTCCCCTACGGCCGTGGCAACCTTACGGTAAAGATACAGCCTTCCCCTTCGCGGCTTTCCACCTCGACCGAGCCTCCATGCAGCTCGACGATCGATTTCGTAATCGATAAACCGAGCCCGGCTCCGCCGTATTTGCGCGTGCGCGAGGAATCGCTCCTATAAAACCGGTCGAACACATGCGGCAAATGCTGCTCGCTGATTCCCGGGCCGTTATCTTTTATCTCCAACTCAATCCCGTGCGGATATCCGGTTAACGAAATCTCGATATGTCCTTTGTCCGGGTCCGTATGCTGCACCGCATTATGAAATAAATTTAAAATAACCTGCTTCATTTTATCCGCTTCAAAATTACAGCTCGTATTCGGCTCAACCCGGAGTGTAAGCTGCCGGCTGCCCGCCAAAATACGCAGCTGCGGCTCCATTTCCCGGATGACCGAATCCAGCATCCCGTCAGTAAGCTGGGTATGCGGCGTTTTGTCGAGCTTGGCCAGCACGAGCAGATCATGCACCAATTTGTTCAGCCGTTCCGATTCGCCATGCATACTGGTCAACGCTTTGCGAAGCTGGTCGGGGTTGCCGGCCGCGCCGCGGAGCAGCACCTCGAGAAATCCGCGTATCGACGTCAGCGGCGTACGAAGCTCATGGGAAGCGTCGGCAATAAATTGACGCATTTGCTCTTTCGTTTCTTTTTCCGCCTCAAACGACTCCTCCAGCCGCATCAGCATTCCGTTGAACGATTCGGACAGCCGGTCGATTTCCATCTGCCCCTGGCTTTCGGGAAGACGGGTCGCAAGATTGCCCGAGTTGATTTGCTCTACGGTTTTGACCATGTTCGACAGAGGGATCAGCGTTTTCCGAATAACCGGTAAAAAGCCCAGCAATCCGATCAGCAACGCAACCAGCGACAGAAATATAAAGGTCAACTGCTGGCGAAGAATCAGTTCCCTGAGCGGAGCTGTAGGCGTGCTCACCTGTACGACGCCGATCGTTTGCCGCGGGCCCGTACCAACAAGCTGCAGGACCAGAAGCTGCTCTTCTCCCTCCGCATTGATGACAAAATAATGCTTTTTCTTCCTGGTGTCCAGCAAGCTCTCGTACTCCGCCTCATCGAGCTGCAGAGGGGCTATGTTGCCCGGCCCGTTCGAGAGGACGGCAAAATTTCCTTTTAAATCGATATAAGCCATGCTGGAATCAGGTATAAAAAAAAACGGAGGCCGGAAAACTCCATTGCGCTCGAAACGGCCGTCTGTCCTTTGCGCACTTCGTCCATCGCTCTTGGACTCGTTTTTGGCGTCGCTTTTGACATCGTTTTTGGTGTCGTTTTTAGCTTCATTTTTGGCGTCGTTCCCGCTGCCGCTCTTGGCATCGCCGCGGGCTTCATTGCGCGGCGAATCGTTCCGGCTATCGCTGCCGCTGGCATTGCCGCCGCTGCGGTTTTCGCCGCGGGTCTCATTCCCCGCGCTTGTTCCTTGTCCCGCCTGCGAGCCTGCTGCATTATTCTCGTTCGCCGCATTTGCGGCAAGCAACTGCCAAGCGTTCGGAGGGACCGTCAAGATCTGGCTTTCGATGCTGCTCGCTTTATTTTTATACACGTTTTCCCGCATGAATACATACTGAAAAATACCGATAAGCACGAGCAGGCAGGCGAGAATGATGAGCGTTCTCGACAGCAGCTGAACGCGCAGCGAGTTGGGGGCGAACAGTGTTGCGAACCAGGAACGGTTCCGCTTCCCGGGTTTCATGACAGATCGACCCGGTATCCAAGCCCTCTAAGGGTACGAATGATTTGATGGTTTTTGTCGTTCAGCTTATCCCGCAAGGCGCGGATATACACCTCGACAATATTTTCTTCCCCGCCGAAATCATAGCCCCATACCTTATCCAAAATAACCGTTTTGCTCAGCACCAGACCGTGGTTGACCACCAGAAATTTAAGCAGCTCGTATTCGGTCGGCGACAGCTCCAGCACCCGGTTATCCATCTTGATTTCTTTGCGGCGGTCATCGATGTGAAACGGTCCGATCACCACCTCGCCGAACAGGTTCGGAAACTGATTGCGGACTCTGGCGTAAATGCGGGCAAGCAGCTCTTCAAAGCTGAACGGTTTACTCATGTAATCGTCGGCGCCCAGCGTAAGCCCCTTTACTCTGTCATCCACCTCGTCCTTGGCGGTCAGCATGATGACGGCCACGTTTTCCGTTTTTTTGAGCATGCGGCACACTTCGAAGCCGTCCATCCCCGGCATCATGACGTCAAGGATGGCAACATGCGGCTGAAATCGTTTCATCAGGCTGATCGCAGTCATGCCATCGTTCGCCGTCTGCACCTCGAAGCCTTCGTTTTGCAAGCCGAGCTCCAGAAATTGAATGATATTCGGTTCATCGTCCACAAGCAAAATTTTGATTCCTTTTAATTGCTGCACGCTCGCTACCCCCTTTAAACAATCTTCTATTGTCTATTATACGGGTTTATCCAACCTTTTTCATATCTCCGTTTGCAGCGGTATGCGCCTTGCCGGGCACCGCTTTTTAATACCATCATATGCGCCTTGCCTGAATTCATCCTGAACGTAAACTGAACGTTGCTTTAGAACATGCTGAACGTTGGCTGAAGATCCATACCGTCACTGGCAAAAAGGCCCTTGTGCATTCATTCTGCATCAAGAGCCTTTCCGCTATTCAAATGAGCCGGTTACTGCGTTAAAGTTGCGAGAAGACGTCTGGCCGTGCCGGTGGAAGTCGTAATATTTTCATAAATCCGGACCGTGACCGGATACTCCAGCTGCTCCGAAGCAATATTCGGGAAATTGATCGTCTGCAGGCCGCTGATCAGCTTGCCTGTGCCTTGAAGCTTCTGCGTCGTGCTGCCCAATACGCGGTTCGCCGCATCCACCACTTCCAGCTCAAGCGTGGAGAACGAATCGTCCACAATGACCTGCTCGACTTTTTGGATATCGATATTTGCTTTCAGCTTATAGGTGTACGTGCCGCCGTTATACTGCGCATTCAGCGTCCACGCATCCATCTTGATATGGAACGGATACAGATCAAGCTCCTTATCGACGGCATGCGGGTCCTGCTCGCCCGTATTGTTGACCGTTACCTTATATTCGCCGATCGGCACTTTAACGCTCGAACCGCTGGTCGCATCCAGAATGCTCAGCTTAAACGCATCCGTCGCAGACGGAGGAAGCATGTAAGAATAGCTGTACACATAAGCTGCGTTCGGAATCAGCTCCTGCAGCGAAGTTGTTTGACGCGCTCCCGGATACGACGTGCCCGCCGAATCGGTGAGCGTTGTATCGAAGCTCGGCAGCTTTAACGTTTCCGTGCTTTTGTTCAAAAACTTAAATTTGGCGACGACCGTCCGGTAGCCGTTTTCCGCGTTCGTGTGACCGTCCATCTCCACGATGGAAACATCCAGGTTCGGATCGATCAACTGGCTGCTGCCGGCACCGAATACAAGGGATTGCCCCGGCGTATACAGAGGAATGCTGTTAAAATCCGACGCGGCGGCAAGTCCATCCTGTAAAGCAACGGCCAGTACCGGAACCGCACTCGCTGTCGAGCTTGCCGATGCTCCGGCGGCTGTATTGGATGAGGTCCCGGCGCCCGACGAGCTGCCGGAGCCGGATGTGCCCGTACCCGTACCTGTCCCGGAAGCCGGTGCCGCACCGCTTGATGACGGTGTGCTGCCTGAAGCGGATGAGCTGCCGTTTGCGTTCACACCGCTGCCGCCATTCGCACTGCCCGCCGACGATGCGCTGTTCGAGTTCGAAGAAGCGGTGCTGCCGGATGACGTGTTTGACTTCGAAGTCTGGGAAGAAGAACCGGTGCTTGTCTGGGAACCGTTCAGCTCCTCCGCTATGATCAACTGCAGCTTTCCTGTGGCTGTGCCGTCAGGCAGTTGAGCTGCGAACCTGTAAATGCCCGCATCGCCGGGGGCGATATACGTTTCGGGAACGGATACCGTGCTGGCGGCAACCGACAGCTTGTCATCCTTCGAAATTAAAGTGCCTTCCAAGGAGGGCGACTTGATCGTGCTCTTGCCGTCATTATGAAGCACAGCCGTCAAGAGAGCTCCCTTCTTGTTGGAAAGCTGCTGCTCTTCCGCCTTTTGCAGCTCCAATGTTACGCCCTCATATCCATGAAGCGTGTAAGATACGCGTTCGCCTGTCTTGGACAGCTGGAACAGCGGAGCCAGCGACAACTTGCCGAGCGATGAGGTCCCTGCGCTGTCGCGGGCCAGGTCCAGTATCATCGCATCCGTCGAAGGCAGCGAATCGGCAGTCGCGGTCAGCAGAACATGCTTCGTTTGCCCCGCTCCGATCGAAGCGCCTTCTACGGCGTTGGCCGTCAATGCCAATGTGGTGCCGCTGCCGTCATGCAGCAAATATTTCAATCCGGACGGCAATGTTATCGCGTCGGTCCCGGCAGCTGTAACGGCAGCGTCCACCTGGACGGTCCACTTGCCGTCCTGGGGAAGCGCGACCGCCTTAAGCGCCTGGAACGAAACGAATGCATTCGCAGCCGTAGCTGTGTCGACGTCCGATAATTTGATCAGCAGCTTATTGTCCTGCTGCGCTACGGACTGAGCGTTCGCTACGGATAACGCGCCGAGATCGCGCATCGCGGAGCCGCTCCGCTCGAATATCGTGACATGCAGCTGTGAAGCGTCCAATCCGCCCGGTACGGTCGAGACGAAATAATAGCTCGCCGCCGAGTGCCCGGCAACCCGCGCGTCCGCCTGCTTGCTTAATTGCGCGTAGTAGCTGCCGCCGGCAGAGCTCGTCACTCGCGCTCCGAAATAATTGAAGTCGATGGCGGCGTCGCCGTCGTTGTTCAGCTTCAATTGAAACTGCATCGTTTGATTGTCCGCGCCTTTGGACAACGCCACTTCCTCCAAGGTAAAGTAAACGGCGTTGTTGACAAATACGCCTTCTTTGCCCGCGTATGAGATGGCGGGCCCCCATACCGAGAACGCTACGCATAACGCTGTGAAAAGAATGGCCGCGATTCGCACGATTCGTGAGGAAGCCGCTTCGCGCAATTGTTTTATCATGGGTGTACCCTCCTAAAAGTTTTCGGTAGAAAACTTACTTCGTAAGCATTAGCTGACTTTGCTTTAGCAAAGTTTCTTCGTAAGCATAAACCTTGTCTTCGTAGAAAACATACTTCGTAAGCATGTTTCAATCGTCAGTCCGTTCTCAACGCATCGATCGGCCGGAGCTTCGACGCCTTATTGGCGGGATACAAACCGAACACGACGCCGACAAGAACGGAAAATAAAAATGCGTACATGCTGATATCGAATGAAATGACCGTCATTTGCTTCGGGTTGAAATACGGCCAAGCCTTCGCGAGCCCGATTCCCAGAACAAGCCCAATCAGCCCGCCCAAGCCGCTGATGACGACCGCCTCGAATAAAAACTGCAGCAGTATATTGCGCCGTTTGGCGCCGATCGATTTGCGGATGCCGATTTCCCGTGTCCGCTCGCTTACCGTTACGAGCATGATGTTCATGATCCCGATGCCGCCGACCAAAAGCGATATGCACGCGACGCTGACCAGTTGGCTCGTCAAAGTGTTCGACGCTTCCGTGCTCGCCGACAGCAGCTGATCCTGGTTCATAAAGCGAAAGCCGTTGGAGCTTTTGAATTTATAAGTCAGAAAAGATGTCAGCGTGTTCTGTGCCGTAGTTATATCGTCTTTCGTCGTTGCCTCGATATATGTCGTCCTGATCGTTCCGAGACTCAGCTGCCGCTGCGCCGTAGTAAGCGGCACGATAACGGAGTCGTCCGCCGAGACGCTGCCAAGCGTGGAGCCCTTGGGCTTCATCAAACCGACAACCGTAAATTGGAAGCCGTTAATGTTGATTTGCTTGTTGAGAGGATCGGTTCGTCCGAACAGCTCCTGGGCCACGGTAGTACCGAGCACCGCCACATTCGTCCGTAAATCCAGATCCGCCTCGGTAATAAACCGGCCTTCGCTAAGCGACGCTTTCAGGATCGTCATATAACGATTGTCGGAGCCCAGCACGTTGTACGACTCCTGTGTCGTATCGTACTTAATATTCAGGCTGGAGGACACCGTCGGCGCTATCGCGGCGATTTCCGGAAACTGCTCGAACATTTTGATATCGTTGTATTCGAGCTGCGTAGCCCGGCCTTGATTGAGCACATTGATGACCAGCAGATTCGTCCCCATATTTTCGTATTGCTGCGCAATCTGGGCGGATGTCCCTTTCCCGATGGCAACCAGCGTGACGACCGAGCTGACGCCTATAATGACGCCGAGCATCGTCAATAGAGTACGCATCCAGTTGGCGCCAACTGTTTTGAGCGCCATCTGAAGCAGTTCCGTCATTCTCATATTGTCGCCCCCGCCGGTTCAGACTCGGGCGAATGCTGCGGCGGCGATCCGTTCAGCGTGTCGCTCACAATTAATCCGTCTCTTATCGTCACGATTCTTTTCGCATTTTCGGCAATGTGCAGATCATGGGTGATCAGCACGATCGTATTGCCGATCTCATTCAAGTGAAGCATCAGCTCCAGCACCTCTTGACCGGTTTTGGAGTCAAGCGCTCCTGTCGGCTCATCCGCCAGCAGCAGCGACGGGCCGATGGCCAAAGCGCGGGCGATCGCCACACGCTGCTGCTGGCCCCCCGACAGCTCGCTCGGCTTATGATGGGAACGTTCGCCCATCCCGAGCATTTCCAGCATTCGCTGCGACCGCTCCCTGCGCTCCTTCTTCGAGGTGCCGTAATATATCATCGGCAGCTCCACATTTTCAATCGCGGTCAGCCGCGGCAGCAAATTGAACTGCTGGAATATAAAGCCGATTTTCCGGTTTCTCAATGTCGCCAGATCATCGTCCTTCATGTTCTCCGTAGCGACTCCGTCGAGCATATACGTACCGGAAGTCGGAACGTCGAGCAGACCGATGGTGTTCATAAGCGTTGATTTACCCGAGCCGCTCGGCCCGACAATCGCCACGAATTCGCCTTGAGCGATAGAAAGGGATACGCCTTTCAATATCATCAGTTCTTCGACGCCGCGGGAATACGATTTTTTAATATCTTTGAGTTCGATCATGCTCATGCTATCACCGCCCTCCTCCAGGGAAGCCGCCTCCGCCTGCAGGGGAGCCAGCGCCTCCACGGTTGTTGCCTTGTCCGCCGCTTTGACCGCCGTTGCGCGCTCCTTGCTGGAACTGGTTTCTCAATTGGTTGATCTCCTGATCGGATAGCTTTCTCTGCGAACCTGCCGCTTGGACGACAACCTGATCGCCTTCTTTCAAGCCTTCGGTAATTTCGATCATCGTGCTGCTGTTGGCGCCGATTTTCACCTCATGCTCGGCTTCGATCGTACCGTCCTCCTTTTTCAGGGAGACGATCCGTTTGCCGTTCCGCTGCTTGACCGCTTCAACCGGAAGTACGATTACATCTTTTTTGTCCTGGATTAAAATATCGGCCGTCGCTGTCATCGTATATTTCAGCTCGGACGCATTTTTCAAAGAAACGACCGCCGTATAGAAGGTAACGCCGTTCGTAACCGTCCCGACGGTCGACACCTGCGTCACCTCGCCGGTGAACGTTTTACCCGGCAGCGCATCCACCTTTACTTCCGCCTTTTGCCCGACTTTGACCTTTGGCAGATCAAGCTCGTCGACCTTAATCGGCAGCTGCAGCGTGTCGAGATTCGCAACCGCACCCAGCTGGACACTGCTCGCGATCGTGGTGCCGACCGGATAGGCGGTCAGCACATTTTTTTTCTGATCGACGAAATCTGTGGAGAATACGCCGTCAAAAGGAGCGGTAACTTTCAGCTTTTCAAGCTGATCTTCCAAATCTTTAATGCTCTTGACCGATTGATCGATCTGGTTTTGCTTATTGGTTATATCTTTTTTCAGCGTATCGCTGACGATCGTATCGATCAGATCGCCTTTATTGACCATTTGATTTTCTTTGATGGCCAGCTGTTCCAGAGTGCCTGCCACCCCGGCCAAAACGGTGACCGACGATTTGTACTGCAGCGTCGCCTGCCCCTTGGATTCGATTTTAACGCCTCCGGCCATAACCGATCCTTTCACCGTCTGCCCCGCATCCATCGTTCCGTCATTGTCGATCCGTATCGCCACGTCGAGCAGCCGGTTGCCTGTCGCATCGGATTTCACCGATTGAGACACCGAGCTGACGGCACCGGATTTGGTCAGCATATATCCGTCGATCGTCAGTTGAACGCTGTCTCCTTCATGAATTTGCGCCGCTTCCTCCTGCAAGAACGGCAAGGTTGCCGTCAATGTACCGGTATCGGCGATAGTCGCGATTTTCGTCGTTTTGGACACGGATGCGCCTTCGCTGATGTTGGACGCCAATATCAGCTTCCCGCTGGCCGGCGCCACCGTCCGCAATGCCGCCGATTGCGCCTGCAGATCCTGCATATCCGATTGATACTGACTCAGCGTCAGCTTGGCCTGGTCCAGCCTTTCCTCCAGCGTGGAGTCCGAAATTTCAAGCAGCAGGTCTCCCTTTTTGACCGTCTGATTGCGCGTCAGGTTGATCGTTTTGATCATGCCTTCCTTGGGCGCGACAATCGTTTGCTGCTCCTCAGGCTCGAGCTGGGCGGTGCCGGAAATAACGGAGCGGATGTTGCCCTTTTTGGCTGTAACCGTTGTTTCCTGAACCGCCGTTTGCTTCTTCGTTTGAAACATGCCCTGATTCAGATACAAATAAGTGCCGCCGCCGCATACGACTACCGCCGCTACAACCGCAATAAGTCCTTTTTTCATCTTCATGAAACTTGATGCCTCCCCAGCTCAATTTCCAATTGCTTGCTTCCAATTTGTACCGCGGGTCCGGTTATTCCCGCAATGTTGAATGCTTCCTTCTATTGTAATGAAGATCGCCTCATACTCCGTCGTGTTCTGGGAAAACATCATGACTCCGGCCGGCTGTATGTAGATTCAGCTCCTTCGGATAACGCCAAAGTTCCGATCTTTTGCTGCTCCTTCCACGAATCGTTAATTCCGATCAAACACGGATCAAGCTTCGCGCGGGGCTTCCCCATACACTGAAGCTATGTCCCGCCTGCAGCAGCCCCTGCCGTAAACGCAGCCTGTAATGAAATAATCGCCGAGCTGCCGCATGATCCAGAGCTTTTTACTTATGGCTCCATTATGAGCGGCATATCTGAATTGGCCTTGATGACCGGCTGAAAGAACGCTGAATGCGGAAAAGGGCTGAAGCTGCGCTGTTTTCCGCCTATTTTAGCTCCAGAGTCATGCAAGTACAAACAACGACTTTCAGCGTTTTTTCAGCAAATTTTCAGGAAACATCGCCGTCCTACAAACGACCGTATCATAAAAAAAATAGACCCTCCAAGTCAATTTGACTCAAGGGTCTGCTGTGTCGTTCCTTCTTACTTCAGCACGGAAGCCGAATAATCTTCGATTTTCGCTTCCGATTTTTTTTGCTGCAGCCATGCGGCCGACATAGTCTGCACTTTTTCATCGGCCAGTATATCGTGGATTTCCGTTTTCTTTTCGTCCAACGTCGGCGTAGCGGCATCTTTATGATCCGTTACCTTAATAATATGAAAGCCGTTGCTCGTCTGCACCACATCGCTGATTTCACCCGGCTTCAAAGCAAAAGCGGCCGTTTCGAACGACGACTCCATCACGCCGCGGCTAATGAAATCGAGATCGCCGCCTTTAGAATTCGTGCCGGTATCCTGCGATTTCTCCTGAGCGGTTTTCGCAAAATCGGCGCCTTTTTTCAAATCGGCCAATATGGCGTCGGCTTCTTCTTTAGTCGCTACTAATATATGCGAAGCTTTGACCTGCTCCTGCGTTTTCAACGAATCCAGGTTTTTATCGTAATACTGCTTAATTTCATCGTCGGTCACGGTCACTTCTTTTTCCAGAAGCTTGTTCATCATGACCTGCGGCTTCATTTCCTCCTTGATGCCGTCCAACGTCAAGCCGTTCGCTTCCAGCGCCTGGTTAAATTCATTGTCGGAAGGGAAATTTTGTTTGAGCTTGCCGATCTCCTTTTCAATATCCGCATCCTGAATCTGAATGCCCGCTTTGTCGGCTTCCTGCCGGATCAGCTCCTGCTCGATCATGCGCTGTACGGTTTGCTGACCGGTGCCGGCCAGTGCCGTTTTTACCAGCTGATCTTTGCTGATGGTCGTTCCGTTCACCTTGGCCACCGCTTCGCTGCTTTTGGCGATAGGGGGATATACTACGGCATAGGCGATCAAAATAATGAGTAAAATCAATGAGACAAACATCCATTTGCGGTTTGCCAAAGATGTATTCAATTGGGAAACACCCTTTCCTGAAGTAGATTCTATGATGATCGTACGGGATAGAAACCGGTGGACCCGGTCACAATAGAGATGGTTAATATAGACCATTATGGACGGGCTAGCTTAAAATAACCTGAAATTTTGGCCTGTTTCCAGCATTACGCCAGTTTGACTCACCTTATGCGAAAGTGCTACAATTCAAGCAATTCCTTAGGTTTAGTCGTGATTGGAGGCATCCTGGTGCATCGTTCTGCACGAAACCGTTTTTGGGTTATTTTTGTCTGGTTGATCGTCGGCTTTTTCATTTTTCCGTTGACGCCTCCTATATCTCAGCAGCTGCCGTATGAGGATACCGTATTGAATCAGCCTGCCAATTCGTTTACGGCCATGCATCTGGAGACGGTACCTTCCAAACAGGCCGTTAATCTGCATAAGCCAACATGGCCCCGGAACGAGCAGGAGACTGAGAAATGGTTCGGATTGTCCTTATTGATATTATTTATCATCTTTTTGCATTCCAAGGTTCCCGAGCTATTACGACGATTTTTGTTGGCTCCGCTCAAGTTCACCTCGGTTTTCGTAGTAATGCTCTCATTCGATTTATCACAATCCAAGTTTATGAATGAGAATTAGAAAAGAGGGAACCTTACATGTCTAATGCAACTATTCAAAGTGAACCGGCCTCTCAGCATCAGAAGCTGACACTTGCCAAATTTTTGCGCCGCGCCTTTTTTATGGTGGTCGGATCGGCTCTGTTTTCGGTAGGTTTGGAAATTTTCCTTGTGCCTAACAATATTATTGACGGCGGAATTGTCGGTATTTCTATCATTTTTTCACACTTGTTTCATGTTCCGCTCGGTGTGTTCCTGGTCGTTCTGAACCTACCCTTTTTATTGATGGGCTACAAGCAGATCGGTAAAACGTTCGCCGTCTCCACATTGTTTTCGGTCGTTGTCATGTCACTCGGGACGACGCTGCTTCATCCGGTCAAGCCGATTACGATCGACCCGCTGCTGGCTGCCGTATTCGGGGGTATTATTCTCGGGATCGGCGTCGGACTTGTTATCCGCTCGGGAGGGTCTTTGGACGGAACCGAGATCGTAGCGATTTTATTCAGCAAAAAATCGGCATTTTCCGTAGGCGAGATTGTCATGTTCTTCAACCTGTTCATCCTCGGCAGCGCAGGGTTCGTGTTCGGCTGGGATCGTGCGATGTATTCTCTGATTGCCTATTTTATCGCTTTTAAAATGATAGACATAACAATAGAAGGCCTGGATCAATCCAAGTCGGTATGGATCATCAGTGATGAATTCGTCAAAATCGGCGATGCGATCACGCACCGGCTGGGCCGCGGCGTCACTTATTTGAACGGAGAGGGAGCCTTTACGGGCGACGATAAAAAGGTTATATTCAGCGTCATTACCCGTCTGGAGGAAGCGAAGCTGAAATCGATTGTAGATGAGCTGGACCCCCGCGCTTTTCTAGCCATAGGCAATATTCATGACGTTAAAGGCGGACGGTTCAAAAAGAAAGATATCCATTAAAATGCCGCCCAAGAGAGACGTGCCGCTCTGGGCAGCCCGGTCATAAGAAAACCTTTATCGAGGCCTATCCAGGATGAGCGACCGCGATTTAAATGTAGATTTTCTTGAAATGATAGAAAGCTTCAGCTCCGCTGAAAATATATAAATTCTGATATTATAAGAAAAGAGGCTGTCCCAAAGGTCATTATTGGATTTTCATCCCCCCACTCTAATATGTATTTTCATGTAAAAAGCCGCTTCCATCCCCACTTATATAGTGGTGTGGAGGCGGCTTTGCATATTTTCTGGGACTGTATCACCGGTCGATACCCTTATGGGACAGCCTCTTTCGGTTGTAAAGAAGGCGATTTTCTCTATGCCTGCTAATATTGGATAGCGATCATTTGATGGCCTTGCAGCTTCGGCAGCGTAAACTCGATGCGGCCGTCGACGCTTGTGTAAGGAAGCGGCTGCCGCTCCGGCACACAGACGACCGATTTGACATCGGCCGCCGCCTTGACGCTAATCTTCAGATCGTACAGCGGAATAACATCCTCAATAATGTCGATATCGGCGCTTCGGCGCTCCGGAATATAATGAAGCAGATGCGCGACCCAGCGGTTCTCGCCAGGCTGTTCGTTCAACGTTGCCAGCACGGTGCTCGGCCCTTCATGCCGGAGCAGCGGCTCCGGCAGCAGCATAGCCAGTGCGTTCAAAAACAGCTGCTTGCACCAGCGCGGCGCATTTTGCTGATATTGGGTGAAGATCGGATGAGCAAAATAGATGACGCTGCCGTTCTTGACGACTCCCGCATAATCGGCCGCGCCGGATGACGGCGATTGGCGGTGGGAGCAAAAATGCTTGTACGACCGGTTGAAGTACGACTTGATCACCGGCGCCAGCAGCTCGCTGCCCGGCTGCGCTTCGACCTCGACGCCCTTCAAATACATCGCGTGCTCGGTCTGCGGCAAGCCTGCGCCGATCGTTCCCTGCGGCAAAATATAGTCGACGTAATCGCCTCGGGCATACGCCTTTCCCCGTACCAATTGACCGTCCGCATCGCGCGTCTGATCGGCTTTCAGCCGGATGCCGAGCCGGCTCCAGGCGACTTCGCCGCCCTGCTTGTCCAAGCCGGATTCGAACGAGGCAATGACGGCGCCGCCGCCGGCCGTATAAGCGTCCAGCTTGGCCGCCAGCGCTTGCGAGACCGGGATGCGGTCGGGCAAAATAACGACCTTGTAACGGGAGAAATCGCTTTCACTATCAATAATGTCGAACTGGTGTGCGCTTTCCTGCAGCATGCGGGCGACGCCGATCGAGGCCGGAGGCATCCGCAGCTCTTTTTCGCTGAACTCCTCGGGCGTCAACACGCCGATATCGGTTACAGCCTTCGCTTGTGCGCACCAAGGCTCCTTTTTCTCCACCTGGCTGTATACGGCGCCGATGAGCTCATAGACCGGGGCCGAAATGCGACCGTTCGGGTCAAGCTGGTCTCCGATGCTGCACTTGGCGTTCAGCGACAGCATATTGAAGCATTCGAACTCGAGCGCCGCCTGATTTTTAAAGGAATGAAAGTCGCCCCACGATGTATGGAACTTGCCCGTCATGCCGAGGCTGTCCAGTCCCAGGTTGCGCGCATAGCGTACGGCCAGCGGAAAGTGCATGTAGCCCCAGCCGCCGCTCGGCAGCGATTCCAGCTCCCAATGGCTGAATCCGGCCGCCGCCGGTTTATCCGCAACGCCGACATGGCCTTTATTATAAAAAATGGTGCATTCCTCATTATACTGTCTGACAAAGGCGGAGAGCTCCAGCTTGAAGTCGTCCATCATTGCCGTCGCGTAGCTCATTCTGTCCGAAGCACGGGTCGGATCAAGTCCCGCCGCCGCCATGCCGTCACGGCAATATTTACAAGAGCATTCAACTGTTTTGACAATATCGAAGAAAAGGCCGTCCACCTCAAACGTATCGAGTACTTCCTTCGTATGCTGCTTCAGAAATTCGCGGTAAGGCGTATTGACGCACAGATGGCGATAAAAGCCCGCTTCATAAACCGGCGTGCCGATCGGGCAGCCCTGCTCGTCCAAGCCGATCCACTCCGGATGCTGCTCGGCCGTATAGTGATCCCATTGCACAGTGATATAGATCGGAACGCGAATGTTGCGCTTATGGCAGGCTTCGATCTGCTCCTTCAGCAAATGCCTGTTTTTCAGATCGGGATGAATGCGCTCCGGATTCAATGCAGAATCGTAATACAGCATGCCGTGGTGGCAGCGGGCGAAGCAGGTAATCGAATCGACCCTCGCCGCTTCCAGCGTCGCGGCAAACTGATCCGCATCGAATTCGGCCCCGATGCCGGGAATGTCCGGGCTTGTGTGAAAATCCAAATGGACCTGTCTGAACCGCAATGAAGTTGACATGTTCGAATAGAGCCTCCTTTATGGTTAAGCTGTACAGCTCTATTATTTCAAAGCGACCCCCATCATGAAAATGTACAAAGCTAACATTGTTTTAGACAGAAGTAATATCTGCTTAGGCGGAGCCCGAACCCGGTCATTCAGTTTCAATATTTTTGAAGCTGCGGTTAACCGTAGTGCCGAAGACTCGCGAACGCTTCAGCATTCGAATCGGCGGTCGCCCAATTAACGCCATGCCGTCCGGCATGGCGCTTCAAAGCGGCGGCATATCGCCGCGTTTAATCGATTCTCCCTTTATATTTGCCCGTATATTTAATCAATGCTTTAACCGTGATTTGATCGATATGAATGTTTTCCATATCCTTGTTCGGAAAAATATGCGATTTCCAACCCGAAAAATCAAAGCGGTATACCGGGGTATTCAAATTCAAGACGTCGGCTTTTATTTTTTTGCCGCTGTTGAACGTTTCCCTGATTTGCTTTTCGACTTTATTCTCGATGAGCGAAGTCATCGTTTCCTGCTTCAAATCTTTATATAGTTCATCGATATAACCGTTCAAGCGAACGCGAATATCATAATAGACCTCGCCGTTCTCCAGCCTGTGCTTGTAATGAACGTCTGGGGGCTCCAGCACGATTGAGGCTACCGGCTTTCCTTTCTCGAAAACCGTTATCGGAACGCGCAAGGCATGCTCGTCCAAATATCGCTTGCCGATAAGCTGCTCCCGAGTCAGACTCCCCTTCAGTTTTTTATACGAATAAAAATAGGCTCCGGATATTTCCAAATGCTCCGTAGCTTTGCCGCCTTCCCTCCAATGCGAGTTTTCGTAGGAAAGCTTGGGCAGCATGGCGGTGACCCCTCTTTCGAAATAATGTTTAATAAACTGATATAAAAAGACAGGCTCGATCGCGGAAAATTGATTGAATGTTTTATCCGGCTTCATCAGGTTGGAGTCATAGGGCGAATAGCCGAAATTCGGCGTCACTTCAAGCAGCTTTTCGATCGGCTCGCTCGTTCCGTATACCCATATATTATAGCGGATCTCCCGATACCGGTTGATCGTATCCGTCAAATCCTCGACGGAGACCCGCCTAAGCGCCTGCTCGCTAACAATCATGGCGGATATATGACCCCAAAATATACGCTGCTGCTCCGATTTATACAGATCGAACATCGCGTCGGTAATCGTCGGTCCTTTGCCGACACCGATTACCGCGCTGTGACTCGGAGGGCGCAGCCCCTCCTTTTGCGCAATATTGGCGAAATTGAGCGCCTGCACATAAACGAAAAAAACGTCATCCTTGTAATCGATACCGATTGTCGTAACAAACGTTAAATGATGAATCTCCTTATAGTCCCAGCAGCCGGAAAGGAAAAGCAACAGTACAATAGCCAATTTTATCTTCAGGAACCGTCTTGTCGTATTCAAGGCTACCTATCCTTTGTTTTTTCTTCTTAAATATGTCGGGACAAAACCGCCCAGCTTGCGCGGAAGCATAAAGAACGAGCGCATGATGTCTCTGAAGGAGATGGGAGAGACCGGCGCCAAATAGGGGATGCCGAAAGAGCTCATGCTCGATAAATAAACGGTGATCAAAATGAGCGAGCACATAAATCCGTACATGCCCAGCAGCGAAGAAAGCAGCAGATTGAAATATCTGAGCACGCTGACCGTTCCAGAAAGCGTCTGACTGATCAGGGTAGAGCCGGCCACAATCGAGATGGCGCCCACAACGACCATCGACGGCGAGGTGAGTCCTGCCCGGATCGCCGCATCGCCGATGATGAGACCGCCGACAACGGTCAAGGTTTGACCGATCATCGACGGCAGCCTGTACCCCGCTTCCTTAAACGTTTCCAGTAAAATTAAGATGAGAAACATTTCCATCGGCGAAGACAGCGGAATGCCGAGCCGCGTCATGACGATGGTCGCCAATAGCGGAAACGGGATTTGATCCTGATGAAATCCGGTTAACGCGACAAAAAAGCTGGGCAAATAAATGGAAATGACGAGACTGAAAATCCGCAAAATCCGACCGAACGAGGCTGAAATATAATTGAAATGCAAATCCTCGGGAGTTTTCAACAGCAGGCCCAACGTCGCCGGAGCAATCACTGCTCCCGGAACCCCGTCCAGCAAAATGATGAATCGCCCTTTCAGCAGGCAGGCGACAATAAAATCCGCCCTTCCGGAATACGCCGTCAGCGGAAAAAAGCTGTACGGATTATCCGAGATGATTTCTTCCAATTGCGTCGCGCTGGACAAATCCTCCACCTGCCCCTGCAGCTTTTGCAGCTTTTGGCGGATATTCATTAATAGCGATTCTTCCAGCTTGTCCTTCAAATACATCAGGCCGACTTTGGTCTCGCTGAGCGAGCCGATCGTATAGGTTTCAAGAGCAAGCGACGAGGTCGGCAGCCGTTTACGGATTAAACCGACGTTCGTATCGATATTTTCAATCAAACCGTCTTTAGGGCCGCGAATCGACACGTCAATATTGCTCGGTTCCGTAGTCCGGTTCGGAATTTTTTCGATGGAAATCGAGAATGCCGTTTGCAAATTAGGAAACCAGATGATCGCCTTGCCCGAAAAAATTGCCGAGCTGTAATTGAAGTTGGCCTCCGTCTGCCGCATATTAACCGCTGTCGCCGCACTGATGCTGTCAGCATCCGAGAAGGACGTAATCTCCCACAACCGAATCAGCTCGGGCATAACGAGATTGCTGATCCGTATTTCATCGCAAAGCGTACGGCAATAGACCAGCACCGCCTCCAAATTTTCCGGAAAGCCGTGACGATAAAAGATGATATCTTCGCATTCTTTGAACGATTCCCGGAGCGTTTCAAGATTCATTCGGTTTTTGCACCTTATCCTTTCCCGCACATAGAACGAGCAGAAAGACGGTCAACAGCAGTCCGGACATCAAGCAGAAGTTAATCGGAAAGTAATACTTCTTCATGATGAGCAGGAAATTTATATCCCCCACCTCATAAATCAACAGCACGAGCATGACCACCGCAATAATAAACAAGACCAGCTTTTTGTACTTCGGCAGCGTCTCGGCAATCAAAAATATCGCCAGACTAATCCTGACAAAGGCGCCGCATACCCATTGATAAATCGATAAAAAGTCGACATGCTCGATGTAATTCCCGATTTTCACCAATCTCCACTCTTCAAAGGCCGGGTATCTCTGGATTTGGGCTTCGACCGGACCGAATGCGGCAATGGAGCCCATCGTCGGACCGAGCGTCAGCCCGGCCAAAAACAAACCGAGCATAAGCACATACCATTTCCTGATCGGAGTAGCGATATGCTGCTGCAAAAAAATTAAATACATGACTTCAATCAATCCGGTGCCGACAAAAATAATCCCGTTTGTCAAAAACTTTGTACCAAATTCGAACATCGGGAATAACATAGAGTAATCCTTATGCGGATAGTTGGCGACCATGACAAATTCGCCGAAAATGATCACGAGCGGCAGCAGCACCGCCGAGGCGTAGGCAATTGCCCGGATCCCCTTATAAGACATATAGCAGGCCAATGCAACCAAAATAATGGCGATGACGCTCGGCGGCGTTTGCGGCAAATACGAAGCATTAGTCCATGTTTTAAAATCTTTTCCCGTAAGCACAGCCGAAAAAAATAACGATACGGACATGACGAAAGTAATGATACCGGCTACCCATCTCCCGTATTTTTCCTTCAGCCATTGCAAAATCGAGCTGCCGCCGCCTGCCGTCGTTTTTTGAATAATATAAGCGATTATTAAAAAGACCGGCACAAAAATAACGCTCGTTGCCAATACGCTCAGCCACGAATCACGCCCGGAAACCTCCAACAGCACGGGAATGATAATGACATGATTCATCATTCCGATCGATAAAATCAGGATGGTCGATATTTGCAGAAAAGAGAAAGTCGTATTCTTCATCGTCGTCTCCCAGTTGGCAAGCTTTATGCTTCCATTATTGCCATCCCCTTGCTTTCTAAACGATCAAAAGGCAAAACCGGCATGGGTCCCAAATTCACCGAAAAGCGAGCATAACCGCTGTGCTGCGACAAAGCGCAGTTGCTTTAAATCAGATGCTTGCGGAAAAACCGCTTATGGCTTACAATGCATGTTAATCATATGCAGCTGAACTATTTTGACCGTTTAACAGTCCGGCGAAACACCGGATATTATTAGGAAAAAGGCAATGAAGGAAAGAGTAAGCGGACCTGGACTCATGACAGGGACGGCGTGCCGGCAGACTGAGAGCACCCGATCGAGTACACCGCCGAAGTTCACTCCCGAGCCGATCTCTGAACGGCCGCCCGGACCGGGCTGCTTTTAGGAGAAGCCGTATCCCCTGCGTTAAAGGGTTAAAGTGAGAAAAGCGAGCCCGGTCGAACGTCCGGAGACGACTTTTCTAATAAGGGTGGTACCACGGCTCCTCGTCCCTTGCGACGGGGGGTCTTTTTCGTTTTCCGGAAATTATAAAATCGAAGGGGTGGAGTACAAATGGAACAAATCCATATGGAGCAGTTGGACGAACAATTGGAACGGGTGGACCGGCAGCTGCTGGAATTATTATCGGAAAGAGCGCGGATTGCGCAGCAGATCGGCAAGTTGGTTGAGAAATCCGATCCGGTGCGGGAAAAGGAAAAGATGGAGCGGCTCATCGCGATGAATACAAGCCCTTACGATCAGGCTACGGCCCGTCAATTATGGGGCCAAATCATTCAGGCTTCCTCCAGTCCGCGGCAAGCGGGTCGGCATAAGTCATTGCTCGTCAGCCGGAAAAGCCGGAACGAGGATACGGTCGTAAAGCTCGGGGAGATTGCTGTCGGAGGCGGCAAACCGGTGATGGTTGCAGGTCCTTGCTCCGTCGAAAGCTACAAGCAGGTGCGCGAGGTGGCGGCTGCGTTGAAGCAGGCGGGCGTTACCGTCATGCGCGGCGGCGCCTTCAAGCCGAGAACATCTCCGTATGAATTTCAAGGTCTCGGCATAGAGGGACTGAAAATATTGAAGGAAGTCGCCGACGAGTTCGGCCTGAAGACGATCAGCGAAATCGTCAGCCCGGCCCATATCGAAACCGCCTGTCAATATATCGACGTTATTCAAATCGGGGCGAGAAATATGCAAAACTTCGAGCTGCTGAAGGCCGCCGGCGATGTGCGCGTTCCGATCTTGCTGAAGCGGGGTATCTCGGCGACGATTGACGAATTTATGCATGCGGCGGAATACATCGTGTCGCGCGGCAACAGGCAGGTCATGCTGATCGAACGCGGCATCCGCACCTACGAGAAGGCTACCCGCAATACGCTCGATATATCCGCCGTGCCGATCCTGAAGCAGGAAAGCCATCTGCCCGTGCTTGTCGATGTGAGCCATTCCACAGGCCGCAAAGATATTTTGGTCCCGTGCGCCAAAGCCGCATTAGCCGCCGGAGCGGACGGCATTATGGTCGAGGTTCATCCGAATCCGGCGGCCGCGCTGTCCGATGCCGCCCAGCAGCTCGATATCGAGCAGTTCAACCGCTTCTACGCGGGCGTCTTGCAATCGGGCCTGCTCGGTTAATTATATTTGCAGCCTGCAGCCTGTTGGCGTTATGCCAGCAGGCTGCGGGCGTTTCTATGACCGAGGCCGATCTTGCGGCAAGACTGCACTGCACGGTTGGCGCCCGTCGTCATCGTATCTGTCAACGTTTACACATGAATGTCAATGCAAAACGGATTTCATATCGGATGCGCGGTTCAGAAGCTTTCGAACCGAGGCATCAAGATCCGCTTTTCCTTCTCGTGATTGCCATCCTTCACTCTCTTTAATACAAGCTCGGCCACGGCCTCGCCGATAAGCTGGGGATTTGGCCGGATGACAGCCAGCCGATTGGAAAATAAAGGCGCGGCGTCCAGCTCGCCGAATGAAACGACCTTTATGGAATCGAGCCCAGCTCCGAGCTCCTTCAAGCGAAGGTAGAACCCGTATGTCATTTCGTTGTTGAACGAAATGACCGCGCGGGGCGGAATCGTCATGTTCATGAAGTAGCTGCAGGCCAGAGAGCCCGATCCTCGGGTGAAATCCCCTTCATAGATCATCCGCTGCTCGAATTCATGCGCCAACCCGGCCGTCTCCAACGCTCTGACGACGCCTTCGTAACGCTCACGCGCCGTGCTAATGCCGGTCGGACCGCATATAATGCCGAATTGCGCGCCGAATTCCACTATGATTCGGGATGCGGCTTCCTCGGAGGCGCTGACGTTGTCCTCCAGCACCATGCTGGAGTTAACGCCCTGAATCGTTCGATCCATCAATATAGTCGTCGTCCCGGCCTGCATGATCTGGTTCACCAGGTCGCCGTTTTCGCCCGTTCCGGCTAGCACAAGCGCCTCGATCCTCATGCCCAGCAGCAGCTGAATGGCTTCCCTCTCTTTAACCGGGTCTTCACCCGAATCCATATAGATGAGGTGATAGCCTTCCTCCATCAGACGCTTCTGCACAATTCGCGCTGCCGTCATTAAATAAGCGTTCGTCATATCCGGAAGCACCATGCCGATGGTTTTCGTTTTTTCCATTTTCAAGCTTCGCGCCAAAACGTTAGGCTGGTAGTTCAGCCGCTCAATCATCTTCTGCACGTGCAGGCGCACTTCGTTGCTGACATAGCCGCTATGGTTAATGACGCGGGAAACGGTGGCGGTGGACACGCCGGCCGCTTTTGCGACGTCTTTGATTGTAAGGGGGGCCACTTTGCTCGACATCCTTAATATGTAAAAATTTAGTATAACGTTTACATACGAAGTTTATCACGGGTTTCCATACTATGCAATCCGTTTCCGCGCAGGGTCGGACAAGCCTCTTGAAAAACTTTAAGATCATGACCCGCTCCGCTGTGTTGCGCCGAAATCCATGCATCGTCATATAACAGACGCGTAACTTCCCCGGACGGGTTGGCCCCGAAGCTTTCCGTTAGCTTATATCCATCCATTTTTCCCCACACTCTATATAAGTCTAGTCTCCCGCTTTTTTATCCGATTACGACTTTATCGGGTTAAGACCCCCACCACTATGGTGGGCCTTGAATCAGGTGGGGTAGAGTCCCCATCTGATTCCCCGATGTTCAGCTAAGCTGAACGTCTTTCTTGGAACAAGTAAGTCTTACGACCCCGATCTTTATGAGAAATGGGGAAACCAAAGGCAATAAAAGCGGAGAAGAGGCCGCTTTCGCAGCCTCGTAAATTAACATTTGTACCTGTAATATTCAATATCTCGCACTACCGACGGACGCCGGCATGATCTCTAATTTCGTATTTCAAGCCTGCTTTCCGTGAAGCGGAGGGCGTTCCCGCGACTCGCTGTTCACGTTGACCGAGCGTTCCAGCACCAGCCGGTCGTCATAGAACCGGCAAATGACGGTGTCGGTAAACGGCGTTTCGACAAAGCACCACGTCATGACGTATGTGTCCGCATCATGCCAGGTGCCGCTGGCGGCGACGCGCAGGGCAGGCGGCTCGTACTGATGATGCAGACTACGGCCCGACATGGTCGTCCCGCCCTCCTGCCATTCGCCGATCCCGCAGCGAATCCGGTGCTCGCCCCGGTAATCCGACAGCGTAAACGTACAGCCGTCGGCGCCGAAATCAAACAGGACGGACTGTACCCCGTCGGCGTTGTCCTCCACCATGTAACGTCGGCCCGACACTTGCGCCGCCACTGCCGAATGCGACTGCGCCTGGGGCGGCAGCATGTTCAAGCTGCGCAGCTTGCGAAGCAGCATCGTCTGCGACTGCTCGTCGCGGGGCAGCGGTCCGTCGCCCATCGCGGGCAGCAAATGCTCCCAGACCAGGCGCAGCACGGCCTGCATGTTGGACAGGCCGCCATGAATCGCGATGACGGCGGACTGCTTTGGCATCACCAGACATAATTGGCCGAACGCGCCGTCGGCCCGGTAAGCTCCATGCCGGGACCGCCAAAACTGGTAGCCGTAGCCCTGCTGCGAGTCGCTCAGCGGATCGCGACCGTCTGCGCTGCCATTGCCGATCTGACGGGCCGTCGCTTCCGCGACCCAAGACGCCGGCAGCAGCTGCCGCCCGTCCCACATCCCCCGCTGCAAATAAAATTGGCCGAACCGCGCCAAATCCTCGGTTCGCAAGCTCAGCCCCCAGCCGCCGGCATCGATTCCGGAAGGACAGCTGTCCCAACCGGCGACGTCAATCCCTAACGGCTGAAACAAGCGGGGCTGCAAATAATCGAGCAGCCTTTGCCCGGTCGCCTTCTGTACGATGGCGGACAGCATATAGGTGGCTCCGCTGTTATAGACGAACCGCGAGCCCGGCTGATGGTCCATCGGCCTTTGCAGGAAATAGCGGACCCAGTCGCCGTCCGTCCGCCGCCATTCGGCGCCCATAATCGGCTTCGCATGGCCTGCGCTCATCGTAAGCAGATGTTTGACCCGCATGGCGGCCAGCAGCGGATCGACCGGCCCGTCGGGAACCGCCTCAGGAAAAAAGCCGATAACCGAATCGTCCAACGACAGCCGATCCTCGGATACGGCAAATCCGACCGCCGTCGAGGTAAAGCTTTTGCTCAGCGAAAACAGCATATGCGGCTGTCGGGGCCCGTAAGGGGCCCACCAGCCTTCGGCCGCCACCCGCCCGTGACGCAGCAGCATGAAGCCGTGAAGCTCCAGACCCTGCCGCTCGACCGCTTCGAGGAAAGTCAGCACGGACGCCGAAGCGATGCCCAGTTCCTCGGGGGTGGAGCGCAACAATTGATTCTCTGCGGCCATGTCCGCATCACTCCTTTGCATTGTATGCTTCATCGACTTATTTCAATGCGCCCTCGGTCAATCCGCCGATAATATAACGCTGCATAAACCCGTATAAGACAATAATCGGCAGCATCGTCAGAAAGAATCCGGCAAACGCTTTATTATAATCGAAGCCGTAATCGGTCTTGAAGTTATAAATGAACAGCGGAAGCGTCCAGTAGTTCGGGCTGCGGTTCAGCAAAATAAGCGGCAGCTGGAAGTCGTTCCATATCCACAGACAATTTAGCGTGACAATCGTCACGATAATCGGCAGCATCAGCGGATAAATGATCCTGACGAACGTCTGCCCGACGGTGCAGCCGTCGATGGTCGAAGCTTCGTCCAGCTCCAACGGCACATTTTTCAAAAAACCGACGCTTAAAAATATGCCTTGCGTCAACGACAGCGCAATATACATCAGAATAAGCCCCGCCTGATTCAGCAGGTGCAAGCCGGACATATGCTTCAGCACGGGCAGCATAATGACCTGGAACGGAATGAAAATACCGGACAAAATAAAATAAAAGACGAATTTGAAATAACGGTGTCTGAAATTTCTCGAGATGGCGAACGATACCATCGGCACGAGAATCATGATGAACAGCATCGAGACGACCGTGATCGTCAACGAATTGGCCATATGGATCCAGAATTTCCCTTTTACAACCTCGGCAAAATTGCCCATGTACAGGCCGGACGGCAATGAAAAGAAGCTTTTTGCCGACTCCGCTTGCGTCTTGAACGACAAGGTTGCGGTCAAATACATCGGAAGCATGACAATGACCGCACCGACAAGCAGTATCGCGTATTTCAACGACTGTGCAACCGGGTTCTCTCTCACTGCTGGCCCACCTCCTGCTTGTTCAGCCATTTCATCTGCACGTAGGAAATGATCGCGATCATCGCAAAGACGAAGATCGACTCGGCGGTAGCGTAGCCGAATTTATTTTCCAGCATGCCATGCCGGTAAATGAGGAAGCCGATCGATTCGGTCGATGTGCCGGGACCTCCGTCCGTCATCGCAACGATGGAGTCGAATACGGTCAACCCGCCCTTGATCAGCAGCACCAGGTTGACATTCAGCATCGGGATAAGGAAAGGAAGCGTAATCGAGAAAAACCGCTGTCTCTTGCCCGCTCCGTCGATCGTGGCCGCCTCGTGCAAATCTTTGGGTACGCTCGACAGACCCGCCATAAAAATGACCATCGGCACCGCGACCCCATGCCATATGTTGGCGATCAGAATGCCGTACAGCGCCGTATCTTTATTGCCCAGAATGTTGCGCGACAGCGGCTCGATCCCTAATGCTTCACCGATAACAGGCAAAATCGTGAAGAAAATTTCGTTAAAAATCAAGCCGATCGTGATTAAGCTTAGCACGGCCGGGAAAAAATAGATCGACCGGAAAAAACTGCGGAACCGCATCCGGCTCGTTAACAGCAAAGCCAGCCCAAGGGCGATTGCCAGCTTCGCGACGACAACGATCAGCGTGTACTTGAATGTAAAGCCCAAAGCGTGAAGAAACCGTTCATCCTTGAAAATAGCCGCATAATTGCTTAGCCCGATATAACGATACGTCCTCGCCATCCCGTCCCAATTCGTCAAGCTGTAATTGAGCCCCATCAAGGCCGGGTAGAAAAAAAATCCGATATAGAGCAGCAGCGCCGGCAGCGTAAACCATACGTAAACCCGCAGCTTTTTGCTGCCAAGCGCCATTTTCCGTCTGCCGGCCGTTTGGGCGTTTGTTGTGCCAATCACTTCCATTCTCAACCTCCAAAGCTGCAGTTTAGCCATGCCTAGTTGCCTTTATTGTAGAAAATGTCCTCGAGCTTTTTCATGTAGGCATCCAGGCTGCCCCCGCCGATCAATTCCTGCGTCGCCTTGCCGAAATCATCCTGCATCGCCGGCGTCCACGGGGAATCGGCCGCTCTGTAAATTTTGTTGGCCTGCGTATATTCCGCCAGCGTCTGGTTGATTTTGTTGTTATGCTTCACGCCCTTGACGACGGAAATCATGCCGGTCTCGTCCGAATAAGCCTGGGCAACTTCGGTGCTGCTGAAATATTCCATAAACTTTTTGGCTTCGGCGGCGTTTTTCCCGTCCTTCGGCAGGGCGATCGCCGTCCCTACCTGCATCGCGACCTTCGTATCCTCCGCCTTATCGGCCGGGAACGGGAAAATGCCTACGTTCATATCCGGATTCGCCTTCTTGACAGCGGGCCCCTGCCACATGCCGTGGAAAAACATCGCGCCTTTGCCGGCGGCCATATCGCGCACGACGTTATCGGCGGAAGTTCCAAGCAAATCTTTCTGCCCGTACTTTCTCAAATCCAGTATCCGCTGCGCCACCTTGCGCACTTCCTGATTGTCCGCAATATGCTGCTTGCCGTTAATGACATCGTCGAAATATTGGGTTACGTTCGGGATATACAGTCCGAGGAAGGCGGCCGTCGTTTGCCGGATGATCGCGTAATCTTTGTCCGGGAACAGGAACGGCGTTTTGCCTGCCGCCCTGATTTTCTCGGCCGTCTGAATCAGCTCGTCGTACGTTTTCGGAACCTCCAGGCCGAGCTCTTTGAACATGTCCATATTGTACGTTACCCCATAGCCTTCCAGCGCATAAGGGACAGCGTAGTTTTTATTGAACGTTTTGCTGAAATCGACAAAGCTTGGCGAAATATTGTTGAACAGGGCCGGATCGCCGGTCAGATCGGCATAATAGCCGTCCTTGGCGGGCTGGCGCATGCTGGGTGCCGAAGGATAGACGGTAAAAAAAGGCGGCGCATCGTTGTTCGCGATCCGCATCGCCAGCACCTTCAGCATGTTCGGCGGGGCATTGACCTCGATATCGATGTTTTGGTTTTTTTCACGAAATTTTTGGATGATCTTGTTCATGACATCGACTTCGTTCGCTTTGTTGGATAAAAATTCAAGCTTCACCTTTTGCCCGCTTGCCGCCGCCGCAGGAGCGTCCTTTCCCGTTCCTTCGCCGCCTCCGGCGGAACAGCCTGCGGTAACGGCCAATGCGACCGCCGTTCCTAACGAGGCCATGATTTTGAAGCTGTTTCGGTTGTTCATCTCGAAGTTCCCCCTACATTTTCTTTTTGGTTGCGCTTACAATAATAGCAACCGGAGGAGGGGAAATATATGAGAACCATGACCATATCGACATGAGAGATTTGATCATTAACATCCTCTATTCCTCGGCCCGGTAAAACGTCTCCTCCATTTTCCGCATGAACGTATCCAGTCCTCCGCCCGCGATCAGCTCCTGCACCGCTTTGCCGAACTCGTCCTGCATCGACATCGTCCACGGCGAGTCCGCCGCACGAAACAGCTTGCCCGCCAGCGCGTACTCGGCAATGCCTCCGTTTTCCTTGGTCGTATGTTTAACACCGTTGATGATTGAAATATTGCCCGTCTCGTCGGAAAACAGCTGGGCCATCTCCGTCGTCGTCAGAAAGCTGAGAAATTGCTTCGCTTCAGCCATCGTCTTCGATTGCTTCGGGATGCCGAATGCCGTGCCCACCTGCATCGCCACCCTCGTATCTCCTTTCCGCTCCGCCGGAAACGGAAACATCGCCACATCCAGATCGGGGTTAGTCCTCTTGATCGTGTTCACTTCCCACATGCCGTTGAAAAACATCGCCGCCCGCCCGCCGGCAAATTCGCGGACCGCATTTTCAATCGACGTGTCGAGCGAATCCCGCTGCCCATACTTGCGCAGCTCCATCGTTTTTGTGGCCATACCGATCAGCTGAACGCTGTCTTGAATATGATCCCGTCCCGCCATTACGTTTTCAAAGTACGGAATGATGCCTGGATTGTCCAACCCCAATAAAACGCTCGATATCCGGCGCACGTACGTGAAGTCTTTGTCAGCGAAAATAAACGGCGTTATCCCGGCCGCTTTTAACCGCTCGCATATGTTCAGCAGCTCGGCATAGGTTTGCGGTATATCCAGATTCAGCTCGCGGAACATAGCCGTATTGTAAATGATCCCGTAGCCCTCCAGGGCAAGCGGAACCGCGTAATTTTTGCCGCCTGTCCGACTAAACTCGAGAAAGTCGGGCCGCACATTCGATAAAACCGGGTCTCCGGTTAAATCCGTCAAATAGCCGCTTTTCACCGGCTGACGCATGCTGGGCGCCGTCGGATACACCGTAAACAAATCCGGAGGCGTATTGGTGGAAAAGCGCATCGCCAGCACCTTTAACATATTGGGCGGCGCTTCCTGCTCGATCTCAACGTTCGGATAGCGCTCGCGAAAGCGGGCGATGATCTTATCCATCGTCTCCATCGTGTCGCTCTTGTTGGTCAGCAGCTCCAGCTTGATCTTGGGAGCCTTAGGCGTGACGGCCGACGGACCCGAGGCGGAGCAGCCGGTTACGGCAAAAGCAAGACTCAACCCCAGAAGCAGCGCTATAATCGACTTGCCGGACATCCTGTTCCCTCCTTCAGTGCGTTAATCCCTTTTCTTGCTTTGACCCGGCGTCTCCCCGTAAAACTTTTTGTACATATGGATAAAGTAGGAGTAGTCGTTGAACCCGACCGCGCTCGCTACGTCGGCAACGGATAAACTCAAGTCGGTTTCCAGCAGCTTTTTGGCGTTCTGCATGCGGACCGACAGCAAATAATTCGTGAAGCTCATGCCGCTCTTTTTCTTGAACAGCCGGCTTAAATACGAGGTATCCGTATAAAACATCGTTTTCGCCATATCGTCCAATAAAATTTGATGCCGGTAATTCCGCTCCACATAGTCCTTCATCTGCTGCACGATGTCGGTTCTGGACCGGACCTGCTGCAGCTTGGCGGATAAGGCGGCAGCCTGCCCGTTCAAATAACGGACGATCTCGTCCGGCTCGTAGTAATCGTATAAATCTACCGGGGCCAAATAAGGCTCCGGCTCCGTACCAGCCCCTTCCTCGTTAATCCGTTCAATTACGGCGTTAAATATGGCAATCAGCTTCGAGCACGTATCGTGCAGCGTATGCGCCGACAGCCGGCGCTCCGCAATGACCCGAAACAAATTGCCGATCAGCTCGGCCGCCTCTTTATCCTGATAGCGGATCAGCTTGTTGTACAACGGGAGCAGCAGCTCCTCCAGCAGCTCAAAGCTGTAACGGGGATTGCCGCTCAATTCCTCGTACAGGCCGACGCTGCCGCCCCCGGCCAAATGCCGGTTCAGCAAAGCCCGCTTCGCCTGCCTATACGACTGCCTCAGCTCATTGCCATGATCCGTCCCGCCCGCGTTGTCCTTGATAACGCTACTGAGTCCGGCGTATATCCGGGCGCCTGCCCGCTTTATAGGCTCCATCGCAGCCATGCACAGCTCCTTGAGCCGCAGCCGTTCCCACGGGAACCCGCCAGGCGCATGCAATACGGCGACATGCATCGTTCCGTTTCTGCGATCGCAGAAAAAGCAGCATGCGGCTCCGGCGTGCCGCAATTGTTCATTGAGCGCCTGCTCCAGCCGCTCCTTGTACGGCCGGTCCATCTGAAATACCGCCGTCCTGTAAGAGCGGCCCGCGAGCGGAAATTCCGTCTCGGCTTCTTCGCCGCCGTCCGGCTCTTGATAAATCACGGCCGCCAGCCGCTCCTCCAGGCAGCGCTGCGCCGACAGCTCCGCCTGCTGCTGAATCCGCTGCATAATTTGTGCTATCTGCTGCATCTGCACCGGTTTGAGCAAGTATTGCTCCACGCGGTAAGCAATCGCCTTTTGCGCATATTGAAAATCGTCGTAACCGCTTACGATAACATTGACCAACGACGGAAACTGCTCGTGAACGGCTGCGGCCAATTGAATCCCGTCAAGCCCCGGCATCCGGATATCGGAAAACAGCAGATCGTAGCGGTTCGACCGCAGCATGCCTAGCGCCTCCCCGCCATCCTCCGCTTCATCCAGCGCCGCGTGCGGACAGCAGTCACCAATCATTTGCATGATCGCCTTCCTTGAGTAATATTCGTCGTCAACGACCAAAATACGCATCGTGCAGTTCTCCTTTTTCAGCGGGAATCATCATTTCGACGCTAGTGCCTTGCCCCTCCACACTTGAAATTTGCAGCCAGTACTCGTCGCCGTAAAAATTTTTGATCCGCGCATTGACATTGCGCAGCCCGATATGATTTTTCGATTCGTTTTGTTCCTCGGCAGCAGGCTTCCGGAAGGACAGATTCAGCTGCTCCGCCTTGTCCCGGCTTATGCCCATGCCGTCATCTTCGATGAGCAGAAAGAGCGTATGGCCGTTTTTCCGGATGGACAGCTTGAGCGTTCCGCTGCCGCCCTTCGGCTCGAGCCCGTGATAAAACGCATTTTCCACAATCGGCTGCAATAAAAATTTCAATATTTGATAATCATGGAGCTGCTCGTCAATCTCGTAGATCACCTGAAATTTGTTCAGGAACCGCATCTGCTGGATCTGGACGTAGTTGCGAATTTGCTCCAGCTCCATCCGGATCGTGACGATATCGTTCGATTTCAGATTGTACCGGTACAGGCTCGACAAGCTTTGCGCCATAACCGAAATCGGCTCGAACCGGTGCAGCTCGGCGATCGAATGCATCGTATTGAGCGTATTGTATAAAAAATGCGGATTGATCTGCGCTTGCAGCATATTCAGCTCCGCCCGTTTCTGCAGGCGGCTCGACATCAGCTCTTTTTCGCGGCTTTCCTTTAAGCGGTGCATCATCGAGTTGTAGCTTTGCATCAATTTGCCGATTTCATCCTCGCGGTTTTCATCGTCGGCAATGCGGTCCAGCGTACCGGAGTCGGCCATTTTCATCGTTTTGATCAGCTTGGAAATCGGCTTGAAAAAACGCCTTGAAAAAAAGTACGCCATAAAGATTGCAATTACGAGACAAATAAGACTGATCGATACATATTTCCCGATATTTTTTTGAAACGCGTTGTCAATGGCCCGGGAAGGAATGAATTGAATGATCGTCCAATCGGTCAGCTCGTTCAACGTTTCCGCAAACATGTACGGCTCCCCGTTAACCGTCAACCGCATCAGCTGATTTTCATGGCCGCCGCTCCTTTTGAACGCCGCTGCAATTTGTTGGATCGCAACCTCGTCAAAAACCGCGTCCGCGGAAGTGTAGATCAAATGCTCGCCCGCCGTCACAATCGTGCCGACCTCGCTGTTCGATTCCGAAATGCCGCCGAACAAATTTTCAATCAGCTTGAACCGGATATCGAGCTTCGCATACACCTCATGGCTCTTGATGCCGTCCAAATCGGCCAGGAAACGGATGATCGACACGACCTTGCCCTGATTATTGATAAATTGGCTGTTGTATGCATTGGATACGGTAATTTTACCGTCGCGCAGCTTATCCTTCGGCAGCTCCTGCAGCAGCGCGTTTAAATATCCGGTATTGGCGCTCGTGCTGCTGTACACCCGGCCGTTAATACCGGTTACGCTCATCCCGACCAGCTGCCCGTTCATTAATAAAATCTGGTCCATCGCCTGCTGCATATAGTTCGAGTCGTCGATAAATTCCAGATTGCTCTGCACGTACTTTTTCTCCAAAATCCGTTTCAACCGGTTGTCCGTAAAGTAAAAATAAGAGTTTCGCGAGATGTTGGAAAAAAAATCGGTGACGACAAGGCTTGTCCGTTTGTTCAACTGATTCATAATATCCTCGTAGCTTCGCTTCGTTTGATTATAAAAATCAAGACCAAAAATAAGCAGAGCAGACAGCACCGGAATGAGAATAATGAGCAAATAGGACAGCATCAGTTTATTTTGAAACGAGCTCGACCTCGCTTTCAGCTTCAGCATGGCTTCATCCCTTCGACCGGAAGTATAAAACTCATACTAGTCGAATTCCTGTACACGGTCAACGGTCCCGGTAACTTACAAATAATTCCATCCAAACATTCAATTGAGGCGGCCCGTCCGCAGCAGCAGCGGCTGGACGCACAAAATTATTTTGACGAGAAGCGAGCGGGCCCGGTATAATATGAGAAGTATGTAACCGGTACCACATTGTACCGAAGCGAACCAATCTACTACACGGAAAAGAGGGATTGCGTTGAAACGTCCTCATATCGTTATTATCGGCAGCTTGAACATGGATTTGGTCGTCACCGCCGAACGAATGCCACGGGTCGGGGAAACGATCGAGGGGCAGCATATCCGCTACCTGCCCGGCGGCAAAGGCGCCAACCAGGCGGTCGGCTGCGCGAAGCTGGAGGCCGATGCCACGATGATCGGCTCGGTCGGCGACGATCTGTTCGGCCACCAGATTATACGCCAGCTGACCGGGTACGGCGTCAAGACCGACCGCATCGCCGTCATTGAGCATGAAGCCACAGGTACGGCGACCATCCTGCATACGGCGGAAGATAACTGCATCGTCATCGTGCCCGGCGCGAACGCAAGCACGAACGAGCGGCTTGTAGCGGCGCATGAGGCGGTTATCCGCGATGCGGATATTGCGCTCCTGCAGCTGGAAATCCCGATTCCGGCCGTCAAGCTTGCGCTGCAAATCGCGCGCGACAACGGGGTAACCACCGTATTGAACCCGGCTCCCGCCAAGCTGCTCCCGGCCGAGATTCACGACATGGTCGACATTCTTACGCCGAACGAAACGGAATTCGAGCTGCTATCTCAGCGCACCTACGCGAATGAGGACGAACTCGCCGCGGGAATGGGCGACTGGGAGCAGCGGCACCGGCAGACGCTCATTGTCACCCGCGGCGAAAAAGGCGTCTCCTACCTGGAGGAGGGCCGGCTGAAGACGATTCCGGCCGTACCGGTTCAGGTAACGGATACAACCGGGGCCGGCGATGCTTTCAACGCCGCCTTGTGCTGCGGACTTGCCTCCGGCCAATCGCTGGAGGCGTCCATCCGCCAGGCCGTCAAGGCCGCATCGCTCTCGGTTACCCGATTCGGCGCGCAGGAGGGCATGCCGACGCTTGAGGAGGTTACCGGCTGCTGAGCCGCCGACCGCCTATGGCAACTATCCGAGACGTGAGCAAGCTGGCCGGGGTATCGGTCGCAACCGTATCCCGCGTATTGAACAAGAGCGGCTATGTGCACAAAAGCACAATCGAGGCCGTCGAGAAGGCGATGCAGACACTGCAGTACAAGCCGAGCCATATTGCCAGAAGCTTGGCCGGCAAGCGCACCGCTACCGTCGCCTTGATCGTGCCTAATATTTTAAATCCGTTCTTTCCGCTGCTCGCGCGGGCGATCGAAGACACCGCGCAGGAGAACGGCTTCTCCGTGCTGCTGTGCAATTCCGACAGCAGCACGGAGAAGGAGCGGCAATATATGGAGGTGTTGGCGACCAAGCAAGTCGACGGACTGCTGCTCGCCTCATATACCGCCCGGCCGGAGGAGCTGTCGGCTTTCGAGCGGGACAGCTCGATCCCGGTCGTTCTGGTCGATAACTGCTTTCCCGGCCAGCCCATCGCTTCGTTTATAGCGAGGCATCGGGAAGGGGCAAGGATGGCCGTCCGCCACTTGACCGCGCAGGGCTGCCGCAAAATCGCTCATATTAGCGGTCCTCCGCATGTGTTCGCGGCCCATGAAAGACGGCTGGCTTATGAGGAGCTGTGTCAAGACCAGCCCTGGTACACGCCGGATCTCATCGTACAGAGCGATTACATGATCAGTGGCGGCGAGCTCGCCGTCAAGCAGCTGCTTAGCCGGCATCCGGATGTCGACGGCGTGTTCGCCGGCAACGACCTGCTCGCCGTCGGCGCGATGAGAGTCCTGTACGCGATGGGCGTTCACGTGCCCGGACAGATCAAGCTGATCGGCTTTGACGGCGTAGCCGTGGATTACGCCGTTCCCGGGCTTTCAACGGTCGTTCAGCCCGTATACGAGATCGGCACGCAGGCGATGCGGCATTTGCTCGCCCGCATCAGGGGAGAGTCCGTCGCTCCCGAGATTCGCGAGTTCGACACCCGTCTCGCCAGTGCGGCCAGCACCGGCTGCTGACCGGCCGCGGCCCCAGAATCACGCGGTGCGGAATTCAGACGGCAATCTATTTGCGGAATAATCAATCCTTAGGCGAAAAAGTCTCCAAATCCGTACAAATCTTTCGCCGTTACACCGTTCCCAGTTTTACGCCGCATTCAGCGAGCCATTTCCGGTACGCAATCGACATTAGATCCGATTTCAGGCTCAGTTCCGCCTGCAAATCGAGCGGCAGCTCTTCCGGCTTTTGATTTTCCAATATGACCATATCCTGCATCATGACTGCATCGTTGACGGCCATATATTCCGAAATTTCTCCCGGATCGAAATTAATCGCATGAACCGTATAAGTGACCGAGGTTTGCTCGTCAATCGGACAGCTGGCCATCAAAATGCACATGACACGCCCGGCACCAAACCGTTTTTCGAGAAAAGCGGTGAGCGGCCTGTAAGCTTCTTTCACATAAACGACCGGGATGAGGGCTCGGTCCGGATCGTCAAAATCGAATTCAAATATCGTCACCTCATCTGTCACAAGCCGCCCATTCACCCGGTTTACGCCATAGTTGGCAATTTCCGAGTACTCCGGATCGCTCAAGTAGCCTTGATGCACCCACATGAGGTGGGAATAATCGAGAAAATTTTCAATCACCCGCGCACTGCTGCTGTTGATCCGGTACGGGCCGAATACATGAGTGGAAAATGCCGGGTCCGCATACGGTTCAATCTCCGGGATCGGAGCGGCCGGGGCGCCAAGACAAACCCAGACGAGCCCGTATTTTTCTTCGCACACATATGTTTGGGCTCTTGCTTTCAATGGGATCGAAGCCCCTTTGGCCTGTGCCGGAATGCAGACGCAATTTCCGTCAGAATCATACTGCCAGCCATGGTACGGACATACAAGAGTATCGTTCTTGACCGTACCGATCGACAACGCCGAGCCGCGGTGAATACATAAATCTTTGAATGCATGGATGCCTTTGCTCGTTCGGAATACGACAACCCGCTCGCCCATCACGACAACCTGTACCGGAGCTTCCTTCACTTCCTCGCTCTTCAAAACGGCAAACCACTCATTAACCAGCACCTCATCCATAACCGTCTTCATCCCCATGTTCCTCCCATGCATTGAAGTCAGAATACATGACATCTCCAGCTTGCCATCATGCAAAAAACTATGAACCCGGCTTTGCTTCATGACCGGTTCCATAGTTAGGAAATGCGCATTTCCCCGCATAAACCTAAGCTTCATAAGTCTATGCGAACGGCTTGCATATTCGGTTGTAGATTCAGTATAAAAGCTGACGTACCGATATGTCAATATTATTTGTTATGTGTATGTTATATTATATAACACATTAAAGAGCAGCGCAGCCTTGAAGCGGCAGCAGCCGCATTCATACGATTACGACTTTATCGGGTTAAGACCCCCGCCTCTAAGGTGGGCCTTGAATCAGATGGGGTACAGTCCCCATCTGATTCCCCGATGTTCTGCAAAGCTGAACGAGTTCATTCGCCGCTCTCTTTTACCCGCTATCTCGTCCTATCCTATCCGGCATCCGGCCCGGAATCGCGGGACTCATAGCCTGCGGCCTCCGCCTCGATGCGTTGTCTCCGCGCGACAAACCGGGTAATCAGCGCGGTCAGCACCGCTCCGCCGACGAAGCCGCCGGCATGCGCATAGATGTCGACATGCGGGACGATGAACGAGTACAGGAAGCCGATGATGACGATGACCCGGATCGTCTGCTTTGACTGGTAATCGATCAGATCTTTGCGGAAGATGGACAAAAACAAGTACGCGGCATACACGCCGTAGATCGCCCCCGAGGCTCCCGCGCCGATAAAATCATCGCGGTGCAGCCATACGCTGGCTATATTTCCGGCGATGCCGCATGCCAAATAAAACAGCGCATACTTCCACGCGCCGAGCAGCCGTTCAAGCGGCGCCGCGAACACGTACAGCGCAAAGCTGTTGAACAGCAGATGCTCGAAACCGATATGCACGAAAATCGCCGTCACATAGCGCCACGGCTCCGGCGTCAAACCGGGCAGGCCGAACATCGCTCCAAACCGCAGCAAGGTGCCGCTGTCCATGGACGATCCGTACCATTCCATAGCTGCCCAGACCAGCAATTGAATGACAATCAACAGGCTTGTTACCGGATACAACCGGATATACTGCTTCAAGCTTTCTCTACGTAAAAACATTTGCCCCGCCCCTTTTGCCGATTCCGGTTCGTTTACACCTATTATAGCGCATATTCGGCAAATCGCTAAATCGGGGCGGCGATCAGGAACGGGCCGCTTCCTCGCCGTTCATCTTGCAATCCTCGCATATCCAGTGGGTTCCGATCTCGCCCTGACCATTCGCTTTCCCGCAGTCATTGCATGTGACCGATACGGGCTCGCCCGTTTTGGATTCGGATTCCGCTTTCATCGTATCCCTCTTTTCCGACAAATGAATAATTTCATTATAGCCGGCTGCGGCGGCCGAAGCTGTGAGAAACGTCACAACGGAGCGTCAACCGTGGCCGCCGTCATATTTAGAGGTGTGCTGCGCTGCATATTCAGGCTGCAGGCAGTGACGTATTCATGTTCGTCCAATCCATCGAACGACGTTGTTGCCCCCTGTTTCGACAGTCCACACGATGGTTACGCCGCAGCTGCTAAGGATTCGTTTGCGGTTCCATAACAGGGTGGCGAATCGTCGCTTTACAGCCTCCCTGCTCCCTGTTGGCCAGAACGACGCCGTATTTAAAGCCAAACCGGTTTTTCAATCTTTGATTCACATTGTATAAGCCGACTCCGCCGGTCTGATCCGGCTTTACCGTGAAACAACCGGTTGCGGCAGCAGCCTCCTCCGGGAAACCGGGACCGTTGTCTTCTACCGTGCAGACTAAGTCCTCACCATCCATAAAGATCCTGACAAGTATTTTACCTTGCCCGGGCTGTAATTTATTCAAGCCGTGCCTAACCGAATTTTCTACCAGCGGTTGAATAATTAATTTTAAGATCGGATAATTCAATAAGCGGGGCTTCACGTTAACTACTACCTGAAAGGCGTCCTGATTTCGTAATGCTTCTATTCTCAAATAGCTTTTTACATGCTCGATTTCGCGTTCCACGGTTGTAAACTCTTCCCCGTTGTTGATGCTGTATCTAATCAGGTTGCCTAAAGACGATACCATTTCGGTTATGGTTTGTTCCTTGACATGATCGGCTCTCCACTTGATTGCGTCCAAAGTATTATACAGAAAGTGAGGGTTGATCTGATGAATAAGCATCTGCATTTCCATTCTGCTTTTCTCGGATTCCATCAGCTTGGTCGTATCCAGCAGCTCCTGCATGCCGAATATCAAAGAGTTATACCCTTTGGCGAGCTGGCCGATCTCATCCCTTCTTCCGTCATACCGATATCCGGGAACAAGTGTTCCCAGTTGAACCTTCTTCATCTGACCGAGAATATATTTAATCGGATTAATAAAACTGTTCGTAATAAGCGCAAGCAGCATGGCAATCAGGCAAATGCTAATGAAGACGAGAACAAACGAGAATTGTCTGATTTTCTCCACCGGGCCTATTAAATCCGCCTCCGGAATGGCAGCCACAAGCTTCCACGGACTGTCAGCCAACGCAATATCCGCTGCAAAAACGTTCTTTTCCCGATACAAAATATTAACCGAATTAGCCAACAGCACTTTATCCGTTTCCCTGTCGACAATATAATGTCCGAAGTTAGAATAATTTGCCGGGGAGAGCAGCTGTTCTTGCAATGCCGCGCTTGGAATCGTCAACTTAATGACGGCCAAAGGCCGCAGATCGGACATCGCTCTTACTAATCTTGCATATATAAACGTGTTGTTATCGAAATACCAGAAGCCTTTGCCTTTAAGCTCAAGCGCCTTGCTAATCCATTCCGTTCCAGCCGGCTTGGCCTCCGTCCGGATAAGAGAGGTAAACGTTACATACCTGGCTTCATCGGGCGGATACATACTCAGATCATAGCGGCCCTTCAGTTCATTGGTTAACGTGATCGACCTGCTCAAAAACAACCTGTCCTCCAACGGCTTCTTCTCCAATTCATCCGCCAGAATCTCCAGCCTCTGCGAACCGATAATAGATTCCGAATGCAGCTCCGCTTCTTTAAAAAACTGCTCGATCCTCTGGCTGTTTTGCTGCAAATTTTCCATGAGCAATGCTTTTGTAATATGTTCAATTTGATCCTTGGATTCACTGAAATACAAATAACCCAGTATCGTTACGGGGACAGAGACAGAAAGAAACAGGAGTATAAACATTTTTTGAAATAAGGTAAGATTCGCGAGCTTAATCGTTTTCATTTGCCATATCTGTACTCCTTTGGAGTTATGCCGGTTCGTTTTTTGAATATTTTACCAAAGTACTGGATTTCCTGATACCCGATCCTCAGGGCGATTTCATATATTTTCAAGCTCGTATCCCGCAGCATAACCTTGGCTTGCTCGATTCGAATTTCAGTTAAGTAATCTAAAAAGTTTTGCCCTGTCTCTTTCTTAAACAAGCGGCTCAGCCAAACAGGGTGAATGCTCAGCTCGTCAGCCACGCTTTGCAAAGTAATCGGTTCCCCGTATTTCTCATCAATGATCCGTTTGGCTTTATTAATATTAAAATTAAGCAGATTGGGCTGCTGCTGATTGGCAACGGTTTCAATAAACTCATGCAAATGACGGTTCAAAAGCTGCTTTAAATCCTCAACGCTCGGACACTGCTCGGCCTTCTCCCATAGCTCCAGGGGGAAGTGGCTAATTTCCATGCTAACCTTATCTGTCAAGCTTGAATGAATTCCAATACCCACTCAAAGCATTTGATAGACAAGTCTGCCGGTTTGTTGACATCCCTCGCCAGCATGAAACGGTGAATGATATCTTCCACGGATTGTTCCACTTGATACGCATTCCCTTCGAGAATGCAATCGGCCACCCATTCACTGTTTACCGGTCCTGTCTCAGGATTCAGTATACTTGCTATATCCTGAAAACAAACGATATGTTTGTTATCATGCAATGAGGACAGCTTCAATGCCATTTGCGACTGCTCGTACGCTTCCGAGACGGCTTGAAATGAATGCATCGTTTCGCTGATCCCGACTACCAGATTCAATTTCTGATATTTCAGCACCCGTTCCAAAATAGCATGAGCAACGGACAGTACTGGGTCCCAGGAGGCCAGAATAATCCAGTCATTATGAACATTGCGTATCAAAACCGACGGCTGATAGCTTCTTAACGTCTCTTCCGCTATGTTGCCTACGGCGAAATTTTCCAAGTTTATATCTTTGTCTTGTTTGGCCCTGATATCACGCTTGTTGACGCTTAAAGAGATGACGGCGTAAGAATGTGTTTCCATCCATGATAAATCCCATACCATTAAGCGGTGATGGATGTGTTCTTGAAGAGGGGTCTTCTGAAGGCAAAGCCCTAGCACAAAGCGTTCTTTCAAGGTTTCTGTCCCTAGCCTGGCATAAACGGTTTGATCCTTAACCTGCTCCCGGTTCACATATTCATTTTGAACCATCGTATAAACGGATTTAATTTTTTCCGAAAGCTCGTCCTTATGTATGGGCTTCAAAATGTAATCGACTGCTCCTAATTGAAGGCTCCGCTGCGCGTATGAGAATTTATTGTAGCTGCTGATAACGATCACTTTGGGCTGAACCTGGAGTGCTCTAACCTTTTCAAGCATATCCAGGCCTGTCATCTCCGGAAGTAAAATATCCGTTACTATGATTTCCGGTTCATGCTCTTCAATCAAATCCAGCGCCTCTTCCGCGTTGCTGACTGCGAAAATTTTTTCAAACGGCAAATTACACAGTTCTACTACCTCTTGAATTCCTCTTAAGATGTCCGCTTCGTCTTCAACAATTAAAATTTTCACGGCTTCGCCTCCCCTCCTCTAGTATAGCTCTAAAAGCTTCATCCTTTAACCGAGCCCATCGTAATCCCTTTAATAAAGCTTCGCTGCAGCAGCATGAAAAAGCAAATCATCGGAACGGCGGCAATCGTAGCCCCGGCCATGGCAAAACCGTAATTAACACTGTTCTCGGAGTAGGTGATCGTAGAAATGCCCAGAGGCAACGTAAGCTTTTCTTTGGTTTGCAGGATGATAAGCTGCCATAAGTAATCGTTCCAAGTGTGCATAAATGCAAAGATCGATAGCGCCCCAAGTGCCGGTATAAGCAGCGGGAGTACAATTGTCGAAAATATCCGGATTTCGCCCGCTCCGTCAATGGTTGCCGATTCTATGATCTCGTCCGGGATCGTCAAGGCGAACTGCCTCACGATAAACACGCCGAACGGAAAAGCGACCGCCGGTAAAATAACGCCTAGGTAACTGTCAATCAACCCTAAATTTCTGCACAAAATATATAAGGGCACAAGAGTTACCTGAGTCGGCATCATCATAGTAGCGACAACGATGACAAAGAGGATTTTCGCTCCGGGAAATTTCTTCTTTGCGTAAGCATAGCCTGCCATAGCTGAAAAAATAACGACGAATAGAACCGACACAGCACTTGTAAAAACACTGTTAAACAGCCAGAGCAGCGTTGGCTTTGTCGCGAAAATATGGATGTAGTTATCGAGCTTGAATTGAACCGGAAACCATTGCGGCGGTAAAGCCCAGATCGCTACTTGGGTTTTGAAGGAGCCCGTGATCATCCAATACAAAGGAAAAATAAAAATAACTGAGGCCGCAATGAGCAAAGTATACCTGGAGACTATATGTATTTTCATTTCGCTTCTATCTCCTCTTCCAAAACTAGCTTAGTTCATGAATCCAATTTGGATTTGAATAACCGGAACTGCAGCAGCGCGATCAGCAAAATGATAAAAAACAATACGACGCTTTGAGCAGACGCTTTCCCAAATTGCAAGGATACGAACGCAGTGCGGTAAATCGTATAAACAAGTGACTCCGTGCCATGGTAAGGACCGCCGCTTGTAAGCAAATGGATAACAACGAAAATCTGGAATACGCTAATCGTCGATGTGATAACAATGAGTAAGGTCGTATGGGAGATCATGGGCAGTGTGATGCTAAAAAAGGCTTTGACCGGACCCGCTCCGTCGATTTCCGCCGCCTCATACAGTTCCCTCGACACACCGTCAATGGCGGACAAATATAAAATAACCGGCTGTCCTATCATCCACGTAACTACTATCGCCGAAAGGGCCAGAATGGCAGTCAGTTGACCGGAAAAGACATCGATGGCCCCGAACCCGAGCAGCTCCGAAAAATATTTAATAATACCGAAGCTCGGATTATACATCCATCCCCAAACGAGAGACAGCACAACCGGCGTACTGACGACCGGCAAATAAAAAACAAGCCGGAAGAAGCTTTTCGCCTTCTTATGAAAGCCTTGCATGAAGGCAGCCAAGACAAGCGAGGTGATGACCACGCAAGGCACGATAATCAATACAAAATAAAACGTATTTACAAACGATTTGTGAAATACATCCTCAGCGAATAAGCTGCGGTAATTTTCAAGTCCTACAAAGACAGATGAATAAATATCCGCTTCAAAAAGGCTTAAATAAAACGTATAAAATAGCGGGAAAACAAGAAACACGGTAAGAAACAGCAGATTAGGACCAATAAAGAAATAACTCCAGAACAAGTTGCGCGTTTTCATCTTTGCGGAACACCCCGTTTATCCATGACATTTGAAAAAAAACTCCGCCCCGGCATAAAGCTGTTAACCGGGACGAAGTGAAGGTATATTGCCCGTAGAGTTACTTTTTGGCAGCTAATTGGTTCGCGTTTTTCACGAAATCATCAAGCGCTTGCTTGGGAGTTTTGGCCTTCAGGAAGGCGGCTTGCATCTCGGGATAAAACTTTTGTCTAAGCGTCGCAAAGTAAGCTTGATTTTTTCCCAGATCAACGATTTCCAGCTTATTCAACTGCGTGAACAGCTCGGCAAAATCTTTATTTTGAACCTCATACGTGCCTGATTTGCGGGCGGCAATTCCGTATGTAGCTTTGTTGATTGCTTTAATATTTTCCGGCTTCGTTAAAAACTTTACAAACTCCACGGCCATCTTTTTCTTGTCCGGATCGTTCTGCTTAAATATCGCATAGCCGTTTTCCCCTGTTACGGTGAGTCGCGGGGTGACCCCTTCCTTAACTACCGGGAGAATGCCGTACGCTTCTACCGAAGGATCAACGGCGCCGTTCTTCTTCCCGGATTCGATATCCGCATACACAGGGGATGTATGGTTCATGACGGCCAGCTTGCCTTGTTTGAACAATTCAAAATTAGCATTCACATCCATAGTTGCAGTGCCCGGAGCAACCAGACCTTCGTCAGCCAAGCCCAGCATAAAGGTTAATGCCTCTACGCCCTCCGGACTGTTCACGGTGTACTGCGAGAAATCTTTATTGGCCCATTGAGCGCCAGCGGCCAAAATATTGTTAACCATCAGCTGGTCTGCCTGCTCATTTTTGGCGAAATACGCGATACCGTATGTGTTTTTATCGGCGACCTTCTTTAAAGCATCCTTCATTTCATTCCAGGTCCAGGTTCTGTTCTTCGGAACCGTTACCCCTTTTTTATCAAAAATAGTTTTGTTTAGAAACACAACTTGCGGTACACTGCCAAGAGGCAACGCATACATTTTGTTGTTGATGGTTCCCATCGCCAGAAAGGACTCTTTCCAGTCGGCTTTATCCTCTTTCACAACATCTTCAATCTCTTCCAAAACATTATTGCGCGCATGCTTGCTGATACGGATAGGAATATTATCGTATAAAATATCAGGCGGATTATTACCGGCTACCGCTACATTCACCTTCTGCTCGATATCGGTAAACGGCACGACCTCCACATTGACCGTTACATTGGGATATAATTTTTGAAATTCCTTCGCTTTCGCCTTCTCCCAATCGCCATAGTTTTTACTGTCGTAGCCTTCAATTTCCTTGAAGCCTGTGCCTGCCCACATCGTTAATGTGACCGGTTTTTGAGCGGCTCCTGCGGCGGCATCCGTGGCAGCTCCTTGCGGTTGCGGCTGGGCTGTCTGATTGGAACCGCAAGCCGTAACTAAAGCGGAGGAAAGAAATAAGGCTGCTGCCCCCGTAAGCATTGATCTTTTCATAACGTCACCCCTGTATGTTTCTACAATCACCGTCTGTGTGATTTGTTACTTCTCATTATAGTGAATAGAGCAGTTTGAATTAACATGTGTGTTTTAACATTTGCCGGTATATTTTTAACCTTTGGGTATGAAAAGTGAGGATGCAGGGGTGCAGGCAGTTCGTTATTGCAATTACATTAAATTCTTGGGAAACCGGGCCAGCTTGATTTGCTCATAAGGTCTCGCCTCACCGCATTCATACAAACAGAGCACCGTATTGCCGCTGTCCGCTAACGCTAAATCCGAATAAGCAGCCGGCCCGTCATGCAGCACCTGCTGTACACTCCAAGTACGGCAACCGTCTGTGCTGATTTGAACGGTCAGCTTCTCCCTCGCTTTACTGGCCGGGTTGGAAAACAGAATCCCGCCCAGACCGTCCTCCAGCACGCTTCCTTGGCATACAGGCTCGGTCAAAGCATCATCCAGCACGATATCCGACCACGTCAATCCGCCGTCCCGGCTCCAGGCATAAGCGCGTTTATTTTCGCCGCGATAGCTTCTCATATTGATATAAACCGAGCCGTCCGGCAGCTCGGCCGCAGCGCATTCGTTCGTATATTCGCCGACGATACCTCCGATCGACCAGCTTGCCCCATGATCGTCACTGTATATGACATGCGCAGTGTAAGGTCCCGACCCGCCTGTTTCGGGATTAAGAACGGCATGATTGCACGGAACAAGCAGCCGTCCGCTCTTCAGCTGTACAGCATGGCAAGGTCCTGCCGCATACCAGGTCCACCCGGGAAGCTTCACGTCGGCAGTAATATCTCTCAGATCGCTCCATGTTGCGCCGTCATCGTCGCTTTTTATGACAAGTACCTCTCTCGCCGCTTTCCCGGCCAGTATATCCTTCTCATGCCCGTCCTCCGCGTTGCGGCACAAAACCAGCCAGATCGTCCCGGTCTCCCGGTCTTGGACCGGACACGGATTCCCGATCGTATTCGTGCCGTCATCGGCGATGATTTCAAACGGCTCCCACGTTTTCCCGTTATCGAAGCTGCGCCGAAGCACGACATCGATGTCTCCGGCGTCGCCGCCGCCGTTTTTTCTGGCCTCGCAAAAAGCGAGCACCGTCCCTTTATTAGTAACAAGCAACGATGGAATGCGGAACGTATGATAACCGTCCTGCCCTGATTTAAATAGTTCGGTTTGCTTAACCATTGCAATCTCTCCTTTTTTTAACGTGGATATTTATTCATAAGGAGTACAATCCCTTTCCCGGAATAACCGCAGTGATGAATAAATATTCACGGTTTTACTTGCGTCAGACCGCCTAGCCCTTGATCGACCCGACCATAACGCCCTTGACGAAAAACCGCTGGATAAACGGATATACAAACAAAATCGGAAGCGTGCTAATGATAATAACCGCTGATTTTAAGGTTGCCGCAGGCGGCGGATCGTGAACGAACTCCAGCTGCGTCTCATTCTGCGTAACGCCGCTTAACAAAATATTGCGCATCACGACCTGAACCGGAAGCTTGCTTTGCTCATTGATATAAATCGAAGCCCCGAACCAATCATTCCAATGATGGACCGCATAAAAAAGTCCGATAGTCGCCACAGCCGGCATCGATAAAGGAATGACGATTTTCCACAAAATAACCGCTGGCGAAGCCCCGTCGATAATGGCCGATTCCTCCAGCTCTTCCGGCAAGCTCATGAAAAAATTACGCATAATAAACAAATTCCACGCACTGACCAATCCGGGCAATACAAGCACCCACAAAGTATCTTTAATGCCTAAATTATCGATCAGCATGTAGCTCGGAATCAGCCCGCCATGAAAGATCATGGTCAGAAAAATAATAAGCACCAAAGCGTTTTTCCCTGGCAGATGCCTTCGCGACAGCCCGTACGCCAGCGTGGAAGTAAACAATAAATTGAGAAAGGTACCTGCAACCACTTTGAAAACGGTAACCTTATAGGCGTTGTAGATGATGGGACCGCGATTCAGCAGCAAATCATACGCAGTGAAATCGATTTTTTCAGGAATCAGAACAAAAGCGCCCCTCCTCATTGATTCTTCCGCGCTGATGAAGGACGTGGACAAAACAGCCAGAAAAGGGATAAGAAACAGCAGCGACAAGCAAATTAAAACCGCGATGTTGACGCTGTCAAATATCCGTTCTCCTGCCGTAGGCTTCAATAAACTCATCCTGCGCACCTCCTCTCTTACCAGATTCCCGTCTGGTTCATTTTCTTGGCAATATAATTGGCCCCGAGAATGAGGAACATCGCCAGCACATTTTTGAACAAGCCGACCGCCGTAGCAAACGAATAATTGAGCGAAAGCAGCCCTTCCCGGTAAACATACGTATCGATGATGTCGGCGACCTCGTAGACGGCGGGAGAATAGAGCAGCAGCACCTTTTCAAAGCCTGCATTCAGTAATCCGCCAATGGAAAAGATAAGCATGATCACAATGACATGTGTGATACCCGGCAGCGTAATATGCCACATTTGCCGGTACCGGCCGGCCCCGTCCATCTTGGCTGCTTCGTACAAGCCCGGATCGATCCCCGACATGGCGGCCAAGTACAGAATGCTCCCCCACCCGATCGATTGCCATACGTGGGAAATGACAAGAATTCCCCTGAAGTACGCGGGATCTCCAAGAAAGTGAACCGGCTCGCCGCCGAGAAACACAACGATCGCATTGAGCAAGCCTCTGTCTGTAGAAAGTACCATCATCACCAACCCGGCAACGACAACCGTGGAAATAAAATGCGGCAAATAGGAAATCGTTTGTACAATCCTTTTAAACACGGCATGTCTGAGCTCATTCAACAGCAGCGCCAAAACGATGGATGCGGGAAACCCGAAAAACAGCTTGTATAGGCTGATCAACAGCGTGTTTCTCATCACATTCCAAAAATAATACGAATTCCAAAAGCGGACAAAGTGCTTAAAGCCGACCCATTCTCCTGTAAAGATGGCTTGCACGCCTTCAAAGGGTGAAATATCTTTGAAGGCGATGATGATGCCGAACATCGGTATATAATCAAAGATCAAAAAATAGAGCATTCCGGGTAAAATCAAGTAATAGTAAAAGCGGTTAGATTTGATGGAGCGCCAACCCTTTGTACTGCGGGAAAGGGAATGCCGGGCGGACTTGCTTAACGTAATATTAGTATTCACACTCCGTATTCCTCCTCAAAATAATCCCCACAAAGTGGGGCCACGCTTCGAAGCTGATTCAGGTACTTTGCGGAGAGCCCCAAAACTTATAAAGTCTGTATATGCAAGGATAAACGGCTTCGCCGTCCTTCGGGACGAGCTCCCGTCTTCATCCTTCATGCTTACTTTTTTCGCTCGTTATACTGCCTTGTATACTCTTCAATCCACTTATCCAATCCGGCTTTATACAGCTGATCGATGTATTTATCAAAATCGCTTACAGGTCTCGCTCCGGTAACGAACTTGACCAGCTCCTCGTTTCTAAGTCTGTCCAAATCCCCCAGTGTCGGAATTTTCTCCTGCAGCAGCTTCTTATCGTACATGATGGTAGCGTCAACCGGCATTTTGGCGATACTTAGGTTAAGGATTTCTTTGTTTAAATAGTCGGCATGCATTTTTTTCACCGGATCGTTAAACGAATATTTGTTTTCTGTCGCAAGACCAAGAGAAACCATATACTCGCCTGCATACGCAATATCCTTGTTCAGCAGTTCAATCTCCGATTTGCTGTTTCCGACATATTTCCAGTTCGTTCCGAATGCTGCGTTAAGCGAATTGGTCGGCAAATCCTGATATTGATGATTGATAAACTTCATTACGGCATCCGGATGCTTCGCTTTTTTCGTAATCACCATCGCGCTTGTGTTGGCTGCAGTGGCCGTAATCAGCTTGCCCTTAGGCCCTTGCAGGTTCCGAATAATTTCATAATCGGCTTCCGGAGGAAGGCCCGGCTTGATTTGCGGAAATAACAGCGTGACCCGGGAATACCACATCGAGGACGTGCCTACCCGGTTTGTTTTCAACAACTCCAGCGGATCGAATTTGGCGAACGCCTCTTTGTAAATGTAGCCCTTCTGGTACCAGTCGGCCATTTTGGCGACAAAGTCCTTGAACCCGGGAGCAAGCTCCACCGGCTTCAATTTATTATCCGCAGGGTCCATCCAATTGCTGTTCCCGTATTCCACAAATCCGCCCATCAACCCGTTCTTGATACCGTTCAAGTCTGTCATCATCGGGATCGTATCCGCTTTTCCATTTCCGTCGGGATCCTGCTCTTTGAATGCTTTTAATACCGCCTCCAGCTCATCGACCGTTTGCGGCATTTTCAAATTCAGCTTCTTCATCCAATCGGAACGGACCCAGACCGGATAATGGACGGACGGCACGCCACGCGGTACGCCCCATATTTTACCGTCTTTATCCTTCATGTAATCCCAGGCTTCCTGAGGCCACGCTTTTTTGACATCCTGCCCGTATTTGTCCAGCAAATCGTTCAGCGGAATAATAGCCCCCTTGGGAGCGTACTCGTCCCATGCGCCTTGAAAAGTGTCGATCTCATCCTTGGAGCCCAGCAGCAGGTTCAGCTTCTCCCCTTCGGAGCCTTTCGGCGGAACGATTGCAACCGGTTCTATGTTCAGCTTCTCCATGTACATTTTTTTCATTTCCTCGAGCTTTTCCGGTACGCTTCCTTCAGGCTTCTGGTTTAAGGCCCCGGTGTTTTGATAAATGTAAATTTTGGGCATGCTTTTTGCTTCGCCCGGTTTGGAAGTATCCTTCGTTGTTCCTACTGCCTGGCCGTTACTGCCGGAGCCGGAGCATGCCGCGAGTGTAGAAGCAGCTAACGTAACAATGACGGAAGCGCTCACAACTTTTCTAATCATCTCTTGTTCCTCCCTTTATGTTTTCCACAAGAACATTAGCACGGCATGTAAGCGTTTTATATAATAAAAATTGCATATTCGTACTACAATCTTGACATATCAAAAATGTTGTATCCGAACCGCATCCCGCTCACCGCTGAATCCGGCAATGACCGGGATGCGTTTATGAGCCGTACAGCTTTTTATATTCGCCCGGTGTCAGACCTATCATTTCCTTGAACACTTTGATGAAATAATAGGAGTTTCCGTAACCGACCTGTTTGCCGATTTCATTAATTTTCAGGTCGCTTTGCGCCAGCAGCTCCTTGCTTTTTTCTATCCTGACCCGCTTCAAATAATCGACAAACGGCTGACCGGTAATTTGTTTGAACAGCCTGCTGATGTACGCCGGGTTCAGGTTCAATTGCTCCGCCACCGAGTTCAAGGAAATATCTTGACTGTATTCCCGCTCAAGGATGTCGACGACCTTGGTAATATGCTGATTCCCTTTGACTTTCATTTCCTTCTCAATATAAACGGTCGTCAGGTGGATAAGCTGATGAAACCACCGGCTGATTTTATCCATCGAATTTTGGTCCAATAGCTCTCTGTACGGGTCCGTTTCATTGCCAAAGACGGCACTTGCATCCGCTCCCAGCTGGCTGTACGTGTTCATGAAGCCGGTTAAAAGCTGCATAAACATCGGCATAATTTGATTATAATGCAGCTTGTTTTTATGAGTGTTGATCTCGGCGACAATTTCATCGAACAGCTGATGCGCCTCCGGTTCACGGGCTGTTTTGATATGCCCCAGCAGCAGCTCTTCCTTTTGCTTCGGGTAAATGAATTCACTCTCGCTGTCGATCATTATATCGTCGATGGAAATGACATACCCTTTTCCGTAAATAATCCGGTACTTTAAAGCTTCCAAAGCTTCCTCGTAAGCTTGCGGCAGCTCTTGGACGGTTGCGCATCTTCTCCCTACCCCGATAGTAAAACGGCTTTGCAATTCGAAGTTGACATCATCGAGAACATGCTGTGCGATGCGAAAAACTTGCTGCTGATCGATCCCGCTGCAATTGAGGACCATGGCGATCTTATCCTTTTCCGAATCTACAAGGAAATAGCGGGTCCTAATGGCGTGACATTTCTTTACAATGTCTATCACCTGAATCTTGTAAAGGTCGCTCGTTCTCATGCTGCGCTCTTCCATGCGGTTAGATCCGTCCTCCAAAGCCAACAGAAGCACTACCAGCTCCTCGGAAGCAAAATCCAAGCCCAAATAAGCTTTCTTTTCTTCAATCTCTTCTATCGTCAACGAGTGCCGGTGCAGCAGCGAATATTTGAACTGCTCTCTGTAGAAGGGCAAGCTTTCCTCCAGCTTCTCCTTATAAAAATCCCTTTCGTCCATCGTCGACTGTACAAAGTTCCCGATAAAGTGAATTTCGTCGGTATGCCCGGATTTTCGTTCCAGCTTACCGGTTATAAGCGTGCTGAGCCGGGAAATCGGTTTATATAAGCTTCTTGAGGACAAATAGGCCAGTGTAACTGAAAACAAGACGAGCAATACCGCCGATAACAGAATAGTACGCTTTATTGAGGCCGTGCCTGCAGAAAGCGCTTCCATGTCGGATGCGCTTACAAATGTCCAATTCAACAACGGGGAAGTCGAATAGCTGACTAACATCTGGCTCTTATTTAGCTCAGCTACTAACGAGCCCGATTTTCCGACGATTTGCTCATGGCCCGGTAAAACGAGGCTCAACGGCTGTCCCGTTGCTGACGGTTGGCTTTCAAACAAAATGTTTCCTGTTGAAGACACTACATAAATCTCATCCTGATGGTTTAACTTGTTAATAATTTCACTATAGATAACGGCTGCATCCAGGTTAACGATTAGCGCATTACCGCCCTTATTCGATTTATAAATAACCGATAAAATGCTTTTTTCGGCAGACTGATACTGCTTTGCGATCCGCGTTTCCATAAATACGGCATTTGCGCTTGCATTAGCCAGCGTGTCGTACCAGCCTTTATCATAAAATGCATCCAGCATAAATTGCCGGTTGGAGCCATCGTTTTCCGAGGTAATTACGAGGTTTTTGTTTTTATCGTAGAAGTAAGCGGAGTCCACAAATTCATTGGATAACCGGAAGGAATTGATCGTTAGAAAGGCATTTTTTTTCGCTTCCAAATATCCGTACAAGGCCGGTAAATCCTCGGGCGGGATTTCTCCTTGCAGTCCCTCATAATAGCTGCCGTTTGGAAACTTTTCAAACTCCTGAAACGATTGGTTCAGCGCCAACAGATTCGAATTTTCCTTAATCCGGTTCAGTACAATGTCTATGGCGTTAATCGTCTGATTCAAATATTGAAGCTTGTTACTGCCCGTTTCCTGTTCGAAGGTTCGGGATACTTTGTAGTATGCAACAACGTTGGAAGCCAGATTAGGAATAATCGCGATCAAGGCTGTAGTCATAATCAATTTCACAAAGAAGGCTTTTCTCATGAGCTTATTGAATAACGAAAACCCTCTGCCGTTATCTTTGGACATCGTTTTGCCGCCTCCTTTCCTTTCTAAACCACGGAGGAACTTTCCCGAATAATTAATTCAGGCTGCTGTACAATGGTTTGGTTGTCTTCGGTTCCGTCACAGAGCAGCCGTGCCGCTTGAACGCCCGTCTCATAGGTTTGGAATTTTACGGAGGTCAGCTTCGGCTTCAGCGTCCCGCATATGTTCGTATCGTCGCAGCCTGCAATGCCGAGATCCGTTCCTACCTTCAACCCCGCTTCCCCGGCTGCATCATAAGCTCCTTTGGCAATTCCGTCATTAAAGCAAAAAATGCCGTCCGGCCTGTCATCGCCTGCCAATATCCGCTGTGCGCTGTAATATCCTTCCCCGTCCGTCTCAAAGCTTGATTCGAACAGGATCCGGTCTCGCCGGACCGGAATGCCTGCTTCCGACAAAGCGCAAACATAGCCTTGATATCTGTCTGACGATGCGGAGTACACCGGTCTTGATATGTAAGCAATCTTCTTACAGCCCGAAGCTATCAAATGCTTGGTTGCGATATAACCGGCATAAAAATTGTTGGAAATGACTCTCGGAGCTTGTATGCCTTCCAGCATCCGATGGCAAAAAACAAACGGGATCCCCGATTCCTTAAGCTTATAAAACGGCTGCAAATCAATGGCTCCGCTTATCGCTGGGACGATAATGACCCCATGCACTTTGCTTTCTATTAATTTGTTTATGTGCTTCGTTTGCTTTTCATACTCATTATCTGTATTACAGATAATGACATTGACATCATGGTTATTGGCTACATCGCCAACGCCGCGCACAATACCCGGATAAATATAATGCAAAATATCGGGAATCAAGAGCCCCCAGGTTTTAACTCCGTTGCCTTCAAGGAGGGCATTACCGGTGTTAGCTTCGGAAACATAAGTTCCGCTCCCGTCACGCGCATACAATAAGCCTTCCCCGATCAATTCGGAAACGGCCCGTTCAATCGTCGTCCGCGCGGCCTGGTAGGTTTCAGATAGGACGGTCCGCGAAGGCAGCCGGTCGTTAGGCTTTAATGAAGCTATGTGCCGGATCAAATGCTCTTTAACCTGCATGTAACGAAGTGAACTGACATTCATTAATGTTACCTCCAGCTCAATAATCTGTATTACTGGTTTATATCTTACATACTGATTATTATACGGAATGAACGAACTATTTTCCATAGTTTTACACGAGCTATTATTACCTTTTATCGACTAACCGCTTATCCGATTACGACTTAATCGGGTTAAGACCCCCACCTCTAAGGTGGGCCTTGAATCAGGTGGGGTAGAGTCCCCATCTGATTCCCCGATGTTCAGCAAAGCTGAACGAGTTCACTTGCTTAGCAGGAATTTGATGCGAAATTTTCGGCATGATCAAAAAAACCGGCCACGGCGAGCAAGCCTGTAACCGGTGCCTGCTTGACCGCCGGAACCATTTTTACAATGCAGTTTAGGACCAGCCCCGCCAGCATCGCATCGAGTATTGGCCGCGGGATGCAAAAAGAGCTGCCCTCAAGTAGAATGATCTACTTTGGGACAGCCCCCTTGCCATAAGCCTTAAGGATAGAACGTGCTTTGCGACGTGGTCGACGGGCACCAGCGAGACTTCAGCAGGAAGTCGATCAGCACGGTTTTGGCCGCGTCGGTGCCAATATAGTGAAGCGCTTCTGCGGCATGCCCGCGCACATAGCGATTGTCGTCCTCCAGCGCTTCCTCAAGCGCCGGCACAGCCGCATCCGCAGCGGCTCCCATCCGGCAAAGCGCCAGTCCCGCCATGAAACGGACCTGCACATCGTCGTCCTTCAGGCAGCGGATAAGACCTTCTACCGCTTGATCGGCCGGCTGCCCGATCATCGCCAGCACCTCGGCAACCGTCTGCCGGATGACCGCATCCGTCGACGGCTGAAGCAGCCCGAGCAGCTTCGGTAGCGCGGAAGCGGCATAAGCCCCCAGCTCGCCAAGGGCAAAGGCCGCATGGACTACCGTCTCGGTCCGCTCGTCGGCGAGCGCGGCTTCCAGTCCCGCTACCGCTCCGGTGCCTGCTGCCGCCAGTCCGTAAGCGGCCGTGCGCGATACCTTCACATTGTCGTGGCGCAGCCCCTGCAGCAGCGCCTGCACGCCTGCTTCGCCCATGCCTGCAAGCGAGTAGGCCGCATTGATCGCGTTCGGCTCGAATTGATCTGCGAGCTGAGCCGCCGCTTCCTGCACCTGGGAGGCATCGGCGTTCACGGTGCCGGCCAAGCTGCCCGTCCGGCCCGACAGCCAGTTCCAGGTGTCCTTCCACATCGCTTCATGTCGGACGATGTTCGTGCTGAACGACGCCGGCTGCTTCCAGTCCCGCTCCACGCAATCCCAGCTCGGAGCAGTCGGCGACTCGGTGCGCATAAACTCAAATTTCAGCATATAGCGAGGCTGGCCCAGCACATTCGGCGTGGACCGGTGCCAAATATCGTAATGAATCAAGGCGAACGTACCGGCTTTGCCGCTCGCGACCGCCTCTCCTTCCGTCTCGTCAGATATGAAGGTGCGGCTTTCGTAATTTTGCGTGCCGGGCATGACGCCTGTCGGTCCAAGCTCAACCGGCGTATCCTGCGGGAAATACATGACCATCGCCCACCACGGATGATGATTGCGCATTTTTTTATAGCCCCAATAGCTGTCTTTATGCCAGCCGCCGGCTTTGGGCGAAGCGTTGAAATGGCCGTGCCGGTGCGTGTGCATCATATAATTAGGGCCTAAGACGCTGGTCAGCGCTCCGGTTACGATCGGATGATCGAACACCTTTTGCAAATCGCGCAAGCGCGGCAGCAGATTGTTGCCCGGATTGCCTTCCTGTTCGTAAACCTGGTTCAACTGCTCGGTCAGCCGTTGATGAAACTCCTCCGGAAAATCCGTTTTCAGAATTAAAAATCCTTCGGCAATAAACGTCCTCATTTGCTCATCGGTCAATAGTACGGGAACATTGCGGCCCATCGTCTCTACCTCCTATTTGGTCTTGAACCAAATTATAGTCACTCGGACGGTAAGAGCACATACAGAATGCTAACCCATATTTGCACAATAATAAGCTGATGCGCTTAAAGCTGTTGAAACCACGCCATCAGCCAAGGGGCCGCGCATAAAGTGACGAATGCGGTGAACATCATCGCAATGCCGGCGGCGGAGCCGGTAACAGAGTCGTATTCGAGTGCTTTGCTGATGCCCGCGGAATGGGCGCTCGTCCCGAACAGCGCGCCGCGCGCAATCGGACTGCGAATGCGAAGCCAGCGAACGACGAGCGGTCCGAGTATCATCCCGCACAGACCTGTAATCATCGTAGCGACCGCCGTAATCGTCGGAACGCCTCCGATCAGCCGGGATATCGTAACCGCAATCGGCGTCGTCGCCGAGCGCGGGGCCAGGCTGTCCATAATTTCGGCGTTCAAGCCGAACAGCCGGGCAAGCCCCGCCGAGGTGACGATCGCGGCCAGAGCGCCGCAGCTGACGCTGGCGATAATCGCGTATGCGTTCTTTTTCAATATATCGAAATGCTTATACAGCGTGACTCCCATGGCAATCGTGGCCGGCTCCACCATCCGGGTCAGCCAGCCCGCCCCTTCGTTGTACGCTTCGAACGAAACGCCGCTGCACTCAATAATCGCAATGACAACAGCGGGCGTGATCAGCAGCGGCGTTAAATACAGCTTGGCGCATTTGCGGTATATCCATTTAGCCGCCGCATATACGACAACCGTGCAAATTAGCCAGAACAGCGCGGTCATCATCCGGTTTCACCCTCTTTGCGGGCCGACAGCCGTTGGCCGATCAGCCCTGAGCAGAGCATAACGGCCGCCGTGCTGCATATGATCGTAACCGCAATCGGCAGCCCGCTGTGGACGACCAGGCTTTTATAATTGACAATCCCGACGGTAGCGGGGATAAAAAACAGCAGCATTTCCGCCAGCAGCCATTTGGAGCCCAGCTCGATCCACTCCAGACGCAAAATGTTCAATTTGAGCAGCGCAAAAAGGACGACGATGCCCACAATGCTGCCGGGTACAGGCAGCTGCATCCATCTCACGAAAGCGTCGGTAAGCTGCGAAATCACAATCAGCAGTATAATTTGAAAGACTGTTTTCAGCAGCGTCTTCATGATCTTTCCGCTCCCTTCGGTGTCCAGTATACAGAATGAGGGATCATGAGTAAAATGAATATATATCATGATTAGCATTCCATTTATGCATGGGAGGGACAATCGTCTTGGAAATTCGCCATCTGCAGTGCATCGCCGAAATTGTGCGTCTCGGCAGCTTTACCAAAGCGTCCGAAGCGCTGCATGTAACGCAGCCGACGATCAGCAAAATGATTAAAAGCCTGGAAAACGAGCTCAACATCGAAGTATTTGTCCGCGACGGCAGGCAGCTTCAATTAACGGATGCCGGACAAGCGATATTCAGCTACGCCGCGCCGATTTTGCAGCTGTTCGAGCAGCTGCAGGCGGAGCTTCATGACCTGACCTATTTAAACAAGGGCCATATTCGCATCGGTTTGCCGCCGATGGCGGGGGCAAGCTATTTTCCGGAAGTGCTCAAGCGGTTTCAGGACCGCTATCGGGGCATCGCCATTACCTTGCTGGAGGACGGGGCAAAAAAAATCGGGGACCAGGTCGCCGAGGGCGCTATTGACGTTGGAGTTGTGCTGGGTCCGGTCGATGCGGAAATGTTCGAATCGTTCCCGCTCGCCAAGGACCGGCTGAAGGTGATTTTGCCGCTCGGCCATCCGTACGCCGACAAGCCCCGCATCGCGCTTGCAGAGCTGGCAGAGGAACGGTTTATATTGTTCAACAGCGACTTCGCGCTGCACAGCCGGATCATTAACGAATGCCGCAAGGTCGGTTTCGATCCGCACATCGTTTTTGAAAGCTCCCAATGGGACTTTATCGGCCACATGGTAGGCGCCGGGCTCGGCATCGCGATGCTGCCCGATACTGTTTGCCGCTCGCTGCCGGCAAGCAAGGTATGCGCGGTCCCGCTCGTCGAGCCCGTCATACCTTGGCTGCTTGTCATGGTCTGGAAACGCGAAAGCTACCTTTCGTTAGCCGCACGGGAATGGATCGCTTTTACGAAGGAAAGCTTCGGCGTCGGAGCTGCACTCGGCAACGGCAACGGCAGCAACGATCGTTGAAGCGGAGGCGGTTACCGAAAGTTGGGAGGAAGTCAAAAGTTTGAAAGCACTTCAAAAACAACGATATAATGTAGCTAAACGTTCAGGCGATCACGAAAGCCTGAACGCAGGCAGACGACGAATCAATAAAGGGGTTGCGGCATGGACGAGAAAGACTGTAAAGTATTACTCATTATATATGAGGAGCAAAATTTGTCCAAGGCGGCGGAACGCCTATATATTACCCAGCCCGCCCTAACGTATAGAATCCGGCAGCTTGAGAAGCAATTTCAGCTGCAAATCATTCAAAAGTCGGGAAAAAACATTAAATTTACGTCCGAAGGCAAGCACCTCGTCGACTATGCGCGGAAATCGCTGCAGGAGGAGCAGCGCTTCAAGGAGCTAATTATCAATTTGAAAAGCGAAATTCAAGGAACGTTGCGTCTGGGCGTATCGGGCCATTTCACGCAGTATAAGCTTGCGCCGGTGCTTCAACAATTTCAAGGGCGGTTTCCCAAGGTGCAAATTTATTTGAACACCAGTACGAATCAGGAAATATTTCAATCGCTGGAAAACGGCAGCATTCACGTCGGGATCGTGAGAGGCGAATTCAACTGGATCGATCAAAAATATTTAATCAGCGAAGACCCTTTCTATGTGATTTCCAGGGATGAAATCGACATGAAGCAGCTGCCCCGGCTGCCCAGGATCAATTACCGGCCCAGCACGCTGCCACCGAACAAATTCGGCTATAAGCCGGACACGTTTTTGATGGAAGTCATCGACGGCTGGTGGAAGGACTGGTACAGCGTTCCCCCTATGATTACAATGAACGTCAACAATTACGAAACGTGCAAGCAGCTTGTCAAATACGGGCTCGGCTATTCCATCGTTCCGCAAATTTGTCTGGCTGCGGACGACCGGTTTCATAAATATCCGATGCAATTCCAGAACGGACTGCCGCTGCTCAGAAAAACGTGGCTGATCTATAAAGAAGCTTCATTGGAGCTGAATCTGGTCAACGAGTTTGTCAATCTGATCAAATCGTTGAACTTCATTCAATTCGAATAGCCCCTTCCTTTCAATAAAAAAAGACTGAAGAATGCGAATTGCCGTTGCGATCCATTTCTTCAGTCTTTTTACGGTTCGGTCTATTACAGATAATGGCCGCTTGCGCTTAATTCATAACGTACGATTGCTTGGCTTGACGGAATTCTTCTTTAATTTCCTGCAATAAATCGGGGACGGCGATAAGCTCGTAAGCCGAGCCGGCAATCGCTTTGGCCGCCGAAATAACGGCCCGGTGACCCGCTTCGCTCGTACCCGCCTCAACCCATTCGGTCGAATGGCTGGCCGTTCCGAAAGGAACGAAGGCAACCCGCAGACAGGCGCCGGGAATGATATAAGTAACATTCGCGAAATCCGTCGAGCCTGTGCTCGTCCGCGGCGGCGATATTTCCTGAATGCCGGCTTCCGCCGCATTTTTCAATAATACTTGATTCAGCTTTTCGACGTTGACTTTATTTTCGCAGCGCTTGATCTCTTTAATCGTTAATTTGCTGCCGGTCGAGAGCGCCGCGCCGCGCGCCGCATTGTATACGCGTTCCAGCACCGTGTCCAAATAAGGGCGGTCGGCGGCCCGTACATAGAACTGGGCTACCGCATGGTCGGGAACGATATTGGCGACGGTGCCGCCATTCGTTATAACGCCGTGAATTTTAACGTCGGGGCGGACATGCTCGCGCAAATATTCGATCGCGTTGAAGGTCATTAATACGCCGTCCAGCGCGCTGATTCCTTTCTCGGGGGCGACTGCGGCATGTGCGGCTTTGCCTTCGAAAATAAAATCGATCAAATTCATCGCAAGCGATTTGCCGTCTACGGTAGTGCGGTCGCCGCCATGCATCATTAATGCGACGTCCAGGTCATCGAAAACGCCCGCTTTGATCATCGGCAGCTTGCCGCTGGTCGTTTCCTCCGCGGGCGTGCCGTATACGACGACGGTTGCCGGCAGGTCGCCCAAATTTTGCGACAGCGCGATCGCGGCACCGACAATCGACGAAGCCTGCAGATTATGTCCGCAGCCATGGCCCAATCCTTCCAGCGCGTCGTACTCGCACAGCAGGCCGATGATCGGACCGCTTTCCTTGTTCGTAAACGTCGCTTTAAACGCCGTTGGCAGCGATACGATTCCCCGCTCGACCTGAAAATGATGCTCCGCCAATGTACGGGTCAGCAGCTCCACCGCTTGAAATTCATTATTTCCCAATTCCGGATGATCATGAATGAAGTCGTTAATTGCGATAATCTTTTCGCTCAGACCGTCAACCGAAGCGTAAATGCTCTGTTTGGTGTTGTTCATTCCCACTACCTCCGAAAAACAATCTCATTAGTTGTATAAATGACATGCCACGAACTGGCCGTCCACTTCTTTTAACGCCGGCTTTTCCGTCCGGCATACGGCCATGCATTCGCTGCAGCGCGGGTGAAACGTACAGCCGGAAGGCGGATTGGCCGGGCTCGGCACATCGCCCTGCAGCACGATCCTTTCTTTCTTCACGAGCGGATTCGGAATCGGCACGGCTGACAGCAAAGCTTTGGTGTAAGGATGCTTCGGATTTGCAAACAGCTCGTTTTTATCGGAAAGCTCCACAATCCGGCCCAAATACATGACACCGATCCGGTCGCTGATATGCTTCACGACGCTCAAGTCGTGGGCAATGAATAAATAGGTCAATTGAAACTGCTCCTGCAAATCCTGCATCAGGTTGATCACCTGCGACTGAATCGAGACATCGAGCGCGGATACCGGCTCGTCGGCGACGATCAGCTTCGGCTTCAACGCCAGAGCGCGGGCGATCCCGATCCGCTGGCGCTGTCCGCCGCTGAATTCATGCGCATACCGCTTGGCATGGTAGCCGCTCAGCCCGACGACGTTCAGCAGCTCCTCGACTTGGCGGTCGGCTTCTTTGCCCTGGGCGATCCCGTGAATTTTGAGCGGCTCGGCGATAATGTCGCCAACCGTCAGCCGCGGGTCGAGGGACGCGTAAGGATCCTGGAACACTATCTGCAAATCCCGGCGCAGCTTTCTCAGCTCGGCCGGCTTCAGGCCGACGAGGTTGGTGCCCTCGTACCGCACCTCGCCCTCGGTCGGCTGGAGCAGCTGCAGCAGCGTTCTTCCGGTTGTCGATTTGCCGCAGCCGCTTTCACCGACCAAGCCTAACGTTTCTCCTTTATAAATGGTAAAATCAAGGCCGTCGACCGCTTTTACATGATTAACGGTCCGGCTGAACAGCCCTTTTTTAATCGGAAAATATTTTTTCAAATTCGTTACTTCAATGAGCGGTGTTTTCATTTCGGGTCTCCCCCTGATCGGATGAATGAAGCCAGCAGCGGCTGCTGTGTCCGGATTCGACTTCTTCCAGCTGCGGCGCTTGCCGCCGGCAGACGTCCATCGCATATTCGCATCTTGGAGCGAAGGAACAGCCTTCCCGCAAACTGCCCGGAATCGGCACGTTGCCCTTAATCGAATACAATCTCTTTTCGTTCGAATCCAGCGTAGGTATCGATTTCATCAAGCCCTGCGTATAAGGATGCTGCGGATTGGTGAATATCGTAACGACGTCGCCTTCTTCCACCACTTTCCCGCTGTACATGACGATGACGCGGTCGCACATTTCGGCTACGACGCCCAGATCGTGGGTAATCATCATAATCGAAGTGTTTCGCTCGGCTCTCAGCTTCCGCATCAGATCGAGAATTTGCGCCTGTATCGTAACGTCCAGCGCTGTCGTCGGCTCGTCGGCAATGAGCAGCTTCGGCTGGCATGACATCGCCATCGCAATCATGACGCGCTGCCTCATCCCGCCGGACAACTGATGCGGATATTCGTCGACGATCTGCTCCGGTCTGGGTATGCCGACCAGCTTAAGCATCTCTACCGCATGCGTCTTCGCCTGCTGCTTGCTGTAATTCATATGGATTTGCACGGCCTCACCGATTTGCTGGCCGATCGTAAATACCGGATTCAAGGAAGTCATCGGCTCCTGAAAGATCATCGCCATTTCGTTGCCGCGAATGCTCCGCATCTCCGCCTCCGAAATCGCCAATAAATCTTTGCCGTCGAACTCGATCGATCCTCCGACCACTTTGCCCGGCGTCAGCCGCATCGCGGTTAAAGAGGTTACACTTTTCCCGCAGCCGGACTCGCCGACAATGCCGACCGTCTCGCCCTCGAATATGGCAATATCCACGCCATCGACTGCCGGAACAACTCCTTCATCGGAATAAAAATACGTTTTAAGCTGTTTAATGTCGAGAAGCTTTTTGTTCATGTTGGCCTCCTGTTTACAGATTCGTTCCGTACGAATGTTCCGATCCGCAGCACAGCCCGTTTACAGCTTCATCTTCGGATCCAACGCATCCCGCAGCCCGTCGCCCAGCATGTTAAAGGCCAGCACCATGAACATGATCGCAAGTCCGGGGATCGTGCTTACATGCGGCGATGTCCGCAAATATTCGCGTCCCGTGCTGAGCATGGCTCCCCATTCCGGTGTCGGAGGCTGCGCGCCCATGCCGAGGAAGCTTAAGCCCGACGCCGTCAAAATGGCGGTAGCGATCCGCAGTGTGGACAAAACGATGATCGGGGCGATACTGTTCGGAATGACGTGCTTAAAAATAATGAGCCCGTTCGTTGCGCCCATCGCTTTGGCGGCTTCGATGTACTCTTTATTTTTGACGGAAATGACGGCGCTTCTGGATATCCGGGCGAAGGTCGGCACGGAAAAAATACCGATCGCAATCATCACGTTGGCCATGCTAGGCCCCAGCACGCTGACGATTGCAAGTGCCAGCAGGAAGCTCGGGAACGCCATAAAAATATCCATGATCCGCATAATCAAAGAATCGATGTAGCTTCCGAAATAGCCGGCAATGGTGCCGAGCGCGACCCCGAATACGACGGAAATCAATACGCCGACAATACCGATCATCAGCGAAATTTGCGCCCCGTAAATGACCCGCGATAAAATGTCCCGGCCAAATTCATCCGTTCCGAACGGATGGCTCCATGAAGGGGATTCCAGCATGATCTGCATATTTTGATCGTACGGATCATACGGCGCGATCCAGCGCGCAAGCAGCGCGACGACGACAAACACCGCGACCATCCATAGGCCGACCATCGCCCGTTTATTTTTTTTGAACCGGCTCACCATCATTTGCATCGGCGAACGCGGCGTATATGTCTGCTCGAGCGCATTGCCCGTGTTGTTGTCAGCTTGTGTTAATGAGGCTGATTGACTCATGAATGGGCTCCTTCCCTCAATCGGTTCTTAATCGTATCTGACTCTCGGATCAACCAGACTGTAGCACAAATCGACGATCAGGTTGACGATAACGAAGATGGCGGCAATGAACAGCACGGTGCCCTGAATGGCCGGGTAATCGCGGAACTGTATCGACTGGATGACGTATCGTCCAAGCCCGTTCATGGAAAATACCGTTTCGGCAAGAACCGCGCCACCGAGCAAATGGCCGAATTCCAATCCGATGATCGTAATGATCGGGATGAGCGCGTTTTTCAAGGTATGCTTGTAAATAACGAGCTTCTCCTTGACGCCTTTAGCGCGGGCCGTGCGGACAAAATCCTGATGGATCACTTCCAACACCGATGAGCGGGTGAGCCGGGCCAATATCGCCGATGACGAAAGTCCTATGGCCACCGCCGGGAGAATAAAATATTTGAAGCTGTCGCTGCCGCCCGAAGGCAGGATGCGCAAGTAAAATGAAAAAATGAGGATGAGCATGAGCCCCAGCCAGAACACCGGCATCGAAATGCCGAACAGCGAAAACATCATGGTCGCGTTATCCCTTAAGCTGTTCGGCTTGGTAGCGGAAAATATGCCGGCGAACAGCCCCACGACAATCATAATGACGATCGCCATGACCGTCAGCATAATCGTAGTCGGGAATCTTGTTAAAATTTCCGTGAGCACCGGCCGGTTGGAGCGAAGCGATGTGCCGAGGTCTCCCGTGACCAGGTTGGCCACATACGTTCCGTACTGTACGTACAACGGCTCGTTCAACCCGAGGCGGTCGCGGACAAGCGCGACATCCTCTTCGGATGCGTCATTGCCGGCAACCAGCCGGGCAGGATCTCCAGGCACCGAGTGAATCAGAATAAAGACAAGAATCGATACGCCGATCAAGGTTGGAATCATTTGCAGCACACGCTTTACAATGTAGCTAAACAACCTTGCTACCTCCTTTTACAAGCATAGAATAGGGGGATGCGATCCCCCTAGGTTGAGTGAAGCCGTTATTTTTTTACAACATCGCGCAATATGAGCCGCTCGTTGTTCCAGTTGTACACATTTTCCAGACTGCTTTGGTAGCCGGTCGTTTGCTTGTAGTCCAGCAGGAAAATCCATGGCGCTTGTTCTTTGATTTGCTTGAGCGCGTCGCCATACACTTTTTTGCGTTCGTCCGCGTTGGCCGTTTTCATTCCTTTATCGATCAAAGCGTCGATTTCCGGATTGGACAGCTTGGAATAGTTGCTCGCACCTTTCGTCATCAAGATCGGTCTCAAGCCCCAGTCCGCATCATTCGTAGACGTGCCCCAGCTGTTCAGCGCCAGGTTGAATTCCGCTTTCGGATCACGGGTAGCCTCCTGGAAGGCGCCGAATTCCCATTTGCGGTAATCGACCTTAAAGCCTACCGCTTGCAGATTGCCTTGAATAAACTCGGCGATTTGGCGGTCCATCAAGTAACGGCCGTCCGGCGTCCACAATTTGATCGTCGTGCCCGGCGCCACACCGGCTTCCGCCAGCAGCTGCTTCGCTTTTTCCGGGTCGTACGGGTAAGCGCCTACGGAGGAATAACCCCATACCAGATCGCCGATCGCCGCTTCGGATACTTTGGCTTGACCGGACATAATTTTTTTCACGATCGTTTCTTTATCGACTGCATAGTTCAAAGCCTGGCGCACTTTGGCATTATCGAACGGCGCGCGCGTCGTATTAATCGACATGTACAGATTGCGCGAGCTTGGCTCGACATTGATTTTGATTTTATCGTTAGCTTTCAAACGCTCTACGTCGGTCGTCACGACAGGCACGATAATATCGGCTTCGCCGGTTTCCAGCATGATGGAGCGCGCAGAGTTTTCGGCCACGGTTTTGAACGTGATCGTATTCATTTTCGGCTTGTCTCCCCAATAATCAGGGTTCGCTTCGAATACGACTTTGTCGCCCGGAATCCAATTTTTCAATTTATAAGGACCGGAGCCGACAGGAGATTTGCCGACATCTTTTCCTTTTTCCTTCACATTTTTAGGGCTGTGGATCCCGCCGTTCGTATGAGCAAACGTAATCAGCGCAGGACCGAATGGGAATTTCAGATCGAAGCTGATTTGGTATTCGCTGTCCACGTTCACTTTGTCGATGAATTCCGCATACAACGAATAACGGTTCAGCTTGTTTTCCTTATTGATAACGCGGTCAAACGTAAACTTCACGGCTTCCGCATTGACAGGTGTGCCGTCCTGGAATTTCGCTCCTTCGCGAAGCTTGAACGTAATCTTTTTGCCGTTCGGCGCTGTGGTCCATTCGGTCGCCAGCTGCGGAACGATGTTATTGTTTTTATCCAAAGTGACCAGCTTGTCGAAAATAAGCTCGTTCGCGTTATTGGAAATGCCGTCGCTCGTATCTTGAGGATCCAGGGTAACGGGCTCCGAGCCAAAGGCGACTACGAGATCTTTAGGCGCAGCGGCATTTCCATCCCCGGCCGGCGCTCCACCGCCGCAAGCGGTCAGAAGCAGAACTATCGCTAATACAAGTGCTAATGAAGCTTTTTTCAAAATAATTTCCCCCTCATTCTTTGGCAAAATGATTTTATAGAAAGGTTTGCTTACACAAACTCGCGAAGCACCGCGGCAACCATTTTGATACCATAAATATAATCGCTCACGTAAATATTTTCATTAGGTGCATGTTTCCTGGAATCGGCATTTCCTACGCCGAAACCGACGGTTGGAATGCCGAATTGCTGGCAAAGCTGGTACATCGGACCGGAGCCGGGATTCATCAGCACCTTCTGGGGCGCTTTGCCGCTCACTTTCTCGGCAGCCCGCATCACCTTTTGCACCAGCGGATGGCCGGGATCGGTTTTGGCCGCCCGCGTCCCTTTTCGCGCCTTGATTTCAATATCCTCAAAGCCGTGACGGTCCAGATGGTCTCTCAGCAGCCGCACGATTTCCTCGGGGTCCTGATCCGGCACCAGGCGAAAATCAAGCTTGGCCCGTGCTTCCGAAGGCAGCACCGTTTTGGAGCCTTCGCCCGAATAGCCGGAGTAAATACCGCAAATATTACAGGTAGGCTGAAAAATAAGCTTCTCCTTGAGCGGCATGCCGGTCAAGCTCAATAAAAATTGATCCAGCCCGTACCGCTGCAAAGTATCGCCTTCCGGGTAATCCATCGTTTCCAGAATGCGCCGCTCTTCATCGGACAACGGGACAACGCGATCGTAAAAGCCGTCGATTTGTATGCGTTCCTTGTCGTCCTTCAAGGTGGCAAGCGCCCATACCAGCCGCCAGGCCGGATTTGTCACGACAGCCGCATTTAAGGAATGCATATCCGAGTTGGCGCCTTGTACCGCCAGTTCGATATAGAGTATCCCTTTCGTACCCATTTTCAGCTCGATGCTTTTATCCGCATAAATAATTCCGTTTTCCCAAATGCACAGATCGGCCTGCACTTTATCCGGATGTCGACCGATAAAATCGGGCAAGTTGATGCTTCCCTTCTCCTCCTCACCTTCCACGATAAATTTGATGTTGACCGGAAGCTCTCCGTAAACTTGCTGATACGCATGGATCGCGCAAATACGTGCCATAAGAGCGCCTTTATTATCCGCACTCCCCCGCGCCGTCAATACGTCGCCACGGATTTCGGCAGCAAAAGGGTCGCAGTGCCACGCTTCTATCGGGTCCTCCGGCTGCACATCGTAATGATTATAAAATGAAATCGTTTTCTTGCCGTTGAATAAAAATTGGCCGTAAACAACCGGGTGACCGTTCGTTTCGATCATTTCGGTAATGCCGCCCAGCTGCCGCAGCAAGCTCGCAACCATGTGCGAGGCTTCCCGAATTCCCCGGTTTTGGGTGGAAACGCTCGGAATTTGGCACAAATCCTGCAGCCATTTTACATACATATCCTGATGCTCTTCGATATAGCGGTAAACCAGCTCCATATGGGGTCCTCATCTCTGTCGTTGTTCGTTACGGGTTCTCCCCTCGAATTTAATATTGTGAATCTTTTGTAAAAAATTATATCACCCGAATAATTCGATGTATAATTTATAATTTTATCATTTTTCGATTAAAAATTTTTATAGTTAGCTGTATCCGTTTCCTTCCCTGCCTCAAGCGGCATAGGCACATCTTGTGAAGTTCAAATTATTAAAAGATTGGTGAATTCACAGTTGACGTTAACGTTAACTGTCATTAAAATAGAAAATACAATCTACATTAAACGGAGGAATGTTATGGAGCTGTACAAAATCGACGATGTATCCAGGCAAACAGGGTTAACGAAGCGAACGATCCGTTACTACGAGGAAATCGGGCTGCTGCCGACGCCCCAACGGAGCGAGGGCGGGATTCGGCTGTATTCGAAAGACGACATCGACCTGCTGCTGAAAATGATGGAGGCGAGAGAAGTGCTTGGTTTCTCTCTTCAGGAGCTGCAGCAATTCGTCTCCATCGCCAGGCTGCTCAACATGCAGCGGGAGGAATACCGTCAAATCAAAGGCAGCATCACTCCCGCTGAGCAGCGAGATAAGCTGATCGACATCGATAAGACATTGACGGATCAGATCGGCATGCTGGAGCAAAAAATTCAAAAGATTCAATCGTTTGAAGCGGAGCTGAAAGACCTTCATCAGCGCGTTCAAGAGAGAATCTCGACGCTCCGGGACGAAATCGGGAATTAGCCGCGGTTCAGCTGCGGCGACCGAATTTATTTAGGAGGGATTATGCTTCATGAAATCAGAAACACGATTGCATCAAGAGCTTCAGGAGCGCAGCAGCTTCCTATCGCAGCCTAAGGCTGTCTGGGCTGTTGCGTTCGCTTGCGTCATATCGTTCATGGGTCTCGGACTGGTCGATCCGATCCTGCCGGCGATTGCGAATCAGCTGAACGCTTCCAAAAGCCAGGTTTCGCTGCTGTTTACAAGCTATAACCTGGTCACCGGGGTCGCCATGCTGATTACAGGCGTCGTGTCCAGCCGCCGCGGCATCAAATGGACGCTGCTTACGGGTATTTTGCTGATCATTATTTTCTCCGCCTTGGGAGGCATGTCCGGCAGCATCGGCGGAATCGTCGGCTATCGGGCCGGATGGGGGCTTGGCAACGCGCTGTTTATTGCGACCGCATTATCGGCGATTGTCGGTTTGTCAACCTCCGGAACGGCCAAAGCGATTATATTGTACGAGGCCGCGCTCGGGCTCGGCATCTCGGTCGGCCCGCTGCTCGGCGGGGAGCTTGGCTCGATCTCGTGGCGCGGGCCTTTCTTCGGCGTCAGCGTGCTTATGCTAATTGCCTTTATTTTTATTTTCTTCATGCTGCCGCCCATCCCGAAGCCCAAGCAGCGAAGCACGCTGGCCGATCCGTTCAAGGCGCTCGCTTTTCCCGCTTTGCTGACATTAGCTATCGTGGCGTTCCTGTACAATTTCGGATTTTTTACGCTGATGGCTTATGCGCCTTATGTGATGGGGCTTGACGAGCACGGTCTCGGCTACGTCTTTTTCGGATGGGGCCTGCTGCTGGCCATTACTTCCGTATTTGTAGCGCCGAAAATTCAAAAAAGCTTCAGCCTCGTCGCTTCCATTGCCGTTATGCTTACGTTATTCGCCATTGATCTGATCGTCATGGCGATCGGTACGATCGCACATTCGCCGAATACGGTTATCGTCGCGGTCATTGCGGCCGGTATTTTTCTCGGCATCAATAATACTTTGATCACGACCGCCGTTATGCAGGCCGCGCCTGTCGAACGATCCATCGCCTCGGCTTCCTACAGCTTCGTCCGGTTTCTGGGCGGCGCCATTTCGCCATGGCTCGCCGGCAAGCTGTCGGAATGGTATACGCCGGAGTCGCCGTTTTACTTCGGCGGCCTGATGGTATTGATCGGCGTCGCCGCGCTGCTGCTGCGCCGCCGCCATCTGGATCATATTAACCGGTTGGAATCCGCACATTAATCCTAATCCGTACTTTAAAAGGAGGGCTTTTCCTATGTATCGCCATATACTCGTTCCCGTTGACGGCTCCAAGCCGTCGCTGCGCGCGCTCGAAGCCGCGCATACGATGCTCGGCAGCCAAAAAGAGGCGGGAAGTCTCATCGTACTGTATGTTCAACCGAATGTAACGTACAACGAGGTGCTTGTCGGCATCAATATCGAAGAGCGGCTTGAGGAAGAAGGCCGTGCCATTTTGAAAGAAGCGGAGCAGCGGCTGGCCGGCACCGCTTATAAATACCGGACGCTGTCTGCGGAAGGGGACCCCGCCAAGGTGATATGCCGCGTGGCGGAAGATGAAGGTTTCGACCTAATCGTGATGGGAACGCGGGGCATGGGGCTGGTCAAGGAGATGCTGCTCGGCAGCGTCAGCCATGGCGTTATCCAGCATGCCCGTTGTCCGGTAACGCTCGTGAAATAATAGGAGCCGAAAGCGCCAAGCAACATATAGCCATACGCGAAACAACCTTAATTCGAACCGGAATTAAGGTTGTTTTGCCGTATAACTTTGGCTGCCGATTGCCGGACTGGCGACCGTGGGCTATGGCTGCTCGGCTTACAGCTTGGCACCGCCAATATGGCTGTGCGCCGGCCTGCATCTGGTGCTGCTCTGCGCTGTCGTTGGGGATGCCGGACTAGCCCGCGCTTAGCACAGCACAGACTTATGCTTCGGACGTGCGGCGCATCAGGCTCAGCAAATACGCGTCCAGCCGTTCCTCCATCAGCTTATCCGTCAGCCCGGTCATGCCCAGCGCCGTCCAGCCCTCATACACGGCCGGGGAATCGGACAAAATATCAACCAGCGATAATAGATCCCAATACGGGGCATAGCGGAAGGAGGGTCCGGCAAATTCGATATAAGCGGATAGAAATGCGTCGGCCTCCTCGACGCCGTACAGTTGGGCGAGATTGACCCGGCAGTGGCCGATATCGATGCCGGCCGGTCCGCGGCACGCATTGACCCAATCGACAACTCCGCTGACCGCATCCTGCTCCCACAGCACGTTGCCCGGGTGATAGTCCCGGTGGATGAAGCGCGGCTCGAAGGCAGGCCGCGGTCCCTGGACGATGCGGATCGCGTCGCTCCATTGCTGCGGGCAGCTTGACCATGCCGGAATTTGCAGCGAGAAGGGGTCGGTATACGTAAAATAGTCCCATGGAAAATCGTCCGCCGCTGCGGCATGAAGCTGTGCAAGCGTTGCGGCCAGTCCGCGCAGCCAACGGTCCATTTCGCTCGGCCGCAGGACGACGGAGCCTTCCAGCCGGGACATCATGACAACCGGCAGACCGCAGCTGCCGCCCGTCTCGTCTAAAGCGATAAGCTGCGGCGTGCGAAGACCGGTGCGCGCTGCCCGGCGAAGGCTTTCGGCTTCATGAAGAGCCAGATCCGGCTCCTCCAGCAGCCATGCCTCATTGTCGAACTGCCGCACCACGACATGCCGTACCGTGCCGTCCACGCGCAGCGCAACGCTGTGAATGGTCGTCGACATGCCGCCGTGCAGCTGGCGCGTCGATACGACCGATGCCGCCCGGCCGACCGAATCGATCGCCCACTGCCGCACGCGGGCCGGAAGCTCGACGTCGGAGAGAGGCTTCGTCATTGAGCGCTGTCCTGGAATGCCTGCTCAAGCTTTGCTGCCAGCTCTTCAGGCAGCTTCCAGCCTGTCGCCCCGGCGTTCTCGATAATTTGTTCCGGACGGGTCGCTCCGATAATCGCCGCGGATACGGCCGGCCGATTGATCAGCCAGTTGAGGCTCACCTGCGACGGCGTTTTTTCGAGCTGTCGAGCGACCTCCCGCAATACGGCGAGACCGCTCTGCACGCGGTCTACCTGCGCTTTCATTTTGACCGACCGCTCGGTCAGCAGCGGATTCGTGTCGCCGATGCGGCTGTCCTCAGGGATGCCGTTATTATACTTGCCCGTCAAAATACCGCCTTCCAGCGGACTGTAAATGATCATTCCGATCCCTTGATCGACGCATAGCGGCTGTACCTCTTTTTCCACCTGACGGCTGATCAGATTGTATTTGGGCTGCGCCGAGCTGAAGCTGGCCAGGTTGCGGACATCGCTGATCCATAACGATTTCGCAAGCACCCAGGCGGGAAAATTGGAGCAGCCGATGTATCTGACTTTGCCCTGGCGGATCAAATCGTCGAACGCGCGCAGCGTTTCCTCAAGCGGCGTATTCCAGTCCACATCATGCGCCTGCAGCAAATCGATATAATCGGTGTCAAGGCGCCGCAAAATACGTTCAACCTCTTCCATAATATGAACGCGGGACAGCCCTTCGTCATTCGGGCGGTCGCCCACCCGTTTCATTAATTTCGTGGCGACGACAAAGTCGGAACGGCGACCTTTCATCGCACGGCCCTGAATTTGTTCCGCTTCTCCGCCGGTATACCGGTTTGCGTTATCGATCAGATTGATGCCCACGTCATAGGCTTGATGAATGAGACGAATCGAATCCTCGGGCGTTACTCTGCCCGGAATGCCGTAGGCGGGTGTCGGACTGCCGAAATTCCAGCAGCCCAAGCTGATTTTGGAAACCTTCAATCCGCTTTTGCCCAATCTGCCATACTCCATCCTTAACACGCTCCGTTCACTGTAAAATAGTGAGCCGCTTGTCACAGCTTCCTATTTTGTTATATCACTAATTGCCAATCTTTTCATGTGTTTTAACGTTTTTTTAAAATTTGCCGTCCCTGTAATCTTGTAAAGCCTGCCGAAGCCGCTCCTCGGTATTCTTGACGAACGGCCCCCGGGCCACAACCGGCTCGCGGACGTTTCTCCCGCATACAGCAGTACGCGCAGCCGGCTTGCCGCTGTTACGTCAGCCTCACTTAGGCGGCCCGCTTCGCCTTGTTCCAGCCATGCAGTTGAAATTTTATGCAAAAAAGAAAGCAACTTGACACCATCCTACCTTCTCGCTGCTTAATCGCCTTAAATTCCAATACCGCACGACGTACGGCCTTACGCTTCCACAGCCTTGCGCTTGAGCAGCTTTCTTACCCACACGGCGAAAATAAGCAGCGAAACGGCCACCGACGCCGCACTGACCGCGAACAAAGCCGGGTAGCCCGTATATTGCGAAACCGCACCCAGCACGATCGAACCGAGTCCGATTCCCAAGTCAAACGCAGTTAAAAAGGAAGCGTTGGCCACCCCGCGGCGCTCCGGATGGGCCAGACGCAAGGTAGCGGCTTGGAGCGACGGCTGTGCGGACCCAAAACCGATTCCGTACAAGACAGCCGATACGACCACACCCGTCAACCCGCCGGAGAAGCTCAGCACAACCAGCGAGGCAATCGTAACGAGCAGCGCCGGCACGATGACAACGGTCTCGCCGAACCGGTCCGAAAGCTTGCCCGCAGCCGGACGCACCAGCGTAAGCGTCACCGCATAGACCAGAAAAAACGTGCCGGAATTGACTTTGAGCGAATCCGCAAACAGCGGCAGAAATGTCGTAATCCCCCCATAAGCGACAGCCAAAAAGAAAATAGCCGCCGTCACGGACAGCACCGATCGCTCAAACAGCTCCAGCCGCCCCTTCGCAGGCTTCGGCTGAAACGGCATCCGGGTCAGCACCGCCAAAACGAGCGCAATGACGGACAGCCCTGTGGCGAATAGAAACAAACCGTGGAAGGAATGATGCTGCACGACCCAAATGCCGAGCATCGGTCCGATCGCCATTGCGATCGTCATGGCCATTCCGTACCATCCCATTCCTTCTCCGCGGCGGGCGGCCGGAATAATATCGGTTATGGCCGTTCCTATTGCGGTCGTGGACAGCGCCCAGCTCATCCCGTGCAGCGCCCGCAACGCCAGCAATACGATAACGCCGCCCACCCAATCGTATAAATACATCGACAGCACGAAAACAATCAGACCCCATACGATAAACGGCCTTCTGCCGTAACGGTCCAGCAGCCCGCCGACAATCGGACGGAATACAACGGCTGACAGCGTGAACACCCCCATGACAAGACCAATCTGCGATTCGCTTCCGCCCAACTGTTTAATAAATAAGGGCAGCGTCGGCAGCAGCAGGTAAAATCCGGTAAAAAGAAACAGCATGCCGATCGTCATCTGAATAAACGATCTTGTCCACAATCGCTCCACTCCCAGTTCCCCTCTCCTTGAACACATCTTCTATTTTAATGCGCTCGGCCAAATGACCAAAGCATGACGGTCCGTCTCAGCCCCCAGCTTTCTCAACACCTCGGCCGCCACGGATTGCAGAACCGGAGCCCCGTTCCACTTCTCGACGACAAACTTCCTTACATTCGGAAGCCTCAGGTAGGCGGCTGCCACCGAACGAAGGAGCACGTACAGCTCCGCTTCGCCCAAACGCGAAGGAGCCGCATCTGCCATTGCATAGACGTTTGCTGATCCTTGACCGGCTGCCGTCCCGCTGCGTGCTGCCGCATTATCACGCTTTAAGTCAACATTACCGTTCGGTGCTGCTTTGACAGTTCCGGCTTGGTTCTTGGTCACGGCTTGGTTCCTGATCACGGCTTGGTTGCCGTCCGCTCCGCCCGGTTCGACTTGACCGTCCGTAATTGTTCTCCCGTCCGTCCGGTCTGCGTCATACATCGTAAAGATCCGCCTTCCGCCGTTTTCGATCCACAGCAGCCAGCGGCCGTCCTGCATCACCAGATCGCTGCCTTTTTTTCTGGCGAAGGCGATTCCGTCCACATTCGGCCATTTTACGATCAATCCAAACGGGTTGGACGGATCTGTGGAAGGCAGCACAACCGGTTCGGGATCGCCGCCCCATTCCCGGGTACGCAGCTTCTCCACCTGTTCCTTTGTTGAAAACTGCAGCGTTCTCACATCCCGAACCCATAGCCCGCGGGTCAGCATCCCCCATGTTTCCAGCTGCTTCAACGCCCCGTAAATGTCATCCCAGGTCCAGGGCAAATACGCAGCCGCCAGCTCCTTCGTTATCAGACCATGTCCGTCGAGCAAATGATGAATCCACGCAGCCAGAGAAGCCTGCTCCCCCCTGTCTGTATCTTCTATCAGCGGACGAAGCGCGTACCAGCGGCCAAGACCGGATTGGAAGCCTTTGCCGGCACTTGCTCTGGCGCCCGCGGTCTTGCCCGTGCCTCCGTTCAAGCGGAGCGGCGCATACTGATCATTCGAGACTAGCCCCTGCCATGCAAGGTCCAGTAAATCCGCAGTCAGCTCCGACGGCAGCTTGCCCGTTTCCCGGCTAAGCGCCGACAAGAAGCTGGCTCCTTTGCGCGTCAGCAGTTCCAGCAGGCCGCCGACGCTCGGCGGCAATGCGGCGGGTAGCTGCGGCGGCGGCTGCGAATGATGCTGCGAGTGCGACGGCAAGATCGGTTGTGCCCGCCGGGCGGCCGCCGGTTGCGGCAGCTGCGAGCTGCGCAGCGAACCCGAATCGTCCGGCGGCGATTGTCCCGGATGCGGCGGGCCGGCTTCCGACGCTCTCCGCTGCGAGCCCTTCGCTTCTACACCGGTCGCGATCGCGGTATCGGCAGCGGCTGCATGACTCATCCGCTCGAGCAGCGGCGCATACAGCTCCTTGCGCTCGGTCAAAATGAATGCGACGCGCCCCTCCTTCTCTTCCGGCTGCTTGTGCGCGATCCACATCACTTCGCCGGCTGCGCAGAGCCGGTCCAGCATTTCCTTGCGGTAGTCCGGTAAACGAAGCGGGAAAATCGAGCTTTCCCATTGCGATAGCGGGAAATACAACCCCTGCAGCTTCGCTATGATTTGCCGCAACCCATCCTCGCCGCTGAGGCGCGTGTTGGGCAGCACATGCTGCAGCGCCATCATCCGCGTGCAATAGCTGACCGGATCGACAGCTGAGGCCGCATGCCGGAGCTCAAGCGCCCTCCTGCGGGTATCACGGGCGGCAAGCCGCCGGTTCAGCCATGTCGGCCCGGCCGTGCCGGGGACGGCTGACGGCGCCTGGCTTTCGATCCGTCCTTCCGCCTCCCACTCCTGCAGAAGCTCGTCGACCCGCTGGCTGCCGAGCCCGTATCTTTGCATGAGCCGCTCACTGGAAATAACCGCCTGCCGGTCGATGTACCGGGTCAAGATAAACCGGTCGGCAAGCGGCTCTTTGCCCAATCGGGCGTATGTATCCGCTTCGTCCGCGCAAATCCAATAAGGCGTTGTCTGCCCGCCCAAGGAAACAAGAGCAATGCGCTTTTCGCTCCGCAGCGTGTCCAGCATCGCTTCCAAGCGGCCGGCCGCAACCAGCCCCGACAGCTCGGCTTCGGTTCGTTCGCCTTCCCGCTTTAACCGTTGAAGCAATGCAGCAGGCTCGCTGACGAGCCGGTCGGCGTCATCGGTCCGCTCAAGCTCCTTGAGCTGCTCACCGATCCCTTCGCCCCCGTCGAACTTCCCGTCAATCCCGTCTCCCCCGCCGAACCGATCTTCGTCCGCTTGTTTCTCCGCAAGCTTGTTCCCGTCTTGCGGCTCACGGCTCATCCCGCGGTCTGCCTGCTCGTTCGGGGCCGCCGCATCTCCGAACCATTGGCCCGCAAGCGAGCGGTCAAGGCCCATGAGACGCGACTGAATGTCGCGGTCCATCGAATTCGATTCGTACATTTGCGCATTGACCAAATCGGAAAGAAACAGCACGGCGAACGGCGAAGGAAATCCAGCCTGCTTGACGACAACTTCGAGCTCCCCATTCTTCATCCGCTTTAACGCTTCCCTTACGCCGTCCAGGTCGAGCTCCTCATGCAGACATTGCCGGATCGCCTCGCCGATAAACGGGAACTGTTCCGCGTACGGCAGCGATTCCCGCAGCAGCTCCTCGCTGCGCAGCCGTTTTTGCCACGCCGGCATACGGGTAAAGCTGCGGGACAAGAGCAGCGAAGTTTCCGCGAGACGGCGGAACGCGATGCCGAACTGCGGCGAGGCCGGCACCGCCTGCCTCAGCAATCCCTCCAAGCGATCCGCAGTCACCTCGCGGATGAGCGCAAGCAGCCGCTGCGATTGTCCTGCGGCATCGGACATAATAAATTCGATGCCGTTATCCTTGGCGTTCGCATAAAGGCGCACAGGCAGCAGCCTTTCGGCATGCTGCTGCATCGCCAGCTGCCACGTCCGGTTGAACGTACGGCCGAACCAGCTGTGAATGATCAGATGATGCTGCTTCAAATCATCCTGAAACTGCTCGATCACAATCCGGCGGTGCGTCGGCAATGCCGATACGGCTTTCTGCGAATGAATAAGCGACAGCAGCTCGTCGGCGGCACCCGCCTCCAAAGCGTACGAGTCCATCAGCCACTCCAATGTCACCGTTCTCGATTCACGGTCCAGCCGCTGCTCCAGCTGTTCCAGAAAACCGCCGATTTCCATGGAAAATGCGAACGATCTCCCTTGACCTTCTCCGCGCCAAAACGGAATTTCACTGAACGTGTTGCCCGCTTCCTCGACCACATACACCCGATCGTTGCGGATCGACTGGATTTTCCAGGAGCTCGTGCCGAGCTGGAACACATCGCCGACCCGGCTCTCGTGAATGTATTCTTCGTCGAGCTCTCCGAGATGAATCCGGCTTTCGGCGTGATGAACCGGGTAGGCGCTGCCCTGCGGGATCGTACCGGCCCCCATGATGGCGGACATCGCCGTGGAGCTCCGGCGGGTCAGAAGCCCGGCTTCCCGATCCCAGTCGACAAGCGGCCGGACGAATGGATAATAACCCGAAAGCACCTGCAGCACGGCTTCCAGCCGCTCCGGCGGAAAACCGTTGTATCCGTAGCTCCCTTCAAATACATGCAGCAGCTGCGCCACTGTCCGATCATCCGCTGCAACCATCGCAACGATCTGCTGGCACAGCACGTCAAGCCCGAACCGCGGGACGCGGATCTCCTCGATATCCCGCGCTGCGATACTGCGAGCGAGCACCGCGCATTCCGGCAGCTGCCCGCGGGTGCGCGCCACGATGGCACCGCGGCTTTCGCCGCCGACGGTATGACCGGCCCGGCCGATCCGCTGAATGCCGGCCGCGGCGCTTTTGGGCGAATCGATCTGCAGCACGAGATCGATGAAGCCGACGTCGATGCCGAGCTCCAGCGACGAGGTGGCGACGATACAGCGAAGCTCGCCCGCTTTGAGCGCACTCTCCACCTCGAGCCGCTGCTCGCGGGAAACGCTGCCGTGATGCGAGCGGGCCATTTCATAGCCCGCATGATCGTTCAACCTTAAAGTCAACCGCTCGCACAGCCTGCGGTTGTTGACAAAAATCAATGTCGAACGGCTGCCTTCCATACAGGCGAACAGATGCTCCGTCAACGGCCGCCAGATCGACTCCTGTTTGTCCTGCGTCAAAATCGTTTGCTCCGGCAGCGTAACCCGCAGGCTGATGCTCTTGTCCATTCGGCTTTCGACAATTTCGACCGGACGCGGAGCGTAACGGCACTCGGCCCTGCCGCCTGATCCGGTGCCGCCTTCCATACAGGCGGCTTCAATCTCCCAGCCGCCCAAAAACCGGGCGATCCGCTCGATCGGCTTTTGCGTCGCGGATACGCCGATCCGCTGAGGCGTCCCGCCGGCCCAATCGGTCAGCCTTTCAAGCGATACCGACAAATGCAGTCCGCGGTTGTCGCCGGCCAGATCGTGAATTTCATCGACGATGCAGAAGGCAACCGTCTTCAGCATCAGCCTGCTTTTCGGGGAAGTGAGCAGCAGGTACAGCGATTCGGGCGTCGTCACCAGTACGTCGGGCGGATTGCGCAGCATTGCCGCCCGTACGCTTTGCGGCGTATCGCCCGTCCTCACGCCGACGGACAGCCCCTGCCAAACGGCATCACGCTCCTCCGCCAGCCACTTCAGCTCGTCGATATAGTCGACCACATGATGATGAATATCGTTATTCAGCGCCTTTAACGGCGTAACGTACAAAAGCTTCACTCCGCGGCCCGCATTCGCTGCAGCGCCTGCCGCTCCCGCCGCTTTATCCGACATGATCCGGCTCAGGCAGGGCAGCAGCGCGGCCAATGTTTTGCCTGAACCGGTCGGCGCCGCAATCAACGTATGCTTGCCTTGACGGATCGACTTCCATGACCGTACTTGTACATCGGTTGGACGGTCAAACCGCTTCTCGAACCATTCGGCAATGAGCGGATGAAATCCGCCTGCTTCCGTCTCATTCATACCTGTCCGCTCCTTTCTTCCCGCGCTGATGTCGAGAAAATCATTTTTTTCCATTATTCATAGTATACAATATTTGCCTGGATAAACGGAGCGCATACGTTGCCTGCCTCTGTCCGTTTCTGACGCCTATCCTTGTTATTCGTCCGCCCTGCCGTCTATTCGCCGAAATTCGGAGGCCCCATGACAAAACAAAACGGAGCTCTGACTGGCAGCTCTGCTAATTCAGTCACCTTTTCGGAGCAAGCGTGCGGCAGCCCGAATGCATGAGCTTCGGCTCGTTCGAGCGCGAGCCATTGTCCGAAACCGTATCTGCCGTTCATCACAGCACAAGATGAGCCGGCGCATCCTTCCCAAGCAGCCAAAAAGCTCATAAGGAAGCGATGAGCGTCCTCATGAGCTTTGTTAATGAGCTTGTTCATAAGCTTGTTAATGAGCCTTGCGAATGAATAAATGCTGCGTGCGAAGCCTGGTTCAGCCGTTTGCCGCAGGCTGTGCGCCGTGCTCCGCTTCCCGGCAGCCCGGCCCCGTTCCCAGCACCGACGCCACCGCACGTTCCCAGCCCTCGCACAGCCGGTCACGCTGGGCGGCAGCCATTGCTGGCGTATACATTCGGTACAATTTATGGGAAGCGGCAATTTCGTCAATCGAGCTCCAAAATCCGACTCCGAGCCCGCCCATGTAAACCGAACCCAAGGCAGACAATTCGGAGATCTCGGATTTCATGACCTCCCGCTCCAGCAGATCGGCTTGAAACTGCATCAGCAGCCCGTTATCGGAGGCGCCGCCGTCCGTTCGCAGCTCCTTCAGCCGGACTCCGGATTCCCGTTCCATCAGTTTGACCGCATCCCGCACTTGATAGGCGATGCTTTCCAGGGCGGCGCGAATAATGTGAGCCTTGCCGGTGCCCCGGTTCATTCCGGTAATTGCCGCTCTCGCATACGGGTCCCAGTAAGGGGCTCCCAGACCGACAAATGCCGGAACCATATAGACGCCTTCATTGTCGGGAGCCTGCTCCAGCAGCCGTTCCATCTCGTCAAAGCTGCCGAACAGTCCCAGATTGTCGCGTACCCACTTGATGCTGTCGCCGGACGTCCGGATCACGGCTTCGAGCGCATAGGCGACCTTGCCGCCCATTCCCCACGCGATCGCGGTTACGAGTCCGTTGCCGGAAACCGCCGGCTTCTCTCCGACATTCATAAGCACCGACGTTCCGGTGCCGTACGTAGCTTTGGCCATGCCGGGCTCATAACAAAGCTGTCCGTACAGCGCCGCCTGCGAGTCCCCGATGATGCCGGAGATCGGCACGCGCGCCGCAAACAGCTCGGGATCGCCGGTATAGCCGAATACGTCGTCGGACGATCTCACCTCCGGAAGCAATTGGATCGGAACGCCGAACAGCTCGCATAATTGCTCATCCCAACCAAGAGAATGGATGTTAAATAACGAAGTCCGACTTGCGTTGGTATAATCCGTCGCGTGAACGGCTCCGCCGGTCAGCTTCCAGACCAGCCAGCTGTCGATAGTGCCGGCGAGCAGCTTGCCTTCGGCCAGCTTTTGCCGAACGCCTTCCACTTGTTCCAGCATCCATCCCCACTTGGCAGCCGAAAAATACGGGTCCAGCATCAAGCCCGATTTGGCTTGAACGGACGACTCATGCCCGGCCGTCCTAAGCGCCGCACAGTTGTCAGCCGTCCGCTGACACTGCCATACGATAGCATTGTACACCGGTTGACCGGTCGAGCTGTCCCACATGACAGCCGTTTCGCGCTGGTTGGTTACGGTTAAGGCGGCCAGCCGGTCGGCTTCGATGCCGGCCTGCATCAAAGCCTGCTGCGCCGTTTTCTTGACGTTCGCATAAATTTCCATCGGGTCATGCTCGACCCAGCCCGCCTGGGGATAATACTGTGTATGCTCGGCCGAGCTTTTGGCGACAATGCGTCCGACCCGATCGACGATCAGCGACTTCGTGGCGGAGGTGCTCTGATCGATCGCCAAAATATAATCTTGGTTCATCATCGGACGGCTCCTATGCGTTCAGCATAGAAAGAGCGAGCTGCTTGATATGATCCGCGCTGATGCCGTAATGCCGAAACACCTCCGCCGTCTTTCCGGCAATCGCCGGCTCGTCGGGAATTCCGACGATTCGCATCGGCACCGGCCGGTGCTGCACGACGACTTCCGCAACCGCAGCTCCCAGGCCGCCGTGGATGCTGTGCTCTTCCAGCGTAATGATATGTCCCGTCTCGCGGGCTGCGCGAAGAATCGTTTCCTCGTCCAGCGGCTTGATCGTATGCATGTTCACGACGCGGCACGATACTCCCGCCTGCAGCAGCGCTTCATGCGCGTCCAAGGCAACCTTGACCGTCTCTCCGGCGGCAATCAGCGTCAAATCCGAGCCGTCGTGCATCGTAACGGCTTTGCCGATTTCGAACTCGTACTCGTCCGACTCGTATACGTCTTCTACCGGATTGCGCCCGATCCGGATATACGCGCCGCCGTTATGACGGACAAGCGCCTCCGTCATTTTTTTCGTTTCGTGGCGGTCGGCCGGCATCAGCACCGCCAAGCCCGGAATGGCCCGGGCTACGGCAAGATCCTGCAGCGAATGGTGCGACATGCCGAGGGCGCCGTAGCTGACGCCGCCGCTGATCCCGACCAGCTTCACATTGGTGGCGGAATAAGCGACGTCCACCTTGATCTGCTCGATGCTCCGCATGCTGAGGAAGCAAGCCGGCGACGTGACGAACGGTTTTTTCCCCGAGTGGGCGAGGCCGGCCGAAATGCCGACGATGTTTTGTTCCGCTATCCCGACCTCTATGAATTGCTCCGGATAGGCCTTCGCAAACGGCGCCATCGCCGCGGAACCGCGCGAATCGCTGGCCAGTACCATAATGTCGCGATCCGTCCGGGCCAGCTCCGAAAGCGTCTCGCAAATAACCTGCCGGTTAGGAATCTGATTTTTCATAGCTTATTGCACCCGCCCTTCCTGCTTCAAAAGCTCCAATGCTGCCGTCAATTCGTTCAATGCCAGCTCAAGCTCCTCAGCGTTCGGCACATGGTGATGCCAATGGGGAACATTTTCCGCAAAGCTGACGCCTCTTCCCTTGACCGTGTTCGCCATGATCAGCGTCGGCTTCCTTGGGGCGGCGGGCGCCGCCTCGAGCGCTTCGACAAGCGCCCCCATGTCGTTGCCGTCAATCGAAACGACATGCCAGCCGAAAGACGCCCACTTCTCCTCCAGCGGCTCAAGACCCATCACTTCTTCCGTCCCTCCGCTGATTTGCAGCCGGTTCCGGTCTACGATCCCGACCAGATTGTCCAGCTTGTAATGCGGCCCCGCCATTGCCGCTTCCCATACGGATCCTTCCGCCTGCTCGCCGTCGCCCATCAGGCAGTAAACTTTATAGGCTTTGCCGTCGCGTTTGGCCGCAAGCGCCATCCCGACTGAAATGGCGAGCCCGTGACCGAGCGCTCCGGTGTTCATCTCGATGCCCGGCACCTTGTTGTTCGGGTGCCCGATCAGTCTCGTGCCGAATTGGCTGAACGTTTCGAGCTCCTCCTTCGGGAAAAAGCCGAGATCGGCAAGAACGCACCAGAGCGATTCGACCGAATGGCCCTTGCTCGCAATAAACCGGTCCCGGCCTTCCCATTTCGGCCTGGCCGGATCGATCTTCATAATCCGGTAATAAAGAGCCGTCAAAATATCCGTATTGCTCAGCGAACCGCCGGTATGTCCCGTCTTCGCCCGGTGAATCATCGTCAGCAGATCCATCCGGATCTGCACCGCTTTTGCTTTCAGCTCCCGAATATCCATAAGTCCCTCCTTGAATTACAGGCCTTTGCCCCGCAGCCAAGCTTGAATTTCCTGCTCGGTCGGATCGACCGGATCGGGCGTAAGGCCGGGAATATATTGACAGGCTTCATAAAGAGCAGGGATCACATTGGCATGAATGCCGACGGAATGATGCACATACGGTCCTTTGACCAGCTTTTCTTCCCATAACGGCCAATCGTTCACTTCCACCCATACGTAGGAGCCGCGCGTATACGGGCCTTGAATGCCGCGGGCGCGACCGAGGAACAGCTGGTAATCGCCATGGTCGCCGTCGAACCGGGCCAGTGTCATACCGCCACCCTTGATCTCCCCTTCATGCGTGCCCGGGGAATGATCGTCGAACAAAAAATGCTTGCGCAGCTTCGGCTTGTTTTCCACCGAGAGCGATACGGGGAAATTGCCGCAATGAAACAGCAGCTCGCCGTTGGCATTGTCGGGATGGCGAACGGTTAAATCGGCAAAAAACGTCGGCGCCTGGTTCATCGAAGCGGCCTGCACCATCACTGAAGTAATTGCGCCGTGAATATCCGTCTCGCATGTTACCGGAATTTGCTCGTCCGTCAATATCGCATTGGCGAGACATGGCATAATGCCCATCGCATCCTGCAGCGAGGACCAGCATTGGATCGCAATCGCCGTGCTCCCCGTTTGCAGCGCGTACTGCTTCATCGCAACCTTTAATGCGGCAATGCGTCTGACATCCGCCTCGGTCACTTCCGACCAGTCGAGCTTTGCTTTAATGTAATCCATCGCTGCCGCCAGCTCGTCGGAGCTGCCGGATTCAATCCGTTTCGCGGCGCGCTGAATATCGACCAGCGTAATCGGGTGAATTTCGATGCCGAACCGCTCCAGCAGCTCGCCTTCGTTGCACATCATCGTCCAGAACGAAGCCGGACGCGGCCCAATCTGCAAAATCCGTAAACTGCGGAACTGGCGCACGACATTCGCCGCCGCAGCAAAATTGCCGAACCCCCGCTCGAATACCGGATCGTCCACACGGCTGTTCGTAATATAAGTGAAAGGTACGTTAAACCGGCGGAGCACTTTACCGGTCGCAAACAAGCCGCATTGAGTGTCGCGCAGCCTCATGCCGTCTTCAAGCGGCGCCTCGTCGCGCGGTCCCCATAGCAGAACGGGCTTGCCCAACGCTTTGCCGACGCGGGCAACCGTATCCTCGGTACCGAAATTGCAGTGAGGGAAGAACACGGCATCGACTTTCTCCTCCCGAAACCGGTCGATGATCAGCTCGGCGTTAATATGATCGTCGTAAAGCAGTCCCTCCGAATTGAGGCCTTCCAGGTCGACGATGTCGATGTCCAACCCGAAGCTTTCGATTGTCTCTCTAATTAGCACTTTGTATTTGAATGCGTCCTCGGCGCTAAATACGAACCGGCGCGTCGGGGCGTAGCCCAGCTTTAATTTCTTCATCCGTCATTCCTCCATATCTCATCCGTTTTATGAAAATGGCCCTTCGCATGCATGAGCGAAGCCTCGGGAAACGCGCAGGCGTTGAACCGGGCGCATAATTTCCCGGTCGGCGGGGCTACAATAGACTAAAATGTCTTAAAGTCCGCTGAATCATGACCGCTGCGCTGGCGGATCATTCCGAGTCGCTGCTGTCTCCCGATTTCTTGATGGCGCCAGCCGTTACCCTTTCACAGAACCGGCCAAGCCGTTAACGAAATATTTTTGAAACGAAACGTAAACGATCAAAATCGGTACGACTGACATCAACACGGCGGCGTTCATCAGCGTATAATCCGTCGAATGCTCGCCTTTGAACGATAATAGTCCTGTCGTAATCGTCTTCATGGCGTCTTTGGTAATAAAAATTTGCGCCAGCAAAAATTCGTTCCAGGTCGCCATAAAGTCGAAAATAATGAGCGTCGCCACGGCCGGCATCGATAAAGGCAGAATGATGCGGATAAATTTGCCCATCACGCCGCAGCCGTCGATCAGCGCCGCTTCGTCCAGCTCCTTCGGAATCGTGCGGAAAAAACCGCGCAATATTAAAATGCCGAACGGAATGCCGAAGCCGATATAAACCAGAATAATTCCGGGATAAGTGCTGACCAGATGCACTTTGTTCAAAAACATATTCAGCGGCACGAGCGTCGCCTGCATCGGCACCATCATACCGACCAGGAAAAAGACGAACAGCGCATTTTCCCATTTGAAGTTGAGCCGGGTGAGGGCAAAAGCCGCCAACGCCTCGACCAATATGCCCAAAGGCACTTTAACCAGACAGATGATGATCGTATTTTTCATGTACATGCCGATTTTCCCTTGATCCCACGCCGCCGGGAAGTTGGACCATTGGATTTTTTCCGGGAAGGCGTAGAAGGGCCGGCTGAGCAAATCCGCATTCGATTTGACCGCCGTAAACGCGATAAATACGACCGGTATTAAAAAGATGACGGACAATACGATTAAACACACATATCTCAAAATTCCGAAAGCCGGATGAGTCAGCTGGTTGTTCATTTTCCAATTCACCTGCTTTCCGCCGTTATAAATGCGATTTCTTTGTGGTGTAGTAAACATACGGAACAATGACGATCATCACGATGACCACAAGAAACCACGAAATCGCCGAGCCGAGCCCGATATTCGCATATTTAAACGTTTGGTAGTACATCAGCGACGACAGCACCTGCGTGCTTTCGGCCGGACCGCCGCCCGTCATTGCATAAATAATGTCGTATACTTTCATGGATGCGATCATCGTCGTGGCGACGACAATGACGAACGTTTCCTGCAGCAGCGGGATCGTAATGTACCAGAACGTTTGGTACGGCTTGGCGCCGTCGATGTAGGCGGCTTCGTACGGGTTCTGCGGAATTGCCGACAGCCCGGCCAGAAACAGCACGAGCGGCTGTCCGACGCCATGCCACAATGCTGCCGCGAATACGGCGTACAGAGCCGTCTTCGGCTCGGCAAGCCACGCATGTGTCCACGATTCGAGCCCGACCGTCTCCAGCACTTTATTGATAAAGCCTTGGGTCGGGTTGTACATCCATGCCCACATCGTAGCGACGACGATCCCGGACAGCACGTACGGGAAATAAAAAATGCCGCGGAACAAGGTGCGCCCTTTCATCTTTTTGTTCAACAACAGCGCAAGAACGAGACCGAGGCCCAGAATTAAAACGAGCGAACCGATCATCCAGAGCAGGTTGTTTTTCAGCGCTCTCGGAAACACGGAATCATGGAACAGCAGCTCTGCGTAATTTTGCAGGCCGACAAAATCTTTATGCTCGGCAACGCCGTTCCAGCTGAAAAAGCTGAGATACAGCGTGTACATAGACGGAATGAAAATGACCGTCAAATAAATGAGAAGCGCGGGCAATATGAACAACCATGGCTTCATTCCCCCGATTTTCAATCTGTGACCCTCCTTTCGGGAAATGCTTCGGGCGATCAACGGTCTGATCGCCCGAAACGTCCACATGTTTATCCAACTTCGTTAAATCCGGCGTCAAGCCTTATTTCTGTTTGCTCTTGTAGTCTGCGGAGGCTTTCTCCATCGCCTCGGCGGCTTGCTGCGGCGTCCATTCGCCCAGGGCCACCTTATCCTGGCATTCGAACAGCTTTTGCGCGATGATTTGCGGTAAAGCCTGGTCGGTAATCAAGAACGTGCCGTCCTTGGAATTGTCCATCATCTGCTTGATGTGCGGCGTTTTATCCGAATAGGTAACGTTCAGCGCCGCAGGAGTCGCGTATTTTTCCACATGCTTGCTCACTTCGGCTGCGCCCGTCATAAATTCGGCCAGTTTCAAGGCGGCATCCTGCTTCGCCTTGTCGATTTTCCCGTTAATTTGCAGCATTTCCGTAAAGCTGGACACGCGGGAAGGCTTTTGCTCGTTCGGGAAATTAAATACGTCGAATTTGGTCGGGTCGAAGCCCGCTTTCATAATATTGCGGTCGAACCATGTTCCCTCCATGACGAAGCCGGCTTTCTCCTGATAAATGAGCGCATCCGCTTCGTTCGGATCCAGCGAAATATAGCCTTTGGAGAAATAGCCCTTATCCGTATACTCCTTCAGCTTCTCGAACGTCTTGACCACAGCCGGATCGTTCCATGAAGCTTGCAGGCCTTTCAGCTTGTCATGAAGCTCAGGTCCGGCAAAATGCTCAAGCAGCTGCTCGGTCAGGCGCATCGTATGCCATCCCCCTTTGCCGCCGAACGACAAAGGAGTTACGCCGCCGTCCTTGATCGTTTTCAGCTGCGCTTCAAAATCGGCGAACGTGGCCGGCGCTTTCAAGCTGAATTTGCTGTATACGCTTTTCGGATACCACATGCCGAGCACATTCAAGTGGAGCGGCACACCCGATATTTTGCCGCCGAAGGTCGACATATCGATAGCCGCTTTATTGTATTTCTCCGACCAGCCGTGGTCTTTGGCCACCTGAGTCAAATCCATCGTCAAGCCGTTTTCCGGATAAAACGATCCGAGCGAGCCGCCCCATGTAAACCACAAATCCGGCAATGTCTTGGAATTGGCGGCAACCTTGAGCGCTTCCTTAAACGGGTCTACGCCGTACTTGGTGAGCTGCACGTCAATATTCGGATTTTCCTTTTTGAAATCTTCAATCACCGGATCGGCGAACAAATGCGTATCCAGCGTCCAAATCGAAATGCTTACTTTTTGACCTGCATCCTTCTGGGCATTGTTGTTCGATGCGGTTTCTTTCCCGTCTCCGCCTTGCGAAGAGCATCCCGCGGCAATCCCGCCTACGAGAATCGCACTCATGATTACCGATACTGCTTTTTTCATCTAAGTTTCCCCCTTAAAAAATGTAGTCGCATTGAGCTGCATCCGGCAGCTTAATCGGCTTTGCGAATGCGCAGCGCCTGATAAGGCTTGCCCGGCAGCGGCACGCGGCATTTACCTTCAAAAGTATCCTCGAACGGGGTAATCGTCATTTCCCAAGTATCGATCAGGTCGATGTCGAAGCGAATGCCTTCCGGCAGCTCCAGCAAGCGGAAAGCGGGTCGGCTGCTTCCGAAATAGACAAGGTAGTATTCGCCATCGATGCCGCCGGCGGCTGCATCCCATTTGAAGTTGATCGCCGTTTTTCCGAGCTGCGGACCTTCCGCCATAATGTCGAGCAGGAAGCGGATGCGCGCCGGACTTTCGCCGTGCAGCTTGCCGCCGTGGGACCACCAGATGATATCTTCCGGATGGACGAACGTTTCCCCATGCGTCACATAACCGCCTTGAGCCATCCCTTTCCAGAAGCATTCGACCATCTGCTCGGCCGTAATGTTGCCCCAGCCGTGATTCAAGTTGCCTTCGTAGCGGCATTCGTCGATGACGACCGGCTTTTTGAACTGCTCGCGCCATTCGGGAACGAAATTCAAGTCGGGATGCTGAATGCTGACATGCGTCACCCACGGCTTGCCGTGATCGTACCAATGCTGATTGCTTCTATAATGGCGCTCCGGATTATGCCAGTTATGGATCGAGCGTAAATGCTGATACGGGTCATGGGCCTGAACGATATGGAAGAACCGGTCCCAATCCTGCATCTTCTTCTCGTACATCAGATCATATTCGTTAGCGAGCGACCACCAAACGTTGCGGAACGAAGATAGCCGGGCCAACAAATAGCGCAAATACGAATCATCCGCTTCGGCGCTCATCTGCGCAAAGCCCCAACGGTCATACGGATGAAATAAAATCAGATCGACTTCGATGTCCAGCTTTTGCAAATCGTCGATGCGGCGTTCCAGATGACTCCAAAATGCCGGGCTGAAACGGGTAAAATCCCAGCCTTTGTCAAGCGAGCCTGCAAAAGGGTACGTCTCCGGCTCGTTATGATTGTAGTCGTAATGCTTCGGAAACACGCACATGCGGATTTTGTTGAACGGAGCTTCGCTCAAGCTTTTCAGCGTTTGCGCCTCCAGCTCTTCGCCCTGGTGGTTCCAGACGTAGCAGGTGGTGCCGACCGGGAAATAAGGAGTACCGTCGGCATACGCAAAATGATACACGTTGTCGACCCGAACCGGACCGCGGTTGCCCTGCGAAGGCTCCGTGCAATTCAACGAACCTTTCAGCCCGTTTAACCCGGAAATATTGCTGACCGTTTCGAACGACCACTCTCCCAAACTTTCCGGCATAAACCGGATACAATATTGCCCGTCTCCGTCATAGAAGCCGTCAACCTCCACAACGCGATGCTTATAGCTGAAGCGTGCTGAAAACTGCACGTCGGCATACGGATTCCCGTTTTCAGGCCCTTTTGCCCGGAATTCGAATCTTCCCCATCGTTCTACGGTTTCTGTTTGCTGCAATTGTTCGCTCATTGATAGGATATCCTTTCTGTTTAATTGTTACTGTATGCTCCATTTTAACGATTCTCAGCGTCATGAGTAGAAGCTAAACCTGCTCTTTTGTTAGCAAAACGTACGTATTCGGCGGCAGCCGGCAGGCAGTTTCGCAGGCAACTAGATGATTTTGTACTTTTTGTATGTTTTTTTGATCCGGTTTCCAGCATATGGGTACAAATTCGGTCCGTCCAAACACCGCTTGAAGCATACAAAAACCCCTCCTGCCTCCGCACGATGCGTGCAGATGCTGAAGGGGCCGCTGACAGGAAGAATGGACAAGGAGTTATCCGGATGGTTATTGATTCCGGTATTCCAAGGGCGTCATGCCGATGCGTTCTTTGAACAGCTTGCTGAAATAATGCGGATTCGTATACCCGATGTCCGCGGCGATCTCATATACTTTCTTGTTCGTCTCGCGAAGCAGCTTTTGCGCGTATTCGAGCTTATTGCGAATGACATAGTCGGAAAAATTTTCGCCGAGCTCCTTTAAAAAGACGCGGCTTAAATATCCGGCGCTGACATGAATTTCCGCAGCGACTTTGGCCAAAGTCACGTCCTCCAGCAAATGCTTGTCGACGAACGCTTTCGATTTCCGCACGATAAAGTTGTCGCTCTGCTCGTTGATCGGCAGCTGGAGAAGCGCCTCCATATATGCCTCCGGGAGCTGCCCGATGTCCGGATAGAGCGAGCTTGCCGATGAAATGAGCGCAATATTGAGCAGCTCGAACACCTTTTGCCGCAGGCTGTCCAAATATTTGCCACGGTCGGCGTACGTTTCCTGACCGGACTTTGCCGCGCCCGGCGCAATCCATATAATTTCGCGAAAGCTGCGGTGAAACACGACGCCTCCCCAATCCTTCGAAACATATTCGTCGATTAAATATTGGAGGGACATGAACCGCAATGAATCCGCATCCTCGCTGTCCGGCACCGCATCGTCCCTTTTGCGGAATACGGTCAACCAATAGCCCGTTTGAAAATCATTCGTTTCGAGCGCCGAGTGATACCGAGTTTCCGGAAACGTATACTTATCGAGCAGCGACAAATAATAATTGTTCCGGTCCTCCTCCGACAAATGCGGATCGTCGGCCGGCGCTTGCTCCAGACGGGCGACGACGGTGATCAACGTTTTGGCCACTTCCTCTTCGTCCATCGTCGGTTTATGCAAATAATCGACAGCCCCGATCCGGATCGCTTCCTGGGCATAAGCAAAATTGTCGTAGCTGCTTAAAAAAATGATCTGCACCGCCTGATTGCGCTGCTTGATTTGTTTCGCGAGCTCCAGTCCGTCCATCCCCGGCATACGAATATCCGTCATCACAATATGAATATTTTCCGATTCCATTATTTGCAGCGCTTCCTCGCCGTTCGACGCCTCCGCCTTCCAATAGACGCCGTAGCTTTCCCAGTTGACCATATAGCGAAGACCGATCCGGACGATCGCCTCATCCTCCACCACCATTAAATTCCACATGCTGACGCTCCTTTAATAAGCTCGAATCCCTATGAATACTATTAGTATGCCCTTCTTCCCATTCTTCCGTCAAACGGACTGGCCTGTCGTGCCTGCGGCCGCCGATTTTCGACACGCTGCAAAAAAAGCAGCCCCTCTCAAGGCTGCTGCGCATACTTCGAATTATCGCGTTGCATACGGGCATTTATTTCGCATCATGAAAAATGATGCCGAGGCTGTATCTCGTGCCCGAGGCGACCGTGCTGACGCCATGCCGGAGCGTGGCTTTGTAATATCCCCGCGACCCGGGGACAGGTCTGTGATTCGTCGGAAATAACAGCATCGCACCCTGCTCCAATGGAATCGCGTGGCCTCGGCTCTGCATTCTTGGACGCTGCTCCACCAGCAAAAATTGCCCGCCGTCGTAATCGGTCCCTGCCCGATTCAATGCGAACACCGCCTGAAACGGAAAGTAAACGTCGCCATACAAGTCCTGATGCAGGCAGTTGTAGCCGCCGGCTTCATACTTGAGAATGAGCGGTGTCGGACGCAGCTGCCCCTGCTCGCGGCACTGCGCCAAAAAGGGCTGCAGTGAGTCCGGATAAACAGCATCGTGCCCAAGCTGCTTGAGCCAACGGTTCGCCGTTCGGGCAAGCCCGGGATACAATGCCTCGCGCAGCTGCTGCACCATATCCGGCAGCGGAGCTTGATAATACTTGTATTCCCCGATGCCAAACCGATACCGGGCCATATCGATCGTGCTCCGAAACAAAGCGCCCTCTCCGTAAGTTCGTATGATTTCGCCGCACTGCTCCGGGTCCAGAAGGCCCGGAACGAGTGCATAGCCCTGCGCGTCCAGCATGTGCTGCAGCGCGTCCCAATCCAATTCGGCGATTCGCTGCGCAAGACGATCAGGCATGCCGCGCGCTCCCCTCAGCCGGTATGTCTTCCCGAGCAGACATACCTTCCCGCTCCAGCCGCAGCAGCTTCGTCTTCATCTCCAACCCGCCCCGGTAGCCGGTTAATGAGCCGTTTTTACCGATAACCCGGTGGCACGGCACGGCAATAAGCACCGGATTGGCGCCGATGGCTGCTCCAACCGCGCGCACCGAAGCCGGGCGTGAAATATGCCGGGCGATTTCCGAGTAGGACCGCGTATTGCCGTACGGAATTTCGCCAAGCGCCTTCCATACGGCAAGCTGAAACGAAGTGCCCCGGCAATCGACGGGCAATGTAAAGCTTTGGCATCCGCCCCGAAAATAGTCGCGCAGCTCCGCGGCATACGGCTGCAGCAACGCATCGTCCCGCGTCCATGCCCAACCGGGAAACCGGTTGTCCGCCCAAGCGGCCATCTCTTCGAAAGGTTTGACCGGGGAACCTACGTAACAAAGCCCTTTTTGCGTTGCGGCGATATGCAGCTTCCATTCATCGTGAACGAACACAGACCAATAGATTGTTCCTTTAATTTTTGTTTCCACTGCGGTGCACCTCCGGTTTGGTCATTTGTTGGTTGAATTGACGGTATTCGGCCGGCGTTTGCCCGGTTAGTTTTTTGAACAGCGTGATGAAATACGGCGTATTCGGCATGCCTACGCTTAAGGCGATGTCGGATATTTGCTTGCGGGATCCGGTCAAGTCGGCCTTAGCCTTATTGATTCTCGTCTGCTGGATATATTCGACCGGCGTTATGCCTGTAACCTTCTTGAAGGTGCGCTGCAAATGATAAGGACTGCCATGGCACATATCCGCCAACGTCTCCAGCGTAAGCTTCTCGCTGTAATTCATGTCGATGTAATGCACGATCTGGTCTGCCCACTCATAATCAGGCAGTCGCTCGCCGGTCGGCCTGCACCTTTTGCAGGGGCGAAAGCTTTCGGCAAGAGCCTCGCGGGCGGATGAAAAAATGCGCACATTTTCCAGCTTCGGGGCTTTCGATTTGCAGGAAGGTCTGCAAAAAATGCCCGTTGTTTTGACGGCATAAAAAAACTTGTCATCGTACGATGCATCGTTGTTCACAATGGCGCACCATTTTTCGTCGGTCATTCGCGCTTCGTAGGCGTCAATTTTATACGTACCCGCCTCAGGCATTTCCGCTGCGTCAGCATCGGCCCTACGGTCGTAAATCACTTGACCGTCAGCCTTATGGGTACCGTTTCCTTGCGTATCCGGTTGGTTTTGATTGCCGTCCATTGCCTCACCTCCAACCACAGTATACCCCCGATGGGCGGTCTGTGTACGCTTTTTCGAATGGAACAGCAAGATATCGAAATTGTCCGGATTTCTAAAATCAGACCTCACGATAGGGCATGCGAAGCCTAATACGGGTAAGGCCGGCATCGCGATCAACCGTCAAGCCGTAATCGTGCCCGAACCGCAGCTGAATCCGGTCCCGAACGTTGCGCAGGCCGATATTCGCCGTGTGCTCCGAATCGTCGGCCGGCTCCTGGAGCTTGTCCCATGCTTCGTCGGAAAAACCGGCGCCGTTATCCGCTACAACGATCGATAAAGTACGCCCTCCGTCCTCCAAACCGGCTTCAACCGTGATAATCAGCTTCCTTTCCAGCCCTTTGGCACCATGAAATATCGCATTCTCAAGCAGCGGCTGGAGCAGCATCGGGGGCACGGCGGCGTTCATCACCTGCTCCGGGATGCGCCATTCGATTTCAAATACATTCGTATACCGCAAATCCATCAAAGTGGCATAATCCTTCAGCAGGCGAATTTCGTCCTGCAATGTGACGAGCTCGCTGTCCAGCTTCATATTGGCGTGCAGCAGCTTGTTCAACGATTGGATCAGCTTTGCGATTTGCGGCGACTGCTGGAGAATCGCCAGCATGCGTATCGAATTTAATGTATTATACAGAAAGTGCGGCTGAATACGCGCCCGCAGCGCATACAGTTCCGCATTGCGCTTCTGGCGTTCCTTCTCCTCGATGGAGTAGATTAGCTCGTCCAGCCGGTGAACCATCCGAACATAGCTTTTTTCAAGCTGGCCGATTTCATCCTCCCGTACGATGGCTGCGGGTGCCGAAAATTTACCCCGCTCGACCTCGCGCATAGAACGGATAAGCCGGTATATCGGCTTGGACAGTCCTCTGGCCAGCAGCCACGACACGGCCGCGGCTACAAAAGCGAGCACAATGATGATAACAATCGTAAAATTTCGGATCGAACGGCTTCCTTTCAGCAATTCATCGCTGTTTACGCCCATGTAAATTTTCCAGCCCAAATAATCGCTCTTCAAAGAGACGCCGCTGTAATTGACTTTGCCGGAATCCGCGGCTATGTCCGCCTCCCATGCACCTTTTTTTATATCCGTGCCGATTTGCCGCAGCCGTTCGGTCAGCAATGGATCGGTGTCATAGATCAAGTTCCGCTCCCTGTCCAGCACTGTGACCTGAACGTTGCGCAGCTCCAGCGACTGGACGATTTTTTGAATAAAATCAGACGAAATAAAGATCGCGATCACCGCCAGCGGACGATGGTTGTCATCCATTAACAGTCGTGAGCCGACAATCGCATTGAAGGGCGGCCCCGTAAACTGCCTGATCTCGTTCACCCCTGTAATGACGAATCCGCCCTGCTGATCAAGCACTTCCCGGTACCAGCTGTCATTTTTCATGTTGACGCTAAGATCGATGGATGATTCCAGACTGGCCCGGTACCCGTTGGTCGTTCCGTTCATGCCGTAGATCATCAGGCCGCCAATTGACGAATTAATGGACGGATAGGCGCTCATCAGTCTTACCATCGTTTTCTGGGCGTTAATTTCAGCCGTTCCCCACTGATCCTTCGATACGAAAGGTTTATTTAAAAAGCTGAAAATATCCGGCATATAGTACGGCAGCATGCTGAACCGGTCAAAATCATTGATCTGGCGTTCAATGGATGTGTTTAACTGCGCCAAAATCACATCCAAATCCTGCCCCGTCTGATTGTTCAGCATTTCGGATGATCGTTGATAAGCGGTCGTCCCAATCAGCATGGCGGGGATGCTGCTGAGAAGAAAGAAAACGAGCAGCAGCTTCGTTTGAAACGATATGTTCGTCCAGCGAGACATAATACCCCTCATTTACCTATAGTTTTCGACCATTTATTTATATCACTTGACCCGCGAATGTTCAAATCGGCCCGCCGCGCCGGATCGCCGTTATCCCCGTTCGGGACAGCTCCAGTACGCCGTATGGCTGCAAAAGCTCCAGCATCGATTCAACCTTGCTGCTGTCGCCAACCGCTTGAATAATCATGCTGTCCGCACCGAAATCGACAACCGAGGCGCGATACGTTTCAACAACGCCCAGCAGCTCCGGCCGCCGGACGGGCTCCGCCCGGACCTTGATCAAGGCTAGCTCGCGTGCGACCATCGGACTTGAGCTCAAATACTCCACGCGGACGATATCGATCAATTTGTTCAGCTGTTTCTGCAGCTGTTCGATCGCACGGTCGTCCCCCGTGGAAACGATAATCATTCGCGATAATCCGGCTTCTTCGCAGCTCCCTACCGTGATGCTGTCGATGTTGAAGCCGCGCCGGCTGAACAAACCGCAGACCCGCTGCAGCACCCCGGGCTGATCAAGTACAAGTATGGAAACAGTATGTTGTTTGCTCATTGCGAATCCCCCATTATCATGTCATCTAAGGTCGTGCCGGCCACTATCATCGGGAATACATTCTCCTCTTTCGGAACGACGAACTCGACGAGCACAGGCCCAGGCGTGTCCAGCGCCTCCTGCCAGGCCTGCCGCGCTTCTTCCTTATTGGACGCTCTTAGCCCCTTCACGCCGTAAGCTTGCGCCAGCTTGACGAAATCGGGACTGCCCGCCAGATCGACATGGCTCAAGCGGTTTTCGTGAATGATTTCCTGCTGCTGCCTGACCATGCCCAGCACCTGATTGTTGATGACGACAATTTTGACCGGAATTTGGTGAATGGCGCAAACGGCCAACTCCTGCGCGCACATCTGCATCCCTCCGTCGCCGTTGATGGAGATGACAAGCCGTTCCGGATTGCCGAGCTGCGCCCCGATGGCCGAAGGGAAGCCGAACCCCATCGTGCCGAGACCGCCGGAGGTGATCAGGGATCGGGGATGATTAAACTTGTAAAACTGTCCCGTCCACATTTGATGCTGCCCTACGTCTGTCGTCACGATAGCCTCGCCGCGCGTCATCTCATGAATCATCTCCAGGACGTACTGCGGTTTTAGCTCGGTCTCCGAATCGTTGTAACGAAGCGGATGGTTCATTTTATCCGCTTGAATTTTGGCGAACCATTCGGCGGATGAAGCGGGCTTGGCGATCGTATTCGCATAGCTCAGCACGGCCTTGATGTCCCCGACGCAGGCGATATCGGTCTTGACGTTTTTGCCGATTTCGGCCGGATCGACATCGATATGAGCAATCCGTTCGGCACGCGGAGCAAAGCCGTCCAGCCGCATCGTAACGCGGTCGTCAAACCGCGAACCGATTGAAATAAGCAAATCCGCGTTCTGGATTGCCTTATTGGAAGCATACGTGCCATGCATCCCGGCCATCCCCGTCCACCATGAATGGGCGCTCGGAAAGCCGCCCAAGCCGAGCAGCGTCGTTACAACGGGAATGTTCGTCTTGTTCACGAAAGTGATCAGCTCTTCCGACGCGTCGGCATGCACGACGCCTCCGCCGGCAATAATGAGAGGCCGCTCGGACTGCCCGATCGCCTGGATCAGCTCATCGACGGGAGCACGATCGAACGGCTGCTCCTCCGGCGCCCGGTAGCCCCTGATACTCACCTCCGGCGGAGATTCGGCGAGCATGCGCTGATTCGATACATCCTTCGGAATATCGATCAATACGGGCCCCTTTCGTCCTGTACCGGCGATATAGAAGGCTTCCCTGATAATCCGCGGCAGTTCGCGAACATCGCGCACCAGGTAGCTGTGCTTCGTAATCGGCATCGTAATGCTGACGATATCCGCCTCTTGAAACGCGTCCGTTCCCATAACGGTTGTAGGGACGTTGCCGGTTATGACAACCAGCGGTACGGAATCCATGTACGCCGTCGCAATGCCCGTCACCAGATTCGTCGCTCCCGGCCCGGAGGTGGCGATGCAGACGCCGACCTTCCCCGTCGAGCGCGCATAGCCGTCGGCCGCGTGGATCGCCCCTTGCTCATGCCGGGTCAGCAAATGCCTGAATTCCGGGTTGCCGACCATCGCGTCATAAATATACAGTACGTTGCCGCCGGGATATCCGAATACGCATTCAACGCCTTCCTGCAGCAAGCCGCGCAGCAATGCCTCCGATCCCGTAATCTGTTCATCCTGCTTATCCTGACTCATTGCAGCGGTTTTCGCTTCAAATAATTCCAACTTCTCCATGGGTGATGCCTCCTCGAAAAAAATAATACCCCTCTCATCCCACTTGCAGGCAGTAAACTGCCGTGCAAAGGGACGAAAGGGGTTCATTTTTCGCGGTACCACCCTGGTTTGCCGGGAACCTCGCGGTTCCGGCCTCATGAGGCAAGGAAACTACTTGCCTGCAGCACGGTAACGTGTGCCATTCCGTTTGAGCCTACACACCCGGATCAAGCGCTAGATCCAGGCTTTCAGTCGACAGCTCCGAGACGACATCAGCCGAGAGGGTTACGGCAAAGGTTCCAGCGTTTCCTTTGCTCTCTGGGCATAAGAGCCCCCGGCTTTTTTTCTCTTCATCGCTTTTGATCTATGAAATACGGCAAAAACCCCTCTCGTCTGCGGCCGGCGGCAAGCTGCCTGGCGCAAGGGACGAAAGGGGTTCGTTTTCGCGGTACCACCCTGCTTCGCCGAAACCTTGCGGTTCCGGCCTCATGAGGCAAGGAATCCCCTTGCCTGCGGCACGGTAACGTGCGCCACTCCGTTCGAGCCTACGCACCGCCGTTCAACTCGCTTGAACGATCCGGTTTTCGGTCGACTGCTCCGGGACGACATCGGCCGAAGGATTACGGCAAAGGTTCCAGCAGTTCCTTCGCTCTCTGGGCATAAGAGCCCCCGGCCTTTCTTCTCTTCATCGCTTTTGGTTTATAAATGCACAAAACCCCTCTCGTCTGCGGCCGGCAGCAAGCTGCCTGGCGCAAGGGACGAAAGGGGTTCGTTTTCGCGGTACCACCCTGCTTTGCCTGGACCTCGCGGTTCCGGCCTCGTGAGGCAAGGAAACTCCTTGCCTGCAGCACGGTAACGTGTGCCATTCCGTTCAAGCCTACATACCCGATTCAAGCGCTTGGTCCGGGCGTTCGGTCAAAAGCTCAGAGACGACATCGGCCGAAGGATTACGGCAAAGGTTCCAGCGTTTCCTTTGCTCTCTGGGCATAAGAGCCTTCGGCTTTTATTCTCATCATTGCCGTTCAAGATTTAATTGCTCCTATATTAGCATAAAGCCATGCTACATTTCAAATAAAAAGTGACCTACAGTTCTGAAGCAAACTTCCGATTACTATCTTGAAGTACGGCCACGTAACAAAATAACGTGACGGCCGTATTGTCCCAGTTTCGCTCTTGAGAACTCATGGTATAACTTCATTTGCGCCAATTTCTTGACCCAGGACACGCTTGACCGAGAGAACCCCAACTGCCCCAATCTTTAAGCTGCGCTTTATCGACAACTGCGCCGGCCTCTGAATCGAGGATGTCAATCAATGTATTTCTATTCCATTTTTTCATAGACCATTTGCACTCCGTTTTCATCATTTCGTAACCAATTAGTCATCAGTTGCCCAAAATTTTGTGAAAAAAATCACATTCATGCGTTATAATAAATATCGAAGGGATGGAAAAAAATATCATGTACTGAATAGAGGAGCTGATAAGCGATGATGTCTTACGATCCGGCCGTGTACAGCCGAATATTGACAGGACTTACACTCGGTTTTCATATTATTTTCGCCACGATCGGGGTCGGCGTTCCGGTAATGATCGCTATTGCCGAATTTCTCGGCATCAAGAAGAAGGATCCTCACTACATGCTGCTGGCCCGGCGCTGGGCGCGCGGCTTCGTCATCACGGTCGCGGTAGGCGTCGTTACCGGTACGTCCATCGGTCTGCAGCTCAACCTGCTGTGGCCGAGCTTTATGCAAATCGCCGGACAAGCCATTGCGCTGCCGCTGTTTATGGAGACGTTCGCCTTCTTTTTTGAAGCGATTTTCCTCGGCATTTATTTGTATACTTGGGACCGGTTCCGCAACCCATGGATTCATTTCTCGATTTCGATTCCGGTTATTATCGGTTCCTCGGCATCCGCTTTCTTCATTACGATTGTCAATGCGTTCATGAATACGCCGCAAGGCTTCAAACTGGCGGGACGCACCATCATCGAGATCGACCCGCTGGTTGCGATGTTCAACCCGGCTACGCCTACCAAAACGGCGCATGTTCTATCGTCCGCCTATATGACCTGCGCTTTTGTGCTGTCCGCGATTGCGGCAATCGCCCTGCTGGCCGGCAAGCGTCATGCCTATTATCAAAAAGCGTTGAAGCTGACAATGATCTGCGGGCTCGTCTTCTCCGTAGCGACCGCATTCATCGGCGACTTGTCGGGCAAATTTCTGGCTGAGTATCAACCGGAAAAGCTGGCCGCGGCCGAATGGCATTTTGAAACGTCGGAGCAAGCGGCACTCGTATTGGGTGGCGTGCTGGGTGAAAATAATGAAATTCGCTATGGCTTGAAGCTTCCCTACGTGCTCAGTATTCTCGCCTTCGGCAACCCGAATGCTGTCGTGCAGGGGTTGAACGATACGCCCGAAGATTTGCGTCCGCCGCTCTACATCCATTATTTCTTTGATATCATGGTAGTAATAGGCAGTCTGTCGATCCTGCTCTGTATCGCTTACCTGTGGTACAACCGCCGGTCGAGGCTAAGTCAAAACCGCATGCTGCCCCGGTGGCTGCTGCGCTGCATTGTCTGGTCCGGACCTTTGGCCATGCTTGCCATCGAATGCGGCTGGATATTCGCCGAAGCCGGGAGACAGCCGTGGATTTTGCGGGGCTATATGAAAACCGCAGAAGGCGCCACCACGGCAGCCCACGTCGACTGGATGCTGCTGCTGTTTTCGCTGCTGTATATGGTACTGGGCTTCACCGTCTGGTTCATCCTCCGCCGCATGTTCCGCACGAACACGCCTGAGGAGGAGCTCGCAAAACGGGGAATGGAAGGAGGTTCGCACGTATGAATATCGAGCTGATCGGCATCACGGTGCTCTGGATTTTTCTGTACGGCTATTTGATTGTCGCCTCGATCGACTTCGGCGCCGGTTTTTTCAGCTATTACAGCATGCTTACCGGGCGCAAGCATCTTGTACACGGCATCATCGAGCGTTACTTATCCCCGGTTTGGGAAGTGACGAACGTCTTCCTGATTTTCTTCATGGTCGGGATGGTCGGATTTTTCCCGGATACGGCTTACTATCTGGGTACGACGCTGCTCATACCCGGCAGTATCGCAATCGTGCTCCTGGCAATCCGGGGCTCGTATTACGCATTCAGCACATACGGCTCGCGGGATAACAAGTTCTACACTCTTCTCTACGGGGGCAGCGGGCTGCTTATTCCCGCCTCGCTGTCGATCGTGCTGACGATTTCGGAGGGAGGCTATATCGTCGAGCATGACAATCAGGTTACGCTCCTCTACGGCAAGCTGTTCACCAGCTCGTATGCATGGTCGGTCGTTCTGCTTGCGCTTGTCAGCGTCTTATATATTTCCGCGGCGTTTCTGACCTATTACGCGGACAAGGCGAAGGACGCCAAAGCAATGGAAGTGCTGCGCGGCTTTGCTATCGGCTGGAGCGCGCCAACGATTCTCAGCAGCCTGCTTGTATTTTTCGCGATACAAAATCATAACCCGGAGCATTTCCAAAACATGATGAGCTTGTCATGGATGTTCGTGCTATCCTTTCTATGCTTCCTGGCGGCGACGTATTTGATCTGGGCCCGCAAGCGGCTCGGGTCAGCCTTTCTGCTCGTGATGCTGCAGTTCGCGTTCGCTTTCTTCGGCTACGGCGCCGCGCATCTCCCGTACATTGTATATCCGATGGTCTCGATTCATGAAAGCATTACAAGTCCCGCTATGGGCGTGGCGCTGATCATCGCGTTTATCGCCGGGCTGCTGCTGCTCATCCCTTCGCTGTACTTGCTAATGCGGCTGTTTCTGTTCAATGCCAATTACGTGCAAGGCAAGCATCATAAATAAAAAGAGTCCGGAAACGGGGGCAGTCACAAAAAGCTGCAGATGAAGGAACCCGTCCCCAACCATGAGCAAAGACGCCTCCAAAACCGCTAATGAGCGGGGATGGAAGCGTCTTTTTGATACGTAAAATCATAAAGAAGCAGTGTAAAATCCGAAACCGGTTTTTACACCAAAGCCAAGTTGCAGCCGAACCGTCCGCTATTTGTCTTTATCAAGGAGCGCCGACACGAATTATAAAATGCGTCAGTATGGCGGATTGGGCCTGCTGCCGTTGAGGCTGTTCATCGCCTTCCTTGACATAATCAATCGTCATCGGCAGTTTAAATTGGACGCTGTACAAGCCGAAAGGCACCTGCTTGCCGTCCGCGTCTTTTTGATTCCATTCCACAGTCAACGATCCGCTTGCTCCGCTGTTCAGCTTCGCATCAAGCGCAGGCAGCGTTCCCGACCAGACGAGCTGCGACGGAAGATTTTCGTCCGTGTCTTGCATGCGGACGATTTCGAGCTCAAAACGAGCCGAGGGGTGCAGCGTAACAGCTTCCGTACCGACATTTTTTACTCCGACCTGGATAAAGGCCGACTGGCCAAAAGCAAATGCTTGCTCCGGATTGATCACGCCGTCGGCGTTGGCGACGATTGTCGTCAAATCGAATGGGAAATTTCTCCATCCCGTTCCGACAATGCCTTCCTGCAGGTTCCATTGCGCATTGACTGGAACCGCGTCAGCCGCGGCAGGCGGCACATACGCGGCGGGGTCGGCCGCCCCACTTACCTGGTAAATCCATACGTCCCCGAGCCAATCGCTATGAATATGATGCCAGCCCCCGCCGCGCTCAAAAACCGGGACGGTTTGCGCTCCAAGAACGCCCGCTATGCGTGCCTTTTGATTCGGATGTTCGTAAACCTTTGTTTGCCCGGTTAGCGTCAGGCTGCTGTCTTCCGACCGAAGGTCCGTCGGATAGCCGACCTTCGGATTGACCCAGCGCCGTCCTTCCCATGTATCAATGTAGTACCAATTGTCGCTTAGCCTAACCTTGGATACAACGGTCTGCGGCGATAATAAACCGGCGACCGGGCTCCCCGCATCGGGGATGTCGAATAACGGAGCAGGCGTCTGCAATTGGACCCAGAAGCCGGAGCTGCTCGCGCCCGCATACTCGACGTTTGGAATAACCGGATGCGCGGGATGAATCCATTTGTAACCGAGCCAGGTTTCGATCAAATAGCTGCCCGCCTCCGTGTACAAAGAGCGCACGACTTGCGGAGATATCACACCCAAGCTTGGCATTCGGGCAGTGCGGTCGCCGTACAGACGTTCCTCGCCCATCAATACGACATAATTGTAATAGCCATCCTCGAATTCGGGATTTTGTAGCTGCACCCATCTTTCCCGCCCGGAGGCGTCCAATTTAAACCATACTTTGTCGCCGTTCAGCAGCTTTCGCTCCCAGTTCGTTTCCGCACCCGTAACCGGAACGGTCTGCGGGGACGCGTCGTAGACAAAGCCGCCGTTCATCGCGTCATAGACAGGCGTCAACGCGTCCGTCAAATGTACTTCCTTCGGCAGCTTCACCGCTTCGGAAGCCGGTTCCGCAGCGGATGCCGCTCCGGTGACAGTCAGGACGCTGCCCGCCAACAGCAGAACCGCCGTGATCAACAGTATTCCGATTCTCAATTCAAACCCTCCCATCCGTAAATTTACTGCTTATTTCAACAAACCTGAAAGCCCGGTGAATAGCGCCCGCTGCGCAGGCGGATCATTGTGCACGGTCGCGAATGAGGAGGCGCACGGCAAATCCAACAAGCGGGAAGACCGCGCGCGACGCGCGAATAGAACGCCGGACCGTGAGCCGTTAGTTTGAACGTTATGGATGAAACCGTCTCCTATTTAAACGCTTCGGATGAACAAAAGTTACAGACGAGCGCAAATGAAGCATTGAGTTTGAGCCACAGCCTTACCGCTTAAATATCCGGACGAGTACGCCGGAACGCAGGAACGCAACGGCTTCGTGCGTAGACTTGGTGGACACACCGGGCTACGACTACGATATAGCCGCGACAAAAGAACCCGGGGCCGCCCCGGGTTCTTGAACGCAAGTATGCAGTTGTAAGTCCATGCTTGAAACGAGGCGACAAAAGTTGGCCAACGAATCCGCAGTAGCAACCTTCAGGTTGTTCCGGTTATGTTCCGTCGCTGCGCCGAATGCCTCGTCATCCCACCTACCGCCCGACGTCGCGCTGCAAAGCCATGGCAAAGATCAGGGCCGCATAGAGCGCACGCAATCGGTTTACCGCTCGAAGTAAACGGCCTTGCCCGTTCTCGAGGATTCATAGATCGCCTCAAGTATTTCCGATACGACACAAGCCTGCTCAGGCGTCACTACCGGCTCTTTATCCTGCTCGATCGCTTCCAGCCACAAACGAGCTTCCAGATCGGCGGGGCTTTCCTTCCTGCCATCGTAAAAATCGACGCCTTTGGCATCCAATTGAATTTCGTTCATGAACAGTCGGCTGTGCTTTTCCCCGTTAATGCGCAAACCGTCCTGCATGTCGGCTCCACCCTCGGTTCCGCATAAAGTTGTTTTGGCTTCGCCGGTTTGCAACATGTTGATCGCCCAGCTCGATTCCAGCACGATCGTCGCTCCGTTTTCCATCGTAATCATGCCGAAAGCGGAGTCCTCGACCGTAAACTTGTCGGGATCCCATGAGCCCCAGGCGTTCGCCGCATCCCGTTTGCCCGACAGCTTATGAAAAGCGGTGCCCAGCACAGCCTTCGGTTTGTAGTTATCCATCATCCACAGCGTCAAATCCAAAGCATGGGTTCCGATATCGATCAACGGGCCTCCGCCCTGCTTCTCTTCATCGAGAAAAACGCCCCAGGTCGGTACGGCGCGGCGGCGAATCGCATGCGCCTTGGCGTAATAGATTTCTCCAAGATCGCCTTCGGCACAGACCGTTTTCAAATATTGGCTGTCCGAACGGAACCGGTTTTGATAGCCGATCGTCAGCTTTTTACCGGTACGCTTGGCCGCTTCCACCATACGTCTTGCGTCTGCGGCTGTTTTCGCCATCGGCTTTTCGCACATGACATGCTTGTCCGCTTCAAGCGCAGCGATTGAAATGTCCGCATGAGAATCGTTCGGTGTGCAGACGTGCACGACGTCGATCGATTCATCATTCAGCAGATCGCGGAAATGTTCATATACTTTCGCTCCAGGAGCTCCGAACTGATTCGCCGCTTCCTGCGCCTTGTTTACATCGATATCGCAAAAAGCGACCATTTCGGCATTCGGCTGATTTTTCAACGCGGGCATATGCTTGCCGTTGGCGATCCCCCCGCATCCGATAATCCCTATTCTAAATGTTTTCGACAATGTCATGTTCCTCCTTATAATAGATCAATCCATCTACATCTTCGCATTTATTGCTGCCTATATAAGTTGAACCAATAAAGCGTGTCCATTGCATTCCAAAAGGGATGGCCTTGCAGCTTCAGGCATCTTGTTTTGAGTTTCCTTGATCTTACAGGCCTTCGGCTGGAAGAAACTCAAAGCCAAAACTCGCCTGCAAGACCATTCCCTTTTTCCATTTCATTTGGTTTATCTCGGATGTTCTTTGGGTCAACTATATAGACTTAGTATAGACAACAAATGGGAAAAAATAAATTTCAAATCCTGCTAACCTTGTATGCGATTGTGGCTTATGTCAAATTTCCCGGGAAATCGACACCTCCTTTCATAGTTGAAAATGATAAAAAACTCCCGATCGACTTGTACCGGAAGTTTCTCTTGCTGTGATTATTCGCTTTTTTTCGGAACGGAGCTGACGAGCTTGTAGCCAACGCCCCGGATCGACTCGATTTGCACGCTTTGCTGGTTCATTTCCAATTTTTTCCTGAGAGAGCTGACATGGACGTCTACCGTCCGCTGGCCGCCGATGTAATCGAACCCCCATACGATATTCATCAGATCGTCTCGGGTCACCACTACGCCGGGCCGCTGCACAAGATACAGCAGCACTTCGAATTCCTTCGGCCGGAGCGGAATCGACTCTCCGTTCAGCGTAACTTCGTATTTCTCCGGATATATATACAAATCCCCGGCGCTAATAACCTTCTCAGCGGCCAAGTTTTTTTCCTGCAGCTGCTCGTCGGACATCGTTCTGCGCAGCACTGCGGATACGCGGGCCAACAGCTCGGCGACGCCGAACGGTTTCGTAATGTAATCGTCAGCCCCGTATTTAAGCCCCTGCACAACCTCGTCTTCCGCGTTGCGGGCAGTCAAAATAATAACCGGCGTTTTATTGCCCTTTTGCCGCAGTTTGGACAAAATTTCAAAGCCGTTCATCCCCGGCAGCATAATATCGAGAACGATCAGATCGAACGACTGCTGCAGCGCGGCTTGCAGTCCTTCGCTGCCGTGATCGACCACCTTGGTCTCATAGCCGTCCTGCGATAAATTATAAGACAGCAGCCTCGATAAGGTAGGCTCGTCTTCGATTACTAAAATTTTTTGTGGCATGGGAATCCCCCGCTTTAATTTCTATCTGTCCATTGTATGCTTGCAACGTTCCGTTACAAATACAATCTAATCATAGCATGCCTAGTGAATAATCGGCAATTCGATTATAAATTTTGAGCCCATTCCGACTTCGCTTTCCACCCGGATCGTGCCTTTATGCAGCTCGACCAGATGCTTGACGATGGATAGCCCCAGTCCGGTGCCGCCTGAGCTTCTGGACCGCGCCTTATCGACTCTGTAAAAACGTTCGAAAATTCGCGGCAAATCTTTCTTCGGTATGCCGATACCCGTATCGGAAATCGTCAATCGCACCCTCTCGTTCTCGGCGCCGTCTTCCCCGCCCGGAAGGGAATCGACCTTGACCTTCACTTTGCCGCCCTCCGGCGTATAGTTGATTCCGTTGGACAGCAAATTGATCAAAATTTGCCGCAGCCGGTCTTCATCCGCTTCGATATATATGGTTTCATCCGCCTGCATCTCGAGGTCGATCGATTTTTTGATCGCTTCCGCATTCATCACATGCAGGCAATTGCCGATGAACGTCTGCAGATGGATCGGGGAAAACTGCAGCGGAATTCGTTTCGATTCGATTTTGGACAGCTCGAGAATATCCCCGATCAGCCGGTTCAGCCGCTCGCTCTCATCGAATATGATTTGCAAAAACGACCTCGCCGTCTCCTTATCGTTCAATGCGCCGGCAAGCAGCGTCTCGGCAAAGCCTTTGACCGCGGCGATCGGCGTTTTCAGCTCATGCGACACGTTCGCCACAAATTCGCTGCGCATTCGTTCCAGACGGCGAACCGCCGTAATATCATGAAGTACGATCAAGATGCCGGCCCATTCTTCCTCATTCAACGACATCGGGCTCAAATTGATTTCCAGAATGCGTTCGGACGGGTAATAAAAAATCATTTCATCGCGGATATGCTCCCGTACATCGATGCATTCCTGTATGAGCTGCGTGAAGTCGAACTGCTGCTTCGCTTCATCGAATTTTTTCCCCAGCAGCTCCTGCGAGGAGAAGCCCAGAATATCTTCCGCAGCCGGATTCAGCAGTACGATTTTGCCGTCACGGTCGATCATCATGACGCCGCTGGTCATATTCTCCAGCACGCTTTTCAAGCGGCTCTCGTCCTCCAAAATGCGGTTCATCTGCAGCTGCAGGCTGTCCGCCATCCGGTTGATTGCATACCCGAGCTGTCCGATCTCGTCTTTTTTGCGTCCATGGACGCGGGCTTTATAATTGAGGTTCGTAATCTGATGCGCGACCTTCGTAATCAATTCAATCGGCTTCGTAATGCTGTAGGCTACGCGGTAGCTCACCAATACGGCAATCACGAAGACGGCCAGCAAGCCGAGCAGCAGCACGAACCATACTTTTTTAATCGAGGCGTCGACTTCCTGGAGACTCATCGCAAGGCGCACATAGCCTTGAATTTGACCGCCGTCATCCTTGACCGGAACGACCACATACAGCATGTTGCGGCCGATCGTGCTCGAATACCGGCTGTCCGATCCAACGGTACCGTTCTCGCGGGCCTCCATAACCTCCTTGCGCGTCGCGTGGTTTTCCATATCCGCCGGATCATGGTCGGAATCGCCCAGCACTTTGCCGTCGGCGCGAATATAAGTGATGCGGGCATCCGCTGAATTTCTCAGCCGGTTGGCCTGATCCGTATAATAGCGGATTTGTTCTGCTTCCGTGCCGCCTTTATTCCAATCCAGGGTGACGAGAATAACCCGGAGCTCCCGCTGCATATACGTTTTTAACGCTTCAATATGCGATTCCTTCAGCATTTGAGCCATAAACAGGCCGGCGATCAATACCGAAGAACCGATCAGCACCATAAAAATTAATGTAAGCCGGGTGCGAAATTTATGCATCTTGGGAGGTCCTTTCACTTGAATTCACTGGAAGATGTAACTGGACATTACTCTTAATCGTAGCCGACCGGCTGAGGAAAGGCCAGTTATTTTTTTGTAAAGGCGGCAGGAGGATGATCGTCGGAAAGCTTACATTTTTCCCTGCTTGATCCAAATATAAATGCGGATGGAGCCGAGCACCGCGACCCCGAGCAGCATGAACAGCATAAACAGCCAGATCCCCATCCGTTCAATTTCCATGAGACCTTCCGCATTAAGTAAAATAAAGCAGCTCAAGCCGACAAACATCGCATACATGAACAGATTCGGAATGAGCCAGATGATCCGCAATTTCAACCGCTTCTTGTTGTTCATTATTTCCACCTCCATGCTGTTTCATAGATGAAAACCGGTTGCGCTGCATGGAAGCGTTCAGCGCGTCGGCCAACGAGGCTAAAATCAAACAAAACCCGGTATCCATGACGGTACCGGGTCATATACTGCCGCGCAGAGAATTTCTGGTTCATCAGGACCGGCCGGCAGGAACGTACGATTTCATATATCCGCTGCGCGGATCGCTCTTCAGGCCGTTGTCAGACGAATACCGGGTCCTTAAATTTCGCAAGCTTCGCCAAGGAATCTTTCTCGACATCGGCATGCAGGCTGTTGCCATGGGAATCCATAGTAACAATTGCGGCAAATCCTTCGGTCTGCAAATGCCACATCGCCTCCGGAATACCGAACTCCATGAAATCGACGCCTTCGACTTTTTTGAAGCATTCCGCGTAATATTGCGCCGCGCCGCCGATCGCGTTCAAGTACACGGCGCCGTGCTCCTGCAATGCCGCCAACGTTTTGGGACCCATGCCGCCTTTGCCGATGACGGCGCGGATGCCGAACTTTTTAATGATATCGCCTTGGTAAGGCTCCTCGCGGATACTGGTCGTCGGGCCTGCCGCTTTTACATGCCATTCGCCCCCGGCATCCTTCGCCATAACGGGGCCGCAATGGTAAATCGCAGCGCCGTTCAAATCGAGCGGAGCGTCGTGATCCATCAAATATTTGTGCAGCGCATCGCGGCCCGTATGCATCATACCGTTAATGATAACTACATCGCCTACACGCAGCGAACGGATCTGTTCCTCGGAGATCGGCGTTTGCAGCACGACCTCGCGCCGCTCGGCAGGAGCTGCCTCCGCTTCGGTCTTCGTATTCATCGGAACGGTATCGCCTGTCCGGTATACCCATTCCTTGATCTCGCCGTTGTTCGAGTCGAGCAGCACGCCTTGTCTGCGGAACGCCCAGCAGTTGTAGGCAACCGATACGAAAAAGCTCGCAGGAAGACGGTTCATTACGCCCACCTTACAGCCGAGCAGCGTTACCTGACCGCCGAAGCCCATCGTCCCGATGCCGAGCGAATTGGCGTTCGCCATTACGTAGTCCTCCAGCTTGCGCAGCTCCTCGTTCGGATTAACATCGTCCACATGGCGGAACAGCTGATGCTTCGCAAGCTCGTAGCCTGTCGTCCGGTCGCCGCCGATCCCTACACCGATAAAGCCCGCGCTGCAGCCTTGACCCTGAGCCTGATAAATCGCGTGCATAATGCATTTGCGGATGCCGTCGAGATCGCGTCCCGCCTTGCCCAGCCCTTCAAGCTCCGCCGGCAGGCTGTACTGAATGTTCTTGTTTTCACAGCCGCCGCCTTTCAAGATCAGCTTTACTTCGATATCGTCTCTTTCCCATTGTTCAAAATGAACGACCGGCGTTCCCGGTCCGAGGTTGTCCCCGGTGTTGGCGCCCGTCAGAGAGTCGACCGAATTGGTGCGCAGCTTGCTGTCTTTGGTCGCCTGCGCTACCGCATCTAAAATTTGCTTTTTCATCACTATTTGGTTTGCGCCTACTGGGCAATGTATAATAAAGGTCGGCATTCCCGTGTCTTGACAGATCGGAGAAACATTGCATTCGGCCATATGAATATTGTCGGCAATCGTGGACAACGACAGCGCGGAGCGCGTGCCCGCATCCTCCTTCGCTTGCGCCGCCTGAATCGCTTGGCGCACATCCGCCGGCAGGTTCGTCGATGTTTCCACAATCAGTTTATAAACGCTCTGTTGAAAATGCTGCATGAATAAAAATCTCCTCTCCCATAATTAGCGCGGCTTCGATTAGCCGGCTCCATCATATATATATGTATATAATAACATAATCCCGCACGTTCAAAAACTGTGAAAATGAAGCGCTCAGCCTTGCTTACATCCGATGCGCTTCCTTACACGGTTTGCAAAGTTTTCGATTTTCGGACCTGGTTTTCGGAAGGATTTCAACCCATAGCCCTAGAATTATTATTCATGCCAGCAAGCAGCTATCGACTACATGACAAGGAGTTACGATCGTAGATGAGCAAACTCGTTATTAAAGCTATTATTCTTAGTGTCATCGGCCTCTGCATCGTCATACCGTCTCTTTATGCCGCCAAGAGCAGCGTGATTTATAAAGATCAGGTAGCCGTCATTATGTACCACCATGTGGACGACGAAGCGAAAAGCTCCGGAACGGTCACAACCAAGCTTTTTCAGGATCAGCTCGCTTTATTGAAAAATAAAGGCTACCAGTTCATTACGCTGAAGCAGTTCAAGGAATTTATGACGGGCGCTTCCGTCCCGAACAACGCGGTGCTCGTCACCTTCGACGATGGCTACGAGAGCTTTTATACGAACGCTTATCCGATCTTGAAAAGCATGCGCATTCCCGCCGTCAATTTCGTCATCACCGGCGACCTGGAAGACCCGCTGGCCAGCTACATTCCGTCCATGTCGCGCGATGAAATTATAGAAATGACCAATGACACCAACTTCATCGATCTTCAGTGCCATACGAACGGCATGCATCAAAAGCTGCCGGACGACAAAGCGATGCTGGTTGGACGCATCGTCACCAACGGCATCAAAGAAACCGAGGAGCAATACAAGCAGCGGATTGTTAACGATACCGCCCAATGCGTATCGAAGCTGAGCGAGCTGTATCCCGAGCCGATCGATACCTATGCCTACCCGTTCGGCATTTATGACAAGCTGTCCGTCCAGTATATCGGGCAGGGCGGGATGAAATTCGCTTTTACGATCGTGCCCGAGATGGCGACGCGGGATTTGGACCCGTTTCAAATTCCGAGAATTAATGCGGGCAATCCGGCCATAACGCCGGAAGGTCTGGAAAATTCGATCAAGCGCCGGGTGGTCGCGACCAATCATCCGTTCAATGAAGTCGATCTGACGGATACGATGAGCCAATTGGGCGGCAAAGCTGCGCTTAGCGGCAATCAAGTGCAAATTCAATACCAGAACGTTCATTGGACCGGTACGATCAACAGTCAAAACTTGACGGCGCTGCCCGGAGGCAAAGCGATTCATCTGCAGAAGCCGCTTATCTTGAAAAATAAAAAGGTCTATATCGGACTTAATGATCTGGAAACCGTGCTTGGCGTGCAGCTCGTTTATAACCCGAATTCGCAGAGTTTTTCCGTCCGGCAGACACCGGTTGTCAAGAAGTAACGAATACAAGTAACACGCATAGATAGGATGAACCCGATGGATAGTCATTTTTTCGCTTATATGTACCGGCTCCGCTATATAGAACGGTGGAGCCTGATGCGCAATGTCGTGAAGGAAAATGTGGCCGAGCACTCGTATCACGTGGCCATTTTGACCCACGCGCTGTGCACGATCGCTAATGTTGTGTTCGGACGAAACGTACCGACGGACAGCCTTGTCAGCAAGGCTTTGTTTCATGATGTGACCGAGGTGTTTACGGGAGACATCCCGACGCCGGTCAAACATCACAACCCGAAAATATTGGCGAACTTCCGCGATATTGAGCAGATGGCCGCGGAGCGGATGCTCGATATGGTTCCCGGCAAGCTGCGTGCGGTATACGAGCCGCTGATCGATACGAAGAAGAAGGCAGACAGTGCGGAAACCGAGCTGAACAAATATGTGAAGGCTGCCGATTTGCTCGATGCGTACCTGAAATGCGTCACCGAGCTGTCGGCCGGCAACAAAGAGTTCGGCAGCGCCAAAAAGCAGATCGAGAAATCGATCCAGGAGATGAATATGCCGGAGATGCAATATTTCCTCGATCATTTGGCGCCAAGTCTGGAAAAGACGCTGGATGAGCTGTCGGAGGAATAGCGGATCAAAGCGCGGGGACAATGAACAAATGGCTGAATGGCTGTTTCAAAATTGGCTTTCGAATGTTTGATCCCCGATCCGATATGAATTCTGGCCTACAGAAAGATGCCTCCACCCCACTTCCTTAGTGGCCTTGGAGGCGTCTTTGCATCGGGTCGGGGACTGATTCATTCGCCTCGCCCTTTAAGCAGCAGCCCTCTTATAATGAACGCGGATATGTAATCATAATAAGTCCCCACTCTTGAATGTCATTTGGCCTTAAATCATGTTAAGTGAGATACCTCCTGTTTTTATTCTAGTCGCGCTATTATAATTACTGCTTTAAAATATTATTCTCATTTTGCTTGATGTAATCATCAAGATCTTTAGTCAGATCGGTCGGAACATACCTACTTTCGCGCGAATTTCCAATATGCAGATTATTGAGATATTCAAATCTTTCCTCCCCAATATAAAAAACTAAGCGATACGCGTATCCATAGATAGGACTCTGATCCACCGCTTTTTTTAATTTGAGCTTTGTTACTTTATTCATAACAGTTTGAAAAACTTCCTCACCCGGATAAAAAAGCACCTCTTTTTTTCCCGGAAAGGCAACAGCCAGCTTATCAACTTTATCCATATCCTTTTGTACAATCTGCCCAAAAGATACTTCAGGCTCATTGGGGTCGGGATCTGCGACAATTTTTCTGCTGTTCACAGCTTCAATATCCACTTCAACCTTGGCGTAATTTCTGAAATCCCCTACGCCGACCGTTTCGAATGATTTGGGCTCATCCTCGAAGTCTTTGGCGCTAAATGACGCTTCTCCGATCTTGGCTCCATCCTGATTATAGAACGATAATTTGGCATCGATCGTTTTTGTCACCGACGGATTATACGATTTGATCTGACCGGAAACTCTGGTATCGTTTCCCTCTTTAGTTGCAATTAAGTTCTCGAGTGCAATAGATTGATATCTTGTATCGTAAATCGTAGAGCCGTCGTTTTTGATTATGACCTGTTGTTTTTCCGAATCATAACCTACCGCAGATCTCAAATGTTCTGCAGCAAAACGAATGGGTACGTAAATGTGACCGTTGTAATTAATAACGCCTCCGTATTCCTCTCCTACCGCAACCTCTTTGCCATTAATATCGAAGGTTGTCTTATTCAGTATGGCTTGAATCGTTTCCGATGACGCATACACCATACTTGTTGCCGAAAAAAGCAAGCCGCAGCCGAGACCAAGTATAAACTTTCGCATCCAAACGCCTCCTCAAAAGGACTGATACAACATTCGACGCTAATATTAATAATTCGTTTCTTTATTTTGTTTTTTCCTATTTATTACACGCAAAAAGAAGACTCTCATAACGCGAGAGTCTCCATAATTTTATAAAAAAGTCTTCCATCTCTTAAAAAGGGAATTTCATCATCGTGACGATCAGGAAAAAAATAATGCCGCACATCATACTGAGAGACTTGATTTTTCCTTCGTTCGCCTTAATGCTCGCACCGTCCGGATCGGCCAACGCCTTGCGCATCGCGCTGCCGAGCACGCCGGTCAATCCACCCAACGCCAGAAATAATACGACCGCAACAATCATCCATGGCACAGAATAACCGCCCTTGCCAACCAAATAGCCGCCCGACAGCAATGAAATAACAAGCGCCAGCTGACCGGAACGGTTCGTAGCGTACAGCACGTTCAAAAATCCGACCTGCGCCGCCCCGGACATCGCGCTGATGCGCATCGACAAGAAAGGGAACATCAAGTAAACACCCATTAAAATAGCCGCCAACACATGTAAATACATAAACACTCTATCCATTGCAAGCCCCCGTAAAAACAGAATTTACGTACAGTATACCCGATCCGGGACAGGCTAAGCAAATAATGGAAAGGATTTGACTCAGGCATGAATTTTCGCGCCTTCCCGTTTCGCCGCTCGCTTTTCACGCCACGTTTCCAAAATGACAAACAGCGAAGGCACGACGATCAGCGTCAGCAAGGTGGAGTAGATCAAGCCCGATATAATTGTGATGCCCATCGGCCTCCACAGATTGCCGCCCATAATTGTCATCGGCAGCAAGCCGCCGATCGCTGTCGCCATCGTCAGCAGGATCGGCCGCAGCCTGGCCCGGCCTGCCTCTGCCACCGCTTCATGCAGCGGCAAGCCGCGCTCGCGCGCCTGCTCGATAAATTCGATCAAAATAATCCCGTTCCGGACGACGATCCCCGCTAGGCTGACCAGGCCCATAAGCGCCATAAAGCCGATCGGCGAATTTGTCAAATACAGGCCGATCACCGCCCCCCCGGCAGCCAGGTATACGGTGGACAGAATCAATACCGGGATGGATAGCGAATAAAACTGCATGACCATCAAAATATAAATCAACAGCACCACTACAATGGACAGCTTGCCGATTGCCGCAAAGGCATCGTTGCGCTCCTCGTTTTCACCGCCAAATTCTACCGTATATCCGTTCGGCAACGGATAGCGGCTAAGCTCCGCCTTCAAGTCCTTCACGACATCGTCAGGCAGACGGTCCTGCGTATAGCTTCTGACGATAACCGTCCGCGTCTGATTGCGGTGATGAATCGACTTGATCATTTGGCCGCTGCGAATATCGCCCAGCTCGCGTACCGACACGGTGCCTCCCTTTTGAGTCGGAACGTACATCTGCTTCATCGTCTCCAGCGGACTCGCTGCGCGTTCCTTCGCATACAAGGCAACATCGAGCAGGTCTTCATCCTTCTGCATGGTCGTAATTTTAAGACCTTCGGTTGCGATGCGCAGCGTCTGCGACAAATCTTTCTCGCTGACGCCGTACAGCTGCAGCTTGGCCGGGTCAGGCAGCATCTCGTACTTGTTCATGTCCGTTCCAACATCGTCCGTTACGCTGACCGTTCCCGGAATTTGCTTGAGCATCGACTGAACGTCGCCCGACAGCTGCCGCAACTGCTGCAGATCGCCGCCGCTGATGCGGATCGCAATCGGGGCGCCGACCGGCGGGCCCTGCTCCAGCTCCCTTGGCGTCACCTCGATCTCATCCGGCAAAAGCTTTTTCAACTCCGTCCGCCAAACGCTCACGACCTCCTTCGTATGAATAACCTTGGGATCGATTTTGACAAACAGCTGGCCGAGCTCGATCCCGGTTTGATCCGATTCGGAATAATAGAAGCGCGGCGTGGAGCGTCCCGAATAGGCGGAGACGAACTTAACGCCATTTTGCCCTTGAATCCAATCCGCAGCCTTCATTAGCGTATATTCCGTTTCCGCAAACACGCGGCCCGTCGGCAGCTTGAAATCGATCAGCATTTCATCCTTCTCCGCCGGCGGAAAATATTGCACGCCCAGCAAAGGAAGCAATCCGAAGCTGCTCGTTCCGATCAGCAGGGCTGCCATGCCGGTTAAAAGCGGCCGCTTCAGAAAGCGGTGGATCTGCTTGCCGTAAAAGGAGCTGAGCCGCTGAATCTGCTTGCCCAGCAAGCCCGGCGACAGCAGCTCCGCCTGTTCCGCACCCGACTGCATTGCTGCAGCGGCCGAGGTCTCCGCAGCGGCCGTACCGGCCGCCGTTGCGCGCGGTGCCGACTTACTCCTGCGCAGCGCACGTTCGCCGGCCCAGTGGCGAAAGATCGGGATGATGGTTAATGACATTGCCATCGAAGCGGCAAGCGTTAACGATATGACCACAGGCAGCGGACGAATAAAGCTGCCGATATTTCCCTTCAGGAAGAACAGCGGCAAAAACGCTGCTGCCGTCGCAATCGTCGCCGTAAGAATCGACACCGCTACATCTCGGCTGCCCTCAAGCGAAGCTTTTGCCGGAGAATCACCCAGCTGCAGCCGCCGCTGTATATTGTCGTTGACAACTATCGCGTCGTCCACCAAAATACCGAGCACAATGACGATCGCGACAACGGTAATCTGGTTAAGGTCAATGCCCATCCATTCAACCGGAATCAAGCCTACGGTTATCGATATCGGAATCGCCAAAGCGACAATCCACGAGGTGCCGAATGTAAGGCCGAGGGAGCAGACCAGAATGACGACGGCAATACCGATTAACAGCTCGCGTCCCAAATCCCGGAACAGATGATCCAGACTTTCCTTCTGCGTAAATAACGATACAAGCTCCACCTGTTCGGGAAGCTGCTTGCGCAGCTCGCCGACCTTGGCGTCGATCAGCTTTTGCAGCCCGGGGATATCGGCCCCTTTTTCCGCATTGATGACAAGGTCGAGCGAAGGCTTGCCGTTATGTAAAATGCTGACCTCCGCATCCTTCGGACGAAGTTTCACCGCCGCGACGTCGCGAATTTTCAATGCTTTGCCGCCGGGAAGCCCGAGCAGCTCCGTATCCGCAATTTCCTCCACCGACTTCCACTCACCGGACATATCGACATAAAACGATTTGGCACCCTGCTTCACCGTACCAAGCGGCACCCGGTCGTGCTTGGTCATTAACGACTGGGCGACGATGTTCCACGGAAGCTTCAGCGTATCCATCTTCTCCGTATCAAGGATTATCGCAACTTCCTGATCGGGCAAGCCTACGATGCTTACGTCGCTGACGCCCGGGACTGTGCTAAGCTGCTTCTTCCACAGCTCCATCGTCGGTCTTAGCGGCTCCAACTGCTCCGGCGTGTCGACGACAAAATGAAAAATTTGCTCCGCGATCTTGCTTAAATCGTCGTTGACGACCGGCTTCTCCGCTTCGCTTGGCAGCTCGCTTTCCGCGGATTGTACTTTTTGCCGCAGCGTATCCCAGGCGCGCTTGATATCTAAATCCGGTTTAACTTCCACATTGATGATCGACACATTAGCCATGGAAGTCGAGCTCATGATGGAAATGCCGCTCATTTCCTTGATCTTCTCCTCCAGCGGCCGCGTGACGAACTGCTCGACCTTTTCAGGGGAAGCGCCGGGATATACCGTTTTAACCAACGCAACCGTCAGGTCAATCTCGGGATTTTCCCTTTGCTTCAGCGTGAATACATTCACAATACCCATCAGCACCGCCATCAAAAAGAACAGCAGTGTCACCTTCCGGTATTTCAGCAGGGCAGCGATCATTCGTCGACCACATCCGTCGGCTTCGGCGGGCATTGTGCCTTCGAACCCGCGAGCACTTGGGCTATAGCTTCGATATGGGATTTATCATAGTGTTGAACGATAAAGTATTGGTAAGCTACCATTTCAACCATCCCAATTTTGGAATAAGCCGCCACCTCAAGCTGCGCCTCCGAGTAATTAGGAAAAGCGCCCCATTCCATTAAGGATTGCTTAATAACGAGCATAATTCTCCGGTAAAAAGCATTCGAAATATCTTCAATCTCCGAGGATGCCGCCCCATGCCGATTTAAAATTTTCAAAATGCTTTTATTATCGTAATACACCTCCAGCGTTTCAAGCATCATCCGGTAAAATGATTCTTCCTTAACGCTTCCCGAACAGTTTCGTTTAATGGCGACTGCCATTTCATCCAAGCACGATTCGGCGATGCTGCGGAATAAATCTTCCTTGCTTTTAAAATATAAGTAAAAAGTTCCTTGAGCGACACCCGCTTCTCGCACAATATCGGATACCTTCGTATTATGATATCCTTGTTCCTCAAAGAGCTTTAACGCAGCTTCTATAATGCCTTCTTTCTTATCCTCTCCCATCCTTGGAGAACCCCCTTGCCATATTTTATGTTATGACTGACTGATCAGTCATTTTTTTATTTTAGCATCATTATCCAGTGTATGCAACTTCCCCGCAGCTCCACTGAAAACCTATACTTTCTATCATTATATAATAAAAACGCCTTGCGGCGTCCTTGGTGTAAGATATACGTTTGAGCGTTGGGAGGGATGGATGTGGGGTTACAGCCGTTGTTGAAGTCGTGTTCCTTCGATTAGACCGGACAGGGGGAACACGACTTCAAAGACGGCCCGTAAACTTTCCACCCCACATTCATGCCCTCTTACTGTTCTACTCTTGTGTCTTCTGCTACCTCTTTTTTTACTAACCGGTCTTCGATCCTGTATTCATAACCATGTACACCTTTGTCGTATTCCGGGTACATGGCTCCGCCGCAAGCTTTATCAGGACAATGACCGTAAAGCATCCGGGGTAAACGGAATCAGCTCATCAAGCCGGCCATCGCGAATTTTGGCAGCCCAAGCCGGATCTACCAGCAATGCACGACCGACAGCGACCAGGTCAAACTCTTCTCTGCTTAATTTTTCAATTAACGTATCCACGTTGGCCGTACCTGCGCTTTCGCCTTTAAAAGAAGCCAAAAACTCATTATCCAAGCCTACGGAGCCTACTGTGATGGCGGGCTTTCCAGTCAGTTTTTTGACCCAACCTGCAAAGTTCAGGTCCGAGCCCTCGAACTCCGGCTCCCAGAAGCGGCGGGTGGAGCAATGAAACACGTCAACGCCCGCTTCCACTAATGGGGAAAGAAACTGGGCAAGCTCATCAGGATTTACTGCCAGTTTCGCTTGGTAATCCACTGATTTCCATTGCGATAAACGCAATACAATAGGGAAATCCGGACCAACGGCACGGCGGCATGCTTCGATAATTTCAGCGGCAAACCGGGTTCTTTTCACCATATTACCGCCATAGCTATCCGAGCGTTGATTCGTTTTTTCCCAGAAAAATTGATCAATCAGATAGCCGTGCGCCCCATGAAGCTCGATGCCGTCAAAACCAATTCTTTTGGCGTCAGCGGCCGCCTGCGCAAAGGCTACAACAACGGATTCGATTCTTGCTTGGCTCATCGGCTCGTTAACTTTTTCACTTGTGGCAATGTCAAGACCCGAAGGACCAATCGGCTTTTCATCAGGATTTGGCAATGCACCAATCTTGCGATGCGTACCGATGTGCCACAGCTGCGGCATAATCAGCCCGCCCGCTTCGTGCACTTGCGAAACGACATGAGCCCAACCATCCAACGCTTCCTTACCATGAAAATTGGGGATGTTAAGATTATCCGTCGCTGCCGGATCGTTAATTAACGTTCCCTCCGTAATAATGAGTCCTACGCCATTCTCCGCACGGCGGCGGTAATAAGCAGCCACATCGGGACCCGGCACGCCTCCGGGGGAGAAGGCTCGAGTCATGGGAGCCATGACGATGCGGTTCTTTAATTTCAGTTTTCCTATTGTAAAGGCTTCGAACAATGGCTCCGTCTTTGCGGATGACTGGATCTCTTGATTATTCATTCCTTATTACCTCCGTTATGAGATGAAGTTATTCGGTTATGTCTTATCGCCGCTAACTGTTATCATATTCATTACAGTTATTGAAATAACTATACCATATTTTTTTGTATACGGCTACTCGCTTATTTGCGGCGTGACCAACTACCTGCGTTCATGCCCATGGAACCGTTTCAGACATCAAAAGGAAAGAACGTTAACCCGTCATGCATCAACGTTCGTTTAAACTTATATTAGCTTGTTAATCATCCCCATCATCCCTTACTATGGAGCGACTGTACGGCAGTTAAAGCGAATAAGGAGACCGCGGGAGCCAAATCTTCTTCATTCAAAGTAAAATTTCGGATGATGCCATTCCTCCGTCCCGCTTGTTCCAAGTGAACCCCTTCCAAGGCTCCCTCCTTGATCATCTCCAGCGCCCCGGTGCCTTTCTCTTCAGAAGGCTGAACGAGCAAGCGAACCCGGCCATTCCATCGGGCGGAACTTCGTTTCAGCAGCACAGCCGCGACAAGCACAGCCGCCGTATGAAAATCATGCCGCAGGCATGCATCATGCCGTCAGCCTCAGAGGCTTAAGGCTGCCCTGTCTCTTCCTTGACAAGCAATGCGTCCAGATCAGCCCGCAATGCGATAGTGGGTCCATGCCCGCCTCCCTCTATTTCGGCCAATACGCCGACAGGCAAACCGACCGGAATCGTGGGTATCCCTGCCCCTCCAAATATTCCCGGACCTTTCGGGCTATCTTCTGTCTCATACTCCTGCATCGACAGCTCGGGGTGGCGGTGCAGCTCCCGCCTTATCTCAATAAGCCGACGCAGCCGACGCCCCGCTTCTTTCGCAAGCCATTCTGGCGTCATACGGATCTCCTTACTGATAGGCGTTCTTAATCCTGTCAATCTGCAATAAATGGGTGTCCACATGCTTTATAAACGATTGGAAGGACTGAAGAAGCGTTACCGGCTCCCCTTTAAAATTGATCCCCGTCCTGCTCCAGGCGTCTGCAGGCAGCCGGTCGAACAGCAGACTGTTATAGGTAAGAAGAACTCCGAATACGTCAATAATATCGTTTGCCGAGCCCTCGTTCGCCCTGCTCTCGCTAACCCACGGATCCTGCTGGAACGGCGGCAATTGCGCCGCATGTTCGGAAATAAGCTTTCGGATGCGGAATGAGAAGACGATACTGTGATCCGTCAAGTGAGACAGAACTTCCGTGACGCTCCATTTGTCCGGGGCCGGCTTCCACTTCAGCTGCTCTTCCGATAATCCCTCGATAGCCGATTTTAGCTTTTGATACGTGTTCTTATAGCTTTGAATATCAATCGTCGTATGGCTCATTATATACATTCCTCCATGAATTCGTATAAAAGTCATTAGCACAGGTTACAAAGGATAGTGGCATGCAGCCCAATGACCCGCTTGAAGCTCCCGTAGCTCCGGCTGGAGCTCTTTGCATTTGGCCATTGCTGCCGGGCAGCGGGTATGAAACCGGCAGCCTGACGGGGGGTTGGAAGGCGAAGGCATTTCGCCCTTCAGTTCGACAAGCTCACTCTTACGAGCAGGGTCGGGCAAAGGAATCGAAGAAATCAGCGCTCGGGTATAATGATGCGCCGGATGCCGGAACAGTTCCTCGCTCGGAGCAATTTCGACCAGTTTACCAAGATACATAACGCCGATGCGGTTGGATATGTGGCGAACAATCTGCAGACCGTGAGCGATAAACAGATAAGTAAGCCCCATTCTGCTCTGCAAATCCTGCAGCAGATTGACGATTTGCGACTGCACGGATACGTCGAGCGCAGACACAGCCTCATCCGCCAAAATAAATTTAGGATTCAGCGCAATCGCTCTCGCTATACCGATTCTTTGCCGCTGTCCTCCCGAAAATTCATGAGGGTAGCGGTTATACCATGACGCATTTAACCCAACCATTTCGAGCAGTTCCTCCACACGGACCCTTTTCTCGTTTCCTTTCAACAGGTTATGCACTTCCAGAGGCTCGCCTATAATATCTCCAACCTTCCAGCGCGGACTAAGCGATCCGTACGGATCCTGAAATATCATTTGCATGCTGCCCCGGGCTTGGCGAAGCTCCTCGCCGCTTTTAAGAGTCAAGTCGCTCCCTTGAAACCTTATTTGCCCGGCCGTAGCCTTCTCAAGCTGTAGAAGCACTCGCCCCAGCGTCGATTTGCCGCTGCCGGATTCGCCAACAAGGCCGAATACTTCACCTTGCTGAATCGTGAAAGAGACATCATCCACGGCTCGGATCGAAGCGCCGTTTTTACGAAAAATCCCTTTGTTGACTTTATAGAGCTTTTGCAGCCCTGTAACCTCAAACAAGTTATTCTGCACAGCCGCCGGCTTCCGGTCGGGGTTCGCAGAAACGTCGGCGGGAAAGTCCGCTTTGGCAAACGGGACAACCGGTTCAGGCTCATCCGCTGCCCAGGCTGTCATTGCCAGCTCCTCGACGTGCCAGCATGCTGCCTCCCGCCCATTGATCTCAAGCAATGGGGGATTATGTCTCACGCACTTTTCCGATGCATACGGACAGCGCGGATGAAACCGGCAGCCCGATGGAAGCTCTGCGAGATTCGGGATCGACCCTTCGATCGAATACAGCCTCTTGTCACGGCTGCCCTCCAGTGTCAAAATCGATTGCATCAGTCCTTTCGTATATGGATGGTAAGGCTGTTCGAAAAGCTGCACAGCTGTCGCCTGCTCCATGACCCTGCCTGCATACATGACGACAATTCGATCCGCCAGCTGCGAGGCAACGCCCATGTCGTGCGTGATCAACAAAATCGACATGTTATACTCCGCTTTCAGCTCCTGCAGCAGCTGCAAGATTTGAGCCTGTATCGTCACATCCAACGCAGTCGTAGGCTCATCGGCAATCAGCAACTCGGGCTCGCAGGCCAGCGCCATGGCAATCATCGCCCGCTGCAGCATGCCGCCGGACAGCTCATTCGGATATTGGCGCATTCGCAACTCGGGCTCCGGAATCCCTACTCTGCGCAGCAGTTCGACGGATTGGCGTGCGGCCGCTTGCTTGCTTACCCGTTTGTGCTGAACGATACTGTCCACAATTTGACTCCCGATTGTAAAAACAGGGTCGAAGGCCGCCATCGGCTCCTGAAATATCATAGCCATCTTTTTCCCGCGCAGCACACGGATTTGCTCCTGGGTTAAGGCAGTCAACTCCACTCCGTCCAGCGCAATGCGTCCATTCGAGATCACGCCATTCTCATAATCGATCAATCTCATGACCGACTTGGAAGCAACCGTCTTGCCGCTCCCCGATTCTCCGACCAGGCACACGGTTTCGCCAGCTTGAATGGAAAGAGAAACATCCGCAATTGCAGTGAGCAGCCCATGCTTGGTGGCAAAATCGACCGTCAGATGCTGAATATCGAGAAGTGTCAAGTCCAAACCCCTCCTGGAAAAAATATCGTCTAGGCGTGCCTCAAGTTCTTTGCTTCTTGGGATCCAAGTGGTCTCTGAATTTATCTCCTATTAAATTAACCGACAAAACAAATAAGGTTATGGCCAGCCCGGGGAAGGTCGCCATCCACCAGGCCACGGTTAAATATCCTCTCCCTTGAGATAACAGCGTGCCCCAATCCGGAATTTCCCTGAATACGCCCAGACCGAGAAAGCTGAGCCCGGAGCCGATCAGAATGGAAGATCCTACGCCAATCGTTCCCATAACGAGCAGAGGCGATAACGAATTCGGCAGTATATGGCGCGTAAATATATGCAGGTGCTTCGAGCCAATCGACCGGGATGCGGCAATAAACGGCCGCCCTTTTAATGCAATCACTTGACTTCTCATTACCCGGGCATAACCCGGCACGGCCGAAATACTGACAGCCAGCACCACATTGAAGAAGCTTGGACCAAGCGCAGCGGCAATAGCCAGCGCCAGCAAAAGGCCGGGAATGGTCATGAGCACATCGACGAACCGCATCAGAAGCCCATCGACCCATCCTCCTATATAGCCGGACAACGCTCCCATGGTCCCCCCGGCAGCTGCGCCAATCAACACCGAGACGACCCCGATGAACAAGGAGTCCCGGCTGCCGTATACGACTAATGAAAATACGTCCCTGCCGTAATAATCCGTACCGAATATATGCGCCGCGCTCGGGTGCTTCAGAATGGCATCAGCCATCATTTGCGTCGGCGCGTAAGGAGCAATCCATTGCGGAAAGAGCGCGCATACAATAATGGCCATAACGATAAGACCGGCTGTATAGACGAAAGAATCCGCGATTGACACCATTTTTTTACCGATTTTGAAAGATAAATGCAGCTTTTTTCCAGGCAACACGGCTTCTGCAGATACGGCATGCTTCACAACCATTCTCCTTCCCTCTAAAACCTGCTACGCTGAACGTCTTACCCTCGGGTCAATCGCCGAGTATGAAATATCCACAAGCAAATTGACAAGGACATACATAACCGCCGTAAACAATATGATTCCTTGAACGACGGGCAAATCTTTCGCAGTAATGGCGTCCGCCAGCAGCCTGCCGACGCCCTGACGCGAAAACACGGTTTCAATGACAACCGCTCCGGCTAACAGCTCTCCGATTTGCACGCCTACCATCGTAATCGCAGGAATAAGCGCATTCCGCAGCGCATGACGGTACATAATGATACGTTCCGGCAGCCCTTTGGAACGAAGCGTCACAATGAATTGCTCTTGAATAACATCCAGCATACTGTTTCGCACCATCCGAACGATAAACCCGGATGTAACAAACCCGAGCGCCAGGGCAGGGAGCACCAGCGTGCTGAACCCATCCGACCCCATAGCGGGAAACCAGTGAAGCTGAACGGAAAAAATTAAAATTAATAAGATTCCGGACCAGAAGGTCGGTGTCGATATCCCGAACAAGCTGACGATTCTCGCGATAATATCGATAAACCGGTTATGATGAACGGCCGAGAGCACTCCCAGCACAACGCCAAGCACGATGGACACTATTGAGCTGGCTGCAGTTAGAGCCACCGTAGCCGGAAGCTGATCCCATATTTTAGGCAAGACCGGATCGCCGTTTACGAGCGAATTGCCGAAGTCCCCCCGGATCATATCCCAAAAGTAATAAGCGAATTGTACGCCCAAGGGCCGATCCAAGCCTAGCTGATGACGCAAATTTTGCACAGCCTCCGGACTGGCGCTTACGCCTTCCAGCATAGCCAAAACCGGATCGCCCGGCAACATATATAAAATAAAGAAAACAAGTACGAGCGCCCCGATAATGACCAGAAGGGAAGTGAAGGCTCTTCGAATAATGGCTAAGGCCATATCGTTCCTTCCTTTCGAAGCTTATTTTTTGACAACGGATGCGTCATAGAACAGCGGATAACCGAGCGTATCGAATTTCAAGCCTTTAGTCGTTTTGGCCGCCGCTACCGTGTAAGGGAATATATAAACCGGGAAGCCGATAGCGTTTTCTACCACATAGCTCTGAATTTTTTTATAAATTTCGCTGCGCTTCTTAGGGTCCTGCTCCTGCAAACCGTCCTCCAGCCATTTATCAAGCTGCGGATCGGACAGATGTGTATGGTTGTGGCCCCAGCGGCCTTCCTTAGGAATTGCATTGGTATGGAAAAAGCTGCGCAGTATATCCGGGTCCCCCGTCACATTGCTGACTCCGTATAAATCGTTGGCGCCTTTATCCATAACGATGGTTTGAGCATTCGTGCTGGTCGTGATTTCGACATTGACCTGAATGCCCACCTGCTTAAGCAGCTGCTGGATCATCGCCGCGATATCATTGCGTTTCTCCCTGTTCGGCGTGCTTGTCACAAAATAAATGCTAAGCGGCTTTCCGTTCTTCGATCGTATCCCTTCGGTCCCGCGAGTCCATCCCAACTCGTCAAGTAGCTGATTGGCTTTGGCGATATCCGGTTTAAAAGAATTTTCAAGCGAAGCGTTATATCCGAGGACCGATGGCGTAAGGGGCGACCATGCCCTTTTATACGTTCCCAGATAAAGTGTTTTGACAATGGTGTCCATATCGATGGCCAGTTGTACCGCTTTTCTCGCTTTCAGCTCATTCCAGGGCACATGATCCTGATTCAGCATCAGCGTGAAGGGAATGCCGGTCGATTCCGCTTCTATAAGCGTAATATTCGGATCGCTTTTGAGCGAAATCAGATTTTGGGGAGGCACTGTTTCTACGGCAGAGATTTGCCCGCTCTGTACAGAGCCTATCCTCGTCGCTTCCTCCGGTATTATTTTAAATGTCAGCTTATCGATGTAGGCGGGACCGATATTTTGCGCAATCGGAGGGCCCCAATTGTAATCCGGATTTTTATCCAGCGTAATCGCTGCATTTTCAACCCAGCTGACGAACTTAAACGGCCCCGTGCCGACCGGATTTTTAGCGAGATTCTCGCCGTATTTCTGCGCTGCCGCCGGAGAAACAATGCCAAGAAACGCTTGGCTCAAGCTGCTTAGAAAAGCGCTGTAAGGCGATTTCAAATTCACCTTTACGGTAAATTCATCGATGACTTCCGACGATTCGTAAGGTCCGATTAACGTTACGGCGAATCTCGACTTCGTGCCCGGATTGACAATACGGTCGAAATTGTATTTAACCGCAGCGGCATTAAACGGAGTTCCGTCATGGAATTTCACGTCTTTGCGAAGCTTGAAGGTGTAGCTTTTGCTGTCCGGAGAAACGGTCCATTCCGTAGCCAGCCACGGTTTGAACGACTGATCGGGCATTTGGACGACCAGGCTGTCAAAGATCGACCGCATGATTCTGTAATCCGCCGCTCCCGGATATACGTTCGGATCCAATCCACCTGGCGAAGACGCCACCCCGAATGTCAGCTCCCCGCCCTTGGTCACCGTCTCCTGCTGTTGATTGGCGATTGGCGATGCAGCCGGAGCAACAGCGCTCTTCTCCCCTGAGCAGCCTGCCGCAACAAGCATCAGCGTTGTGAATATCGACAATCTTTTCAACATATTGCTCCTCATGAGAAGCCCCCATCCCTGGTAATGTGAATATGAGTTCAATGGTTTGGCAGACGCCCGGCCGTTTTACTTGCCGACCGCATCGGCAGCTGCATATGTCGCCTCTTGTTTTGCTCTTGTCAAAGTATAACGATTTGGCGGGAACGGAAGTCCCAGATTTCCGCGCAGCGTATGATGCTCATAGTCGGTACGGAACAGGCCCCGCTCTTGCAGGATAGGAACGACATGGTCGACGAATTCGTTTAATCCTGTCGGCAATACGGCGCTTCCGATCATAAACCCGTCGGCCGCTCCTTCTTCAAACCAGCGCTGTATCGTATCGGCGATTTGTACGGGTGTCCCTGTAAAGCCGCTTCTTGGCGAAGTGACTCGAAGAGCCAACTGGCGAAGCGTTAAGTTTTCATCTTTTGCCATTTTTTTGATGCGGTCGCTCGTGCTCTTGAAGCCTTCGCTTCCCAACTCCCCGAGATCCGGCAGCGGTTCGTCCAGCGGAAATTGCTTGAAATTAAAATGGTTGAAAAACCGGCCCAAATAATGGAGTGCGACGTCAATATCGACGAGATTGGCAATTTGTTCGTACTTGGCTACAGCCTCTGCCTCTGTAAAGCCTATAATCGGATTAATCCCCGGGAATATTAAAACGTCGCCGGCCGAACGGCCGAATTTCACCGCTCTGCTTTTTACGTCCCGGTAAAAGCTTTTGGCCTCTTCTATTGTTTCGTGCCCGGTAAATACCGCGTCGGCCTCTTTGGCCGCTAAATTTTTGCCTGCAACGGACGAACCCGCTTGAAAAATTAAAGGCTGACCCTGCTTCGAGCGTGCGATATTAAGCGGACCCTGCACCGAATAAAACTCTCCCTTATGGTTTAACCGATGCATTTTAGAAGGATCTATAAACCGGCCGGATTCCTTGTCGCGGATAAAAGCATCATCCTCCCATGAATCCCACAGCCCTTTCGTTACCTGCAAATATTCCTCGGCGACCCGATAGCGCAGCTCGTGCGACGGATGCTCCGTTTTGCTGTAATTTAAAGCCGAACCTTCCAAAGGGGAAGTGACAGCATTCCAGCCCGCCCGACCTCCGCTGATCATATCGATCGTCGCAAATTGTCTGGCCACTGTGTAAGGCTCGCTGTAAGAGGTCGAAAGCGTCCCGACAAGCCCTATATGTGAGCTTACTCCGGCCAAAGCCGATAAAATCGCCACCGGCTCAAATCGGTTCAAAAAATTAGGATGCGAAATTTCGTTGATATACAATCCGTCGGCTACAAACACTAAGTCGAGCTTGCCCGCCTCGGCCTTTTGAACAAGCTGCTTATAAAATTCGAAATTTACGCTTGCGTCCGCCACGGCATCAGGATGCCGCCAAGCCGCTATATGGCCGCCGGCTCCATGCAGCATCGCGCCGATTTTAAGCTGTCTGTGCTGTGTAATCGTAAACCCCTCCTTAATTGGATGTGTGGATGATTAGATTATTTTCCGGGAAAACCTGCTTCAGCAGCTCGTAACAATATATCCGTTTGGCAAATTCAGGAAATGCGGCAGTAACAATAAGCTCCTCAATCCGGTATTTGTTCCGAATGGCGATCAGCTTGCCGCACACCGTTTCTCTGGAACCGTAAATGAGATTGGCCTTTGTTTCCTCGATGGTATAAGGCTCCGTCGTCTGCCGCCCGTATTCCTCTATTTGCTCGACAGTTTTCACCGTTAACGTACGTCCGCTTTCCAACCGGATTTTATAAATTTTCGAATTCGCTGCCGCCAATTGCTCCGCTTCCTCGTCTGTGTCCGTCAGGATGATGGATACCGCAAGAATCGCATGCGGCTGCTTCAAGCTCCCGGGCTGAAATTGCGAGCGGTACAGCTGAAACGCTTCGCCGATCGTCTTCTCCTCTCCATTGATGGATTGTGAAAATACATAGGGGATTCCAAGGCTTGCCGCCAGTTCTGCGCTCTCTACGCTCGCGCCAAGCAAGTATAAGTCGGCCTGCCTTTGCGGCAAAGGCGTTGCCCTTACGCCTTTCAACAGGCCCTCGGCAACCGGCTCATTATCCAAATACCGCTTTAATTCCACAAGCTTTTCTCCTAACGATTTGCTGCTGCCATGCGAATCCTGCTGAAGCGCTCTGGTCGAACGCGGCAATCCTCCGGGCGCTCTGCCGATCCCGAGGTCCACACGTCCCGGTTCAAGGGAAGCCAAAATATTGAAGTTTTCGGCTACCTTGTAAGGACTGTAATGCTGCAGCATCACCCCGCCCGATCCGACGCGAATCCGGTTTGTTTTGGCGAGTAAATAAGAGATGAGTACTTCCGGCGAAGAACCCGCCAGTTTATCCGAATCGTGATGCTCGGATACCCAGAAGCGATAATAGCCCAGTTCCTCCGCTTTTTGCGCAAGCTTAACCGTATTCTGAAGCGCTTCGGTTGCCGTTTCTTTTTCTCCAATCGGGCTTTGGTCCAAAATGCTTAACCTGAGTCCCATCCTCAACACCCTTTCAATCCATCGATATCCTATAGGTTTTATTGGCTTTAAACTCTTACCAAAACTGTAGCATCGCCTGCAAACACCGTCAATCCGTCAGCCAATAGCTTCTTTCTATCCGATAATTTAATTATTCTATTAAAAACGTGTTTTGAAATTGATGCCTTTGACCGTTTCTTGAAACAATTGATGCCAATGCAGGCCTTCTCCATTCAATGAGATCAGGTTAGTGCGGAGCGAGAGGCTGCTTAAAGTCGGAAGTTCAATAGGGACGAGCAGGTTTTCCCGAACTTCCTTTTGAACGCACAGCTCCGGAAGGAAGCTGATACCGGCGCCTTTCAGCACCAGCTTCTTGGCTGTTTCCAAATTATCGATATGATACACAATGTTCGGCGGGAGATGCAGCGACTCGAACAGCCTGTGGATCTTCATCCAGTCGAGAGAGCCGCATTCAAAAAATACTAACGGCTCATTCACTACATCTTCGACAGCTACGGTTTCCATCTTGGCGAAGACATGCTCGCGGCGTACAAAAAGCCGAATAGGGTCCTCATAAAATTTAACGGAGTGGATATGGGGGTGGGTAATATTTCGCACTAGTCCTAAATCTATCTCCTTACTTAACAGCTTCTCCAACAAAGATTCAGTTGCAGCGGTCGTTAACTTAATTTGAACATCCGGCACCCGTTCTTTCAGAACAGGAAGTATCTCTGGAATCAAATAATTCGAGACGGATACGGTGCAGCCGATTCTCAGCTCGTCGAGCGAAGTGATCTTAGTCTGCAGCTGCTGCTTGCCTTTCTTATAAGATTGCAATATTTGCTGGGCATAAGGAAGAAACTGCTTTCCCTTATCTGTTAATGTGAATTGTTTGCCTTCTCTTTCAAAAAGCAAAGCATCCAATTCCCTTTCCAAAGATTGAATCCGGGCGGAAATCGACGGTTGGGATAAAAACAATGCATCGGCGGCTTTGTTAAAGCTGTTGAAATGAATGACATACACGAACGCTTCCAGATTTTCGATATTCACGTCACAGTCTCCTTTCATCGAATGCCTGCTGATCCCAGAGCATGAGGCCGCTTTACCCAAAAAAGTATGCAGCGCACCTTATGGAAGCATGTCTATGAGCCGCTCGCCGCTCCTGATATCTCATGAAAAATAAAGAAGATACACCCGCCTCAAATCGAGGATCGATGTATCTCCTGGTATTCCGGTAGATAATATATTATTCCGATGTGTTTAGTATAGTTTAAATATAGAACACCTTACCTGCAATGTCAATGCAGTTCTTCTGCTCTGCTCCAAATCCAAAAAAAGCCGCGAAAGACCGCAGCTTCTTCCCTGTTCCATAAAACGTCCCCTACGAGGCCCGGTAGGGTCTAATCCCATCACCGCCTTGGCGGCAATCAATTTCGAGCGGCAACGGTTCCCTTGCTGCCCCATACTGTGCTCGGAATGATACGCCTCAGTATAGGCGCAACTTCGGAAGCAAACCTTTCGACCTGCTCCAGCTGTTCGGTTTCGGTCAACCCATCCACACTAATACTGAGAACCTGATGCCCGTAAGCGTCATGATAGTTCAATATCTTCTCAATGACGCTCTCGGGACTGCCTACCAGAATCGGGCCATTCTCTACATTGTCCTCAAGATCCTTGAAGGGGGTTTGGTTATGCTTCGCCGATGCGGTGGATTGAAAAGCGTTATAATAAGACCGGAAGCGATTCAGCGCTTCTTCCTTCGTGTCCGCCAAATACAGGCTGCCTGCGCCTGCGCCGACGATTGCCCGTGCAGGATCATATCCGTAATACGCCAACCGCTCGCGATAATGGTCGATCAACGCTTTATATTTGGCTTGCGGATGAAACGTATTCAAGACAAGAAGGGTGCACCATGCCGCTCTCCCACACCATAAGCCTCAAAACCAAGCCTTTCAGCAAGCATCGCCTGCTTCAGCACGTTCGCAAATTTTTGCTGTACAGTCCAAGCTTCGCCCGTAACTGCGTTAGGCAAGTTCATCATTAAGCTGAACAACGCGAATTTCATCCAGTGGGACCTCCTCAATTCATTCTGTTTGCAAAGAATTACATTACCGCGTCTGCGTCGCGCCAGTCCATCGGGCTCATTCTCACCCTGAAGCCATCCTCCAAGCCCCTATCTCCTTTTAATCGGCAGTCCCTTATGATCGCTTATATTCAAGCTCTTGCTTCGGCGCTGCCGCGTACCGATTCGCAGGAATGGAAAGCCCCAAATTTTCACGCAGCGTATCGTGTTCGTATTCCGTTCTAAAAAGGCCTCGCTTTTGTAAAACAGGTACGACTTGCTCGACAAAATCAGCCAATCCCCCCGGTACAACCGTACGGATGTTGAACCCGTCCGCAGCCTCCTCTTCAAACCATTGCTGAATCAGATCAGCGATCTTCTCCGGAGTACCGATAAACGCGCCTCTCGGCGTGGAAGCGCGAATTGCTACCTGGCGGAGTGTCAGGTTCTGCTCCTTCGCTTCTCTTTTAATTCGGTCCGTCGTACTGCGAAAGCTGTTGCTCCCAAAATCCCCCAAATCGGGAAACGGCTCATCCAGCGGGTATTGGGAGAAGTCGAAATGCTCGAAATACCGCCCCAAATAATCAAGCGCGCTTTCAATAGTGACTAACTCCGATACCTCCTTATATTTGCGCTCGGCTTCCTCTTCCGTACGTCCGACAATCGGTCCAATCCCCGGAAAAATAAGGATGTCTTCAGCGGAACGTCCGTACAATTGGGCTCTGGATTTGACATCCGATAAAAAAGCTTCGCTTCCTCAATAGACTCATGTCCCGTATATACGGCATCCGCGGATTTTGCCGCTAATTCCTTGCCCGATTCCGATGAACCGGCCTGGAACACCACCGGATATCCCTGCTTGGAGCGTGCGATGTTAAGCGGACCTTGAACCGAAAAAAATGTCCCTTGATGATTCAACCGATGCATCTTGTCCGGATTGAAAAACACGCCGCTCTCTTTATCCCTCACAAAAGCATCATCCTCCCATGAGTCCCACAGCCCTTTTTACAACTTCAAGAAATTCCTCCGCGATTTGATAACGCAATGAATGGTGAGGGTGCTCGGCCTTGCTGAAATTTGTCGCCGAGCCTTCGAGGGGTGAAGTCACGACATTCCAGCCTGCCCTTCCGCCGCTGATCTTGTCAAGCGATCCGAACTGGCGGGCAACCGTGAAAGGCTCGCTGTATGACGAAGAAAGCGTTGCGACAAGTCCGATCCTGGAAGTGACTGCGCTTAAAGCGGATAAAATCGTAAGAGGTTCAAACCTGTTAAGAAAATGGGGATTCGATTTTTCATTTATATAGAGTCCATCGGCAATAAAAAGAAGATCAAATTTACCTGATTCCGCTATTAAAGCCTGCTGTTTATAAAACTCAAAATTAACGCTTGCATCGGTGGATACGTTCGGATCCTCCAATACGACATGCTGTTGCCTACGCCGCTAATATTAGCTCCCAGCTTCAATGTTCGTTGTTTAGCCATGCCCGCAGCTCCTTTAAGTAAAGTTTAATTTTAAATACCAATTATTCATATAGGAATTAAATTAATTCTACGTTATCCGTGCCGGGTTCGTCTAATAGACAATTTCAATTTGCATATTTAAAAATCCGATTCAAGTATCAAGTGCGTCAGCCAAGGATAAACGGCTTCGCCGTCATTTTGGTAACGAGCGCGTTTGTCAAGGCTATGCGAAGCCATGTATGAGAAACTTATACTTTCTATTCAACGCAAAAAAACCAGCTCAGCCTTTAGGCCTCACTGGTTTTCAGCAATTATCTACGAATCGGATATTGTCCGATTATACGTTAACCACTTTGATTACGTTGCGAACGGAATCTGCCGATTTATCAAGAGCGGCTTTCTCTTCAGGCAGAAGCTCCAATTCGAAAATTTTCTCGATGCCTTCGCCGCCGAGCAAAGTAGGTACGCCCATGAACAGGTTGTCATAGCCATACTCGCCTTGCAGCAAAGCGATCGACGGAATGATGCGTTTTTTGTCCTTGATGATGGCTTCGGTCATTTGCACCAGGGAAGCTGCTGGCGCATAGTACGCGCTGCCGTTGCCCAACAGGTTCACGATTTCGCCGCCGCCTGTGCGTGTACGCTGTACGATAGCTTCGATACGTTCAGCCGGGATCAGCTTCTCGATCGGAATGCCGCCCACGTTGGAGTAGCGAACCAATGGAACCATATCGTCGCCATGGCCGCCCAATACGAAGCCGCGTACGTCTTCAACCGACACGTTCAGCTCTTGTGCGATAAATGTGCAATAACGCGCCGTATCCAATACGCCGGATTGACCGATAACGCGGTGTTTCGGGAAGCCCAATGCTTGGTATGCGACATAGGTCATGGCATCTACCGGGTTGCTCAAAATGATCACGATCGAGTTCGGACTCGTTGCTTTCACGTTTTCGCAAACGGATTTAACGATGCCGGCGTTCGTGTTAACCAGATCGTCGCGGCTCATTCCCGGCTTGCGTGCAATACCTGCGGTAATGATCACGATATCGGAATTGGCGGTATCCGCATAATTGGAAGTACCTACGATGTTGCTGTCAAAGCCTTGAACCGGCGATGCTTCGAGCATATCCAACGCTTTGCCCTTGGTAGGATTTTCCAATTGCGGGATGTCCAGCAGCACGACGTCTCCCAGTTCTTTTTGCGCTGCCAAAAATGCAGTAGTCGCTCCAGTGAAACCCGCACCGACAACAGTAATTTTTTTACGTGCGATTGCCATCATAGTTTCCTCCTGAAATGTTTATTTAAGTCGGAAAAGTTGGAGATAAAGTGACCTTGAAAGCAGACTCCAAAAGAAGGTTCCAAAAGGAGGCTATCAGGATTAGGGTTGTGCCTCCGGCCGCTGTTGAACGTGTGTTCTTATTATTAGATTAAGCGGGGAGAACACACGTTCAAAGGCGGCACGTAAACTCTCCGGCACAATCCCTACATCCTTGCCGCACCTTTTGGAAAGGTTCGGTCCAATCAACCTTTCACTCGGTTGATTAGAAAGAACTGCCTCTGTAGCACGCAGAGGCAATGTGGTAAAACGTAAGAACACCGAGATGGTAGCGTGTCAGCGGGTCGCTTGGGCGAAGCCTCAAGCTCCCGCTGACAAACGCGATTCACTCTCCCTTAGCCCCATCGAAGCCGCCCTGTCCCTCTATAGACAACCCTTTCGTGGTCCAGGGGACGAAACCTCTGGGGTCCCCCTTACAAAGGGGGATTTAGGGGGTTGGCCTCGCCGCAACATGGTAGCGTGTCAGCGGGTCGCTTGGGCGAAGCCTCAAGCTCTCGCTGACAAACGCGATCCACCCTCCCACAGCCCCATCGAAGCCGCTCTGTCCCTCTATAGACAACCTTTCGTGGTCCAGGGGGCGAAACCTCTGGGGTCCCCCTTACAAAGGGGGATTTAGGGGGTTGGCCTCGCCGCAACATGGTAGCGTGTCAGCGGGTCGCTTGGGCGAAGCCTCAAGCTCCCGCTGACAAACGCGATTCATTCTTCCACAGCCCCATCGAAGCCGCTCTGTCCCTCTATAGACAACCCTTTCGTGGTCCAGGGGGCGAAACCTCTGGGGTCCCCCTTACAAAGGGGGATTTAGGGGGTTGGCCTCGCCGCAACATGGTAGCGTGTCAGCGGGTCGCTTGGGCGAAGCCTCAAGCTCCCGCTGACAAACGCGATCCACCCTCCCACAGCCCCATAGAAGCCGCTTTGTCCCACTATAGACAACCCTTTCGTGGTCCAGGGGGCGAAACCTCTGGGGTCCCCCTTACAAAGGGGGATTTAGGGGGTTGGCCTCGCCGCAACATGGTAGCGTGTCAGCGGGTCGCTTGGGCGAAGCCTCAAGCTCTCGCTGACAAACGCGATCCACCCTCCCATGGCCCCATCGAAGCCGCTCTGTCCCTCTATAGACAACCTTTCGTGGTCCAGGGGGCGAAACCTCTGGGGTCCCCCTTACAAAGGGGGATTTAGGGGGTTGGCCTCGCCGCAACATGGTAGCGTGTCAGCGGGTCGCTTGGGCGAAGCCTCAAGCTCCCGCTGACAAACGCGATCCACCCTCCCACAGCCCCATCGAAGCCGCTTTGTCCCACTATAGACAACCCTTTCGTGGTCCAGGGGGCGAAATCTCTGGGGTCCCCCTTACAAAGGGGGATTTAGGGGGTTGGCCTCGCCGCAACATGGTAGCGTGTCAGCGGGTCGCTTGGGCGAAGCCTCAAGCTCCCGCTGACAAACGCGATCCACCCTCCCACAGCCCCATCAAAGCCGCTTTGTCCCTCTATAGACAACCTTTCGTGGTCCAGGGGGCGAAACCTCTGGGGTCCCCCTTACAAAGGGGGATTTAGGGGGTTGGTCCTACGACATATGCTTAATGATTTGGTTAGCGAACTCGGAGCATTTCACTTCAGTCGCGCCTTCCATCAAACGGGCAAAGTCATAAGTAACGGTTTTGTTGTTGATCGCCGTTTCCATGCCTTTGTAGATCAGGTTGGCCGCTTCCTGCCAGCCCAGGTGCTCAAGCATCATAACGCCGGACAGAATAACGGAGCCCGGGTTTACAACGTCCAGACCGGCATATTTAGGCGCTGTGCCGTGTGTCGCTTCGAAGATCGCATGGCCGGTCACATAGTTGATGTTAGCGCCCGGAGCGATACCGATACCGCCGACTTGTGCAGCCAAAGCGTCGGACAAGTAGTCGCCGTTCAGGTTCAAAGTCGCGATCACGTCGAAATCGGTAGGGCGGGTCAATACTTGCTGCAAGGCGATATCGGCGATCGCGTCTTTCACAATGATTTTGCCGGCTGCTTCCGCCGCTTTTTGCGCTGCGTTAGCCGCATCCGTACCTTGCTCGGCTTTAATTTTATCGTATTGCGCCCATGTGAAGGTTTTGTCGCCGAATTCTTTTTCAGCCAGCTCGTAACCCCAGTTTTTGAACGCACCTTCGGTAAATTTCATAATGTTGCCTTTGTGTACCAATGTTACCGTCTTGCGGTTATGCTGGATTGCGTATTCGATCGCTGCGCGAACCAGACGCTCCGTACCTTCGGACGATACGGGCTTTACGCCGATACCGGAAGTTTCCGGGAAGCGGATTTTTTTAACGCCCATTTCGTTTTGGAGGAAGCTGATCACTTTTTTCACTTCGGCGGAACCGGACTCCCACTCGATACCTGCATAAATATCTTCTGTGTTTTCACGGAAAATGACCATGTCCACCAGATCGGGACGCTTTACAGGGGATGGCACGCCGTTGAAATAGCGAACCGGACGGGAGCATACATACAGGTCAAGCTCTTGACGAAGCGCAACGTTCAAAGAACGGATACCGCCGCCAACCGGAGTGGTCAAAGGTCCTTTAATCGCAACGATGTACTCGCGAATCGCCGTCAACGTATCGCCAGGCAGCCAGTTGTTGTATTTGTTGAACGCTTTTTCGCCGGCGAACACTTCGTACCACGCGATTTGCTTTTCGCCCTTGTACGCTTTTTCCACCGCTGCATCCAGAACGCGCTTGGAAGCCGCCCAAATGTCGGGGCCGGTGCCGTCACCTTCGATAAAAGGAATAATAGGATTGTTAGGTACGTTCAGCTTGCCGTTAGAGATTGTAATTTTTTCGCCTTCCGTTGGTGCGCTGTAAGTTTCGAATTGTGCCATGAGTGATTTGCCTCCTTAAAATTAGGTAAGTATAAACACAAAATTGAACGGGAGCCACAGCGCTTGTCCCGGCCGCGGAACCGGAAAATGTCATACGCGCTGTAACAACCCGTTGGTTGCAGTAGCTTTATTGAAATCGGATTAACGATTTTCAATCGGAATATATTTTTGGTTGGACAAGCCTGTATACTCGGCGCGAGGGCGAATCAGGCGGTTGTTCTCGTATTGCTCGAGAATGTGAGCCGTCCATCCGGATGCGCGGCTGATCGCGAAAATCGGTGTAAACAAATCGCGAGGAATCTCAAGCGACGTATACACGGAAGCGGAATAGAAATCGACATTCGGTTTCAAGCCTTTTTGCCCGGTTACAAGCTCTTCAATTTTAATAGACATATTATACCAGTTCAAGTTGCCTGTAATTTTACCGAGCTCTTGGGACATTTTTTGCAAATGCTTCGCGCGCGGATCGCCGTTTTTGTAAACGCGGTGGCCGAAGCCCATAATTTTTTCTTTGTTTTCAAGCTTTTTATTGACGTACGCTTCGGCGTTATCGGCAGTGCCGATTTCTTCCAGCATCGCCATAACCGCTTCGTTGGCGCCGCCGTGCAAAGGTCCTTTCAAAGCGCCGATGGCCGAAGTCACGCCGGAATAAATGTCCGACAACGTAGCGACCGTCACGCGCGCGGCAAAGGTGGAAGCGTTCAATTCGTGATCCGCATGCAGCACCAAAGCTTTATCCAATGCTTCGATCGCTACTTTATCCGGATCTTTGCCAATCAGCATATACAGGAAGTTTTCGGCGACGGAGTCACAGGATTTTGGAGCGATCGGCTCCTTGCCTTCGCGGATGCGGGCGAAAGCGGCAATGATCGTCGGAATTTGCGCCTGCAGCTTAATCGCTTTGCGCAGATTGGATTCCTGCGACATGTCGTTTGCCTCGTTATCATAAAGCGACAGGCTGGACACCGCGGAGCGAAGCGCGGCCATCGAATTCGTATCTTTCGGATACGTTTTGATTTGATCGATCACTTGGGGCGGTACAGCGGCAAATTGATTCAAATCTTTCAAAAGCCGGGCCAGTTCGGAACGATTAGGCAGCTTGCCATACCACAACAGGTAGGCTACTTCTTCGAATGTCGCATTTTCCGCCAAATCGTCAATATCAATACCGCGGTACGTAAGAACACCGTCAATAATGGAGCTGATCGAGGACGTAGTGGCAACAATGCCTTCTAAACCTTTGGTTGCAGTCAAAACAATCTCTCCTTTACATTCAGTTCGTTAAAAAGCTATATCATCGATCCTGGTACATGCAAAAAAGCGCAGAAACACGGCTAAAGAAGAAACCCATTTTACCCATGGTCGAATGCTTATTATTCTACTATAAATGATTTGACAAACAATGTGAACAAAACAGGACATAAAAGTTCATTATCGGCGCTATAAAAGATTGTTTGTTATCGCTTGTAAAATTATTCTTAAAACATTTTGCGCTTGCCGCAAACGATGGTAAAATGGTTTTGATCGTTCGGGAACGTCTGATTGACTATAATAAAGCGCATAAATCCGGGCGCACACTACGGGGGAATCCTATGCCAAACAGCCGCAGAATCGGCATCATTGATATCGGTTCCAATTCCATTCGATTGGTCATCTATGAAATCCATGCGTCGGGCGCTCACAGAGTGATTGCGGAATTCAAGCAATCCGCCAGGCTCAGCCAGCGAATCGGCGCCGATAACCGACTGCCCGCAACAGACATACAGGCCATTATCGCGATATTGACGCAGTTCAAGCAAATTTGCGGCGTCCACGAAGTCATGCTTGCAGACATACGCGCCGCGGCAACGGCAGCCATCCGCAACGCCGCCAATTCTCAGGAAATAATCGGGGCGCTGCGGCTCGAAACGGGGATTGCCGTCGAGCTGTTATCCGGCGAGGACGAGGCGAGGATCGGCTTCCTCGGCATGATCCGGTCGCTTGATATTCAGGACGGCATTCTCGTCGATATCGGCGGAGGCAGCACCGAGGTTACCGTTTTCCGCGCCCGAAAGAGGCTGAAAAGCGTGTCGTTTCCGTTCGGCGCCGTCAATACAAGCCGTAAATATTCGAGCTCCGGCCAATGCAGCGAGGAGCAGCTGAAAAGCATCCGGCATATGGTGCAGCAGGCTGTCGCCCAGGAGCCGTGGCTGCGGATGCATCCGGGTCTGCCATTGGTCGGCCTGGGCGGTACGATTCGGACGCTCAGCAAAATCCATCAAAAAAAACATAAATATTCGCTCCCGGTGACGCACAATTATTCGATTGCCGCGGCCCCTATGGATGAGCTGATGAAATGGCTCGCCTCCTTGCCGGCCGACAAGCGTAAAAAAGTCGACGGCTTGTCCAAAGACCGCTTCGACATTATCATTCCGGGCATGACAATCTTGCAGGCGCTGTTCCAGGCAACGGGAGCAAGCGGATATACGATCAGCGGCGCCGGGCTGCGCGACGGACTCTTTCATGCAGCGTATACGCCTGCCCAATCGCCGGAAACAAGCCCGCTGGAACAAAGCACACGCAATCTGATCAACCTTCACTGCATGGCTCCTGCCGCTCATTTGCAGCAGGTGACCGACCATGCGGCGGCGCTGTTCGACGCTTTGCAAAGCGTGCACGGGCTTGACGGCCGAAACCGGCAATGCTTGCTGACCGCCGCCATGCTCCACCGGATCGGCACCGCCATCGACTATTATCACTATACGAAGCATGGCTTCTACATGATCGCGCATTCCCGTATCGACGGCTTAACCCACCGGGAAACGATAGTTTGCGCAGCCGTCGCGTCCTACAAAACGAAAAATAAATCGCAGCAGGTTTACTTGCGGCACAAAGATATTTTGCAGGAAACGGATCTCGACCGCATCGCGAAGCTCGGCACGATCTTGCAGCTGGCCAAAGCGCTGGACGTTACGGAAACACAGGCCGTCGCTTCGGTTACCGCAGTGGCAGCGGCAGCCTCATCCCGATTGCTGCTTCGCGCCGCGATAAAACACGACCCTTCCAACGAGATCAGCGCAGTTGATTCCATTCAAAAAGAGTTTAACAAAATATGGGGCTTAAAGCCGGTCATTCAGACGTTGTGATGATCCGGCTTTTTTTCCATGTTTTAATGCGCATCGCTTCAAATTGACTTCGCAGCTGCCGGTTTTCATTGACGACACGGGTGTACATCCCGTTCGGCTGCAGCTGACGCGCCTTCACGTTATCTCCCAGACTCAGCTCCAGAATGCGAATCAGCGTCTCCTGCAGCTTTTTATCGAATACCGGACAGATCAGCTCGATTCTACGCGTCAAATTGCGCGTCATCCAGTCCGCGCTCGAGATGTACACCTCGGGTTCGGCCCCATTCTCAAAGTACAAAATCCGCGAATGCTCCAAAAACCGGTCGACGATGCTGATCACTTGAATGTTTTCGCTCAAGCCGGGCACGCCGGGCCGCAGGCAGCAGACGCCGCGGATGATCAGATCGATTTTGACCCCGGCCTTCGATGCCTCGTACAGCTCCTCCACCATTTGCTGATTCGATAACGAGTTGAGCTTGGCGATGATCCGGGCCGGCTTTCCTTCCGCTGCATGACGGGCTTCCCGGCGTATTTTCTCGAACAGCTTATCCATCATATCCGTCGGGGCGACCCCGAACGCCTTCCAATTATGCGGTGCCGAATAGCCCGTCACCTCATTGAAGAGCGCGGAAGCATCTTCTCCGATGACCATATGGGAAGTAAACAAGCCCAAATCCGTATACAGCTTGGCTGTGCTGTCGTTATAATTCCCGGTCCCGACATGAACGTAGCGGTGCAGGCCATCCTGCTCCTGGCGCACGACCAGCGTAATTTTCGCATGTGTTTTGAGTCCGACAAGCCCATAGACGACATGACAGCCGGCCTTCTCCAACTTCCTCGCCCAGGCGATGTTCCGCTCCTCGTCAAACCGCGCCTTCAGCTCGACGACGACCGTAACCTGTTTGCCCGATTCCGCGGCATGCGCCAGCGCTTCGATTAACGGGGAATTGCCGCTGACGCGGTAAAGCGTCATTTTGATCGCAAGCACCTGATGATCGTAAGCGGCCAAACATATAAAATCCGTTACGGCATCGAAAGATTCGTACGGATGATACACGAGCACGTCCTGCTGCCTCAGCGTCTGGAACATATTTTCCGTATCCAGCAGCTCGCGAGGGTAAACAGGGCTCACCGGCTTATACCGCAAATGGTCGTAGCCCTTTAAAGAACCGGCTAGCTTCATGAAATATGTCAAGTCCAGCGGGCCGTCAATTTCAAAAATATTGTCGCTGATTTCGAATTCTTCCTTCAGCTGAGCCAGCGCATACGGATGAATGCCCTTCTGCACCTCGAGACGGACCGGCGAGCCCCAGCGGCGTCGGCGCAGCTCCTTCTCGATTTCTTCCAGCAAGTCCTCGGCGCCCTCCTCATTGAGCGTCAAATCGGCGTTGCGCGTCAGGCGGAAGCCGTGAACCGCGATCGGCGTATAACCCGAAAACAGCGTATGGATATGCTGCTCGATTAAATTCTCCAGCAAGACGTACTCATGCTTCTTGCTGTTCGTGCGGGCGGGAACCTCGATACAGCGCGACAAGTTGGCGGGCACCTGAATAATTGCAAAATAGGGCTCGTCCTCCGGATCGTCGCCTTCCTTCATCAGCAGGACGGCCAAATATAAAGCCTGCGTATGAACGAGCGGAAAAGGCCGGCTCTGGTCAACCGCCATCGGCGTCAGCACGGGAAAAACAATCTCATGGTAGTATGCATCCATCGCCCGGCGCTGGTTCATGTTCAAATCCTCGTAATCGGTAAACAGGATGCCCTCCTTGGCCAGCTGTCTCGTTACGTCGCGGTACGTTTTGTACTGCTCGGACACCATTTTCGCCGATCGCTTCATAATCCGCTTGAACAGACCGGCCGGCGTGTACCCGGTAAAATCTTTTCGCGAATAACCCGCTTTAATCTGATCCTTCACACCGGCGACCCGCACGCTTATAAACTCGTCCAGGTTCGAAGACACGATCGACAGAAATTTGACCCGCTCCAAAAGCGGTGTATCCGAATCCTGCGCCTCCTCCAGCACGCGCCAATTAAACTCAATCCAGCTTAAATCGCGGTTGATATAATTCGATGATGCTTCTCTTTCTCTGGGCGCCATCTCTTTCATAATATGCTTCCAACCTCCAATAAAATCGGCCGTTTCTCGAATGAGCCCCGCACGATTCGTGCAGCAACCGGTTCATTCCACTATTTTCATGGTAGTTCGACAATGTCATCAGAAGATGTGAAGTTTGTAAATTGTATGTAAATGTATAAGTCCCGATACCTATATAAGTTGAACCGATGTTTTGAAAGTCCGTTCCATCCGAAAGGGATTATCTTGCCCTCTTCAGACATCTTGTTTTGAATTCCTTTATGGAATGGGCCTGCGGTTCGTGGGAATTCAAAGCCAAAACTCGCTGGCAAGACAATTCCCTTCCTCCACTGCACTCTGCTCTTCCCGGAAGTTCTTTTGTTTAACTTATATAGTTCTCCGGGTTTTCATTTTCAAACTGCTTCAGAAGCAGCGCATACAGCTCGGGCGCTTTTTTATCGATACGTGCCGGCTTCCAATCCCGGTTGACCCACACATGCTTCGTGCTGCCGCTCACCAGCAGTTCGCCATCCCGACGTATTTCCGACTCAAAATGAAGCCGGACATGCGTAAATTGCTCCATTCTTGTGCGGATCGAGATCAGATCGTCATATTTGGCCGGAAGCTTGAACTGCATATGCGCATCGATCAGGGGCAGCAGCAGACCGTCTTCCTCAATCCGGCTATAGGGCATGCCGAGGCTGCGGATCAGCTCGGTTCGGCCGATTTCAAACCAGTTCAAATAATTCGTATGATACACGACACCCATCCGGTCCGTCTCCTGATAACGGACCCTTATCGTATGCTCGAACCATGGGGATGGAGACATCGGAACCTCCTTCTGCAGTACAGGCTGTCGCACTATATGCAATGTAATATGAGCTAGTATGACCCATTTGCGAAAAAAAGAGTGAAACCGATGTACAAAACTCGACTTCACTCTTGGCAAGACATGGTTTAGTTGTTTAAAAATAGTCGCGATTACAGAACACGGGCGTTGCCGGAATAAATGACGCCGACCTCCGGATAAATCGATACGTCCGTGCCATCCTTGATCAGCTCCAGCGCGTTTTCAACGCCGACGATCACGGGCTTGCCCAGACTGATCCCGACAACCGCCGCGTGGGAAGTAATGCCGCCGGTTTCCGTAATGATAGCGGACGCTTTCTCAATCGCGGACATGTACTCCTTGTCCGTTGTAAGCGTGACGAGAATGCAGCCTTCTACCGCCTTCACATTGGCTTCCTCGGCAGTACGGGCAATGACCGCTGTGCCTGTGGCAATTTGCGTTCCGATGCCTTGGCCTTTGGCAATCATTTCGCCGATCTGATGAACCTTGATCAAATTCGTCGTTCCGGAGCGGCCTACAGGCACACCGGCCGTAATTACAACGGTATCGCCCAAGCTGACGAGGCCTGCTTTTACGCTGCCGTCAACCGCATGCTCGAACAGCTCGTCCGTCGTTTTGCAGTCTTCGCCCTTGATCGGGATAACGCCCCATACCAACGATAGGCGGCGCAGCACATGATCGATCGGCGTATAGGCGATGATCGGCGCTTTCGGACGGTATTTGGAAACCATGCGGGCCGTATAGCCGCTCTCGGTAGCGGTCAAGATCGCTTTCGCTTCCAGATCGAGCGCCGAATTGGCAACCGCCTGGCTGATCGCTTCGGTTACCGTTTTTTGCTGCGCATTGCTTTGACGGATGAAAATTTCACGATGCTCCAACGCCGTTTCCGCGCGCTCGGAAATTTTCGCCATCGTCAGCACGGATTCGATCGGGTATTTACCTGCGGCCGTTTCGCCCGAAAGCATCACCGCATCGGTTCCGTCGAAAATCGCATTCGCCACGTCGCTCGCCTCGGCACGGGTCGGACGCGGGTTGCGCTGCATCGAATCCAGCATCATCGTTGCTGTAATAACCGGTTTTCCGGCCTGATTACATTTTTTGATCATCGCTTTTTGCACGATCGGCACATCTTCGGCAGGAATTTCCACGCCAAGGTCGCCGCGCGCGACCATCAAACCGTCGGACACCTCAAGAATTTCATCCAAATTCTCGACGCCCTCCTGGTTTTCGATTTTCGAAATGATTTGGATATGCTTTGCATTATGGCGCTCCAAAATTTCGCGGATTTCGATGACGTCGCTCGCTTTGCGCACGAATGAAGCAGCGATGAAGTCGACTCCCTGCTCGATTCCGAAAATGATATCGTTGGCGTCCTTTTCAGTGATGCCCGGCAGGTTGATTTTAACCCCCGGAACGTTGACGCCTTTCTTGCCGCCCAGCAATCCGCCGTTCACGATGCGGCATTTGATGTCCGTACTGGTCAAGTCGACGACTTCCAGGCCGATCAAGCCGTCGTCAATCAAAATGGTCGAACCGATCTGCACATCCTTCGGCAAATCTTTGTAGGTGATATGGACACGATTGGCGTCGCCGACAATATCTTCGGTCGTCAGGGTGATGAAGCCGTCCTGAACGAGCTCGACCTTCTGGTCGTCCTTCAGCTTGCCTGTCCGAATTTCGGGACCTTTTGTGTCAAGCAGAATGGCGACCACTTTATTCAGCTCTTGAGCGGCTTGGCGCGCATTTTTGATCCGGTTGCCGTGCTCTTCGAAATCGCCGTGCGAGAAGTTCAATCTGGCTACGTTCATACCTGCGTTGATCAGTTTCTTGAACATCTCGAGCGATTCGCTGACCGGACCGATCGTACATACAATTTTCGTTTTACGCATGATTGTGATGACCCTCCTGAATGTAAGTAAATCTTCCGATTTGGCGGAATTTTTTATAACGGTCTTCTACTAGTTCTTTCTCCGATAGCGCCATTAATTCCTGCAAATGCTTTGTTAAGGTTTCCTTAATCGACGCGGCCAAAGCTTGAACATCGCGGTGAGCTCCGCCGCGCGGCTCTTGAATGATCTCGTCAATCACGCCGAGACTCATAATATGATCCGCGGTAATTTTCATCGCCGCCGCCGCTTCTCCGGATCTCGAAGCGTCTTTATACAGGATCGACGATGCCGCCTCCGGCGTACTTACCGAATAGATGGCGTTTTCCAGCATGAAGACGCGGTTGCCGACGCCCAGTGCAAGCGCGCCGCCGCTGCCGCCTTCTCCGATAACAACGCAAAGAATCGGCACTCCGAAAGAGGCCATTTCCATTAAGTTTCTGGCAATCGCTTCGCCTTGTCCGCGTTCCTCGGCTGCGCTGCCCGGATAAGCTCCGGGCGTATCGATAAACGTAATAATCGGACGTTTGAACTTGTCGGCCTGCTTCATAAGCCGCAAGCCTTTGCGCAGCCCGTCAGGATGCGGCATCCCGAAGTGACGCGCGATGTTGTCCTTCGTATCCTTGCCTTTCTGATGGCCGACGACCGTTACGGGAATTCCGTTCAGCCGGGCCAAGCCGCCTACTATCGCCAAGTCGTCTCCATACAGCCGGTCCCCATGAAGCTCCAAAAAGTCCGTAAAAATAAGCTGTATGTAGTCCATCGTAGTCGGACGCTGCGGATGACGCGCCAGCTGCATTTTTTCGGCTGTCGACATATTGCTGTATAATTCGGCTGCGAGCTGCTCGTAACGCTGCTCCAGCCGGGCGATTTCATCCGTGAAATCGATCTGTTTTTCCGAGCCGAACTTGCGAAGCTCTTCAATTTTTGCCTTCAGCTCAAGAAGCGGCTGCTCAAAGGGCAACTCACCCGCCATTAGCCATATCCCCTTTCACTACATGCAAATCCAGCAGTCGGATCAGCGTGCTCTTCATTTCCTTGCGCAGCACGACCATATCGACCTGTCCATGCTTCAGGTTAAACTCCGCTGTCTGGAAGTTGTCCGGCAGCTTCTGGCGGATCGTCTGTTCAATGACGCGCCGTCCGGTGAATCCGAAGGCCGCTCCCGGCTCGGCGATAATATAATCGCCCAGCATGGCATAGCTGGCCGTGACGCCGCCGAAGGTCGGATCCGTGATCACAGAAATAAACAAACCGCCCTGCTCGTTCAGCTTGGCGATAGCGGCGCTTGTTTTCGCCATTTGCATCAGACTCAATATACTTTCCTGCATACGGGCGCCGCCCGAAGTGGAAAATACGATCAGCGGGTAGTTTTTTTGCATCGCATGCTCGATCGCCGTCGTCACCTTCTCGCCGACAACGGAACCGAGCGATCCGCCCATGAAGTCAAAGCTCATTACCGCTACGACAACCGGAAAGCCGCCAATGGTGCCTTCCCCGGTAATTACAGCGTCGTTCATCCCCGTCGATTCCACAGCTTTGCGATATTTGTTCACATAGTCCGGAAATTCGAGCGGGTCCTCCGATACCATTTCGCTGTCATACTCAAAAAAACGGCCCTCATCCATCATCATCTGAATGCGCTCGACCGCACTTAATTTGAAATGATAACCGCAAGCGGTACATACCTTGAGGTTTTTGTCCAATTCCTTCGTAAACTGAATCGTTCCGCACTTCGGACATTTATTCATTAAGCCTTCGGGAATTTCCCGCCGCGGCTTGTCCTCGACAACGACTTCCTCGCCGTCTGCAGCTCGCTGAACCGGCCGGTCCGCGCCTGGAATAGTGGCGTATTTTCTCTTCTTTTGAAATAAGTCTTTAAATTGCACGATCTGCACCTCGTTTGCGGTTGATGTTCAAATGCGGTCCATCTTCGGTCTATGATCTATGCAAAATGGAGTTCAGCACATCTTGAACTTCTTCCAGTTCACCTTCAGGAACTACAATTTCAAACTGGTTTTTCGTCATATTAATGGCCCGCACCTGGACAAGAAAGCCCTCTTCCGTCAGTTTCGTCTTAATTCTGTCAGCGATCTTCGCTGTCGGAGCTATATAAATAACGGTCCACATGAAAAAAGACCTCCTGAACATAATGCACTAATGATATCATATCTTCTCTTTTTCCCGCAAGAATGGACTCAACCGGATAACGATATGACGAGCGTGCATGTAAGCTGTCCTGACATGCGGAGACCGATCCGTACGTCGAAGCCGGCGCGATTTCGCGCCCTGCAACGCCGTTAAGCCGTATCGCCTGAGGCGTCGGCCGGCTTCCGATCCGCTTCATCCTGGTGCCGGTGGGCGATGCGCGCGGAAGCGGCAGCGGCAAGACCCGCGACCAAATCATCCAAAAAAACGTGGATGCGGCTTGGGTGATCGTTCAATTCGCGGATAATGCCGAGCTTTTCCTTATCCAAATAGCCGAAGCTTGTCAAGCCGATCATGCCGTAAACATGCACGATGCCGAGAGCCAGCGTCTCATCAACGCCAAACAACGACTCGTCGCGTTCCATAATCGCCTGAAGCGGCTCGGGCAGCAGCTTGCTCTCGGCCAGCTCGTCCAGAGCGATGCCGGTATAAAGCGTATATTGTACCTCGCGCTTTTTCAATACGGCCAATACGCTGTCCATGCATGCTTCCTTCTTCAGTTGAGGATTGTACGGAAACTGCAGCTTGTAAACGATATCGGCGATCCGGTCAACGGTGACCCCCCGTCTTTCCAGGCATTCCACTATGTGTTGATGGGACATGCAGCCAAACTCCTCCTCCATAACTCGGTAATATGACGGCCCGGGTTACTAAATGTATGCGGAGGGGGCGGTATTTAGAGCATATTTATTTCACTTTTACACTTTCTTTGCCAAGCAGCTGTTCGATCGCCTGAAACAGCTTCGGAGACGGCTTGACGGTATATTGGTCGCTTAAGCTCAGCGTTTTTTGACTTTTCTCGTAATATAAAATAACGGGCAGCGACCCGGTATGCTCGATCAGCAGCCGCTTCAGTCCCGTCAGCACATGCGGCTGCTCGTAGTCTGCGGAAATTTTGACGTACACCCGCTGCATACGCTGTGCGGGCTGTCCTGCGCCGCCTGACGGGCCGGACGCGGAAGGCCGCTGCTGCTGCGCTGTCGCAGGCTGCTCAGAACGCGCGGCATGGCCGCCCGCAGCAGCTCCGGAAGCGGCCGTGCGCGGTGCGTCCATCGCCTGCGGCGGTCGCTGCGGGCCGGACGGGCCCGGACGCGGCTGCGGGCGGTCGCTGCCCGCGCGAGCGCCGCCGGCCGGAGCTATACGCTCGCCGCCCGTTCGTGCAGCGGCGCGGCCGGCCGCGGGCCGGCGCGCAGCCTTCAGCTGCAGCTGCGGATCGCCCAGCGAGACCAACTGATCGGCGAGCAGCTTCACATCCTCGTCGCCATGCTGCAGCTTCGCTCTGACCAAGACCGGATTGCCCTTCTGGACGAGCGGCGCGAACTGCTTCCAGGCTTCCGGAAACAGCACCACCTCCACCTTGGCCACGCGGTCTTCCAGCTCCATGAACGCCATCGGCTGACCCTTCTTCGTGACAATCGTCTTGCTGGCCAGCACCAAGCCGGCGACGATCACCTCGCTATGATCCGGAAGCTCCTGCAGCTGGTGCAGCGGGTCCGTATCAATCGCCCGCAGCGCCGCTTCGTAATCGTCGAGCGGGCTGCCCGAGATAAACAGCCCGAGCAGCTCCCGCTCAAGCTCCAGCTGCTGCGTCATCGTGAACGGCCGGATGTCGGGATATTCGACCTCCCAGTTGACATCCTCGACGAAGCCGAACAGATGCAGCTGCAGATCGTCGCGCTCCTTGCGCCATTTGACGGCGGCCTCGATCGACTCCTCCAGCATCGCCAGCTGCTGCGCGCGATGCCCCGGCAGCGAATCGGTCGCGCCGCCCTGGATGAGCGATTCGAGCACGCGCTTGTTGCATACGCGCAGGTCGACCCGCCTGCACAGGTCGAGCAGGCTTGTGTAAGGACCGTCGGCACGATCCCGCATGATCGCTTCGATCGCATGCGTGCCGACATTTTTGATCGCCGCGAGGCCGAAGCGGATCGCCCCGCTCCGGGGCTGAGCCGCCGCGGCGTCTGCGGCCGGCGTCACTGCCGCGACGGAGCCGTCTTCGGCGTGCGTCTGCGGCGCAGACGCCATAGCGGCAGGCGTCTCGCTGCCGCCGGCCGTTGGCGCGGCAGACCGCGCCAGGCTCGCGCGCTGCGCCGCCTCGGACGCGCCCGGGTCCGTGCCTGCGAGGCCGATAGAGCCGCCAACAGCCGGCTCCGGCATCGCCGCAGGCTCGAACACGACGCCGCTCTCGTTGACGTCGGGCGGCAGCACGGCAATGCCCATGCGGCGGCATTCGTCGACATATTCAGCCACCTTGTTGTGGCTGCCCATGACGGCCGTGAGCATCGACGCCATGAACTGAACCGGATAATGCGCCTTCAAGTAGGCGGTCTGGAAGGCGAGCACGCCGTAAGCGGTCGCATGCGCCCGCGGAAAGCCGTAATCGGCGAAGCGCACGATCATGTCGTATACCTTGTTCGCCTCCGGCTCGCTGAATCCTTGGGCCAGACTGCCCTTCACAAAATGCGCGCGCTCCTCATCCAGCACCTCGCGCTTCTTCTTGCTGACCGCGCGCCGCAGCAAATCCGCTTCGCCGAGGCTGAAGCCGGCCATGATCGAGGCGATCTGCATAATCTGTTCCTGATACACGATGATGCCGTACGTATCGCGGAGGATCGGCTCCAGCGCCGGATGCGGATACTCCACCTCCAGTTCGCCGTGCTTGCACTGGATATAACGCGGAATAAATTCCATCGGCCCGGGACGGTACAGCGCATTCACCGATATAATATCCTCGAATTCCGAAGGCCGCAATTCTTTCAGCACCCGGCGCATGCCCGGCGATTCCAGCTGGAAGACGCCCGTCGTATCGCCGCGGCTCAACAGCGCGTAGGTGGTCGGATCGTTCATCGGCAGCTTGCTGAAATCGACCTCCGTACCGGTTTTCTCCTTAATCCACTGCAGCGTCCGCTCGATGATGGACAGCGTGCGCAAGCCGAGGAAGTCCATCTTGAGCAAGCCGATCGCTTCCAGATGCTCCATCGAATATTGCGTCAGCGCCGTCTGCTCGTTGCCTTCCTGCAGCGGCACATACTGCGTCAGCGGCTCGCGCGAGATAACGACGCCTGCCGCATGCGTGGACGCGTGCCGCGGCATGCCTTCGACCTTCATCGCCATCTCGAGCAGCCTGGCGGTTTGCGGATGCTTCGCCGCCAAACCCTTCAAATCGGGATTCGCCTCAATCGCTTCGGCCAACGTCACGCCGAGCTGATGCGGAATCATCTTGGCGGCGCGGTCCACCTCGCCGTACGGCATGTTCAGCACCCTGCCGACATCGCGAACCGCCGCTTTGGCGGCCATCGTGCCGAACGTAATAATTTGGGCCACACGGTCGCGGCCGTATTTGTCCACAACGTAATCGATGACTTCGTCGCGGCGCAGATCGCTGAAATCGATATCGATATCCGGCATCGAAATCCGTTCCGGATTGAGAAACCGCTCGAACAGCAGATGGTAGCGGATCGGATCGACATTCGTAATTTTCAGCACATACGCCACCAGGCTGCCCGCGGACGACCCGCGGCCAGGTCCGGTTGCGATGCCCTGCTCATGAGCGAAGCGGATAAAATCCCATACGATCAGGAAATAATCGGAGAAGCCCATCCGTTCTATGACCGACAGCTCATATTCGAGCCTCTCCTCCAGCTCCTTGCGATAGGTTCCGTCGTTCCAAGCCTCGGCATGCCCGTACCGCTCCTCCAACCCGTTCCGACACAGCTCGGCAAGATACGTCCCGGCCCCGGCCTGGTCCGGAATCGGCTCGAATTGCGGCAGGATCGAGCGGCCGAATTCGAGCTCCAGCTCGCAGCGCTCCGCCACGATCCGCGTATTTTCGAGCGCCTGCGGCACATGCGGAAACAGACGCTGCATCTCCTCGTCGCTTTTCAAATACAGCTGGCTGTTATGGAAACGAAGCCGGTCCGTATCCTCCACCGTCTTGCCCGTGCCGATGCAGATCAAAATATCCTGCATCTCATGATCCGGCTCGCGCACATAATGCACATCGTTCGTCGCAATCAGCGGAATACCGGTTTCCCCGCTCAGCCTGATCATGCTCTGCATCACTTTCTTTTGCTCCATCAAGCCGTGGTCCTGCAGCTCCAAAAAGAAGTCGTCCCCGAATATGCCGCGGTACCGGAGCGCCGCCAGCTTCGCTTCCTCGTAACGGTCGTGCAGCAGATGCTGGGAAACCTCGCTGCCGAGACACGAGCTTGTACAAATAAGCCCCTCCGAATAAGCGGCCAGACGCTCGGAATCGATCCGCGGTTTGTAATGAAAGCCCTCCAGATGCCCGATCGAACACAGCTTCATCAGGTTCCGGTAGCCGGTTTCGTTTTTGGCCAGCAGGATCAAATGATAAATCGGCTGTTCCTGACGCGTTGCTTTATCATGCAGCGAGCCGGCCGTATAGTAAACCTCGCAGCCGATAATCGGCTTGATGCCGCGCCGCCTGCACGCCTTGTAAAAAGCAATGGCCCCGTACATAACGCCGTGGTCGGTCAACGCCAACGCTTTCATCCCAAGGCCGGCCGCCTGCTCCACCAGATCGTCGATACGGGCGGCACCGTCCAGAAGACTATATTCGCTATGTACATGAAGATGGACGAAATCGCTCACCCGCGTCGCCTCCCTTGAAAGTCGCTCGAATCCATTCTACAAAAAATATTTCTTCCTATTTTATCATAATGCGAACACTTGTACCATAGATTAGACAAGCGGCATCTTTTTGCGCAAAACGGAGAAAGGCGGGGGCGGTTGAGACAATGGCAAGCTTTTTAACCAAGTGTGTGGTCGATTTTTTTGTTGCTTTCGGTGTTGTGCTTGGAGGGACGCTGCTGGGCGGAATTGCGGCCATATTCATCATGGAACCGCCGACAACGAGAATGCTGCTGATTGCCGAGCAGATCAAAATATGGGCGCTGGTCGCCGCCGTTGGCGGAACGATCGATCCGATCCGGGTCATTGAGAGCAATCTGGTGGAGGGCTACATGTCGCCCGCGATCAAACAAATTTTATATATCGTGTTCGCCTTTATCGGAGCCCATACGGGCACGACGCTGGTCCAATGGATTTGCAAGGGAGGTAACGGCAGTTGAAGGTGCCCCCCTTTGAACAGTTTGCCGGATTGATGAAATCGACCGGACTGCTCATTGCCGGAAGCATCATCGGCTGCGCTGTGTTTACCGCGATTTATCACCATCATTTGAATATCGTGCTTATCGAAAATAAAGAGCTGAAGGCCGAGAACGAGAAGCTCATGCAAGATAACGATACGTATAAAAAAAGCAAAAACCAGCAAAGCATTATTAGCCGCATCGAAGTTGTTGTCGAGTCGGGTGACTTGAATCCGCTGGACAAAGTGACCGAGCAGGAAATCGAACGCCGCGTACGCAACGATCTGAGCGTAGTGAAAGGACAAAAGATCGCTTATGTCGCCGAGTCCCCGCATATTTATCAACGGCTGCTTTCGCAAAAAACGTATCATGCCATTTCGGACAAGGATTACACCGTCAGTATGAAAACGATGCTGCTGATTCAGACGGATCTGAAAGTATGGGTAACGGCAAAAGAATGGAGGCGCACCATCCCGTAGAAGGCGGGCGGAACATTGCCGCAGATTGCATTTGCGGCCAAAAATCGTTACATTATTAATGTTCGAATTTACGTTCCGACATGTCACGGCCCGTACGGAGGGCTTGTCCCGTTCCATCCGTTCGCCGGATGTATTACGACACGATAAAGGATGTGCCTGCCTTCATGGAAATCGTACAATCATTGCTGCCCGTATTTATTCTCGTTCCTTTGGTTTTATCGGTATATTACAGCTTCCGCTCCCGCCGGACCGAAGATGTGAAGCAGCGCGGGCTGTATACGGCCCGGATGAACATCGCCATGGGCGTCATGCTGCTTGTCATTGCCGTATCCCAGCTGTTTTTCTTTACCGATTCGAACCTGCGCCGCGTCTTCGGCGTGATCTGCTTCCTGCTCGGCATGTTCAATCTGTTCGCCGGGCTGCGCAACCACAGCCAGTATAACCGGCTGTAACAAAGGGAGCGGCAAGGCCGTCGTGTAATAACCGCGTTGCGCACGGAGCCTCCGGACCGTACATACCTGTCGGCTAACTTGCGGGCCTGTGCGGCAGCCTGATCGCAGCCCTTATCCGCGCCCGGCTTATACTTGGTCGATAAATTGCGCGGTCATCATCGCTTTGGCGACGAGTGTCTGACCATTGTAGATGCCGACGTCGATTTTGCCGAACTTGCGGCTGACCTCGATAATTTTCGGACGGATTTCGATCTGGCTGTCGATCTGCACCGGCTTGACGAAATAGGAGGACATGTTGTCCATCACGAGGTCGCCCTTTTTCACATCCTGAACGACATGGTAAGCCGCTTGCTTCATCAGGATCGTCAGCACGCCCTCGGACACGGTCCCCAGCTGATTCGTCATTTGCGGCGTAATGGCCCCGCGGAATACGGTTTGCCCTTCCTTGCCCCGCTCCTCCTCAAATCCCGACCAGATCAAATCCTCGAACGTTTCGCCGTTTTGCGGCTGACGTTGAATCTGCTGCATCGCTTTCAGCACATCCTTGCGGCTTATGACCGCCAGCACTTTACGTCCCGTATCGATCACCGGCAGCAAGTCGATGCCTTCCCATACCATCGTATGCGCCGCCGAAGCCACCGACGTATTCATAGCCACCGTCAGCGGGCTGCGCGTCATCAGCTTATCCAACGTCTGGTCGGATTGCGCGCCGATCAAATCCTTCGATGTAATCATTCCCGTCAACCGGTTCCAATCGTCCACCACCGGAAACCGGCTGTGGCCCGTATGTTCGTTCAGACGCTGCCAATCCTGGAGCGTATGATGTCCTTTGAGCACCTCGACCTTCATATCGGGGGGAACGATGTCCTCGATCAGCAATATTTTTTTCTTGATCAGACGGTCGTAAATCGCTCTGTTGATCATGGAGGCTACCGTAAACGTATCGTAGCTGCTTGAAATAATCGGCAGCTCCAGCTGATCCGCCAGCTTCTTCACCTCGTCGCTCGTGCCGAACCCGCCCGTGATCAGCACGCCCGCTCCCTGCTCCAGCGCATTGGAATGCGCCCTGCTCCGGTTGCCGATAATAAGCAGGCTGCCCGGGTCGATATAACGCATCATCGCGTCCTGCTGCATCGCGCCTATGACGAACTTGTTCAACGTTTTTTGCAGCCCGTTCCGACCGCCGAGCACCTCGCCGTCCACCATATTGACCACTTCGGCAAAAGTCAGCTTGTCGATGTTGTCGCGCAGCTTTTTTTCCACACGGACGGTGCCGACCCGCTCCTTGGTGCTGACCAGACCCAAATTATCCGCTTCCTTGATCGCGCGGTATGCGGTGCCCTCGCTGACCTCCAGCTTTTCGGCGACTTTGCGCACCGATATTTTGGAGCCGATCTTGAGGCTTTCGATATATTTCAAAATTTGCTCATGCTTTGTAGCGGCTTCCTGCATTGTCTGGTCCAAAACTGTTGCACCCCGTTTCGATTCACTGTATCACTCTGTACTATTGATTATATACGGAATATCGCGCAAACAAAAGCCCCATGACGGATAACCGGCTCATTTTCCGGCAAATTGCGATTCCAATGAACCAAAACTGGGCATCCGCATAGAATAAAGAAGAAAAAGTTGGAGGTGCTTATATGCTTAATCAGCCCCCTGCCGTTCAGTCGGAGCCTGTGTATCTAATGAAACCGGAAACGCTGGAATCGCTGCAAAAAATAAAGGACCATGTTCACGGAATTTGTTCCAGCCATATGAACCGGCCGGTTCGCGCGCAAACGATTCACGGCCAGGCGTATGACGGCTTTATCGTTCATATCGACGCTACGCATATTTTCTTAAGGCCGTTGGACGGCCATGTCCGCGGATTTTTCAATCCGACGTTTAATCCGTACGCGTTTAACAATGTCATTCTCCCGCTCGTGCTGTACGAGCTGCTTGTCATCTCGCTTTTGTAATAAGCCGAAAGACCGCACAACCATATGCCGCTTCAACTTCCCCGGTTCGTCTAGGTAGTGCGAAGCCGGCAACAGAAAAAAGCCGGCGCCCTGCGAATCGAGGGAACCGGCTTATTTATTATTATTTACGGAACTGCAGCATTTTGCGCTTGCCCCGGACCAATTGCTCCAGCTGCCACCGCTTCATTCGCTTGACTTTGGCGATCTCCCGCTTCGTCTCTTCCTCGACCCCGAGAATTTCGTGCAGGTGGGCGGCGATTATCATAAGCGCAAATACGACCCATACGACGCCGAATACGGTCGGCAGCGTTAAACCCGAGCCAATATCCAACCTCGGGACGGCATAAAACAGCATGCCCAGCGCCAGCCCCATATACAAAATGTTTTTCGTTCCTTTCACAAGATCATCCCTCCGTTTCATCCCGACTTGTACAATACATTGTATGAGCGGAGCGGAGGAAATAGCACTTGTCCCGGTTACAATCAACTTTTTTGCGCGCCTTCCAGCAATCCTTTAATATATCCGACGGCAAACAGCCGACCGACCGTTTCATAGCCCGGCTTGTCGTTGCCTTCCCCTTCCATCGTAGGCACATGGTCCGGACGAAGCGGGCCGTTGAAGCCGACTTCCACATATGTCTTCATTGCAGCGAACATATCGGTAATGCCGTCGTCATGAAACGCTTCCTCGAACTTGGCCGCCGTCCCCCGAATATCGCGAAAATGGGAGAAGAACAGTTTGTTTTGTTTGCTGAAGCGGCGGATGAGCGCCGGAATGTCTTCCCCGGCCGCGGCCATATTTCCTTGGCACAACGTAATGCCGTTATATTCGCTCGGTACCATATCAATCGCGCGCTGTAACGCTTCAGCATTGCGGAAAATTCGGGCGATGCCGCGAACCGGTGAAATCGGCGGATCATCCGGATGCAATGCCAGCTTCACCTTGGCCTTTTCAGCAACCGGTACGATCCTTTCCAGAAAATAGGCGAAATGTTCCCACATTTGTTCTTCCGTTACGATGCCGGCTTCGGTAAGAGGAGCGTTCAACATGATTGAATGATCATAGCTGGACACGAGCGCCCCGCCTCGTGAAACGGTCGTGGTCGAGGTGCGAAACCAGCCGAATTGGGCCATAAAATTGTAACAAAGCACCGGGATGTTCAGCGCGCCCATATTGGTAATCAATTCCTTCATAATTTCAATTTCTTCATCCCGTCCAGGCAGGCCCAGTTTAATCTTGTTGTTCGTCGGCGCGGGTTCGATAACCTCCAATTGAAAGCCGTAATCCTCGAATCTTGTTTTCATATGAAGCAAATAAGTAAACTCCCACGGTTTGACACCCTGTTCGTCATACGGTAATTTGGCAACCGCATGGGTGACGCCGACTTGCCTGGCAAGCTTCCACAGTCGATCCGGATAAGGCGTAAACATCTCGGCCAGTTTCATTAGGCTTCTCCTCCTCTGCATTTAATTATAGATACATAACAGCTGATTGAGCTTCAGTTCGCTTTATAATCTCCCGTAACGTTTGTACACGACATCGATCGGATCCCCGCTCAGCAAGTCTTTACGAGTTCCTTCCTCATTGATTTCCATCACTTCCGTTTTTTCCAGAACCTCCATCACGATTTCGTGAGGGATTACCATAATGCCGTCACCGTCGCCAACAATAAAATCACCGGGCCGCACAAGCACCTCGCTCGTCGTCGTACCCGTCATAAAGATCGGCGCGCCGAATTCCTGACTGCGCCAGCGCCCCTTGCTTTCGATCGGACTTGTATATTTTGCAAACAGCGACCAGTCCGGAATGTTCAGGATGCTTTCCATGTCCCGGGTACCGCCATCAATCACCGCACCGACAGCGCCGTGCTGTCTTGCAGTCAGGCTCATCATTTCTCCCCAATGGCCGACATTCATATCTTTTTCCGCATTAATGACGACGACACTGCCCGGTGTAATCGCCTTTAACAGGCCGAAGTTTTTGAGCTCCGGTCTTGGAAAATTGTCGTCAAAGCGCGGCTCGCGCGTTCCGCGAACCGTAAATGCGGGGCCGGCGATGCGCATTCGGCGGTCCAGCCCTCTAATTGTTAAATCCAAACATTGATGCGGGTAGCCCATCCGGTCCATTACATCGTAGATCGTCGCTGTATTGCATTTCAAAAAGCGTTCCGAAATGTCGGCGATATTCAAGGCAACCGGCATATTTGTCGTTGTCATACACCATCTCTCCTTATGTTCATTCGTATCGTTTTGATCTCGTAAGGGTCAAGCCTGTTCAACTCGTCTCCGCACACCGTTTCATTTAGATCGCAGCTTTCCATATCCTGCACCGGCAGACTCGTTGCGACAGCGAATTCAGCCGCTCCGGAGGTGCTGTTGAAGGCTCGCAATATGCAGGCTTCGGAGTCGGCTTCGGATTTTTTCAATACCGTTACAACGCCTTCGCCACCCGTATCAAGCCACGAGCATGAGGGGGGAAGTACAAGCTTCGGAGCGACCGGTTCGCCGGCTCCGTTATTCAGAATGGGGCAAAGCGGATACTGTCTCTCCCAACCGGTGCGGTAGGCGCGTTCGCGCTGCCAATCGCCGCAATATGACGTAATGCGGAACTCCCAGCTCAGCTTGCCTTCGTTTCGAAAAATGACGTCCTGATCGCCGCCGCTCCGTACAACGCGAAGCAACATCGCGCGCAAACCTCCGCGGTCAAAATCAAAGGACGTTTGGCTGCTGCTTACACAAATGCCGGCGTCGGCGCTCTCCAGAACCATCCACCCTATGGCCTCGCGGTAGCGCTCATACAGTTCGGGGCTGATTTCATCGCCGGCCCACGGCCTTTCCTCGTCAAGGAAACGGCCCATTTGCTGCACGCCGTAAGGAACCGCGTAATGAACTCTGGCAAATTCAGAAACAAAACCGAGATTCATATTAAGCTGCACTTCTTTTTCCCCGATCCAGAACAGGGTAGGGATGACTCGGATTTCCTTCTTGCAATGGTCGACGTAAATTTGCATGACCAGCTTCGAATGGCCAATCTCGGTGACCGTTTCCACCTTCGTCCAATAGGCATGGTCTTCGGTGATTTCAACGCTTCGCACATGATGTTTGGAGCTTTCGAGCGGCTGTTTATCGTGAACCTTTTCACTGACCGAAAATGACCGGTCCGCGAATAAATCGACTGATAAAAAATCGGGATTTTCAATGACCGTGCGATTTAATTGAACGTCTTTTACATAAATCAAGGAGCCTGAATTTCGATCGATAACGACCTCATAAAATGGATTTACGATGATGATTCGATCTTTATTCATCATTGTCCGTTTGTCCGGAACCGCCTCCGGAATCTTATCCGCTTCTTCGATTGAAAATGTTTTATATCCCAACGACGGGACGGCGGATGCGGCGAACGTATAGCCTTCCGGTGTGCGAATGACCGGCGAGCGGTTGCCCGAGCTATCCGCAGCGACATACGTTTTCCGTTCGTCCAGGCAGTCTCCCCCGATGCAGACATGTTCCGTCCGCTCCCAATTCAGCGAGTTAAACACGACGACTGAAGCTTGCCCGGATTGAGGCCGGATATGCGAAACGAGGCGGTTCAAGCATTGGTTTCGGATGTCTTCGGCAATCCGGATCGCACAGCTTTTGTACAGGAACCTGTCAAAATTCGACTGCATGCCGCCGATGCCGCCGTAATTATGGTCCTGGGTTACAAGCTGCAGCCTCCAGGCGAAATCGAACCATTCCTCGAGACAGGTCGGATGCTGCCGCAGCTCGAAATAATTGCGCGAGCCGCCGGAGCCGCCTCTATGCTTTAACGGGTTGACCGGAGCCGCTCCCCGTTCCACCGCTATCCCCAGCAAATCGCAAATCGTGCTGTACTTTTCGGCCTCCAGCAGGAGAGCGCTTGCCTGCGCATCCATTTGCGCAATGCGCACGTTGTTGGCCGACCCGCCGAAGGTTCCCCATTTGGACGGATATTCACCCGATCTGACCTCCAAATTTCGGGTATCCATCCGGTCCAAAACCGACTTGACATTGGACATTTGAACGTTCAGTTCGGGATAGCGCACGTTTAAAGCTTCAATCGTTTCCATGAGCGGCACCCGATCCCATTTGCCATCCGCGTCTTTAGAAAAAAACGTGTTGGCGGCTCCAAGATCGCCGGCCGAGCACGAAATTAATACATCCTCCGCCTGAATGCTGCGCTTCGTTTGGGTCAAATAAGGAATGATTTCCTTCTCGATGTTGTAATACGAGTAATGAACCGGAAAATTATAGGCGACGATCCGGCTGTCATCGAGGCCTTTCCACCAAAATCTGCCGCCTCGTGCAAATCCGCGGGCAAACAAATAATAGCGGACCCCGCTTTTTTTATAAATTTGCGGGGATTGCTCGGCAAGCCCGGGCAAATCCGGGTGATAAGCGAGCTCGGTATTCAGGCCGATCAGCCGATTCAACACTTTTTTGCCGTATTGCACATTGCGGACGAGCGACTCGCCGTCATGGCTGTTTTCCAACCGGTCCGTATAGCAGGCTGCGATCTCGAACCGGCCTTCGTCGAACAATTTTTTGACGACGGACGTATTGTCCGGATGCTTGGCCAAATAATATTCGAGAAAGCGGACCGTATCGAGCAGAAACGTAAACCCGGCATGTTGAACCGCCAGCCTGACCGCATCGTCAATAATTTGCGCGCCGATTTCCAGACATTCCGGCTGCGTCCCGATCCAGTAAAGGTCCAGGTGAGTAGAATGCGCGACATACAAGTTTTGCTTCCGGGCTGTCATGTACAAACCACCTTCGGAGAATTTCCCCCTCGACGCCGAACGAGCCGGTCATCAAGGGGGGCAATATTTATTTGTTGGCTTGCGCCCATTCGTTCACTTCCTGCGTCCATTGGTCGCCGCCTAGCTTTTTCCAGTCGTCGACAAACTTGTCGAAGCTGTCTACCGGATCTTGCCCCAAAATAATTTTCGTGAACTTCTCCAGCTGCAGTTTCTTTAAGGTTTGCTGCACCTTGGCCTGCGATTTCGTCGGCGGGCCGAAAAATGCGGTCGGCATCGTCAGCTTTTCTTTCATGTATTTGTCCAGTATGCGGGTGGAGCCTTCCGGGCCGTACAAAGCTTCACCGGTCCAGCCCTTCGGGTCGCCGGCTCTGAATTTCAGGATGCTTTCGTAGAACGATTTCATCTCGTCGTTTAATTGCGACGTATCCTTCGTTTTCAGCGCCTCGCCGACCTTCTCCATAATGTTCAAGTTTTTCGTCGGCGGCCCTCCGCGGACAGCCCCGTATTTAAACACTTCAATGCCGTCGTTCAGCTGGTATTTTGTCGGCTCCTGCGTTTTGCCGTACAGCTTCTCCACATACAGATTCATCATTTTAATGACCGCTTCCGGATGCTTCGAGCCTTTTTTGGCGACATAAAAATTGCCGGACGGGTTGCCTGTCGCCGCAAGCGCCGGCTTATCGTCGACGGAGACGAGCGGGTACGCCTTCCAGTCCGCCTTCGGATCGTTGTCGACGACCGATTGCAGCGGCAGCGTAGGATTCCACCATTGGCCGAACTCCAGGCCGATTTTGCCGGCGGCGGCGTCTTTGCCAATCTGCGTCGTATCTTTGACGCCGAACTCCTTGTCGATTTCGCCGTTTTTGTACAATTCGTTCAGCTTGGCCAGCACATTTTTCATCTCCGGCTGAATCGAGCCGAATGCAAGCTTGCCGGAGCTGTCCTTGATCCAGTAATCCGGATACGCATGGAAGCCGTTCGCAAAGCCTTGAATATCCGCAATGCCGCCTGTCGTAATATCTTTGTTGACGGCCAGGCCGAACGTATCGTTTTTCCCGTTTTTATCCGGGTCCATCGTTGCGAACGCCTTGGAGATGGCATAAACGTCCTGCATCGTCTTCGGTGCCGGCAGGTTCACATTTTTCAGCCAATCCGCGCGGACCCACAGCACCCGGGCATGCTCGATCGCGGGATACGGATTCGGCATCGCCATCAGCTTGCCGTTGAGAAAGGCGGCTTTCAGCGTATTCGGGTCCATTTCCACAATCGACTTCAGCAGCGGCGAAGCCGTCTGCTCGTATATTTTGGTCAAATCCTCGGCCAAATCAGCATCCACCAACTGTTTAAACTGTGTCGGATTAACCTCCATGACATCGGGAATATCGTTCGAAGCGATGGAAACGTTAATTTTCTGATCGCCGGAGCCGTTCGTATCGTTAACCGTCCAAATGTTTTTCAGATTGATCCCCAGTAAATCTTTGTAGGCCCGGTACCATACGTTGTCGTTGATCGTTTCGCCGTTGGTGAATTTGAAGGATGAGTTCACTACCCGCCAAGTCGTCATTTCGATCGGCGGATCGTATTTGCCCAGCGGGTCCGCCGATTCCGTCTTGCCCGCCTCTTTCCCGTTCCCCGAGGCAGCTTTTGGCGCTGCAGGCTCGTTATTGCTGCAAGCGGCCGTCACGGCCAGGCAGCAAATAAGCGAAGCGATGCCCCATTTCAACTTGTTTCCCATATTGATCGCCCTCCTTGTGGTTATACATTGCGCTTTACTGTAATGTCCGTCTTTCTTGATCTACGCCCGGATTGCGCATCCCCCCTTCATGAATTCAGGTTGTATTTGTTTGAGACACAGGATAGCGGCAAGGCTATCGGCCTACGATAAAACCGCCATCCACTACAAAGGTGGAGCCCGTTATATAGCTTGACAACGGAGAAGAAAGGAACTGGGTTATTCCGACAAGATCCTCGGGAATCCCGATTCGCCGGAGCGGAATCCGGGCCGCCAAGGCTGCCTTGCGCTCCCCGGTTAACCGATGGTTCATTGGGGTATCGATTGCACCGGGAGCTACCACGTTGACCCGGATTTGCAGAGGCGCGACCTCGACCGCCAACGATTTGGCCAGCGAGTCGATCGCAGCCTTCGTGGCCGTATACACCGCTTGATTGGCAAGCGGCCACATCGCGTTGATCGAGCCGATGACGACAATCGTCCCCCCCTCGGCGTTGTCGCGCATTACAGAAACGGCTTCCTGCAGGACATGGAACGTGCCGTTTACATTGGTTTCGATCAGCTTGCGGTACGTTTCGTCGTCGGTTTCCGTGAGCAGGAGCGAGGCGGTAATCCCCGCCGCATGAACGACGGCGTCCAGTCGGCCGAACGGATTGCTTTCGAACAGCGCCAGCACCTGTTCCCGTTCGCGGACATCGGTCCGTAGAATATGAAGCGGCCTGCCGGACGCGCAGCCGTGCCGTGATCTCAATTCGTTCAGCTGCTCCATATTGATGTCGGAAGCGATCACATTCGCGCCTGCGTCGAGAAAGCCCGCTGCGATCGCCCTGCCGATCCCGCTGCCTGCGCCGGTAACCAGCACTGTTCGATGTGTAAAATCAAGGCTCATCGGGAACATCCCTCTCTATCCGTCCGATTAACGTTTTAATTTCAAACGCGGCTAACCGCTCCTGATCCTCGTCGACCGGCAGCTCGTTCATATCGCAGGCCTCCAGGCTGCGCACCGGCAGCGTCGTTTCGATGCCGCATACGCTTTCCCGCGATGTGCTGTTAAACATTCTCAGCACATAAGCTTGCGGATCGGTGTCGGACTTCTTCAGCACGCTCAATATGCCGCAGCCCTTCGTCGAGATGAAGGAACCGGTTGGCGGCAGCTGTGGAGCCGAATGTTCATGAGCGTTCTTTTTCCGCGGCTGCAATGGATATTGCTGCTCCCAGCTTGCCAGATGCGCCTGGTTCGCTTCCCAGCCGCCGCTGTAGGATGAGAGCCGGAACTCCCATTCCAGCTTGCCGTTATTTGGCATCAGCACGTCCTTGTCGCCGCAGCTCGGCACATTGCGGATCAGGATTGCCTGCTTGACGTCGGGCGTAAAGTCGTAAGCGGAATGATTGCCGCATACGCAGATTCCCCCATCCCCGCTTTCGACGGCGAACCAGCCCATCGCCTCCCTGTACCTGTCGTACAGCTCGGGGCTGATTTCGTCGGGAGCCCACGGGCTTTCGTCGTATAAATAGCAGCCTTTCTTCTGAACGCCGTACGGCACACCGTAGACGATGTCCGCAAACCGGGCCGGAAAGCTCATATTCAGATTAAGCTGCAGATGGGTTTCGCCAATCCAATAAACGGTCGGATTCAAGCGGATTTCTTTGGACTGATGGTTGACAACGATGTCGATCCTCGCCTTGGAATTGGCAATTTCCGTGACGATTTCGATTTGCGTCCATAAGCAATGGTCTTCGGCGACGGTAACGCTTCTGACATGATCCATCGAGCTTTCCCGCTTCACCTTATTGCTGATCTTTTCGCTCACGCAGTCCGATAAATCCTGATAAATATCGAGCGATAAAAATGCCGGATCGTCGATAACGACGGTGTCCGTCTCGAGATCCTTGACATAGACGAGCGTTCCGCTGCGGCGGTCGACGATAAGCTCATAGTACGAATTGCGCACGGTAATGCGCTCCGCGGTCGTTTCGAGCCGCTTTGCGGATGGAACCGGCTGGCTCCCTTCCTTGACGGTAAACGCCTTGTAGCCGACCGACGGCATGTTAGCGGCATAAAAGCTGTACCCCTCTTTCGTCGGGATAAGAGGGTAGGCACCGCCTTCCGCATCTTCCACGATATACGTTTTCGCTTCATCGAGTCCAAGCGGTAGTATCGTAACCGGCTCCGAACGGCTCCAGTTAAGCGAATTAAACACGATAACGGTTCCGGCATCCGCCGGCGTCCCGATATGGGCCGCAATCGCCTGTATGCTGAGCTCGCGTATATTTTCGGCAATTTGCAGCGCGCATTCCTTATACCGGAAACGGTCGAAATTGGACTGGATACCGTTGACCCCGGCATAGTTATGATCCTGTGTGATCAATTGTAGTCTCCATGCAAAATCGAACCATTCCGCCATGTTTTGCGGATGCTGCTGCAGTTCGAAATATTTCCGCGATCCGCCCGAGCCTCCCCGGTGCTTCAACGGATGCGTTTCCCTCGGCCCGTATTCGACCGCAATGCCAAGCAGCCCGCAGATGGAGCTGAGCTTTTCCGCCTCGAGCAGGACGGCACTGATCCGCTTGTCCAGATGGAACAGCTGCACATTCGTTGTCGAGCCGGTCGCTCCCCATTTGGATGGGTACTCGCCGGACCGTTCCTCCAGCCCTGCTGTATCCATGCGATCCAAAATGCGCTTCGTGCCGGACAGCTCAAAATGCAGCTCCGGATAACGCAGATTCAGCTCACGAATCGTATCGGTAAGCGTCACTCTCTGCCACTTGCCGTACTCGTCCCGCGAAAAAAAGGTGTTGGCCGGCCCAAGATCACCTGCGGAGCACGATAATAAAACATCCGACGATTGAATCGACTGCCTGATGTCCCGCAGCTTCGGAACGATTTCCTTGTCGATGTTGTAGTAGGAGTAATGCACCGGAAAGTTATACGCGATAATCCGGCTGTCATCCAGCCCCTTCCACCAAAACCGGCCGCCGTGGAGAAATCCGCGGGCAAACAAGTAGTAGCGAACCCCCGTTTTTTTGTAAATTTGCGGCGACTGCTCGGCCAACCCCGGCAGATCGGGATGATAGGCAATATCCGTGTCGAGCCCGAGCAGCCGCTTCAGCGTTCTTTTGCCGTAAGTGACGTTGCGGATCAGCGATTCCCCGTCATGGTGGTTTTCCAGTCGGTCCGTATAGCAAGCGGCGACTTCAAACTGCCCCGACTCGAACAGCTGCCGCACCTGCTGCTTTTTGCCCGGGTATTTCGCCAAGTAATATTCCAGAAAACGGACGGTATCGATCAGAAAAGTAAACTCCCGGTTGTCGCGCGACAGGTTGACAGCGTCGTCAATAATATCCGCCCCGATGTCCAGGCATTCGTTTTGGGTGCCGATCCAATAAAGGTCAAGATGCGAGGAATGAGCCACGTATACGTTCTGCTGCTGTGAAGCCATTGCCAAATCACTCCATTGCCATAATTTTTTGAATTTTGCCCGGATTTACTCCTTAACGCTGCCCATAATGATGCCCTTCATGAAAAAACGCTGCAAAAACGGGTAAACGCATAGGATGGGCAGAGAACCGAGCACGATTTGCGCCGCTTTTTGCGTCTGGTCGGAAATGTCCTTCAGCATTGTGTAATCTACGGTGGTGCTTAAGCTGAGATCGAGATTGATCACGACGGATCGCAAATACGTTTGCAGCGGATAATTTTCCGTCCGATTCATATAAATCAGCCCGTCAAACCAGGAATTCCAATGTCCGACTATCGAGAACAGGGTGATCGTCGCTATCGACGGCATCGAAATCGGCACGATAATTTTCCATAGCGTCGTCCAGATGCCGGCGCCGTCGATAAAAGCGGATTCCTCGATTTCTTTCGGCAGCCCGCGCATAAAATTAAGCATCAGCACAACGCTAAATACGGGAACCGCACCAGGTAAAATTAACGCCCAGATCGTATTGATGATGCCCGCCTGTTTAATGAGCATATAGGTCGGAACCAATCCTCCGTGAAACAGCATCGTGATGACAAAAAACCATACGTATATCGTTCTGTACTTGAATTGCGACGCTTCCTTGGATAACGGATACGCGGTCATAATGGTCAGCAGCAAATTAATGCATACGCCCAAAACGACCCGCTTCAAAGTAACGCCGACGGACATGAGAAACTCCGGCTTGCTCAGCACGTATTCGTACGATTTCAACGTAAAGCGGACCGGCCAAAATTTTACGAAGCCTGCCGTAACCGCCGAGCTGGCGCTGAACGACTGCGCAATCACGTGAATCAGCGGCAGTATGCACAGCAGCGCCAGGCCGATTAATAAAACATGATTGACGATATCGAACGCTTTTTGTCCCTTCGTTCTACGGTTCACTGCGAACCCTCCTCCCGAGCAATGCTAAAATATGCGATATCCCGCAAAACGGTAGGCCAGCCAATAAGAGGCGGAAATCAGAAGCAGGGAAACCAGCGATTTGAACAGGCCGATCGCCGTCGCCACTCCGTACTGCGCGTCCAGTAAGCCGACCCGGTATACGAGCGTATCCAGAATGTCGCCGGTTTCATACACCTGCGGGCTGTACAGATTAAACACCTGGTCGAACCCGGCATTCAGTACGTTGCCCAGCGCCAGCGTGCTCAGCAAAATTACGATCGGCAGGATGCCCGGGATTGTGACGTATATCGTCTGCTTCCACCGGCTTGCGCCGTCGATCTCCGCCGCCTCATACAAGGAAGGGCTGATTCCCGCAAGCGCCGCCAAATACACGATCGTGTTAAACCCGAATTCTTTCCATTGATCCGACAAGATCAGCGTCGCCGGAAACCAATGGATATCTCCGAGGAAAAAAATCGGCGCAAGCCCGATCCATTCCAGGAAGCTGTTGACGAGCCCGTGCGAGGGAGATAAAATCTCGATTAAGATGCCGCCGAGAATAATCCACGATAAAAAGTGTGGCAAATAGATCAGCGTCTGTATGCCCCGCTTGACGAACTGGCTCCGCACCTCGTTCAACAGCAGCGAAACCAGCACCGGCACGACGATACCTGCAATAATTTTCATACAGGCGATCCAGATCGTATTGCGCAGCACTTTTAAGGAATCGGGCAAATGCCAGACGTATTCGAAATTGGCGGAACCGACAAAATCGGAGCGTAAAATCCCTTTGGTCGGTATAAAATCTTGAAACGCCATGACCAATCCGGTAAACGGGATGTAATGAAAAATAAAGATTAATATAACGCCGGGAACTAACATCGCATGATAGGCCCATTCTTTTTTCCAGCGGCCGGCTTTCACCATCTTCATTCTCTCCTTCTGCAGTTTTTCGGTGATCTGTCCCAGGCGCTTCGCCTTGTTGACTCCAGTATAATTCCCGGCATCGTCCCACAGCTACGTGAATGTATTTACCTTTGTTGACTTCTGATGACATGTTTTCCCGAACGTCATTGCCGGTCCAACACAAATAGATCCCCCGGTCGTCCAAAACCTTCCGCACATCGTTTCCCGGACTGCAAAAAAACCGCAGTCGCGGTTTTCATGCTCATGCGGCGTCTTAAGTTCTATGGCTGAGCAAAAACTGGTTTCTGTACTCTTGGGGCGTCATATTGGTCTGCTTCTTGAAAAAACGGGTAAAATAAGCCGAATCGAAACCGACGTCGCTTGCGATTTCGTGGATTTTGTATTTCGGCTGCTTCAGCATTTCCTTGGACTTGGCCATACGCAGGTTCACGATAAATTCCGACAGGCCGACGCCGCTGAATTGCTTGTACAAGCGCGATAAATAGGCGGGATTCAAAAAAACGTGCTCGGCGATTTGCGTCAGCGATAAATCTTTGGCCAAGTTTTTTTCAACATATTGGTTGACCTTGCAGATAATTTCATTTCCCCGGTTATACGAATCGGTCCGCTTGCGGCTAAGCAGCGCTTTGCCCAGCGCTTCAAAGTATTCGACTGCATGCTCCCACGAAGCATGCTCCTCGATATTGGTCAGCTTGACCCAGTCGATTTCCGGCAAATCCGACAAGCCGTAACGGTTTATATAACCAAGAAACATGGTGGCAAGCTTGCAGTACAGCTCCAAGCGCTGACTGTTCGCCGTTTTGGGGAGACTTCCGACTGCAGCCGTCAGCCTTCGGTAAGCAGTCAAAAACGATTCCTCCTGCCCGTTCAGCAAATACATCTCCAGCAGATCGATGGAAGACCGCCGGCTCTCCAGACCGGATTCGTTGTCGCCATGACGATCGGCGGCCGACGCATCAGGCGTGGTTTCGTATAAAATCATTTCCCGCTCGTTACCCGGCCCGCACATCAATTGCAGCTTCAGATCGTCGATCTTTTTACCAAGCCTTTCCCACGGAACGGGGCAGCCGCCGGCAGAGAAGGAGAGCGTTAGGTGGAGCAGCTGATTGCAGCTTGTCTGAATCGATTCCAGCGTCTTTTGAACGAACACCATAAGCCGCATCCATGCTTTCTCGACGGCCTCGCCCTCCATTTCCGCGCCGACATTCCCTGGCTGAATAAGCAGCAGCAGCTTGCACCTATCGAAAACAAGCGTCAGCATCCGGGAGGAAGGGCATAAATATTCCTCGATAATATTTTGGATCGCATAAAGCAGTAAGCTTTGATCGGAATAATTAATATTGTCCCACCAGGCATCAACCCGCCCGTATACGGGGTACACCGGACAATCGGCGTCAAGCGGCATGCCCAGCTCGTCGAACTGCCTGCCCATCGTATCGAAGCTGCCCGCTCCGCCGTGCAGCAGGCTCCACACATAGTCCCGCTGCAAGGAAGGAAGCGCCAACTGCATTTTATGCTTCGCCGCCAGCGTCACCTGTTCATTCTCCAGCTCGCTGGACAATTCCTCGATGGCCCTGACAACTGTTGAAATAATTTGCTCGTCGCCGTCCGTTTTCAGCAAATAATTGTAGCCGCCGTTCTGCAGCGCCGCTTGCGCATAATGGAAATCGCTGTAGCCGGTCAAAAAAATAACTTTGCAGCGCGGCCACTGCCTGCGGATTTCCTGCTGCAGCTCCAGTCCGGACATCGTCGGCATGCGGATATCGGTCAACACGATATCGAATTTAATCCGCTCCGTATGCCGGAGAGCTTCCACCGCCGAATACGCTTTGTATATTTCCAATTCGAGCTCCGGCAATTCGTTGAACAGATCGTAAAGGCCGTCTACCGTATACGGCTCATCGTCGACGATCAGCAGTCGATGCATCATCATCATGACCTCCTACCGTTTATTGGCGAAGCTGTACCTGCCTGGAAGCCAGTGCCGGCGGCTCAATCGCTCCGGCAACCGGCAGCTTCATTTCGATGCGCAATCCTCCCAGCTCGCCGATCGAAAAGCGGAGTCCGCCTTCTTTCCCGTATCGGATTTGCAGCCGCCGGTGCACGTTTAACATGCCCGTCGTTTCCAGCTCGGCATCCTGGCTTGTCAGCAGCAGCTGCAGACGCTTCAGTTCCGCCGCGTCCAGATCGTCCCCGTTATCCTCTACCATAATCGACAAAAAGTCGTCCATCCGCACGAAAGCAACGTTGATCCGCCCTTCCTCGAGCTTGTGCTCAAGTCCGTGCAAAAATGCATTTTCAATTAGCGGCTGAAGAACGAGGCGCGGAACCTGCAGCTCGTTGTAGCATGCGGGCAGTTCCTCAAAATTAACCGTAATCCGGTTGGAAAAACGGACGGACTGGATTTCCCCGTATACCCGGGCGTGATGAATTTCCGATTTCAGTGTCACCTCGTCGGAATGATTCCGGGTAATAAATTGAAAGTAATCGCCAAGATGCTTCGTGAACAGCAGCAGCTTGTCGATATCCTGCTTCTTGGCCATCCTGTACAAAATAAAAAAGCTGTTGTACAAAAAATGCGGATTGATTTGCGATTGAAGCTGCTTCAGCTCCGAGCGCTGCAGCCGGGTTTTATGCTCATACACTTCATGGATCAATATTTTCAGCTTGCTGACCATCACGTTGAACTGATCGAACAAATAGTTGAACTCGCCGTTATCGCCCGGCTGGACAGCGGCGTTCAGATTGCCCGATTCGACTTTCCGGAAGGCGCGCGTCAATATCCGCATAGGCTGATGAATGAACCGGAAGAGCCAATACGAATAAATAACAATCGTAATAACGGCAAGAAGCGAAAGCAGCCAAAACCAGATACGGAATTTTTGAAGCGGGCCTATCACTTCTTTTTCAGGTACGTATACGGCAAGCAGCATGCCGAGCAGCTCCGATTTTTTATAGGTGACGAAAAACGATTGCCGATTCATGTTCAGTACGCCTTGACCGGACTTTTCGTCCGTCAGCTTCATATTCTGAAAGTAGCCTGCCAGGCTGCCTGTTATCGGGTCGTCCCGATAATTCGAAATATCCCAACTTTCCTGCGGATTGATCAGGATCGCGCCGCCCTGGCTATAGTCCGCAAAGGACAGAAGCGCGTTGGACATTTTTTCATGCGACAATTCGATTCCCCAATAAAAAATCGGCTCCGACCGGGCATCCGTCCGAATTTGATAGGGCACGCCCATCAGCAGCTTACCGTTCCAATTCAGCAAATGGCTTGTATAGGTCGAGGACGTTTTCCGGAGAAAGTCCATCTCTTCCTTCGCCGGCTCGTTGCTGAAATCGTTGGCTTCGATCAATCTTCCTAACGAAGGGATGTACACCTCTACTTTTTTCGTATATTTACTCGTGTTTTTAATCATTCTCAATTTCTCTTGAAGCCTCAATATCGCGCTCGACTTTTCATAGTCGCTCATCGTGGCCGAAAGCTCGCTTAAGTTATGCAGATCCGTATCGCTGAAATATTCCTTTTGCAAATGCATCAGTTGGCCGATATCCGTTTCGATGGAATCCAAATAAAACTCGGTACGGGAAGCCATCAGCTGCAGCAACTGCTCCCTGGTAGTCGATTGGCTGAAATCATTCATCAGCAAGCTTAAAATATAGAAAGGTAAAATGACAATCAGAAAGCGAAGAGCCAGCTTGGGAAACAGCGACCCTTTTCCGTTCTGGATAAACCGCTTCATACGCTTCTCCTATCCGGGTTTCGAATGGTGAATAAAATTATATAAGGCGAAACGCCGCCTTTCCATAGGAAAGCTTCTACTTTCCTTGACATCCATTGACTTCCTTCGCGACAGCAACAAAAACGGGCACATAACGTAACCTTTCAAGTCGGCAAAAGCTGAAACATCCCGCTGCGCTGATGCGAAAGCTCGGCAGACGGAGGCTGCATTTTCACGACAAGGGACATCTATGGCTGATCGGCGGCTGGTCCGCCCGCGTCGCTCCGTCCTGCCTGCATACGATATGCCGACATAAGGGCGTTTCGAAGGTAGTATTGGACCGCGTCAACAGCATCCAGCTCAATATCGCCCGGCCGGCTGTAGGCGCTTCCAAGCTGCAGCGCAAAGGCTGGACTGGCAAAGGGGTAACCATCGCCGTGCTGGACACCGGCGTTTTAAACGAAGCCGCGCAACCGGATCAAGGCGTTCAAGGATTTGATCGGCCGCAAAAGGAGGCCGTATGACAATAACGGCCACGGTACGCATGTGGCAGGAGATGCGGCGGGGAACGGCTATTTAAGCAAAGGCAAGTACAAAGGTACGTCGCCGCAAGCTGATATCGTCGGTGTGAAGGTGCTCAACAAGGACGGCATAGGCCTCGACTCCACGATCATCCGCGGAATTCAATGGTAACGCATTCTCGGTCCGCTGCACTTGAAAAGCCGTTCGTTCGGCACAAATAAGAGCTCTGTAGTCCGTTACAATTTCCGATCCGATTATGCCGCGAGATAGGTTGAACGGCTGTGCTTACATTACTTTAGGATTGTTGTGCCTAGCTTGATCCCAAACCGCTGCGCAGACGCATCCACCTGCCTACCGCTGCTGCGGCTGCCGGCGGAACTGCCGGGGTGTCATGCCGGTGATCCGCTTGAACAGGGCATGGAAATATTTCATGTCCTGATAGCCGGCCTGCTCGGCGATTTCGCCGACTTTACAGCTCGTGCCGAGCAGCCGCTCGCAGCATTTTTGAATCCGGACGGTTTGTACGTATTCGATATAGGTTTGTCCCGTCGTCTGCTTGAACAGCCGGTGGAACTGCCGCGGGCCTATATTGATTTTGGCGGCGATTTCCGGCAGCGACAGCGGGCAGTCGATGTGCTGATGAATATAGCCCAGCGCCTCGTCGAGCCGGCCGGGCGCCGAGTCGGGACGAGCCGTTCCGTGCTGCCGGGAGCGGTACAGCACAATGAACAGCTGCAGCACATAGGTGAGCAGCATAAATCGTCTGGCCGGCTTGGTCTGCGTAAATTCAATGTGCAGCCGGCGCATCAGCTCTCCGATTTCCCCGAACGGCTCCTTCAGCTGGAACGGCGCGGTTTCCTGCCGCAGCGCAAGCAGCGCTTCCCGGTCGATATCGCCCAAAAACTCCGGGCAGCTGCCTGCGATTTGCTCAAAAAGCTGCTCTTGAAAAACGCAGTTGTACACGAATAACCGGTCTTTCGCCGAGGCATGCGCCGGCCTGAATACATGAGAAATGCCGACGGGGATGAAGAAGAGGTCGCCTTTCTGCACGGCGATAACCTCGTCCCCGATGTAATGAAACCCTTTCCCCTCGATGACATATGTGATCTCTACAAAATCATGCGAATGCTCTTGAAGCTCGAACGATTCGCTTACCCGGTTGACATACAACGGAAATCCGGGCTCAAATAACGCATGGCCATACAACGATCCAATCGCTCTGCGGATAGTCAAGCGCTCATCGTCTCCTTCGGTTCGGCTTTTCATGTAAAGGCTTTCAATGTCAGTATATCCCTATTCGTATGTCGGAATCAACCTGTAAAAACAAGAGCCTGCCATACTAAAATAAAAATAAATCCAATAAAAACGAGGTGTTGCTTATGCACGGGTTGACCGCTGTAAAGCTCAGATGCGAATATCGCCGCAGCCCTGTCGGAATCGATGTGCCCAGACCCCGGATCAGCTGGCAGCTGGCGGCAGGAGACGGGGAGCGCAGAAATGTGAAGCAGGCGGCCTATCGAATACAGGTTGCAGCCGGAGATGGTTCGTTCGACGGGCTGTTGGCATGGGATTCCGGCAAGGTCGCTTCCGACCGCTCCGTCCATGTAGAATACGGGGGCGATGAACTGAAGCCCGGCACAACGTATACATACCGGGTCCGTGTGTGGAGTACGACAGGCGATGAAAGCGGCTGGAGCGAGCCCGCCTGCTGGGTTACCGGCCTGCTGGACAGCACCGGCTGGTCCGCTCGCTGGATCGCCGGCCTGCATGGCGGCCCGATGGATCAGCCGACGCCGGCCGATCTGCTGCGCAAAAGCTTCGAGCTCCGGGGCGGCATCAAATCGGCCTTCGTGTACGCCACCGCTTTAGGCTTGTACGAGGCTCACCTGAACGGCCGGCGGGTCGGCGACTGGCTGCTTACGCCCGGATGGACCAGCTATACGAAGCGCCAGCAGTATCAAACCTACGACGTCACGGACATGCTGCATACGGGCGGCAACGCGATCGGCCTGATGCTGGCCGACGGCTGGTACAGAGGCAATCTCGCATGGAAGCGGCAGCGCAACTGCTATGGAAGCTGCCGTGCCGGACTGCTGCAGCTGCATGTTGTTTTTGACGACGGCAGCGAGCGGACGATCGTCACGGATGCCAGCTGGAAGGCGGCCGACGGGCCGATCCGGATGGCGGAGCTGTATCATGGCGAAACCTATGACGCGCGGCTTGAAGCAGACGGCTGGAGCGAGTTCGGCTATGACGACTCGGACTGGCGTCCTGCCGATACCATCGACTATCCCGCTGCGCAGCTCACCGGACAAGAAAACGAACCGATGCGGATCGTGCAGGAGCTTCGTCCGGTTCAGGTGATCCGCACTCCGTCCGGCGAAACGGTATTGGATATGGGGCAAAATATGGTCGGCTGGGTCCGGTTTACCGTTACGGCCGAGGCCGGTCGGGCAATTACGCTTAAGCATGCCGAGGTGCTTGATAAAGACGGCAACTTTTATCCGGGCAATCTGAGGAGTGCCGAACAAACGGTCACCTACATTTGCAAAGGCGGGGGAGAATCCGAGACGTACGAGCCGCGCTTCACGTTTCAAGGCTTCCGGTACATTTCCGTAGAAGGCTTCCCGGGTGAAGTGCTCCCGGAATATTTTACAGGCTGTGTCATTCACTCCGATCTGGAGCCGACCGGGAGCTTTGAATGCTCGCATCCGCTGGTCAATCAGCTGCAGCGCAACATTGTATGGGGGCAAAAGGGCAATTTCGTCGATGTGCCGACCGATTGTCCGCAAAGAGACGAGCGGCTGGGCTGGACCGGCGATGCGCAAGTTTTTATCCGGACGTCGGCATTCAACATGAATGTCGCCTCCTTTTTCACCAAATGGCTTCGCGATTTGAAGGCCGACCAGCTGCCGGACGGGGGCGTTCCTTTTGTCATACCGGATGTGCTGCCGGGTGAAAGCCATTCCTCCTCCGCCTGGGGAGATGCCGCCGTCATTTGTCCTTGGACGGTCTATCAGTGCTACGGTGACATCCGCGTGCTGGAGGAACAGTATGACAGCATGAAGAGCTGGGTCGAATATATTCGCCGTCAGGGCAATAATCCGCTGCTGTGGAATACGGGCTTTCATTTCGGCGATTGGCTCGGGCTCGATGCAAGCGAAAACAGCTATACCGGAGCGACGCCCAAAGATTTGATCGCCTCGGCGTTCTACTATTACTCCGCCCATCTGCTGAGCCTTGCCGCCGAAGTGCTCGGCAAGCGAGAGGATGCGGAAGCGTACCGCAGCCTGGGCGGCAAAATAAAAGAACAATTCCGCCGGGAATTTATCACGCCAAGCGGACGGCTCATCGCTCCGACGCAGACCGCCCATGTGCTCGTGCTCATGTTCGGGCTGGCCGAAGGCGAAGCCCACAGCCGCATCGTGCAATCACTGGTGGAGCTGATTGAGGAAAGGCAGTTTCATTTGACTACCGGCTTTGTCGGGACCCCTTATTTATGCCATGTGCTCACCGAAAACGGACATCATGTTATCGCGCTAAAGCTGGCGCTGCAGGAAAGCTATCCTTCCTGGCTGTATCCGGTTACGAAGGGCGCGACGACGATGTGGGAGCATTGGGACGGAATCAAGGAGGACGGGAGTTTCTGGAGCGACGACATGAATTCCTTCAATCATTACGCTTACGGTGCGATCGGCGATTGGCTGTATCAGGTTGCGGCCGGTATCCGTACCGACGAAAAGCAGTCCGGCTACAAGCATATCCAGATCCGGCCGCAAGCCGGCCAAGGATTCGATTATGTGCGGGCCGCTTACGAATCGCTCTACGGCGAAATCCGCTCCGAATGGGAGCTGTCGAACGAAACCATGAACGTGTTCATAGTAATCCCGCACAATACGACGGCGACGGTGCTGCTGCCCGGCGCGCTGCTGGAATCGCTGCAGGAAGCCGGCGAATCCGTGCTTGTCTCCGAAGGGATCCACGTCTATGAGCAGACCGCGGCGGGCGTGTCGCTCGTACTCGGCTCCGGCAGCTACCGGTTCCGGTATGACTGGCCTGAGGCGTAATCCGCGGCTTTCGCTGTCAGACAAAAAATCGGGGGCTGTCCCATAAGGATATCAACCGATGAAACAAATTCAAAGAATAAGCAAAGCCGCCTCCAACACCACTATATAAGTGGGGATGGAAGCGGCATTTTACATGTAAATTCATAGTCAGAGTGGGGGCTGAAAATCCAAAAATGACTTTTGGGACAGCTCCCTTCGTTATGCAGCGCAGGCGGCTGCGGCCGCGCGGCGGGCAGCTGCGAAGCAGCCTTAAGCCGCACCTTTTTGCGGCATCCGGTTGCGGGACGGCGCCATTTTTTTCCGTATGCGTCCATACAGCGAAACCGCAACCCATGGCACGATCAGGCTGAGCAGAAAGGCGCTGAACGTATAGGCATGATAATCGAGCATCCGCCCGCTGTCATTCACCGCATGCATACGCCAATAAGACAGCACCGCCGGATGCATTAAATAAACGCCGAACGATACGGCACCCAAGGACAGCAGCGCCTTCGATACGGCGGGCCAAAGCTGCAGCAGCTTGCGCCCGATCCAGATGAAGCTCATCGCCGCAAACATCGGATATGTATTGAACAGCAGCTCGTACCAAGTATTGTCCAGCAGCAGACCGAACCGCTCCTCCAGCAGAAACAAGCCCATAAAGCCCGCGCCCAGCGCCGCGCTCAACGGCAGCACCCAGCGGATATGTCGGGAAATCCATGCGGCAAACGCATCATAGTGCATCCCGATAAAGCCCCCCAAGCAAAACAGGCTGAAATAGGTCACGCAGAGCGAAGGCATGTGATTCAATGGCTTGACCCAGTGGTTATAGCTGTAAAACGCGAACTGCACCGCAATACCAAGTACGAACAGCCCTTTTCGAAAGCCGCTCCACATCCGGCACAACCAGACCAGCAGCGGAAACAGCAAATAAAATTGCACGATGATCACCATAAAATACAGGTGGTAGGAAGCATCGGCCCACGGCAGCAGCCCGAAAAATTCGGACCAGCTCCAATGCAGCTGATCCCGCGTGAACAGCAACTGGTTGTAAATATAATAGAACGCCGACCAGATCAAATAAGGAAATAAAATTTGCTTCACGCGCTTCAAATAGAAGGCAACCGCCTGTTTGCCGCTCCAATCGTCGATATATCGGTAGAACAGCACGAGCCCGCTGAGTAAAATGAATAACGGCACGGCAAAGTTGCTTAATTTATTAATGGCCAAATAAAGGGCTTGCGAGCCTGATCCGACAGGCAGTTCGACAGTCGCCTCCGAAGTTCCGTGAATCGTGAGCACCGCCAAAATCGCGAACGCCCTCACGATATCCAGCTCCAGCAGCTTGGCTTTCTTTTTCACCACGATCGTTCCAATCCTTCCATCCCGTCAAGAGGGTGCTTTTTTTCTATGTAATTACTGCGTTTTTCACCGGACTTCCAGCTATGCGAGTTATTAGACCCAGGTTAAGCGATCTTCATGCATTGTACCATAATTTAGCTGCAGCTGTACTAATCGGGAGGAGAAAATGTACAACTGCGCAAAAATACTTAAATTTACTTAAGGCATATTGCATTTTTACATAAATCCACTTATAATTTCCTTCATGAAACTTAAAACCTTTCTAGGGAGACGGTTCCGTGTACCAAGAAGAACGATTAATCGAGATTGTTAAATATTTGGAAAAGCATAAACGCATCAGCATTGAAACGATCTGCGAGCTGGTCGACGTTTCCAGGGACACCGCTCGCCGGGATATTATCAAGCTCGAGGAGCAAGGACATATATTGCGCACCCGCGGCGGAGCCATACTGCCTACTTTGTCCAAAACGATCGCAAATTACAACGAACGGCTGCGGGACGAAACGACTACATCCTCGAAAAGGGCGATCGGCAAGCTGGCCGCTTCCCTGCTGCATGACGGCGATTATTTGCTGCTGGATGCGTCCACGACCGTGCAAAGCGCAGCGGAGCAAATCGAGACGAGAGGCCATGTGGTCATAACGAACTCCATCGATATCGCCGGCATCTTGAACCAAAAGGAGGGCATCTCCATTCATCTGCTCGGAGGGGTGCTGCATCCCGAGCACCGTTATATTTACGGCTCACGGGCGCTGGAAATGCTGGGCGATTATTACGTCCATAAGCTGATCATGGGCATCGGCGCGATTGCGGAGGACGGCATCACGACCCCGCACGAGGAAGACGGCTACATTTTGAAGGAAATGATGCGCCGCGCCGATCAGGTCGTTTTGCTCGCCGACCATACCAAATTTGGAAAACGTCAGTTTCACCGAATCTCAGGCCTTGAGAAGATCGATATCCTTATTACCGACCGGGAGCCGGACGTATCGATGAAGGAAGCGATGCTGCGGCATGAAATTGACATCATGATTGCAAAAGGAGAGACAACGCCATGATCAAACTCATCGTTAGCGATTTGGACGGAACTTTGCTTCAAAAAGATCATACCGTGCGCAAGGAAGACAAAGAGGCGCTGCAGCGCGCCATCGGGAACGGGATCGTGCTCAGCATCGCATCCGGACGCATGTATCCCGAAATCCGGCATGTGGCGGAACTGACAGAGCTTCATGCGCATGCCATTTCGCAAAACGGCGCCTATGTGCATATGTCCGACAGCACATTGATCCGGCATGACCGGTTTGAAACGGAGCTGATCCGGCAGCTTGCCGTGGCTGCGGAAGGAATGCCGTTTTTCACCGTCATGTGCAGTCCCGATACGTATGTCGTCGCCAGCCATTCCGAGGAAAACGAAAAGGTTCAGCGAAATTTGCTGGCCCCGCTCATCGTCAGGCCGGATGCATTGGAGGCGTTGGGCGGCGATCTGCTGTGCTGCAAAATCAGCTATTTGGGCAATATCGAGGAGCTGCTGCAGTTCAAGGAGCGGCTGCTGTCCGCACACGGCAATAAAATCGACGCCTACATCTCCGATGTCAACTGCATGGACGTCATGCCGCGGCACGTGTCCAAAGGCGAAGGACTTAAAGCGCTGCAGTCGCAGCTTGGCATTCAATCGGAAGAAACCGTCTGCATCGGCGATTCGTTCAACGATATTTCCATGTTCAACACTACCCCGCACAGCTTTGCCATGAGCGCGAGCCATGACGGTGTCAAGGCGCATGCCGCCCATGTGACGGACAGCGTGGCCGATGCGGTCGACTGGGCATTGAAGGCGAGACGCCGATGACCGGAATCAATAAACTCGTTATGGTCGGCTGTTGCTTCTATTTATTGATCGGCTGCTCCTCCGTAGTTGCCGCTACCCTGCTGCCGGAATTGCTGAGCCATTACGGCCGTAACTACGCCGATGGCGGCAATCTGTTGTTTGCGCAATTTTTCGGTTTTTTGCTCGGCGTGTTGACCCAGCCGTTGTGGATTCGGCGGTTCGGACGCATCCGTATGCTGACCTTTACGCTGGTGTTCATTTGCATCGGCTACGCAATTATCGGCCTGCTCCCTCCATGGCCGGTCGTGCTGCTGTTTCTGCCGCTGGTCGGCTTCGGCTCCGGGATGATCGAGTCCACGGTAGGCGCCTTGATTATCGATGCGGTGAAAGAACGGAAAGCCGTTGCGATGAGCCGGCTTGAAGTGTTTTACGGCGTTGGCGCCTTGGTTATGCCGATGCTGATCAGCCTGCTTATCGTCATCGGCTGGTGGAGGCTTGCGTTTTTCGCAACCGGCTTGTCCGCCCTGCTGCTGGGCTTGATATGGCTGCGCTACAGCTCGGTGAATTCGGAGATCGTGAGCCGCGGTCACGAGCAGCACAGCGCGCCTCCCGCTGCGCTGAAATACAGCCGCCTGTCTCTGGCCATGCTGACTGTATGCGTGACGGTCTTCTTTATTTATGTCGGACTGGAATTAAGCATTGTGAACTATTTACCTTCTATTTTAATGGAGACGATGCGGGTGGACGCCGCCGTCGCCTCGCTTAGCGTCAGCTTTTATTGGGCCACCATGGTGCTGGGACGGCTCGTATGCGGTTATTTGGCCGAACGGTTCGGCTATAAAAATTATTTATTATGGTGTTCGGCCGGCACGGTCGTCGTCTTGATCGGGTTTGTGTCCATCACCAATCTGTTCGGATCGTTTGCCATGATTATGCTCATGGGGCTGCTCATGTCCGGGTTGTTTTCAATCGGATTGATTTTCTCCAATTCGTTGTTTCCCGGCCGAACGGAACAGACCACGAGCAAGCTGATTGCGGCAAGCGGCATCGGCGGAGCCGTCCTTTCCTGGCTGACGGGCCGGTTTATGGAGCAGGCCTCGATCAGTTTTACCCTATGGTTTATCGTCGCGCTGTCCGTGCTGCTCCTTGGCCTGCTCGCAGTCATGGCGCGGATGAGGCCGGAACCGACATACAGCGAAGGCGATCGTCTGGAGCAAGGAACGGCAGGTTAATCGGGAACTACCGCCAACCCTCCTTATAAATCTGCTGTGCATTATTTCATAAGCTGCTAAGGATAAACGGCTGCGCCGTCCTTAAAGGACAGGCGCGTTTGTCAAGGTTGTGCGAAGCAAAGTATAAAACTTATACTTTCGACTAAAAAACAGAGCATCCGACCGGCTAAGCAACGATCGCCGGGGATGCTCTGTTTACATGTCGAAACGGTCATGTTGGGCTGGTCCCAAGCTCCATGCGGAGCTGCGGTCCGCTACGAGCCGAATGAATACACCTTGTTCCACTGCTTGCCGCCGTCCTTCGTTTCATATAGAACAGACGGCTTGGAGTAAGCGTATGTCAGCAGCCAGCCGTGCTTGTCGTTCACGAACGACGCCATGCCGTCCTGACCCGGAAGCTTCTGGCTGCTGTTGGTCCAGGTTGAGCCGCCGTCCAGCGTCCAGCCCAGCGATACTTCGCCCGCATCCCCGCACGACGGGCACATGCCGAGCATGAATGCGGTTTGCGCCGATAGCGGAAGCAGCTGTCCCGGTTTCGTGCCCGGGCCTTTCGGTCCGGTTTCGGTCCCCGGCTGGTACCCCGGCGCAGGCCCGCCTCCGGCAGTGGAATTGGCGACGACGGGAATCCACGTTTTACCTGCATCCTTGCTGTGAAGCAGCGTGTAAGAGGTTTGCGTCATCCCGGAATCTCCGATCAGCTGCACCCATACGTCGTCTTTACCGGTCGAGCGGATGACGGCTCCATTCAGGATGCTGCCGACAGGCTGGCTGTATACGGATTTCCATGTTTTCCCATTGTTGGTTGAATGTTCAATTTCATACGTATTCCCTTTATTTAGAACAGCCCAGCCATTCGTACCCGTCTGGAAATAAGCCTCGCCCGACAGCTCGGCGGGCACCGGCAGCTCGCTCCACGTTTTGCCGCCGTCGCGGGTCGCATGGTTTCCGCTGTAGCCTTCCTGCTCCGAAACAAAATGGACTTCATTGCCGAGCGGTGCCGAAGGATTGACGACCGTCCAGGTGGCGCCGCCGTCCTTCGTATGCAGCAGCCTCGTCTTCTTCCGGTTTCCGGCAGGCGCTCCGGCCGCGACCGGTCCGTTGACCTGCCCCTCATAAGCCCAGCCGATTTTCGGATTGCCGCTTAAAAACGCGAAGCCGCCGATATTGCCCGCTTCGGTATATTGATTCGTCCAATGGGCGCCACCGTCGGTCGTATGAGCGATGAACCCGTTTCCGCCCGCCCAGCCCTCGGTCGCGCTGACAAAGGCAACTGCGGAAGCAGCCGATTTTGATTTATTTTCGTCCGCAGGTACATTCGGCGTCGATGGCGACGGCTCCTGCGGCTTTGTTTGCGAGCCGGAAGCGGCTTCGTCCGAAGGCTTGCCGCCGGCCGGGTCCGTACCCGGTTGGCTGACGGACGGGTCCGGCTTGGCCGGATTCGCGCCGGTAACGGGCTTATCCTCACAGCCGGCCATGGCCAGCATAATAACGGACGAAAGCAATGCCAGCCGCATCTTGTGTAATCGTTTCATTCGGGTCCCTCCCTGTTGATTAATAGCTCTGCGCACTTCAATTAGCCGGGCACAGCCGCCTCTTTTCAAGGCTTCGACTTGCCCTTGTCCATACAGCTATCGCCTGAAAGCCGCACTTTTATACTTTCAACCGGTCGCGTTCCGCCCTTATAGACGAATAAAAAAAGCGGAAGGTTACAACTATTTACACAAAACAAAGAAGGCTGAACCAAATCCAGCCTTCTGATCATCCTTATACTAAATTTCACCGCATCCGATACCGCGCGCCTGTTACGGCAGCACATAAAGCAATATTGCCAAAAAGTGCGAAACCGATCCGGCCAATACGAACAAATGCCATACCGCGTGATGAAATGGAAAGCTGCGCCATACGTAAAATACGGTGCCCGCCGTATACAACAGCCCGCCCGTAATGAGCAGCGATAAGCCGCCTTGCGGCAAATTCGCGGTCAGCGGCCCCCAGGCGAAAATGATGATCCAACCCATCGCAATATAAACCAGCGTCGACGTAAACAGAAATTTTTTGGTAAAAAACGCCTTAAACACAACGCCTGCCAGCGCGAATCCCCATACCACTCCGAATAAGGACCAGCCCAGCGCACCTTGTATGACGTTCAGCAAAATCGGCGTATACGTGCCGGCGATAAAAACATAAATGAACGAGTGGTCCATAATTTCGAACACATCTTTCGCCTTTCCTTCAGGAAAGCTGTGAACGAGCGTTGAAGCCAAATAAAGCAGCAGCATCGAGGCGCCATAGACGGTAAAGGTAACCACATGCCAGGCGGTGCCTTTGGTCACCGCGAACAAAACAAGCAGCGCAAGCGCGGCTGCGCTCAACAGACTGCCGATGCCATGGGTGACGGCGTTTGCGAGTTCCTCCCGCTTCGAGAATTGGTGTGTCAGTGCGATAAGCCCACGCCCTTTCTTTCCGATAGTCAGCCGAGGCCTTCACCCTATTATACCCCTGGTACCGGCATCGCGCCAGCGCTCCATTACGGACGAGGCTTACAGCTTGGCAGCCTGTTGGCCTATGGTGGTCACAAGTCCGTCCATGCTGACCGAATTTTTCTCTTCGCGGTATTCGCCGAGGCCCGGCTCGCCTTTTTGTACGGCCCACTGCTTCAGCGTATCGCGATCTCCCTGGTAAGCATAATAAGGGACGCTGAAGCCGCAGGACGTTTTTACCGCGTGGAGCTCGGCGACGATAATTTGGCGGGCGCCCGGATATATCTCGAATTGCGGCGTCCAATGGTTCCATTCGTCGGAGCCCCGCAAGATCACCCGGCCTTTCCCGTACAGCCGCAAAATAAGCGGCGGGCCTTCCAGCGCGATAAACATGAAAGTAATCCGTCCGTTTTCCTCCACGTGGGCGCTCGTCTCGTTCCCGCTTCCGGTCAAATCCAAATAAGCGACCTCGGTCGGCGACAAGATTCGCAGAACGTCATAGCCTTTGGGCGAAAGGTTCACATGCCCTTCGGCCGACAAAGGAGCCGTCCCGACAAAAAACATCCGCTGCTTTTCAATAAATGCTTTGTGCTCCGGCAGTATCGCTGTAAAAAGCTTGCCCATCTTTCCCCATCTCCCATCGTTTTGATCAACAGCTTAGACTTCGAATCCGTTTGCTTGCGCTACGCCTCTTCGCCGCTTTTTTCATCCAGCCACGCGATCACATCGCGCATGACCTCTTCACGGTTCGTTTCGTTTAACAGCTCGTGGCGTCCTCCGGCATACAGCTTGCAGACAACGTCCTCCATGCCAAGCTCGCGGTACATCGCAACCAGCCGGGCAACGCCCCGCCCCATTTCGCCTACCGGGTCGCAGTCGCCCGAAATCAATAAAACCGGAAGCTGTCTCGGGATACGCTCCAAATTGGATAAACGGTGAATGTCGACCAGCCCGCGAAAAAAATCTCTATAAAAGCCGGCCGAAAACAGTCCGCCGCAATACGGATCTTCGACGTAACGATCGACCTCCGCTTCATCGCGGCTCAGCCAGTCGAAGCCGGTCCGGTTCGGACGGAACTCTTGGTTATAGCTGCCAAAAGTAAGGTTCGTCAGCAGCGGGCTGCGATGGTCATCCCCCTTGAACGCGGCTAGCAGCCCGGCCAGCGCGATGCCCGCGTGGATGGCCAGAGACTGCTTGCCGTTCGAGCCTGACAGCACCACGCCGCTCGCCTTCGCCGAAAAGCGGTACATATACTGCTGTGACAAAAATGACCCCATGCTATGGCCGAATATATATACGGGCACGCCCGGGTACAGGTCTGCGACAAGATCCGTCAGCCGCGCCATCGTATTCGTCATCTTCGAAAATGAGTCCGCACCCGTCAAGCCTACCTGCTCCAGCTTTCCGGCCGTGCGTCCATGTCCCCGGTGATCGTTGGCGAACACCTCATAGCCCGCATCCGTCAACGCTTGCGCAAATCTTTCGTAGCGGTATGCCGTTTCCGCCATCCCGTGGGAAATTTGCACGACCGCCTTCGGCGGCATTTTCCCTGCTCCGTCACGGCTCCAATGGTAAACGAAAATAGGATTCCGGTCTTCATCCGGAAACGTAAACGTTTCACGCAGCATCATTATCACTCCCGCGTAAGGATTCGGCCCTGTCAGCCACGTTTGCCCTCGAATGCGCGCGCCAGCAGCTCATAGGAACGAAGCCGCAGCGCATAGTCCGGTATGCCCGAAACGACGAGAAACTCATCCGTGTCATAAAGCTCGCTCAGCTGCTCCAGCCACGCTTTCACCCGCTCCGGCGTACCTGCCGCCAGCTTTCGCAGCGGCGCTTCGTCCGCAGGCATCGGCTGCGCTGCCTTGCCATTCGCGCGGCCGTCCGCGTCCGGCGGCGCGAACCAGGCGGCACCCTCCGCAGCCAGCCGTGTCGCTTCCGCCTCCGTCTCCGCGCAGATGATGCCGACGGCGACGATCACGCGAGGCCGCGTTCCGAGCGGCGACGGCTTGAAGGCTTGCCGGTATTCGGCCGCAACCTCCGGCCCGTTCCGGTCGCTCATAAACTGGCCGAAGACGTAGCCGGTGCCGAACTGCGCCGCATAGGCTGCGCTCTTGCTGTTGGTTCCGAGCATCCAGACCTCGGGCGGAACGGGTGGAACGGGCCGCGCCGTCACCGGCTCGCCTTCGATCCGGAAGCTGCGATCCATTAATTCCGTCAAAGCTTGCATGGACTCCGGCAAATGCCGGACATTTTCCAAAAAGTTGCCGCTTAGCGCAATGCTTACCTGAGCGGAGCCGCCTGGCGCCCGGCCGATGCCGAGATCGATCCGTCCGGGGCATAAACTCGCCAGCAGGTTGTACGACTCGGCCACCTTGACCGGCTTGTAGTGCGGCAGCAGAAGGGCGCCCGAGCCGAGTCGAATCCGTTCCGTGCGCGCGCCGATGTAGGCCAGCAGCACCTCCGGCGTGGTGCAGCCCAACGCCGGCATATCGTGATGCTCGGCAGCCCAATACCGGAAGTAGCCCAGCTTTTCCGCCGCAACGGCAAGCTGCACCGCCTGCTCCAGGGCAGCGGCGGGCTCGAACCCTTTTAACACCGGCACCAGATCCAATATGCTTAACCGCAAATGTTGCCCTCCTTTCAAAACGTTATCGTTTCTCATTGATGGGCGGCAGTTCAACGGCTTCCAGCCATTGCCGGATGTACCGGACAACCCGCGCAGCGGAGCTTTCCTGATGTTCGCCGCGCAAAAAGCCGAGAAATTGCAGGCCGTGGACGACCGAGTAAAAATCGACAATCTCCCGCTGCCTCCCGTCGATTCCGCTTATCCGGCACAGCTCCTCCACATAAAACAGCGCATCCGTCCAACCGATATCGGCAATGATGCCCGTTTGGGTAAGGCTGATCATGTAGAGCGGATCCCCGTAGCAAACCCAGTCAAAATCGATTACGCCCTGCAGCCGGCCATCCCGGACAATCACGTTTTTTATCGTCAGGTCATCGAGAAAGCAGCGCGGCGGCACCTGCGCCAAATACGGCTTGCGGGCTTCAAGCCGGCTGTGGATCGCCTGCAGCTGCCGTTCTGCAACGTCGTATCGGAGATGATGAATATGATTGTCGATATCGCGGGCGACCACATCGTACCAGCTGCGGTAAGGTCCTTGCGCACCGATCGGCACCCAACCGTAGCCGGTGCCTTCGGGGAGCTGGCCCGCCTTTTGCTGAAACGAAACGATCTGCTCCGCCACCGCCGTCATTTGCGGTTTCGTCATGCCGGGCAGTTCATAGCGGAGATCGCGCCCTGGAATATGATGTAAAACGATATAAGCCGAAGGGAACAACCGCTTGCTCAGATCGAGCGTTACCGTTATGGGCACCGGCAGCCCGAGATCTGCCAATATGTCGAGATTGCGGGCCGTGGCCTGAAGCACGGCTGCATCCGCATTCGTTCTTATGATGTACGCTTGTCCCCGGACGGTTGCCTCATAAACGACGTTGCTGTGACCGAAGGTCATGCGTTCGACCGTCTCCGGCGCTGTTCCAAAGACATGCTCCGCCAGCCGCTCCACCTGTAATTGATCCATGTGCTGTCCTTCTCCCGATATACAATGATTGAATTTTGTAAATACTGTAAATATAACATACTATCCCTGCATGGTTAAGCTCTGTTCCTGCAATCGTCCAAAAAGACGGCTTATTAGAAAAGTTCATTATAAAAATAATTGATTTGTGCAAGCCTTGCAGGCATGGTAGCTTGTAATCATTCAGTAAATCGATAGGAAATGTAATAAAAGAGAGGAGATTGTTCAATATGACCCGTATTTTCAAAAACTTAACCGAGCTTATCGGCGGCACGCCTCTGCTGGAGCTGTCCAATTTTGCCCGGGTGAACGGACTCGGAGCCACAATTATCGGCAAGCTGGAATATTTAAATCCTGCCGGAAGCGTTAAAGACCGGATCGGCTTCGCGATGATCCGCGACGCCGAGGCGAAAGGTCAGCTGACCCGCGACTCCGTCATTATAGAAGCAACGAGCGGCAATACAGGAATTGCGCTTGCTTTTGTAGCGGCGGCGAAAGGGTACCGGATGATTATCGTGCTGCCGGAGAACTTTACGCTGGAGCGCAGAAATTTGCTGAAAGCATTGGGGGCGGAGCTGATCCTGACGCCCGAATCGGAGGGCATGCCGGGGGCGATGCGGAAAGCGCTCGAGCTCGCGGACACGATCCCCGGCGCTTTCATGCCGCAGCAATTCGACAATCCGGCCAATCCGGAAATCCATAAACAGACGACGGCGGAAGAAATATGGCGGGACACGGAAGGAGCGGTTGATATTTTCGTCTGCGGAGTCGGGACAGGGGGCACCATAAGCGGAGTCGGCGAAGTGCTGAAGGAGAGAAAGCCTTCGGTACAGATCGTTGCCGTGGAGCCTGCCGAGTCTGCGGTATTATCCGGAGGCCGAAGAGGACCGCATAAGCTGCAGGGGTTAGGCGCGGGATTTGTTCCGGGTGTGTTTAACCGGTCGGTTGTCGACGAAATTATGAAGGTGAAGGATGACGAGGCGTTTGACACGGTTCGCATGCTGGCCAAAACCGAAGGTCTTGTTGCGGGCATTTCGTCCGGTGCCGCCCTCAGCGCCGCCGTACAGCTGGGCAAGCGGCCGGAAAACAAAGGCAAGCAAATCATCGCGCTGCTGCCCGATACGGGCGAACGCTATTTGTCATCCTCCGTTTTCCAGGATAGCTAGCTGACGTAACGGGCATGTCTACCCGCCGCATGTGACAGCCTGCCGATCCGATTTTGCATCCGAAGTCGGGGGAGTCAGAATCCGTCTGTAACAAGCTTCGCAACAAAGGCTGCGCACTCCGTCCTATGGAGCTGCCGCAGCCTTCTTCTGTATTTATGGTAAAAGCCGGAAAGCTGTGAGCTTCGCCGGCCAAGCGATCTTTTACCCGTATTTATGTATTCGTCGTGACGGCCGCACAACCTGCGAACTGTCGGCGGAACCACGCTTCGTCCAAATTGCGGCCAATGACGACGAACTCGCTGACCGGCGTTTCATCCGGCTTCCAGTCCCGGTCGGGGTATGAGCTGAACAGCATATGAATGCCTTGGAAAACAACGCGCTTTTTGACCCCGTTAATATGCAAAACGCCTTTGTACCGAAACGTGTCTGTCCCGTGCTCCACGAGCCATTCATTGATGAAGCGCTCCAATTTGTCCAAATCGAGCGGCTGTGTTTCACGCAAAAAGACGGACGCCACTTCATCGTCATGATCATGAGCTTCTTCGACGAGAAATCCGGGATCAATTTCAAGCTTTTTGTCCAAATCAAAGGCGCCGATGCCCAAAATCTGATCCATCCGGATTCGGGATTGCTGTGTCCGGTACAGCTTGGCGGCAGAATTCATCGCTCGCAGGCGCTGCTCCAACTGCTGCAGCTCCTCAACGGGAACAAGATCCGTCTTATTCAAAAGAAGGACGTCCGCGAAGGCGACTTGTTCCTGTGCCTCATGGCCTTCATCCAAATGCTGGCCGGCATGTTTGGCATCCACAACCGTAACGATCGCATCCAGCCTATAAAACCCGGCAATTTCCTCATCTACGAAAAATGTCTGGGCTACCGGCGCAGGATCGGCCAAGCCGGTCGTTTCGATCAGCACCCGGTCGAAATCGGCTTTGCGACGGCTTCCTTTGCCCAGCTTGGCATCCATTAACTCACCAAGGATGCGGATGAGATCGCCCCTGACCGTGCAGCAAATGCAGCCGTTGTTCATTTCAAAAATTTCTTCGTCCGCTCCGACGACAAGCTGGTTGTCGATGCCGACTTCACCGAATTCGTTGACGATAACCGCTATTTTTTGTCCATGCTCCGCAGTCAGCACATGATTCAGCAAAGTCGTTTTGCCTGCGCCGAGAAAACCTGTAAGCACTGTAACGGGGATACGGGTATCGGCTTGCTGGTCTGGCATAAAATCACTCCTTGGGGTTGATTTATCGACGTGTTTAATTGTAATATTTACTATTATGAGTATAAATTTAAAGCGTCTGTTTGTCAAACGTCTATCCGTGCGAAAATAACCGTCGGTTTCCGGGGACATTTAACCCGAGACGGCACAGTAGGAGGAACATGTTAATGACTACATGGAATTTGCAAGAGACCCGGCTTCATTTGCTTATTTGCAACGGGGGCAGCTGTATGAAGCGGCAGGGAGAGGAAGTAACGCAGGCGATACGGCAAGAAATTGCCCGGCTTGGAGCGGAGCAATGGATCCATACATCCCGCACCCGATGCAACGGGAGATGCGCGGACGCTTGCGTCGTCATAGCGTATCCCGAAGGCGTATGGTACAAAGCTATCACACCCGAAACAGGTAAATTACTGGTTCGAAAACATCTGTCCGGAGAGCGATTGGAAACTCATCTCGTCTATTCGTTTCATGACCGGTTTGCGGCTTCCGGCCTCTCGGTCGAAGGGCAGCCTAAAGCGTAAATTTTTCCTTTACACACGAACGTATGTTTGGTATGATTTGGAATACAGCTCGTTGAAGGGATGGATCGCAGCCAATAAGCCGCAATCGCGATGAAGAGCTAGGGGCAATTACCGTATCGAACGAGAACTTGCAGAAATTGATCAGGGTGAGGTTTGACCGGGGCAACTATTTTACGCAGCGAAACAGAGGCTGGAGGAACGATATATAAGCACAACAGGCCCTATCCGACCGGTACATCCACCTATATACTGAACTGTTCAGCTTAACTGACCCGTGAGGCGTTGCTGCATCACAGCCGTCGGCAGTGCAACGAATAAGAGCGTTGTGTCGAATCGATTGGGGCGCGCGGCACCGGCGTCGCTTGACCGGGCATTGCGGCGCAAACTTCGGAGCCAGTAAGCCGCGGTCCATTCCGCTATATGCCTCGCACCCCCAACATCTTTCTCCATGCCTACCCTTTAACCGAGCCGAGCATAACGCCTTTGGCGAAATGTTTTTGCAGGAACGGGTAAACGACAAGAATCGGCGCCATTGACAGCATAATAGAAGCCATGCGGATCGTTTCCTGCGGCAGCACTCGGTCGTCTCCCCCGGCGCCCGCCTGACCGACGCCATTGGAGTCGGAATCGATGACGAGCGTTTTGACGAGCACCTGGAGCGTCCACTTTTTGGAATCGGAAATATAAATAAGCGCATTAAAGTAGGTGTTCCAGTGGGCTACCGCAAAAAACAGCGTAAACGCCGCGATAGCCGGCATGGACAAAGGAATGACAATCCGTAAAAACACGCCGAGGTCGGAGCAGCCGTCGATCCGCCCCGAATCTTCAAGCTCCGGCGGCAGCGATTCGAGAAAGCTTTTGATCACAATGAGGCTCCAGGCGCTCGTCAATCCCGACCAGATGAGAGACCAGTATGAATTGAGCAGTCCCAATGATTTTATCAAAATATAGCTCGGCACAATGCCCGCGTTAAACACCAGCGTGAAAATGACGGCGCTCATCATGATCGTGCGGCCGGGCATCGTTTTCTTCGTCAGCGCATAGGCCATCGAGAACGAAACGATCACGTTCAGCACGGTGCCGACGACCGTAATGAAGACGGTACTTTTCAAAGCGTTGATAAAGCTGTTGGTCGATAATATATACTTGTAGGCGGCGAGCGACCATTTTTCCGGGAATAAGTAAAATTGCAGCGGGATATAGGCTTTCGGATCGGTAAAAGAAACGCTGAAAACATAAATAAACGGAAAAATACAAACAAGCGATATGACCGCGAGCAGCGAATAGTTCACCCAATCAAACAGCGTCAGCCGTTTGCGCGCAACAAAGCTCATATCAGACTCCCCCTTTCCTTAGTAAATACCTTCGTGTCCGAGCTTTTTGACTACATAGTTAGATGCCAGGACCAATACGAGACCAACAACACCTTTAAACATGCCGACGGTAACCCCCGCGCTGATCTGTCCTTTTAAAATACCGTGCGTATAAGCATACGTGTCAAACACCTCCGATACCGACAGAACAAGCGGGTTTTGCATCAGCAGCACCTGCTCGAAGCCGACATCGGCCATATGCCCGAGCCTCAAAATGAGCAAAATGATGATCGTCGGACGAATCGCCGGCAGCGTGATGTGCCAGATTTGCCGCCAACGGTTCGCTCCGTCAACGACAGCCGCTTCATACCGCTGCGGATCGACGCCCGCCATTGCCGCCAGGAAGATGATCGTTCCCCAACCGGCTTCCTTCCACATGCTTTGCGCCGTTATGAGCCCCCAGAAATAGTTCGGGTTGGACAAAAACGCCACGCTCTCATGTCCTGCTCCCGTGATCAGCTTGTTGACGATGCCGACGTCGGTGGACAGGATGAAGAAGGTCATACTCGCCACCACCACCCACGATAAAAAATGCGGCAGATAGACGATGGACTGATTGAGCCGTTTAAACGCCTCATGCCTGACTTCATTCAGCATGAGCGCGAGCACGATCGGAACCGGAAACATAAAGACGAGTCCGATCAAATTGATCGCAAACGTATTGCGCAGCATCATATAAAAAGCGTTGTCGGTAAACAGCTCGTTAAAATGCTTCGCCCCGACCCACGGGCTGCCCCAAAAGCCGCCGAACGGGTTATAATCCTTAAATGCGATCAACAATCCCCACATCGGCGCAAATTTAAACAGGATGAAATAAATCAGGCCCGGCAAAACAAGCAAATACATATACTTATGCTGCAGCATTCGAATCCCGAGCCGGGACCAGTAACCGGTTGTCCGCCGGCCCTTGCTTGCGGGCTTCGCCTTGTTTGCCGCTGCTGCGGGTTCCAGCATGCCATGCACCTCACTTTTATGTTCATGTTTTTTAGCCGGCGGCTGACGGCAGGCTCCCGCAGATGGAGAGTCGACCGCGAGACGCCATCGGCTCTCGGAGAAAGAAAGACCGGAAAGACCGGTCGTCCGCCATTCCGCTCGGCGATGCGGAAAGCACGGCCGCCCGCCGCTTCCCGGCGCTGCGGCAAGGAACGGCGAGCGGGCCCTAGCTTCCGCTGCGGTACTACGTTACTGACAACGAAGCGAGTAGTACGGCTGGTTGGACAAATCCGTCCTCAGCCCAGGAGCCAGCCACGCGTTCCCGCTGCTGTCCCGCAGCTCGAAAAAGTAAACAAGCGGGTAATCGGAATCCGTATAGGATCCCGGTATGACTGCGGTAAAGCTCCCGGGCTGCCCGTCTGACGCGGCCATCGCCGCGGTCTCATAAGACTCTGCTTGGTGAGCATGTCTGTAGAGCAGGCTGATCTCCACTCCTGACGCAGCCCCGTCAAGCGTCACCTGCAGTTCAACGGGTTCGCCGCGGTTAAACGATGCGGGAGGGACGTGGAGGCAATCAGGGCGCGACTCAGCTTGAACCGAGCCGGGTACTGCGCCAGCGGAGGCCGTCTCCGGCGCCGCCTCATCGGTGACGGCGGCAGCACTACGGTATACCTGCTCCATCGCGGCGATATCTTCGTCAATCCCTGCCAGTCGATCGGCCCAGTGGCCTTTCATAAACGGCTTATAGCCGAAAGCTATGTCGTCACGGTACACGTCCCGGGTAGCTGCGACAATCTCCTCCCAGGCCGAGCGCGCCGAGCGGTAGCTCTGCAGGGCGTGCCTCAGCTGCTCCGGATTACCGGTACGTTCGAACAGGGCATACGCCGTACCCGCGCGCAGCTTGCGGGCGAAGAAATGGCCTATTCCTGCCTGGACGGCCGCATCGACGGCCCAGCGACGGTAAGCGGCGTCCTGCGGATCGCCGATTCGGGCGGCCGCCCGGGCCAGATGCCGTTCAGCTGCGTCCGCAAGTGCGTCCAGCCGGTCCGCCACTTCGAGCGGCGAATATTTGCCGCGCCGCTTGCCCTGCACGGAGTCGTCCGCGAACTCGTCAATCGCGTAAAACATGGCGGTGTCGAGCGGACTAACCGCGCCGAACGTATGCGGGGCGGGCGTATCGAATGCCGTCTCCGACAGCTTCTCCGTCTTCATAATCGCCAGATTGTTATACATTTCCGGCCAAAAATAATTGTTGGACGCCGACGGCAGATGAGCCGTTGTAATCAGCAGCAATATCCGGCTCGCGTAAGCAAGCGCCTGCCCGCAGTCCTCTCCGGCCGCCTGAAACTGCTGCCGCAAATAGCGATGCCATTGACCCGAATCCGCATCGGGGTTGTACATCGCCCTTCCCCATACGCGATACGTGTAGGCGTACTTTTGCCAGCCATGACCTCCCAGCTGCAGCGCAGCCTCCTTGTATAACTCCCGTCCGCCCGGCGTACCGCTCGTCTTCCGCGCTTTGAACGACATCGGCTCGCACAGCTCGACGCCGAGACTTCCGCAGAAGCTGCCGCTCCGCCCGTAACCGGCGGCAGTAACCGGATCGCCCCACAACAGCACCCGCTGCGTTCCGGGCCAAATCCGGTGCAGGACGCCGGTTTGGCGGTTTTCGTTCAAATAATCGGCGTAGCCGTAACGCGTGAAGCGCCTATAGGTGTTGGTCACGCCCATCAGCTCGGCGCGTTCCGTGGTGGCGACAGGCAGCTCTCTGGCGCGGATCGCCGCTTGATGATAGGGCAGCCCCATATGCTCGGCCCAAAATTTGGGCGATACGATGACCGGCATGCCGGTGCCGAGGGCAACCTCAAGCATTTGCGCGTCGACACCCTTCGGATGCATATCGATTTCCACCTTGCGTCCGCAGCCGGTCAATCCTTTCATCACCTCGCCCCAAAACAGGTGAGACGGCTCGGGAATACCACCCTCGTAATGGGTGCGGATCGTCACGCCGTCGATATCCGGGCACAATTTCAACAGCAGGCCGAGCGCATCCCGGCAATATACCGCATGGTTCGAACCGTCAACGCCTTCGACCGTATGCAGCTCGTTCGGGCTGTCCAGCATTTGGTAGGCATGATTCCACAATCCGAGCTGGAAATGAAGACCGCGCAGCTTAGCCTCCCGGCTAATATACTGCAGCATCTCCAAATTTCGCTCCCGTTCCCCGTCCGCCAGCTCGCGAACACGCACCTCATAACCCGGCACGGACACGAAGAACGGATAAGCGAAGCCGAAGTAGTTATCCCGCACATTCGGATCATGGCCGTAGTCGTACGATATGCCGAGCGTCAGATGGAGCCGGTTAAACCGGTGTGTCGCCAGCTCGGTCAAGTACTCCTCCCAGAACCGCTTGTCGTAAAACCATGGCTTATCTTCAATTTCGCTGCAAAACGAACGGCTAATGCTGCGGATTGTATTCGCCGGCTGTTCGCCGTACGTTTCGATACCTTTCAGCTCGGTCAACGGTTCGCCGCTGCAGCGAACCCGATCCGCCAGCTCCAGCACGCCGTAGATCAGGCCTCTCGCGTCGGCGCCGATAACGGCAACCGTCGCATGCTTGGAGGCGGCCGAAGATGCGGTTGCGTCACCGGCTTGCGTTCCTTCCAAGGTCATGGCAGGCACGCTCACGATGACGAACGACTCCGGAACGTCAGGCCTGAAGGCTGCGTCCTTCCCGTACGATTCCAACAGCTTCTTCGCCCCTTCGGAGTCACCTCCTGCAAGGACGATTCGCAGCGCCGAGCCCGCGTTTTTGCTTGCGGACGCTTCCCGCTCGCCGTCGGCTTCCTCCACGTCGATTCCATGCCGCTGCAACGCATCCGATAAGCGGGAAGCCGCCCACGCGGCCGAAGCTCCCGCAGACACGGCATCCGATAAACCGCGAACGATGATGACCGATTCCTCTCCTTGGCTGTTGCCGCCGTTGCCGTTAAGACCGTTTAAACTGCCGTTGCCGTCATGTACAGGTTTCATCCGTTAACATCTCCTTCGCTTTAGTTAAAATCATAATCGTAGCAGCGTTTATACAGCTCTATGATTTCCGTGCGATCCGGTATGGTCGGATTGTTGGCCGGGCTGCCGCTTTTAATCGCATCGTCCGCCATTCTGGGCAGCGCGCGGAGGAACGCTTCCCGCTCGATGCCCCATTGCCGCAAATTCGGAATTTGCATGGCCTTGCACAGCCGTTTAATTTCCGCAATGACCGCAGCTGCCCATTGCGCCTCGGTCGGCCGCTCAGCCGTCAGCTCGGGCAGCATCGCCCGGCCCAGCTCGGCCAATCGCGGCAGCGCGTCCCGGAGGCTGAATTCCAGCACAGCCGCAAACAGCATGGCGTTGGAGATGCCGTGCGGCACATGAAACTGCGCGCCGATCGGCCTTGACATCCCGTGGACAAGCGCTACGGATGCGTTGGAAAAAGCGGCCCCGGCTATCATGGCGCCGGTCATCATTTTTTCCCGCGCGGCCAGATCGCCGCCATGCTCATAAGCGCGCAGCATATTCGCGGACAGATCGCGGGCCGCTGCCAGCGCGAGCGCATCGGTTAGCGGATTCGCCTTCCGCGACAAGTACGCTTCGACCGCATGGCACAGCGCATCGATCCCCGTCGCGGCCGTCGTGGCCGGCGGGCAGGAGACGGTCAGCAGCGGATCGACCAGCGCCGTGTGCGGGAGCAGCTCCGGCTGGGCGATCATCATTTTTTCATCCGTCGCCGTGCTTGTGATGACGGTCACTTTCGTCACCTCGGAGCCGGTACCGGCAGTTGTCGGGATGGCGATAAGCGGCAGAGGCGGCTGCTCGAACCTCCGCTTTCCGCCCGCATAATCGCCGATATAGCCATCGTTATTAACCATCACGGCAACGGCCTTCGCCGTATCGAGACAGCTGCCTCCGCCTACAGCGACGATAAACCGGCATGCCTGCTCGCGGCATCGTTCAAGCCCTTCGGCCACATGCCGGTCCGTCGGCTCCGTATCTACGCCCGTATAGCTTGCGCTGGCTATGGACGCAGCTTCAAGCAGCTGCGCGCAGCGCCGTACGAGGCCCAGCTTTTCCATTACCGGATCGCTAATGATCAGCGCTTTGCTTCCCATTCCCGCTGCGCAAGCCCCAAGCCGTTCGAACGCATGGGCGCCGCATACGATCGTTTCCGGAAGCAGCAAACGGTTGAATAGGTTCATGGTTACATAATCCTCCTTGTTTCTGCCGCGACTTGCCTTCGATTGCAAGCAGCTGCCACGCCGCATATGCTGAAGCTTGCAGGCGTATTCGGTTGAGGCTTACGGCCCGGCAATTCCGGCTCAAACCTGAGAAATATGATATTCCGCCTTGTCCAGCCAATCCGGGTTGACCGTCACGCCCCAGCCCGGGCCGTCCGGCACGTTCACCTGGCCGTCTCGCACTTCCAGTCCGGTCGTAAACAAGCCTTCGGTCCATTTGTCGGATTCAATGGAAAATTCCATAAATGCTCCCGCATTCGGAATGGCGGCGACCATATGCAGGGTAAACACGGTAACCATCGAATGATTGGCTGCGTGAGGCATGCAGGTCATACCTGCATATTGCGCCAGTCGGGCCACCTCCATTGCCCGGCTGAAGCCTCCCGTATAGCATATATCCGGCTGTACGATATCAACCGCATGCATCGCAATCATCCGTTTCCATTGCGCAATGTCGGTATCCTGTTCGCCGCCTGTGACAGCCAAGTCCAGCGCATCGGTCACCTGCTTCGTCCACTCCAGCTCCGGATACGGGCACGGCTCCTCAAAGTGCACGACGCCGTACCGCTCCAGCATCCGCCCGACCTCGATCGCCCGGCGCGGGCTGAACCCGCTGTTCGCATCCACGAACAGGGCGGTGTGATCGCCGATCGCTCGGCGCACCGCCGGCACGACCTGCTCCGTCCGGCCCGGGTACACGTCGACGTCGCGTCCGAAGTTGTTGGCGATCCGGATTTTAAAGGCGCGGAAGCCGTAAGCTTCCTGAAGCTTTTTCAACCGTTCGGCTTCATCCTCAGGCGTTATATTTCTGCGCATGCTGGAGCCGTATACATCGACGGGGCGCGGTTTGCCGCCGAACAGCTCGCAGACGCTGCGGCCCGCGCGCTTGCCGTGCAAATCCCACAATGCCGTGTCGAGCCCGCCGACGGCCCGGCACACGTATGAGCCGGGAAACTTGTGCTCCCCCTCCACGCACCGCTCGACCAGATCGGCGATCCGCTCCGCATCGGCGCCCAGCGCATATGGAGCAATTTGCTGGTGCAGCACAAGCGCGGAAATGTTCGCGTGATACGTGGCGATCTGTCCGTAACCTTCGCCGCCGTCATCCGTTTTGACGCGAACGATGCTGATATTGCGGGTCGTAAACGTTTCGATGCTTTTAATTTTCATCCCGTCAGCCCTCTTCCTTCCTTTTCTCTTCCTGCTGCTTCGCTTTCGATTAATCCGGAGTACCGTCCATGCCCAGTACAAGAGCGTCCCGCCCCCGGACCGTGACGTGCAGCGCCGACCCCTCCTGCATAAACGTGCCGCCGTCCCAATACACGCGGCCCGCTCTTGACTGTCCCGGCTGCAGCGCGTCGGAAAAACGAATTTCCAAGCTTTTCTGCGACCGGTCCGGGTTCACAACCCACACAAACAGCGAGCCGTCCGCATGACGCGAGAAGCGCGCCTGCACGCTTGCATCGGATAAGCGCATATACGGAGTTATCCCCGCCCAAGCCAGCGCTTTGGCGATAAAAGCTTTATTGGACGGTGAGCCTGACTGAAAATAGCCGATGGAAGGGAATGTCCCCGCCAGAAGCGTCCTGCCCTGTCCGTATTTATGCTCTACGACCGCCGTACCGCCATCCTGCCTGTATTGTCCCCATGGGATGCCGCCGGCCGGCCTGTACGATTGCCGAAACCCGCCGCCGACCGCCAGCAGGCCGCTTTCGTCAAAGTCGAAGGCAATGCCATCAGCCCTATCGGGCATAAATTCCACATCCGCTTCGACAGCTCCGAAAACGGCATCGAAGCCATGGTTCGGCTGCTTCGCTCCAGCGCTGCCGCGATCGCCGAAATAGGCGGGGCAGCCTTCGCTGATCAACGTGCCGCCGGCTGCAACCCATTGCTTCAATGCTTCCGCATAGACGGAGCCGAGCATGATCGGATACGGCCAATAGAGCACACGATACTTGGCGATATCGTCGATATGCACCCAATCGGCCTGTACGCCCTGATCGAAAAAACAGCGGTAAGCGCCCCACATCGCCTGCGTATACAGCTCCAGCTTGCCTTCCCGGTTCAGCAAATAATCGAATATTTGCGTCTCGGGAACGACCAGAATGCCGATATCCCCTTGAACCGGCACCGCTTCGAGCAGCTTCCGCTGCTCCGGATCATTGGCCCATTTCGCGATCGCGCCGGCCATCGCCGAACGGTCGGTCCGCGACCCGTCCATCGCGTAAGGGCCGAATGCGCCGAACAGCGGGCCGTCCAGCAGCGGCCTCCAGCGCGGAAACAGCAGGCCGCGCGCTCCGCCGGCAAATGAGATCATCTGCCAGACCCGCATATCCTCCGGCTCGGTCACCCGGCCATCCTCCTTGGGACGGCCGATCACCTGCGGCTGCAGCCAAAGCGGGCCGCCCTGCGCTTCGGCATGCCAGAACGTTTTGCCGCGCGAGGCGGCTCGCGTCAAATCGACGGCATGCCATTGCTTCCAAGGCTCGCTGCCCTTGCGGGAGGCTACCCAGGTGAACCCGTACACGTCCACCTTGGACGCTGCGAGCCAATCGTCGGCGCCCATCGACGCCATCGCGCCGATGCTCCCAGCGATGCCGTGGGCGGCAATCAGGTTCCTGTCATCCAGGCTACGGATCAGCTCGACCCGCCACTGCATATGCTCATAGAAGTTGTCCTTGGTAAACTGCACCCAGTCGATACATTCGGGATACGGCCCCGTCTGACGCGGCGAACGCACTTGCTCCCATGACGTATAGCTATAACGGTTCCACGCCCGATTCAACGCCTGCAGGCCGCCGTACTTGGTCTGCAGCCAACTGCGGAACTTGGCGTTCGTATACCGGCAATGGCATACATGCGGAGAATAATTGCATTCATTCCATATATCGTAGCCCGCCGTTGCCGGATGGTCCTTGTAGCGCAGCACCAGCTCCCGCAAAAACCGGCCCGCCGCTTCCTTCACCTCGGCACAGTCCAGGCACAGCACGCCCTGCGAGCCTTCGCCGAAGCCTCCGGTCGCGCTGCTTACGCCCATCTGCGTCCGCAGAGCCGTACCGTCCGCTTTCACATGGACCGCATGCGAATAAGCTTCGGCCGCCCATTCCGGAACGGAAGTAATCATCTCGGCGATGATGGTTTGGATACCGTGCCCGGTCGCCAAATCCATCTGCCGGTCGTAATCTTCCCAATCGTAAACGCCCGGCGCCACCTCGATCGCGCCCCACATAAACCAGTGGCGGTTAAAGTTCATGCCATCCTCTTGGGCAATTGCGTAATCGCGTTCCCAGTCGTCGCGGGGCGGATTCGATTTGCGGAAATAAACCGCTCCATAAGGGAGCTGTGGCAATGTGCGCCCGGTTGTCATATGCACCCTCCTCCTTGGTTAACAGCAAGCCGTGACGCAAACCGCCATCCGGCTATTTCGCATTGCCGAAATATTCTTTATATGCTTTGGCGTATTCCTGATATGCCTTCTTAATATCCGCGTTGTCGTTCAGCTTATTTACATAGCTCTTGTACTCGTCCATCGAAATTTGTCCGACGATCGCTTTGGTTACCATCGCCTGCCATTCCTTCTCGTACTTCGGCCATACGGAAGTCCAAGTATCGGACGCAATGTTGCCGAACGGATTCATCTTGCCTTGTTGGCTGTAAATTTCCGTTTCCTTGATCTTCGCATCGTTGTACGCTTTGGGCGCAGCCGGATTGAGCACCTTCATCTTGTTATTGAACGCCATCGCAAATACCTGGTTAGCATTCGTCGTGACCTGTTTCACGCCCAGCTCCGTCAGCTGCGGCTGCCCGTCCACGACTTTATGATGCACGCCCTCGATGCCGTAATAGTTAAAATCGGTATACTCCATCGTAGTCGTCTTTTCCATATAATCGAGAATTTGCTTTACCTTCTCCTCAGGTACCTTCTTCGAAATATACATGCCGCCATAAGTCGGATTCGCCAGCGAAGCCGTGTAGCCGCCCGGTCCTTTCAGCGGAGGCAGTGTAATGACTTTGGCGTCGGGCTGAACCTTCTTGATATCCTGCTCCCATGTGTAATCGCGCCAAATATTGCGCACATATGAAACCGCGCGTCCGGTCGAGAACATTTCCTCGGCTTGCGTTTTCTTGATCGCCGAAAACTCCTTGGACAATATGCCGTCCGCATATTGCTGACGGAACCATTCTACCATTTGCGTATAATTAGGCGTTAGCCAGTTTCTGATCAGGCCGCCGTCCTTGTCGTAGACCGGATTCAGACCGCCAAATGCCGCGAGGAACGTGTCGTCGCCGTCCGCGAGCAGGAAGCCGTGGCCCAGAACGCCGACCGTATCGTTCTTGCCGTTGCCGTCCGGATCGCTCGTCACGATCTTTTTCAATGCTGCGGTATATTCATCCAGCGTTTGCGGCACAGGAATATTGTATTTATCCAGCCAATCTTTGCGGAACTTAATGCCCAGGTCGATCTGCGGGCGGTTGCGGGGTAAGCCATAAATTTTACCGTCTGATTTCATGAAGCTCCATACGTTCGGGCCGCTGTTGTTTTTCAAATTCGGATACTTGCTGAAATCGCCTAGAAACGGCGTCAAATCCCAGAAAGCTCCCTGCTTGATCGCATTGAGCAGCGTCGGGCGCGTGGTGCTGGTAGAAACGAGAATTTCAGGTAAATTGCCCGATGCGAGCACGAGGTCGAATTTGGTATCGTAGTCGCCCGACGGAACCCACTCGATATCCAGTTTCGTATTCGTTCTTTTTTGCCATTCGGTCCAATACTGATCATTCATGTCCGGAACGTCGGCAAACGATGGCACAAGAAACTGCATCTTAAGCGGTGCGTTCGCCTTCGCCCCTTGAGTATCGGCCGGTTTGGCGGAATCCGACTTCGCAGCCGGAGCCGGTTCGCCTCCTCCCGAGCAGCCGGCCAGCAGTCCTAACGAAACCGCGGTCGTCGTGATCCAACTGACATTTCTTACGAACAATGCTTTCATTTTTTTACCCCTCCTGAAAATTCGATGGAGCGCACTTGGCAGCGCTTTCAGTCAATATTGTATGCCGCATTTCAACGGCAAGTAAGTGACAATTCTTGACTGATGGGCTATGGATTTGAATTGGGCAATTTTTGTCTTGCCTGTTATAAAACCGTCTGCCCACCCCGGATTAACGGTGCTCCGCACGGAAAATGCTCGGGTTCATGCGGGTATGCCTTTGAAAAATGCGATTCAGGTTGCGCTCCGAATATCCGATCGCCGCAGCGATGTCGCTGACGTTCATATCCGTTTCCAACAGCAGCCGCTTCGCTTCTTCCACCTTGCATTCGACAACGAATTCGAGGAAGTTGACGCCCATCTCCTTTTTAAACAGCCGGCTCAAATAGGAAGGGCTCATTCCGATCATTTCTGCGCACTGCACAAGTGAAAGATCTTCGGTGCTGTGTTCCCGGATATATTTGGAGATTTGCAAAACGGCGGACTGGCCGGCCGAGCTGCGGTATTCTTCCGTCAGCTTGTGGTACAACGGAAATAAATTGTCATTAAACCAGTCAAAAATTTCCCGCGACGTCTGCTTCGTCTCCAACTGGCCGAATAAATTATATTCCAGCAGATCGAGAATGCTGCCTCCCTGCTTCTCCAACGATGTAATGATTGCCGAAAGCAGCACATGGTAGCTTTGGTAAATGAAATTGTATGACTGGGACGGACGGATCGATTCCGTGAATTGCACGAGCGATTGCCGCGCCTGCTCCAATTCCCCTTTGGCGAGCGCATCGACGATGCTGTTTTCCTGCTCGCGCGGGTAGCGGAACGACGCCTGCTTCCCGGAGCGGTTTTCCAAATCTTCGATATACATGACCGGCTCCGCCTCCTCGTAAATCCGGTATTGAAGAGCAAGCTCCGCCTCCCGGAACGAAACCGGCACATCGGCGATATGCGAATAGCTGCGACCGATGCCGATGGCGGCTTTGAAGCTCAGGTAGCTCATTAACGATTCGTTGACAGATTCGGCAAAGCTGCGCACGGCTTGACTTAGCCTGACGGGTCCCGCGTCGTTGTCCCACTGCAGCAGCGCCACGCCTTTTCCGTGATTGGCGAAAATATAACCGCTGAGCAGCTCGTTTTTTTGCAGCAGCTCCTGCATCACATTCGACACGGCAAAAGCGACGATCGGTTTGTCCTTTGGAAAAAAACGCTGCTCCTTAAACGCATTTTCCACCTCCACGACGATGACGCAGTAGGTCGAATGAATATCGATCCCGAAGCTCTCGCATTCTTGAATCAGCAGCTCGCTGCGCACATATTCCCCGTTCACCAGCTGCTGAAGGCATCTTTCGCGCAGCGTCGGCTGCACCTTTTCCATATAGCCTCCCAGCTTTTCCGCCTCGCTGCTTAAAAAATCGAGACAAGCGCTAATATAGGCGAACTCGTCCGCTTTGCTCTGAATCCGGCCTTCGCCGAGCTGCCGGCTGTGCTGAATCAGCTTGCCGATCGGGCTGTAAACCCGCTTCGTATTGAAATAAGTCAGCAGTATGCCGAGCAAAATAAAAAAGAGAACGGCGGAAAACGTAACGACACGAATCCATTGGATGCGTCCTGCGAGCATTTGCTCGGGAGTGACCGTAACGTACGTCCGGCCGAACATGCTTTTTACATAAGTGAACTGCGCCGGACGCCCGTCCGGTCCCGTTTCATAAAAACTGCCGATAGTGGAGTCCGCCGTCCGGAGCGTTTGCAACCCCTCCAAATTTTCCAGCCGCTTCATAAACCCTCCCTTCTCCTTCGCATCCAGCTTGAACAAGTCGGGATAACTGATCAGCACCATCTCCGAACCTTTCGTTAAAATCGTTGTATCCGCTTGCAGGAAACTGCTGATCAGGGACGTTTCGATCTCAAAGACAAGCACGCCCGACTTCCCGGAACCGACGACAGGCAGCTTTCTGGCGAATGTAATGTAGCCTTCTTTTTTCCCCGCCGGTAAAAACAGCCACTGCGAGCCGCTTGCCAGCTTCATGAGCTGATCGATTTCATCCTTATGCTTATAGGAATCCTTATCGATCGCCCCGTAGCGGTTCGTTAGCAGCAGATCCTCCTCATTATTGTAAAAATAAATTTCGTCGATGAAGCTGTTCGCATTTTTGACGAGCGTAATTTCCTGCAGCAATTGCTGATGCCAAATCAACGGAGCGTCCTCCATGCGGCCGGCAAAAAAATCGTTGATCCGCGGATCCAGCGACAGCTGCAGCGACTCCTGCTCGATGTTTTGCATAATTCGCTCCGCCCTGTCCTTCATCATGACCAGAGTTGATTTGTTTTCATCGAGAAATTGCTGCCGCACCCGATCCATCGAAAACTGGTAGTATATAATGCCGGCCAACAGGATAGGGATGCAAATCGAAATGCAGCTGATCCAAATTAAGCGATGTAAATATTTGCCTTGTGCAGCATGCTTTCCGATAAAGAAATTACGCAATTTTCGACCGATCTGACTAGCCATGGGACCTCCTCCATATTTCCGTATTAGATTCGCTCTTTACTTCTCACCTACTCATTCTATACGACAAAACAAAAAACCTTGCCGGAGGCAAAGTTTTTTGCGACTTTATATGGCGACAAGCATCGGAGCGCAATTCGGAAGGCGTTTAATTCGTTATTTTGACCGCTTCGAATAAGCCAAGCTTGTCGAGCGTTACGGTCAGTTGGCCGTTGTCGAAGGCGAACGGGCAGGCTTTACCCGTCACGAGGCTTCTGACCGAGCGGGGAGCGGCGGTGGCAGGAAGCTTCACTTCCAAATCGGAAATCGTGACCGGCTCGTAAAAGGTGACTCCGAAATGGCCGGTTCCGTTCACCAGATGAAGCAGCGACGCGTCTCTCCCCTTCTGCTCGAACCATGTTACCTCCACCATCGGCGGCACATTGCCCTGCAGCGGCTTCAGTCCGGCGGCGTGCTCCAGCAAATCGGCGGCAAAGTCGCTCGTATTCGTATAGCCTTGCCGGTGGAACAGCTCGCCCGGTTTCCACGGAATATAGATGCCCTGTCCTTTGCCGAAAGGATGTACCGTGAAGCCGGGGTGATCCGTGATCTGCGTATAGTAGCAGCGCTCCGGCGGCCCGTACATGTGGGGCGGGATCAGCCGGAAATACTTGCGCACCCTGTCGTTGTAGCCGGCGAATACGTAGTGGCCGTCCAAATAAACAAGCTCGGTGACCGGAAACCGCGGGAACTGCTCCTTATGATCCATTTTAAAATAAGAGGATCGGTTATCCTCGCGCACGGACAGCACTTGGTCAAGCCCCAGGCATTGAAGCGGCACATTGGCCCGCGGTTCGAACGCCTCGTTCTGGAAGCCGCTGCGGCATACCGAGATGACCGTCCCCCCGGCTTGGGCATAATTGTCGAGCCTTGCGTTGAATTCATCGCTGAGCGGCTGATAATCGGGAACGATGATCGCCTTGTACTTATCCCAAGGCAAATTCAGGGCATTTTGTATCATCAGCGTATCGAACGGGTAATGATTTTCGGTCAAGAAGCGGAACCAGCCCCGGAATTCCGATTGATTGGCCGAAGGACCGTTCAGTAAAGCGACCGTCGAACGCGATTCCAGGTTCAAATATTCATTCCCATGCTCTGCATGGTAATGAAATATTTGCTTGATGCCTTCATAGCCGGACTTATCCTCATGATTGTCGAGCCGTCCGATCAAGTAATAGTCGAGACCCCCGCCGTTGGCCAAATTTTGGGCCAGCCGCAGCTTTTGCTGGAACGGCGAAATGGCGACATGACGGTGGTGATAATCCGGAAAATCAACCGTCGTATTGCTGGATACCATTGCCGGATAGGAGCTGACGGCCCATTTCGTATTGTCCGAAGCGCTGTACTGCCAATGCGGCAGCGGCCGGTCCAGTGCGGTATTCGATTCCTGACGAATGAACCCTTCTTTTAATTCGAAATTGTTGGCAATGATAATATCCGGCCGGACGCCTAAAATGACCTGGTGCATTTTTTCCGCATAGGCTTTTAATGTTCTTTGCTTGAACACCATATACTTTTTAAACAGCGAATCATTCGGGTTTTCCTCCTTCGGCAGCGGAGCGCCGAACATGGCGGCGAATTTGCTCTGGCAGCTGTCGCAATGGCAGATGCCGTAATAATTGTAACTGTAGTCTTTCACCTGGTAGCCGCCCATATTGAAGAAAATGCCGTCGAAGTCAAGCTCGGTGATCGCTTCCTTAATAATTTCCGGAGCGTAGCGCTGCTGGTAATCGCCGTTAAGGCATACATGTACATCACCGTTGTAGTCGACGATTTGGCCTTTCGGGCTTACATATGCCCATTCGGGATGCATTTCGTAGATCGGCCGGCGCACCTTCGAGAAATCAGTTCTGGCGATCACCTTGATATCGGCTTTATGGCAGGCGGCGATAATATCGGCCAGACTGTCTCCCGTCAAATATGGGCTCTGGAAATGAAAGGGAAGCTTGGTCGGATAGCTGGCGATGATGCCCGCTGCGTTAATCATGACGACATTCGCCTTAAACTGCTGCAGCTCGGCCACAAACTGTTCCGCGTCAATGTCCTGCATGTCGATTTCCCGCAAATTCGTCTGGATCTCGCGCCATGGCCGGTTGATCCACCATTTGTTCGTTTCAGCTTGACTCATTCAGGATTCGCCTCCGCATATGAATTGGTTTTAGGTGTCCGTTGAATAGCCCGGACTATTGCATTCGCCGTTTTTCAATATCCACCTTACTATAAAGGGGACCGGCACCATACAGACCTTTTTTGCATTCTGCGATTTTCTTCCAAAGCCGGTCAAAAATTGACCAAGCCTGCCATCATTTTGAAAAAAGCGGGCATCATTTGCCGAACGTTTCTTTATAGTCCTTGGCGAATTCCTGATACGCTTTTTTGATATTGGGGTCGTCGTTAACTTTTTTTACGTATGCCTTGTAGTCATCCAGCGAAATTTGACCGACGATCGCTTTCACCGACATGGACGTCCATTCCTGCTGAAATTTGGGCCAGGTGGCCAGCCAAGTAGGCGAATCGATGACGCTGAACGGACTGATGATGCCTTTCTGAAAATAACCTTGCGCCTCGACTTGTTTAATTTTGGCATCGTTGTATTCTTTCGGGGCGGCCGGCGTCGTCAGCTTGCCGTATTTGTCGTAATAGAGAGCGATCGGCTGCCACGGCGACGTCGAGCCGACTTCTTTCTTATGCTGATCCGTCAACACAATCTCTCCGTTTACTTTGTTGAAATGAACGCCTTCAATCCCGTTGACCGTAAAATCGTAATATTCCTTGCTGTTGGTCAGCTCCAGGAAGTCGAGAATGCGCTTCACCTTTTCTTCCGGCACCTTTTTGGAGATCAGGAACGCCCCGTCGACGCCGGTCGAATATCTGACCGCATACCCGCCCGGCCCTTGCAGCGGCGGTACCGTATCGACAATCGCTTCCGGCTGCACCTTTTTAATATTGCCCATAAAAATGTAATCCCAGCGGAAGCTCTCGTTGACAAGCGAAGCCGCCTTACCGGCCTCGAACAGCTCCACGGCCTGCGTCGGCTTCATCACCGAAAATTCTTTGGCCAGTATGCCGTCCGCGTACAAGTCGCGCAGCCAGGCCACCAGCTCGGCATACTGCGGCGTCAGCGTTTCGTAGATCAGCCCGCCTTCCTGATTGAACGTCGGTTTCCCCATGCCGAACGCGTCGCCGAAGCCGCCGGCGCTTCCGGTGAACAGACTGGCCTTCGATACAAGGCCGATCGTATCCTTTTTGCCGTTGCCGTCAATATCGGCGTCAACGATCTTTTTCAGCGCGCTGCGGTATTCGTCGAGCGTCTGCGGCATCGGAATACCGAGCTTGTCGAGCCAGTCCTTGCGGATTTTCGGTCCGCCCGACAGCTGCGGACGATTTTTCGGAATAACGTAATTTTTTCCGAGAATGCGGCTCGTCACCCAAGCCTCGGGGGCGGAAAAATTTTTCAAATTCGGGTATTTGCTAAAGTCGCCCAGGAACGGAGTCAGGTCCCAAAACGCGCCGTTCTTCACGGCGTTCACAACCGGCGGATGTTTTAAATTGTTGATCACCAGCACTTCCGGAATGCTGCCGGAAGCCAGAATCAAATTGAGCTTGGTCGTGTAATCGCCATCCGGAATCCATTCGATATTCAGCTTCGTGTTCGTCCGTTTCATAAACTCTTTCCAATAAGCATTGTCCATATTGGGAACTTCCTCGAACAGCCGTGCCGTCATTTGAATTTCCAGCGGCTCCTGCGGCTTTCCGTCCGGCTGCTTGTTATCCGGCGGTTTGCTTTCCGGCTTGCCGCCGGGTGCAGACGTTCCCGCATCTCCGGCTGCCGAAGGACTTGAATTGCCCGAACAGCTTGCCGACAGCAGCAGCGCCAAGATCATTCCGACAGCCAGCACAGGCGTATACATGCGTCCCGATTTCCCGTGTCCCATTCGCTTGTTCATCCCCTTGTCATAATGATGGTATTGCCACGTCACCATCGTATAGCACGGCAGAGTCGGCACTCAATAGTCAACTTTTATCGTGACGCTGGCGGCTGCTTGTTCGGTCAATTTTAGAAATGCCCCGCCCGTCCAAAACAAGAATTGTCTATATCCGCCTCCGCCGCGCCTTGATATGATGGTTGCGACGGGAGCTCATTTCTTGCGATGAATCTATAGTGATCATTAGGGAGGTTCATGCGGTGAATGCTGTGAAAACTGCCTATTTCTATCGTCTCATCTGGCTGGGATGTCTCTCGGCTTGCCTGCCGATTATATTAGCGGGCGTGGCCTATTACCAGTTTGCCATGAAAGGGGGCATTGCAAGCTTTCAAACCGATAATCAGACGTCTCTTACAATGGTCGAACAATACACCGAAAAGGTGATGCGCGACATTGTCGACCGCTCATTTCAATTGGCGCTTGACCCGATGGTCGGCGAATCGTTCAATATCCGCAATTACGAGAACGACTATGTCAATCAGATGGAGCTGCTGAGCAAAATTTCTTTGGAAAAATACCAAAACAACCTGATCGGCAACATTTATTATTACAACCGCAGCGCGGGGCTGGTACTGTCCAACGATGCAGGCCATCAAAACATTGAAGATTTCAAATTTAAACAAGATATTCGCGAGCTCGAAACAAACGGCCAGGAAGGTCGCTGGATTTATTTGCCGGAAGGCTTGCGCAGCGGCTACATCTCCTTTGCGCTGACGCTGCCTACGCTATCCGCCGGCGAAGCGCAGGGGCTGCTCGTTACCCAGGTGGACATTAGCCAGATTAAAAAATATTTTGCCAATGTATCTTCCCTGGCGAAAAGCCAATCGATCATCGTGCTGGACGACCAGCGGAGAATACTGTTTCAAATGCAAAAGGAAGGCGATACGAAAGCTTATCTGAACGACCCTGTGCTGAGCAGCATCGGATCCGACAAAAGCCGAAGCAGCAGCTTCACGTTTCAAAACAGCGCCGGCGAAACGTATTTTTACTCGTTTAAAAAGTCGCTGACCGGCAATACCTACATATCCGTCATCCCGTACAGCTTTATTATCGGCGAGCTCGCCTGGATCCGCTGGCTGACGGTCGGCGCGGTGCTCGCTCTCTTGTCCGTCGGGGTGCTGCTGACCGTCATTACGCTCAGGAGCGCGTGCAATCCGATCCGGCAGCTGGTCGACATGCTGAACAAGCAGACCAAGACACTCGGCGAGCAGCTCGATCGATCCGTGCCGCCCCTGACAGAAAGATTGCTGCAGCAATGGCTGTCCGGCAATTACATCAACGGGCCTACGCTATACGACGAATGCGGAAAATACGGCATCCCGGTCGATCACACGTATGTAACGCTGCTCGTCAAGGTCGAAAATTTGTTCAAGCAAGACAGGTTCCGGCCGGAGGATAAGCCGATGCTTACGTTTGCCGTGACCAATGTGATGGAGGAGCTGTTGAGCAGCCATCCGTCATTGCGCGGAAATGTGCTGCATGATACGCAGGGGCAGGCCGCAGCAATTCTTCATTTCGACCGGAATATGTCCCAGGCGGCCATGGCGAGCCAAACCCGGCTGTTCGCGGAATCGGTGCAGACTGCGCTGCATACGTACCTGAAGCTTCAGGTTTCCGTCGGCATCGGGCGGTTCTATCCGCATCTGGCGGATATCCGCGTATCGTATAAGGAATCGAAGCAGGCGCTTCAATACCGCCTCTACCGCGAGGATGAATCCATCCTGTATATCGAGGATTTGGAGGCGAACCAGAAGCTGCCGGCATTCAGCTATCCGCGCTCCATCGAAACCGCAATCGTCGAGGCGCTGGCCGTCGGCGATGTACAGCAGGCGCGCAGTGCAATGGAGCAGTTCACCCTGGCGTTGCAATCGTCCGAATCTTATGCGATCAGCTCTCAAAGCTACTGTATGCTGCTTGCCTCGATTATTGCCTCGGTCGAGCATAAAGGCGGCGGCATCCCGGATATGCTCGAATTCGACCTGTTCGACCAGCTGCGGGCGCGGGAGACGAGAGCGGAAATGTGCGAATGGTTCACCGAGCAGTTATTTCCGCTGTATGAAAAAATGGCCGACGACAATTACAACAAAACCGGCAAGCTGATCGCCCAAAAGGCCCGCAAGCATGTGCTCGACCATGTATCGCGCGACATTTCATTGGCCGAATGCGCCGACCTGCTGCATATTACCCCGGCTTATTTAAGCCGGTTGTTCAAGAAAGAATACGGCGAATCGTTCCTCGATTATGTAACGGCCTGCAAAATGAGCGAAGCCCGCAGGCTGCTGACTGCGACCGACCAGAACATAAGCCAAATCGCCGAGGCTGTCGGATATTCGCACCGTACGTTTAACCGCGTCTTTCAACGCACACTGAAAATGTCGCCCAGCGATTACCGAACTATTTACCGGTGAACGCTTCGTTACGGGCAGGAAAGGAGCTTTTGCGATGCGTGCGCCATTCACATCGAATGAAACGGAGCTTTCTTTGTCCGCAGCAGCTCCGGCCGGCGGCCGAAGGCTGTGGAGAAGGCTTGCCGCCGGGCGATATATCTATGCGCTCATCCTTCCGGGCTTCGTTTACTTCGCCCTGTTCAAATATGTGCCGATGTGGGGAATCCTCATTGCCTTTCAAAACTACAACCCGTTCACCGGCATAAGCGGGAGCGAATGGGTCGGACTGGAGCATTTCGTTCAGTTATTTACGGACGATCATTTTTATATCCTGCTGCGCAATACGCTCTTGATCAATTTGATGAATCTGCTTTTTTTCTTTCCGGTGCCGATCATTCTTTCGGTCATGCTGAACGAAGTCAGGCATGAATGGTTTAAAAAGCTCAATCAATCCGTCGTCTACCTGCCGCATTTCTTATCGTGGGTCGTTGTCGCCAGCATGACCTTTTTCCTGCTATCGGTCGATGTCGGAATCATTAATAAGCTGCTCGTTGCGCTCGGTTTCGACAGCATTTCGTTCTTATCCGAGCCCCGCTACTTTTGGGCCTTGTTGACGCTGCAAAATATATGGAAGGAAACGGGCTGGGGCACGATCATTTTTTTGGCGGCGATTGCCGGTGTCGATCCTCAGCGATATGAAGCGGCCGTCGTGGACGGCGCGGGGCGCATGCGCCAAATTTGGCATATTACGCTGCCGGCCATCCGGCCTACGATCGTCATATTGCTTATTCTGAGGCTGGGGCATATGGCCGATGTCGGCTTCGAGCAGGTGCTGCTCATGATGAATCCGCTCGTCAACGACGTGGCCGACGTATTTGATACCTACGTCTATTTTCACGGCATTCAACAGGGTGAAATCAGCATCGGTACCGCCGTCGGCATGTTTAAAGGCGTCGTCGGGCTCGTCCTCGTTCTCGCCGCCAACGCCATAGTCAAAAAGCTCGGTCATGAAGGCATTTATTGAGGTTTTGCAGGCAGGCTTTAGTCCAATGAAAAACAGCGGAGAGGGCGGAATCATTCCGGAGAAGTGCCAGCGTTCGCCTTTGTCACCGGAGAGCAACCGCAAACTTGCTATCGCAAAACTCAGCGTATGCTTTCGATGCCAGTTTTGCTATCGCAAAACTCAGCGTATGCTTTCGATGCCAGTTTTGCTATCGCAAAACTCAGCGTATGCTTTCGATGCCAGTTTTGCTATCGCAAAACTCTGAGGAGGGGATCACCTTGAGCTTTATCCATCAAAAATCGTTGACGGCAGGGGATTGGTTAAATTACATGGTGCTCGGCTTGATCGCGCTCGCCAGTCTGTTTCCTTTTCTATATGTGGTCAGCCTGTCATTCACCGATCCTTCGACCTATACGCCGTTGAAATTTTATTTGCTTCCGGACAAATGGTCGCTGGCCTCCTACCGTTCCATTTTGTCGACCAACAGCTTTCTCGATTCCTTGAAAAGCACTGCCTTTATCACGCTGACAGGAACGGTGCTGAACTTGGCGGTTACGTTTACGATGGCCTATGGGCTGACGAAAAAATGGGTGCTGGGCCGCAACTTTTTTCTGGGTGTCGTACTGGTCACTTTGTTTTTCAATGCGGGTATCATTCCCCATTATTTGCTCGTCAAGCAAATGGGGCTGCTGAATTCGTATTGGTCGCTGATCTGGCCGAGCTTGACCAACGCCTGGAGTCTGATCGTCGTCAAAAGCTTCATGGAATCGATCCATCCCGAGCTGGAGGACTCCGCCAAAATTGACGGCTGCTCCGACCTCGGCGTTTTCGCCAAAATCGTATTGCCCTTGTCGATGCCGGCGGTTGCCGCCTTCACGCTGTTTTTCGCAGTGCAGCACTGGAATACGTATTTTAATGCGCTCATTTATATAAGCGACACGAAAAAATGGACGCTGCAAGTTTTGATCAAGCAATTGGTTATCGAGGCCGATGCTTCCGGCATCAGCCAATCGGGCAGCACCGATGAAACGATGGTTCCGCAGGAAACGATCCGCATGGCGTCGATCGTCCTGGCGATGCTGCCGATCCTGCTCGTCTATCCGTTCCTGCAAAAATATTTTGCAAAAGGCGTCATGCTCGGTTCCGTTAAGGGCTGAGACAAAAATAATACAATTAAGAAAAGGATGTGGAACGATGTCCCATGCAACCGAAATTAAAACCGTATTAGCCACCGTCGAATATGAAGGTGCGCATCTGCAGCGCCTGAAAGAAGCGTTCGCCCCAGCCGAAATGATTTTGCTGAACCGCCGGGACGAAGCCGGGATTGCCGCCGCTCTTCAAAAAGCGGATGTTGCCTTGCTGCATGGAGATTTGGACGAGCGCTTCTTCGACGCCCCCAACCTGCGATGGGTGCATTGCGACCACGCAGGCTTGAACAAGACAGCCCGGCCGGAAGTGTTTGAGAAAGGCTTGATCGTTACAAGCTCCGCGGGTCGCTCCGGCCCTGTGCTGGCTGAGCATGTGATGTATTTCGCTTTGGCGCTGACCTATCGGTTTCCGGCGTTCTACAAGGCTCAGCAGGACCATCAATGGGGTGTTCCCGGTCAAGAACAGCTGCGCGGATTGTATGGAAAAACAATGGGAATTCTCGGTTTGGGCAATACCGGCAAGGAGCTTGCCGTACGAGCCAAAGCATTCGGCATGCAGGTGCTCGGTTACCGGCGCAGCGTAACAACGCCTCCGCCTGGCGTTGACCGGCTGTACTGCAGCGACCGCGGAGATACGCCGGATGAGCTGCTGCAGGAAAGCGACGTCGTCGCTCTGGTGCTGCCACTGTCGGATGCTACGCATCATCTGATCGGCCAACGGGAGCTGCAGTTGATGAAACGCAGCGCCTATATCGTCAATCTCGCGCGCGGTGCGGTAATCGACGAGAGCGCGCTGCTGGACGCACTTCGGACAGGCACGATAGCAGGAGCCGGTCTCGACACGTTCGCTACGGAGCCGCTGCCTGCGGACAGCCCGCTCTGGGATGCGCCGAATACGCTGATTACGCCGCACTGCACCCCTGCCGTACCGGATAGAATAGGACGCTCGCTCGATATTATTTGCAGCAACGCGGAGGCTTACCGCACCGGCCAGCCAATGATAAACCTGCTGACGATCAAAGATATTTATACCAAGGGCTTGGCTCGCATCTAAAGCCTGCTAAGTTCGGATACTTTCGGGGGAGCCCCCGGCGAGTCGCGGAAACCGATGCGCATCATTTACCAAACAAAAAGACGCTTCCAGCCCGCTGCTTTAGCGGCATTGGAGGCGTCTTTGCACATGGTTCGAAGGCTCGGGAGGGCAGCTTCGCCACCACGGCCTATAGTATAACTTTTCAAAACTAACGCAAGCGCATGCCCGTCCAGTTCATCGAACGACACCATTAACTTTAATGGACACCGGAGCCCTTAATTGTGGCCAAACGAATGGTTTTCAAATGTAACGGACCGAGACGGCGCTATTTAGCGGCAAATGATGCAAATGAACGACTGGCGCGCCGTACAAAGTCTCGCGTGTCCGTTAGAATTTTAAAGGAAAGAAATTTGGACAAATAATGGCTCGCTCAGTCCGTTAGGCCGCTACCTCGTGCGGGCGCGTTCAGGCAGCTTAAAGCGGCTTCAGCTTTCCCGGCTGGAAGCGACATATTGCTTGACTTCCACGCAGCGTGCGGGCTTCGGGAAAATTTTGTCCGGGTTGCATAAGTTTTCGCCGTTAAACACTTGACGCAAGCCGATCTGCACCCGTATTTCCTCATCGCTCAATATGAAGCGCATATCCTCCATCTTCTCGATGCCGACCCCATGCTCGCCGGTTATGGAGCCGCCCACGTCCGCACAAGCTTTAAGCACCTCGGAACCGGCCTTCACCGCATTTTCCTTTTCGCCTGGCACCCGGGAATCGAACAAAATCAGCGGGTGCAGATTGCCGTCCCCGGCATGAAACACATTTGCGATGCGGAGGCCGTATTTCGCGCTGATTTCGCTTACTTTCGCCAGCACCTGCGGCAGCGTGCTGCGCGGAATGACGCCATCCTGCACCAAATAATCCGGAGAAATGGTGCCCATCGCGCCGAACGCCGTCTTGCGGTTGGCCCACCAGCGCGCCCTCTCCTGCGCATCCGCCGCCTGCCTTACTTCCCTGACGCCATACTTGCGGCAAACCTCCAGCACCTGATCGATTTGATGCTGCAGTCCCGCTTCGATCCCATCCACCTCAACGATCAGCACGGCGCCCAGGTCGCGGGGGTAGCCGACCGGATAGTTGCCGGACTCGACCCCCTCGATAGCCGTGTTATCCATCATTTCCAACGCGGCCGGCACGATTCCGGCGGCGATAATATCGGATACGGTCAAGCTGGCGTCATTGACATCGTCGTAAAGAGCAAGCACCGTCTTGACTCCCTGCGGCTTCTTCAGGATGCGGACGGTAATTTCCGTGACGATACCCATCGTGCCCTCCGAGCCGGTCAGCACGCCGAGCAGATCATAGCCGGGCGCATCCGGCACCCCGCCAAGACGGACGATTTCGCCGTTCGGCAGCACAAGCTCCAGTCCGAGCACATGATTGGTTGTGACGCCGTATTTTAAGCAGTGCGCCCCGCCCGCGTTCTCGCCTACGTTGCCGCCGATCGTGCACGATGCCTGGCTCGATGGGTCCGGTGCATAATAGTAGCCTTTCGTGGATATCGAATTGGACAGCTTCAGGTTGATGAAACCCGGCTGCACGACGGCTTTCCGGTTCAAGTAATCGACGGATAGCAGCTTGTTCATGCGTACAAGACTGATCACAACTTCCCCGTTCAAAGCCGTAGCCCCGCCGCTCAATCCGGTGCCGGCGCCGCGCGGAATAAACGGAATTTTATGCTTGTGCATATAGGCGACCGCTGCGGCCACCTCTCCCGTATTCGCCGGAAACAGCACGGCGCCGGGTATCCCTTTATGAATCGTATAGCCGTCGCATTCGTAAGCAAGCAAATCCTCATAGCGGTGCAGCACCGAGGCTTTGCCCATGATCGCCGTCATTGCGGCGACGAACGGCTCGCGTTGCTTCTCGTCCATGCAGTCAGCCCCCCTGTTCCATCGGGTTGATCTCTTTGTACGCCCAATCCAGCAGCTGGATCGTATGCAATATTTTCTCCGGACGGTTATGGCGGACAACGCCGACCTGGAACTGCATCATACAGCCGGGATTGCCCATGACGACCGCGTCGCAGCCGGCGGGGATATCGTCCAGCTTGCGCTCCAGCAGCTGTCCCGCCATCTCGGGATGCGTCAAATTGTAAATTCCGGCGCTGCCGCAGCAGCGGTCGGCATCCGGCAAAGGCACCGTCCTCAGGCCGGGGATCGACTCCAGCATTTTGCGCGGCTCGACGCGAATCTTCTGCGCATGGGCCAAGTGGCAGGCATCATGGTACGTAACCGTCAAATCGAGCCGGCCTTTTGGCGGAATGAGTCCCAGCCGGTCGAGAAAGCGCGACACATCCGTCACTTTTTCCGAGAACAGCTGCGCCTTCCCATGATAAGCTTCGTCATGCTTCAGCAGCTCCTCATATTCCTTCAAGGTTGAACCGCAGCCGGCGGCATTAATAATAATGGCATCGATATCCTCCGACAGAAATACGTCGATATTGCGCCGGGCCAGCGTCTTGGCCATATCCCGGTCGCCGGCATGCACATGCAGCGCGCCGCAGCAGCTTTGCTGCTGCGGGATCCACACCTCGCAGCCGTTCTGGCGCAGCACATGAACGGTTGCCTCGTTAATGTCGCTGTAGACGACATCCATCACGCAGCCTGTCAGCACCGCCACTTTCGCCCGTTTTGGACCGATGGGCGGCAAACTTTGAGGCAGCCTGTGCAGCACCGGCGAGGTCCGGATATCGGGCAGCGCCTGCTCCATTTCCCGCAAATGGGTAGGCAGGACGCGGAGCAGCTTCGTTTTTCGCGCTGCGAACCGCAAGCCTGATTTCTGGTATATTTTCAGCAGCTTCTGCACGGCGTGAAGCCGTTTCGGATACGGAAACAGCTTATGCAGGAACAGGTTATGCACCAGTCCCGAAACGCCGCTCGGCGGCTCCGCCTTGTACAATTGGCCGCGCGCCTCTTCAATTAACGCGCCTACCTGGACGCCCGACGGACAGGCCGTTTCACAAGCGCGGCAATCCAGACATGTTTCGACCGGATTAGCGAAATATTCGTTCAGGTCAAGTTTGCCTTCGGCTACCGACTTGATCAGGTATACCCTGCCGCGCGGCGAATGCGGCTCCAGTCCGGTCTGCTGGTAGGTCGGGCAAGCCTCCAGACAAATGCCGCAGTGAACGCATTGGGAAAACTTGGCCTCGTCCGGCGCATCCTCGTATTTATAGTTCGACTTGAGCAGCGAGATGTCATGGCAAGCAGCCGTCTGTTGTGTCTTCACCCCGGTTGACAATTCATATCCCTCCCACGAAACGGCCGCGGTTGAACAGATTGGCCGCATCAAACTGTTGTTTTATGCCTTGCATCAGCCCGTGATCCGACCGTTCCGTTCCCCAGGAGGCTACGGACGATCTCACCTGCTTAGGCGCGAAGGCGGCCACTGCGGTGCCATTCAGCTCCCCTAACGAGGCATACATTTGTTTCATCCATTGAACAACATCCTCCAGCTGCCACCAATCGCCATATACGGCAGCATGACTGATACCGGTATACAGACCGCCGCTAAACTGCAGCTGCAGACCCGCCCGTTCTGCGGACGCGGCTGCCAGTTCGGAGATGCCGGGCACATCCGTCAACGAGGACAGCAGCTTTAGAGCTGCTGCCAGCCGGCCGGAAGGCATCTCGTTTGAATTGGGCGTTACCGCACGCAGCCGTTCGACTACCGGTTCCGTCGCCTCAAAGCCCCGAAGCTCGGCCAGCGGCTTCAACCCCATTCCTGCCGCATACGATTTCACCCATTCGAGCTGGTAGCTTACCGATGCCTCCACATCCTCGAATAAAATTGCAAGCGCCGGTTCCGCCTTGCCGAACAGCTCGCCCGCCACAGCGGAACTGATCAGCTCGGCTGCGCATGGCTCCAGTTGGGAGTCCAGCAGCGTTTCGTGAAGCTGCCGGATTGCGCCTCCATTGCCCGGGCAATAAACAAGCATGCCCGACGAGACGGGCAGCGGACGAATTTTAAACGTTAATTCGGTCAAAATGCCGATCGTTCCCATAGAACCGACAAAAAGCTTGTTCATATCGTAGCCGGCTACATTTTTCACAACCTTGGCGCCGGTACGAATGACCGACCCGTCGGCCAGCACGACTCTGGACGCGATCAAATGGTCTCTGGCCGAACCGTAGAGCGCGCGCTTCGGACCCGAGCCGTTGGAGGCTATCATCCCGCCGATGGTGGACTGCTCCCCCCAGGCCGGGTCGATCGGCAAAAACTGCCCTTCACGGCGCAGTGCCTGCTGCAGCTCCGCAACGGTAGTGCCGGGAAGCGCCGTTACCATTAAATCGCTTACAGAGTGATGCAGAATGCCCGACATTTTTTTCATCGATACCAGAAGATCGGCTTTGCCCGTTACGCCGCCTTGCGCGTCTTTCGTAGCGCCTCCTTGCGGAACGATTCCGTAATCGTTCGCCGCCGCCAGCCGTACGAGTTTGGCTGTCTGCTCCTCGTTTTCCGGGTATACGGTTAATGCGGTTTGTATTTTGTAAGGAGAGCCGCTTGCTTCCACACTTATGGCATCCGTCAGACCGGGACCGACGTTCTCCCGAATCTGGATAAGCGCCTGCTGAACCGGGAACGCCGTTTCAGTACCGTCCATTGGTTGAATTCCTCCTTTAACGGGCTGTCTACAATTAGGTCGTCTTATGTTCATCTTACCTAATCCGGCTGCGGCAGCCTACAGACAGTTTTTGTTCTCTGTTTTACCCGAAACCGGTTCCATGCCAGGCGATCGCAGAATCGTCCGACAAATATTATCTATTGTCTGCTTATCGATGCATTTGTATATTGTACGTAATGATACCGTAAAACTTGACAAGGACAGACGGTTGCGTTGTCCTCGTATTCAACCAGGAATGGCTTAAAACCGTCTGTTTTTAAGGCAGCTTTAGTTTGTAATGCACATCCCGACATTAAAAAACGTATGTTCAAATAAAATGCAAAGAGCTCGTTTTGGGATAGAAAAAAGTGATCGGCAGTCCATCCTGCAGTTTGGTATCGTATAATAAATCATAGACTAGCGAAACTGTACCGTACATGATTCTTCGAAGAAAAGAGGAACATTATGACTCCATCCGCAGACGGGGAACAAGGCGAACGAAGCACGGAAAAAGTCAAAAGTCCCAAAAGACTGTTGGACCCTCAGCAGCTGCTAAGGCTGGAGACAGGAGGCAAGAAAGAAATCCGCAAGGTCATTCTGCAGTTGGCCGGACCTTCATTGGTCGAAAATATTATGCTTAATTTGCTGCAGATGGTCGTCATGATCATGGTCGGGCATGTCGGAGCGGAAGCGATCACGGCGGTCGGGCTGACGAATCAGCCGGTTTTCTTCGCGCTGGCGATCTTCATGGCGCTCAATATCGGCACGACGGCGATCATTGCCAGAGCGACGGGTGCAGGCGATATGCAGGAAGCGAACCGTACCGCCCAGCAAACCTTTATTTTGTCGCTGCTGCTCTCCGTCGTTATCATCACCTTGAGCTACATATATGCCGAGCAAATCCTGATCTGGCTCGGAGCGAGCAAGGAGGTGCTGCAGGAAGGCGTCAGCTATGCGCAGCTGATGTTTTTATCGCTTTCCTTCACTGTCATCTCGACGAGCCTGTCGGCCGTGTTGCGAGGAGCCGGCGATACCCGGACCCCGATGAAAATCAACGTGCTGTCCAACATCATCGTCGTTATGCTCGGCTATCCGCTTATTTACGGGATCGGCGATGTGCCCGGATTCGGCATTATGGGCGCGGCCATCGCTACCATCGTTGCCAGAGCGACCTCAACCGTATGGGTGATGTACACGCTGTTCGGCAAGCAGTCGATTATCCGGTTGTCCTGGCGGCAAATCTGGATGTTCGATGCTCCGCTGATCCGCCGAATTACGAAAATCGGCCTCCCGTCGGCCGGCGAACAATTCGCCCTGCGCATCGGCCAGCTCGTCTTTACGATAGTGGTTAGCGGGCTCGGCACTTCAGTTTTTGCAGCCCATACGATTTGCTTCAATATTATGGGACTGACGTTTATGCCGGGGATCGCGTTTTCGCTTGCGGCCAGCACGCTGGTCGGACAGGGGCTCGGCGCGGGCAAGCCGGATTTGGCGGAGCGGTTCGGGTGGGAGACGAGCCGTTTCGGACGCATTTTCGCCGGTCTGATGGGCATTGCGTTTATCGCGCTGGCGCCTTATATTATGATGCTGTATACGCATGATCCCGCCGTCATTAAACCGGGGGCAGACGCTTTACGAATTATCGGTCTGATCCAGACGTTTCAGGCGTCGCAATTTATACTGGCCGGCGCTTTGCGCGGAGCCGGGGATACGAGGTTCCCGCTTCTGTCCACATTCGTCGGCGTGTTTATTTTTCGGGCATTATTGTGTATGCTGTTCGTGCTCGTCTTCAAATGGGGCATTGTCGGCGCTTATCTATCGATTGCCGTCGACCAGATTGTCCGGACGGTCATCATTTTCTACCGGTATAAAAGCGGCAGATGGAAAACGGCGGCCGTGTAAAATCGCTAGTTGTCCGGTCTCCCCGGAGCCAGCGGAGCGGCAGTTCCATTGAGAACCTACCGTCAAAAATCAAACCTCCAAAACCGCATGCGCAATCATGCGGATTCGGAGGTTTATCCGATTACGACTTTATCGGGTTAAGACCCCCGCCTCTAAGGTGGGCCTTGAATCAGGTGGGGTAGAGTCCCCGTCTGATTCCCCGATGTTCAGCAATGCTGAACGAGTTCACTGGTGTCCGTGTAGCTGCCAAACGCAACGCATTACCCTTTGATCGAGCCCAACATAACGCCTTTCGTAAAATGCTTTTGAAGAAACGGATAGATCGCCAGAATCGGCGCGACAGCAACCACGATCGACGCCATCCGGATCGTTTCCAGCGGCGCTTGACCTCCCTCCCGCGCTACGCTTTCGCTCGCTACGCCATTGGACTGCGAATCGATGATCAATGTTTTGACAAGTACCTGCAGCGTCCATTTTTTCGTATCGCTAATATAAATGAGCGCATTAAAATACGTATTCCAGTGGGCAACGGCAAAAAACAGGGTGAACGCCGCAATCGCCGGCATCGACAGCGGGATGACGATTCTCACGAATACGCCGATGTCGGTGCAGCCGTCCATCTTCGCGGATTCCTCCAATTCGGCAGGCAGCGACTCCAGAAAGCTTTTGACGACAATCAGGCTCCAGGCATTGGTCAAAGCGGGCCAAATGAGCGCCCCGTATGAGTTAAGCAAGCCTAAATTTTTAACGAGCAAATAGTTGGGCACAATTCCCGCATGGAATACAAGGGTGAAAATAACGCCGCTCAATATGATGTTGCGGCCGTCCACATTTTTTTTGGTCAGCCCGTAGGCCATCGTAAACGTCACGATCAGATTAAGCAGGGTACCGACTAACGTAACGAAGGCCGTGCTCTTGATCGCATTGATAAAGCTGTTGGTCGACAAAATATAACGGTAGGAGGCCAGCGACCATTTGTCCGGAAACAAATAAAACTTTAGCGGCACATATGCGGAGGGATCGGTAAATGAAACGCTGAAAATGTAAATAAAAGGAAATACCGATGCCGCTGAAATGAGCAGCAGCATGAAATAATTGACCCAGTCTCCCAGTGTCAGCCTTTTTTTATGAACGAAGCTCATAGTTTCACCTCCTCATAGTTTTGCGAAGAACGATTCCGCCTCTCCGCTGCTGTTTCACCGAAATTGCGGGCACCTCAATATATGCCTTCATACCCCAGCTTTTTCACCGTATAATTGGCGGACAGGACGAGACACAGGCCGACGATACCCTTGAACATCCCCACCGCAACCCCGACGCTCGTCTGCCCGCGCAAAATGCCTTGATTGTATGCATACGTATCGAAAACGTCCGCCACCGAATTGACGAGCGGGTTCATCATGAGCAGCACCTGCTCGAAGCCGACATCCGCCATGCTGCCGAAGCGAAGAATAAATAAAATAATAATGGTCGGGCGGATCGCCGGCAGCGTAATATGCCAAATTTGCCGCCACCGGCTCGCTCCGTCGATGACGGCGGCCTCGTACCGTGCGGGGTCGACTCCGGCGATCGCCGCGAGAAAAATGATCGTGCCCCAGCCCGCGTCCTTCCAAATGTTTTGCGCCGTGAGCAGCGCCCAAAAAAATTGCGGCTGCGACAGGAAGGGGATCGGCTTGATCCCCATCGTATAGAGCAATTTGTTGACGAACCCGATATCCGTCGACAGGACGAAAAACGTAACGCTCGCCACAACGACCCACGATAAAAAATGCGGCATATAGACGATAGATTGATGAATCCGCTTATAAAACTCATGCCTGACCTCGTTCAGCATCAACGACAGTACGATCGGAAGCGGAAAATAAAAGATCAGGTTAAACAGGTTGATTAGCACCGTGTTGCGAAGCATCGTATAAAATTGCGCGCTTTGGAACATTTCCGCAAAATGCTTGAATCCAACCCATTCGCTGCCCCAAAATCCGGCAAACGGGCTGTAATTTTGAAACGATAGCAGCAGCCCCCATAGCGGACCGAACTTAAACACAATAAAAAATAAAATACCGGGGAGCATCATCAAATATATATACTTGTTCTGGTACATCCGTGCCGCTAGCCGGCCACTGCCCGTTTTTTTGCGCTGCCGTACCGTTTCCGTATTGAACGCGGTTGCTGCCATGCGAGCTCTCCTTTCAGATGGTTATTTGGCAGTCTTGCTTTTATAATCGTCGGCGAATTCTTTAAACGCCTTTTTAATTTGCGGTTCGTTGACGAGCTTATCCACGTATTTCTTGTAATCGTCCATCGAAATTTGGCCGACGACGGCTTTGATCATCATGCTCTTCATCTCGGCGTCGTATTTCGGCCACGTATCGATCCATGTCGGCGAATACAGCCAAGTGAACGGGTTGATTTTGCCGATTTTTTCGTAGATAGCCACCTCTTTTTCCTTGGCTTCGTTCTCAGCCCGCGATGCGCCCGCATAATCGACCTTGCCCCATTTCGTGTAGGCCGGAGTCAGCGGCGACAAATTCGTAACCGTAATTTGCTTCGTTCCAAGCTCGGTCATCACTCTTTCCCCATTATCCATTTTGAAATGGACGCCTTCCTTGCCGTAATAACCGAAGTTCGTAATTTCGTCCGACGCCGTGCGTTCGAAATATTGCATAATGCGCTCGACCTTTTCCTTCGGTACCTTCTTGCTAATATAAAACGCACCCCGCGTACCGATATCGAGCACGGCACCGACGCCGCCCGGCCCCTTCAACGGCTGCAGCGTAGTCAGCTTGCCGCCCGGCTGCACCTTCTGAATATCCTTCGTCCAGACAAAATCGTAATAAATGGAACCTTGGTACGAGGCTGCCCGCCCGTTGCGCAGCAGCTCCTTTTGCTGGGTATCGTTCAAGGTGGAAAATTCCTGGGGCATGAGCCCGTCGGCGTACAAGCCGTGGAACCATTCGACGACGCTTGTAAACTGCGGGGTCAGTATATCCCGCATCATGCCGCCCTCGCTGTTATAAATCGGATCGAGCGCGCCGAATGCCGCCATGATTGAGGACACCTGCGGACCGGTGGCGATAAGGCCGATCGTATCGTCCTTGCCGTTGCCGTCCGGGTCGCTTTTGACGATTTTTTTCAACGTTTCCTTATATTCGTCAATCGTCGTCGGAGCGGGAAGCTTCAGCTTATCCAGCCAATCCTGGCGAATCTTGATCCCCGGATCGACCATCGACCGGCTTCGCGGAACCCCCCATATTTTCCCGTCCAACTTCACATAATTCCAGGAGCCCGGCGTCATTTTGTCCCGCAGATTCGGATATTTGGAAAAGTCGCCGAGAAACGAGGTCAAATCCCAGAAGGCTCCCTGCTTAATCGCATTGACAAGCGTGGGGCGGATGTAATCGCGGGCGTTAATGACCTCGGGCAGCTGTCCCGACGCGATCATCAAATCGAATTTCGTATCGTAGTCGGCCCCGTCGGGAACCCAGGAAATATTCAGCTTTGTGTTCGTCAGCTTCTGGAGCTCGGTATAAAATTCGTTGTTCATGTCCGGAACCTCGTTCGTCAGCACGGTCATCATTTCGATCTCCAAAGGACCGTCGTTTGTCTTCGTCTGTCCTGTCCCGCCGTCTTTCCCGGGCTCGTTGCCCGGATCTGTGCACCCCCATACAAGCGTAAAGGAAAGCAATAAAGCCGCCCCCGCAGCCAGGTTGCTCCGCTTCATCCCAACATGCACCTCCGCCATCTTTGAATTCGCTTTCATTGATGATGATAAAGTACACCGGTCTGGACTCCAACAGACAATTTACTGAAAAGGCCGGCTTCGCGGACTGCATCATAAATTGACCAGCCGTGGCCGAACAGTCATATTGCGCCTAATTACAGTTTGGGGGCTTCCGCTTGGTTCAAGACTTCATGACATCCTGCAGCGGTTCGGATATAATGCGCTGCACATCCTCCATCACGACGCCCAGCCGGCGTTCCGCTTCGAACAAGCGGTGCAGCGCCGGATTCAGGTTGATGACCTCGTACAGCTTTTCCATTTTGTCCATATCATCCTTGGACGGCATATCGCCGGACATCATTTTTTGCTGCAGCTCCATTTGGCGTTGGCGGAAATCGTCGAGCATTCTTTTGCTTTGAGGCTCCGCTTTAATCTGGTCGTTAATCGCCTTTACTTCCTTCAGCTCGCTGCTTTCGCGAAGCGCTCTGGCCAAGTCGTAAGCTTTGTCATAAATATTCATCTGTCTCACATCTCCTTTTGATTTATAAGTAATACCATGCGGCAGTCTCCACGGACATTCCGGGAGCGCCCGTTCGGAAGCGGGTTGAACATGTAAGCATGCCTATTCTTTTCGCGGGCGGCTTCATCAGTTTCTTTTCACCAAGGGATTATCGCCCTCATATGATAAAAGTAGTTCATTTATGAATGTTGCAAGTCGGCGCTGGGAAGGAGTTACAAGAGTGAAAAGAAAGAAGGTCAGGATTCAGGTTCAGCAGACCGGCATGTTCTCCGACGATCGGATCGTCATGCTTAGCGATACACTGGTGAAAGCATGGAAAATCCCCGCCCAAACACCGATTACTCTGCGTTTTGGCTCCGCGAGTCAGGAAGTGAAGGTCGTTCCCGTCCACCAATCCGGCGTCCTTCGCGTCAATGAATCCCTAGCCGCCACATGGGGACTGCTGCCCGGCAGCCCGCTTTGCCTGAAATATAGACCCGTAAGCCGCGTACTTCGGATCGGCCCGTTAATCGGCGTCATGATCAGCCGGGCCAATTCGGCCAACCCGGAACGCCCGTTCGGAACGGTCACTGCATTTTGCCGTGAGCTTGACGTCGCTTGCAGATTGTACGGTGCCGCCGTTTATTTTGTGACCCCAGACGAACTGAGCGGTCAGGACGATATGGTTAAAGGCTGGCAATACGCAGGCCGATGGACCAATGGGTCGTTTCCTGTGCCCAACGTGATCTATAACCGGCTAACGTCCCGCAAGTTTGAAAACCGTCCCAACGTTCAGCAGTTTTTGCAGTACGCGAAGACGCAGCACCGTACGGTCATGTTCAATGAAATGTATTTGAATAAAAGCGATGTGTTCGATGCCCTGCGCAAAGTACCGGGACTTCATATGTATCTCCCGGAGTCGTATCTGTTAAAAAGTCAGGAAACGTTAAAATCGATGTGCGCCAAGTATTCCACCGTGTTTTTAAAGCCGATTACCGGCAGCCTGGGCAAAGGCATTATTCGCATCAGACGACACCCGGACCAATCGTATGTTTGTCATTTTACAAATTCCGGCGGCGCCCGTAAACAATCCTATGGAAGCCTGACCCAGCTGTGCGCCGCCCTCTCAGGCAAAATCAAGCAGCAGCGCTATCAGATTCAGCAGGGGCTCTCCCTTATTACGGTAGGCGGCCGGCCGGTTGATTTCCGGGCGCTGGTGCAGCGCAACGAACGCGGCGAATGGAATATTACTTCCATTGTAGCCAGAACTGCCGGAAATCATCACTTTGTTTCCAATTTGGCCAGAGGGGGCTCGCTGTCATCCGTTAAAGTGGCGCTGGCCCGTTCCAACTCGACAGCCAGCTTCGGCGGAGCGATCAAGCTGCGGCGCGCAGCGCTCGCGATTGCCAAAGGCATTGAATCGCAGGTAACAGGGCATTTTGCCGAATTGGGTGTTGATTTGGCTCTGGATGTTCAAGGGCGGGTCTGGCTGATCGAAGTAAACTCGAAGCCGTCCAAAGATGACAACACTCAATTATCGGATAAAAAATTGCGGCCTTCCGTAAAGCGAATCGTTCAATACTCCCGTTATGCGGCCAAATTTTAATAATTGAGGTGATCTCATGATGACATCGACATCCCGTCACGCATTGGGCATCATGACCACGCATATCGCTGCCAAACCGCCTTTTTTGAACCGGGCTTTTTACCGTCGGCTGACCCGCGAGGGAAGCAAAGCCGGATTGAGTGTATACGTGTTTTCACCGCAGTCCATTGATTGGACGTCCGAAACCGTCGAAGGCTACGCTTACGATGAGGAGGCCCGGCAATGGAAGTGCCTACGTTATCAGCTGCCGGATGCCGTGTACGACCGCTGCTTCTTTAGCAACAAGCAGCAGTATGCGCAGTATCGCGCCGCCGTCCGCCGGCTCCGTGGGCATCCGTCCGTCCTGTTTCTGGGCTACGGGCTCAAGGGCAAGGCGGAGGTTCAACACTTGCTTGAGCTGAACGGCAGGTTCGACGGCCATTTGCCGTTGACCAAGACGATGCGCAGCATGCGCTCAATCGTCAATTGGCTGCAGACGCACAGCGAAGTGCTGCTCAAGCCGCAGGCCGGCTCGCAGGGCCGTGGCGTGCTGCTCGTGCAGCGCGCCGACGCTGCCGCGGTTAAGCTGCAGGCAGCGGTGCACTCGCTGTCGGCCGCAGAGGCGCCGCAGGCGTTCGTCGTGCGCGGCCGCGACGCGCACAACCGCCGCATCGAGCGCGGCTTCGCCGACGCGCAGTCGCTGCTGCGCTGGCTTCGTCGCTTCACGGGGCAGCGCAGCTACCTGCTGCAGCAGTACTTGCTGCTGCAGACCGGTTCCGGCGAAGCGTACGACGTACGCTCGCTGGTGCAAAAGGACGGCACCGGCCTCTGGCAGGTGACCGGGATGGCGATTCGGCGAGGTCAAGGCGGCAGCCTGACCTCAAACCTGCACGGCGGCGGCTCCGCCGAGCCGCTGGAGCCGTTCCTGGTCCGCCAGTTCGGCGACGCGCAGGCGAGCGGCATCGTCAGCAAGCTTCACGAGCTTTCCGGGCAAATCCCGGCTGCCCTCGAGAATTACCATGGACGGCTAGCCGAGCTTGGAATCGACTTCGGCATCGATACCGAAGGCCGAATATGGATTTTGGAAGTAAATTCCAAGCCGGGCCGTTCGATCTTTACTTATTTACACGACCCGCAAACGCAAGTCCGAGCATTAACCAATCCTATCCGTTATGCCCGCTTTTTGCTTCAGCATAAACGCCGCTGGCCCAAAAAATAATCGGTTCCCATAATCGTACGGCAGCAGCGGATGCTCGATACCAGGCTGTAACACGGCATCTGCCCAAACCTAACCGCCGCCGTTATTCGGCTTTCCGGCGAAAACGCAGGCTATGCTTACGAACGCAAGCTTTTCTGCAAAAAGCTTTTAGGAGGAAAACCATGAGTTTGACAAATTGCACAATTCATGTGACACAGAGACAGGAAAGAACGATCTACCTGACCAGTGAATTGGCCAAAGAGCTCAATCTGTCGAATACCCGATCGGTTCACCTGCATCTCGGCGGCAAAAGTGTCATCACAGCCTTGCGTTTGTTAAAAAAGCAAGGCCATCATTTATACGTTCCGCTATCTGTCATGGCTCAGCTGCGCATTCCCCATTTGGGCTCGAGCATGATAACGTGCAGCAACGGCAAGGATCTCCGGATCGGTCCGTTAATCGGAATTCTTACAAGCGTCACGGGCAGCAACTCCGCCCCCTTCGGCTCAAGGACTTCGTTCCTTCGCGAGTTTATGCGGGTCGGCACCAACAAATCGTATTACTTCGGCTTTTCGCCGCGCGATGTAAACTGGACGCAGCAAACCGTTACCGGCGTGTTTCCGGGGAAGGAAGGCGGGTGGTACCGCAAAACCGTTCCGCTGCCCGACGTTGTCTATAACCGTCTGCCAAGCCGCAAGGCGGAGAAGCTCGTCTCCATGAACGCGTTCAAGCACCGTTTCGTACAACGGAAAATTCCGCTCTTCAACTGGGCGTTTTTTGAAAAATGGGATATTTACAACCTGCTCAAGGACAGCGAGACGTTCCGATACGTTCCGGAATCGCATATCAATCCGTCTTCCCAGCAAATCAAGGATATGCTTGAAAGACATCGATTCATTTATTTGAAACCGACGGGCGGCAGCCTCGGCATCGGCATTTACCGGTTGACCTACAGCCCCAAACGGGGCTACTTCGCCCGCTTCCGCAGATCGGGTAAAAACGTGCTCCTCCGGTTCAGCCAATTCCAGCAGCTTATGACGATGCTTCACCGCAACAGCGGACGGCTCCGGCATTATGTCGCCCAGCAGGGGATTCGCCTGATCGAAATCGACAATTGTCCGATCGATTTCCGTTTTCATTTGACGAAGAACAGCAGCAACGACTGGGTTGTCGCCGGCATCGGCGCGAAAAAAGCGGGCAGAGGCAGCATTACCACCCATGTCCGCACCGGCGGCCAGCTGATGACTCCGGAGCAGGTTCTGGAGGAAATTTTCGGATCCCGCGCCGATCAGGTGCTGGCCAACGCCAAAGAAGCCGCCATTAAGCTGGCAGAAACAATAGAACAAAACGGCAAGCATCTGCTGGGAGAGCTTGGATTCGATATCGGAATCGATCAAAACGAGCAAATCTGGATGTTCGAAGCCAATTCCAAGCCGGGACGTTCGATCTTCAAACATCCCGCACTTAAAAAAGAGGGGAAAGCCGCCTTGAAATATGTATATGATTATTGTTTATATTTAAGTCGATTTCGTGCAAGGAGGGACTCCTGAATGGCACTACTCCTACACGAGAAGCCGGAACGCACTACGTTGGCCATTCTCACGTACACGGATGCAAAACGCATTTTTCGAGGCAATCAAGAAAATTTTATCGATCTGATCCGTACCGGCGAAGAACGGGGTGTTCAAGTTTATGTCGTGACAACCGCCGATTTCAAGCTGACCGGCGATAAGGTAACCGGGTACACGTACCATTTTCAATCGAAACGCTGGAAAAAAGAGCAGCTGCCTTTGCCGGATGTTATATACAACCGCATTCCTTACCGGAAATTCGAGCAGCTTCCCGATGTGCAGCAAACAATTCAAGCGTGCTTGCGCCATGGGCATATCAGCTTTTTCAATCCTTCCTTTTTCAATAAATGGACACTGTTCGAATGGCTGAACAAATCGAAGGAGACGCAGGCCTTTATTCCGACTACGCAAAAGCTGACAAGCGGCGACGAGCTCGAACAGCTGCTGCAAAAGCACCCGAACTTATATTTGAAACCGGTGCGCGGCAAAGCTGGAAAAGGCATCATGAAGGTGAGCCGGGTGCCGGCAAAAGTATCCAAAACGCGGAAATATCAATTAAGCGTGCAGGAGAAAACAAGGAGCCATATTTCCCGCTATGCCACGATTCCTCAGCTGTGGGCGCAAATCCGGGAGATGGTCGGAACGAAAGATTATATTATGCAGCAGGGCATTACGCTGTCCAACTACAAACAGCGTCCTTTCGATCTTCGGGTGCTGGTGCAAAAAAACAGCAAAGGGCTATGGAGCATTGCCGGCGTTGGAGCCCGCCTCGCAGGCAAGCTCAGCATCACGACTCACGTTCCAAGGGGAGGCTCGATCGATGAGCCCGGCAAGCTGCTGGAAGCCGGCTTCGGAGCCGTCGGCAGTAAAAGGATTATTGCGAAAGCGAAAAAAGCCGCGCTCGTAATCGCCAAGCAAATCGAGAAAGCGAGCGGCAGTACGCTGGGGGAAATGTCGATGGATTTAGGCGTCGATACGGCCGGCCAAATCTGGTTTTTTGAAGCCAACTCCAAGCCGATGAAATTCGACGAGCCGCAGATCCGCAAAAAATCGTTAATCAACCTGATCCGCTACTCAATCCATCTGTCCAGGCAAGGCACCAAGAAAGAGACACAAATCGCTTCCACCGCAATGAGAAGAGCAGTGCTTCAAAAATCTGTCCAAAAAGCAAGATAAGCAGGTGAATTGCTGATGAGTTCCTATCAACTAGGCGTTCTGGCGATGTATTTACCGGGGAAAAGACTTGAAGAGCTGTCTTACTTTCGCAAGCTTAGCGTCTACGGGAAAAAGCTGGGACTGGAGGTGCTGGTATTTACTCCGGACGATTTGGATCACGTCAAAAACCGGGTGCAAGCCCTCGTCTATAATCATTCCTCCAGAAGATGGATGCGCAAGCGGACACCGGTTCCGGCCATTATCTATGACCGCTGCCGCTACCACGGAATCGAAAATTACCATAAAATCAGCAGATTCCGGGCCCGCAACAGCAAGCTCCGCTATTTGAGCCGGCCTTTGGCCAATAAATGGACGATGCATCAAATTTTATCCGAGAATGCTGAAATTGCCAAGCACCTGCCCGCGACCATTTTGTATAGCGGAAATAAGGAGTTCCTTAAATTTTTAAAAAAGCACAGGAGCGTTTATTTAAAACCGCGCAGCGGTACGGGCGGGCGCGGCATCGTCAGGCTGCAAAACACGACAGGTTCAACGTTTTTGATGCAGGGCCGCGACCAAGGGCGGCGCATCATTCCGACCCAAAAAATCAATGCGCAGCAAATTTCAACAAGATTAAGCACTTGGCGGCTGATCGGACGCTACATCGTCCAGCAGGGCATTCCGCTAACGCTGAAGGACGGCCGTGTTCACGATTTCCGTATGCTGGTGCAAAAGGACGGCAGCGGCGAATGGCAAATTACAGGCTGTGCCGGCAGAGTCGGGCCGGCGCATTCGGTCACATCCAATTTGCACGGCGGCGGCTCCGCCGTGCCAATGGATACATTGCTGCGCAACCGTTTTCCGGAGAAGCCGAAAGTCGATGCTATCAAGGAGAAGGCCTATACGCTCGGGATGGACACGGCCCGATTCGTGGAGGAAAAGTTCGGTTCGCAATGCGAAATAGGTATTGATCTCGCTATCGACCCGAAAGGCAAGGTTTGGCTTCTTGAAGTCAACCCGAAGCCGTCGAGGGAAGTGTTCTACCGGATCGGCGAACGCAGAACATACCGGAACGCAATCGTACGTCCGTTGGAATATGCGCTTTGGTTGTTGAAGAATGAAGTCGGCCACACAGCCGGTTTTTTATAATGGGATCGTTTCGATGAAAAAAGCTATTTTGGGATTTTCATCCCCCGCTCCGATATGAATTTGCATGTAAAAAGCCGCTTTCAGCTTCACTAATTTAGTGGTGTTGGCGGCGGCTTTGCATATTTTTTTGGGACTGTCTTACCGGTTGATACCGTTTCGGGACGGCCCCCTTACAGTTATCCGACAAGTTACCGTTCAATCAATTCCAATAGCTCGCCGAAGCGTTGGATTTTGGCATGCGCACCTTCCAGTTCCCCGCTGCCGCTCTTGAATTCCGCATAGTCGCAGCCGATGACGGTCAACCCGTTTTTCAGCCCGGCTTCCACATCGGACGAGCGGTCGCCTACCATCCAGGCGGAGCCGATGCCGTATTTCTCCAGCAGCATCCGGACCAAATCGACTTTGGAGCGGGTTTGAAACTCGCCTGCGCTGTACAGCGCTTCGAACAGTTCGTCTACGCCCTTATAGGCGACAACCTCTTTGACATACGATTCCAGGCCGTTGCTCGCGACAAACAAGCGGATTCCTTGCTCATGCAGCGCGGTCAAAGTATCTGCCACGCCGTCGTACAGCTTGCCTTCCCCTTTGACAAGACCTTGGATTTGATAATCCAGCAGCAGCACATCGGCACGTCGGCGGACGGCTTCATCCGACTCCGGCATCACGCGCTGCCATATATGCTCAAGCAGCATACCGAGGCTGCCCAGAATGGCACTTTCCGGCGGAGTCTCCCCGCTGTATAAATTTTCGGCGCGCAGCTGATCGAAGGTTGCATGATAAGCCGGCAGCAGCAGCGTTTCCGTTTGAAAAAGCGTTCCGTCAAGATCGAATATCATCGCTTCAGGCTTTTGAAAAGTAGGCAACAACCATAATCCCTCCCAATTTGACTCATCACTCTATACAAACATGATTTTCTGCGATTGTCAAACGGGGGAATGAAGAAAGCGGGCGCGCGCTTCCCCGCAATGCGGCGAGACGAATGCCCGGTATGATCCGTACTTTTTAAGACCGCTGCGGCCTACTCGAATTTCAGTTTCATGAAATCGTTGTTGCGCAGCGGCTTGTCTTTATTTTCCTGATACCATTTGTTATAGAAATCGTCGATTTGCTTGCCGCCCGACTTTTCCCACAGCGATTTCGCTTCTGCCAGCGCTTGTTCCGGCGTATATTTGTCGCCGCTCACAATCGCTTTTTTCCACAGATCGTTGATCGTGTCCGTATTTTTGTTAATGACAACGAGATCGGCAGGAAGCGAAGGAAGAACCGTCGCATCGTATTCGGTCGAGAACGGAAGGTTAGGATTCAAATATATTTTATCCGCCGTTTCGATGATATTAAGGAACTCTTTCTCCTGCGGAACCTCGGGATTCAGCTTAATTTCGTACTTCTCGCATTTGCCCATCAGCGCCATCGAGCTCAGCATCGCAATATCGTTGGTCATCGCCATTTCTTTCTTGTTTTTTTCCTTGTCGATCGGCTGGGCGCAGCCGTCTTTATCGGTCTGGTAATGCTGGCCCTCCAGCCCATTCTTGAGCGCGTTCATCGTCGGCTTGGATACGAGGAAGTCGACGTATTTCATGGCGGCTTTCGGGTCCTTCGTCTTCGCGTTAATGGCAGCCGTCATCTGAACCGGGAATTTGGAGTTCGGATTGAACTGGCCATACGGTCCCTTCGGCAGCTCGATCGGAATAACCTCAGCGTCCGGCACATTTTTCTTCAACGATTGGTAAATAGCGAACGTCGCGACCTGATCCGCGCCGCTGCTCTGCGCATACATGCCAAGCTTGCCGGTGATCCAGTCCTGCTTGGCCTTTTCGCCGTTTTTATCCGTCAAGAAATCTTTATCCACGAGTCCTTCCGTAAACAGTTGCTTTTTAAACGCCGTAGCTTCCTTGGCTTGTTCCCATGTTTTCTGCAGCTTGCCGTCCTTGGAATAAAGCCCCGTATTTTGAAACATCGAATTGATGACGGAGTCGGCCGTATAGCTGAGGTTGATCGCGTATGTATCCTTGAGGCCGTTGCCGTCCGGGTCCTGCTCGCGGAAAGCTTTGGCCACCTTATACAGCTCCTCCGTCGTTTTAGGCACTTCCAGATTCAGCTTTTTCAGCCAGTCCTTGCGGATAAACAGCAGGTCGTTGGTCTTCATCCCGAGCAAACGGCCAAATTGATATATTTTTCCATCCGGTTTTGTGCCCATTTCCTTCAGGATCGGATATTGGTCGGCAAGCTTTTTGTACTCGGTACTGTCATTTTTAATCAGATCGTCAAGCGGCAGCAGCTGCTTCTGTGCGTACAAATCGTTCATCAATCCGGCATCGTAATCGAACACCAGATCGGGAGCGCTGTCCGATGCGAAGAGCACGTTGAACTTCTGCTTGGACTCCGCTCTTGGAATCGGTACAAACTTCACATCTACCGGACCTTGCCCATTCAGCCATTTCGTCCAGCGGTTGTTGTCCACGGTTCCTTCCTCGGCTGGCACGTTCCCCCGGTCGTAAATCGAGGAGGAGATGCTCCCCCGCTTAGCCTCGCCCTTGGAGTCGCCTTTCGCCGAATCTCCGCTGTTGCCGCAGCCTGCAAGCAGGGCTCCTGTCGCAAGTACCGCGGCCAAACCTCCATAAGCTGTTTTTTTAACATAGACATGTTTCATTCGATGACCCTCTCCTTTTTCATTACACATTTTGAAAATTTTTCTTGCCGCCTCCGGACGGATTATCCTTTGATCGCACCGATCATAACGCCTTTGACAAAATATTTTTGCAAAAACGGGTACACAACGAGCATTGGCAGCAGCATGACAATCACTCCGGCCGCTTTGACCGTTTCCGGCGTTACATCCTTGATGTCGTCCGGCTGCACATTGTTGATTTCCTGAAGAATCGTCTGGCTCTGAATCATTTGCTGCACGAGCACCGCCAAATTCAGCTTGGTCGTATCCTGAATGTAAATCATGAGACTAAAAAACGAGTTCCAATAACCGACGCCATAAAAGAGCGTTAATGTCGCCATAACCGGCAAAGACAGCGGGATAACGATCTGGACAAGCAATCTCAGCTCGCTGCAGCCGTCCATTTTCGCCGCCTCGATGAGCTCCTCCGGAATATTTTCAAAAAACGTTTTCATAATGAGCATGTTGAATGTGCTGATTAAGCCCGGCAGCCAAAGCGCCCCGTACGTATTTAACAGTCCCAGCGACTTGACTACAAGAAATGTCGGAATCAAGCCCCCGCTGAACAGCATCGTGAACACAATCGCCAGCGTCCAGGAACGTCGGGCATAGAAATGGCTGCGGGATAGCGGATAGGCGGCCAGCACGGTAAACAGCATGCTTAAAGCTACGCCGACCACTGTAATGACGATGCTGTTCCAAAACGCTCCCAGTACCCGCGTCCCGTTAAACAGCACGCCGTACGTTTCCCATGTAAAGCCGATCGGCCATAACGTGACATCCCCCGACATGACCGCATGCGGATCGCTGAACGACAGCGAAAACAGATGGACCAGCGGAACCAGACAGCTTAGACCCGCAAGTGAAAGAATTGCGTAATTGCAGAAGTAGAATATATTTTCGCCCCATGAAGCTTTCACCCGGGTTCCTCCTTACCAAAGACTTTGATTAAACCTCCGCGCCAACATATTGGCCGCAAATACGAGAATGAAGCCGACGAACGATTCAAACAGCCCCATGGCCGAGGTCAGGCTGAACTGGCCGCCCTGTACGCCGACACGGTAAATGTATGTGCTGATAACTTCGGCTATATTGAGGACGCTGGCATTTTGCAGCACGTAGATTTGATCGAAGCCGACCTCCAGAATCCGGCCGAGCGAAAGAATAAATACGACGACAATCGTTGAGCTGATGCCCGGCAGCGTAATGTTCCAAATTTGTCTGAACTTGTTTGCGCCATCCATGCTGGCCGCTTCGTACAACGACGGATCGATCGAGCTCATCGCCGCCAAAAAAATAATGGTGCTGAAGCCCGCTTCCTTCCAAATGCTTGACCCTACGAAAATGGCGACCCACGAAAATTCGTCATAGAGAAAACTGAACGTTGTTCCGCCCAGCTTCTGGATCATAAAATTGACCGCTCCGGACTGCTCGGCGAACAGCGCCACAACCAGCCCTCCTACAATGACCCAGGAGAAAAAATGCGGCAAATAGACTAATGTTTGAACCGCCTTTTTAAACCACTGCTTACGCGCCTCGTTCAATAAAATCGCCAGCACGATCGGAACCGGAAACCCGGCAACGATACTTAACAAGCTCAGCAGCAGCGTATTGCGGATAATGTTCAAGGTCTGGGGATTGCTGAACAAGATTTGAAAGTTTTTGAATCCTACCCAGGGGCTGTGCCAAATTCCATCCGCAAAGTTATAGCTTTTAAAAGCCATCACGGCCCCGAACATCGGAGCATATTTGAAGATAGCGTAATAGGCCACAACGGGTAGGAACATAAGTAAGAGCGGAAGGTTTTGCTTAAGTCTTCGCTTTGCATTCAAGCGATAAACCGCCGCCGGTTGCGAATGAAGTCCGGTCTCTCCCGTAGTGTTCATATGGGCTCCTTTCAATCCATGATTTGTGCGCACCTTGGATAGCCCTTACTATAGCGGGGAACGGCAAATACGGCAATCGCCGTCTTTCATTCGATCCGCATATTTCCGAAACCGGCGCTGCCGCTTGAAATATACAAAAATCCGGCGATTGATGGAATTCCGCAGCGGCTGGCGCAATAAGGAAAAAACCCGCTCCACCAAGCCATATAGCTCCGAAGGAACGGGATTTCACAGAGTGCTTACCCTTTGCGGTATTCGCCGGGCGTCGTACCCGTCGTTTTCTTGAAAGCGCGAATGAAGGTCATGGCGTTCGTATAACCGACCCGCAAAGCGATGTCCTGAACGGGCAGCGTCGACTGCTTCAGCAGCTCCTTCGCCCGGGTTAAACGGACATTCGCCAAATAATCGATAAATTTCTCGCCCATCTCATCGCGGAACAGCTGGCTGATATATTTGCCGTTGACCTTGAAGGCATCCTCCAAATGCGACAGGGACAAATCCGGATTATTATAATTCGCCTCGATATATTTGCGTACGCCTTGAATAAAATCATGATGGCTGCGATGTTCCCGGATCCGGGATAGCTTGCGCCCCGTATCGTCCAGGACGCCGAGCACCCGCTGCTCCAGCTCCCCGATCGTTTCGAAGCTGTCGAGCAGTTCATTCAGCGCCGGAATCGCTTCCGCCTTCCACAGCTCCTGCAGCTCGGGCTGCAGCTCCATCATTTCCTTGTACAGATTGTATAGCAAATAATTGAGCAAATGCCGGATTTCTTCGCGCTTATACAAGCCGCTGCCGATTTCTTGAAAAAAGTCGGCCGCGTGATCCTTCCATCTATCGTCGCCCAGCCTGAATGCATGCGCGAGGGAATGGACGTAATCCAGACTTTTATATGCTTCCCCCTGCTTCATCGGGGTATGGCCGCGGTCGATCACCCGGCCGGTGCCTAGCATCGTTTTATAGCTTAAAGCTTCCAATGCGGATTGATGGCTCTGTATGATATCCGACGGCTCCTCCATCGTAAATCCTACGCCTATCGTGACCGTAAAGTCCAGATGCTCCTGCACCCAGCCGATAACTTGGCCGCACAGCCCGGCGACCGGATCATCGGACTCGAGATCTTCCCGGTACTGCAGCAGGACGCCGAGCCGGTGTCCCGACGTCCATTCCGCCCATGTAATCAGGCGATGCGTTTCCCCCAGTTCATTGATCACGCTGCTGAGTACAAATTTGAGCAAATACTGGTCGCGGGTCGAATAAGTTTGACAAAAGTCCGGGTACTTGTCGATTTCCAGCACGGCCAGCCCGATCCGGCCACCATGGCCCGGCAGCTGCAGCCTGTCCATCTCCTGCTTCCACTGCTCACGGCTGTAAATCCGGTTGCCCTCGACAAGCTCTGCAAAGAATAACCGTCTTTTATAGAGCAGCCCCTCCTCGGAGCCCTGCTGAAACTCATTTGCCTGCTCAATCAGTTTGTCGATCGCATGCTCGATGAATTTAAGCGCATCCTTGTCGAAATCGCTCCAGATTAATTGGTTTTTCTTCTTGGAATACGAATTCAGCCTGCTCAGGATGGATTCGATCGGACGATAGCTGCGGCGGGTAATGAAGACGATCCAGATCGTACCGGCGATGACGAGCAGGACGGCGACAATCAGCGCCGTATTATAGACCGCATTGCCCGCCTCGTACCAGTTGCCGTTAATGAGGCCCGTATGAATCGTAAAGCCGCTGTACTCCGACGTGAGCCGAACAAGCTCGACGCCGCTCTTCACCTCGGGCGTGTCCAGCAGCATCTGACCGTCCGTGCCGCTGATTTCGGCGTAGCTGACGTTCGCATTCGACATTTCCATGACTAGCTCGTGCAGCTTTTTCGTTTTGACATTGACGACAAATACCATTTCTACCCCGGAGCGCAGCGGGATTTTCCGCACGAGAGTAATGACGGGGACGGCAGCGTCCGTCCCGGGTATTTCCTTGTAGATGCGCTTGGACGTCCACGGATGCTCGCGCATCGCGTCATATTCCGGCCTGGCCGCCTCTATCGCAAACGCCCCGTCTCCGAACTGTTCGATCGGACGAATGAAATTGTCCGAGACGACCTTGCGCTCCTCCGGACGAAAGATGTAGATCGAATCGATCAGCGAGCTGCTGTTGTGCATCCGCTTGATTTCGTTGGTCACCTCGTATTCGACAAAATGGTCGTTCATCGAAGGCGCGTCGTAAATAAACTGGCTCAGCTTATGGTTGTTGTACATTTCGTTGACGAGCATTTTTTCAATATTTTGCAAATCATAATCGATCGCCTGCAGTACATGCTTGGCAAATACTTCGTTGGCGCTGCGGGCCGAAGCTTTGGATTGGTGGTTCAGCGTGTAGGTCATCAATAATGACAGCAAAATAATGACTATAAAAAAGACAGGCAAATAATAAAGCAGTTGTCGGTACAGCCATGGTTTTTTCATAAGATCCCCAATTTGTCAGAATGAAAGCAGCCGATGCGGCTGCGGCGGGCTTAAAGCCCGGCCGTTCCGCCGGCCTTGCAAAGCAGCCGCCTCTACGAAGTCATGCTTGCCTTTTGATTTTATTTCATGACAGGGACAATCCGCAACAACGAAAAATAAAGTAAGATAAATTTTACAGTGAAGCTTGTGTTCCACACACTAAGCCGCTACAAGCCGTCACGATCCTCCCTAAGCCGTCCAGGCCGTCCCATTGCCCATCCATCCATAAAATGCCATAATAAGATTATTATTATATCGATTGGGGGATTGGCCTGATGCAGCAAAACTATGGCAATCATAAAAAAATAGACCCGCTTTACCATTACGTGCTCGCCTTGCTTACTCTGCTCGTATTGGTCGGCTCGGTCTGGTTCTTAATCGCTTCCGGGGGCGGTCTCGAAGGGCTGCTCTTGCTGGTCATCGCGCTGGCGATGGTGATCATCGTTGTATTGGTGCGCAGCTATGCGTTAAAGGCGCAGGACCGCGCGATCCGCGCCGAAGAAAACATGCGCCATTACATGCTGACCGGCAAGCCGCATGATCCGAGGCTAACGATAGGCCAAATTATCGCCTTGCGATTCGCCGGGGATGAGGAATTTGCCGATTTGTCCCGCCGAGCCGCGGAAGAGCGGCTGCAGCCGAACGACATCAAAAAAGCCGTCACCCAATGGAGGGCGGATCATAACCGGCTGTAGCTTGTCCGATTGGCATAACTTTCCTCCCCGCGAATAGGGGGAATACGCCGCCCGTGCGTCGAATGAAGTCTGGATAGGAATACAGCGCATTCATTCAAGCGGGAGGCGTAGTTCATGCTGTTTCTCGATCAAATTTATAACAACCGGCTGTTTAGAAAAATGGTGTTCGGCCTGATCGCCGTTGACACTGGAATTATCGTCGGTCTTATCGGTCGATAAGGAAGCGAAGCAACGCGCGGCGCAAATAAAAATCCCCGATTGACTACACCGCGTGCTCGCGGGGCAGCCGGGGATTTTTTAGCGTCCGTTTTACCGTCCTTAAAGACGTGCGCGTTTGTTAAAGTTGGCAAAGTAAAGTATACAACCTGTGCTTTACAACCTAAAAAAACTTCGCCTGCTCCGCCTAAGCGAAGCGAATGGACGACCTCACGTTCCCGCAAATATTTCAAACCGTCTTGCAAATCCACATCATCCGTCATATCGATAAGCCACTGATAAGCAGCCCTCACATTCTCCACCAGCATCCATAGGTAAGCTGGTTCTTTGATTTCTAGTAATTTTTATCTAAAAAACCCGAAAAATCAACAAATATTCATTCGTCCAATTACATATATCGCCAAATTTTTAAATATATTGTATGATTTAGTAGATCATAAGAACTACAGCAAATCCTCCAGCCTATGGAGAAAATTTATTGGGGTTGTCAATAATGTGGGCATTACTAGGGTTCATGAGTTTTCTTGGATCTATTGGTTGCTTAGTAGGAGCAATAATAGAGCTAATTCGAAAGAGAGGGTTGCACAAAAGATACTTTATACTTTCCGGTTCATTATTCGTCTTGTTTATTGTTGCTATAATCGGTACACCTAAAACCCCGGCAACAGAAAATCCTTCCGAATCGGTTTTTGTGAGTTCGTCTACCCCGGCTACTGGTGGTATAGTCAAAACAGAGGCGAAGGTAAGCGAAGAAGATCAGAAAAAAGCAATTCAAGATGCTGTACTGGAATTCGAAAAGTCAGCTTATGCTTTGGAAGAATCCATTAAGCCGGTAATGGATAGATACACAGAAGTGATTAATAACCTAGGGAATGGTAAATATACGATTAATGATGCGTATGAAGCAACCACAAATATTAAAAAAACAGTAAAGCCTTACAATACCAAATTTAATGATTTGCCTATTCCAAAAAACTTACCACCGGAAGTCGAAAAACTTTTGACTAGTTCGCGCAGCGACTTATCTACCGCTTATTATGTAAAAGATAAAGCTTTTGACGCGGCATTAAAATACTTGGATAACCAGAAGCCAAGTGATCTGCAAAAGTTTAAAGAAGAGAACGATTCCGCTCAACGATTCATTATTAGTGGAGTAAGAAAACTTCTGGAAGCTAAAGAAAAGGTTGGTCTTGAATTTGCTCCCAATAAATAACAGTTTTTCCCAAATAAAGCCCTCGTTCCAAAGAACGAGGGCTTCCCGTATTTGCAAGCTTAAAAAAACTTTTTCGCCTCCTGCTCCGACTTCAAAATTTCGACCGCCTCGCGGAAGCGAAGCGAATGAACGACCTCGCGTTCCCGCAAAAATTTCAGACTGTCCTGCAAATCCACATCGTCCGTCATATCAATCAGCCACTGATATGTAGCCCGCGCCTTTTCCTCCGCCGCAATATCCTCGTACAGGTCGGCTATCGGATCCCCTTTTGCCTGAATATAAGCCGCGGTCCACGGTACCCCGGAAGCGTTATTGTAAAACAGCGCCCGGTCATGCGAAACGTAATGGTCGTCCAACCCCGCAGCCTTCAGCTGCTCTATGGATGCATCCTTGGTAAGCTTGTAAACCATCGTCGCGATCATTTCGAGGTGAGCGAATTCCTCGGTCGATATATCCGTCAGCAAGCCGACCACCTTATCGGGAATCGCATAACGCTGGTTCATATAACGAAGCGCCGCCGCCAGCTCGCCGTCCGCTCCCCCGTACTGCTCCATCAGCAGCTTTGCCATCCGCGGGTCGCATTTGCAGACGCGCACCGGATACTGCAGCTTTTTCTCGTAAATCCACATGCTCCTTGCTCCTCCCTTCGCGTTTCATATTAGGATGCGCGACTTACACCTGCCACGGCCAAGGCGTTTCCACCCACTGCCATGGATGCCGGGAATAGCTGCGTCCGTAGCTTTGCAAAGGCCCGAATTCCATTTCAAACTGATGGGCGAGATGCATTCGTTTTTGCGCGCATTGATTGTACTGCTGAAGAGCCTGGCCATCGAGCGGATGGGTGTCCAAATATAAAGTCAGTTCGACCAATACAAAATCAATGGCCTGCAGTTCCTGCAGCATCGAATAATAATGCTCGGGCAACTGATATTTCAAAGCAAGCTCACTCCTTCCAGGTCTGATATTTCGATTCATATGGACTGTACAGCATCGGCCACAGCGTTCCCTTCATTAAAGCTTCCTGCGGAGTGAATTGAGGCAAATTCATCGGTTGAAACGGAATATACAGCTGAGGCGGCGTACTATATGTTTTTATGCGAATCGGGGGACAAGGATCAAACGGACTGACATAGGGATACCACGCCTTGACTTGAGAATACACACTCAATACCTCCTTCTTCGGTAACAGAACCGCTATCCTTATGTATAGCGGCTTATCTCGTCCATTATGAATGAAAAAAACCTGGCGACACCCGCCAGGTTTGGTTGTTCAGCGCGGTACGGCCCAGGACGACGTCCCGGCCGGCAGCCACAGCTTCACAGCTTAATATTCATTTGCAGCAAGCCTACGCGGCGCAGCGCCTGGTACACGATAATAAGCACCGGGCCGAGTATCAGCCCGATCACGCCGACAAGCTTGAATCCGATGTACATCCCGACCAACGCAGCTAACGCGTTGATTCCTACCGCTTCCCCGATTATTTTGGGCTCGATCAGCCGGCGGAACAGCATAAGAATCACTAATAAAATAAGAAGTCCTATACCAAGAAACATGTTGCCCGCCAGCATGCAATACAACGCCCATGGAATCAGCACCGCGCTCGCCCCCAGCACCGGCAGCAAATCCACGACGATAATGAGCAATGCGACCGCAAGCGGATAATCTACCCGCAGCAGGAATAGTCCGATCAATGTAACGATATATGTAAGCAAGCTAATCAGCAGCTGGGCGAACACGAAGCCGAGAAGCGCGCGCCGCAAATCATGCAGCACGCTCGTCACCTTATGCCGCGACTTCGTCTCGAACAATTGCATAAAAGATTGGCTCAGCGCGGGCAAACCGAACGAAATCAAGTACAAGCCGATCACGAACACGATAAAAAAGACGAACAGGTTCGGAATCGTCTTGGCAATATCGAGGAAATATCCGGATACCGCGGTGATAATATCTTTAATGTTTTCCGTAATCGTGTTGATCCCCGTCTCCACCAAGCTCTGCATCTGCTCGGCCAATCCGTCCGGAAGCGTGGAGTAAAACAGCCGGGTCTTTTCCGAGGTGTCGTCAAAAAAACGCTGCGCATTGTTCAAATAATCCGGCGCATTATTCCAGAACTGGACAAGCTCCGAAACCATCTTCTGCCCGACCATGTAAAAAAACCCGAGAATCGCGCCCGTAAACAATGTGCATATCGCCGCTGCTGCCAGTCCTCTGTTTAGCCGGGCGTACTTCGTCAGCCATAGGATCGGCCGTTCCAGGAAAATTGCCGCCACCAATGCCATCAGAAAAGGAAAACCGATCGTAAACAGCCCGTAAATCAGTACTACGCCTATCGCGCAAAAGAATATCGTTCTGACTGACATGCACCGGCAGCCCCCTCTATTCCGTCGTTGAATTGCTTAGACGCGCCTGCGGATTGCGGCGGGTTATCGACACTCGCATAATCCGCAGTCTTCGGACCTCCGTTATTTCAAATACAAAATCGCCGTACTCCAGTTTTTTACCTTTGGATACAATCCCCTCAAACCGAGTAAACAGCCAGCCGCCGATCGAATCGACGTCTTCGTCCACGATGCCGAGCGACAGCATGTCGTCCAATTCCTCCAGCAGCACGCGCCCGTCGACGGAATAAACGTCGCCCCGCTTCTCGACGCTCGGCCGTTCGAACTCGTCAAATTCATCATGGAGTTCTCCGACGATTTCCTCCAGTATATCGTCAGTCGTCAGCATGCCGGCCGTTCCGCCGTATTCGTCGACGACAATGGCGAGCTGCGAATGCCTCCGCTGCATCAGCCTCAGCACGTTGCTGATTTCGGCGGACTCCGCAACCATCAGCACCGGACGTAAAAAATCGGCAAGATCGTAAACCTCTTCCGGATCGGCGGTCAGCAGGTCGGTAATATGAACGAAGCCGATAATATGATCCTTGTCCTCCGTCGCCACGGGATACCGGGTATGCTTCGTTCTATAAACAAGCTTTAAATTTTCCGCGAACGGGCTTTCCAGAAACAAACAGTCCATATCGGTCCGCGGCAGCATAATTTCCCTTGCCACCCGGTCGGAAAATTCAAATATATGTTCAAACAACGCCAGCTCGTCCTTGTCGATATGGCCGCTTCTCGCGCTTTGATTCATCAGGATGCGGATTTCTTCCTCCGTATGCGCCGCTTCATGCTCCGAGGCGGGTTCGACCCCGATCATCCGCAGCAGCCGGTTGGCCGCATGGTTCAAAACCCAGATGGCCGGAAAAAACAGCTTGTAGAAGTAGAGTAGCGGCGCCGAGAGCCACAAGGAGGTTTGCTCCGATTTTTGAATCGCCAGCGATTTGGGCGCAAGCTCCCCCAATACGATATGCAGAAACGTAATGGTCACAAAACCGATAAAAACGGAAAGCGCGGAGCTGTACCAGGCCGTTTCCAAATGTAGCAGACGGAACAGCGGGTCTACGATCAAATGGGAGATCGCCGGTTCGCCGACCCAGCCCAGACCGAGCGAAGCCAGCGTGATGCCCAACTGGGTGGCCGATAAGTACGCATCCAGCTTTTGCGTAACCGCCAGCGCATATTTGGCCTTGCCGACGCCTTCGTTTTGCAGCTGCTGCAGCCGGGATTGTCGCACCTTGACCAAAGCGAATTCAGCTGCGACGAAAAAACCGTTCAACAGGACAAGCAACAAAACAATGCACACGTAGAGAGCGATCAAGCTCCAATTAAAGCCGCTATCATTCAATTATATTCAGACTCCTTTTCGCTTTTGACATCTATTTTGAATATGTCGCCATCGCGATCAGCCTTTCAGCGGAGCTTGAACCCATGGATTCCCGTCAGGATGCCGAATCTTCCACAGCTTTTCGGGTCGTAAAATCAACATCCTTATAGTAGGAATCGACAACCAGCAGATTAGGCCCGCAGCATTGGGCCGCAGGGCAATAGCAGTCGACGGAACCGTTCAGCGGATGCGTCTTCCATTTTTCGAATACCTGCTCCAGCGTATCCGTATGAATGCTGCCTTGGGCGGGAACATCGGAAAAGTCGGTTACATAGACATCGCCTGTGAACAGATTCACATTCAGACGGTTGCGGCCGTCGGGATCGTTGCGCACCGTAACGTTGCGCTCCCGGCGCAGCCTGCCGAGCAGACGCCGATCCTCTTCGAGGCTGCTGCAGGCATAAAACGGCAGCGTACCGAACAGCATCCAGATGTCGGGATCGCGGCTGTCCAACAGCCGATGGATGGAGGCGCGGAAATCGTTCAGCGAGAGCAGCGGCAGGTCGGCGGCAAACGAGCTCGGATACATCGGGTGCACCTCATGACGTCTGCAGCCCATCTCCGCGATAATCCGGTGTATATCCGGCAGCCGCTCGTGCGTACGGTAATTAATCATCGATTCGGCCGATACGAACATGCCGCCGCGGCTGAGCGCAGCCGTATTTTCCATCATCCGCTCGTACAGCTTCTCCGAGGTCTCGCGCTGAACCGGACGGCCCGCACGGACAAAGCCAACCCGATGAAAGTCTTCCGCCGATGTGTAATTAAAAGAAATATGCATCACATCCAAATAGGGCGCCATCATTTCATAGCGGGTCAGGTCCAACGTCAAATTGGAATTCAGCTGTGAGCGAACGCCACGCTCCCTGGCATATTTTAACAGCGGGACGATATAATCCCGCACCGTTGCTTCATGAAAGCTCGGCTCGCCGCCGGTAATGCTGATCGTCTCCAACCGATCGACCTGATCGAGCCGTTTCATCACCTGGGCGAGCGGGATACGCGGTCCTTCCGTCATCGTTAACGTTTCCCCTACCGCACAATGCTCGCAGCGCATATTGCACAGATTCGTCACGGTCAGCTCGACACTCGTAAGAACGTGCTTCCCGTGCCGCTGCAGCGAACGGATCGGATCCCACGGATCGTTCTGAGGGGTAATGGCTGTAGCCTCGGGATTTATTTTATGTATCATCTAGTATTTCACACCTGACTCTTAAGTTATTTTTACCACCTATTGTAGCTTATGACGCCTAAAAATGAAAATGAAACTGAAATCGCAGCCAAAGCAAATCGCCGCTTCCCTCCTGTTCAGGCGGTCGGCGGCGATTGAACGATATGAATGATGGAATTACGGCGATATACATGATTCAGAACGATACCATTTCGGACTCGTTCACACCGGTGATCATCAGCGACAGCCTTCTGGACAAATCGACGTCCTGCGGCGAGCTGATCTCTTCTCCGGCTTCATTTGTCAGCAGCCGTACAATCGGCCGCTGCGGAACGATATTGTTCAAACCGACAACGGTTCCGGATTCCCCGGTATTGAGCGTAACGGTCAGCCCGATCGGATAAATCGCGATTTTATCGCGAAACAATTCGATCTTGCTTATATCGTAAAGCGATTCCGTGCCGGTAAATATAACCTCCATCGCTTGATGAGGCAGCATCGCTTTGCGGTATACCCGGTGCGTGGTCATCGCGTCGTAGGAATCGACCAGCCCGATCCAGCGCGCATAGTCATGGATTTCAGAGCCTTTCAGTCCGCGCGGGTACCCGCTCCCGTTCAGCCGTTCATGATGCTGGAACGCGCAGTGCGCGGCGAGAAGCGGAATATTAGGCTCGTCCTTCAACAGCAGGTAGCCGTATTCGGCATGCTTCTTGATGCAGGCGAACTCGTCCTCGGTCAGCTTCGCATTTTTGCGCAGCAGCTCAATCGGAATTTGCGTTTTGCCGATATCATGCAGCAGCGCTCCAAGGCCAATCGTCATCAGCTCTTCACGGTTGTAACCGTAAGCCATCCCCAGCATTGTTGTATACATGCATACGTTCAACGAATGCTGGTACAAATAATCATCCATGACGCTTATATTGGTCAGCATGATCATCGCATCACCATGGCCGCTCAAATCGTCGATAATCAGACTCATGACGTCGCGAAACACCCTACCCAGCTGCACAAAGCCGACCGACTTTCGCTTGGCTGAATCATCCATCAGCTTGCGGAAAGCGGTGCGCACTTCCGAAATGGCCCGCAGTCTCGTCCCGTCGCTCAACATGTCCGGAATTTCTATATCATCCGTGCGAGGATCGGCAATGTAGATAAAATCGATTCCGTGTTTGCCCAACCGATTAATCAGCATTTGCGTCAATTCGACTTGTTCCCCGAGAAGAACCGTTCCTTCTTCGTTGTATATTCTCTTCCCCAGCTTCATCCCGGGTCGAACCATGTTCAAAGGCAGCAAACGCATATGTGCAACCACGTCTTCTTTCATCGGAAGTTGAGAGTTACCTAAGCATAAATGTACTGGATTCATTTGAAAAGAGCAATAAGTAAATTCCATAATTCGACAATTTTTTTAAACCCTCTGACAAAAACAAGACGGTTCACGCTGCGCTGCGCGATATACGGAACGCGAGTTTTACGGATAAAAAGCGCCTTCGGATGTCCATCGTGCTTGAAGATTGCGTAAAGCTAAAACTAACAGTTGTACGGCTTTTCAATACGAGCTAAAATAAAATAGGTTTGTACAAAAAAAGTAGGAGGCTTTTATGCTAAGTTATTGGGTTTCGATCATCCTGGGTATTGTAGAAGGGCTTACCGAATTTTTGCCTGTTTCTTCGACGGGCCATATGATTTTAACGCAAGCTCTGCTCGGTATTCCTGAAGAGAATGAGATGCTGAAAGTTTTTGAAGTCGTCATCCAGTTGGGCGCCATCATGGCGATCGTCGTGCTGTACTGGAAACGAATTCTCCGACTGTTCGGTCTGCAAAAAGACCCTGAGCGGACCGGCAAAAAGCAGCTGAATCTCATCCATATTTTAATCGGTATTTTGCCGGCGGGGATAGCCGGATTATTGTTGAACCATTGGGTCGACAAATATTTGTTCAGTCCGAAAACCGTAGTGCTCAGCCTGATCGTCGGGGGAATATTGCTGATCATCGCCGAAAAATCGACGACGCCGAAGACGGCTGTCGAGCTGGACGATATTTCGTACAAGCAGGCGTTTTACATCGGCCTCTATCAAATATTGGCGGTCGTATGGCCGGGCTTTTCCCGTTCGGGTGCAACCATTGCAGGCGGTATGCTGACAGGCGTCAGCCGGGGCGCTTCCGCAGACTTCACCTTCATCATGGCGGTGCCTCTCATGTTCGCGGCGTCCGGACTGTCGCTGCTAAAGTCGTACCATATGTTTACGATGGACATAGTCGGCTTTTTTGCAGTCGGATTTATCGTATCGTTCATTGTCGCTCTGCTCGCGGTCGTCACCTTTATCAAGCTGGTATCCACAATGAAGCTTACTTATTTTGCATATTACCGTTTTGCAGTTGCCATTTTATTCGCGATTTATTTCATTTTCTAAAAAAACGTTCAGCCCGCCAAACAGGAAAAGGCCGCCCGGTAAATTGCCGAACGGCCTTTTCCTTATTCCGGTTGTACGCTTCATCGATCGGTTTCCCGCGGTCGTTTCCTCCTCAGGACGATGCGGAGTGCCACCGCCGGCTGCGGCTCTGCTCGATCGCCTGCGTATCCTGAAGCTCCAGCCGCAATATGTCGCGGATAAACTCGGGAAGAAAATATTGCACCTGTTCGCCTTTGGACAGCGACGGGTAGCCGACGCCGAACGTGAACATGTCAATGGTAGCGACGTTGTAGTGTTTGTCGGCGGTCAGAAGCTCGTCGCCGAGCCACGCCCGGCTAATTTTTGAGTAGGCCGGGGCAGCGCTATCGTATTCGACCTGCAGGCCGTCGATATTGAGCATGCCGAGCACTTTGCCGCGAAAGCCGAAGCCGAGCAGCGGCTTTTCCATAAATTCAGGCAGCAATGACTGCTCCAGCGCTTGCAATATATGCTCTCCGGCAAGCACCATCCGGCACGGATTGATCGGAGACGGGCATATTTCCAGTAGCCGGCCGGCCGAGACCGGGCCTTGCGCCAGTCCGCTCAAAAACTGGCCGGCATTGACAAGCGCCAAGTCCCCGCCTACCCGCTTCCGCAAGCCGGCGGCAAGCAGGTTGCCAAGCGGAGCTTCCGAATACCATTCGGCCGGCAACGGCTCCTGCAAATAAGCGACCTCGCGCATCAGCACTTGATCGGAGCTCGCTTTGTAGCGCCTGATGATAGCCGACACCCGATCATCATCTGGAGCGGCATCTGCGGTTTTGGCGGCGTCTGCGCTGTCGGCGGTGTCCGCTTCAGCCCATGCTCCGTTATGTACCTGCCGGACATAGCCTTCCATTGCAACGGGCTTGCGTGTCAATGCGTCCATCCGCACATCCACGACACCGTAATATTGACCGTATTTGCCGGCGGCGCAAATCATGGTGCTGCCGATGCGCAGCGGCTTTTCCAGCAAATGATGCGTATGCCCTCCGAGGATAAGATCGATGCCCGGGATGTCGGCGGCCATCCTTTCGTCGTTGCGCAGCCCCAGATGGGACAGCACGATAACGAGATCCGTCCGGGGGCGCAGCTCGCGGACCAGTTGGGCCGTCACCGCAACTGGTTCTTGAATGGCCCAGCCCAGCAACCGGTAAAATTCCGTGAAATAGGCCGTTACACCGATCAAACCGATGCGTATGCCGGCTTTTTCGACAATGTGATACGGCACACCCCATGACGGCACCCGGCCGGTTTCCGCATCGAGCAAATTGCTGCACAATACTTTAAAGCTGACATCGGAGCCGTATAGCGCCTCCAGCTCATGCGGCGTAAAGGTCAGCCCTTCATTATTGCCGATCGTCACCGCCTCGTAGCCGGTTTCGATCATGACGGCCCTGTTCGCCGAGCCGCAGCTGCCTTCCGTTTCCGGCCGCATGCGGTCGAGGTGGTCGCCAATATCCAGCGTAAGCGTATGCTCTGCGCCTGCTGCGGCGCGAAGCTCTCGGAAGGCGGAGGCAATGGGCGGCATCTGTTCAAAATGGCTGTGAAGATCATTCGTGTGAAGGATCCGCAGCCGCACCTGCGGTGAAGTCATTTCAGCCACCCTCCTTCTATATGTATCAAGCCGTTAACGGCGTTTATCCCGTATATTGTATCCTGCCAGGTTCATTAATTTTCTTCGGAGGTCCGATAAATTTCAGAACGTTCCCCTTCCCGCTTCTTATTCATCGGACTTCCAGCCCTTCTATTTTTTCAGCTTAAGCTCTTCAATCGACACTTCGTTTTTGAAGCCGTAAGTCGCTTTCTCAACGGGATGCCGGTAGCCGAATCGGATCGACACGACGCTCTTCACGTTCAGGCATTCGCTGCTGCCATCCGGGACGTACAGCCGAATCGGGAATCCCTTCTGCAATGGAGCGCCGTTCTGCTCATACAAGAAAACAGCTTGATCCAGCTCATCCCATGGGATCGTCGCCTGAAATTCATCGACCGCCTCCACGGTCATAAAAAGAGGCTCGCCTCCGTTTTCCTCCGGCGAACGCTGCCGTCTCTGCGCGCGGTACCAAGCTTTTACATCGAATGCCCGACCCTCCACACCCGGCACCCGGTCCTCCAAAGTCACATGCAGCGGCGCCGCCTGCTTCAATTCCTCCGTCGATAACTGCGCATTCCCGATCGCTTCATCCCATATGCTAATTTTCATCGCTAAACCTCCATCGCCCGACTTAACCTGCTTCATCCTTTTCAAGTAACCCTTATTATACCATTAACCCGTCAAGTTATGGTATGCTTAAATAGCCCGGCAAAGTGAAGCTTTGGCTTCGCTGCGTATTCAGGAATGTACAATTGCAGCATTTCTTAGCATCCTTTCACAATCGTTGCTGTGGAATAAATCTTTTTCAATGAAACGAAAACCCATCAGTTCAACTTATATAATTAAACTCCGGACCGTAGTCCGATACTGGGGTGATCTTGAATGAAGCTGCACATATACGTATTCGCCGGACTCGCTGAGCAATTGGGCGGCCCGTTGGTTGAGCTCGATTGGGAGCAGACGGATCCGCTGACGCCGGCGCTTTTAAAGGAACGGTTGATGGCTTGCTACCCGCAGGCGGCCGCGGCGCTTAGGCATGCTTTCGTCGCTGTAAATCAGAGCTACGCCGAGGACGACCTGCCGATCGGGATTGGCGACGAGATCGCGGTCATTCCGCCCGTTTCCGGCGGGCAGCCGCAGCTTGCGGAAATTACCCGGGAGGCGATCTCGGCAGAGGCCGTCAGTGCCAAGGTGATGCATCCGAACAACGGCGCGGCGCTGACGTTTATCGGAACGACCCGCGAATGGACCCATGGCAAGCGCACCGTCCTTTTGGACTACGAAGCTTACGAGCCGATGGCGCTCAAAACGATGCAGCAAATCATCCAGGAGATCGGCGAACGCTGGGATGGCGCCCTTTGTGCGGTGACCCACCGGCTCGGCCGCGTCAATATCGGCGAAATCAGCGTCGTCATCGCCGTTTCCGCACCGCACCGTGATGCGGTTTATGAGGCCAGCCGGCACGCAATTGAACGGTTGAAGCAAATCGTGCCGATTTGGAAAAAAGAAATTTGGGAGGACGGCTCCGAATGGAAAGGCCACCAGCAGGGACCTTGGAATCCTTTAACATAGGCAGCGGGCCGCACCGCCCGCCGCATTTAATCTGCAAATAAGGAGACATTGACATCATGAATATCGAAACCGATAGCGGGTCTATACAGACTTACCGATCAAAAGGTTCCAACGAGCCTAACGAGCCCCTTGTACTTAACAGCCCCGTTTCAACCGACGCTCCAACGGCTTTTTCGGCAGCCCGTTACTCGCGGCAGCTGCTGTTCGCTCCGATCGGCGAGCAGGGCCAGGCCAAGCTGATCCAATCCCGTGTGGCGATTGTCGGGATGGGGGCGCTAGGAACTGTGCTGGCCAATCATATGGTGCGGGCCGGCGTCGGCTTCGTCCGGCTGATCGACCGCGATTTTGTCGAGGCCAGCAATCTGCAGCGCCAAATGCTTTACGACGAAGCGGATGCGACCGCATCTGCGCCGAAAGCGATCGCTGCGGCGGACCGGCTGAAGCAGGCGAACTCGCTCGTCGAGCTCGAACCTGTCGTATGCGACCTGAACCCGACCAATGCCGAGGAACTGCTATCCGGCGTCGATCTGATCCTCGACGGCACGGATAATTTCAGCGTTCGCTTCCTGATCAACGATGTTAGCCAGAAGCTGGGCATTCCTTGGATATACGGCGGGGCGGTCAGTTCGCGCGGCGTATCCTTGACCGTCATCCCCGGCGTAACGCCGTGCTTGCGGTGCCTGTTCGGACAAGCGCCTGCCCAGGGCACGACCGAAACCTGCGATACGGCCGGCGTAATCGGTCCGATCATTCATACCGTCGCCTCGCATCAATCGACCGAGGCGTTCAAGCTGCTGGTGGGTGCAAAGGAACAGCTGAACCGCAAAATGGTTCATTGGGACTTATGGTACAATCAACATTCGGCGGTTGATGTCAGCAAAGCACGCAGATCGGATTGTCCCGCATGCGGTCAAGGCCAGTACGATTATCTCGATCAGGAAGCGGCCGACGATACAATCCAAACGATGTGCGGCCGCAACTCCGTGCAAATCCAGCCGGTTCACCGGGCCGTATTCGACCTGGCCGAGTGGGCGGAAAGATGGAGGCCGCTGGGTACTATAGAATCGAATCCGTTTTTGTTGAAGCTGCATCTCGATGAAACCGTTACTTTAGTCTTATTCCCCGATGGCCGCCTGCTGGTACAGGGTACGGACGACCCCGTTACCGCAAAAAGCCTTTACAGCCGCTATATCGGCATGTAGAGCAAGCATTCACCCCGGGTATATGAAAGGCTTCATTATTTTCATATTGCCATAATACGGTATTCTTGATAAATTTAATGATATGAATAAATGAGTCCTTGGAATTAAGCACCTAATCCGTACAACCTATTTGAAGCCCGGGGTGAATAGCATAATATGAAAATTTCTGTCATGGAATTGCATGTCGGCGACCGGACCGGTTCCGATGTGTTCAACTGGAACGGACTGCTTGTCGTTTCGGCCCATACGGTCCTGAATGGCGAAGATATTGAGAAGCTTCACCGGCATAACATCGACTATGTCGATATTATGCTGCGTTACGACGGCGCCGTGCCCGAGGAGCAGGAGAGCCCGGGAACAATCCGGGAAATTAAGGAAGATCCGGTTGTTTCCTTCAGTCATGCCGTCGATACGATGAAAATGTTCTTTTACGAAATCGGGCAAAACGGCTTCATCGATGAATCGCATGTGGAGAGCGCGCTAAGCCCGTTGACGGATCACTTGAAGGAGGAAAATGATGTCGTCTCGCTGCTGTTAACCTTGAATTCGCAAAATGACTATACGTACCAGCATTGCGTTCATGTCGGGATGCTCTCCTATTATATGGCCAAATGGCTTGGATATTCTGAAAAGGAAGCGCTTACGATAAGTAAGGCCGGTTATTTGCATGATATCGGGAAGAGCCGCATTTCCGATCAAATATTAAACAAACCGGACCGTTTGACCGATGAAGAATTTGAAGAAGTAAAGCGGCATGCGAAGTACGGCTACGAGCTCGTGAAGGCGTCAGGCATTGATGAAGCGATAGCTTTGGCCGCATTGCAGCATCATGAACGGATGGACGGCAGCGGATATCCGTCGCAGCTGCGCGGTGACGACATTCATCCTTACGCAAGAATTGTGGCCGTCGCCGACGTATACAGCGCAATGATTTCCAACCGTGCGTATCAAAAAAAGCAGGACATGCTCCTGGTGCTGAAGGAGCTGAACCGGCTTAGCTTTGGACAGCTTGACGGAAAAGTAACGCAAGTGTTTATCCGGAATATGGTTCCCAACTTCATCGGGAAGAAGATCACGCTGTCCTCGGGTGAAACCGGGTTCGTCGTCATGACGCATCCGTCGGATTTCTTCAAGCCGCTTGTGCAAATCGAGAACCGGTTTGTTAACCTGGCCGAGCAGCCCGAGCTGGAAATTATGGAAATTTATCAATAATGCCGCGAAGCCGTCTCGCACCCAAATATTCCGGGTATGTGCCGGCCGGGCAATTATAAGACAAAGAGCCGTCCCTTCGTGGAGCGGCTCTTTGTCTAGCCGGGAAAAACTTCCTTACGCTCAATCTTTCCAAATGGGGATCCGTCTTGCAAACAGAAAAGTTTTTTCCCAATACGCGTTATTGATGTTTGTCATTTGTACCCCGTTGACCGGTCGGGGAGCCGCGTGAATCATCCGGTTATTGCCCATATAGATCCCCACGTGCCCAACGGTTCGGTTCGTTCTGTAACGGCCCGGCACATTGAAAAACAATAAATCGCCCTTGCGCAGTTTTTTTCTGCTGACGGATGTCCCTTGGGCAGCTTGTCCTCGAGCCGAGGATTGCAGCGTTATGCCATGGCGGTTGAATACATATTGCGGGTACGACGAGCTGTCAAACCGGCTTGAGCTCGGATAAGGAGGGGCTGCGAATGAATAGCCTACTCCCAGATATGCTTTAGCCTTGCGGAGAATAGCCAGCATATCGGTATTCCGGCGCACCGCGGCCGGTAACGCAGATGTCGTCGCTTCGTCGCTCGGCGCATAATCTTCATTCCAGCCGGCGGCGTACGGTCCGTCCGCTGACGCTCGAACGCCGCCGGCATCAGCCTCGCTGTCCACTGCTTCCCGAAGCGGATCGTCCGGATCGTCCGCAAAATCATTTTCCCCGCCCGTGCCCGGCTCAGCGGGGCCATTCATCGGTTCATTGACCGTACCGGAAGCGGGCTCAATGATCAGCTCCTTCTCCGTAACCGAATAGCTCATATCGTCCTGAAGCACGAATAGAGCGCTAACCGGAATATAAACCAGAGCATTGCGGATAATCGGAGCCTCGGGCAGCTGAATGGGTTCGTCGCCGTTCCTGACTTCGGGAACATCCGCCTTCCACTCAAACGCCGCATCGTAATCGCCCATTTTGAACAGACGCTCCTTCGCTTCCCAGCGCGTTTGAAATTGGAGCACACGGGCCAATTCGCCGCCGGGCACGTACGGCTTGCCATCAAAGCTGACCGTCCCGATTACCGCCTGCTCAGAATGGCCCTGCGCGGTTTTAAGCGCCGTTATACCGTCGTTGCTCCCTATACCCTTCATGGCGCTTCCGTTCACTGAAACGGGACCTGACGAGGTCTGAGCCTGCTGCCGCATCCCGTTCCCGCCACAGCCGCTTGCCGCGATCACAACAACAAATAAACTGGTGAAAATAACGGTCCGTGCTAAACGAATCATAATGGCTTCCCTTTCTCCATCCGTGAAATTCAATTCAACCCTATTAGGATGAGGAAACAAAGGCGCCGCTATGCACCCGAACAGTAAAAGCCGCTTCCATCCCCACTTAAACTTGAATGGCTAGCAGCTGATGATAATGACCGTCCTATCGGTGTTATAGAACTGGGTGTGAGGCCACACCCGGGCGACAGGTACTTGATGAAGCCGGGCAAAGTTATTTTTTCACCGGGTCGGTCATAGACTCCATTAGTGAAAATTTATATTAAGGAAGGAAGAGTCGGATGCAGTTTTATTACGATCATAAAATGCCGCTGCGTATTCTCGATGAAGGCGAATTCTGGAAATTGCAGGAGAGCGAGCATACAGAAGTTATTCGCGCGCTGGTACCGAATTTGGAGAAGCCGTTCGCCGATGTGCTGCAGGAATGGGAACAAGCTTTCGCCCGTATGCACGGGAACTTTGTGCAATATATCGAGGCCGTCGTTCGTTCAGGGGATCAGGTCGGAGATGAGCTCAAGCAGCGGATCATGGAGTTAGTGCGCCTCTCCGACAAGCAGAGCCAACAGTTCATTCTTCTGTTGAATCAACTGGCCACAGAGAGCGAGCCGATTCGAACGAACCCTACGGTGATTACCGTGCTGAATCATATCCGAAGGGAGTCGGAATATTTCATCGGCATTTCCGAAGCTTTTCTATCCCATGGATTTTGAGTGACGACTAGATTGCCGCGCGACTTACTTATATGAGAACCGCCATAAATCGAAAAATTGGGGGGCGTAACAGAAAGTTTCGTTCGAACACTACAGCGGCGGTGAAAAATTCCAGCTTGAGCATCAATTGGCCCAGACTGGAATCATCCCGATGAACGTATCTGAGGAATTGGGACAACCGCGAGAAATGGGGTATTAGCAGCAAATCGTTGGACACTCAACCGTTTTATTAATACATACGAATTTATTTCTCCTAACCATCATTCTAATTGAGCCGTTTTTCTAATTCCCCACATATAGCCTCGTATGAATCTGGTGTCGGGTCCGCTGAAGAATACCTGACGAGAAATTCATACCAAAACTGATCAAAAGAAATCGTTTCACCGTGGACAGCACGGATGGATAGGAAGCGATCCCACAATCTCAATCGAAGCTTTTCTAGATCAGTGTCGGACCCCATGTGATGTACTTCCCTCAACCGCATCTTCCGGGCGAGGGGTTCCATGAGTAGTAGCCCCTCCCATCAGACCTTGAAAATGTTTTGCTTTTTCCAAATGATAAGCTTTTAAATGGTCATGATAATGATGCATTTTCATATGCCAATCGTGCATTTGTTTAATGTAGGTCGCGTGGTCTTGGGAATAAACAGGCATTGGATGATGAGGCATTCACAGATCTCTCCTTTGGAATATTGTTTTGCAAATATGCTTACGACAACAGTCTATGGGGAGGTATCTATACGAAACACGGTGATTGCCTAAAGTGTATAAAATAATCTCATTGCCTTCTTACTCATACGAAAAAAAGCCCTCAATCCAAAAGGAAAGAGAGCGACGTTTAAAGAAAATCGGGCTTATGTAAGGAACATATATCTCCCCAACTGACCCCTCCCTCTTTTCTAACTGCTGAATGAGACGGTAACATTCATTGAGCCGTCTATTTGGCATTCTGACCCAAATAAAAAAAAGCCTTAATCCCGAAGGAAAGAGTGGTTAAATCATGCCTTACTAGGACGATGGTCGCGGATCTCTGCGTTTAGGAACACCCTTCATTGAGCTAACATGCAGGATAATGTTTCCAGTATTATTCATTGAACACCACATAGGTATTTGTCATATGTTATAGATAAGTTTTTCAATTTATGACAAAGGAGTATGCAGCACATGAATAGATTTGTGTACTATGGCTATCCGCAAGCCTATGCTTCATTCCCGGCTCAGCAATATTATCGAAATGAAGACGTACAGCGAAAGGAAACTCTGGTATTACCGAAAAATGTTATGTACACGACAGCTGTGGAACCCAAATTTACTGAGCATTTAATCCAACACATAGGGTTAATGATTGTCATCACGACGACTGTCGGCAAATTGGTAGGTACTCTGGATGATGTTTTCATTGATCACGTAGCTCTTGTAGTTCATGGAAAAAAGCATCACATTCGATTATGTGAAATCGTTTATTTTGAAAAAGCAGAAGAGAAATAAGCAATGAACGTGAGCTGGAATTCATCATAAAGATGATGCCGTCAAAAGAAATGACCATCGATGACCTGCTGTATGCAACTAACCGGGAACGATAGTTCAATAGCAAGTCAAAAAAAAGCCCTCAATCCCGAAGGAAAGAGGGCCGTTTGCATTGTGGCTCAGGCGTATATTCTTTTACTTCAAACGTTTGGATTTTATCATAAGCGATAAAATCTTTCCGGGTTAAGAAGTTTGCTTTATTGAATGATTTGTTGATGGTGTAGACTTCCAATCCGGTACCGGCTGCGCGGCCATCCATTCGGAATTCGCTCTGCCATCTAATCTTTCATCGTGTTTATAAATTCGCCTGCTGAGGAAAATTTTCCTGAACTATTCCCGTGGCAGACCGGATGCTTTGCGCAACTCCTCAGCCAAACAGTGTTGTATGGAAACTCCGAAACCCTTGTTGCAGCAAGGGTTTTGGAGCTTTAACCGATACTGCCTTCCATCTCGAATTTGATCAAGCGATTCATCTCAACGGCATATTCCATCGGCAGTTCTTTCGTGAACGGCTCGATGAAGCCCATGACGATCATTTGCGTCGCTTCCGCTTCCGTCAGGCCGCGGCTCATCAGATAGAACAGCTGATCCTCGGAAACTTTGGATACGGTAGCTTCATGCTCCAAGGTAATGTTATCGTTCATGATTTCATTATACGGAATCGTATCGGACGTCGATTCCTTATCCATGATCAGCGTATCGCATTTGATATTCGCTTTGGAGCCCTGGGAGTTGCGTCCGAACGAAGCCAAACCGCGGTATGTTACTTTACCGCCGTGCTTGCTGATCGACTTGGAAACGATAGTCGATGTCGTGTCCGGGGCCAGGTGAGTCATTTTGGCGCCCGCATCCTGGTGCTGTCCGCGGCCGGCTACGGCGATGGATAATACCATGCCTTTCGCTCCGCGGCCTTTCAGGACAACCGCGGGGTACTTCATGGTCAGCTTGGAGCCGATGTTGCCGTCGACCCATTCCATGGTCGCATTTTCTTCGGCAACGGCGCGCTTGGTGACCAGATTATAAATGTTCGGAGCCCAGTTTTGAATCGTCGTATAACGGGCGCGGGAGTTCTTTTTACAAATAATTTCAACGACGGCGCTGTGCAGCGAGTTGGTGCTGTAAATCGGCGCCGTGCAGCCTTCAACATAATGAACGAAGCTGTCTTCATCGGTGATGATCAACGTACGCTCGAACTGACCCATATTTTCCGAATTGATCCGGAAGTAGGCCTGCAGCGGAACTTCCACCTTCACGCCTTTCGGTACATAGATGAAGCTGCCGCCCGACCAAACCGCGCTGTTCAAAGCGGCGAACTTGTTATCGCTCGGAGGAACGACCGTGCCGAAATATTCACGGAACAGTTCGGGATATTCGCGAAGCGCCGTGTCGGTATCGGTGAAGATAACGCCCTGCTCCTCAAGCTCCTTTTGCATGCTGTGGTAAACAACCTCGGACTCGTACTGCGCGGATACGCCGGCCAAAAACTTTTGTTCAGCCTCGGGAATGCCGAGCTTATCGAATGTTTCTTTAATCTCGGTCGGAACCTCTTCCCATGTTTTCCCTTGCTTTTCGGACGGCTTCACATAATATTGAATATCATTGAAATCGAGATCGTCCAGATTGCCGCCCCAACGCGGCATAGCCATCTTCTCGAACTGCTCGAGCGATTTCAGACGGAAGTCCAGCATCCAGTCGGGCTCGTTCTTCATTCTGGAAATTTCGGTGACGATTTCGCGGTTCAAGCCTTTTCCGGTTTGAAAAATCGCCTTGTGCTCGTCGCGGAACCCGTATTTATAAGCTTCCATTTCCGGCATTTTCTTCGCCATCTTCTTCAACCTCCTACTAATTTTTGTTCAAACCTGTACATGATTCGGTTAGCAATCAGCAAACCCTGCTTATTTGTTCGTCTGTTCGATCCCTTTGCGCAATGCGTTCCATGCCAGCGTAGCGCACTTGATCCTTGCCGGGAATTTGTTCACGCCTGATAGAGCCTCAATATCTTCATATTCGAATTCAACCGGCTCGCCCTTCATCAAGCTGGAAAACTTCTCGGCCATCTCGAGCGCTTCGTCAAGCGTTTTGCCCTTCACGGCATCCGTCATCATGGAAGCGGAGGACATGCTGATCGAGCAGCCCTCGCCTGTGAACTTGGCAGCTCTTACCTTGCCGTCCTCAATCTGCATCTGCAGCTGAATTTTGTCGCCGCAGGTCGGATTGTTCAGATCGACAGTTACCGCTTCGTTCTCAAAGGTGCCGCGATTTCGGGGCGTTTTGTAATGATCCATAATGACGCGACGGTACAAATCATCCAATTGCATGGCCGAAATACTCCTTTGTTTTAATTAGCGAAGCAATCAAGCGGTCGACATCCTCTTCGGTATTGTACAAATAAAAGCTGGCTCTCGCCGTAGCCGATACTTGCAGCCAACGCATCAGCGGCTGGCAGCAGTGATGGCCGGCCCGTATTGCGATGCCTTCGGCATCCAGCACGGTTGCGACGTCATGCGGATGCACGTCTCCCAGATTAAATGTTATAAGTCCGGCTCGGTCGCTGCGCGGTCCGTACACGTTCAAATCTTTAATGTCGCTCATCCGCTCCAAGGCATAAGCGGTGATCCGCTTTTCATGTCGGTCAATTTCGTCCAGCCCGATGCTTTCGAGAAAATCGATCGCCGCTCCCAAACCGACCGCTCCTGCAATAATCGGCGTGCCGCCTTCGAATTTCCAAGGCAAATCTTTCCAGGTGGAGTCGTATAAATCGACATGGTCGATCATTTCGCCGCCGTATTCGATCGGGTCCATCTCCTCCAGCAGCGCTCTTTTGCCGTATAAAGCGCCGATTCCGGTCGGACCGCACATTTTATGCCCGGACAGGGTATAAAAGTCGCAATCCAGATCCTGCACGTCGACCTTCAGGTGCGGCGTGCTCTGCGCGCCGTCCACGACCATCTTGGCGCCTTTGCGTTGGGCGATCGCGGCGATTTCTTTAACCGGATTGACGACGCCCAGCACATTGGATACATAAGTGACGGATACAATTTTGGTTCTTTCCGTTATCGTCTGCTCCACATCCTCAAGACGGATCGTACCGTCTTCCTGGAGAGGAATATATTTCAAGACAGCGCCGGTAGCCTTGGCCGCCTGCTGCCATGGAATGAGGTTGCTGTGATGCTCCATCGGCGTAATGACGATTTCATCGCCTTCCCGGCAAACCGACCGGGCGTACCCGGTAGCGACCAGATTCAGTGCGGATGTTGTGCCGCGGGTGAATATAACTTCTTCCGCCGATCCGGCGTTCAGAAACCGTACCAATTTCTCGCGCGCGCCTTCGTAAGCGTCCGTTGCCCGCGAGCCGAGCGTATGCACGCCGCGGTGAACGTTGGAGTTATCCCGCTCGTAATAATGCTTGACCGCTTCAATAACGGACACCGGCTTTTGAGAGGTCGCCGCCGAGTCCAAATACACTAATGGATGTCCGTTTACTTCTTGGTGAAGAATAGGGAACAATTGGCGGATCTCTTTAGTATTCATTGTCCGAGCTTCCTTTCCACGAAGCTTTGCAGTTGAGCCTGCACCTTCTCCATCGGAATTTCCGAGACGACGGGAGCCAGGAATCCGTAAATAACCAACCGCTGCGCTTCTTCTTTTGAAATCCCGCGGGACATCAAATAATAGATTTGCTCCGGATTTACTTGGCCTACGCTCGCTGCATGCCCGGCTTTCACATCGTCTTCGTCGATCAGCAGTATCGGATTGGCGTCGCCGCGCGCTTTCGGGCTCAGCATCAGAACCTTCTCCGTTTGCTCGCCGTTCGCACCGGTAGCGCCCTTCTCGATCTTCGTAATGCCGTTGATGATCGCAGTCGACTCGTCGCGCATGACCGCGCGCGTAATCATGCCGCTCGTCGAGGCTTTGCCGAAGTGAACCGCACGCGTCGTTACGTTCAGCTTTTGCTCGCCGGTTCCGACGCAAATGATTTTGGCATCGGAATTGGAGCCGTTGCCTTTCAGCACGGATGTCGTATCGGACATGACGTTGCCGTAGTTCATTTCGCCGATAACCCAGTTGATCGTCGCATCCTGATCGACCGACGCGCGGCGGTAGCTTAAATCCGTAACGGTTGCGTTCAGGTTGTGAACCGAGGCAAAGTTGACGGTAGCTCCGGCTTTTACGACAATCTCGACGATTCCGTTCTGCACCAGACTTTGCAAATCGCCCTCGGAGACAAAATTGTCGACATACGTTACCGAAGCATGCTGCTCGGCTACTATTAATATATGCGGCGAGAAGCTCGCTTCCGCATCGTCAGTCAAAAACAGCGCCTGAACCGGCAATTCAACCTGCACGTTCTTAGGCACGTATAAGAATACGCCGCCGCTCCACAATGCGGTATGCAGGGCTGTCAGCTGATTCTCGTCCTTGCCGATGACGTTCATGAAATGGCTTTGTACAAGGTCGCCGTGGTGAACAAGCGCATCCTCCAGGCTGGTGAAAATAACGCCCTGCTTCGTCAGTGCCTCCGACACGCTGTGATATACAATGCTCGAATTTTTTTGCACGAGCAGGTTGTCGGTCTGCCCCTGGCTTTCGGTTTGCAGCAGCGCTTTGGCCGTTTCCGGCAGCTGCTCAAGCGTTGACAAAGCCGCCTCTGCTTTATAAGCTCCGAAGGAACGAAGATTCCAACGGTCAATCCGCGTTTTTTCCAATTTCGGCAATTCCAACGATCCGGCCAGCTCCAACGCTTCCGCGCGCAGATGGGTCATCCATTCAGGCTCACGTCTCGATTTCGACAGCTCCACGATGGTTTGACGATCGATGGGAAGAATGGTGTTTGTACTCATGAATTATTCCTCCAGTTCGGTTGTCATTAATATCTCGGTGCTGTCGTATTCATCGGAACCTTGAACTCTTCGTCTTGTCCGCCTACGGTTTCATCGTCGATTCCAAGCTCCTCTTTAATCCAGTCGTAGCCTTCGTTTTCAAGACGTTCGGACAGCTCGGGACCTCCGGATTTGACGATACGGCCCTGCATCATGACATGAACGAAGTCGGGCTTGATATAATTAAGCAAACGCTGGTAATGCGTGATGATCAGGAAGCCGCGGTCCTCGGTACGCATCGCATTGACGCCTGTCGCCACGATACGGAGAGCGTCGATATCGAGACCGGAGTCGATTTCATCCAAAATGACGAGGCTCGGCTCAAGCAGCAGCATTTGCAAAATTTCGTTGCGCTTCTTCTCCCCGCCGGAAAAGCCTTCGTTCAAATAACGGTGCATGAACTCGGGGTTCATTTCCAGCTCTTTCATTTTGGCTTCCATCAGACGGATGAACTTAATCAGCGAAATTTCATTGCCTTCGCCGCGGCGCGCATTGATCGCGCTGCGCAAAAAGTCGGCATTCGTTACGCCGGTAATTTCGCTAGGATATTGCATAGCCAGAAACAATCCGGCTCTCCCTCTTTCGTCAACCGCCATGTCCAGCACGTCCTCGCCGTTCAACGAAATGGAACCTTCCGTCACTTCATACTTAGGATGTCCCATAATCGTCGATGCCAGCGTACTTTTCCCCGTTCCGTTCGGTCCCATGATGGCATGAACCTCGCCGCCCTTAATTTTCAAGCTGAGACCTTTCAAAATTTCTTTGCCTTCGACAGTCGCCTTTAAACCGTCTATAATAAATTCTGGTTTATTCGCCATGTTTTCTTCCTCCATATTTTGAAATGCTTTTTACAAAGTGTGATTATTACCTAATAATCATTCTAAACTGATTATCAATGATTCTCAATGTTAATATATTATATCTTACCGGGCAAAATCAATAAAGCCCTAAATGTCTATTTTCACAAAGGGATGCCGTTCCTCTCTCTCACCGCTATTAATTCAAGCCGATTTCAAGCTCCCAACGCTTGTCTGACCGTCCCGGCTGCGGCGGCAAATGCTCGTTCGTCCAGCACCGGACTGCGGCTTGCTTGAGCCAACGCATCACTTTCCAGTTGTATCCAAGATTTGCATCCGGTATACGAAGGAACAATCGGCAGCCGCACCGGAGTATCCAGCTCGTACACCCGCAGCAGCAGCACGTGCAACGGATTGGCCCGTTTCCATTTTAACCGTTCCCCGGCGAATGAGTCCGTCCAAATATGCAGCCCGCCAAGCTTGGCCAGCTGCTCCTCGTCATGTATTAGTATGTCTTCCGCAAGCTTCGCGTAGCAGCGGATCGTAACTTCCGTATCCTGGATACTCCAGCCGTTCAGAGTCTCGTCCAGACGATGTTCAAATTCGGGCTTGATCAATCGCATGTTCTGATGCTCATAGGTTGGAAACAGGTAAAAGCTTTCGCTTTCCACTTGAAAATCTTTCGTCTCCTCACGGATGCCGCCCTTGCGCATCAGGATGATTTGCCGGCCGCTCCGCAGCGCTTCAATGGCGACGGCCCATTCTTTTAAAGCTGCCGGTTTCGATAAATTATGTTTCATCCGTAATTACTTCCTTTCTGCAGTAACATGAACAAATCAATACAATACAACTGTTGGCAAGCATAAAACAACGGCTAAAGCACGAAGCTAAAGAACGCAATTACTTTACGAGAGAGGAGGAACCAAGATGCGCGAAGGATTGATTCCCGCCGTACTGGGTACAGCCGTTACGGCTTCCGGCGTAGCGCTGCGCAACAAATATCCGATGGCCGCGGCGGCGGTGGCCGGATTCGGGCTGGCTCATGTCGTGTTGGGCGCTATCGATTTGGTCGAACATCGAAACGGCCAGTCATCGCAACAGCGATAAAAAATCAGGGCGACCGCTCTTATTTTAAGAAGCTTATACACTTCGTATCAAAAGCAAATATAATAATGGTAGAAAAACGACGGTGCGGCGGGCGAAAGCCCGTCCTTTCCTCATCCGCGGCCGTCAGCCCGACTTACTTCTATTATACCAGATTTATGGAAAAAAGCCTCATCCATCCCGTGCCGCATAAATGTATGCCAAAAACCGGTGCAAACGCGTTACACCGGTTGACATGCAAAACCTTATTTCTTTTTCAAATCTTCGATGGAATTGATATTCATATAAGTCGGAACGACGAGACCGATTTTGGTTCCGTTCAGATTAGGGCCCATGTCTTCGAATTTACCTTTATATTTCGCATAATAATCCTTATGCGTCGTCGGCAGCCATGCCGCCACAATCGCATCCGCATCGCCATTGGCGATTCCGGCCCACATCGGTCCGGCTTCCACCTGCAGCATTTCCACCTTATAGCCGAGCTTCGTTTCCAGCACATTTTTTACGACATTCGTACTGGCGATTTCCGAGTCCCAGGCCACGTAGGCAAGCTTCAGCTTTTGCCCGTCCGCTTTGGCGATGTCTTTCACCCATTCGTCCACCTTGGCTCCATTATCCGCTATCCAAGCAGCGGCAGCCTCTTCCGGCTTCTTGCCGTCCTGGATGTCGACCATCACTTTGGCCATATCGTCAGGCGTCCATTCGAACTTGTCCAAAAAGCTGTACGCGGACGGCTGATCCTGCTTGAGACCGTTGCGGACAATCGTATGAATTTGCTCGTCGCCGCCATAAACGCCCTTCGGATCCTCCAAATATTTCAGGTCGTATTTCGCGAATTTCCAATGCGGCGTCCAGCCTGTCACAATAATCGGCTGCTTGTTTTTATACGCCTTATCCAACGCCGCGGCCATCGCTGCGCCGGAGCCCTCGATCAGCTTCCATTCGCTCAGATCGTACTCCTTCAGGGCGGCTGCCGTCGATTGCATCAAACCGGCGCCCGGATCGATGCCGACGATTTCATACTTCACCTGATCGCCCACAAAATCGGAAGCGTCCGTTTTTTGCGCGGAGCACCCCGTCAATGCCAGGACGCCGGCAAGCGCCATCACCATTAAAGTTTTTGCAGATTTGTTCAACATTCAAATTCCCCTTCCCTGTTTTCCTTTTATGACAGACTGTGTCAGTCGATCAAGCAAAATGGCAACAATTACGATAGCCAGTCCAGCCTCAAAGCCCTGACCTGTTTTGATCTGCGTAACCGCGCGGTATACGTCCGCCCCGATGCCTTGTGCGCCGATCATCGAAGCGATGACGACCATCGATAAGGCGAGCATAATCGTCTGGTTGATACCGGCCATGATCGAAGGGACCGCCAGCGGCAGCTGAACTTTAAACAGCTTTTGCGTCGGCGTCGAACCGAACGCGTCAGCAGCTTCGGCCAAATCGGCCGGCACCTGGCGTATCCCCAGGTTGGTAAGCCGGATCGTCGGCGGTACGGCGAATATAACCGACGCGATCACGCCCGGAACGACGCCGAGCCCGAAAAAAGTTACCGCCGGTATCAAATAAACGAACGCAGGCATCGTCTGCATGAAATCGAGCCCCGGCGTGAACAGGCTTTGAACTTTGTTGCTTCTTGCACAGGCAATGCCCAGCGGAACGCCGATCACGACCGATACGATTCCCGAGGTCATGACTAGCGCCAGCGTATCCATCGTTTGCTTCCAGTATCCCAAATTATCAATTAAGAAAAGTCCGATAAGCGTAAATACGGCTAACGGCCACTTGGCCACCTTGTATGCCGCCGCGGCTAAAATAACGATCATCAACCATGCGGGCGGCAAATGAAACAGAAACGAAAAAAAATGAACGATCCCCTTGATAGTGGAGGAGACAAGCTCGAACAGAAACGACAGTCTGCTGTCCAGCAAATCGACGATCGTCTCCACCCAATTATCTAATGGAAGCTTCGGCAGCATCCGCTTTCGCCTCCTTTGTCAGAGGATGTCCGGCCAAAGCGCCGAATACGGCCCCTAAAATAATGACCCCGACAATTTTTCCGTGCTCGTTCACGACGCCGATCGGATACTTGGACGTTCCGCAAAGCTCAAACAAGTCGTGCAGCAGAACATCCGGGGCAACCGTCGGCATATCCGTGATCACGATTTCCTCCAGGCTCTTTCCTTCCTTGACAGCCGTCGAAGCGCCTTCCGCCGTAATAACGCCAACCAGCTTTTTCATCCGGTCGACGACGAACAGATTCGAAATCCCGCTGTCTTTCATCAGCTGCAGGGCAACCCGCGGGCCCCGGTCGAGACTGATTGTCTCCGGCCTCCGCATCACATGGGAAGCCGTCAGCACCTTGGACAGATCGACGTCCTCGACAAAACGTTCCACATATTCGTTGGCCGGATTGATCATGATCTCCTCAGGCGTTCCGATTTGAACGACGGCACCGTCCTTCATCAGAGCAATCCGATCGCCAATCCGCAGCGCCTCGTCCAGGTCGTGAGTGATGAAAATAATCGTCTTTTTCATTTTCTCCTGCAGCTCGAGCAGTTCGTCCTGCATATCCTTGCGGATAAGCGGATCGAGTGCGCTGAACGCCTCGTCCATCAACAAAATATCCGGATCGTTCGCCAACGCCCGGGCCAGCCCGACACGCTGCTGCATCCCGCCGCTCAGCTGCTCCGGGTAGCTGCTTCCCCATGCCTGCAGATCGACCAGCTGCAAAGCCTCATTCGCTTTACGCTGGCGTTCCTCCTTGGCGATTCCTTGAACCTCAAGGCCATATTCCACATTTTCCAGCACAGTCCGGTGCGGAAATAAGGCGAACTTCTGAAACACCATGCTCATTTTTTGCCGTCTTACCCGGCGAAGCTGCTCCTGATTCATCTTCATAATATCGTCGCCGTGCACAAGAATGCTTCCCTGGGTCGGCTCGATCAGCCGGTTGAGCAGCCGGACCAGCGTCGACTTGCCGCTTCCCGATAAGCCCATAATGACAAAAATTTCTCCGGCTTGGATCGAGAAGCTGACACGGTTAACGCCGACGGTATGCCGCGTATCTTTATAAATTTTTTCCTTGCTCCACCCTTTCGCCAAAAGCGGCAAAGCGCTCTCGGGATCATGCCCGAAAACTTTCGTTAGTTCATTTACTGCTATGACGTCCAAAATGACACCCCCAAACAATCTCGGTTCCATTTGCTCTCATTCAAGTCTAACGGAACATTAAATAAAGAGTCAACAGTTTAATTTGTACGTTACGTACGTTCAGTAAAAACTGTACAAACTATTATTAATGAATAGTCCCATTTCCTCCCTCATCCTATGGGACTCTTTGCTTTACTTTGTGAAATTTGTTTTTTACAATGGGGTAAGAATAGAAACGGACATGTCTTCATCCGAGCTTGAGACTTGCTGGACACCGACGGAGGAGTGGGTGAAATGATAAATGAATTTTTAAATATTACAATGGAACAGGAACAGGCTATTCATAAAGCCCGTAAGCGAATTATCGAAGCGCTCGGCAAAAATATGGACTTATACGGTGTTACGCTGTCTACCGGACTTTTATACGGATTAATGCTGTTCCAAAATAAACCGATGACGCTGGATGAAATGGGCGAAGCGATGGAAATGAGCAAGACGAGCATGAGTACGGGGATCCGCACGCTGGTCGACCTCAACATGGTCAACAAGGTGTGGGAGAAAGGCTCGCGGAAAGATAAATATGAAGTCGAAAGAGACTGGCATCAAACCTTTACCGACTTTTTCGTCATCAAATGGCGCAAAGCCGTTGAAATGAATCTTCAAGCATTGCGAAAATCGATTTCCGAGCTGGAGGCCATGTCCGCCAAGCATACGGACGAGGAGCCGCTGCAGTCTTATCTGGAGTCGGATATCGAAAAAATGAAGCATGCGGTAAGCTATTATTTATGGCTCGACAGGCTCATCGATACGTTGGAGTCCGGCGACATTTACAAGCTCGTGCCTAAAGAGCAGCCGTGATGTGTCGAAGCGAACAAACAATGCCACGGTAATTTGCTGAAGCCCGCGGACCATTTCCTAAAACAACGAAAAAGCTTCCCTTCCACGGGTTGTCGTGGCTGAGGAGGCTTCTTTTTTGCAGTTATTATGAAAAAGCCGGCATTCTATTTGCCGACATCGGCGAACAGCGCCGGTTGATGAATTCGCTCGTACTGCTGGCGGTTGATTTTCATCGGATTCGCATCCGCCGTCGGACCATCGTCCCGGGACGCGAGACCGAGTGCCAGCACAACGCCGAACGCAGCAGCCGCAAGCAATAATCGTTTAAACCATTTCATCATATTAAAGCCCTCCCGTTCCATGCGGTTTCCTTCATTATCAAACAGGAGCGTCATGGTGATATTAACGGAAAGTGAAGTTTTTGTTAATTGCAATGGATTATGAGAAAAAATAAAACTAAGCAAACTGGTTTGATTACTCGGACTATCTTCCAACGTTACGAACATTTTGCTATACTATGAATTGATACGTGAAAATCGGCGATAGTGTGAGCCAGAGGTTAAAGTGAATCCGAAGCAAAAGGGCGGAATCGTCCTTATGACGGGATTTTCAGGCCGGCCCCGGCCGGCGCAACCATGCGAGGAGGAATTATAGTTTATGTCTACATACCATGCTTTCACAGAAGCGGAAGCGATTGCGTACGCGCGGCGGATGCCGGATTTATTCGCTCCCGACAGCGAGCTGACGAGCCGAGAGATCGGTGACGGCAATTTGAATCTGGTGTTTCATATTTCGGAGCCGGCGACCGGCAAGAGCATTATTTTGAAGCAGGCTCTTCCCTATGCGAAGGTGGTCGGCGAGTCGTGGCCGCTGACGCTCGACCGCGCCCGGATCGAAAGCGAAACGCTGATGATTCAGGAATCGCTCTGCCCGGATCTTGTTCCGCATGTATTTGCGTATGAGAAAGATTTGGCGCTCACGGTGATGCAGGATTTGAGCGATCATGTCATTATGCGCAAAGGTTTGATAGAAGGCAACCGCTATCCATTATTTGCTCAGCACATCGCGCGTTTTCTTGCGAATACGCTGTTTTACACATCCGATCTCGGTATGAACCAGCAGGAAAAGAAGGAGCGCGTCAAGCAGTTCATCAATCCCGAGCTGTGTAAAATTACCGAGGATCTTATTTTTGACGACCCGTACCGCGATGCCGATACGAATAATGTTCCGGCGGCCATTCGCGATGCCGTCGAAACGATCTGGAATGACCGGGAGCTTCATCTGGAAGTCGCGATATTGCGAAACGGCTTTTTGACGCATGCGGAAGCGCTGCTGCATGGCGATCTGCATACCGGCAGCATTTTTATAAAGGAAGATTCGACGAAGGTCATCGACCCCGAGTTCGCCTATTACGGTCCGATGGGCTTCGATATCGGCGCGGTGTTCGCCAATCTGCTGCTGAACTATGCGGCGCAGGAAGGCTGGAGCCGGGACGAGCAGGCGCGCGCGGATTACCGCGGCTACCTGCTCGGCACGATCAAGGAAATCTGGAGCCTGTTCCACGGCGAGTTCCGCTCCCTGTGGAGCCTGTACGGCGTGGACCGCGTTCAGCAGTCCGAAAGCTATCAGGATTGGTACATGCAGCGTCTGCTGCGCGACACCATCGGCTATGCCGGCTGCAAAATGGTCCGCCGCGTTCACGGGCTGGCACAGGTGGCCGATATTAACCAGCTGCAGGACGAGGCTGCCAAAGAACGCGCCCAACGCCTCGCGCTGCAGATCGGCACCTCGCTGATCAAGCATCACCGTCACGCGCAATCGATCGACGAACTGCTCGACATCGCTATCCAAGCGGTTAAGTAATAAATATGTGCTTCACGGCAAGCCAAATTAAAAGGAGCTATCATCGATTATGGAATCCAATCATCAGCAAACGCAAGCGGCGGCGGACTGGCTGCAGTCCGTACGCTGGAATTCGGCCGAAAACCGGCTTGATCTGCTCGATCAGCGGCGGCTGCCGGACGAAATCGTCTACCTCGAGCTGACCACGTCCGAGCAGGTATGGGACGCCATCAAGCAGCTCGCGGTCCGCGGCGCGCCGGCGATCGGCATCGCGGCGGCGTTCGGGGTGTACCTCGGCGTGCACGGCGCAAGCGGCAGCCGGGAACAGCTGCTTGACGCCGCGATCAAGCAGTGCGATTATTTGGCGACGTCGCGTCCTACGGCGGTCAATTTGTTCTGGGCGCTGGATCGGATGAAACAGCGCGCGGAGGCGCTCGCTTCCGCCGGCGGCGAGCCGGAAGCGATGAAGCGGGCGCTGCTGGATGAAGCGAAGCTCATCCAGAGCGAGGATGAGGCGACGTGCCGCCTCATCGGCGAGCACGCGCTCGCGCTGTTCGAGGACGGCATGGGCGTCCTCACGCACTGCAACGCGGGCGGCCTCGCCACCGCCCGCTACGGCACGGCGCTTGCGCCGATGTACCTGGCGCAGGAGCGCGGCATACACCTGAAGGTGTATGCCGACGAGACGCGCCCGGTGCTGCAGGGCGCGCGGCTGACGGCGTTCGAGCTGCAGCAGGCCGGCGTCGACGTGACGCTGATCTGCGACAATATGGCCGGCGCCGTCATGCAGAAGGGCTGGGTGCAGGCGGTCATCGTCGGTACGGACCGGGTTGCGGCCAACGGCGACGTCGCCAACAAGATCGGCACGTACAGCGTCGCGGTGCTGGCCAAGGCGCATGGCATTCCGTTCTATGTCGCCTGCCCGATGTCGACGATCGATCTGAATACGCCGACCGGCGCCGATATTCCGATCGAGGAGCGCCATGAGGACGAAATTACGCAGGGCTTCGGCAAACGGACGGCGCCTCAAGGCATCAAGGTTTACAATCCGGCCTTCGATGTGACGCCTAACGAATATGTGACCGCCGTCATTACCGAGAAAGGCGTCATCCGCGCTCCGTACGGCGAGCAGTTAAAAAAGCTTTTTGAACAAGGATAACAAGGAAAATCGTCTTCGTCATCCTTAGTAGACCGGGCGTCTTTGTCAAGGTTGTATCTGCAATCAAGCTTAGCGGGCGCGCCCGCTTGGTCGCGGCAGCCGGGCCGGACGACCGGCAACGGCGAACCGCAACAAGAAACGGCCGTCTCGTTCCCGCGAGACCGGCCGTTTCTTGTTTCACCTTACAACTTCGCTTATACTCTTTCTTTATAATTGAAAAAAGCTTATGTCCGCTCTTTGCTCATCACCCGCTCCGCCGACCGGATTCCCGCTTCGATTCCGCTCCAGCGACGGATGCAATGAAAGTCGATCATCTCCAAATCATTGGCCCGCTGCGCCTCGGCCGTATGGCGGTACAGCATATTCAGCAGCCAGTTGGACAAATTGCTCAAATGATGGCGGTAAGCGTAAAACCGGAGCAGATCGGTATGGAACCGGAGCTTTGTACCGGCCCGTTCGGTATACCGTTGATAAAACGTGTCAAACTCGTCGTTCAAATAGCCGAATACGTCCCGTTCCGGCGGCGCAAGCCGGCAGCTCTCCCAATCGAGAAGCATAAGCCGCCCTTCCTGTACGATCAGATTTCCGCCCCATACATCCCCGTGGCACAAGACAGGCTGACGGCATACAGCTTGTGCAGACAGCTGCAGCTCGCGCAGCAAACCGATCATCGAACCGATCTCGCTCATTCTCGGCAGCAGCAGCGACCGCAATGCTTTCAAATAAACATCCGTAAAGCTGCCGGACTCGAGGGCGGAAAGGCTGTTCGTCAATTCCGCGGCGAACGATATGTCGTACGTTTCGGTTCTGCACGCTACCCTCTCCAGCCGCAGCCGGGGCGTCACCTCGCAATGAATTTCGGCAAGCGTCTCCGCGATCGCGCCGACAACCGGCTTGGACAGCGGGTAAGCGTCCGCAAGCGTCTCCCCTTCGACGAATGAAAACAGCACCAGCACGGCCGCTTCGTTGCGAAAAATCGTTTGAAACGACTCCCCGTTATTTTTTATCGGAACCGTCAAATGTTGAAACATTGCTTGATGATACAATTCCCAGGTGAGCGGCAAATAATGGTCCAGCGCCTGCGCGTTTTTCCGCTGTCCGTCATTGTCCATGTCGAATAACTTTAAATAATAGCGAACGCCGCTCCGGCAGACGATCCTGTATGAATATGCGGCATCGCCGATCGGAATAAAGGCTAACGAAACCGCATCCAGTCCATACGCTTCATTAAGGCATTGCAGCAGTTCGCCATCCTCCGCAGGGTAACGGATTTTCATCGGCTGTCAGCCCCCGCCATTTCGACCAGCAGCGTTACGATCTCATAAGGCTTAACCGTCAGACGGATGACCGGTTCGTGACTCGGTTCGCCGGTTGGGCGCTCCATCAGATCGCATTCCTGCCAGCTGCGAATGCGATAGTCGCTCGTCAGCTCGACCCGGCCGCGCTGGCCCGCATATTCATGGAAACGGACGACGATCCGCCCGCTGTCTTCCGCTTTTTTCACCGCATCGATGTGCACATGCTCTGCCGACAGCCGGAATAAGGATTTCGGTTTATCGTTCGCGTCGGCTCCGGCTTTAACCTGCAGCGGCGCGTTTAAATCCCACGCCTCATGTACGGTGCCGCCCTCCAGCCAATCGCCCTTATGGGGCAGCAACGCATATGTGAACTCATGATGCCCTTGATCCGCCTGCGGGTCGGGCACAAGCGCGGACTTGATCAGCGTTAAGCGCATCCGGTTGTCTTTAATGTCATAACCGTATTTGCAATCGTTCAGCAGGCTGACGCCATAGCCACGTTCGGACAGGTCGGCCCATTGATGGCCCACCACCTCGAATCTGGCGTAATCCCAGCTCGTATTCCAATGCGTCGGGCGTTTCACGTTGCCGAATTGGATGTCGTAGGTCGCCTCGGTCGAGCGGATATCGACCGGGAACGATGCTTTGAGCAGCTTTCGCTGCTCGCGCCAGTCCACAACCGTATGGAAATCGATCCGGCGGGATGCGCTGTAAACGATCAGCTTCTGCACGATGGTGGACGCTTTATACTTCCAGACGAATTGTACAACCGCCCTGACCGGCCCGTTCTCGACTTCTTCCACCGAAATCAGCTCGCGAATTTCCTCCATTTTTTCCTGATAATAAATATCGATGTCCCATGCTTCATGTCGGCTCTTCGGCTTATCCTCGAACACCTGCAGCGCATTGCCGAGGGAGCCCTGCGCCAATACCTCACGCTGCGACGTCTTATCCCAAATCGACGTCAGTTGGCCGTTTCGATCCCATTGCAGCCGGTAATGCGGCGTTTCAAGCCCGCTGCCGGTCATGATGAACGGATGATGCCGTGCAGTCTCCGTCTGCCGCCCAGGCTTCGGAACGAAGCGGATGACGCGGCAGCCCATAGCCGGCACCGCCTGCATCTGCACCTGCCAGCCGCCATCTGCCGCGCGCTGGGCCTCCAGCTCTTCTCCCCGCTCATCCTGCCAAATTCCTTCGGCATCCGGCCCCGCCATGCTAGGATGTTGGCCGGATATGCCTGCGCCATCATTCTGCCGGGCTTCTTCGACATCCAGCCCCGCCACGCTCAGCGGCTGGCCGGCTGCATCCATGCTCTCCGCCCCCCGTTCCGTCCGGCCAGCGCCGGGCTCCAGCCTGATCAGCCCGCCGCGGTCCCAGCCCGCGCTATTCCAAACCGTAAACTCCGGCTTGCCGTCAGCCGGAGCGCCGGCCGCCCAGACTCGATCCGCCCGGTTCGCCGCATCGAGCAGCAGCTCTTCCGCTTCTTCATATTCCCGGCGCGAATCTTCATAAACCTCGTGAATCGAGGAACCGGGGATGATGTCGTGAAACTGGTTGCGCAGCACGATTTTCCAGGCTTCGGCCAGCTGACTTTGGCCGTAATGCGACCAGTCGCCGGCCTGCAGGCTGGCCATGACGCCGAGCCATTCCGTTTCCCGCGCCATCAGCTCCAGCTTCCGGTTCATCCGCTTGTTGTAGGCCTGACTCGTATAAGTGCCCCGGTGCAGCTCCAGATACAGCTCGCCATCCCATGTATGCACGTACGCATCGGTTTCGGCTATCGTCCGATGCAGCTTATTGAAGTAATCATCGACGCGCCCCGTCGTCACGTCAGGCACGCCCGGCAGCTCGCTCAGCCTGCGGCGCAGCTCCAGCATCTCCCGGTTGACACCGCCTCCGCCGTCGCCGTAGCCATAAGCAAGCAGCAGCTCGCGGTTCGCCGGCTTGTCCCGGTACGATTCCCAAATGCCGTTGACGGAGCTTGCCGTCACTTCGCCGTTATATGTATACAGCCAGCCTCCGGCATTATCCGGCGTCGTGATGAAATGCGTCAGCACCTCCGTGCCGTCGATGCCGCGCCACCGGAACGTGTCATGCGGCATCCGGTTGTACTGATTCCAGCTGATCTTCGTTGTCATAAAGGTGTCGATACCGGATTTGCGTAAAATTTGCGGCAGCGCCCAGCTGTAGCCGAACACATCCGGCAGCCACAAATAGGTGCAGTCCGCTCCGAACTCTTCCCGCAGGAAGCGCGTTCCGTAGAGCAGCTGGCGCACCAGCGACTCGCCCGAGGTCAGGTTGCAGTCCGCTTCCAGCCACATGCCGCCGCCGGCTTCCCAGCGCCCTTCCCGGACACGCTCCTTGATTTGGGCGTAAATGTCCGGGTAATCGGTCTTGATATATTCGTACAGCTGCGGCATCGTTTGCAAAAAAATATAGTCCGGGAACAGCTCCATCAGTCGCAGGACGGTGGAAAAAGAGCGCGCCGCCTTCTCCCGCGTATGCTTCAGCCGCCACAGCCACGCCACGTCGATATGCGTATGCCCGATGCAGCGGACCGTTACCGCGTGCTGCTTGGGGGGCAGTTCCCGAATCGCCGCGCGCAGCGAGGCGGCCGCTTCCGACAGCGAAGCGTAAAATGGCTCCGATCCCGGTCCGGACCAATCGATCCGCAAAAAAGCGCGGTCCACCGCCGCCAGCAGCAGCTGCCGCTCCGGCGCGTGCTCATGCAGCGCCTGAACGGTCTGCAGCGCCGCCAGCGAGGTGTAGTACAGGTCGTCGGCATCGGCATCGAGCCAGCACAGCTCCGCGCGGTTAATTTGATGCTCCGGTACGGCTAGCGGCTGATAGCCGCCCAATCCCGACCATAACCGGAAGCACAGACTGACCGTCGAGCCTGCCAGCTCCCCGGCCAAAAACACCTCATGATGATTCGTATCCACGCCTTGGTACGGCTGCCCGTTCACATACAGCAGCGACTCGAAGCCGGAATTGTTGCCGCCGCCCCCTCTGCCGAAATTAAAACGGCCGACGATGCGGCGGCTCTGCCAGGAAGTGGGGATGTCCACATCCGCAGCCAGCCATAAATAACGGTCCCGGCCCTGCCACCGTTCGCCGGACCGCATCTCCCCGGCGGCCCCGGCCTGACTTAACGGCAATGACGGACGCAATCCGACCGCGCCTTCGGGGTCCTCCAGACTGTGGAACCGGGCGATCGGCTGGTTGTCCCGGTACCGGTATTCATCAAGCTCTTGAAGACGGGCGGTCAATTTTTCCAATGTAAACAGCACAAACATCACTCCTATATATCATCATTTTAATAACACGTGTTATTGGCGCTGAAAAAAATCAGCTTCCCACGCTCTGCCGAACGACCAGCTGTGCGGAAACCGAAATCGTGCTCTTATCCTCGTAGTCTCTTTGCCCTTCGATGTATTCCAGCAATCGCCGAGCGGCCAGAAGGCCCATTTCACGGTACGGGACCTCGATCGAGGTAATCGCGGGAAACAAATGGCTGTTGATCCGCTCCGTATTATCGGCAGCCATCACATGGATGTCCGTACCGACCTGCATACCAAGCAGCTGAGCGGCTCTGCTCACGTAGACCGCGCCGCGCGACCAATTGCTTAATACGGCGGCCGGCGCGCCGCCAAGCGCTTCAATCCACTGCCGCCAAAAGCCGGACCGCGTTTCCCAGGGGCCGTCCGCGGCAGCGTGCACCCGGGGCGTCAGCCCGTTAATCTCACACCATTGCGAATACGCCTGCTTTCGCTCACGGTCTCCCCAGCCGAGCTGAATATGCTCGTGGTACATTTCCAAATAATGCGGAGCGAGTCCGGTCCGCTCCCGTAAAAAACCGAGCGCCCTGCGGATGCTTTCGTTATAATCCATTAACACCGATGCGATTCCGTCGTGGTTCGGATAGCCTTCGACCGAGACATAAGGCAGCTGATGCCGGTTCATCGACTCCACCCATTGCTCGTCCGTTTGAAGCGGCCGGTCCAGCGCGACGATACCGTCGATGCGGCGCTGCAGGTACAAGTCCAGCAGCCCTTTCGTGCCGGATTCGGCGCCCGATGCGTACAGCAGCACATGGTAGCCGTTGTCCGCGCAAGCTTCCTGCATCCCTTCAAGCACCTGCAAAAACAGCGGATTGGATACATTCCCGAAAGCGGCAAGACAACGGCTGCGCCCGGTCTTCATGCCTCTGGCCTGCGCGTCGACCTGGTAGTTCAATTCGCGGATCGCTTCCAGAACTGCGGCCCGTTTCTCCTCGCTTACGCCGATGCCCTGCGTGCCGTTCAGCACGGCCGAAACGACGCTGCGGGATACGCCTGCGCGTTTGGCGACGTCAAAGCTGGTCACCCTTTTGCTCATAATCAAAACACCTCAACGTTAATATAACACGTGTTATTAAAACGGACAATATCCAATGTTGGCTTTGCCGGCAATAACCGGCCGGCCTGGCGCATTCAACCGTCCGTATGTGCGCGGCCTCGTTTAGTAGCTGCGCACATACCGCATATATTCGTAATAATTGCGGCTTATTTCCTCGTACGAATCGCCTCCGAATTTTTCCAAAAAAGCGCAGGCGAGCTCCCAGGCAATGGCGTTTTCCATCACGACGGCCGCAGCGGGAACGGCGCAGCTGTCGGACCTCTCGATTTGAGCGGCGAAAGGCTGCTTCGTCTCGATATCCACACTGCCGATCGGCTTGTACAGCGTCGGAATCGGCTTCATAACGGCGCGTACGATTATCGGCTCGCCCGTCGTCATTCCGCCTTCAAAGCCGCCCGCGCGGTTGCTGGCCCGCGTGAAGCCATGCTGCGGGTCGTGCCGGATTTCGTCGTGGACCATGGAGCCCCGCAGCGCTGCGGCTTCAAAGCCGACCCCGAACTCGCAGCCTTTGAACGCCTGAATGGACATGACCGCCCGGGCGATGCTGCCGTCCAACTTGCGGTCCCACTGCACATGGCTGCCCAACCCGACCGGCACGCCCTGCGCGATCACTTCGATCAGCCCGCCTACCGAATCGCCTGCTGCCTTCGCTTCGTCGATATGCCGCATCATCCCGGCTTCGCTGTCCGCATCCGCCGTCCTTAGAGGCGACAGCTCCGTTACTTTGCGCAGCTCCGCTGCGGGCAAATCGGAACGTTCGGCCGCGATTTCGCCGATGCGCAGCACCTGGCTGGCGATGTCGATGCCGAACAGCTGCAGCAGCCTTCTCGCCACGGCTCCGCATGCAACGCGGATCGTCGTTTCCCTGGCGCTCGACCGCTCCAAAATATTGCGCAGATCGGTCTGACGGTATTTCAGCCCCCCGTTCAGATCGGCATGCCCCGGTCTTGGCCGGGTAATGGCACGTTTGACAGGCTCATCCGTCGGCTCCGTCCCCATGATCCCGCTCCAATGGCTCCAATCCTTATTGTCCACTACGAGCGCAATTGGAGCACCGGTAGTCATGCCATGTCTCACCCCGCCGACAATCCGGACGCTGTCGCTTTCAATCGCCATTCTTTTGCCTCGTCCGTACCCTTTTTGCCTGCGCTGCAGCTCGATGTCGATATGCTCGGCCGTTAGCCCGATATTGCTCGGCATCCCTTCGATTATAGCGGTCAGCTGCGGTCCGTGCGACTCTCCGGCCGTCAAATATCTCATTGCCGACTTCCTCCCTGTTTGCGGTATTTTCTTCGGAATGATTCCGTCCTCTCCGTTTCTTTCACATCGCGCTTCTAAGCTATACAAGTTGAACCAATAAAGCGTGTCCATTGCATTCCAAAAGGGATGGCCTTGCAGCTTCAGGCATCTTGTTTCGAGTTTCTTTGATCCTTTAGGCCTTCGGCTGGAAGAAACTCAAAGCCAAAACTCGCCTGCTCGAATGTTCTTTGGTTCAACTTATATAGCGTAATTATAAAGCCTGAAGTCGACATAGATAAAATAGATATATTTTATGTTTGACATATAATTTAACTATGGGATAACAAGCCGATCAACGATCTTTTTTGCCGATAACAACAACAAAGTCCCCCAAAAGTGAAGTGAAGCCCTGAAGCGAATTCCGCTAACCCGTATCCGCCGGGTTCCGTCAAGAGTGCAAGCAACTCTTGACCTTACTTTTGGGGGAGCCCCCGATTATGCACGGAAATATGCTGCGCATAATTTCCTAAACAACAAAAAAACTGCCAGAACGATTCCGGCAGCCGGATAAGCCGAGCTCTCCGCCCCTATACGAGCATTAGCTGTTTGAAATTGTGCATTACGATATAGTATCGGAATTTAGTTAAATCGGCCGGCGAAATATAATGAATTTCCGAGCCGTAGCGGATCGTTTTTTCCTTAATATGCGCGTAGCGAACAATTAGTTTCATCCGGATAGCTTCGTCGTCGCAAAAAATGGTGCTTTCGTACATTTCGTTCAATTTTACGGTAAAATCTTCGATCTCAAAACCGAGACCGTACCGGCTCACATCCGAAAACCGGACAGCCCTTGTTTTAAAATCTTCGCTGATCGTTCCAAATGTATTTAATTTATAGCTGTGAACCGTTTCGCGTTCATCGCCGAACAGCTCTTCCGTCATTAGGTTAGGCCTCGCTTTTATTTGGAACAGCTCCGAATCGACCGGCGCCAAAATCACTTTCGCAGGGGACTTGTGCAAAACAACGGCAATCTGCCGGCTTTTAAAATCAAAGCATAACACTTTTTCCCCGCATTCGAAGGCAGGACGCGCCGAAGCTGATAGCTCAATCTCCATAAAATCCGTTTCATAACCGATTAGACCATGATAAACTTTACCTTTGTGCAGCAATTGAATGTCCTTCATCAATCATCACCTCCTATTTCCTATCTCTACTATAGAATACAAATTTTTAAAAAGTTTGAGACAAATATTAGGAGATTATTAGATTTCATGACCGAATTGCCACAATATTGTCGATTCATTGAACATTTTGTGAACGAATGCGCCAAAGCTGCTGCGAAAAAGTAAACGAGCCCTCTCCCCTAAGGGGGAGCAGGGCTCTGCTTCAATATTAATGCTCCAAATGATCTTCCGGCTGCGCCGCCTTCACGGTCAAGCCCCCGTCCACCATCAGCAAGTGACCGTTAACCTGCATCGCCTCATCCGAAGCGAGGAATACGACCGCATCGCCGATTTGTCTTGCCGTACCGAGCCGTTTCATCGGATTCGCTTCCACTTCCTGCTCGCGGATGCGCGGATCAGCCAAAAAGTCGGTGCACATATCCGTATCTACTGTGCTCGGTCCAACCGCATTCACGTTGATGTTGTATTTGCCAAGCTCGACGGCCATCCCCTTGGTTAACATATTCGCCGCCGCTTTGGACGATTGATAGTGAGGAATGACTGGGCTCGTGACGACCAGACTGGCTGTCGACAATACGTTGACGATTTTGCCGTAACGCTTCTCGATCATCGACTTGGCCGCCAGTTGGGAGCACATAAAGATCGATTTTACATTCGTGTTGTAGGTGCGGTCCCAAGTCTCCTCCGTCACCTTCATAAACGGTTCGAACGGGGCGATGCCCGCGTTGTTGACCAAAATTTCGATATCGCCGAGCTGCTGCCGTACCTGCTTGAACATCGCTTCGACCTCGTCTTTTTTGCCCACGTCCGCCTGAACTGCGATCGCTTTGCCGCCCAAAGCCTCGATCTGTTCTTTTACTTTTTCCGCCAAAGGGCGGGAACGGTCGGATGTATAGTTAACTGCCACATGCGCGCCTTCCTCGGCCAAGCGGATTGCAATCGCTTCGCCGATCCCGCGGCTCGCGCCGGTTACCAGCGCTATTCTGTCAGTTAGTCTGCCCATTTGGCGATAGCCTCCTTCATTACAAGCTCGGTCCGATCCGGTTGATGCTGAACTCCGTATGACCGAGAATTTCCGCTTTAGTCAGTTTGCCGTTGGCCACTTCTTTGATTTCCTGCCAGACGAGCTCGCCCGCCTCTTCCAGGCTCATTGTTCCTGCCAGCATGTCGCCCACGTTCACATCCATATTGTCGCTCATTCGCTCGAACATCCGCGTATTGCCGGTAATTTTGATGACCGGGATAACGGCCGAACCGGTCGGGGTCCCGCGGCCGGTCGTGAAACAGACCAGGTGCGCCCCGCCTGCCGCCATGCCCGATACGCACTCGATATCGTTGCCGGGAGAATCCATGAAGTAAAGGCCATGCTTCGGAATGTTCCCGGCATATTCGATAATGCCTTCGATCGGCGCATTGCCGCATTTGCTTATACAACCGAGCGACTTCTCCTCGATGGTCGTCAAGCCGCCCGCAATGTTGCCGGGGCTCGGATTGCCGCCGCGCATATCGGCGCCCATCCGCTCGACCTCTTTCTCGAAGCGGTCGACAATATGATACAGCTCGTCCGCTGTTTCCTTCGTCGCGCAGCGGGAAGCGAGCACATGCTCGGCGCCGATAATTTCGGTCGTTTCGCCGATAACGACGCCGCCGCCCGCCTGGATCAGCGAATCGGCCGCCGCGCCCAACGCCGGGTTCGACGCCAGGCCGGAAGTCGCATCCGAGCCGCCGCACTTGACGCCGATGATCAGCTCGCTGAACGGAATCGGTTCAGGCTGCATCGCCTGAAGCTGCTCGCGCATTTTTTGGGCCAGCTCGGTGCCGTGCTGAATCGCCTTCACGGAGCCGCCGACGGATTGAATGTCGAACACCTCGACCAGCTTGCCTGTAGGTCGGATCGCATCGGCCAGCTCATTCGGGTCGATAACCTCGCAGCCCAGGCTGATGATGATCACGCCGCCGACATTCGGATTTTTGCCTGTGCCCGCCAACACGTCGAACGTACGTTCCTTATCGGAGCCGATCTGGCTGCAGCCGTGCTGATGCGGAATTGCGATCGCTTCCGGTACCATCTGGGCAATCCGGCTGCATACCTGATTGGCGCATATTACTGTCGGGATAATGAGCAAATGATTGCGGATGCCTACCGTACCGTTCGGTCTTCTGTATCCCATCATATGTTCCATTCTGATTTTCCTCCTGATAACTTTCCTTCCGGGAAGCTTGCTTCGTCGGTATTCGCCGTCGTTTCTGTCTATGTGAAACCGAACTCTTTACGTCTGTCGGGCTTCGCATGAATGAAGCCAAATTTATCGTATTCATCTGCCGGGCTTTCTTCCGGCAAATCTGACCGTACGAGCAGCCGTATAAGCCCGGAGACACCGTTCAGTCGGTGCCCCCGGGCCGCGTAATTGCCGACCGGCTGTCCGGTACGACTGCTGTAGACTGCGATAACGACTGCGGTATGACCGTGGTACGATTGCGTTTAATTCAATGACTTTACGCCTTTTTTGCCGCCTGGTCGCCTCGGCCGCGGATGCCCTCGACATTGTGCACGTGCACGTGCTGCCCGGCCTGGACCGGAACCGTCGTGCGGCCGATCACCTCGCCGTATTTGCGGATGTCCGTGCCGCCCGCAACATCCTGGATGGCTACTTTATGCCCGAACGGAATCGCATCGGCCAGCGTCAGCTGGCGAACCTGGTCCTGCACACGGTACGTAATGCTCTGCCCCTGCTGCAAATCCTTGATGGCCGTTGCCACATGATCGCGCGCATCCATCACCAATGCATCGGCGCCTGCTTCAATTTGATGTGCCGCCATATCGCTTCTGCCTCCTCTTATGCTTGCTCCGCCACCAAACGGTTGGTCAAAGATCCGAGCTTGTCGATTTCAATGGTAACCACATCGCCGTCCTTCAAAAATACTTGCTGATCCTCCGGCAAACCCAGCACGACGCCTTCAGGCGTGCCCGTCAAAATAATGTCGCCGGGCACGAGCGTCATATGCTGCGAAATGTAGCTGACGATCTCGTCGCAGTGGAAAATCATATCCGACGTATTCGAGTTTTGGCGGACTTCGCCGTTCACGATGCAGCGGATGCCGAGATCGTTCGGATTGCCGACTTCATCGGCGGTCACCAGATAAGGTCCGAGCGGGCTGAAGCCGTCGCAGCTTTTGCCGAGCAGCCATTGCTGCGTGCGCGTCTGCAGGTCGCGGGCCGATAGATCGTTGACATTGCAATAGCCGAATACATGGCTCAGCGCATCCTCTTTGGATACGTATTTCGCTTGCTTGCCGATTACGATGACGAGCTCGGCTTCATAGTCGACCTTGCTGGAAACTTTGACGGGAAGCGGCACATCGGCGCCGTTGCCGGTCAATGTGTTGTTGAATTTGTTGAACAAAATCGGATATTTCGGAATAGCCGCTCCGGTTTCCTCGGCATGCTTGCGGTAGTTGAGGCCTACGCAAATGATTTTGTTCGGATGCGTCACGCAAGGAGCGAGCGTCAGGTCGGATTCGTTCAGCACGTAACCGTCGCCTGCAGCCAGCGCCTGATCCACGTAGGCTTGAAGCGCGGCAACGGCGGCCGCTCCGCCGTCGATGACCTCATGCACGGTTTGCGGCACTGTTTGGCCGGCAGACGCAGCAACCTTTTGCAATGCCGCGGAAATATGTACGACGCCCTTATCCGTTTTAACGCCTAATTTTTGCTCGCCATTCTCGATAAATGTCAATAATTTCATAGGTATAACCTCCATATAATTTATAATAATGGCTTAGCCGCCAACCGGCTGTCAGCTTGCATTGCGGCGTATTGCACCGCCCCGTCTAAACGTCTTTCCCGAACGTGGTGCCGCCGTCAATGTACAGCGGGGAGCCCATCATGAAGCGCGATTCATCCGAAGCCAGAAACAATGCGGCCTTCGCCACATCTTCCGGCCGACCCAAATCGCCGCTCAGCTGCCGCTTTTTCAGGCTTTCGTATCCTTCTTCCGGGTTGTCGTAGGATGTGCGCAAATAATTTTCCACAAACGGCGTTAAAATGGTGCCCGGCAGCAAAGCGTTGACGCGGATCTGGTATTTTGCGTAATCGACCTGCATCGATTTGGTGAGCGCCAGCACGGCTCCTTTGGTTGCCGAATAGGAAGCGCGGCGGGCCAAGCCGATCTCGGCAATGCAGGAAGACATATTGATGATCGAGCCTTCACGGCGCTCCATCATATAGGGAATGACGTATTTGCACGGCAAATAGACGCCGCGGATGTTGACGTTGATGACACGGTCCCAGGCATCGGGCTCGATCTCATGAATCGCTCCTACGCCGCTGATGCCTGCATTGTTAAACAGCACGTCGATCCGTCCGTAAGCCGCAATCGCCTGCTCGACCATCGCTTTTACGGAATCCGGATTCGTCACGTCCGCCTGAATAAATGTTGCATCGCCGCCGGCTTCCGTAATCATGCTGACGGTTTCGCGGCCTTTTTCCTCCGATAAATCGTTGACAATGACGGTAGCGCCTTCTTTGGCGAACAGCAGCGCCGAGCTCTGCCCGATGCCCGAGCCCGAGCCGGTAATCAATGTGACTTTCCCTTGCAATCTCATTTTCAGCACACATCCTTCATCTAAAAATGGTTTAAGCAGTGCTTTGCGACAATTTGGCGGCCAGCGCGCAAATTTCCCGCTGCGCCAGCTCCCGCTTCTGCTCCCACTCATGCTGGAACATGGAGCAGCTGATCGCGGCAATCACTTGGCCTTGCGCATCGCGTACGGGCGCGGCCACACAGCAAAAGCCCATCACCGCCTCCTGCAGATCGAACGCATAGCCTTGAACGCGGGCAACGCCAAGCTGCTTCAGCAGCTCGCTCCGCCGTCCGATCGTGTGCGGCGTCAAGCAGGGCTCTAGCGCTTCCTGCGGAAACAGCTTGACGAACTCCGGCATATCCAGCGAGGCCAGCATCGCCTTGCCGAGCGCCGTCACATGCGCGGGCAGCTTCATCCCCGGCTCCGAAGCCAGTCGGACGGGAGACGGCATCTCCTCCTTCGCCAAATACAGCACCTCATGCTGCTCCAGCTTGGCGAGCTGAATCGTCTCCTGAATCGTATGCTTCGTTACTGCGGCTTCTTTGCGGAAACGGTCAATCAAGCTGAACTGCTTGAAAAAAGCGTTTCCAATGTAGCCCAGCTTGGAGCCCAATGAATAAGTGCCCTCCGTCTCGCGCACGACCCAGTCCAGAGCTTCCATCGTATTGAGCAATGAAAACATGGAGCTTTTATTAATGCCGAGCCGGTTGGACAAATCGATGAGCCTAAGCTTCGAGGGCTGCTCCGAAATCGCTTGCAGCACGTCGTCGGCCTTCTCCAAAGCCGGAACCCAATACTTCTTCTCCATCATGTCCTCCCAAGGTGAAAGGCGATTGCGGTTTACTATATAAAACCGCAGTTTTGTATAATCTACATGTTGATCGTACCACCGCAGAAATAGGGTGTCAACCCGATTTTTTCCTCAACTGAAACGAGAAACACCCCGGACCGCTCGACCGCGCGGCATGGGGCGTTCGTATTTTTGTGGCGACTACGGGGCACCGTCGGCAGGCGCAGGCTTCGTTTCCCATTGCATGGCGAACATTATCCCTTAATGCCTGTTGTCGTAATGCCTTCTACGAAATGCTTCTGGGCGGCAAAAAAGACCAGTACGGAGGGAACGATGGATACAAGCGAAACGGCAAGCAATTGGCCCCATTCGATCTTTGCCTCGGAATCGATAAATACGCGAAGCGCCACGCTGACGGTATAATTTTCGGCTGAGCTCAAATAAAGCAGTTGACCGAAGAAATCGTCCCAGCTCCATAAAAACGTGTACACCATGACGGTTACGAGCGCCGGCCTCACGAGCGGAAGAATGATTTTCAGAAGAATGCCGAAGGACGAGCAGCCGTCAATCTTGGCCGATTCGTCCAATTCCCGCGGGATGCCCCTAATAAATTGGACCATCAGAAAAACGAAGAAGGCGCCGCCCCCAAAAAAATGCGGCAGGATCAGCGGCAAAAAGGAATTAACCAGATCCAGCTTGCTGTACATAATATACTGCGGTACGATCGTTACTTGCCCGGGCAGCATAATCGTCATGAGCAGCAGCGAGAACATCAGACCCTTCAACTTAAATTTGATGCGGGCAAAGCCATAAGCGACAAGCGGCGTAGTCAACACTGCTCCCAATACGCACCAAAATTCCAGCCACAATGTATTGGCGAAAAACTTCGTAAACGTAAAGCTCGGGAATGACGTCCATCCCTTATAATAGTTTGCCCATATCGGAGTTTCCGGCCATATGGTCGGAAGCGGCATCTCCGCATTTGTTTTGAGAGACGCGCCAATCCACCATAACACCGGGTAAATCATCAGAAGGGAAAAGACCAGCAGTATAAGATGATATTTCAGGTTGGACAGTTGTTTAGAAGAAGCCATTACTTGCTGCCTCCTTCCGATTCATAAAATACCCAATATTTCGACGCATAGAAATTGATGGCCGACAACAGCGCGATCACGAAAAGCAAAAACCAGGCCAAGGCGGAGGCATATCCCATTTCAAAGTTTTTAAAAGCTTTGTCGTACAATAACAACGCATATGTATACGTCGAATTCGCAGGACCGCCATGAGTGACGATAAATGCCGAATTGAACATTTGGAACGACCCGATAATGCCCAGCACAAGATTAAAAAACATAACCGGAGACAGCATGGGCAATGTAATATGGAAAAATTGGCCGATCTTGGATGCGCCATCCACCCCCGCCGACTCATACAAATCTTTTGGAATCTGCTTCAGCCCCGCGAGAAAAATGATCATCGTCGAACCGAACTGCCAGGTGCTCAGCAGGACTAGCGTGCCGAGCGCAGTTTGCGGGTTGGATACCCAGCCGATCCCGGTAATCCCGAACCAATCCAGGATATGGTTGATATAGCCCTCCCTGCCAAACATGTTTCGCCACAATACGGCGACCGCAACGCTTCCGCCAATCAGGGAAGGAATGTAGACCATGGTCCGGTAAATAGAAATCCCCCGAATGCTCCGGTTGAGCAATATTGCGACCATAAGGGAGAAAAACAATTTTAAGGGAACGGAGAAAACGACATAAGCGAACGTTACTCCAAGCGATTTCAGAAAGAGCGGGTCGCCGCCAAATATGCGGCTGTAGTTGTTCAGACCGCTCCACTTCGGTTCGCTTAGCAGCGGGTAATCCGTAAAGGAAAGATAAAAGGATTGGAGAATCGGCCATATCGTCAGAAGCAGGAAACCGACCAACCAAGGAGAAATGTACAGATACCCGGAAAGATTGCTTTCATCTGAAATTTTCCTGTTTCTCCCCATGGATCCACATCACCTTCTTTCTTTTCGATTGTACGGCGAGATCCGGGACAAACCCGGCTCTTACTTGATTGAAGCCATCTTGGTTTTCGCGTCTTCAGCCGCTTTCATGATCTTCTCAAATGCTTGATCCAGCGATTGTTTGCCGAACATAGCGGATTCCATTTCCGACTGGTAGGTCTTGTCGAAATCTGCGCCCCCCGCCGGAAGCGGATAAAATTTTTGACCCTTACTTTTCCCGATATCGAGCAGCTCCTTACCCAACCTTTGACCGGCTTCCAGCGTCGGCTCGATGGACTTCCAGCCTTCCTGATTCAGCGGGATGCCCCTGGAAGTTTTCATAATTTTGGTTGCTTCGGGATCCTCCAGAAACCATTTGGCAAATTTGAGCGCTTCCTCCTTATTTTTCGAGTTTTGCGCTACGCTCCAGAATAGTGTCGGCTGTATCCAATCGCTGCCTTCCGAATTTATCGGACCGTTGACCACGCCGATTTTTCCAGGCATCAGATTTTCTACAAGCCCTGCCGAAGCTACGGTCGCTCCTGACACTAGCACGGCTCCGGAAGCGATCGGATCGAGCTGCGGGTCGCCGTCTTTAAACGCAACCGTTTTGTCTGCAGGAGGGACGATGCCGTTTTTGCGATACTTCTCGTAACGTTCCTGCCACTCCTTCCATAGCCCCTTATCGATATGCACAGTACCGTCGCCGGGGAAAACGGGGCCTTTGCCTTTGGACATTTGATACCCTTGGAAAGCGAACCAGCCTCTTGATGAATCCTGAACGCCGTAACGATCTTTCGGAAGCTTCTGGCGCGCCTCCTCGGCAAACTGCCAAAATTCGTCCCACGTCCAGTTTGCATGCGGAGCTTTGATGCCAAACGTTGCCACGTCGGCTTTATTGTAGATAAGACCGCCGCCGTTCAGACTCGTAGGAATGCCGAACAGCTTGCCGTTGAATTTGATCGCTTCCTCCGTTTTTGAATCCAAATACTGGGACAAATTATATCCGGTAATTTCCATCAGCTGACCGCGCTTCACGTACTGGTCCATAATCGCCAAATCCATATGGACGATATCGGGAAGATTATTTGCAGCCGAAAGCGTTACCAATTTATCGAAATACCCTTGTACCGCAGCGTATTCCGGCTGGAATTTGACATTAGGGTGAGTGCTCGAGTACAGTTCAAGCACTTTCAGCGTGTTATCGTGCCGTTCCTGCGATCCTCCCCACATGATCCTCAACGTTACCGGTTTGGCGTCTTTCGTCGCTTTGCCGTCTGTGGACTGGCTGCCGCTCGAGCAGGCCGCCAGGAAAATCAGGGATGTCGTCACGACCGTCGCCAACGATGTCTGCGTTATCATCTTGACCATTTTTGAAACCTCCCCTAATTGATTTTTTGTCAAACCCGTCATTGTCCAATGTTCATACTTATTCACCGGACTTCTAAAACTCGTATTTCCCGTCAGCCGCCGCCCTCTCATAGGCAATCCGCGGGATTTGCGTCGCCAGCTTCCCACCGCTGACATCGATCATGGTTCCGGTAATATACCCGGCAAAGTCGGAAGCGAGGAAGCAAATCAAATGAGCGACATCATCCTTCTTTCCCCAATGGCGCAGCGTCAGCGTATCGAGCAGCCGCTGCTGCTGCTGTGCCGGCAGCTCCGCAAAATGATTCATATCGGTAGGGATCATGCCGGGCGAATAGCAGTTCACGGTAATGTCCCACGGTCCGAGCTCGCCTGCCAACACCCGGGTAAACTGCTCCACGCCGGCCTTGGACGAGGCGTAGGCTGCGCTCCCATAAGAAGGTACGATCGCCGCAAACGATGCCGCATTGATGATACGGCCCGACTTTTGCTTTTTCATAATCGGCACAACCGCCTTGCACATCAGGAAAGTGCCTTTTAAATTAATATCGAGGTTGAGGTCCCATACTTCCTCCTGGAGCGTGTCTACCGTTCCGCCGCCGGCCACTCCGGCATTGTTGACCAAAATATCGATGCGGCCGAGCTTCTGCTCCACATCGCGGACCACTTCGGCAATTTGCCCGAATTCCCGTACGTCGCATAAGTATTGGCTTCCCTGATACCCTTGCTGCACAAATTCCTGCCGTAAATCGTTGAGGTTGGATTCGTTAATGTCCGTGACTACCGTGATTACGCCTTCGCGGGCCAAAGTGACTGCAATCTCCCTCCCTATTCCGCGGCCTGCGCCGGTAACGATTGCGACCTTTCCGTTTAAATCGATATGCATGAATTGTCGGCTCCCTTCCGAATCATGATTAGGTTTGCCCCGCCTGGCAAGACGGTTTTCGAGCTGTCGACTGTTCAAACGGTCAACAAGATTTTGGCGATTTTTTGCGGATTCGAGAGCAGTTTTTCGAAGCAGGCCCCCCCTTCCTCCAAGGGCGCATGAATCGTCCAAGGGGACAAATCGACCCGGCTCTCGGCAATCCATTGCAAGGCCGTTTCAAAGTCGTCGGAATGATAAGCGAAAGCTCCCTTAACCTGAATTTCGCTGCGAATCAACAGGTTGACCGGAAGCTTGCTGTCTTCCTCGTGCAGCCCGGTAAACACGACCCGACCTCCCGGTTTTACAAATTCCAGACATGTCCGACGCGTGATTTCCAAGCCAACCGCGTCTACGGCAGCATCAAATTTCACAGCAGCGCCAAGCGCCCGTATATCGGCCGCCGTCACGGCCCCCAGTTCCTTGGCGATCTCCAGCCGTTCCTCGTTGACGTCGATCAGAACGATATGCCTGAGCCCGTATGCCTTTGCCGCCAGAAGCGCCAGCAGCCCGATCGGACCGGCGCCTATAATGAGAAACCGATCGGTTGGCCTCAATTCCGCCAGCTTGCAAATATGAACCGCACAAGCGAACGGCTCGGTTAGCGCTCCCTCGTCCAAAGAAACGTGATCCTCCAGCCGATATACGTTTCTTTCCTCAATTGCCACAAATTCCGCAAAAGCTCCGGGACGGTGGGCGCCGAGCAGCCTCCGTTCGGCGCACAGCTGGGCTGCACCGGTCGTGCAGTCGCGGCATCGGCCGCAGGAGACGAGCGGGTTCGCCGTTACGCGATCTCCTATGCGGAAACGGGAAACGCCGCTGCCCAGCCGTTCGATCGTGCCGGAAAACTCATGTCCCATCACGAGCGGCGGCTTGCGCAGCGAATTATGGCCCAAATAACCGCTTAGCTCCGAGCCGCAAATGCCGGCCCGCTCCACCCGAATCAATACTTCGTCCGGCCGGGGAACCGGAATCTCCAGCTCCTTGACGTTCATGCTTCGGGGCCCTTCATATACCAGTGCTTTCATAGCTGAGCCTCCCATCCGATTTTTTGCCTGGTAAATTGCTTAATCAAGCTTTTGACGCTTTTCCCACCCTTGTTTAAAGAGCGGAATCCAATGACCGGGATGGTAAGGATGCTTCGCGATTTCCTCCAGATTGAGATCGATGCCAAGACCGGGACCTTCGGGCGGCTGCAAATAACCGTTCTCGACCTTCATCGGCGGGATCAGCACATGCTCCTCCCACGGTTCGTTAAATTCGTCGAAAATTTCATGAATGAAGAAGTTCGGAGTCGCCATGTTCAAATGAGCGCAAATGACTGAGCAAATCGGCCCTTGCGCGCTATGCGGCGCAATGACCCCGTTATGGGCGTGCACCATGCCGCCGATTTGTTTGGAGGCGGAAATCCCCAAGTATTGGGGTTCGAGCTGAATGATATGAACCGCATCATGCTTCAACAGTTCGGCGAACTGTTCGCGGCAATAATAATCTTCGCCGCAAGCGATCGGCACGGGACTCCGTTTGGCCACCTCGACCATAGAGGAAATATTTTGCGGCGGCACCGGCGCCTCGAACCATGCCGGTTTATACGGAACCATCGCATCCGCAAACTGCAGCGCCGTATGTACGCTGAAACGATTATGCCCTTCGATTAAAATATCGACGTCCGGTCCGACCGCCTCGCGAACGGCAGCGACAATTTCAAGCGCCGTTTGAAAATCCCTTTTCTCCACGGTGCGCCAGGCGTTCCCGAACGGATCGAATTTTAAAGCCGTGTAGCCTTTGTCGACGACTGCTTTCGCCTTTTCATGAAACATTTGCGGATCGCGCGGTCCGCGGTACCATCCGTTGGCATAGCAGCGGAGCTTTTCGTGGCATCTCCCCCCCAAAAGATTATAAAGCGGCTGGTTCGCTTCCTTGCCGATAATATCCCAGCAAGCGCTTTCAACTGCAGCCAAAGCGGAACCTTGAATTTGTCCTCCGTCGGAATAAACGTCGCGCGTCATTTTCAAGGCGATCGTTTCTACGTCGTGAACGTTCATGCCGATATACAGATGCTTCAGCTCATGGATAGCGGCTTCGACCGTTTTGGCAAAACCGTTTAACGTTCCTTCGCCTATACCGTAAACACCTTCCTTCGTGTGCAATTTGACGAACAGCCAGTTTTTCCATGGATTCCCTACGATAAACGTTTCCACATCCGTAATAATCACCAGATCAAGCTCCTCTCTTATTTCTAATATAGAAATATAATTTCTGATTATATACAAACTATAAAACAGCTTCCAAAACCTGTCAACCCATTTAACTGGCCATTGACCCTATCCTTTTTATGCAATAACATATGTTCATAAATAAAATTGAAAATATAGTTTCCAATTTGAATGACAAACGTTTTTAATTTGAAGGAGGGACCGGCATGACCCGGAGAATTGCGCAAGCAGGAAAAAACAAGGAAAAAGTGGCGTCTTCCACGGTTGTCAAGGCGCTGCATGTGCTTCATATATTGGCCGACATTTGCGAAACCCAAACAAGCGGGGCATCCGTCAGTGAGATCTCCCGCCTAGCTGAGGAAAACCCGAGCAGCGTCTGCAAGCATTTGGCCGCTTTTCAAAGGATTGGACTTGTCGAGCAGGACAGCCTCACGGAGCGTTACCGAATCGGCATGTATTCCCTTCGGCTCGCCGCTATCGCACTCAAAACTTTGAACATTCGCGATATTGCCTCGCCCCTTTTGCGCAAGCTTGCCGATCAGGTCGGGGAAACGGTGCATTTGGTCGTGCGGGACGGGCTGCGGGTCGTATATATCGATAAAGTGGAATCGCCCAAAACGATTCGCATGCACTCCCAGATCGGGCTCCGCAATCCCATGTATTGTACGGGAGTCGGTAAAGCGATATTGGCGTTTTCGCCCAAGCCGCTGCTCGAAGCCGTCATCGCCGAAGGTCTGATGCCGTTTACGACCCATACGCTGGCTACCCGCGGAGCGCTGCTTGACGATTTGGAAACGATCAAACAGAGAGGCTATGCGATCGACGACGGCGAGCACGAGCTGGAAGTTCGCTGCGCTGCGGCTCCGATCTTCAATCACTTGAAGGAACCTGCCGCTTCCTTCAGCGTTTCGGGCCCGAAATGGCGGATGGACGACGATCGGCTGAAGGAAATCGGCGAGATGGTACGGAATGTCTCGATCGAAATTTCCGCCAAATTGGGGTATCGTTAATTTAACGAAAAAAAAGAAACGCTTCCCGCCACCGGTTGCCGGCGGTCGAAAACGCGTTTCCAACAAACAACTTTATACCCGCTGCTACCTCGACACCTGCAGCAGCCGTTCCATTTTTTCCTCGTCCAGCTCGATGCCCAGCCCCGGGCCGTCGGGCACATGGATGTAGCCGTCTTCGACAACGAACTGCTCCTTCAGCAATTGTTCCCGCAAATTGTTTTTCTCGATCGAATATTCGTAGTAGCTGGTGCATTCCGGCGTGCTTCCCGCCAAATGCAGGGCGGCCGCAAAGCCGACTCCGCGGGTAGTGTTATGCGGCACGTAATGAATGTTGAACGCCCGGCACAACGTCGCCGCCCGTTTGGCGCTCAGCAGCCCGCCGCATTTGATCGGGTCGGCCGCATACAGATGGCAGGCGCCCTTGGCGATAAAATCGCGGAACGTGAACAGGTTCCAATCCTGCTCGCCCACGTGAATCGGCACCGGCAGCGTCCCGCATAATTTCACATATGCATCCACATCGTAATAAGGGCATGGCTCCTCGTAATGGTGGATGTCGTATTCCTTGATCTTATCGTACAGCTGAACGGCCTGAATATACGTATACGAGCTGTTGCCGTCGATCATCAGCCGGCAGTCGGGGCCGATCGCCTCCCTCACCTTGCGTACCTTCCGGGCGTCATCGCTCAGATCGACCGGGAGGCCGGTGCCGTAGCGCGGACCGACTTTAATTTTGACCGCCTTGAAGCTGTACTTCTCCAGCCCCTCGCGCAGCTTGTCGGCTTCCTGCTCATGGGTCAAATCGCGGCTCATGCTCGATCCGTACAATGGAATCACCGCTCTGTACTTCCCGCCCAGTAAATTGTATAAAGGCTGGTTCACATATTTCGCTTTCGCGTCCCACAAGGCGATTTCGACGCCGCTGTAAGCCATCGCCAGCAGCTGCCCGGATATTTTATAATGCTTTCTCATGATCTTCTCTTCGATTTTTTCGATGTCGAACGGGTCCATTCCGATCAGCTGCGGTTTAATGACGCCGTTCACGATCTGCAAAATCGTATCGACCTGCATCGGACTGCATTCGCCGTAACCGGTGACGCCTTCGTCCGTCTCCACCTTGACATAGAACAAGCCGCTGCCTGTATAGGAAATGATGTTCGTAACTTTCATTTATAAGCATCCTCCAGTGATTCGTTTTTCGCTTACTTTTTGTTCGGATCTTTGGCATATTCCTGATTGATTTCCTCGATCACCTTGTCTCCGCCAGCTTTCGTCCATTTGTCCAGAACGTCCTTCCAGCCTTTTTCGTCGATTTCGCCCATAATGTACTTGACCCGTCCGTCGTTAACAATTTTATTCAGCTCCGACCCTTTGCTGACCAGCGTAGGCGTAATGTAGGCGGCCGCCGGATTGACAACCAGATTGTTCGCCACCGCTTTTTTGGCCGCTTTATATTTTGCCGTATATTTGTCCATATCGCCCGGCATCGCGCGCGAGCCGTCCGAAACCTGCATCGCCTGCTGCAGATGGATCACCTCGGAGGCGTATTTCGTATCCTGCTCGGGCGTCCGTTTCGCTTTGCCGTTCTCAACCGTATAATGAACCCCTTCAAGGCCCCATTCAAAAATATTTTGTCCCGCCTCATCCGACAGCTTGTCGAAGTAAGCCAATATTTTTTTCAGCTCCGCCTCCGTCTTGACGCTCTGCTTCGGGATCAGGAACGCGCCGGACCAGCCGCTGTCCATCAGCACCTTGGCTCCTTGAGGCCCGTTGATCGTACTCGAAACGTCGAGCTCCGCCTTCGGATTGATTTTGAACAGCTCGGAATGTCTCGTAATAAAGTCCGGGTCGCCGAGCCGCAGCCCGTACAACCCTTTGTTGACGTTGTCGATATTTTTCACCCGGGTCGTAATGGCGAAGTCGAGATTGATCAGCTTCTCCTGGTACAGTCTGCGGTAAAAGTTCATCGTATCCAAATATGGCTTGGTGAACGTCGTCGGCGCCAGCTTGCCGTCCTTCAGCTCCCATTCATTGCCCCCGCCGTTTGCAGCCATAACGAACTTAAATCCTCGGATCGACGACTCCTCGCCCATCCCGATCGTATCCTGCTTGCCGTTTTTGTCCGGATCGTTAAGCGTAAACGCCTTGATTACATTGTACAGCTCATCGAGATTGGCCGGCGGCTTCAGCCCCAGCGACTGCAGCCAGTCCGTCCGGTAAATCATGCCGTCCCCGACAAGCGAACGGCTTCTGAAAATATAATAATTTTTATTATCGACCGCTGTGTTTCTCAGCACATCCTTGTTCATGGCTCTTTCCAGATTCGGATAATCTTTCAAATACGAGCCGATTTCCCAGAAGTGGCCGGCGCGAATCGCATTGATGATCGGCATCGGCTTGCCGTTGACGAGAATGACCATCGGCAGCTGCCCGGAGGCGACCGTGGCATTCAGCTTCTCATCGTAGGTGGAGCCGGGCACCCACTGAATTTCCAGCTTCGTATTCGTATGCTTCTCAACCGCTTTAACGATCGGATCGTCAGCCCGCGGAGGCTCCGCCAATACGCTCTGGTTCATCATCGTGATGCGAAAAGGCTCCTTGCTTTCCTCTGACGCTTTCTTATCGCCCGGCGCCGGCGTACCCGCGCTGCCGCTGCATCCGATCAAGCCCAGCGAGAAGGCGGTTACCAAACTGACGGCCGATAGCTTTCGCCAATGCTTGCTTTGACTGTTGCCGTATACCATGATAGTTCCCCCTTATTGTAAAATTAGGAAAAGCGGCCGCCGGAAGCGTGTCTGCTCTTTCATATTCCGTTGCCGACAGGCCGGCTGCGGCCGCAGCTGCCGGTTCGGCACACGCTCCCGCGCGCCGCGCGCCGATCAGACCGACTGGCCGTCGCGCCCTTTTTTACCGATGTCAAGCTTGTCTCTGAGCTCCTCTTCATCGATGACGCCGGAAAAAAACCGGCTCGCATAATAAATATAATGAAAGCCGGTCTTAATGGCATTGCCGTAATGGCTGCGCGGTTCGGCATTCACCGCCGCTTGCAGCTGCTCCCCGGTCGCTTGCCCGCCTTTCCTGAGCGATGCGGTCAGCTGCAATATCGGCTCATTGCGGTCATAAAAGTTTGTGTCGACCACGAACCGCTTCACTTTCGCCGGGTCCGGCGATACGACCGCCTCCGCATACCGTTCCAGCTGAATGATTTGCTCCTGATGTCGAGCATACAGCTTATCCATCCAGCCTTCAATATCATCCGTATCGGGAATGAATGTATGCATCTCGATCAGTGCTCTCTGATGCAAAATCCGATAAAAATCGGTGACCGCCTTCATATTGAACTCGGCCGAAACCGGCAGGCTGGCGATGCCGTTCTCGAAGCTGGCCAATTGAAAATGAAACGGCGAATTCGCATGATTCGTATACAGCTCGCTGAATATAAACGCGTCGTGATACACGCTGCAGTCGGTCGGAAACTGCGTCGATTCCGGCTCCGCTTCGCGGAACACCGGCTTCATTTGGCGATCGGCGGCCCGGTGGGACAGCCAGCCCAATATAAACGCCAGCTTGTAATCGAGCTTGTCTTCCGGCGTCCGGGATTCCCATCTTCCGCGGTAATCCTTCAATAAATTGATGGTGAACCGGTCCCCCGACCGCGTGACGCTTCCGAACTGCGCAAAATGCGGATACTTTCTGCCCGCCTCCTTGAAAGCCGGGTTGATGCCGTCCGAGGCGAACATCAGATTAAAGCAATCCTCCAGCACCGCTGTGTGGGTCACATGCTCCGACATTGAAATCCACTCCTTTATTCATAATTGTTCATCTGCCCTCCCGCCGGCTGCGACATGCGTTTACGGAGGATGACATCCCCCCAAAGCGCAAGAACGAATGCTTACCGTTTGCGTTCCCTCGCAATTTGTCACCTCACACACCCCTTTGGCAGAGCGAACTTGGAACCCGGCAAAACCTGCCCGCCGCCCGCAAGCCGAAACGATTGGCGAGCCTTGTATACCGGCAATCGTCAGCCTTTGACGGAGCCGATCATGGCGCCTTTGGCGAAATGCTTTTGCAAAAACGGGTACACGCACAGAATCGGCAGCGTCGATATGACGATGACCGCCATCTTGATAATTTGCGCAGGAGGAACGATGTACGTCTGATCGAACGCCGTCGAGTCGCCTATGCCGCCCTGCGACAAAATGACGATCTGCCTCAGCCATACTTGCACCGGCCACATCCGGTTATCGTTAATGTACAACACGGCCGAGAAGAACGAGTTCCAATGCCCTACCGCGTAAAACAGGGCGAAGGTCGCAATCGCCGGCAGCGACAACGGCATCACGATTTGAAACAAAATGCGCAGATCGTTGCAGCCGTCTATTTTGGCCGCCTCCTCCATACCCTCGGGCATTTGCTGGAAAAAATTTTTCAACACGATCAAATTAAACGCGCTGATCGCTCCGGGCAGCAGCAGCGCCCAAAACGAATTGAGCAAGCCCAGCTCCTTGACGATCAGGTAGGTCGGAATCATGCCGCCGCTGAACAGCATCGAAAATATAACCATCAGCAGGATCGGGCGCCGTCCGTCCAAATCTTTGCGGGCCAGCGGGTATGCCATCAGACAGGTGAACAGCAGGTTGATCAGCGTACCGGCAGCCGTTACAAATATCGTCACCCCGAGACTGCTCAAAATAATGTTCGAGGAGAAAATATACTTGTACCCCGCCAAAGAAAACTGGGTCGGAAACAGCACGAACTTTTTCATAATCATTTCCTCCGGGGACGTAAACGACCCGGCAACGACATAAATGAACGGCAGCACCGTAGCCAGCGCAAACAACGAGAGAAACGTGTAATTGAACGCATCGAACAAACGGCTGCCGAAGGAACGGTCTTTGATCATCGGGGCTCACTCCTTTTCCTAATAAATGCCTTCTTCTCCGGCCCGCTTCGCCAAATGGTTGGAGACGAGCACCAGAATGATGCCGACAACCGATTTGAACAAATTGACCGCTGTCGCATAGCTGAAATTGCCCTGCTCGATCCCTTTGGCGTATACATACGTATCGAAAACTTCACCGACCTCGCGGTTCATCGGGTTCAGCATCAAAAAAATTTGCTCGAAGCCGGAATCGAGAAAATGGCCAAGCCTTAAAATGAGCAAAATGATGATCGTGCTTTTGATCGCCGGCAGCGTGACATGCACCATCTGCTGCCACCGGGTAGCCCCGTCGATGCGGGCCGCTTCGTACTGCTGCGGATCGACGCCGGCCAAGGCCGCGAAGAACAGGATCGTGCCCCAGCCCGTTTCTTTCCAGATTACCTCGCTCGTAATCATCGTCCTGAACCATTCCTTGCTGAGCAAAAAATTAATTTTATTTCCACCGAGCGAAACGAGCACATCGTTGACAATGCCGCCCTCCGTCGTAAACAGGATGTAAGCGATCCCGACCACGACGACCCATGAAATGAAATGGGGGATATAAATGAGTGTCTGAACGAGCCGTTTAAACAGCTCCTTGCGCATTTCATTCAGCATTAAAGCAATAATGATCGGCAGCGGGAAAAAGAAAAATAAATTGTAAACGGCCAAAATAATCGTATTGATGAAAATCTGAAAGGTGGAATCGTCATCGAAAATCGTGGCAAAATGTTTAAGACCGACCCATTCGCTGCCCCAAAACCCGGAAAACGGCGAATAATCCTGGAATGCGATCATGACTCCCCACATCGGCAAATATTTAAACAAAATAAAGTACAGTACGCCCGGAAACAGCATGAAGTAGAGCCAGCGGTTTTTAATAAGCCGTTTTTTCCATTCCGTCCGCACGCTTTTTCGCGATACGCCCAATTCCTTGGCTGCGCTGACATTCAAGGCTATGCCCCCCTGACCCGTAGATTCGCAAGCTTCCGGCCCGCAGCTCGTTCGCAGCGATTGCCTGATGTAAACATAACAAAGCCGACCGTTACCGGATAGAATCTTTAACGAACCATTTGAAAACCGTGTGAAACCGCATGCTTCCGCCTGTTCATAATCATGAAAGCGACTTAATATAATCATTACACAGACAAACAGGTGTCACGAAAAAGACGGATTGATCCCTCCATAACCGATTTCGGACAATCGTTGCGTTATTCGGAGAGCGTGGCAGAAATCGTCCATATATTTTTTATTTTTCATGCCCTATAATTGAAGCAAGTCATTTGGAGAGCGCATTCATTGCAAAACATACGTAAGGCGGTGCTTTGTTTTGTTCCGTATGAACCGGTACTTGACCAAACTGCTTTTATTCAGCCTCTGTCTGAGCACGGTTCCCGTTCTGCTGCTGGGCGCAATCTTCTACAACCGGGCGACCGAATCGATCCAAAGCAAGGTGAACGAAGGCAACGTGCACATTCTGATGCTGACCCGGCTGCGCGTGGAGCAGGTGCTGCAGACGGTCGACCGGTCGCTGGAACGGTTCGCGGAGAGCAGCAGCGTCGTGGAATCGCTGGATACATATATAACGCCGTCCAAATTTCAGCTGTTCAATGAGCTGACGCAGTCGATGTACCGGATGCAGACGTTCGACGTCGGCGTTCAGGACGTGCATCTCATTAATTTGCAAAAGGGCTGGATCATCAACAACAGCGGCTTTTACACGTTCGACGAAATTGACTACAAGGAGCGGTTCAACCAGTACCTTAATATAGCGGATTCGAAATTTTGGACAAGCGAGCAGAGCGGCCTGACGAAGGAAAACCGGAACGCGCAAACCCGGATCGTCAGTCTGGTCAAAAAAATTCCGGCCAATTCGGATAAGCCGACGGCGCTTATCATCGCGGAAATACCGGGCCGCGAGCTGTCTTCCTTGATCAGCAAAAACAATCCGCTCGGCGAGGTCATTATTTTCGACCGGGCCCATCATATTTTGGCCATTCAAAACGAAAATTTCAGCGGCCAAAACTCGGAGATCGAATCGCTGTACAAGAACCTCGCCGCGACGAATTCGCCGTCCGGCGAATTGACCGCCAGGCTGAACGGCGATCCGGTAGGCATCGTCCGGCAGCAATCGGCCTATAACTCCTGGACCTATTTATCGATCATCCCGCTGGAAGACATCTATAAGGAATCCCGGCAAACCGGCTGGATCGTCGTCAGCTCCTGCCTGCTGCTGCTTGTTGTCGGCGTCCTCATCTCGCTGCTTGTTTCCCGCAAGCTGTATAAGCCGATCCAGAAGCTGCAGGCGTCGTTTCCGCCCCCCGGAGAACGCCAGCACGGGCAAGACGGACCCGCAGCCGCCGACGATCGGACGAACGAGTTCGAGCTGATCAACCGGAGCATCTCCCACCTGCAGACGCTGCACCGTCAAATGTCGCAGCAACTCAGCGGGCAAGTCAAGCAGCTTCAGGAATTGTTCGTGCTCAAGCTGATTCAGGGCGAGCTAAGGCATGCCGAAATGAACGAAAAGCTGCCGATCTTGATGAGCGCGCCTCCGTACCGAATCGACTGGATTGTCGTGCTCGCGCTGCAGATCGACACGTTGGAGGGCAGCCGGTTCAAGGAGCGGGACCGCGATCTGCTGCTGTTCGCGATCAACAACATGATCAACGACATCATTCCATACAAGCAGCGGCTTCTGCCGATTACGATTCATAAGTACCAGATCACGATCGTCCATACGAACCGGCATTCGATCCATGAATTCCGCGAGTTTACCGTCGCCATGGTAGATAAAATCAAGCTGGAAATCGGCCGCTATCTGAGCATTCCGATCAGCATCGGGATCAGCAGGCCGTATGAGGATATCAAGGATGCGCCGCAGGCGTATGACGAAAGCTTGAAGGCACTGAGAAACAGGCCGCTCGCCGGGCAAAACACGATTCTTTATTACGATCAGCAGCAGGCGGGCAAAATCGAGCTGGGCCAATTTCCGGAGGAGACGGAGAAAGCTCTCATTCAAGCCGTGAAATATGCCGATCATGAGCAGATCGACCTTTTGCTGGAGCGGTTTCTGGAGGAAATCGCCCGGTATTGCGCCACGTACAGCGAGTACCAGGTTTCTCTCGTCCGCTTTTTTGTCGATCTGACCCGGCTCATTCAAGATTCCGGCGCGGCCTTCCATTCCGTGTTCGAGAACGACAAGCCTTCCTTCGAGGAATTGCTGGAGCTCAAATCCAAGGCGGATATCCGCGAATGGCTGAAGCATAAAATGATCCGGCCGCTGCTGCCGCTGTTCGAGGAACGGCGCAAAACGAAATTCCAGAACATTTCCCGCGAAGTGATCCGCATGGTGCAGGAGGAATACGATACCGACCTCACGCTGGAAATATGCGCTTCCCGGCTTAACTATCATTCGAGCTATATAAGCCGCGTGCTGAAGAACGAGCTCGGCGTCAACTTCAGCGAATATTTGTCGCAGCACCGGCTCAACGTAGCGAAGGAGCTGCTGGAGGATGGCAGCATGAAAATTTCGGAAATCGCCGAAAAGCTGCGTTATCATAACCCGCAAAACTTTATCCGCTATTTCCGCAAAATGGTCGGCGTGACTCCGGGCAAATACCGCGAGACGTACGCCAACGGGGCAGTCAACCGGGGAGGGTAGCGGTTCGGCACGCGCCAGGAACAAAGTCCCCCAAAAGTGAAGTGAAGCCCTGAAGCGAATTCCGCTAACCCGTATCCACCGGGATTCGTCAAGAGTGCAGGCAACTCTTGACCTTACTTTTGGGGGAGCCCCCGATTATGCACGGAAATATGCTGCGCATAATTTCCTGAACAGCAAAAAAACCTGGCCGACGGCCAGGTTTGCGCGTTTCATTCTATTCATTGGAGCGAAGAAGCTTGCTTGGAATCGACATGCCGCTGTCCGGCGGCCGAAAGTGCCTAACCGGCTGCGGATCCGATTACTTCTGGGCCTGCCGTTTTTTATACTCGGCGTTCATTTCTTCGATAATTTTCTGGTAATTGGCGTCGCTTTTCAGTTGGGCCACGAATTTGTCCCAATCTTCCAGCGTCTGCTTGCCGATCGTCACCTGGGTCTTCATGTCGGCGATCTTTTTCGTGTAATCGGCGCCCATCTTCAGCTCCGTTTCGGAAACAAGCCCGATCGCCGGATCGGGAATCGATATTTTCGCCTTTTCCTCGGCGATTTTCACATTGCGCTGATAAATTTCTTTCGGCATGCCTGCCGCGTACTGCCACAGATCGAGCACGGGCGTGCTGAACATTTTACCCCATGTGGCCGTACCGACGCTGTCGCTCACCGCTTTATCCGTAGACACTTTCAGACCGTCGACCTCGTTGTAATGAACGCCTTTAATGCCGTAGAGGGTCAGGTCCAGACCTTCGCCGCCCGAGCCGTAGTCGATAAATTTCAGAATGGACCTCATCTTGTCCTCCGGCACTGTCTTCGGTATGGCCAGCACGCCGTTAAAGCCCGTATTTTGCGGCACGTAAGGCTTGCCTCCCGCTTTCGGGGCCAGCGACAGCATCGGCGTCCATTCTACCTTCGGATCGCGCTTCCACTGATCCATCGTATAGCGGAACAAAGCCTCGGGCGTTTCCGCCGTCACGCCGGCCCGACCGCCGGCCGCCAGCTCCCAGTATTGGGTCTCCTTCAGCACCGGAAAATCTTGAGGGATCAAGCCCTCCTGAAACAGCTTGCGCTTATAGGTCAGCGCTTCCCGCATTTCCGGCTCCAGGATCATGTTGACCAGCTTGCCGTCAACCGCCTTCCATTTGCCGACCGTCCCGGTAAACACTTCCTCCAGAAAGTCGGCGGAGCGCATCGTGTAGCCGACCGTATCCTTTTTGCCGTCGGGGGCGTTGTCTTTGAACGCTTTCATCGCCGTGTACAGCTCATCCATGTTGGTCGGCATTTTCAGTCCGAGCTTATCCAGCCAGTCCTTGCGGATCGAAGCAAAGCCGCCGCCGTTCAAAGGCCGTCCCGCAGGCACGGCATACGACTTGCCGTCGATCTTCGTGTTGTTCCAAATGGTCGGGTCCAGAGCCATCAAATTTTTGTAATCCTTAACGTAAGGCGTCAAATCCCAAAAAGCGCCCTGCTTGACCATTTGTCGAAACAGCGGAGTCGTAATATTCGGGATTTTGATCAAATCGGGAATATCGCCTGCGGCCAGCGCCACGTTGACCCGGTCTCCGTAATCCGCCCCCGGCACCCATTGCACGGTCAGCTTCGTGTTCGTTCGTTTCTCGAATTCTTTCCACACCGGATTATCCGTGCCCGGCGGCTGTGCGATCGTATAGTCGACCAAAATTTTAATCTCCGTCGTTTTGCCCGGAGTCTTCGCGTCTTCCTTGGTGCCTCCCGCATCTTTGCCTGCCGGAGTCGTAGGCGCCATCGGCGTGCAGGCCGCGGTCAGCGCTGCCAATGCAACTAACGAGGATACAGCAAAAACGGTCTGTTTGTTCGACGGCTTGGCCGAATTCATCGGCGAATTCAATTTCATACGGACTCATCTCCCGGAATTATTATTCGTACACGCTTTCAATTTCGCTTATCAATCCAGAACGAAGGGGCGTCTCCTCCGGCCGGGCCGGACGCCAGGCTGCATGCGGTCATGCAGGCCGTCATCTTTCCTTACGCAGTAGCCCTAGCCTTTGACCGACCCCAGCATGACGCCTTTCGTAAAATGCTTTTGCAGAAACGGGTACACCAGCAAAATCGGCAACGTGGAAATGACAACCGCCGCCATTTTAATCGTCTGGGTGGGCAGCTGCCGGTCCGAAGCCATCTCCACCGCGGTCGCGCCGCCAACGGCCGTATCGGAATCGATCAGCATGTTGCGCAGCACGATTTGCAGCGGCACCTTCGTGAAATCGTTAATATACAGCACGGCGCTAAAAAACGTGTTCCAGTAGGCTACCGCGTAAAAAAGCCCGAAGGCGGCCAGCGATGGCGCGGAAAGCGGCAGTATGATGCGGAAAAACGTGCTTAGATCGTGACATCCGTCGATCATCGCCGCTTCCTCCAGCTCGACGGGGATGCTGTCAAAAAAGCTTTTCATCAAGATGACGTACCAGCCGCTCGTCAGCACCGGGATAATGAGCGACCAAATGCTGTTGATCAGACCGAAATCCCGCACCAGCAAATAAACCGGAATAATGCCGGGATTAAACAATATCGTGAACAGCACCATCATGAGCAAAAATTTCCGTCCGCGCAGCCTTTTGCGGGACAGCCCGAACGAGAAGGCGGATGTCACCATGAGACTCAAGGCCGTCCCGACGGTAGCCAGAAAGGCGCTCGTCGCGGTCGCATTGACGAACGCCGAGGTCGACAGCAAATATTGATAGGCGCCGACGCTCCACGTTTCCGGCAGAAGCACAAAGCCGTTTTTCTGGATGTACTCGAACGGTTCCGTAAACGAAACGACGAACACATAGTACAGCGGGAACAAAGTGACGAGCCCGACAACAATCAAAATGACGATAATCCCGGCAGCAAACAGCCGGTCTCCTGCGCTTTCCCTCATTCGCGCTTCCTCCTTATGTGCCGGTTGGACGCAGCCTGCCTCGCAGCTGCGCAAGCGAAGGCCGGCTTAATATACGCCTTCTTCCCCGAATCGTTTGGCCAGCCAGTTGGCCCCGATAACGAGCACGAGCCCGATGACCGATTTAAACAGTCCGACCGCCGTCGTATAGCTGAATTGGCCCTGCTGGATCCCGTTTCGGTAAATATACGTTTCGAACACGTCCGCCACGTTCGCCACAGCGCCGTTCGACATGAGCAGCACCTGCTCGAAGCCGACATCCATAATATGGCCGAGCCGTAAAATAAGCAAAATGACGATTACATTGCGGATACCCGGCAGCGTAATATGCCACATTTGCCTGATGCGGTGAGCGCCGTCCATCTTGGCCGCTTCATACAGCTGAGGGTCGATGCCTGCAATGGCCGCCAAAAAAATGATCGTCCCCCAGCCCGTATCCTTCCAAATATTTTGCGCCGTCAAAATCCCCCAAAACATGCTCTCTCTCGTTAAAAAATCGATTTTTTGCAGGCCCGCGTATTCCAGCATCATATTGACCACACCGGTCGATTGGGAGAACAGCAGAAAGGTGATCCCGGCAATAATGACCCACGATAAAAAATGCGGCAAATATACGATCGACTGGATCGTCCGCTTGAAATACCGGTTAGCAACCTCGTTCATGCATAAGGACAGCAAAATCGGCAGCGGAAAAAAGAACACCAGGCTCAGCAGGCTGATCATCATCGTATTGCGGAACAGCAGGAAAAAGCTCGGATTCGTAAAAAACCGGGTGAAATGCTCGAGCCCGACCCAGTCGCTTTTGAGCACGCCCAAATACGGGGAATAATCCTGAAAGGAGATCATGATGCCCCACATCGGGATGTATTTGAAAATGACAAAATAGAGCACTCCCGGCGTAATCAACAGGTACAAAAATTTGTCGCGCCTTAATTCCGGCCAGAGCGCCGACCTGCTCTTCACTTGCACACCAGTCCGGCTCCCGCTTTTTGCAGCTTCAAGACTCATCGCCTCATTCCTTTCCCGTCTGTCGCAGACGCCTCGAAATTGTTAACGCTTCCATAACGCCCCCCATTCTTTTGCGGATCAGTTGGCTCCCGACTCGCTGCAATTATCGTAGCATGGCGCATTCCGGCAAAAATAAAAACATTTTTGAAGGAAACATCAAATTTTTATGAAGCGCAACAAAGTCCCCCAAAAGTGACGTGAAGCTCCGAAGCCGATTCCGCTAACCCGTACCCCCCGGGTTTCGTCAAGAGTGCACGCAACTCTTGACCTTACTTTTGGGGGAGCCCCCGGTTATCCACAGAAATTTGCTGCTCATAATTTCCAAAACACAAAAAAACCGGCGGAAGATTTGACCGCCAGGTCCTTTTCTGTGCAAAGCCATACGTTTGAGCGTGGGGAGGGATGAGTACGGGGCGTCTTTGTCGTATTCCGGGTACAATTTCTCCATCGCATGCTTCACTCTGATTGGGGCGGCATGTCCCTGGTCTCATTATTGCGGTGAAGCGTCCTTTACACCTAATGCATTCATAAGAAATTCGTAAAGTTCGCGGTCGGAAACGGTTCCGGAATCCGGCGTCAAAATATTTTGAATCTGCAGGCCGTTTCTCAAGATGGCGAACATTCGGGCCGCCTTCTCCTCGTTAATGTAGCCGGGGATTACATTGTGCCGCTTCCCGACCTCAATCCACTTTTTCGTCATCTGAATTGAGGTTTCATAGTAGCGGTTCAACATATTGGTTACGGCGGGGTTATCTTTCTGGCTCAGCAAGTAAATGAATATGAGATTGGCGGCGCTGCTTCCGCCGGCCATGTTTTGCAGCCTTACCGACAAAGCCTCGAAAGGACCCGCAGGCCCCGTTTTATGCGCTGCCGCGTCCGATACCGATTCGAGAAAGAGCCGGTTCGCCTGCTGCAGCCCGGCCTCCAAAATAAGGGCGAACAGCTCGTCCTTACTCTTCACGTAATGGTAAATCGCGCCTTTGGTCAAACCGCCCTGATCGGCAATATCCTGCAGCGTCGTATTTCGGCAGCCTTTCTCCACGATCAGCCGCTCGGCTATGTCAAGAATGAGCTGAAGACTCGGATTGATCGATTTCTCTTTCATGGGGATCACCTCAATGTACGTTTATTGTATCGCGGACTTCCTCTTTACTTGCCGGACAAATTGAACGTTCCACCAGATTGTCAATCCGATAATGCCGTAGGTGACGATCGGAGAGACGATCAGAAAATCGGGCACCGAGATCGAATAGACGAGCATAACCTTCAAACAAGCCTCGAAAAGCAGGCTTATTCCCCAGACGAGCGTGATCATCCGAAACGTTCGCCGCACACCCGGAAACCGGGTCCATTTCTCGTCTAGGCTCGAATCGCGTCCCATAAACCTTTCGGCAAAATAATAAATGAGCGGTCTGGCAAAGCAAAGGGAAGCCATAAACAGGATGCCCATGACCCCCGTAATATAAGACTCCCGCAGCAAAATAAATCTCTCATCCCCGCCAATGAAGACGGCTGCGATCCCGAGCACAATGCTGAGAAGAATAAAGCTGGAGAAGGCGTCCACCTTCCTTGTCCGGATCAAATTAAACAACGAATCGCATAACGGGATCAATGCGGCCGCCGAGAGGGCCGTGAGCCCGCTCGTATAAGGAACCAGCAGCGTGTAGGCCAAATAAGGCAATGCAATGTTCAACAAAACCGTAATCATAATTTCATTTCTCGTCTTGTTCATTGGACTCGGTTCCTTTCTGCCGGAAAGCTCGTTCGTGAAAGTCCGTGATTCCGCATACGGAATAGGGTAAGGAACTGCCGTATCGCAAATTGCGGTAATTGCATCCACATACCTTCGGTAGGTATTATTTATTTTACATACCTTCGGTAGGTATGTCAATGGGAAAATCGAATACATGCCGGCAAGGAATTCACGCACTGGGAATTGAATAAGAGAATAGGTTGACCGTTTCAAATTCAAACCGTTAAGAGGGTGAGTATATGGATCGTCTCCGTTATCCGATCGGAACATTCGAACCGGTGCCGAATCCGACTCCGGAGCAGCGCAGCAGCTGGATCGGGGAAATGACGGAAATTCCGAGCATCGTCAGGCTGAATGTGCAGAGCCTGAATTCAGAGCAGCTGGAGACACCGTACCGGCCTGGAGGCTGGACTGTCCGGCAGGTCATCCATCACATGGCCGATAACGATATGAACGCCTTTATCCGATTCAAGCGGGCGCTTACGGAGGAACGCCCGATTGCCGGTTCTTACCGGGAAGATTTATGGGCGGAGCTCGGCGATTACCAAGTGCCCATTGAAGCTTCGCTGGTTATGATGGAGTCGCTTTACGGCCGTTTTGCGGCCTTGCTCCGCTCCTTGCATCCTACGGACTTTCAAAGAACATTTACGAGCCCCACGCACGGCGTCATGAGTCTTGATACGGCCATGCAAAGATACGCTTGGCACGACCGGCATCATATCGCGCAAATCGCCGCTCTGAAACAGCGTTCGGGGTGGCATTGAGCAGTCATTGTTTCGAAAAAACAAACGACCGCCCGCCGTAAAAGTATCGGCGGACGGTCGCGATCCGGAAGTCCGGTGTAAAGCCTGCCGGCGGATCATTTAAACGAATGACGGCTGACCCCCAATTTCTGGATCGTACCTGCTCCAGCGGTTGAAATCCGGAGTCGAGGGCACAAAGTCCCGTCAAGAACGCTTACTTGATAATGACGGCGTAGACTTTGCCAGGACCGTGAATGCCGATCGTCAAATCGTTCTCGATATCGGCGCTTCGGCTCGGGCCCGTGATCAGGTTGAGCGACGACGGGTATTGAGCGGCGGCGGTTTTGCCTTCCCTCACGCCGTCGAACGCCTCGCCCATCCGGGTAACCAGTTGGTCCGCCCGGAATACGGCGAACAAAATATCGGTGAGCAGGCTGACCGAACGCCCCCGCTCCGGCGAGCATTGCAGCACGAGCGTGCTCGTGTTGGCGATCGCGTAATCCGGCCAGACGATGCCCAGCTGGCACCGTTCGGTGCGGCGCAGCAGCTCGCTGCGCCGCGCCCAGTTGGAGCCGGCATCGGCAGCCGGCAGCTCTTCATCGCCGTCTGCGGCCGCTTCCTTCCACGGCACGACCTCGACGCCCGCAGCGGCGAGCGCTTCGTCGAGGCCGAGCGCGGCGAGGCCGTCATGCTCCCAGCGGGAAACGCGCGTGACCTTCAGCTCGCCCGCAATCTCCTGCAGCCAGCCGCCGATCCGCTCCGGCGCTTCGGAGGCCTCGACGACGAGCACCTTGCCAGTCAGCGCCATCCAGTTGTCGGTAAACAGCTGAATCCGCTCGTCGGTCGTCCGTTCGACCGCTTTGTAGAAATCCGGCGCGCCGCGATGCGGATGCTCCGGCGCCGCGGCTGCCGGCGTTTTGCGGCCGAGCCGCGACGAAATATTGGCAATGAACGCCTCGCGTCCTTGTATGCTGCCTGTACTCATTGATTGTCACCCCGCTTATACGCCGATCCTTCAGCGGCATTCCCGTTGGCGCCGCCCGCCGCGCCTGACATGTCTTGCGGGCCCGATGAGCCTGATGAACCCGGCGAGTCCGGCAAGCCGGTTGACACATTCCGCTCCCGCGGCGCTTCCGCACCGCCAATGCCGCCCCCGCCGCCGGCCGCAAGCTCCTGCTGCAGCGCCGCCCAGCGGTCGCGGAACGATTGCTTCGGCTTCATCGGGAAGAAGCGCGACTGCGTCCAGCCGGACATCGGTCCCGGCCCATTCTTGATGAAGCCTTTGCTGATGAAGGGCTTCTGCATATAATAGGCGGACTTCGTCGCCATTTTGTACAGCTTCACGTTCCCGAACGCCGTTTGGAACGTTTTGAAGGCGGCGCGCTCGGCAAGCGGGGTCAGCCCCAGCTTGACCTTGCGGGCGCGCAGCTGCACGAGCATGTCGTGCAGCGGGATCTTGACCGGGCATGCCTCGTAGCATGCCCCGCACAGGCTGGAAGCGTAGGCCAGCTGGCCCGCTTCCTTCATGTCCTGCTGCAGCAGCGGCGTCAGAACGGCCCCGATCGGGCCGCTGTACACGCTGCCGTAGGTGTGTCCGCCCACGTGGCGATACACGGGGCACACGTTCAGGCATGCTGCACAGCGGATGCAGTGCAGCACTTCCTGAAACACCGGATCGCCCAGCTGCGCCGAACGGCCGTTGTCCAAAACAATCAGGTGCAGCTCCTCCGGTCCGTCGAGCTCGCCCGCACGGCGTGGTCCCGTAATCATCGACGTGTACGTCGTCAGCTTCTGACCGGTCGCGCTGCGCGCCAGCAGATTGAGCACGACCTCCAGGTCGTCGAACGTCGGCACGAGCCGTTCCATCCCCATGATCACGACATGCGATTTCGGAATCGTGCTGACCATCCGCCCGTTCCCTTCGTTCGATACGAGCGTGATCGATCCGGATTCGGCGACGCCGAAATTGCAGCCGGTGAGGCCGATATCGGCCTCCAGGAAATAATTGCGCAGCCGCTGCTTCGCATAGCCGGCCAGCACCTTCGTTTCCGGCGGGAACGTCTCGCCGGACTCCTCGTTGAACAGATCGGCGATTTGCTGCTTGTTCTTATGGATCGCCGGGATAATCAAGTGCGAAGGGGTTTCCTTCGCCAGCTGCAATATATATTCGCCCAGATCGGTCTCGATCGCCTCGATGCCTCGCTCCTCCAAATGATGGTTCAGATGGATTTCCTCGGATACCATCGATTTGCCTTTGGCGACCAGCTTGGCCTTGCGCTTCTCCGCCAAGTCCATGAACACCTTGACCGCTTCTTCGGCCGTCCGGCAAAAATAGACGTGTCCGCCCGCCTTCGCCACGTTGTCGGTAAATTGCGTCAAATAGTAATCGAGATGATCGATGACGTGCTTGCGAATTTGCTGCCCCCGCTCGCGCCACGCTTCCCATTGGCCGAAGTCGTCCATCGCCTTGAGCTTCCCGGTTTTCAGCTTATCCGTCGTAAATGCGACCGCCTTGCGCAGAAAGTCATCGGCCAGCGCTTCCTCGGTCCGCTTTTTTAAGCCGGTCCCGATAAGCTCTTTTTCATTTGTCGCCTGACTCACTCTGCTTCACCCCTTCCTCCAGCAGCTGCGCCAAATGCATGACGCGAACCGGTTGGTTCTCTTTATTCAAACGTCCGCCGATATTCATCAGACAGCCCATATCCGTACCGACCAGCACACCCGCTCCGGTTGAGCATACATGCCCCGCCTTCTCGCATACCATCGCTTCCGACATATCCGCCATTTTAACCGCAAACGTGCCGCCGAAGCCGCAGCAGTCTTCTTTTTTCGGCAGATCGATCAGCTCGAGCCCTTTGACGTTGGCCAGCAGCTTGACGGGTTCATCCCTGACCCCGAGCAGGCGCATCGCGTGGCATGACGGGTGATAAGTAACTTTTTCGTTTAGAACGGCGCCCACATCGGCCACGCCCAGCACGTTGACCAGAAACTGCGAAAATTCGTACGTCTTTTCGACCAGCGCCTCGGCTTTGCCCAGCCACTCCGGCTCGTCGGCAAACAGCTGCGGGTAATAGTGATGCACCATCCCCGTACAGGAACCCGAGGGCGACACCACGTAGTCGCTATGTTCGAACGCGCGGATCATCCCTCTGGCCACCTCGCGGGCCTCATCCTGGTAACCGCTGTTAAACGCAGGCTGGCCGCAGCACGTCTGCAGCTCGGGAAAATCGACCTCGCAGCCGTAGCGGTGCAGCAGCCTGACAACGCTTTCTCCTACCTCCGGATACAATTGATCCGCCAAGCATGTAATAAATATGGAAACTCGCATCGGCAATCCTACCTTTACTTTAAGCATCTCTTCCAGTTATCAGGTTATCAGATAAGTTGAGTTTTGGGAAGTCCTTTGCCGCTGATTTCGGGAATTCCCTTTGTGCTCCGCGGTTTATCCGATTACGACTTTATCGGGTTAAGACCCCCGCCTCTAAGGTGGCCTTGAATCAGGTGAGGTAGAGTCCCCATCTGATTCCCCGATGTTCAGCAACGCTGAACGAGTTCACTTTTTCAAATACCGCAGCAGCACCTGCTCGACATGGAACAAATGTTTGCGCATCGCTTCCTGGGCCGCCGACGCATCCCGGCTCCGGATCGCCTCGAAAATCGCTTTGTGCTCCTGCCACAGCTGCGTGGAAACCGTCTTGTTCGCATACATCTGCAGCCGCCTCGTCTCGCGGATCGCGACCTGCATTTGCGTCGAGATCGAATCGAGGAGTCGGGCCATAATCGCGTTGTGCGTCGCCTCCGCCAGCGTCAGATGGAACAGCATATCCGACCGTTCGCCTTCCTCTTCATCGCCCAAAACCTGCTCCATTTTGCCCAAGACCGCCTCGAATTTTTGCAAATCCTCATCGGTCCGCTTCTCTGCGGCCAGCGCCGCGTTGGAAATTTCCAGCGCTTTGCGGGCTTCGATCAGCTCGATCACCGTTTCGCGGTTCATCAGCAGCGCGTCGAATACCGGCAAATCCACAGTTTGCGGCTCGATGCTGCGCACGTAGCTGCCCTCACCCTGATGGATTTCGACCAGCCCCATCGCTTTCAGCGCACTCAACGCTTCGCGCAGCGTAGACCGTCCGACCTGAAACCGCTCGGCCAGCTCCTTCGTCGACGGCAGCTTTTCGCCCGGCTTCAGCGCACCGCTGACGATCTGCTCCTTAATCCGGTCCGCTATCACTTCGTATATTTTGCGCGGCGCTATTTTTTGAATTTCCAAACGGATCACCCTCTCGATTGAGCCCCACCCTGAAGCTATTCTCCAAGCCTTTATCCCTTTTCATCGACAGTCTCTGTATATCCCCTATTATACCGATACGCCGCCGCCAGTCCAATTTCTTTCCAAAGCGCCTGTCGCCTCCTTCGGGGCACAGTTGCAAAAGCGCGGAATATCGCCCCCGGTGATCCGGGTGGCCGGGCGTTCCGGCTTCCCGCCGGATCGTTCGCTGTGATACGATATGCGTAAAGAACGACAGCTTTTAGAACAAACGGAGCGGGGGCGGACCCATGGATAACCGGGGACAAATTCAAGGCATCATTTTCGATATGGATAATACGATTTTAAAATCAACCATCGACTTCCCCGCGATGAAGCTCGCGATTTTCGATTTTTTGGTCGAGCGCCGCATACTGCCGGACGACCTGCCCATCGAGCGGCATACGACGGCGACGGTCATCGAGCTGGCCCGCGGGCAAAGCTTAAGCGGCGAACTGGAACGTCAAGTATGGGACATCGCTTCCCGGCATGAGCTGGCCGGTATGCAGGGCGCCGGATTGGAGCCCGGTGTCCGCGACTTTCTGGACGCGGTCCGCGGCAAACTGACGCTGACGGTCGTGACGAACAACGCCCTGCCCGCCGCCTTGCATGCGCTGCGGGAAACGGGAATCGCCGCATGCTTCGAGCTGATCGCCGGCAGGGAGCAGATGAGCGCGCTCAAGCCGTCGCCATCCGGCTATCATTATGTGCTCGAACGATGTCCCCATATTCCCCGCAGCGGCTGGATCTCCCTCGGCGACTCGTGGATCGACGGCAAAGCCGCCAACGACGCCGGGGTTCCTTTTATCAGCTATCAGACCGATCTGGACGTAATGGAGAGCAGAGGCGTGGCGGCTATCGGTCGGATTGAACGGATTCGCGAGCTGCACGCCTACCTGTAGGGCTCGGCAATGTTCAGGAGGAGCTGCGGCGGCCGTTCCGTTTTTTGGAATATATATGCGGTGTCATGCCTACGATTTCTTTGAACACTTTTATAAAGTAGCTGTAATTGTTAAATCCGACCGTCTCGAACAAATCTTTCACTTTAAAGCTTCCGTGCTCGATCAGCTTGCGGCTCGCCTCGATCCTCACCTGGTTCAAATATTCCGTGAACGGCACGTTCATCTCGTCCTTGAACAGTTTGCTTAAATAGGCCGGTGAAATTTTAATTTGGCCGGCCGTTTCCTCCAGCGAAATATTTTTGTTGTAATTGCTTTTTACATAATGGATCGCTTCCCCGACATATTTGGATACCCGCTTCGCGCCGGCGCTTTGCTCAAGCTGGGCGATCAGCCGGGCGAACGTCGCGATCAGTTGATCTCTGACCCGTTCGGGCTCCGGCTCCATCTGCAGGACCGAAGTCCAGACGCTGCGGATCCAGCCGGCTTCGAGTCCCGATCTGGCGCATACCTTGACCGCGATATGCATCAGCTCGTTAACCAGCATATGCAGTTGGGCATCGTCGCCGGCCAGCGCCCCGCTGCGGAACAAGCTCTTCACTACCTGCTCCATGCCCGGCGCGTCCAGCTCGTCGATGCTGGCGAGCAGCCCTTTCTCCTGACGTATGGTCATCGCCGGCAGCGGCTGATCATGCAGTCTGATCCGCAGCGCCGAACCGGATACCTCGTACATTTGCCGAACCGCCGACTGGTAGCGCGACGCCACCTCCCCCAGCGCATGGAACAGCCCGCTCTGCCCGATGACGGCAGACAAATTCAAGTACATTTTCAGCGTCTGCTCCAGCCTTTGCCTGAACGTAAAGACGGTCTGGAAAATCGCATGCTCGCTTTTCACGTCGGCAAACGACAGCAGCAGCGCAAATCGTCCCTTATCCATATAGGTCACATAGCCGTGTCTCAGCTCGCCGATCGCCTGCTTGCATAATTGATGGATTGTCCGGATCATCGACGCCGTTTCTTCCTCCGACTGCTTTTCGGCGACCGCCTCGATGCGGTCGATTTGGAGCACCAGCAAAAGCATATTGCGCGACAGGTGGGGGCTGAAGCTGGCTTTCAAATGCTCATAGCCCTCCTCCTTTATTTGCCCGATGCCGAGTATGAGATCGTGGATCATCTTTTGCGTCAGCATCGGACTGTACATGTCGCGGAATTTGAACGCGGTTTCCTTCTCGCGATGATTCGCCGCCTCCAGCCTGATCCGCTCCCGCGTTTTATGCAGCGCTTCGAGCAAGGTCGGCGGATCGAGCCGGTGCTTCAGCAAATAATCGATCGCACCGTAGCTCATCGTGTCTCTGACGTAATCGAAATTGTCATAGCTGCTCAGCACAATGAACTTGCTGAAGCGGCGCCGGTCGTGCAGCGACTTGGCGATGCATACGCCGTCTACAAGCGGCATATGGATGTCCAGGATGACGATTTCCGGCTGCAGCTCATCGATCATCCGCTCGGCTTCCGCCCCGTTGGACGCTTCCCCGCACAGGCTGTAGCCCATCTTCTCCCAAGCGATCATCGACCTGAGCCGGTTGCGCATCAGCAGCTCGTCATCCGCAATAAGCACGTTCAGCTTCATAAGTCTCCCCCTTGCACAATGGAATGGAAATTTCAACTGTCGTAAAAAGACCCGGGTCGCTGAAAATCGCCAGGCCGTAGCGCTCGCCGTAATACATGACGATCCGTTCATGCACATTGCGAAGCCCGATTCCGCCCGGTTCTTCGGACAGGCTGTGCACCGTCTCCCGCTGCGGTACGCCGTCCGGTCCCGCCTGGCTCCAGCTCATAATCCGGCTCATCTGCTCCTCGTTCATGCCTACGCCGTTATCCGTTACCGCATACTTGATGTCAGCCCCCTCCGCGTAAATTTTAATCGAGATCATGCCTCTGCGCGGAAGGCTGCCCAAGCCGTGCTTGATCGAATTTTCGACGATCGGCTGCAAAATCATTTTGGGAGTCAAGCAGCTTTCGATGCCCGGTTCGACATCGACCGTCACTGCCAGCTGATCGAGAAATTTGTACTTCTGGATGCTCAAATATTTTTGCGCGTATTCCAGCTCTTCGGCTATCGTAATGAACTCGCGGCCGCTGTCGAGCGTTTCCCGCATCAGGTCGATTAACGCCCCCGATACTTCCTTGATATTGTAAGCATGCTGAATTTCGGCCAAATAATGGATCACATTCAACGTATTGCACAAAAAATGCGGCGCCACCTGATTTTGCAGCGCCTGCAGCTGCGCCCTCCGCTTTTGCCGCTCTCGCAGCTCGATATCGCGCATCAAGCTTTGGATGTTGTCCATCATCGAGCTGAAAATGACGTTTAGCTGCCCCACCTCGTCCTTTGTGTAAATTTTCGGCTTGGCCAGCAGATGGCCTTGACTGACAAGGCGCATCGCATTGCGCAGCTGCCGCAAATTTTTTGTAATATGATTGGAGATTTGCATCGACAGCAGCAGGACGGCCAGCAGGATGGCAACTGAAATCATCATGAACAGCCTGCGGATATGGTACACTTTTTGCAAAAGGGTATTTTCCGGAATCATCCCGATTGTAGTCCATTCGGTAAAAGCCGACGTATAATCGACGGCCAAATAACTGCGGCCTCCGACGTCAATCATCCGGCTGCCGGGCCGCTCCTTCTGCTTGCCCGCCGCCTCCGCGATGGAGGACGGTTCGATGACATTCGAAGCGGAGGTCGGCTGCGATTGAAACACGATGTCCCCGCTGCGATCGATCACGGCAATGTTGCTGTCCGCCAAAGGCTGAATCGAAAACAGCTTCGACAAAACCGCCGGATTAAAGGCGACGGCGACGATGCCGACCGGCTGCCCGCTCAAGTATATGGGCCTGCCGATGACAGGGACGCCTGCGACGAGATGGATCGACTTTTTATTTTGGCCAATAATGCGCCGGAACACCTCCGGGTCGATGCCGATCTGCTGCTTGCCGTCGGCGGCGAATCGTTTGCCGTTTGCACCGATGACGGTCATGCCGGAAATGTACGTTTTATACGCGGACAAGGTGGATAACCATTCGTCCACCCGCTTTTTTTCCATAAACCATTCGTAAGACAGAGCGGTATGGCCGCTGTTAATGGCGCCCGCGACGATCTCCTTATTTTCAACCACAACCGTGCTTATTTTATCCATATCGTCGAGCATCATTTGCAGATTGTCGTTCGCATGCTCGATGCTATCGGTAATCGAGGCGACGGCGTTCTGCTTGATCGTTTCAGCCGCATAGTAGTAGGCGCCCGCTCCAACGAGCGCGACGGCAATAACGGTAATGAGGCCGAATGAAGCGAATATTTTCCATTGAATGCCGAAGGCTCTGTGCCGCCAGACCGAACGCAGCCGTTGTAATCGAGATCGCAGCATAGTTCACTCCCTCCCAATACGTATCATACTACATATTTTCCGGTTTTGAATGCGTTTTCACGATTTTGCTGTTTTAGTTAAAAATATTGATGTTTTTCGGTTGGCGCAGCGATATATAATTGCCTTAAAAGGTGGGCGAATCCGCGGCAGAACGGATGCTGAAGCACCCGGGCCGCGCAATTCCCATACCAAACAATCCAACACAAACCGGAAGGGGCTTCAAACCATGAACTTTGTACAGCAGTTGGACCCGAATTGGAAAATCGAGCGTATCGAACAGGTTGTCATGACCGGAGAGCGCCGCAGATTGGCGGGCTGCAACGCCAGACTCGGCGTACACGGCAAAGCGGTCAGCTTTCCCATGGTCCGCATTACGATCGGCGGCCAAACCGGCTTCGGCTGGTCCCGTATTTCCCGTGACGCGGCAGCCGGGCTGGTCGGAGCGTCGGTTCAAGACATTTTTTCGGACGAACAATGGATTCGGGACCGTTTCTTAAGCATCCAGTTCCCGCTGCTCGATTGGCTCGGACATACGGCCGGCAAGCCTGTCTATGAGCTGCTGACCGGTGTGCGGTACGACTCTCCGCTGCTGATCCCATGCTACGATACGTCGCTGTATTTTGACGACTTGCATCTTCAGTCTGAGGAGGATGCCGTTCGCCTGCTGCAGGAAGAGGCCATGCAGGGCTATAACGAGGGGTTTCGCGGCTTTAAAATAAAAGTCGGACGCGGCGCAATGCATATGGAGCTTATGGAAGGCACGAACCGCGATATTGCAATCGTTAACGGAATTCGGGAAGCCGTAGGACCCGAATGCATGATTGCGATCGATGCCAACAACGGCTATAATCTGGGCTTGACCAAATATGTGCTGCAGCAGACGGCCTCATCCAACCTGACGTGGCTTGAGGAGGCTTTTCACGAGGATCGCGAATATTACAAAAACTTGAAGGACTGGATGGCCAAGCACAATCTGAACGTACTGATCGCCGACGGCGAAGGGCTGGCCGCGGGGCCGCTGGTCGATTGGGCGGAGCAGGGTTTGATCGATATGGTACAGTACGATTTAAAGGATTACGGGCTTGTCCAATGGCTGGCGCTCGGCGCCAGGCTGGACGAACGAGGCATTAAATCGGCTCCGCATAACTACGGGGGCTTTTACGGCAATTTCGCTTCCTGCCATCTGTCTCCGGCCATCCGGGGCTTTATGTATGTCGAGTGGGATGAAGCATGGATTACCGGGATCGATACGACCGGCTATTCCGTTCGAAACGGACGCATCCAAGTTTCCGCCGCGCCCGGCTTCGGCCTGCAGGTGGATGAAGCCTACTACGCACGCCAGGTCGGGGATAACGGCTGGACGGTGCGATAATTCAGGAACGTATGGCGCATGATGATGGGGGACTGCCGAATGATCAACTATTGGAAACACGCCTTCTTTTTGCTTGTCTCCCTGTCATTGCTGTCCGCCGCCGGATGCTCCGGCGATTTGCCGGCAGCCCCGCAGCCGAAAGCGCCGGAAACGGCGCAAGACAACGCATTGAATCAAGGATTTCCAATCGTGAACCAGCAGGTCCGCATCCGCATGTTCGGCCGGCGGGACCAGAGCCAGATTCCGTGGAACCGGATGGTCGTATTCAAGGAATATGAACGCAAATCGAATGTCAAGGTCGTTTTCGAGGACGTACCGATGCCGGGCTTCACGGAAAGGAAAAATTTGCTGTTCGCCTCGGGCGAGCTGCCTGACGCTTTTTTCAAGGCAAACTTGACGACTACGGAAATTATGCGCTACGGCATGAGCGAAAAGCTGCTCGTCCCGCTGGATTCCTTGATCCGGGACCATGCGCCGCATGTGAATGCGCTGTTCGACAAGTACCCGGAGGTGCGCAAATCGATGACCGCGTCCGACGGCCACATTTATACCTTGCCTTTACTGACGACGGCCGACGCGTACCGCACCTATTTGAAGCCATGGGTAAATAAGAAGTGGCTGCAAAAAGCCCGGCTGCGACCGCCTGCGACGATCGACGAGCTGATCGCGATGTACCGGGTTTTCCGCGATTCCGACATGAACGGCAACGGGATTGCGGATGAAATTCCGCTGAGCGCCGAATCTATTACCAACCTGATTCTTGCCATGGGAGGCTCCTGGGGGCTTGAAAACCAGTTCAAATATTATTTCAACATCGAAGACGGCCATGTCCGGCTGTGGCTGACCGATCCGCGATTTAAAGAAATGATTATGTTTTTTAACCGGCTGTACGAGGAAAAACTGCTCGATCAAGAAATTTTCACCCAGGACGGAGCGACATATTTTGCCAAGATGAACCAGGGCATTATCGGCAACTTTTATCTCGGCAGCACCGACCGGTTCAAGGATGTCGAAGCCGACTATATGGGCATCGCCCCTTACCAGGGACCCGAAGGTCAGCAAAAGGTTTCCGCCTTCAACCCGATCGTTGTCGACCCGGGCGGTTTCGCCATTACGAAAGCGAACGGACATCCGGAGGTTACGATGCGGTGGATTGATTATTTTTACAGCGAGGAGGGCGCGGAATTTTACCGCTTCGGGATTAAAGGCGATACGTACAAGCTAAATGCGTCCGGCAAGCCGGAGTTCACCGATAAAATTTTGAAAGATCCGAGAGGCCCGACCGCAGCGCTCGGCGAGATCAACAACATGACCGGCGGCGGCTCGCCGCATTGGATCAGCGAAAGCAACGACAGCTTTATCGACCCGCCCTCGGTTATTGAAGCGCATGCCGCATTGATTCCTTACTTGCCGAAGGCCGTATACAGCTCGCCGATCTTCGATAAAGCGACATTCGAGCGCATCTCCCCTATCAAATCGGACGTGGACAAGTTCGTCGCCGAAGCGATCCCTCCGTTTGTGACGGGGGAGCTGAGCTTTAACAAATGGGACGAATTCCGGGCCACGCTGCGCAAAATCGGTGTTGAGGAGCTGGAAAAAGCTTACCAGTCGGCATACGATGCGATGAACCGGCAGTAGTCCGGCACCCAAGTGAACTCGTTCAGCTTTGCTGAACATCGGGGAATCAGATGGGGACTCTACCCCACCTGATTCAAGGCCCACCTTAGAGGTGGGGGTCTTAACCGATAAAGTCGTAATCAGATCAAACAGGCTGTTGAGACTGTCGATGTTATGGCGGGTTTTTCCCTATTCATCGACAGCTCAGTTATAATGTTCAACAGCCTCACGCCTTTTTCGTTCAACTCCGCTATCTGTCAGCTCCCCATCGTCAATCTCCCCGCAGCTGTTGCCTGATCCGGCTCTTACCTCATTTTCAGAACGGCGTCTCTCCCTCTCATGCCCGGTACTATACCCAACCTCTCCGCCTCTAAAGTCACCATGTCCAAAGGCGCCTCCAGCAACTGTTCGATCGTACGTACCCCCGTCGCCCGGGCGGCAATGATATGACGATCCTGAAGCCGTTCATTCAGCAAGCCTACATCTAAAGCACCGCACATGATATATCCTTTGTCGGTCGTTACGACGAGCAAGGTTGTCTTCGGCAGCTTAACCTCGATGGCTGTTGCGGTAAAGCCGTCCAGGTCAACGGGTTCCATACGCATCATCATCAGCATCTCCTTTGTAAGGAATATAGGTTATAATCTATTATATGAACGCGAATTACCGCAGGTGAGCAGGTCTGCATAAGATAGGCAAACGCCAAACAAAGCCGATTCGCAGACTTCACGAAGTTTGTGGCGGCGGTCCTTGTAATCAAATTGCAGCAGCATGCCCTTCATTTTTTTTGCGGCAAATGCAGCAACCGGCGAAAGTGGTTACAGATTGCAGGCCGAGCGGTCGCGGCAAAAACAAAAATCATACATACGGTAATAAAAGGAAATATTCTATCGAATAGTATAGTGTTATCGGATCATTTTCGGGCGAAGCAGCCTCTCTGTGTACGACGGTACCCTGACGGGGCTTATGCCCCAGAAATAATTAGAAATAGAAGTATTTAGGTGCTACTTTTATCCCAAAGAAAATGATATAGTAGACTAGACAGAATAGCAGTTAGGTCGAAAGAAGGAGCGCCATGGGTATGGAACAAAAAAGCACCGGCAAATTTTTATTTAACGTAAATATCCTTATTGAAGAAGTGAACAATGGGCGCGCACTGGAAAAGCTCCTTAGCGTATTAAACACAACCGAGTTTGAGGACTACCAAATCAAGGACGGAATTCAATTAGGGAAATCCATTGAGATAGCAATGAGAGAAACGATGAACACGAGGAAGCTATCGCTGCAGCAGCGGGATACGGCGGAAGCCGGCAAGCCGCAATCGACTTCGCCCGCTTCTTCAGTCGCTAAGGAAGCTGTACAAGAAGATCCGCACAGCCTCATCTGGGAGCAATTCCAGAAGTACAAGGAGGACAACACTCTGATCCGGCTATCCGCCATCAAGGGCAAAGGCGTCAAATTAAGCGTCCCCTGCCGCATTCTGAACGTTGATCCGGCCAGCGGCAATGTTTCCGTCTATCATGTCGACGAGAAGCAGGTTTATTTGTTCAATATTCATGAGATTGACGATTATGTCATTCATTCGTGAGCGGACATTGCTTGCGGAATTAAGGGAACCAGCTTTACAGAGCAGCGAATGCAAGCCCGGCGGGAATCCGCCGGGCTTATTTTGTCCTTTTAAACGGTCATGCCGTATGCCGGCAGCTCGCGATCGCCGCTGCATCGGCACATTCGCCGCCGCCTGTTCTTCCGGTTCGACGCTTGCTTCACTTCACTTTGCTGCACATAACCTTGATAAAAGCGCTCGTTCTTGAGGAAGGCGAATCCGTCTATCCTTGTTTCTTGCTGTGCTGTAAAGCGGCCAAAGCGACCAAAAACCAGCCGATCATAAAAGAGACGCCGCCAAACGGCGTGATGGCCCCGAGTATTTTGATGCCTGACAGACTGAGCACGTACAGGCTGCCCGAGAACAGTAGGATGCCGGCGAACAGAAACCAGCCGGCTCTCGTCAAATTTTTGCTGCCCGGCATCCAACCGGCTGCCAAGCCAACCGCGATTAAGCCAAGCGAATGCGTCATATGGTACTGCACTCCCGTCTGAAATACCGCCAGATCGTCGGGCGACAGCACGCCTTTCAGCATATGGGCGCCAAAGGCGCCAAAGGCGACCGACAGCAGAGCGCATATACTCCCGATTGCAATAAATCTCGCGTTTATGTTATTCACCTCCGTGCCATGCTTCCTTCACTACTTCCTGTTAATCATCATAAAGGATTTTGCCGCCTGATGCCAATCTCGTTCAATTTGACAAATATAAATCAGGAGTCGGGTAATTCGATTCATATTTTTAGCGGCAAACCCGGCACTAAACCGATTTATACCGATCAAGCTACGTTATCCGAGAAATATCGCCGCGGTGTGAAGCTCCTCAGGATCATGCTGGCGGTTCTTGCTTTGACAGCCATTGTTTCTCTGATCCTGAGTTACATTTCACGCAATTACTTGAGCAGCTCTGTGGCAGCCAATATTCCGATTGCGATCGCAGCCGTAAGTGCAGTGCTGCTTGTGCCTGTCCTCATGACCTATGCAGCTTTTTATATAAAATCGAAGCGGATAAAGTAGAGAATTTGAATGTGCGGGGGCAACATACGAGTGCTTCGTTGAGGCGATGACGCATCATAGGCCGCCGATCCGACGTCGGCAGCCTGTTGTTTTTGATTAAGGGTACGTCGCACAAGCCAAGCAGCTCGGGTTATACGATTTGGCCTACGTCATGCTGACCGATAATCAATGTAGCCGGCTCCAAATAAGCGCGGGTTGTCGCCGGTTTTGTCAGCAGGTCGATTTGGATGTCGACGATTTTGCTGCGCTGCTGTTTGCCGTCTCTTTTGTCGGAAACGACTTCAAATTGCTGCAAGCCCAGCTGATACGTAATGACCGACGCGCCTACCGACAATGCCGGCAGCTCATGCTCTCCGTGCTGAAACAGCACTTCCGATAGAATCTCCTCGTTCATGTCGACTATTTTAACGAATTGGCAAATGGAATATTTCATAAGCTCATCTCCCTCAAGACTCGTTTGTCATTGGTTTGTCATAACATTCCATTTTCGACGCCATTCGTCATAATTCCTGCATCGACTAGCCTACGATTTCTTGCAATCGAACGGTCCGGTCTTTGCTCAAGTCTAAGAACAGACTGTCGATCTGAATCAAAGGACTGATCGGCTCGAACGGGTTCGCCAACACGATTTTGCCTGTCCGCCCGTCTGTCAACAGAGCATAGCTGCCGACCATCGACTCCATCATTTTTTTCATAAATAAAAGGAAAATGTTGCTGTTCAGCTTGCCGAACACATCCGTATTCATCTCATTCATCACCGTGAAAAAAGAGGAAGCGTCGTGGTAGGACCGTTTCGAGGTCATGGCGTGGAAAACGTCGGCGATACTGACGATTTTCGTAAACGGATCGAGCCTGTCCCCTTTCAGGCCGAACGGATAGCCGCTTCCATCCTCCCGCTCGTGATGCTGCAGCGCAACTAGAGCGATCCGGTGCGGAGCGCCCGCCGTACTTTTCAGCAGCTCATAGCCGTGGATCGTATGTCTTCTCATCAACCGATATTCGGCCTCGGTCAGCTTTTCGGGCTTATTTATGATTTCGATAGGCACTTTCATTTTGCCGACATCATGCAGGGTGGCTGCCATCGCCAGCAGCGTGAGCTCTTCCTCATCCATATTCATCCATTTGCCGATCAGGGTGGACAGTACCCCGACTCCGATATTATGCTTGTACGTATAGTTATCCTTGGAGCGCAGCCCGTTGAGCAGCCTGAACAGGTTCGGCGAGTCCGCAGCCTGCCTTATGACAGGCAACAGCGTGCTGCTGATTTGCCGGATAGGGATGTAGTGTCCGAAACGGATCCGGTCAAATAGTTCCTTCACCTGGGCGGTCGCATCCTCGATAAGCTGATTTTCGGAATCGGCTGCCGTCTCTCCGCCGCCGTCCGGTTCGTTTCCGAACTCGACCTCCGCCAGGTCAACCCGGTGTCTGATCAGCCGCTTGATATCCTCTTGCTTCAGCCTCGTGTGAGCCGGTACCAGCAGAATACCCACCCGGTTAAAGATATCCTTTTTAACAGAAACGCCGATCTTTGCATGCACCGCACATCCACCCCCAAAAGGATAAGGTCGTCCTCCCGATCCGCACACTGCTCCGTTCTTTGTAAACAATGTTAAATATAGGTAAGAGATGCCAGGGATAAACGGCTTCGCCGTCCTTCGAGGACGAGCACGTTTATCAAGGTTGTGCGAAGCAAAGTTTAAATCTTACACTTTCTATTCAACCAAAATAAAATAACCCTGTCGAGGCCAAAAATGGCCGTTCGACAAGGTTCTGCTAAACTTCCGATATTCGTTTACGTTTCGCCCAGACGGTTGAAGCGATGCGATAGATTTCGCCATTTTTCACCGCAAACTCGACCGCACTGCCATCGAAGGAAGCGTGCCGCTATTCGTTACTCTCCTTCATCGCTTCGATTAGCTTGCGGAACAGCTTCAAGTCTTCTTTCGCATCCTCCGGTGTCGTCTTCAGCGTTAAACCCTTCATAACCACATCGTAAAAATATTCAAATTGGCAGGTGTACGCATCTTTAAAGGTAGGACGAACTACAGTCTCATGATACGCTTCCCCGATCGTTTCATTCACCTGCAAGGTTGTCGGCAGATGACGCATATAGGGCGTATTATATTGTACCTTCAGCGACTTATCGCTGCCGTAAACCTCGATACACGCGTCGAATCGGCGTATATTGTCAATCCCGGTTTCATAGGTCACATGGAATCCGTCATATTCCAGTATCGCGCTCATGAAGCGGCCGTTATTCCACTGCCTGGCCGAAACAACCCTCTTGGGGAGGCCGATCACTTCCCGCATCGCAGATAGATCGTGACTGCCCAGTCCGCAGAGTAACCGATACGCTGACCGCAGGTCCGCAGGTGCATCGCCGATGGCATCCTCCACTAATCTATGGGCCCGCTCAGCACGTTCTTGTTTATCATGTTCCTGAATATCATCGAAACGGTACACATTGCTGGATTGGTTAATAAACAAATGATTGCCCCCGATAATATCGCGGACTCTCACATAATTGATTTTATCCAGCTTCTTGACTTCCTCCACCAGCTGCAAGTATGCCGGAGCATACCTTCTCATGTAGCCGACCATCACTTTAACACCCATCTCGTCTCGAACACGGATAATCTCGTCTGCTTCCTGCAAGGTTAATCACATCGGTTTTTCAATCAGCACATGCTTCTTGTTTTGAACGGCGGCAATAACGCAATCGGCATGATATTCGTCGCTGTTGCAAACAAGAACGGCATCCAATTCCGACAGACTTGCCAATTCAGCGGCGTTCGTGTAACGATTAGAGACATTGTACCGGTCCCCGGCAACCTCCAGAAGCTTGGGAGAAATGTCGCAGACTGCGGTAATTTCAAACTTATCGGACAAGCTTTCAAGTACAGGCAAATGAATAATTTGGGCAACCTCACCAAGACCGATAATTCCTATTTTCAATTTGGGCACGATTGATCTTCCTCCCCGATCGACTTCTCTTGAAAGGGAAGAAGTACATCTGCACCGCCTCCCTTTTGCAAGATCTTTGTTAAATAGCTAGCATCGTTTCGGTAAATGTATTAATTCTTTGCAGTCTCGCGTGGAATGCCTGGTACAATCCGTCAGCTTGCTCCTTGATCGTTCTTTGATTATTCGTAAACGGATTCAAAGCCGTAGCTTGATCCACTTGCTTGATAAGCTCCGCAGGCAGTGCCGCTGCACCTTGTAGTGTACCGGCCAGCCCGCCGGCAACAGCGGCAACGGAATCCGTATCTCTTCCCATATTTACTCCGGCCAGGATGGCATCATACACATTTCCTTTCACCAATCGAAGAATGCAGATCGCTTTCGTCATCGCTTCGTTGGCGAAGCTGTTACAATAAGGAACGCCGCAGCCGTAGTAAATACTGTCAAACGCCACTTTCAATTCATGAAAATCTGTACAGTGTGCCGTACGCTTCAAGCCCGAATCGAGCTCCTGAATGACGTTATCGCGAAGATACCCATACTTGGAGCCGTCAATCTTATGAGTAAGATCCGAGTAATCGCAATATCGGAAGATGTCGCCGATCACGCTATCCACAGTTGCACCTGGCTTAGCGGCTGAAGCAATCGCAGCAGCGGAAACTCCGGCCCACCGTACGGCGTAGCTTTTGGAGGTTTGATACAGCTGCCCGATCTCGAACGCGTCAGCTACCGCATTGCGGACGTCGCCAGCGTTAATCAGACCGATCGGCTGGCATGCGCTTGAAGCCGTGCTTAGTCCCGCATAATCGCAATACTTACCGATGTCTCTGGCAGGAACAGCGCTTCTGGCAACGGATAGCAAGGTCGTTTCAAACGGCTCCGCGATAGTACCGGCTGCTTCCGACTTAATGTCCCTGACCCAGATGGAGCGAATATCTTCCGCATTCACACGATCCTGCTTTTCGATAATGGCCGTGATCATCAGCTTCTGTCTCTCAACGCCATCTTCCGTCGTACCTGCAGCGCGGGCCCAGCCGTTTTTATAGCGCTCGTATGGCAATAAGCGGTCCACAATGCCGTATTTCGCTTCGATTTCCTGATGGCTGAGGCCCTTGACAGGAGCGCCCATCGCTGCCCCGACATGAACTCCCGCAATGCAGCCATAAAATTTATCTTTAAGGCGAATATTTTGACTCATGGTTGAACTCTCCTCACATAGTTAGAATGATGCATGATTTAAATAGCAGCCATCTGCTCGGAATAAGCCTTCAATCTTATCAACCTTGAATGGTAAGCCTGATACAAGCCTTCTGCATGCTCTTTCATCGTTCGATGCGAATTGCTTACGACATGCAGTGAAGTGGCATAATCGACCTGCTTAATCCATTCCTCAGGGATCGAGCTTGTGCCGCTGAGCGCTCCGGAAATCCCTGCAGCAACCGCCGTAATGCAGTCCGTATCTCTTCCCATATTGATCGCCGTAATCAAAGCTTCCTTGACGTTGGCATTCACCATTTTGAAAATGCATAAAGCTTTCGTTACGACTTCGTTTGCATAGCTCACTTCGTAAGGAATGCCTCTGATACTATAGGACTCATGTAAAGCTTTGCGCAGTTCGCGAATATCGGAGATGTGCTGTGTACGCCCCAGCTCGCGGTCAATCTCCTTCACGACCACATCCGGATCGCAGTAGTTATAGATCGCTCCGATGACGCTATCCACCGTTGCATTCGGTTTGGTTGCGGCTGCAATGGCCGATGCCGTTACCGCCGCCCATTTCAAGCCGCGTCCATTTGACGTCTGGTACAGCTGTCCAACCTCATTCACATCGTTAATTGCATTTTCGATATCTCCGGCATTAATTAACCCGATCGGATGGCACGAACGGGACATGCTGTTCAGCCCGGCATAGTCGCAATATTTACCGATATCTCTGGCCGGAATACCGCTCTTCGCCATCGCGAGCAGCACCGCTTCGAACGGCTCCGAGATCATCCCTGCCGACTCTGGTTTAATTTTCAATAACCACTGTCTGCGGACATCCTCTGCAGTCACTCGATCCTGTTTTTCAATAATGGCGGAGATCATCAGCTTCTGTCTTTCGACACCATCCTCGGTCGTACCAGCCTCACGTACCCAACCGTTGTTGAAATGCTCGTAGGATACTAATTTATCCAAAATCCCATAGGTTGCTTCCGTCCGCTCGAAATCCCAGCCCTCGACTGGCGCTCCCATCGCAGAACCGATATGAACTCCGGCAATACATCCGTAAAATTTCTCTCTTAAGCTTACTTGTTCGCTCATAGATTTTTCTCTCCTCATTTGTTCTTATGAAAAATATATATGGTATCGATACCATTTTTGAACACAATTCCTTTCTCACAGTATAAATTCCTTGCCACAAGCGGATACTTTAACTCCCGAAGCATTGCCGTAGAGCACACGAATCTCCGCTTCATAGTTGATCGCTCCTTTGATGGCGATTGTCGAAAATCCTGCAACGCGCCAGAAGGTCTGCTATTTCTTCGCTTTTTTGTCCTGATAAATTTTATTCACCTCATCCGTCCATTCTTGGCCGCCGCGTTTATTGAATTCTTGTACGTACTTGTCGAAGTCGGACAGCGGAGTTTTGCCGGTAATGAAACGGGCGTAATAATCGGCTGTCAATGCACGCAGATCGGCGGAATATTTGAGCTCAGCCTGGGAACTCATCAGATCGGCGGCATTTTTGATGACCTTCCAATTAAAAGCATCCCGACGGGACTGAACTGCATAAGTTTCCACTTTGAGCAGCGGAGCTTCGTTCTCGAATAAGGAATACCATTGAATCCACTTGCTGTCTTTATCAAATTGCGGCATTGTTAAGATTTTGCCGTCCTTTTTCTCCCAATGAATGCCTTCAATCCCTGTGTACGTATTCATTGCGCCTTCATCGGAGTTGAAGTAGTTCATAAATTTGGCCGAAGCCTCGGGATGCTTGGTGTTCGCCATGACAACTACGCCACGGGCAACGAGTGGTGTACCGCGTAAGCCCGATTCACCACGAGGTCCGATCGGCGGAGCAATTCGCAGCAGCTGGACGTTTGGATCCGTCTTCTTCATCGTTACTTCCTGGTTGGATTCCCAAGTCCACCAGTTGGCCGTTACGCCGTAGCGGTTTTTAACAAATTTCTCGTCTCGTACGGCTGAGGTTTGAGTGAACATCTCCGGATCGATGAGGCCCTCCTTATACCAGTTGGCGAGCAGAGTCAAAGCTTCTTTGGCTTCCGGACGCGTTGTTTGTGGAATCAGCTTGCCGTTCTGTTCAACGAAATAGACGCTCGCTTTCGTTGGGCTTACCCAAGGTGCATCGCCTGCAACAACACCGAATGCACCGAATATGCCGTCGAGCGAATCGAGGCCCAACCCGCTAATCCCATAGGTATCCTTGACGCCATTGCCGTCAGGGTCTTTCTCAGTAAAGGCAACCAGAACGTTGTGCAGTTCGTCAAGCGTCTTTGGCACTTGGAGGCTAAGCTTTTTCAACCAATCGCCACGAATAACAAAATTATAGCGCTGCGGGCTGGTCCAAATCGGAATGGCCCACAATTTGCCGTTCTCGGTAAAGTAGTCGAGCGCTTCCTTCGGAACCGACTTTTGCACATCCGGCATGAGATTCAAGTAAGGCTTCAAATCCAGCAGTGCGCCTTGTTTGGCGTAGTCAAAGATGGCATGATTCGTAGGCATTACCGCGACGTCCGGCTTATCATTGGAAGCCATAATCACAGGCACTTGATCCGCGTAGTTGGCCGATGGCGGAGAAGTTTGATCGAATTTCACGCCCGAACCTTTTTCAATTGCTTCTTTAATGGGATTGCCGTCCGGAGCCTTCTCAAAACCGCCCTTCGTATACAATAGCTTGATCGGACCGGAATCTTTTCCATAGCTTGCAGCTGGCGGTGCTGCATCATTGTTGGTGCAAGCGGCAGCAATAGACAGAAGCAGTGTGGCGGACAGGCCTAAGCTGGCTTTTTGCTTTCCTTTCATTTCCCATAACCTCCCATATTGTTTGGTTCTATTACAAACCTTCCTGCTGGCGGGGTTTGCAGGTGGCTTGAACAGGCCGTTTATCCCTTAATGGAGCCGACCATCATGCCCTGAATAAAATAGCGCTGCAGAAATGGATACACACACATTATAGGAAGTACGGCAACCACAATGGTCGTATTGATCAGCACCGAACTAGGCGGTCTGACCTCAGACAGTGAGCCGCCGAGTGCGAGATCGCCGATATCGTTCTTAACCAAGATCTCTCGCAGTATCAACTGCAGCGGCCACAGCTTTCGATTGGTGATGTACATGACCGCGTCGAAGAACGCATTCCAATGAAACACGGCATAGAACAAACTGATCGTAGCGAGTGATGGCAAAGATACCGGCAAGACGATTCTTAGTAGTGTAGTCATCTCGGAAGCGCCGTCGATATAGGCCGATTCCTCTAATTCAATGGGTATCGTTTGGAAAAAGGTCCGCATAATGATCAGGTTGTAAACGCTTAATGCGCTAGGAATAATGAGCGCCCAGAACGAGTTGGTCAAATGCAGGCCGTTAACGATCAGAAACGTAGGAATGATCCCGCCGGAGAACAGCATGGTGAAGAAGAAGATCGACATGATCCCGCCGCGCCCCGGCAAAAACTTTTTGGATAGCGGATACGCGGTCACAATGGTAAGAGCAAGGCTGATGGCTGTCCCGACAAGCGTTCTAAGAATCGTGATCGTGTAGGCATCGATAATGCTTGAGCTGCCACGAAATAACCACGCATAGTAATCGAACGTGAGGCTGCTGGGGATGACGATGAACGAGCTGGGATGCTTGATCACATCATCCATTGGCGTTACGGAGCTGAGCAGGACGGCGATGACCGGGAGCAGCGTTACCAGTGTAATTATGGTTAAGAACAATAGGTTACACGCTCCAAAAATGTGGTCTGCGTCGAAAACATTTTTTCTGCGGCGCGGTCCGGCAGCTTGCTGTCGTCTCGGTTTCATCACTTATCCTCCACTTTCTCCAAAAAATAGTAGGTGGTAATTACCATGATGCAGGCGATGACGGATTTGAACATTCCGGCTGCAGCGGAAATATGGAATTTATTCTCCAGCACACCGATCCGGTATACATACGTGTCAATGATGTCTCCCACACTGTACAGCATCGGATTGTACAGATTGAATACTTGCTCGAAGCCTACGTTAAGGATGCTGCCCATCCTCAGCAGGAGCATGATCATGATGACAGGCATAATGCTGGGCATAGAAATTTTCATCATGCATTGGAACCGGGTCGCTCCATCGATCTTGGCTGCCTCGTACATTTCCTGGGAAACAACGGTGAGTGCGGCCAAGTAAATAATGGCGTTCCATCCCATCTCCTTCCAGATGTCGGAAAGCACCAGTATGCTTCGGAAATACACCTCATCACTGAAGAAGAATATGGCCTTCCGGCCCGTCATCTTGATCAGATTATTGACAGGTCCTTGCTCGGTCAGGAAATTGAACAGCAGGCCGGACATGACAATCCACGACAGAAAGTGCGGCAGGTATAGAATCGTCTGCACGCTGCGTTTGAAGATGATATAGCGAACTTCATTGATTAGAAGAGCTAACAGAATGGGAACCGGAAATCCAATAATGATTTTGTAAGCGCTTATAATAAACGTATTTTTCATAGCTGTAATAAATTGAGGCGACTTGAACAAGTACACGAAATTAGCGAAGCCGACAAATGGACTGCCCGTTGCCCCTTTAAACACCTTGTAATCTTGGAAAGCAATGACGAGTCCGAACATCGGGGCATAATGGAAAATGGCTATATACAGAAGTCCAGGAACGAGCATCAAATAGAAAAACTTATAGCGGACCAAATTTTTCATTAACCTAGCCAGCGGCATAAGCTGAAGAGCGGAGCTTTCGGGCTGCGAACACAGTTCTTCTCTCATATAAGCACCTCACGATCGATGGACAGGTACTGATTGCGCTTTAGATTGTGCATCATTACTTCCAACCATTTCCGTTTGATAGCTTAATCTTAGCGCCCTGTTCAACTTGAAGTAAATGAACAGTTTAGTCGCCTAACTGTACAATTATGAAACAAATGTACAATTCCATAATCAGGATCCAGTTAGATAATTGAATATTCCAGACTTTCCGATGTATCCCCTATAATACAAGCAAAGTCCCCCAAAAGAGACTCAGCCCTTAAGAGGAATAATTTTAATTACTTTAGGGAGGCCCGTAAGCAATTACAAAATAATGGCTATTATTAGGAGGATGGAACACACAATGAACAGCTCCGCATGGCCCAAACTGGATGACAGTACGATGTTGCAAAGACTTGCTTGTCCTGAAGGACGCGTCCGTATGGTACTCGATACCGATACTTTCAACGAGGTGGATGATCAGTTCGCCCTCTCCTACACGCTGCTTTGTCCGGAAAAGATTGATCTTCTGGCCGTAACGGCAGCACCGTTCTATAATTGGAACTCGGTTAGCCCGGCAGACGGAATGGAAAAGAGCTACAAAGAAATTTTTAACATCTTTGACCTGATGGAATTGAAGAATGCGCCTCCGGTATATAAAGGCTCCACGCAGTACATGAGCAGTCACGATGAACCGGTAACGAGCGAAGCAGCTGATAAAATCATCGAGCTTGCTCTGTCTTCCTCCAAACCGCTATATGTAGTGGCCATCGGGGCGATTACGAATGTAGCGTCGGCAATCGCCAAATGTCCTGACATTATCCGCAATATCGTCGTCGTATGGCTCGGTCCAAACGCTCACTATTGGCCTACTCAGCGAATATTTAACGTGTCGCAGGACTATCATGCCTCCTCGCTGATCTATGACAGCGGCGTTCCGCTGGTCGTCCTTCCTTGCCATGGGGTAGCCTCCCATCTGCTGACGACACCTTATGAGATTGATGCCTGCTTGCGGGGAGCCAATAAGTTAGGCACCTACTTCAGCGACATGATCCGGGGGCGGTTTACGAAGTTTGGGCAAAATCGAATGGGATGGTCCAAGGTGCTTTGGGATGTATCCGCAATTGCCTGGCTGCTGAACGAGCAATGGGTCCCCTCGTCGGTTCGGCGGACACCGATCCTCAATCCGAACTTTACTTATTCCTTCGATGATTCCCGGCATTTTTATAAAGAGGCTATGGATATTGATCGCAACGAGGTCTTCATGGACCTATTTGCCAAGCTGAGGCAGCACTCCTAAGCATCTGAGTGAACTCGTTCAGCTATGCTGAACATCGGGGAATCAGATGGGGACTCTCCCCCACCTGATTCAAGGCCCACCTTAGAGGTGGGGGTCTTAACCCGATAAAGTCGTAATCGGATGAAATCGACATTGAAGGAGGGATCGTACCATTAAGAAGCCGAACATTCATGATGTCGCTGAAAGAGCGAATGTAACGCCCTCCACTGTCTCCCGGGTGATGAACGATTCCAGTCTTGTTAAGCCTCACACAAGACAGAGGGTGCTGGAAGCCGTGAAGAGTCTCGGTTATATTCCTAACAAGACGGCTCAAGTGTTCAAAACCGGTAGGAGCCGTATCCTTGGACTTGTCATTAGTACGCAGCATATTAGCGAGCTCGTCTATAACGCCGGATTCCAAGCGAGGTTCAAAGCTCTAACCGTCAAAACGCATAACGAAGGATACAATATATTGATTATCTCCTCCACCGACGCCAACTGTGATTCCTACTTCGAGGTCATCAAAAATCAGGTAGCCGACGGTTTTATCATACTAAGCCCGTCTGCAAACGAATCATTGACCTCTTTGCTCGAGGAAGCAGGCATTCCGTATGTGTTCAATATGAAATATTCCACCAATCCTGAAGACATTTACTACGTCTCCTCCGATGATATTGAGGGTGGATACATGGCTGCCAAGTATTTGCTGGATTTGAACCATACGGATATTCGTTTTATCGTGGGTGTTGTCAAGGGGAGCCTAATGCCTTTCAATGTGGACAGACTTAACGGCTTCAAGAGGGCACTGAATGAGTACAGCATAGAGTTCAAAGAGGAAATGATCGTCGGCATCCCCGGACAAATGGAGGAAAGCTACAATCTGATTCATCAATTGTTCCAGTCACACTGGCCGACTGCACTGATGATTTCCAACGAAACAACGACGGTGGCTGCCTTAAACTATTTTCACGACCATGGGATTCGCGTGCCGCAGGATGTATCCTTGATCGGCTTCGGACCTTCGGAATTTTTTCGGAATCTCAGGCCGAATTTAACGAATGTCAGCTATGACATCACCTGGTCCAGCGATAAGCTGGTCGATCTTCTGCTGCAGCGGATCGAAGGCAAGATGGTAACTCCCGAATGGCCTAAAAAGCCCGAGCTGATTATTAGGGATAGCACCATGCGTAATTTTAGGCCGTAAAAAGCTTGCCTGCAAAGGCCGTTGAATAAAACTTTGTATGTGGGAAGCGCCGACGATTTCGATCCGGTCGCTGCATACGGAGTTTTTGTTCGCTTCGTCAGCACTCGAATTCCATCCCATCTCCCATCAGAAACTCGCGAAATTGACCAGGAGTAATTCCTTCACTGCGTTTGAAGGCGCGAATGAAACTGTGCACATTATTATATCCCACTTCCTCGCTGATCCGGTTAATCGTCAAATCATTCATGGACAGCAGCTGTTTGGAGTGAATGATGCGCTTCTCTGTGAGCAGGTTGTAAAAAGTGCTGCCCGTGTGCTGCTTCAGTAAACGGTTAATATAGGTTGAAGAGCAATTCATTCGCTCGGACAATTGCCCCAATCCGAAATCCTGATTAAAATGCTCATCAATGTAGGATGTGACTTCCCATACGATCCGGTGATATTTGTCAATACGCGGATCGGCTAAATTACTGCAAATCGAAATGCACAATTGTTCAACAAACTCATGAATCTCCTGCTTCGTTTGGAATTGTTCGATGTCGGCATGATAGTCGGCATGATTTCTCAATACTTCGTGGAGAGAGATACCGGATTTGTATATCGTTCGAATCATGGCGTGGATCAGTTGAAGGTAAACCCTGCGGGCGGCCACCGTATCTGCCTGCTGTATGTAATCCAAGGAAATAGCGATAGAGTCCATTGTTTCCCGAAGCTTTCTGGCAGTGCATTTCATGACCGTCTTACTTAGTCTCTCTTCCAACTCGATTACATTAGCGTATTCATTAGACATGCTGCTCTCGAACTTCTGCGTCAGGTTCGGTCTGTTTTGCGGCACGGTGCGAGGGCTTTGAGAAGAATGATAATATACAGGGACCACGTCGGAGAAGCTATAATTTTGAACCGGTTTCTCCATAATTCGGTATGAATGTTGCATTGCCATCCCCTCTTCTCTCGTTTTTTTGATCGATGATATAGCTCAGATAACCTGATTTCAACATCTGGCTTGGGGTGTACATAACGGAATGCGGATAGGACCTAATTGCGGGGTATTGAGTCAAAAATGGTATCGTTGCCATTTTTGAATTCGCATATTTATAAGCACTTATGTTTTCATATTATTACTACTCATCACGTATGTCAACTCGATTTTGGGGAGAATTCAAATCGGAAAATGGATGTTTTTATCGAAAAAAACTGTTATAATGATATCGTTCCCATTCTAGGTTATTTATTTTTTGTTAGGGGTGAAGGAGAATTAAAAAGCCCACGATCCGCGATGTAGCTGAGAAAGCGAAAGTGACGACCTCTACCGTATCCAGAGTATTAAACCAATCTGCTCTCGTCAAACCCCGCACAAGGCAGAATGTGTTGGACGCTATAGAGAGTCTAGGATATATTCCAAGTCAAACCGCCCGGATCTTCAAATCCGGTAAAAGCTACATCCTCGGCCTCGTCATCAGCCAATCTCATATCAGTCATATCATGTTCAATGCCGGATTCCAGGCTCAATTCAAAGCGCTGACGGAGAAAGCCCATAAGGAAGGATATAACATATTGCTTATCACTTCCGCAGAAGGAGATTCCGAGTCGTATTTTGAAGTGATCAAAAATCAGGTGGCGGACGGATTTATCATCTTTAGCCCATCGCATAACGACGGACTGACTTCCTTGCTGGAGGAGGCGGAAATTCCTTATGTCTTTAACATGAAGTATTCGGACAAACCCGAAGACCACTATTACGTGTCTTCGGACGATGTTGAAGGCGGGTTTATTGCCGGCAAATACTTGCTGGATTTGAACCATACGGACATTCGTTTCCTGGTAGGCAACGTGAAGGGAGGCTATTTGCCCTTTAATGCGGACCGTATTAAAGGCTTCAAGAAGGCGCTGGATATGTACCATGTTCCGTTCAGGGAGGAAATGATTGTCAAAGTCCAAGGGCAAATGAATGAGAGCTATAACGGCATCCATATGCTGTTTCAGACGGAAAGGCCGACGGCCCTTATGATTTCCAACGAAATCACAACCGTTGCCGCCTTGAACTACTTCACAGACAATGGATACCGGGTGCCACGGGATGTATCGGTGATCGGCTTTGGTCCTTCCGAGTTTTTCCGGAGCTTGCGGCCGAATCTGACCAACGTCAGCTACGATATTTCCTGGGCCAGCGCCAAACTGGTCGATCTTCTGCTGCAGCGGATTGAGGGCAAGCCGGTAACCATAGAAATGCCGAAGAAGCCGGAGTTGATCATCAGGGACAGCACGGCTCGGAATATGGCACGATAAGGCACGATTCAGCGGGCCGTGGTGGCCTTTAGCAACTAGCTTGGATGCAGCTTTAAGCTACTCCTCGAAGTTGCTATCGCGCTTCCACACCTGCTGCAAATCTCTAAACTCTTGATTATTTCAACTACTTTAATCGTCACACTTACCGGTTGCACGATTTATGCTGCCTCCCGCGCCGTTACCCGGCCGTCCAGAGGCATGCGTTCGATTAGTTCGTACAATGAAAAAGCACCATTCGGCGAGGTCACGTCGAATGATGCTTTTTCATTTTCATTGCAATGGGCATAACCTTATCCCCGGGAAACGGAACGCTTCCACTACTCATCGTAAGTCAGCAGCACCTTTAAGCCCTGCTTCTTTTCGCATAGGGCAAAGCCTTCCTGCCAGCGGCTTAACGGTATCGTATGCGTAATCGTATGCGCTAGCGGCAGTTTTCGCTGGCGGAGCAGCTGGAGGGTGCGGCTCCACGTCTGCATGGAATGGGCCAGCGTGCCCGCCACAATCAGCTGCTTGTACAGGATCGTATCGAAGGCAATGCGGATTTCCTTGCCATAGATACCGACCTGAACGTAGCGGCCGCGACGCTTCACCGCCTGCAAACAGGCAGCCGCGGAAGCTTCGACGCCCGCGCATTCCATGGCGACGTCGACCCCGCGGCCGCCGGTTTCGCGCTGGACCACCTGCTGCAGATCCTCCTGCAGCACGTCTATGGTCAGCGCGGCGCCAAGCTGCTGCGCCAGCTCGAGGCGCAGCCGGTCCTGCGTCGTTCCGGCGACGATCACATTGCAGCCTTTGGCGACCAGCAGCAGAAGGCACAGCGTGCCGATCGGCCCCGGCCCCGACAGCAGCACCGTGTCGCCGAGATGAATGTCCGTCAGCTCCTCCACTGCCTGCACGGCACAAGCGAGCGGCTCGGCTAACGCGGCTTCCTCCAATGTCACGTCGTCCGGCAGCTTATGCACCTGGTCGTCCCGAACAACCGCATATTTCGTGAACGCCCCGTTCACGCCGTGGCCCATACCGCGACGAATCGGGCAAAACATATAATAGCCTTGCCGGCAGTCGTCGCAGTGGCCGCAGGTGACGGCAGTTGACGGATTGACGGCGACGCGGTCGCCTATACGCACGCTGCTTACCGAGGAGCCGGTTTCCGCGATTACGCCGGAAAACTCATGTCCCAAAATAACCGGCGGGTAATTTTTGAATGTATCGTGCAAAACATGCAGATCGGTACCGCAAATACCGGTATACCGGATTTCGATTTTGACGTCATGCTCGCCGCAGCGCGGCTCCGGCACATCGATCAGCTCGACATGGCCCGGGCCGGGCTCGGTCTTTACAAGAGCTTTCATCCGTTATTTCTCCTTTCGGACTTTCGGCGTCAAACAGTGTCGTTTCGCATCCATGTCCGGACCCCGGTCAATGCCTGTCGGCGGCAAGCGCCGACGGATCGCCGGAAACGTCCGGTAATGAGTTTCCAGATATTAGTAGCGGGCAACCACCATTTTTTTGCGCGTATAAAATTCGACGCCGTCCTTGCCATTGGCATGCAGATCGCCGTAGAACGATTTCTTGTAGCCGGAAAACGGGAAAAACGCCATCGGCGCAGGTACGCCGACATTAATGCCAAGCATTCCGGCATCGATATGCTCCCGGTAATGACGAATCGCCTTGGCGCTATCCGTATACAGGCAGCCGCCGTTGGCAAATTCCGACTGATTGGCGATCTCGATCGCCTCATCCAGACTGTCGGCACGGACAACCGATAGGACAGGCGCAAAAATCTCGTCGCTCCAAATTTTCATTCCCGGCTTCACCTGATCGAACACGGTCGGCCCGACGAAATAGCCGGCGCCTGCAGCTTCTGCAGCGTTTCGGCCGTCCAGCGCGAGCTTGGCTCCTTGCTGCTCGCCGCTCTCGATGTAGCCGAGCGTACGGACTTTATGCGAGTCACGGATGACAGGTCCGAGAAACACGCCCTCGTTCATGCCGTTGCCGATGCGGATCGATTTGGCCGCCTCGACCAGTTTGTCAACCAGTGCATCGCCAATCGAGCCGACAGCTACGACTACGGAAGTCGCCATGCAGCGCTCGCCGGCGGAGCCGAACGCCGCATTGACGATTTCTTTGACCGCCAGATCGAGATTGGCGTCCGGCAGGACGATTGAGTGATTTTTGGCGCCGGCCAACGCCTGCACCCGCTTGCCGCCCGCGGCCGCGGTTTTGTACACGTATTCGGCCACAGGCTGCGAGCCGACGAATGAGATCGCGCTCACATCGCGATGCTCCAGCAGCCCGTTCACCACATCATGGGCGCCGTGCACAATGTTCAACACGCCGGCCGGCAGCCCGGCTTCGGCAAACAGCTCCGCCAGCCGATTGGCCAGCAGCGGGGTACGTTCCGAAGGCTTCAGCACGAACGTGTTGCCGCAGGCGATCGCAAGCGGGAACATCCAGCAGGGGACCATCATCGGAAAGTTGAACGGCGTAATGCCGCCGACGACTCCGATCGGGTAACGGTGAAAGTTCGACTCGAGCCCCGTCGCGATATCCGGCAGCGTGCTGCCCATCATCAGCGTAGGCGCTCCGGCGGCAAACTCGACGCATTCGATGCCGCGCTGCACTTCGCCCAGCGCTTCGGAGAGTGCCTTGCCGTTCTCCCGGGTTACCAACTCAGCCAGCTCCTGCCAATGATCGACCAGCAGCTGCTGGTATTTAAACAATATTCTTGCCCGGCGCGGGACCGCCACCTGCTTCCACTCCTGGAAAGCCGCCTTGGCGGCGGCTACGGCGCGGTCCAAATCTTCCTTCGTCGAATGCGGCACCATGGCGATCGGTTCGCCTGTAGCCGGATTCGGTACCTCTACAACAGGCGCGGATGCCGCTGCGACCCACTCGCCGCCAATCCAGTTTTTTAATGTCGGTACGGTCATAGCCCTTTCCCCCTGCATCCCATAAGGATCAATTTTTGTTTGGCCGCCGCTTCGACCGCCTTCATCGGCTCTTGAAACAAGCTGACCCGGTCGAATGCCTGCGGATTGCGCTCCATCTCGGCCCGCATCGTATGGCCGAAAGCCATGCGTAGCGCAGTGCCGATGTTGATTTTGCCGACGCGCGTCTTGACGAGCCTGGTCAAATCCGCATCAGGCACACCGCTCGAGCCGTGGATGACAAGCGGAACGCGAACGCTGTCTTCAATGCGCTGCAGCAGCCCGAAGTCGATGCTGGCGCCCTGCGTTTCCATCCGGTGCACCGTCCCGACGGATACGGCAACGGCGTCGATCCCCGTTTTGCGCACGAACAGCTCCACTTCCTCGGGATCGGAAAGGATGTGCTTCATCGCGATCGACGGATCGGAGTAGCCGACCGAGCCGATCTCCGCTTCGACGGAAACGCCGTGCGCATGCGCATATTCGGCGATTTCTTCGGTCGTCCGGATGTTGTCCTTGAGCGGCAGCTGCGATCCGTCATACATGACGGAGCTGAAGCCGTGGCGGATCGCCTCCATACAAGACGGCAAATCTTTGCCGTGGTCGAGATGAACGCATACCGGCACGGATGCGCCCTGTGCGGCCGCAAGCATTTGCGGCGCCAAATAGTCGAGCGGCATATGCTTGATCGCCGGAATGTTGGCGGCAAGGATGACCGGCGCGCCGAGCTCCTCCGCCGCCCGAATTACCGGAGCAATATCCTCGTAGCCGTAAACGTTGAATGCAGGCACGGCATAGTCGCCCGCTGCCGCGCGGTCAACGAGTTCTTTTAACGTAACTAGCATATATGTCTACCTCCCCTCCCGCTGCGCTTGCAGAAAAATGGGCCAGTCAATCGAACATACCCGGAACTGTAGTACCGGCCAGATCTGCCCGCCTCATACCTGCAGCAGCCAGACTCCATTTAGCGAGCGGCAATCTAAAATTACCATAGTTATATAATATGACTTAATAACGGTCTTGTCTGCACAAGCATATGATGTCGCTATGCCGGATTGGCGTCAATGACCGCCTGTATTTGCTCTGCGGTCGGCATGGCGTCCGAGCAGCTGTGGTTGGATACGACGATCGAAGCGGACGCGCTTCCGAACTCCTGGCAGCGTCCGATATCCCAGCCGTTCATAAGCCCGTAAATAAACGCGCCGGCGAACGAATCGCCCGCACCGAACGTTTTCACGACGTTGGCCGGGAACGTTCTGCCCGTCAGCACGCGGCCGTCTTTCGTAAATGCCGCCGAGCCGTCTCCTCCGTGCTTGACAAGCACGATTTGGGCGTGATGGCCGAACCAGCGGTCGGCCGTCGCCCGGTCGCTGCGCTCCGCGGTGCCGTACACGGCATCCATCAGATCAAATTCCTCTCTACCGCCCAGGATTACGTCGCTTTTCTCGGCGGCGAGTCCGCAGTAAATGCCCGCTTCTTCGCGCGAAGTCCAGCTGTACGGCCGGTAATCGATATCGAGAAAGACGACGACCTTGTGCTTTCTCGCCAATTCGATCGCCTTGAACGCCGCTTCTCTCGACGGGCTTTTGGCCAGCGCCGTGCCGGAAATGAGAATCGCCTTGGCGCTGCTGATGTAAGCCTCGGAGACGTCGCCCGGCTCCAGCTTGAAATCGGCGACATTGTCGCGGTACATCAATATGCTGCATTCCGTCGGCGACAAAATTTCAGTGAACGCGAGCCCCGTTACCGTGCCCGATCGGTCCGTAATGACACTGGAGGTATCGATGCCTTCCTTGCGCAAATAGCCGGTAATAAACCGGCCGTGCTGATCGTCCGACACGCGGCCGATAAAGCCGGCTTTCATGCCGAGCCGGGCTGCCGCAATCGTAATATTGGCCGGAGAGCCTCCGACGTATTTCGTAAAGGTACGGGTTTCCTCCATCGGACGATGGATTTCATTCGCATTCAAATCGATGCACAGACGGCCTAAACCGATAAAATCGAGAGTGCGGATTTGCTCAAAAGATAACAGGCTCATGTCCGAGCCCCCTTCCGTTCATAATCGATGAAATATGATGCCGGCAGCGAGTTACTTCTTCCACTCGTTAAAAATCCATTCATGGTCGGGATCGTTATGGAACTTCCACGTGCGGACCGGTCCGGCCATGACGTTCAAGTAGTACACATCATAGCCCGGAGGCGCGGATACCGGATGGTAGCCCCGCGGGACGAGCACCGTGTCGCCGTTATTGACGATCAGCGTCTCATCCAGCGAACGATCGTCCGTATATACGCGTTGAACGGCAAAACCGTGCTCAGGCTGAATCCGGTGGTAGTACGTTTCCTCCAAATACGACTCGGCAGGCAAATTGTCTTCATCATGCTTATGCGGCGGATAGCTGGACCAATGGCCGTTCGGCGTATACACCTCGACGACGAGCAGGCTTTCCGCAAGCTTGGTTTCAGGTAAAATTTGATGAATGCGGCGCTCCGTATTCCCCTGACCGCGAATTTCCACTTCAATGTCCTCCGGCTCGATCAGGCGTGCCTCCAGCTTCCCTTCGGCCGGCGCGCTGCAAACGGCAAGCTCGACGCCGGTTAACGCTTCAAGCTCAAGCTGTTGACCCGGTGGAACGTATATGCAATACGGCCGCTTATGCTCGAACACGCTCATCCGCTCGCCAATCCCGCTCCAGCTCTTGCCGCCTGCGGATGCATTCGCCTTGCCGCTCAGCAGTACCGCGCACAGCTCCGTCGAACCGTCCGCCTCCCGTTGAAACGACTGGCCCGGCGTCAACCGGAATACTTCAAAGCCTACATATGTCCATCCTGCCGATGCCGGCGTCACGGTAACCATGCTGCCGTTGGCTCCCGGCTCCGGAGCGCCGGGTACGATCAATTCGGATTTGGCCATGTTGAGTGAGTCCTCCTCATTTATCGATTTACTCGCGCAGATTTACAGTTCTTCCAGCTTAACCGGCCTGCCTTCCTGCAAGGAACGTTTGGCTGCAGCGGCGATACGTTCCGCCTGCAGCGCGTCGTTGCCGTCAACCGGCGTCTGCCCGCCGCTCGCAATGGCTTGGAGAAAGGCCCGGTTTTCGTCGGCATAAGCCTGCTCGTAGCGCTCCAGGAAAAAATATTTCGGATTGTCGCGGAATACGGCATCCTTGGTGCTGATTTCGGCCGTATTCGAATGGTCGTTGGCGATCTGAATGCAGCCCGCCGAGCCGAACACCTCTACACGCTGATCATAGCCGTATACGGCCTGACGGCTGTTGTCGATAACGCCCAACGCGCCGTTGGCGAACTTGAGCGTCGTAATCGCCGTGTCGATATCGCCCAGCTCGCCGATCGCCGGGTCGATCAATACCGCCCCCTGCGCATATACTTCCTGTACCTCGCTGTTCGCAACAAACCGCGCCATGTCGAAATCATGGATCGCCATATCCATAAACAGTCCGCCGGACACACGGATATAGTCGGCCGGAGGCGGAGCCGGATCGCGGGACGTTATTTTAATCAGATGCGGATCGCCGATTTGTCCGGATTGCACGCAATCGCGGACCCGCTTGAAGTTATGGTCGAACCTCCGGTTAAACCCGGTTTGCAGCAAAACGCCGTGCTTTTTGACGGCCTCCAGCGCGCGCTCTGTCTGCACGTAATCCATACTGACCGGCTTTTCGCAAAAAATATGCTTGCCCTGCTCCGCCGCTTCTTCGATCAGCGGAACATGCGTATGCGTAGAGGAGCAAATGTAAACCGCCTGTATGTCCGGATCCCGCAATACGTCCCGGTAATCCGCGCTGATGCGGGGAATTCCCAGCTCTGCGGCCCACTGCCGCAGCTCCTCCGTAACCGCTACGTCCGAAACGATGCTCACCTCCGCATTCGGCTGCCGTACGAGATGCCCTGCATGCAGCTTGCCGATTCGGCCAACGCCGATAATGCCGATTTTTATTTTTGTCATAAGTGCTGACCTCTTTCAAAATAAACTGCAAGCCTGAAAAATTTACTTAACCTTTACGCGTTCCTTTTCGTCAAGCCGGCGTAATCTGCGACAAATACTGCTTCGCGATGCGCGCGTAGGTTACAGGCTCAGCAATTGCAGGGTCCTGCTCGGCCTCAATCGTTATCCAGCCTTCATAGCCGCGCTTCGCCAGCTCGCTGTAAATCGGCGCGAAATCGATGGCCCCGTCCCCCGGCACGGTAAAAATGCCCTTGCGAACCGCCTCGCGGAACCGGATGCCGTTCGCCCGCTTCCATTCCAGTACATCGTTACGGACATCCTTCAAATGGATATAGGGGATGCGATCATAGTAGGCTTGCAAAATTTCCAGCGGATCGCTGCCTCCGAAATACGCATGGCCCGTATCGTAAAGCATGTAAACCAGCTCCGGATCGGTCGCGTCCATCAGACGCCGGATTTCCTCCCTGCTCTCCACGACGGTTTCCCCGTGAAAATGATAGACCAGCTTCATGCCGAGCTGCTTGCAGTAACGGCCCGCTTCGTGAAGCCCTTCAACCATGCCGCTCCACTGCTCATCCGTCAGCGGCTCGATATGCACGCTGTTTTTGCTCAAATCCTCAAACGCATTGCCGGTTTCGCACGTAACGACATGCTTGCAGCCCATCTCATATAAAAAGTCGGCATGCTCGCGAAACGACTGCAGCTCCCCGGCATGTTTGGACCTATCGCTAAAATGGACCGATTTCCACTGCGACGTCAATACCATCCCATAGCGGGAAAGCAGCTGCTTCAACGTGTCGGGGTCGCGCGGAAATTTGCGGCAAAACTCGGTCCCTTCAAAGCCCAGCTCCGACATTTGCGATAACACTTGCTCTGCCGTGTAATGGTCGCCAAGCGCCATAATATCCTCATTTACCCAATTGATTGCGGAAATGCCGTATTTGACCTTCATTACCTTAAGCCTCCTTGGATTAAGACTGCAGCAGCGCTACCACGCTCTGGCGGTTTCCCGCTTCCGTTTCATGCTCTCGTAGGCAGCCTGCACGCTGTCCGATTCGGATACTTCGGAAACGCCGACATGCCACCACGATTCGTAGCCGTCGGTGCCGGTTCCGGGCAGCACCTTGATATCGACCAGCGTAGTGCCCGGCTCGGCCTTCGCCTTGGCAAGCGCGTCGCGCAGTTCCTCCACGGTTGTGGCGGAATACGTGGCGGCTCCCATACTGCGGGCATGGGCGGCAAAATCGATCGGCATATAATCGCCGTTCAACTGACGTGCCCCGTCGCCGCGCCGGCGGAACTCATTGCCGAAGCTGCCGCCGCCCTGACTTGTTTGCAAGCCGTGAATGCATTGAAAGCCATGGTTGTCAAACAGCAGAACCGTTATTTTGCGGCCTTCCTGAATGCTCGTCACTAGCTCGGAATGCAGCATCAGGTAGCTGCCGTCGCCTACCAGCGCGTAAACTTCGCCGCCCGGCTCCGCAAGCCTCACGCCGAAGGCGCCGGATACTTCGTAGCCCATGCAGGAGAAGCCGTATTCCATATGATACGTTTTCGGCTCCGTCGTCCTCCATACGCGGTGCAGATCGCCGGGCAGACTGCCTGCGGCGCAAACAATGACGTCCTTCGAACCGATAAACCGGTTGATCTCGCCCAGCACGCGCGTCTGCGCCAGCCCCTGCTCCATGTCGAGACTGTACAGGCGGTCGACCTCGTCATTCCATTGCGATTGTAAAGCGGCAAGCGTTCCGGCTTCGTAAGAAGACCGGTAATTCCGCTTGGCGAGCTGTTCCGACAGCGCTTCCAATCCGGCCGCGGCATCGGCGACAATCGCCGCCCCTTCCAGCTTGAACGCATCCATCGGGCATACGTTGATATGAACGACCGCCGCTTCCGGATGGAAGGCGGTTTTGGAAGCCGTAGCGAAATCGGCGAGCCGGGTCCCTACGCACAGCAGCAGGTCGGCTTCGGCGGCGAGGCGGTTCGCTGCGAGCGTCCCGGTTACACCGACGCCGCCAAAGGCGAGCGGATGCTCCCACGAGATCGCGCTCTTGCCGGCCTGCGTCTCCACGACGGGGATGCCGAACCGCTCGGCAAAGCGGCGCACCGCTTCGGTCGCCAACGAGTAATGGACGCCGCCGCCGCACAGAAGCACGGGACGCTTCCTGCCGGCGATCAATTGTGCGGCCCGCTCAACGGCCGGGACTGCGGCGGGTTTGCGGTCGATGCGATGCACGCGCTTGCGGAAAAAGTCCGCCGGATAGTCATACGCTTCGCATTGTACGTCCTGCGGCAGCGATAACGTGACGGCGCCGGTCTCGGCAGGGTCCGTCAACACCCGCATCGCCTGAATGGCCGACGACATCAGCTGCTCCGGCCTGACGATCCTGTCCCAAAACTTGCTGACCGGCTTGAACGCATCGTTCGCCGTCACCGTATAATCGAGCGGATACTCGATTTGCTGAAGCACCGGATCGGGCTGACGGCTGGCAAACGTATCGCCCGGCAGCAGGAGCAGCGGAATGCGGTTCACCGTCGCCGTCCCGGCCGCCGTCACCATGTTCAGCGCACCCGGACCGATCGACGAGGTGCAGGCGAACATTTGCAGCCTGTTGCTCTGTTTGGCGAAAGCGATCGCCGCATGTGCCATGCCTTGTTCATTTTTGCCTTGAATATATAAGATTTCGTCTTTATACTGCTCCAGCGCCTGACCGACGCCCGTCACGTTGCCATGACCGAAAATGCCCATAACGCCTTTGAAGCATTTGGTTTCCTGCCCGTCAAACTCAATGTACTGATTACTCAAAAACCGGATTAATGCCTGCGCCATCGTTAAGCGAACCGTTGCCATGCACAACTCACATCCTAACGTTTTAATTAAATGAAGGTTAAGCGCTTTCCCTGCCAGGTTTATTATACCATGAGGTGTACTACGACTGTCAATCATCAAAATGGCCTAAAGTGCAACTTCCTGACACCCGGCCACAAGCCATTCGGAGCCGCCCTGTAGAACGCTCATAATAAACGGTTTCGCCGTCCTTCAATGGCGGGCTCGTGTATCAAAATTGCAAAGCAAAGTATGGAACTTATACTTTCCGGTAATGCATGCAGACCGTCCGGCTGCCCGGACGGTCTGCATGCTTACCTATATGCGGCGTTTGCCTAATTTATTCGATTACGACTTTATCGGGTTAAGACCCCCACCTCCAAGGTGGGCCTTGAATATCAGGTGGGGTAGAGTCCCCATCTGATTGATGTTCAGCAAAGCTGAACGAGTTCACTCGCGTACGGCACAGCAGTAAGCCTCAAAGCCTCGCCCTTGCTATGGCAATGCTGCGGTCGACTGCCTCACAATCAGCTCGGGCAGCAGCACGGCACGCTGCTTCCCCGTTTTCTCGCCGCGGATTTCCTGAACGAGCAGGTCAACCGCTTGTCTGCCGATTTCCTGCGTCGGTTGGGCGACCGTCGTCAGGGACGGGTCGATCATCGTCGCCAAAATCGTGTTGTCGAAGCCGACGACCGACAAATCCGCAGGCACCTGCAGCCCCTGCTCCCGCGCCGCCTGAATGCCGGCAATGGCAAGCAGGTCATTGCAGGCGAACAGCGCCGTCGGCGGCTCCGGACCGGTCAGCAGACCGGTGGCGGCGGCTCTGCCGGTGTCCAGCGAGAACCCGCCGACTCGCGTCAGAGCTTCGTCATTGGCGATGCCGGCATCCTGCATCGCCTGCACGCAGCCGCGGATGCGTTCCCGGTTGCTGACATGCTCCATATCCTCGGCCAATATGGCAATTCGCCGATGGCCCAATTCGACCAAATGCGAACCGGCCTGATAGCCGCCGAGGTAATCGTCCACCATAACCGCATCCAGCGCGAGCGACGGCATTTCGCCGGCGATCAGGGCGATCGGTATTTTTCTTTGGACAAGCTGTTTGAGGAATAGCTCCTTGGTCGTGCGGGTAGCCACGATAATCCCGTCCACCCTCTTCTGCGTCAGCAGGGAAAAGTATCGGTCCTCCTTCTCCGGATCGTTATCCGTGCTGCAAATAAATAAACTAAAGCCGTACTCATGGCCGCGGTCCTCGACCGCCCGGGCGATTTCCGCGAAGTACGGGTTGGCGAGATCGGGCAGCGTAAGTCCGATCGTATACGTGCTCTTCCCTGTCAGCGCGGAAGCGACCATGCTCGGTTTATACTGCAGACGGTCCATTACGGCAATCACATGCTTGCGCGTTTTATCGCTGATGCGCCCTGTTCCGTTAATCACCTTGGATACGGTAGCGATCGAGACGCCCGCTGCGTCGGCCACATCATATATGGTGCGCTTCATAAAATCAATTACTTCCCCTTTCCTGATACGCTGCTTCTACGAGCTGATATATTCCACCTCGACGGCTTTCACATGCTGCAGCTGCCGGATTTTTTGATAAACCTCGGTAATCGGAACTTTGCTGGATGCCGAGATGACCAGATGAATTTGCTGGAGATCGTCATTCACATCCTTCACCTTGCTGTGCTTGACGCGCATCGATTCGTTTTGCAGCTGCCCGATCAAGGCGGTCATCGCGTCAATGTGCTCCACGACGACATTCAAGGATAGATCGCGCTCATTTAATTTGGTCGGTCCGAACAGCTTGATAACCAGCGGCAGCAAATTTACGGACACGATAATCAGAACCACGGCCACGGACGCCTCATAATAAAAGCCCGCCCCCGAAGCGATGCCGAGCGCAGAAGCCGCCCATACCATAGCCGCCGTCGTCAGCCCGGAAATAACGTCGTTTTGCCGGCGCAAAATAACCCCGGCCCCGATAAAACCGACGCCGCTCACAATTTGTGCGGCCAGCCGCAGCGGGTCCATGTTCGTCTGCCCGGGAATCGCGAACCGGTGCGACGACTCGATCGATACGATCGTAATAAGGCAACTGGCGACAGAAATAACCATGCTCGTTTTCATGCCGAGCGGTTTATGCTTCAACTGACGGTCTATCCCGATCAAAAACCCTAAAAACAAAGATATGCACAGCTTTATCAAAATATCGTACATCATCAGCGCAGCCCTTCTTTCCGTTTCGCCGAATGACGTTTCAGGTTGCAGGCAACTGGATGCGAATGCCGGACAGTAAAGCGCTTTCCCCTAACGTCTTTTTCTTGCTAGTATAGTGTAAAGCCGCCCGGTTATCAATCCTTTTCCAACCATCGCATGAAAAATAAGCGCTTGAGCCGGCACACGAAAATAATCCCCGTCTCCATACCGGAAACGGGGACCCTTCTGGCTGAGCCTATTTGTTTGCAGAACAGCCTGTTAATAGCCGCCCCGGATATGCGCATGCACTTCCTGCTCGTAAAACGACTGCAGCCGCTCAAGCTCGGCAGCGCTAAAGGACGGAGCCTCCAGCACGCCCAAGTTGTCCTCTACCTGAGCGACATTTTTAAAGCCCGGGATCACGCATGTGATATTCGGGTTATCGAGAATCCAGCGCAGCGCGGCCCGCGTCATGTTGCCTCTGCCCTCGGCGATCCAAGCCAGCTCGCGGCTTAATGCAACGCCTTTCTTGAACGGCAGGCCGGCAAACGTTTCGCCGACGTTGAAGCTGTCTCCGTTTTGATTAAAATTGCGGTGGTCGCCTTCCTCAAACACGGAGTCCACCTTGAATTTGCCCGTCAGCAAGCCGCTAGCGAGCGGCAGCCGGACCAAAATTCCGACACCCTGCTCTTTCGCCTTCGGGAACAACTGCCGCTGCGGTTTTTGTCTGAACAAATTATAAATGACTTGCAGCGCTTTGACTCCCGGCGACTCCAGGCAGAGCAAGCCTTCCTCGACCGTCTCCACGCTGACGCCGTAATGGCGTATTTTTCCTTCCCGCTGCAGCTTATCGAGCACTGCAAATACCGACCCGTCGCGTAAAATCTCAATGGGCGGACAATGAATTTGATACAGATCAATCCGCTCGCGCTCCAGCCGTTTCAAGCTTTGCTCGCAATAGGCCCTGACAGATGCCTCGGTATAAATCGCCGGGTCATGAATGTTACCCGCACGGCAAAACTTGGTGGCAATATGAATGCGGTCCTCTTTGCCTTTGGTTGCCTTCGCCAGCAGCCGCTCGCTGTGGCCGTCGCCGTACACATCCGCCGTGTCGAAAAAATTGACGCCCGCATCCATAGCGCGCGCCAAGGCGCGCAGCGACTCGTTGTCGTCGACCTTCCCCCAAGCTCCGCCGATCGCCCATGTGCCGAAGCTCACCTCGCTGACGGAAAGCTCCGTCGATCCCAATTGCCGATATTGCATCTGTGTTCCTCCTCTATTCCATGGCACATTTTTGCCTTCTATGGTCTCATTATACCTTGTAAACCGTAAAGTCAAAATAACGCAACTATAGTTGACTAACTTACGTTATAGTTAGTAGCGGACATGCAAGCCAAAGCGGACCGCAGAAAATTTTGGAAAATTTTTTCAAAAAGCACGCGGACTTATTCGATTGAATTGCTTCGAATTGGTTTAATAGTTTGAAGAATACATATACATGATCTAATGTAAGATTCATATTCCATAACGAGGTGATTGTATGAAAAAAAACGTATCCAAGCGAATGAGAAAGCCTGCGTTTTGGGTGATGGGGAGCACATTGGCGCTCCTTAGCCTTACTGCGCCCGCTCTGGCGGACAATGTGGGTACATCCGTATACGCAGTGGATTCGCAAACCAAGTCGAATACCGGGAGCTCGACTGCTTCTGCGGCAATCCAGACGGCCGCGACCAGCGTCGATATTTCGGCGATTTCCGACGCGGAGGACGCCGGCAAGCGCATCATTTCCTTTTCGGTATCCAATTTGAAAGATGCGACCGATATCGATTTCTTCAGTTACAGAAAGACGGCTACCGGCACCGCCCTTTATTCCAAAGCAACAGGTACATATACGTCGGGCCAATATTCCATCGCTATCGAGCTGCCTCCCAAGCCGGAAGAATATGTGCTGGAAGCTTCGTACAAACGTCCGGACAATTCCAGAGTCGTAATCGCAACGCGGGCATCCTCCGATAAAGAATGGAAGCTTGCCAAAAATGCCGCCGTAGGCGGCTCGGAGAAAACCGTACGCGGCGATAAAGTATTGACGGATGTAGCGAGTACGGACGCAGCCGGCAAAGCGACGGTCACCTTCCAGGTTTCGGAGGGCAAAACTCCTGTCGATCTGGACGTCATTGTCTACAAAAAAACCGATAACGGGCGGACCATCTACACGAAAAAGAACGGCAGCTATAACGCCGGAAAACAGAGCGTAGAAGTCGATTTGCCGAAAAATAACGATTTGTACAGTCTTGAAATCGTCCAGAACACCGCTAAGGACGTGTCCATCGTACTGTGGGGCAAAGAATCCGGCGGCGCGTGGAAGCCGGTCAACGGCAGCTCCGCGGAACTGTCCGCCGTCGTGATGAAAAAGCTGAATGTCACGCTGGTCCCAACCGATAAAACGACGAACACATGGTCGTGGATTGCCGAAAATACAAGCGATTCCGTCGTCAATTTGAACTGGAGAATCGAAGGGACGGATCTAGGCGGCTCCAATAAGATTCAACCAGGCGAAAAAGTTACGCTTGCGGAAAATCATGGCGAGGCCCAGCATATGGTCGTCTCCGAACATCAAGGCTATGAGATTATCGGTTCGTCCGGCACATCCGGCTCCAAAACGCCCGGTTCCTCAAACGGCAACGGTACAGGCTCAGGGACAGGTTCGGGCGGATCCGGCTCCGGTACAGGCGGATCGGGTTCGGGGTCAGGTTCGGGCTCCGGAACAAACGGATCCGGGTCCGGGTCAGATTCGGGCTCCGGAACAGGCGGATCTGGATCGGGTTCGGGCTCCGGAACAAACGGATCCGGGTCGGGTTCGGGTTCGGGCTCCGGAACAGGCGGATCCGGGTCGGGTTCGGGGTCCGGAACAGGCGGGTCCGGTTCTGCCGGCAGCGGCTCAGGAGCGCCTGCGCCAACCGTACCGGCAGGCGGAGACGGTACCGGCGGCATCAAAGCCGGCGGGGTGCCTGTCTTGTCGAAGCCGTCGGACGCGGATCTTTCGGTGCTGCCGAAAACCGGCGAGAAAGCTCCTTACGGCATGTATGCGGCAGGCGCGCTGTTGACCTTGGCGGGCTCCCTGCTGCTCAGAAGAAAAGGCCGCTCCTGATCGGAAGCACTGCGTGGAGTCATGCGAGGAGCCTTAACGGCTCCTCCATCCCTTCCCGCTATTCCGCCAAGGCCGCATCAATGATGGAGGCGAGAAAGCAATGCGTAAGTTTGCAATCCCATTGATCCTTGCAGGTCTCGCTATACTGCTGTTTCCGACCATCCATCTGTGGGCGAAGGATCTTCAGCAGGAGCGGCTGCTCCGCAGCCTGGACCGTACCGCAGCCTCATCCGCTGCAGCCTCACCGTCCGCGGACGATGAACTGAAGCGGCTGCTCGTGCAGGCTTCGACGATCCGGTCGCAAAGCCCGGAAGCGGCCGAGACGCCGGAAGCCGCCAGGACGGAAAAGCCGAAACCGGCGTCCACAGCAGGAACGGGAGCGCTCGGAACGATCAAGATCGATATCATCAAGCTGAAGCTTCCGTTTGTCGAGGGCGTCAGCGTGGACAATCTGAAGGACGCACCGGGCCATATTCCCGGCACCTCGCTTCCCGGCGAGATCGGCAATGCGGTCATAGCCGGCCACCGCAGCTATTCGTACGGCCGCATGTTCAACCGGCTGGAAGAGCTTGAACCTGGAGACGATATTACCGTCGAGTCCGGCGGCAAAACGTACGACTACGTCATTTATGAAAAGAAGCTGGTGGAGCCGACAGACTTGTCCGTGCTGAATCGCAATGACACCGACCGAATTCTTACCCTCATTACTTGCGATGAGGAAGGCGTTCAACGGCTCATTTTACACGCACAGCTAAAGCAAAAAGCATGACTTCCCGTATGGGAGGCCATGCTTTTGCTTTTTTCTTGCGCTTTTACAGTCATCCGGCAAACGTGCGCAAGCCGTCACCCGCCGTACCGGCGTCCGGGAGCTGGTCGAACCGCTTGGGCAGCTCGGCCCAAACAGACTCATACTGATCGCGGATTTCATGAATGAGAAAGCCATCGAACGTCGGAGCAAGCATGGAAACTATTTCCCGAATCGGCACCTCGCCATTCCCGATCGGGACATGCATATCGCCACGGCCGAGCTGGACGAGCTCGTACTGATTTTTTTCCGTCGAGAACGACGCCCTGCCGAAATTATCGTGAATGTGCAAATGCATGACATACGGCAGCATCGCTTCCAGCTGCTGCCTGAGATTCAGCTCGTACATGCGGACGGCCATATGCAGATGACCGACATCGAGTGCGATCCCGACATGCGGATGGTTGATGGCTTCGACCTGAAGCGCCAGCGCCTGCGGGATAACCGAGTAGCAATAGTCTCGGCAATCCAGGTACGGCCGCATATTTTCCATGCCGATCCGCAGGCTCAGCTGCCTCGCCCGGTTGCCGGCCAGCCGGAGAAACTCGATCTCCTCCTCCATAAGTCGCTGCTTCTCCGATTCGGAATAGATTTTCCACGTATGGGGATGCATGAACTGTTCCTCCCCGACAAACCGGCCGACATGATAGACCATCATTTGCGCCCCGATGGCGCCTGCAATCTCAAGCGAAGCCATAAACACCCGCTGCTCGGATTGAAGGTGATCCTGCCGGAACAGGTTCATATCAAAGGGAGCGTGAACCGTCACCTGCAGCGGAAATTCGCGCAGAAGCCCGACATAAGCATCCAATCGCGCCCGGTCGATCGCTCCGTTCACAATCAGCTTCATTCCGGCGATAGGCAGCTCGACCGCGTCGAACCCCGCTTCCTTCACTTTGGCCAGCTTGGCCCGCAGCTTATCGAATTGGCTTACGGTATCGTTGGACAGCAGACTGACTCCCGCGCCTCTAAGCTTCAATGTATTCCGCTCCCTTCCCTTCGGCGGCCGCGGCGGGACCGCTGCCTGTCAAATAATCCATTTGGCACACCAATTGCCCGTTGACCCATACCTTTTGAATAACCGGGCTTTGCTTGTGCTCCTTGACGAGCAGCAGATCGGCCCGCTTGCCGATTTCGATTGAGCCCGTAACGGCGTCCAGCCCGAGCGCTTTGGCCGGATTCAGGGAGACCATATTGACCGTCTCGGGCAGACCGAGCCCTTGGTGATGCAGCAGAAATACGGCGCGCAGCATTGCCGGGGGATAATAATCGGAGCATAAGATGTCGACCGCACCGGCATGAATCGCTTCCTGCGCCGATAAATTGTTGCTGTGCGACCGGCCCAGCATTACATTGGGCGCTCCCATGACGACCTGCAGTCCGCGCCGTTTGGCCTCCAGGGCAACCTCCATATCGACCGGAAACTCGCTGATCCCCGCGTTCCATTCCGTGACCAGATCGAGCTTGGCGATGGAATCGTCGTCATGGGAAGCGAGCGGAACGCCTTGGCTCCAGGCAAGCCCGGCCAGCCGCCGAAGCTGCGCTCCGTCGACCTTCGGGCGGTTTTTCCGCTCCTCCAGAAGCTGCACCACCTCGGCTTCCGTTTTCTTTTGCCGCTCCATAATGAATTTCTTCTGTATTTCAAGGTCGCGGTACTGCCCTTGTCCGGGCGTATGGTCCATGAACGAGAGCAGCTCGACATATCCCGCTTCCATTAATTCCTCAATAAAGGGAACGGCTTGCAAATTCGTAATCTCAAACCGGAGATGCACCTTGTGGCGGATCAAGTGATGCTGACGGCGCAGCTCGACAATTTGCTCGACAAACGATTTGACGCTCTGATTGCGGCGCGCTTCATTATCCGAATTTTCCCCGAGCATGCTGAGCGAATGGTAGATCATCGTGATGCCCTGACAGGCCAGCTTGCGTTCCAGCTCGTAAAAGGAAAACGGCAGCGGAAACCGGCTGGTCGGTCTCGGCCTCATTTCATGCTCGATCGCATCGCTGTGCACGTCGATCATGCCGGGCATGACCCATAGACCGGAAGCGTCGCAATCCGCCGCAGAGCCGACGCCGCTAAAAGGCTGAATGTCCGCGATAACCCCGTCTTCAATAACCAGCGTCCCGTTCGTTACAATTCCGCTCGGCGTGACGATATTGCCTCCGACTATTTTTCGAATTCGACTCATAGCTGTCTCCCCTTTCAGGCTTAAGTCTTACTCCGCTTCGGCCAACTGCTTGTATTCGGCGCTCATTTGAACCGTGCGCAGGTCCAGGATGCGGTCCGCCACCTTGCCCATCACATCCCAATCGTGGAATACGCCGATCATGGTCGTACCCTGCCGCTTCATGTCGTTCAGCAGATCCAGCACATGCTGCTTCGTTTCATTGTCCAGTGACGCGGTCGGCTCGTCGAGTATGAGCAGACGCGGACGCACGATGAACGCCCTGGCCAGATTGACCCGCTGCTGCTCGCCGCCGCTGAATGTGGCCGGATACGCCTCCCACAGTGACGCAGGAATGTTCAGCCGCTTCAGCATCTGCCGTGCCTCCGCCCGCGCCTGTTCCAGAGACTGTCCAAACGGAAGCAGCCGTTCAGCTACGACGTCTTCCGCGGACACGCGGGGGATAACCTTCAAAAACTGCGATACATAACTGATTTCACGCACGCGCAAATGCGTGATTTGACGTTCGCTCGCCCGAGCCAAATCGATCGTTCCGTACTTCGCCGAATCGTACCAAACTTTACCCGCTGTCGGGATATAAGTGCGGTAGATACATTTTAAAATCGACGATTTGCCGATGCCGCTCGGCCCGGCGATGCCCAGAAACGCGCCTTGCTCCACCTCGAACGAAATGTCGTTAAAAGGCTGTACCTTCATACTGCGGGATATGTTCAGTTCGAAATATTTCGTTAATCGTTCCACCTTCAGCATGAAATCACCGCTTTCTACAATAATGAATGAACAAGCAGCTGCGTATAAGGATGCTGCGGGTCTTCCAAAATTTGGTCGGTCAAGCCTTGCTCGACGATCAACCCTTGGCGGAGCACCATCGTCCGGTTGGCCAGCATGCGGATCACGCCCAAATCATGGGAGACGACGATCATCGCCACATTCAATTCCCGCTGGATGCTGCGGATCAGATCGAGCACCTTCGCCTGAACGGATAAATCGAGGCCTGTCGTGACCTCATCGAGCAAGAGCAGCGGCGGGTTGTTGGCAAGCGCCTTCGAGATTTGCACGCGCTGCTGCATGCCGCCGCTAAAATTGCGGGGCGGTTCGTCCATCCGCGATAAAGGGATTTCCACCTTGCCGAGCAGATCGGCCGCGCGTTCGCGAATTCGTCCTACATGAAAATGATCCGCCGCGATCAGCTTTTCCGCAATGTTGCCGCTGCTGGAGAAGTTCATGCGCAGGCCGAGATACGGATTCTGGTATACCATCCCCATCACATGATTGCGGATATACCGCTTTTGTTGTGCCGACCGGGTAAATAAGTTGACCGAGCCGTTCTCATACGAGGATACGGTCATGCTGCCTGCCGAAGCCTGCTCGTCGAAATAGAGGCATTTGACCATCGTGCTTTTGCCTGAGCCGCTTTCGCCAACGACCCCCAATATTTCGCCGGGGTACAGCTCGAAGCTCAAGCTGCGGCAAGCCCAGATGCTGCCGCAGCGCGGGCAGCGGTTGCTTTCCTCGCCGCGGATTGTCGGCTCGGCGCAATACGCGCAGCCGGGGCCGAACCGTTGGCTGAGCCCGCGCACCTGCAGCAGCGGGATCTCGACGTCTATGTCGCTTGCCGAGACCGCCGCCGAATCTGTTGAAGCTTCATCCGGAACGGCCGCTTCATTCGCGCCCGCGAGCTCCTCGGGAACATAGGATTCCATGATCGACATCGTTATCCTCTCTTTCCCTGCCGCTTTTGGCAGTAGGCCGTATCCGAGCATTGATAGACAGTCGCATTCGTTTCATCCGTCACCTCGTCCAGAAACGTATGCGCACTGCCGCAATGACGGCAGGCACGGCCTGCGAATGTTTCGATTTCGAACGGGTAGTCTTCAAACTGCAGCGGCGTCACGTCCGTGTAAGGGGGAACCGCATAAATTTTTTTCTCGCGGCCGGCTCCGAACAAGCTGAGATGGTCGGCCTGATGCAGCTTTTCGTTATCCCAGCGGGGAATCGGGCTCGGCGCCATAATGTAGCGGCGGTGCACCATGACCGGATAGTCCGCGCCCAGCGTAATGCTGCCCCAGCGGACGATGCTTTCGTACAGCGTCAGCCACATCGCGCTGTAATCCATCTCCGCATGGCGGCGACGGGTCATTTCCTCGCGGGGCTCGACCTTGCGCAGCGGTTCGGGCTGCGGAACCTGCAGCACGAGAATTTGCTCCTCGCCCAGCCGTTCCTCCGGAATCCGGTGACGCGATTGAATGATCGAGGCCTCGGCCGTATCCTCCGTCGTCCGAATGCCGCTTGTTTCTTCCACAAGCCTGCGGATGCTGACCGCATTGACGCTATCGTCATTGCCCTGGTCAATAACCTTGAACGTATCGTCGCGTCCCAGCAGCGAAAGCGTAAGCTGCAAGCCGCCGGTGCCCCAGCCTCTGCCAATCGGCAGCTCACGGGATGCAAACGGCACTTGATATCCCGGTATCGCCACGGCCTTCAACGACTGGCGGCGTATTTCCCGCTTCGAGCCTTCATCCAAAAAGGCAAAGTTATATGCCGATACTTGAAACGGCCCCTGATTCGCGTTCTGCTTTCGCACGGTCATTTGCATCTGTCTTCTCCTCCTTCGGCTTCGCTTGCGGCCCTTCAGACTGCTTGTCGTCCCGCCGCGTCATTTGCGTTTGCTGCGCCTGTCTGATCCGGTCCAGCGACGATTGGAACGTAATATAATGCGGCAGCTTCAAGTGCGAGACGAAGCCGCCCGATTCCACGCTGTCGATATGCAGCAGCACGAACTCTTCGTCCTGCGCCGGAGCTGCGCCCTTCGTCTCCAGGCTTCTTTCGAGAATCGCCATGGCGATCGCCTTCAGCTCATTTTGGCCGAAGCATAAGCCGTAGCCCAAAATAAACTGCACGTTTCCCGACTCCGAATCCTGCTTGAACGAATTGATCGTCTCCACCTCGGTCATCAGCATTTCGCCGATGTACACGCTATCGCCGCTGTCTTCCCCGGCTTCGCCGGCTTGCCGAAACGGATGCGGGATGTGCACCTGCGTGTAGCCGACGCGAAGCTCTCCGATCGTCGGATGCACGACGCCGTATCCGCGCATGCTGCTGTAAGCAAGAGCCGTCATCGCTCCCGTCTCGCCGCGGGCCAGCGATTGCAGACGGGCCGATCTTGAGGCGGGAATCGTCAGCTTCTGCCGCGTAATGTCGAACGGTTCCTCTTCCCGCTCCTGCGCCCCGGTTGAACGGACTTGCGCCATGAGTCCTTGCTCGCGCAGCAAATCCGCCACCTTTTTAAACGAATACCGGCTGTCGCCTTCAGCGCTGTATTCCGCCATTCCGTCCAACGTATCCTCCATAAACGGCTGCATCGCGGCGGCGATATCCGCAGCGCTCTCTCCCCGCAAGGAGAAGTTCAGCATCCGGTGCGTATAATCGTAAGTCGGGCCTAGCACTTGACCGCCCGGAATATCGCGAAAAGAGGAGGAGATGCGGCGGATCACCCGCATCTCCGACGGCTCCATCATCCGCGAATAATGATTTCTCGGCAGCGTCGAGCGGTAGGCCCGAAGCAGGAAGGCCGCCTCCGCGGGATCGCCCTCCGCCTGCTTTAACGCAAGAGCGGCATACTCGGGGGCATACAGCCCGCCTTCGCCCATCATCCGGTCGACCAGCAATCGAAGCTGCCGCTCCAGCTGCTTGACATCGAGGCTGTGCTCCGAGCCTCTTAGCCTGTAGCAGCCGACCAGCTCGTTCGCACGGGCTATCGCTTCCTGCCCGCCGGTAACAGCAACGTAAGCCATGTTACGCACGCTCCTTTCGGATCAGAGTCGTTCTCGGCAGTGCGGCCAGCTGCCCGTCTGCCGTGAACAATATCATATCGATGCCCATCGGGTATTCCGCGTTCGCTTTGGCGCGCTCATCGAACCATACTTGACTCATGCCGCCGATAGTCAGCCTCCGGCTGCCGCGAATGCCCGGCCCCTGAAGCAGCCAAACGCCATCCGCTCCCTTTTCAGCCGGTCTCAAGCCGGCGCCGCCTTCCGATGCTGCCACGGCCGGCTCCGGCCAGATGCTGCCCTCCGCTTCTTCCCCGGCCGGCCCAACGCTCCCGTCCACATCAGCGGCGGCGAGGAAATCGACCTGCATGAACAGCGTCGCACCCCGCTCCGGCGCGGTCAGCGACCCGCGGTGGACGATCTCCATCACAGCGTGAATATCATCATCGGGCAAGCAGCCGCAGGCAAACACATAATCCGCGTCCTCCACGGTGGCAGTTTTGCTGAACGTGTGCCGGCGGATATAGTCTTCCAGCTCCGTTATAACGGCTTCTCCCCCGGCGCAGCTGCAGCCGCATACCGCAAAACCGACCTCGCCGTCCAATAGCGTTATCGCCAGCGCAGCCGCCATGTTCAGCCCGCTGCCGGGCAGTGCGAGCTTGCAGCCGGGCTCTGCAATGCTGCCGATTCGACCCGGCCGCGCCAACGCATCCAGCAGCTGCCGGTACATAAATTGAGTGTCATGCACCCGGTCAAACACCGCTTCCTCAACGTTTGGCATTGTACTCCTCCATCGTGTCAAAGTTCACCTTTGACTTCATCGCCTGATTGTGCTCCTTCCGGTGCCGCTGCGCGATATTTTGCTCTTCTTCAAACAGCAGCGCGGTCCAGGACTCGGTGATCGGGAGCTTGGCATGCAGCGCCGCGTCGACTACCGCTAACTGGTAAGCTCTTTCCGCATCTTCCCCCATCAGCACTCCGAAGCCGTAAACCTCTCCGATCTCGACCGTGCATTCGGTCACCAAAATTTCTCCCATGAAAAAAGGCTGCCGTGATACCGAGTCCCGCGCCTTGCTCATCACGAGGCTTTTTTCCGGCTGCCTGACGGTCCGAACCTCATAGCTCCGCTCCACTTGTCCGCAAAGACGCGCCAGCAATCCAGGATCGCCCTCGATTAAAACGCGCGTTATTTGTGACATTTTCACAGCTGTCATCCCTTTCTTCTTATGTTAATTTTCAGCCGGTTGCTGACGAACTCCACGCTGAACACCATAACGAATATGACGAGCGCCACGAAGCTGGCCTGGTCAAACTCGTACTGCCGCATCGCGTTGGCGATCTCCCAACCGATCCCGCCCGCGCCGACAATGCCGAGAATCGACGATTCGGCGATATCGACCTCAAGACGGAATACGCTCCAGGCGACAAAGGATGTAAAAACGCTGGGCACAACGCCCTGAAACACAATCTGCAGCCAGCCGGCTCCGGTTGCCCGCATCGCTTCGACAGCCCCTTCGTCGACCTCTTCGATCGATTGGGCAAACACCTTGACCAGCATGCCGACCGCATGCGTGCAGATTGCAAGAATACCGGGGAACGGGCCCATCCCGACGGCGACGATGAAGATAAGCGCCCATACGAGCGTAGGTATCGCACGCAGCAGCGATGCGAAGCCTTTGATCAGCCACGAGGTACGGGGGGATATATTTTCAGCCGCCAAAAACGATAGAAAGAAAGCGATGATTACCGCTAATACCGTCCCGACCAGCGCAATTTGCAGCGACTCCAATGCGGCCGCCAGCACATGCCTCCACTCATCCGCCTTCGGAGGAAACATCAATGCAAGGGAAGCGATGAACTTCATCGTTCCGTTCCATATTTTGATGTAATCGAAGTTCAACTGCACCAGGCAAAAGACGAAGAATGCGGCGCCCACTACGGCAATTCCCGTTAAGAACGGGTCCTTACGCGGTTTTCGCGGAAGCGGCTCCGACAAAGGCTTGTTCATTCCTACGTCACGGAGAGCCGCTGGAATAAGTTCCGTGCTCAAATGATTCGCCCCCTTATTTTACTCGTCGTCCATTCCGTTATTGTGATCAGCGCCACCACCATCAAAATCGCCAAACAAACCTCTTGAAATTGAAACAGCTTCAATCCCTTTTGAATCGCAAATCCGAGGCCGCCGCCGCCAACCATCCCGATGAGTGTAGAAGCGCGAATGTTCAGCTCCAACTTATATAGAGACCAGCCGATAAAGCCCGGCATAAATTGCGGCAGTACCGCCTGCGACAACACCTGGATATAAGTAGCGCCGACCGCTCTAAGCGCTTCGACCTGCCCCATATCGATTTCCTCGAGCATTTCCGCATACGCCCGGGTCAATGTGCCGATTGAGGTGATGATGAGCGCCAGTGTGCCGACCAGCGTGCCCAAGCCGTAAGCGGAAACGAGCAATATGCCCCAAATTAACGTCGGAATGTTTCGCAAAATGGAATTCATGCCGCGGACGATCGCCTGAAACGCCGGGTGGGGCGCTGTCGTGGCCGCCGCAAAAAAAGCCAATATAAACGAGATTAACGAACCGATCACCATCGCGACAAAGCTGATGTAGACCGTATCGAGCGCAGGACCGATCAGCTTCTTGAAGCTGGAAAAATCCGGCGGAAAAAAATCGAAAACAATAAACCGGAAAATTTCTCCGAGCCCGCTGTACAAACCGAACAGCGAAAATTTCGTTTCGACGGCGGACCAGACCGTTATCGCCAAAATACCGAGCGCGATCATCCATGAGGTCCGTTTTTTATCCCGCCGAATTTCCATTAACCGTGCTTCCATTGCTGCAGTTTCGCCTCCTTCCGCTATTTGTTGTAGATGAGGCCGGTTACCTCATCCGTCAGCTCGTCCGGAGCCCCGTCAAACACGACAGCGCCTTTGTGAATGCCGATAATGCGGGTAGCGTATTTTCTGGCTACCTCCACCTGATGCAGATTGACCAGGCAAGTAATGCCGTCCTCGCGGCAAATGGTGTACAAATACTGCATGATGTTTTCCGAGGTAACCGGGTCCAGACTGGCGATCGGCTCATCGGCCAATATGACCTGCGGCTTCTGCGACAGGGCGCGGGCGATGCCGACGCGCTGCTGCTGGCCCCCGCTCAGCTCATCCGCACGCTTATACATTTGCTGGTTCAGGCCGAGCCGCTGCAGTATGCTGTGCGCCTCTTCCGTGTCCCTTTTCGAATAAAAGCCTAATGCGCCGGTCATGCTGCTCATGTAACCGAGTCGGCCGTGCAGCACATTCCGCAGCACCGAAACGCGCTGGATCAGGTTAAAGCCCTGGAAAATCATGCCGACCTCGCGGCGCAGCTTGCGCACCTGTTGACCGCCTGCCTTGGAGGTATCCGTCCCGTTGAACAGTACGGCGCCCTCCGTCGGCTCCACAAGCCGGTTAATGCAGCGCAGCAGCGTGCTTTTTCCCGCGCCGCTCGGGCCGATTACGGCTACGAACTCGCCGCGCTCCACTTGCAGGCTTACCCCTTGCAACGCCGCCGTTCCGTCCGCATACACTTTTTTCAAATTACGGATTTCCAGAATCGCCGCCATTTTCTTCTTCCCACCTTCCTACTTTTTAAGAAGCTCGTCGGGACTCATATTCAATGCTTTTGCCGTATCCTTCACAATTTGATAATCCTTGTCCTCAATCGGATAAAACGCCTGGGTGCCGTTGCTGAAATAATCCGGGTTTTCCTTATGGTAGTTGAACATAAACTGCTTCACCTTCTCAACCAGATCGGCCGGCAAATCTTTGCGGTACGTCATTGGCCCCGACGGGATCGGATCCGACTTGGCCAACACCCGGTAGTCCGAATCCTTCACCAGACCCGCGTCTACGACTCGCTGGATACATGTGTCGCATACGCCCGCGCCGTCAGCCGTCCCTTTGGCAATTGCCAGGATGGACTTGTCATGACCGCCGGAAAATGAAACGTTGGAGAAAAAGCCTTCGACCTGATCGTTCGTAATGCCCAACGTTTTGATCAGGCTGCCTCTTGGAAACAGATGACCGGACGTGGAAGCCGGGTCGGCGAACAGGAAGCTTTTGCCTTTCAGGTCGGCGAGCGATTGCGCCTTGGAGCTGGCGGGTACGACGATCAAGCTGTAGTAAAAGGCGTCCTTCTGGCTTTTCGCTTTGACGGCGAAAGGCACCGCACCGCTCCGCTCAGCGGCAATGACATATGAAAAAGGACCGTACGAGGCGATATCGATTTTTTTCGTGCGCATCGCTTCTACAACCGCCGTGTAGTCATCCCCGACGAACAGCTCGGTCTTGATGCCTACCGCCTTGCCCAAATCCTCGGCGAATTTCTTGTTGCCCCGCGACAGCTTGCCTTCCTCCTCACCCGGCAGTACGCCGATCCGCAGCACCTCCGGCCATGCGCCGGCTTTCTCGTTTTTTACGGCAGTTCCTGGAGCGGCCGGCGCAGCGCCCTGCGCCATATTGTTGCCCGATCCGGAAGCCGGCGCGGTTCCACACCCTGTAATGAGCGCCAACAGCATGGCCAATACGAAGGCAGTGCTTCCTTTCCATGACGGCAACGGTTTCTTTCTGCTGAACATCATATTCATTCCTCATTCATTTTTAAATATGGGTTTGTGCAATTGCGGCTCAAGTTAAAATTGGATGGACACGCGGCACAGGTCCCCTCTGTATTTGGCCGATGTATATTCGACCAGCCGCCGCTTCTCGTCTCTCATCACGCTTTCGATATGGAGCAAATTCGTGTTCGGTGAAATTTGCAGGTAACGCGCTTCCCTGGCGGTCGGGTATATCGCTTGAAACGTCGACCAAATCCGCTCCAGCTGTACCGCATACACCTCTTCAAGCAGTGCGTACAGCGAATCGAACGCGGCCGTATGATCCAGCAGCTCCGGAAAGTATGCAACAGGCAGCCAGGTAACGTTCCATGTAAGCGGAATGCCGTCCGCGTAGCGCAATATTTCCAGGCGGAACGCTTCCTCCCCCTCGTCCAGCTCCAGCCCGTTTCTCACGGCTTCCGGCGGCGCCAGCTTCTCCTGCTTCATCAGCTTCGCGCCCGGCGTGCAGCCAAGCAGCCGCATCACATGGGAAAATCGCATGGCCGGAGTGATCGTATATTGAATGTCCAATGGCTTGTCGCAAACATAGTAGCCCTTGCCTTGATGGGAACGGATTACGCCCGTGTGTACAAGAAGATCGAGCGCCTGTCTGATCGTATAGCGGTTTTCGCGAAATCGTTTGCACAGCTCGGACTCCGAGGGAAATTTTTCGCCCGGCCGGTAAGGGCCGTCTTCAAGCTCGGCTTGCAGCATGTCGGCTATTTCAACATAGCGGGGAGTGGCTTCGAGCAGATCCAACTCCATGTGCATCATTACACCTCCATCATCATGATCACTTCATGACTTGAAGGTAACTTGTCGACATCAGAGCAATGTTATCGTTAAATAAAGATTATATTAAGGCCGCATTATCGACGGTCCGAACGCAGCCTCGAAAACTGCAAAAAAGCACGCATCCGCATGCGCGGAAAACGTGCTTTCATTGGATATGCCTCTGTTGCCTTTATTCGGAATCCGATTGAGCCAGGCCGCAATTCAGTGCATGGCTGTCTATCGGTTTGATGCATGCCTCTTTAATAGCTCGTAGAGGTTGATGATTATAAACCCGCGTCATTTGCCTTGCCGCCGACGGAATGTTTGCGCGCCGGACGGAATGTGAGAACAACGACGGCGACGATGATACACAGGCTTCCGATCAGCTGCACCGCATCCATCGCCGTCTGCAGAAACGCGATACCGACCAGCACGGCGGTCAACGGCTCGGCGCTGCTCAAAATGCTTGCCTGCGCGGGCGTGACGAACCGGAGGCTGTCCAAAAACAAATAAAAAGGGATGATTGTCCCGATAATGACGATAAACAGCAGCAGGGCATACAAGGATAACGACCCTTGACTCCAATCAAAATGCCACGGCGGATTGAACATACTCAATCCGACGCCGCCGATAACCATGCTCCAGCCAACAACCGGTACAGGCCCCCAGACCGCCAGCAGCTTCCTCGGGTATAACGTATAAAAGGCGGCGGCCAATGCCGATAAAATACCCCATACAAACGCTTCGACCGAAATGGATAACGTACTGACAGAGCCGCCCGTCGTCATAAAAAAAATGCCGACCAGCGCCAAAACAAACGCAATCAGCTCTTTACCCCCGGGCCTTTGCCTTAGCCGCATGGATACGAAAACAATAATGAACACCGGTCCCAAAAACTGCAGCAGCGTCGCTGTAGCCGCATTGCCGTAATGGATCGCTGCAAAAAACGTATACTGAACGCCGAGCATCCCCAATATTCCGAAAATAAGCAGCGTAATTCGGTCTTTCCTGTGCGACCAAACGGAAAAAGCGCTGCCCGTACCTTTGACCAAACACTGCAGCACAATCATCAGGATGCCGGCCGACAATAGCCGGACGGCGACCAATAGACCCGGTGTGGATTGAAAATGCTGAAAAAACAGCTGTGCCGCGCTCCCCGACAACCCCCAGCAGACGGCCGCGCCCAGCACCATAAATACCCCTTTATTTTTCATGCTTATCTTTTGCCCCTCGCTATATGCCAATAAACAATCTTATACTACCACATCCCTGCAGGGTACGGTATTACTATTCCGGATTTAAAACGCATAATCTATAAAATAGCAAGGATAAACGGTTTCGCCGTCCTTGGGAACGAGCGCGTTTGTCAAGGTTGTGCGAAGCAAAGTATAGCATCTTATACCTTCTATTCAACTGAAAAAAGAGCCTCGACATTACGTCACAGGCTCTTTTGCTCCGGGCTTATCCTATTGTAAAGGCTTGTCCGGATTCAATCATTTCATTGTCGGCCCCTGGGTGCGCTTGATGAACAGCGACAGAACAAGCGCGGCCACTGCAAAGCCGAGTCCGATGACAAAGGCATTGTGAACGCCGGCAACCATTGCCTTCGCTATTTCCGCAGGGGCGGTCGGGTTGGACGACCCTGCCAAATATCTGCCTTGTCCCGTGGACATAATGCTGATAAAGAAAGCGACGCCGATTGCTCCGGCCACCTGCTGCATCGTATTCAATATGGCCGTCCCGTGCGGATAATAATGCTGCGGCAGCTGGTTCAAGCCATTCGTCTGCGTCGGCATCATGATCATGGCTATGGCGACCATCAAACAAATATGCAGCGCGAGGAGTACCATTTTGGTAGTATCCAGATCAACCCGCGTAAACAACCACATTATGACGACGAGAAATACCATTCCCGGGATGACCAGAGCGCGAGGACCGAATTTGTCGAACAATTTACCCGTAAGCGGCGAAATGAGACCGTTCAATAAGCTGCCTGGCAGCATAAGCAGACCCGACGCAAAAACCGTCATCCCCAGCGCTCCCTGAAACAGAAACGGAAGCAGCGACATCGTCGAGAACAGCGTCATCATCATGATGACAAGCAGAACGGTTGTCAGCGTGAACATCGGATAACGGAACGCCCTAAGATCCATAAGCGGCTCTTTCACCCGAAGCTGGCGCAGAACGAACAGCAAAAGCGAGATGGCGCCGATCAGAACGGCTACGAATACCTGCGTGCTTGCCCATCCGCCATGCGACTCGCCCGAGCTGCTGAACCCGTAAACGATGCCGCCGAAGCCGAATGTCGAAAGAATGATCGACACGACATCCACTTTCGGCTTGGTAGGCTGCGATACATTCTTTAAATAAATGAACGCAAACACAATCGAGAAAATCGCAAACGGCAGCACTATGAAAAACAGCCAACGCCATTGCAGCGACTGAAGAATCAGACCGGAGAGCGTCGGGCCGATAGCCGGAGCGAACATGATGACCAGACCGATGCTCCCCATCGCCGCTCCGCGTTTCTCCGGAGGGTATAGCACAAGAATCGTATTCATCAATACCGGCAGCATCAGGCCGGTACCTGCCGCCTGGAGCAAGCGGCCAATCAGCAGTACGGAAAAATGCGGCGCAGCTCCACATACAAGCGTTCCGACGGTAAACAAAAACATTGCTCCCAAAAACATTTGCCTTGTCGTGAACCACTGTACAAGCAAGGCGGAAGCGGGAACCAGCACACCGACAACCAGCATGTATCCGGTTGCCAGCCATTGGAGCGTGGGAGCCGTCACGTTAAGCTCAACCATCAGCTCCGGAAACGCAACATTCAGCAGCGTTTCATTCAATATCGAGAAAAAGGCGCCAATCATTAGCGAAATCAAAATCGGCAGTCTCTTTACATCCCCTATCGGTTGGGATGCGGAGGCTGCAGCACCGCTCGCATTCATTAAATTCCCTCCTTCTTTAAACCCGGTTATTATAGTTCATATGGAAAAGGATTTCAAGTTTCGGTTCCGTCCTTTCCAGTACAAGGAAGCCGGCTATCTCTTATAATCTGCATGCTTGCGCATTTTAAACCGCCCTCCAGGATAACCGTATCGTACCGCTATAATGTTCGTATCGCCTTGAGCTTTACCCATAGAAAAAAGACCTCCCCGGCTTGCAAAGAGGTCCTGCGCAATTACGGATTCATTTCAATTCAACATAAAAAACGGATACTCCCGGGCGATGAGTATACTTGTTTGTTACAGTATCGTAACCTGGGGCGGATGGATATAATCCTGATAACGGCCGAATCCCCCTCATGGAAATAAACCCGATAGCGGTAGTTTACTTTTTCCCCCGGTTTAATCAGCTTCCCGCCGGCAAAATAAAAGTTGTTGGGCGCGAGCAAGCCGTAGTTGCGGATATGCCAATAGGTCGGATAGTTTTCATTGTCCGGATGGTCGAATGCGGCGATCCCGTATGTATAATCGCCGACCGCTCCGTAATAATCGCACCACTCCGCGCGTTGGCCCCAGCATTCTTGTTCCCCGATGGAGCCGTATGAATTGACCATGGTTCCGCCATTGTCGACCTTCATCGATTCGGTGACGCGAATGCCGAGCGGTCCCGCTTCCTTCGTCGCCCCAAATTCGACCTGGCCGTAATTGGCCGTAAACGTTGCATCCACATCGACGATCCGGCCGGCAGCCGGCGTACGGTAAACGGTCAGCGTTCGCGTTTCGTCAATTTGCGGCTTGTCCGCGAAGCTTGTCCACACATTATGCGCCGTAATCGTCGCGCATACAGGACCTCCGGCTGCGCGGGAAAAGTGCAGGTGCCGCTGCTTGCCGTGCCTGCCTTCCGGCTCGTTCCACATATCGATCCCGTTGACATCGCCGATGGCGAGCCACAGTGAACGATGATGAGGATGCTCCTTCGTTTCAAAATCGAGCCGGGTAAAGCTGTCTCCGTGCGGTCCCGCGACAGCCCCCAAATAAGGCTTCGCCACCGCCGGATCGAACACATAGGACGTGAAATAACGGCCGTCGATACTGATATCGAGCTTATGGCGGTTCGGATGAACCTCCACTCCGCCCGCGGACGGATCGGACTCGGCGGCTGCACGGTCATGAACGACTGCCGAGTAAGTTTTGCCGGAGCCCTTGGCCAATCGATCCACGATCAGCCGGATGATATACCGGCCTTCTTCTTCGCAGCATTGTACGGGCACTGGACGTCCGTCCTCGTCGCAGACGCTTAGCGATTCCAGCCTGCCGCCGTTCAACCGGGGGTCGTCCTTGCCCATAGCAAAGCCGACAGGACATTCATTCCGGTCGCGCGGACCGGCATTCACCTGAAATTGAAACGAAACCGTCATCGTATCGTACTCTCCCCTGCTATTGAAAATGAATGAAGGCCGCAATTGTTTTTATGTAATCATGCGACCTCTTAAAGCGAACCGTTTTAAAGCTTGTTGACGGAGGCGAGCTGACGAATGTCTTCGCCCGTCACATGCGACAGCTGATTTAAAAATTCAACCTGAAAGCTTCCAGGTCCTTCCTGCCCTTTTATTTTTGCTGCCGCTTGGGCGGCCGTGCCGTAATAAACAAGCGCAGCCGTCGCGGCCAGCAGCTTGTCCGGCTCAACTGCGGCAAAAGCGCCGATCACCGAGGTAAGCAGGCAGCCTGTGCCCGTCACTCTCGTGAGCAGCGCATCCCCGTTGTTCACGAGATAGGTTGCGGCGCCATCCGAGATGACATCGGTTTTACCCGTTACCGCGACAATGCATCCAAGCCGTGCCGCGGCTTGCTGCGCAAGGGCGACCGTATCGCCGGAGCCCTGACCGGCATCGACTCCTTTAATCTCCCACGCTTCTCCGATGACATTGGCGATTTCCGCCGCATTGCCCCGGATAACCGAAACGTTCACCTCTTTTAAAATGGCCCTCGCCGTATCGGTCCGGTAACGGGTCGCACCTGCGCCGACCGGATCGAAAATGACCGGCACGCCATGCCGGTTGGCGGATCGGCCCGCGAGCATCATCGCTTCCACTTCCGTCTCGTTTAAGGTGCCAATATTCAGTACAAGAGCGCCCGCAATCGCGGCCATATCGGCAGCCTCCTGCTTGGCATATGCCATGACGGGGGAAGCCCCCAGCGCAAGCAAGCCGTTCGCGGTAAAATTCGTTACGACCACATTCGTGATGTTATGAACAAGCGGACTCGCAGCGCGAACCTTGTCCAAACAGGCGATCAATCGTTCAAGCTCCACTTTAGTAACACTCCTCGTTTTAACAACTGAGAAAATTGTACCATATTTATGAACGGAAACGATAAATAAAGTGGCGGTCGATGCCTGCAGGTCGAAATTGTTTTTAAACGAACTTTCCATGCCGAATCGCGCTGTTCCCGGGTAAAATAGAGGTTGATAGCAATGAGAAAACTGAAAGCGGGTGCTGTTGATGAGCAGACGGTTGACGGGGCGGGTTGCCATAGTTACCGGGGCTAGCCGCGAACGAGGCATAGGGACCGCCGTATGCAGAGCGCTTGCCGCCGAAGGCGCGAATATTATGTTTACCCACTGGGGCCGCTACGATGAAAGCGACGGCTGCGGAGCGGAGCATGATTGGCCGACAAGCCTTCAAGAGGAATTGACACGGATGGGCGTTCGTTCGGCTCGTTTGGAAGCGGATTTGGCCGATCCCGATGTGCCGGCAGCGATAATCGAATATACGCGGAAAGAGCTTGGGGCACCCTCGATTCTTATTAACAATGCATGCTATTGTGTAGGCTGCGGGTTTCACGAAATGACCTCGGAGCTGCTGGACCGGCATTACCGGGTCAACATTCGCGGCACCTCGATGCTAAGCATGGAGTTTGCCAAACAGTTCGAGCAGCAGCTTCAAGGTATAGCGCCCGGACGCATCGTATTCCTGGTTTCGAAAGGCCCTGATCCTGACAACTTGGCCTATACGGCAACGAAAGGTGCGCTTATCGCATTGACGGAGCCATTATCCGTAGCTTTGGCGCCGCTAGGAATCACCGTAAATTGCATCGACCCCGGCCCGACCGACACCGGATGGATGAGCGACGAAATTCGCGGACGGCTGCAGCCGTTATTTCCGGCGGGACGCATCGGATTGCCGGAGGATGCGGCAAACGGCATTGCTCTGTTGTGCAGCGACGAAGCACAGTGGATGACGGGCCAGCTCATTAGGTCGGAGGGCGGCTTTATCGGAAAATAAAGGTGTTCCCGTCCTTTCAACGGGAGCCTATCGGAGAAGTCGGGTACACGTCAAAAAAGCTATTCCCGTGTGTCCGATAAAGGAATAGCTTTTCGTATTATGGAGCCCGTCAGGACGCTTGCGGTTCGGTATAGCCCGACTGAAATTCGTACGCGCCGACTGCCTTTAATTTACGGCGGGGACGGCCCCGTTGACAGCCGTTAGCGCATAGGCCTCAAGCGCAGCCTGAACCGCTTCGCCCGCCGGAACCTTGCAGCCGTACCGAAGCAAGGTCGCTTCGAGCGCACCGAGGGTGTGCAGCACATTTTTTTTGCTGCAGCTGAAGCCCATCGTTCCGATTCTCCATATTTGTCCTTTCAACGGGCCGAACGAGCTGGCGATTTCAATGCCAAAATCATCAAGCAGCATGCTGCGGACCTCCTCCCCGTCCACTTCTTCCGGGATGAGAATACAGGTTACTACCGGAAGCTTGCAGGACGGGTCGCCATATAGCGACAGCCCCATTGCTTGAATCCCCGCGACCAGCGCCCTCTCATGATACTTGTGACGGGCTGCCCGCTCCGGCAAGCCTTCCTCCAGCGTCAGCCTGACGCCTTCGCGCAGCGCATACAGCATGGACGTCGCTTCCGTGTGATGATTCAATCTTGCTGGGCTCCAATAATCCTGAAGCTGGCTCAGGTCGAAATAGTTGCTGCGGATTGCCGTACTATCCATAGCGGTGGATAAAGCCGGATCGCGCAGTCCGCGCTCGATTTTTTTGCGTTTTAACAGCTTCGACTCGGCTCTGTCGTTGTAAGTGATAGGCGCCATGCCCGCCGGAACCGACAAGCATTTCTGCGTGCCGCCGATCACCGCATCCAGCATCCATTCGTCGGTCTTGATCTCGACGCCGCCGACGGTAGCGACAGCATCGACGACAAGCAGCGCTCCCAGCTCCCGACAAGCTTTGCCGATCCCGTCAAGCGGCTGCATGCAGCCCGTCGAGGTTTCGCCGTGAACCATCGCCACGAGCGACGGCCCGGTTTCCCGTATGCGCCCGATAATATCGGCCGGCTCGAATACGGCGCCCCACTCCCGCTCCATCGTGATCACTTCCGCGCCGCATCGCTCGGAAATTTCCACCAGCAGATGGCCGAAGCGGCCATATATCGGAACCAGCACCCGATCGCCCGGTTCAATTAAGCTGGTCAGCAGCGCTTCGATTCCGGAACGCGAAGAGCCGTCGATCGGGTAGGCCCGCCGGTTGTTCGTTTGGAACAGCTGCCTCAACATTTCCATCGTTTCATTCATCAAATGCGTAAATTCCGGATCGAACTGCCCCAAAATCGGAAATGACATCGCCCGTAAAACGCGGGGATCGACCTCTACCGGACCCGGGGTCATGATCGTTCGTAAAGACGGGGCTAAATCTCTGTACTTGTTCATATCGTTCCCCCCTGGTTCTTTTCCTATATATTACCGGTAAGCGAGCGAATGAAGCAAATCGGCCAAAACCGCAATGCCCGCGCCAAGCTGCTCCGGCTCCGTATGCTCATCCGGCGAATGGCTGATCCCGGCTCGGCTCGGTACGAATATCATAGCCGTCGGGCAAACCGCAGCAAACAATTGGGCGTCATGTCCGGCGCCGCTGTACATGCTTCTGAAACTTAAGCCGCGCGCGCGGCAGCTGCTTTCTCCTGCCGCCGCCAATTCCGCATTCATCGGGATCGGCGCCGCCGTCATCCAGCGCCGGCTTGTCAAGGAGAGGCCGGAACGTCCGGCCAAGCGCTCCAGCCGCTTCTCGATCGTCCGGCAAAACAGGTCCAGCTCGGTAGGATCGGGATGGCGGGCATCCATTGTGAAATGGACGTGTCCGGGCACCACATTGGATGCCCCGGATACGACCGTCAGCTGCCCGACGGTAGCGACCATAGGGTCCCCGAACTTGACCGCCTCCTCCCGAACCGCCAAAATCATCTCGCTTGCCCCGCACAAGGCGTCCTGCCGGTCGCCCATCGGCGTCGTGCCGGCATGGTTTGAAACGCCGGTTACTTCAAATGTAAACCGCTGCTGGCCTACGATGCCTTGAACGATGCCGACCGCGCAGCGTTCGCGCTCCAGCACGCTGCCCTGCTCAATGTGAAGCTCCACAAACGCTTCCCAATCGTTGCGGCCAGCCGGTTCGAACCGGTTCAGCCCGAAGCCGGCCGCATGCATCGCATCCGCCAGCGTCACGCCATCGGCGTCCCGGACCGGCGGGGGGTTATCCGCCGAATATATCCTGGTTGCGTTGCCCGATCCCCAGAAGGTTAACGGGAACCGGCTGCCTTCCTCTTCGGCGAAAGCAACGATCTCGATCGAACGCAGCGGCTGGCCGTAGCGCTCTCTCAAGTAAGCCGCGGCAATCAAGCCTGCGATAATGCCGTAAGCGCCGTCATAGCGGCCGCCGTGAAGCACGGTATCGATATGGGAGCCGGTCAGAACGGCGCGGGAATCCGGCTGCTTGCCTGCCAGCCGACCGAACAGATTGCCGGCCTCGTCATAATAAGGCTCGAAGCCAAGCTGCAGCATGCGCCGGCTCAACGCCGTTTGCGCCTGCTGCCATTCCGGGCTGTACAGAAGCCTTGTGACTCCTCCATCCGTCTCGCCGCCGAACTGCGCCAGCCAATCCAGCATGTCGACGGCTTGCCAAGCAAAGCGGCGGATCAGCTGTTCGCCGGAAGCATCGGCAGGCGACGATGCATCTGTTGCAGCTGTCGATAAAGGCATCTCGGCTGAATGCACGGATGCTAGCTGGTGCTGTACCGTACCTGTCTTTATCGGCGGTGTCGGCATCGGCTGCGCCTCTACCGCCGACGTCTCCAGCGGCCCCGTCATCCGGTTTGCTTCCCGGGCATCGTTTCGTTCCAGATAAATCCCCCCTTATCTCCATACGATCCGGCCGGTCATCGGTTTAATACCGATAGCGGAGCCATTTCCCGTCTCCCTTCATGCTGTCATCTGCACTTGCGGCAGAGTAATCATCTGTGCGGGCATCGTCTGAATTGTACAAATATACGAAATTTCCCCTCAAAACCGTTGCGCTTACCCGGCAGCCCATTATCCGGCCTGTGTAAGGACTGTAGGCATGGCGCTGCTTTAAATGCTCGGCGCTCAGCTTGTAGGGACGATTCAAATCTATAATCGCGAAGTCCGCGTCCGCCTGCAGAGCGATCTCCCCCTTCCGCGGATGCAGTCCGAACCGCTCCGCCGGGCGGAGGGAGAGCAAGCTGCATAAAAACGGTAGGGACAATCCCCGTTTCAAATGACCTTCGCCGATCATCAGCTCGAACGTGCTCTGGGCGCCGGCGATGCCGCCCCATGCGTCGAAAAAGCGATCCGCCCGCTTCAATTCAGGCGGACTTGGCGAATGGTCGGACGCAATGAGATCGATCCTGCCGTCCGCCAAAGCCTGCCACAGCTTATCCCGCTCCTCCGCGCTGCGTAAAGGAGGAGCGCATTTGGCAACCGCGCCGAGGCTGACCGTGTCTGCCTCGGTTAACGTCAAATAATGCGGGCACGTCTCCAATGTTACGTCGAGCCCCCGGTCTTTGGCCGCCTGGATCAGCTCCACGGCAGCTGCGCTGCTGATGTGGACGAAATGCAGCGGGCAGCCCGTCCGCTCAGCCATGAGCAGCGCCCGCCGCACCGCTTCGCACTCGGCGGCAATGGGCCGCGAGGCGGCATAATCGAGCGCGCCCGTAAGTCCCTCGGCAGCCGCCTGCCGGGCCAGCCTGACCGTCATCGCCTCGTCCTCGGCGTGCAGCGCAAGCACGCGGTTCAGCTTGGCGATCCGCTTCATCCCTTCCAGCAGCGCTTCGTCATCGACGCGCTGAAAGCGGTCCTCGCCTTCGCCGCCCGGCTCGGACATGAAGGCCTTGAAGCCGATGACTCCGGCTTCGGCAAGTGGCGCCAGCTGGTCCGCATTGCCCGGGACCAGCCCGCCCCACAAAGCATAATCGACTCTGGAGCGTCCCTCGGCCGCCTCCAGCTTGCGTTTCAGCGCGGTTATCGATACGGTGGGCGGCAGCCCGTTCAGCGGCATATCCATGTATGACGTACAGCCTCCGGCCGCCAAGGCGGCGGATCCGGTTGCAAAGCCTTCCCAATGTCCCATTGCAGGCTCATTAAAATGCACATGCGCATCGATCATCCCCGGCAGCACATGCTTGCCTGCCGCTTCGTAATGCCGTTCGGCCGCCTCGTCGGCCAAGCTCTCCTCCAAGCGGACGACCGTGCCATCCTTGACCCCGATATCGAGCCGCAGGACTTCGCCTCGCAATACGACATGGCCTCCGGTAATTTTCAAATCCAGCACAGGCCTCTCCTCCTTCTTGCAGACAAACGTCGACGATCAGCTGCCCCGATACGTGCTGTATCCGCCTGGAGCGATCAGCAGCGGGATATGATAATGCTCCTCCGTGCTGCCGATGCGAAACCGGATCGGAACAGCCTCCCATAAGCCCGGCGGCTCCAGCTCCTGCAATTGCCCCCGGCTCCGGCTCCGGTAATACTCGCCGACTTCAAACAGCAGCTCGTAAGTCCCCGTCTCCATGCTGCCGCCGTTCAGCAGCGGTTCGTCCAGCCGGCCGTCGCGATTCGTCACCGCCTCGGCGAGCTTGACGGCGCCGTCTGCTTCCGACAGCCGGTACAGCGTCAGACGCATCCCTTGCGCCGGCCGCCCGGCGGACAGCTCCAGAACATGGGAGGTCAGCCGCCCGCTCATTTCGATTCCGCCGCTGCGGCGGCCTCCTGCACCCGCTTCGCCGCCTGCAGATCGCTCCGGGTCATGGAGAAGCCCTGGAAGCCGTATGGCGGTCGCGGCTCGGTGTAGACTCTGCCCTCAGAGCCCGGAACCTGCTCAACGATCGTTTCCCAGGTCCGGTTATTCGATTCGAACCATACTTTGCCGAGCTGCGGGTACCGCTCAAGAATGCGCAGACCGACATCGTAAATTAACTTTTGGATGGACGGGCTGTTCAGTTGATGAAACAGCGTGTGGGTAATATCGCTGATCTGCTCCGCGGGCACATAACGTTCCGCTTCTTCCAGCAGCGCATCTCCATAATCCGCGTATTCCCAGCCGATATTTAAATAAATATATAAAGGGCGGTCGAAGCTTTCGGCCAGCGTCGTGTATTCGTCACGCACAAACCCGGCAAACATGCTGCCTTTGACTTTGATCAGATGCAGGTTGGACAGCTTGGCGGATTGCCCGACGATCCGGTAGCCGTTTTCGCCGCGTTCCATCCTAAAGGTATACACACCGCTTTCGTTGCGGGAATGACGATACACAAGTCCGCTTTCCTGAAACGGAGTCTCATCGGACGGGACGAGTACCGGATCGAACGGAATGCGTTCGGCCGACAGCTCAATGCCTGTCAAATGCGTATATTTATCCATGAAAACAGTCGCCATAAACTGTAAATACGACTCCACCGTACTTCCCGTAAAATCGGCCGTACGCCGCAAAATAAAATTTTTCATCGAATCGGTCGCAACGACCAGCGTGTTATCTCCTTCCGAAAAAGAGGACAGGAGAGCATCCGCCCATACGGTAATTTTGACGTTCAACGCGAAAACGACATTGTCCGTTCCGGTAAAAGCGGATTCCGGAATCGGCTGAACGTGCAGCGGTTTAACGAATGTACGATAAACAAGGACATCCCCTTTTCCGTAATGCATGGTGCGTTTGATTGAATTATGCTCCATCATTGCTCTCCTCCTCCAATGGAATCAAATCATTGAGCCGAAAACGGGTAATAGCGGCGATTTGATTCAGCGCTTGCCGCTTTTCCTCCTCGCGATCCAGCGTCAGCCTATGCTTCATCGCTTCCAAAATCGCTTCCTTCGATTTGCCTTTGACGGCGATGATAAAAGGAAACCCGAACCGCTGCGTATAAGCCTGGTTGCAGGCGCTGAATTCGGCAAACTCGTCGGCTGTCAGCTCCGATAGCCCGGCTCCCTTTTGCTCGTTGACCGACAGCTCGCTCATGCGCAGCCGCGCCCCTAAATCCGGATGAGCCCTGATCAGCCCGAGCTTTTCCTCCTCGCAGGCCTCGTCTACAATGGTCAGCATAACCGCATGCAGCTGTTCCTTGCCGGCAAATGGGCGCGAATTCCAGGCCCGCTCCGCGATCCATGGGGAATGCTCGAAAATTTCGCCCAGCGCGTCCGTAAATGACCGCCGGTCCATCAGGTTCAATTGTCGGATCGCGTAGGTTTTCATGATCGGGACTCCTTCTCCTGTTCCGCAGCCGCAATCTGTGCTGCCGGGCGGCTCATTTTTCGTACGGCCGATTCAGCCGCGCGCAGGATGCCGCCATAGCCCGTACACCGGCACAGATTGCCGGACAGACCGTCCGCAAGCTCATCCTGGGTCGGCTCCGGGTTATGCTCCAGCAAGCCGGCAAGCGAAATGACCATGCCCGGCGTACAGTAGCCGCATTGAAAGCCGCCTTCCTCCAAAAAAGCCTGTTGAACGGGATGCAGCTTTTCCCCGTCGGACAGTCCCTCGATGGTGACGACCGACCGGCCCTCCAGCTGGTAAGCCATCAGGAGGCATGCATTAACGGGCTGGCCGTCGAGTAAAATCATGCAAGCGCCGCATCGCCCGATTTCACAAGCTACTTTCGTCCCGGTCATTACCAAATCGTCCCGCAGCAGATCGATCACGCGGCGGGACGGCGATACGTCAAGCTTCATCGGCCTGCCGTTGATCCTCAGCGACAGCATATGACCCGGTACCCGTTGAATCATCAGCGTTCCCTCCCATCCATCCGAACGGCTCCGATATAAGATCCCCGGGCGCAATCGGCAGCTTCCGAACCCGCACGCCTACAGCGCTGTGAACGGCGGCGGCAATGGCGGGCGCTACGGCAACCGTGCCGATTTCGCCTACGCCCCTTGGACCGAACGGATCTCCTTCCGGCAGTTTATCGATCGCATCCAACTGCAGCGCCGCCGGCATATCCTTGACGGTCGGAATCAAATACGAGTCGAAATTGTTCGTCAAATAGCGGCTATCCTTCATCACAGCGTCTTCCGTCAACGAGAAGCCGATCGCCATGCTGCTCGCCCCTTCGATTTGGCCGAGATAGCCCATCGGGTTCACCACAGGCCCGGCGGCGACGGCGTGATATTGATCCGTCACCCTGACTTTTCCGGTTAACAGATTCACTTCGACTTCTACGGCCAGAGCCGTATACGTGTATAAATAATGAGCTCCGAATATTTCATCCGGCGTTGTCGGGAAATCGAATGCAGACTCGCATTCGATCGGTGCGTCCGCGATCCGTTCCGCCAACTCGCTGTAGCTGATGACCGGACCGGAAGCAGGCTCCGTCCGCGACGCTAACCCTGCAGCTGATTCGCCGGCCGCGGCCGCGGCGCTTTTGCGCCAGATCCCACCCTGCCCTGTCTCCAGCATGCCGGCCGGGATGCCGGTCAGCCCGGAGGCCGCAGCGACCAGCTTCCGTGAAAATTCCGGCCCCATCCGCGCCAAAGCCTGCCACATCATGCTGGTTGCCCGTGAAGCCGTGCTGGAGCCGCTATGCGGCACCCGCGCCGTATCTCCAATCACGATATCGACATCGGACTTGGAGCAGCCGAAGCGCTCGATCAATAAAATTTCCAGCGTAGCGATAAGCCCTTGGCCAAATTCCTCATATCCGAAAGAGGCCTCGATCCGTCCATGTTCGTTCAGCCTGAGCCTGCCTCCGGCAGGATCGGGCAGCCCGTACCCAAGACCCGAGCCGTGCATCGCAATGGCTGCGCCCGTGCCATAACGGAGCCATGGCGGGTTGCCGCCACGGGAAATTCCGCGCCGGCCCATCAGCCGGGAGCCCGCGACCGATGCCCATACTTGCCGCGCCCCGTCCGTCGGCACGATGCGCTGTTCGAACGGACCCGGATCGCCGCTTTCGCGAAGATTGCGGCTGCGCAGCTCCCACGGGTCGATGCCGGCCGCTTCGGCCAGCCGGTCGATTTGGCCTTCCAGCGCGAAAATGACCTGATTGCCGCCGAAGCCGCGAAACTCGCCTGACACGCCGTTGTTCGTATACACCGATACCCCCTCCACGGATACGTGTGGAATCCGGTAGGGTCCCTGCGCATGCTCGGTAGCAAAATTCAGCACGGGAGCGCCCAAAGTCGCATATGCCCCCGTGTCCGCCGTGATGCGAACCGAATGCGCCAGCAGCTTGCCGTTCGCGTCAATGCCCGTTCGCATCGTGACGGTCATCGGATGGCGCTTCAAGCCGGCGCGAACCGACTCCATGCGCGATTGATGCAGCTTGACCGGACGGCCGCTTGCGAGCGCCAGCAGCGCGCCGTAAGGCTGCACATTCAATTCATCCTTGCCGCCGAACGAACCGCCGATCGGACTGGATACGACGCGAATGTCGGATTCCGGGATAGCGAGAATGCGCGACAGCTGCATTCTGTCCTTGTAGCCGTGCTGCGTAGGCGCAAATACCGTCAGCCCCCCGCCGATCTCCGGGACGAACAGCCCTCCCTCCGTTTCCATATAGGCGTGCATTTGGCGCGGCGTACAGTACGAGTTCTCTGTCACATAAGCGCAGTCTGCAAAAGCATCCTCCGCCCGCCCACGTTTATATTCCGTCCGGTGAAGCACATTGCCGTTCGGATGCAGCTTGGGAGCGTCCGGACGCAATCCGGCTTCGGGACTGTCGATTACCGGGAGCGGCTCATAGACTACATTTATTAAAGAAAGCGCATATTCCGCAAGCTCCTTGCTCTCCGCCGCTGCGGCGGCGACCGCATCGCCGATATAACGGACGCGATCCTGGCACAGCACCGGCTGGTCGGGGGTCGCAATACCGAACAAATTCATGCCAGGCACATCCCGGTGCGTGACAACCGCATAAACGCCGGGGAGCTGCTCCGCGCGCTTCGTATCTATGCTTAAAATGCGGGCATGCGGATGCTCGCTGCGCAAAATGGCGCCATAGGCCATATCCGTCAGGCTCATATCCGTCAAATACGTCAGCCGGCCCGCTACTTTATCCAATCCGTCGGGGCGGGTATGCCACCTCGCTCCGGCTGTTTGTTTATCCAGCAGCATCGCACTCCCACCTTTCTCATCGGCTGCCGCCGGGAATCCGGCTCCACAGCGCCGCTGCAATCAGATTAGCGGCCGCCTGCCGCCGGTACGCATTGGAGGCGAAAGCGTCCGCTCCTCCGTCCCAATGCTCTATGATCCACGCATGTACGGATTGAATCAGCCGCAAGCTCAATCTTTGTCCTTGAAGCAGCGCTTCCGCCCCCGTCAAACGAATGGCCGAAGCGGCGGCGCTGCCTGCTGCCAGCCGGATATGCAGCAGCTTGCCGTCCGGATCGGAACGGAAAGCTCCGGCAACGATCGCGACCGAGGGGCAAAACGTTTCCCTTCTGCCCAGCTTTTCATAAAATTGAAACTCCGTTTCCGTCTCCTCCGGAATAACGACCTCAACGAGCAGACGCTGTTCTATGAACGCGTTGTGCAGCCGCCTTTGCGCAAGCCAATCGGCTGCCGATTGGAGTATCGTGCCCTGCCCGTCAAACCAAGCCAGCCGGGCATCCGCCGCCAAAAGCGCGGGGAGCGTGTCGCCTACAGCCGACATGATGTTGCCGCCGATGGTTCCGACATTGCGGATGGAAGGTGCGGCGATCTGACGGCAGGCCGCCTTCAGCAGTTCGGGAACTTCCGGGTCGCGCTGGCAGGCTGACAATGCGGCCGCCGAACCGATGCGAATATGTCCCCGATCCGATTGAATGCGGCGCAATTCCGGGAGAAATTGCAGACTGACGAGATGGGGCGGCATCGCTGCCGTTCCCGATTCCCAGTGCGTTCTGAGCAGCGTGCCTCCGGCAACAAATACCGCCTGCTCCGCAAGCCGCTGCTTGAGCTGCCACGCCTCCGACAATGTACGGGGCTGCCACACGTAGCTTTGAAATTCCGGATTCGGATACAATCCCGCCGCCATGAGAATCTCCCCCTTTTTCCTTCGCCATAAGCTGTATTCAAAGGCTGTTTCCGCTGCGCGGCTTTTACCGCTCTACCGTTACCGCATTTACCCCCTTTTCCGGTTGTGCTGCCTTTGCATCTCCTGGCAGCTGGTATTTAAACTATACAAATGCGTCACATGCGCGTCAACAAACATAACAAACATTCGTATCCCATAACAAATTGAGCCGATTTTTTTGTGATTCATGCATGATTTTTTAAATTCCTGTTACATAAAATAACATGTTTTTTTAAAAAACGACCTTACCCGCAGAGCATCCCCCCGCTTACCGCCGCAGCCGAGCCGGGTCGAAAGCTTCGAATCCCCCATACGCCGGCTTTGATCCGCCGCCAAATAAATGCCTGCCGCCTTGCTGCCCGCGGACGTTTCTCCTTTCTACCGGTGTCAGCATCCTGCGCTTCACCGCTATAAGCTGTGCCGCCGCGCTGATTGCGATTTCCTCCGGCCCTTCCGCACCTATCGGCAGCCCGACCGGATAATGAAGCCAGGCGGGCGGCATTCGCCCTTCCAGTATGCGGGCAGCCCGGGTTTTCGATCCGAGCAGGCCTACATAACGAGGCGCCAAAGGCCATAGCAGCTCCAGACATTGACGATCACGCTCCAGCTGATGGCTCATAATGACAACATAGTCGGCACTGCCGATCTGCAGCTTTTCCATGCATTCGACAGGCGATCCGATCACGAAGTCGCAGCTGTCCGGAAACTTGCCGCTGCAGCATAACGCTTCGCGCCAATCCGCTACGACCACCTGGAATCCGGCCTTTGCAGCAAGCGCCGCCAGCGGCTCCGCATCGCTGCCGGCTCCGAACAAAATCAATCGCGGACGCGGCTCGCAATATATTTCGACCGACATGGCTCCGGCCGCAGCGTGCAGCGCCTGATTTTCCGTCAGCTCGACCTTGTGGCTTACATGCCCGTCGCCATCCCATTGCCGCCTCCACAGGCAGGCGTTTCCGTCGTCCAAGCTGCGCTTTACCGATGACATCACTTCTTGCAGCCGCTCATCGACGGGCTCCAGCAGCACATGAATCGCTCCGCCGCAGCCTACCGCTTCCCCCCAACCCAAATCATCGGTATTCCGCATGTCATATTCGATGTATTGCGCCTCCCCGCAGACGAGCGTATCCGCTACCCGCTCCGCCAAATCCGCCTCCAAACAACCGGGGCTGATCCCGCCGAGCTTCTCTCCATCGTTGAACAGCAGCATCGACGCTCCCAGCTTGCGATAAGCATGCCCCTGTACCTTTACAATCGTAGCCAGCGCCGATTCACGGGTTGTTCGTTCCATAACCCAGCGGCCCAGCAGCTCATGGAAATCCATATAACCACCGCTTTCGTTGTTGTCGTTTATGTTCATCCCGTACCGTATTGCAAACCAAGCTCGCCAAGCTCCGCCTGTCTACGGATTCGTCCCGCGCTTCTCCTCTACCATCCTGCGAAAAACAAAAGCGAGCTTCAAGCGCAGCAAATCGTCGATTTTTTTAAAATCGACGCTCAGCATCTCGCCGATTTTTTCCAGCCGGTAAGCGGCCGTGTTGCGATGCACAAACAAATGCTTGGCAGCTTCGTTCACCTGACCGTCATGCTCCAAAAACAGTTCCAGCGTCCGCAGCATTTCCTGCGAATAATCCGGATCCTTGGCCAGCAGCTCCGACAAAACCTCATCGCTGTAAGCCTTCATCTTTTCCGGAGTCACATGCTGGAATACATAAGCCAGCTCGATCGATCCGAACTGCACAATGCGGTCGCTCATCCCCAGTCTTTCCGACAATTTCAATGCGTCCGAGCATTCCGTATACGCCTGGCGGAGCAGCTCCGGCTTCGATTTTTTAGAACTGACGGAGAGCCGGATTTGCGAAATGATACCTTTGTTCACGATATATTCGAAGCAACGGGACAAGAGACCCGCCAGCTTCCCCGCATTGTCGAACGCATCCGCCCGGAATATCGAGAACACGCCTTCCTCAACCACGAAATGAACAACCTCCAAGTCGCGAAAAACAGGATTGTACGCAAACTCCTCGCGAACTTCCTGGAAAAACTGTTTACTCCGTCCTTCCCGGTCGGAAGTGGACAGCTTCGTCAGCACGCATTGGTAGGCCCGGTCCAGCACTCGAACGCCCAGATGATCCGCGTAGTCCACCAGCATGTCGATCGGCGCAAGTTGATTTAAATATCGGGCAAACAGTTCTCCCAAATCTTTATTTAACGACTGTTCGAGCGCGTCTCTGAAAATGTAGCTCATATGGTGTGCAATCATCTCTGCCGTCTGGTGGAACAGCCCTTCCTCTTCCTTTAAATGAAGCGCCCCGTGCGGGAAAAACAATACCGTTCCGATACATTCCTGCTTATATTCAAGCGCTATCCGGTAATAGCCTCCATATTCCATCCGCTCCCATTGATCCTGTTGACGCCATGGCCACTCCTTCAACAGCTGTCCGTCGGGATGGGACGAAGCGTTGAACACCATCTGTCCCCGCGAGCTGACCACGGCAAACGGATATCCGATAATAGCCAGCACCTTGCTGAAAAAATCCGTTTCGAACCCCGACTTCAGCGCGAACTGCATCAGCTTTTTTTGCTTCTCCAGCAGCTTGTGAAGCGATTTTGTGTTGCGCTCCATCTCGGCATAAAACAACCCGCTCATCTGATCGGAAAACGTAAATTGAAACGGGAGCTCGATCAGCGGAAACTGCAGCCGGTCCGCCTCCTCGACGATCGGCTCGGGAATATGCGTCCAGAAACGCCCGAGCTTGACGCCTAGTCCGGCGGAGCCTCTGGCATCCAGCTTGCGCAGCAGCCCGACGGCCTCCTCCGGATGATCCTTCATCAGATATGCGGTGGTGAACAGCATCTCGCCTTCCTTGATCCACTCCGTTATATCCGGAGCGTCCATCACATTGACCGATTTAACGATGCGCGAGGAGCCGTCCTTCCCGGCAATCAACCGCCCTTCGGACAGCGGATAAATGCTCATCGCCTGTTCAACTGTAATGTTCATTCGCAGCTCCCCTCTCCCAAAGTGGAATGCTTCAATATTATACGGACACGGAGGCAATAATTACGTTAGATTATATAACATTATATTCACATATTTCCAAAATAACAATGGATCGTTGTGGAAAAAAGACAAAAATTATAATAAAATCGCCTTATACTTTCCTTTTATTGGGTATTATTTCAAAATGGGTGGTCGATTTTCAATTTAAATGTTATATAACATTACACATTATTAACATATTGCCAGCAATTGAAGTCGGTTGAAAAAGTATTTTGTTCCTAGAGGATTCAAAGTCTAAAGAACGTCAATAAAGCGAAGCAGCAAGATTAATTACGTTGGTTAAGGCATTTCGTGGAGAGTTTAGCGTGGTGAACTGTAATTGATTCGCAATAGCCCGAAACGGTGCGCAACCGATTTCGACAATCCATTCTCAGCGCGCTGCATCGCTATATCGGCTCGCTGCAGCAACACCAGTATCAATGACAAGCCGAAAAAAACGCCCGGTTCGTTTGTGGGAACCGGGCGGCTCGTTTTCGTTCTGCATCCGTTTTACCAGGAAAGCGATAAGCTGGTTGCCGGAGGCAGAGTTTCGGCAATGATGCGGCCGCCGCTTACGACATACCGGCATTCCGGCTGCCGGCGAAGAAGATCCGCCGCATCGGAAACCGGCAGGAGAACGAAGCTGGCCGGTCTGTTTGCTTCCAGCCCGTACGTTTCTCCAAGACAGAGCGTCCTTGCCGCCCGAACCGTAATCATCCGCACCAGCTCGGCCAGCTCCTCGCGGCCGGTCATATGGGCAAGATGCGCCGCGATATGGGCGGCCTGCAGCACACTGCCGGTGCCCAGCGGATAAAACGGGCTCTGGATATCGTCATGGGCAATGCTGACATTGATGCCCGCCTGCCACATCTCCTTAATCCTCGCGATGCCGCGCCCTTTCGGAGCGCCGTCCAGCCTGCCCTGCATCGCACTGTTAATGAGCGGGCAGCATACGACATTGATCCCCGAGCGGACAAGCAGCCCGAGCAGCTTGCGAAAATACGCCTCGCCATAATAGGCGGTCGCGTTCGCATGGCTTGCCGTCACCCGCTCCCGCAAGCCGGTCGTCATCGCCAAATGCGCAACCGTCTCGATAAACGTGGAGTGGGCATCATCGATTTCATCGCAAAAAACATGTACGAAGCAGCCATGCTTTTCGGCAAGCCGGAAGCATACATCTAGCGAAGCCAACCCTTCCTCGCGGGTCGGCTCCAAATGCGGAACCGCGCCGATTCCGTCGGCCCCAAGCTCAAGCGCCTCCTCCAGTCGGCGTTCGTTGTCCGGGCAGGCCCGGATTCCGTCCTGGGGAAATGCGATCACCTGCAGCCGGACAAAAGGCTTCACCCGTTCCCGCAGCTCCAGCAGCGCACGCAGCGCCACCAAATCAGGGTCCGAGATGTCAGCCTGCGTACGGACATGCAAGATTCCGAAAGCCGCTTGCCGACGGAGCACCTCTTCCGCCCTCCGCCTCACATCGTCCGTCGTCAGGCTCAGCTTGCGCCGCTGCCACAGCCCGATGCCTTCGAACAGTGTGCCGCTTTCATTCCACGCAGGCTCTCCGGCGGTCAGCACCGTATCAAGATGAATGTGCGATTCTACAAAAGGCGGCAGAGCCATTAGGCCGCTGCCGTCGATTTCCCGCTCTCCGGTTCCCGGCGGAACTGCGCCGAGCACCGCAAGCCTGCCTTCCCGTACGCCGATATCGGCCGCAGCCTGCGTTCCATCGGCCCGGGGAACAAGCACATTTCGAAATACGAGATCCAACATAAGCCCACCTTTTCCCCCATCCGTTAGTTAGCTGCGCTATGTTCCCATTAGTGCCATGATTAGTGCCATCTTCTCATTAGTTGTCGCGGCTCATTTCCGATTCATGCCACGAGCTCAACACCCACTTGGAAAATGCGTTCACGAGTAAAAAGAACCCGATGCCGAGCACCGACGCCGACAAACCGCAGGCGAATAAATACGCCGTTTTCAACCGGGCCGCCGCATACGTAATCGCATAACCGAGACCTCCGGCGTCGCCGCCGATTCCCGCAATATATTCTCCGACAATCGCCCCGATGACGCAAAGCGTACACGATATTTTCAAACCCGCCACAATATAAGGGAGCGCTGCCGGAATGCGCAGCTTCCACATCGTCTGAAACGGATTCGCATTATACAAATAAAATAAATTGCTCATGTTATGATCCGTCGCATTAAGACCGATCAGCGTGTTCGACAGCATCGGGAAGAAGCCGATCAGGAAGGCGATGATGACAATCGCGTTCATCCCTGCGTCGAACCAGATGACAATCAGCGGAGCTATCGCCACGATAGGAATGGTTTGCAATATAATCGCATATGGATATACGCTTCGCTCGATCATTTTGGAGCTGGCCAGCAATATCGCGCCGGCCACTCCGAGCAGCACGCTCAGAAAAAAGCCGATCACCGCCTCAATCGTCGTGGTCGATACCGAAACCCACAGATCGTACCGGTTCTCAATGGCCGCATTGACAATATCCGACGGCTTCGGTACGAGATACACCGGAATATTCAGCATTGCGACAAGCAGCTGCCAACCCCCGATGAATACGATAAACGCGACCACCGGCGGAAGCACCCTTTTGACAAGAGCATGAAGAGCGCCGCCCTTAAATACTCCTTCCTCCATCCGGTACGTCCAAGCCGCTCGCTCGCGCGCCGGATATATCTCATCTTCAAACAGCTGGGCATAAGCTTTATCCATCGCCATAACCATTCTCCTTCCGCTTAGACGTCGTAAATAATTTTGCCCGGATTGAGCAGGCCCTGCGGGTCGTTTACACGTTTTCTGCGCTCCATACTCCCCACTTCACCGCGGCCGCCGTTATCGAGCACCCATGTGTGAGGGTCGAAAATTTTGACTCCGATCGATTCGCAGTAATGAATGATTTCGTAGAGCCTTTCCTCGCTTTTATAAAAAACGAGCGGCAGAGCTGTCGGTATCACTCGGCCTCCGCCGCGGACCCATTCAAAATGGAACAGCACTTCATCCCCGAACCGGTCTTTGATCATCCGGATTTGTCCGATATAATCGGCAGGGTCGAACCCCGCCTGCAAATACGTAAGCGACGCATCCGTCTTCATCGCCCACAATGTCGTATGATTCCAGGTAAAGTCCGATACGCCGATCGTTTTTCGGTATTTTTCCGGTCCGACCGCATAACCGATTTGTCCGCCATAGCTCTGTGCAAGCGCCTCGACCTGCGGCAGCAGACCGTCGGCGATTTCCAGCATGACCGCCGCCATATCCGGCATAATCGATTTGATCAACGGCGTGAAATACGAAGGGACCGGCCATTCCATCGGACTGATCAACCGTTTATGGACGGCTCCATCCTTCGCTAACGCTTCGCCAAAACGCATCGACGATTCAAAGGAAGGAAACTGGGCAATCAGCTGCATCCACTCCGTACGCGGAGCAAGCGGAACCGTAACCTCGGTCATAATGCCGGTCGTTCCGTAATTATGGATATAATCGTACAGCTCTTTGCCGGCTACAACGAGACGGCGCGGCGTCTCTTCCATCGTATAGATGACCGCCTCCAGCACATTGCCGTCCCACAAATTGCCGTAGGTGATCGATCCGATACCGCCGGAGCCGCCGCTGACAAAGCCGCCCACCGTCGCCTTCACATACGTGCTCGGATAAATGCGGATTTCCTGTCCGGCTTCGCGCGCCGTTTTATCCAGAACGCCCAGCCGCACGCCGCATTGCACGCGGGCATAGCCGTCGCCGATTTCCATAATTTGATCCATCCGGCTCAAATCCATCACAATGCCGCCCTTGAGCGGAACCGCCTGACCGTAATTTCCCGTACCCGCTCCGCGCACCGTAACCGGAATGCGATAGCGGTAACCGAAGGCGAGCACGGCGGCAACCTCGGCCTCGCTGCGCGGGAGCGCGACGCCATCGGCCGGTTTATTCCCTTTCAACCGGTTATCGAGCACCGGCGAATACCAGTAATAATCCTTGGACAGCTTCTCCCTCGTCTCCACATCGAACGCGATAATCTCCTCGCCCAGCAGCTTGATTATCTCTTGTTCCCAGCTCAATTCAGCAGCCATCGGCTCTCACTCCTTTTCTTAATGGTGCAGGGCGGCGGATACTTTGCGAACAAGCTCGTTAAACCGGGGTGCCGTCCGGAACTCGTCGTCCCGCGGAAACGGAACCGGAATGTCGAGCGTCGCCGCTATTTTACCGGGGCGCGCCGTCATGACAACGACGCGGGTGGACAAAAACACCGATTCAAACACATTGTGGGTAACAAAAAGCACAGTCATCTTTTTATCCTGCTGCCAAATATTGAGCAGCTCGTTCTGCAGTGTCTGCCGCGTAATCTCGTCCAATGCGCCGAACGGCTCATCCATCAGCAGCAGCTTGGGCCTCGAAACGAGCGCCCTTGCAATGGACACGCGCATTTTCATCCCGCCGGACAGCTGTCGCGGCAGCACCTTCATGTAATCTTTCAGGCCGACCATCTCGAGGACGCGCTCCGCTTCGATTTTTTGCGTTTTTTTATCGACGCCGCGAAGCTCAAGCGGCAGCCGAACATTCGATTCGACAGTCGACCACGGAAGCAGCGTATGATCCTGGAACACGAAGGAAATGTCGCTCTGCTTGCGCGCCTCCTTGGGCGTCGTGCCGAACACGTCCAGCGTGCCGCCGCTCGGCGAGCTGAGGCCGGTAATGATTTTAAAAATAGTCGATTTACCGCAGCCCGACGGTCCGACAAAGCATAAAAACTCGCCTTCGTGGATCGTCAAATTCACATCATGCAGAGCAACCGTTCCATTCGGATATGTTTTGGACAAATTTTCCATACGTACAAACCCGCTTTTCACCGCTTCCTCTATCGCCGGCGCCATAACACCGGCCGCCTCCGCTTCGTGCCGCATTCGCCTTCATCTCCGTTCGTCCGATTTTGTAGATGCTCTCAGCCGCCATCAGTCATGCTTGAACGATTCCATATCAAATCGGGCCATTTCCAGCAGTGCGGCAGCCACATGCTCGCCATACCGCTTCACCATCGCTTCGCCTTTCTCTGCGGTCGCCCTGGAGGCGTCGCCGGAAATACCGGATCGCGACAAATCGTTCATAACCCATGCGAAAGCCTTGTTGCGCAGCTGAAGGAACCGGGATTCCGGAAAACGCGGAAATTCCGCCGGCGCCAGCTCCATACGCACCCAATCCGGTTGCGCCGCCAGCACAAGCGACGTCTCCACATCTCCGCCGTGAATACCGTACTTCTTTTCATCCGGAGCAATCCATTCATCCACCGAACCGAGTCCGCCCGGATCAAGCCGAAACACAGCCATACCCGTTTCAATACGGATTTCGCGTGCCATCATATTAAGCAGATCCGCATTGCCGCCATGCGTATTGACAAGCACCAGCTTCTCGAACCGGCTCTGCCGCAAGCTTTTGGCAATATCCATGACAACCGCCATCAGCGTCGTGGCCGATAGCGAGATCGTCCCCGGATGACCGAGATGCTCCGTGCTTTTGCCATAAGGGACAGCCGGCAGCAGCCATATGTTCGCATCGTACGGCAGCTGCTCGAACGCTTCGGTTAGCACCGTTTCGGAAATCAAAGTATCGGTAAAGACCGGCAGGTGCGGGCCATGCTGCTCAACCGCGCCAACCGGCAGCACCATCAACGCGTCGTCCTTGCGGAGCTGCTCTACCTCCAACTTGCTTAAGCGGGGAAAAAAGCAGCGATCCCACGCCTTGCCCGCACCTGCGTAACGTCCATGTTTCATATCAAGCTCCTCCTTGCGTTTCTCCTGCAATCCGTCTGCCGTTTGCCGAAAGCATCAAGATTGTGATATTTTGTGCAGCGCAAGCGCTGCGGCGACATGCGCCACCCTTTCGCCCAACCGCGACGCCATCGTAAGCTCCCTCCGATCCGGCTGCAACGAGCTGTCCGGTCCCGCCAAGGTCGACGCTCCGTACGGCGAGCAGCCGATCGGGTCTGCTGTCAAATATTCCGGATTTTCCGTATAAGGCAGCCCGACGAATATCATGCCGAAATGGAATAACGGCACCATCGACGTCAAGATCGCCGCTTCATGGCCCGTATGAATCGATGCCGTACTGTTAAATATACCGGCAGGTTTGCCTTCCAATGCGCCGTCGATGCAGAGCTCTCCGGCAAATTCAAGAAACAGCTTCACCTGCGCGGGCATCGTGCCGTAATAAGTCGGAAAGCCCCACAAAATGCCGTCCGCCCAGCGCAAATCTTCATTCGTCGCTATCGGAATGTTATTTTGGAGTTCAAGCACAGCTTCATACTTGGCGTACCGATCCTGCAGACGAAACCGTCCGGACAGCTGCCGTTCCGATTCCGCAGGCACAGCCTGCCCGGACGACACCTCCTCCGCCGACGGTTTTCCTCGCTCCCGATCCAGCCCGATAACCCGGTTGGCCGGGGAAGCCATCTCGGCGATCCGCACGATCCGAACATCGCTGCCCGGCTCCCGGTTTGCCCCTTCCGCAACCGCCTGCGCCATTTGGAACACATGGCCGAATGCACTGTAATAAACGACGAGTATATTCGCCATGTCGAGCATCCCCCTTTTTCCGATAAATGGATGATCGTTACGGAACCATTCACTCCGTCACGGATTCCCGCTTCCGGAACGAGACCGCCTCGCTCGCTTCTTCCCACCAGCCGGCCAGCGAGCTGTCGCGCCATTGCGCCTTGGCCGCAGGCTCGCGCAGCCATTTCCCCCGGCTGTACACCCACCTGCGCTCAGGCAGCAGCGTAAATAACTCCTCCGGGGTTTCTGCGTCCGCAATGACGAAATTCGCATCGCAGCCCGCCTTAACCCCGTAGCCCTCAAGTCCAAGCACCGATGCAGGTACATCCGTGATCATGCGGAGCAGCGTTCTCAAGTCCGCCGGACGTCCCATATGGGCGGCATACGATCCGATCAATGCAATTTGCAGCAAATCCCCGCGTCCGAACGGATGAAACGGATCATGAATATTGTCCGAGGCCACCGCAATCGGGATGCCGGCCTCCCATATCTCCCTCAGCCGCGTCACCCCTCGTCGCACCGGGTAACCGTCCAGCCTGCCTTGCAAATACAAATTTACGGCCGGCAGGGAAACAGCCTTCAAACCCGCATCAGCCATTCGTCTGATGACCTGATGCGCATCCTGATCGGTCATCGAAGCGAGCGCACACAAATGATCGACCGTGACCCTGCCCCTGTAGCCATACTCCTTCGTACGCAGCGCCGTGTGCTCGACCGTGCGCATGAGCGGATTATCCGTCTCATCCGAGTGCAGATCGATAGGCAGATCGTACTTCTCGGCCAATGCGAAAATACGATCGATGTCTTCCTTCGGCGTCGGCGACAAGTGCGGCGCTCCGCCTATCCCGTCCACGCCCATCTGCAGCGCTTCTTCCACAATCTCGTAGCCGGAATCATCCAGCCCGAAGGGAACCATGGGGAACAGCTGCAGCGTCATATACGGCGCCAGCTGCTGCTTCGCTTCAAGCGCCGCCTCCACCGTCCGCAAAGCTACTTCCCGCGAAGCTCTAATATTAAAATCAAGATGCGTGCGAATATGTGTCGTACCGAACGACAATGCCTGCAATGAAGAGCGCATGATTCTTGATTTGATTTCGAATTTGGTAAAATCCGGCGACGCTGCGGCATAATTGCGAATCGCTTCCTCCAGCGTCCCGCTCACGTTATCCACCGCAGTAAGCGAAAACGATTTATCCAAATGCATATGCGAATCGACAAAGCCCGGCAGCAGCATTTTACCTTCCAGATCCAACTGACCGGCTGCCGAACCGTCATAAATCTCTTTGCGAAGCGCGCCCCGCTCCAGCGAAACGAAATCCGGCTGTACCGCAGTGGCTTCCTGAGCTTGGACCCGGGCCCATTTTCCGTCACGAACCGATATCCGATACAATAACGATTCATTTTCCAAAGGTAATCGAACATTCAACAGATCCAAATCCGCACAAGAAGCCAATGCGGCCACCTCCCGATATAATTGCTCTTACCCTAATTTATCCGATTACAACTTTATCGGGTTAAGACCCCCACCTCTAAGGTGGGCTTTGAACAGGTGGGGTAGAGTCCCCATCTGATTCCCCGATGTTCAGCAAAGTTGAACGAGTTCACTTCTTGGGCAAAAATTTAGTCGTAAACACCTTGTCGATATCTTCTTCCTTTTTCAATATGCCTACATCGACGAGCTGCTTCTGCACCTCGACCCAGCGTTCCTTCGTCATGATTCCGGTACCCATCGTTGCCGCATCGCCGCCGTAAACAAAATCGATTTCCTGCTGCGCGCTGAATTTCATCATATCCAGGCCCATATCCGGGTTTTTCTCTTTGATGAACGGGTTGATTTCTTCGGAATGATCCTTGTAGTAATCCCAGCCCTTAACCGTCGCTTCGACGAAAGCTTTTACCTGATCCGGATGCTCGGCAATCATTTTTTCCGTTGTAAAATAAACGCCCGCATAAATTTTATAACCGGAATCGGCCACCAGCAGCGAACCGATCTCGACATTTTGCTGCTTCAGCGTGAATGGCTCGGATGTCATGTAGCCTTGCGTCAATGCATTCGGGTCGTTTACGAAATTCACCAATTGCCCCGTATATTTCATTTCCTGCGCATTGTCCAATTTATATTTCTTCTTTATATATTGCCAGAAACTTGCAGTGGAAGCTACATATACTTTATGTCCGTTCAAATCGCCGAAATCTTTAATGCTTTTGTCTTCCTTGTGGTAAAACAGTGCCTGTGGACTCTTCTGCATCGAAGTTGCGATCGCTACAACCGGAATCCCTTCCTGTCTCGCCACCAAAATATCGTCGCCATTCGCCATGCCGAATTGCGCCTTTCCGGATGCGACGATCTGAGTCGCCGAAACTTGCGGCCCGCCAGGCGTTAACGTCATGTCAAAGCCCGCATCTTTGTAAAAGCCTTTGACCACCGCTGCGAAGTTGCCGCCATGCTCAGGCTCGGCGAACCAGTTGAGAATGAGCGACGTTTTAATCAGCTCTTTAGGAGCGGCGGGAGCCGGCGCACCGCCATCCGCAGGTTTGGGAGAAGCGTTATCCGCAGCCTTCGGCGCGGACGCTGTCCCGGCCGGTTTGGCCGCATTCCCGCAAGCCGATAATACACCTAACAGCAGGATCAAACATAGCGACATGACAGCATGACGTTGAACCCGAAACATCGTAGCGCGTTTGAATATTTTCATCTTCCACTTCCCCCTCCATATTAGCCCCGACCGCTATAAGCATGTCGTTGTTATGCACTAATCTTAATTTCGTGTTATATATAAGTCAATATAGTTTACACATATTTGTGCCGATTGCCAATAAAACGGATCATTTTTGTAATTTGGTTGATTATGTGTTAGATTTTATGACATGAAATTAAGTTCGATGATCAAACCGTCCCGACAACAACACCCAGTTCATTCAACCAGCGGCGGTAAGCTACCGAGAAAATATCGACCTTATGATTCAGCTCAACCTGCAAATCCAGCGGCAGCAGCTCCGGCTTCTGCGTTTCGATAATGCGCGCGTCCTGATCGAACACCATATTTTGAAAATGGACAAAATTTTCGTCCGGCACATCAAACCCATAGTTGCGCGATACGACCATGAATACCACACATTCTTCCGCCGTCACCGGCTGAACGCTCAGCATGATCCAGAGCGTTTGCCCGTTGGCCGGATCGGTCTTGGACAATCTTGCCGACAATGGACGGTACACTTCCTTCCTGTACACATAAGTCGTACCTTCCTTTTTATCCGAACCCGAATGCGCAACCGGCTGGAAAATCGGAATATTTTCAATGTAGATGCGATCCTTCTCCTTCACGACCTTGATGTCCGGCAGCTCCGCATAATCGGGATGACCGAGCAGGTTCCGGTGAACGAACATCAGATGGGCAAAATCGGTAAAGTTTTCGATTACCCGCGTCGCTGCGGCACTAACCTTATAAGGTCCACAGGGCAGAGGGCGGAATTCCGGATTGTCAAACTCCTCCAAATGCGGCAGCTCCGCCGCAGGATCGCCGATGCACACCCATATAAAGCCATACTTCTCCACGCAGCCGTACATTTCCGTCCTGGCCCGCGCAGAAATGTTTTCTCCTTTCGGTTGGGCGGGAATACAGACGCATTGGCCTGTCGTGTCATATTTCCAGCCATGGTACGGGCAGACGAGAATATCATCCTCGAGCCACCCTCTGGAAAGCATCGTTCCCCGATGAATACATAAATCGCGGCATGCATGCACGCCTTTCTTCGTACGGTAAATCGCCACCCGTTCCCCCAGCAGCGTCACGCCGATCGGGCTATCCTGCAGCTCCGAAGCGAGATAGACGGCATGCCAATCGTTTTCCAATACAGGATCCTGCAATCGGTATGATTCCATTTCCTTCACCCTTTCGTTTTTTATAATCCCGTTCAAAACGAGCGGTCCGTCCTGGTCATCGACAAGACTCGTCACCAACTTTATCGTCAATCTTCATCATCCGCCTCCTCATTCAACAGCCGCAAAAATCGGGTAACGCGCGGCCAGCTTGCTGCGCAAAGCATCAACCCTCGCCTGCGCCCGGTCCAACACCTCCCGCTCATCGACCAATACGCATCTGCCTCCTTCGACAACAATGCTGCCTCCCGTCATAACGAGATCGACATCGTTGCCGTTGGCATTATACACAATCGCCGAGGAGGCGCGGTGGACAGGACTAATATGCGCCTTTTGCATATCGATCGTCACCAAATCCGCCTGCTTGCCAGGCTCAAGACTGCCGAGATCCGCGCTTCGTCCCATCGCCCTGGCTCCGTTGATCGTCGCCATGCGCAGCACATCCATCGGCGGCAGCAAGGTTGAATCCATGCCGTTCACCTTGTGCAGGCAGGCCGTAAATTTCAACACCTCCAAATTATCCTGGCAGTTGTTGCTGCCCGGACCATCCGTGCCCAATGCAACATTAATTCCCATCCTCTGCATCTCCGGCACTCTGGCCACGCCGGACGCAAGATACATATTCGATACCGGACAATGAACGACCGAAGCCCGCTTCGCGTTTATCGCTTCCAGCTCTCCGTCGTCAAGCCAAATCCCGTGTACCACATGCGTATGCTCGCCCAGCAAACCAACCTCATTCAGCAGCTCGAGATTGCGCAGGCCGAACCGCTCCATCGTATTGTCGATCTGCCCGCTCGTCTCGGCCACATGCACATGGGAGATCAGCTTATGATTCGCGCTGAATCGGGCGGCCCGCTCCAGATAACCGCGCGAGCAGCCGTACAAGTTCAGCGGCCCCAGCGCGATCCGGATACGCCCCGAGGCGGCGCCCTCCCAAGTTTCCAGCAGCTTCTCCGTTTGGGTAAAAATTTGCTCCTCCGTTTCCCGCAGACGGGGTTCAAGCGTCAAATCCGCGCCTCCGCGAGCCAGATGCCCGCGGATTCCCGATTCCGCCATCGCCCGCAGCACCCCGGCGTCATTATCGAGCGACGTATGAATATAATGATGGTCCATGACATATGTGGCGCCCGACTTCAAATTTTCGATGCAGCCTACCAAAGCGGCCAAATAAAAATCTTCCGGCTCCATCGCCAGGCTGAGCGGCCAAATAATTTCACGCAGCCATTGGGCGAGCGGCAAATGATCCGACACTCCCCTCATAAACGTCTGAAACAAATGCGTATGCGAGTTGACAATACCCGGAATGACCGCCTTTCCTTCCGCATTGTAAGCAAACGACGCCTGGTCCAGCAAATGATTCAGACTGCCGTCCGCGCTCCATTCGCCCACCTCCTTGATCACGTCATGTTCCATATACACATACCCCGGCTTATATACCCGGTTTTGTTCGTCCATCGTCAGTACGATACCGTTATAAATCAATTTGCTGGACATCGCGTCACCACCATGTTAATTTTAATAACATAAAAGAAAGTTCGTCGTTATTTTGTTATGTTTGTTGACACGATTATATGCCGGCGGCAAATTGCCGTCAAACCTATTTGTAAATCCGAATAGGAAATACGATTTCATTTTGTAATCAATTACAAAAACTCGGTTAACTTTTGACAAAAGACGACGTGAACTTGTTTCTTTTTTTGCAATAGCCTGATTTCAATATTGCGATGATTTCGACATCGATGGGAAGGGGATTTGCCTATGCTGGAACTGCCGAATCTGGATCAAACCGATCAGGACATTATTCGGCTGCTGCATGAAAACGGCCGCATGTCTTACGCTAAAATCGGGGAGCTGTTAAATCTTTCACGGGTCGCTATTCAAAAGAGAGTCGAAGCGCTGGTCGAAAACGAGATCATCGAAAACTTTACCATCCGGCTTAATGCGACCAAGCTCGGCAAGGTGGTCAGCGCTTTTTTCGAGGTTGAGGTCGAGCCGCTCTATGTCCAGCATGTCGGCGACAAGCTAAGCGCCGATCCTAATGTGATCAGCATTTACCAGATGACCGGCCCAAGCACGCTGCACATGCATGCTTTGCTGAAGGACGAGAATGCGCTGGAGTCGTTTCTGTACGGGCATATTTACACGCTGAAAGGCGTGCTTCGCGTGAACACGCAGGTCGTTATCAAGCGTTTCAAGCAGGGTACGGGACTGGAGCTGTGAAAAAAGGGCTCTCCCGCAGTCTTGAAGCCGACCGCAGGAAAAGCCCTTCGTTTATCATATTGTAATCTCCCGCTCCATTCGGAGACCGGGAAGCGCGGCGGCAATCGCCGCTTAATTCATGAACCCGGCGGCCTGCAGCAGCCGCTTGAGCATGACGGCCGCTTCAGCGCGGGTAGCTTGCCCGTTCGGCGCGAACGCCTTGTCCGTCATCCCGTTGACGATTCCGGCATTGACGGCTCCGGCGACGCCGGCTTTCGCCCATTCCGAGACTTGGGCGTTATCCTCGAACGCCATGAGCTTCCTGGGGTCGGAATCTGCTTTCTTGCCCGCAAGCTCCATTGCGCGGACGATCATAACCGCCATCTGTTCGCGCGTAATCGCGCCATCCGGCCGGAAGGTGCCGTCCTCGAACCCTACGATCAGGCCCGCCTGAGCGGCGGCTCCAACTGCGCCGGCGAACCACTCCTTGGCAACATCCGGGAACGCCATGCCGTGCAGCTCCGCAAGTCCGGTCGCACGGACGAGCAGCGCTGCGAATTCCGCGCGCGTAATCGGATTTTGCGGGGTGAAGGCCGTATCGCTCGATCCGTCGACAAGCAGCTTGGAGGCGAGCAGCTCGACATCCTCCCTTGCCCAGTGTCCGATCATATCGGCGAATGACTTGTTCGCCTGAACGACCGTATAGATGCTGTTGCCCGGACGCTGCATCACGATTCTCGTCGCACCGCCTTCCGAACTGAACCGGCTCGGAACAAAGGTCAACATCCTCTTGGCGGAGTTATACCAAGCCCCTGTAGCCCGGTGCGCATCAATCGAGCCCGAAACATCGAACGATCGGGAAACGTATACGTTGCCAAGATCGAGGACCCACACCTTCCTGCCGTTCGCTTCGGCGGTGATCCTGAAGTCCAGCGGTCCGCTCAATTGAACGGCACCCTGCTTCTTGGCGGCCGTATCGATCTCAGCCGCCGCGTCTCCGCTTACTTTTTCAATCGTTATCGTCACTTGGATATCTGCGGCAGCCGCGCCAAGCGCTGTGGACAGGCTGCTCAGATCGATCGCTTTAAGCGGAAGATCGTACACGATATCGTTGACTTTGACCGACAGTATCGCATTTGCCGCTTTCGCTACAGCCTCGGAAACAGACAGTGCGGGAATTTGCACGGCGGTTACCGGCTCGGCGCTCTTGACTTCGATCGTAATCGTAGCTGCGCCGTCAGTCATGCCTTCGATGGCTTTGTTTAGCGACGCCGCATCGACAACGGCAAGCGCCGTTTTTTTGCCGTCCACCATCGTCGACTGGGGCTCCACGCTTAGCAGCGGCCCGCTGCTAGTATGCTGCGGTTCGCTCACGCCGGAAACGGCGCCGGCTCCTCCTCCGCCGCTACTGGAGGAATGGCGTTTCCCGCCGGGATTCGTTCCCGGATTGGGTTCGGGATCGGTACCTGGCGAAATTAATTTGAGGAAATCGCCCCAAATAATGTTGCCTTCCGCATCCCGCTCGTACGGCAGCTTCGGCTGCAGGCTGACAAAGTTCGAATCGCTCAGCTTCACTCCCGACTTATTGACGGACGCCGTTCCGTTAAACATATAGTTTTGATCGGAATTCAGCTGCGCCGGGTAGTTGTCTTTCGCCGTAAAATCTTTTTGGTACGAAACAAACCCGCCGATTCTGAAATCCGTCGCAATGCCGGTGTAGGTTGTGAAGTTCAGATTTCCTTTGGCATTGTTGAACGCGACGTTGTTTTCCGCCTGGACGCCGGGATTGCTGTTGCTGGCAAAACCGACGGCGCCGTTGCCGAAGGCGATGCTGTTGCGAATCAGATGCGGCACATGGATGCCTTCCCCGCCAAGCTTGAAGCCGTTCTTATCTCCGGCTCCCACCGTTCCGTCGGTTAACGTTCCGTTGTGGAAAGCGATGCTGTTCTCAATTATAACGGCCCCGATTGCACCCGACCCGGCCTTCGTATATAAATCCCAGCCGTCATCGATGTTATTGTGCGAGATGTCCCCCCGGAAGACGTTGCCTGCGCCGGAGGTCAGCTTGGCCGCAAACCCGTCGGCATTATTGTTGGACGGATCGATATTGTCGAACGAATCGCAGTTTAAAATCAGGTTATACGACGGCCACGTCGACTTATCCGTTGAGCCGTCCGTACTGCTGATTTGCAGACCGGTATCGCCGTTGGCGTAAAATCGGCTGTATTCCACAATATTATGGCTGCCGCCTACGGTGAAGCCTTTCGTATTTCCGGCGGAACGGGTGAAATCGATCCCCTTCACATGCCAGTAGCTGCCGCTTAGTACAACGCCCTCCGACTTTTGATTGAAGTCGATGACCGGCCTTGCGCCGGGAGCCGCAAACAAATGCTTCTTCGCGTCGGCCGTGCCGTCATTGCTCTTTTTAATATCGAGCTTCGAAGTCCGGCTGTATGTGCCGCCAAGCAGCCATATTTTTTGGCCGGGCTTCACAAAATCGACAGCCGTATCGAGATCGAGCGGATGAGCCATCGAACCGTCGCCTGTGCTTGTGCCTCCCGGAGAAACGTAAATGTCCCCGTTATCCGCATACGTCCTCATATCGACCGTAAAGTTTTTGACGATCTTATCGTAGGAGGTCAAGTTTTGCGTATCGTCAGGAACGAAAACCGCGCTGAAGTTCGTGTACGTGTTGGCGGCAACAGTGGTAGCGGTCGACAATGTTTTGCCCGCTTCCAGCTCGCGATCCTGCAGCAGTGCGTTGTTCAGGCCCTGCTTGATTGTGACTGCACCGTTTACGTTCGATTTGACGCTTAACTGGTAGGCGGATTGCGATGTGCGCGTTAGCGAAACGAAATCGAAGGCAGGCGTCGCCGGCACTTCAGGCGCCTTCATCTTCGGAGGATCGGTTTCCGCTGCCGTCACCGTCAGCCTGGCGCCGCTCACTTCGATCGTGGCCAATCTCGCCGCATAAAAGCCTACATACATTTTATCGTTCTGAACCTTTAACAAATCGGGCTCAAAAAAGATTTCCTCTGTACCGTTGTTCAGTTTGCCTGTGAAACCGCTGTTCGTTTTGGCCAAAGTCAGCCTGTACGGCTTGGCCGGACTCGTGTTGGCGGCAGTCGGCCTTTCGGCGTTCAGCATTTTGCTCTGAATGCCTTTGCTGCCCGTGCCATTCGGGGCTTCGACGCCCGTTCTCACGAACAGCTGCGTCCCGTTGGGCCGCGTCGTTCCGCCGCTGTATCCGCCAACGGCCGCGATATTCGAAGCGAAGACGCTGGGATCGCCGGCTTGGCCGATCGCGTCTCTGGCCATGAGCCCGAACGATTCTTGACCGTCCTGCGGGTCTTTGGCATAAGCGGTCACCTTGATATCCGCCGACAGTTCGAAATTGTCATGTACGGCATCCAGCTCCGTGTAATAGTAAATGATGCCGTCGTGATCGCCGGTCACTTTTCCGCCGCCCTCCAATGCCGTGAGCCGAACCGCGCCATTGTCAAGAAACTCGGCCTTGTTGTTGTTGTCTGAGGAAGACTGGCCGAAACGGATCGTTTTCCATTGAATTTCCGCCTTTTGTCTGACCGTTACTTTCAAGCCGACAGGCTCAAGGGCATGCCCTGCAAGCTGCGGCGCGATCCGGATCTCATACGTTCCGGGAACCGATGGGACAAAAGCGGATGCATCGACCGTATATTGATCCGGCATCAACAGCAATTTATCCCCGCTATCATAAACGGCCGATACGGCCAAGCCTGCCGGGTCGAACTCCTCGCCTGCGCTGCCATCCGTATCATACGTCGTTTTAGGATAATGGGTAATTTGGATGCCGGTCAGCTCTTTTTGTTTAACGGCGACGGTTAAGCTCGTCTTCTTCGCCGGGTCCGCATTCGGAATAATTTCTACCGTTTTCGTTCCGGGCGTACCGCTATCCAGCTGAGATACCGTGTATTCGTTTCTCATCAGCCGCACCTGTGTGCCATCGCTGTATTGGGCATATACGATCATACCCTTGACAACGAACGGCTCGCCGATGTAGTACAGCATCTTCTCCGGGCTTTGCCGGATATCCAGGCCGGTCAACTGGGCGTCCTTGACCGAAATATCGAACGATGTATACGTAGATGTCGTTACCGTTGATCTTACGGTAACGGTTTTGGTACCGGGCGTGCCAAACCTGTAGGTCGTTCCGGCAACCGTCGCACCGGAAACGGATAGCGTGTACTGATCGTTCGCCAGTTCCTCGCTAACCGGATTGCCGTTATATTGCCCCAAAACCGTCAGCCCTTGCGGATCGAACGTGTCTCCCGGATAATAGACTGTTTTGGCGGGGAAATATTTAATGCCGAGCGCTGTCACATTTAAAGGCTTGACGTTCACATCGGCCGATACCGTGGCGCCGTTAAAATGAATTGTAATCGTTTTCAACCCGGCCGTTGTATTGTCGAAGCCCGAGACGATATAATCGCCGGGATTCAGCTTCTCCTCGTGTCCATCCGGATATACGGCGGTCACCAGATTGGTCAGATCCAGGTTTTCGCTAACGAAATAGTCGACTTTCAACCCGGCCGTATTCAGCTTCAAGCGGCTCGGCGCCCGGGTATCGACCGCAAATTTCACATTGCTGTAGGTTACCTGTGTTTTGCGCGACGTGTACAGCCCGACATAAGCCAGATTGCCCGTATAATCGGACAACACCTTCGTCTGGCTGCCGATTTGCAGCATGATGACGTCACCGGATTTTTTCAGCTTCAGCTCGTAGACGTTTCCAGCCGAAGGAGCAGCGGCCGTGCCAAATTCCAGGCCAGCCTTCTGTTGCGTGCCACCGCCCATCTTGTAAAAGCCTTTCATTGCCTGATCGAGCGCACCCACGGCCACATACTCACCCGTGAAGCTGGACCCGACATGCTCATTATCAAGCACGTTGCTTCTCGCCATAATACCGAAGGAAACCTGATTATTCGCGTCCCAGCTATCGACGGTAGCCGTCGCTGACAATTCAAAGTTGGCATCGTCCGGCAGCTCCTTAAAATAGTAAGCAATTCCTTCGCTGCCTCCCGCAATTTTCCCGTTGTTATTGAGACTTTTCAGCGTGACAGTTCCATTCGCGTTTTCCGTGATGCCGAAATTGGCCGCGGTTATTTTATCGCCCCCTCCGACATCCCCGAACACGCTTCCCCGCCAATCGCTCGTAATGTTAATAAAATCGGGCTGGGCCGCCGACGCCTGAAGCATAGGGATCGACGTAAACATGAGTACGAATGACATGATCATCGCGATCTGACGCAATTGTTTCCTCAAAGAGCATTCTCCTTTTCATTTTAACTGGTCGTAAGCGCTTTCTAAAATGCCGATTAGATGATGCACGCTGCGCGGGCGGATCGTTCAGCCAAATTGCTGCTGTCCACAAAGCGAATAATAACGCTTCTCCGGAACAGACCTCCTTCACTGTTACATGCTCGTTCACCGGACTTTTTATTAGTTCCCTGTTCTCGCCATCCTCTCTAATCGAACTGTGATCCTTGTCCTGCTAGCAACATCATAGTAGGAAACCTGCAACATGGCATCCACTCTGTTTAACCAATTGCTTACAAATGGAATTTTTGTCGTTTAAAGGCCAGTATGCTTTTTTTAACCTGAATGTGCTGAAAACAAAAAAGCTGTCCGAACGGTCACCCATCGGATGCGGCTGAATGACATGCGGAAAAACCCGAAGCGGCGCCTCGGGTTCTTTGCAGACAATTATTATCCGTTCCCGTTTTCAAAATATTGGATCATGCCTTCCTTTGCCTCCTGCAGCGCCGGCAGCTCCAGCGTCATAAACGCCTGCAGGTCGAACGCGTGAAGCATCTGAGACATGTACATAAACACCCGCTCATTAACCGCCCAAATTTCGTCCGGAAGCACACCGATCTGTTCGACCACGTTTAAAAAAAGAGCCGCCGTTTTATTCGCTATTTCCGATTTTTCGATGAATTCAAAGCTTAAAATTTGACCCGTTCCTTGATCCACAATCAAACAGGCCATCGGGTAATAAGGTCTTTCCCCTTTTTCTTTGATCGGCATCGGCAAATAGAAGCAGTCGATTTCCCACACTCCAGCCCGGCCTTGAAGCTTCCTTTTGATTTTGGCCAGGCGCAGCTCGTCGACCGGCTCGGCCGTCGGGATTGAGCTTTCCTCAACCGGCTTCGGCTCCAGCCATTCGCTTGCCCAGTCCAAACCGCCGGCCGACGGAAGGGCAGTCCTTGTCAAAATCGATTCGCCCTCCCCTTCCAGCAGCGCATCGGGATCGTCTCGGTACGATCGGGCCACCTCCAGCGCTTGCTGCAGTGCTAACGTCAAGAAATCGACCTGCTCACCGCTGGCAAGCGGCATCGGCAAAAACCCCGGCTCATAGAACCGGAAGGTCGGCCATGACTTGGCGCCTCGGAACGATAGCCCGAGTTCCTTGATTTGTTTGAGCTCCTGAGGGTAAAGCTCCTTCCGGTCGTCGAAGGAAAGCATCAAGCAATATTGGGCATACAGCGGATCCTCGCCCAACGAATCGGTCAGCATGCCGACAAACGTCTCCAAGCCCTCCGTGCCAAGATATACGGCCATTCCGAACATTTCGCCGCCATTACCCATGATGGAACAATAGCCGATCTCCCCGTTCGCAGGATTTGCCACGCCGAACAAATGCCCGCTCGTCATCCAATCCCAGCACCCGGCCCGCTTAAATCCCGCGGCTGCTTCATATAAATGTTTCCATTGCGTTACACTCGGCTCCATAACAACGCGCTCCTAATCGTATGATGTTAATCCTATTTTATATAGTAAAAACGAGTACCGTGCTCGTTGCTTCCGAAAAATAGGCCCCCGTCCTACTCACATAACCCCCAGAGACTTGAATATATTTAGTAACAAGCACTTTTTTTCCAGCCAGCTGCACTTTATTCCTTTACTGCCGCAGCGTCTGCATGCTGCTTAACCGCGGTCGCTCATCTTGGAAAGGCCTCGATAGAGGTTATCTTATAATGATGGAAAGTATAAGTTTTCAGCGGAGCTGAAGCTTTCCATCATTTCAAGAAAACCTACATTTTAATCGCGGTCGCTCATCTTGGAAAGGCCTCGATAGAGGTAATCTTATACTATCGGCAAGGGCAGGTCGAGCTTTCAATTAAAATCAAGCAAGCCTATGTTCGCTGTATTGTTGCGCCGTTGAGCTTATCATTTTCACGAAGCCGCTTTCCTATGAAGATCATCAGGAGGTGTCCCGCATGACAGAACCGTTATTTACCGTATCCCGAGAAGACTGGTCCTTACACCGCAAAGGCTATCAGGATCAAACCCGCCATCAGGAAAAAGTTCGTGAAGCGATCAAACAAAACTTGCCGGACCTGGTAACCGACGAAAGCATTATTATGTCAGACGGCAAACAAATAATCAAAGTTCCGATCCGCAGTCTGGATGAATATCGGTTTCGCTATAATTTTAATAAGAGCAAGCATGTCGGTCAAGGCGACGGCGATAGTCAAGTCGGCGATGTGCTCGGCGTGGACCCCACTCCGGCCAAAGGTCCGGGCAAAGGCGAAGGCGCGGGCGACCAGCCGGGTGAAGATTATTACGATGCTGAGGTTGAGATGGAGGAGCTGCAGTCGATGCTGTTCGAGCAGTTGGAGCTTCCGAATTTGCAAAAAAAAGAGAAAGATGTTTTGACGACAACCGACGTTGTTTTTAATGATATCCGAAAAAAGGGGATTATGTCTAATATTGATAAGAAACGGACGATCTTGGAAAATTTGCGCCGCAACGCGACAGCGGGCTCTCCGGGCATTCACGGCATTAACCCCGACGATCTGCGGTTTAAAACATGGGATGAAATTGTGACGCCGCAATCGAACGCGCTGATCATCGCCATGATGGATACGTCCGGGTCGATGGGCTCTTTTGAAAAATATATCGCCCGCAGCTTTTTCTTCTGGATGACGCGATTTTTACGCACCAAATACGAGCATGTCGAGATCCTGTTCATCGCCCACCATACCGAGGCAAAGGAAGTAACGGAGGAGGAGTTTTTCACCAAGGGCGAAAGCGGCGGCACCATATGCTCCTCGGCCTATCAGCTGGCGGTGGATATTATCGACCGGCGTTACCCGCCGGCGCGGTACAATATTTACCCGTTTCATTTTTCCGACGGCGATAATTTGACCTCGGATAACGAACGCTGCGTAAAACTCATTAACGAGCTCATTAGAAGATGCAATTTGTTCGGCTACGGCGAGGTGAACCAATACAACCGCAGCAGCACGCTGATGTCGGCTTATCGCAATCTGCATGACCCGAAATTTGTTCATTATGTGATTCGTGAAAAAGGCGAGGTTTACAAAGCATTGAAGACGTTCTTCCCAAGATCCGAAGGAGGAATCGCACGATGACTTCCGATGATATCAAGCAACTCGAATACGCTATAGCGGAAATTACGGAGATAGCGGATGGCTTCGGCCTGGACTATTATCCGATGCGGTACGAAATATGCCCTGCCGATATCATTTACACGTTCGGAGCATATGGCATGCCGACCCGCTTCAGCCATTGGAGCTTCGGCAAAACGTTCAATAAAATGAAAATGCAGTATGACTTCGGGCTGAGCAAAATTTATGAGCTGGTCATCAACTCCGACCCGTGCTACGCTTTTCTGCTCGATGGAAATTCGCTCATTCAAAACAAGCTGATCGTCGCGCATGTCTTGGCACACTGCGACTTTTTCAAAAATAATGCCCGATTTTCCAAAACGAACCGCAACATGGTGGAAAGCATGTCGGCTACAGCGGAGCGGATCCGTCAGTATGAACTTTTATATGGTACGGACGAGGTGGAGCGGTTCATCGACGCCGTGCTTGCCATTCAAGAGCATGTCGATCCGTTGATTTCGAAGCCCTATGGCACCGGTTATGTAGGAAAGCCCGCAGATCCGTTCAAAAAGACTGAATCCGCGGAGCGGAAGCTGGGCTACGAAGATTTATGGGATCTCGATAAGCCGGTCGAGTCGGCAGCGCCGTACAAGCAGGAGCCACGGAAATTCCCGGCCGAGCCGGAGAAAGATTTGATGCTGTTTATCGAGGAGCACGCCCCTTATATGACCGATTGGCAGCGCGACATCATGACGATGCTGCGCGACGAGATGCTTTATTTCTGGCCGCAGCTGGAAACGAAAATTATGAACGAGGGCTGGGCCTCGTATTGGCATCAGCATATCATGCGGGAGCTCGATTTGACCGCGGAAGAAACGATCGAATACGCGAAGCTGAATTCTTCCGTTGTCGTGCCGTCACGGCACAGCTTGAACCCGTATTATTTGGGCTTGAAAATTTTCGAGGACATTGAGAAGCGCTGGGATAATCCGACACAGGAGGAACGCGAACGGCTGGGCCGCAAAGGAGGGGAAGGCCGGCAAAAAATATTCGATGTGCGCGAATATGACTCGGACATCTCCTTTGTCCGCAACTATTTGACGAAAAAGCTCGTTGACGAGCTGGACCTGTATGTTTTTGAAAAAAAGGGGCCGGAATGGAAAATTACCGATAAATCGTGGGAATCGATTCGCGACCAGCTCGTCTACTCCCGCGTCAACGGCGGCTTCCCGTATATCGTCGTCGAAAACGGCAACTACGAAAATAATGGCGAGCTGAGCTTAAAGCATGCTTATGAGGGCGTCGAGCTCGATCTCAAATATGTGGAGCGTACGATCCCTTACATTCAGCAGCTCTGGGGCAAAACCGTCTATCTGGAAACCGTAATCGAAGCGAAGCCGGTGCTTTTCTCGTACGACGGGAAGAAGCACAACCGGAAATTTTTATAATATAGCGGGCCTTGAATACGCAAAAAAACCGGCCGAGAGAGCATCTCGCCGGTTTATTGTTCTTGTGATTCCAGACTGAACAGTCTGTTCATGGGCACTTGCAAATCTTTAAAGGCAACGGATTGAATCGTTTCCTGCTCCGTATACATATTGCGTACCTCGTAGCTGCCATCATGCAAGGAATAAACATGAACCGTTCGATTCCCGGGATCGACAATCCAATATTCCTGAACTCCATAATTTTCATATAAATTGAATTTCTCATTAAAGTCCTTCAATGCGGTAGATGGCGACAGCACTTCAATGATTACTTTCGGCGCACCGTGACAGCCGTTCTTGGATATTTGATCCTTCGAACAAACAACCGAGAGATCGGGCTGCGTAATATGATCAGGCGATTCGTACTTTCCGCTTTCACTAAAAAATACATCGAATGGAGCTGTAAACACATAGCAGCTTCGATTCTGAAAAAACGTCCGCAATGCGAAATGCAGCTCTCCGACTATAAATTGATGCAACGAGGTTGAAGAAGGAGACATATTATAGGCTTTGCCGTTAATTAATTCCCAAGCTCCGTCCCAGGTCTGCCAATCTTGGTAGGTGTAGATTTTGTTATCATCCGGATTTGACACGATGTTTTCGGCCTCCTTCAGATTTTGCATAAGATACTTTACTATATAAGTTGAATCGATAAAGCGTGTCCATTGCATTCCAAAAGGGATGGCCTTGCAGCTTCAGACATCTTGTTTTGAGTTTCCTTGATCTATAGGCCTTCGGCTTGAAGAAACTCAAAGCCAAAACTCGCGCAAGACCATTCCCTTTTTCCATTTCATTTGGTTTATCTCGGATGTTCTTTGGTTCAACTTATATAATTGTATCATGATCAAACGGGTCGTTGCTAATTTTTACTCATTTATTAAGATCAGTATTGCCCGATTTATAGCAGTTGTTTCACGTCTCCCGTAACATTTCGTATAGAAAAAATCCCCTCCGGCCGACAATGCAAGTTCATCATAACAGATGTCCTTTTTTCATCGTCAACCATGAGGGGATAAAACTGCAAGCTATGTAGGCTGTGCAGACCTTATAAGTAATTTCATAAAAGCGAGCGCTTGGCGTTGTTTAATTTAATTGTTGAATTGAGCCTTCGCCAGCATCCTGTTCAAAATAACGGCGCTTTGCGCGCGAGTGGCCGTCGCGGCAGGATCGTATTTGCCCGAGGCGACTCCATCGACAATACCGTTGCCGGCCATAATGGCTACCGCTTCTTTAGCCCAGCTGGGGATAAGATTTTCATCCGCAAACGCAACGGCTTGCGCCGTCTTGCTGCTATCGTCAAATCCTGCAAATTTCATTGCCCGGTAAATCATGACCGCCATTTCCTGGCGGGAAATAGGTTGATTCGGTCCGAAGGTTTGATCATCATAGCCGGTTATAATGCCAACTTCCGCCGCCGCGTACACCTGGCCTTCAAACCAGTCGTCCGGACGCACATCACTCCATTTTATTTTGGAAGAACCTGTTGGACTCAATCCAAGCGTCCGGGTAATCAATACGGCAAATTCCGCCCGTGAAACGGCTTGGTCAGGTTGGAACGCATCCTTGGAAACGCCCTGTACGATATATTTATTGGCCATGCGCTCAATGTCCGCTTTTGCCCAATGATTTTGGGTATCGGTGAAAGCAACATTGTTTTCGAGCAGCAGGTATGTGCTGTTCGTTCGGCTGTAAAGCGCGGCTTTCGAGCCGGACACTGTGAATGGAACCGGTTGGTAAACGGAATTTCCTTTGTCCGTCTCCACGCGAACCGCCGCAAGATTACTGGCGTTTAAAGCGCCCTCTGCCATCACGGTCCGTTTTACAAATTGGGTGAATGCTGACAATTCCATGCTTTTTCCGAATACGGAATTTACCGTCACTGTAAACTCAACCGCGCCCAACACCTTTTGCCCGGATGCCTTTGCTTTTTCCGCAGCAGACACATTTTTAGAGATCGTCACTTCCAAGGTGACGGCATCCGCTGTCGTACCCAGCTTGGCTGCCAAATCTTGAACATCGATTTGTTTCATCGGCAGCTCGTAGCTTCCCAAAGATGTCTCGATGCTCAACGATTTGATGCTTTTGTCCGTCATCATTTTTTGTAAAGCGCTGTTGCTCAGTATCGCAATCGTCCGATCGGCAGCGGTATCAGCGTTTATGGCAACTCTCAGTATACCGCTGCCGCTATTTTTCAACGCATTATCGATCACGTCGCCGTCCACTGTTGCTTGAGCCGTCTGTTTCCCGTCAATGGTTTTAACCTCGGCGGCGAGTTGAACTGCTTGATCGTTCTTGCTGCCGCTTTGATCAGAAGCAGCTGCGTCTCCAGCCTGCACAGCTCCAGAGCCGCCTCCGGAGTTGGAACTCCGTTTTCCGGGTTTGGGACTGACCGGCGGTTCATTCGGATCGCCTGGTTTACCGTCAGGCTGCAGTTTGTTGACCGCAAGCCGGTATGTTTTCTTCTTCGTTTCATTGTCTGCCGAAACTTCAATCTCAATTGGATTGCTGCCAACCTGCAGATCGTTAATCGCGAACCCGGTACCTTCGGATTGAACGTCTCCATTCATTTTTATAACGGATCTGCTGTTCTCCGGCGACGCTTGAATAAGAAGACTGCTGACCGAATTGCCTACCTCCAAACTATATTCGGTTGTGCCGGGTGCAAAAGCAGGCGTCAAATCAAGCGATGCCGTCCCATCCATAACCTTCAGACTTCTCAGGTCGGTGATGGCCAAATCGGTATTGTCCAGCGGGATATTGAGATTGAGATTCGTTCCGAGATTGTCCTTGATCGTATTGCCGAGTACCGTAATGTTGCGGCCGGCCTCAATGTTCAATCCGTATGCATTGCCCGTCACCGTATTGCCGATGAGCTGGACATTTTCGGGATCGCCTGCGCCCAGTCCGCTTTGGCCGCTATCCCCGTTATGATGAGCCAGCAATATTCCCCAGTAATTCGAAGCGGTGTTTCCTCTGATTACATTGTTCTTAACAATGGTTCCCGGGGCGTTATGAAGCTTGATGCCGACTCCGTCCTGAACCGTATTGACCGCGTTGTTCACGCCGTTTGTTCCGCTGAACATATTGTAATCCGTCGTTGCAATGATTTCGTTCTCTTCAATAATCGTATCCGGCGATCCCATATAAACCATGATTCCGTCGCGATTATGCTTAAGCGTATTGTGATGGATATAGTTTTTCGGACCCGAAGCGGAGTGGTTCGTATTCGGCGGCGTTCCTCCCGTGTTGCCTACTCCGATCGCTTCCTTCGGCACGTTTTCGATCACGTTATAGCTGATCTCGTTTAAATATTCGTTTTCGCCGTGAAGGTCGATGGAATCCAATAAAGTCCCGTTGGCATAGTTTTTGGTGATCAGGTTGTTATGGGCAAAATGCTGAATGATCACGCCATGACGAATATACGGTCCTAAAAAGTTATTGTTCTCCACGATGTTGAAATAGACGTCGATCGGCTCGCCGAAATGATTTACCTTGGTTGTATCACCCTGAACGGCTATACCGTATCCCGCTCCCCCGGCGCCTACGTCGGTGGCATTTTTAAACGTGCTGTTGCGGATGGTGATTTCTTGACTGCGGCTAACGCGTATGCCCATTCGTTGGAAATGCTCGACCGTGACATGCTCGATGACGATTTTATTGGATCCGATATTACCGGTCTGGTCGATGTAAATTCCGTTGCCGAAACCGCCGATTTTCGGATTTGCCGTATTTGTATTGACCGAATAAGCATAATCCGGCTGACCGTCAGCTCCCGGTTCATTTAATTTGCTTTCAAAAATCGACTTGATCGTAAAATTGGAAATAAGCAGCTCTTTTTTACCGAACGCTTTAATGACCCGCGTGCTTCCATTGTTTCCGTTGAAGTAGGAAAGCAGAATCGTGCCCTGCTCGCTTTCACCGCGCAAATTAACGTTGCTCTTTACTTGGAAATTGGACAAAGCGTCGCCGCTCATGGTCGATTTCAGATGATAAACGCCGTCAGGAAAAAAGATTTCATGGCCGGCAGCCACTCTCGGATCGCTGATGGCATTATTAATGACAGGCGTATTGTCGAAATCCGGATCATCCGGCTTGGCGCCGAAATCCGTTACGATATTCCACGTTTTGGACGGATTGCGATTCGGCTCATAAGGAATGTAAGGCGTTCCGTCCGCATGAAACAGTCCAGGTATCGTGTTCGGTTCGGCCGGAGGCTTCGGCGGCTCAATATAAGGAACCGGAACAAGCGCCGCGCTGCCGTCCTCTGCGGGCGGATAAATTTGGAAGGCGGTTAAGCTGTTCCAATCCTTCGAATTGGGCGCGCTGTTACCATGCCCGAGATATCGTACGTAACGGGCGGAAATGTTCTGGCTCCGCAGATCGACGAGCTCCACCTGATCCGATGTCCCGCTGCTCTCCTGATTTTGAAGGACCGTCGTCCAGGCGGCTCCATCGCCGGAAACAAGAATGTCGAAGAACGATTTCCGGTTCGTACCGGCATTGAACGCGATACCGAGATAACCGACCGGTTTAACCGCCCCGAGATCCAATTGAATCCATTGATGCGGTTCTCCGGCCATGTTTTGGGCGGACCAGCGGGTATAGCGGTTATTGTCCACCACGTTTTGCGGAACGTTGCCGTCATCGGCACTGGCCGTTACGTTGGCCGGCGGAACCGTATAAGGAAGATTGGGGCCGGGGCCCTCCACTTTTTGCAATATCAACGCAGGCTTTTTATCCGTGCTGCCGAATTGCCCGTTAAAAGCGGCATCCGTATTGTACGAGTTGTAAATGGTCGAGGCGTTGGTTTGTGTTTTTTCCGCAGCTCTGATCAAAAAGCTAACCGCACCAGAGACCCCGTATTGTTTCACGAAGTCGGTAACGTCGATCCGGTATTCGTCATCCTTGGCATCCGTGGTTGCGAAAGAGCAGGATGAAGCCGGATCCGCATTGGTCTTACACCCGGCAGCCGCGATTTCTATCGCTTGGTAGGACGGGTCTCTTTTCTCATATCGCAGTGCCGCGTCCGCTGTCTGGCTGTTGTATTTGACCGGCGCGTTGATCCATGCAAGCAAAGGAGGCGTAATCCCGGAATATACGGCTGAGGTTACATCCGCTCCCTGCTTGGTCAAGTCGGAGCTCCAACCGTTATAGGTCACGCCCGCAACCGTAAAATAAAGCGTTCCCTGACCGGCATTGGATTTGCCTTTTACGCTTAAGTAAATTTTGTTTGCTTCGGCCAGCTTGCTTGGGTCGGGCAGGTCGAACTTGTAGTAAGCCTGCCGCTCCGAGCCGTTGCCGGCTTTTACATTATAAGCAGCCGCTCCGCCGCCTTGATGGTTTCTCGGATAGTGGACTTTCTGATTTGCGGCAGTCTGGTCGATCACTGCATTTGCGCTCGCTCCGTATTTGGCTAACTCCGTTACCGTCTCTGCATATACCCTTGCAGGTCCGGCAATCAGAATCATCTGCAGCATAAGCAGAGCGCACAAACCGAGACTGACGAGTTTCTTTGTTCGGTTCACGATACGTTTTCCCCCTTCATGGTTTTGCTGTACTGTCGCTGCAAAAGGCCCCTTATGTAAGCGATTTCAATCAAGAGACTGCAGGTGCCAACTGTACAAGCTGCATGGCAAATAAATTATAAAATAATACTTGAATGAACAATTGTCATTTTTTTGTATCAGCTTGTGTTTTTATTGGCGACGCTCTCATGGATGGTTTGATCACTTGTAATACGTTTGTAACCAACAGCAGGCAGTGTTCATTTATACTTGGGATATCATCACATCAAGGAGGCAATAAGATGAAAAATCCGTTCAATCCGTTCAAAATGCTCACTTTAACGATCACAGGCTGCTGTCTGCTGACTGCCGCCGCTCCCATCTCCTACGCCGACGCGCTGCCGCCTGTTTCCGCCCCCTCGGCGGGCGTACCCGTTCCGATATCCGCCCCGATCAATCAACAGCAGGGGATTCAAGTTGCCGGCAAAACGGTAAAAGAACAAACAGCCGACTTTGAAGCCGACATTACTTATCCCGTTATCGGAGGGATGCTGGATAAAGCCTACCAAACGAAGCTTAACGATCAAATCGCCGGCCGGGCGATGGAGGATCTGGACAACCTCAAGAAAGAAGCCGCCGATGCAGCCGCAAAAGCGAAAGAAGCCGGCTTTGAGCATAGACCGCATACGCTCAGCATCAAATACGAGGTAACGGCGGACGGCAGCGCATCCGCTGCCAATATCGTTTCAATTAAAGTAGATACCTACACCTTCACAGGCGGAGCCAACGGCATGCCCCGGGTCGATACGTATAATGCGCTGAACAAGACGCAGGCGAAGCAGGCGGAACTGAACGAATTGTTCGGCAGCGGCTACAAGGATACGATCAATGAGCGCATCCGCCAAGAAATCGCCAAGCAACCGGACCGTTATTTCAAAGGGGACGAAGGCTTTAAAGGCATTTCCGACACGCAATCGTTTTATATGGAAAAAGAGGCGGCGGTCATCGTGTTTCAAAAATACGAAATCGCCCCTGGCTCATCCGGCAATCCGGAATTTCGCATTCCGTTGGCGACCGGCTCCGGCACTGCGCAAACCGGTGTAAAAATTTCGACCAAGACCGTTAAAAATGAGGACGGACTTGTTGCCGTCAACATGAATATCCCGGTATTCGAAGGTTTGAAGGACAGTAAGTACCAGGCACAGCTGAACGATATCATTGAAAGCGGCGCAATGAAGGACATGGAAAGTTTGAAGACGCAGGCACAAGAAGGTGCGGCCGCCGCTCAAGAGGCCGGGCAGAAAATGAGACCGTACACGTTGGACGTCATGTACGAGGTGAAAGCCGACGGCGGCGGCGCCAACGCCAACCTCGTATCGGTCAAAATCGTAACCGGGGTGTACACCGGCGGCGCCCACGGCATGCCGCGGGTCAATACGTATACGGTATTGGATGAAGCCGAGGCCAAAAGCGTACAATTGAAAAATTTGTTCGGCGACGGCTATAAGGAAACCGTCAACGAGCAGATTCGCCAAGAAATCGCCAAGCATCCGGACAAATATTTCAAGGACGGATTTAAAGGAATATCGGATACCCAATCGTTTTATGTGGAAAAGGGAGCTGCGGTCATCGTATTCGGCGCTTACGAGATCGCTCCATACGCAGCGGGTACGCCTGAATTCCGCATTCCGTTTAGCCAACCATCCAGGCCGGCTTCTCCGTCCCGTCTCGTCGTAAGCGGTTCGGAGCTGTCTGTCGGCGATGCCGCCATCTATATCAATGACAGCGGAATGACGCTGGCGCCGCTGCGCGCGATCGCTGAACGACTAGGCTGGAACGTCAAGTGGAACGGAGAGACACAATCCGCGGAAATTAGCAAAGGAGCCCAATGGACGAGCCTGCAAACCGGCAAAGACGCCTACATCTACAATAAAATGGCTCCTTTTTCGTTAGGTCAAGCGCCGGTCATTAAAGAAGACGGAATTATGTACGTGCCGCTCGATTTCTTCAGCCGGGTACTGAAGGCATCGGTTATAACCGAAGCCGGAATCATCGGCATTCAATAGTTCGCCGTATTGCAAAAAGCTCCTCCACATCATAAAAGTGTGAAGGAGCTTTTTCCATTCAGCCTTGTATTTCTTTGGGAGGCACCGGACCAGAATTCAGCTTTTTCTTCTTCTCTTCCTCATCCGCAGCTTCCTTCGTATGGATGCTGATCCCGCTGACCGCGCCGGCCGGCGAAGCCTGATTCATGGCGTACAAGTTTTTAACCGCATCCATGTCGCCTTCCGACACCGTATCGGCAATAATTTTCCGTCCGTCCAAAAAGCTGCGAATCCCCTTGATCAGGTACTCCATAATCGGATCCGATTTTTTCATATCCATCACATATCGCGCGCCCTCCAGATTGTTCGATCCGGTGCCGGCCAATGTGCTTGAAGTTATTTCCGAGGCAATAATCCAGGGAGTGAACGACGAGCGGACGATCCGGTTTTCGCTTCTCGTGGAATCGGTAAACGCCATCCCTACGGACACCGTCGATTCCGTATACGTCCCTTCGCCGTAAAAATGGATCAAAAAGCTCTTGAAATTCATTTCAGCCCAGTACATATGAGCGATATTAATGGCAATGCTGCCAAAAATCCAACAAACAAGCGGTGTATACGCCGTCTTGGCGATGTATCCGACAGTGAGGTCGGCCGGCAGACTAAAGCTTGCGGTCAAAAGCAGCACGGCGGCGATAAAAACAAGCAGATGGCCGAATATGGCTAATGCCCACCTGAGCTTGACCATCGTATCGGGAAGCTTCAGCTCGATCGGGATCGGCTGGGTTTCCTGAATCGCGTCTCCCTTGAAGCTGCCTTTGTCATAGCTGCCTTCCAAATTCAGGTTCGGGTTCATCTCGCGGTATACGCGATTCGGTATTTCTTTATAGCGCAGGTCGGACATTTCCAAATCAAAGCTGCGAAAAATATCTTTCGGATGCACATTTTCCTGCCAATGCCCGCGAAATTCCGACACTTCCGTCAACGGATTCAACATATTGGCCCGATTCAGCGCCAGCATGACGCCGCCGACCAACGTAAGAACCATCAATAAATACGTCACGGTAATGTAAAATGCCGGATGAAACGGAACGTCGGGTATCGTAATTCCGCCCTGCCTTAATACGATTTCGCCGATTGCCGGGATGAGCACGGCCACGATCGTCATGATGGCGAAGCCGCCCAGACTGAGCGATTCGATTTTTGTCTTGAGCACGCCTTTAGCGGATATTTTGTTATTTACCCAGATGAAAAAGAGCGCCGCCATCAATAAAAGTCCGATCCAGCCGGAAAACCCGGATTGGGTAATATGCGTTAAGCCCAGCGAGCCGGACAGCAGGCACAGCATATAAATCGTGACGACGATGAGTGAATAAGCGCTTTTTTTAACGAGCAAATGCACATAGTTGCGCATGGCATACGGTAAAAAAATAATTTTCGGAAAGAAACTGAAAACCATCCGGTCAAAGAAGGTTTGCGGCTCCACAAACGTAGGATTGATCCTTCCCATCAGCATTTGCTCCAAATTCGCGGAATTGTACACATAGCGTCCCATATGCGAGATGCCTTCATTTTGGGCCGCGTTCGGCGCAAGATTGCCGGGAATTCCCCTGCCTACGTAAAACCGGAACGTTTTCAAAAGCCCGCTGCTCAAATACGCTAACCCGGCGCCGATTAACAAAAAGCAAATGATCGCATTAATCCAGCCGATCGCCGCCCCGTTGGCTACGATTTGACTGCGCAAATTAAACAGGCACACGATACCGGCGATAAGAATGAACAGCCCGTTTATCGAGTAGAGCAAGCCTTCTTTTTTAAAAGGGTTCTGAATTTCCGGTGAATCCGACCCGTAAAAATACGACACACGATCTCCCTCCAGCCTATGGTTGATGCTTGCTTCATGATGTATATATTCCGCGTATAAGGCAAAAATACCTGCCTGGTTTCCGGAATGAACCCGGTATAGCGGTTAAAATCCAAAAACAAACGCTGACGCCGCTACGTCCCATCGAGCAAAATACACCCCTACAAGCTCATCGGTTTCCGATGAAGGCTTCCCCGGTAAGGGATTCCAATGTCAGCTCGCAGGGGTGCAATATTACGGATAGGGGCATGCGTTTTATCGGAACGATTGCTCTACATCGTCTCAAGAGAGTATGAATTTGTAACCGACTCCGTGCACATTAATGATATATTGCGGGTTGGACGGGTCGCGTTCGATTTTTTTACGCAGGTTGCTGACATGGACAATTATGGTGCGGGTATCGTTGAAGCTTTCTTGTCCCCATATTTCCCGGAACAAATTTTCATGGGTAAAGGTTTGTCCCGGCCGGCCAGCTAAAAACTTCAGCAAATCAAATTCTTTTTTCGAAAGGAAAATTTCGTTCCCGCTCACTTTCACCGTCCGGCTGAGCAGATCAATATGCAGTTCGCCGAATTCCAGCTTGGTTACTGAAGTTTCCCTGTTGGAAAAATACGGTCTTCTCAAATTCGCCTGAACACGCGCAATCAGCTCGTTCGGACTGAACGGCTTCGTAATGTAATCGTCCCCGCCGAGACTGAGACCCGTAATTTTATCCTGCTCCTCTTTCTTGCAGCTCAAAAACAAAACCGGCACCGACGTTTCCTGACGGATTTCTTTGCACACTTCAAAACCGTCTTTTCCGGGCAGAAGCACATCGAGGATGATCAGGTCGGGATGTACGGTCCGCACCATCGGAAGCGCCTGATCGCCGCGGTCGGCCAAAGCGACCGTATATTGATTTTTTTCCAGATACAGCCGGATCACATCCCGTATTTCCGGGTCATCCTCAATGACCAAAACAGTTTGTCCCGTCATAAAAAGCATTCACCACCATTGCTCTGTCATGAGATTCGAGTTCATTCGACCATTAATTCAAGAATAGTCAAAGGACGGCCTGCGGTCAAGATGTTTGTACGGCCGCCGCCGGATGCCGTTAATTGCTTTCAAACGAAAGCGCGGTATCGATGTATCCCCCTTGACGGTCAATCAGCGCCAGATCGCTCTTGCCGTTGCCGTCCAAGTCGGCGATGATCAATTTGGAGCCCGGTTTGCCCCACGGGCCGAACACCGAAAGCAGCTCATAATTGTTATCTTCTTTACGCAAATAGACCGTGAACCGTTTCAAAGTGCTGTTCCAGCGTACAATATCTTCTTTGCCGTCTCCGTTAAAATCGCCGAACCGGATCTCGCCGTCCTCGCTCGGAATGTTCAGCTCCGTTTTCTTCATTTTCCAAGCCATCGCCGCTTTATCCAGATTCAGCTCAATTCCGCTGACCGCGCCGGACCGTGCATAAAATAACGCTTGGGTTCCTTCGTCCAATGTCCGGACCTGCATACCTCCGGTCAGCTCGCTTTTGAACCTGTAAGGCCGGGCCGGCTTCAAATCGTCCTTGCTTACAACGTAGCCGTACAAGCTCTTGCGGTCTTCCGACAAGCCGGCCAGCACGGTATCCCCGCCGCTTTGCGGAAGCACGTACAAGTTCGAGCAGCTGTGCGGCGCAGTCTTCCACGACTTCTTCAGCAAAAACCGTTCGCCGTCCGATTCGTACAGCTCCAGCTTGCCGTTCGGGGCCAGCACCCACAATCCTTTTCTGCCGGCGGCATGTCCCGGATCCAAAGCGGCGACCGCCCCATTGGCATAGGGGATGCGGGCCCATATAACCGGCGAGCCCTGCGGTTCGTTGCGCATGCCGGTGAAACTGCCTGCCGTTACGCTGATCGTGCCGGTTTTCGTATCCCAGACGACCAGATCGCTTTGCCCGTTCCCGGTTACATCTCCGATCATCAGCTTTTCCTGCTGGCCCGCCGTATGGATGCGCAGGCTCTGCGCCGGCGTGAACGGAACGTAATCTTGAATGGAGTAAAACGCATAGCCTTTTGCTTTCAATGATTTGACCAGCTTTTGCAGCAGGCTTTTATCCTGATCCGGATAACGGAACTCGGGCAGCCCGTCTCGTATAACCGGTTCGCCGTCTTTGTCCTTAACGGGAATCAACTGCTTAAACTCTAGAAAAGGATGATAGAAAAAAGAGCCGATGTGATTCGTCTTGCCTACGCGCTCGGTAATCAGCTTCTCATCTTTATTGTATGGAATGTAGTCAAACGGTGTCGGGACATACGCCGCTCCAAGCGATGGCTGTCCGTAGCCGGTATTGCGTTCAGTCCTGTACTGGGCGACCGGCGAGTTGCGGTTGGTCTGCACATCGGCCTGATAATGAAGTCCGAAATAATTGCGGAACAGCTCATCCTGCTCGGGGGTGGAGCGGTAATGAGGCGCTTCCCAAAATCGGGGACGAAGCCCGGCATTTTGGAAAATGGCGAGTCCTTCCTTCAGGCGGGGTTCGGCAAACGAAGACGTCAACGTCCCATCTTCGCCCGGCTCGTTAAATTCATTGCCGATACCGGATTCCTGATGCCCGTCATCGCGCCTTATATTGCCTACCTGATGGGTATAGCCATGCATGCCAAGCGTCGCTCCGTTCTGGACGGCTTGCCTGAGCAGCTTGCGGTAAGCTTCCGCATAGGCGCTGTCCGGTTGGTCGAGCGCAACATCATAACGGGTGCCGTCTGCGGTAATGTCAATCCACCGGGGAATGACCGCCAAATGATAATTAACATGCTGTTCCCGCAAATATTCCAGCACCGTCCGGAGCTTGCCGAGCTGTTCCAGGGTGGCGTACTGCCCGCCCGGACCGATATCCTCAAGCCGCATCAGCACGAAGCGCGGATTGCTCGTCTCACCCTCAACGGTAATAATTCGGTAGGCGGTGAACAGGCTGCAGATGACCAGCACGGATAAAACAAATTTGCTCCATTTTGATTTGAGTAGTCGTGTCACGTTATGATGAGCTCCCCTCTTGGCTGCCAAAAAATGATCGAATTCCATAATAGGTAAAACGCTTACATCCCTTGTTCTTACAATGATTGTAACAGATTATTCGCAAACCGGACATCATTTTTACAAAAATAAAACCCGCTTCCCGAAAGTCTGCCGCCATGTCCGTTTACAGCAGGAATCGCCGCGTTTTTCGTTTCTTATCCGCAAATGGAACAAGCGCCAAACGGCGCTTGTTTCTTTCAATCGTCGGCGGTCGCCGGCCGCTACCTTTGACCTGCGTCTCTATAGCTTCACCGCCATAAAACGGAGCCGCCGGTAATCGGCCGTCCAATAGTTGCCGTTATACAGCTCCGCTTCCAACAGCTTGCCGCAGCGGGCATACGCCTCGCGCTTCCGCTCCTCGCCGAACCCGGCAAAAAACATGCCGGCAAACGCCTCCAGCCAATGCCCGAGCCCGTTGATCCCGTCGTCCAGCTCCGTCGGACGATCGTACAGCTCCATCCAGCGAACCTCGAAGCCATGCCGCTCCAGCAGGCCGCTGTATTCGCTTACGCTCGGAAAATACCACGGATTGCGATCCGCCGCATCGATCCCGAAATCGGCCAAAACCGCCGCGATGGCCTCATAAATGCGCCCGATGTTGCCGTTGCCGCCGAATTCGGCGACGAATCGTCCGCCGTTACGAAGCGCCAGCCGGACGGATTCGATCACGCGTTCCGGCTGCTTCATCCAGTGCAGCGCGGCGTTGGAGAACACCGCGTCGAACGGCTCCTCCACGCGGAACGAGTGACCGTCGCCGGCGAGGAACGGGATTTCCGGGTATTTCAGGCGCGCCTTATCCACCATATCCGGAGAATGATCCATTCCTGTGCAGCGCACTCCAAGACGGACCAATTCATTCGTCAGATCGCCGGTGCCGCAGCCCAGATCGAGAATGCGTTCGCCCGGCTGCGGCGCAAGCAGCTCGACAACCCCTTTGCCCAAACGCGATACATATCCGATCTTGCTGTCGTACAATCCGGCGTTCCATTGTTGATTATCGGACTCACTCATACACGTCAGCTCCTTTTTAAATTCGGTTAAAATTATTCCTCTACAGCCTATTATGAAGCCGATCTATTCATTTATTAAATATATAAAACCAATATTCTTAATAGAAAATAACTATAAGATTGTCAACCTCACGCTATTTCCGCGATTGTTAACCGTTTCGCGTTTATCGCAGTAATCAATCCGTAACAAATTTAAAAGATTTCATTTACTTATGAATTCCTCAAACGATATAATGGACTCACTATTCTATAATTATAAACGATTCACCATACTTCATGACATCGACCAAAGCCCGCTCGCCAGTCGAAGCTATGCACTAACAAACCCTCTCTCATTTGACCTGTCATCGGATTACACTGCCTGGCTTATATGCGCGGCTGTTCGTTTTCATTAACACGGAGTTCAATTATGAATCGAAGCAAGGTAGGCAGGTGATCATTTCTCAATGCAAAAAATTCCAGTCACAAGAGATGGAAAAAAGGGCTCCGATATTATCATTCTCCATTCGGACGAAGTCGTAAAAATCGAGTCCGTGAAAGAAAAAGAATACATCATTCATACCGTTAACGATAAATATTACTGGGCGGCGTCGCTCGAAGGCTTTGAAGAATGGATGTACGAGGAAGGCTACCGGTTAATCGACCAAATGAATGTCGTCAACATGAATCATGTCGCCGCCTATGACGTCAAAAAAGGCCTTGTTACGCTGCAGCCCGAAAACGAAACTCTGTCCAAAGCGGCATCGGCCGCAAGAATTCATAAAGATCATATCGTCAACGTCATGAACATGCTGGGCGAGCTGAAAAAGCTCGATAAAAGCAGCGATCCCGACGAGTTTCAGGACGATATTTTCGAATCGATCCTGGCGCAGGAGGAAGACAGCCGATTCGCCCGTTCCTACGCCATGATCCAGGCGATTTATGAAAAGAAGAAGGCGGAGAAGCAGCTTGAACAAAGCGAACAGCGCTATAAGTCGTTGTTCCGGCATAATCCCGACCCGATTATTTCGTTCGACAGAAACGGCTACTGCACCAGCGCCAATCCGGCTCTTTTTTCAATGACGGGCTACATGGAGGAAGAACTGCTCCATAAATCGATCAGCCATCTGATCGTGCCCGAGCATTTGGAACACTGGCATGAATATTTCGATGATACGTTGAACGGTCAAACGCGACACTATGAAGTGACGTTCAGGCATAAAAACGGCGGGGCGGTGGAGCTGAGCATTTTAAATGTGCCGATTGTCGTTAACGGCCAGTTGAATGGCGTATATATGATCGGCAAAGATATCAGCGAACGGAAGCGGGCCGAGGAAATGCTGATCCGTTCGGAAAAGCTGTCGATCGTCGGTCAGCTTGCCGCCGGAGTCGCCCATGAAATACGCAATCCGTTAACCTCATTGAAAGGCTTTGTACAGTTAATGCGGACCAAGGTAACAGGCTACGATTCGTATTTCGAAATTATGAAGGACGAGCTCGAACGGATCAATTTTATTGTGAGCGAGTTTCTCGTTATCGCCAAGCCGCAATCGGTCAGCTACCAGGCGAAGGACGCGCTTCACATTTTGCAAAACACGGTCGCGCTGCTCGGCTCCCAGGCTATGATCCACAACGTCGAGCTGATAACCCGTACGGAGGATAGCCTGCCGAAAATTAATTGTGACGAAAACCAAATCAAACAAGTATTTATAAATATATTAAATAATTCGATAGAGTCGATGCAGGAGGGCGGCACGATCCGGATGGAACTGCTGCGGGCGGGTGACCATTACATCATGGTCCGTTTTACGGACGAAGGTTGCGGTATTCCCGAGGACCGCATTCCCCGGTTGGGCGAGCCTTTCTATACGACGAAAGAAAAAGGGACGGGACTCGGCCTTATGGTCACCTTCAAAATTATCGAAAACCACGGCGGCCGGATGCAAATCCGCAGCGTGGTCAATAGAGGAACGACCGTAGAAATTATTTTACCGACCGCTCCGGAGCATGATAACCAGGGATAAACATTTACGCACCCGTCGACTCGATGACGGGTGCGTTTGTCAGAAAGAGGCCGCTTCCGCGGCAGCTCGTTCTTGTTGGTGAACACGTTTTATAGACTACGCGAGCGGGGGCTTTTGCTTGAATGAGCAAAGGCCCCCGCTGCCGTTTCTGTCCCCATAGATACACGGATTATAAGGTGCTTTCGCCAAGTAATCGGCAAGCCGGTCGAATTAAAGCGGACCGGACGCCTGGGTGAGAAGCTTCGCCAACATATCATAATCAGGCGATTGCCCTTCGCGAATTTTAATCCACTTGCATTCGGAGCTGACCGCATCCTTGGATGGCGTGATGACCGCGGCATACTTCCCATTTTTCAAAAAAAACCTTTTAATCGACTGTCTCCGGCAGCGGGTAAATTTTTTTTCAAATATTCCTTGACAGGAATATTCCCTTAGGGGTATATTAAAAACAACAAATGAATCACAACCAAACAAACGGAGGAATGAGATTATGTCAACAGGCAATGCAGCGAACTTGAAAAAGTGGTAAAAGAATACGGAGCTATCGAAGGCGCCAAATCAACGCTTGACCTTCTTGAAAAACAATTGGCTGCCATGTAAGCGGAGCGAAACGCTCTTACAATCATTTTAAAAAAGGATGGGATGAATTATTATGAAAAAAGTGAATGTTTTGTACTGGATTTTTACCGGATTGGTGGCAGTAATGATGGGAGTGGGAACTATCCCCAACATTTTGTCGGTACCTGACGCAGTTGCCTTGTTCGACCATCTCGGCTATCCCGCTTATCTCCTCCCCTTTCTCGGTGTTGCCAAATTATTGGGCGTCATTGCGATACTCGTTCCCGGCTTTCCGCGCATCAAGGAGTGGGCTTACGCCGGTCTTGCATACGATCTGGCAGGCGCCATGTATTCGAGCATAGCCGTGGGCGACCCGGTAATCGGATGGATATTTCTCCTTATCGGGTTTGGACTGATTGCCGGATCCTATATTTATCACCATAAGAGACAAAAAGCGGCTCCACTCGGCCAGGCGAAGCTGCACGCACCCGTTTGACAAGGATAATCGGCTTCGCCGTTCTTAAGAGACGAGCGCGTTTGTCAAGGTTGTGCGAAGCCAAACCAAGAAATGAACTCGCCCTCGCGCTTGCTTTCGAAGCAAGACGGAGGGCGAGTTTTTTAATCATCTGCCTATTCACCTGCGACGGACGCAACAGTTTGGAGCATCAGTCGGATGCGGATGAATGATTGATGTCGCATTTGTTCAAAATGAACGAGATCTGGTTCTCGATCCGGTTGATCGTTGCCTGCGCTTCCTGATGTTCCGCGCCTTGTCCGCGAAGCTCGGACAGTTCCTGTTTTAGCCGGTGAAGATCGGCCCCCGCATTGGCGCAATTGTAATTACTTTCAAGATTATCGAGCATGATCCATCCTCCATTCGTTCGGTATTCTCCCCTATTATGAGGGTTATCCCGTTTTTTATGCGCGAACTTCAGAAATCGGCCGACGCCGCATACGATCAACGCTGCCGATGCCGGTCAATGCACATTATGGACGATTCGTGAACATACTCCGGATATCTTAAGGCAAAATAAAAACCAGCCGAACACGGTTTTCGTGTCGCTGACTGGTTTTTTGGCCGGCTTCATCCGTTACGCTTACCGTTTTGGTTAGTAGGCATAGTCCGGGCTGTACGGTTGATCATACGGAGAATATGGATACGGATACGGATATGGATATGGATATGGATATGGGTATGGATACGGCTGATAATATGGCTGAGCCAGGAAAGGCGTCAATGCGATAATCGGAACGATCGGATTCAAGCCGCCATGAAACTCATGATGACCATGAAACCCATGCTGGCCTTGAAACCCGTGTTGTCCCTGGAACCCATGCTCGCCTTGGGGCCCGTGATGTCCATGAGAACCTCCTCCGTGCGGCCCGCCATGAGGAGGTCTGTTCGTTTCGGCTTGCGAACCCGCACCGGCTAATTTACCATGTTGTTCTTCAAGTTGGTTGTGCATCGGTACTCTCCCTTTTGTTCGTTAAAATGGCGATCTTACTAAAATATATGTGCGTTCGCCTAAAGGGTGAGTGCCTAGCCGGTAAAATGGGCGTATACCCGGTATATTATCGATTCAGCAGACTGCCTACGTAACGAAGCAGCTCATTCGCCGAAGCCGTTGTATAGCCGTGCTCCTCGACAAGCCGTTTAATAACCTCATTAATCCGTTTCAACTGGTTGCCGTCCGGCGTTTTGGTCGAGGTCGTAATTTTTACGACATCCTTCAAGTCGGCAAACAGCTTTTTCTCTATCGCTTCGCGGAGCCGCTCGTGGCTGCTGTAGCTAAAGCGATGGCCTTTGCGCGAATACGAGGACAGCCGGATCAAGATTTCTTCGCGGAACGCTTTTTTGGCATTTTCGGATATGCCGATCTGCTCCTCGATCGATCGCATCAGCCGTTCGTCCGGGTCCATCTCCTCCCCGGTCATCGGGTCCTTCACCTTCCCCCAGTTGCAGTACGATTCAATATTGTCGAGATAATTGTTGAACAGCGTTTTCGCGGATTCCTCGAATGAATAAACGAACGCCTTTTGCACCTCTTTTTTAGCCAGTTCATCGTACTCCTTGCGCGCGACCGAAATGAAGTTCAAATACCGCTCCCGCTCCTCCTTCGTGATGGACGGATGCTGATCCAGCCCGTCTTTTAACGCGCGCAGCACATCCAGAGCATTAATGAATTCAAGCCCCTGCCGGATGAGCGCGCTTGAAATCCGGTTTATCACATAACGCGGGTCGATGCCCGACATGCCCTCCTCCAAATATTCGCTTTGCATTTCCTTCAAATCGGCTTCCTTGTAGCCTTCGACTTCCTCTCCATCGTACATGCGCATTTTTTTGACCAGATCCATGCCCTGCTTTTTCGATTCCTTGAGCCGGGTCAAAATCGAGAAAATCGCCGCCGCCCGCAGCGAATGCGGTGCAATATGAACATGCGCCATATCGCTCTGCCTAATGAGCTTCGTATAAATTTTTTCCTCCTCCGACACCCTCAGGTTGTAAGGAATCGGCATGACAATCATCCGCGATTGCAGCGCTTCATTTTTTTTATTGGCAATAAACGCTTTATACTCCGATTCGTTCGTATGGGCAATGATCAGCTCATCCGCTGAAATCAAGGCGAAGCGGCCCGCTTTGAAATTGCCCTCCTGCGTTAAGGACAGCAGGTTCCATAAAAATTTCTCATCGCATTTCAGCATCTCCTGAAACTCCATTATGCCGCGGTTCGCTTTATTCAATTCGCCGTCAAACCGGTAAGCGCGCGGGTCCGATTCGGAGCCAAACTCGGTAATCGTGGAAAAGTCGATGCTGCCCGTCAAATCGGCAATATCCTGCGACTTCGGATCGGACGGGCTGAACGTCCCGATCCCTGTCCGAGTATCTTCGGAAATGAGCACCCGCTCTATTCGCACATCCTCGATTCGCCCGCTATATTCCGTTTTGAGCCTCATTTGGCACGAAGGACATAAGTTGCCTTCAATCTTCACCCCAAGCTCCCGCTCGACTTCCGGACGCAGCTCCAGCGGAATTAAGTGCAAAGGCTCTTCGTGCATGGGGCATCCCTTGATCGCGTATACGGCCCCCTGATCAGTCCGCGAAAACTGCTCCAAGCCCCGTTTCAGCAAGGTCACGATGGTCGATTTGCCTCCACTGACCGGACCCATAAGAAGGAGGATACGCTTACGGACGTCGAGACGTCTCGCTGCGGAATGAAAGTATTCTTCGACAAGCTTTTCGATCGCCGAGTCCAACCCGAATATTTCCTGTTCAAAAAAATGGTACTTGCGTCTGCCGTTATCCTCCATTATGCCCTGAGAAGCGATCATACGATATACTCTGCTGTGAGCGGTCATCGCCAGGTCAGGGTTTTTGTGAACCATTGTAATATATTGGGCAAAGGTTCCCGTCCACGCCAATCTGTCGGTTTCTGCGCGGTAATCCGATATTTTCTTGAATATGTCCATGAGTCAACCTCCTCCTCCGTACAGTGCATTTGCGATGACAACATAAAAAGAATTGAAGTGTAATAAATCCTATGCAAGTTGGAGGGATAACTTGCCCGGAAATTTTAGATAAAATTGTCGGTTGCACGCGACCGCCGCCACATTTTACAAAACTATACGGTGGATAGTAGCTACCTCTGGCATAGCAAATATATGTAGAAATGCCCGCTCAACGAATCAGCGCTTGCTTGGGCTATGCGACCGCTGCAAGGGGCGGGTCGCCGTCGCGTTGATGCGCTGCCGCATGGCAAGGCGGGTCGCCGTCGCGTTGATGCGCTGCCGCATGGCAGGGGCGGGTCGCCGTCACGTTGATGCGCTGCCGTATGGCAGGGCGGGTCGCCGTCACGTTGATGCGCTGCCGCATGGCAGGAGCGGATCGCCGTCGCGTTGATGCGCTGCCGCATGTGGTCCGGACAGCGCAGCTTTCGAAGGCGGGCGATCCGCGATTAGATGCCCCGTACCTCCTCCTGCGAAGCTGCGGCGCTCCCGCCGGGAATGTGCCGATCCGCAGCGGAGCTGCATAAGAAACAGCCCCCGATTATCGTCTTCCGCGAGGAAGCCGGTAACCGGGGGCTGTTCGCACCGTCGGCTGCTAAAGCCATTGATGCAGGCGTATGATCGTATAACGGTTGCGCACGTACATCGCGTACCTCAGGCTGTCCTGCAGCAGCTCGGGCTCGACGCCGAGCTCGGCTGCCGTCGTCGGGCCGCCTACGCGGCGCAAAGCCTCAGCCAGCTGCGCAGGCGGCGGTACGCTGCCGCATACGGCGCGGACGGCGTCCCAGCGCTCGATTATGCGCTGCGGCAGCTCCTGCAGCTCCTGCGGCTCTGCAGCGCCGGCATCGCCGCTCAGGCCGTTTTCGGCCAGCACCTGATCGGCGATGCTGCCGTAGCCTGCGCGGATTTGCTCGCGCATCCGCGCAGGCGTCAAAACATCGCCGCTGGCCTGCCGGGCCGCGATCGCCGCGGCAGCCGCTTCCGGCGACAGCGCAGCCACCGCCTCGTACAGCTCGGCCATCTTGACGGCCGCCGCGCCGACCTTGGCGCCGTGCAGCAGCGCCCGGCGCCGCTCTTGAATGAATCTCATCTCCCAATAATGGGAGAGATGATGCTCCCCGCCGGAAGCCGGCCGGGAATGGCCGACAAGCAGCATGGAGATGCCGGACAGCGTCAGGCCCTCCATCAGCTTGCGCATCCCGAGCTCGCTGCCTGCGGCGATCTCCTCGGCGTTATCGACGCACAGCGCGAGCCCCTGCCGCGTCATCTCGACAGCAAGCTCGCAGTACGGCTCGTCGAACAGCACGCGGCCGAGCTGCCAGTCGGCAAGCGACGTGTACTTGCCCAGCATATCGCCGAATCCGGCGGCGATCATCGGTCTCGGCGACTTGGCAAGCAGCGTCAAGTCGGCGAAAATAGCTTCCGGCGCGCATGCCGGAATCGTCTGCTTGAAGCCGCCGACAATGAGAGGCGCGCCTACGGAGGCGAAGCCGTCGACCGACGGGGCTGTCGGCACGGAGAAAAACGCGCGGTCCGTTTTATGAGCTACGAAACGGACGACGTCGTGGATCGTGCCCGAGCCGACGGCCACGATGGCTTGCACCGGCGGCGTCACCTTCAGCAGCAGCTGCACGATGACGCGCTCGTCGGCGGCGATTTCCCCGTGCTCGTCGTCCGTGAGCACGCACAGATCCGCCTTCAGCCCCGCCGCTTCGCACAGCTGCAGCAGCTCCCGGCCGGCGACCTCCAGCGTGCGCCGGTCCGCCACCAGCAGCAAATCGCGGTAGTCCCGCTCCTGCGCGTACCGCGGCAGCTCGGCTAACGCGCCTCGCTCAATAACTGCCTTGCGTATCGACACCGAATGCGTCTTCCCGCAAGCACATGGCAAGGTTTGTCCCAGCCATGGATCGATTTGACCCGCTTGTTCGATAGATAACATGTAAAATAGCCTCCAGTAGTTAATGTCAGTCCTCCGGCATTCGCGATGCGATAACAATCATTCTGAACAAGAACAGCCCGTCCGCCATGCAGATCGGGAGCCATTGCTGATGCTGCCCGGGATGCCCGGGAACGTGCTGGCAACTTCTAAACTAATACTATCAAACTTATGCTATAATTACATTAATTTACTCAAATCCATCAACCCGATGATTAAAGGAGACGAGCGACTGTGGCGATTAAAACCGAGACAGAGCTGTACGCGCCGGTCAAATCGTATTTCGAGCAGGTTGGCTACCAGGTTAGAGGCGAAGTACACCACTGCGATCTGGTCGCCATTCGCGGCGAAGAGCCGCCCGTTATCGTCGAATTGAAAAAAAACTTCTCCATCCCGCTGCTTCTGCAAGGTATCGACCGGCTGCGGCTCACCCGCCGCGTATACGTCGCCTTCGAGCTGCCCAATAAGGGCCGCGCCCCGCACGGAGCCAGCTGGCCCGAGCTGCGTAAGCTTTGCCAGATGCTCGGGATCGGCATGATCACCGTACAGTTTTTCAAACGCAAGAAGCCGGCCGTTCTCTTTGAATGCCATCCGCCCGGCATCACCGATCGCTTTGTTTCTCTGTCGCCGGCCGTCGCTGCGGCCGATGCACCCGCGCTTGCGCCTGCGGTAATGCCCCGTCACAACAAGCGGGCAGCCGAACGGATCGTCCATGAATTCAAGGAGCGGCGGGCGGATTACAACGTGGGCGGCAGCTCGAAGCTGAAGCTTATGACCTCCTACAGGGAAAAGTCGCTCCATCTCGCTTCTTTGCTCCGCCAGCACGGTCCCCTGAGCCCGCGCCGGCTGAAGGAGCTGACGGGCAACCCGAGAGCGGCCGGTCTGCTGCAAAAAAATGTTTACCGCTGGTTCCAGCGTGTCGAGCGCGGCATTTACCGTTTGACGCCGCACGGCGAAGAGGCGCTGCGAACGTACGCGCATGTCGTGGACGAGCTTCCGCCGGCAGCTGCGGCTTCGTCGTCAATGCCGTCATTGCCACCATCACAGTCTTCGTCATAATGCGTTTGCATTCCATCGCTGTCCATCGATTTTTTCGATGGCGGCGCCTTCCCTTTCACCATGGCAATCACACAATGCTTTGTCATCGCCTTCAACAAGATTATCATCGCTGGTACCGTCCTTATCCCGCTTTTTTTCGCAGCCACGATCCGCTCGTCTATCAGGCAAGTTTTCACCAGACTTCTGAACCGGCAGACATATTCTTTTTTATTGCAGGATATGCATAGAGTAGTAGATTTTCCATAAAAGGAGTCTGTGCCTATGAAACGTCCCAAGCTATTCGCCGGAAGAGCCCGTTTGGCACTTCTGTATCGGCGCTGGTTTTTCAGTATGCTTTGCTGTGTCTTGGCGGTCGGCTGCTCGATCCTGCCTGCGCTTGCCCAATCGCCGGATGCCGCGGATTCGGCAACCGCTCCTGCCGACAGCGGCAGCCGGTCTCACTCCGTGCGAATACCGGGCTCTGACGCTCCGATTTCGCTGACACAGGCGCTTCCGTTCCTGCGCCTCCTGGAAGGTTCGCAATCAGCAAGCGCTTACAAATACTCGGCTGTGCCATCACATCCTGCCATGCTCGCCGTTCCCGAAGCTGCGGTTCGCGCAGGCTCCGCTACGAATGCCGCCTCCGGACCGGCCGCGTCGGAGTCATCGGAGCCGGCCTTGCAGGCTGACGCTTCCTCTATGGCCCTGCAGCCCACCGCGGCGGCAAACGGCGCCGCGCCGCCTGTCAATGCTCCGGCGGCAGCCCCGGTTAAACCGGATAAGCCTGCACGGATTCCGGTATTGAATTATCACAGCATTACGGTCGATCCCGGCAATCCGGCCACCATCACGCCGGAAAAATTCGCAGAGCAAATGCGTTATTTGTCGAAGGCGGGCTACACGCCTCTTACACTCAAGCAATTTTCCGACATGATGGAGGGCATTGACAAAGGCCCGGATAAGCCGATCCTGCTTACGTTTGACGATGGCTATATGGACAATTACGAGCATGCGATGCCGCTGCTGAAAGAGCTCGGTTTTCACGCCACCTTGTTTATGTCTCCGGGAATGGTGGATGACGGTTATTTTATGAGCTGGGAGCAAATAAAGGAAATGCACGAGGCCGGCTGGGATATTCAGCCTCACGGCATGACGCATCCCCATCTGCCCAAGCTGAACGTCAAAAATCAAAAATTTGAAATCGCAGAGGCAAAAGCCCAGATCGAGCAGCACCTGGGAACGGTTGCCGACGTATTCTGTTATCCTTACGGCGAATGGAATGCAGCTACGCTTCAACTGCTGCAGGAGCTTCAATTCAAATATGCGTTTACGATCGAGCAAGGCTTGACCGCTCCTAGCCAGCATAAGCTGAAGCTCAAACGGATATTTGCCAATGGAGAGGAGTCGTTGGAGCAATGGAAGTCCAGATTCGAAAAATAGTGATTCAACTGCAAACCGGCCGGATTCCTGCGAAAAAGCGCTGGGTTCCGATCGCCTTTCACTTTGTCGTTCGAACCGCATAACGAAATGGGTGACGTCGAAAGAAACTCCCGATGAACGGCGGAAAACAGATTCCGAAACGCCGTTATGTTGCAACTCGTCCGGTATGCCATGCCGGACCGGCCTGCAACGGTGCCTGCCGGGAGGCTGTCGATTAAAGGAGAGGAACCGGTTCAGGAGATGACTTCTCCCCCCCGAAGCCATTCTACAGGCCCTTTCCCCTATTATCGCCAGTCTCGCCGGGCGGATTATGCTTTCATCCGCTTCAGCAGCTCTTTATGAATCCAGATCGCCGCCTGCGCGCCTTCCCCCATTGCAATGGTCAACTGCTCGGCGTGCACCCCGACATCGCCAGCCGCCCAAACGCCGTGCACGCTTGTCATCTTCGTGCGCGGATCCGCTACAATATGCTTGTTTTCCAGCCTTTCGATCTTCAACTGCGCGGCAAGCGACGACTGCACCTCGTTGCCTCCGAAGGCGATAAAGCCGCGCTCTCCCGCAATATGCCGTCCGTTGGCCAAACGAACGCCGTGGAACGCTCCGTCGCCTTTGGCGACCACCTCAACTATCGGTTGATCGAAATAGGCAATACCCCGATCGGCCAGCCGTTCCAGCAGCTTGCTGCTGATCGGAGCTGCAGCCGCCTCATGGTTAACGTATACAATTGTATGCGTCCAATAATTCAACGCCAGCGCCATTGAAGCTCCGACATCGCCCGCGCCTATGACAACGGTTTGCCGTCCGCTTGTCTCATATCCGTCGCAATCCGGACATACGTACACGCTGATGCCCAAGCATTCGATCAAGCCCGGCAGCGGAGGGAACCGGTCCAGCAAGCCCGTCGCCAGCAGCAGCGTACCGGCTGTCAAATCACGGGATTGCCCTTGTATCCCAACTTGAAAGCTCCCCGCTTCTCCGCCAAGGCGAGTCACTTCTCCCTGCATAAATTGAACGCCCAGCCGCTCGGCCTGCTGCCTGCCCAATCGGCGCAGCTCTTCCCCGGAGACGCCGTCCGGCCAGCCGAGCACATTATGATAGCTTCTGCATAACGTGGACCGCCCGTAGCCCTTATCCGCCACCAGAACACGGTGCTTATAGCGGCCAAGCTGGATCGCTCCCTGCAGCCCGGCAATTCCGCCTCCGATAATAATGCAATCGAAATCCGATGCTGTCATGCTGACCCGCCTCCATTTTGCGCCGCGATTTATGGCGCTTTTTGATGGATTCAGCTTTCCCTTTTCCAATCGCGCCTATTCCGGTGAAACCCTTTCTGCGTCCGGTTCGGATTGACGACGACGAAGAAAAACCCTCGGCAGAGATCTGCCAAGGGCTTGTTAGTTCCGCTTACTTCTTCAGACTTTCCCATGTTTTTTGGAATTCGTCCAGCATTTGCTCCTTCGTTTTTTGCTTCGCTACGTAAGCCTGCATCGTGGCTGCGAACTTTTTGCTGCTCGCTTCGCCGCCGGGGAATTTAAACCAGTTCCAGCTTAACGTTTTGTTCTCTTTGCTGTACTTCATAATATCGGCGGCTAACGGACCCAGGATGCTCTCATCGGCCGTAATCGTGGTGAACGCAGGGATGAATTTAAACTGTTCCGTAATATACTTTTTACCGATATCGGATGTTACGAGCCAGTTCAAGAACTTTTTCGCTTCTTCTTTATTCGGCGAATTTTTATTGATGACCCAGTTGTTCGGAACGCCGACAGGGAGCTTGTCGTTCGCCGCGGCATCGTCGCTGATCGGCATCGGCAGGAAGCCGACCTTAATATTCGGGTTCGTTTGCGTAATTTGCAGCTGCGTCCAGTTGCCCTGCTGCGTCATCGCCGCTTTGCCTGTGGCAAATTCGGTTACCTGTGTTTTGTAATCCGTCTGCAGCGGGTTTTTGTTGCCGTATTTCAACTGCAGATCGAACAGCTTCACCCAGTTATCGAACACGGCATTGCCTGGAATTTTGGCAGATCCTTTATTCAAACCGTCGATGAATGCATTCGAATCAGGCTGATAAGCGAACGGCAGGTTGACGAAGTGGTTGCCAAGCACCCACCATTCGCCATAACCGTTAACGAACGGGGTTATGCCTTTTGCCTGCAGCTTCTGGGCGGCCGCATCAAGCTGCGACAATGTTTTCGGCAGCTCGGTAATGCCGGCCTGGGCGAACAAATCTTTATTGTACAGGAAGCCGTAGCCTTCCAGATTGAGCGGTTGGCCGTACAGCTTGCCGTCTTTGGTCATAGGCTCTTTCGCGACCGTGACCATATCTTTTACCCACGGCTGATCGGACAAATCTTCCAGATGCTCGATCCATTTGTCCAGGTCGGAAAATCCGCCGTTGTTGAAAATATCAGGCTTATCGCCCGAATTGAATTTCGCCATCAGCGCTGCTCCGTAGTCGGAACCGCCGCCTACCGTATCGATCTGAATTTTGACACCCGGATTCGCTTTTTCGTATTCGGCAGCCAGCTTCGCAAGCGGTTCGGCAATTTCCACTTTAAACTGAAACATTTTCAAAGTAACGTTTTTGCCTCCGGCGGCATTGCCGGCGCCGGCGCCTCCGGTTTCGCTCGGAGCCGCTCCCTTGCTCGCGCATCCGGCCAACAGCGACAGAGCCGTTACGGCAGCCAAACTGATCGTCGTTATCTTTTTCATATAGTTTCGAGCCTCCCTTTATCTGGTTCATTTTTCATGTTTACATTTCTCATTGTATAGAAAGCATTTGCTGCATAACACGCATTATATTGAACGAAAAGGTGTAACTTATTGACCGGCTGTCAGTTCAGCCTTTTATAGAGCCTGCCGTAATCCCCTCAATAATATGCCTTTGCATCGACAGGAAAAAGATGACAATCGGCAGAACGCCGAGAACGAGCGCAGCGAGGGCAAGATCCCACTGCTTCGTATATTGTCCGAAAAACGAATATGTCGCGAGCGGAATCGTCCGCAGCTCCGGCTTGTTCAGAATGAGCATCGGCAGCAGGAAATCGTTCCAGATCCACAGGCTGTTGAGCAGCACGATCGTGACCGTCATCGGTTTCAAAAGCGGAAACACGATCCTCCAAAAAACGCCGTAAGGCGACGAGCCGTCGACTCTTGCGGATTCCTCGATTTCGATAGGCACGGACTTGATAAAGCCGTGATACAGGAACACATTTAACGAAACCCCGAAGCCGAAGTAGCAAATGACGAGACCGGTGATGCTATCCATCAAGCCGACCTGACTCGCCACCCTGACCAAAGGAATCATGATCGATTGAAACGGGATGACCATCGCGGCTACGAAAGCCATGAACAGCAAATTATTAAAGCGGGTCGGAAACCGGACCAGACGGTAAGCCGCCATCGAACTGATGACCACCAGGCCGATATTGCTGAACACCGTGATCAATAGAGAGTTCCAAAACACTTTGGGAAACTTCATAATTTCCCATACTTTTCCATAGTTTGAAAAATTCAAGGAGCTTGGCAGCCCGGCGGAATTAATAAGCAATTCCCCGAACGTTTTCATCGAATTGACGATGACGAAATAAAACGGGACAAGGAACAGCAGTCCCAGCAAAATGCCGATAATTTCCATTATGAATACCCGCGAATTGTAAGAGGACTTGACTTCCATTATACTTCAACCTCCTTTCTCTTCGTCACCCATACCTGGATCGAGGAGATCAAAGCGACCACAATGAAAAACAGCAGCGATTTGGCGGTTCCGAGGCCGTAACGGTTATTACGGAACGCTTCCTCGTAAATGTTGAGCGCCACAGACTGCGTCGAATTAAACGGTCCGCCCTGGGTCAGCGACACGTTCAAATCGTACATTTTGAAAGCCCATGAAATCGTTAAAAACAGACATACCGTCACCGCCGGCATAATTAACGGCAGCGTTATGTGTCGAAGCGTCTGCAGCCTGTTGGCTCCGTCAATAGTAGCGGCCTCCGTCACATCCTTCGGTACATTGGACAGCGCGGCAATATAAATGACCATCAAATAACCGGCGGTTTGCCACACGCTGACGATGACCAGCGCCCAAAAAGCCGTCGGCGCGTCGCCGAGCCACGGCAGTTGAAAAAAAGCGATGCCTGTCAATTCGCCGATGGCCGTAAAGCCTTTGACAAAAATAAACTGCCAAATAAATCCGAGCAGCAGCCCGCCGATCACGTTAGGCAGAAAAAATACGGTACGCAAAACGTTCCTTGACTTCAGCTTCTGCGTCAGCAGCAGCGCCAGCCCAAATCCGACAACATTCGCCAGCAGCACATTCGTCACGGAGAAACGGGTCGTAAACCAAAACGATTTATGAAAATCTTCGTCCGTGAACAAAATTCGTCTGAAGTTATCGAAACCGGTCCATTTCATGTCCGACGTAACACCGTTCCATTCCGTGAACGAATAATAAATGCTCAGCAGAAACGGAGTAATGACAATCAGCGCAAAAAAGATCGCCGCAGGGCCAACGAAAACCGTTTGGTGTATCCAGTTCGTGAAACGGCTTTTGGTTTTCATAGAATCTCCCCTCTTTGTGTAAGTTAAATTAAGTATAAAAATATGAGCCTGTTTCGAACACCGATTTTCGTGACCCGTCAGGTGGAATTTATTGACGTCGCTTGATACAATGTTGATGCAGGCCATTCGGCTGGGAGGATTCGTGATGATTCGCAACAGTATCCGCAATAAACTGATTATATTTCTGCTCGCCGCCACGATTATTCCTATTTCGACGTCCATTGTCATCACTTATTACTTTACAAAACAGTCGGTTTCCAGTGAAACGGTGCTTAGCAACTCCAATCTGATCTACCAGGGCAAGACGAATATGTTGAACTACTTGAAGGTGATCGAGCAAAACTCCTTGTCGGTTTACAACGATACGAACCTGTACAACATTATTGAAAACGGCGATACCGATTACTTAAGCAATAATGAAATTGTGAGAGGCTTGCAGACGATCGCCAACTCCGTCAAGGAAATTAAGCAAACCTACTTATATATGAGAAAAAGCGACCGGGCCTTTATGATTGCCCAGGGCAATCCGCACCGCAACGAAGGCCCCGGACCCAAGTATCAGCCGGATATGGGCGCCGCCGAGCTGAAGATGGAGCCTACCCATCCAAGCCATGACTACAAAAGCGGAAGCCTGTTTTATATTCCCCCCACAACTGTCATTACTATGCATCGGAAGATCTTCAATGCCGTAACGCAAGAAAATTTGGGCAGTCTGTCTATCGATTTCGACATCGATGTCATTCGTTCGATTTGCGAGCAATTGTATACGCAGGGGCAGGAAGAGCTGTACATTTTGGACAACGACGGCAAAGTCGTTTACGGGGGAAACCCGCAGGAGTGGGGACATACGCTGCAAGGGGATTGGGTCGGGCACCTGCTGTCGGCGCCGGCCACTGCGGGCAGCTTTGAATGGAAGAGCGAGCAATTCGCGGGCATTCATATTTACGACCGGATGCGCACACCCTACATGGAATGGACTATCGTGAAACGGATTCCTTACAACCATCTGTATAAAAGTGCGCGCGATTTGACGAAAATCAACACGTTAATCTTCATTATGTTCATGGTCGTCGTCATTTCCGCAACGCTGTATATTTCATTCCGGTTCACTTCGCCGATCAAAAATTTGCTCGGTTACATCGGTAAAATTCAAAGCGGCAATATGCAGGTCGACATCCGGGTCACGAGCAATGACGAAATCGGCATTTTGGCGCGGCGCTTCCGGCTCATGATGCAGACGATCAACAACTTGATCGAAAGCGAATATAAGCTGGATATCGCCAATAAAACGAATCAGCTCAAAGCGCTGCAGGCGCAGATCAACCCGCATTTTCTGTACAATGCGCTGCAATCGATCGGCACGCTCGCGCTGCAGCACCAGGTGCCGAAAATTTATTCGCTTATTTCATCTTTGGCCAAAATGATGCGCTACAGTATGAATACGAACGAAACGCTGGTGCCTCTCAAGCAGGAAATCGACCATCTCCAATCGTATTTGGAGCTGCAGCTGCAGCGGTTTGAAAACGAGCTTGATGTGACCATCCATGTATCCCGGCAGACGCTCGACATCCTGATCCCGAAAATGATTCTTCAGCCGTTAGTCGAAAATTACTTCAAGCACGGCTTCGATCCGCGGGAACGAAAAGGCAAGCTGCGTATCGCCGGGTCGCTCACGGAAAGCGGCGGCCTGGAGCTCGTCGTCGAAGATAACGGCAAAGGGATCGACCCCGACAGGCTGCTCCGCCTGCAAAAGCTGGTCAGCCTTCCTCCCGGGGAAATCGGCGAGAGCTCGCAAAGCATCGGCATCATCAATGTTCATCTGCGGCTGCAGCTTTATTTCCAGGGCGCGACCATGAAGCTCGAGTCATGCGATCCGACGGGCGTCCGTGTTACACTGGTCATACCGGCAGAAGGCTAGCGTCTGCTGCGCCAACCGATTCGCATTACGGTTTATGCTTACGATGCCGGTTTGGCTAAAGCCAAATCTGAGGAGGTACAGCAAAGTGAAAGCCATCATCGTCGATGATGAAAAGCATGTCCGCGATGCGATCCGGCTGCTCGTTCCTTGGAATGAGCTGGGCATCGATGACATCCGGGAAGCTCCCGATGGTCAGACCGCAATCTCGTTGATCAAGGAGCATAAGCCGCAGATCATTTTCACGGATATGATCATGCCGGTCATGGGCGGCGCCCAGCTGCTCGAATGGCTCCATACCCATTATCCGTCCGGAAAGACGATCGTCATCAGCGGCTTCGACGATTTTCAATTGGTGCGCCATACCGTCCAGTACGGAGGCCTGGATTACATATTGAAGCCGGTCGATGCCGAACAGCTCCGGTCCGCGGTAATCAAAGCGATCGCCAGCTGGCGTCAGGACGAAGACGAGCGGCGGCGCGGACAGCAGCTTAATATCGAAATGAACCAGATTCGTCCGGCCTATTGGGATAAAATGCTGTCCAATTTAATTACCGACCCGTCTACGTTCGAGTCGGTCGCCGATTCGTTCGCCAACGAGTACGGTCTGGACCGGAATGTGCGCGAGGGCCGTTTGGCCATTGTATCGCTCGATACGTTAAGCGGCAGTTTGAAACAAAAATTCGAATCCAACATCGACCTTCTTTTCTTTTCCATTACGAATATATGTAATGAGTTTCTGCAGGCGGGCAAGCAGGGTATCGCCTACCGCTATTGGAACAGCGACGATGCGATTCTCATCCTGCTGTATGGCCAAGGCTCCGCCGAGCGCATATTGAACGACATCCAGCAAGGAATATGGTCCGTCTTCCACAGCAGAGTGGATATCGGAGTCAGCAACGTCCAACCGTTTCCATCCGGCCTGCCAACCGCGTACACCGAAGCCGGCATCGCTCTGCGCAGACGAAATTTATGGCTGACCGATAAAAAAATTCATCCGTATACCGGACAGCCCTCCAACCCGTCCGCGCCGCTGAGCTTCAGCGATTATGCCGAGCTCATTCAGCTTTCCGTACGAAGCGGCAGTAAGGAACAGATTGAAAAGTCGGTGCAGCAGTGGATCGAGGCGGTAAAGCGGCTCGATTCCATCGAGATCGGGCAGCTGGAGCTGTGGTGGCAGGAATATACGGTGCTGCGCAACCGATGGCAGCACGAATGGTTCGGCGATCGGCTGTCCGATATGAAAAACGTGCCCGGCGCATCCCGCTTCCAGCTTCCTTTGGACGAGAAGGGCGCATTCTCGATAGCATTGTGGCGGGAACTGCTGATCGGCGAGCTTACCCGGCTGTCCGAGCATATGCTCGCTCACCAGCAGCAGGACAATAATGTCATTTTCGAGATTGCAAAGTATATTCAAAACCATTATCATCAGGATATTACACTTCAGGAGATTGCCAATCATTTCTATCTGAGCCGGGAATATATTTCACGCAAATTCAAACAAGAATTTCACGTCAACTTATCCGATTATTTAAGCAATATCCGGTTGGAGAAGGCGAAGCTGCTGCTGCTGAACCCGCATCTCAAAATCGCCCAGGTTGCAGCAATGGTCGGATACGAGGATGAAAAATATTTCAGTAAAGTTTTCAAGAAAATGTGCGGCTGTTCCCCGAACGAGTACAGGAAGGTGAATCAAAAATGAATACGCCCATTGAACCTGCGGCTTCTCAGCAGCCCATGGCGCGGACCGGCAGGCCGGACAGATCAGTCAAAGGACGAGGCAAGACGTATTTGCTTTTATTTGTAAGCTGGGCGCTGCTTATCGCGGCGGGCGGATACGGAGCCAAGCTGTACACCGATCATTTGCGCCAGCAAATCGCACAGGATATCGCCAAACAAACCGAGCTGCAGCTGCAGGCCGTACAGGACGATTATCAGAAGCAGATCGCCGGACTCAAAGACAGCGTCAGCGGCGATCTGACGAAGATGCAGAGCAAGATCGATTCAATAAACGAGCTGCTTGCTTTTACGAAAGATAGCGCGAACAGCAAGACGGATAACAGCAACCAGCTTTATACCCAATTGGGCGAGGTCAAGAAAAAGCTGGACGATCTGAAGAAAAACCTCGATGCGCTGCAGTAAGGGGGTGTCCGCAAATGAATCCGATCCCGTTAATCAATCGCACCCTGCTGCTTGCCGTCGCGCCGTTTATCGGCATCGTCGTATTTTTGCTGAGCTTTCAGCTGCCCGTTCAGCTGCCTGACTTTCAGCGCTTTGCCGCAACCGACTTTTCGCTTCAAGCCGAGCTGCAGCAGTCTTCGCAAAAGCTCGATAAGGCAAAGGCCGACGCATCGCAAACGCGCGCAACGATCGAGCGGTTCTATCAATTGTATGAGAAAAGCGCCGCCGACGTAGCGAGTATGGCCAAGACGGCAGATGCCTCGGCTTCGCGGCCTGCCGCGATTTTTGATACGCGCATCAGCACGAAGCTAGGCGCCAAGCCATCCAAACAAACGAACAGCCAGAACCTTGATTTGAAGCTGTACTATTTAAACGAATCCAACTACAAAGGCTATGCGCTGAAGGTCGATATGAAATCCGACAAGGCGTTCAAGATGGTGCTGGGCAAAGACAAGCTCGGAAGCAGCGAAACGACGCTGGATGCCGCCCGGCGTTACGGCGCCGTAGCGGGAATTAACGCGGGCGGTTTTGCCGATGATAATAAGACCGGCAAGCGATTTCCTCTCAGCACTACGGTGCTGGGCGGCAAATACGTGTACGGCTTTGAGCCGACCTTCGAGGACTTGGCTTTTATCGGATTAAGCACCGACCGCAAACTGATCGGCGGCCGTTTTTCGCGTCAGCAGGATTTGGACAAGCTGAATCCGTCGTTCGGGGCGACATTCGTTCCCGTACTGCTGCAAAACGGCAAAAAGCAGTCGATCCCGTCCCAATGGCAAACGTCTCCGGCCCGCGCGCCGCGCACGGTGGTAGGCAACTTCAAGAATGACCAGCTGCTGTTCCTTGTGACCGACGGCTACGATGAAAGAGGAAATTCCGGCGCAACGTTGGCCGAGCTGCAGGACAAGCTGCTCCAGCTGGGCGTCAAAGACGCCTATAACTTGGACGGTGGCGGCTCCTCCAGCCTCATTTACGACGGCCAGGTGATCAACCGGCCTTCCGACGGCAGATTGCGGCCGCTACCGACGCACTTTTTATTTTTTAAATAATTGTTCACTTTTATCCGTTTTCTTTTACCGGGCGGTTGGTTATAATATAGGGCAGGGGGTGCAGACCATGTCGGCAACATTTTGGATTTTGAACCTGTTATTTTTGATTTTTATCGTAGCCATGCTCACTGCAGCATACAATGATGACAAAACAAAAGGGCTGTAAGCAAGAAGCCGCCAGCTTCTTTCAGACCGCCTCCGAATAAACGGCTCCGCCGTCCTTCAAGGGCGTTTTCAGCACCACTACAAAAAAGCATCACGTCCTTAAACAAGGAATACGTGATGCTTTTTCGTGCGCCTCGGCTTGCACCGGTCACGCATTTTCTTTCATTCCGCTCATTTCCTGAAGACACTCCACGCAAATATGTCGTTCCTTAAACTCGCTGACCTGCTCCATCGAGCTGCAGAACACGCAGCGGGGCCGGTATCTTTCCAAAATAATATGATCTCCGCTTACCAATATTTCCACGGGATCGCCCTCATTCATTTGATACCGCTTCCGCAGCGATTTGGGGAGTACGATTCTGCCTAATTGATCCACCTTTCTCACAACGCCTGCCGGCTTCATTTTATTAATTCACCTCGCTTTCGTACAAAAAAAACGAACAGTCTGGCCAAGCTGATCCGGAGAACCTCCCTCCAATTGCTTGTCCCTATACTATTCGTTGAATGTATAAAAATTCCTGCCATAGACAGGCCTATTCTGTCATATTTATGCGGAACCGCCTTGGAAAGCCGGCGGACCGCTAAAGCTCAAATCTAGCTTAAACCCGGAAAACCCGCTTGTCGCAGCCCTTCGAACAATACGATCGCCGCGGAATTGGATAAATTCAACGAGCGGACCGCATCCGTCATCGGCATCCGCATCAGCTGCTCCGGGTGCTCCGCAATAATTTCCGGGGACAGCCCTTTCGTTTCTTTCCCGAATACAAAAAAATCGCCGTCGCGGAATGTAAAATCAGTGTAAAGCCGCCGAGCCTTCGTCGTCGCGAAATAAAACGTTCCGTCCTTATATTTATCCTTCACTTCCTGAAACGAATCGTGATACTCGATATTAACGGCGTGCCAGTAATCGAGCCCGGCGCGCTTCAAGGTGCGGTCATCGGTCAAAAAACCGAGCGGACGCACCAGATGGAGCCATGCCCCGGTCGCGGCGCATGTTCTTGCAATATTGCCCGTATTGGCCGGAATTTCCGGTTCCACTAAAACGATATGAAAAGCCATCTTTGCCATCACCTCTCTGTGTAGCTCATTTTATCACAAAAACCGGTTTAAAATTTAACATTCGTTTTACCTTTTATTAATATCAGGTTGATAGTGCTCTGCCATAATAGGCTTAACAAGTGCTTCAAGCAAAGGAGATTCGATGGATGAAGAAGAAAATTCTTGTTGTTGACGACGAACCTTCCATTTCCATGCTGATAGAATTCAATTTGAAGCTGGTCGGCTTCGAAGTGCAGTGTGTGTATGACGGCGAAGCCGTTTTCCAGGCGATTCAACATTTCCGTCCCGATGTAATCGTGCTCGACCTTATGCTTCCCAAAATGGATGGCATCCAGGTTTGCAGAAAGCTGCGCAGCCAGAACAATTTGGTGCCGATTATTATGCTTACCGCGATGCAGGATTTATCCGATAAAATCGCCGGCCTCGATAACGGAGCGGATGATTATATGACCAAACCGTTCAGCCCGCAGGAATTGATTTCCCGGATTCAAGCTATTTTGCGCCGTATCCAGACGCTTCCTTCGGCAACGGAGAACGCTCCGGTGACGATCGGTCAAATTACGATTCAACCGGATCAGCGCGAGGTTACACTAAGAGGCGAACCGATCGAGTTGACGCCCAAAGAGTTCGAGCTGCTGCTGTTTCTGTGCAAGCATCGCGGCAAAGTGCTCAGCCGTCAGCAGCTGCTTCACGGGGTATGGGATTACCACTTCCTGGGCGATACCCGGATCGTCGATGTTCACATCAGCCACCTGCGCGATAAAATAGAAGGCAATGCCAGAACGCCGGAATATATTGTGACCATCCGCAACGTCGGTTATAAATTAACGGAACCCGCCATTAAAGAGTCTTTTGCCTAATCGTATAAATCCCCTTTAATCGAGGAAAAAGAGTGCCGTTCAAAGCTGAAGCTTTGCGGCGCTCTTTTTTTGTGCGCTTTCTGTTCAACCAAAAATAAACAGCCCCGCCTTCAAGCTCAGCAGGGCTGCCGGTTTGTCGATTAGCCGTTACGCTTTTGGAAATCGTCCATGAATTGTGCCAGCGCTTGACATGCTTCGTAAGGAACGGCAATGTAAGCGGACGCGCGTATCCCGCCAACGCTGCGATGACCGGCCAAACCGACGAAATTATGCTGCTCCGATTCTTTGACGAACTGCTTTTCCAGTTCTTCGGTCGGCAAACGGAATGTCATATTCATAATGGAACGGCTGTCCGGATCGATGTTGCCTTGATAAAAGCCGCCGCTTGTATCGATCGCGTCGTAAATCAGCTTGCTTTTTTCGATGCTTTGTCTTTCCATAGCCGCTGCGCCGCCGTTCTTCTTGATCCATTTCAGCACCAGATTCATCATGTAGATCGAATGAACCGGAGGTGTATTGTACAGCGATTTATTTTTCGCGTGCGTCGTGTACCGGAAAATGAACGGGATATGCTTAGGCTCCTCCTGCAGCATGTCGTCGCGGATGACCGCTACGGTTACGCCGGAAGGGCCGAGATTTTTTTGCGCGCCGGCATAAATCATCGCATATTTGCTCACATCGATCGGACGGCTCAAAATACCGCTGGTCATATCGCCGATCAACGGAATTCCGCCCGTTTCGGGAATGTATGAGAATTGCGAACCCTCAATCGTATTGTTCGTTGTCATATGCACATACGCGGCATTCGGATCTACGATAATATCGGATGCTTTGGGAAGGCTTCTCCATTTTCCTTCTTTATTGGAAGCCGCGATGACCGCTTCGCCGACGACACGGCCTTCATCGTATGCTTTCTCCGAGAAACTGCCGGTAATGATGTAGCCGGCAGTCCTGCCCGGCTTCAGGAAATTCATCGGGATGGTAGCAAATTGCGTGCTGGCTCCTCCGCCCATGAATAACACCTGATAGCCGGCATTGATCCCCAACAGCTCAAGCAGCAGCTGCTGTGTTTCATTGTTGACCGCTTCATACTCTTTGCTCCGATGGGAAACCTCCATTAAAGACATGCCGATCCCATTGTAATCCACAAACTGTTCCTGAGCCTGCTGCAATACTTCAAGCGGAAGCGCCGCAGGTCCCGGGTTGAAATTGTATGCGCGTTTTGTCATGAGTTCACACCTTCACCTAGTTTTCAAATCGCATCTTTTGATATGATATGGCTATGATAGCAAAGATTGTCCCTATCCATCAAGTAGTTATGCTCATTCTTCACAGCATTGATACATATTTCCGATAGGATAGGATACCTTAGCGAATATCGCATATGGAAAGAGGTTTGCAGTATGACAAGACCGCGGTTATTTCTGGCGCTGCCGCTCGATCAGGAGCAGCGATCCTGGCTTCGCCGGCTCCGAGAAGAGCTCCAACCGGCGCTTCCTTTTCAAAAATGGGTGCATACCGACGACCTTCATATAACGCTCAAATTTTTGGGAGAGACGGAAACGGTAGCTGTCTCTGCGATATCATCTCTCATGCGCGGGCTCGCAGCCGCTTCTTCCCCGCTTGCCTTGAGCTTGCAACGATTCGGCACATTCGGTAAGCCGTCTGCGCCATCGATTTTATGGATCGGTGTCGGAGGCGATATGGATGCGCTCCGCCATCTCCACGCACAATCCGAGAAAGCGATGGAATCGGCAGGCTTCGCTCCCGATAATCGCAGCTACAGCCCGCATCTTACCGTAGCCCGCAATTATGCCGGCGCCGCCGCATTTTCCAAAGCCGGTCTGGCTTCCGCCGAGCAGATGCTGGCGGCACATTCGACCGGCATGCATTGGACTGTCGAGCAGATCATTCTATACCGCAGTCATCTCGGGCGCACACCGATGTACGAGGCTGTGGACCGGTTTCCGCTCGGCTGAGCGTCGAATAACAAAAGCCCCGGAGCATCCGGGGCTTTGCTTGTAAAATATAGTAATAAGTTCGTTTGAAACCCGCTCTTACAGGTCGAAGTACAAGGAGTACTCGTGCGGGTGAATACGGATCGAAACTGCCTTGGCTTCGTCGCGCTTCAAGCCGATATAGTTGTCGATAAATTCTTTCGTGAATACGCCGCCCTCAGTCAGGAACTCATAGTCTGCCTCCAGAGCGTTCAAAGCTTCATCCAACGAGCCTGGTACGCTGCGGATTTCGCCTTTTTCCGCGTCGGACAATTCGTAGATGTTTTTGTCCAGCGGACCGTAGCCCAATGCGCGAGGATCGATTTTCTTCTTGATTCCGTCCAAACCGGCCATTAGCATTGCTGCGAATGCCAGGTATGGGTTGGCTGTGGAGTCCGGAGTACGGAACTCGATACGGCAGCCTTTTGGCGTAACAGCGGCAACCGGAATACGAACAGCCGCGGAACGGTTCCCTTTGGAGAATACGAGGTTAACCGGCGCTTCGTAACCTGGAACCAAACGTTTAAACGAGTTGGTCGACGGGTTGGTCAAAGCGATCAAAGCCGGCGCATGGTACAAAATACCGCCGATGTAGTTCAGAGCCAATTCACTCAGGTTCGCGTAGCCGCCTTTTTCATAGAACAGCGGCTCGCTGCCGTTGAAGATCGATTGGTGAACGTGCATGCCGCTGCCGTTATCTCCGAACAACGGTTTCGGCATGAAAGTCGCTACTTTACCGTATTGTCTGGCTGTGTTTTGCACGATATATTTGTATTTCATAAGGTTATCGGCTGTTTTCGTCAACGTGTCGAAACGGAAGTTGATTTCGCCTTGACCTGCGGTTGCCACTTCATGGTGATGACGCTCAATGCGAAGGCCGGATTCCATCAGCAAACGACACATTTCGCTGCGGATGTCTTGCTGGGAGTCGGTAGGACCTACCGGCACGTATCCGCCTTTATGACCTACTTTAAAGCCGAGGTTGCCGCCCTCTTCCTGTTTGTTCGAATTCCAGTGCGCTTCTTCGGAATCGACAAAGTAGGACGATTTATTTTGTCCGCTTTCGAAACGAACTTCATCAAAAATGAAAAATTCGGATTCAGGAGCAAAAAATGCAGTCGTGCCAACGCCAGCGGATTGAAGATATTCTTCCGCTTTTTGAGCGATACCGCGCGGGTCGCGATCATAACGCTCGCCGTCCGGCGTATAAATATTACACATAACGATCAAAGTCGGATGTGCGGTAAACGGATCTACGTATACAGATTCCGTGTCAGGAAGCATAACCATATCGGACTCTTCAATGCCTTTAAAACCGGTGATGGAAGAACCGTCGAAAGCTACTCCGTTCACAAATGTTTCTTCCTCAACCTCGGAAGCTGGTAAAGAAATGTGGTGAGCTCTACCGGAAAGATCTACGAAGCGAAAGTCTACCCACTCGATGCCTTTTTCTTTGATGGTGTTTAATACGTTTTGAGCTGACATTGACTCACTAACCTCCTAAATTCCGAACATTAACCCTTAATTGTTCGTACATTGTTCAAGTTTTTGTTGATCATGGTCATATTATAAAACTTTTCAACAACAATCGTCAATACTTATGTAAGGTATTTTTTACGCCTGTGTAAGGTATGCTCACACATATTTGAGATTCCGTTCACAGATTCGACAAAAAGAAAACTTGGCTCCCAATAATTCGGGGTACCAAGTTCATTTGGGGCATTATTTACTTTGCAGCCTGCTAGGCAAACACTTCCTTCTTCGTATCAAAACGTTTGCCGCACAACGGCGCAAGCTTTTCCAGGTCAACCATCAATTGGGCGAATTGTTCAGGGAACAACGACTGCACGCCGTCGCCGGTCATCGAGTTATCAGGGTCGGTATGCATCTCGACGATGAGCCCATTCGCGCCTGCGGCGACCGACGCTTTGCTCATCGGCTCTACCAGCTCGCGGCGTCCTGTGCCGTGGCTCGGATCGGAGATGACCGGCAGATGGCTCAATGTTTGCAATGCGGGAATTGCGGCAAGATCCAATGTATTTCTCGTGTAAGATTCGAATGTTCGGATTCCGCGCTCGCAGAGCATAACGTTCGGATTGCCTCCGGCCAAAATATATTCGGCCGCATTCAGGAACTCGTCATAGGTGGAGCTGAAACCGCGCTTCAGCAGCACCGGCGTCTGGATCGTCCCTAATTTGCGCAGCAGATCGAAGTTTTGCATATTGCGTGTGCCGACCTGCAAAATATCCGCGTATTCGGCGCATACATCCACGTATTCGGGCGTCATGACCTCGGTAATTGTCAGCAGACCGTGCTTTTTGCCGGCCTCGGCCATCATGACCAATCCTTCCACGCCTACGCCCTGGAAGCTGTACGGTCCCGTTCTTGGCTTGAATGCGCCGCCGCGCAGCACTTGAGCGCCGGCTGCCTTGACCAGGCGCGCGATTTCGTCGATCTGCTCTGGCGACTCGACTGCGCAGGGTCCTCCCATAATGACAAGCTGCTCGCCGCCGATTTCAACATCCTTGATTTTGATAACGGTATTGTCCGGATGGAAATCTCTGCTTGCGAGCTTGTAGGACTTCGAAATTTTGACTACCTGCTCAACGCCGGACAATTGACGAAGCTGCTCGCCGAGCTTGGGGTCGGCCTGCCCGATAATTCCGATAACCGTACGGTCTACGCCTTTGGATACGTGAGCCTGCACCTGATGCTTCTCGATTATGGCAACAATTTCATTAATTCGGTCCTCGGATACTTTATTAGATATGATAACGATCATAATGGCACTCTCCCGGTCTGATAAGTATTTGGACTTATTCCTCCAATACGCTTAAACGCTTCGACGCTTATACGCTTTTAAGCTTTTAATCGCTAAAGCAAATATACACCATCTTTCCTTCTCCCGTCAATAATAAAAATTTCAAATCGATGCCCGCCGCGGCAAATCCACATACAAAGACAAAAACCGACTCAAGGAGTCGGTTCCGTGTTGACAACCATTTGTGCTTTTCTTTTCTTCCGTTTTTCTTTGCGCTGCGTATGATAATATTCCAGTGCCCAGCGGATCGGAAAATAGAACAGCAGACCGAGCAGCAATCCATCGATGACGCCGCCGACAAACAGCTTCAGGTTCGACTTGATAAACATATCCATCCAATCGGGCAGAAAAGCGAGCAAATGGCGGCCCGTGCCTCTCGGCAGCACCATCCCGCCCACCTTGATATGAATGTAAGTCAACGGCAAGTATATGACTTTTCCGAAAACAAAGCCGATTAGCGCCGCAGCCATACTGCCTCTAAACAAATAAACAAGCGGGAATATGAGAAAAAAGGCGAGACCCGCGGTAGGCAGAGTAAACATTTCCACAGACAAGCCGATGGAAAATCCCATGGCCACAATGCCGGGGCCGCCCTTGGCCCGGGTGAGCAGCAAATATTTATATTTAAACCAACGTTTGACGGACTGGAAACGGAACGGTTGACTGCTTTTGGCCCCTTGTCTTTGATGCATCTTTATTCCCCTATCCAAGGTTCATTATTCACTTCCGGCTTTTTGTTTCACGGCAGGAATCAGCTTGCTCATGTTGACCGTTCGTATAATTTCCCAAGTCGACGGGTTATCTGGATCAAACTGCTCCAAGTAATGAATAACTTCTTTGGTAATCGGCGTCGGTGTGGATGCGCCCGATGTTACGGCGACACGGCGGACCGGCATCAGCCAATCCGTCCGAAGCTCCGATACGTCCGCGATCCGGTATGCCTTCACGCCTGCGATTTCTTCCGAAACCTGCGCCAGACGGTTGGAATTGTTGCTTCGCGGATCGCCGACGACCAGCACCAAATCGGCATCCTTGGCCTGCTCGGAGACAGCTTCCTGCCGCACCTGGGTAGCGAGACATATTTCGTTATGAATCTCGGCGTGGGGAAACCGTTCCAGCAGCCTGTTCATAATATGCTTAATATCCCATTGGCTCATCGTCGTCTGGTTCGTGATCGTAATTTTGCGGCCATCCAGATCGAGCTTTTCGACTTCCTCCAGCCGCTCGATTAAATGGACTTTATCCGGCGCGACGCCTACCGCTCCTTCGGGCTCGGGGTGGCCTTTTTTCCCGATATAAATAATATGGTACCCATCCGCCGTTTTTTCTTTTATCAGGTCATGCGTTTTCGTTACATCCGGACATGTCGCGTCGACAACGGTCAGCCCTTTTTCCCGCGCGCGGCGCCGCACCTCAGGCGAAACCCCGTGTGCTGTGAAAATAACGGTTCCCGACTCCACCGTATCGAGAATTTCGAGCCGGTTCGGTCCGTCGAGCGTAATGATGCCTTCTTTATCAAAATAATCGGTAACATGGGAATTATGCACAATCATTCCCAATATATATACCGGTCTTGGCAGATTGAGGTTTTTTGCGGTTTGCATGGCAAGCGCCATAGCGTCAACAACCCCGTAACAGTATCCGCGGGGCGAGATTTTGATTACATCCATCGCTGCACCTGCCTATTTTGGTAAAAAGCTTCAAATTTAGAAGCCTTTTTATGCTGATCAGTCTATTATACCCGATTCCACAGCCGTAGGGAATGCCTCTGCGCGGATTATGTCGTTTGGCCCGCTGACCGGAAGCCAGATGATGAAGGTACTTCCTTCGCCCTGCAGCGTCTTCACTTCGATCGAGCCTTGGTGCTCGTCAATAATCCACTTGGCGATCGACAAACCGAGCCCGGTACCCGAGGTTTTGCCCCGGGACACATCCGCGCGGTAAAACCGCTCGAATATCATCGGGACCTCCTCTTTATCCATCCCGATCCCGGTATCCTCGATGCGTATGCCGACCTGCTCATCCATGCGGATCGCATCCATTTTTACATATCCGCTCTCGGTAAATTTAAACGCATTTTCCAAAAAAATGTAAATCAACTGCTGCAAATAATCGCGGTTTCCATATATATAAACGCCTGCCAAAGCGGACAAATCGCCGGATACCCACTCCACTTTGCGGGGAAACAGCTTCGCCCGGCGCTTGACGTCCTCCACCAACGGGAGGAGCTCCAGGCTGATTTTGGACATTTGAAAGCCCGCGTCCGCTCTGGCCAACGATAACAGATCGTTGACGAGACGCGTCATCCGCTCGGCCTCGCCCGCGATATCATGCATCGCTTCCAGTGAAAGCTCGAGCTGTTGACGGTCGTTCTCCGTACCGATAGGAACGGTCCGCTTCCACATTTTTTCAAGCAGCTCGACGTTGCCGCGAATCGTCGTCAGCGGAGTACGCAGCTCATGCGATGCGTCGGAGACGAAACGCCGCTGCCGCCGGTACGATTCCTCGAGTTCGGAATACGCTGTCTGCAGCCGCTCCAGCATCCCGTTGATCGTGCTCGTAAGCCGTCCTATTTCGTCGCCCGGACCGCTGTAATTAATCCGGTTGCCGAGATCGGCCCCTTTGTTGATCGAATTCGCGGCGGAAATGACCTGGTCGATTGGACGCAGCGCTTTACGCGCCAGAAACCAGCCGAAGGACGCCGCCAGAAATACGGCGAGCAGAGCGGTAAACGTCAGGATGCGCTTGACTAACGAAAACAAATTTTCGGACGTATCGACCAGCACGGCTGCCTGAAATACGCCCGCCAGCTGCGGCTGACCGTTTTTCAAAACGACGATAGGTCTGTTATAGATCAAAAAAGCGAGATTTTCGATCGTCTTCTGTTCAAATAAATAATTATTTTCATTCCGCACGAGCTGCCGTTTCGAATCTTCCGACAACGGCGGCAATGTGAGGTTAGCCTCCACCAAATTGGTCGAAGGCCGGATAATCCCGTTCTCAAAATTGGTAATTTGATAAAATTTCCCGGCGCTTCCGATATTGTCTCTGCCCTGCAAAGCGAAGTCAAAGCTGATTCCGCCTCCCAGCGTCGGCGTCATCCTCGGCTGAATACGGGAGAATACCATGTCTCCCTGCGCCCGCAGCTCTTCCTTGATGAAGCTGTAATAGTTATAATGCAGCAGCCAGTAAAGTCCGTAGCCGAACAATAACAAGGTGACGGATAGTATCGCTGTGTACCATAGCGTCAGGCGCAGCCGAATCGACACGTCAGCTCTCTCCTTTCAGTACGTAACCGGCTCCGCGAACGGTTTGGATCATCCGCTTATGCCCGTGCTCCTCCGTTTTTTGACGTAGCAAAGCGATATACACTTCCAGCACGTTCGATTCCCCGCTATAATCATAGCCCCATATTTTTTCCATAATGACATCGCGGGACAGTACCCGCTTCGGATTTTGCATAAACAAGTGAAGCAGCTCGAATTCCTTGGTCGTCAGCTCGATCAGCTGGCTGCCGCGAAACACCTCGCGCGTATCCAGATCCATGAAGATGTCCTGAAACTGCAGCCGGTTCGTCGGCTGTTCGACCTTCTCTGCGCTTTTTCTGCGCAGCAGCACCCGTACCCGGGCCAATAGCTCCTCCAATGCAAACGGCTTGACCAAATAATCGTCGGCTCCGAGATCCAAGCCTTTCACTCGTTCGCCGATTTCGTCCTTGGCGGTCAGCATCAATACAGGCACCGTCGACCCGGATTCGCGTATACGGCGAACGACCTCCCACCCGTCGAGCTGCGGCATCATCACATCCAAAATGACGGTATCGGGATCATGCTCCAATATTTGCTTCAGCCCGTCCATCCCGTGCTGCGCCGTAAACACCGTATAGCCTTCAAATGCCAGCGAGCGCCTGAGCATCGAAGTAATTTTTTCGTCATCGTCGATTACTAATATTTTCTCTCTCATACGCAGCACCGTCCTCTTTGTATATCCTGCTATATTTATTGTAACATCAACGATCGGCCGGATACAAAAAGAAGCAGAGCCGACTAAAGGCGCGCTCCGCTCTGCTTCTTTTCGTTTGCATGATTGTTCCAACCTTTTTATATCTGTATGGTTCCAAATCTGTTTATTTGGCTGTCGTATCCGCATTGCGGTCGCCGATTGTGACCGCGATCGTTTCCTTCTTGCCGTCGCGCATCACGGTCAGCTTCGCCTCGTCATTCACCTTCAGAGCTTTAATCTTATTGACCAGCTCGGTTGAATTTTTGACAGCGGCGCCGTTCACTTCCGTAATGACATCGTAAGGGCGCAATCCGGCTTTAAAGCCAGGGCTTTTCCGCTCGACTTCGGATACAATCGCGCCGTCCGTGCTTTGCAGCTTAAGCTCTGCGGTCCAATCTTTATCGATATCCGCCAGCTTCACGCCGATATACGGTGCCGGCTCCTTCGGAATTTTAACGTTGTTTTTCAAGTTATCCAATACCGAGGAAATAGTGCTTGTCGGGATGGCGAACCCGATCCCTTGCGCCTGGGCGCTGACGGCCGTGTTGATTCCGATCACTTCCCCGTTCAGATTCAACAGCGGTCCGCCGGAATTCCCCGGGTTAATGGATGCGTCCGTTTGCAGCAGATGCTTGTATTCGCGTGTTCCTTGAGAGTCGGGAATCGAAATCGGACGCTCCTTGGCGCTCAGGACGCCGACCGTAACCGTATGGTCAAAGCCGTACGGATTGCCGATTGCGACTACCCAATCGCCGACCTGCGTATTTTCCGCTTTTCCGAGCGGCAGAGAAGCGAAATCTTTATCGCCTTCAATTTTCAAAGCGGCCAGGTCAAGGTCATAGCTGTTGCCGAGCAGCGTAGCTTTAAACGGCTTCTCGTAGCCCTGCACCGTAACCCAAATTTCGTCCGAGCCGTCGATAACATGCTCGTTCGTCAAAATGTAACCCGATTTTTCGAAAATAAAACCGGTTCCCATACCGCCGGGCTGCAGCTGTCCGGAGTCATTGCTCTTAGGCTGCTGTCTGCCGCCGCCGAAATCATCGCCGAAAAATTGGCGGAAGAACGGATCGTCCAGCAAGGAGCTTCCGCCGCGGCTCGATTTCGCCTTTACTTTGGTCTCGATCTTGACTACGGCCGGGCCGGACTGCTCGGCGATTTGAGCGATATTTTCGGGCCTGCCGCCAAGATCGAAAGCCGTAGGCTTTACGGCACCGCCCGAGCTGCCGGTCGCCTGACTGGAGGTCGGGGACGGGCTGCTGCTCAGCACGCCTTGCGAGCCTGTGAACCAGTTCATTTTGTCGGAGGCGAACATCAAGCCGCCTACCAATACCGCTCCCGCCAGAAAAGCGGCGAATCCGCTTTTGAACGAGGAGCCTCTTTTGGTCCGCAAATCTTGTTCCCAGCCGCTTGCCTGTTCGTGCATCGGCTTATCCGAGATGTTGTAGGAGAATGGTCGCATGGGCCGCGGCGGCGTCATTTCCACCTGCAACGTCTCTTCGTTCGGTCCAGCAGCCGTGTCCTGATGTCCCAAATCCGATTTATAAGGTCCGTATGAGTAGTAATGCGACGGACGCTCCTCGGAGCCAGCCGCTTCGTTTTTGCCCGATTGTTCGTTTGGCGAACTATTCGATTCGCCACTGGTCCGGCGAAAGAAATCATCATAGCTTCGTTTGTTGTCTTCCATAAAATGAACCCTCCGTTTACAAGGTTTTGAATAAGGATGAATTAGGATGTGATTTGTTTGCGCTACTTACTATCTTTGACTATATAATGGACTTGTAACCTTAAGGAAACCTTAAAATTATATAAACCGAAGTTAAAAAACTTCAAGTCGAAGCATGCAACCCATTGCAATCAAGAAAAACCCGACCCTTCGACCTTGTCTAAACCCATACTTCATGCACGGAGAGGGATGGGTATGGGGTTCCGTATAAAAACGGCGCAGCCCATCAAATAATGAGGTCTGCGCCGTTATGTCTTTGTTCATGATTTTGAATTAGTAAGCCAGCGAGAATAAGCCGTTAATATGCGTCAAATAGCGGGCATTGCTCGCTTTTTTCATCAAGGATGCCGGTGTTCCTTTCAGCTCGATGCCGCTTTCGCCGATTGAACCGATACCGTCTTTGCGTCCGAGGCTTGCCAATGTTCCCGAGAATACCGGATGGAAGCCTTCCAATTTGCCGCCCTTGATAGTGGCTGCAATATTGGCGCCCGCCAGCTCGCCCATCTGCCATGCAAGCTGTGCGGTTGGAGGAAATGGGCGGCCTTCCGGTCCGAATACGACAGCACAGTCGCCTGCCAGGAACACTTCAGGATGGGATACGGATTGCAAATGCTCGTTAACCGTTGCCCGGCCGCGGTTCACTTCGACGCCGCAATTTGCGACAAGCGAGCTGCCCTGCACGCCGCCGGTCCAAACCAGCGTTCCGGTTTCGATGGACCTGCCGTCCTTCAGGTTAACCGTTTGGCCGTCGACTTCCGTAATCGCCAAGCCTGTCAAAAATTGAACGCCGCGCTTCTCAAGACTCGTCGTAGCGCGCTCGATCAGCTCAGCCGAGAAAATAGGCAGGATCGTCGGCATCGCTTCAACCAAATAAAGCGAAACGTCGGCAAAATCGACGCCGTTTTTACGGCAAATGCCCGGCAGCTCATCCGCCAGCTCGCCGACAAGCTCTACGCCTGTAAGTCCGCCGCCGCCGATGACGAAGGTTGCGTCCGCTTTATTTTTCGTTTGGCTGTAAGCGCGTATTTTGTCTTCGACATGCTTGTAAATACGGTTCGCATCGGCCACCGATTTCAGGATAAAGCTGTTTTCCTGAAGTCCCGGAATGCCGAAATAGTTCGTTTCGCTGCCAAGAGCCAGCACCAGCATATCGTAGCTGCATGTTCTTCCGTCGCTCAGCAGCACTTTGCGGCCTTCGACATCGATATTTTCAATCGTACCAATTTTCAAATCGATTTGTTTGCCTTTCAGCAATTTCTCGAGCGGCAGCGCAACAGCCTTCTCCGCAACGTTGCCGGCAGCAAGACGGTGCAGCTCCGTAATAATCTGATGCGATTCGAAGCGGTTAACCAATGTAATCGACGCTTCTTCAGCCGTCAGATTGGCGCGTGCGGACAGCGCGCTTAATAAGCCGCCATAGCCGCCACCCAGGATCAATATTTGTTTACTCATAGTTATCCTCCGTTCTTAGTACCAGGCCGATTAGATTAGTCTTGATTATTTTTTCTTTCGCCCAAAATATCCAGGTAGGCTTGCCCGAAGCGAAGCATCTTTTGCAGCTCCGGATCTTTCAGCAGCTTCAGCATGCCGAACAGGCCGATGGTCGCATCGCTTTGCTCCGCGCGTTCGTTCGCTTCGATTGCCGCGGAAGCATATCCTTTTACTTTCTCCTCAAGCGGCTTGACCACTTCCTGAATACCGCCTACCATATCCTGAATCAGCACGCGGTCATTCGCCACTTTTTGCGCCAGATCGTAGGTTTTCGTCAGCAGCGCCATCATCTCGGCCAGCTTGGGCAGTTGATCCACCAAAACGGACAACGCCTCCTGCACCTCCGGTTTTAACAATTGATCCAATACATCGGCATTGGCAATTGTTTGTACAGCGGAAACCTCTTGCTCGGTTCTCTGGGAAGTTGTTAATGACATTTCTACTCGTCCTCCTTCTTTCATTTGCATAGTACTGATCGCAGCTATAACCGGATGCCCTCCATCTATACAATAAAAAAACATATCCGTTTTACTTCGTGAATTTCTTCACATATAAACTAGAATGGATCCGTATAAGCTGCTGCGAACAATAAGTATCTGAGATTCCATTGTATACCCAAATCCCGAAGCTAACAATCCGTTTTCTAAAATTTTTCGCAAATTCGACATTGAACGACATTTTTCTTAACCTGTATCATGAGCCTAAGAGCCTCCCTCTGAAAAGCGGTGAGGGAGGCTGCAGGCTGTCCGATCGCATATATCAATCTGAAAGGCATTCAGAAAGGCAAAGACTCATCCACCTGACGCAGCACCTCTTCAGCTTTGCTGACCCACTTGTCCTCAACGGGCGCATCCCGATCCAACGGCTCTTGAAATTGATTGAATAAAGCGCCGTACGTATTGACATGGGCTTCCTCATCCAGCCCCTCATTATAAACATGTTTGAGCACAAACGGCGATCCGAACCGGACGATCGCATCCGTCGACGACGCATCGCCATCCAGCGCCCCGTGCGTCACCTCGAACGGAATGCGCAGCCATACTTTTCGCGCTTCATCTAAATAGCGGTCAAAGTAGCCATGCTCGTAATCCCAATTGCCCCCTAATGAAAATTGATGTTCATGCAAATACTGACGAACAAAATCAAATGCTTCTTCACGATTGGCGATACGGGATTCCATAGCGATCACAGGTTCATCCTCCAAATCCATTTTACTAATAGAATGAGCGTTAGCCGTAAAAATTATGCCGCAGCCTTCTTCTTTACATTGGTCATACTATGTCACCTTATCTTACGTAATTCGTTGACATAATTACCATAATACCCGTATAATAATGGCTGAAGAAACCGCATATTGTACGCATAATAAGGGGGATGAGCACAGTGGATATATCCGTTTTAGCCAGCGGCCTGGATACGATTTGGGTCGTGCTGACCGCAGCCATGATTTTGCTTATGGAAGGCGGTTTTGCCTTGCTGGAAGCGGGTTTTGTCAGACAAAAGAACGCCGTAAGCATCATTATGAAAGTGTTCGTGGACATCGCATTCGGCGCACTTGTATTTTTCTTTTTCGGCTTCGCCTTCATGTACGGAACAGACGTATCGGGCCTCATCGGAGCAAGCGGGTTTATGATGGGAGGAGACCTCACACATATCCAGCTTTCGATTTCTCATAATACTTACTGGTTATTCCAGTGCGCCTTTGTTATCGCCGTTATTTCCATCGTTTCCGGCGCTGTCGCCGAACGCATTAATTTTCACGCCTACATTCTTTTTACGGTCGCGATGACAGGATTTATTTATCCGATCGCCGGCCATTGGGTTTGGAGTACGGGCGGATGGCTCGGTTCCCTCGGCATGATCGACTTCGCCGGCTCGGCCGTCATACACGGTCTGGGAGGGTCGGCGGCCTTGGCGGCAGCTATGTTCATCGGTCCGCGGATCGGCAAATTTTCGGAGAACGGAACGCCGAACATCGTACCTCCCTCCAATTTGCCGCTTGCGTCCGTCGGCGCATTTATTCTTTGGTTCGGCTGGTTCGGCTTCAATTCGGGCAGCACGCTCAGCGCGACGAACAGCTCGATCGGCCACATCGCCGTCACCACGATGCTTGCGGCTGCGGCCGGCGGCGCCACTTGCATTCTGTTTACGATGTTCCGCTACCGCAAATCGGACCCGCCGATGGTCATTAACGGCTCGCTGGCAGGTCTGGTCGGGATTACGGCGGGCTGCGCTTTCGTCAGCGAGCTGGCCGCCATTGTGATCGGCGCTGTCTGCGGGATTGCGATGGTATTTGCCACCGAGTTTCTGGAGTCGAAAAAGATCGACGATCCGGTCGGCGCATTCGCCGTCCATGGCGTGAGCGGAAGTATCGGCACGCTGGCAGTCGGTTTGCTGGCGATGCCCGAACTGTCCGAAGGCGCCGGTAAAGGATACAGCGGTCTTCTATACGGGGGCGGCTGGAGCCTGCTCGGCGTTCAGGCGCTCGGCCTTGTTACCGTTACCGTCTGGGGCTTTGTCGTTACATGGCTTGCTTTTAAAGTAATCAGTCTGTTTGTTCCTGTACGGGTTACACGGGATGAAGAGCTTGTCGGATTGGATGTGGGCATTCACGGCGTCCCCGCCTACAGCCAGGAAAATGATTTTATCGAGGTTACAAGACTTAAAAACGGTTAAGTATAAACGGACTAAATAAGGGTAAGCGGCTTCGCCGTCCCTAACTGATGAGCGCGTTTATCAAGATTGTGCGAAGCAAAGTATAGAATCTTATAGTTTCTATTCAATTAAACAAAATCCCAATCCGATACGGATTGGGATTTTCCATGTAAGTATTTTTGTTACTTCATTTTGAGCTTTCCGATTTATTCAGCACTTTGCCGTTTCTGAAAGTAACCTTCAGCGTGCCTCCGCTTTTTGTCTGGTATTGATAGGTTTGGAATGAGTTCGTTCCGCTATCGTCCTTCGATTCCGACATCAGCTTGCCCATTTCGCCCATGTTTTTCGAGACTTCGTCGTACGTCATTCCGATTTCTACCTTTTCATACTGTTCCTTCGAGGCAACTGGCTGGTCCGCCGCTCCTTTAGGGGCTGCTACCGGTGCAGGATCGGGCTTGTTCGCTTCGCCATTCGGTTTGGCGGCATCGGCATTATTGTTGGCTGGCGGATTTGCTGGCGTTCCCGACCCGTCTGTCGCGGTTGCAGGCGTCTGCATGCCGCTAGGTGAAGTCACCGGTGTGCTAGGTGTGTTGTCTTTTGCTGCCTCTTGCTTGGTACATGCGGTACCTACTAACATCAGCGCTAATAATCCAATATATAATTTCTTCATGTCAAATCTCCTCCATCCGAATAAATAGTGCCAGAGAAAATTTGCCAGCCCCGCTTTTTTGCCTGCCGTAGTCACATTATAGCGAATCCTGTCCCATAAATCAAAATTGTCGCACTTCCCGCCCACAGCACCGTAAAAACCGGGAGTTTCCAGCTTCCGGGCGCAACAAAACAGCCGAACTTCGCTAACGAAATCCGGCTGCTTTGTTCGTTATAATGGATCAAATAAATTCCTTTTCCAATTCTTCGCTGATTTCAACCAGATCCGTAGGGTTGCTTCCGGTCATAATCGTTCTGGCCTGCTCAATCTCTGTCCGCAGCCGCCGAATTTGCTCCATCGGTTTTCTTACATAATGGATATATTCAACGGCAAGATGATGATCCGGCTTCCGACCGGTAAACATCCGGCGAAGGGGTGACATCGACTGGTAGCTTCTTTCTTCCAGCTGGCGTTTCTTCTCATACCGTTCGACACTCTGCTCGATTTCGGCGATCTGTTCTTCTTTACGGGCAATATAAGCTTCCAGAAAAGGATACACTTCAGCCGCTTTCCGTTTATTCACCGGAATCGCACTCCCTGTTAACAAAACATTCAGCATGGGACATCACCTGTCTTCATATGTTAACTATTATTACAGTATTTATATTTTACACTAATTTTGCCGCTTTGAAAATATTTATTTTTAACATGTAATCAATTCCAGTTGTTTTACAGATCATTCAGGCAGCTTTTCTGTCATGAAAAGCAAATAACCGGAGCCGCATATAGATAATATGCGACCCCGGTATCTTTTATTTCGAGTTATTGCTGCTGGTTGTTTTTGTTTGCACCTTGGTTAGGGTTGTTTTGAGCGGCCTTCTTCACGTTGTTGGCAAGCACTTCTTCGGAAAACTCCGTATCGTTTTGTTGCTGTTTGTTATTTCTGTTCTTTGCCATGGATGATCACCTCCCCTACATCAAATAGTATGAGAAGTTCCGAATGGCTTTATGTTGGAAAATTAAAACAATATTTCATTGCTGAGCTGGTTCCACATAACCTCGGTAATTTTACCGTCGCCCTTTTTCACAATAAACACATTTAGCGTTTTTTTGCCCCATTCCTTGTATACCTGATCCTTCGTTTCGAAGTACAGGTCGATCCGGTTGCCTTTGATCGCTCCACCCGTATCCGCCACGACTCCGTAGCCGTAACCGGGTATCCAAAGCACGGTGCCAATCGGAAAGACGGATGGATCGGCGGCAATCGTGGATAACGCGTGCTTGTTTCGCTTTACTTTCATTCCGGAATAGGTGACGCCGTACTCGGGATGCCCGGGGTTTTTACCGGTTGACTCCTTGCCGGCGTAATAGCCTGTCGCTACTACTTCCACGGCCTGCAGCCGCGATAAATCATGGTTCATGTTAGGCAAAATATAATATTTATTCGTTTGCTGGTTGTTGGTTTGGGCATAATAATTGGCGGATACTGTCCTTGACCCACTGCTTTTAAGATCCTGCTCTTTACCTTTGCCGGCTGTATGGTCGCTCTGTCCAGACGTTGCAGCAAGCGGCGGGAGCGGCTGCGAAACTTCGCGGATTTGCTCCTGCTCTTGTCCGAAAAGAAGAAACACCACCAGCATGACGGAAAAGAGAAAAATCCATTTGGCATGACTTATGGCTCTAGGTAACATACTTAGTTAAACCACCCCTTAATAGTAAGAGGCTTTCCAAATGCGACAGGAATTATACGCAATCCCCAATTCCTAATGGAACAAAGTCCCCCAAAAGTGACGTGAAGCTACGAAGCCAATTCCGTTAACCCGTGTCCACCGGGTTTCGTCAAGAGTGCAAGCAACTCTTGACCTTACTTTTAGGGGAGCCCCCGGTTATCCACAGAAATTTGCTGCGCATAATTTCCTAAACAAATAAAAAAAGACCACCCCTCATAACAAGGAACGGTCCGTTTGCACATTGCAAAGCATGTTTAGTTAGTCGATTTGTTTGGAACGGATGGCGTTTTCGATCATTGCCACGACGCTGTCCAAGCTTTGAACGCCGAGGTCTCCTTCGCCGCGCTTGCGCAACGATACGCTGGAGCTGTTCATTTCATTTTCCCCGACGACGAGCATGTACGGGATTTTTTCAAGCTGCGCTTCGCGGATTTTGTAGCCCAGCTTCTCGTTACGCAGATCGGATTCCGCACGGACGCCTGCAAGTTGAAGCTTCTCCTCCACTTCCTTCGCATAGCCTTCGAATGCGGTCGAAACCGGGATCACCTTGGCCTGAACCGGGGAAAGCCAGGTCGGAAGCGCACCGGCGAAGTTTTCCAGCAGAAACGCCGTCATCCGCTCCATCGTGGAAATGATGCCGCGGTGAATGACAACCGGGCGGTGCTTCTGCCCGTCATCCCCGACGTACTCCAGCTCAAAGCGCTCAGGCAGCAAAAAGTCGAGCTGCGCGGTGCTGAGCGTTTCTTCCTTTTTCAACGCCGTTTTGATTTGTACGTCCAGCTTTGGCCCGTAAAATGCAGCCTCGCCCTCCGCCTCGTAGAACGGCAGCCCCAGCTCCTCGACAACCTCGCGAAGCATACGCTGCGACATTTCCCACATTTCGTCGTTCTGGAAATATTTTTCCGTATCTTTCGGATCGCGGTACGATAAACGGAAACGGTACTCCTTGATGCCGAAATCCTCGTATACATGACGGATCAGGTTAACGACGCGGGCAAACTCTTCCTTGATTTGATCGGGCCGGCAAAAAATATGCGCATCGTTCAACGTCATCGCTCTTACGCGATGCAGACCGGTCAAAGCTCCCGACATTTCATAACGGTGCATCGTGCCGAGCTCGGCGATCCGCACCGGCAAGTCGCGGTAGCTTCTCATATCGCTTTTGTACACCATCATATGGTGGGGGCAGTTCATCGGACGAAGCACAAGCTCCTCGTTGTCCATAATCATTTTCGGAAACATATCTTCCTGATAATGATCCCAGTGCCCGGAAGTTTTGTACAGCTCGACGTTGGCGAGCACCGGTGTATACACATGCTGGTAGCCTAGCCGTTCTTCCAGATCGACGATATAACGCTCCATCGTGCGGCGCACTTTGGCGCCATGCGGCAGCCATAGCGGCAGCCCTTGTCCTACCTCGCGGGAGAAGGTAAACATCTGCAGCTCCTTGCCCAGCTTGCGGTGATCGCGCTTCTTCGCTTCTTCGAGCAAATGCAGATGCTCCTCGAGGTCCGCCTTTTTCGGGAAGGCTGTCCCGTAAATGCGCTGCAGCATTTTGTTTTTCGAATCGCCGCGCCAGTAGGCGCCCGCCACGCTCAGCAGCTTGAACGCTTTAATTCTGCCTGTCGAAGGCAGATGCGGTCCGCGGCAAAGATCGAAAAATTCGCCTTGATCATAAATCGTCAGCACCGAATCCTCGGGCAAATCGCAGATCAGTTCAAGCTTCAGCGGATCCTCCAGTTCGGTGAAAATGCGGACGGCCTCGTCGCGGCTTACGACGCGCCGGCGGATCGGCAGGTTCTCCTGCGCGATCTTCTCCATTTCTTTCTCGATTTTAACGAGATCTTCCGGCGTAAGAGGCGTTTCGATATCGATATCATAATAGAAGCCATCTTCGATCACGGGACCGATGCCGAGCTTCACCGTTTTTTGCCCGTAAATCCGTTTAATGGCCTGCGCCATCAAATGCGCCGTACTATGCCGATATACCTCCAGGCCGTCGTCGCTGTCCAGCGTTACGATCGATACGGACGCATCCTGCTCCAGCGGCGTATTCAGGTCGACGGCCCTGCCGTCCAGCTTTCCGATAACCGCATTTTTTTTCAGTCCGGAGCTGATAGAGCCTGCAATGTCTTCGATTGTCGATCCCTGCTCGTACTCCCTTACCGCCCCATCCGGAAATGTAACTTTTACTGCCATTTTATTCATGCCTCCTGTTCGTGTTCCATACCAGGATAAACGGCTTGCCGTCCTTATGGGACGCACGCGTTTATCAAAGTTTAGCACAGCAAAGTATCGAATTTACACTTCTTTACAACCAAAAAAAGCGCATCATCCCGATCAGGGACGAGTGCGCTTGGTCTCGTGGTTCCACCCTAGTTCGATTCGCCGTGTCCATTGAAATAAAGCCGGATCAAGCAGCGAACCCTCATAAGCATCGGATAACGGTCATGAACCGGGGATATATACTGATCGGGGCGATGAATCACTCCGCGTTCCATATCCCGACTACAAAGGGGTAAATGAATGTCGTTAACTGGAGGAGATTGCAGCCGGGTCTCCTCTCTCTGCGCAGCACTTCATTCATTATTATCTTTGATTCTAGTCTTATCCTTTATTATAATCGGATGCCGCCGAACGGTCAAGATTTTGACATAGTCTGCAATAGTCGCACAGTTCGACGCGGTTTTCAAAAATTTGCGAAATCGTTTGAATAATCTGCACTTCGGGGTCCCGGGAATGGATGTAAATCAGCTGGGGCGATACCGAAATAAGCGTGCTTACGATGACATCCTCGAAATTGATGTCTTTTTCCAGCATTTCGATCGTTAAGGTCGAATCCCCATTGGCTTCGATTTTTTCCATCTTGTCATTTAAAAGCAAAAATTCGTTTCCGCCTTTATGTATCAGATGGGCAAACGGGATTTTGGCCTCTTGAATATACACGAAATATTGCAGCAGCGAAATAAATTCCTGATACTGCTGATCCATTAAAAATTCATCTATCGCATATTCGGCAATTTCCTTCAGCTCTTCGAAATATTCGTTCAAACGGAATTTAATAAATCCGTCTATGTTCAAATCCGTATTGTCTTGCAAAAAGCTGTACGCGGCCTGGCGTATTTTTTGCTTGCGCCGCAAAACCATTTCCTGCTGCTCCGCATGATGGTCCGACGTTTCCAGCTGAAGCATATGCCGGTAATAGCCGAGAATCGCGGCAATATCTTTGTCTTCCTTATGCTCGTATTCTTTTATGATCAAAGAACGGAACAATGATTCTTCTTTATAGCCTACAATCCAATCAGCCACTTCCTCCGACACTTTCAGAAGCAGCGCGTCCAGCCGCTTATCCAATTGGAAATTAGGCATCACGCCGTCCGCTTGAATCATGGAACAAGCGTCATGCTGATGCAGATCAATTACCGTATGCTGCTTGTAAACGCTCCCTACCGCATCAACTACTGATTCATAAAGCCGCTGAACCGAAGCATCCGGCAATTTCATCAAAGTCAAAGCAAACAGCTTCATCCTTTTCACTCCTTTCTGACCCTATCCTGGCTTTTTTGAGTCAAAAGCTCCTCCCGCCTGTGCCGCTTACTTAAAGTATATGGTGGCCCGAAGGCATATATACAAACAACAATTTGCCATGGTATAGTTAAGTAATTAGAAAGCGGCAATAATGGAGTGACACCTGAATGGGGTTTGACTTTTTACAGTTAATTAATTTGCCTCTATGGAACCGCAAGCTGCTGAACGGCTACTGGATTCTTATCGGTCTCTCCGTGCTGTTATCGATCGTCTACAATGCCATCGGCAGCTCGACCGGTTATTACGACGCCTCGCCTTTGATCTCCTTAAACACGCTCTGGATGTGCATCGGTCTGGCCGTATTGGAATTGGCAAATTTTTGGTTGAAGCGATGGAATGATTATCTGGTCATTATTGGCGGATGCCTCATTCCGTTCGTTTTGATTTATTCGTTTCCCGAAGACAGTGTGCTGTTAACGATGCTGTATCTGCCTATCGTCATCTCCGTTATTTATTTTCAGCCGCGCAAAGTTATTTTTTCCGCGGTTCTTAGTGTATCGGCTTTTTTGGCGCTGTATACGCTGTGCCTGCGGGATACGGCGCTGTATTCGGACACGGATTTGATAACGATGACAATCGTGCTGATGTGCGGCACCGTTGTCGCTTTAGGCATCGTTAGCCGCGGTTCGGAGCTGCTGAAGCATTTGCGGCAGTCGCTCGCATCCAGTCAAGATCTGATGGTCAGAAATGTGCTCATGGACAAGCAGCTGAAGATTGATGCGCTGACCGAGCTGTATAATCATATGTCGTTTCATGAATATCTGGAAAAGCTGATCGAGCAGGGAGAAAAGTACGATCTTTCCATTCAGCTGGCCGTCGTGGACATCGATCATTTCAAAAAAGTAAACGATACATACGGTCACCGCGCCGGAGACGCCGTGCTGAAGAAGGTCGCTCTTTCCATTAAGCTGCTTGTGTCGGCTAACGATTTTATCGCCCGCTACGGCGGCGAGGAATTCGTAATTATTTTTACCGATATGGAGTTGAACGAAGCGCTCATTAATCTTGAAAATATACGTATGTTCATTGCCGAACAGCCGCATGAGGAGCTGGGAGGCGAGCCGGTGACGATCAGCATCGGCGTTCGGGATTACCGCAAGGGCTGTACGAAGGAGGAGCTGTTCGCCGGCGCCGACGAGGCATTGTACGAGGCCAAGCGCGGCGGACGCAACCGGACGGTCGTATATGATCCCGAACGGCAAAAAACAACGGATCCGTAAAGGGCCGTTGTTTTTATATTTTACTCCGCTAACCCCGATAAACGCGCCCGCCCCTTATGGATGGCGAAGCCGATTCAGTCTAGTCGGCAAAGCTGTGCAATCTGCAGTTAGTTTTGCATAATAAAGTCGTTTTCGATCTTCTCGTTGACATCGTCGAACACCCGTAAAATTTCATATTTCGTATTGCGCTGCGCCGGAATTTTGCCGGCTTCGCGAATAATATCGAGCGTTGAGGAAATATTGACCTTGTGCGTCGTGCCGGCGGCCGAAACAACGTTCTCTTCGATCATCGTCGAGCCGAAGTCGTTGCAGCCGTAATGCAGCGACAGCTTGCCGACCTCCGGTCCCATCGTAACCCAGGACGATTGGAAATTCGGAATGTTGTCGAGCATGATGCGGCTGATCGCGACATTTTTCAAATAATCCTGCGGCCCCAGCTTCTCCGCCTTCAAATTCGTATTGTCCGGCTGGAACAGCCAGGAGATGAATGCGAGAAAACCGGGCGTCTTCCACTTGTTCGCAATGCATTCGTCCTGTGCGTCGCGAATCCGGAGCAGGTGAAGCGCGCGCTCCTCCATCGATTCCCCGAAGCCGATGACCATCGTGCCTGTCGTGTGCATGCCGATTTTGTGAGCGGTTTGCATCACATCCATCCAGTCGCGCCACGAGCCTTTCAAACGGCTGATTTTGCGGCGCGTACGGTCGTCCAATATTTCCGCGCCGCCGCCGGGCAGCGAATCGAGCCCCGCGTCATGCAGTTCGCGCAGCACCTCTTCCAGCGACAAACCGTCGGATACTTCTTTCATTTTCATGATCTCGGCGGGCGAGAAAGAATGCATTTGAATCGTAAACCGCTTCTTAATTTCCCGCAGTAAATTCGTATAATAAGAAAAAGGCAAGTTCGGATTCGTTCCGCCCTGCATCAAAATTTCGGTGCCGCCCACGTCGAGCGTTTCCTGAATTTTACTGAATATCGTTTCATCCGGCAGCACGTAGCCTTCTTTGGAGCCCGGCGGACGGTAAAAGGCGCAAAACTTGCAGTATACATCGCAAATGTTCGTATAATTAACATTGCGGCCGATGACGAATGTCGTAACCGGCTCCGGATGATGCTTGAGCATAATCTGGTTGGCGACATGGCCCATTTTCTCGATTTGATCCGATTCATATAATTCGATGCAGTCTTCCAGACTGATTCGGTTCCCGGCTTGTGCACGATCAAGGATGCGGTCAACGGAACTCATCCTGCTCACTCCTTTTTAACTGGCAATATGTTTTGCATACGAAGCAATTCATCTAAACTATCGTACCATAAACGCGAGACTTCGTCAGTATAAAATCTTATACTTTCTATACAACTAAGAAAGCCGGCCCCGCGTTCGCTTGAACTTTTTGGGGCCGGCTTGTGCCGTTAAAACGATAATGCCTGCTCCAGATCGGCAATAATATCTTCGATACTTTCCAGTCCGACCGAATAGCGGATCAATCCGTCGGTAATTCCCCGCTCATGCCGGACTTCCCGCGGCATCGCCGCATGGGACATCATCGCCGGGTAAGACAAAATGCTCTCGACCGCACCCAGACTGACCGCCACAAGCGGAATCCCGACTTGGCCGAGCAGCTGCTTGGCCCGTTCTCCGGAGCCGACATCGAACGATACGACCGCCCCATATCCGGACGATTGCCGCTCGTGAATTTCGCGGCCCGGATGATTCGGCAGCCCGGGATAATATACGGCCGCCACTTCCGGATGAGCCGCAAGCCATTCAGCAAGCCGGCGCGCGCTCCGCTCGTGAGCTTCCATGCGCGTTTGCAGCGTCTTCATGCCGCGCATCAGCAGCCAGGAATCGGACACGCCCAGTATTGTGCCGAGCCCGTTCTGCAGCTGCTTCAACCGCCGGCCCAGGCTATCGTTCGCGACTACGGCAAGACCTGCCGTCACATCGCTATGGCCGCCGAGAAACTTGGTCGCGCTGTGCAGTACGATATCGACGCCCAGCTCGATCGGACGTTGATGGTACGGCGTCATGAACGTATTGTCGAGCATCGTCAGCAAACCGCACTCTTTCGCCCAAGCCGTAATGGCGGCGATATCGGTTATTTTCAACGTCGGGTTGGACGGCGTCTCCAGAAAGATCGCCTTCGTATTCGGCTTCAGCGCCGCCTTCAGCTTATCCAGATCCGTCATGTCGACAAAGGTCGTTTCCACATTCATTCGGGTCATGATCGTACTGAGCAGACGGTAGGTGCCGCCGTACACATCCTCGGTGCAAATGATATGATCGCCTGCGGAAAGCAGCATGGCTGCGGCCGATATGGCGGCCATCCCCGAAGCGAAGGCAAAGCCGCGGGTTCCCCCTTCCAGCATGGCGATATAATCCTCAAGCGCCTGCCGCGTCGGGTTGCCCGAGCGGGTGTAATCGAATTCCTGCGCCTCGTCCAACCGTTCCTGATGAAACGTCGACGCCTGGTAAATCGGCGTGCTGGCCGCTCCCGTCGCTTCATCGATCGAGCGGTTAAAATGAAGCAGCCGGGTCGCAAACTGACGCTGGGCTTGTCCTTGATCGCGTCGCTGTGCCATCGGTCACACCCCCTCGATTTCGGCCTGCGCCAAATCGATCGCTCTCGACAGATCGGCAATCAGATCATCGACATGCTCGATGCCGACCGAGTACCGGAGCAGACGATCGTCCACGCCGACTTGACGGCGTATGTCCTCGGGGATATCGGCATGCGTCTGCACAGCCGGGTATGTCATCAGCGATTCTACGCCGCCCAAGCTTTCGGCGAAGGCGATCAGGCGGATATGCCGCAGGATCGGCTCGACGAAACGGGCGTCTTTTAATTTGAAGGAGAAAATGCCGGTGTTGCCCGACGACTGCTTCTGCTGAATATGATAACCGGGATGGCTCTCCAGACCCGGATAGTATACGGTGTCGACCTGCGGATGCTCGAGCAGAAACTGGGCCATCCGCGTCGCGTTGTATTGATGGCGCTCCATACGGATTGCCAGCGTCTTCATACCTCTCATGAGCAGCCAGCTGTCCTGCGGATTCAGCACGGCGCCGATGGAGTTATGTAAAAACGCCATCTGCTCGGAAAGCTCCTGTCCCTTCGTGACGATCAGCCCGGCCAATACATCATTATGGCCGCCCAAATATTTGGTCGCGCTATGAATGACGATGTCGGCGCCAAGCTCGATCGGCCGCTGGAAGAACGGCGTCAGCAGCGTATTGTCGACAATGGACAGGATGCCCTTCTTTTTGGCCCATCCGCACACAAGCTCCAGATCGGTAATCATCATCAGCGGATTGGTCGGCGTTTCGATCAGCACCGCCTTCGTGTTCGGCGTATAATGCGATTCCAGCGCGTCCAGATCGTTCGTGTCCACGTAAGTAGCCGTTACGCCGAAACGCGACATAATTTTTTCAAGCAGCCGGTACGTGCCCCCGTACAAGTCGAGCGATACGATCAGATGATCGCCCTGGCTGAACAATGCGAAAATCGTCTGCAATGCGGCCATGCCGGAGCTGCAGGCGAAGCCGGCGTCGCCCGCTTCCAGATTGGCGATAGCCTCTTCCAGCACTTTGCGTGTCGGGCTTTTCGTACGCGCATAATCAAAGCCGGTGCTTTGCCCCAGCTTCGGATGCCGGAACGCCGTCGCCTGGTAGATCGGGAAGCTGACAGCTCCCGTAACCGGCTCCTCGATGGAGCCGATTTGCGCCAAACGGCTTTCGATTTTCAAATCCTTGTTTTGCTCGTTCATATGGAAAAGTCCTCCTTGTGTAAATCGAACGGGGTTTCTTGGTACACGTAGTAGTTCAGCCAGTTGGAAAACAACAGGTTGGCATGGGCTCTCCATGAGACGAACGGCTGTTTGGACGGATCGTCATTCGGATAATAGTTTTTCGGAATGGCGACCTCCATTCCTTTGTTCACATCCCGGTCGTATTCGGCTTTCAGCGTACACGCATCGTATTCGGAATGCCCGGTAACGAATATATGCCTGCCGTCCGTCGTGCCGACGATATAGACGCCGGCTTCCGGCGATTCGGACAAAATTTCCAGCTGCGGCACCTTTTCGATATCTTCCTTGCGCACTTCCGTATGACGCGATTGCGGCACCAGAAATACCTCATCGAATCCGCGCAGCAGCTTCACGTTCTGCTTGCTTGTGATGTGCGTGAACACGCCGAACATTTTTTCCTCGAGCGAATATTTCGGGATGCCGAAGTGATAGTACAAGCCGGCTTGCGCGGCCCAGCATATATGCAGCGTGGACGTGACGTTGCTGCGGCTCCACTCCAAAATTTGCTTCAGCTCTTCCCAGTAAGTCACTTCCTCGAATTCCAGCTGTTCGACGGGCGCCCCGGTAATGATTAAGCCGTCAAAACGCTCATAGCGAACGTCCTCGAACGTTTTATAAAACTGCTCCAAATGTTCGGCCGACGTGTTTTTCGATCTATGGGTACCGGGATGCAGCAATACAAACTCAACCTGCAGCGGAGTATTGCCGATCAGCCGCAAAATTTGCGTCTCCGTCGTTTCCTTGGTAGGCATCAGATTCAATATGGCAATCCGCAGCGGCCGGATATCCTGGTGGTAAGCCACGGTTTCATCCATCACGAATATATTTTCATGTTGCAAAATTTCTTTGGCAGGCAAATGATCGGGAATTTTGATAGGCATCGGTAATTCACTCCTTTTTTGTTTATAAGCGAAGTCCCGCAAAAAAGGCATAAAAAAGGCCTTTTTCGCGCAAACGAGAAAGGCCTTGTTAAATACGTAACAATGTCCTCTCTCATCTCTCAGAAACGTTGACGTTTCCGCAAGAATTAGCACCGTGCATGCTTCGATCCAATGCGCGCATGCGCATGGACAAAACGATGTCGGTTGCCGGGTGTCATCGGGCTAGTCCCTCGACCTGCTCTTGATAAGAGTTTGTAAAGCTATTCAGTTTAAAAACTGATGACAAGCGGTGGCTTTGCTTGAAACATCCTCATGATAAGTTTCGGATGTTATAAGCAAAGCTTTTCACTCGATGCTTATTCGATAAAGATACATTCGTGTATAAGCGGTAGCTTTGCTTGAAACATCCTCATGATAAGTTTCGGATGTTATAGCAATACTTTATACGAAATCCTTTTGCTCGTCAAGCATCCAAATTGTACAGATGCCCTTGTTCCTGCCCTCTTGGAACGGAAACCATACGCGTCGTTTTGCATACAATATCTTATATTTGAAAAACAGTCGGTATCCATTGTTTTTCACCTTGCTGAGTGGAAAATGAAGGGTTATACTAGACAAGTATTCGACAAAGTGGCAAAGGGGTGCAGCAATCGAATGGACGGAGACCCGAGGAGGAGCAGTATCTACGTTCAATTACAACCGAATAATTCGTTTGGAATGCAGCCGGCTTACGCCGACGATCATCTGCGCCGAACAGACCTGCGCCGCTCCATGCTTGGCTTTGCTGCTGCTACGCCAGCATGCTCTTTCGCCTTGACGGATTAATTGTACTGTCCGCAGCAATCGCGACGTTTCTTCTGTGCTGCATTCCTTACGGTTTTACTTTGTGAAGGGGTGAGGCGGATGAAAACGCGTTTGGTACAGGATGGTATTTTTACTTTGGTCGATGATATTACGGAAGCAATGGCTGCGCCGGATCACGGCTTTTATTGGATTGATGCGGACGTTGAGGAATTGGAAATTTTACAGCCCTTATTTCTTCTTCATGAACTGGCCGTGGAGGATTGCTTAACCGAAGAGGAGCAGCGTCCGAAAATAGAATTGTACGATTCCAACTATTTTATTGTGATGAACAGCATCCGCTTTGACGATGAAGAAATTTTTCTGCGGGCGCTCAACATATTCCTCGGCAAACATTATATCATTACGATTACACGGCAAAAAATTAACGAGCTGCGCGCCTTGAAGCCGATCCTATGGGAGGATGAGGTTGATGCGCCGGATCGATTTCTGTACCACTTGATGGACCTTGTCGTCGATAACTATACGAATGTCGGCGACCGGATCGAAGCAAAGATCGAAAAGCTGGAAGAAGATATATTGATGCATACGAAAAAATCGCACCTGAACGAAATCATCGGGCTGCGAAGCGAAATTTTATGGCTGAAAAAGGTGCTCGTCCCGCAAAAGGAAGTTATCTCGACCTTAAATAAAAAAGATTTGAAGCTGATCAACGAACCGCTCAAAAAATATTTCGGCGACATCTACGAGAATGCCGTCAAAATTTCCGAAACATTCGATACGTTCCGCGATTTGATGGGCAACTTGCGTGAAGCTTACCAGTCAAGCCTGGCCAATCGCGCGAATGAAATCATGCGTGTATTTACAGCGCTGACCACCATATTCATGCCGCTGACGTTTATTACCGGTATTTACGGAATGAACTTCGATTATATCCCCGGACTCCATTGGGCGTATGGAGGGGTTGCCGCGGTCGTGTTCATGTTGTTTGTAGGCATGTCCATGCTGATCCTGTTCCGTAAAAAAGATTGGCTGTAAACCTGTGGCATTAAGGGTCTCCCGTTTCAAATCCGTCTTTTCCGGGTAATAATCTGAACACGGAAAAAGAGAGGTGATTGCCATGTTTCGTAAAATTTTGCTGGCTTACGACGGCTCCGAAACTGCAAAAAATGCCTTAACGAAAGCGATCGAGCTAAAAGAAACGTTTAAGGATGCCATTCTCGAAGCCGTCCTTGTGTTTCAAATCGCCAGTTTGGTCGTTAACGATGCGATGGTAGCTGGAACGGCTTTGGTGCAAGAGGATCTGTACGAAGCGGCTGAGACGGTAATCGACGAAGCCAGGAAACGGATCTCCCATCTTCCCTTTACGGCTGCGACTCTGCTGGATGGAGGGCCGCCGGCCAAAGTTATTTTGGATTATGCGGAAGAGCAGAAGTTCGACCTCATTATCGCTGGCAGCAGGGGGCTCGGCACCTTTAAGGAGCTGCTGCTGGGCAGTGTAAGCTATGAAATCGTGCAGCATGCCAAAATTCCCGTAATGGTTGTAAAATAAAAAGTCAAAAGGCGTTACAAGCGGTTAGAAGCGCGCTTGCAGCGCCTTTTTTGTCATCATATCAAAGAACTCAGCCCGCTTCGGCCTGGCTCGCGCCGCCGTTCGCGCGGCGAAACTTCATCCGCAGCAGCCGAAGCCATTCATAGATGCGGTCAACCTCCTGCCCTTCCAGCTCCTCCTGCTTGTACAACGATAACAGGACCGGTTTCAGATAGCGGGTGCCGTGCAGCTCGAACGCAGCCCAAGCCAGCTCCTGCAGCTCGGAGGATACGTCCCGGAGCGCTTGCTCGATCAACGGTTCCAGGTCGTAACCCTCGCGATCCAGCTCCTCCACCAGCAGCAGCAGTTCCCGGCGCTGCAGCTGCGTTTGTTCGCGCAGCGCATCCAGACTATCGCCTCGCGTGGCGGCCTCCAGCAGCGTACGCTTCAAATCGCGCTTCGTTTGCTCTGCCTTCTGCTTGCGATCCTTCTCGTTCTGCAGCCAGGCGTCAAATTGGGCCGCATCTACCTCCGCTTCCACCCAGTGAAGCGGGAATGAAGAAGCGCGTTCGCACGATTGCGTCAGTGCAAGCAGCTCTTTGCCGTATGCGGCGATTTTATTGGCGCCCATGCCCGGCAGCTGCTGCAGCTCTTCCGGGGTATAAGGAAGAAAGGTTGAGATCATGCGCAGCAGCCGGTTCGTGGCGATCAAATACGGCGCCTTGCTTTCCAGACCGGCTTGTTTCAAGCGCCACTGGCGAAGCTGCTCGTACAGCTCCTCGTTCATATGCCGCTCGCTGTAATAATACAGCAGCTGCAGCTGAGCGGATTTGCCGTCAAGCTGCACGGCGGAGGTCATCGCAGCATTCAACAGCGGTACGAAGCCTTCCCGCTGCTTCACGAAGATACGGGTGCGAAACGCGGTCAGCATGTCCTCCCAGCCCGTCCCCTTATACCATGTCTCTTCTGTCCAACCGCTTCGGTCCTCGCTCTTCTCGCGCCAGTTCGCAAACCATACGCCTTCTTGTTCGCTGATGGATACCTGCGCATCAAGCTGCAGGTCTTCCCCCGCCTTCCTGCTTAAGCTGTTCAAAAATATCAGATTCAATCGACATCCCTCCAATTCATTGTATTCAAACGCAAAAAAGCACCGCTCCTACAAAGTAAGAGAGGTGCTTCCTCAACGATTTGAAATTATTCCCATATTAACATGCTTCTCCAGTTTTGGCAATAGCATGATGTGTGTCTATGGTCGTCATTGAACCGCCTTGATCCGCGAACAACTGGCGGTTGGCGGATAACCGTTCACCCGATGGGCACGCTATATAGGAACAACCATAAATAAACTAACAAATTACCGTTACTGCAAAGTGAGGGATGTTCATATGATCTCCAATGACGACCAGCCATTCAAACAAGAGGAACCGCACCGCTATACAGATCTGGATACCGTTGAATCGCAGCGTAACGAGTTGATCCCCGAGGAGTTTCCCGAAGGCCCTTACGGCTCCGATGTCAGCGCCGCATCGCTTGGCAAGAACACGCCGTGGCGCGAGGATCAGCGCCCAGTGAGCGCCTACACCTATGAAAACCGCGAATTGCATGCAGGGCTTTCACGCGGTTATCCCGGCGACCATCCGACGCATGACGACGAGGATGAAGATCAAGCTTAAGCGGTTGCCCCCTCAGCGTTGGAGTATGTCGGTACGTTCGAACGGCCGGATATTCTCTCAGCCGAACGAGGACCGCCTTTTTGCGGTTTGCCGCACCGGTTCCCGCTTCACTCCAGGCTGGTATACGCGGCAAGAGCAGGGATAAAGAGAGGCGAAGAGGGCGGCTCCCTCATTGCCGAGGCGACGAATAAGAAAACGGCAGGAGGACTCTCGTCCGGCCTGCCGTTTATGCGTTTCAATTATATTTTCATAACTCCGCCTGTGCTTGCATTGGTAACAAGCTTCGAATAGCGGGCCAAATAGCCTGTCTTCACTTTCGGTTCAAAGCCTTTCCAGTTCGCTTTGCGGCGTTCCATTTCCTCATCGGAAATTTCCAGCGTAATCGTGCGGTTTTTCAGATCGAGCTCGATCATATCGCCTTCTTCGACGAAAGCGATCGGTCCGCCTTCAGCGGCTTCCGGAGAAATGTGGCCGATGCTGATGCCGCGGGATGCGCCCGAGAAACGGCCGTCCGTAATCAAGCCGACTTTGGCGCCCAAGCCCATACCGACGATTTGCGACGTTGGAGCCAGCATCTCCGGCATGCCCGGTCCGCCCTTCGGCCCTTCGTAGCGGATAACGACGACATGACCTTCCTTCACCTTGCCGTTCGCAATGCCATACAAGGCATCTTCCTGAGAATCGAAGCAAATCGCAGGTCCTCTATGGTAGCCGCCTACCGATTTGTCAACCGCGCCCACTTTAATAATGGAGCCTTTAGGCGCCAGGTTGCCGAACAATACGGACAGACCGCCTTGCTCGGAATGCGGGTCTTCCAGAGGACGGATGACTTCTTTGTTCACAATTTCGCAACCCGCTACATTTTCGCGGAGCGTGTTGCCCGTTACCGTCAAGCAATCGCCGTTAAGCGCGCCCGGCTTTTTCAGCAGTTCGTTAATAATCGCGCTCACGCCGCCTGCCGTGTGCAAATCTTCAATGTGATGGTCGGAAGCGGGAGCCAGCTTCGACAAGTAAGGCACGCGCTTGGCCACTTCGTTAATGCGTTCGATCGGATATTCGATCTCCGCCTCATGCGCCAATGCCAGCGTATGAAGCACGGTATTGGTCGATCCGCCCATCGCCATATCCAAGGCAAACGCATTGTCGATCGCGTCGATGGTCACGATATCGCGCGGCTTGATATCTTTCTTGATCAAATCCATCAGTTGCGTTGCGGAGCGTCTGACGAACTCTTTGCGCTCCGGCGAGATTGCCAGGATCGTTCCGTTGCCCGGCATAGCCAGACCAAGCACCTCGGCCAAACAGTTCATCGAGTTGGCCGTGAACATACCGGAACAGGAGCCGCATGTCGGACAGCCGTACTGCTCAAGCTCGAGCAGCGCCTTGTCGTCGATTTTGCCGACCTGGTACGCGCCTACGCCTTCGAATACGGAAGTCAGCGAAATTGCGCGGCCATCGCTCGTTCTGCCCGCTTTCATCGGGCCGCCGCTGACGAACATGGTCGGAATGTTGACGCGGAGCGCGCCCATCATCATGCCCGGCGTAATTTTGTCGCAGTTCGGGATGCAGATCATGCCGTCGAACCAGTGAGCGGCTACGACCGTTTCAAGCGAATCCGCGATAATTTCGCGGCTCGGCAGCGAATAGCGCATTCCGATGTGACCCATCGCGATTCCGTCATCCACGCCGATTGTATTAAACTCAAAAGGTACGCCGCCCGCTTCGCGGATGGCTTCCTTGACGATTTTACCGAATTCCTGCAGGTGCACATGACCCGGAACGATATCGATATAGGAGTTGCAGACCGCAATAAACGGCTTGTCGAAATCTTCCTCTTTGACGCCTGCCGCGCGCAGCAAGCTGCGGTGCGGAGCGCGGTCAAAGCCTTTTTTGATCATATCGCTTCTCATTTTTGCTTTGGACATTTGAAATGTGGCCTCCCCGTTTTGTTTATGGCATCACTTGCGTGGTTGATAGAGTATCTGGCATTCCTTAAATTCTATCATGTTTGTCCGGAAATGAAAACGTTCAGATGCGAAATAATATGGCGTTTTACCTTTTGCCGGAAACCCGCTCATCATGTATAATCAAGGGGACATCAGCTATTTACAAACGAACGGAGTGACGGAACAAATGCATGATTTTGATTATTTATACGATTCCAGCGAGGACACGACCACCCGCTTTGTTTGTTTTGTAGGAGAATCAATGCGCAGGTTCGATCTGGCGATAACGAACACGAACCGGTTTTATGGTAAAAAATTGGTAACCGACCTCCAATCGGGTCGTACGGCCGTCATCGGTCCGGACGATCTGGAGGAAGAAGGCTATCTGGAGCATGTATACAAGCTGACGGAGGAAGAGGCTGCCGAGCTGACTGAATTTCTGGTTCAAATTGTTGGCGCCGTCAACTTTACCGACATCTAAATTCGTATGATGCTGAATGACGCGTTAAATCCATACAGATCTGATCGGGTCCACCCGAAAGACCATGCCCGGCTGTGATAAACGGCTGCCGCACGGTCTTTTTTTAAAAGATCAATCATTGATGCTGCTTGTTAAAGGGGGACAGCTCATGCCATTAACGATAACCGAGCAGTTCGTGCTGCTGGCCATTAACCGGGACTCCGGCATGCTTGATAGCCGGTTGTCGAGCAAGCTCGGCTTTTATTTGGCTGCATCCGGCATGCTCGAGCTGCTGCTGTCCGATACCTTCCGGCTGGACGCCAACGATAAGCTGACGTTCAATCCGTCGAAGCCGCCCGCGGGACCGGCGTATCTCGGTTGGATAGCCGGCAAAATCGCCAAGTCGCGGCAGCCCGCCTCGATCGAAAATATAATTGTGTCGCTCTACTCCTGGAACAGCCGCACCTTGCACAAGCGGGTGTTCGAATCCATGGAAACCCGCGGACTGCTCGAAAAAAAACAGCGCAAGGCGATGCTCGTCCTTCACTTTACGTTCTGGAGCATGCAGGACGATGTCAGGCAGACGCTGCTGCTGCGGCTGCGGGAAGTACTGCTGGAGGACGGCGCGGCCGGGCCCGAGCTGCTTTCCCTGTCCTTGCTCGCAGCTCACGCCAACATTTTGCAGCCGCATTTTTCACAGGACGAGTACGCCCGCATAAAGCAGCGGATCGCTTACCTGGAAACGAAGCATGCCTTATCCGGCGTTCCGCTATGGTACAGCAAGATGAAACGGGCTTACACGGAAGCCTTATCGTCCGGGTTAGGTTAAACGCCGATTTCGGCCATGACTGGACAATGACGAAAAAAAGAGCCGCCGGCTCCTTCCGGGGAAGGGCGGGCAAGCTCGGTTCGGTACGGGGAGCAGGCTGTCCGAAACGGCTTAAGCCTTGTGCTCCGGGATAAACTTAACGTTTCACCAGGTCTTCGCGGACCGGCGTAAACGTGTCCAGCAAAATGCTCGACTCCAAAGCTTTGGCGCCATGCTTCGCGCCGCTCGGAATGAAGATCGTTTCTCCGGGCCCGATAACGGTTTTCTTTCCGTCGATCGTAAATTCGATTCTGCCTTTAATCAAATAAGACAACTGCTCGTGAGGGTGGCTGTGCTCATAGCCCTCGGCATTCGCTTCAAAATGCACTTCCATCATCATAATCGTCGCGCCCGGCTCGAAAATTTTCCGCTTTACGCCGGGTTCCGCGTTTTCCCATACACCGATATTGCTCATTTCTATGAACCCTCCCAAATAATATGAAGTAACGATCTATGCTGCCAGCAGCGATTGATCACAAATGAAAGCCTTTTCCATTATACCGCAACCGCCTGTCCATGGCTATTATTTGGCTTCGCCATAAGCGAACGCTGCAGCATCCGGGAGCAGTCGCCCTCGCATGCCGGAATATCCCTATCCCAGATTACCTCATAGGCTCGGCGAATGCTTGGGATTTTTTTAGGTCCGGTTGTCAGATTCGGTATGTGCCGGTTCCGGATACTATGATTTCGTTCTTGACAGGCTGACGCCGTCTTTTCGGTTATACCGGTCCGTAGCTTCTTTAATGACATCATTGCCGCCTTTTTGCTTCCACTCCTCCAGCACTTTGGGATAGTCGGAGATCGGCTCCTTCCCGTAAACCATCTTCAATACATGCGTCAGTACGACTGGCGGCAGCTTGTCTCCGGTCGGCGTAATATCCGGATTTTTCTGATAGCCCTGCAGCTGCGGATCGAACTGGATGCCGTCACGGCCTTCCTTCGCCAGTACGGTATCGTACACATTCATCAGGTCCCGGCCTTCCGGCGTGAGGCTAAGGGTGCCCTTGTTGTAGGTTGTGTCCTGAACGAGCCACAGCAGCACCTGCCGGTACGTTTCCTCGTCCACCTCTTTCGCGTTTGCAGGCGCCTTGTAGTTGATTTTGCCGTTATCCTCGGTGTAATTTTCCCCTTTGATCCCGAACGTAAAATACTTTTCCGCCTCGTCGCTGACCATCCAATCGAAAAATTTGACGATGCCCGCCGGATCCTTCGCGTTTTTATTGATCAGATAAGCCCGGGTCACGCTGCCGACAAGCCGCAGCCCGCCTTTGCCGTCAGGTCCGGTCGGGGACGGGATCAGCCTCATTTTGCCGTTCGGCACCGTTTCCCGCATTTGCTGATCCCATTGAATGAGCAGGTTCGCATTCATGTTCCAGATTCCCGCTTTACCGGCTATAATGTCGTTTTTGAATTTAGTCGGATTGATCGTTGCGAATTCTTTGCTGATCAAGCCTTCGTCCACCATCGTTTTATACGTTTGGATCGCTTTTTGCATATGGTCCACATTAAAAAACTTAGGTACGATCTGATCGCCCTGCTTCATAAAAAAGTTGCCGAACACGTCGTAAGCGCCGAAGAAGGCGTCCGCATAAACGAAATCTTCCCGTCCCATATAAGGATGCTCGACACCCATTTTCTTAAAGGCGCGCATGACGTTCAAATAATCGTCGACGGTCTTCGGCTCGGGTAATCCTGTTTTTTCAAGCAGATCGCCGCGAATCCATGTAGCTCTTCGGGCCGGGTTGGACAGCCATTCCGGGATGGCGTAAATGTTCCCTTTGGCGTCGGTTTCTTTCTCCCACGCTTCCTTCGGAATTTTTTTCAACAGGTTTTGCCCATGCTTCTCCAGCAAATCGTTCAACGGTAAAAATACGCCCGCCTGCACGGAACCGGCCAGCTGCGGATTGGTCAAGCCCGCGCTCGCCTGCACAACGTCGGGAATGTCGTTGATCGCGAACATTTGAATCATTTTTTGATCGAATTCTTTATGCGGCATGAGCCGGATATCCAGATCGGTGTTGGTCAGCTCCTCCAGCTTCTTCACCCATTTCTCCTCGTTGATGTTCGGGTGATTTTCCGCATAGGAGATGTTGCCCGACCGGAAGGAAATGGAGAATGACGTCTTGCCCCCGGTCTTGCCGGCAAGCTCCCCTTCCTGTTTCCCCGCCTGCGAGCAGCCTGCTGCCGTTGTGGCCAGCAGCGATGCACTGACGATGCACAATAGCCATTTTATTTTCATTTTAATCTCCCCTTTTCCATTTCGCTTCAGTCCATTAAGTCGGTGGCTCCGTCCGCAGCCGGCACTCGCAGCTTTCCTGCACGGGCATCGCGCAATCGGGCTACCGCGGGCTGCATCAGCCGGGCCAAATTTTCGCCCATCAGGATATGGCCGTAATCGGAAGGATGGATGAGGTCGCTTGTTAACGAAGCGAAATCGCTCATCACCCGGCTTCCGTCCAACAGGTGCAGATGCGGATGGTTGCGCGCATCGGCATACTGCCGCAATATTTCGTTATATTGTCTCTCGGCCTCGCTGTACGCATGGCTGCTGTCTTTGAAATATGTAGCCCGGTTCGGATAAATGATCGTCAGAAATACCGGCTTTTCCGGGTGACGATCAATGATCCGGTCCAGCAAATAGGAGGAGCGCCGTTCAAACTCGTCGGGCGGGACGACCCCGCGCATATTGACGCCGATTTCGAGAAACGCGATGTCCCAGTCGTCCCGCTCAGCAAGGTGATCGGACAGCTCCCGCTCGCAAAAGCACGAGCCGCTCAAGCCTAGATTCAGCACATCGATTTCAAGGCGCCGGGCGGCCTGTTGAACGTAGCTGTTGTAATGGCTCAATGCGCCGGCCCCTTGGGTAATGGAAGATCCGTAGGTCAGCATCTTCAGCCCCGGCATTTCGTGCGGAAAGGGCGGTCTCACCTCAAAGCCGTACGCGTCCACCTCATACAATACGGCGCTGTACCGTTCGAAAAAAATGCGCCACACGTTGGACGCAAACGCCCGGTTGTTTAATTTGCCGGGGATTACATTAGCGAACCGTTCGGGCGTCTCCAGTTGAATCGCAGTCGCGCAGCCTGCTTTCAGCTCATGGGAGGAATGAAAGAAATCGCCTCTGAACACGAGCGCTTTCCCGTTCGTATCCAGCGCGCCGACCGTCACCTGAACGTAGCGTCCTGCCGTTACAAACCGAAGCTCGCACCCGTTGGATTGCACCGCCTTCGTACGTCCCTTCTCCGTCAAAGCATGGCGAACCTGCTTCGGGAACCGCTGCAAGACGAGCCCGGGCAAATAAGCCTTTTGTTCCAGTTCGGTTACATTATGAAAAAAAACGCCGTCATGCTGCATTCTGTGTCCTCGCTTATTATGGATTATGTTAAAGCATCAACTTGTCAACCGAGGTTTGTCGTATCCGATTCATATATCGCCTTCTTTTCGCCCGATTTCTGACCCATATCTAACTCACAAACTAACTATAGCATGGATGTAAGCGTAATCAATGTGATTTTTTTAGATTCGCTTGTGTTTTTTATAGGTCAGTTATGGGTCAGTCGGATGAATGCATGGCCAAGCATAAGGTAGCATTCCGGTATTCGCATAACTGTGCAGCGCAAATGACAGCAAAAAAACCCGACGGGGATAACCGTCAGGTTCGTCTAATCCGGGAATGCGCATGCTCCATAAAGGTCGCAAAATCAATTCATTGTAGTCGGGCAGGATAGGGTAAGGGCTGCTTCATTCCCGCTCTCACGGGGTCGATTGGATAATGTTGCTCTGCTTCGCTTCGACCAGCAGCTGCTCCAGTCTGGCACTTAAAGCTTCGCTGTTTTGCAGGCCGGACAGAAACAACATGACGTCGCGTTGAATGTTTTTCAGTTGGTAATTGCTCAGTCCCAGCTCGGGCAGAAGACGGAATGTCGCTGTCATCTCCCGGTACATATGAAATCTCGGCGGACGGTATGCCGGCTCCTCGCCCTCCCATTCCATTGCCTTGCGGTTCGCCGCAATGTTCAGCGTCTTGCGGCGGATTAGCAGCTGCGCATCGTAGGAGGTCAAAAAGTCGACCAGCAGCTTGGCCGCCTCTTTGTGTGGGGAACGGCTGTTCACGCCCAATCCGTTAATAATGAGCAGCGTACTCGCATCATGCAGCCCCGGCAGCGGCGAGACGTCGAATGAAATCGGCGTCTGCCGCAGCTGATTCAGGAAAAAATAGGTCGTCATGATGACCGACACCTTTCCCTCCATAAACAGCGCCTCCGCATCCGCATCGCTCGCGGTCACGAATCTCGGAAACACATCGGTCATTGCCAGCAAGTCCCGGCATGCTTCCAGGCTTTCGATAAGCTTGCTGCCGCCGAGCCGGTAGCCGCCGTCGCCGTCCGTCTGAAAGCGGCTGCCGCTCTGCAGCATGAAGATCGGCCACCGGTTGCGGGAAGGTAAATAAAAGTAAAAGCCGAACCGTTCATTTTTCACGGTTAATCGCTGTCCATACGTGAACAGGTCGCTCCAGCTCCAGCCGCTGTCCGGCACGGGAACACCGGCCTGCCTGAAATGCTCCGTATTGTAGCACAGTACAACCGGCGAATAAACGAACGGCCGGACCCGCGTATCGGTTCCAGCCGCGAACGGCTCCGTCAAATAAGGCTCTTCGTCCTGTCCCCGCTCCAGCGGCTCCAACAAGCCGGTACAGCCGTTCTCGATAAAATCCTGAAAGTTATTGTTGTTTAACAATACCGCATCCACGATGCCCGATTCCAAATATTCCTTCATCGCTTTGGAATAGCTGCCCGAAGGCAGCTCCAGCGGCTGAACGTCGATATGCGGGTACCGTTCCGTAAACCCTGCAAGCAGCTCCTCCATTGCGACAAGTCCTGCGATCGAACTGACGTAGCCGAACCGGATGACCGTCTTCCGCTCGGCTGGCGGGCTGACGACCCGATTGCCTACCCTGGCGATTTTCTCGATGAGTCCTTCCTCGACAAGCACCTTCAAACCGTTGCGGACGGAGGCGTTGCTCAGCTCGAACCTTTTCTCCAGATCGCTCTCGGACGGCAGATAGCCGCCGATCGTCACCTTCCCCGATACAATTTCCTGCCGCAGCACTTCGATCATTTCTTCCAGCCGGGCCCGAAAATGCTTGCGGCTGCTCCTCTTTTGCATGCCTGTTCCTCGCTATCTGCTTTCTATGCTTTTTCAATCATACTGAAAACATCCGTGCTCTACAAGTCAGCTCCTAATGAAAGCCTGCGCGCCAACGCATCGGGACAATGGACCACCCGCCCGATGCTATACGATGGGTCAGACGGGTTCCAGAGGTTCTCCCCTGTTCTCCGGCTCCTTGCTTCTCAGCACCGGCAAACGAATCTGCACCGTCGCGCCGCTCGAGCCGGCGTTATTCGCAATATGAATGCTGAAGCGGGAGCCGAAAAAGGCTTCGTACCGTTCTCTCACATTTCGGATGCCGTAGCCGCCGGTTTTCCGCTTGCCCGGCGTATCCCAGCCGGCGCTCAAGCCCGCACCGTCATCCGTAATGCGAATGACCACATCCTCCTCTTCTTCATGTACCGAAATTTCGATACAGCCCTTCGTCCTTTCGTTGAATCCGTGCATGATCGCATTTTCAATAAAAGGCTGGAGCGTCATCTTCGGTACGAACAGCTCCTGAACCGGCCCGGGGAGTTCCAATCGCACCGTCAAGCCCTCCTCCCAGCGCAGCTGTTGGATTTGCAGGTAGCATTCCGCATGGATGAACTCTTCCCGGAACGTAATCATGCTCTCGCCGTTCGACAGGCCGATCCGGAACATTTTGCCCATCAGCTCCAATATATGACTTAGCTTGTCCTGGCCTGCGGCAAGCGCCATCCAATTCAGCTGATCGAGCGTATTGTATAAAAAGTGGGGGTTGATCATCGCTTGCAGCGCCTTGATTTCGGCTTTTTTTTGCCGCCTGTACTGATTTTCGAGGGAAGCGTACAGCAGCTGAATCCGGCTTATGAGCTTCCGGTAGCCTGAGAAAAGTACACCGAACTCGTTCCGGTAATCGTCCGGCAGGCTGATTTTGTTGCCACCCCCGGAATACCGCCCCATTTCGCGCACCAGCAAGCGCAGCGGCTTAATAAATTGATTCGCCAGCAGCAGCGTAATCAGCATGGAAATCAGGATGGCCGAAGCCCCGACAACCGCCAAAATGACAGCCGTATGCACGCTGCCCTGCGTAATTTTGCTCCACGGCGTCAGCTCGACAAGCGTCCAGTTGACGCCCGGATGCTTCGCCCAGACGATCAAATAAGCGATCGGTTGGGAAAACAGTCCTCCTTGCCCCTTCGCTCTCGCCTGCATATGGCCGGAAGCGCCCTGCATGTCCGCCATGTAATCTTTCAATTTCGTCTGCAGCTGCGGATCGCCGATCGAAACGATCACCCTGCCGTCCGAGTCCAGCAGTAAGCGGTTCGAGTCGGGCGTTTCGCCCCGCACCAAATTTTGTACCGAGGAAGCGTTCACATTCATGACGAGAAGCCCCTGATACGTGCCGCTGCCCGAATATATTTTCCGGGCAAAGCTGACGACCCGGGCCTCGCCCTGATAAGTGTGCTTTTTGTGTTCGCCGATCCAGGCAAAGTCCGTATTTTCAACGACCGGGTACCATTCCGCAAGCCTGGCTTCCCGTTCGCTGAAAAACGTAACCGGGCTTTGGCGGGTAATGACGGGCGCTTCATAGGTCGTGTAATAGTCGATCGATTGAATTATGGGCGTCGCATACGTAATGCTGGCCAAATATAGTTCCTGCTCCCGGCCTTTTTGATAGTTGGAGTACGTGTCCTCCGGCGAATTCGAATATTCCGAGAGCGTCGTATTCCGTGCGGCCGCAAGCGAATGCTGTTCAATGGCGCGCATCTGAATCTCGGTTTTGTTGTACAATTCGTTCAGCAGACCCTGCTGATAAAACGAGGTCATGCGAACCATCTCCTGGGTGGAAAGCGTATAGGTCAACCCGATGACAACGCTCAGCAAAATCACCATCACGCTGGAAAATCCGCCGTACATCAAATAGTCGATGCGCGTTCGTTTAAACAAATTGTTCATGATATAAACTCGGCCGGGGTAACACCGAAATATTTTTTGAAGGTCGTGCTGAAATACGGAATATTTTTGTAGCCGACGCTTTCGGCGACTTCAAAAATTTTATGCTTCCGCTCCAGCAGCAGTCCTTTCGCCTTTTCCATTTTTACGCTGATGATGTAATTGTTGATCGTTTCTCCGGTTCCGTTTTTAAAAATTTGGCATAAATAGTTTCTTGAAATGAACACCTTTTGGGCCAGCTCGGCAATCGTAATCTCCCGGTCGAAATGCTCATGAATATATTGCTTGATGAAATCGATCGTGAGCCGGTGCTTGAAATTTTCATGCCACTCCTGCCGATGGCAGATTCGTCCGACGATTTCGTTAAGCCACTGCTCGTACTGATCGATCGTATACAATTTGCCGAGCTCGAGCTCCAGCTGATTCCCCTGAAAAAGCTCCTCCAGATGAATTTCTTCATCATTGAGCGCATAGCTGAGGATGGCCCAAAATTGAGTACCCAGCAAACTGAACTGCAGCACGCCTGCCTCCTGATGCCCTTTTAACGCGCTTATATAGCTGCCGATAATTTTGGCCGCGTTTTTACCCTGGGTCTCCTTGATATCCCCTACCAGATGCTGGTAAAACTTCATCGGCCGGCCTGCGCTGTGCGCTTCGTTCATGGAGAGCCGGCCGGCATCGGCATACTCGAACACGCCCGACGGATGCAGCACCGGAACTTCCAGCGACAAAAATTGAAACGCTTCCTCCATCGAATCGGATAGCTCCCTTTCGCTGCCCTTCAATCCGCCGATGCCGATGCGAATCGTGATGTTCAGATAATGCTGCACGCAATCGATAATCCGCTGGGCCATGCTTCTGATCCTTCCTATTACGCTCTCATAGGAGGCGGTACGGTCAAAATGAAGCAGCAGCGCGGCATGGTAGCCATGCAGCTCGATGTAATCGAAGCCGATGCCTTCCCCATGAACGATTTCATCCAAAATATTATTAACCGCAAACCGGAACAGCAGCCGATCCGAGCCGTTCACATCGCATAAACGGGCGGTCCGCAGCAGCTCGATGCCGAGCACCATATAGCGCCCGGCTTCGCCCCGCAGCCAAGAGCGCTCCTCCTGCAGGCCGTCCGTCGTTCCCGTCACAAGGCTTTTCAGACGCTCCTTGCGAACGAACGGCTCGTAAGCCATCAGTTTATTGCGGAGCTTGTCCTGTTCCAGTCTGGCATGCTGCTCGTTCTCCAGCGCGGCAATCGCGCGGCCCAAGACTTCCCGGAGCGTATGCCGGGATACGGGCTTCGATAAATAATCTTCCACATTCAGCCTTAACGCCTTCCGGGCGACCTCGAAATCCGAATAACCGCTGTGAATGACGATTTTTCCCGGAAAGTTTTCCTCATGCAGCGCTTCGATCATCGTCAGCCCATTCATCACCGGCATATAAATATCCGTAATAACGATGTCGGGCTTTTTTTCCCGGATCAACTCCAGCCCCCGCGCGCCGTTCAAGCTGTCTCCGACCCATTCGGCATGGATGTCCTCCCAGGGAATCACCTGCTTCATCCCTTTCAAAACTTGTCTATCGTCGTCGATGATGGCGATTTTCCACATTCATGAATCCCCCTTATACAAGTTGAGAGTGATCGGATAGCTTAATATTCGATGCCGGTGGCCGCCTTCCTTTTCCCAAATATAGGTACGAAAAGCACCCTCCCGCACATATCGGTCCGAATGACCGGCTGTCAATGGCGGATGGGCGCTTTAAACTTCCGGTTATTGAAGTCCGGCGAAAAGTTGCCTTTACGAAAACGATTTGGACATATCGGCTTCCGACGTCCCCGAGTCGTTCACGGTTTTAATATATTTCGATGTCCGGATCAGCTCGTTCAGGATGCGTTCGTATGCATCCGCATCGAACGGCACGTCGACCATTTGCTTCGTAAACGAGGAAAGCATGATGCCGTTGCCGATCGTAAGTCCCTTGATCCCTTCGGTGCCATGGGCGATCAGCTCCCCTCCGCCGTTCAACACCGCCTCGATAAACTTCTCCGCGACCACTTTATGGCCGGTCGGAGCTTTGGTGTTGACGGGGATTTCCGTGTACCAGCTCTCGACATTTCCGAATTTTTCAGTCGTTTCATTCAAAAATTGAAGCATCGACATCCGGTTTTTGTACAGCACCAGCTTCTCGTTTTCATAAATAAGCTTGCCGTGCTCGCCGACGATTTCAAACCGGTTCGTGCCCGGAGATTCCGCGGTCGTCACCATAAAATGGCCGATCATGCCGTCATCATGCTCGAAGTACGCCGTAACCTCGTCCTCCACTTCGATGTTGTGGTATTTGCCGATATGCGCGTGACCGCTGATCCGGGCCGGAACGCCGAACAACCATTGGTACATGTCCAGGTTGTGGGGGCATTGATTCGTCAAAATGCCGCCCCCTTCTCCGGCCCACGTCGCCCGCCAGTCTCCACTGTCATAATAAGCCTGGGATCTGAACCAGGCGGTGTTGATCCACGTGACTCGCGTCAGCTTGCCCAGTTCGCCGCTGGAGACGATATCCTTAAGCTTTTTGTAAAACGGCAGCGTCCGCTCCTGAAACATCATGCCAAACACGAGCTGCGGATTGGCCGCTTTCGCTTTTTCATAGGCATCGATGGACTTTTGCGCATCGTTCACGTGTACGGCCAGCGGCTTTTCGCATAATACGTGAAGCCCGCGCCGAAACGCCTCCGCCGAAATCGGTGTATGCGCATAATGCGGCGTGGCGATAATGACCGCCTCCAGCCCGGATTGATCGAAAAGCTGATTGTAATCATAATAGGCGGTTGTTCCGCATTCGGCCGCTATCTTGTCTGCCTGCTCCTTCGCAACGTCGCAAACTCCGACGAGTTCGACATTATCCATCGTTTTCAAATATTTAACATGCGTATTGTTACCGATGTTGCCGAGCCCGATCAGACCGATTTTCACTTTTTTGTTCGTTCCCATTCTCTCATGCTCCCTCCGTATCCGTTAGTTCCAGTCTATGCCTTCCGCCTCAAGCAGCCGCTTCAACGCCTGCGCCGCCTGCACGAAGCGTCCCGGGTCATCCTGTTCAGGCAAATATTTGTGAAGATGCGGTTCGATCGACAGAAAGCCGGAATAGCCGGTGTTCTTCAAGTGACGAATAAACGACGGCAGCTCCCCGTCTCCCGCCCCGGCCGGAACGAAAATTCGCCGCTCGGCCGACGCGTCCTTGATATGCACATAATCCATATACTCCTTCAGCTTGGGCAGCGCCTCGGACACAGGCTTCACGCGGTTCATCACAAAGTTGCCGGGATCGAACGCCAGCCGCAGACGAGGACTGCCGCAAGCCGATAAAATATCGAGGCAGCGGTCGTCCGTATCTCCGTAAACGGCGCTTTCATTTTCCAGCAGCAGTGTGACTTGATGCCTCTCGGCGACGGCGACCAGCTGCCGCATGCGGGAAACGACCTCCGCGCGATGTACGGCATGCTCGTCTCCCTCCGGTATAAAGTAGGAGAATACACGGATATACGGCGATCCGAAGCGGTTCGCAATCTCGCATGCGCGGTTCGCGCGCTCCAGCTCCTCCGCGAAGTCATCGCGGATGCCGTATTTGCCAAGCGGTGAGCCGACGGACGATATACGGAAGCCTTCCTCATCGAGCCGCCGCTTTACTTCGTTAAGCTCGGCGTCCGTAAGCTTCAGCACGTTGACGCCGTTGACACCCCTAAATTCGATATGCGAGATTCCTTCCGATTTCAAGACAGCCAGCTGAACCTCCAAATCCGGCGATATCTCGTCGGCAAAGCCTGTTAACGTAACCTTCTGCATGATGCACCTCTTTATTCGATTATCACTTTATCGGGTTAAGACCCCCACCTCTAAGGTGGGCCTTGAATCAGGTGGGGTAGAGTCCCCATCTGATTCCCCGATGTTCAGCAAAGCTGAACGAGTTCACTCATTATGTGCGGTCGTCATTATTTTTCATATTCCGAAGCTTTTTTCTTCAGCTCGTCGTACGCCTGTTCCGGCGTCATTTTGCCGAACATGACCGCCTCGGTTATCGCTTTGTAATCTTTGCTGTAAAAGTTATTCCAGCCTTTGGCGCCGGGATTGAAGCGCTGCGCTCCAGGCGCGATTTTTTCGATCATTTCTACCGTCAGTTTATCGCCCGGCTTGAACTTGGACTGCATGTCCGCGATGATTTTATTTGAAGGCGGCACCCCGCGGGTTGTACCGGAGATCGCCATCGCCTCCGGATCGTTAATAAACCAGTCGACGAATTTGGTCGCTTCCTCCTTGTTCTTCGAATCCTGGCTCACGCCGAAGAAGAAGGTTGCTTTCAGCCAGCTGCCGTTCTGCTTATCCTTCGGCGCGGGATAAACGCCGATACCGCCCGGCTTCAGGCTGTCCCACGACGACGCCTGCGCCGCATGGGCCGCACGGAAAATGATTTTGCCGTTGACCATCAGATCCAGCTTCGGATCCAATTCCTTATCGCCTACTGCGACGTCCGGCGGAGGAACGATCCCTTCCTTGCGCAGCTCGCTGTAATTTTTGACCCATTCGAGCCACGTATCCCGGTCATAGTTGAATTTGCCGTCCAGCGTAACCGGATCGCCCTTGCCTTTGCTTAGCTGATAGGAGTCGTACAGCTCCCGGTTGCTCGTGCTGTCGCTCATCACATAATGATCCTTATCCAGCTTCGCTTTGATCTCTCTGGCCAATTTGTAATACGCGTCCCATGTAATGCCGTCGCCCGGCAGCTTGAATCCGAGCTTTTCCAAGGCGCCCTTGTCGTAAATAAGTCCCCAGGCGTTTTTCCCGAGCGGGATCGCCGTTTGCTTGCCTTTATACTTACCCGATTCGACTAGGCTGGCATCCATATCTTTCACATTAACGGAGCCCAAGTCGGCCAGCTGTCCTCTTGCGTTCCAGTCCGCCAGCCAGGAGGAGTCCATCTGGATAATATCGGGCGCGTTTTTCGCGGCCGCTTGCGTATTCAGCTTATCGATGTAACCGTCAAATCCGGAGTATTCCGGCTCGAACGTAACATTCGGATGGTTTTTCGTATACAGTTCCAAAATTTTAAGCGTCGCGTCATGCCGTTCCTGCGCGCCCCACCAGTTAATGCGGAGCTTGACCGGCTTAGCGGCAGCCGAACCGTTCGCGCCCTCGCTGTTTTTTTGCCCATCCGCTTTCGTTGCCGTCGAACCGCCGCAGCCCGCCAAAGATGTCAATACGACCGCCGACAGCAGACCAAGCGCCATTTTATTCCGCCAAGTTGTCATGTTTTGCAAAACCCCTTTGCTTTTTTTAGTAAAACCTGCATATAGAATATCAGCATCAACCGCAAATGAGTATGCGGGCAACGTCCGATTTGTTTTAAAATACAACGAATCTTTACCCTTTGATCCCCGTCGTCGCCATCCCTTCGACAAAATGCTTTTGCGCCATAAAAAAGATCAGCGCCGACGGGACGACCGAGACAAGCCCCATCGCCAGCAGCTGGCCCCACGCTTGAGCGGATTGGGAATCGTTAAACATGCGGAGGGCCAGACCGACCGTATATTTGTCCACCGAGTTGATATAGAGCAGATGGCCGAAAAAATCGTCCCAATTCCACAAAAAGCAGTAGATGAGCACCGTGACGAGCGCCGGCTTCATCAGCGGCAGCACGATCCGCCAATAAATGCCGAACCAGCTGCAGCCGTCCATTTTCGCCGATTCGTCCAATTCTCGCGGAATACCGCGGATAAACTGAACCAGCAAAAACACGAAGAACGTACCTCCCGTACCGCCGGCCAGCGCATGAGGCACAATGAACGGCAAATACGTATTGATCCAATCGAATTTATGAAAAAGCGCATATTGCGGAATAATCGTCACCTGGTGCGGAAGCATCAGCGTCATCATCAGAACGGAAAACCAAATGCCGCGCAGCGGAAAATCAAGCCGGGCAAACCCGTACGCAACAAGACTGCAGGAAATGATCGTCGTAAACAAGACGCCAAGCTCCAACTGGAACGTATTCAAATAAAAATCGGTAAACGAACGTCCCGGAATCGCGTGCCAGCCGTCGCTGAAATTGCTCCAAAGAGGCTTCGACGGAAACAGGCCGGGCAAGCTCAGCTCCTCATTCGATTTGAGGGAGGCGCCGACCCACCAAATGACCGGGTAAATCATCACGATGCTGAAGACCAGCAGGATCAGATGCCTATGAAATGCTTTTGTCGATAGAGCCTGCTTCAACGTTTTCGCCCTCCTTCCGATTCATAGAAAACCCAATATTTGGATGTAACAAAAATAATGGAAGTGGAGGCGGCGATAATGAGCAGCATCACCCAGGCCAGTCCCGACGCATAGCCCATCTGCAACTGACTGAACGCCCGGTCGTATAAATAAAGCGCATACACATAAGTCGAATTCATCGGACCCCCGTGCGTTATAATCATCGCCGGGGTGAACATTTGAAAAGCGCCGATGATGCCCATTACCGTATTAAAATAAATGGTCGGCGAGAGCATCGGCAGCGTAATTTTAAAAAACTGCGTCACTTTTCCCGCTCCGTCGACGGATGACGCTTCGTACAGATCGTTCGGGATTTGCTTGAGTCCGGCCAAAAAAATAACCATTGCCGAACCGAACTGCCAGACGACGAGCAAAATCAGCGTTCCGAGCGCCGTGTCGGGATTGGTCACATAGCCTGTCCCTTCAATGCCCAGATGGCTTAACAAATAATTGATATAGCCATCCTTGCCGAAAATGTTTTTCCATAAAATGGATACTGCAATACTGCCGCCAATGAGCGACGGAAAATAAATCATCGTCCGGTAAGCCGACATGCCCTTTACGTTTTTAGCCAGCAGCACGGCGATGAGCAGCGCGGCTACCAGTCTCAGCGGCACCGAACAGAGGACGTAAATAAATGTCACTTTAACCGACTGGTAAAAGGTGGCATCCGTCGAAATTTTTTCGTAATTGCGCAGCCCGATCCAGTTGGGAGCCTCCAGCAGCGAAAAATCGGTAAAGGAGTAATAAAGCGATTGAACCATCGGGTACAGCGTCAAAACGAGAAATCCAAGGAGCCAAGGAGAAATCGCGATATAGCCGGCAACCGGCGAATCCCATCGCTTTATTCGAGCCGTTCGGCTTTTCGTCAAAGCAACCGAATCACTTGCTTCCATCCTGCAGTCACCTCTTTTGTTGTTTTTTTCAGTATAAAGACTGCCGGCCTCCATGACTATGAGAGTGGATTCCGATTTCTTTCAAATTACTAAGAATTTCGACATGCCTTCGAATTTCGACAGCCGCCGATTTGACGCCGGGACGATTTTGCGGTATGCATGATAGGAACCGTTCGTACGGGCAGACCGTTGCGAAAGTAACGATAAGATGCAGAGGAGGCACGACCGAATGAGACAGATTGTCATTGCAACGACGCGCGACCAGCTGCAGCAGTGTCTGGATGTCCGGCGCGAGGTATTCGTCAACGAGCAGCAGGTCGATGAGAGTCTGGAGGTCGACGAGTTCGACCAAAGTCCGGACGCATGCGTGCACGTGCTGCTGCTGGACAGCGGCCGCCCTGTCGGCGCCGGAAGAATGCGGCCTTACGAAGAAGGCGCCATGAAGCTGCAGCGGATCGCCGTGTTGCGCGGGCAGCGGGGAACCGGCGCGGGCAAGGCTGTCGTGCTGGCGCTGGAGGAAGCGGCCCGCGAGCGCGGCTATACCGGCACGGTGCTCGACGCGCAGTGCCAGGCGGAAGCCTTTTACTCGAAGCTGGGCTATGTCACCGTATCGCCCGAGCCTTTCCTTGATGCGGGGATTCCGCATGTCCGCATGAAAAAGCGGCTGCAGGCCTGACGTCGGCGCGCTGACGCGTGGGCAACCGCCATACGATAATAGCCATGTATCCAAGCCGGCTAAAGCGCACATGTCGCTAGGCAGCCAGCCCTGTGTGCCGAGAGGCGCCATACGGCAAAAGAGCCTTCCCCGCCCGTCAGCCGGGCAAGGAAGGCTCTTTTCATATCCATATTTGTTTAGCCGATCAGCTTCATCAGTCCTTTAAACTCCAGCTCCTCGAACTTGGCGATGACGCTGTGGCGGTCCGCATCCCATACGGACGCATGCACATTGCATTCCACAGGAGCATCGCAGCGGATGCGGGCCAAATCGCGGCACAGGTGCAGCATCTCCATATCGGCTTCGATTTTGCTGCGGACGCCTTTCGGCAGGCTAGACAAGTTATCCAGGATGCCATCGATGGACCCGTATTCCGCCAACAATTTAATTGCCGTTTTCTCCCCGATGCCTTTCACTCCCGGATAATTGTCGCTCGTATCGCCGATCAAGCCCTTCAGGTCGATGAACTGGGCGGTGGTCAGCTGTTTTTCCTGCAGCAGCAGCTCCGGATCGTATACCGCATAATTGGACTGGCCTTTTTTCATAATGACGACCTTCACACGCTCGCTTACGAGCTGCAGCATATCGTGGTCGCCGGTCAGCACGTACACGTCCATTTCCTGACTGAACCGGCCGGCCAGCGTACCGATGCAATCGTCGGCCTCAAAGCCTTCATATCCGACATTCGGTACGTTGAAGCTGGCCACCACCTCTTTGATTAACGAAAACTGCGGGATCAAATCCGCCGGCGCTTCCGGCCTGTTCGCTTTGTAGCCGTCGTACTTGTCCGTGCGGAACGTCTTGCTTCCGAGATCCCAGCAGCAAACGACATGCGTGGGCCCAAACCTGTCAACCGCATCCAAAAAATATTTCATGAATCCGTAGACCGCATTGGTCGGAACGCCGGAAGCCGTCTTGCGGATGTAGCCCCCGTACGAGTTGGCGAAATAAGCCCGGAATAAAAGAGCCATTCCGTCTACCAGCAATACTTTATTCGTGTTTGACAACGCACTTCACTTCCTCTGTATGTACTCTCTCTGAGTATAACACAGGCTTTTCGCCCTTTCCGTAAAAAAAGGTGAGCGCGCAGCTATCCGGCATTCACTTCACCGGCCCCGTTGCTTCAATCGTAATTTTCACAGAAATACGTATGTCCGCCTTGGCCAGCTCTTCGCCCCAGCGGTCCTCTGCTTTTTTAAACTGGCTGTAATGGTGGGCCCGGGCGTAACGCCCCAGTCCAATCGGATCGATTTTATGCTTTTGAATTTTTTGGATGATGCTCTCAAATTGTTTTTGTACTTGCCTGGAAATGATTTTTTCCAGCTCCGGTCCGTTCTTTTGCAGATCAAAAGGGAATAGGAGCTCGGATATAACAATGGGCATCTTGATGCGAATATCAAAATGAAATTTGTTTTGCATGTAGGAGGATTTAATTTTGGTATTTACTCCTTTTGCATCAAAGCTTACCCGGCTCATATCGAACGGTCCTTTCTTGGATTCATCGGGTGCGGAAATCGATATGCTGACCGTTTTGCCCGCATTTTTTTGCAGGATGCTCATAAATACGGTTTCCTCGGAGCTAAATGAAACGGCAAATTTCCCTTTATGGGTAAGCAGCGTCGTTCCATGCAGGGTGACATCATGATTCGCGCTCAGTGCAATCTCGGAGATGCAAGGAGTAATCCCTTTTTCATACATTTGCCAATGCAGCTTTTGCATGGTCGTGCTGACCGTTTCCGACCGGGCGCTTTTCGTATCGACCATTCCGCGCAATAACACGGGGAGTATCGGCTCGTCCGGCGGATTTAAGGAAAAAATGTCCGATAAAGGTCCGTTGTAAACAATCACTCTTGGGGTTAACGGATTTTTGGCATCGCGAAAAAACACATCCGTCATGGGAAACCATCCGTCCTGCTGCAATATTTTTTTGCTGATCAGGAAAACCTGCGTTTTTCTCCCTTGAAAAATACCGGCTGTATGGGCGTCTATTTGTTCTTTGGCCATGCGAATCGTCGATGTAGTGACATGGATTTCTTGATTTTTTTTCTTCACATTTTTCGTGAACACGGGATGAATATCATAGATGGTCAAGTTGTTGTTTTTATCTAAGTCCAGGCCGATCGCCAAGGGGAAGACGACATCTTCCAGATCCAATCTGTCCTTGCACCCGATGAGCGTAACAGTCATGATAACGGCAAGTAAAGCATTCAGTACCCTCTTGTTCATTCGAGCTTCTTCCTCCACTGAAAATGTTTGTGCATCCATACGTACAGCAATAAACAGCAGGGGATTCCATAATCAATAATAAGAGCGGCTCGACCAAGAAACTCTTCCAAACGCTCGCTCTGGTTAAAAGTAGGCAAAAAGATGAAGGCGACTATTGCAAGCATGAGGCAGATGATCCGCAAATGGCCGCGGTGGTCCTCCTTGCCGAATATCCAGCTTGTGCAAAATACGGCCATGTACATGAAGGAAATCCAACATAATGAAAAAATAAATAAATAAAACGCGATAAATAAAGTTTCGATCCGTTCTATAAACTTAAATTCGATTGTTTTCAGAACATTGACCACAGGCTCATTATATTCGGTAATTTCATAAGGACTGAAATAGACGAAACAGACAAAAGTGATGAATACAAGCACAAGCATCGTCAGCGTATTGGCGATCACAACTGCGGCGGCGGCTTTTTGCCTGTTTTGCAAAAACGGGTATAAAACAAACGCGATTTCCAACCCTGCGTAGGAAAGAGCGGTAACCCGCACCGCCGAGAGGATAGGAAGCCAGCCCTCCTTGACTACAGGGAGCAAGTTGAGTATATGCGCATCCTTTAGCGGCAGTAAATACGCGAATGGTATCCATAAGGAAATGAAAACAATAAACTCCGAGTATCTGCCCACGATACGAAGGCCGTTTCGCGCTATTAGATAGGACGGAATAAGCAGCAGCAGCATAATCAAATAAACCGGTGTTTGCGGCAGCAGCCATACCTTTGTATACAGAACGGTTCTCACCATCGCGGTGTATCCGTAAATAAAAAACCAGATGCCGAAAAACAAAGCTCCCGCCTTGCCAACCCATTTGCCCGCGTAATGCTTCAGCAGGTCGAACAAGGTGCCGTCCGGACGGTTCTTCATCACTTGAACAATAATCAGACTGGCTGCTGTGGAGACGGCCCAAGCTATAACAATCGAGATCAAGCTGTCCGTACCGGCCTGTTGGGCTAATACCTGCGGCAGCGACAGCAGCCCGAAACCGAATTGAGCTCCGAATTGGATAAAAATAAACTGCATGAAAGTAATTTCATTGAAAGCATATTTTTTCACTTCTATCACCCTTGGACGGTTACTTCACGGGGCCCATAGATTGTATGGCGGTTTTGACGAAAACGGTGATATCCGCTTCAGCTAACGCTTTGCCCCAATGTTCCGACACTTCCTTATATTGTTTATATTCATAAGCTCTGGCGTAGAGGCCAAGCCCGATCGGATCGATTTCGTGCTTCTGTATTTTTCGGATGAGCCCGATCATTTGCTTTCGCGTTTGTTCAGCAATCATGTTCTCCAGCTCCCCTCCTTTTTTTCTTATATCCATGGGGAACAACCGTTCCAATAAAGCGACTTTCATTTGAATGCGGATATCAAACTTAAATTTGCCGTCAACATAAGACGTTTTTATTTTCGTTTTTATCTGCTCGGCATGGATACTGACTTTGTCCGTATCGAACGGTCCGGTTTTGGTTTTGCCCGGAATCGGAAGAGTTAAGCTGACGACCTTGTTGGTATCCTTTTGCAATATTTTTAGCAGAACCGTTTCCTGGGCGTTTAATGTTCCGGCGTATTTCCCCCTATGATCAAGCAATGCGGTTCCGTCAAGCTTAACTTTTTTATTTTTATCCAAGCTCACCTCGGAGATCGAAGGAGTAATTCCTTTTTCATATATTTGCCGGTGCAGCTCCTGTGCCGTTATTTTTACCGTCTCCGATCTTGTGCTTTTTGTATCGACCATATCCCTCAGCATGATAGGCAAGTACGGCGTATCCTTGCGATCCAGGTATATGATATCCGGGACTTCTCCGTTAAAGGCGATAATCCGGTCGGTTACCGTATTTCTCGAATCGCGAAAAATAACGTCCAGAATACGGAACCAATCGTCTTGCTGCAGGATGCGTTTTCCAACAAGGATGACCTGATATTTCCGGCCTTGAAATACGCCCGCTGTGTGGGCATCCTGCTGAACTCTTGACTGGCGGAGCGATAGGGCTTGTTCGCCGATCTCATGGTGTTTTTTCTTTGCATTTTTGCTGAACTCAGGACTGGACATGTAAACATGAAATTTATTCTGATTGTCGACATCCATCCCCAATGCCAAGGGAAAGTTAGCATCTTCCATGTTCAGCCGGTCGTAGCACCCGGCAAGCAGGACGATAGCGGCAGTTAGGCAGCCGGCATACAGCAGTCGTTTGTTCACAGGTTCGTTCTCCTTTGAAGCCGATCATATATCCATAAATAGCCGAACAAAACAAATGGAAAAATATATTCAACGACAAGCCCGACAGCGGCCAGAATATCATCCATCCATTCACTTTGGCGGTAACTCGGCAGGTAGAAAAAAGTTGCTGCCGCGAGCAACGCCCACAATACACGGAGATGGCTGCGGTGATCTTTTTGGCCTGCCAGCCAGCTTGTGCAAATTGCGGCCAAGGAAAATACCGGTATCCATGACAGCGAAAAAAGCAATAAATAGAAGGAGATAAATAAGATTTCGATCCGTTCGATAAATTCAAACTCAATCGCTTTCAAATAAGTGATCACCGGTTCGTTATAAGTAATAATTTCATCCGGACTGAAGTAGACGAAGCAAATAATCGTAATGAACAAATGCGTGAGCAGTGTTAACGTATTGCAAATCGTAACGCCCAAGGAAGCGTTATGCTTGTTGTCTAAAAACGGATATAACATCATCGTGACTACAAAACCTACAAAAGAATAGACGGTTGCGGGCATGGCGGCTAAGACGGGCTTCCACCCTTCCTTAAAAACAGGCAGCAGGTGGAGCCAGTGGGCATCCTTTAACGGAATTAAGTAAACGATTGGAATCCAAAATGACATAAGCAGGATAATCTCGCTGTATCGGCCCAATATGGTCGGCCCGTTTCGCGCGATAAGATAAGATGGAATAAGCAGCAAAATCATAATGAGATAAGCCGGAGTTTGCGGTAAAAGCCATATTTTTATTATATTGACCGCTCTTACAATGCCTTCATATCCAAAATAGATAAAATACAGCGCTAACAGAACTGCTGCCGTTTTGCCTGCCCATTTGCCTGCATAACGGGTCAATAAATCGAGCAGCGTACCGTCGGGGTACCGTTTCATGACTTGAATCATGATCAGGCTGGCGGCCAAACTCAGGATCCAGCCGATAATAAGCGCGATCCAGCCGTCGGTACCGGCCTGCTCAGCCAAATTGCGCGGCAGAGACAAAAATACAACGCTGATTTGAATGCCGGTATTGAAAAAAATAAACTGCATAAGGCTCATATTATTAAATGCGTATTTTTTCATTTCCCGTCACCCTTCGGATGGTTTGAACCCTGCCTTTTTAATTGAACCGCTCTTGTGCTCAACGGCCGTTTGGTCATGAACCAGAGAGGCAGGCGGACGAAGGCATCCTTCCAATCTGCAAACCGCACAGGCGCAAAAGGGTTCCCAAACGGCGTACCAAGCGATTCCAGAGCGATGAGATGTCCGATCAGCGTCATCAATCCTATAACGATGCCGACAATCCCGAACATCGAAGCGGCCACCATCATGGCAAAGCGCAGCAGCCGGACAGCCGCAACCATATCATAATTGGGCAGGATAAACGAAGCGATGGCGGTAAACGCAACGACAATAACCATCGTATTGCTGATGAGTCCTGCCTGAACGATCGCCTGGCCGATGACTATGCCGCCGACAATGCCGACGGTTTGTCCGACCGGAGCCGGGAGGCGTACACCGGCCTCCCTCATCATTTCGAGCGTCATCTCCATAAGAACCGCTTCGACAAACGGCGGAAACGGAACGCGTCCTCTGAATTCGCCAATGGAAAGCAGCAATTTAATCGGGATGATTTCGAAATTGTAGGAAATGACGGCAATGTAGAAAGCCGGTAAAAAAATGGCAACGAAAAAAGCGAATAATCGCAGCAGCCGTATAAAAGTGGCTATCGACCAGCGTGTGCTGTAATCGTCCACGCTTTGAAAAAAAGATGCAAAGGTGACCGGCGCAACCAGCACGCTGGGAGAACGGTCGACGACGACAACAAACCGGCCTTGTATAATTTGCGAAGCAGCTGCATCCGGCCGTTCCGTCGAGATAAACTGCGGAAAAGGAGAATACGGGTTGTCCTCGATTAACTCCGCCAATTCGCCTGTGTTAATAATCACATCGACGTCCAATAGGCTGATTCGGTCTTCCAGCTCTTTCAAAACCTCCGGATGAGCGACGTCTTCCAGATACATAATGGATATTTTGGTTTCGCCTCTTCGACCGACCGTCAGTTCCAATGTTTTCAACTCGCGGTTCGGAATGTAACGGCGGATTAAAGCAATATTTTGGCTCCCTGTTTCAACGAAACCTTGATGCGCGCCTTTTAGCGATGTCTCCAGCTGCGGATCCTCAATAGCCCGCTGCGGCCAGCCTGCTGTATCAAATGCATAGGCTTCCATTCGCCCGGCGATAAACAGAACGCTACTGGCATGCAGGATCGCGCCTTCGACCTGATTCCATGAATGCAGCGTATGGAAATGGCCGACAGTTACTGTAAAGCCTAAGCTCTCTTCCTTACCCCCCTCATTGTATTGAAGGGGGCGAAGCACATTATTGTTAATCGAATTTTTATCTGCAAGACCGTCTAAATAAACAAGCGCCGCCTGATCTCCGCTTTGTTTGATGATCAGGTGCCTCACAATAAGGTCGGGTGTTTTGGTGAAAACGTTTTGAAGAACTGACAAATTTTGTGCCAAATCCGCGCTTAGAAGCGACTGCTGCTGCTGATTGCTTTGCCGTTGAGCCGACTGGTATTTCGATCTTCCTAACCACCTCAAAAATTTCATTGACCATCACCCCGAATCATCAATGCGTTGTTTTCCGATAGGCATCTGATAATCTATAATGGACCAATTAAAGGAATTTTATGTAAAGCATGATGAGTGAGAAAAAGCAGGGGGCGTTTCAAAAACGTTTCAAATTATACCGCATATATTGTTCCATTGTTGGATAATATATGAAAACCTCCATCGAGGCCGAATATATAACAATCGTATATTAGTAAGTTCGACTAACCATAGACAGGAATCGACATGAACCATTCAAAAGGTACTATCAATATTGTTCAGGCCTGGATGATCTTGCTGTTAATGAACGGATTGACCGACCACGTAACCGTGAATCCGATTATGCTCGACGCAAGCGGCAGAGACGCCTGGATTTCCATTTTATTGACAGCCATCGCACTCATTCCGTGGTGCGGACTGCTTGCCTTCGTCATAAAAAGATCGGGACAGGAAAAGCTGCAGCCCTGGCTGGCCCGGCAAACGACGCCTGTTCTGGGATGGGTGCTCGTAGCTCCGATCGGCGTGCTGTTCTATATAATCGGAGGCTTCACCGTCATCCATACATCGATCTGGACGGTTACCAATTATTTGCCGGCAACCCCCAAGTTCGTGCTCATGACCGCTATTGTGCTCGTCTGCTGTTACGCAGCCATCAACGGTATCCGTACCATCGCGATATGCTCGGGCGTTTTACTTCCGACGGTCGTGCTGCTGGGCTTTTTCGTAGCGATATTCAATACGCCGCAAAAAGATTACGGTCTGTTAAAGCCCTTTTTGGAGCATGGCTGGCAGCCCGTCTTCAACGGCATGATCTATGCCGGAGGCGGATTCGCGGAGCTGGTCGTCATCCTTATGATGCAGCATCATATCAAATCGCCAATCAAGCTGTGGAAGCTTCTCCTGCTTGCCGGTATGCTGGTTTACATCTCGCTCGGCCCGCTTATCGGCGCCATCACGGAATTCGGTCCGAAAGAAGCGGCCAAACAGATGATCTCCCCCTACGAGCAATGGCGACTTGTCAAATTGGGCGAATATATCGAGCATGTCGACTTCTTGTCCGTGTACCAATGGCTGGCGGGAGCATGCGTTCGTATCAGTCTTGCTCTTTTTCTGCTGGCCGATCTGCTGCCGTTCACCCGTCCGGATATTCGGGGCCGGTTCATCATGATTATTTCGGTCAGCTTTATTTTACTAGCCCTGCTGCCGATCAATCAAAACGAGTTTTATATGTGGATGTATAAGGCCTACTTTCCGGTTACACTGGCCGTTATCGTGCTCATAACCGTCATTTGGGCGATTGCATCGCTCATCAAAAAATCTGCCAGGGAGGAATCGACGTGAACGGGCGAACAGAGGAGCCGGTGCCGGCTTGGACGAAACACACATTAAAAGAGCTGTTCGTACAAACGGCGGACGTGCAAATCCAGGTTCACCGGATGGAACAATCGGCTTCGTCCGAAATTATGCTCATTTTTGCCGAAGGTTTGTGCGAATCCGCCATGATCAGTAAAGTCGTGCTGCCCCAGCTTCATTACTTATATCAGGAAGAAGGCTTCGACCGTTTGCGGGACGGGCAGCTGTTCGGATCGCTGCCGCTAATCGCGTTTGAAGAGCCGGTCGTTACGAAGGAGTTGATAGTGGATTCGGTGTTTCAAGGCGATCTTCTGATGCTGATTCCGGAAACGAATGCGCTGTTTAAAATGAATATTTGCCATCGTCCCGGACGATCTCCCGAGGAATCCAGCACTGAAATATCGATCAAAGGACCGAAGGACGGCTTTGTCGAAGACTTGCCCACCAATATCGCACTGATCCGCAAACGCATTCGCAGCAACAGCTTGTACAATGAAACGTTCATTCTGGGCACCAGAACACGGACCAAAGTAAGCCTGCTTTATTTTCACGACATTATTTCTCCAAAAGTGCTGAACGAGGTGCGAACCCGGTTGAATAAGGTCGATATGGACGGCATGTACAGCATCGCTCAATTGGAAGAACAGCTGAGCGATGTGAAATATACGCTATTCCCGTTGCTCGATTTCAGCGGCCGTCCGGATTATGCGGTGAGTGCGCTGCTTGCCGGGAGATTCGTCGTCGTCGTGGACGGCAATCCGTCCGTACTGATCGGCCCCGCCTCCTTCGCGTTAGTGTTGAAATCGCCGGAGGATATCCATTTCACCTTCCAGTACGTTTCGTTCGCCCGCCTGATAAGGCTGCTCAGCTTTTGGCTGTCCGCGCTGCTGCCCGGTTTTTGGGTTTCTCTTGTAGCGTTTCATCAGGACCAGCTCCCCTTCCGGCTCATGGCCACCATTTCCGTAGCCCGGATCGGCCTGCCTTTTTCCGCGCAGATGGAGATGTTCGTACTGCTGCTGCTGCTTGAAATATTCCGCGAGGCGGGCGTACGGCTTCCGAGCTCCATTGGTCAGACGTTAACCGTTGTCGGCGGTTTGGTCATCGGGGATGCGTCGATCCGGTCCGGTTTGGTTTCACCGTCCGTCGTAGTCGTCGGCGCCATCACGGCGATCACCGGAGCAACCTTGGTCAATCAGTCCTTAAGTACGATTGTCAGCATCATTAGACTGATCATATTCGGTATTGCCAACGTTCTCGGCATGTACGGGATGATACTGAGCGTTATTTTGCTGCTGTTCTATATGTCCAAGCTGCATTCGTTCGGAGTTCCTTATATGGCGCCGTTTTCCCCGCTTTACGTGAAAGATTTTATAAAAGCGTACCTCCGGCTCCCATGGAAAAAAATGGTCAACCGACCCAAGGTTTTAAACACCATTGACCCGGATCATCAAGGAGATGATTCCAAATGAAACAAATAGCGGCCGCGTTCGTTTACTTATCGGTACTTTTGCTGCTTCCGGGGTGCTGGAATTCCAAGGATATTCAATCTATGGCTTACGTGACTGCGCTCGGGCTGGATTATAAAGACGGAAAATTCCACACTTATGTGCAGGTGTTGAACTTCACCAACGTAGCCAAAACCGAAACTAGTCAGCTCGGCAAAAATATTCCCGTATGGATCGGCAAAGGAGTGGGGAAGACGATTACCGAATCGTTCAATGACATTTACTCCACTTCGCAAATACGTCTTTTTTGGGGACATGTGAAAGCGATTGTCTGCTCGGAAAACATACTGCGGGATGCGGAAAAAATACGCGAGTCTTACGACATGTTGAATCGGTACCGCGAGGTCCGGTACAATATTTTGCTTTACGGAACGAAAGTTCCGCTTCAGGAGATTTTTACCAAAAAATCGCTGATGAATTTTTCTCCGTTGGATACGATCATGTATACGCCTGCCCAGATGAATTCCCAGCGTACGTTCATTTTGCCGGTTTACGGCTACCGAATTATTTCCCAATTCAACGAACCGAGCAATTCGTCGCTTCTCCCCTCGCTGACCGTAAGTAAACAGGGCTGGCAGGAAGATACCAAAATAAAGCCGATGTTAAAGGTCGACGGGGCCTTCTTGCTCGAAAACACGCAATTAACCGGCTGGCTGAGCGAAAACGATCTGATCGGCTACCGATGGATGCAGAAAAAAATGCAGCGCTCCTCGATCAATATTTTTGACAATCACGAGCCGGCCGCTGCTCTCGTACTGCTGAATCCCCGTCCTAAAATACGACCGGTGTTCGAGGACGGCAACGTACGCTTCGACCTATCCATCAAGCTTGACGCTTATTTGGACGAGCTGATTGTGGATCTGCCCAAGGACAAGATCGAGAGTTTGGCGGCCAAAGTGATCCGGGATCAAATCATTTATACGTATAAAAAAGGGATCGGTCTGAAGTCCGATGTATTGAAATTGGATCGTTCGCTGTACCGGGATCATCCGAAAGAATGGAAAGCATTGCACGAAAAACGCCGGTTTCTTCTGGATGAACATTCGTTAAGCCATGTCGATGTCCGCATCCATCTGCTGCATACCGGCAAATATAAAGGCCGAACCTACTGATAAAGGGACAAGCTCTAAAGTCGGCTTCAAATCGTACACCTTCCGCTCCATGCCAATTTTAGCCTGACAAGGATAAACGGCTTCGTCGTCCTACGGGACGAGCGCGTTTGTCAAGGTTGTGCGAAGCCAAGTATAAAATCTTATACTTTCTATTCAACACACAAAAACCTCCAACACCGTTTTGTTCGCGGTATTGGAGGTTTATTCGATTACGACTTTATCGGTTTAAGACCCCCACCTCTAAGGTGGGCCTTGAATCAGGTGGGGTAGAGTCCGCATCTGATTCCCCGATGTTCAGCAAAGCTGAATGAGTTCACTCGCGCCTGTTTGCCGTTATCAGGTCCCGTTATTATGCAAATTTTATACAAACGGGTTTCGAGACATTAACGGTTTGACCTGTCGGTGTCAAGCGGCCGGTCGCCAGATCCACCCGGAAAGTAACGATCGAATCGGTATCCTGATTGGCGGCAAGCAGCAACCGTCCGTCCGGCGTAACGGCGAAATTGCGCGGTGTTGCGCCCAACGTCGGCGTATGCTCCACATAAGTTAAAGTTCCGTCGGTCCGGTTGATCGCATAGACGACGATGCTGTCATGACCGCGGTTCGATCCGTACAAGTAGCTGCCGGACGGCGAGATGTGAATATCCGCACATGTGCTCGAGTCCGTGAAGCCTTCGGGCAGCGCGGACACAGTTTGCACCGGACGCAGCGAACCATTCCCGGCTTCATATGCAAATGCGGTTATCGTGGAATCCAGTTCATTAATGACATAAGCATAAGGAATATCGCGATGGAACGCCATATGCCTCGGACCCGATCCGGGGGTAACCGGCACTTCGCCATGGGCGATAAGCCGCAGCGGCTCACGACCGATTCGGTACACCTTTATCCGGTCGATCCCCAGATCGGGAACGAATACGAACCGATCGCCGGGATCGATCACGGCGGCATGGGGATGCGGCTCCGATTGCCGATCGGCGCGGATGCTGCTGCCGGCATGCTGCACCTGATCCGCGGCTTCTCCGACCCGGCCGTCCGCTTCGATCGGGAACAAGACGACATTGCCGCTTGTATAATTGGCGGCAAGCAGGCAGGTGGAGTCTCCGTCTAACGTGACATAGCAGGAAGCCCGACCCAGCGAAGACACGCTGTTCGAAAAATCAAGGCTCCCATCCTCGGGCCGGATTGCATAAGCCGCCGCCTGGCCGGCGCCTTCCCCGACCTCGCTGACCGCGTACAGCCGGTTCCGCTTCGGGTCAAGCGTCAAAAACGACGGATTCACTATTCCGCTCAAGCTCTGCTGCAGCGTCAGCGCTCCGGTTACCGGATGAAGCCGGTATACGTAAATGCTTTCCGAGGATGCGGGCGCATATGAGCCTACATAGACGAGCAGCTCATCGTTCGGAGCTGAATTCATCATCCATATCACTCCTTTAATATTCGTTTTATAACCTAATTCCTCTTAGTTTACCATAAAATGGGCGAAGGAGGAAAAAGTTCTGCCGCAGGTTCAGTTCGGTCCGGGGATTGACAACTTGGGCCGAAAGTCTTTATGTTAGTTTGAGAAGCAAGGTTGAACTTGATTGAAACAACGCATCGATAAAACAAAGCTGGAGTGGAATGTACGATGGTTATACGTATGAATGGCGGCAGGTATGCTGCAATAAACTGCAAATTAAATGGCTGTATGAATGGCGGCATGAATGGCCGTGCAGTACCCGATCGGATTGCAAGCAGGAGAGGGGGGATGTGCAATGATAACCGGTGCTAGACCGGAGGATGCCGGCACTCGGCCGTCTTCGTCCCGCCGTTTATGGATAGCGCTCATACTGGGCTCTTTATCCGCATTCGGTCCGCTGTCGCTCGATATGTATTTGCCCGCCCTGCCAATGCTTGGCGACGATTTGCAGACGAGCGCCTCGCTCGCCCAGCTCAGCCTGACCGCCTGCCTGCTAGGGCTGTCGTTAGGCCAGCTGCTGGCCGGTCCGCTCAGCGACGTACGGGGCCGCCGCGCGCCTTTGCTGGTCGGTCTTGCCGTTTATACGGCAGCCTCGCTGCTGTGCGCGTTCGCCCCTTCGATCTGGGCATTGATCGTCCTGCGCTTTATTCAGGGCTTGGCAGGCTCGGCCGGAATCGTAATCTCGCGGGCTGTCGTCCGCGATTTATATGCCGGAACGGAATTGACGAAGTTTTTCTCGCTGTTGATGCTGATCAACGGAGTCGCCCCGATCTTGGCGCCGGTGGCCGGCGGGCAGCTGCTGCGCATCAGCGAATGGCCTGTCGTGTTTATCGTACTCGGATTGATCGGCCTCATCATGTTTGTTACCGTCATGTTCGGCCTGCCCGAAACATTGCCTGCGGAGCGGCGTTCCCCGGGCGGCATCCGCAATATGCTGTCCACCTTCCGCCGGCTGATGGGCGACCGGACCTTCATGGGCTTCGCCTTGTCGCAGGGGCTTGTCGTCGCCGCCATGTTTGCTTATATATCCGGCTCGCCTTTCGTCATTCAAAATATTTACGGAGCGACGCCTCAAATGTTCAGCATGTTTTTCGCCATTAACGGTGTCGGGATTATTATCGCGAGCCAAACGACCGGCCGGCTCGTCGGCCGGGTAAGCGAGCTGAAGCTGCTTGCCAGCGGCCTTTCCCTCGCTACCTTCGGCGGCGTCATGCTGCTGATCGCAATCCTTGCCGGAGCGGGACTCGCCGTCGTGCTGCCTTGCTTGTTTCTCGTCGTATCGAGCGTCGGCATCGTCACTACGGCAGGCTTCTCGCTCGCCATGCAAAACCAGAAGCAGGCCGCAGGCAGCGCAGCCGCGCTGCTGGGCGTCCTGTCGTTCATCTTCGGCGGCCTGGTTGCCCCGCTCGTCGGCTTGGGCGGTGGCGCAACGGCCGCCCCGATGGGCATCGTCATCGCCGGCGCGGAAATCGGCGCCGTGCTGAGCTACCTGCTGCTCGTACGACGCGGCGCAGGATCACAGCGGCGTCAGGCATAAGAGAGCAGCGAGCAAACAAGACCGCCTCCGGCTAATTCGCCATCTAGCCGGAGGCGGTTTTATTGAATTCGCCGTCGCGGCGCAGACCGGCGGTGCCATGCATCCGCGCATCTGTGCCGCAGCCCTGACTTCTAATCTACGTAAGTTGCCACCATCTCATTGGCTCTCACCCTATTCCAACTCCTTGATGGACATGCCATCCGTGGTTAACCGATACTGCCCGAGCATAATTGGATTAGTCTGTACCAATCCTTCACGCAGTAAGTCTTTAAGCGGCTGATTTATATAGGATGGATCCCCGCCGCTTTCGGAAGCCGATCAGCAATCTGCGTAGGTGTCAGCCATTCAGAGCCGGTACTACCCAAACAGGACAGATGCGTTCGAACGGCAACCACATAATACGGGGCCAACCGGCGGAGCGTGTGCTTGTATGCCCTAGCTGCATGTGCAGTTCAGCACCGGCTTGCGTGCGGCCTGGGTTTCGTCAAGCCGCCGGACCGGCGTCGTATAGGGAGCATTGCGGAGCAGCTCCGGGTTCGCCGCCGCCTCCCCGGCAATTTGAATCATCGTATCGATGAAAGCGTCCATCGTTTCTTTGCTTTCCGTTTCGGTAGGCTCGATCATGATGCACTCCTCCACGTTAAGCGGGAAATAAATCGTCGGCGGATGATAGCCGAAATCGAGCAGACGCTTCGCCACATCCAATGTGCGGATATTGAACTTTTTCAGCCCTTTGCCCGACAGCACGAATTCATGCTTGCAGATGCGGTCGAACGGCACCTCATAATACGGGGTCAACCGGCGGAGCATATAGTTGGCGTTCAGCACGGCGCATTCCGATACGCGGCGCAGCCCTTCCGGACCATAGGTCCGGATGTAAGCGTAGGCGCGGACGAGAATGCCGAAATTGCCGTAATAGGCTTTGACGCTGCCGATGGATTGCGGCAAGTCATCATCGAAGAAGTATGAGCCGTCCGCAGCGCGTTCCACCGTCGGCTTCGGAAGAAAGGGCGCCAGCAGCTGTTTGACGCCGACCGGCCCCGCGCCCGGACCGCCGCCGCCGTGCGGCGTGCTCATCGTTTTGTGCAGGTTCATATGCACGACGTCGAAGCCCATATCGCCCGGGCGGGTGATCCCCATGATCGCGTTCGAATTCGCGCCGTCGTAGTAGAGCAGACCGCCCGCCTCATGCACGATCGCGGCAATCTCGACGATCTGCTCCTCGAACAAGCCGAGCGTATTCGGATTGGTCAGCATCAACGCCGCCGTATCCGGCCCGACGGCTTGACGGAGCGCTTCGAGATCGACAAGTCCGCTATCGTTGGACGGAATCGTGACCGTCTCCAGGCCTGCCATCGTCGCGCTGGCCGGATTCGTGCCGTGCGAGGAATCCGGCACGATAACCTTCGTGCGATGATCCCCGCGGCTCTCATGATACGCGCGGATCATCATCAGCCCGGTCCATTCGCCATGAGCGCCTGCGGCCGGCTGGAGCGTCACCCGATCCATGCCGGTAATGGCGGCGAGGTCGTTCTGCAGCCGGTACAGCAGCTCCAGCGCGCCCTGGATCGAAGCTTCCGGCTGGTAAGGATGTATATTCGCAAAGCCGGCATAGCGGGCGACATCCTCGTTAATTTTCGGATTATATTTCATCGTGCAGGAGCCGAGCGGATAAAAGCCGTTGTCAATTCCGAAGTTTCGGCGGGACAGCGCCGTATAATGACGGATAACGTCCACCTCATACACTTCGGGCAGCTCGGCCGGTTTGTCGCGCAATAAGCCGCCTGGAATCAGCTCGGACGTTTCCCGGCGCGGAACGTCGCATTCCGGCAGCGAATACGCGACGCGCCCCGGCCTGCTTAATTCGAAGATTAGCGCCTGCTCGTGCTTCACATCGGCAGAAGGGCCGGAGACCTGCTCCCCCGGCAATGCTTGCGGCTCGCTTTCACTCATAACAACGCCTCCAATCGCTCTGCAAATTCGTCGATTTCCGCTTTCGTTCTGCGTTCGGTGACGGCGATCAGCATATGGCCCTCCAGCGCCGGGTCATCTCTGCCCAGGTCGTAGCCGCCGATCATCCCCGCCTCCAGCAAACGCTTATTAATGGCAGCTATGCTCGCGCCATCCGGCAGCTTGATCGCAAACTCATTGAAAAACGGCGTTTGTAGAAAAGGCAGCGTCACCCCCGGCAAACGGCCGAGCGCGTCGGCTGCGTAATGGGCCTTCTGCACATTCAGGTCGGCTACCTCCTGCATGCCCCGCTTGCCCATCGTCGACATGTATACGGAGGCGCACAGCGCGAGCAGCGCCTGGTTCGAGCATATATTCGACGTCGCTTTCTCACGGCGTATGTGCTGCTCTCTCGCCTGCAGCGTCAGCACAAAGCCCCGCTTGCCGTCGCGGTCGACCGTCTGCCCGACGATCCGTCCCGGCATGCGCCGCATCCATGCGCCGGAAACCGCGAAGAAGCCGCAGGTCGGACCGCCGAGCGAGGCCGCGATGCCGAGCGGCTGCGCATCGCCGACGACGACATCGGCGCCAAGCTTGCCGGGCGCCTCCAGCAGCCCGAGCGACAGCGGATTGCTGCTGACGACGAGCAGCGAGCCGGCGGCATGCGCGACCGGCTCGACGGCTCGCAGATCCTCGATGCAGCCGAAAAAATTCGGCGACTGGATCAGCACGCCCGCCGTATCCGCACCAATCCGCGCGGTCAGCTCCTCCAGATCCGTCACACCCGCCCGGGTGCCTACCTCGAGCAGCTCGAACCCGAGCCCTTTGGCAACAGCGGCGACGACCTGCCTCGCTTCCGGATGAACGGCACGGGAGACGATCAGCTGCTTGCGCTTCGCTGCGCCGCAGGCCAACGCCCCCGCTTCCGCCAACGCCGTAGCGCCGTCGTACATGCTTGCGTTCGCGACAGCCATACCGGTCAGCTCGCATATATACGACTGGAATTCAAAAATAGCCTGCAGCTCGCCTTGGCTGATTTCCGGCTGATACGGGGTATACGCCGTATAAAACTCGGACCGCGATATTATATGATTGATCACAACCGGCACATGATGGTCGTAAATACCGGCGCCTAGAAAGCAGGTATACGTATGAAAATCGGCATTTTTACCGGCCAACTGCCGCATATGTCTGATCAGCGCGTACTCGTCCAGCGCTTCGGAAACGTTCAGCCTGCCCTGAAAACGCACCTTCTCCGGAATATCAGCAAACAATTCTTCGACGGAGCCGATTCCGGCGACAGCTAGCATCTCCGTCTCATCCTGTTCCGTCATCGGTAAATAGCGATGCTTCATGCGACTCACTCCTTGTCCTGTTTCTCTGGTACACCTTGAACCGCTTGCCCTTAGGTCCGGTAAATCCCTACCCCTTGCGCGGGCGATCATGATTTCCGCTCGCGGCGGTCTCCTGATTTCCGGATGAACCGTCTCCAACGGTTGACATTCAAAAAATTAGCCCGAGCTGCTGCTGCTTATACGATCTTGCCCTCCACACCCGGCGGCTTCCTGCTAATCCCGTTTATAAAAGGGCGTCGGCACTACGGAGGCTTTAAGCCGTTTGCCCCGAATTTCCACCCATACCTCGGTCCCTGGCAAAGCAAACGCCGCATCGATGAGAGCAAGTCCGAGGTTTCGCTTCAACGTAGGCGACTGCGTGCCGCTTGTAACCTCGCCAATTTGCCGATCGTCCGCATAAACCGGGTAATGGCTGCGCGGGATGCCCCTGTCAATCATTTCAATACCGACAAGCTTGCGCGGAATCCCGGCTTCCTTTTGCCTGGCCAACGCTTCCCGTCCTATAAACCCTCCTTTGTCCAGCTTCACGAATTTGCCGAGCGACGCCTCGAGCGGACTAACGGCGGACGACAGCTCCTGTCCGTACAACGGCAGCCTCGCTTCAAAGCGCAGCGTATCCCTAGCGCCCAGCCCGCAGACAATCAAGCCGGACGGCTCGCCGGCCTCGCTCAGCCGCGCCCACAGCGCCTGAGCGTCGCTTGCGTTGATATAAAGCTCGAAGCCATCCTCGCCCGTATAGCCGGTTCTCGATACGAGCGCGCGCACGCCTCCGACTTCGATGTCCGGCAAAAAGGCAAAGCTCCTCAGTGCCTCAACCGGTTCCTTCGTCAGCGTACTCAGGATAGACGCAGCCGCCGGGCCTTGCAGTGCCAGCAGCGCCGTCTGCCGTGAAATATCCGTCAGCTTGACCGCTTCATCGCCGGCCAGCTGCCGCTTCATCCACGCCAAATCATTTTCCGTATTGGAAGCATTGATTACGAGCATAAACGCGCTCGCGGCCAGCCGGTACACAAGCAAGTCGTCGACGATGCCTCCGTCCTCATAGCACATCAGACTGTACTGCGCCTGGCCGTCCTGCAGCCGGGTCACGTCGTTTGTCGTCAGCCTTTGCAAATAAGCCTCCGCACCCTGCCCTTCTACCATCACCTCGCCCATATGGGAGACGTCGAATAATCCCGCGCGTTGGCGCACGGCCTCGTGCTCCTTTTGAATGCCGTAAAACTGGACAGGCAGCTCCCAGCCTCCAAAATCGATGATGCGGGGCTCTCCATACTGCTTATAGACGGGGAACAGCGGCGTTCGTTTCAATTCGGTCATCACTTCACCTCAATCCATCCTTATCGACGAAAATCTGCGGCAAAAGCAAAAAAGGACATCGTGAAAAGCAGAGGTTCAAGAAACATGAACGACCGTACCTGCTTTCCACTCTGTCCTTTGTACCTGAGAGTTACCTGATTACGCCTTCCTAAAAGCCGGAAAGACTTAACCGTTTCCCCTTGGGTGCCCGCGCCTTATTTGCGCCGGATCTCTCCAGAGCTGCGTCCTGCAAAAGTCCTTTTGCCTGAGAGATTCGCCCTTGCCGGGTTTACTCCTTCGGCGTTACCGTCCTGCGGTAATCTCTCCCTTTGCCATCATCCGCTACTATTGGTTATATACTCATTTTTACTCTACGACGGGCCGAATTGTCAACATCATTTTCCTCATTATCCATTTTCCCCCTTATTCGACGATATTATCCGTCACTTGCAATCCGGAGCATAACCGGACGCTTCCGTATCTTCGCGTAGAAGCTTTTGTCGGCTTTGCGTTGTGCCGGGCGGATACGTTATAGTGGGATCAACAACATTTTTGAAAGCGAGGTTTTATGATGGCGGAGGTTAAAGAGCAACTGCTGTACAGCAAGGAACATGAATGGGTGGAGGTAATCGGAGAACGGACGGTGCGGGTCGGAATCAGCGATTTTGCGCAAAATCAATTGGGTGACATCGTGTTCCTTGAACTGCCCGAGCTTGGCGCTCAAGTGAATCCGAACGACAGTCTGGGCAGCATCGAATCGGTCAAAACGGTCTCGGACCTTTACTCCCCGGTTAAGGGCAAGGTGACCAAAGTAAATGCCCGACTGCTGGATCAGCCTGAGCAGGTAAATGAAAATCCGTACGGAAACGGCTGGATGGTCGAAATCGAGCTTGAGCAAAACGTGGAGGAAGCGTTGGCCGGTCTGCTGAATGCCGGTCAATACCGCGAATATACTGAGGAATAAACGCACATTGTCAAAAGTCCGGGGGTTCATGGGCTTGGTTTGCCGAACTCCCAGGCTCTATATGAAAAAAGGGACCGATGAAGGCGAATGGGCATATAGTGGGTGTATCCAATTCAGAAAGGAAGCTGAATATGCGCCCTGTAATCGATAGGCGTTGGGCCCCCGTTCGCCAATGGCCTTATGCTGCAAATAATACTGCCGATTGGCGGTGGGAATACGGCTACCCGACTTTTCCTCAGCTTACCTGGTCTCCTCCTCCCGTCGTCAACGGTTCCGCGGAGAAGGGGGAAGGAACAGCCGACCGGCAGCAGCCGCTCACCTTCGTTCTCGTTCACGGGTCATGGGCGGACTCCAGCTATTGGGACGGGATAGCAGCGGAATTGCGCAAAACGGGGCATACGGTGTACGCCCCTGAATATCCCGGGCACGGTTCGGACCCGTCCAATGAAGTCAGTCATGCGATGATGACCCGTTCCATCGCCGACTTTATCGTTTCCAAGCAGTTGAACGACATCGTTCTGGTCGGTCATAGCTTTGGCGGCACATTGATTCAAAAAACCGCCGAGCTCATCCCGGAGCGCATCAAACGGCTTGTTTTTCTGGATGCTTTCGTCCTCAAGGACGGCGAAAGCACCGCCGACGAGCTGCCCCCTGCCACGCGTGAAGGCTTCGAAAAGCTGAGGCAAAGCTCGGAGCATGATACTATCATGCTGCCATTTCCGCTATTCCGGGAAACTTTTGCCAATTTGGCCGGTCTGGAGGTCGTCCGTCGGCTTTATGACAAAATTCGCCCGGAGCCGGCCAAGCCTCTTTTTGAGAAGCTTGACCTTCAAGCCTTTTACAAGCTGGATTTGCCGAAAAGCTATGTGTACCTCACCGAAGACAACGTACTGCCTCAAGGCGGCGGGTACGGATGGCATCCACATATGTCGGGACGGCTCGGTTTATTCAGGCTTATTAAAGGGCATAGCGATCATATGACAACGGCAAGAACGGAGCCCGGCAAAATAGCCGGCCTGCTGTACGCTGCCGGACGGGACTGAATGCGGCTGTGTCCGGCCCGTGCCTCGCACCCGGCTTTGTCGCGCGTCCCGCTCAACGCTGACGCGACAAGCTGAACAGCATAAACCAGATCAGCAGGAAGCCTGCGATTTGCACAAATGTCACCGTCTGCTGAAATACGAGCCAATTGATCAACACCCCGACTGCGGGAAACAGCAGCTCCGCAAGCGTCGCGTACGACGCCTTCGTCCCGGCCAAACCGCGGTAGTACAAAAGCAGGCTTAGCAAGCCGGGGAATGCGGCCTGAAGCAGCAAATTGCCCGACACCGCGAGCCAGTCGAAGGTACCTCCCGGCAGCCGTACCTTATCGCCTTCCAGCCATGTTGTCATAAACAGTAAAGGCAGCGCGCACGCAAACCGCAGCGCCGTGACCGTTTCGAACTGCATCTTGTTGAGCAGCAGCCGGCCCATGACGGTCGAGCCGCCCCATAAAGCGGCGGCGCCGATGGACAGCAGTCCGCTTACCGCGGCAATTTCCGACAAGCCTGCCGGAATGGACCAGCCGAAGGTAAGCAGGTACGTACCGGCAAGCGCCATGACGAGCAATAACGGGAACAGCGCCGGCAGCTTCTCTTTCAACAGCAGCCTGGCCATCAATATCGCGAACAGCGGCTGCAGCTTTTGCAGCAGCAGCACGGCATTCGGATTGCCGTAGGCGAACGCCGATGTGAAAATAATGGTTGCGATAGCCGAACCGCCCCACGAAATAAACAGCAGGGCCAGCACATGCCGTACAGCCAAGCCGCGCAGTTCCTTGTGGTTGAGCCATAATACCGGAACGGCATAGACGAGCAGCAGCAGATGCTCAAATAATACGATCTGCGCAGATGTGAGATGCTTGAGCAGCAATATCCGGAACAACGGGTCCATCCCCCAGAGCGCCGCGCCCAGCGCCACAAGCCAAATACCGCTCCGCGTAGTACCGTCCGCTCGCTCCAGCCGTACGGACGGGTGAATCGGAATACTTTTCTCCATGTCCAAAACCTCCTGCAATTGCAAAGACTATGCTAATCAGGTTTTGAATAGGACGCTTCGAAAGAAGACAACCCCGCTATCGGCATTCGATAACGGGGCGTACTTAAAGAGGCTTGGCGGATATGCCGTTTTTTGCGCAAAACGGTTGGCGCCATGCCTGCTTTTGACCTTCTCCCATCCGGACTGTACCGTCGGCTTTGGAATTGCACCAAATCAGTCGCGGGCTGCCATCCATCGGCAATCCGCGAGTCGCGGGCTGAGGTTCCGAAAGAACCTTCACCGCCGGTCGGGAATTTCACCCTGCCCCGAAGGTCCGTATTCAATTAGCAATTAGAATGCATTTTACCACATGGCCTTCGTTTCGACAAGATAATCGATGCTCGTTTTCAGCTATGTTTTCAAGCTTCCACCATGCCGGGCCCGGTATTGGTTCGGGGTCGTGCCAAACTTTCTTTTGAACACGTAGTGTAAGTAATTGGCGCTGGAGAAGCCGTTTTGAAATGCGATCTGATCGATCGTCAAATCGTTCAGGCTCAATTCACTGCAAATATGCGCCAGGCGAACTTGCTCGATATATTCGCTGAAAGTTCCCCCGGTATGGTCGCGAAAAACGCGCTGCAGCTGGCGCGGACTGATCTGCACCCGCTCGGCCACCGTTTCCAGCGTCAGCGGCTCCATGTAATTATCTTTAATAAACTGCTCCGCCAGCTTGTAGCGGTAATGCTTCATATCCCGGGACGGCAAATCCGGCTGCGGTACCGATGCATAGGCGCGGGTCGTGCGGAGCAATATTTGGATAATCGATTGTTTTATGACCGTAAATAAACCCGGTTGATTTTCAGACCAGGCGCGATAAGCGGTCAGGAAGCATTCCATCGCCCGATGCTGGTCCGCCACAGGCTTGACCGGCAGCTGCTGAAGCTGCTGGATGCAGGCTTGCGCCTCCGCAATTTCCCACTTGCTTACCCAGTTCGACATATTCGAGGACGGCTCGTCGCTTTCACCGTTCAGCTTCACGATATCGATGTGCAGGCATAGCTCATCCATCGCCTCGTGAGCATCCGCCTCCTGGTAATGGAGCACGTTCGGGCCTGTGAGATACAGCATTCCTTCCTGCAGCGCATATGGCGTCTCTCCCAAAATCACTTTGCCCTTGCCCCGGGGGATGAAATGAAATTCATAATCGGAATGCTTGTGAAAGGAGACAATGCGGCCAGGGGGAAAGCATGTATGGTGAAACCGGAACATGCGGATTCCATAATTGCCCCACCGGAACTCGACATCAAGCCGATCCAAGGCGTTCGGCTGCTCCAGCATCAATTCGAAAGGGTAAGGCTTCGGTGTGGTACGCCCCAGATCCATGGATGTGTCCTCCTACAAGTTTTGCGTAAGCAAAACTGCGTCGTAAGCGTAAACTAAGTTTTGCATAAGCAAAACTGCGTCGTAAGCATAGACTAAGTTTTGCATAAGCAAAACTGCGTCGTAAGCATAGACTAAGTTTTGCGTAAGCAAAACTGCGTCGTAAGCGTAAGCTGAGCTTTTCGGTGAAAAGCTTGCTAACATAAAAGGAAAAAGCCGCCCGTGTCCACGCCGAAAGAGCAGGGGTACGGGCAAGCCTCGTTATACATCAAACCGAATTTATCCGATTACGACTTTATCGGGTTAAGATCCCCGCCTCTAAGGTGGGCCTTGATTCAGGTGGGGTAGAGTCCCCAACTGATTCCCCGATGTTCAGCAAAGCTGAACGAGTTCACTCCGCAAGGTCGTTCAGCTTGAACGCCGCACCTGTGCGCGCCGACGTGTTGGACGCTTCCATTAAGCGGGTCAAATCCAACGCCATTTGAATGTTGTCGGCCGCGACCGTTCCGTTACGGATGTGGTCCACCCACTGGTGGAACGCCGATTGCCGTTCTTCCGGCAGCTCCTGTACCTGCCATTCCTTCATCGCTTCTTCGCCAAGCTTGGCGCTGCGGACCAGCAGCTTGTCGTCGTGCGACGAGTACAGCAGGCTGCCCTCGGTCCCGTGAACCTCGATGACGAACGGCGAGAAACGGTTGACAAAGCCGGCCTCAACGATTGCCAAAGCGCCGTTTGCGTAGCGCAGCACCGTCACGGCGTTATCCTCGACCTCTTTACCGGTGACATAGCCGTAATTGGCGGTCACGCTCTCGGGCAATCCCAGAAACAGACGCGCCAAGTACATGGGATGGCAGCCCAAATCGATCATCGCACCGCCTCCGCATTGCTCCTCATTGTAAAAGTGCAGAGGCAGCCACCCTTGCGGCCCGCGCTCCGATGGAATGGCGCCATTATGGGATAGACGCGTGCGAACCAAAGTCAGCTCGCCAAGCAAGCCTCGGGAGAGAATGTCCTGTACGGCGAGCGTATAGTTAAAATTCAGACGCGGCAGCGAAACGGTCAGCTTGACGCCTGCAGCCTCGACGGCTGCCATAATGTCGTTGCACGCTTTTATCGTCGTAGCGACAACCTTTTCGGTAAAAATATGCTTGCCGGCTTTTGCGGCGGCTGTGATTACTTCTTTATGCACGTTCGTCGGCGTATCGACGATAACCGCATCGATATCCTGCTGAGCGAGCAGCTCGTTCAGGTCTTCATAGAACCGGACGCCTCGCTCCGCCGCTTCCTTACGTCCCCGCTCAGGCAATTCATCCCATACGGCTACAATTTCGGTGTCCGGGTGCTCATTGGCCTGACGGGCGTAATCTTTGGCATGTACATGCCAAAAGCTAAGCATCGCAACTCTAATCATAAGCTACCTCCGCTTCGGGATTAATCGAAGTAAACGGCTTTGCCCGTTTTCGCAGATTCGTAAATCGCTTCAAGAATTTCCGATACGACACAAGCTTGCTCAGGGGTAACAATCGGCTGCTTGTCGTTCAATACGGCGTCGATCCACAGGCGGATTTCCGTATCCTGCATGCTCTCCTGCTTGCCGTCGTAAAAGTCGACGCCTTTCGCATCAAGCTGAATTTGATTTTTATACAGCCGGCTGTGCTTCTCGCCGTTAATTCGCAAGCCGTCCTCCATGTCCGCCCCGCCTTCCGTACCGCTCAGCGTACATTTCGCTTCCTTCACGTCCAGCGTATTTAACGCCCAGCTTGATTCGAGAATGATGGTTGCGCCATTTTTCATCGTAATCATGCCGAAAGCCGAATCCTCGACAGTAAATTTTTTCGGGTCCCATGAGCCCCATGCATTGGCAGCGTTTTCTTTCTGCGACAGCTTATGGAACGTCGTCCCAAGTACGGCCTTCGGCTCGTAGTTGTTCATAACCCACAAGGTTAAATCGAGCGCATGCGTGCCGATGTCGATCAACGGACCTCCGCCCTGCTTCTCTTCATCCAGAAATACACCCCAGGTCGGTACGGCACGGCGGCGAATCGCATGCGCCTTGGCAAAGTAAACTTCACCCAGCTCGCCTTCCTCGCAAACCTTTTTCAAGTACATGCTGTCCGAGCGGAAACGGTTATTGTAGCCGACAGTCAGCTTTTTGCCCGTTCTTTTGGCCGCTTCCACCATCCGGCGCGCATCCGCCGCCGTTTTGGCCATCGGCTTTTCGCACATGACATGCTTGCCGGACTCCAAGGCCGCAATCGAAATATCCGCATGCGAATCGTTCGGCGTACATACATGCACCACGTCGATGGAGCCGTCGTTCAATAGCTCTTGATAGCTTTCGTAAACCTTCGCTCCCGCGACACCATATTTCTCAGCCGCTTGCTTCGCTTTCTCCATAACGATGTCACAAAAAGCGACAAGTTCAACTTGTCCCAGCTTGGACAGCGCAGGCAGATGCTTGCCGTTTGCAATGCCTCCACACCCGATTACAGCTACTTTTACTTTAGCGGACATATGTATATTCCTCCTGTAAAATAATGACTCGCCCTTATCTTAGCATGATTGCCCGAAACTTTGAATTGCAATTTAACGACAGAGTAAAGTGCAAAATCGTGACATGAATGAAAAAAGTGCCGGCCAAGGCCGACACTGCGACAGCTCCATGCAGTTGCGGGAGAACGAGAAGCTTAACGAACGGACGCAATAAACACGAGCCGCCGGTTGATTTGATCGTAGGCGATACGATATTTTTTCCGGGCGGTCAATCCCAGCGATCGGATGACCGTCGGATTCAAGCGGAAGGTCGTGTTGAACACATCGTTGCGGGTTAATCGGATGAACCGCAGCCGAAGCCTGGTCCGGCCATGCTTCAGTGTGATGAAGCGGCCGCTGCTCAAATAGTTGCCCATTCTTAATGCGAGTCCGAATCCTATCGATACCCGGTCCCGTCTTTGGGCGGAGCCGGAGCTGATCGTCAGCATGTCGCGCGTCACCGGCTTACGGTGCAGAGTCAATGTTTTCGACGCCGTATTATATGTGAGCCGGTACCGCGTTTCCGATCGAAGCCGGAAAATCCTTGCCAGCGCCCTGCTCATTTCCAATGAATTGGCCACACATTCCGAAGCGTCGCCGATGTTGATTTTCACCTTGCGTTTTCTGGTTCCGCGGCGCAGAGTAACAACCGTGCCGTCCGCAATAAAGCCCAGATTGTTATCGGATGCTCCCCCGCAGTTAGGGTTCAACAGCACCGAGTTGACCTCGCTGCCTTTGGATACAAACACATCGGCCGTACTGGAAGCCAGCCTGGATACAACAGCCCGTTGATGAATGCTCAAATCGATCCTCTCCTTGAAAACGCCTGATATAAACTATGCTATGCGTTTTCAGGCATACGGACCGGGCGAAACCGCCCATCTTAATAGCCCATTATCCGATATATCGAACATCATCCTGCGGCATGTTTTATGTTGAAGGAGCTTTTGCCGTTTGAAGAAACCGGGCGATCCGCCGTACGGCCTCCTGCAGCCGATCCTCCTCCTGTACCAGTGCGATCCGGACGTAGCCTTCGCCTTCTTTGCCGAAAGCGTCGCCCGGAATGACGACAACGCCCGCCCGGTACAAGATTTCCCGGGAAATTTGTCGAGATGTCCAGCCTTCCGGAATCCGTGCCCAGATGAACATCGTCGCTTTAGGTCGCGCAATCGTCCAGCCGGCTGCAGCCAGACCGTCAATTACTACGTCACGTCTTCGCTCGTACAAGCCCGCTACCGACTCCCGCGCCTCCATATCTTCTTCCAATGCGGCGATTCCCGCCTCCTGCACCGCCAAAAAAACGCCGTAATCGATATTCGATTTCAACGTGCGCAGCGCCTTTACAACATCAGGCTGTCCTGCCATGAAGGCGATGCGGCAGCCGGCCATGTTAAAGCTTTTCGACAGCGAATGAAATTCGACGGCAATCTGTTTGGCTCCTTCGATTTCCAAAAATAGCTTCGAGCTTCGGCAAAAAGCCGTTTTCTTCTCTGAGCGGCAAAAAATACGGCGTTACGCCGGCCAATACAAGGCTCGCCGCGTAAATCGGATAACCGGGGTCCGGCACCAGCGCCGTATCGCCCGGATCGGTAATGGCCATCGCCAAATGGGCGAGTCCGTCCTGGGAACCCATCAGCGCCACAATTTCCTTCTGCGGATCGAGCTTCACTCCGAAGCGGTGACGGTACCAACGCGCGACGGCGTTGCGAAACGCCGGGCTTCCCTCCGAGGTCGGATATCCGTATGCCTGCGGCTTGCGAACAGCCTGCTCCATTGCCTGCATCACCCGCTTGGAAGGCGGCTTGTCGGGACTGCCGATGCCGAGATCGATCACGTCGATGCCGCGGCCGCGAACCTCTTCCTTCCACTGCGCCATTTCGGAAAAAATTGCGGACCCGAGTAAGGACAGCCGCTTGGATTGATAACGTTCCATATAATAGCAACCTCTTTTGTTTAATGGAATTAAATACTCTAGACCATGCTTTCCTTGCTTATATATTTCCAACCTTATGAACGAGCGACATCATGGCGAACAAAAATCCGGCGAGCGCAAAATAGGCAATCCCGTATTTCCAGCGCGCAGCGCTCGGAACCTCATAATACTTGTCGTTTATATATGGATCGTAATCGACCTGACAATGAATCATCAGATGCAGCCCGTCTTCCTTTTGAATGCGCTCCAATCGGGTCACATGCGTCCTGTGAATAAGCGACTGCTGCATAAGCGGAATGGTGCCTTTGAAATTCAAGCCATCCCAGTAAACATGAACAAACTGCTGACCTTCCAGGTCGGAATACGTGACAAAATCGAGCTCTCTTTTATGCTCCTCGCCGGGAATCAGATACCCTTGTTCAATCAGCGGCTCCGCAGGAATCAAAAAGCTGGCCGCCATCGCGCGCTTCTCGCCGCCGTTTTTCCGGTGGCTGACATATTTTTTATACAGGTCGTAGGCAAACATGGCCCAAATAATAAAAAGAATAATATTAAAATTGTAAATGATGAGCACCAGCCCGCCGACAAGACCGACCAGCCATAGCCAGCGCGATACGGCAGTTACGATCCGGCCTCCGTCGAGAGGATGGATCGGCAGCAGATTGAACAGGTTGATCAGAAAACCGACCAGCGCCAAACGATACAGCAGCGGATGATCCCAATACACGGCTGCGCCGAACACCGCCAGCGCGCCGACGGTTCCAAGCACAGGACCGCCCATTGCCATATAAGCTTCGGTGACGGCATCCCGCGGGTGACGCTTCATACTAATAAACGCGCCGACGAACGGAATGAACATTGGCGCCGACACCGGCAGTCCCTTCTGCTTGGCTGCGATGACGTGTCCCATTTCATGCACCAGAATAAGCAGAACGAATCCGATGGCAAAGCTCCACGGAAATATAATGGCGTAGGCGCCGATGGAAACCAGCATGGAAATAAAGACGCCGCCGAATTTGCCGAATTTGAGAAGAGTCAGCAGCAGCTTGCCCTGTGTTAGCAGAAAAGCGCCTGCCGCGCCGATAAACCACAGCGGATTGTTTTTTTTCGGTCGTTTTGGCTGCAATACGATTCACGCTCCTTTTTAACTGCCTGTTGATCCGCCCCATATTTGCTCGTACCGATCTTCCTTGAAGCCTACCGTTACCTTCGAACCGTCGGTAACGACCGGGCGCTTGATCAATCTGCCATTGGTGGCGAGCAGCTCGATCATCTGCTCCTCGTTCATTTGCGGGAGCTTATCCTTCAGCTTCATTTCTTTGTAGACTTCGCCGGACGTATTGAACCATTTGCGGATATCGAGACCGCTTTGCCCAACCAATGTTTTCAATGTTACGCTGTCGGGCGGATTGTCGAAGACATGGATCGGCTCCACCTCCAGCCCCTCTTGCTTCAACCATTTCAGCGCAATACGGCATGTTCCGCATTGAGGGTATTGATAGACGGTTACGGTTCTTTGAGTACTCATACGATCATTCCTTATCTTTGGTTTCTTTAAGAGGCTTCATTTCCAAACTGTACTCATTATACCGAATCCGCCGTAATATATAAAATGGCCTTGGCTCCGGTCTGGCCTCACGGTTTGAACCGCAGCAAAAGCAAAACAAAGTTCCCCAAAAGTGACGTGAAGCTCCGAAGCCAATTCCGCTAACCCATGTCCACCGGGTTTCGTCAAGAGTGCAAGCAACTCTTGACCTTACTTTTGGGGGAGCCCCCGGTTATCCACAGAAATTTGCTGCGCATAATTTCCTAATCAAAAAGCAAAAGACCCGGTCGCGGTCGCGCCCAGGTCCTTGTTTAAACCGGTATGATTGTGAGCGGGGTAGGCATGACTGGAGCATTTAATGAAGCGATTGTTCATAAACTTCATTCGCTCCTTCCTGCAGAACATTATATTTCAACGATGCCTATCCATAGATGGTTATCCTCGTCGGCAAACGTGTACGTCACTTTCTTGCTGTCAGGGCTGAACGCCGGATGCGGATGCCCCGGGTGACTCCACCAGAATGGCGTTACGCTCAGCACCCTTGACGATTGCTCCTGCCGGTCGACAAGCACGATTCGTGTCGGCAGCTCATGCGTGTCGGCGACGACCCAACGACCGTCGGGGCTCGGCGCCACATGCCAATACTTGTAATCTCCGTTAATGAAATGCGAGCTTCTTCCCCGCTTATCCGCATAGTAGATGCCGGCAGGTTGAATCGGACTTGTAAAATATTTGGCAAATACGACGCCTTCCCCATCGTAAGTCCACATCTCGTGTCCGACATGCTCACCAAGCGTACCGTCCTCCAGCGTCAGCTGGCGGTATATATTGTTTGACTTGCCGGTTCGCGCATCGAACGTCCACAGCCGGTCCGGAATATGCTCCGTCTTGCCTTCATGAGCAAAGAATATAAGCTGGTCGTCGACCGGGTTGACCATCGCGTGGTCGGCCACTTCGTAGGGCTGTGCGAAGCCGGGCGCGAATGTATCGGTAATCGTCCCGGAAGCGATATCGATTCTCCCGATCGTCCATTCATCCCCGTCGTTCCAGTACACCCCCATCGTCCTGCCGTCGCCGGACACGGAAAGCGGCTCGTGGAATCGCTCGCCCTGTTCAAGCGTACATACGGTCCAGGCTTCCCCTGTATGCAGATCGAGACCGCGAATTGCAGAGCCGGACGGATAGTACAGCTTATCGTCGGACGATACGGTTCCGCCCCCCCACTCCGCCTCATCGACCAAAACCTGCGATTCTCCGGTTTCCGTATCGATCAGGAGGTAACGACAATTCCGCTCAGCGTCGATCTGCGCGCTGGCCACCAAACGACGGCTGTCAGACATCCACGACATCGCGGTAAAATAAAAATGACCCGTATCGCTCCCTTTTTGCCCGATCGCTTTAACGGTATTGCCAGTATGGCTATCTTTGAACGTGCGAATCGTAACCATTTGGCCTTGCCCCTTTCCAAAAGTAAATTCAGATGCCGTACGGCTCGCTGCCGGCGCCTGCGGTTCCTTCGCTTCTGCGCGCAAATGCGGCTTATTGGAACAGAATACGGGTTATGATCCTTTTTTAGACCTCCCAATTTCTACAAAAAGAGGATGCCCTTGTCATTTTCAGACGGAGACATCCTGCTATAATTATGTTTCGTTTCCGCCTGCCATGCCGTGATCCGCAGGAGATGCCGCACTGCGTCAAATCAATAATGCTTTGCGCAGTATTCCGTTTACGACGTCAACGTCCATCCCCAATCCCGGTCCGGTCGGAGCGGTCAGAACGCCGTCCTTCAGCTCGATCTGAGGCGTAAACAAGCCGCGCGTTTCTTTTAATCCAACCTTATGTTCCTGGAATTTGCCGATGTTCGGAATGTAGGAAGCATAGTGCAGCACATAAATGTAGCCGTAGCCGCCGGAAATGTGCGGCGTAACCGGAATTCCCTTCAACGCCGCCATTCTGGCGATTCGGGTATTGCGTATAAATCCGCCGTTATACTGGAGGTCGGGCTGTACCACCTGGGCAGCATCATGCTCAATGATCCAACGGAACCGCCGCATGCTCGTTTCCTGCTCGCCGAACGCCATCGGAATGTCCAGCGCGTCCGCGACTTCCTTCGTTTCCTCCAGCTGGTCGAACGGACAAGGCTCCTCGTAGAAAAATGCATCGATTTCCTCCAGCAGCTTGCCGTATTCGATAGCCACTTTAGGATCGTATGAGCCGTTGCCGTCCGCATGAATGCTCATGCTGTCGCCGAACGTTTTACGGGTCAAAGAGATGAGCCCTTCCGACCGGCCCTTGATCGAATCGGCGTTTTTGCTCATTCGGCCGCCTACCTTGAATTTAATCGCTTTGGCGCCGGTTTCCTCCACACGCTGCTGCAAAATCGCGATCTCTTCCTCCGGCGTCGTTCCCCGGTTGCCGCTCGCTACATAAATCGGCACTTCGCTGCGGATAACGCCTCCTAATAGATCACCTATCGGCTTGCCGCTGATCCGCCCCAGCAAATCGAGCAGGCTCGCTTCCACCCATGACATGCAGCACCACAAAGCAAGACCCGAAAGCTTGTAATTGTTATCGTATACATAGACACCGTCCAGAAGCGTTTCCAGCTCTCGGGCGTCCTTTCCGATGAAATACGGGATAATGAGCTGCTTCAGCAAAGGATGCAAATATTCCGCACGGCTGCTCAGGACGGCAACGCCCTCCGAGCCATCCTGCGACCTGGACCGCAAAAAATAAAGACCGTTATTAAACAGCAGCTCCATCGACTGAATGATGACCGGCGAATGAATATCATGTACTTGAAGCACGGTGCTGTTGGCTGCCGCCTCCAAATCTTCACCGCTGATATGAGCCTCTCGTTTTCGAAGCGAAGCGTCCAAATACAAATAGGAAAGGTCGTCGTATTTTTTTCCCATAGTATCCTCCTCGTATATGAGCTTTAGTATGAAACCGATTACAACACGTGCTGCCGTCACCCGTAGGGTTATGCGAATTCCTGCATATTCTACCACTACCTATCAAGCAATTCAATCGGAATAAGCCGTTTTCAACTATTTTTATGCAGCGCGGCGCAATTCTGCTAAACTACTGATAGATGGTATTAAAACAATCCGGGAGAGTCGCCATGATCTATATTCTCAAATACATATACAGCTTTTTCATTCCTCCGGGACTGTTCATTACGGTTCTCATTGCGTTCAATCTTTGGCTGCGAAAAAGAGACCGGCACGCGTCAGCGCTGCTCTGGGCAGTCATCCTGTTTATTTGGACGTTTGCCACCCCGCTCGCCGGAAACACGCTTGCCGGCTATCTGGAGCATCGCTACGCACCGCCGGCCGCCGTACAAGGCGATGTCATCGTCATGCTAACCGGCGGTTCCGTAAACGGTACGCCGGACATCGGAGGAAAGGGCAACCTGAACGGCTACACGATGAATCGTGTCGTTGCCGCTTACAAGCTGCACAAGAGCACGAACCTGCCGATTCTGATCTCGGGCGGGCAGGTGTTTGCCGATTCCGGCAACGAGGGCCAAATGGCCAAGCGCAATCTTCTCGCTATGGGCGTAAATGAAGCCTCCATTATACTGGACGACAAAAGCAGGACAACGAAAGAAAACGCCGCAAACACGACTCAACTGCTGGAGCAGCGGAAGCTGCACCGGCCTGTGCTGTTGACATCCGCTTTTCACATGGCGCGATCGGTCGAAAACTTCAAGCGGCTCGGTATCGAAACGACACCGTACCCGACCGACTTTCTGGTGCCGCAGCCTTACTCTGTTTCGGTAAGCTCGCTGATTCCCGCATCCGACGGATTGCAAAAAAGCGCCTTGGCCGCCAAAGAATATTTGGCCCTCCTGGAATTGATGGTGACCAATTAAGCGGCCCTGACCGACTAATGACTGAAAGCACGGAGGGGCTGCCCCAATTGGGTATCTGAGAGAGAGTCGGTCCCGATCAATGTGCAAAAACGCCTCCAAATCACTCACTAAGTGGGGATGAAGGCGTCTTTTTGTATCCGAAATTATGTAAAAACGGGGTTCAACCATCTAAAAATGACCTCGGGGATAGCCCCTGCCGGCGGCATCAATGATTGGATGCGGGCAGGCGCACACAATACCGCGCATGACTAACGTTTTATCCGATTACGACTTTATCGGGTTAAGACCCAAGGTGGGCCTTGAATCAGGTGGGGTAGAGTCCCCATCTGATTCCCCGATGTTCAGCAAAGCTGAACGAGTTCACTCATTTGCCTCCAGCTGCTGCAGACATTGCCGCAAATCGTCAGGCAGCGGGGCATGGAATTCGATCCACTGCCTCGTCCCGGGATGTGTAAAACCGAGCAGACTGGCGTGCAGCGCATGCCGGCTTAACCCATGCTCTTCCGTATCGGCCTTCGCCGCTTGCTCGCCGGGTACAGCCTCCGGCAGGTCCGGCTTATACAGCTTGTCGCCCAGCAGCGGATGGCCCAAATGCTTCATATGGACGCGGATTTGATGCGTCCGGCCCGTTTCCAGCCAGAGCCTTACCATCGTCGCGCCGGCAAACCGCCGTTCCACCCTGTAATGAGTGACGGCCGGATATCCGCCCGCCGTGACGATACGGATATGCGGCTCCGCAGGATCGCGATCGATCGGCTCGTTTACGGTTCCTTCATCAATCCCGATCACGCCATGAACGAGCGCAATGTATTCTTTTTTCACCTGATGCGCCTGCATTTGCTCGGACACCTGCTGATGGACGAACGGATTTTTGGCGACGGCGATCGTCCCCGACGTTTCCTGATCGAGCCGGTGAATCGGACGAAAGCGGTAGCTTTTCCCCTGCTGCTGCCAATAGAAAACGACCCCGTTGGCCAACGTGTTTACGTAATGGCCGTGGGTCGGATGCACGATCATTCCGGCCGCCTTGTTCAGCACAAGCAGTTGCTCATCCTCATACAAAATGTCAAGCGGCAGCTCCTGCGGCAATATATCGTCGGACTCCTCCTGAACCATCCGGACCTCGACCTTGTCCCCGGCATGGACGCGGACGCTGATATAGTGCCGCTCGCCATTGACCGTTATCCCCCGCTCCGTCAGCTTCAAGCGCGACAACAGCTTGCGGGATAGCAGCATCCGGTTTTGCAAGATCGTCTTCAGGTAGAAGCCTTCTTCTTCCTCCGGAACGATATAAATCAATGGATCGTAATAGCCGTTCATTTGCGCCGAAACACCTTGGCACTGCGCGCATACTCGACATCGCCGCTGCCGCTGCGGCTGTTCGCCAAGCGGGCGACGGTAAAAAACAAATCGGACAACCGGTTCAAATAACGGCGCACCTGCTCGTTGATCGGCTGTGTCCTTGCGAGCGTAACGACCCGGCGTTCGGCACGGCGGCACACCGTTCGGCATATATGAAGCGTCGAGGAAGCTTGAGTACCGCCCGGCAATATAAACTTTTCAATATCCGGCGTCTCCGCATCGTACTTATCGATCCAGACCTCCAGACGGTCGACCATCTCCGCAGTCACCTTGTAGGGACGAAGCTCCTGCTTCAGCAGCGCCAGATCGGACCCGCAATCGAACAGCTCATGCTGAATTTCCAGCAGATCGGCGAGCAGATCGCCGAATTGCTCCGCATCCAGAAATCCCATCGCCTGACCGACAAAGCAGTTGAGTTCATCCACCGTTCCGTAAGCTTCCACCCGTACATCATCCTTGTCGACGCGTCCGCCGATCACTCCGGTCTGCCCGGCATCGCCTGTTCTCGTATATATTCGCATCGTATCGCCTCCTGACTCGGAATTTGCTTATCGCTTTGCTTCGCTTGCCTGCTATAATCTATCATCTCATACAAGCGGTCCATATCCAAATGATTTCTGACATGAGCGGCCAACCGGTCAAAAGCCGCCTCTCTCCGTTCCTGAAAGCGCAGCTCCGCCTTTAAAGGCTCCCAGCCTTTTCCAAGACGAATCGCATTCAGCCAGGCGCGGCGAAAATCGTCATTGTGCAGGATGCCGTGCACATATGTCCCCCATAATTTGCCGTTGTCCGAAACGACGCCGTCGGGATGCGCCTCCTGGCAGCCGCCTTCCTCGGCAATATAAAACGGGTGCTTGACCGGCCGCAAAAACCTTGTCCGCCCCATATGAATTTCGTAGCCGCTAATCCGGTAGGCGGGAACAGCGTCATCGCTTCCCCCGCCGTCGAACAGCCGGGCTTCTCCAACGGCGCGCACCGTCTGTTTGTCAGGCTTGAACACCGTCTCCGCAGGGAACAGTCCGAGCCCGGCGGTTTCAGGCCGGTCGGATTCCAGCAGCTCGGGATCCAGCAGACGCTCGCCCATCATTTGGTAACCGGCGCAAATGCCGGCGATCCAGCCGCCTCGCCGCGCATGGCCGGCCAGCGCCTGATCGAGGCCCGTCGATCGCAAAAACAGCAGGTCGTCGACCGTGTTCTTGCTCCCCGGGATAATAACCGCATCCGGCTGGCCCAGCTCTTCGGCCGTCCCGACGTAGCGAAGCCGCACATCGGATTCGTACAGCAGCGGATCGATATCCGTAAAGTTCGACAGGCGCGGCAGTCGGATCACCGCCAGATCGAGCCGTCCGGCACTGCCGGCTTCTTCAGCGTCGGTTGCTAGCAGTGTGCCGCGCCCGACGCTTCCGCGTTCAATCGCGCCCGCGGCGAGCTTGCGGTCCAGCGAAGCGGAGTCTTCGTCTTCCAGCTCCAAATCCGGCAAATAAGGAATTACGCCAAGCACCGGCTTGCCGGTCCGCTGCTCCAGCCAATCGAGTCCCGGCTTGAGCAGCGATACGTCACCGCGAAACTTGTTAATGATAAAGCCCTTGACGCGAGCTTGCTCCTCGGGCGTAAATATTTCCATGGTGCCGAGCAGCGACGCGAACACGCCTCCCCGGTCAATGTCGGCCACCAGCACGACCGGTGCGTCCGCCCAGCCGGCCAGCCGCATATTGACGATATCGCTGTCCTTCAGATTCACCTCCGCAGGACTTCCGGCGCCTTCCAGCACGACAACTTGATAAGTCTCTCTCAGTCGGGCCAGCGCATCCCTAACGATAGCTTCGGCTTCAGGCAAGTACTTTTCCCGGTACGTCCGGGCATCGAAGTCGCGCAGCGGTTTGCCGTGAACGACGACCTGCGAGACCATATCCTTCTTCGGCTTGAGCAAAATCGGATTCATATCCGTAGTGGCCGCGACCCGGCAGGCGTCAGCCTGCATCCCCTGCGCCCGGCCGATTTCTTTGCCGTCCGCGGTGACGTACGAGTTCAGCGACATGTTTTGCGATTTGAACGGAGCCACGCGCAGCCCGTCCTGCCATAAAATACGGCACAGCGCGGTTGCCAGCAAGCTTTTTCCTGCGTCCGAGGACGTTCCCTGCACCATCAGGGTCGCTCCCTGCGAAGCGGGGGAGACCGGCTCCCGGGGCCGGCTGCTGCCGAACGGCAACGCTGGTGCTGCTCCCTGCGGAACGGGCCGTTCCGGCTCCATGTGTCCCGTTTCCATTCGACTTCCTTGGGCCGCCGCAGCATCGCCACCGGTTGACCGTCCAGCAAGCTTTCCGCTTCCCGTTAACGCTCCGATTGCCGCACCAAGCTCGCGGATAAGCCGTTCGTTATGCTCGCGCAAACGTATCGCCGTACGGACGTATGAGCTATCGAGCCCGGGGAATCGGGAGGCATCGCGGATCAGAACGCCTCTGCGCCCCATCTCGGCCTGCAGCTCCTGTACCGTAATCCCTAGCGGCTTCAATGAAAATAGCAAATAATTCGTGTCGCTCGGCGTTACAAGCAGACCCAATTCCGTCAGCTTGCCGATCAGCCAGGGACGTTCTTCCGCCAGCCAGGCATGTGTGCGGCGCTCAAACTCGCGATCGTCCAATACGGCGGCGCCGATCAATTGCGCCATCGTATTGACGCTCCACTGTACCTGCTGCTGCCGCATGAGCCGGATTCGATCCGGATGCGCAACCATAAAACCGAGCCGCAGCCCGGGAATCGAATAAAATTTCGTCATCGAGCGGATAACCGTCAAATGCCGGGAATCGGCGGCTGTGCGGATCATGGACAGCCGGGCCTCATCGGGGCAAAAGTCAATAAACGCCTCGTCCACAATGACCGGTTTGTCCGCCGCAGCCAAACGTTCCAATACGGACGGAGGCAGCAGACGGCCGGTCGGATTGTTGGGCGAGCCCAAAAAAAGCAAATCCGACCGAGCCAGCGCCCGTTCCGCCGCCGTTTCCTCGAGCATAAATCCGTGAGCGGCGAACAGCGGGATTTCGTAGATCGCTCCGTCCGTTTTATGTACCGCTTCCTCATATTCCGAAAACGATGGGCGCGCCAAAGCCGTCACACCCGGCTGCAGCAGCCGCACCGACAAATCGATCAGCTCCGCCGCACCGTTCCCGACCAGAATGGACTCCGCCGGTATTTCGTATTTCGCCGCCAGCTTCGCCCGCAGCTCCCGCACGGCCGGGTCCGGATAAGCAGCGATATCCCGCCACCTGTCCCGCAATATGATTTGCGCCGCATTCGGCGGCCCCAGCGGGTTCATATTCGAGCTGAAATCAAGAAACGCGTCCTTGCTTAAGCCGAACGTTTTCGCAGCGGTCCACAAATCGCCGCCATGACCGTACCGTTCCAGCATCCGTTACCCCTCCCAGCGGCTTTCCGCAAAGAAAACCGGCTTCATTAGCTTTTTAGATCGCGAACTTTCATCTAACGCATCGCCGTTATCGCTATGTACAGCAGAAGCAGCAGCGCGGTTTCGATGAGCTCGTTCATTGCCCCATACGTGTCGCCTGTCAGCCCTCCGAGCTTTCGATTCAAGTATACGCTCGCGCCAATACCGATTAATAAAGCTCCCGCTGCAGCCGTTCCGACCGCCATCAACCCTTTAGGTGAAAATGGCGAGGCAGGCCCGCCCGACAGCCACATAAGTCCCATAGACAGCAGCAGCGCAAGCAGCGTATGCAGTGCGAGATGCTTGACGCCCAATCCGCGGAAGAAAGAGCCGATCCCCCGACCCTCCTGTTCCCGGCGGGCGTAGGGCCAACAGGCGATGGCCACGACCATATACCAGCGGCTCCATAAGGTTGCGAGCGGCAGCATGCAGATCAGCTCCGTGCCCGGAAGCATCAGCCATTGCTCAAGCAGCGTCCATTTCAGGAGCAGCGTCAAAATGCAGGCGATAACGCCCATCGCTCCTACTCTGCTGTCCTTCATGATGTCGAGCATTTGCTCGCGGGAACGATGGCTGAAAATCCCATCCGCCGTATCCATCAGCCCGTCCAGATGCAGCGCCCCGGTCAATCCGACCCATAGAAGCAGCACCAATGCCGCAGCTGTACCCGGGCCGAGTCCTGCGCCGAAGCCGAAGCCGAAGTCGATCCCGGTTCCGGGGATGTCCGCTCCGGCGGACGGAAAGCCGGCCCGGAGCAGAGCGCCTGCCAGGGCGAACAGCAGGCCAAGCACAACGCCGACCAAAGGATAAAACACGACGCTGCGCCGAAACAACGCATCGTTATAATCGAGCTTCACCGGTATCGGCAGCCGGCTTAAAAATTGAAAGGCCGCGGCGCACGCCGCCAGCCCTTTTACAACCATATCCAGCATAGTGCGCACACCAGCCCTCCCGCAATTAGAACACTTACGCCGTACAGCAGCCGAACCGCCGCAATGATATCGTCCCGGCTTCGCTCCCGCAGCGGCCAGCCCATCCTGGCGCGCTCGCTGGTCCGCCCATGGTACACATTGACACCGCCTAGCTCGATGCCCAACGCCCCGGCCACCGCCGATTCCGGTATGCCGCTGTTCGGACTCGGATGCAGCCCGGCAAACTGCCGCACGGCACGGAAGGAACGGGCGGCCGAGCAGCCTTTTTGCAGCGCCGCCATCATGATGAGCAAGCAGCCGGTCAGTCTTGCAGGCAGCCAGTTCATCACATCGTCCCAGCGCGCCGAAGCCCAGCCGAAGTACAAATATCGGTCGTTTTTGTATCCGACCATCGAATCCAATGTATTGGCCGCACGATACAGCATGGCGAGCGGCGCAGCGCCCAGGAAAGCATACAGCAGCGGCGATACGACGGCGTCGACCGTATTTTCGGCGACGGTTTCCACCGCAGCCCGCGTCAGCTCCGGCTCCTCCAGCTTCGAGGTATCTCTGCCGACAATATAGCCGGTATATTTGCGGGCTTCGTCCAGCCGCCCCTCGCACAGCGGACGATATACTTGAAGCGCTGCGTCCTTCAAGCCTTTGACCGCAATCGTCGAAGCGATAAACCATGTATTGACGGCATAACCGAGCCATGGATGAATCAGATTGGCCAGAAGCAGCAGCAGCCACATGACGGCAAAAGCAAGCAGCAGCGTCGAAGCCGTCAGCACGACTCCATGCATACGCACGCGCAGTGCCGTCGGCACGGCCTTTCCATCCATCGACGACCGCAGCCGGGCCTCCGCCCAGCCGATCCACTGTCCGATCCGAATGACCGGATGCGTCGGCCATCGCGGATCGCCTAACAGCCAATCGATCATTAGCGCAGCCAGCAGCATAGCCGCCGTTTCCTGCCAAGTATAGAACAACAACCTGCTTCCCCACCCGCCTGCCGAATTCGAGACCGAAATCGGTTGATGCGGCTACAGTTCAAATCGGATTCGTTTCAGCTCTACCGGAATGCCCGCCGTCACCAAAAACACTTCATCCGCTTCCTGCGCCAATTGCTGATTCATTCTGCCCGACAAGTCGCGGAACTGCCGGCCCAGCTTATATTCAGGCACCAGCCCGTAGCCCACTTCATTCGTAACGAATACGAGATGCCGGCGCCTGTCTGCCGCAAACAGACTGGCAGCCCGCTTCAATTCGTCCAGCAGCGGCTGAACTTGCCCCTCGGCATCAGCCTGCCGTTCATGCTTAAGCAGCCAATTGGACAGCCACAGCGTCAAACAATCGACGAGAACGACCGGCAAATCATCGCGATGCATCCGCCCTTCGTATTTTTCCGGATCGGGCGCTTCATGCTCCGGTTGTGCCCGCTCCGGCTGCCCGGATGCCGGCTGTCCATGTCCGCTTTCCGACGGCTGACGCTCGCGCTCAATATGCTCCGGTTGCTCCTGTATCCATCGATCCTCAGCGGGTTGTTCGCCGTCTCTTTGCAAGCGTTGCCGCTCTTGAAGTCCGTCCAGGTGTTGCTGCCCGGGATGAACGCCCTGCAGTCTGTACAGCCTTTGCAGCATATCGGCCAAAGCATACGGCTCCTCAACCGTCGTCCAGTGTAAGCCGCCGTTTTCCCGCTGCCGCTGATGAAGCCGGATTCTCGCCTTCATCTCCTCATCGTATGCCTGTGCCGTCGCTATGTACACGCCCCGCTGTCCGAGCTTCGCGCAATACGCTTCGGCAAAGGAGCTTTTGCCGCTGCGGGCCCCGCCGGTAACCAATATAAGCATGGCGCCTCCTACAGACCGTCTGGGCCGCTTTGCGAGACGCCGGCACTGGCGAATGTCGCCATTTCCTTCATCACGTTAACCGACGCCTCGATCAGCGGAAAAGCCAGCACGGCGCCGGTCCCTTCGCCAAGCCGCATATCCATGCTTAGCATGGGCGAGATGCCGATCGCCTCCAACAGACGCGCATGTCCACGCTCCTGCGACAAATGCGAGGCGATCATGTAGGACGCGCTTTGCGGAGCGATCCGGCTTGCGACGAGCGCTGCCGCAGATGAAATAAAGCCGTCGATCACGACAGGACGGCGGTGCAGCGCAGCACCCAGGATGACGCCGGTTAATCCGGCAATTTCGAGGCCGCCCAGCTTGGCCAGCACATCGATCGGATTACTCGGATCCGGCTTATTGACGGCGATGGCGCGCTCGATCACGGACTGCTTGTGCAATAGCTTGTCGCTGTCTATGCCGGTGCCCCGGCCTACGGCATCCGCCGCTTCCGTCCCGGTCAGCACAACGAGCAATGCGGAGCTCGCCGTTGTGTTGCCGATGCCCATCTCGCCGGTTGCAAACAGGCCGCAGCCTTCGCGAACGAGCTCCTCCACGAGGCGAATGCCGACGTGAATGGCGTCCAGCGCCTCCCGCTCGGTCATGGCCGCTTCCCGCATCATATTGCGCGTGCCTTTGCGCACCTTGCGCGCTACGAGCTGAGGGTGCTCAAGCTCCGCGTTCACGCCGATATCCACGCAGACGACATCCGCCCCCGTCTGCCGGGCAAGCACGTTGACCGCAGCTCCCCCGTTCAGAAAGTTAAGCACCATTTGCGGCGTCACCTCCGCCGGAAATGCACTGATTCCTTCCTCGCATACGCCATGGTCCCCCGCCATGACGATGACGGCTTTTTTCCCGAGCTCCGGAATCGTCTGGCCGGTAATACCGGCCAGCTGCTTCGCAATATGCTCCAATTTGCCGAGGCTGCCCGGCGGCTTCGTCAGTTGGTCCAAATGGCGTCCGGCCGCTTCGACGGCCGCTTGATCCAACGCTTGTATTTGCCGAGCGATCGTATCTAGTGATTGCTTCATAATCCTCTCCCCTTCCATATTGAGCGAAACCGGATTCCCCGTTGCATCATTCCTGCCCGCCATCCGGCTGCAGCAATATTTGCGGCACGCCGGACACGGGATGCCGCATGACGATGGGCTGCGTGCCGTACACCCGCTCCAGCAGTCCCGGCGCAATGACCTCCTCCGGCGTTCCGGCGGCAACGACCCGCCCCTCCTGCAAAATCAGCAGCCGTCCGCAATACTGCGCGGCCAAATTCAAATCATGCAGCACGGCGATGACCGTCAATCCCGACTCCTTCTGCCAGCTGCGGATCCAATCCATCATCTGAATCTGGTAGCCGATATCGAGAAAAGTCGTCGGCTCGTCGAGCAGCAGCAGCCGAGGCTGCTGCGCCATCACTTTGCCGAGCGCAACCCGCTGCCGCTCGCCTCCGCTCAAACCGTCCACCTGGCGATGCTGCAGCTTCACGAGCTGCAGCCGCTCGATGATCCGGTCCACCAAACGCTCCGCATCCGCCGAATCGGTTCCGAGCCAATTTTGGAACGGGTAGCGGCCCATGCCGATAACCTCGCGTACGGTAAAGCCGAGCGGCGGCAGCGCATCCTGCTGCAGCACCGCCGCCCATTGCGCCAGCCGCTTGCGCGGGTAGGCATGAGCGGAGCGGCCCTCCAGCAGCACGCTGCCGGAGGTCGGCGCTTCAATGCCTGACAACAGCTTCAGCAGCGTCGATTTGCCGCTCCCGTTCGGGCCAATTATGCCCAAGCATTCGCCCGGCTCCACAGCAAGGCTGACCTGCTGCAGCACATGCCGGTCTTTATACGCTTTGCCGGCCTTATCCGCCTGTACGATCGTCATGACCGCCCCCCTTTCCGCCTTAACCGGTCCGTTTATTTTTTCTGAGCAAATAAGCAAAAAACGGCGCGCCCATAAATGCGGTAACGACCCCGAGCGGGATTTCGGTCGGACTGAGCAGCATTCTGGCGATCGTATCGGCCCACAGAACATAGATCGCCCCGCCCAGCAGCGAAAGCGGCAACAGCAGACGGTAATCCGGCCCGATCAGCATCCGCAGCAAATGCGGGACAATCAGGCCGACAAACGCTACGACTCCCGATACGGAGACGGCAGCAGCGGTCACAAGCGTAGCCGCCGTCAGAACGATCAGCTTCGTCCGCTCGACCCGTACCCCCAGATGGGCGGCCTGCGCCTCGCCCAATGCAAACAAATTCAGCGCCCGCCCGTACATCAGCAAAACCGCTGCTCCTGCAGCCAAATAAGGCAGGAGCACAAGCGTATACGACCAGCCCCGCAGCGACAGACTGCCCATCATCCAAAATAAAATTTCGTTAATGACCTGCTTCGACATCGCTACCATCAATGAAACGAAGGAACCGAGAAATGAGTGCATGACAACGCCCGCCAACAGTACCGTTCCCATTTTCAGCTGGCCGTCCGTGCGCGCCAGCAGCAGAACCGACAACAATGATGCCGCCGCGGTTATAAAAGCAATGACCGGGATCGTCCACGAGCCGAACGCGAACTGCAGCCCGAACAATATTAAAAATGAAGCGCCGAGCGCCGCTCCCGACGAGACCCCCAATGTATAAGGGTCCGCCAGCGGATTGCGCAGCACGCCCTGAAAGGCGGCTCCTGCCACGCCCAATGCGGCTCCGACGAGCAGCCCCAGCAGCACGCGCGGCAGTCGGACGCGCCAAATGATCTGCTCCGCCGCCGGCTGCCAATCGGCAGGAATCGAATGGCCGATCCATGGCAGATGATGGGCAAGAATGCCCCATACTTGCAGAAACGGCAGCCGGACCGTACCGATAGATAGGCTGACCGTCATCGAAACGAGCAGCAGCAGTACACCGGCGCCGCCCCAAAGCAACAGCCTGCGCCTCATCCTATTTCACCAGCTCTGGGTAAATGCCTTTGGCGATATCTACCAGACTTTCCGCCATACGCGGGCCGGGACGACTCATTAAATTTTTATCGAGTCCGATTAGTCGGTTATTTTTGACAGCCTCGATGCCTCCCCAGCCGCTGCGCTCTTTAATTACTTGGTCCAGCGTTTTTTTGGACTTGTCGTCGAGCAGATTGTCCGGATATAAAATCACTTGCGGATTTGCGGCAATCACTTTTTCCTCATTGATCTCGTTATAGCCCTGTTGATCCGCAGCAATATTGACGCCGCCCGCCAAGGCGATCAGCTCGTCGATAAATTCGCCCTTTCCGACCGTCCAGCCTGGCGAAAACTCGATAAACACCTTTTTCTTCTGCTCCGGCTTCAAATCCTTTACCGCATCCGTTACTTTTTGCCGGTTCGCTTTCATGACAGCGACCAGCTGCTCGGCCTGCTCCTGCTTGTCGAACAACCGGCCAAACATCAGAATGTTGTCCATCACATCGTTCATCGTCTTCGGCTCAACCTTGAACACATTCACCTTTAAACCGCGCAGCTGCTCGACGACCGGAACTTTTAGCGAAACGCCGGACAACACTACATCCGCATTAGCCGCTATCAGCGCTTCCTCGTTCGGCTTGACGATGCTGCCCATTTTCGGCTTGGTCAAAGCTTCCGCGGGATAATCGCAAAAATCGGATACGCCGATAACGCGATCCCCCAATCCGAGCGCGAACAATGTCTCCGTCTCGCTGGGAGATACCGAAACGATGCGTTCGGGAGCTTTATTAAACGTAAACTCCTTGCCTGTCGCATCCTTCACTTTAAAAGGGTACACGGTTGCTTTGGACCCGGCCGGAGCCTTCGTATCTCCACTTTGACCTTCCTGCTTGGCACTGCCCGCTTTGGGCGGATCGACCAATTGGCCTGCTCCCGGTGTTGTCGGGCCCGGCGCCTGGCTGCCTCCGCAGCCTGCGGCGCTCCAAATGAGAGCAAACCCGAGTATGCCCGCGGCCCATCTGTTTGTTTTCGACAAGTTCATGATCCATTTCCCTCTTCCCCCGCCGCAATGGCGGTTCATCTGCTCCTGACCCGAGCCCCGCCCCTGAAACAAAACATAAACGGCCCCGCCGGCCTCAGGACGAGCGCGTTTGTCAAGATTGTGTGACGCGCTTAAGCTTTCTGTTCAACCCAGGATAAACGACTTCGCCGTCCTTCGAGGACGAGCACGTTTATCAAGGTTGTGCGAAGCAAAGTATAGATTCTTATACTTTCTGTTCAAATGAAAAAGCCCTCCGGTTCCTCGTCATCAAGGCTCCAAAGGGCGCAGCGCAGCGGCGAAACAAACAGCAGCAAAGGCTCTGGCGAGCCTGTAACTGGTTTGTGCCTGACGCTCCTTTTTCCGCGAAAGAGGCTGTCTTTATCCGAACAGGCAGGTCTCCTGACTTATGGGGACAGATGCAGCATCCTTGCCTTCCCGTCCTTCTGCCGGACAGTGGCTGTTAAGGAGCTTCCCATATTACAGTGGCGGGACCGTGCCGGATTTGCACCGGCTTCCCTTTTAACCTGCGCACGCAATACGCTGCAGGCACCTGCTCGAAGCTATGAAGTTATGTTCATTGATATAGAAAGTATAAGATTCTATACTTTGCTTCGCACAATCTTGATAAACGCGCTCGTCCGTTAGGGACGGCGATGCCGTTTATCCTTGAATTGTTCACTTCTGGGCGATAACTTTAATAACCTGCATCACTTTTTCCTGATTTTTCGCATTTGCCGGTACGAAAGCGATCAAATCTTTACCGTTCAGCTTCAGATCGATAAACCATTTCGTTTTTTCGAGTGGAATGCCGAATAAATGCTTCTCCTTCTTGCCTTCCTTGTCCTTGCCGTCCACCGGCAGCTCCAGCACTCCGTCGGGAAAATCTTCCGCTTTCGCCGCGCTGTCCAAGCTTACGTAACCGCCCTGCTGGCCGATCGTCTTGAACTGCTCCATAGGCACAATAATAATGCCGTTATCGCCGGCGGCAATTTCTACAATCAGCTTCTCCATCGAAAAAATCGGCGTCGATGTCACGCTGACTGTAGGAGCCTCGCCCAACTTCGACCGCAAATCCGCCTGCAGCTTGTCGGCGACATCGTTCGGAACCCCGTTGGCCGACATCATGAATATGGGCACGTCCGCCTTCGGTCCGCCGCCGCAGCCGGCCAAAGCAAACAATAACGCAAAAAGGATAAATATTGTGAAACTCCGCTTCATCTGTTCTCCTCCCGCACCTTGGAAAAGCTACTCCGCAAACCTGCGTTTTTCGCCGTCCAGAAACGTTGTCCGATTGTGTAATCTTATCATAAAAAAGCAAATTCCACAAAAAGTGACATTGCCGGATGAGAGGAGGCTGCTGCCGAATTCCGCTGCACCGGAATAAACGGCTTCGCCTTCCCTAACGAACGAGCGCGTTTATCAAGATTGTGCGAAGCAAAGTATAGAATCTTATACTTTCAATTCAATAAATAAAAAGGAACCGGTTTTAACGGTCCCTCTTCCGATTCATATATTCATTAATCTTCTTATCGAGAATCATACTCGTTTCTACAACCTTAGGCGAGGTCAAGCTCTTCTCATTACGAACGAGGTCTTCCAGCTCGCGCCGCAATTGATAGATTTCATCTTCCAGAGATCGTGCAGCAGATGATTTCTTTTTTTTCCCAGATACCCACTTGGCCTGCTGATCGTTCTCGCGGATCCAGCCAATGTGCTGATATTGGCGAAGCTGATATTCCGGAAAAGCCATTGTTCATCCCCCCTTGCTGCATATCTTTAGCACGCAATAGTTAGCTACATGAATCTTTTATCCTATAAAATTAAACATGTGAACCTTCTATACTATTAAAGATACCAGTTTTTGACTTGGTTGGAAATGGCTAGTTTTGTCGATTTGTGACGAAATTACAGCTTTTTCAAAAAGTTCCCGATCCGATCGATTGCCTCGATCAATTGATTGACGGAATAGGCGTATGAACACCGGACAAACCCTTCGCCGCCAAGACCGAATACATTTCCCGGAACGGCCGCCACTTTGCCCTCGTAAAGCAAGCGCTGCGCGAACTCCTCCGAGCTTAGGCCTGTAGAAGCAACCGACGGAAAGACGTAGAATGCGCCTTGCGGCTCATGGCATTGCAGCCCGATTTCCCTGAAGCCCTGCACCATCAGCCTCCTCCGCTGATTGTACGACTCCATCATTTTATCCTTCTCTTCCATCCCGTTTCTCAACGCTTCGAGTGCCGCTACCTGCCCCATAGCCGGTGCGCACATAATGGAATATTGATGAATTTTGAGCATTGCCGAAATGATGTCGCTATGTCCGCAAGCATAGCCCATCCTCCAGCCGGTCATCGCAAAAGCTTTGGAAAAGCCGCTGACCAGAATAGTCCGGTCCCGCATCCCCGGCAGCGAAGCGAAGCTGACGTGCTTGCTCTCATAAGTAAGCTCGGCGTAGATTTCGTCGGAGATGACGATCAGATCGTGCTCCTCCACGACTTTGGCGATCGGCTCCCAGTCCTCGTAGCTCATGACTCCGCCTGTCGGATTGTTCGGGAAGCAGACGATCAGCGCCTTCGATTTCGGGGTGATGCTGGCTTTCAACGATTCAGCCGTCAGCTTGAATTGATCCTTCGCGAACGTTTCGACGCCTACGGGGACCCCTCCGCTGATCTTGACGATCGGCGCATAAGATACATAAGTCGGCTCGGTAATGAGAATTTCGTCCCCGGGCACGATCAACGCGCGCAAGGCGAGATCGATCGCCTCGCTGCCGCCTACCGTAACAAGCACTTCGTCCGACGGCTCGTACGGCACCTGGAACGAATCGTACAAATATTCGGCGATCGCCTCACGAAGCTCGGGCATGCCGGCATTGGAGGTGTACTTCGTATTGCCTCGTTCCAACGAGTAAACGCACGCTTCGCGAACATGCCACGGCGTGCTGAAATCGGGCTCACCGACACCGAGCGAAATAATATCGTCCTTGCTGGCGCTAACCAGGTCAAAAAATTTGCGGATGCCCGAAGGCGGTATTTCTCTTACCAGGGGAGCTAAGTATCCGGTCATAGGCTTGGTGGATGATCCGAGTATTTGGTTTTGCTTTATCATCACTCATCGTCCTTTACGGGGAGATTAGCAGACGGGGATCCTCTTCTTTATCCTCAAAGATAATACCGTCCTGCTTGTATTTTTTTAACACAAAATGGGTTTTGGTCGACAATACGCGCTCGATAGGGGACAGCTTGTTGGATACGAAGGAGGCGACCTCCTTCAACGTCTTGCCTTCGATCTCAACGAGCAGATCGTACGCACCCGACATCAAATAAACGGACTTCACTTCCGGATATAAGTAAATACGTTCCGCAATCGCGTCAAACCCGCGGCCGCGTTCCGGTGTAATTTGCACTTCAATTAACGCCGTTACCCGTTCGTCGTCGACCTTCGCCCAATTGACGACTGTCGCGTATTTGACGATAACGTTCGCTTTTTCAAGATCGCGGATCGCTTCCGCCACTTCCGCCTCCGACGCGCCCAGCATGGTCGCGATTAGCGCAGGCGTTCTTCTCGCATCTTCCTTCAAAATTTCGATAATGCGCATTTTAAATTGTTCCATTGGCAAATTGACCCTCCTAGGAGTTTCAAAGATTATTACTACATATTACACCTAATCAAGCGTTTATTGCAAAATAAAAATATGAATGCTCGGCACGTTAAAGCATTACTGCAGCGCAGCCTTCGCTGCTGCCTGCCGGTAACAGAACAAAGTCCCCCAAAAGTGACGTGAAGCTCCGAAGCCAATTCCGCTAACCCGTATCCACCGGGTTTCCTCAAGAGTGCAAGCAACTTTTGACCTTACTTTTGGGGGAGCCCCCGGTTATCCACAGAAATTTGCTGCGCATAATTTCCTAAAAAAAAGTCTGCAGGCGCGAGCCGCAGACTTTATGTGAAATGGCGGCGGCTAGACGCCGACGCGGCATGAACAAGATTCGATCCGGTTAACCGACAACAGCTTGCGCATATATAAATCGACATCGCGGCCGCGGTAGTTTTGATGCAGAGTAATATGGCAGGCTTGCCCGGCTTCGCCTTCGTCGGCGACTCTGCCGATACCAACCAGCCGGCCCTGATCGTAGGCCGCAAGCACGTACCGGCTGTTGCGATACGCTTCGTACTGCTGTCCCGCATCCGCACCATCGGCATCTATGGAGGAAAGCAGCTCCTGATATTCAGGCAAGCCGGGAAGCACGTTATCCAATGCTATTTTCATCTCGCTCCACCTTCCATTGATATCATCGCTTACATTAATAATTATACATTAAAATGTATTTTTATTCAATACGATTCAGACCGCTTTTGTGAAAAAAAGCCCGACTTGGACCCCAAGGAGCCACTAAACAACCTTAGCCTGCGGCAAACCGGAGTGAACTCGTTCAGCTTTGCTGAACATCGGGGAATCAGATGGGGACTCTACCCCACCTGATTCAAGGCCCACCTTAGAGGTGGGGGTCTTAACCCGATAAAGTCGTAATCGGATAAATGGCGTTGCCATCCGGTCGCGATGATCAGGATTGACAAGTAAAACACGGAATTTAAAAGCCGCTGGAAGCGATAAACTGCCTCCACCGGCTTTAATAATCACGCCAACTTGACTGCCTTGGTTATTTGAGCGATTAAAAAATACCCATGCTTAAATAACGCTCGCCCGTATCGGGCGCGATACAAAGCACACGCTTGCCTTTGCCCAGCTTGCGCGCCACCTGCAGCGCAGTCCATACCGTTGCGCCGGCCGACGGCCCGACAAGTATGCCTTCCCGGCTCGCCAGCTCGCGCGTCGTGTTTAACGCGTTTTCGTCGGTCACCTGTACAATCTCGTCGTATACATTCGTATTCAGTATCGCCGGCACGAATCCGGGGCTCGTTCCGACCAATTTGTGCGGCCCCGGCCGCCCGCCCGACAGCACCGGCGAACCTGCCGGCTCCACCACGTAAATCCGGATGCCCGGCAGCTTCTCGCGCAGCACCTCGCCGGTACCCGTGATCGTGCCGCCGGTCCCGGACGAGGCGACAAATGCATCCAGGCGGCCTTCCATCTGCTCGATAATCTCGACGGCGGTCGTCACCCGGTGAATATCCGGATTCGCTTTATTCTCGAATTGCTGCGGAATAAAGCTGCCCGGAATTTGCTCCCGCAGCTCCAGCGCCTTGCGGATCGCGCCCGGCATCCGTTCAGCGGCCGGCGACAAAACAACCTCCGCACCGTAAGCCTTCAGCAAGTTAATCCGTTCCTTCGTCATATTATCCGGCATGACCAAGATCGCCTTATACCCTTTGGCCGCCGCATTCATCGCCAGGCCGATGCCGGTATTGCCGCTGGTCGGCTCGATAATCGTCGCGCCCGGCTTCAGCACGCCATCCTTTTCCGCCTGCGCGATCAGGTTGTAAGCCGCACGGTCCTTGACGCTGCCGCTCGGGTTGAAGTATTCCAGCTTTACGTACACCTCGGCATCGTTCTCCCCTGCCAGCCGGCGAATTCGCACCGCCGGGGTATCGCCGATCAGCTCCGTTACACTGTTTACCATTCGAATGTTCGTTTTCAATGCTGCTCGCTCCTTCATGCACCAATTCCTAGCTTCCATATAAGTATACCGACTATTGTAGCGGGACGCAGCTTTTTGTCAATAATTACTTTGCTGCCCCTCGCGGTCTACTCGCCGGACGAATGCGGAAAGCCGCTTGCCCCGGCAGGCAAACGGCTTCTTCGGCTGTCATGGCGGGCTAATGCCGCACCGCCGCTGCGGTCCGTGAATGGACATGGCGCATAAAAAACCAGGTGACAATCGGCGAGCTGCCGATAACAAGCAGCAGCACATTCATCGCAAGGGGACTTTTCGTCATCGAAACGACAATAATGAACAGCACCGAGCCAAAAATTCGCCCGACATTGAGCGCCAGCTCCCGCAGTACGATATACTCCTCCCGCCGCTTTACGCTGTCCGCGTTGCCGCCGATCAAGTCGAATACCGAGGAAGTAATCGGAATCGAATACAACGGAAAAAACAGCCCGACCCCGATACCGAACAGCAGCAGCGTCGTAAAATTCACCTTCCAGAAAAACGGCACGACCACCAGCACAATCATGACCGCCCCCAACAGCATTGCGCCTTTGCGGTGATTCGGCTTAAGCAGCCTGCCGACGAGCATAAAGCTGAATAACGCAACCGCCGAGGTGACGAGCGAGAAGTTGCCCAGCTTCATTTCATTGCCGGTATGTACATATACGAGCAGCGCGATCATAAAACCGAATACCCCTTCGCGAACGCCTTGGGCGACCAATGCCGCGGATACGGTCCGCCAGGCCGTTTCTTTTTGTCTCAAGCAGCGCGCCGCCAGCAGCCACTCGTAATGTCCGACGGATTTGCGCTTTTTCAGAAAAAAACTGACCACCACGCCGAGCAAAAACACGATTAACGATATCGTAAAAATAAGCCGGTAGCCACTCGTTTGCTTCATATGCACGATCAGATAGCCGGAAATCCACGGCGCAATCATGCCGGCTCCCGAGCCGAGCAGACCGGCCCATCCGTTGAAACGGTCCCGGTTGCCGGGATCGGTCACCTCGAAATAGACCACATTAAACGCCAGCCAGAAAAATCCGGCCGCCGTTCCCTGTATCACGCCCAGCAGCCAATAATAATCGACGGCACGTACGCCAAACCAGAGGACCAGCATATAAAATACGGCCGATACCACCACCCCGGCGCGCAGGCAATTCATTTTATTATGCTCCTTGACCCACTTGCCCGCAAGCCAAAAGGTCAGCGCCATCGCCACATGGTTTATCAGCGTGAACCATCCGAGCACCAAAAAGTCTTGACGCGCTTTCCATAAGTACACATTGACGAAAGTTCCGGATAAAGCGTTGGCCACTGCGCATAATCCATGGACCGTCAACAGCAGCCGGGACTGTCCGGTTAAAGATTGTTTTGATTTTTCCGGGGGAGCGGAGCCCTCCTGTCCGCGATAATGCCAGGACGAACGGTCGGCGGCACGCCGGATCCATTTTTCCGGGAAGCTTTTGATTCCAGAGTTCATATCCATACTCACCTGTACGAGAAATTATGACGTCCTAGTTACCCTTCCCAAATCCCGTAAAAAACATGAGACTTGGAACGAATCCCCCAAAAATGAAGCCACTCTGAAGCTTATTCCGAGTTAATGTCCTGGGGCCTTCGGTTATCGCCAAGAAGCTGCTGCGCATCATTTCGCAAGCTTCCCATGCAACAAAAAAAGGGAATCGCTCCGGCAGCGCTGTGCCGTGAAATTCCCTTTCATGCCTTATTTTCCGTTCTCCCGCAGCAGCTCGATCATCGAGAGCCGTTCGTCCTCGCCCAACATATGTTCGACTTTAAAGCAGGAAGGGCAGACATATACTTTGAGCGTACTCGTCGGTTTAACCAAAGGCTCCTTCAGCTTGCCGGGCAAAAGCGGCGTAAAATCATCGCCCATCGTCCGGCTGCCGGCCAACAGCATAAAGCTTTGACAGAATGTGCACTCCGGAGCCTCCTCCTGCAAGTCGAGCACCCTCTGCGTGCCCTCCACATATTCATCGAACGTCGTGTCGCCTTCATCATCCTCCAAATCGACCAGATCGTCGTCTTCAATATCGTCGTCCTCCAACGGCTCATCGTCGTACACGAGCTGCTGGCCGTCCTGCTTTACTTTCAGCGATACGCTCCGGTACTCTCCCAATTCGTTCAAGCAGTGCGGGCACGTATCCTCAGGTCCGAGCTCGGGATCCCACACAATTTCCGTTTGGCACCAAGGGCACAGACGGTCATACTGCGTCATGGTCATTCCTCCGGTTTCTTCTGCACGCCGTTAGGCATGATTTATAAAATAATAGACACCGGCACCCACAAATACAAGCGCCAAAACAAACAATGTACCCCACAAATACTTCATACTATGCCTCCTGGGCTGTCTGTCATTCCGATTACGTTACGCAGGCGCCGACGACGTAAGAAATCGAAACCGAAATGATCAACGAAAGGAAACCGACCGCACGGTTGTCCTTTTGAATCTGCTCGTCGATTTTAAAATAAGGCGTCAGAAATTCGAAAATGAAGTAGGCCGCAAGCAGCAAAATAAAGCCATACCCCGCCCAAATCAAGGAATGAAGCAGCGAATCGTTATTTAGTATCGCAAACCGGAACAGATTGCAAATCCCGAATATTTTCCCCCCCGTAGCCATAGCGACAGACACATTCCCGTTTTTAATTTCTTCCCAGTCTTTGTATTTGGTCACCATTTCAAAAATCGCCAAAAACACGATCAGAGCGAGAATGGCAATCGAAAAAAACGCTAATGTCTCCACATACGGGTTGCTCAACAATACATCCACCTCTTCATTCATCATTTAAATACCCCACTCTCGTAGACGTAACCCAAATCGTTTTATCGTTTTAACGGAGTAAGAGACTGCGGCAAATGCCCCAGCCTCCCCACGAACACCTATCGGATTAACCTTCTTTTTTGGCCTGCAGCTTGGCTCTCAATGCCGCCAGCTCGTCATCGACGCCGTCGCTCTTCTTCAATTGATCAAGCTCGTCATCGAGGCTGCGGTCTTTGGAACGAAGCTCATTGCTGGCTTCCGCCTCGGCCTCCATTTGCAGCACCTTCTCGGACATACGGTCAAAGCCTTTGGCCGCATTATCGGTTCCGAAGCCGGAAATCGCCTGATTGATTTGCTTTTGCGCTTTTGCGGCTTCGGCACGAGCCACGAGCAGATCCTTTTTGTTTTTCATTTTGGTCAGCTCGTCTTTCATTTCCTGCAGCTGGCTGCGCAGACGATCGGCATTGCCTTTGGCGATATCGTACTGCTTCTTCATTTCGTCGAAGCGGATTTGATGCTCTTTCTTATCCTGCAGCGCGCGGCGGGCCAAATCCTCATTGCCCTGCTCCAACGCTTTAAGCGCTTGCTCCTCGCGTTTTGTCACCATTTCGCCGGCTTCTTCAAACTGCTGCTTAAACTTTTTTTCCACCGCGATTTGCTTCGCTACAGCAACTTCGGCTTCGTTGATATCCTCTTCCATGTCGCGCAAAAATTGGTTGAGCATTTTGACAGGATCTTCGGCCTTGTCGAGCAGATCGTTAATTGAAGCCATTGTCATATCACGCAATCTTTTAAAAATTCCCATTGTTTTACTTCCTCCCATGAATTGGCTTTTTTTTATTATAACAAACGCTACCTTACATTGCTGCAGCAACTTGGTTGTTTCATAGTTATTCATACGGAAAAAAGCAAAAGGAGTTTCAAAGGCTGCAAAAAATTTTTTTGTCAATTCAGCTCGGCTACGGTGACGCCGGTGCCGCCTTCGTTGTAATTGCCGATCCGGTATGCTTTGACATGCTTATGCTTGCGCAAAAATTCCTGGATACCGGTGCGCAGAACGCCCGTGCCCTTGCCATGTATAATGTAGACACTTCCAAAATTCGCCAAGTATGATTCGTCCAGAAATCGGTCGACCTCGATCATCGCTTCCTCCAGATTGGCCCCGCGCAAATCGAGCTCCATCCGGGCGTTGTCGTCGCGCGTCCGTTTGACGCTGGCCGCTGCTTGCGGCTGCGGTTTTTTGGCGGCGGGAGCCGCTTTCACCAGCTCGAGATCAGCCAGCTGCACCTTCATCTTCATGATGCCGAGCTGTACCATCGCTTCATGATCATTAACGATATCGACGATATGGCCCTTTTGGCGCAAGTTCGTCACCATCACTTCATCGCCCGGCTCCAGCTTATCGGGCTTCCTGGCGCTCTTCGACGGCGCTTTTTTCGTTCTCAGCTCCGGTGCCGCCTGGTCGAGCCTGCGCTTCGCATCGCTCAGCTGGTGATCCTTCACGCCGAGCGCCGCCTCACGCTGCATGCGCCGCAGCTCGCCGATAATTTCGTCGGCCTCGCGCCGCGCCTTTGCCACAGCCTCCTGCGCTTCTCGCTCCGCCTTCTCGAACAGCTTGTCGCGCTGTTCCTCGAAGCGCTGCTGCTGCGCCTCCAGCTTGTCGCGCAGCGCTTCGACCTCGCGGCGCTGCCGCTCGGCGGTCGTCCGCTCGGCTTCCGCGGTAAGCCGGTTTTCCTCCAGCGTGGCGATCATCGACTCCACGCGCTGCTCCTCCTCGCCAACCTGCCCGCGGGCGTGATCGATGATCGATTTGGCCAGCCCGAGCCGCTCGGCGATCGCAAAAGCGTTGCTTCGCCCGGGGACGCCTACGAGCAGCCGGTAAGTCGGGCTCAGCGTCTGCACATCGAACTCCATGCTCGCGTTAATTATGCCCTGCCGTTCATAGGCATAAGCCTTCAGCTCGCTGTAATGCGTCGTAGCAACGATCCGGCAGCCCATGCGGTGAATATATTCAAGCAGCGCAATCGCCAGCGCCGAGCCTTCGGCAGGGTCGGTTCCGGCTCCCAGCTCATCCATCAGCACAAGGCTTTTCGGCGTCATGTCGCGCAAGATACTGATGATGTTCGTCATATGGCTGGAAAACGTGCTGAGGCTTTGTTCAATGCTTTGCTCGTCGCCTATATCGGCATAAATGGCATCAAATACGCAAAGCTGGCTGCCTTCCTCCGCCGGTACGAACAGGCCGGACATCGCCATCAACGACAGCAGGCCGATCGTTTTCAACGATACGGTCTTGCCTCCTGTATTCGGCCCGGTTACGATGATCGTCGTATACCGGTTCCCCAGCTCGATATCGAGCGGTACAACCTTATCCGCGGCGATAAGCGGATGACGTCCCCGCTTGAGCTTGATAAATCCGCGGTCGTTCAAAATCGGCAGCGTCGCTTTCATTTCATGAGCAAGCCCAGCCTTGGCGAAATTGAAATCGAGCTCCGCCAATACGTCCAGACTGCCGAGCAGCTCGTCCGCAACTTCGGCTACAAGCGCGGAAAGCATCAGCAATATTTTCTCGATTTCCTTTTCTTCCTTCAGCTTCAGCTCGCGCACCCGGTTGTTCAATTGCACGACCTGCTCCGGCTCGATGAACAGCGTGGCGCCCGAGGCGGACTGATCGTGTATCATCCCGCCGAAATGACTGCGGTATTCCTGTTTGACCGGAATGACGTAACGATCGTTGCGGATTGTGACCAGATTATCCTGCAGCATTTTTTGAATCGACGGCGTTCGAACCATTTGCTCCAGCCGGTCCCGCGCCCGCGTCTCGCTCGTTCGCAGCTCCTGCCGAACTCTCGCAAGCTCGGGGCTTGCTGAATCGACCACCTGCGCATTATCATCGATGCACTGCTTGATCCGACCCTCGGTCGTTTTCAGCTCGGCAACCGATTCGGTCAGCGCGATTAGCAGCGGAATCGGATAATCCTCATGCACCCCTTCAAGAAAACGCTTCAGACGGCGTCCGCCGTAAATCGTATTGGCCACATCAAATAGCTCGGCCGGATTCAGCATCCCCCCGATTCTGGCGCGGTGTATCGCATGGGTGACGTCACGGATGCCGCCGAACGGCGCGCCGCCTTTGAGACGATTTACATTTACGGCTTCGTCGGTCGCCTTCAAACGTTCCTTGACTTCAATAAAATCTCCGCTCGGGAACAGCTTTTCTAAACGCTCCTTGCCCAGGCTGGTCGCCGCGTGGTGGGCACATTTATGTAAAATGACGGAAAAGTCCAATGTTTTTAATATTTTGCTGTTCAATTCAAATTCCCTGCCTTTCTTGCCTTTCCTTTCGTGGCGCGCCGACTGCCGTCGGACAAACAACCATTTTTCTATTATATTATATCCAACACCATGCCGATTAGCTAATTTTCGGTTAAATTCATTTTTGCCGTTTACGGTCTACATAAGTCGCGCAGCGGAAGCGCATAATATGATGTGCACCTAGAAATGTTGTCGAACGCAGAACGAACATAAGCCAGCCATAACGAGTTGCGGATGCACATCCGCTATTCCAAAAGGAGGTATCAGCGATGCATTTGCTTGGACATCTGGTCAGGTTTATCGTATCCGCATTGGTGCTGATGTTTGTGAGCTATATCGTTCCGGCTTTTAAAGTTGGCGGTTTCTGGAGCGCCTTTTTCTTGGCATTGGTCATAGCGTTAGCCGCTTGGATCATCGAAGGCGTGTTCGGCAAAAAAATTACACCGTTTGGCCGCGGGATCGTAGGCTTTGTTACGAGCGCGGTAATTATCTGGTTGGCGCAGTTCATCGTCAGCGGTGTTTCGACAAGCATTATCGGTGCGCTGTTAGCTGCTTTGGTCATTGGGATTATCGACCTGTTTATTCCGGTCAAAACCCCTTTCGAGCAAGGCGCTTCCGGACGCGAAAAACGCGAATAAGCGTGCTTTGGCCGGAAAAAAGATCAGTCTCGCGGGATTTCCGTAAGGCTGATTTTTTTGTGCGCACAGTTTTCCATATTTGTCCATGACCAATTTCGCACAGCTGTCGTTTGTTTGAAAATACCTCATCGTTTTGTCACCTGTTTGTCACTGCAAACCGCCGTAAGATCGTGTAAGATGGCGGTATCGGGAAATCATTTTTATCAAAATGGAGGGGTATATATGAAAAAGAGTATCGTTTGGGCATTGGCGCTTTGTCTCGTATTTGCGCTTTCCGCATGCGGCAAGAAGGAAGAAGCGGCGGCTCCCGCTCCTGCACCATCCAATGGAGCGGCAACCGGAGCCGGCTCAGCGGCATCCGCCGATTTGAAGCTTGTCGCCAGCAACTTCAAATTCGACCAGGCCGAGTACAAGGTGAAAAAAGGCCAAGATATCAAAGTGTCGCTGGAAAATAAAGAAGGCATGCACGGCGTTGAAATTAAAGGCTTGAATGTAAAGCTGGACGGCAATACGAAATCGGCAACATTCAAAGCCGAAAAAGAAGGCACTTATGATATCATCTGCACCATTCCTTGCGGCTCGGGCCATATCAATATGAAATCCAAATTAATTGTTGAAAGCTAAAATTGCGACAACGTCTGCCGAGAAGTTAAAAAACGCCTTGCGGCGCCCTTAGTGTAAGATTTACATTTGAGCGTTGAGAGGGATGGGTGTGGGGTTACAGCCGTTGTTGAAGTCGTGTTCCTTCGATTAGACTAGGCAGGGAGAACACGACTTCAAAGACGGCCCGCAAACTTTCCACCCTACATCCATGCCCTCTTACTGTTCTACTCCTGTGTCTTCTGTTACATTTCTTTTTACTAGCCGGTCTTCGGAGACTGTCGATAAAATTCGCCCTGATGCCATCCTCCAAGCCCTTAACCCCTATTAATCGACAGTTCCAAGATGTGCGACCGCTTTCTATCATTATAATAAAAACGGCCAATCCGTCCTTCATCTTGAAGGCGGATGGTCGTTTTTTTTTGGACGCGGCTGACCGTCTCGTCCATTGTCATGTTAGCTTCAGCTTGCCGTTCCCCGACAACGGTTGCTTCGATAACCGGCTGTCGCCGCCAACCCCGATCCGGAAGGTTACGGCCCCGTTGTGGGGGACCGCCGCATGTGGTTGACCGAAGTCATGCAACGCCACATCGCGCGCCGCACGGTGCAAAACGAAGGCTTAGCTCGCCGGGCCGGCCGGCTAAGGCTTCTTTTTGTCCCACAGCTCATGCAGCTTGTCGTTGAGAACAGGCACGGCGTTTAAGATGTACGGTGCCGCGGCGGACTGCTTCAGCAGCCTCTGCGCGGTATCGTTCGGGATGACGGTCATGACATGAACGGCGACGATGACAAGCAGTGCAGCTTCGGCAAAGCCAAGCAGCGCCCCGCTCCATTTGTTCAACGTCTTGATACCGGGCGTCAGCGCGATCCAGTTTAATACTCGTCCGACTATGCTCAGTGCCAGCTTGACCCCGAAAAACAAAAGCGCAAACGCAATCGCATTATACATATAAGCGTCCAGGTTCAAGCCTTTGACGAGATATTCGTATTTGCGGTATGTCTCATATGCAGGTAAAGAAAGCACCCCGGCTATCCAGGGTGCCGTATCACGATATAAAGCGAATGCCGCGACATAAGCGATAAACAACCCCGCCACCGATACCAGCTGGCTAACCAGGCCCCGGTAATAACCCAACACCGTACCGGCCACCGTAAGCACGGCTGCAGCCCAATCCAATCCATTCATGCCGTATCCTCACTTATGCCTATTCTTTTTCGACCAGCTCGATCCATTCGTTGTATTCATTCTGCAGCTTGACATACTCGGACTTCAGCTCTTCATGCTCGGCGAAAACGAGCTCGGCCCGCTCGCGATGTCCGTTATATTCTTCCTGCAGCGCACGCTGCTGCTTGCTTTGCAGATCATATTTATCCTGCAGCTCATTATACAGCTCCATCTGCAGCTGCAGTTCTTCCTTCTGGCTAATAAACTGCCGGCGCGTCTGCTCGGCTTCGCTCGACAGCTCCTCGGTCCGGCGCTGCCATTGCGCGCTCTGCTGCTCCAACGCTTGGATGCGCTCGCTTTGCTCATCGTTAAACCGATCGAGGTTCTGCCGCAGCTCAAGCTGTTCCTGGTACTTGGCTTCAAGCGATTGATATGCCTCGGTTCCTTCCTGCAGCCGGATTTCCAGCGCCGAAGCAGCTTCCAGCTGACCCTGCAGGCGCTCCTGCAGCGCATGACACTGCGCCTCAAGCCGCGCAGCTGCTTCCCGGCTTTCTCCGTCCTGCTGCTCCAATGACGATTGCAGCTCGGCGAATTGGCCTTCAAGCTCGCTGTACAATTCCTCCTGCAGCTCCAGCTCTTCCCGCTGCCCGGTCATTTGTTTGCGCTGCTCTTCAAGCTGCTTCGTCAGCTCGTCGCAGCGAAGCTGCCATTGCGCGATCGAATCCTGCAGCTGCTGCTGGTACGATTGCTGCTCGCGGAACTGCGACAGCAGCCCCCGCTGCTCCTCATGCAGAGCCGCGTTTTGCTGCTGCTGTACCTCCAGCTGCTCTTCGCGCTGGCGAAGCTCCTGCTGGAGCGCCGCACAGCGCTTGTCCAGCTTTTTCTGAGCTTCCGAGCTGAGTGCGCCCTGCTCATGCAGCTGCCGCTCCAAGCTGTCGTGCAGCGACTGCAGCTCATCCTGCAGCTCCTGCATGAGCTGCGCTTCTTCCAGCGCGGTTTCAAGCTGCGCCTGAAGCACTGCGGCCGCGGCCTCGCTCTCCTCACGCTGCTTCGTCAGCCGCTCTTGCGCCTCGCGCAGCGCTGTCTCGCTCCGCTGCCGCTCCTGCTCGGCCTGCTCCGCGCGCTCCAGCGCTTCCAGCTGCGCTTGTTCGCTCTCCTCACGCTGCTTCGTCAGCCGCTCCTGCGCCTCGCGCAGCGCTGTCTCGCTCCGTTGGCGCTCCTGCTCGGCCTGCTCCGCGCGCTTCTGCGCTTCCAGCTGCGCTTGTTCGCTCTCCTCGCGCTGCTTCGCCAGCTGCTCCTGCGCCTCGCGCAGCGCTGTCTCGCTCCGCTGCCGCTCCTGCTCGGCCTGCTCCGCGCGCTCCAGCGCTTCCAGCTGCGCCTGTTCGCTCTCCTCACGCTGTTTCGCCAGCTGCTGCTGCGCTTCATTCAGCAGCATTTCGCTCTCCTCCCGCAGCGCTGTCTCGCTCCGCTGCCGCTCCTGCTCGGCCCGCTCCGCGCGTTCCAGCGCTTCCAGCTGCGCTTGCTCGCTCTCCTCGCGCTGCTTCGCCAGCCGCTCCTGCGCCTCCCGCAGCGCTGTCTCGCTCCGCTCGCGCTCCTGCTCGGCCTGCTCCGCGCGCTCCAGCGCTTCCAGCTGCGCTTGTTCGCTCTCCTCGCGCTGCTTCGCCAGCCGCTCCTGCGCCTCGCGCAGCGCTGTCTCGCTCCGCTGCCGCTCCTGCTCGGCCTGCTCCGCGCGCTCCAGCGCTTCCAGCTGCGACTGCTCGCTCTCCTCGCGCTGCTTCGCCAGCCGCTCCTGCGCCTCGCGCAGCGCTGTCTCGCTCCGCTGCCGCTCCTGCTCGGCCCGCTCCGCGCGCTCCAGCGCTTCCAGCTGCGACTGCTCGCTCTCCTCACGCTGCTTCGCCAGCCGCTCCTGCGCCTCCCGCAGCGCTGTCTCGCTCCGCTGCCGCTCCTGCTCGGCCCGCTCCGCGCGCTCCAGCGCTTCCAGCTGCGCTTGCTCGCTCTCCTCGCGCTGCTGTGCCAGCTGCTCCTGCTGACGCCGGCTATCCTCGGCCTGCTGACCAAGCTGAACCTGCAGTTGGCGCTTCTGCTCGTGCTGCTGCTGAAGCTGTTCCTCCAGCGCACGCACATGCTCCTGCTCCTGCGCGAGCTGTCCGTGCAGGTCGTTGTACAATTCGAGCTGCAGCTCGTATTCCTGCCGCTGCCTCTGAACCTGCTCCTGCAGCTGATCATGCTGCACACTAAGCTCATCAAGCTGCTGCTGGCGGGTGCCGTTCAGCTGCTGCAGCTCCTGCGCCGCGGTCTGCTGCTCCTCGAGCTGCGTACGCAAGCCTTGAATCTGCGCCCGCTCCTGCTGCAGCTGCTGCTCCAGCCTGCGCTGGGCTTCGCCCTGCTTGCTCAGCAGGCTCTGCTTCTCGTCCAGCTGGCCGCGAAGGCTGCGCTGCTCCTTCAACTGCTGCTCGATCCGCTGCTCCAGCAGCTTTTTCTCCTCCGTCTGCTTCACCAACCGCTGCTCCAACGCCGTCACCCGTTCCGCTCCTGCCGCAAGCTCCGCTTCATGCGCTCCGAGCTGCTCCTTAAGCTCAGCTTCCGCTTGGCGTACAGCTTCAAGCTGCGACTCGACGAGGCTGCGGCTTTCCCGCTCGCTTGCACAATCGGCCTCCAGCCGTTCGCGCCGCTGTTCCAGCTGCGCTTTCTCCTGCCGCAGCCGTTCCGCTTCCTGTGCCGCCTGAGCGTAATCATCCCGCAGCTTGCCGCTCTCCGCTTCCGACTGCCGGACGAGCTCTTCGCCGTCTGCCAGCTTCTGCTGAAGCTGCGCGTGCTGCTCCTGCAGCTTGCCCAGATCTTCGTGAGACTGCTCAAGCTGCCGCTGCTTCGCCAACGACTGCTCCAATTCCTCCTGCATCTTAAAATAATCGTCCGCCATATGTACGGCTGCCAATACGGCAATTTTCGGCGTATCCAAACGCGGGGAACCCGCGGCGATTTTGTGCATCTGTTCGTTGACCTGAGCAACTACTCTTTTCATGTAGCTGACATTCGTTTGGGCAACCAGCTTGTATTGGCTGCCGAATATATCTACCGTCATCCGGACTTTATTTTCACTCACAGGCAAGCTCTCCTTTCGGATTTACAACAATATATGTACTCCAAAAATGAAGTAAATCTTAACGGCATGCCGCCGCCGCTTTTTGCGGAAAACCGCTTATCTGATTATATAAACAAAAAAATTCCTCGTATCTCAGATTAATTCGATACGAGGAACCGCTTTTCCTTCTGTAGCAAGCATAGTTTTGTCAATTTTGGACGGACGAATTATCGTTTACTTGCGCAGTTCCGCCCCGAATGACTGCTCTAGCGTTGCGACGACCTTCGCATGCAGCTCGCTTACCTCTTCATCGGTCAGCGTACGGTCGGGAGTACGGTAAACCAGCGCAAGTGCCACGCTTTTTTTGTCGGCTCCAAGACGGTCGCCGGTATAGATGTCGAACACTTGAATCGATTCCAGCAGATCGCCTGCCGTTTCGCTCGCCTTTGCCGTCAAATCGCCGACCTGCACTTCCTTGTTGACGACAACGGCCATGTCGCGGCCGATGGATGGATAACGGGGCAGCGGACGGTAGGTGATATGCTCGTCGGCATATGCTGCCAAAGCATTGAATTCCACTTCAAGCACATACGTGTCGGCCAAATCCTTCTTCTGCTGCAGCTCGGGATGAAGCTGTCCGAGCGTTCCGAGCGTTTTCGGCCCTTCCGCCGTGTTCAGCACGATATGCGCCGCGCGTCCGGGATGAAAGCCGTCCGGCTGCGCCGCTTCGTATCCGATCTTAGCCGACAAGCCCAAATAACCGGCGAGCCCGTCGAATACGCCCTTCAGATCGTAAAAATCGACCTCGCCCGATTTGCCGCTCCAGTGCGTTTCCTGACGCTTGCCCGTCAACAACATGGCCAGCATCAATCGTTCGTCCGGCAGCCGTGTAAGCGCTGATTCATCCGTCACGAACACTTTGCCGATTTCGAACAGCGACACATCGCTTATGTTCCGGTTACGATTGTATGCGGCGGCGTCGAGCAAATGCGGAATCAGACTCGTCCGCAGCGCGCTGCGCTCCTCGCTCATCGGCATGGCCAAAGCTACCGGCTGCGCGCCAATGTATGCCCCCGGGAATTCGCCGATTTGCTGCGGATGCGTAAATGAATACGTAATCGCCTCATGCAGCCCGTTGCCGGTCAACAAATTGCGCGCCAGACGGCGGATCGTTTGCTCCTTCGTGAGCGCTCCCGGCGTCGTGACGCCTGTCATCAGCGTTGTCGGTATATTGTCGTAGCCGTGAAGGCGCGCCACTTCCTCAATCAGATCAACGGCTCTTGTAATGTCCCCGCGGCGGCTCGGCACATGCACCGTAAACACATCGCCAGCCGCTTCGGCGTTAAAGCTCAGACGGTCGAAAATCGATTTCACCTGCTCGGCGGACAATGCCGTTCCCAAGTAATCGTTAATGCGTCCGACCGACAATTCGATCCGCACCGGCTGGTGCTGCTGCGCGGCCGCTTCTACGATGCCAGCCGCGACCTGTCCGCCCGCAAATTCGCTCATCAATGCGGCGGCGCGGTTCAATGCCGGAATAACGGCTTCCGGATTGACTTCCTTCTCAAAGCGCAAGGACGCCTCGGAGCGAAGTCCGAGCTGACGCGACGTTTTACGGACCGAGCCGCCGTCGAATTTGGCCGATTCCAGCAAAATCCGCGTTGTTCCGCCGGTTACCTCGGAATTTTCGCCGCCCATGACGCCTGCAATCGCGACCGGCTTAACGCCGTCCGTAATCAACAGCATGTGAGGCTCCAGCGTGCGCTCGGCACCGTCGAGCGTCACCAGCTTTTCGCCCTGCCGCGCCAAGCGCACATCGATATGGCCGTCCGCTAGCTTATCGGCGTCGAACGCATGCAGCGGCTGGCCGTATTCGAGCATCACATAATTCGTGATGTCGACAATATTGTTGATCGGGCGGATGCCTGCCGCCATGAGCCGGTTTTGTATCCACAGCGGCGAAGTACCGATGGTCACGCCCTCGATCAAGCGCGCGGCATAGTGCGAGCATTGCTCCTTGGCCGTAATTTCGACGGAAATGCGGCTGGATGCTTGTACATCGGCTCCGCTGGCGTCAAGCAGCCGCTCGGCATCGGGAAGCTTGACTTCGCGGCCGAGAATCGCGCCGATTTCATAAGCGGCCCCGAGCATGCTCAAGCAATCCGAACGGTTCGGGGTCAGATCGAGATCCATAACCCGGTCGTTGATTGCCAGCACATCCAAAATAGTATCGCCGATCTTCGTATCCCCGGGCAGCACAAGGATGCCTTCCTGAATTTCTTTTGGGAGCAGCCTGTCGTTCAATCCGAGCTCCTTGGCCGAGCAGATCATGCCCTGCGACTCAACGCCGCGCAGCTTGGCGCGCTTGATGTTCAGCCCGTCCGGCAGCTTCGCTCCGACGACGGCTACCGGCACCTTTTGCCCGGCATCCACATTTTTCGCGCCGCAAACGATCTGCAGATCGTCGCTCTGGCCGATATCGACGGTGCATACGCTCAATTTATCCGCATCGGGATGCTTTTCGCGCGTTTTGACGTAACCGACGACTACGCCCTCCACACCTTTATTGCGGTCCTCCACGAGATCAACCTCGATGCCGCTGCGAGTCAGCTTTTCAGCCAGCTCTGCAGCCGTATATCCGCTCACGTCCACATATTGGGACAACCATTGGTACGATACTTTCATGCCCGCTCACGCTCCTCTCTCTTACAAATGTACGAACTGCTTCAGGAACCGAAGGTCGTTCGTATAAAAATGACGTATGTCCTCGACATCGTACTTCAGCATCGCAATCCGCTCGACGCCCATGCCAAATGCAAAGCCGCTGTACTCCTCCGGATCGTAGCCGGCCATTTCCAGCACGCGCGGATGCACCATCCCCGACCCGAGAATTTCCAGCCAGCCGCTATGCTTGCATACCCGGCAGCCTGCGCCGCCGCACATCGCGCAGGTCACATCGACCTCGGCGCTCGGCTCCGTGAAAGGGAAAAAGCTCGGGCGCATCCGGATTTGCGTCTGCTTGCCGAACAGCTCCTGCACGAACTGAAGCAGCGTTCCTTTCAAGTCGCTCATCCGAATGTTGCGGTCGATGACAAGCCCTTCGATCTGCGTAAACATGTGGCTGTGTGTCGCATCGTCGTCGTCGCGTCGATACACGCGGCCCGGGCAAATAATTTTGACCGGCACTTCACCTTTCATTTTTTCCATCGTCCGTACCTGAACCGGCGACGTATGCGTACGCATCAATATTTCGTCCGTCACGTAAAAGGAGTCCTGCATATCGCGCGCCGGATGATTTTTCGGAAGGTTCAACGCCTCAAAGTTGTAATAATCGTGCTCGACCTCGGGACCTTCGGCTACCGTATAGCCCATGCCGATAAAAATATCTTCGATCTGCTGAATGACCTTGCTGATCGGATGCGCCGCGCCAACCGTGGCCGGCCTTCCGGGCAGTGTCACGTCGATCGTCTCCGCGCGCAGCCGCGCTTCGGTTTCCGCCTGCTGATACTCGGCTTGCCTGCTTTCGATGACGGCTTCAATCGCTCCGCGCACATCGTTCGCCACTTGGCCGATCACCGGACGCTCCTCGGCGCTCAATGCGCCCATCCCGCGCAAAATTTCGGTCAACGGTCCTTTTTTGCCCAAATATTTGATCCTCATGTCGTTCAACTGCTGTTGGCTCGTTACTTGCGCCAGCTCCTGCAGCGCTTCCGCCTTTAAAGCCTCCAAACGTTCTTTCATTGTGTTTATCCTCCTTGTAATCATGATAACGAACCAAGAATAAACGGCTTCGCCGTCCTTCGGGACGAGCTGGTTTGTCAAGGTTGTGAGAAACAAGTGCAAGACTCGTACTTTTTTGGGAAACGCAAAAAAGGCTCCTCCATCCCGGATCAGGGACGAAAAAGCCGTGGTACCACCCTTATTTCGAAAAGCACGTTCTTATGTCGCAGCCGACGGTATTCCGTATCGGTTTAGACGCAAAAGCGAGAAGCTTTCCGCTCATTGAACATAACGGTTCCCGAACGCGAGCGTTCCTGGCCGGTTCCTCCTACTTGCCGGCCGTTGCCGTCCGGTTTCAAAGGTCTGCTCGGGAGCGAACTTCGGCAGCCTGTTTCTGTAGAACCGCTCTCAGTCTCCGGCGGCTCCTCCCTGTAAAGAGGCACTGCTTACTTTTCTCCGTCAATGCATTTCGTTGTATGAAACTTTATCCGAATACGACTTTATCGGGTTAAGCCCCCACCTCTAAGGTGGGTCTTGAATCAGGTGGGGTAGAGTCCCCATCTGATTCCCCGATGTTCAGCTAAGCTGAACGAGTTCACTGTGTATTATAAGCAAAATCGCGGCAGGATGCAAGCGGCATCGCGCTTTTTGCCGCAATCCCATAGTCATGTCCCTAATAAATAGGTATTTGCTACCGGGACGATCGTACAGACCGGAACCTATCCGCTGGCGTATAGTGTCACATACCCATCAAAAGGAGATGATACCGATGTCTTTTTGTCCGGAGTGTCCGACGCAAACTGTGTTCGATCCGCCGATCACAATGTATGAAAACTACTACCATCCTCAACTCGTACAGGTCGTTCAACCTATCGAGGTCATTAGACAGCATCACTGCGTGCCTGTGCCTCATCATATTTACACGGTCTCGACCAAAGATCAAATGTGCACCGTATACAGCGTGAAATCAAAAAAACGCCGCTCGGCAGCTAAAGCGAAAACCTCGCAGCTCCGTTCCAAAAAAAGATAATGCGGCATTGCGCCTCCGCTCAAATTCCGTTTGGCGGAGGTGCGGTTACCTCATCGGCACGGTATTAAGATTCCAATGCGCCGATATGGGCGAACGGGAAATAACGGAACATCACTTTGCCGATCAGCTTGTCCTTGGATACGAATGGCGTCGGCCACAGATGCGAGTCCAGACTGTCGTTGCGGTTATCCCCCAAAAATAAGTAATGGTCCGCCGGCACCCGGACGGGACCGAAGCTGTAATTCATTTTCTCTTTTACATACGGCTCGTCTACGCGCTCGCCATTGCGTATCAGCTCGCCGTCCTTAACTTCGATCGTATCCCCCGGCAGCCCGATCATTCGTTTCACATACCGTTCCTGCTCGTGGCCGGGCAGCGGCGGATAAAACACGACAACATCGCCGAACCCAAAATCGGTGAGCGCCACCATTTTTTCCACCAAAATTTTATCCTGCAACTGGATGGTCGGCAGCATGGATCCGGTCGGCACCGTCATCCCCTGCGCTACATACGTATTGAACGTTATGCTGACGGCAGCGGTTATCGCTAACGTCGGTATCCATTCCTTTACCCAACGTTTTATTGCTTGGCGCATTCCGCTCCCACTCCTTCTATATAAGTCTACTCCTACCATACATGATATCGGCCGACTTAATATTAAAGAGACATAAATTTTTTTCCGATCGGCTATTCCGGTTATTTGGCCGGAGCCGCCGCAGCATTGGCAACGGATATGTACTCCTTGTATCGCCTGTCGCCCGTCTTCCATTCGATTTCGACCTGCTCCGTATCTTTCCAGTCGGCGACCGCGCTTTTATCGGGGAACTTGATCGGCTGCCCGCCCTTGAACATTTCCGGCTCGATCATCTGGTACGATACGGGCTTTTGATTTTTATGGTTGATCGTTGCGGTCATTTCGCTGATCGTTTGCTCGGTGATTGACGTTTGTACGGTGACCGTTTCTTCCAGCGAGTTCCCCTGGGGGGTATACTCCAGAACGACCTTCCAATGCTCCGATTGACCTTGAAGCACGGCTGGGCCGGACGCTCCCTTGTTCGTTTTGGTACAAGCCGTTAATCCCGATAACAGTGCAAACATCACTACAAGCAGCAGCATCATTTGTTTTCGCATATGCCTAATCCTCCCGGTTGCTTTCCTCAGGAAAGCAGGCTCGTCAGCTTTGATCAGTCTTTCGGCAGGAGCCGCGGAGCCTCCGCTTCCTTAGTAATTTGGATTATTTTGCAATATTTTATTCGAAATCCGGACGATTTTCAACTGCAGGCCGCCTTTTGACTTCACCTAAAATAAACCGTTACAATAAAGAATGGACGCTGCGGCTCTATGCAGCGTTATGACGGTTTAACCAAAATCATGGCCAGGAGGGATTGGAAATGAAGTACAGACGGTTAGGCGCAACCAATATGAAGGTTTCGGTCATCGGCGTAGGGACGTGGCAGTTCGGCGGCGAATGGGGCAAGCAATTTTCGCAGCAGGAAGCGAATGCGGTTTTGGATCAGGCTCGCGAGTCGGGCATCAACCTGATCGATACGGCTGAGTGCTACGGCGACCACGTTTCGGAAGGGCTTATCGGCAGCTATATCGCCCGCAGCCGCCGCGAAGATTGGGTCATCGCGACGAAATTCGGCCATCATTTTACGCAAAATTTCCAACGCGACCAGCTTTGGTCCGCCTCCCAAGTGCTACAGCAACTGGACGCGTCGCTTCAAGCACTGCGCACGGACTACATAGACTTGTACCAATTCCATTCCGGGACCGATGAATCATTCGACAACGATGAATTATGGACTGTACTCGACAAGCAGGTGCAGGCCGGAAAAATCAGGCACCTGGGCACCTCGATCGGCAGCAACGACAACCTGCATCAGACTGCGGCATCGACCAAGGTAAACTCCAAAGCGATTCAAGTGGTGTACAACCGTCTGGACCGGAAGCCTGAAGAAAGAGTGTTCCCGTCCTGCATTGAACAGGATCTGGGCGTGCTCGCGCGGGTTCCGCTGGCCAGCGGCTATTTGAGCGGCAAATACAAGCCCGGCGCGGTGTTCGCCGAAAACGACGTGCGCAACAATCACGACAAGGAGCTGACCTTCAAAAGATTGGAGGAGGTTGGACGCATACAGGAGCATGAAGTGCCGCAAGGGATGGATATGGCCACATGGGCGCTTGCCTGGTGCTTGAAGCATCCTGCGGTGACTGCGGTAATTCCAGGCTGCAAAAGTCCCGAGCAGGTCGTGTCCAATACGGCCGCAGCGCAGTACGCTTCCGAGCTGCACCCGCAAAACTGGAAGGAATAGGCCGACAGGCGGCTGCACAATAAAGGCATAATAATCCATGTTTTTCGACAGAACCGTCCATGTAAATGGCCGTGCGATCGCGTTATGCTATCGGTGAATGCATAGAACGGAGCCGTATGGCCGCTCCGCACCCAGAGCAGAAAGGTCTTGAATAACCGATGAAGCTGTCGACCCGCATATACTTGGATGCCGCTTTGCAAAACATGAAAAACGTTTTCTTCTTTACTTTTTTACAAGTACTGATCGCCCGACTGGGTGCAACCGATTTTCAAATAACGCTTTCAACCTCGCTCCCGCCTCTGTTCTGCGCATTGTCATTAGCGTTTCTGACGCGACAATTGCCGGTAACAAGAGGCGTTTTTCTTGCCGGCGGCTACATCCGCCAGTTCGCCTTTTTATGCATGGCCTTCTCGGTGCTGCTTCCGAATCCAATCCCGTACCTGTTATTTTTCTGGTCTGTAAACGCGGTGTCCGTCATGGTATCCGATGCCCAGAAGCCGGCTCTGCTGCGGCGGTGGGTAGCGCCGGGCGACTTCCCTAAAATTTTCAGCAACAACAAAATTATCGGTATCGTCATTGTTACCCTCGGGAGCTTTGCGATCGGCCAATACCTCGATGCGTACAATTGGATGTTTCCGAAAAACTATTTGTTTTCGATGCTGGTCGGCTGCGTGTCCACCTTTGCCGGGATGTCGCTGATGGCGGAGCTCGCGCCCAGGGAGAAACAGCCGATCAAGCTCACTATGGTGAGGCCGTTTCAGGAATGCGACCGGAAAATGTGGTGGCTCGGGCTCAACAATGCGGGCATTGCGATGGTTACCCCGCTGCTCGTCATTTACCACGTCAATGTGCTGAAGCTGAGCAATACGCAGATCGCTTATTTTGTCATTATTGCCGGTATCGTATCGACACTGCTGCTGCCTGTGGCTCGTATGTGCATGGAGCGCTTCGGCACGATGCGCGTCTATGCGACAGCCATCATCGGCATGGCGCTCGCGCTGCTGCCGTACGGATTTATCGGGTCGTTCTGGCTGCTGCTCGTTATACAGGGGTGGGTCGGCGTATGCCTGGCCGTCAATGAGGTCGCATCCCAAACGATTATGATGAAGGAAGCGGCCAAGCATCGCAAGGAGATGGTCTACTTCTCCGACTTTCAGCTGGTCATGAACGCCGGCAACGGAATCGGGGCGCTGATGTCGGGAGCGCTGCTTGCCGTTATGCCGATTTGGGGCTGCTTTGTTGTTATTGCGGCAGCACGGCTGCTGTTTTTCTTCAGCATCCGCTCGGCGGCAAGCGAGGATCGGCAGGCAGCTCCCGCAGCCATTTCCGCGTCCCAGCCCGTTCCGCAGGGTGCCCCGGCGCCTACGGCAAAAGGATAGCCGAAAGAACGGGCAAGTCCGGAATATCGTTAAAACAGCCTGATCTGCTTTTCATAAACCGTTTCGTCGTCGTTGCTGTCCATGACCCGAATCTCGATATTCCAGTAGCCGGGATATGGCAAATAGGAGCCTTTTGCTTTATATGTGTGCTTTTTCATGCCGTACGATTCCTCGTAGCTGTTGACCGGCTCCTGCACCGGCTGAAGCGGCACCTCGATCGGGGCAATGTCCGGCAAGTCCGGATTGCGCAGCTTGAACAGAACCTGCTTCGGCTGTCCCAGCTTCTCCGGCAGCCATACTTTAACCGTGATCTCATTCACGCCGGGCGCGTTCGGCGTTATTTGCGCGGTCATGTGAATTTTCTCGCCCATCACATGCCAGTTTAACGGCTCATTAGCCGGCTGCGGCGTCAAATAGGTAAATATGCCGACGATACATGCGATGAGGAGCGCCAGCGCCGCATCCTGCTTGAGCAGATAGGATACCTTCCGAAGCTGCCCATGCTTCCGGTACAGCAGGCGCAGCGACGCCGCGGTTATGACGACCAGCAGAACGAGCGCGCTTTTGACCAGCAGCAGCTTGCCCCATTGTGTTTCGACAATGTATTTGACGTCCGGCAAAAATACGAACACGGTCAACACGCCGGATACGATCAACAATACAATGGAAATAAGAGCCGCCGACGAAAACCGCGGAAAAAACAAAGCGCCGTCCTCCTTGCTGCGGCGCCATAGCACCAGCAGCATCAGCAGACCGCCCATCCATAAAGCCGCTGAAGCCAGATGAACCAGATCGAGAACGATCGTTTGCGATTGCGGCGCGAATACCGCAGCGTGGCCGTTTAAGCTTTTGCACAGCCACAGCAGGACAAGCCACAGCAGATCGAGCCATAGATTGCGATATAAAACCACAAAGCTGAGCAATGACAACGCAAGCGATGCCAACCATAAGTAGCCGATCGAGGTCGACGTAAAGAGAGCCTTCATTGCCTGCGGCCCGCCGGAGCCGATCATCGCGTATATATGTACAAACATAAAGAACAAAAAAGCAAGCAAATAGCCGCGCTGCAGCTGAACCGTCCAGCCCTCGAGCGCCGGGCGCGAACCGTCCATACCTTGAAGCCCGAAGCGCAACCACAGCACCCAGCCCGTAAACAGCAGCATCATGATATAGTAAAGAATCCGGGACAAGTAGCTGACGATGTCCAGCAGGCTCATATTTTGCGACAATCCGCCCGAATGCAGATGCTCTGCATTGGCAGGCACCTCGATCGGCTGCTCGCTCAAGCTTTGGCCCACAGCGAACAAGTAGGTGCCCTCAACCGGATGGCCGTCCGCCGAAATAACATGATAAGAAACCAAATAACTGCCCGGGGCCAAAGCCGGCAGATCCAGCTCTACCTCCGTACGGGTCGCGTTTAATGCTGCGGCTTTATCCGTAACCGGCTTTTTTTTGGCGTCGAGCACCTTAATATAATATACGCCGTCCTCCAGCCTTTCGTTGAACGTCAAATGAATGCTTTTGGGCGCCTGCTGCAGCTCCGCGTTCGCCGCCGGAACGGCATTCGTCAGACTGGCATGCGCCCATACCCTGCCGGGCAATCCCAGTAAAACGAGCAGCCCTATAGCCAGGATCGGCAGCAGCGCAAGCCATCTTTTCCATCGCGATGAAAGCCGTTCGTTCCAAGCCATACATGCTGTTGAGCTTGCCATATGCGTTAAGTCCTCCCGCCCTTCTTTCGGACGACTATTCGTCCGTCAGCTTTTTTCTGCCTGCAAAGCCGTCGTGCAGTCCATGGTAGTGCGCCACCCGCTCCTCGCCCTGCCGCCAGCAAAGCAGCACCTCCTGGCCTTTCAGCAAAGCGGGGAAATCGACGAGTCCGCTGTCGATATCTTTCAATTGCACTCCCTTGAGCTCAAAGCTGCTGAGAAGCGTATTGCCTTCCACCTGCAAAAAGTCCATTTCGCATTCCAAGGTGAAGTAAGGGTCGCTGCCTTGCGGCACCCCGTGCTTCTGAAAGTAGTCCTTCAGCCGCCGCAGCTCTTCATACTTTTCGCGAAACTGCCGTTTGATGCCCTGCAGCTTCTCCAGCTCAGCCTTGACCATAGGGAGCATCGAGTTCGCCTCAGCTACGGTATAATAAATTTTCATCCGATTTACCTCCGGGTTCGAATGGGTTGCCTGAATCTATGCCATCCGCTCGCGCTTTTACCGGTACCGCCGCGCCGATTATTGACGACTGTCGTCCGAAGCGCCGTCATCATGCCGGTGGTCGTGCTTGGGCGAGCCGCTGCCGTCATGCTCATGCCGATGATCGTGCGTGTGCGGACTGCCGGCATGCGCGTGCTCGTGGCCGCCGGTATGTTTGGAAGCAGTCTGATCCTGTCCGTCCACATGCGTCACGGATAGCTCGGCGTACGCCACTCCTTTCAGCACCTGTATCCGCTGCTGAAGCTCGCGGAGTCTGCGGACGACCCCTCTCACGACAATAACCTCCAGGCATTGGTGATGGTTCAAATGAATATGCAGGGTAGAGTTAATCTCCTGGTGATAGTCATGCTGCAAATCGGTCAGAACGATCGGCAAATCACTGACATGATGGTCGTACACCATAACAATCGTTCCTGCCGCCAACTGCTCCGAAACGATATGGGCAGGCGCCAGCAGAGCTCTCCGCACCAAATCGCGGACAGCTTCGGAACGGTTGTCGTACCCTTGATCAACAATTAATGCGTCGAACTGCTCGATCAGCGATTGCGGCATCGAAATGCCGAACCGGACAAGCGTTTCTTTCTCATTCATCGACCTCTCCCCTTTGCCGGACGGTTCTATGTCTGTTCCGATTGTGTAGCTTAACATTAAATGTAGCATATTCGGAACTCGCAATCCAAGCTATTCACACATATGTTAAAAAGCTGCTGACGGGACGACGGATCCGAATGACTTGCCGGGAGCCCAATTAAGGTCCGGGGAATAAGAAATGAGCACCTTCCATCACCAAGCGTGATAAGGTGCTCATTTTCATGATCACAAGCTCTAAATGAGAACAAGCGTATGGCAACCGAAAGAGTCAGTTCCCTTAATCCTTGACCGATCCTTGCATCAAACCGGAAATAAACTGCCTGCTGAATAGAGCAAACACAATAATTAAGGGAACGGTTGCCATCAAGGTAGCGGCCATGACCATCGAGTAGTCGGTGCTGTAAACTCCGTTCATCGAAGCGATCAGCATTTGAATCGTAAATTTATTTTGCACCGAAATCACAACAAGCGGCCATAAGTAATCGTTCCACGAGCCCAGAAATGTAATGATGCCCAGCGTTGCCAGCGCAGGCTTCAAAATGGGCAGCGCGACGCGCCAGTACAGGTCGAAGCTGTTGCAGCCGTCGATCCGTCCGGCATTGATCAATTCGTCATGAATGACCGATTGGGAATACTGCCTCATCCAAAATATGCCGAATGCGCTTGCTGCTCCCGGTATAATTAACGCCTTCAGCTCGTTGATCCAGCCGAGCTTCTGCATAATGATAAACTGGGGGATCAAGCCCAGCTGCTGCGGTACCATCATGGTGAGCAGCAAAAACAGAAACAGCGGTCCTTTGGCCGGAAAAGGGAACTTCGCAAACGCAAAGCCCGCCATCGAACAAAAAAATAATACAATCAACGTATGCATGCCGGCGACGACCAACGAATTGCCAAACGATTGGAAAAAACCGACGCGGTCCAGCACCTTGCCGATATTGACCAGCAGCTGATCCCCCGGCACCAAACGCGGCGGAAACCGGAACATATCGGCCGTCGTAGCCGTGGACATAACGAACAGCCAATAGAACGGAAATAATGAAATCAATGATCCCAGGCACATGCCTATATAGACCAAAGCCGTGCCGGGCCGAAAAGTACGCCTCGAGACCGCAGGAGGAACCCGCAATGCCGCTGACGGCTTCGATGCCGTAGAGTTCGCCATAATCAGATCCCTCCCCCTTTGGAAACGAACTTCCAGTTCAAGAACGAAAAGACCGCAATAATAAGAAACAGCATCCAGGCAATAGCCGAAGCGTATCCGAACAGATGATTGCCGAACGCCTGATTGTATAAGTAAAGGACAAGCGTCAGACCGCCCTTTGTCGCGCCGCCGGACGCGCCTACAAGAATTGCAGGCTCTGTAAAAAGCTGCATGCCCCCGATCGTTGATAAAATGACGGTAAATAAAATAATCGGACGCAGCAGCGGCAGCGTAATATAGCCGAATTGCTGCGGCCTGTTCGCCCCGTCAATGGTAGCGGCCTCGTACAGGTCGGCAGGAATGCTCTGCAGCCCGGCCAAATAAATAATCGCGTTATAACCTGTCCAGCGCCAAATGACCATGAGCGATATGGCGACCTTGACCCAAAACGTGTCGTTGATCCAGTCGATTTTGGGCAGCCCCAGCGCCGAAAACACCCCGTTCAGCAGCCCGAACTGCGCCCCGAAAAACGATCCGAAAATGATGGCTACCGCAACAATCGATGTAATATTGGGCAAAAAGAAAATCGCGCGGAACGTATTTTTAAACTTCATGAATGATGCGTTTAACAAGAACGCAACGACGAGCGCCATAAACAGCTGAGGCACCGTAGACAAAAACCAGATGACGAACGTATTGCCCACCGAATTCCAGAAATCCGGATCGTCCGTCAGCAAATTGCGGAAGTTGCGCAGACCCACGAATTCCATCTGCCCCAGCCCGTCCCAAGCATGGAAAGCCAAATAGAGCGAGAATAATATCGGAAACAGCCCGAAAATAAGAAATAACAAATAAAATGGCGAGATCATCAGGTAAGGAGCCGCATATTGCCTTAATGCCTTCATCGTTCACACCCTCCCGGTGTCAAGATAAACTGCCTCGCCGTCCATAGGGGACGGGCGCGTTTGTCAAGATGACTGAAAAAGAAAACAGGATGAGCCCTGCAGGTGTTCCTGCACCTCACCCTGCCCTAAGTTTTATATCAATTGCCGGCTGGCATACCGGTTACTTGTTTTTCAGCTTGGCTTTGACCTTTTCTATGAGCGCCGCAAATTCTTTGTCAGGGTCCTTGCCCTTATCGACCGTTACGGCTTGCATACCGTCGCTAATCATCGTTTCAACGGTCTGATAATCCGGACCTTTCCGTTGAACCTTCACTTCTTTCGCTACTTCGGAGAACAGAACACCCAGCTTCTGATTGCCCCAAAATTCATAACCTTGTTCCGTGATTGCCTTATCCCCGTAAATCGATGGAGTCGAAGGGAAGTTGCCCGACAGCTTGAATACTTCGAGCTGCTGCTGAGGCGTTAGCAGCCAGCTGATTGCCGTATACGCTTCTTTGGCATATTTCCCCTGCTTGGGCAAAGTCAAGAAGGAGCCCCCCATATTTCCGGTGCCTTCCGGTATTTTAGCGGCACGCCATTTTCCTTTCGTATCGGGAGCCCTTGTTTCAACATGACCGCGGCCCCAAGCGGCGGAAATATAGGTGCCTATTTTGCCAGAATTTAGTGCCGCCGAATATTCCTGCAGCGCATTTTTTTGATCGAAGGCGCCTGCAATATCCATTTGCCGCGCTTTTTTATAATACTCCAACGCCTTTTTAATTTGCGGATTCGAATCGATGATCAGCTTGTCGTCTTTGTCAAAATAAAGCTCGTTGCCCTGGTCGCGGATTGCGCCGTACAGCTCATACGGGTTGGATAAAATATTGGTGCCGGTTTTTTCCTTGAGCACCTTGCCGGCAGCCAGGAAATCATCCCAGTTTTTGATTTTGGCCGACACGTCGTTCGGCTCGAAAGGAAGTCCGGCTTGCTGGAATAAATCTTGGCGGTAGTACATGACCATCGGTCCGATATCCGTAGGCAAGCCTAACTGCTTATCTCCGACCGTCGATTGCTTCCATTTCCATTCCAAGTAATCTTTCGCGAGACTTTTGGCGCCGAATTCATTCAAATCATAAAATTTATCCGGATATTTTAAAAATTGGTCGATCTGCGAAATATCGATCATGGCGATGTCGGGTGCTCCCGAGCCGGCGGACAAAGCGGTCAGCAGCTTGCTGTGGGAATCTTCCCATTTGTAGATTTGCGGAATGATCTCGATGTTCGGATGCGTTTTATTGAACTCAGGTATAATTTTTTCGAACGAAGCCCCCTGCCAAAACCACATTTGCAATTGAACTTTTTTGCCGTCGTTACCCTTCGGCGCCCCATCAGCAGGCTTGGCGGCATTTCCGCCATCCGCACCGCATGCGCTTAGAAGCAGAACAAGCGATAACAATACCGGAAAAAATGACTTTCCATTCAGCAACCTTTTCATCGATAACGCTCCTTTCAATAAGTAAGTCGGCCCCCAATGAAAGCCCTTGCAAGTATTATAGGTTGCGGCCTGTTTGCGAGTATAGGTGACCATTCTTCGATTTCTTGCAGTATTGTTAGGAACTTACCGAGGCTGTCCGATAATCGTTCGGCGATATGCCTTCCACCGTTTTAAACATGCGGCTGAAATATGCCGGATCCTTGTATCCGGCCAATTCACATATCTCATACATTTTAAGATGCGTTTCCCGGAGCAGCCGTTTGGCTTGAGTCAGACGGTATTGGGTTAAGTATTGCGAGTAAGTGAGGCCTATCTCCTGATGAAATAAATTGCTCAAATAGTTCGCATTGACTTGATGAATTTGGGCAAAATCGGCAAGCTGCGCCCCGCCGGCATATTCTTTGTGAACATAGGCGAGCAGCGCCCGCACAATCGGGGCGATCGCTTCTCCGGCGTCCGTCCTTCGGGACAATTCGGTGAATCCTAAGCTGATCATGCTGCGGATATACATCAGGCTGAGGTCTTTGATGTCCGTTGCATCGCCTCCGTAGCCGATTTTAACCGGCAGACGGAGCTTCTCGCTAATCCAGACTGCCGTTTCCTTCACCTGAAGGTCCCAGGCTTCCTTATCGTAGCGCTCCGTGAATAAGACAACCGTAATAAGCCGATCCTCCAGGCAGACGACAGCCGTCCCCAGCCCGCTGAAAGCTTCATACGCGCAGCCGCGAATAAAATACCGTACGCTGGCCTCGCCAAGTGATTGCAGTTCCTTCGTGGAAAAGGAAACGAGCACTATTTTAACGTAAGGAGGGATCAAATTTTCATCGAAGGTCGGAAGCGGCACATCGTGAAGCAAATCGTGGATGCGTTTCTCCAGCAGCGCCTGACTGCGGATCGCATTCAACTGAAGAACCTCCTTGCGCTGCCGGTATCGCAAATAAGCCGAAGCATAAATTTCCTCAAGTTTTTTCTTGGAGAGCGGCTTCAGCAAATATTCCGTCACTTGGTGCTGCACAGCCTTAAGCGCGTATTCAAATTCCGCATGGCCGGTCAGCACATACACATCGGTCTCCGGATACTTATTACGGATATGGGCCGCAAGCTGAAGCCCGTCCACGGCCGGCATTCGGATGTCGGTAATGACTAATTGAATCTCATGCCGCTCCATCACCTCGAACGCCTCCAGGCCGTCTTTAGCCTCGAATACCGCACTGACGCCTTCCATCGCCGCAAGCACCCTGCATACCGGTATTCTCACATTCGGCTCATCATCCACCACAAGTATACGAAACATGGTTCACTCTCCTTTGGTTTGCTCATCTATTTGCTGAATGACAGAAATCCATGCTTGCCCGGGATTCATCCCTTCCGCTTCCACCCTGCGGAGCCCGTCTCTCACGATGCGGTCCATGCGGCTGTAGTCCGTTTCCTCATATTCGGTTTTGTAACGCAGCGCCGAGTACGAATACAATTGGCCCACCGGAGCATTATGGAAAAAAGGATCGCGGACTTCCAGAAATTTCGCCGAAGCATACGATTCAGGCGTGGACGGAAAATTGCCGTTTGCCATAAAATTGCTCAGCTGCTGCTGCGGCGCGGTCAGCCATAACGCAAGCTCATACGCCTCTTTCGGATATCGGCTCGACTTGGGAACGGAGAGGAAGCTGCCCTGCCAATTGGACGACTGTCCCGGAGCGCGGGCCAAATCCCATTTGCCGCTCGTTGCGGGAGCATTCTTCTTCATCGCTCCATGTACCCAGGACGGGGCAAGCACAGCGGCAAACTGACCGGAAACGGCGCCCTCCGCCCATGCAGGCGTTTGCGAAGGCAGTCCGGCGTTTAAACCAAGCCGATGAAAACGGATGGCCCGTTCCCAAGCCTCTTTCATGCGGGCGCTTAATGATTCATGTCCGGCATTTAGCACCGTCCGGGACGGATCTTCGAGCTGGTTCATATAAGTCGAATACACATTGGCTAAATTATCGAATAAGAACACGCCGGTTTTCTGTTTTAACAGCAGCCCCGCCTTCTCCAAATCATCCCAGCTGCGAAGCTTATCGCCTACCTCTGTCCGCTCATACGGCAAGCCGGCCGCTTGAAACAAATCATAGCGGTAAGCCAAGGCAACGGGACCTATATCGGCCGGCATTCCGTACAACATTTTACCGTCCTTGCTCTCGGCCTGGCGCCACTTCCATTCCAAGTAGTGCTCTCTCTCATCTCCGAAATCATATAAGTTATAAAAATGCATCGGAAACCGTTTTAACTGATTCAATTGCGACACGTCCAGCAGGACCAGGTCAGGCGCATCGCTTCGGGTAGCGAACGAGGTTATCAAGCTCGGCACCATATCATCGAATTGTGCGGTGATGACTTCAATGTCTATATGCGGATGACTTAATACATAAGCTTTAACGGATGTTTCCAGACCGCTGCCCGGCCACAGCCAAACGCGAAGCGTTGTTGCAGGCGTGGCTGCATTAGGAAGCACAAGCTGGGGCGTGCATCCAGTTGAAGACAAGACGAGCATCAGCAAGAACGCGACAGGAACCATGCAACGAAAGTTACGCAGCGCCATCCCCTCCTTCTTTTGGCAATGCGTTATGTCCCGCTGCATGCAGCGGCAAGGTCAGAACGACCCGCAGGCCGCCAAGCGGGCTTTGCGACAGAGTGAGACCGTAAGGCAGGCCGAAATAAGCGCGGATTTGCTTATGCAAATTCGTAAGGCCGATGCCGCCGCCCTTCTCCTCCAGCAAATGCTCGGCATGTATCTGCGCTTCAAGCGCTCTCGATGCAGCTTCATCCATGCCTTCTCCGTTATCCTCTACGGAACAAACAAGCTTGTCGTCGCTGCTGTATAAGTTGACCCGGATATACCAATCGCCGCCGGCTTTTTTTTCCAGCCCGTGATGGAACGCATTTTCAACGAGCGGCTGCAGCACCAGGCGGATCACCCGCTGCTCCTCCAAGCCAGGCTCAATCTCCACATCCACGCTGAATTTCTCCCCGTACCGCGAGCGTTGGAGCAATAAGTAGCGTTCCAGTTGGGCCAGGTCCTCCCGCAGCGTCACCAGCTCTGACGACGGGTGGATGCTGTAACGGAGCAGATCGCTTAGCGCAAGCGTCATTTCCTGCGCCGCATCATAGCGCTTATCCTCGATCGTCCAATAAATCAGATTCAATGAGTTGTACAAGAAATGCGGGCGGAATTGCGCTTTTAAAGCTACGAGCTGCGCTCGCTGTTCGCTGATCTGCTGTTCGGACAAGCGTTCAATGACCTCTTCAAGCTGATTCACCATCCGGTTATAGTTGTCATACAGAAATGATATTTCACGGCTGGCAAACCGCTTTTTTATCGGAAGAATACGTTCGCGGCCGATGCTGTTCATCCCGCCTGCCAAATGACGGATCGGCTTCGTCAAGCTCCATGTAAAATAGGCTACGAGGATAAGCGCAACTACAATGCCTACCGCAATCGTCAGCAGTGCATTGATCCATATTTGCACCGCATCGCCGTACACGGCTTCCCGCTTGAAATAGGCTATCGTTGTCCAGCCGCTATAAGAGGACGTGGCATAGGTTACATACATTCGCTCGTGTTCTTCCCGTGTCGTCCATTCGAAGAACGGCTGTGCATTGCCGCCAAACTTCGCGAATAATCCCTGGTCGGCGGCCGTGCCTATCTCGCGGTGCTCGGTTGAATAAACGATGTTGCCGGAGGAATCCATCACCTGAACTTTCCGTTCGATGCGCTGCCCCGTCTCGCCGATAATTCTGTTAATTTTCTCTACCGGAAAAACAACGAATTGATCGCCTATCACCTGCAAATCAAGCTGATCCTTCAATTTTCTTGCTCCGATAATGGCCGGAATTTCCCCGTCCCGCCAGGCCGGGCCGTAAACCCAGAGCATCCGTCCATCCAATCGGTCGATCTTGCCGAACCATGTAACCGAGCCCAGCTCATCGTAGTTGCGCCAAAATAGCTGGAGCGACTCATTCGAAGCGTAGGCATTGCCTTTAAGATCGAATAAATGAATAAGCATATCGTTCGCAATATAGCGCACCTTCTCCGCCATATACCGGTTTAGTCCGATTGCATCCGTAGCAGCCGGAATGCCGGATGTGCCGGTCAATGCTTGCTGCACCCTTTGGTCAAACGCCATCATTTGTGAAAATTGATCGTACTGCCGCAGCAATACATCGATTTTGGCCGACAGCTGTTCGACCGATTCCTGGGTATACCCCGCGGACCGGTTTAATACCATTTGCGAGGCAAGACGGTAGTTAAATATATTCGTTAGCGCTATTACTAATACGGCGATCACGAATATGCCGGCCAGCAGCTGGACGAATATCGGCAGCGGACGGCGAAGCATGGACACTCCTCCTTCCTTCGGTTCAAGAGATAGCAATCGCATCTCTTATTAGGAATATTTGGAAATAAATGACTTATGAACACAACTAATTCTATCCCGTTCCCAAGTATTCCTCCTGATCGCCATTTTCCGACAAGAAAACTTTTTGTTTGCAAACCGACCCGCGGACAGTAGGCCTATTCGCCTATTTTTTAAGGCTTTAAGTCATTTTTTGTCGTGCCATTCTCCTCTCTCAAGCATCGCCGAAAATCCGCTGATACAGCGTAAATGCTGCAAACCTGTCTAAATGAAAGCGCTGCCAAAAATCTCTTATACCAAAAAATTAATAGATTGACAGGCACCATATATTGAGGTAAATTCTTCTTACGGCTTTATGGATAACTATATATTGTGGCAATAGGTTCCCTGTTTGAGAGATTTCGCCAGCGTGGATAGAGAGGCGGTATCCGGCATGTGCCTGTGAACATCGGAGGCGGCATGCTTTTTAATTTGAATAGAAAGTATAAGTCTCATACTTGGCTTCGCACAAACTTGACAAACGTGCTCGTCCCTTAAGGACGGCGAAGCCGTTTATCCTTGTTTGCAAGGAAACCATGTTGGCTTTTTCCCATTTGCTCGAGAAGGAGTAGGTAGTAGGATGATTATAGTTAAAAGAGACGGTACCAAAGAGGAACTCGTATTTTCCAAAATGAAAAAAGTAATCGATTTTGCCATCGAGGCTTATCCGGAATGCGATCCGCTTGAGCTGGAAACTGCACTGCTGCCGTTGTTCCGCAACGGAATCAGCACGAAAGAAATCCAACGGCTCTTAATTCAGGTTGCCGTCGAAAAGACAAGCGTGGAACAGCCGAGCTGGCAGTACGTCGCCGCCAAGCTGCTCGCCTACGATCTTTATAAAGAAGCCCGTCTAAACCGCAAATACGGCCATTTCGGATACGGCGATCTATATTCTCTTATTACATATTTGACGGACATGGGGTTATACGGCACGTACATATTGGAGCATTATTCCCGCGAAGAAATTCAAGAGCTCGGCGCCTATATCAAGCCCGAACGCGATTACCTGCTGAATTATATCGGACTCAAAACGTTGTCGGACCGCTATTTGATCCGCGGCGTCGACAAGGATGTTCTCGAGCTGCCGCAGGAGCTGTTCATGGGCGTGGCGATGCATCTGGCGATGAAGGAAAACGACAAGCTCAAATGGGCCAAGCAGTTCTACGATGTGCTGAGCAATCTGGAAATGACGGTGGCTACGCCGACGCTCGCCAACGCCCGCAAGCCGCTGCATCAATTGTCCAGCTGCTTTATCGATACGGTACCGGACAACCTGTGGGGTATTTACAATGTCGACCAGAGCTTCGCGCAAGTATCCAAGCATGGCGGCGGCATGGGCATCTATGTCGGAAAAGTACGCAGTCGCGGCTCCAATATCCGCGGTTACAAAAACGTCGCCGGAGGCGTCGTGCCGTGGATTAAAAACTACAACAACACGGCGATCGCGGTTGACCAGCTTGGCGTGCGTTCCGGCGCGGTTGCCGTCTACCTCGACGTATGGCATAAGGACATTCTCGATTTCCTGAACCTGAAAACCAACAACGGCGACGACCGGATGAAGGCGCATGATATTTTCCCGGGCGTATGCATCCCGGATTTGTTCATGAAAACCGTTCAGGAAAGAGGAACCTGGTGCTTGTTCGATCCGCATGAAGTGCGTAAATTAAAAGGCTACTCGATCGAGGACAGCTGGGGCGAGGAATGGGAGCGCCGCTACCTCGATTGCGTGAACGACGATAAACTGTCGAAGGAAGAAATTCCGGCTATCGATATTATGAAGCGGATTTTGACCAGCTCTTTCGAAACCGGCACGCCGTTCATCTTCTTCCGCGACACGGTCAACCGCGCGAACCCGAACAAACATGCGGGAATGATCTACTGCTCGAACCTGTGTACGGAAATATGTCAAAATATGAGCCCTACCGAGCACATTCAAACGTTTCATGAGGACGGCATCATTACGAACCAAGTCAAAAGCGGCGACTTCGTGGTGTGCAACCTGTCGTCGACCAATCTCGGCCGCGTATACACCAAGGAAGACATCGAGCGTGTCGTCACGACGCAAATGCGGATGATGGACAACGTCATCGATCTGAATTATTACCCGGTTCCGCAGGCGGAAATTACGAACAAGAAATACCGCGCCGTCGGTCTCGGCTCCAGCGGTTATCATCAAATGCTGGCGCAGCTGAAAATCGTCTGGGAATCCGACGACCATGTGGCCAAAGCAGATGAAGTATATGAATGGATGAACTTCTACGCGATCAAGGCGTCCATGGAAATTGCCAAGGAAAAAGGCGCCTATAAAGCTTTCGAAGGCAGCGAATGGCAGACCGGCGCCTACTTCGAATCCCGCGGATACGACAGTCCGGAATGGCTCGAGCTGAAGGAGCAGGTTGCCAAGCACGGCGTCCGCAACGGCTGGATGTTTGCGATCGCGCCTACCGCTTCCACTTCGCTGATCGCCGGCTCCACTGCGGGCATCGACCCGATCTTCAACAAGTTTTTCGTCGAGGAAAAGAAAAACGCCGTCATTCCGCAAACGGCGCCGAACCTGAACGGCGATACGATGTGGTATTATAAGGAGGCGCATCGCATCGACCAGCTTTGGAGCATTAAAGCGGCCGGCGCCCGCCAGCGTCATATCGACCAGGCGCAATCGTTCAACCTGTACATCACGCCGGAGCTTTCTGCCAAAGATTTCCTCGAGCTGTATATGGCCGCGTGGGAAAACGGTCTGAAGACCGTATATTACTGCCGCAACAAGAGCCTTGAGGTGGAAGACTGCGTAAGCTGCTCCGCATAACGTTGCTTCACTCGCGGCGCATGTCTTATGGCACCGCAATGGCAGCAGCGAAGCGACCTGCCCATGGTTTGCACTTTGGACCTTGATCTTGTCCTTGATCATTGCCTGTCTTCCGCGGCGCATATCTTATGGCACCGCAATGGCAGCAGCGAAGCGACCTGCCCATGTTTCGCAATTTGGATCTTGATCTTGATCTTGATCTTGATCTTGATCATTGCCTGTCTTCCGCGGCGCATATCTTATGGCGCCGCAATGGCAGCAGCGAAGCGACCTGCCCATGGTTTGCACTTTGGACCTTGATCTTGTCCTTGATCATTGCCTGTCTTCCGCGGCGCATATCTTATGGCGCCGCAATGGCAGCAGCGAAGCGATCTGCCCATGTTTCGCACCTTGGACCTGAACCATCGTAGAGCGTGTACGTACCGGCTCTTTGCCTTGCGCAAAGAGTCGGTATGTACGTAAGCGGCTCCTATTGCTCATGTCCCGTCGGAAACTACCGGCACCCACGTTAAGCGTGCAGAAGGAATGCGGCAGCGAAGCTGCAGCCATTCCTTCTGCGGACGCGGTTCATAAACCAACAACGTACCTCCCTAGTAAAGGGGGTCCAGGGGGCAGCGCCCCTTGGGGTCCCCCTTGCAGGGGGATTTAGGGGGTAGTCTTCCGGCTTATAAACCAACAACGTACCTCCCTAGTGGGGTCCAGGGGGCAGCGCCCCTTGGGTCCCACTCGCAGGGGGATTAGGGGGCATCCTTCTTATGGAACTGAATAAAAAGAAACTTTTCAACGAGCATGGCGACCGCGATTGGGGTAAGCGCCGCATGATCGGCGGCAACACGACCAACCTGATCGAGCTGAACAATGTGAAGTACGACTGGGCAACGAAAATGTACCGAACGATGATGAACAATTTTTGGATTCCCGAGGAAATTCCACTGGCACAGGATGCGAAGGATTATAAGTTCCTGTCGCCTCACGAGCGCCAAAGCTATGATAAAATTATTAGCTTTCTGATCTTTCTCGATTCTTTGCAAACATCCAATTTGCCGAACATTAACGAGTACATTACCGCGCCGGAAGTTAATTTGTGCCTGACCGTGCAAACATTCCAGGAAGCGGTGCACAGCCAAAGCTACTCGTATATTTTGGACAGCGTTTGCTCCGCGGAAGTTCGCGATGAAATTTATAACCAATGGCGCGAAGACAAGCATTTACTGCGCCGCAACCGGTTTATTACCGATCTGTATGAAAACTTTATCGACGAGCCGACAACTCAGAATCTGCTGAAAACGATCATGGCCAACTATATTTTGGAAGGCATTTACTTCTATAGCGGCTTCAGCTTCTTCTATGCGCTTGGGCGCCAGGGCAAAATGCTCGGCACCGTATCCGAGATCAAGTACATTCAGCGGGATGAGCTGACTCATCTGGCGCTGTTCCAAAATATATTCCGCGAAATTCGCAAGGAAAACCCTGAGCTGTTCACCGACGAGCTTGTCGAGGAGCTGCGCAGCATGATGAAAACGGCCGTACAGCACGAAATCGAATGGGGCCAATATATTACGGACAACCAGATCAACGGGCTCAGCAACGAGATTATCGACCAATATATCAAATATTTGTCCAATGAGCGGATGCGCAAGCTCGGACTTGACGTTTTGTACCCCGAGATTGAAGATCATCCGATGAAATGGGTCGAAAGCTTCAGCAATATGAACAGCATGAAAACCGATTTTTTCGAGCAAAAAGTAACCAACTACAGCAAATCGTCCAGCTTGAACTGGGATGATTTGTAATTTGTGACTCGCAGCCGTTTCGTTTATGATAGACATAACTGCGAGCAAAGCTCGCAGTCTCCGGCAGCAGCGAAGCGAACTGCCATGTTTGAATTAATTTCCCGGTTTGTATCTTTTATATGTTTATGATGCTGGGTCCCGGCTAATCGTAAAGCGTGTACCTGACCGGCTCCTTGCCCATGCAAGGAGCCGGTCAGGTACGAAAGCGGGCAAAAAACCGCTCATGCCGCACAATAGCCTCTACGCTGCCGTTAAGCGTGTATGCGGGAAGCTTTAAGCGCAGCTTAGACTTCCCGCATACGAAAGCGCTCCAAACCGTACTCAAGTAACTCCCGCGCAACGGGGGTCCAGGGGGCAAAGCCCCATGGGGTCCCCCTTGGGGGATTTAGGGGGGACCCCATGTTTCGTTTGCTAACCGACCGCGATTTTCAAGAAGCTATGGAACGCCAAAAAGCGATCCGCGTATTTCAAAATGATCATGTTGTGGGTGCCGGCGGAATCATTACCCGGTTTGACGACCAGGTGGTAGTAGTCCAATCCGGTGTCAGCGATATCGCGCATCATCCAAGGGCGCTATGCGAATTTTTCGAAATGAGAAAAAGATGAGGACGCATGATCGCGCCAAAAAGCACTTCCTTCCAAATCGGACGGGAAGTGCTTGTTTTGTTGCTTAGGAAATGATTCGCAGGCAATTTCTATGGATAACCGGGATTGGGGGACCTTTCTTAATCAGGCAGCCCCAGCATCTGCTTCACTTTAAACTCCAGCTCCAACATCGAAAAAGGCTTGCTCATATACACGTTTACACCCAGCTGTGCGCCTTTCGACATATCCTCCTCGCGGCCTCGGCCCGATAACATTAAAACTTGCAGCCCGGAGGGCATCATGTTGTTAGTGTGCAGCCTGTTGAGCATGCCCAACCCGTCCAGCCTTGGCATGACGCCGTCCAAAATACACACGTCGACGCTTTGCGTCGTCACAACCCGGTAAGCTTCCTCCCCGTCCTCCGCTTCGACAAACGTTACCGGCAAATGCTGCAGCTTCGAAACGAGAATCGAGCGGAGAATGCGATCGTCATCGGCGATCAGCACCGTTTTCGCTCCCGGCTCGGGCGCGGACGACGCATCGGACAGCGAGTCGGACAGCTGGCCGGTGTATAGTATGACACGGTCTCGGCCGCTCTGCTTGGCTGTATACATCGCATTGTCGGCACGCTTGATCCATTCCGCTACCGTCATCCCTTCCGTCCATTCGCATACGCCTGCCGAAAACGTAATCCGGTAAGCTTCGCCTTCATGCTGCGCAACCGGGCCTGCGTGGGTTTGCCGCAAAATCGACTCTATCGTTTTTTGCGCGTGATCTCCGGAGCTGCCGGGCAATACGATGACAAACTCTTCGCCGCCAAACCGCGCCAACACATCGGTTTCGCGCAAATGATGCTGAAGCAAGTGGGCCAGCCCCTGCAGCACCAAATCCCCGATATGATGCCCATGCGTATCGTTAATCGATTTAAACCGGTCGATGTCGATAAAGGCAAGCGAAATCGGTGACGGATAACGCTGAATACGCTGCAGCTCCGCCTGAATCTGATGATCGAAAAAGCGTCTGTTGTATACGCCCGTCAACGGATCGCGGAACGCCATCCGTTCGAAATCTTTCGTCCGCTTCAGCAGACTGTATATGCGGGCGCTTAATTCTTCGTATTGAAACGGCTTTGTCATATAATCGTCCGCACCCAAATAAAAACATCTTACTTTATCGTGCACATCGCTGCGGCCGGACAAAACGACAAGCGGCACCCATTTCAAGGTCGGGTCTTCCTTGACGAATGCAAACAGCTCGTAGCCCGATTGCGGGTGCATCATCAGGTCCAGCGTAATTAAATCATAGGTAAACTGGCGAAGCAGCTTTTGCGCCTCCGCGACATCGCTTGCCCCGTCCACCTGGTAGCCCTCCAGAATGAGACGGCGGACCAAATAAGAGCGCAGCGCCTCGTCATCGTCTATAATTAGCAGCCGGCTGCCCGAGGATAGAGCCGTACCCGCCATGGCGGCCTGCTCGCGCTTCTCGTCCAGATCCAGCTCCTGGTTGTATATATCCAGCTCTACGGACAGCTGGCGAACAAGAGCATCCCCTTCGGAAACCGCTAATTTGAAACGGTTCAGAAACTCCATATCCGCACTTGACAAGCCTTCCTGAGCCTGCGTCCATTCCCATTGCCGGACAAGTTTGTCCGCAATTTCGCCGATCCGCATAAACCCGAACATCGGAGCGCTGCCTCTAAGCGTATGAACTAGCCGGTAAAGCTGAACGGCCGCATCCCGGGTCATGCCAGCCTCGGCGCCGGCGCAAAGTTCCTGAAGCGTAGCCAACTGTTTGCGCAGCTCCGCGATGTACCGCTTCCTTCCTTCTTTCATCAATCTTGCTTCTTTGTTCAGGCGTTCCTCTTGTTGGGGCTGCCGCAATACTCATCACTTCCAGTCGTTTTCAATTTACGATTTGCGTCGAACCCGATCGGGATTACGCCTGAATCAATTGGCGAACGGTGTCGACCAGCTGCAGCGGACTGAAGGGCTTGACCACATACGTGCTGACCCCTGCGGCGTTGGCCCGTTCGCGATCCTTCTCGAGCGCCTTCGCCGTCAGCAATATAACCGGCACGTCACGGTTTGGATTGTCATGATTGCGCAGCCAGTCGCATACTTCAACGCCGGTAAGCTCGGGCATCATATAATCGAGAATAATCAAATCATAGCGGTTATCCCTGATGCAGCCGAGCGCCTCCTTACCGTCCTCCGTTTCCGTAATATCGAATCCTTCGTCCGCCAACGTTTCCGTTAACAAGAAACGCAGCGCCGCCTCGTCATCCGCCAACAAAATTTTAAAATTGGACATCTTTAAATCGCTCCCGGTTTTGATCTCGTCGTTTGATATATTATACCATTTTCAGACGAATGCTGTTGGAAATTATTCACTTGTTTTCGATATTTATAGGTAATAAGACTTATGTATACGACATATGAACTATGGTACCATTACATTGTGCTTATAATTGATTATAACTTTACATTTGTTAGATATAAGGAACTATAGAAGGAGGCGAAAACATGGATATAAACCGGGTTATTAAAGAGGTGTCCAAATACATATCGTTCGGTCAGCCTGTATCTTCCGGCTCTGTGTTCAATCAACGAATTTCGGACCCGCGGATTGCCATGCAAGCCTATTATATGTCAATGAAGCTGCGCAGCGAAGAAGAACATTATTATCACGAAATATGGCTGAAAAAGGACGGGACCTTTGCCATCACCGAGGCGTGGTATCACGGATCGACCGTTTCCCGCAAGCTTTACCGCGATAACGTTGCCTTTGACGATATTGTGCAAACGTTCGGGGACGAGGAAGCGAATGCCGTACTGGTCCGGATGACGGAGATTATTAAGAAGTCGGAAAGGGAAGACTGGAGTTCCTCGCGCAAAAGAGCATGAGCCGCAGCGGCTTGAGCTCTTTATTTTTTGTAAATGTATTATTTGCGTCGTACAACCTTGACAAAAGCGCTCGTCCCCTGGGACGGCGAAGCCGTTTATCGTTGGTTGTTCGGGCTGTACGTCAGCCCCTGCCGCTGTTTCTGCCTTTCACGCAGCTTTTCCAAGAGCCTCCCGGTATGCGGCTGCAGCCGCGGGGATCGAGCCAGACATAAATCCAGCCTTGCCTGCTATCGTCAAACGCATCGCTCACCCATACCCGCTCGTAATCGTTGTCGCCTCCCGGACCTTCGTATTCTTCCAGCGCATCCATCGCAGTCAACCCTTCTCCGGTCACGGCAAGCCACTCCCCCCGGACGATCTCCTGCTCTTCCCCGCCCAGCACGACGGCCGGATATGCTCCCGCATCGTACAAACGCCCCCGAACCGCCCCCGCTGCAACCTGCCGCAAAAAAGGCGCAACAATTCCATGGTTGGCCTCCCCCACAAGCAAGGTGCCGTATACAAAAACGGATATCACGCAATCAACCTCCTTCTTTATTTTCAAAAATCAGCTTACAAGACCGCATGTCTTCACTTCCCTCAAGGGGGGTGAGCTTGCCAAAGTTATGCGAGTAACATTTAAAAACTTATATTTCTTTGCAGCAAAAAAAGGTACATCGATTCCGCCTAGCTCATATAGTAAAATAGCGGATTTAAAATTCCTTATTCCCGATAAGCTTAGTTTGAATTATAATAAAACCAACAGACAACTGTACAAGGAGAACTCACATGGAGTGGAGCATCGCATTGATGGGCCTTTTGGTCGGGCTGCTGGTCGGGATGACCGGTGTCGGCGGAGCCTCTTTATTGACGCCTTTGCTGATCCTGATGAACATATCGCCGACAGTCGCCGTAGCCACGGATTTATTTTATAATTCCATCACGAAATTGTTCGGAAGCATCCAGCATTACCGGCAAAAAACGATTGATTTCAAGCTCGTCCAATATTTGGCCGCGGGCAGCATCCCGGGCGCGGTAGCGGCGATACTGCTGCTTGAGCTGTACCCGCCGCTGCACAGCATCCAGGAATCGATTGTCAAGCATATGCTGGGCGGCGTATTAATCGTCGTTGCCATTGCCAGCATCGCCAAGCAGTGGTTCGGCAAGCTCGAGGGCAACCGGTGGCAGCTGCGTCCGAACTCCGAAAAACGGGGGATGACGATACTGATCGGTGTGCTGCTCGGTTTTATCGTCGGCATGACCTCGATCGGCTCCGGCTCTTTGTTCGCTTTGGCGATGATGTTTTTTTACCGGATGGGCGCCGCCAAGCTTGTCGGCACCGACATTGCGCATGCGTTCCTGCTGGTCTCTGCGGCCGGAATATTGCATGCGGGCTTCGGCAATATCAATTACAGCTTGGCCTTCAACCTGCTGTTGGGCTCCGTTCCAGGCGTCATTGCGGGAAGCTCGTTATCCGCCAGGCTGCCCGCGAAGCCGCTGCGCACCTTTATGGCCGCGATCATTCTGATCAGCGGCATCAAGCTCATTTGACAAACGAGTCCGCAAGCGCCGGCCTTTGGCAGGTCGGTGCCTCTTTACAACAACGAAAAAAAAGCCTGTCGGCTTTTTTTCGAATGTATGGAATCCGGAAGGCCGGCGGCCTCATAGCCGCAAGCCCCGGGTTAGTTTTGCCTTACTGCGGTTCCGCGCGTCTTAACAATAATTTTGCGGATGCTGTCCTCGGACAGGTGGTATTTTTGAATCAGCTCGGGAACGGTCGAACCGTTCTCGTACAGCCGGTATATTTCGTTATTGCGCCGCTGGATCGTTAAACGTGTACCGTTATTTTCACCCCAGCCGGCACGGGTCTTTTCTTTCTTGGGAATATAGATAATCTCTCCGCTTATATAATCCTGCAATTGCTTGAGCAGGCTAGGGGGAAGAATATCCTTTCCGTTTTTGTACCCCATCGATGAAATCCTCCTTCCGTGCTTTAGTTGCAAGCGCCGCCGTGAAAGAGATAAGCATTTTCATCTTCACACCTCCTGAAGGTTGTTAGACAGCCGACTGCAGTAATGCCGGCTTATAGGGTCATCCATGAAAATAAAAAAACACGATCTGCCTATCGTGCCTGGGTACCATATATATTATGGTTCATGTCAATGACGTCAGGTGACGGTGATGGAGAAAATGCTTATTCAATTGTCACTAACCCCTTTGAAAAATGTGCTTTCAGACATCGAACGCCACTCCTTTCGTCTTAGTATCATGATTCCAGTTACTTCCTTATTGATTATACCTTATGTATAGGCTGAATGTCCATGCCGGATTCATTCGGAGAATAATAGAGGGAGGCCGTTAAGCCTCCCCACTTTATGGGGCCTCTGCTTTAAGCAGAGACCACCTCAAGTATTGTAATCATCGTTCACGATCACTCCTTTCCGTTAAACGTTAGCTGGCCCGCTACATTACTATTAACTCATAATCGGCAGCCCGTCACAAGCGAAAAAATCGTTATATTCGTTTTCTCCCTACATTCCGCGCTGATCGGGAGGCAGCCGGATATTGGATGGACATGCTTAAGTAAAGCATTGAGATATTTGGCGATCACGTTAAGATAGTAGAAATGAACCTTTTCCGCCTACCGGACCAATATAAAGTGAAATAAAGATTAGGGGGCCGGCCGCCTATGCCAGATTCATCTATTCAAGAGTGGATTCAAAAAATGAACAATGGCAATGAGGAAGCGTTTCGCGTCATTTACGAGCAGAGCAAGGGCCACGTGTACAGCACGGTCTCGCTGCTGCTGAGCAACAAGCAGGATGTATACGATGTTGTGAACGAGGTATATGCGGAGCTGCTCAGATCGCTGCCCAAGTACGATTTTCAAAAGCCGTTCCGCCCCTGGTTAACAGGGCTGACGATCCGTCAAGTGAACAATTGGAACCGCAAATTATGGCGCAGATTCAGACTGTACGAGCGGAGTCACAACCTTGCAACGAATGACCCTATTCCCGATTCCGCAGACGTCGTCCTGCTGAACGAGCATCGCAGCGAGCTGCTGCAGTTGGTACAGATGCTGCCGTATAAGCAGAAAATGGTTATCGTACTACGGTATTACCATGACCATACATTCGAGGAAATATCCGAGCTGCTCGAAATTCCGGTCGGAACTGTCAAATCGAGGCATCATACCGCTCTCGCCAAGCTGCGCAAGCATGCGAGTTATTCCATTTCTAAGGATGAAGGAGGCTTTACCTCATGTCCATCGAAAATCAATTGAAAGCCGAGTTTCAGCGGTACTCCGACCAATTGCAATATCCGCGTCAGCTTGATGACCGGATTGCGCTTTTGACGAGAAAAGGAACGGCGGCCAGGCGCGGGATAATCACCCGGATTGCGCTAATTGCAGCCTGCATCTTCCTTTTCTCCGGCATCGCCTATGCGTCGAATCTGTTGTATACCATGCAGAGCCATCGAGTGAGTGTGGAAGTATTCTCCGACGCACAGGCACAGCTGCCCGATAGCTTGAATGCGGAAATCCGTTCGTCGTTTCAGCAGATCCGGGATCAATTAACACCTGGAGAATCCGCCATAATGTACGTATCGGAGTTGGATAAGCGCAAGCTTCCCGCTCTGATCAAGGTGACACAACCTGTTCGTTATACGGATCCGGAGGAATGTGCAGCCATAGCAGGAGGGCTACTCAAGAAGCCTGCGGTATTGCCGCAAGACTATGTCTTGGCCTGGGGAGAGAAGGAAGCCTCGTCGGGTATGATCGATGCGCATACCTATACCCGGTACAAAAGCCTGTTAGAGAAGCAGGCCGCCGATACGAAGCAGAATGTCGTATGGCAGCGGGCAGCGCAGTCAGTTTCCGCGTCTGAAGCCGTGATGAGCCGCCCGGGACTTATTTATGTCAACTCCAATCAGGATCGGATCGAAATCCGTTTTCAGGTAATGCCAACCTCCAATTCTCAGGTCGGGCTGAAAATAAGCACGGGCACGTCCACAACGGCCGAGAAGATAGACCTATCCGGTAAGACAGGCTTCTATACGCGAAATAACAGTACATTTTTGAGCGATACCGGCAAGCTGGATACGATCAGTTGGGTGGAGGAGTTAAGCGATGGACAGACCGCGCTGTATGAGGTTTCCACTTCCTCCTCGAATGTAAGTAAAGCTGAACTGCTGCTGATAGCCGATCATATGAAATAATAGAATGGTCCTGCCGACATAGCCTTAAACGGAAAGTCCGAAAGGATGTCTCCAAAGTCATTTTCGGATATATGAACCCGTACTCCGATATAGATTTGCAACAAAAAGACGCTCCCAGTCCCACTATAGCAGTGGTAAGATGGGAGCGCCTTTGAACATGGTTCAGGCCTGACTCACCCGGTCTTTGGGACAGCCCTCGTTTAGAAGCCCTGCCTTTTCAGCCAATCCGCACAAAGCTCCGGCCATGCCCGGACTCCCGGCTGCTCCGCCGCCAAGCCCAGTCCGTGACGGCCGCTTTCGAATACATGCAGCTCGTAAGGCACTTTGTTGCGGCCGAGCGCCGAAGCGAACAGCAAACTGTTTTCCACCGGAACCGAAGCGTCATCCGCCGTATGCCATAAAAAAGCGGGCGGCGTCTGTTCCGTTACCCGGTTTTCGCTGGACATTTCGTCGACGAGCGCCTGCTCCGCGTCTTCCCCAAGCAAATTTTGCCTCGAGCCGGCGTGCGCATAAGGTCCGAAGCTTATAACCGGATAGCACAGGATGAGCAAATCCGGCCTGCAGCCTTCGCGTTCAATCGGATCGTCCGCATCGGGCCGGCCGTGATCGTAATGCGTGCCGGCCGATGAAGCCAGATGCCCGCCCGCGGAAAAGCCCAAAATACCGACGCGGCTTTTGTCCACATTCCATTCCCCGGCTCTGCTGCGGACCGTACGGATTGCCCGCTGCGCGTCCAGCAAAGGATTCGGATGCTTGTAGGGAGCAACCCTGTAATGAATGACAAACGCCGAAATACCGAGCGAATTGAGCCACAACGCAACCGGCTCTCCTTCATGATCGGCCCTGCGGGCATAACCGCCGCCGGGACAAACAATGACCGCCGCGGCCGGCTCAGCCGTTTGCGCCAAGTAAGGCACCAAAGTCGGCTTATCCTCCGCTCCCTCCCCCAATGCGTTAGGCGTACCGTCCGGCCATAGCAACAAACTCATCGCATACCCCTCCATCAACTAATAATAAAATCAAGCCATAAATAACCGCTATTATTATAAATGCACTATTCTGATCATACTACATCGTCTGCGGGATTTAAATCTGCTGCTCCGGCTTGCTCAGTCCTTTTGCTCCTGCAAAATGGCTCGCAAATTCACAAGCAACGTATCGTTCTCCTCCGGAAGTCCGACCGAAATACGCACATGGCCGCCAAGCCCCCATGTACCGCCATAACGGACGATAATGCCCCGAGCGAGCAGCTGCTCGTAGATCGATTGGGCGTCGGGTCCAAGCTCGACCAGCACGAAATTGCCCATACTTTCGGTATAGGCCAATCCGAGCTCACGGAAGCCTTTGTACAGCTGTTCCCTCCCTTTCTCGTTCACTTGAACGGACGCTTGCACATGCTCGTCATCCGTTATTGCGGCCGAAGCGGCCGCTTGAGCCAAAGCGTTGACGTTAAACGGTTCCTTCACCTTCAAAATCGTTCGGATTACAGATTCGGGAGCAGCACCAAAGCCGATACGAATACCGGCAAGACCGAATATTTTGGAAAACGTCTGAAGTACGATGACGGGATATCCGGCCCGCACAAATTCCAATCCGCTGCTGTAATCGTCCGCCGAGGCGAAGTAGCTGTAGGCGCTGTCGATCACAACGAGAATATGCTTGGGAATGGTATCCAAAATACGCCGCAGGCCGGCTTCCGGCAAATACGTACCGGTCGGATTGTTCGGCGAGCATATGTACATCAGCTTCGTCCGCGGGGTTACAGCCGCAAGCATCGCATCGACGTCATAACGAAAGTCTGCGGTTAACGGAACGGGCACGGTGCGGGCACCCATCAGATAAGCGCCAAATTCATATTCGCTGAACGAAGGGGCCGGAATAACAATTTCATCGTCCGCCTCCAAGAAAGCTTCCGATACGAGCGAGATCAACTCATCTCCGCCATTGGTCACAATCAACTGTCCCGGCTTCAAATCGAGCTGCGAGGCAATAGCAGCGCTTGCCAGCTTCGCTCCTGCATCAGGATAACGATGAAGCTCCGGGATGCTGTTCTTGATCGCTTCGACCGCTTTTGGCGACGGGCCGAGCGGATTTTCATTCGACGCCAGCTTGATAACGCGGGTCAGCCCAAGCTCGCGCTCCACCTCCCAGATCGGTTTGCCGGGCGAATAAGGCTTGATATTTTTTAAGGTTTGACGCGGAACAATGTCGAGGTGTTGCATACTGTCAGCTCCTGTTCATTTTTGAATATAAAAGATAGGATACGGTATTGCTTTAATGCGATAAATCAATAATACATTAACGCGTTCATATAGTAAACAGTTTTTTTAATTGATGCGCTATAAGGCGGCAAAATGAACATTAAGAAACCTGGCGGAAGCTGACCGCCAGGTTCGTTCGTTGCAAGAATGGCATGTTTCCCATAAGGCCCGAGCCGTATCATGCTCTCCCGACCACCGCTAAACTTTCATACTTTTCATTAGATGCAAGCTCTAAGCACAATGACAAGAAGAATAAACAACACTAGGATGACAGCTGTGCTAGTAAAAAAATTTCCGCCAATTCCACAGCCAAATCCGCCTAAGAAAGCCATATACTATCCCTCCCCTATACAACGGAATAATGTATTGTATGGGTGAACATGCCGTAGGGATTGGACTATTCGGGCCTAACTTCGTCCCAGACGACTTCCCAATTGGAGTTTAACGAAGCTTCGATCGTACCTTTTTCCATAATATATGTGGCCAGCAGCTCGGCCATATCGGTCGGGATATCGCGGACGACGGGCTTGCCGTGAAACATCGTATAGTTGCCGCCGCCGCCGGCGCGGTAGTTGTTCATGACGACATCGTACTGGCGGTTCGGTTCGACCGGTTGGCCTTCGCAGGTCAGACTGACGACCCGTTCTCCTTCCGGCCGCGAAATGTTGAGCTTGTACTCGATTCCTTCCCACATATCGTAATTGTAGTGCTGCGGCTTCGGCTCGCTGAAGGACGGGTTCACCTGCACCGGTCCGCCGGTATATGCGGCAAAATAGGAGGCAGAGCGCTCCAGAGCATCCTTCATATCCTGGCCGGATATCCGGATGACCTGAAGCGTGTTCGGATAAATATAATTGGATACGATATCGCGCATTGTGATGTCCGGAGGAAACCCCGGTGAAATGTTATCGAACAGCGCGGTATTCGATATTCGGGCCCCGGAAATGTCCATCTGGACGCGGTTAATAAATTCGATTAACGGATGCTCCTTCAGCCGCACGTCCATCGGGTCGGTAATACTCATATCGCCGAGCAGCTTGCCGATCGGCTGGTCCAGCCACTGCTGCGTCAGCGCCTCATCCTCCCGAAGCAGCCGGACGATACGCTCCACCGTCCCGGCTCCCTCCACCGGAAGCAGCTCGGATGCGGCGGACGCTATATGCCAACAGCCGTTCTCCCGTTTCAGCTGGAGCTGCACCTTCCCCAAATAAGCAGCCTGGGTGCCCGGTTGAATGACTGTGACGCCATGAATTTGCCGCCCGGCAATCGTCCGGTGCTGGTGCCCGGTCAGCAGCACGTCGATGCCTTCCACTTCGCTGCACAGCGCATAGCCTACATTTTCGCCGGTTAGAGGCTCGGTCGGCTCTCCGCTCGCAAGATCCCGTTCGAAGCCGCCGTGATAAGAAACGATCACGACATCGGCCCGTTCCTTTTCCCGCAAATAATCCGTCCATTTCTTCGCGGCGTCCACCACCGGTTCAAAGCGCAGTCCGGCGATATGCTCCGCCTTCTCCCAATTCGGGATAAAATTCGTCGTCAATCCGAGTATGGCCACACGGAGGCCGTTATCGAAGGATTTGACGATAAACGGCTTGCCGAAATACGGCTCCCCGCTCGCCTCGCTGACAATATTCGCACTCAACCAGGGGAAGGACGATTCGCCCACCGCCTTGTCCAGCAGCGGAAGTCCGTAATTGAACTCATGGTTGCCAATGACAGCTGCATCATACCGCAGTTCGTTCAGGCAGCGGATCATCGGATTCGGCGCAGCCGCATTCAGCCTTGCATGGTGATAGGCAAGCGGCGTTCCTTGGATCAAATCCCCGTTGTCGATAACGATGCAATGCGAATGAAGCGCTCTTTGCTCGGCGATAAGCGCAGCCAATTTGGCAAAGCCTTGCTCCGTTGGCTCATTATTTGCATATTGAATGGGCAACATATAACCATGAATATCGCTTGTCTGCAAAACCGTTAAACAAAAATTCGAGTGCTCTGACATCATCAATCAGCTCCAACTGTTAAAATGTTTGTGCCCCAAGAGCATAACTGGTATCACTATATCAAACAAACAATCGCCAATTCAACGGTTTATTAAGCGGACCAAGCATGGCAGCTTCATTTACACGAAGTTCACAATTATTTTGATGTCGAGCTTGTCAATATGTGCTATATTAGTATATGGATTTCATTCCACAATTAACAGGAGGTCAAAAAAACATGTTCAAAAAATTTGCAGCGATCAGTTTGTCGCTGATGCTGTCCGCAGGCATTGCGGCCGGCTGCGCGAAAAAAGAGGAGGCCAAGCCATCCGCCCCTGCAGCGCCGGCAGATAAAAAAGAAGCGGCAGCTCCAGCCGGTTATGTGCCGAAGGAATTGACCGTTCAATTCGTGCCATCCCAAAGCGCCGAGACGCTGGAAGCCAAAGCGAAGCCGTTGGAAAAGCTGTTGAGCGACCGCCTGGGCATTCCTGTAAAAGTTTCGATTTCGACAAATTACAATACGATAATCGAAGCTATGGCCTCCAAAAAGGTCGATATCGGCTTCCTGCCGCCGACCGGTTATGTTTTGGCACATGATGAGAAGAAAGCGGCCGACCTGCTGCTTCAAGCTCAGCGCTATGGCGTAGACGATGCAACAGGCCAGGAGGATAAATCCAGGCTTGTCGACTCCTATAAATCGATGATGATCGTGAAAAACGATTCTCCGATCAAATCGATCGATGATTTGAAAGGCAAGAAAATCGCATGGCAGGACGTAACCTCTTCCGCCGGTTACATTTATCCGGGCCTTGAAATGAAGAAAAAAGGCATCGATCCTGACAAAGACGTCAAAGGTATCGTGGTCAAAGGCCATGACAAAGGCGTGCTCGCCGTATTGAACGGTGAAGTCGATGCCGCTGCCGTATTCCAGGATGCCCGTTTGAATGTGGTGAAGGATGTACCGGACGTGTTCACGAAAACGCGCGTGCTGTACTTTACTGCTCCGATTCCTAACGATACGATCGCCGTACGTACCGATATGTCCGATGATTGGCGCAAAAAGATTTCCGACGCTTTCATCGCGATCGGCAAAGATCCGGAAGGCCAAAAAATTATTTATGAAGTATATTCCCACCGCGGCTACACACCATCCGACGACAAGAAATTCGACGTTGTCCGCGATGCCAACAAACAAATGGGCGGCAAGTAATCGCTAGTAAACAGAACAGACCGTACAGGAGCACTGCCTCCGGTACGGTCTTTTTTTTATAATATCAGAATTTAAATGTTTTCAGCGGAGCTGAACAATTCTGATATTGCAAGAAAACCTACATTAAATCGCGATCGCTCATCCTGGAAAAGCCTCGATAGAGGTTTTTTTATTTGGGCTGCAAAGCCGGAAAGGACGAGTCCGTTCAGGGCAGCGCTACTCCGCGACGCAGCCGGTTGGCTGCCTGCCTGCGGATGTATACATACACAGTACTGACGACGATACATTCGGATACCGGAATCGCAAGCCATATGCCGGTTGTGCCCAACCAATGCGGCAAAATAAGCAGGAAAGCGACCATGAGAATCATTTCCCTGGCTACCGTAATCCAGACCGCCATTTTGACCTGATCCGTCGTTTGAAAATAAGTCATCATGACGAAGTTGATCCCCATAAATAGATAGGCGATGAAGAATAGGCGAATGCCCGCAACCGCCAGCTTTCTCACCTCAGCTGGAAATTGCCCGAAAAGCGATACGATGGCGTCCGCTCCCACCAGGCCGAGCAGTAAGATGCCCGCTCCGGCCACAAGCGCCGTCCGGACGGCGATCCGGATCGTCTGCTGTTCCCTGGCACGCTGTTTCGCACCGCGGTAATAGCTGATCAGCGGTTGAATGGCCGAACCCATTCCGAGAAACATCAACAGCATAACGCTGTGGACATAGTTGACGATTGAAAAGGCCGACACCCCGGCCGTCCCCGCCCAATGCTCCATCGCGATGTTATAACCCGCCGTAAAGACCGCGATCCCGACCTCGGCCACGAAGCTTGGAAACCCGATAGTAAAGGTGCGCCGCGCCAGCTTCCAGGAAAAGCTCGGCTTGCTGAAGCGAAGCGACCGTTGTTTGCGCAAGAAATGCGCAAACAAGACGATAGAGCCGAGCGCCGCAGCGGCGATTAGCGCCCAGGCCGAGCCTGCGACGCCCCAATCAAGCACAAACAGGAAAATATAATTGAACACGATATTGGACAAGGCGCTGACGATCATGGAAATCATCGACAAGTTCGGATTGCCGTCGTTACGGACAAATACGCTGAATGCATTTTGCACCGTAATCAAAAATCCGCAGGTCAGAAGCACATTCATATAATCCATCGTGTACGACATCGTTTCCGGATTAGCTCCGAGAAATACGGCCAGCCGATCGCGGAACATAAACGCGGCAAAGCCGAGCAAGATCGTCAAGCTGAATATTAAAACCAGGGAATGCGTAAAAATCGATTGCGCTTGCGCATAGCGCTTCTCCCCCAACGCTCTGGAGTACAGAGCCGCGCCTCCAATGCCGACCCATAACGACATCGCGACATAAATGGAAAAAACGGGAAACGCAACGTTAATGCCGGCCAATGCGACCGAGCCGTAACGCTGTCCGACAAAGATGCCGTCCACCACCACGTTGATCGACATCATCAGCATCCCGACCAGCGACGGAACTAAATAACGAAAAAAAACGGATGCCACGGAATCGGATTCCAGCGACTGCAAGTTTCTGTTTTCATTTTGCATGATACACCTCTAATTTAAGCCTTTGAACGTATTATTCCTTCCCACAGTAAGGTGAAAGTAACCTCGGCGGCATCGACAAACTGCTCGGGACTATCGAAAATAAGCTTGGCGGTCAAGCCGTCGTAAACGGTATGGACAGCGAGCGCCGCTTTCCCGGAAGCCGCCTCGACGGTCGGATCGTTATCGAAGCCGAGCTCAAGCAGATGAAGCAGATGATGCAAATAAATTTTGTACAAGCTAATAAAAAGCTGCTGCAAACTTTCCGGCGGAATAAACGCCAGCAGAAACATGAGCTTCACATTTTGATTGTCCGAATAACGGTCCTTCATTTTCAAAATGAACGTATTCAACAGCTCGCGCATCGGCTTTCCTCGGTTCCGATCGAAAAATGCAGTCAAAAAAGCCATTTCCTGCCGCGTCGCCTCTTCGTAAATTTCAATAACCAGCTCGTTCTTATCCTTGAAATGCGCATACATGGACTGCTTCTTAATGCCCGCATCGCCAGCGATATCCGCCAGCTTCGTGCCCTCATAGCCGAATTGCAGCAAATGGCCGACAGCAATTTTCTTAATATGCTCTCTCCGGTTCATTTTCTCCCCCCTATCGACAAATTAGTTACCTTACCACAGTCAGGTAATGAGTACAAATCATTTTAGCACAACTATTATTAAACATCAATCGGCTTCCTGATCCTGGTCAGCTATAATTTTCACCGATCCGAAAATCAAGCATGCTGAGCCAGCAAGACGCTGTACGCGGCGTATGATGGCAACAGGAAAAAAGCCCCGACACCTCTTCTTGAGGTTATCGGGACTTGCTGTCAGGCTTAGATCAAACCAATCTTTTGCGGATATAGCCCGAAATCAGGTCAATGATCGTAACCATGACGACGACGCCGAGCAAAATTATACCGACCCGCGGCCAGCTGCGCGCATCCAGCGCGAAAATAAGCGGCGTACCGATCCCGCCCGCGCCGATGACGCCCAAAATGGCGGCGGAACGAATATTGATTTCAAACCGGTACAGCGCAAAGGAGAAAAAGTCCGGCAGCACCTGCGGAATGACGGCAAACCAGAGCGTCTGCAGCTTGTTCGCGCCGCAGGCGACGAGCGCTTCCGTAGGACCGCGATCCAGATTCTCGATCGCCTCCGAATACAGCTTGCCCAGCATCCCTATGGAATGGACTCCCAGGGCAAGCGCGCCGGCATATGAGCCTGGACCGACCGCCTTGATGAAAATAATCGCCATGACGATTTCTGGGAATGTCCGGATCAGGCTGAGCATAAATTTACCGGTACCTGTCGCCCAGCGCGCTTTACCTTTGTTGGCCGCCGCCCAGAAGGCGAACGGGATGCACAGCACCGCCGAGATGAACGTACCCAGAACAGCGATTGCAGCCGTCTCCAGCAGCCCGCGGAGCAAATCCTCCCCTTCAGGCAAATAGACGTAGTTCCAGTCGGGATGGAGCAATCCGCGGAATATCGCCTTCGATACTTGTCCGGCTGTCTCTTTAATGCCGGTAAATTCGATCCCTCCGAAAGCCCATACGCACAATATTGCCAAAACAAGCGTTACCGACCATTGGCGGACGCGAATGCCCGCATTCTTTTTAGCCATATCCGTCATAGCAGTCTCTCCCGTAGCTTAGTACTGATATAATCAATCAGGAGCACGACCACAAGCGTAAACAAAATAATCGTTGAAGCTTGATCGTACCGCAGCCGGTCCAGAGCCCGCTGCAAAATCAAGCCGATTCCCCCGGCACCGACAAACCCCAGTATCGCGGCTGCCCGCACATTGACCTCAAAGGTATACAATACATAGGCGGCGAACTGTGCCATCACCTGAGGCACGACTCCGAATTGAATCCACTGCAGCTTGTTGGCGCCTACAGCCGTCATCGCTTCCAGCGGACCCGGATCGATCGATTCCATGGATTCGTAAGTCAGCTTGGATACGAGTCCGAACGAGAAGAAGGCGAGGGCAATCGCTCCGGCCAATGCCCCGTAACCGACAATCGCCGCGAATACGCCGGCAATCATCAGATCGGGAATCGTCCGCACCAGATTCAGTATAAAACGCGAGACGATGCCAAGCAGCGGGACGCGGGTTACGTTGCGCGCCGCCAGAAATGAAATCGGGATCGCGGCGATCGAGCCGACGACCGTACCGATGATCGCCATCCGGATCGTTTCCAGCATCGGCCCAAGCACGGTGCTGAAATAGCTCCAATCGGGCGGATACATATCTTGGAACAGCTTGCCCATCTCCGGGATGCCCTCAACCAGCTTGGCCAGGGAAGCATCCGTCTTATAGGCGCTGCCGAATAACAGCAGCAGCACAAAAATAACGGTCAACGCCGGTTTGAGCGAGGTTGGCTTTTTCAATGCGGCCGAAGGACGTTCGCGTTCGGATGACGACATCAGTCCTCCACCCCCAGCAGCTCATCCTTATTAATCGCGCGTCCATAAATTTCGGAAAACTTCTCGTCCGTCGCTTCAGATACCGGGCCGTCGAATACAACCTTGCCGGCGCGCAGACCGATAATGCGCGTCGCATATTCACGAGCCAAATCGATAAAATGCAGGTTGACGACCGTCGTGATGCCCAACTCCTGATTGATCCTTTTCAGATCATCCATGACCTGGCGCGTCGTTAACGGATCGAGCGAAGCGACCGGTTCGTCGGCCAAAATAATTTTGGCTTCCTGCGCCAGCGCGCGGGCTATCGATACGCGCTGCTGCTGGCCTCCCGACAGCTCATCCGCGCGGGCGTAAGCTTTCTCGCGAATATTGACGCGCTCAAGCGCTTTTAAGGAAAGCTCGACATCGTGCTTGGGGAACAAGCCGAGCAAGGTTCGCCACGTGGAATGGTAGCCGACACGGCCCGACAGCACGTTGCGCAGTACGGAAACGCGCTTGACGAGATTGAAGCTTTGGAAGATCATCCCGATATCGCGGCGCATCCGGCGCAGCTCCGCTCCGCGGGCCGAGGTTAACGATTTGCCGTCGATCATGATTTGACCGTCGGTTATTTCATTCAGCCGGTTCATGGAGCGCAGCAGGGTTGATTTCCCGGCGCCGGACAAGCCGACAATGACTACGAATTCTCCCGGGTGAATGGTCAAATTAATGCCGCTCAAACCAACGGTCCCATTGGGATATACCTTGGAAACATTATGAAATTGGATCATGAATAGGCCGTACTCCTCTTGATAGATTTGTTAACAAACTATCATTCGACATGAATCACGGTTTTCCTTTTTCTCGGGGAGCAACTTCGCAAAACCTTAATTTTCCTCTTATCGTTCCCTTCGTGACACATTCGATTCAATCGGAGTCAGGCTGACAGACGGCCATCGGACCAAATTTCCCCGGGTCCGCGCCGGTTTTCTTTTCTCTGAGGACGGGGAAATACGGAAGCTTCAGCGCGCTGCATTCCATTGCAACGCCCCGGTTTCATCGGTTATATAAGTCCTTCCGCCTGGAGCTCCCCGCGCAGGCCGGTAAAGAGTTCTTCGATGTACGAGATCATTTGCAGAAGACTGTCTTCTGTCCATGCATCCAAATGTTGTATACTGTAAGAGTCTGCCGCTTCGCTCAGCCGGTGCAGCCGGTCGCAGCCTACCGTCAAGGCTACGCCTTTCAGCGTATGCGCGAAACGGTACAGGCCGTCGCCCAGCCCGTTCGCGGTCTCGGCATCATGTCCGGGCAACCGCGATCGCCACGATGCGATCCGCTCGTTCAGCTCCGCTGCGCGCCGGTCGGCGTCCTGCAAAAACAATCTTTTCGTTTTGGCAACAATTTCTTTCATACGTTTTTCTTTATCTGCTTGCGACATGGACATATGGTTATCCCCCTTATTATGGAAAAGGATGTGACTCCCGAATGACGATGAAACAAATTGCGCTGATTGACGACAGCTCGCCGTTCTGTCTGCTTGTCAAACAAATATTTGAGGATCAGTATGAGGTCGATACTTACGCTTCAGCGGTCGATTTCCTTTCAGTGGCTTCGCGGATTGCCCGCTACGATCTCATTTTGCTCGACATCAATTTACCGGATATGAACGGGTTGGAAGCATTGACCAAGCTGAAATCGACCGCTCAAGCGCAATCGATTCCGATTCTGCTGCTGACCGGGGATACGCGGAAGGAAACGGTTGTACAGGGTGTGAAGCTTGGCGCGCAGGGCTACATCGCGAAGCCGATCGATCCGATGCTGCTTCATGAAAGAGTTACCCTGCTGCTAGAAGACGGCGAATCGGAGGCGGCTGAGTAATGCGCGGCCGGGCAGCGGAGCCGGCAGCAAATAAGCCGCTTCCGCTTGCTTCCTGCAGGAAAGAGGCGCCGCTTCCCGGGCGGCATGCAAACAGCCAAGGCCGCAGCTCGATTTGCTTCTCCGCTGCTTTGCGCTTGGCTGTACTTGCAGAACCACGTATTTGAACATGCCAGTACTTTTCGCGACTAACCCGCAATATCCCGTTTTGTAAATAAAAGCCATGCGACTCCATAGAAAATAATCCAATATACAATCAGCACCGTAACGGAAAAACCAAGCGTCATTCCAGCGATCGGCGGATTCCCGCCCAAAAAATACGGCGACAGATCGGTATTGGCGAACAGCAAAAACTTGGCCCAATTGTATTTGAACGCCACAAGTATAAATACGACCGAGTTCGCGGTGAACATCAGCAGGATCGACAAGCCGATCGCCAGCGAGCTGCTTCGGAACGCGGCGGAAATCATAAACGCGAGCGTTACCGACATCAGCAAATCAACCCACTTCAGCCCATACGCACGGAGTACGTTCGTAAACGCATCCGGCTCGTTCACCGTTCCGCTCAAGCCGAAAAACAGCAGACCGACAAAGTAAGACGCGATAAACAACACAAGCAGCAGCGTAAGTAAAAAAAGAAAAACGGATATGTATTTGGCGGCCAAAATTTTCGAGCGGGTCACCGGACGGATCAACAGCAGCTTGATCGTCCCCCATGTAAATTCGGAAGCGACGCTGTCCCCGGCGATAATGACCGAAAAAATAAACACAAGCCACGTCAAATTCGTGCTTAAGCTTAAAAACGGAAACGCATGATTCAAGCTGACATCCATCGCATATTTCATCATCAGCGCCATCATGACGATCGCCAACACCAGGATGCCGAGCATGACCCAGGTTCGGGTACGGCTGTATATTTTCATCTGCTCATTTTGCACATGACGGTACAAGCTAGACAATCTGATTCCCCCTCGTTACCTCAAGGAATTGATCCTCCAAGGATTGGATATGCATCCGGATGCCGTACACCTTCACACCGGCACCGACCAACAGTCCGTTCAGCTCCGCAATCTGCTCGCGTCCGCCCTTCAGGCTGACGGCCAGCGTGCCTTCCACATGCTCCGCTGCCGTGACCGCTGCGGCAGTCCGGGTGATATCCGGCTGATCGGTCTCGGGTTGGGCGGTATCGGACTGAGCTGTTTCGGATTGAGCATTGTCGGACCGGTCTGCTTCGGATTGGGCTGTTTCGGATTGGACAGTGTCGGACCGGTCTGCTTCGGGCTCAGTAGCAGCGGATGGGACGGCAACGCTTTCTGCGGCGTACGGCTTGGCAGCTCCCGGCGGCGCCGGAATCCAATGCACCGCCTGCTCGCCAGCTAAGCCTGCTGCCAGCTGAAGCGCCTTCTCAAGGTTATCCACATCGAACTCAACCTCCAGCAGCCGGGAATCGCTTTGAATCTCTTTAAAAGAACGGACGTCTAGCAGCCGGCCGTTCTGAATGATCGCCACGCGGTCGCACATCAGCTCCATCTCGGACAGCAGATGGCTCGACACGATGACCGCGATTCCTTCCTTCCGCGAAAGCTCGCGCAAATAGTCGCGCAGCTCGCGGATACCTTCCGGGTCGAGGCCGTTCGTAGGCTCGTCCAATATCAATACAGCCGGCCGGTGCAAAATTGCCTGGGCGACGCCGAGCCGCTGACGCATCCCGAGCGAATAGGTTTTCACTTTGTCGTAGATCCGGTGCTCCAGCCGGACAAGCGCGATCACTTCCTTCAGCCGCTCTTCGGTAATGCCGGGAATCATCCGGGCAAAATGCTGAAGATTTTGATACCCGCTCAAAAATTTATAAAACTCGGGATTTTCCACAATCGCGCCGACATACATCATGGCCTGCTCAAACTGCTTTTTGACACTGATGCCATTAACCAGCACTTCTCCCTCAGTCAGCGACATCAGGCCGACCATCATCCGGATTGTCGTCGTTTTGCCTGCGCCGTTAGGACCCAGAAAGCCGAATATTTCCCCGGGAAGCACATCGAACGACAAATGGTCGACAATCGTTTTGGAGCCGATCCGTTTGGTTACATCGCGAAGCTGCACAACAGCGTTTGTATTCATGGGGCCTCCAACATAAAAAAGGATAGGTAACTTTTTAGCAAAGTATACCATATCCTTATGTTCCAGACCAAACCGGCTCAGGTTGCCGGCAAATTGTCATAATACCGGGCCAACGTCACCATCATGCTGCCCATCCGCTCTTCCTCCGGCGCTACGACGCGCTCGACGCCTTCTTCCCGAAGCGCTTCCGCCGTCACCTTGCCGACGGCCACGGCGACCGTCGTTCCGGCGAACGCTGCCAGCAATTGCTCGGCATCCCCGCGTTCCCGGGCATAAGCCATCATAAAGCGTACCTGCGGCGTGCTCGTAAACGTAACGGCGTCGATCTCTCCGCGCCTGATTTCCGAAATCAGCGTATCGAGCACGGCCAAATCGGGCGGCACATGCAGGTAGGGTAAAATTTGATAAACGTCCGTCTGCCGCTCCTTCAGCCACTGCACAAGCCGGGGCGCATGATCTCCGTACAGCTGCAGAGCCACACGGCTTCCGCGGATATCGCAAGCCTGGAACGCCCGGATCAGGCCAGCCGTCGTACCGTCATCGTCCCTGACGGTCGGCGTCAAGCCAATCGTCTTTAAATATCTCGTCGTTTTGTAGCCGCGGGCGGCGATCTTCGTCCCCTTCAGCCGCTTCACGAACGCGTCGGCGGATCCCATGGCCTCTGCGGCCTGGTACAGCATTTCCGTTCCGATTCCCGTAGTAAGAATGATCCAGTCCGCACTCTTTTGGAGAAATTCCCGCAGCTCCGCCTCCACCTGCTCCTTCTCGACCGCTACGGTGCCCTGTGCCGGACGAACAAGCGGAATGCCGCCCAGCTTTTCCACAATCACGCTTAATTCGGCAGCTTTTCGCGGACCGGTCAGTGCGATTCGTTTACCCTCCAGCTTACTCATTATGATCCTCATTTCATCCAGTTAGTGAACAGCTTGCTTCCGTTTAGTGAATATCTTTCTTCTTGAATCTTCCGCCCTTGACGTCATGGATGTTGCCAACCGCCAGAAAAGCCTTGGGATCGCAATCTTCGACGATCGATTTCAGCTTCGCTTCCTCCAGCCGGGTGATCACGCAGAAGATCACTTTCTTATCGCCGCCCGTAAAGCCGCCTTCCCCGTTTAAATACGTAACGCCGCGGCCCAGCCGGCTCAATATCGCTTCTCCGATTTCACGGTACGAATCGCTGATCACCCATACCGCTTTCGATTCGTCAAAGCCTTCGATCGTAATATCAATCATTTTAAAGGCAATATAATAAGCAATCAGCGAATACATCGCATGGTCCCAGCCGAACACAAAACCGGCGCTGCCGAGAATAAACAGGTTCAGGAACATGACGATTTCGCCTACCGAGAACGGGGTCTGCTTGTTGACCAGTATGGCGACGATTTCCGTGCCGTCCAGCGACCCACCCGTTCGAATGACCATGCCGACGCCGACGCCGAGTATGATCCCGCCGAATACGGCCGCCAGCAGCGGATCGATCGTCAAAGGCGGTACCGGATGCAGCAGCGAGGTGCCGATCGACATGATCAGAACGCCGAACAAGGTCGATAAAGCAAACGTTTTACCGATCTGCTTGTAGCCGAGAAAAAAGAACGGCAGGTTAAAAAGGAATAGAAATATGCCTAGAGGCAGGCCCGACAAATGAGCCGTAATGATCGAAATACCGACTACGCCCCCGTCAATAATATTGTTCGGTACGAGAAAAATTTCCAGCGCCACCGACACAAATCCCGCGCCAAGCAGCAAAAAGACCGCTCTTTTCAACAGCTGGATTCCGGTTGCCCGGTTGTGCTGCGGGGATATGTTATGTGTTTTGCTGCTTTGAACCGCACTCTCCGTCAATAGCTTCTCCTCCTTCGTCATTTATGTCCGCAAGGCCAAATTCAACGGTTATTTCCATAATAATGAGATCCGTTGCCGACAGCTGTCCGCAAATAAATTCCCGCGACTGCTTAAGCTCGGTCATCTCCAATTGGCTCATTAAGGATCGCTTCCGGACCTGCAGCCGTTCCAAATAATGCTCGATTTTTGACTTACGGTAGGTTTCCGCCATTTTTTACATCCTCCATTCCTTTTTTTCTTCTTAATACTATTGTATTCATTTGTATACAAAGATTCAAACTTTTTTTCATTCATGACAAGTTTTCCAAATTCGGGGGCAAAGTAAGGAATAACCGGAAATTACTATTGTTATTGAAGGGAGTCGAAACCTATGAAACGAATCGCCGTGTTACTCCTCTGTTTATTGTTTGTCGCTCAGACGTACGGATGCGGCAAGCAAAAAGCGCAAAGTCAAAAGCCCCAGCCGGAGAAGCCGATCGATACACAGCTTGTAGAGCAAATGAAGATGTATAAAAACGTGAAGCAGTACGAATACGACGAAGCGGAAAAACAGCGGAAGCTGGACAAGGAGCAGTTAAAGAAGCTGGACAAAGCGCATAAAACGGGCAAGGCAGGCAAAACGGGCAAAACGGGCGGGACGAACAAAGCGCGGACGAAAAGCCAGGGCGGCAGCCAAAAGTAAAACCGGGGCATTGACGGCCGCCGTTCAACGCAGGTTCATGCATATATTGAAGCTCGCTTCGCGGCTTGCCGCTGACCGCCGCGCGGGCCTGTTGGGCCGGACTGGAAAAGTGCCGGCATTTCCGCTAGTCTAAGAGGAAGGAAATGTAAAGGGGGAACCCTCATGAAACCGATGCTTGAAGTCGAAGGGGTAACCGGAGGGTACAGCCGGATTCAGCCGGTGCTGCATAATTTGTCTTTCCATGTGCAGCCGGGTGAAATGGTCGGTCTGATCGGGCTGAACGGTGCGGGAAAAAGCACGACGATCAAGCATATTCTCGGCTTAATGCTGCCTCATCAGGGAGAAATTCGTTTGAAGGGGCAGCCATTGGCCGCATCGCAGGAGCAGTACCGAAAGACGTTCGCCTACGTACCGGAAAGCCCTCTGCTGTACGAGGAGCTGACGGTGCGCGAGCATCTGGAGCTGACAGCCAGAGCATATGGATTGGAGCGCGACGTATATGAGCAGCGTCTGGACCCGTTATTGAAGCAGTTTCAAATGGAAACGTTAACGGATCGGCTTTCCTCGCATTTATCCAAAGGGATGCGGCAAAAGGTGATGATTTTATGCGCCTTTCTCGTTCAGCCGGAGCTCTATATTATCGACGAGCCGTTTCTCGGGCTGGATCCGCTCAGCATGCGCTCGCTGCTGGAGCTGATGGTCAGCGTAAAGCAAAGCGGCGCCTCCATCCTGATCAGCTCCCATATATTGGCGACGATTGAACGGTATTGCGACCGTTTCCTCGTGCTGCATCATGGAAAACTGATCGCCTCCGGCGGTGTGGATGCGCTTCGGGATGCCGCAGGTATGCCGAACGGCACGGCGCTGGACGATGTGTTTTGCGAATTGGTGACAAGGAGCTGAGCGGTTAATGGATTTGCAAGCTTTATTCCGCAGCCGGTCCGCGCTGTTTCTTAAAGAAATTCGACCCTATCTTCATTATGCGCTGCAGAGCGCGGCGCTGGCGGCCGGTGTGGCCATTTTGCTGTTCAGCTTCGCGTACCGGCAGTTTATGCTTTGGGTGACGCCCGAATTTCCATGGGCGCTTTTGTCCGCGGCCGTCATGCTGCCCGCGCTAGCGGGCGGCAAAATCCGCACGTATTTACAGGAGGCGGACACGCTGTTTCTGCTGCCGCAAGAGCAAGGAATGACGCTGTATCTGAGGCTCTCGCTGAACCGTGCGCTGATCGTGCAGACTGCCGTCGTGACCGTGGTCTGGCTTCTGTTGTGGCCGCTTTATCATAAGATGACCGGAGCCAACGGGTGGCTGTTTCCGCTTTTCCTCATTATATGGATCCTATTTAAACGCATCATGCTGTTAGGAAAATGGACGGAGCTGCAAATGCAGGAAAAACGGTCGCGGCGATGGTACGCTATCCTCAGATGGGCACTCTGCGTTTTATCCGCCTATGCCTTGTTTGCGATGAGGCCTGCAGCAGGCATTTTGCTGTTGTCGCTGGCGGCTGTCGCCTACCTTCTCCTGCTGCGGCTGCCGAACCGGTATGTCGTGAACTGGAGCCTGCTGATCGAGCTCGAGCTGGCGCATAAAGCGGGCATTTACCGGATATTGAACTGGTTCATCGACGTACCCGCCGTTCAAGGCAAAGCAAGAAATTTCCGCTGGCTGGACGGCTTGACCCGTTCCGTCGCTTTTCGCCAGAGCCATGCCTATACTTACTTGTACACGCTTGTATGGCTGCGCTCGGAGCTGTTCGGCATTATCGCGCGACTGACTATCGTCGGCATGCTGCTGTTGAGTTCGATCCGGCATGATCTGGCGCTTGCCAGCGTCTATTCGGCGCTCGCGGTCATCGGCGCGCTACAGCTTGCCGATTTGAAGCGCTATTATCAAGGTCATCTCTGGCAGTATATTTATCCGATCCGCGAGCAATCGGTACGGCGCTCGGTCGGCGCGGTTCGTTTCCGTATTCATCTGGCTATCTTGGTTTTGCTCGCCCTGCCCGCCTTTTGGACATTTTCCAACCCGTTTTATGCCGCAGGCTTAGTTATGCTATGCGCCACAGGTTCGGGCTGGTATCACCGCTTTCGCTGAGCGTGCCGGGATAAACCTGTCAATATACGACAAAAATGGTTGCCCGCCGCCGTCTTATCGTATAATCTAAAGTTACTTTTCATTATTTGATCCGGAAAGGAACTTGGCTATGCGACCTACTCCCGCAATCACAAGAGCCCCGCGCCCGCGCCGCGGACGAACCGCCCAATGGCTACGGACTTTTGCAATTTTGCTTGTTTTATTGATTCTGGGCAGCGCCGCTGTCTCCGCCTATGTCGGGTGGAAGCTGACGCATCCCGAGCCTAAACCGTTGACCGATAGCCCGGACAAGCACGGAATTCCGTTCGAGCCGGTCCAATTCGCAAGCCGGAATCAGGATGTCACGCTGAAGGGCTGGTTTCTGCCCGCTTCCGGCGTATCGGACGGCTCCGGCGGCTCTGGAGGCTCGAACGCAGCCAAGCTGAACATCATTATGGCCCACGGGTACAGGGAAAACCGGCTGCAATCCGGAGCGGAAGCGCTCAAGCTGGCGAAGGAGCTTACGGCGCACGGCTATAATGTGCTCATGTTCGATTTTCGCAATTCCGGCGAATCCGGCGGCAGTCTGACGACAGTCGGCTATTTGGAGCAGTTCGATCTGCTCGGAGCGATCGATTGGACCCGCACCCATCATCCGGGCAAAATCGCGCTGCACGGCTTTTCGATGGGCGCTACCGCCTCGCTGCTCGCGGCCGCAAAGGATCCGGAAATTGCCGGCGTTGTGGCGGACAGTCCATTCAATCATTTGACCCATTATTTGGAGCAAAATTTGCCGGTATGGTCGCATCTCCCTAACTTTCCGTTCACTCCGCTCATCCTTGGCATATTGCCGCCATTGACCGGCATTGTGACGGATCAGGTCGACGGCTTGAGCGCCGTAGACCTTATTTATCCGCGCCCGGTGCTGTTCATTCACACCGCGGACGACGAGTCCATTCCGCTCCGCAATAGCGAGTCGATGTGGGAGAAGCACGCAGACCGCTTTCAGCTGTGGAAAGCGCCGGCCGGCCAATCGCATGGGAAAGCGCATGCGGTACTGCCGAAGGAATATGAAACCAGAGTACTCGAGTTTTACAACAGCCTGCATCCGTAAAGCAGCCGGTGATCTGCCTGGCATGCCGCAGAAGCATAGGTGTGTTCCAGCCTCCCGGCGGCAGAAGAAGCTTCCGCACAACATGTGCGGCGGCTTTTTTGGGCTGGGATTAGGCAATGTGGTATAACTACCAAAGGCGTTATGTTAAAATATGGTTATATTTGTCGAAGGTGGATGCGCTCATGGAAAATTTTTCAAAAATCATGGGGATTCCGGTTCCCAAAATAACGATGAACGATACGGTTGATATTATTCGCAGCGTCCCCGATTCGTCTTCAGGGCATTATTTTTTAAAGAGAACCGCTGAACTGTATAATTATGAATGACTCATCACGCCCGACTGGGGGATATCTATACGATGCTGAACAAAAAAGCAAATCGCGATTTTGATCGTCTGATGTTTTATGTCGAGCGGATCAATGAATTGAATGGAGCCTCTGCATGTGCTCTATTTGTCATCCAAAAGGATCGGATTGTCGCCGAATATTACAGCGGCGCGCACTCCTTTGAGAAATCGGCCAGACATATACAAGCGGATTCACAATTTAATGTCGCCTCGGTCCGGAAAAGCTACCTTGGACTTGCAACGGCATGGGCGCTTCATTTGGGAAAGATAGCGTCTCTGGATGATCCGATATTAAACTATTTGCAGGTTAGCGATGGAGAAAAGGCTGCATGTACAGGAATTACGATCCGGAACTTGTTGACTCATACGCACGGGCTATATGAACAAGACGGACAATTAGCGAGAAGCTTTGCGCCGGGAACGGATTGGCACTACAACAACGCAGGAATTGGTTTGCTGCAATCCTTGGTCAGCAGCGCTTTGCAATATCCTTATTTCCATCTGCTCCGTGAACAAATATTCGAGCCGTTAGGCTGGAAAGAAACGGGTTACCGCAGCATCGCTAGCGACCAGCTCGTACCTGTTATTCGCGACAAGCAGGCCCATGTTCGCATCAGACCGACAACCGACGGTTCTCAGGGGAATTTGTTTGTCTCCGCAAGGGAACTCGCTTATTGGGGATATCTGCATTTAAAATCAGGCAGCATCAACGGCAAACAGATCGTGCCTGAATCGGTGATCCGGACTGCCGTCTCCGTTCAAGCGCCTCTGCAGCTGCCAGCGGGACTCCCCCGGAACGGCTGCCTGTGGTTCGTCAAGGACGGGGAGTCGTCACAATGTCCAATCGGCAGCGAGATACCCCGGCACTCGTATGAAATTGTCGGTTTATACGGCCCCCTTCTGTTGGTCGTGCCCGAGCTGGAACTGGTCGTAGTCCGTATGTCCAACCAGGAAAAAGGAAATTACGCGGAAAACGAACGCGGCTACAACGATTATTTGCAAGAGTTCGGCAATTTGGCAGCGGCCTGTGCGAGACAAGCCGAGCAGCCCGATAGGAGGTAAGCATGCCGGAAAAAGATGAGCTGGACGTACAAGCTATTCGTGAGCATATCCCTTTGTTGAACAACATTGCATCGGTTTCAAAAATCCACAAAGGATTTTCATCCGACGGAAAATATTTCCTGTTTACAAATATGGGTCGGCCCGCCTATGTGCTTCGAACCGCCACGCTGCAAAAAAGCGAGCAAAAACAGCGGGAGTTCGAAGCTGTTCAACGCGTTCATAAAATAGGCGTCAATACGTCCGCGCCTGTCCAATTTGGCATCGTCGAACCATTGGATATGTGCTACATGTTGCTGCGTTACGCAGAAGGTGAAGATGCCTCGGACATTGTCCCCGCTTTAACCAGCAATGAACAATACGAGATAGGAAGCAAAGCTGGAAGCGAGCTGCGGCTTATGCACGGGTTGGAAGCTCCTGCGAATTGGGGCGCTTGGCATCTCAGACGGATCGCAAAGCATAAGAAACAATTCGAGGACTATATGAGCTGCGGGATTCGACTGCCCGAGGAGACCGTCATCGTTTCTTTCATAGAAGCGAACCTGGCATGGATGAACGATCGCCCCAATCGGTTCCAGCATGACGATTTTCATCCGGGCAACCTGCTTGTTCATCATCGTCAATACGCCGGTGTTATTGACTTTAACCGGTACGATTGGGGAGATCCTTATCATGACTTTTTGAAAATAGCCTTTTTCAGCCGTCAAGTCAGTATACCGTTTTCCATCGGGCAAATCGACGAATATTTCAAAGGCTCGGTTCCCGTTCATTTCTGGAATCTGTATGCTTTATATACGGCGTTTACGATCTTCTCCACGATTTCATGGACCCTGCAGGCAGCACCGGAGCAATTGGAGTCCATGCTGGCTCGTATTCGCATCGTGCTGGACGACCATCACAATTTTGAACGCGCTATACCCCGATGGTACCAAAATTAATTGGCTGTGATCTACAGCCTGATCTTGACCGCCTTCGTCAGTATCGGTCCTTGCTGGCTGCCGCCCGAAGCCAGGCAGAGCACCTTCAGCCCTGCCAACGGCAGGCGTCAATCGGATTGCAGATGAGCAAGAATATTGATGAGCTTGCCGAACGGATCTCTTACAAAAAACCGCCGAACGCCCCAAGGCTCGTCAACCGGTCCGTACTGGATCGGAAATCCGGCATTTTTCATGTGTTCAAGCGCGGCATCGACATCATCGACTTCAATCGACAGATCCGGCGTCGGCGTGCCGGAACCACCCTGCGAGGCGAAGCTGATTTGGATCTTCATCTCCCCGTGCGAGCCGTAAGTGGCGATCCAGCCGAGATCCATCAATAAATCGAGGCCAAGCACGTCCTGATAAAAGCGTTTGGCCTCCGCAATATTGTCCGTATCGATGTTGGCGACGATTCGTTGGACCTTCATGTTAACCCTCCGTTCCTTATATGTTCTACTCTCGGATGAGAACAAGGAGCCGCTCGCGAAAGCGCTCCCTCTTGGTGCTTGATGCTACTATATCAAAAAATACGATATATACTCAAGGATAAACGGCTTTGCCATCCCTGGGGGGGGCGAGCTCGTTTATCAAGTTTGAGCGAAGCAAAGTATACAATCTTATACTTTCTATTCAACCAAGGGAAAAACTGATTATGAATAAGATTATCATGTTAATCCGTCGCCCCATGTTAATCGGTCCTGATTTCTTTATAAAATTTTGCCGCGCCGGGATGAACCGGGATCGGAAGATTTTGCCGCGCTTCCTCCAGATCGATGGATTGCGCCGCTTTATGAGCATCGCGCAAAAATTCAAGGCTGTCAAAAAACTCCCTGGTCAGCTTATATACGAGATCTTCGTCCAAATCGTTATTTACGAGCATCACATTCAGGATAGCCGCCGTTGGAATAGGGACTTCATTCTGATACGTGTCTGCGGGAATTTCCGATATTCGGAAAAACGGATACGTTTCTTTTAATTTCTCCATCTCCTCGATCGGAATGGGGACAATCGAGACCGGCTTCGTTATCGCCAAATCGGTGACCGTCGGATTGGGCAGCCCCGAAGTAAAAAAGGCGGCATCGATTTTTTGGTTTTTCAGCTGCTCCACCGCTTCGGTGTAGGACAAATATTCGGGCTTTATATCCTGATAAGTAATCCCCAACGCCCCAAGCAGCAAACGCGCATTCATCTCCACCCCGCTCTCCGGGGCGCCCACGCTGACCCTTTTGCCCTTTAAATCGGAGATGGAATGAACGGGGCTGCCTTTTAACGCAATAATTTGCACATAATTCAAATAAAGTCCGGCCATCGCTTGCAGGTTTTCCATTTTTTTGACGCCTTCGGCCCCTTCGTAAGCAAACGTAACCGCATCCGACATGGCGAAGGCCATATCTACCTTCCCCGCCTCGATAAGACTCATGTTTTCCACCGAGCCGCCTGTTGTCAGCACGGACGCCGTTAATCCAAGCCGCTCTTCGTACCTTTTGGCTAATGCGCTTGCAATCGTAAAGTAAGGACCTGAAGCGCTGCCGGTTGCAATGGTAACGATAGGATGATCGGCATCCCCACGGCTTTGGTTTGGCTGATGGCTGGAGGTTTGAATCGTCCGATACACGAACAAGGATAAGCCTGTTATGAAAAGCGCTAGTGAAAATAGGAGTACACGCCGCATGATGAAATTTCCTCCCTTTTCATTCTAGTCTTTGGATGGCAAAAATTTGTTTAATTTATCACGAAGCCCTCGTTCGCTGATCTCCAAGGCTTCAGCCGTTTTTTTGCGGTGCCCGTTACAAAGCTGCAGCTTATGCAAAATAAACTCCCGCTCGGCTTCCTCCAGGGTCAGCATCGAAGGAAGGAACACGCCCTCCTTGTCATTTACTCGCTCGAAGGCTCTTTCCTGCAAATAAACGGGAAGATCATGCACATTCAGCAGGGTATCATTGGACAAAGCCACCGCGTATTCGATAATGTTGGACAGTTCCCTCACATTCCCCGGAAAAGAATGACGATAGAGCACGTCCATCGCCGAAGGATGAAAATGAACGCCCGTTTTACCCAATTTCAACCCGTAAACTTGAAGAAAATGATGGGTCAAGAGCGGCAAATCGTCGATTCTTTCACGCAGCGGCGGCACATGCACCGGAATGACATTCAAGCGGTAGTACAGGTCTTCGCGGAATGCGCCCTTGCTTACTTCCTCGAACAAATTCCGGTTGGTGGCGGCAATAATGCGGACATCGATTTGTTTACGCCGATTCGAGCCGATGGGGACTACTTCCCGCTCCTGGATGACCCTAAGCAGCTTGGCTTGAAGATGCAGCGGCATCTCCCCGATTTCATCAAGAAATATCGTACCTCCATGTGTCTGTTCGAATATGCCTTCCTTTCGTTGGAATGCCCCGGTAAAGGCTCCCTTCTCATGCCCGAAAAGCTCGCTTTCCAGCAACGTTTCCGGTATAGCCGCACAGTTCAGCGCTGAGAACGGTTTTCGTTGTCTGATTCCTTCTTCGTGGCAAACTTTGGCCACCAGCTCTTTCCCCGTACCGCTTTCCCCTGTAATAAGCAGGCCGGAATCAATCCTTTTCACTTTATCGATAAGCCCGAACAAGTTTTTCATCGCGTGGCTTTTGCCGATGATGCCGGCATAGCTGTCCTCCGGCCGCAGCACTTCATGAAGACGCTCGACTTCATGCTTCAAATCGTTAAAGTGCAGCGATTTTTCAATTAAAATGCGGACCTCGTCCAAATTCAGCGGCTTGGTCAAATAGTGATACGCTCCCAGCTTCATTGCATTCACCGAGGTTTCAATCGTTCCGAATGCCGTCATGACAATAACGGAAGTTTTGGGCGAAATTTCGAGCAGCCCCGGGATCAGCGACAAACCGTCCACCCCGGCGATCCGCATATCGAGCAGGACGGCTCCGATCTTTTCTTTGCGGACAATAGCCAAGCCTTCAACGGGCGACGTTGTCGCAAACACTTGGTACTGATCCTCCAGCGCGAACATCAAGGAGGTACAAATGGCTTGTTCATCATCGATAATTAAGATGGAGTGCATAAAAATTCGCCTCCTGCTCCTGGAAATTTTAATGTAAAAGTTGTACCTTTGCCGGGAACGGATTGAACGGCGATCTCTCCGCCATGCTCGGCCATAATTTGGTAGCAAATGTATAAACCGAGACCTACCCCGTTATTTTTGGTTGTATGGAAGGGCTGGAACAGCTTCGATATTTCATGGGCAGGGATGCCCGCCCCTGTATCATGAACGCGAATGTACGGATAACCATCGATCGTCCCGGCCTCGAATGTAATCATTTTTACTTCGCTCTCCGCGATGGCATCCACGGCGTTCGTAATGATATTAATGAATACTTGCTTCATTTGCTGCTTGTCAAAATAAAAAGAAGTTCCCTTCTCCGCCAGGTTGATCAGCTGAATCGGTTGAAAGGCATATTGGAGTTCAAACGGTTTTATAACGGAAGACAGAAACTCATGCAAATTCACCCGCTCTTTCACAGGAACCTTGCTGCGCGTATAATCCAGCAGGTCCTCCACCACATGATTCAGCCGATGAAGTTCTGCCGGCACATGCTTCATGAACTCCTGTCTGTATCTGTGATCGTCGATTTTACGAGGAAGAAGCTCGATAAACACTTTCATGGACGTCAAAGGATTTCGCAGCTCATGGGCAATTCCCGCGATAAGCTGGCCTAATGAACGAAGCTTCTCCTGAAGGACCAGTTTGTTTTGCAAGTTTTTTTCCTTGGTTCTGTCCTGCATACTGATAATCCATCCCAGTTTCTCGTCAAAATCGTTTTTTAGGACGGCTGCGTAATAATGGACAAGCTTCTCTTCGGCGCCTTCCCGAATCAATACAAATTCCCCCTCATGGTCATTTTCATCCAAAGGAAGATCGATAATTTGCTCAATTTCTTTGAACAAGGAAGATCCGGAGATGCAAGTGTTCACCGGCTCGGTCTTCAAATTCCAAATTTCCATCGCCCGCCGGTTGGCGAGCTGGATCGTTTTATTGGTATTGATGGAAAAAATGCCGTTATCAATCGTATCCAATATTTGTTGTTGAAAAATCAAGTAGTTTTTAAGCGTTTTCGTATGACGCCAAATTTCTTTTTTTAGCCGTTTGTTGATCATATAAACAAATAGCATGAACACGAATACGGCTATCGAAACCAAGCCCAAAATCCAGGAAATTTGTTTCCACAGCGTATCCTGCGGGAACAAAGGAGCGAACCATGCGTTATAGATCCGCTTTAATTCACCGTTTTGCTGCAGCTGCTTGATCCCCTCATTCAACTGCCGAGCCAGCTCATAGTTTCCTTTACGCACGGCGAAAGCGATTTCATAAGAATGTATCGAATTGATTCTTACATCATACTCCGAGTCCAGCTTATGCTTTGTAAAATAGTACCTGACCACTTCATAATCTCCGATAAAGGCATCGGCGCGCCCATGAAGGAGAAGCTCAAGCGCTTTCGTTTGACTGGATGCGATGTTCATCCGGACGTCGCGAATATCGCCCAATATATCAATGGCGCTGCTCCCTCGCTGAACGGAGGCAACTTTCCCTTTGAGTCCGGACAAATTGTAGATCTCTTTATTTTCTTTGGGCACCACAAGCGCTTCGGATAGAGAGAGGAAGGAATCCGAGAAATCTACAAGCTCGCTACGGGCGGCGCTATATTTCACGCCCAGGATCAGATCGACCGTTCCCCGCCCGAGCTGTTCGGCGAAATCGCTTGTTTCCACGGGAACGAATTTCAGCTCCACGCCCAGCCGCTTGGCAATCAAACCCATAAGCTCCACATTAAAGCCCGTCGGATTTCCGGCTTCGTCTACAAAAGAGAATGGAGGATGATCGCGCTCAAACCCGACCTTCAATACATTTCCCGGGGGAGGAGAGTCTGTTTCCGCCGCCCATCCGGAATTCGCAGAAAAGCATAACAGAACCAATAACCAGAGCAGCAGCTTTCTCATCTGTCACACCTTTTCCCTACATGTATTCTTAACTAAAAAGATAGCATGTAACAAGTCAACGGGGAAGGGCTATCTTTGCCTGCCCTTTTTTGGACTCGCTTCCGCACGACCGCCACCCCGGCGGGTTTACCGTCGGCGTACAGAGGCCAGCCATTCATCCGGCTATGCCCGATTCGCAACGGCTATCCGCCATTTGCGAGGGACAGCCAACTAAGCGGTCCATGCCCGGGCCGCTTGTTCGGCACATCGCTTGACGAAGCCGTTTATGGCCTTTCGAGGCAAAAATCGCCGCCTTCCTGGACGAAACCGGAAAAATTTGCCGCATGACCAATGGAAAATAACCGATTTTGCCGCAAAAAAAGTTGGCACGATATTTGCTAGTGTATGAATTGTAAGAAAAAATCATTGATTTAGGGGGAAAATTATCATGAAAAAATGGCTCAGTGTTGGACTTGCTTTAGTTTTGATAGCGCTTACGGGATGCGGTGTCCCTGCGCCCAAATCATCAACCGATGCAAAACCGGCAAGCTCATCCGTTCCGGCGCCCGCATCCTCTGCCGATAAGGAGATTACGGTGGCGGCCAACGGAGGGAAAATCGAGAAAGCGATCCGCGATGTCATCGCGCCGAAATTCAAAGAGAAGACCGGCATTAAAGTGAATTTCGTCTCGGCCTTGTCGGGCGAGATTTTGTCCAAAGTCGATTTGCAAAAAAATGCGCCGCAATTCGACGTAGCGGTGTATGTGCCTCTTGACGTGCAGCGTGCGGTGGAAAAAGGGTTGGTCGAGCCGCTTGATGAAACGACTGTCCCCAATATGAAGCTGACGGACCCCCGCTTTGTCGCGGTGGAACAAATGGGCGTGCCCGCTTTCGGTTTGGTGATTGCGCCTGCCTACAATACGAAAACGTTCCAGAAAAACGGATTTGCTCCGATCGCCTCTTGGAATGACTTGATTCGTCCCGATTACAAGGGGAAAACCGCTTATTCCGATATTGCCAACGACTGGAGCTTTGCCACGCTCTACAATCTGGCCTTCGCCAACGGAGGCAGCCTGGATAATATGGAGCCGGGGCTGAATAAAGCGAAGGAGCTGGCGCGCTATTCGGATACGTTCTATAAAAACTCGACGCAGATGATGCCTGCCCTGCAGCAAGGCGAGGCCGATGTTACTGTCATGGGCAGCTATGCCATTGCCGAGCTGGTGGAGTCGGGCGTGCCGCTGAAAATGGTCATTCCCAAAGAGGGGGCGCCGCTGCAAGCATTTAATGCAACCGTCGTCAAAAATGCCCCGCATAAGGCGGATGCGATGCAACTCATTAATTATTTGATTTCCGAGGAATCGCAAAAGCTCATTTCCGACGGCGGCTTTTATCCGACAGTAAAAGGCATGAAAATCTCGTCCAAATTCGAGGACTCGATCGGCATCAAGGAGGATACGGACAAGGTGTATCGCCCGGACATTAAAAAGCTTTCCGAGATTCGTGCAGTCTGGATGGATAGATGGACGAAGGAAGTGTCTCCGGAGCTCGGAAAAAGCGTTAAAAAATAAGCTATAACGGAGGTTTCATATGCAGCAAATAATCAACGATGTGGAAATACGCGGCGCCTATAAAAAATTCGGTTCCAACGTGGTGCTTGGCGGCGTAGACCTCGATGTCAAGCAGGGTGAATTACTCACCCTGCTCGGCCCGTCGGGCTGCGGCAAAACGACGACGCTCAACCTGATCGCCGGTTTTATCGACGCCGATCAAGGCGAATTGTTCATTAAGGGAAAGCGGATGAACGGCGTTCCGCCCTATAAGCGCGACCTCGGCATGGTATTCCAGACGTATTCGCTCTTTCCGCATATGACCGTTTATGAAAATTTGGAGTTCGGTCTCAAGCTTCATAAAGTGAGCAAGGCGGATTGTGCCCGGCGCATCAAGAATGCGCTGGAAACTGTCAAAATGACCGGACTGGAGGAACGCTATCCGCGGGAAATGTCAGGGGGCCAGCGGCAGCGGGTTGCGATTGCCCGCGCATTGGTTGTGCAGCCCAAGCTGCTGCTGCTCGACGAGCCGTTAAGCAATCTTGACGCCAAATTGCGCCAGGAGCTTCGCGTGGAAATCAAGCGTTTGCAGAAGGAAGTCGGCGTAACGACGATTTTCGTCACGCATGATCAGGAAGAAGCTCTCTCGATGTCAGACAGGATCATCGTCATGGACAAAGGCAAAGTCGAACAAGCGGGAACGCCCACGGAAATTTACGCCAATCCGAGGAGCGAATTTGTGTTCAACTTTATCGGCAAGTCCAATTGTTTGCACGGTTCGATTGCTTCTATCGATACAGGCATGATTACGGTACAGCTGGAGAATGGTGAAAAGCTGCTTGTGGAAGCCGGCAATGTGATGGGGGAGGACCGCTCCTGCTCCATTGGGGATTCCGTCAAGCTCTATATACGTCCGGAGAAAGTGGCGATCGGTTCGATCTTCGATCCAGAATACGATCCGCATACCGTTCACATTTCCCAGATGAATTACCTGGGATCCGCCTGGGAAATATTAGCCTCGTTCCAGGGGTCTGTTTTACAGGTGCAATGTCCCGATATCGAACCTAGTTGGATGATTGGAAGCGAGGTGAAGGTCGGATGGAAGCCATCGGACGTCATGCTAATCAAGCGGTAGACGGGGGCGCTCAGTCTTCTCCCCAACCTGATTCGCCCAAAAAACGCGCAATTCTTAAAAGGTGGGTTCCCGGCTGGCTGCTGCTGTCTCCTATCCTGATCTTCATCATCGGCTTCTTCGTCGTACCCATGCTCTATATTTTTTATTTAAGCTTTATCGATGTCGATGAAACGTCGGGTCATGCGGCGTACGGCATTCAAAACTATATCCGGTTTTTCACGGATCCCTACTATGTCTCCTCCCTTTGGCTAACGATCAAAGTGAGCGTATATACGGTGATCGTCTCGCTGATTCTCGGTTATCCGGTAGCATTAACGATGGCCAAATGTTCCCCCCGCCTCAAGGGGCTGCTCGCTTTGCTCGTCGCATCCCCGCTGCTAGTCAGCATTGTGGTACGGAATTTCGGCTGGTTTTTGCTGCTAACGCCGAACGGAACCGTCAACCGGATGTTGACTTCCTTGGGCATCGTCAAATCCCCGCTGAAGCTGCTGTTTTCGGAGACGGGCGTAGTTATCGGGATGTCCAATGCCTATTTGCCGTTCATGATCCTGGCGATCGCGACCAGCCTGTACAATATCGATCCGTCGCTGGAAAAAGCGAGCTCGATCCTTGGAGCCAACCCGTTCCGTACTTTCATGTCGGTCACACTGCCGCTCAGCCTTCCCGGCATCGTTGCCGGCGTGGCGCTTGTATTCAGCATGTCGATGAGCGCTTATGTGACTCCGGCCCTCATGGGCGGCGCCAACGTCCCGGTGCTCCCTGTCGTCGCTTACGATCAAATTCTTCATTTGCTGCGCTGGACTTACGGTTCCGCGATTTCATACGTACTGCTGGGCATCACGCTCATCCTGGTCACCGTGTTTACGCGCCTGTTTGAAAAAGGGCGATATAAGGAGGTGTTTCGTTAAATGAAAATGGCGGGAAAAATCCGGGTTCTCGTAACCGCTCTTGTCTTGATTTATATCCTTCTTCCGATCCTTGTCATCCTTCCGGCCTCCTTCACGAGTGCAAGCTTTCCGAGCTTTCCGCCGCAAGGATTTTCGGTACAATGGTACACCAAGCTGCTTGATCGCCCGGAATATATCGAGGCGTTCCTCAACAGCGCGAAGTTTGCCCTCTTGGCCTCGCTCATCTCAGTCGTTCTGGGAACTTTGGCGGCGCTTGCACTTGCAAAGTACGAATTGCCCGGCAAATCGTATATAGTCTCGCTGCTGACCGCTCCATTAACGGTTCCGCAGCTTGTGCTCGGCGTCGCTCTGCTCATTTATTTCACCCCGATCCTGCTCGCCGGCACGTCAACCGGCTTTCTGATCGCCCACATCATTATTTGCGTGCCTTACGTTGTACGCTTCGTACTGACGGGGCTTAGCGGCTTCGACTACACGCTGGAGCGGGCGGCCAGTATACTGGGAGCGAATCCGGTCACGGTATTTTGGAAAATAACGCTGCCTTTGATTCGGCCGGCGATTTTATCGGGAGCTCTGTTTTCTTTTCTGACTTCCTTCGATAATGTGACGGTGTCCTTGTTCATGGTATCGCCGAATATGCGCACGCTCCCTCTGGAAATTTTTTCCCAGATGCAGGATGCTTACAGCCCGCTCATCGCGTCGGTATCAGGCGTTGTCGTATTTATCTCGTTAGCGCTCATCCTCGTGTTGGAAAAAATACATGGGGTAGGCCATTTATTCGGAAAATCCCATTAAGATGGAGGGCCTGACGAATGTTTCCGATCAGCACCTTGTTCATTGCGGGCCACGCCAAGCTGCCGCAGGGCATGGCCGCTCAAAATATATATGACTCGCTCACCATTACGGCGGAAATCGATAGAAAAACGGCGTTATTCTTGAAGCGTCCTGCACTCTGGCCACGGAGCATGGGCGCGGTTATGTCAGCCAGCTTTTAAAAGGCTTCAGCCTCCGCGACGGCATCGAAGAGCCGATCAAGCTTCTTCAGCATCATTATCGCGGTCGGGCCGCCAACGCGCTGGCAGCCGCTTTGAAGGATTTGCATTTGCAGTACGAGCTTATCAAAGGAAAGCACTGAAGCCGCCGCAGCCGGCTTTCCCGATGCGGCAATAAAAGCCCTTAGTCCAATTGCCGAGTGCAATCGGACTAAGGGCTTCTTGAGGCTGCCGTTGAATAGGAATAAAGGCTTGGAGTGTTCCAGCAGCTCATCGACAGCCTCCCGCTGTCTTTAATCGTTATACTTCCGTAAATACCCCGCGCAGACGCATTAATTCCCTGTGCAGCTCGGGATGTTTTTCAAAAGCAGCCCGGCCATGCATCCAGAACGTATTGTTCAGCATGATGAGCTGTCCTGCAGGCAAAGGGAGTGCCATGACGGCAGCACTATTTTCCAGGGATTCGGAGAGCTCCTTCAAATACGCGGCTTGCGCGATCGTCTCGGGATAAACGAATTGATCGATAAAACAGATGCATGTGCCGTTGTTTTGTTTGAAAAAGGTTTTGCGCTTCACTACTTGACCAATATTTTTGCTGGGCGGCGACTTATAAGTGAACGGATACGAGGCCAGAGGGTGATCGCTGAACTTCTTCAGCTCCTCCCAATCGTCCAAGTGTAAAATGCGGGATTCTCCTCCTGCGGAATGGCGCTCTTCAAATTTCATCATCAGAAGCCAATCGGTCGGCTCCTCCACGAACGTGCCGTCCGTATGCAGCGTGAACAGTCGGTAAGCCTGGCGCAAATAAGAATCGCTGTCGTCGGTATCTTTGACGGTAAAGCGCGCATAATAGGTGCCGGACATGGCGTCGAAGTTAGGCGTCCCTGCCAGGCAGCTGACGGCCGTTCCGAATTTGACGTAGCTCTCCGGATCCATGGCTTGCTCCTGCACGCCGACGGTGAACCCGCCGGAGCGGCGGTCATGCAAAATGCCGCGAACGGCTTCGCCAAGCGATGCGCCGAACAAGTCTGACAGCCTCCCGGCCAATATAAGCCGCATGTAGGGCACATATTCCAGCGTCTGGGCATTCACCTCGCTAAGCCCGGCGAAAAACGTTTGCAGCAGGCTGTCATCCAGCTCGATATGATACAGCCGCGAATGCTCCGGATGGGGCTTGATCTCAAACCCCGGTTGTTTTTGCACAAAAACCATATCCTGTTTACTTGCCAACATACTCATCTTCCCATTCCTCCTGCAGATTTAATAAGAGCATTGCCTGACCCATGGGCCAAAAAACACAAAAAGCCAGTAAATCATTCATGGATCGAATGATATTACTGGCTTAAACCTGCCTCGCCGCTCTGTGGATCAGAGTTCAGCAAGTTTCTCAGCGCTGTATAGGCAATTGAAAAGGTATGCCGCATATGTTCATTCACGGATCTTGCAAGGGCTGCCCGACAAGAAGCGAACTCATCTCATGCGATTAATTTCATCATATGCTGCATCCGCCTTCCGCGTCAAGTGGAAGTTCCCGCTTTAGGTCGAGGATCTCAACTAAACGCTAACACCGCAGGCTTCCGCCAAAAGCTCCACCAGATGAACGGCCCGGACTTCCCCCTCCAGCCCCTCCCTGACGATGCCGAGCTGCATTTGCATGAGACAGCCGGGATTGGTAGTAACGATCGTTTGGGCCTGCGTGGCTTTCACATGGTTCATTTTCACATCCAGAATGTCCATTGACTCCTTATAATTTACGATATTATAAATACCGGCCGAACCGCAGCACTTGTCCTTATCTTCCATTTCGCGCAGCCGGATGCCCGGGATGGCCCCCATGAGCTGTAAAGGATCGCGGGTTACTTTCTGGACGTTGGTCATATGGCACGAACGCTGGTAAGTGACGATTTGCGGTTCAGGAGAAGACGTTCGCTCTTGGGGCGTTGGCTTCGCCGGAAGGGGGAGTCCGAGCTGTGCCAGCACCTGATGAATATCCCGGTTTCGCGAGGCGAAAGCTTGGGCGCGATTCGCCCAAGCAGGATCATCATGGAACAGATGATCATATTCCACGAGCATAGCTCCGCAGCCTCCTGCATTATTGACAATATAATCAACCGGCTCCTGTGCAAGCAAACGTTCAAATGCCGCAATATTTTGCCTGGCCAGTTTTTTGGCCAGCTCCATTTCCCCTGAATGCGAGTGAAGCGCCCCGCAGCAAGTATCGCCGCTTAATATAATGACCTCACTCCCGGCTTTTTGCAGCAGCTTCATGCTGAGATGATTGATGCGCTCAAACATGGCATCCATTACGCAGCCCGTGAAAAAGGCTACTTTCAGCTTGGGCACACCCTCGGGCCGGAAACGAAGCGGCCGCTTCCGCCGCTCCAGCGGGCCGGGTACGTCGGGGACAATCCGCTCGAACACGCCGAGAGGCTCCGGCAGCACGCGGGTCAGCCGAAGCTTGCGTGCCGTATGCTGCAGGCCGCTTTTCTGATAAGCCCATAGCAGGGTGCCTATCGTATTTAATGCGGCTTTACTCGGAAACACCTTGCGGAGCAAAACGGACCTCGCAGCCCGCGCCTTCACGGAACGGGGAACGTTTTGTTCGATGACGTTTTTGGCCGATTCGTAGATGCTACCGTACTTCACTCCGGACGGACAAGCGGTTTCACAAGCCCGGCAGCCGAGACACTGATCGAGCGAATCCGCAAGCAGCGTGAAGTCGTTCAACTTCCCTTCGCCCGCCATTTTCACCAGATGAATCCGCCCCCGGGGCGAATGGGTCTCCTTGCCCATCGTCTCATAGGTCGGACACGCCGGCAAACAATAGCCGCACTGGATACAGCTCATCGTATCGTCATACGATAAAGCTTTTTGCAGCTCTTTCAATTTGGAATCAGCTTGTGGACTACCGCTCATCGGTCAGCACCAGCCTTTGTCCGGGTTCGGCAAAAATTTTCCCCGGATTCATGATGTCGTTCGGGTCCCATGCTTGCTTGATGCGCTTCATCATATCCACCCCGGCCGCTCCCAGCTCGGACTCCAAAAATGGCGCTTTCATCGTTCCGATACCGTGTTCCCCGGATAGCGTGCCGCCCAGCTCAATGGCCGTTTGAAAAATTTCCGCGACCGCCAGCTCCGCCCGCTTCATTTCTTCCTGATCCCTTATGTCGGCGACGATGTTCGGATGCAGATTGCCGTCGCCCGCATGACCGAAGATGACCAGATGCAAATTGTATTTCTCGCGGATGCGCTTTAATCGTTCGAAGGCTTCCGGAATCTTGCTTTTGGGCACGGTAATATCCTCGGATATTTTCGTCGGCTTGATCTTGGCAATGGCCGGGGAAACGAGCTTGCGCCCGCGCCACAGCTCATTGCGTTCGCTATCGTCCTGAGCCACCTTGACTTCCCTGGCCTTCATCCGCTCGCAAAGCTCGCGCACCACTTGAATTTCATGCCCGATTGCGGCGGGATGACCGTCGAGCTCAATCAGAACGATGGCCTCCGCGTCCCGTGGCAATCCGCAAGGCTCGTAGTTTTCAACGGCCGCAATCGAGGCCTGGTCCATGATTTCGATTTTGGAGGGCAGAATAAGAGCTGCCAATATGGACGAAATCGCCCTGCCTGCATGGACCAGATCGTCAAACACCGCCATCAGCGTTTCGGAGGCTTGCGGCTTCGGAATGAGGCGCAATGTCGCTTCGGTAATAATGCCAAGCGTGCCTTCCGAGCCGACGATCAGCTTCGTCAAATCGTAGCCGGTCACGTTTTTGACCGTACGCCCGCCGGTGCGGATGATCTCGCCCTGCGGCGTGACCACCTCCAGACCGATGACGTAATCCTTGGTCACGCCGTATTTCAGGCCGCGCGGTCCGCCGGAATTTTCCGCGAGATTGCCGCCGATAGTCGAAATGTGCGAGCTGCTCGGGTCGGGGGGATACATGAGGCCTTTGGCTTCGGCCGCTTTATGAATGTGGGCCGTAATAACGCCCGGACTGACAACGGCAACCAGATCCTCCTCATCAATATTCAAGGTGCGGTTCATCTTGGTACAGTCCATGACGATGCCGCCCTTTACCGGGAGCGGCCCCCCGCTTAAGCAGGAGGAGTGGCCCCTGGGCGTGACCGGAATGAGATGCCGGTTGGCGAAGCGGACAACGGCCGCCACTTCTTCCGTGGATATCGGCTGGACGACAACATCCGGCGGATAGGTGCCGAACGAGGCGTCGAAGGAATAGCTGAGCAGGTCGTGGGTCTGATGAAGCACCCGCGACGGTTCCAAAAGCGTGACGATTTCCTCCAAATGCTTCGGCGTAAAAGCGTTATATTGCGGCATGAGCAAAGCCTTCTTTCCCTTGAAATTCGAGATGCGAGATTCGGCAAGCGGACAGCTTACCGTTTCGGAAGCAAAAGGTTTCCATCGTTGTCGAATGGAAGGCGGCAAGGACCATCCATGCATTCGATATGAGCTTCGGATTGCAGCTCCTCATAAATGGCTCCCGAGACCCAAACCTCATCCAAATGGAGCGTGTTCTTAATATAAACGAGCCTGAACGCTCCGGGATCTTTGATCTTCAGGGCGAACATCGCTTTCTCGATCAGTTCGCGATCGTTCTTCAAGCTCATCGGGATGGCGGCTCTTGTGACAAAGCCGGTCGTTAGGCAATTGAGATAGGTGGAATCCCGATCGATGTCCCTTACCACGGCGTCCGTCGTAAAATCGGCAAGCCCGATTCCCGTGGCGTTGCCATGCGAAGGACGCGATAGTCCCAATACGCCGACATAGGCAATATCCGGCCGATCCGGCTCCGCCAAGCCGCGGATTCGCATTCGACCGATAATGTTCGAATCCATACCCGTTCCACTATAGTTTTTGCCCATTTCGCCTACCAGGCAGAGATCCATTTGCCCTACGGGCAAAGAGGGCATCATCCGCTTCGCTTCCTGCAACAGCTGCCGTTCCCTGACGAAAATATCGCCGGCGGGAATGCCTTCGATAATGGCAGTTTCCTCCTCGCCGTTCTCCACGATGGCAATGCCTCCGATCACGGGAGCTCTTTCCAGGGATACCCGGGCGATCGATGGAATGGCCAGTGCGAGCTGACTTGCGCCAAGACTGTGCACGCTGTCCGCCCCGGCCGCCCGTCCAAGACCGACGGACAGCATTTTCAGGAGACCGCTTTCGTAATCTCCGCGGAACGCCGTATGAGGCTTCACCCGATTGATGACCAGTATGCCGTCGGCTTGGGCAGCCTCCTTCGCCATATATACCGGCAGCCCCGCCAATCCGGGCGTCATGCTTCCGAATAAAAGAAGTGGATCGGCGCTTGTGATACCGAGCTGAACGACCTCGCTGGAGCAGCGGATCGGCGCCCCTATCGATTGTTCCGTTATGCCGAGACTGGCCAAGATCTCACGCTGGCCATCCGCTTCCCCATTGCCGTGGCTGCCCATAGCGGCGACGAGAAACGGGCGGTACCCTTCGTCCTGAAGGTACCTTACTACGTACCTTAAGATCGCGTCGATTTGGCGGATGCCTCGCGAACCGACTGTTATGGCGATGGTCGCCCCCGGCGCAAGCTTGGCGAATAAAAGGGATTGTTGAAGCGCTTCCATCAGTGAGGATGGAAGGTCGGCAATCCGACTTCCGGAGAAATGCTGTTTCAATTTGTACATAAGGACGGATGAACTGCTGTCCATTCTCGGCACCTCCCGATTAACTCAAGTATCTTGCCTTCACGTTCTGCAGATGCTCCCACATCATGTCCCGCGCTCTATCCGCATTTCGCTGCTCGATGGCGGAATATATAAGCTGATGTTCCTCCAGCACCGCCCGGCTCTTTCCGGGAATGCCGAGGCTCTGGCTGCGGCTTTCGTGAAGTCCTGCGAGACATTTGTCGGAGAAGAACTTTACGCTTTCCATCAGCATTTGGTTGCCTGCCGCTTCCACTACGCGGAGATGAAACAAATAATCTTCCTCGGCGGCAACCTGTCCCGCTTTGACCGATCGCTCCAAAGCATCAAGAGCGGACTGAATCGCCCGCAGATCGGCATCCGTACGGCGAAGAGCGGCCAAATAAGCTGCTTGAACCTCCATGGCCTGTCGAACCTCGATCAATTCGATCAGATTCGTATTCTGCGGAGATACGATCTCATTCAATTTGGCCAGCACATCTTTGTTTCGGTCCTCCTCGAGAAAAACCCCGATACCCGGGGCGATTTTAACGATTCTTGCCGATTCGAGCACACTGACCGCCTCACGGACAGCGCTGCGCGACACCGATAAGGCTTCAGCCAAGTCCCTTTCCGAGGGAAGGCGATCCCCCGGGTGAAGCTCTCCGCGCTCAATGCTCGTTTTAATCTGTTCTATGATCATTTGGTACACACGTTGTTTCTGGACCGGCATCAGCTTCAATCGATCTCACCTCATTAAAAAAGTTATGAATACGCCATGAGTGGTCAGGTGGTCGGGACACCTGAAGTATACCATACGTACAACTTTCGTGTAAAGATATTCCAGAAGGCCGGCCACCGTAAACCAGACACCGGTCAACGAGCCGACGACAGCTTCGGTACAAACCTCTTTCCCCTTTCTATGTAAGTAAAACGCCTTGCGGCGTCCTTGGTGTAGGATATACGTTTGAGCGTTGGGAGGGATGGATGTGGGGTTACAGCCGTTGTTGAAGTCGTGTTCCTTCGATTAGACCAGGCAGGGGGAACACGACTTCAAAGACGGCCCGTAAACTTTCCACCCCACATCCATGCCCTCTTACTGTTCTACTCTCGTGTTTTCAGCTACCTCTTTTTTTACTAACCGGTCTTCGATCCGGTATTCATAACCATGCACACCTTTGTAGTATTCTGGGTACATGGCTCCGCCGCAAGCTTCACATGCGAATTGCGGGGGCACTTCCGGGTCTCCATCATCCATCCTATCGAAGTCCCGGACCACACTAAGCGGTATCTTTTCGCTTTCCGAACACGTCAGACATACATAATTGACGGCCTCTTTCGACTGTAGGTACTTGCTTAGGATCAATGGCTTCGGTTTCTTTTTCTTTCCTGGTTTTCTTTTCTTGGATACCGGTGACAGGGTTGATCAGCCTCTCTAGCACTGCCCTTGTATTCTGACATGCCGCGTACTTTACTACAAGCTGTCCGTCCTCAGGACATTTTCCGCGGTACTCAAGTTTCGGCGAATCAGCTTCAGTACAACCGTTTGCCATTGTTTTCGCAACATTTCAAACGGAATATAGTTATACTTCTTCCACTCTCCATTTGCTTTCATGCCCCAAGGTCACTACCATATGGATATGAGGATTAAAGTTTAGCCTCGATCCAAACGTACGCAGCCCAGCGATAATCCCAGTTTATGCTTTTTTTGAAGTATTCCTTTACAATTCTTACTCCTTCGTTCATGAATTCCTTCAGTAAGCCGCGATGTTTCAGGAAAATATCCCTCAGTCCTTCATCGATCGTCATCATGACATGCCGATGATTCACTTGAAATGCTTCCTCTGCTAACACTCGGCTCCATTCTTCGGTTTCATTACATGAGCAGGTTGTACAAAATCGGCCTTTGCACCTGTATGGTATGACTTTCATGTCATGGCAGCCTTCACAGACGAGCAGTTTAAATCCTTTCTTTGTATTTCCGCAGTTCTTGAACTTTTCTACTTCTTTCATGACGACTGGCCGTATTTGTTTCCATGCTTCTCTACAAAGTTTTCCCAATGGTTATGTTCATCAAAAAATATTTGTCGCAAAATATTAGTCTCCATAACTCTACTTACCAAAAAACTTAAAAAAGGAACCACCTTGATTCCCCGGATTTTATACCTTCTATTATGTCAAGCATAAACGGCTCCGCCGTCCTTAAAGGACAGGCGCGTTTGTCAAGATTGTGCGAAGCAAAGTATAAAACTTATACTGTCAACATAAAAAAACAGCGGATACTATGTCAGTTTCAACATAGTATCCGCTGTTGGTTTCAGCCTGTTTCATCTCGTTCGGCTTATATGCATTCCTGCCACGCATGCCGCCGGTTCAAGCCTTTATGACCGTGCAGCCGCTTCAGCGCCCGAATACGTAATGGTTTTTCCGGTACGGGACGATTCGTATACATCCATGACGAGCCCGAACGTTTTATAGCCTTCCGGACCGTCGATCCAGAACGGCTTGCCTTCCAGCACATGCTCGTAAAAGTCTCGGATTTGCAGCTCATGGCTGGAACCCCAATAAGACTTTCCGCCCGAGAGGTTAACCTGCGGCTCAACCAGAACGGTAAGCTTGCCGTCCTGCTCCAGGTACAACGTGTCGCCGCGCTGTACCAACGCTCCTTGCTCAAAACAAAGCTCAAGCTCCACCGGGGAGTTTTTCACATATGCGTTGGTCGCATAGAAGATGCCTTTTGCGCCGCTTGCAAATTGCAGGAACACGTGGACGGTGTCTTCAACCTCGATAACGTCTTCCAGCGAGTCGTTGGAGAACGTGCCTTTTAGGCTGGCCACCTGGCCTCCGAACCAATGCAGCAGATCCAAGGTATGGATGGATTGGTTGATCAGCACACCGCCGCCTTCGGTAGCCCAATTGCCCTTCCAGTCGGTCTCGTAATAGCTGGAATTGCGGTGCCATGTCACAATCCCCTTCAAGCCGAGCAGCTTGCCGAATTCGCCGGAATCGACGGCCTGCTTGATTCGCTGCGAGGATGCGTTATAGCGGTTTTGGAAAATGACGCCCAGCTGCACGCCCGGATTTTGCCCGGCCGCTTTCAGCATCGATTGCGCCGCCGCTTTCGTCTCCGCCATCGGCTTCTCCGTCAGCACATGCTTGCCCGCATTCAGAGCATCCACAGTCACCGGCGCATGTTGATGGTGTCCGGTACATATATGAACAATCTGAATGTCATCGCGCTTCAGCACTTCATTGTAATCGGTGTAATAATCGCAGCCGTATTGCTCGGCTACCCGTTTGGCCTTGCTTTCATCCAAATCGACAACCGCTTTTAATTCAGCGTTTTCCAAGTCTGCTACCGCTTTCAAATGGACACCTGAAATAGAGCCGCATCCGATAATTGCTGATCCTAATGTTTTCACGGTTTCACCTGATTTCTTAAAGGTTGTGCGCATTCCCGGCTCAAAGATCGCTCCCCATTGCAGTTTTGAACACGCATTACTTGTTATAATGAGGTATACTTAAAACAAATTCCTTGCATCAATTGGTCAATTTATTGCTTTTTTTGACTTTTACGCGAAAGGATGCTGGCCTTGGACATTCATTATCAGACCCGGCAAATCGATTACCGCCACCGGCGCTTGGAGCAGTCTCCGAAATTCGACTTTCATCTCCACGACCGGTTCGAGATCTACTTCTTTATAAGCGGCGACGTCCATTATTTTATCGAAAAACAGGTGTACCCGCTGCAATACGGCGATCTGCTTGTCATGAACAACCGCGAGCTGCATAAGCCCACCTTCCGGTCGACGGCCACTTATGAAAATAAAGTGATCCACTTTCATCCCGGTTTGGCGGAGCCGTTCTCATCCATGTACCGGTTCGATTTGTTAGGCTGCTTCCGCGACCGTCCCGACGGCGAACGGAACAGACTTCATTTTTTGCCGCATCAACTTGAGGAATTGATTGCTTTGTTCCAGAAAATGGATGTGCTGGCCGGCGAGCCGGACGAAGGCACCGACCTGCTGATGACAACCGCTTTGATCGAGCTGCTCGTCCTGCTGAATCGGGCATTCCGGCAAAACAGATCGCCGCTGACCAGCCCGGTCGCGCTGCAAAAGCTGTCCCCGGTGCTTGACTACATCGAACATCATTTGGATCACGACCTGACGCTGGAGGCTTTGGAGCAGCAGTTTTTTATGAACAAATATTATATGAGCAGGCTGTTCCGGCAAAGCACCGGCAGCACTATTCATGAATACATTTTACTCAAAAGAATCGCGCTTGCCAAGAAGCTGCTGCATGACGGCTGCAATGTGACCGATGCGTGCCAGCTGTCGGGCTTTAACGACTATTCCAACTTCATCCGCATGTTCAAGCGGGTCGTCGGCTTGCCGCCGGGCCAGTACCGCAAGCGCAAATGGGGCTGAGCGTGCGAATGCCCGGGCGGCGTCCGGAAGCCGTAATCTGCTTATGCTCCGGAACCCGCACGTTTCGCCGTTGGCAGGCTGTACGGCTTTATCCGATTACGACTTTATCGGGTTAAGACCCCTACCTCTAAGGTGGGCCTTGAATCAGGTGGGGTAGAGTCCCCATCTGATTCCCCGATGTTCAGCAAAGCTGAACGAGTTCACTTGTTTCTCAGACGACCGGCAATCATGGATATTCCGTACAGCGCCAGGGGCAAAAACAGCGTAAACATACTCGAAAAGGGCCCCCAATTTTTACCGAGATAGTCGTTGACATAAATCGTATTCGGGTAGCACATCAGCGACAGCACGATCATGCCAAGCGCCAGCGGTGCAATCAGAGGCTTCTCGCTTTTGAGATTCAAAAGTTGGACGAACCCGATCAGCGCCGCATGGAAAGTGAGTACAATTTTCAAAAAAATCGAAAGTACCCAGATGGAAATCATGATGCCTTCCACCCGCTCCAGAAAATGGCCGATGCTGATGTTTTTGGCTAACGTATAAGCGGGGAACAGTTGATTAGCCGTCAGCTTTTGGCCCAAAACGGCAATGCTGCCGATTGTAGTTAAAAGCAGTATCGCCCCTCCGATTAGAATGCCGGTTGCAAAGCCGTTTCTCCGTACGCTCGCGCCGGCAACAAGCGGATAAAACATCAACATCACGATCAATTCCTGCAAGCTCCAAAATGTAAATGCACCGTGCAGCACTGGCTTGAACCCATATTCCAGAAACGGCATAAAATTTCTGAATTGAAATTTGGGGGCCAATGGCACAATGAGCACTAGAAACAATAGCAGCAGCCAAGGAAAGAACACCAATGCCGCCCGTGTATATACGATAAACCCCGATCTGACCGCCATGACGACCACAATCATAAACAGCATTTGCAGCACTTCCATCGGCGTTTCCTGCATAATTTGCGAGGTCACGAAGTAGCCCAAATCGCCAACCATAAGCGACGCCAGCAAATAAAAGAACAGCACGAATCCGGCGGAGACGGCTTTACCGAGCCATTTCCCCAACGTCGACTCGCAAAATTGGACCAAGGTTTGTCCGCCCAATCGCTGCCCCAGCAGCACATACAGCAGGCCGGTCGCCAAATTCATGCCGATTCCGATCAGGCAGGCGACCCATGCATCCTGTTTGGCGCTGATTGCGAGCCCTGAAGGCGTAATGAGGATGGAAGTTCCGGTCATAAAAAAAGTGACCAAAACCGCAAACGAACGGCGGTTGATCGTCCCCATTTTTTCCATGGGCTCGCTCCTTTCACTGGAATAACGATTCGATAAAGCTGGGAAACGGCCCCATCGCGGCTGCGATCCAATCGAGCGGGTTAGGCAATTTCACGCTAAAGCTTTCCGCCGTGCTCAGCGCCGTTATAGACAGCGTAAGCAAAGCAAGCACCCATAGCTCTTTATAGCTTTTTTCTTTCCATATGCGAGGAACCTCTTTCCAGCATGTCCAAATTAACATAAGCGTAATACCGGCAATGAGCCACAAAAAAACCCCCCCTATTTTTCCATCAAAGCATCCATCGGCTGCAGCACGGTTCCCATCCGCCGGAGAATCGTATTCACATGGATACGTATTGGAACCGTAGGAAACACCTCGTTCCAATTTTTAATTTCATGCCAAACCTGCGGGTATTTATTGTGCAGCCGGTTGCCGAAGCCGTATATATCGGTGCCGTATTCCTTTTGAATTTTTTGCAGCGACTTTTCCAGCAATCCATGCACCTTAAGGTCCGACCATCTTTTCAATTCATTTACGACCGATGCTTTCGATAAATCCATCATGCATTCCACGTCCGAAATATCCTGCTCCAGCCTAATATGGACGTCGAATTCCGGCTTCCCGTTGCGGAGCGTGGGCGTAATGACCGCATTAGAACGGATCACCTGCATCGAAATTTTGCCTTTGCCCCCTGAACATGGAATGACACCGGTCGTTTGGTGAACCGAATTTTGGATATAATTTAACGCTTTCGTATCGTTTTCATCCAGCCAACCTACCATCCGGTCAAATTTGAACGCCGCCATGCCGGCATATTTCAAAATGACAGGCGGGTCGATGTACTGGCTATTTGACGTTTTATCCCCTTTACGCGGGTCACCGGCGATTTCAATGCCGGTCATGGTCGGATCTTTACCGGCCATTCCCATATCCTGAAGCAGTGTATTCAAGTTCATGCTGCCTGTCGCCGACCAATATTTATCCGACGTTTCGAGCTTGGTATACATATTGTTGGCCGGTATCGGATCCATCGCGCTGTTCATCTTCAATATTTCGGATGCGCTGGTCTTGCGGGCCACCACAAAGTAAAAGTCGGTGCGCATCTCCATATTGCGGGACAAGAAGTCAAGCGACTTGCCGATCCCCGCTCTGGCTGTAGATTCCCCCAGTATGACCATTCGCAAATGCGCGTAATACAAGTGACGGGGCGCTCGGACGGTCATTCGGGATAACGCTTCGGGAATCGTAGCCCCCATCTCCTCAAAGGTAACGACCGGACTGGCATTGAACGAGGTTCCTCTTTTTACCGCGACCTGCCCCGGATTAACCGTCTGTACCGTGACCTTGTACTTGTCTCCGATATAATCAATGCCCATCCCGACCACGATGCTGATGTCATTCAATTCATGCCGGCTCCAGCAGCCGCTCAGCAGAACAGAAATGAGAAGCAAAAGCAAGCCTCCTGCCACCTGTTTCATACGAACCCCTCTCTCTCAGCGGCGTTTCTGCCTGATGGGATTTTTCGGGCGGAACGTCTTGGGCCTTGATATCAAGTTCGGAATGGAGGAACGGACCAGCGTATCTTTTTGATCGGACATATGCAGCGGCGCCATCGGCGACATATAGGGCACACCGAAGGAGGACAGGTTGCACAAATGAATCACAAGCACGATCAGACCCAAAAAGATGCCGAACAGACCGAAGGAAGCGGCAAGCATCATCAGGATGAACCGGATGATACGAATCGTAATGCCCAAATTAAACGCCGGTAAAACAAAGTTGGATATCGCGGTGATCGACACGACGATGACCATGGCCGCGCTAACCAGCCCGGCTTCCACCGCCGCTTGACCGACGACAAGCGTGCCTACGATGGAAATCGATTGGCCGACGGTTCTCGGCATGCGCACGCTCGCTTCGCGTAAAATTTCAAACGTGATTTCCATTAGAATCGCTTCAATAAAGGCCGGAAACGGGACGCCCTCCCGTTGGCTCGCCAGGTTGTAGAGCAGTGTTGTCGGCAGCATCTCCTGATGAAAGGTCGTAATCGCGATGTAAAAGGATGGGGTCAGCAGCGCCAGGGCAAACGAGAGAAACCGCAGCAGACGCACTAATGTGGCAAAATCGGCCCGTTGGTAATAATCCTCGCTGGATTGGAAAAACTGTGTAAACACCGCAGGCACCAACAACGTGAACGGAGTCCCGTCCACCATAATCGCAACCCGGCCTTCCATAATGCCGGCGGCGACCACATCAGGCCGCTCCGTATTGAAAACCGTCGGAAAAGGCGTGCTCCGCTTGTCCTGGATCTGCTCTTCGATGTAATTGCTCTCCAGAATGGCGTCAATGTCAATGGCGGACAGCCGCTTTCTGACTTCTTCCAGCACGTCCTCGTTCACAATATTTTTCACATAAGCGATCGTCACATCGGTTTTCGTAATCTTGCCGATGCTCATCGTCTCCAACCACAGATGACGGTCTTTGATTTTGCGCCGGAGCATGGCTGTATTCGAGCGCAGCACTTCGGTAAACCCTTCGCGCGGACCGCGGACTACGGACTGAACATTCGGCTCTTCAATGGCCCGCGCCGTTAATTTCTTCGTCCCGACCGACAGCCCGTGCGAGCTGCCGTCAAGCATCAAGATGCTGTTGCCGGACAAGAGCGTCTCATACGCATCTTCGAAGCTGTAGATGTCCCCGACCATCCCGGTCGATACGACGCTGTTTCTGCAGAACTCCAGCAGTTGTTCAATGTCAAGGTCCGCTTGTCCTTTGTTTCCGAGGCCGGCCAGCAAAGTATGAATCATGGACTGGAGACTATTGAGACCATCGATATAAACGACCGCGCCTTGAACGGAACGTCCGCCGCTCTGCTCTATTTGAATTTCGCGTACGGTAACGTCTTCGCTATTCCCGAGACCCTGCTTCAATTGCAGCAAGTTAAATGTAAGCCGCGTGTGCAGCGCCTCATCTTCACCTTGCCCTTGTTTAGACATGAGAACCTCCCGCCGTTAGCTAGTACGGTTATTTTTTGCATAACATCCACATTTATGCATGCAGCAGAAAAGGAGCGAGCGGGTTCTCTTCCTTTAAAACCGCGATTATAAAACACGCGTTCGGGGTACTAATGCAAGTTAGTACTCCTCATCTCCTCCCTTTCCTTATACAATATAATTAGCACCTGATCCTATAGCCAGTCCCAAGAGGAGACGATCGAGATGATACGGTTTACGACCGCGTTGTTAAGGCTTATGCTGCGCATTTTATTTAAACTTCGGGTAACGGGACTGGATAAGCTCGATTTCAGCCGCCCGGCCATTCTGATTGCCAACCACGTCTCGCTGCTTGACGCGGCTTTGTTGGCGGCCTATTTGCCCGAGGAGGCGACCTTTGTCGTCAATACGGCGATCGCCAGGCGGATCAAGCTGCTGCTCCGGCTGCGCCGTCATATTACGGTCGACCCGCTGAATCCGTACTCGGTCCGGACGATGATGAAGACGGTGCAGAGCGGCGTACCGCTCGTGCTCTTCCCCGAAGGCCGGATTACGGTAACCGGCGGAATGATGAAAATATATAACGGCATCGGCTATATCGCGCTGAAAACCGAAGCGAGCCTGTTCCCTATCGCCATTAACGGGGCCGAACGTTCGAAACTTTCCTATATCGGACAAAAAGTGAAAACCGTATGGTTCCCGGCCATCGATATTCATATCGGCGAAGCGTTCCGCATATCGCTGCAGCCGAACGTATCGATGAAGCTGCAAAAGGAACGCGCTGCCGAACGGATTTTGTTCGCCCTACAGGAGCAGCTTCTGCAGAGCCGGTTGAAGCCGGACGTCAATCTGTTCGACGAGCTGCTGCTGCAGGCCTCGCGCCACGGCTGGCGGCGCCGTATCTGCGAAGATATGTCGCAGAAGGTGACGTACCGGAAGCTGGCGCTCGCTTCCTATGTGTTCGCCCGCAAGCTGCGGCCGCTGCTGGGCAAGGAAGCCGCCGCGGGCGTGCTGCTGCCGAACTCGGTCGGTCATGCGATCGCGCTGTTCGCCCTGTTCCGGCTCGGCGTCACCCCGGCGCTGCTCAATTTCTCCGCAGGCGGGCAAAGCCTGCAGGATGCTTGCGAAACCGCCGTGCTGCGCACGATCGTCACTTCCCGCGAGTTTATCGCGAAAGCTAAATTGGCAGATACCGTTGCCGCGCTAGGCCGGAAATGCCGAATCGTCTATATGGAGGATCTGAAGGCCGGCGTGCGGGGTGCCGACCGTTGGGGCGGGATGATGGATTTGCTGCTGCGCAGAAAGGCGGACGCCGGCTTTAGCGATGTCATCCTGTTCACTTCGGGCAGCGAAAGCAAGCCCAAAGGCGTCGTGCTCGGACATGAGCAGCTGTATGCCAATATACAGCAGGCGCGCTCGGTATTCGATTTCACCTCGGCCGACAAGCTGTTCAACGCGCTGCCGATGTTTCACAGCTTCGGGCTGACGGCCGGCACGCTGCTGCCCCTCCTGACCGGCGTCCCTGTCGTGCTGTATCCGAGCCCGCTGCATTACCGCGTCATTCCAGAAGTCGTTTATGACCGCAATGCAACGATTTTATTCGGCACATCCACCTTCCTCGCCGGTTACGGGCGCGCCGCCCATCCGTACGATTTCCATGCGCTCCGGTACGTCGTCACCGGCGCGGAAAAGCTGAAGGATGAAGTTAGCGAGCTGTGGAGCCGCAAATTCGGCATTCGTATCCTGGAAGGCTATGGAACGACCGAGGCCTCGCCGATCATTTCGATTAATGCGCCGCTTGCGTACAAAAAAGGTACCGTCGGCCGCCCGCTGCCGGGCATCCGCTGCCGGCTCGAGGCCATACCGGGCATAGCGGCCGGCGGCAGCCTGCTCATCCAAGGTCCGAACGTCATGAAGGGGTATTTGATTCACGGCACAGGCTTTGTTCCTTGTCCGGAATGGTATGACTGCGGAGATGTGGTGGAGCTCGATGAGCAGGGCTTCCTCAGCATCAAATCGCGATTGAAGCGGTTTGCCAAAATCGGCGGCGAGATGATTTCGCTGCAGCTGGTGGAAGAGCTCGCGGGAGCCGTCTATGAAGATCCGAACGTCGCAGCCATCAGCCTGCAGGACGGGCGCAAAGGCGAGCGGATCCTGCTCTACGTCACTAAGCCGGACTGCAGCTTGCAGCAGCTGAAAGCGCGCATCCTCGAAGCCGGTTACCCGGCGCTGCTCGTGCCGGCGAAGCTGGAGGTCATCGCCAGACTGCCGCTGCTCGGGAGCGGCAAAACCGATTACGTCGCTTTGAAAGCATACGCCGAAGCCTCCGACGGTCATACGGCGGCTGAATCAGTTAGTTCCGGAGGGAGCGGTTTAGGATGAATCGGAGAGCCTTGAATGCCTTGTACGTCACGCAATTCTTATCCGCTTTTGCCGATAACATGTCGCTTCTGGTCATTGCCAATCTGCTCGGCAAAAACGGATTTTCACCGGAATCGCTCGCTTTGGTTACGATCGCGTTTTTCCTGCCCTACATTTTACTGGCGCCGTTCGTAGGCCCTTTTGCAGATAAGCTGCCCAAAGCCGTCGTTCTGATTATCGGCAATCTGATCAAGCTGTTGGGCATTGCCGTGCTTTTACTCGTGAACCATTCCGGCATTTTGCCCTTAATGCTTTGTTATTTTACGGTCGGCGTCGGAGCCGTAGTCTATTCTCCGGCCAAGTACGGCATTTTGCCGGAGCTGACCCGGACGGACCAGGAACTGTTTACAGCCAATTCCAAAATCGAAGCTTATACGATTCTTGCCATCCTTACCGGCATCGGCGGAGGCGGAGCTATTGCGGCAGCCGCTTCGACGGTGCAGTCTTCCCTCGTCTGCGCGGTCCTTTATGCAGTCTCGCTGGGCATGACCTTCCGGATTCCGCGCATCCACGGAAATCGTTCCATCCGCTATGCGAGGGAGGCACTGCAATTTTTCGCAAGCGTCCGGCTGCTGATGCGCCATCCGCAAACAGCCTTTTCGCTTGTCGGTACGGGCTCCTTTTGGATGAGCTCGGCCGTGCTTCGCACCGCCGTATTAGCCTGGATTCCGCTGGCGCTGGGAATTCAACCGGATGACTTTCGGGTATCCCTGCTATTGGCTACAACCTCCGTCGGAATCGTGATCGGAGCGCTGCTGGCCCCCAAGCTGATCGAACTGCACCGCTACCGGAAGTCGCTCGTTTACGGACTGATCATGGTCGCGCTGATCTTGATTTTTCCGTGGGTTCACCATCCGGCGATGACGATCGTTCTCTTATTATCGGTCGGTTTTACGGGCGGCGTCTTTATCGTTCCGATGAACACCGTGCTTCAGGAGGAAGGGATCAAGCTGGTCGGGTCGGGGAAAACGATCGCCGTGCAAAACTTTTTCGAAAATGCGCTGATGCTTTCCGGATCCTGCATCTATTACTTTATCGTTGAACAGGGAGTTTCCCTGTCGTTGGCCATCGTTGTGCAGGGCATAATTATGCTCCTCTTTCTTGCATACCTCGGTCTAAAGGCCCGTTGAACAACGGCGATCGGAAAAATGAGCCGCATGCGCAGCGGACCTTTTCACCGGCTCTTGCATCAGGCCAAAAAAAATTGGATGGGATAAATAAAGGAGAAGTGGACGGTTACACTAGGGGCATATCCTGCTATGGTTGGAGTAGGGAATACCAACATAAAGAGGTGAACGATCATGTCCTTAACGGTTTACTATATTTTGTTTGCGACGGTCATGTTGATTGCTTTGATTGCAACGATACTTGTCGGCGTATCCAAAACAAACAAAGAGGGGAATCCGGATTACGATTCGAAAACGAAAGGCAATTGGTCCAGGCTTTCCTGGATTTATATTATCGTCATTACTTTGGGATACGTCGCTTTTATCGTCTACATCACCAACTTGAAGCCCGCCTGACGATGACCGCCCGCCGTTGTGTTCCTGCCGATGTATATGCTGACCGTTTTAAGAAAAACCGTCAGGAAGATCATCCTGACGGTCCTTGGTTCTAACCATACGTTGGTGCGTTGGGAGGGAAATCGCTGTTGAAATCGTGTCCCATTGAATGTATGTAGCGGTATTGACACGATTTCAAAGGCGACCGCTATCGCTTTTCCACCCCATACCCATTTCCTTTCTGTTCTACCTTCTGCTTTACTTCTACCTCTTTCTTTACTGCACGGTCTTCGATCCGGTATTCATATCCATGCACGTCTTTGTAGTATTCCGGGTACTTGGCTCAACAGCAATCTTGGGCAGCCCACCGCTACACCTTCGAAATAAACTCGACGATGATGTCCGCCAGCCGCCGCGGCGCCTCCACCATGCTCATATGGCCTGCTGCATCAATTTCCCGCTGCATGATGGTCCCGCCACTGACGGAAAAAGCGCGGTCCGGCGGGACGATCTGATCATGGGTGCCCGCAACGAGCAGCACCGGCAGCTCCGCATCGGCCAGCACCCGGTTCCGGTCGGGCCGGGTCCGCATTCCTTCCAGCGTGCGGACGGCGCCCTCAGGATGCGTGCCGAGCCCGATGTCGACCGCCGAGCGAACCGCTTCCGGCATCGACTTTACATGCTCCGGCGCGAACAGTTTCGGAATCAGGCCGTCGATGAAGACGGGCAGCCCTTGCCCGCGGATCGTCGCCATCCCCTTGAGCCGTCCTTCCTTCGCAGCGTCGCTGTCCGGATAAGCGGTCGAATGAATGAGACCGAATGCGGACAGCAGCTGCGGATGCTTCTCGGCGAAAGCCAGCGTCGCGTAGCCGCCCAGCGAATGGCCCAGTACAATCGGGCGTTCCGCCTGGAGCAGCTGGAGCAGCCTGACGAGATCTTCGGCGAATTGCTCCATCGTATAAGCTCCTTCCGGCGCCGAGGAACGGCCGTGGCCGCGCAAATCCGGCGCGATAAACCGGTAATGATACGGCAGCAGCGGCAGCAGCTCGTTCCAATAATCCGAGCTGCCGCAAAAGCCGTGCAGCAGCACAACGGCTTGACCCTCTCCCTGCTCTTTATAGGCGAATGTCATGCCGCCTTGTTCGATCCGTTTCGTCTCCATCGCCCCGTCTCCTTCCAATCATGGATTTAGTTGGTATTACCCGGCAGCGGCAAACCAAAAACATCCCCGGTTATCCGCGTAACAAAAAACATCCCTCCTGCTGCACCGTCCTTCTTCGGAAAGAGCGCATCAGGGTTAGGATGCTTTAAATGAATCGCCTCTATGAATAAATGCGGTGATACGGACAGCGGACCGTCCGCCCGCTTGTTATTCCGTCAGCGGCTGAACCGCCGGCAGCGCCGGCTCTACGCTTCCCGCTGCATACGGCACCGAGTCCGCGGATTTTTCCGCAATCGGCTTATATTTCGAGGATACGTAAGTGTCGGCCTTCGCCTCGGTAACGACCTGAGGATACATGACGCCGGGCTTAGGATCGCTGAGCGTATACGTGACGGCCGCCGTACCGTCGGCTTGGAAACGAATTCCCGTAATCGCGATGCCATAGCCGGGGTTCGGCATTTCGCCGCGCGACAAGGTCACTTTATTGACGTCCGCGTTCACCTGCTCGACGATGACCTTCACCTCGCCCTGCTGCGGCGGCTGCTGCGTGTGCGATTCCACGAACTGGATTGCATTGCTCAGCAGCACCGCCGCCTCGCCGCGGGTCATTTCCCGCTTCGGATGAACCATCCGGTCCTCGTCCAGCTTGGCGATTTTGTACAGGTACATCCGCTGCATCGTGCCCTGCAGGGAAGGATCGATCTGATCTTCATCGGCGAACAGGATAAACATTTTTACGACAGGAAACTGTCCCTTCGTCTCCACGGCGTGAATGAGCAGATCGACGTATTTCTCGCGCGTGATGATCGCATTAGGGTCCACATCTTGCGGAATGTCAAGTCCGTTCAGCTTGGCGATGATCAGCGCTTCCGCATACCAGGCGTTATTCGGAACTTTCGTGAAATAATCGGACGCAACCGGCTTTTTAACAAACTTCATATTGTCGATATTCAGATTCAACCCTTTGACAATCAAGCTTATGCTTTGAGCAAAGCTAATTTGGCCGCGCGGCGCAAAATGTTCGCTGTCCACTCCCGATACGATCCCTCTTTCCTTCAGTTGGAGAATCGGCTGCTTCTCTGAAGCATCCAAATCTGAAAATGCAAACACGGAACCTGCCGACAACGAACAGACGAGCGCAGCGGTAGTAGCAAGGGCAACCAGCTTTTTCATCAATATCCATCCTTTACCTTTTGAAATTAATTTTTCAAATCACTCCGGAGTTACTTCAATAGACGGACTTGATTGGAAAAAGGTTGCTGATCGCATGCAAAAAAACGGCCTCCCCTTCATTGTGACTCAAAGGGAAGGCCGGTATTCGAAAAGGGTCAGCCCTTTAATGCGCCGACCATAACGCCTTTTACAAAATATTTTTGCACGAACGGATAGACGCACAGGATCGGCACCGTCGCTACGATAATCGTCGCGTACTTGATCGTCTCGCCCAGTTGGAAGCGATCCTCCGCGCCGGCCCCGGTCGACATGCTGTCCGTCGAATTCGCGATCAATATTTCCCGCAATATGAGCTGCAGCGGGAACAGCTCGCGGTCTTTGATGAAGATCGACGAATAAAACCAGCCGTTCCACTTCTCGACCGCATAGTACAGAATCATAACCGCAATAACCGGCATCGACAAGGGCAAAATAATTTTAAACAGGATCGTAAAATGATTCGCCCCGTCGATCTTCGCCGATTCCTCCAGGCTGTCCGGCACCGACATGAACGCCGTCCGCATGATGATCAGGTTGAACGTGCTGATCGCAAACGGGATGATCGGCGCCCACAGCGTGTCGATCAGGCCGACTCCTTTGACCGTCAAGTACATAGGCACGAGTCCGCCGTTGAAAAACATCGTCAGCACGATGATGAAAATAAACACTTTGTTCCACATGACGTTTTTACGCGATAACACATACGCGCCCAGCGCGGTCATAAACAGGTTGAGCGTGACCCCCACGACCAGAATGAACAGCGTATTGCGGTAGCCGGTCAATATACCCGGGTTTTTAAATACGCTTTTGTACGACTCCAGGCTGAAGCCGAGCGGCCGGTACAGCAAGCCTTTATGCGCGATCAGCTGCCCTGCGTCGCTGATGGAGGCGAACGCCACGTACAGCAGCGGGTATAAGGTGACCAGCACCAGCGCCACCAATACCGCATGAATCGCGACATCGAACGCTTTATCGGATAAGCTTTGATTTCTCGTCATCGTCTATGCGCCTCCTTTACCATAAGCTGCTTTCGTTGACTTTGCGGCTGACGTAGTTGGCCGTAATCAACAGCGCCAGATTGATCACCGAGTTGAACAGCCCCACCGCGGAGCTGTAGCTCCAGCCGAACTCCAGCAAGCCTTTCCGGTAGACGAAGGAAGAAATGACGTCCGCCGTTTCATAGGTGACCGGGTTGTACAGCAATATGATTTTCTCGAAACCAACATTCAGCAGGTTCCCCATGCGCAAAATGAACATGATCGCAATCGTCGGCATAATGCCGGGCAGCGTGATGTGCACAATCTGCTTCCAGCGGTTCGCGCCGTCCATCCGCGCCGCCTCGTACTGCTCCTGGTCGATGCTCATCAGCGCCGCTATATAAATAATCGACTCCCAGCCGATTTTTTGCCAAATTTCGGAAACGATATAGATCGTCCGGAACAGCTCGGGCTTTTGCAGCATCGCGTGCCCGTCGTAGCCGAAATAGGTCAGCAGCGTATTGATAATGCCGTCCGCATTCGTAAAGTCGTTGATCATTCCACAGATGACGATCATCGAAATAAAGTAGGGCATATACGTGATCGATTGAACGACCCGTTTGAATACTTGATGGCGGACCTCGTTAATGAGAATCGCCAATATAATCGGAGCCGGAAACTCGAAGCATAACGAGTACAAGCTGATTACAACGGTGTTTTTCAAAATGCGCCAAAAATAATAGCTGCCGAAAAAATCCTTAAAATGGGCGAGACCGACCCACTCACTGCCGAGTATCCCTTTCATCGGGGTATAATCTTTAAAAGCAATGACGGCCCCGTACATCGGAGCGTAATGAAACACGGCATAATAGGCGATGACCGGAACCATCATCAAATATAAGTATTTGTTCAGCAAAAAATCCCGGGTGAAGCGTTTCATAAACGTCGCTTTCGTTGGTTTTACAGATGCAGGCGCTTCCATTTGCACTGTGTTGGCCATTTCTTACCCCTCCTTCCGAATCGTATTTTTTGGATATGGAGGGAGGGCATCCAGCCCTCCCCGGATTTCAGCTTAACGCTTATTGTAGCGGTCCAAAGCCGCTTTTTGAATTTCAATCGCACGGTCCAGCTTGACGGATTTCAGCTTCTCCACATATTTTTCAAAGCTGTCCACCGGCTCGGCGCCCAAAATAATTTTCATCGTCATTTCATCAACCAGCGTGTTCACATCGGTCATAATTTTCGCGAACTCGGTGCTTTCCTCCGGCGTCGGCGTAATCGGCGGCATTTGATGCTTCGCCATATCGGTTTTCGCCCAGATGCCGACGGCGTCTTTTTGCGCCTGCAGCGCCAAGTATTGTTCGATGTAACGTTTATCCTGAACGAACGGTCCGCTGTAATTGGAACGGGTATATTGAGAAAGCATTTGAGCCGGCGCCAGTTTATCCGGATTTTTCATCAGCAGATCCGTATATTTCGGATATCCGTTTTCCATCTTGTAGCTGACGCCCTCGGTACCGAAGTTAAAGTACATGTGGCCTTCTTCGCTGTAGCCGTAGTCCAGCATTTTTACGGCCAACTCGATATTTTTCGTTTTTGCCGTAATCGCTACCATGCCGCCGTTGATGGAGAACGGCAGGTCTCTTTGACCAAACTGCGGCGTATCGCCCTTCTTCAGCACCGGCTGCGGCGCCGCCACCAGCTTGCCCTTCGGATCCTTCGCTTCGATCAGCGGCTGCCATTTGCCGATACCGCCTCCCGTATTGGCTACCGTAGCGCCGGACGCTCCCGACGACATGTTGGCGTCAAATGCTTTCGCATCGACGGTCGCGATGTTCTTGTCGATCAAGCCTTGTTCGTACCAGCCGCGGAACAGGGCCAACCAATCTTTGTAGCCTTTTTCAGCCGGACCGAATTTGATCGTGCCGTTATCCAGATAAAAATCGCGCGTAACCCCGTATGCGCCCATAAAGTGACCGCTGTTAAACTCGTTGAAGACGCGCGGCTTGCTGCTAGCGGTGAACGGCGCCGACGCACCTTTTTTCTCCTTGAACGCCTTCAGCATCGCCGTCCAGTCGTCGATCGTTTGCGGCAGCGGCAGTCCCAGCTCATCCAGCCAGTCTTGACGTACGATCGGGCCCTGGTACACCATGAGCGAATCGTCGCCGCGGATAAACGGGAACGCGTAGTAGCTGCCGTTATCCGTTTTGACCATTTTATCGATCTCCGGATGCTCTTTTAAATACTTTTTTAAATTCGGCGCAAATTTATCGATCATATCATTCAGCTTGAGAATGTAGCCGTCTTTAATCGCTTTTTCCGGTCCGCCCGGGAAATCTTTAAAGAAGTTGAATTCGATCATATCCGGGAGATCGCCCGAGGCAAGCATTACGTTCAATGTTTCCTTCGCCTGATTCGTTGGAGGCGCAATAAATTTTAACGGAACGCCTGTTTTCTTTTGCCATTCGGCAAAAAACGGTACATCCTGATGGGTCGCTTTCACACCGACCAGGTTGCCCGTAAGCTCGGCCCAGTAAGTCAACGTTTTATCCGTCTTCATCGGATAAGTAGTTGCCGTCCCGGTCGAAGCCGGCGGCGGTGTCTGGGACTGGTTCGTCTTGTTGTCGGAGGCAGGTGGAGGCGTAGACGTGGAACAAGCCATTACCATGGTGCTCATCACAGTCGTCATAACTAGTGTTGAAGCAAGTTTCTTTCTTTTTTTCACAGCGAAAGACCTCCTAAGAATTTCGGTTCATCCGAAAATTCTGAATATAAATACGTGAGTGGCATCCTCACCCCATCATTATATGGCAGCGCTTACAAAATTGAAATCGCAATTATTGCCAAAACCATCTTTAAAAATAATTGGTTGACTATTCAAAATATACAATCGAATCTACAAAAAGTTCAAAAGAGCAAATTTACCGCCATTCAAACGACTTTACGCCCTGCAAAAAGTTCATAAAAAAAAAAAAGCCGCGCTTCGGCACAGCGGCTCATTGTTCCTTCATCTCTTTATATTTGCCTGGCGTTATGCCCTCATACTTCTTGAAGGTGCGAATCAGCGCGTTCACGTCGTTGAAGCCGACCTCCACAGCAATCTCGCTGACGTTCTTATTCACATCGGCTGCTATCAACTGCTTCGCTTTCTCAATCCTCGCTTTGTTGATCGAGTCGAGCAGCCCTTCCCCCGTATGATCCTTGAACAGCTTGGACAAATAAGCCGGCTTCATATCAAAATGGCTGCCGATCATCGAGATGTTCAGACTCGAATCGCTATAGTTACGGCCGATGTAATCCATCACCTGCTGGATTCTGTCATCCAGCGCCCGCTGCCGGGATTGCTGAATATTTTGCTGGCGTTTGTTGGCCGTATAGTCGCAAACCTTTCCCAAAAACTCGGTCATCTGCATATGCATGTCTTCAATCGTACTGCTGTTGATCAACTGCTCGATCCGTTTCTCGATACGACGCGGATTGCGGATCAGCACGCTGTCCTGAATATCGCCGAGCTCGCTGATCGTTTTGATCAAGGTGCTGACCAGATTAAGCATCAAGCAGCGGGCAATCAATACGGACATAAACGTCCGTTTAAAGTTGCGCTCGATGATCTCGTCCAGCGTCCGGCGCGCCATCTCAAAATCGCCGATCTTCACGTAATTGATCAGCTGCTGCTCCACCTGCAGCGGATAATAGTAGCCCGTGTCGGCATTATCCGCCGCGGCGCTTTGATGAATTTCCTCATACGACAATATTTCTTTACCGCCCATCACAAGCTTGTATTCCATCGCATCGAGCGCTTCCGCATAAGCCTGGGAAATGCCCGCAATGCCCGTATGAATGCCGCTTAATGAGAGCGTTAGCCCGATATGATATTTCGACATCAAAAATGTCTGCGCTTCCCGGGCGATTTCGGTTAACTGCTCCATTCGTTTGTCGGGGGCTATGTCGGTAAAATTAATCAGGCACGCTAACGTTTCGTCGATCTCGGCCACATAGCCATGGTGCTTCTGCGAAGCCAACTCCTCTATCACATTCGTAATAATAAAATGCATCAGCTTCTGCGGATCGGCCGAGCCGATCTGCTGAATGCGCTCATGGAACGCACCCTCCCGCATATACAGAAGAATAACGGCAAACGCATCCGTTTCAAACCTCATATTGAACGCCGTCAACGATTCATCCACCGGAATTTGCCCGTCCAGCTTCCCTTTTAACAGACGTCCCAAAAAGTTGGAGCGCAATATATGGTGCTGCTTTTTTTGCTCGGACATCATTTTGGACAGCTCCACCAAGGTGTGGTCGACCGCTTCCTGAATAAAGCTGAATTCGTTGTACCCTTGATTTTGCGGCATGACGGCCTTATCGGAAAATACCCGTACGAGCTGGCGAACCGGAATATAGTTTCTTCTCAGGAAAAAGTAGGTTAACAGGCTGCCTCCGAGCAAGCTGATAAATATGCTCATATAGGTCAGCTGACGTACCTTTTGCGCTTTTTCCCAAAACAGCGTGCTCGGGATGATTGACAAATATTTGAGCTTGGAGCGATCCGATTGAATAAATGTGACCTCATAGTGCTGGCCGTCCTTATCCCATAAAAAAAACGGGGAGCCCGCTTCTTTCTCGAACGGAAAATCGAGAACAAGCCGCTCGCTCTCCTCCGAATTCGAAACCAGTACCTGATTGGCATCGTTCAAAATCAGCACATGCCCCTTATTGAACAGTTCTATATTATCGATCGCCCGCAAAATCCGCGACTGGTCGATCATGATGACGTTCGTCGCTTTCGGCTTGTCCGTTTCCGTCGGGTAAGCGCTAATATAAGCGACCGTTTTTCGTTCCTTGCCGCTCTCATTCATGCGGACCATCGGAATAAATCCTTTTGCTTCTTTCTGATTCAAAGTACTGACCCACCGATCGTATGTCAGCGAGCTGCTTTTATGCAATATTTCGTAAGCGAAGCCGGCGTCCCGGTATACATCCGGCAGCAGCACCGTTTTATTATCGGCCAAATAAATATAGAACAGGTCAATAAGCGAATACGATGTTTTGTACATGAGCAAATCCTGGGTAATTTTATGCAGATCGTACAAATACTCGTTAGGGTACATCTGATACTTGTCCGAATAAAGAAACTGCCTTACTTCCACATTCCACATAATTTCAAAATTGAGCCGCTCCATCGCCTCGAACTGGTTGTCCATGACCTCGCGAACCTGCTTCAGGAGTGATTGATTGGCCTGGTTGATTTCGTTTTCCAGCGTTTCGCTCGATTTCGAATAAACGATCACACTCATAATTACAGGCAGCAATAGAACAGCCAGGTAGGAAAGGAGCCAGGTAAGCAGTACGCTTCGTCTGTTGAATTGAAACTTTCCCAGCATCAAACTCCTCCCTCCGCTACGATGATACCGTTTTCTTTATTATCTATTGTAACTTCTCTTTGCAGGAGAGTATAGTGCCTGAGCGATCCACTTGCGCGGAAAAGGACAGAAACCCGCCGATTTCGATTATTTACCCGATACGGCAGGCAATGTAACGTCGACAACCGTACCTATTCTTCCCGCGCTGTAAATATCGATTCGGCCGTTGTGCTCCTGAATGATTTTGTAGCTGATCATGAGGCCGATCCCGGTACCTTTTTCCTTCGTGCTGTAAAACGGCTCCCCCATCTTCTTCATCCATTCGTCGGAGATGCCCGTCCCTTGATCGAGAAAACGGATTTGAACCTTGTCATGGCTTGTGAAATACACCTGGACCTTAATATCTCCGCCATGCTCCATCGATTCGATCGCATTTTTCAACAGATGGGTGAAGACGTGCTTGATTTTATTTTCGTCGCAGCAAATCCACGGCGTTTCGGCTCCGTATTCCACCTTGATCCGGATGTCGTACAATATCGCCTGCGCATCCATGAGCATCGCGATGCTTCGAATGATTTCATGCAGGTCGCATACCTTGTAATGCTCGGGATTCGGGCTCGCCAGCAATAAAAATTCGGATAGTATCGATTCGATCTGCCGGATATCGTTCATCATGACATCCAAATATTCCTGCTTCATGATGCCGCTCTTGATCAGCTGGGTCATCCCGCGAACGGTCGTCAGCGGGTTTCGGATTTCGTGTGCAATGCCGGCGGCCAACTGCCCGGCCATGGCGAGCTTCTCCGTCTTTCTCAGCATTTCCTCGTTGCGGTTGCGCTCCGTGAAATCTCTGCAAACAGCAAACACGCCGATAATTCTTTTTTTGAAAACAATAGGAATCGCGGTCACGCTGAAATCGAGTTTATGGCCCTGCTGATGCAGCCCGTCGACCTCAAAATTTTGCGGCTCCCCCTGCTTGACCTGTTCGAACAATTGATGCACTCTTTCCGTTTCATCGGGAACGAGAAGGTCCGCCAGCTTGCGGTCCATCAGTTCGTCTTTGGTGTAACCGGTGACCCTGAGGGTAGCCGCATTCACAGAAATAAACCGGCCCTGTAGATCGAACGAACAGACGATGTCGGGATTGTGGTCGAACAGCGATTGAAAATGCAGCGCATGCATGCTCGCGGCCTCATAAGCAAGCCTCCGGTCCACATGAACCCCGAAAAAAACAAAGCCGATTAACAAAAAAAGAGCCAGACATACGGTATACGCTAATGTGTTGGGCTCCACAACATAATTCAAGATAGGTGTAAACAACGAGCTCCCGGCTTTAACGGGATTCGAAAACGCGGTAAAGTGCGCCGCGTTCATCGCTGTATAGTGCATTCCTGAAATTCCGCTGCCCATTAAAATTGCATCCGTCCATTTTCCTTTCATATCTAGTGCGGCTTTTGGCGGTTGGAACTTTCGGAATATGGAAAAAAACGAGACACCCACCGCTATGAGAACCGACAATACGAATAGCAACGTATCGTATTTGATCGTATAGGCGCTCTCCATGGCGGCCATTCCTATGTAATGCATCGAAGAGATGCCGGTCCCCAACATAAAGCCGGCGATTATAAACCGGTACGTTTTCATCGAGCTGGCCAGACGGTATGCAACAAAGGAAGAAATAATCGGAATGATGAAAGAGACACCGGTCAGCAATAAATTATAGGATACCGGAAAGACGGTATGATACGCCAACATTCCCACAAAATGCATCGACCATATTCCGATCCCCATGGCAAAAGAGCTGGAGAGCAGGAACAGAAATCGAAATCTGCTGTTTAAGGCCGCAAGCGATTTATGGGATAAATCACAGGATACATAAGATGCAAATATCGCGATGATAATCGATAAAATGACAAGCGGTGCCGAATAGTGTCCGCCCGCATGCATATCCATGATTAACCCCCCGTCCCGCAATAGTTGTCAATACTAATCCATAGGGATTCAACAGGAAAGTGAATATTTGTAAAATCATGTAAGTATCTGGGACAATCTTATAAAAAAATGAAATAATATTATCTATTCTGCAATTTTTGTCAATTTCCTGCCCAGTCATTAAGAAAACCTCAATCGAGGCCTATCCAAGATGAGCGACCGCGATTTAAAGGTAGGTTTTCTTAAAATGCGCTGAAAATTTTTAAATTGTTTGTCGTTAAAAAATAGCACGTACCCGGGGCAACCGGGCCGTGCTTTTATGATACCTTTATGTACGGACAGCGGCTTACTGCCAAGTCGGCGTCGTCGACGCGTTCTGGAACGGATTACCGGCTGCCGGTTCGGTTCGTTCCTGTTTTTCCTGTTGAACGGCCGCATGATCCATCTTGCTCGTCCCTTGAAAAATGCCGCCTTCGTCGATGATCAACGACTGGGCGGTCGTATTGCCATACAGTTTGCCTGTGGAGCGGATGGTCAGTTTCCCTTTGCAAAATACGTTGCCGGTGACGCTGCCTGCCAGTATGACATCCCGCGCGTTGATATTCGACTTCACGACGCCGTGCTCGCCAACCGTAACATCTCCCGCGCAATCGACATCGCCGGTAATCTGTCCTTCGATACGGATGCTCGCTTCCGATTTGATTTTGCCTTCAAACAACGTGCCTTCGCCGATTAACGTATCGGTCGTATGGAGGTCGCCCGCAAGTTTTTTTCCTTTAAACATCATGCAGCAGCCTTCTTTCGATCTATTGTGACATACTCCCGCCACCTACACTAACGACCAGGGGTGGGGGCTTCTTGGGGCGTACCGGCTAACGCCGGCATAATGACCAAGCTATCCCCGTTTGCCCAACGGTTCTCTGTAACTGACTAAGCTATACCAAGCATTCGGCAACCTTCATTTTGGATATTGATCGCAGCATTGATATCTCGATCCAACACAGCACCGCAAGAACAGTTCCAAACCCTGGCTGACAATGCCAGTTCGCTTTGGACTGTTTGACAAAAGCGACAAAGTTTACTGGATGGAAACCATTTATCAATGACGACTAATGACTTTCCTTGTTCGGCTAGTTTGTACGACAGGAACGTTTACAGAAACGTAGTATTTTCCAGTTGGCGTTTTGCTAATGGTTGCAGACTTTATAGCAGCTTCCTTCGGCAATGAACGATGAAGCTTAATTCGCACATCTTTCAGTATGGGCAATCGGATGGTTGTAGGGTCAATGAGCCGAATCGTACCGCCTTGATTGTTCGTGGTATAAGACTTCTTATCCTGATGCTTGCTCTTGAACTTCGGAAACCTACGGACGGGTCTCGGAAGAAATTGTTATAAGCCGTTTGCAAATGAAGCTGTGCATTTGCCAGAGCCAGACTATCCACTTCTTTGAGCCATTCGAACTCCTTTTTGAAATCGGCGGGAAGCCGATATTTCTGTTTCTTCAAGGCTTCTTTATCATCCTTGAATTGCTTATAGATGTCTTTCCGATTCGCTAGCATTTGATTATAGACAAATCGTACACAGCCAAAGGTTTTATTAATGAGAATTTCCTGTTCCGTACTGGGATAGATACGATATTTGAATGCTTTGTTCATATCTTCTCACCTTGACTTTCGATATAACGTCCGACCACTTCCATCGGCGCACCGCCTGTTGTTAGCAGACAGAAGCTTCTCGCCCAGAAATATTCTTTCCATAGAGATTTTCTTATGATGGAATATTCTTTCTTGATCAAACGTGATGATGCGCTTTTATAGGCATTGATGAATTTCGACAATTCGCTGTTTGGTTGCGCCTTGAACAAAATACGAACATGATCCTTGTCGGGGTTCCATTCCTGCAAGGCAATATTGTAATTCGGCGCAATATACGCAAATATTTCTTTGAGACGATTCGATATGTTATCATCAATCACTTTTCGACGATATTTTATAACCAAGACGAGGTGATAGTACATCGAGAATACTGAATGATTATTATTGTCTAATTCCACATGATCACCGCCATATATAACTATACTACTGATTATATCATGACGATGTGCATTTTGTAAGCTACGCTTCGAAGGCGACAATTCATCCCCCGCTTAAAGAAGTGGGAGACTTCATGGTGCATAGGATAAATACGGCTTCGGGTCAACGCTTACGCCGTTTTTCAATACTTCGTAATGCAGATGATTGCCTGTGCTTCTCCCTGTCGAGCCGACATAGCCGATGACTTGGCCTTTTTGCACCTCATCTCCCTTTTCCACGTTGATTTTGTTCAGATGCATGTACCATGTCCGTAGCCCGTCCGCATGGCTGAGAACGATATTATTGCCATGATTGGCATCGCTTCCCGTGGACTGGACGATGCCGTCCGCGGTTGCGTAAACCTTGGAATTGAACGGTGCGCTAATGTCGTATCCGCTGTGAAAGCTGGGGCGGAACGTAAACGGGTCCTGTCTAAGCCCGAAGCCCGAGGTAAGAGTCCGGCTGTCTACCGGCCAAATCGATGGCGTGACGCGCAGCTTCTGCCGGGCGACCATCGCCGTTTCCTTGCTGCTCGCAATGCTGTTCTTGAGCTCGCTTACTTCCTTGTCCATGCCGGACAGCAGCGATTTGGTCTGCTCGAGCGTATCCTTGACCTCGTCCTGCGTTACAGGATGACTCGATCCGCCCATAGCCGGCGTTCCCGATGCCGACTCCGCAAGCGCGGCCGTTTTATTCGACCCGGTCAGCGTCCTCACTTCATCCTCCAGCTTGCGGATGTCGTCGATTTTCGTCTTCATCTCCGATGTCTGCTTGGATAGCTGGATCAGTTCATTTTGCAGCTGTTCGATCGTTTCGTCCTTCTGCTGAACCGTTGTCGTGTACATTGCGTCCTGATTGACGACGCGCGACTGCAGCTGGCTAGCCGTACGGGACGCCTGCGAATGAAGGACGCTCAACGTCAAGGTGAGTGCTATTAAACCGCACAGACCGCCTGCGGCGAGATATGGGATCAGCTTGGGCACCTCGAAACGGCGTACGGAGCTGTTGGCATCAGGAATAATGACGAATGTAAATCGTTTATTGATCCGTTTGGGCTTCATATCGGCTCCTTCAAAATTGGAACAAATTAACATTATTCGCTAGAATATGATAGTATTCGTCATATACCGCAAAAAAACCTGCTGGTCCGACTGCTTAGTTTGTAAAATAGTTCTAAAGTACGAAGGGATTTCGTACGCATGAATCGAATTTTAGTACTTAATAAGCAGGTGGACCGACAGGAGGTTATTTCATTCATGAAATTAGCAGGAATTGATATCGGCAACGACAGCATTAAAGTGCTGCTGGACGGGGTCCGCGATCCGTTAACGATCCCGAATATTGTAGCGCCGGGGTATGAGCGGCATATTTTGCAGGAGGAAGATTCGCCGCTTAAGGCGCTTGACGTAGTCGTGCACAGCCCACGCTTGTCAAGAAATAACCAGCGTTATTTCGTAGGCCTGTTGGCGATGGAGAACGAGGACAGCGTGGAGCTGGAGGAGACCGATAATAAAGCGGTGTCCGATCAATCGCTGATCGTCGCACTGACCGCGTTGGCTTATGCGGCGATTGTCAGCCAATCCGTATCGAATACGGGCTACAACAATATCGAGGAAGCCGAGTACGTCATCGGCACCGGATTGCCGGTCCGTTCCTACACTTATTATCATAAGCAGTTTGAGGATCGGCTGGTCGGAGAGCATGAAGTGACCTTCCTGTCGACGCCGAACATGCGCAACCGCAAGGTGAAGGTATGCATCCGCCGGGCAATCGTTTCGATCGAGGGCGCAGCCGCCATGTTCCACATGGCGACCCATGACAATCTGCAGGTGAAGGACGAGGAGCTGTACAACGGCTGCATCGGCATTTGCGAGATGGGCGCGCTGACTACGGATTTCCCGGTCATCAATAAAATGAGCATCGATAACCAATTCAGCACCGGCGAGCAAATCGGACTTGCGTCCTATCTCGACAACATTATCCGGGATGTGGAGGATCAGTTCGGATACCGCTTCCCGAGCCGCGCAAAGCTCGTCCAGCGCATCAAGCGTAGCGACTTCACGATACGCCGAATCGGGGAAGGACAGTCGAGCATGAAGCCGGTCGTCGATATGTACTTCAGCCGGGCGGCTGCGAAAATCGTCGACCTGATCAAAAAGCGCTGGAAAAAGCATCCCGATATTCAATGCTTTTATGTAATCGGCGGCGGAGCGGCGGCGCTGAAGCCGTATATCGTGGATGCGGCCGGTCCGATCAAGCTGAGGTTTATGGACGATAGCGAAATGTTGAACGTGCAGGGCTATCTTAAGCTGGCGAAGAGCAAGATGAACCAAAACACGTTTGTGTAGCGGCGAAGACTTACGGATGAGAGCAAGCGGCTTTACAACAAACGAAAAACTGCCCCCAACCCTTGAAAAAGGAATTGGGGGCAGTCGACGTTTCATAACGTTCCATGCCCGCTGCGCGAACGGAATCTTCCGCCTAGCCGGCATCTCCCTGCTGCAGTCCGGGCTGTGAGCCGCCGAGCCGGAACAGCGGAATCATCAGCAGTACACCGACAATAAACAGCACGGCCGCGGCTTCGTACATCATCACAATGTTAAAGACGCCTTTCAGCCAGCCCGACATACTCATCGTCAATACCATCGCCCCCATGAACAGCGGGCTTAAAATACCGTTAACCCGGCCGACAAAAGCTTCCTCGGAATTTTGCAAAATCATCGTGTTAATTCCGATTTGAATCGCGGGCAGCACAAAGCCGCCCAAAAACTGCGCAGCCAGCGTTATCCACAGCAAGGTGGAAAGGCCCGTCACGACCATGCTGACCGCGCTGACTGCCATGCCGATCGCCAAAAGCGTTTGCGGAGAAAGCTTTTTGGTCAACCCCATCGTAATTCCCCCGCCGGCAATCATCGCCAACCCGTTCGCGGTCATCAGCCACTGGATATATTCCTTCGGCAGCTCCAGCCGCTCGGTCACGAGGAAAATGCCCATCGGCTGAATGAGTCCGAGCGCAAGACCGGCTACCAGGAAACAGCTGCCGAGCGTGGTCAACGTTTTTCTGGAAAGCACATAGCGGAACCCCGCCGCCATCTCCTCCGCCAAAGTCGTCGGCTTCTTCTCTTCGTCAATCTCCTTGTCCGGCGGCAAAAACAGCAGCACAACCGCCGAGCATATAAAGGCGACGCCCATAATGCCGATCGCCACCTCGATGCCGTATCGCTGGTAAACGAACGTGCCCATAATCGGGCCCAGCACCATAAATATCGCAAACATCGTCTGGTACAGCGACATTCCGAGCTGCATCAGCTCGCCCGGCACATGAATTTTAAACAATCGCATACCCGAAGGCTGGGAAAATTGCGATAAAATGGCCGATACCAGCGTAGCGAAGAAGACCGCCTTCCAGCTGCCGAACGCCAATGTAAGCAGCACGGCGAAAATCGATACGGCGCTTAACAGATCGCACCAGATCATCGTTTTTTTCGGCATCCAACGGTCTGCAAACGTCCCCCCGATAAACGAAAAAATAAAAATCGGCGCAAACTCGGCGACAGAGATCATGGAAACCGCAAGCGGATCTCCGTTTGTCTTATCCATTACAAATAACAGCACTGCAAAATTACGAACCCATATGCCAATCTGCAAAAAAAGTCCCGACAACAAAATTGCCCGAACAAACCGGTTGCTAAGCAAGTTGCCCATTCCCGGCGTCGTTGATGCCATAGCTTTATCATCCTTTCAATATGCCAAATCCCCGCCGTATGATATCGCTAACGCAAGCGTCCTCGCCACGGCCAATCCGCTTGCCGATTCGATTTAACGATATGGCCCGACACGGACGGGTTGACCGGTCGCCGCCGAACGAGCGGCAGCTGCGGTCACCGCCTGAGTCTTCAAGGAATCCGCGTAAGGCGATAAAATGCGGGAAGCGTCTCCCGTTCTGACCGCATGGAGGAAAGCTTCGTGTTCGCGTACGTACGGGTTATGTTCGTTTTTGTACTCGCTAATCGTCGATTTGCCGGCATCCTTGAGGCTGTCCCTCGTCAGCTCGAGCAGTCCTTGGTTCGTATAGATTTGAAGGCCTGTCGGTCCATTGCCGGGCAGCATGCAGGCATTCGATATCGTGGCGACCGCTCCGCTCGCCAGCTTGAACGTAACGGTGCCTACGTCGGGAACCGTGACTCCTTCTTCCACCTCGTGCATGACGCGGCTTGCATATGCGGCATATACTTCCTCCACATCGCCGATCAAATACCGCATCAAATCGACGATATGCGAGGTTTGCTCGATGAACTGTCCGCCCGAGCCGTCCTGCCTGCGCCACCAGCCGACCTTCGGCATGCTGCCCATCCAATACCCGAGCGCCATCCCGACTTTTCTTTGCTGAAGCAGCTCAAGCGCTCTTTGCGTCGAATCCATGTAGCGGAAATGGTATCCGACGGAGGTGATCAGCTTCCGTGCGGCCAGCTTGTCTGCGATCTGCGCGGGCAGCTCGATGTCCAGGCCGAGGGGCTTTTCCACAAAAAAAGGAATACCCCGTTCGATTAGCGTCATTTCAATTTCCCCATGAGCCATAGGCGGCACGCACACATAAACGGCGTCCAGCCTTTGGCTGTCCAGCATGCTTGCCACGGAATCGTACGCGCCCGCTCCATTCCACCCGGCTGCGGCTTTCTCCGCCTTGTCCAGGCTGGTCGCGCAAAATGCGGCGACCTGCACCCCATCCATTTTGGCCAACAGATCGCAGTGAAAGCGGGTAAATGACCCCGTTCCGACAAAACCGATTTTTAAAGACATTGCAGATCCCTCCTATTCGTTATCGCTGAAATCCGTATTATATGCTTGATGCAGGGCGCCATTGGAGATATGGGGAATACATCGTCTAGGAGGCTGTTGACCAATTGCATCGTATAACCTTCGTCCGAGGGACCGGCGTGAGCTCCTGTTCACTACGTCCGGGCATACGAGCATACGCATACGGTATTCTAACGATTCAAAAGACATTATTGTTGCATAAGCCTTCATTTCCATTATCCAGTGAACCTCTCTCCAATGAATTGGAGAGCTTCTCAAATCATCGGGGCTCGTAACCTCGCCCCTCCTTGAAGATGGCTCAATGAAACAGCTGCTGTTCCAGAGCGGTCCGCCCCATAATCTCTCTTTCAATTGAGGGAACTTCAGAAATAGTTTTCTATCAGAGATGCTTAACCGACCAAACGATGTGAAATTGACATTGTAGACGCATGTCCTAGAGCGTTTTATATTTTCCGTTGTCATACAGATAGTCTACCAGAACCGGGATGATATTCAAATAATTGTAATGATTTTTGAGTTTATTTGGTGTATTATTTTGCCCTTGTATCCCCACAAGGGGATTTTGGGCAAGCGAGCTTTCATCTACCCCATTTAAATGAAGAGGACTCCCGTCCGCTCGTTCCTAAAATTCCATCCCTGTGCAAAAGCTAACGGACGAGCCAGCCATTTTTTATAAATGGCGTTTCCCCTGCGTGCCTTGTCCCTGTCAACTCTATCAACCTAAGATGTAACAAAAGGAGGGATACCCTTGGTCACATTTTCTACAAGCGTTATCGAAAACCGTAAAAGGCGCATTACGAATCTAGCAATCAGCATTTCCAACGAAGGCACCAAAAGAAAAACCGTCGTAGTCGAAGTATACGACGTTCCGTCGCTCGGCTTGAGCAATGCCGTCGTCTACTTTTTGCATGAGCTGACACTCAATCCGTTCGATACACCCAACTCCACTATTACATTTGACAATGTATTCGCTAACCTGGACCGTTTCGGAGTACGCGTCATTACGAGCAATCCGACCGGCATGACAGGCGTTAAGGATGACGACGATGACCGTAGAAGCAGAGGCAACAGAAACAAAAACAGAGGCAGAGGCAGCCACGGCGAACGCCGGCCTGAAGAAAAAAACGAAAGCATTGCAGTAACGGTAACCGGTTTGGATGCAGCCGCCAATACCGACACTAACATTTTCCCCGGGGATCTGCTGGAGTTTTAACCGGTTAACGCGCGCAAGGGGCTGTCCCATAAGGGTTCAACCGGTGATACAATCCCAAAAAATATGCAAAGCCGCCTCCAACACCTCTATAGAAGTGGGAATGGAAGCGGCATTTATATGTAAATTCATAGTCAGAGTGGGGGGCTGAACATCCAAACACGGCTTTTGGGACAGCCTCTTATTATCAACAGCGTTTATAAAAATGTCATTTTGTCACGATGAGGCGTTCTCGCCGTTGGCGGCGCTTCCTCAGCCGGGTAGCCGATAAACAGCGTGCCGACTACCCGTTTGTTTTCAGGCGAGCCGATAAACAGGTGCATCCGTTCGTCATGGACAAGTCCAATGCCGCGCGTTCGCCACACCATCCCAAGCCCAAGCTCGGTTGCGGTCAGCCACATCGAGTGGATCGCGCATGCGGTTGCATATTCGTTGTCCTTGGAAGATGCGCTGTCGGACGGAATCACATCCGACGTCACGACAATGACAAGCGGCGTAGCTGTCAGCACCTTTAACGACTCCTGCACGAGATGCGGCTTAGTCGGAAAGCGCTCCTCCAGGTAAGCGAGCGCCAACGCCTCATAGCGCCTCTTGGCTTCCCCGCGAATCACGTAGAAATGCCATGGCTCGCGAAGCCGGTCGTTCGGTGCAAGCGTGGCCGCTTCCAGCAGAGCATCGATCTTCTCATCCTCGACTTCTGCCGGCTTGACATTTCGTATCGCTCTGCGCTGCTTCAACAACTGTAAGACGGACATTTTCTTTACTCTCCTTTATGCTGGCGTTTATAGTTTCGGCATGCGGCAACCCAGCGCTGCGCCAAGACCGGCTCGGAAGCAAAGTGAAGATGCGTGAAACCGGCGACAAGGTTGCCCCGTCCGTTGCGATAGCCTTCCTGCTTGATGCCGCGCATCCCTTTCGTCTCGTAGGCATAGGCCGCAGCAGTGCCCGGATGCGGATGATAAGTCGAATAATGGAACTCATGGCCCTTCGCGCGATCGTCCGGTCCCAGCACAAAATTGCCTGCGGTGCCGGTCACGTCGCGATAGCCGAGCGCCGCCAGCTTCGGCTGCATGCGTACGATGCCGGGAATGACGCCCAGCATCGAATACGTCTCGCCCGCGGTATTCTCGATCGCTTCGGTGAGGTACATGAAGCCGCCGCATTCGGCCAGCGTCGGAAGACCGCCTTCAATCGCGCGGCGAATCGACTGCTTGACCGGCTCGTCCGCCGACAGACGATCGGCGAATTCCTCGGGAAAGCCGCCGCCGATATAGAGGCCGTGCGCACCCTCGGGGAGCGGTTCTCCGGCCAGCGGCGAGAAGAAGACGCAGGAAGCGCCGTATGCCTCCAGCAGCTCGATATTTTCCTGATAATAAAAATTGAAAGCCGCATCCCTGGCAATCGCGATGGTAACGGCGTCTTCCGCTGCACCGGGACGCCGGCCGAACAACCCGGCGTCCTCCGCCTGCGGCGGCAAGCTGACCGGCGGCGATACCGCCAGGTCCCAAATGCGCTCTACATCGATCGTAGCGGAGATCAAAGCGGACAGCCGGTCGAAGAACGGCTGCAGTTCTCCGCGCTCAATCGAGGGGACGAGCCCCAGATGCCGCTCGGGCATCTGGATGTCGTTGGTGCGCAGCAGGTAGCCGAGCACCGGGATGCCGCATTCCTGCTCGACGGCGTCGCGCACGATGCGGAAATGGCCTTCGCTTCCGCATCGGTTGGCGATGACGCCAACGATTCGGGCACGTGGCTCCAATACCTGGAACCCTTTGACGATCGCGGCGGCGCTGCGCGCCATGCTCTGGCAATTGACGACGAGCAGCACGGGCGCCTCCAGCAGCACGCTGATCTCGGCCGTGCTGCCCTCGTTCGATTTCGGGTTTTTGCCGTCATAGAAGCCCATGACGCCTTCGATGACGGAAATATCCGCATCGCGGCTTCCCCGGTTGTATATTTCTTTAACCGTATCATGAGCCAGCATGTAGCTGTCGAGGTTGCGCGAGATGCGGCCGGTGACCGCCGTATGATAGGTCGGGTCGATATAATCGGGGCCGCATTTGAACCCCTGTACCCGGCGGCCTTTGCCGCTCAGCGCAGCCATCAGACCGATGGTCAGCGTTGTTTTGCCGACACCGCTGCCGGTCCCCGCGATAACGATTTTTCGAACGGACATGGGTAGGATTTCCTTTCGTGAACAATGATGTGGCTAGCCGGCAGACAGCCGCCGTTATGCCGAAGGGATAACGGCAACGGAAATCGTCACGTTGCCGGATTTTTTCTTGACGAGCGCAAGCTGCGAAACGCCCGCGTACAGCTTGGCGGCAGGCTCGCTGACCCCGTACGCGCCGGTATATTTATACACGGTGTCCGAAGGCTCGTCCATCGGCACGGTGTTCAATTGCTCGGGCGTATACGTTTCGAACGCCCAGCCGTTCTTCTGCACGACAGCGAGCAGTCCTTCCTCGTCCTGCTTCAGATCGATCGTGCAGACGGACTTCACGCTGCGCGGCGAAAACTTCAGCTCCGCCAGCGTCTCCGCGATGACCGCCTCGATTTCTTCGGCGGCCGTGCCGCGGTTGCAGCCGATGCCGAGCGCGATCACCTTCGGCCGATACAGCACGCCGTTGGCGAGGATCGCTTCCTCGCCCGGGCTCAGCACGCGATGCGTTACGACCAGCGCCGCCTTCGGCTGTGCCGCCAACGCTTCCGTCACCGTCGCGTAGACGCGGATATTTGCCGGCAGCGGCGTGCTGTACAGCCACCAGCCGGTCTCCCCCGATTCCTGAACGACGGCGACCTGCTCCTCGTTGACGACGGATGCGCTGACCGGCGTCAGCTTGTCCGCGGACTCCCATTCCCAGCCGAACCGGCGGCCGAACAAATCGACGGCAATCGTCCCCTGGACGTCGGAAGCCGTCGTAATGACCGGACGGGCGCCGAGCGCCGCCGCCACCTCGCGGGTCAGCTCGTTAGCCCCGCCCAGATGGCCGGACAGCACGCTGATCACATGCTCCCCTTTGTCGTCGATGACGACAATGCCGGGGTCTTTTTTCTTATCTTCCAATAATGGAGCGATCATGCGGATGACCGCGCCTAACGAAATAATAATGATCAGGCCTTTATACGCAGGAAAAAGTGCGGGGAACAGCAGCCGGACGCTGCCTTCAAACAGCTGTATGCCGCGCGCCGTTTCGTCCCCCCGCTCAAATTTGGACATATAATAAAGATCCGAGCGGGAAAATGCGCGCTGCAGCTTGCGGGCCATCTCGACGCCGTGCTTTGTAATCGCGATAATGGCGTAATCGCCGCGCCGCTCAATAACGGGAATCTCGCCTTCGCTTAATGTAATCATGCCTTCACTCCTCTGCGGAAGCGATGCGTAAATTGTTTGTCGTACAGCTTCGAACGGTACTCGCCGTTGCTGTGAATGTCGGGATCAAGCGCCCAGCCGGCCAAAATCATCGCGTGGGAACGGATGCCGTGTTCCTTCATATCCGTTTCCAGTTTGGCGAGCGTTGTGCGGACAATGAGCTGATCCGGCCATGTTGCGCGCTGAACGACGGCAACCGGCGTATCCTCGCTCCAACCGGCTTCGGTCAGCTCGGCGACGACTTTCTTCGTCAGCGTCGCGCTTAAAAACAGCGCAATCGTGCAGTGATGAGCGGCCAAATCTTTCAGCTTCTCCAGCTCCGGAACCGGCGTCCGGCCTTCGGCCCGCGTCAGAATCAGCGTCTGCGTCAGCTCCGGAATCGTCAGCTCCGCGCCTATCGCCGCCGCCGAAGCGAAAACCGAGCTGACGCCGGGTACGATCTCGTAGCCGATGCCTTCTTGTTTCAGCAGCGCGATCTGCTCCATGATCGCCCCGAACACGGCCGGGTCGCCCGTGTGCACCCTGGCCACCATCTTGCCCTGCTTGACACGGTCCGCCATAATGCGGACCATTTCATCGAGATCCATCCCCGCGCTTTTCAAAATTTCCGCATCCGGCTTCGCCTTGGCAATCAGCTCCTCGTTGACCAGCGAATCCGTGTACAATACGACATCGGCTTCCTGCAGCAGGCGCAGCCCTTTGACCGTGATTAAATCGGGATCGCCGGGGCCCGCTCCGATAATATAAATTTTCATTATTTTCGCACCACCATTAACGTCAAATATTCCAGCTCCCGCCCCTGCAGCTCCATAATATCGCGCCATATCATTTCCTCGGACGAAGTTACCTTCGTCAGTACCGACGCTTTGTCCGTCAGGCCAAGGTCCCGCAGCACTTGAATCATCAAATCGATCACTTTGGCCACCTTGATCAGTACGATGCAATCATGCGTCTCAATCGCGCGACGCATCGTTTCGTAATCGTCCGTCGCCGGGACGATCGCGATCTGCTCGTCGCCGTCGGCCATCGGAATACCGAGGCGGGAGGCCGCAGCATTGACCGATGAAATTCCCGGAATCGAACGAATTTCGACTTCAGGATGACATTCCTTCATAAGCCGCATTAAATGAATAAACGTGCTGTATATCATCGGATCGCCCTCGGTCACGAACGCAACATCTTTGCCCTCGCGAAGATGCTCCCAGACGGAGGCAACCGTCTTGCTCCACTGCAGCTCCAGCGCTTCGCGGTCACGGGTCATCGGAAACGTCAGACCGACCATCGTTTTCTCCTCGGTATTGACATAAAGCTCCGTAATGGCGAGCGCATAGCTTTTTGCCCCCATCTTTTTGCGCGGGTAAGCGATCACCGGAGATTCCTTTAAGATCCGGAACGCTTTCACCGTAATCAGCTCCGGATCGCCGGGACCGACGCCCAATCCGTACAATTTGCCCAAGCCTGCATTACTCACCTGCACGAGCCTCCTTTTCCCCTGCTGTTTTTGTCGTGCCGGTGCCGTTGCTGGTGCCGACACTGCTGTCGTCGGGCTTTTGAAGCTGCGCCGTTATAATATAAACCGGGTTCAGCCCTTCGAACCGGGTCATATCGAGAATCGGTTTGCTGCGAGACAGCTGCGCGAGCGTAATGCTTGTCGTGAACCCCTCCTCGGCAAAGATGCGATTCGCATCGACCAAATTTTCGATCGTCACCGCATTCAGCACAATCCGCCCGCCGGGACGCAAACGGCTGCAGCAAACATGCAGCAGCTCCTTCATTTCGCCGCCGCTGCCACCGATAAATACCGCATGCGGATCGGGAAAAGCATCCAGCCCCTGCGGCGCGCGCCCGAGGATCGCGGTAATGTCGGCGCGGAAGCGATGCATGTTATCTATACAATTTTGCAGATCGGCCTCGTTCTTTTCGATTGCATACACTTCGCCCTGACGCGCTATCCGCGCGGCTTCGATCGCCACGGAGCCCGTACATGTGCCGATATCCCATACGATGCTGTCCGGCCTTAGCGCAAGCTGGGCGAGGCTGAGCACGCGGATTTCTTTTTTCGTAATCAGCCCTTTGTCCGGCTTGCGCTGCGCAAACAGCTCGTCGTCTATGCCAAGCGGCCAGTCCGGGATCGCAGATGCCGCGCCGACTTTATGTCTGAGAATTACGACATTCAGCGGGGAGAAAGCTCCCGCTTGCCGCGCTGCAAGCTCTTCCAGCCCGTATCGGCCGACCCGTTCCCCGGCACCGTCCAAATTTTCAGCGACGACCGCCTCATACTCCGTCATGCCAAAAGCAAGCAAATACGCCGCAATCGCCGCCGGATGGTTATGCTCATCGGTAAGAAGCGCCACCTTCCGTTTGCCGTCGATCCGCTGCGCCAATCCTTTCATGCTGCGGCCGTGAATACTGACCAGCTCGGCGTCCTGCCAGCTTTCCCCGATGCGTGCAAAAGCCAGCTGGACCGAGCTTACATTCGGATATATCTCGATCTCCAGCTTCGAGCTCAAATAGCCGCCGATTCCATAAAATAACGGATCGCCGGATGCAAGCACCACCGCCTGCCGACCTTGTTCGGCCTCAGTCTCCAGCCGCTTGACCAGCTCGCCTAATCCGCCTTTTACCACCACTTGTTCCCCGCCGTATTCCGGGAAAAATTGCAGCTGCCGCTCCCCGCCGACCAGCACGTCGCTCTGGATGATCCAGTCAACGTACTGCGGCAGCAAGCTGTCTTTGCCGTTATCTCCGATGCCGATAATTTTCGGCTTGCTCCGGCTCCCCGGCATGCTGCCGACCGGGCTGCCCCCGTTTCGAGCCCGCCTCTGCTCCCGATGTAGATTCATTCCGCATTCCTCCCCATTGCTGCTATTGCTGTACCATCCGTATCGTTATGCACCGGCTGCATATTGCTTTTTATTTTGCGGCTGTCGTTTGCCTAATTAACGGCTCATAAATAACGTGCCTTGATTTGATTACACTTTTCGGTATCAAGGCAATAAAAAACTCGCCCTGAAGCCACTCTCCAAGACCTTATCCCTATTAATCGACAGTCTCCGGAGGGACGTTATACGATGCGTCGGTCTTCGATTTATACCATTTGCTGCGAAAAAGCGTCCCCTCGGTCCGATACTCGGGAAGAATCATCGTTTTGCTGTTAATAAGTGCTCTGGGGTCCGTAAGAGCAACGATGCCGCTCGATGGACTGGACGGTACCCTGTTAACGTTATTTTCGGATCGTCGTACTAGCCCGAAGGCGCCCCCAGAGCCGCATGCCCCAGCAGATTGCCCTTCATGGAGATGATGACCGTTTCCATTTCCAGGCCGCCGCTTGTCTCGCGCAGGCCGGCTTCGCAGCAGTAGCCGCACAGCCGTTCAAAAAAGTCTGCGTAGCCCCATTCATGCATCCAATCGCCTACGAGCGCAGCCGTATTCGCTTCCCGGATAGCGTTCGCCTGTTCCTGCGATGCCTCCGCTTCGAGCGCAACCTGCGCCAAAAAGCCGAAGTCGACCGGGGCGCTTTTGTTATGCACCATCATAACCCCTTGCGCCACTTTGGAAAATTTCCCCATCATTCCGACCAACGTAACTTTTTGCACGCCCTGTTTTTTGCAATGCTGCAGGGCAAACCCGACAAAATCGCCCATCTCGATGAACGCTTCCTCCGGCAATTCGGGGTACATATCCATTCCGTACTTTTCGCTGCGCCCGCCTGTGGACAACACCAGATGACGGCAGCCGCATGTTACGGCGACCTTGATCGCCTGCGCTACGCTTGCCTTGTAGGCGGAAGTCGAAAAAGGCACCACAATGCCGCGTGTGCCGAGGATCGATATTCCTCCTATTATGCCAAGTCTCGCGTTCAGCGTTTTTTTGGCGATTTCTTCGCCGTCAGGAACGGAAATGACGACGCGGATGCCGCACTGCGGCTCATACTGGTTCAGTACGGCCTCGGCGGCTTCGCGGATCATTTTTCGGGGAACCGGGTTGATCGCCGCCTGTCCGACCGGTACCGGCAACCCGGGCTTCGTTACCCGTCCGACGCCGATGCCCCCGTCCAGCTCGAATCCCGGCTCGGCACGCCAGCTGACCCGCGATACGATCCTCGCTCCATGTGTCGCATCCGGGTCGTCCCCGCCGTCTTTAATCACTTCCGCCTCGGCGTAATCGTCCGTGTTCGAGCATTGGCAGCGCACAATATCGAAGGTAACCTCTTGTCCGATCGGTAGCGTTATCGTCGCGTGCGTTTGCCGCTCCTGCAAAATGAGCGCCGTCAGCGCCGCTTTCGTGGCTGCAGCTGCGCAGGAACCGGTTGTATAGCCGTGTCTTAGCGGCTTGGCGTCCCCGCTTTCGTTGACAGGCTTGTTCGCTTTGTCCGCTGCCATAGCCAACTACCCTAACCGTTCGGCCATCAAGGAAATCGCATTGACGGAAGCCACCGCTACCGGACTCCCGCCTTTACGCCCGATATTCGTAATAAACGGAATGTCCAGCTTCGCCAGCTCTTCCTTCGATTCCGCTGCGGATACAAAGCCGACCGGCACGCCGATCACGAGGCCCGGTTTCGCTTCGCCTTCCTTGACGAGGCGGATCAGCTCCAGCAGCGCGGTCGGCGCATTGCCGATTGCAAAGATTCCGCCATCCGCCTCCCGGATCGCTTTGCGGATCGAGATGATGGCGCGGGTCGTATTCAACCGCTTCGCTTCCTCCATTACGTCCGGATCGGATATGTACACCTTCACATCGCCGCCAAATTTGGCAAGACGCGGCTTGCTGATGCCGACCTGAACCATCTGCACGTCGGCGACGATCGTTTTGCCGGCGCGGACAGCCCGAATACCTGCCTGGATGGCATCTTTATGAAACAAGAGGCTGCGGCCCAGATCAAAGTCGGCCGATGCGTGGATAACCCGCTGCACGACCGGATACTGCTCCTCGGTAAACGAATGCGCGCCAAGCTCCTCCGTGATCATTCGGAAGCTTTCTTCCTCAATTTCCTGCGGCTGAACCGTCAGCGGCTTAAACTCCGTACCAAAATCCATTTTTTACGCCTCCTGCAGCAGTTCGTTTAATTTATTCAATACACTGTCGAAATCGCTGAAGTGCAGCCCGTACTCCACGGACGGACGCCCGATGATGATCGTCTCGATCCCGAGCTCCAGCGCCGACTCCAGCTTTTCATCGACTGCGCCTACCTTGCCGCTTTCCTTTGTAATCATCAGCGTCACCTTGTAATGCTCGTACAATGCCTTATTCAACTGCTTGGAAAAAGGACCCTGCATGGCAACGATATTTTTTTGCTCCAGTCCGAGCTCCTCGCATTTTTCCATATTATCTTTGCGCGGAAGCATGCGGGCGACCAAAGTGGTATCAGGCAAACCGAGCAATCGTTTGGCGAAAATATGCAGCGTTTTGCTGCCCGTCGTCAGCATAATGACGCCTTTGCGGGCAGCAGCCAGCTCTGCCGCTTGCTCATAATCGTCCGCAAAGGTAAGGAGCGGCCGCCCTTCGAAAGACTGCCTGCCGCGTTCATAACGGATATAAGGCACATCCGCTTCCCGGGCGGCAGCCATCGCGTTTCTGGACGCTTCCTCGGCAAACGGATGCGTCGCGTCCACAATGGCGCGCACTTCCTTGTCCCGCGCCAGTCCGGCAATCTCGCCGGCCGTCAGCCGCCCGGTGAGTACCGGCAAGCCCGCTTCTTCCATCGATCTCGCAGCGCTGTCCGTTACAACGGTCGTCAGCAGCTCATAGTCCGCTTGACGAATGCGCAGCGCCAGCTCGCGCGCGTCGCTCGTTCCGGCCATAACCAATATCATGCATGTACCTCCTTCATTTATCCGATTACGACTTTATCGGGTTAAGACTCCCTCTAAGGTAGGCCTTGAATCAGGTGGGGTAGAGTCCCTATCTGATTCCCCGATGTTCAGCAAAGCTGAACGAGTTCACTTGGATGCGGCAGCTGTGCTGCCGCTTGCCGTCGGTTCCGCTCGTCTATCCGCGTCTTGCTGCCGTTCGTCCTTATCCGTAACACAAAGATTCGCATGTGTTTCGTCATGATGAGCCTGGTTGTGGTCATGATCGTGACTATCATCATGATCATGATCATGATGATGATGCTGATGACTGTGGCTATGCTCGTGAACATGCTCATGATCATGACTGTGGCTATGCTCGTGATCCTGTTCATGATTGTGATTGTGACTGTGACCGTGATCGTGACCCTGTTCATGATTGTGACTGTAGCCATGCTCATGTACATGACCATGCTCGTGTTCGTGTTTGTGCTCATGATCGTGACCATGCTCATGATCGTGACTGTGACTGTGACCATGGTGATGGTCGTCATCGTGATGATGATGGTGGTCGATATGTTCCATTGCCGCCAAACGGTATTGGCACATATCGCAGTTCATTTTGGCATCGCCTTGAATCGCTTCAAGTGCACGCTCCTGCAAAATGTGTTTCAATCTTGGATGGAAACCGAAGTAGTCGGCCAGGGAGAACCGGTTCCCAGGATAACGCTCCGCGAACTGCTCCAGCATCGCCTCCATCCTTTTGATCAGAACGCCGGTAAACAAAAAATAAGGCAAAATAATAACATTGCGCGCTCCCAGCTTCAAACATCGCTCCACGCCTTCCTCCATTAAAGGGGCCGTTACCCCAATAAAGGCCGTCTCCACCCATTTCACCTTCATTTTCTCCCAAAACAGGCGGGAGATTTTATATAAATCGCTGTTGGCGTCGGCATCGCTGCTGCCACGTCCGACGACCAATACGGCCGTATCCTCAGGACCCGGATCGTAATCGGGCGCCAAACCGCCCGGCATGCCGACGGTCTCCAATCTTGAGCCGAGAATTTCAAGCACCTGCTGGTGCACGCCGATCGGCCTGCCGTAAGTGAACGTAATCGCCGGATAACGCAGCCTGGCTTCATCGATTGCGGCCGGAATATGTATTTTGGCATGACCCGCTGAAAACAACGTAATGGGCACAACCGCTATCCGTGTCGCCCCTTGTTCGACGCACTGTTCTATTCCTTGCCCAATAGATGGAGCTTCAAACTCCAGAAAGCAGGTTTCCACCAGCAAGCCTTCCAGCCCTTCAGCCACAGACTTTACAAAAATGCGAATTTCCTCGTTCCCCTCCGCATCCTTGCTGCCGTGGCCTACAAATAATACTGCATTCATCTGCATACTCCTCCCGTTTCCTGCAGGCTGGCACTAATCCCCGCAAACCGCATTTTCTATCGTAAAAGCAGGCATCTCCTGATGCCGGTAGCCTTCTATTTCTTTCACCCGTTTGAAAAACTTGTGGAACCGCTCGTTCGGATGTCCTTCCGCAATAAAGCGCTGTACGATACGCTCGATCGTCTCCACCAGCTGCTCGGGCTCTATGCCTTCGGCCACCGGTTGGGCGGGATGAGCGTTACGGCCAACGGTTTTGCCGCCGAGGAACAGATCAAACTTCTGCTTACGGTAAACAATTCCAATATCTTCCTGAACAGCGCCATAGCATGCCATGCCGCAACCGTTCAGGCCGATCCGCAGCTCCTTGGGGGCGCTAATACCGCCCAGCTTTTGCTGCAGCGCTTCGGCGTACGGGATCGCTTCATTCTTCTCGCCGTTACAAAAATCGCAAGCCTTGATCTGCACTACGTCTCCGATCGGCGCAAGCAAAAAGCCGTCACTCCTTAGCCTCGCCGTAATTTCTTCCGGCTGCTCGGTCTGTATCCGCAAAATCAGCTGATGATGCGGCGTATACTCCATCGATCCTTTCTCGCCCACTACGTCCGCCAGCGTAATCATTTGCTTGGCGGTAAATTTCTTGTCGGCAACGCCCGGACTGACAGCCAGCTCGAAAATCGACTGCCGCCGGAACAGCCCGGCCGTCAGATCTGCCCCGAGGCCGTCAGATCTGCCGCGCCCGCGCTCCGCCATCTGCAGCGCCTCGAGCGCCAGCAGCAGCGGCGTTGCTATCGCTCCGCCTCGCGTCTCCGCCGCCGCACGCTCCCCGCTCACCGCTATCGCCCCGCCTCGCACCGCCGCCGCACGCTCCCCGCTCACCGCTATAGCTTCGCCTCGCGTCTCATCGGCATCGTCCGGCTCCTCCCAATCCGAGTCGCCGTAAGCCTCCGCATCCCACTGCCGCAGCGCCCAAGGCTCCGCCTCATGCTGCAGACGCTGATGCGGTCTTAACGGCTGGACGTCCGCTCCCAGCGTATACTTGCGCTGATATCCGCGCGGCGTAATCATCAATCCGTCGTAGACGATCGTCGACGAATTGCCGATGACGACCGTCGTCAGCATCCCGATATCGTGGTCGAGCATATCGCGCAGATTGGTCAGTACGACATGCTGCCGCTCGCGATAGGCGCTCTTGACGATCCCGACCGGCGTATCCGGCGAGCGGTACTTCAGCAAAATGCGTTGCGTCTCCACAATTTGCCGAGTTCGTCTTCCGCTGCGCGGATTGTACAGGGCGATCACAAAGTCGGCCTGTCCTGCCGCATCGACCCGCTTGGCGATCAGCTCCCACGGAGTCAGATGATCGCTCAAACTGATTGTGCACGCGTCGTGCATAATCGGTGCGCCGAGCAGCGATGCGGAGGAATTGATCGCCGAGATGCCCGGAATAATTTCAACCTCGACACCGCCGTCCCTGCGCCAGCCTTTTTCCATCAGCACTTCATAGACGAGTCCGGCCATTCCATATACGCCGGCGTCTCCGCTTGAGATCACGGCAACCTTTTTCCCCGCCTCCGCCTGTCTGACCGCTTCCTGGGCACGGCTGACTTCCTCCGTCATGCCGGTACGGACAATTTCCTGATCGGTCAGCAGGCCACGGATCAGATCCACATACGTGTTATAGCCGATTATGACCTCGCTGTCCTGCAGCGCCTCGCGCGCCCGCTTCGTTATATGCTCAAAGCTGCCCGGCCCAAAACCGATAATCAACAATTTCCCAGCCATAGCCGCACTTCCTTTCCCGTTTGAAAAACAAAAAAAGCATTTCCAACAATAAGTGTTAGAAATGCTTCGTCAGGTTGTATCCTTAAAGAACGCCGAAGGCATTAGCGCGCCTTGTCCGTTAAAATAAGCAAGCAAACTGATTTCTAACACCCCCTAAATCCTCGTAGGCAACAGTGTTTAACGATACAGGCAGGTCTCCTGACTTGGAACATCATCTTCCGACTGCCTTCCCGAGCATCAGCTTAATCGCCTGCCGCCCAGTGGCACTTTCGTCGAAACATGCGCCGGTATTCGAAACACCGGCATTCCTTACAGTGGCGGGTCCGTGCCGGCTTCTCACCGGCTTCCCTATTAAGCCGCACAATAAATCGGATATCGTGCAGCACCTGAATCCATGTTATATGAACTTGTCCAGTTATCATACCATTCCGGGCAAACTTTTGTCTATACGATCTGCCGGGACGACCGGCATGAGAGGAGTGCAGAGCCCGCTCAAATTCACGCCGCACAGCCGTACGGGTTATTCAATAATTCCGAGATGTTTATGGCGGAGAAGTTTTTTCATACTATTTATTTGCTCAGAAACGTTCCCTTCTCCATGGAAAAAACAACCGAACTTTCCGTCATCCATGCATCGCCGGGCAAGCTGTGACGCTTGACTTGCTCCAACGATTTCCACTCCTTGAATTTGGCTTCTGGGATATTGAGCTGGTTTAAAATAACACGGATATCAATACTCTTTTTTTGATCGTCCATTACAATCTCCACTCTCCATCTCGGAATTTCGGTTAATAACTTCTCAATGAATAGTATTATAATTGAACCATTTAAAAAAAGGTGTCATTTACTGGTAGTCCGTTAGAGAAAAGCAACATTAATTTTGTCGAAACTGAAATTATAAACAATACTTTATAAATTTAAGCTGAAATTGTGACGTATATCACATTAATTAGGACCTCCAACCTTGATTATGGGGTCGTAAAACAGAAAAAAACCTGTTCGCGCTCCATACAAGGTACGCAAAAAGGCTTATTTTCCCAGTCGTTTTCGGAAATCGGAATCATGGAACCGCATATATCCGGACCTTCTGGAAACGAATGTCGAATTTTCACAAGCTATGCACCGTTATTTCGCTCCTTACAAAAAGTCTGGCGTTGATGCCTGCCTGGCCAATCCCTTTGGATATATAGAAAGCGCCGTAATCGCCCTTATGAAACCCTTTATAAATTCCTTTGGCCGGCAGCTCTCCTTTATACTTGATTTTAAAAAAGAACGGAATATTGAATTGCTTGCCATGCAGATGCCCGGCCATCAAATAATGAAACGGCTTCCGGATATGCGGTACGACATTCGGATCATGCGTCAAAACAATAACCGGCTTGGACGGATCAACCTGTTGAAAGGAGCGGTTTACCTGGCTTTTGCCGCTGCAGAAATCGTCAATGCCAACCAGTTGAAAGCCGTCGAGCGGCAGCATTTCATTTCGGAGCACGGGAATCCGGTAGCTCTTCAGCAGCTGCAGCAGCTTCGTTATTTTGCGCATCCGGTAATCATGATTGCCAAGTACGGCATAAGCGGGAACGGCGCTAATCGATATCGCTTTCAAATACGGTTCGACCCGCCGCAAATGCCGGTCGTTTCTCGTAAAATCGCCGGTGATTGCAATAAAATCGGGCTTCTCCCGCTCGATAATGCTCAGCAGCCGCTCCGGACTGATGCGCAGCTTCTCCGCATGCAGGTCGCTGATTTGCACGATCTTCCGGTTAATGCCGAGCGGGTACCGGACGCGTTCTATTTTGAGCCATTGGGTCGGAAGGATCAACAATATATACAACAACAGCAATGTCAACAGCGCATAAACCCATACCATGCCGCATCCTTCCTTTTCTTTAAAACCCGGTACCAGGTCTTACGTATTTTAACTTCTAAGCTAACTATAGGGGATCGAACGCTTTTTTTCCACAAAAGAAAAAAAGCCCAAGCTCATTCATGCCGAATGAAGCTTGGGCGGGATTGACGCTCTTTCCTGGATAAAGCTTTTTGCTTCGGCTGAATGCCGGCAACTCTTAACCCTTCCAGACACATGCTGAGCTGGTAAAGCAAATCATGCGCTTTTTTCTTGCCATAGACCTCTACATATATTTTCCCATTATAATGGATTCCCCATTTCATGAATCGACTTCCTCCGGCTGTAAAATTTGACAAAGATACATAACGGCATCGCCGTCCTCAGCGGACGAGCGCGTTTGTCAAGGTTGTGCGAAGCAAAGTACAACACGCATACTTTTTTACAACTGATAAAGTTCGCGCTTGGGCCGTCCCGACCTCCTATCTGGAGGCCCGGAACAGACGCGCCCCGATCCAAAAAACGGTCAGCCCTATACAGGCTCCAAGCGAATCGATCGCAACGTCAGTCCACGATGCCCCTCTTCCGGGAATGAAGGTTTGATGGAATTCATCCGCATACCCATACAAGGTCGTCAGCAGCCATGCAACCAGGTAAGCACCGCGACGATTGCCGAGAAAGCTTCGGATCATGACCGCCAACAGGGCGAACAGCGACAGATGGGCCCCTTTCCTTGCCATAAAATTAAGCTCTCTGACGTTATCGGCGTTAAATGTGATGACAGCTATTTTTCTGCCCGTATAGACGGAGGCGAACATGGGCGATTGGCTCAAGTAGAAGATAAGCCCGCACACCGATACAGCCAGCAGCAAATAGATCCATCTTTTCCAACCGGATGCCATGCGTCAAACGATCGCCAGCTCGGCAATTTCATCCCACGACATGCAGAGCCGGACAATATCTTCCTCCACCAGCTCGCTGCCGGTCTGTACCTCGATAATTTCCAAATCCTCGGACGCCCGGATGCTGTGCCTCGCCCCGACATCGATTTTGAGCACGTCTCCTGCGGTTACCTTGAACAGACGATCGTTCAATACGACTTCGCCCTCCCCTGAAATTACGGTCCATACCTCGCTTCGTTTATGGTGCAGCTGATAGCTCAAGTTTTTGCCGGCGGCGATAAAAATGGTTTTGGTCAGCACCTCTTTCCCGTTCGGCAGCTTCTTGTAATCAAGCACCCGGTAGGATCCCCAACGGCGCTCCTCATACATCGGCCGCTGATCGATATTTTTGATCAGTTCCTTGACCTGCGGGCTGGCGTTTTTCTCGGCAACCAGAATGCCGTCCGGACTGATGGACACGATGATGTTGGATAGACCGAGCACGGCGGCCGGAATATCCAGCTCATTAATGACATGCGTATTGAGCGAATCGGCGCTGACCGTGCCGTTGCCGATAATGTTGACGGGTATTTCCTCGGTTAAAGTATTCCAGGTGCCGAGATCTTTCCACTCCCCGTCATAGGGCAGCACGACGATGGAGCCCGCTTTTTCCAGCACCTCATAATCGAAGCTGATCGCAGGCAGCGTATCGTAGCGCTTCAGCATTTCTTCGTATTGAATCGGCAGCCCTTTGCCAATTAACAAATTGATCAGATAGTCCAGTTTAAAAGCAAAAACCCCGCAATTCCAAAGCGCCTGCTGCTTCAGCAGCTGTTTCGCTATGTCTTCGCGAGGCTTTTCCATAAAATGGCTCACTATACTGTAAGGCTGGCCGTCGGCGGCAGTCTCCCGCTGCGGTACGATGTAACCGTATTTGTCGGACGGACAAGTCGGCCTGACGCCCATCAAAGCGATTTCGGCGCCGGCAGACTGGATGAGGCCGGCCAATTGGCGCATGTGCGTAAAAAAACGGTCGTCCACATACGGATCGACCGGCAATATCGTCACGACTTCATTCAAGCTTACGCCTTTAATGGAATACAGGTAGGTTGCCGCCAGCGCAATCGCCGGAAACGTGTCGCGCCGGGCCGGTTCGACAATGAGCGGGACGTCCGCGCCGAGCTGGCTTTGGAGCGTGTCAACCTGCCCTTTTCCGGTGGCGATATAGGCATCGCGTACCAGATCGGCGCTGCGCAGCTGGGTCCAAACTCGCTGCACCATGGATTCCATGCCGCCGTCCGCATTGCGCAGCACCTTTAAAAATTGTTTGGATCTCGAATCGTTGGATAACGGCCACAACCGTTTGCCGGAGCCGCCGGAAAGCAAGACGAGCTTCATCGCTATCTACTCCTTATCCTCATTTAAGCCAAGCTTTTAACCAGCTCGCCGTTATTTGACCGGTCGCCGGACTTGCGTTCCCCGAGGGCGCTATCGATAAACCGGGCGATGGCGTCCATGAACACGCCCTCGCTGAACTGCTCCGCATGCTGGCGGATCGCCGCCGAATCCCAGCCGGACGGGTTGATGCCGGCCAGCGCCTCGGCCAAGCTATCGATGGTTTGCCGGTCGAAGAAGCGCCCGTTAATTCCCGGCCGTATCGTGTCCAGCGCGCCTCCCCCTTTGAAAGCGACAACCGGCCGGCCGCATGCGTTAACCTCCAACGGCGTAATGCCGAAATCTTCAATGCCGGGGAAAATGAACGCCGCACAGTGCTGCATGTAATGCGCCACCTGCTTGTCGGACAGCCGACCCATAAAGGTGACTGTCGGTCCGGCCAGCGACTCCAGCCTCTTCCGGTCCGGACCGTCACCGATGACAATAAGCTGCTTGCCAAGCTTCGTACACGCCTCCACGGCCAAATCGATCCGTTTGTAGGAAACGAGTCGGGACACAACCAGAAAATAATCTCTGGCCTTCTGCTTCGAAATTTGGAACCGCGAAACCGCAACCGGCGGGTAGATTACCGTCGCCTCCCTGTCGTAGCAGCTCTCGATCCGCTGCCGAACGACGGTCGAGTTGGCGATGAGGTGATGGACGCTTTTGGAGGTCGCTTTGTCCCACAACCGCAGCGGGTGCATCATCCATCGGATCAACCGCTTCTGAAAGTCCGGCACGGCATTGCCTTCCATATAAGCGGCGAAATCCCAGGCAAACCGCATCGGCGTATGGCAGTAGCAAATATGGATCGTCTTCCCTTTAACTGCGGCCCCTTTGGAATAAGCGCTGCTGGAGCTGATGACGAGGTCGTAGCCGCTTAGGTCCATAGATCTTACCGCAAACGGGTACAGCCAAAAAAAATGTTTGAACCGTTTCATAATACCGGGAATGCTCTGCATCCATGTCGTCCGGATGTCCGCGTCTTTAAGCTCGGGAAGCAGCTTGTCGTAATCGGCTATCGTCGTGTAGATGGGCGCGTCGGGAAGCATCCGGTGCAGCACCCCGACTACCCGCTCCGCTCCGCCCATCTGATTTAAATAATCATGTACGATGGCAATTTTCAGTTTAGGCTTCATACGAACTCCTTTGCTTTTCCAAATGAAGGTGCGGGCTCCGATGGGGCAAGAACCGACTTGTATACATCCTCCACCTTGGAAACCGTCGTTTCGATCGTAAAACGGGCATTCACCTGCTCGGCCGCATACCGGCCCATTTGCCGGCGCCTTTCGTCGTTGTTCAACAGCGCGAGCGTATGATGCAGCAGCTCCTTCACAGCTCCGACCTCATATAAAAAGCCGCTGCGGCCGTGCTCGATAATTTCCGGCACTCCGCCGGAACGGGTCGCCACGACGGGAACGGCCTGCGACATCGCCTCGATGATGACCCGCCCGAACGGCTCGTTATCCGAGCAGAGCCAGAGCACGTCCGCCGCGCAGCAAATCTCCAGCACGTCGGCGCGGAAGCCGGTAAACCGCACCCGGTCCGCGATGCCAAGATCTGCGGCCAGCCGATGCAGCTCATGCCAGTAGTCGGTGCATGTCTGGCCGAACTTGGGCTCGCCGACGACGAGCAGCACTGCGTCCAGCCCCCGATCCAGCAGCAGCTTGGCGGCTCGTACCGCATCCTCCTGCCTTTTCCAGGGGGCGATCTGCCCGACGATCAGCAACACTTTGCTATTCGGCGGAATGCCCAGCTCATGACGGATGCGCTCCTTCCACTGCCGTCTGTCCGATTCGGCCGTTTCACGGACGCTCACGCCGTTATGCACATGATACAGCCTGTCGGCCAGCTTCCTGCGGTCGAAACCGTCCAGTACCGGGTGGGAAATTCCGATGACGGCTTTCACGGCAAACCCGGCCAGACGGTTGATCGCTTTGCCGATCAACCCCTTCGGCGGAATATCGCGCACATGCCAAATGAGCGGTCGGCGGTGCAGCCAGTTAAACAAGGCCGCCATCATGCCCGCCCGCAGCGAATTCGCATGAATGACGTCGATGGAATGACGGCGGACGCTTAACGCGAACTTCAGGCCGGCCTGCAGCATGCCGAGCAGGCCGAGCATAAGCCGCAGCGGGTTTCGCGAGAGGCGGGCCCTGTATCCGTGAACGGCAACCGTCTCAAGCCCGGCAGCCCGCGCCCGCTCCAGCAGCTCTCCCTCCGGCGCGAAGATGACCGGCTCGGCCATGTTCATATGCTTGGCCGTCAGCAGAAGGCTGATTTCCGCGCCGCTGACCACGCTCGTATGATTATAAAAAGCTACCTTCATCGTTACCGGACTCCTTTACTGATGTACGGTGAATACATGGCTGCAGCGCGGTCGGTCATGGTGCCGATATTGACGCTGCCGCATTAGAGCAATTCCGTCCGCTCCGCGCTCCGCCGCTTATTCAACGGACTTCGGACTTTTAAATACCGGCGATCATTCCGCCGTACATTTCACATTCCTTAATAATTTTGTGCCATTTGGCCAGATCCTGGTACCAATTCAGCGTAATCGTCTGCTCCGTCTTCGTTAATCGGCCGGAAGCGAGCGCATCGTATATTTCTCTGACTCCGTCGGCAGCCGTCCATCTGGCTTCCCAATTGAGCGTCGTCTCAATCTTCTCGAAATTAACCCGGTACGAGCGGTGATCGGCGTCGCCGTACCATTCGATCCGGATATCGATCGGCATGGACGAAGCGATCTCATCCGCAAGCTGTCCCAGCTGATAATTATTCCGGTTGGAGCCGACATTGAAAATATGCCCGTTGATTTTCGCCGGATCCGCCTCCAGCAGCAGACACATGACGTCCGTCGTGTCCTGGATATGAACCATCGGCCGCCATTGCGAGCCGTCCCGCATTAGCGGGATGACGCCTTTCTCCCATGCGCCGTAGGTCATTCCGTTAATGGCGAGATCGAAGCGCATCCGCGGCGAATATCCGTATACGGTAGCCTGCCTTATCGCCACGGCGGTAAACCGGTCGTCGGCTAACGGCAAAATGTCCTGCTCGGCTTTTTCATTGGCTTTCGCATAAGTCGTAAGCGGGTTGGTGGCGGACTGTTCATCCACGATGACGCCCGGTTCCAGAAAGCCGTAAATGCTGCAGGACGACGGCAAAATATAGCGGCTTATACCGAGACGTTTAGCCATGCTGGCCGTATTGAACCGCGATTGGTGATTAATTTGATACGTGGCTTCCTGGAACAGCTCGCCGGTGGGGTCGTTGGAGATGCCCACCAAATCGATGACCGCATCGACGCCTTCGAAGTACTGCTCCTTCAGCCTTCGTGTATCTTCCTTAATAATGGTCAGCTGCTCATGCGATTCCAGCTTATCCATCCCGAAGAAATACCGGTCGATTGCGACTACCCGATAGCCTTTACGAATCAGCTTCGGCACCAATACCGAACCGATGTAACCGCCAGCGCCCGTCACCATTACCGTTTTTATCATGCGTCCCAACCTCCGTTTATCAATTGGACAAACCATGTATACGATGCTCCGGCATTGACCGGCTTCCGTTTGCAGCTCCCCGCGTTTGGTGCCGATCGTATCGATGATACGCTTCGCGAACGGAAGGAGCAGGTAAATGCCGGTCGTTAAAAAACGACTTCCTTTATGCCGGATTTAGGTTCGTAGCTTACATTCATCGACAGTTCATTCGCCAAGGCGAGCGTTTCATGGGTTCCGGCATCCGTCCACCAGCCCTGCAAAACTTCATGCGTCAGCTCGCCCCAAGCGATGTATTTATTGTTGACGTCCGTTATTTCCAGCTCCCCGCGGGCGGACGGCTTGAGACATTTAACGATGTCGAAAACTCGTGAGTCATACATGTAGATGCCGGTTACGGCCAAAGCGCTTTTCGGATGCCTGGGCTTCTCCTCGATTGCCGCGATTCGTCCCCCGACGATTTCCGCAACGCCGAAAGCCTCCGGGTGTTCGACCTCCTTGACCAGAACATGTGCACCGCCGCCCCTTTGCTTAAAAGCATTCACATGCGGGAGCAGCTCGTCGGAGAAAATGTTGTCGCCCAAAATAACCGTCACCAAATCGCCTCCCGCAAACGTCCGCGCCAAACCGAGCGCCTGCGCAACCCCCCCGGCCTTATCCTGAGCCTTGTAGGTGAAGCTTGCGCCGATCTCGTGTCCGCTGCCCAGCAAATGGACGATGCTTCCCATATGATGCCTGCCCGATACGATAAGAATTTCTTGAATGCCGGCACCAAGCAGCTTATACACGGCATGGTAAATCATCGGATATTTGCCGACCGGCAGCAGGTGCTTGTTGGTCATCTGGGTTAACGGATAGAGCCGCGACCCGGTTCCGCCCGCAAGAATAATTCCTTTCATCGAAAGCGCCTCCTAAGGAATGTTCGGTTCGCTCAAACCGGATGCCGGTTCGTCCGGTCCATCCATTGCGAACGATCGGCCTGCACGGTCTTTTTCCTTTTGCCCAACGCAAAGGGAGCGAACTTGTTGAGGCCGTATATGACCGGAACTAGCAGAAGCAGGGTGATGACAGCTCTCATCCCTTCGAAGGCATACGGGTTCGGGATGACGCCGACATGGTTGAGCACCTTGGTCGATATGTTGAGCAGCGGCATATGAAACGACATGATAATCAAGGATTGACGACCCAAATATGCAAGCGGCGGCAGCGTACGAATGAGGCTTGCGATCAGCAGGCAGAACGTGATGCCGGCCGCAGCGGCCAAATAAAAGTCAAAATAATCGCCATACCGTTTCATGTTCAGGTTGACCTGGTGGCGGAGCAGAAACAGGTTGACGCATAAGCAGATGCAAGCCGCAGCCGCTTGCTGCACCGCCGGTCGGGACAGCAGGCTCCGGTACGCCGGCTTCAGCAAATTGCCCATGCCGTAGAACACGACAGCAGTGAAGGCAACATCGATTCCCCAGGGCAGCTTGAGGCTGTTCAGCAGGCTATCCAGATAACCGACCGCGGAGCAAATGACCAGGATCAGCATCATGCCGCTGTTGGTTTGGACCATCCGGCTGAACATATAGTACATGCACTCTACGACAAACAGGCAGGTCAAAAACCATAAGGGCAGATTGAAGTCCATCCATTCCCTTGTGCCCGCCGAATAAAAAATACCGGTAAATACCTGCAGCAGATCCAGATCCTTATAATAGTTGGCATCGCCGAAATGATACCGGAGCAAAAAATATATGTAGGAGACGGAAGCGAATAAAAAGTAAGGTATCAGCAATGTCGTTGCTTTCTTTTTTATAAATGCGGCAAAGCCGGTATATTTATGAACGGAAAAAAGATACCCCGACAAAAAGAAGAACAGGGGCATGTGAAACGAGTAAATGAACCTTCCTAATCCGCTGTCCTCCAGCGCGGTATGTCCGACGACCACCAATACAATGCCAATCCCTTTCGCAATGTCAATCCAATCGATCCTTCCATTGCCGGCGGCGTCGAGTGTAGAACTATTCATTTTTTTCGCCATCAAAAATCACTACTTTCCACAGGCTGATTAAGTTTTTTCTTCGTTTCTTCTCGACTTCCGACCGCAGGATGCCGCGCATCGTTGCGATGATGCCCGTCGTATCGAAGCGCGCTACGGAGCTTTGAACCGCATGCGAATCGGGCAGCCGCTCCGGATTTTCCACGATCTGCTGCAGCCTGCCGGCGATGGCATTGATGTCCCCTACCGGCACGAGCCAGCCGTTTGCATCCGGTTGAATGATTTCGGCCGGGCCATAATCGCAATCGGTGCTCAGACACGGGATACCGCGTGACATCGCCTCGACGAGCACCATCCCGAAAGCCTCGAATGCCGAGGTCAGCACCAGCGCGGAAACGGGCGGCACATGCTCCCACGGCTTGTAGACCCAGCCCCTCCACTCGATGCGGTCCTGAAGCTGAAGCTGATTTGACAGCGCAATCAATTTCGGATAATCGTCGCCGTCGCCGATCACAATCGCTTTGAACTCTCCTCTAACCCTCGACAGGGCGGTTATAAAATCGCTGACCCGTTTGGAATTTTCGTCCAGCCTGCCGATGAATAAAAAAGTCGCCGCGGCGGATCTCGGGATGAAGGGCTCCCGGGTTAAGATCGAATTGTACAGCACATGGACGCTACCTCCGTCCTTCCCCGCGGCTTGCTCCAGCTCGCGCGCTATCCCTTGGCTGACGGCGAAATGATAGTCGGCATATTTCAGCAAAGCCGTCTTTTTCAAAGTCGATACCGGAAAATGAACCCACGTCCCGACCGGCAGCCGCGGCTTCAGGAACATGGCGGCGATTTTCGTAAACATAATGATATTCGGGTCCGAAACAATGACCGTATCGGGATTGAAAGCTTTTAAAGCGCGTACGTACGAGACGGTAAAATCGTAGTACCGTCTCAACCGGCCTGCCCCCGGGACGCCGATAATTTCATACGGCAGCCCTTCCAGCCAATGCGGGTCGGCCGTACCCTGCAAAATGAACATTTTCACCGTCTCGCCCTGCGCGATCAATTCCCGGATCACTGTTTTATAGACCGTCTCCATACCGCCTCTGCCCGATGTCGCCCGAATGACCAAAGCGATTCGCATGCTTTCACCTCCTCTCATCGCACCCCGAAGTCTGCCCCACGAAAGTAAAAAACGGTGAATCATGATGAATCATGATTCACCAAGCCGATCCATGGGACCGACTCCTGGTCATCCGCCCGCTGTCGGACGGACATGGCGCCGGCGGCTTGCCGGCGCTACATATAGACCGGCACCGGCCTGTTATTCACAAACTGATTGCCGATCCCCAACCCTTCGTATGTGAAACCGAGCTCCTCAAGCGAAGTCCTGGGTAAAAAGTTTCTCGTATCCAATATGTACGGGGATCGCATCATCGTCGCCATCAGCGACCAGTTGATGTGCAAATAATCGTCCCAATGCGTCAGCAAAATGACCGCATCCGAATTGAACGCCACCTCATCCGCATGCTCGCAATAGCTGACGGCCAGTCCGCCGTTTAACGATTGGAACACATCCATCCCTTTCGGGTCATGCACCTTGACGTTGGCTCCCATGTCGAGCAGCTTGCGGATGATGGCGGAAGCTTGCGTTTGACGCGCGTCGTCGGTATTTGGCTTAAAGGTCAGCCCCAGGACGCCGATATTTTTGCCGATTAACGTCTTCAGGCGCATTTGTACCTTTTCCACGCAAAAGTCGTGCATAAGCTCGTTGGATTCGATCGCCGCCTTTACAATCGACAGCTCCCTGCCGTATTTTTGGCTGGTTGCCAAAAACTCGGCCGTATCCTTCGGGAAACAGCTGCCGCTCCAACCGCTGGATACTTGCAGAAACTTCGAGCCGATGCGGGAGTCGAGCCCCATGCCTTTCGATACATCAAGCACATTGGCGCCCAACGTTTCGCACAGGCGGGCTACCTCGTTAATATAGCTGATCTTGACGGCGAGGAAGGCGTTCGACGCGTATTTAATCATTTCGGCGCTTTTCAGATCGGTCTCGAAATAGACCGCAGGCCGCGCTTGCGGATTGAAGCTGAATTTGAAATGACGGGTCGCTTCGTCGTAGCCTACCCGGTTCAACAGGTTATGATAAAGCTCCCTGAGCACGGCCCGTGCTTTCTCGTTCGTAGTGCCGATGACAATCCGGTCGGGGAAAAATACGTCTTCCAGCGCGTAGCCTTCCCGGAGAAATTCCGGGTTGCTGATTACGGCGAAGTGCTCCTCCGCCTTCAGGCCGGACATGTCATCAATGATGGATGCCACCAGATCGGCCGTGCCGATCGGCACCGTCGATTTGTCGATGATGACCGTAAATTTATGCGGGTTCAAATTTTGCGCGATGCTTTTGGCCGCCGACCGGATAAAGCTCAAATCCGCCGTCCCGTCTTCCCGCGATGGCGTGCCCACCCCGATAAAGACGACATCGGCATCGTAGACCACTTCGTACGAGGTAGTGGCCCGAAGCGTTTTGCCGATATGCATTTCGATCAATTCATTCAGCCCGGGCTCATAAATAGGGCTTTTCCCGGAGCAGATCAGATCCACCTTCTTCTGATCCATGTCGATGACGGTAGTTTGATGTCCCAATACGGCAAAGGCCGTTCCCGTAACGCTGCCTACATAGCCGGAGCCAATACATACAATATTCATTCCCAACGACCTCCGATTGGATGATGCCTATCCTTTAATTAGCCACCAGACGATTGCGGTAGCTTTGAATCGTCCGGCGCAAGCCTTCTTCCAGATCAATATGCGGTTCCCAGCCCAACAGCCGCTTCGCCTTATCGATCACCGGCCGCCGAACTTTAGGATCGTCCTGCGGAAGCGGCATATAGGTGATGACGCTGTCGGACTCCGCCAGCCGCTTTACCATCTGCGCTACTTCCAGAATGGCGTATTCCGCCGGATTGCCGATATTAATGATCTCGCCGGTCGCTTCATCCTTCTCCATCACGAGCTGCAGCGCGCGGACATTGTCGTCCACATAGCAGAACGAACGGGTCTGGCTGCCGTCTCCGTAAACCGTAATGTCGTCGCCGTTAATTGCCTGTGTGACGAAATTCGATATGACCCGGCCATCGTCGTTCCGAAGTCCCGCCGAATACGTGTTAAATATTCGCACGACCTTCGCCTCCACCTGGAACCGATGATGATATTCATAGCAGAATACTTCGCCCAGCCGTTTCGCTTCATCGTAGCACGCTCTCGGCCCCCAAGTATTGACATTCCCGCGGTAAGCCTCGCTTTGCGGGTGAACCTCGGGATCGCCGTAAGCTTCGCTGGTGCTGCTGAACAGCAGCTTGGCCTGATTCCGTTTGGCGACCTCAAGCATATGGCGGGTGCCGATCGTATTCACCGCGATCGTCTCCATCGGCGCCGCCTGATAAAATTTCGGCGATGCCGGAGAAGCCAGATGAAAAATTTGTTCGACTCCGCGAAGCTCCTCCAGCCCGATAACGGACGGATCGGAAACATCGTAAACGAGGTGCGTAAACCGTTCGTGCCGATGCAGACCGCTCAAGTTTTGCTCTTTTCCGGTGGAGTAATTATCGACGGCGATGACGTGGCAGCCTTTCTCCAACAGCTCTTTCGTTACGTGCGAACCCAAAAAGCCCGCAGCGCCCGTCACTAAAACTTTTGTCATTGTATGGCCTCCCGTCTCGCAATTGAGCTTTTTATTTTTCGAATCACCGGTACCATGAAGGAATTGTAGTAAAGTCCGGCTAGGCAAAGCATCCACCAATTGCGCTTCCTTATATAGTTGAACACGCCGAGGGAATATAAGCTGTTTACGTAATCCGGCGAAGCCTCGACGACATGAACGCCCTGCCGAAGAACGGGACTATCCACCATTTCCTTCACGCTCCGTACCCTTTGCAGAAAGCTTTTCGGTGATGCTTTGGAAAATTCGTTGATCATCGCCTTCATCGACTGATAAACGAAATAGTTGGCAGCCGCCCTTCTGCTTCTATCCTCTTCCCAGCCCCAAACCGACAGCAGCTTCAGCTTGAACAGGTAAACATGCTCGTATAATTGGAAGTAATTATAGCGGTATTTCTTCGAGGCGCTGTTCGGAATGCTGACGACATACCTGTAAAAGGGCTCCGGAATGTAGATCGCATGCCCGGCATAGGTGAAGGCGACCAGATTAAACAGATGATCCTCGGTAAACAAAACCGTTTCGTCAAACCGGATTCGATGCCGGCCGAGCAAATCGCGGCGATACAGCTTGTTCCATACGCCAGCATCCATATCGCTGTACAGCAGGTTATACCATATTTGTTCGCGGATCTCTTGTTTGCCAAGCACGACATTGGCGATAATAGGCAGCCGGGCGGACTCGCCGGCAAGATTGGCTTCGCTGACATAGGAGAACCCGCAGATGACGATATCGCAGCCGGTTTGACTGGCGGTATCGTACATATGCTCATACGCCCGCCGGTCGATAAAATCGTCCGGATCGACGAATGTCACGTATTCGCCCTGCGCCAGCTCAAGCCCCGTGTTTCTTGCCGAGCTGACCCCTCCGTTCGTCTTGTGTACGACTTTAATCCTGCCGTCATTTCGCGCGTACGCTTCGGCAACCGTACCGCTGCCGTCGGTCGAGCCGTCGTTGACGACGATAATTTCAATGGAACGCAGCGTTTGCTCAAGCAGACTGTCCAAGGCGCGTCCCACATATTGCTCCAGATTGTAGACAGGGACAATCACACTGACCAATACATCCTTCAACCTTCAGCACCCTTTCATCTTCATCTGCTTGATCCGATTACGACTTTATCGGGTTAAGACCCCCACCTCTAAGGTGGGCCTTGAATCAGATGCGGTAGAGTCCCCATCTGATTCCCCGATGTTCAGCAAAGCTGAACGAGTTCACTCTGCGTGCCACTTCTGCACCTGACTTTCAGGGTCGGCATGATCCGTCAAAATATCGTGGATAAACGCGCGCACGCTGCTGACCTGGCTTTCCTTATCGAACAGCGGCAGCTGCCTCGGCACCCTCGAGCCTCGCTCCTTCACTTCCTCCGAAGTCACGCACTCCAAAAAGCCGGCCAGCGACCGGATATATTTCGGCTCCCACGGCTTATCGCCATGAATCCGGTACATCCCTTCATGATTGAAGTCGTAGGACATCGGTATTCGGCCCGTTACGATCGGCAAGCCGGCGCACAGGTACTCGCTGACTTTCGTTGTGTAGCGAAAGCTGCCGACCTGGTCCACGCTTTGCGGCAGGCTGGCCAAGTCCATCGCTGCCAAATAGGCCGGTACCTTCTCGCGGGGGACGCGACCGGTAAAAATAACCCGGCCCGGTCCGCCGCTTGCGCCGGCAAGCTGCTCCAGCCGGGCTTTGCCGCTGCCGTCCCCGACAATGAGCACGGTTACGTCCCGGCGCTCCAATAGTCCGGCCGCCTTGACCAGCTCGTAGCCGTAGCAATAGCCGAGCCGCCGGTTCCAGTTCAAGGAACCGACGATGCCGATGACCAGCTGCCGCTCCGGAATGCCGTATTCGCTGCGGATTTCGCTTCGCGCCTGCTGCAGCTGCTCGCTTGAATAAGCAACGGGCGCCCAACCGGCGGCGGTCATCGCGAATTTGGCGCCGTACGTTAACGCGCGTCCGGCCAAGTAAGGCGTCCAGCCGATGAATCCGGTCGACCTTTTGTACAGCAGTCTTTCATACCAATGAAACAACGGCCCGAGCAGCGGGAAGCGGTTCGCAATATAAGGGCCGATCGCATCGCCGCTGCTGACCACATAAGGCACTCGGGTCAACGTGCTGCCGACGATCAACGCCAAGCCGCCGGCGATGCCCGTTCCTTCCATCACTACCAGATGAGGCCGTTCCCGGTACATGTACCGCAGTATACGCCAGCCGTTCATCCATTTGCGGGATCGCTCGAACGGGTAAAAGTAAACCGGGGTATCGGCGAGCAGGGAGCGCAGACGCTGCTCGTCATCCCCGTTGCTGCCTTGGGTCGCAAAGCCTAAAATTTTATAAGACTCCCGATGGTTCATAGCTTCTGGCTCCTTACCGAATGTGCGATGCCGGGAGCATCGCTGTCGGTCCGATTCAATGCGGCCGCTTCTTCAAACAGCCCGATGTATTTGGCCGCTACGGACTGCCAGCTTTGCCGCTCGGCGATTGCCCGCGCGTTGAATCCGAGCTCCCGGCGCAGCTCCGGATTCGCGGATAACGTCCGCATCGCCCGCCTAAGTCCCGCCACATCCTCCGGATCTTCAAGCACGAAGCCGGACGGGCTATCGCCGGCGATCAGCTCCGAAACGCCCGACTGGTAGGTCGTAATGACCGGCAAGCCCGAAGCGAGCGCCTCGATAACCGCCAAGGTGCAGGCTTCGTACCGCGACGGAAAGACGAAGAAATCGGCGCATCTCATCACATTCGCCATATCTTTCCTGTAGCCCAGGAAGTGTACCCGCCGGTCGACGCCCAACTGCTCCGCCAGCTTCAAATACGGGCTGCCGCCGGTCGAGCCCGCCACCGCCAGATGCAGCTCAGGCAGACCCGCCAGCGCCCGCAGCACCGAATCGAGATTTTTCCGCGGCGATTTGATATCTCCCGCAAACAGCGCCAGCGGCACATGCTCCGGGAGACCCAGCTGCCCGCGGCTCAAGCTCCGGTCGGGATAAAATTCATCCACATCGACACCGTTCATAATGACGCGAAGCTGCGATGCCGAACAGATCGCCTGCACCTCGCTGCGCACCTTTTCCGACACCGGCACAAGGAACCGGGTGCGGGCGAAGGCGATTTTTTCCAGAGCGGCGTTGATGGACGTAAATGCCAGCTGGTACCAGCCGAAGCCGTCTTTCCTCAAGCGAAACGGATGAGCGGGCGACTTCAGCCAGGAGCTGTGCACGAAATGGACCGCGTTAATATCGCTTTTTACCCAGGTGATAAACCCGTTCACGATAATCAGGTCGTACTGCTTTCGTCGAGGCAGCAGCTTCAGCGCACTGATGACCGCAAAAATCTGATTTTTCAGCAGCTGTGTGGGCCAGCCGCTGACAGGCACCTTAATCCAGCTTGCATTCGGCCTTGTGGACAGCTCGGGAGCGACCTCGCTCGCATATAAAGTGACCTGATGGTTGCGCTGGAGCACTTCTTTCACGATCTCGTAGTTCACTCTGGCTTGCCCGTCGCCTTTAAGCAGCTTATGCGTAACGATACAAATATTCATCGAAATATTCCCACCTATAGGTTCAATTGTTCCTTCGCTTCCAGTATTTTTGCCGCTCAAGCCCTTGCCGTCGCCTTATCGCCCGCTTCGCTTCTTCGGCGCTTATCGGCATTCATGAGCAGCTGCCTGCTCGACTTCAGCACCGGGCGCAGCAGCTCCTTCGGCAGCAGCCAGTGCGTTTTCAAGGCAGACTCCAAATGGGTTAAACTCGTCTGGCGGACCGCCTCGCCGTGGTTGAAATAACCGACCACATCCTGCGATTTATGGCAGGCCAGCATTTTTCCCTTCAAAATGCGCTCGTGTTCGCTGATGCGGATCATTTCGATTTTATGCTTATATATGATTTTCTCGGGCAAAAACGTAATATGCGGACTTCCAAGATCGTGGTATTGATTGTACTCCGTCCATTCGTATACCTTATAAAAGCGCAGCAGCCTGCAAACCGACTGGACGATAAAGCTCGTTATATCGTGATCCGGATGACCGCCTTCGATAGCGTGCACATAAATCTTTTGCGGCTTCAACGCATCGACCACCCGTTCGATATCCTCCGCCAAGCCTTTTAAATACCGGTGCGTGCCCCGGTCCGGGTAACCGAGACAAATCACATTTTGCTTCGTCAAGCCGATGAGCGAGAGCGCCTGAGCCGCTTCCTCGTACCGGATCCGGGCAACCGCCTCCGCCCAGGCGAAGCTTTTTTTATAGCTGTAGCTGCTGCCGTTCGTTGTAAAAACGACCGTGATGCGGCTGCCGGTCAGGCTATGCCGGTACAGGACCGTTCCGAGTCCCAATATATCATCGTCCGGGTGTGCGGCGAAAACAAGAATGTCCGTCTGGTCGGCCAACTGCTCCGGCGTGCAGTGCCGGCCCAGCAGCCGATCGGGGTACCTGTACAAGCCTCTGGCGAATTCGAGCATATGGATGAACTTTTCCTTCCATATCGGAAACATAACCGTTTTCCCTCTTTCCAATAACTTCTTAAGAACGGATCAATGATCGAAGCAGAGGCTTGATAACCAGCGGATGCTGCAGCATCGCCCATGACGGCCGGAGCAGCCTGCCTTTCTTGAAATCGGCCCGGATGACGGCCTCGGCTAAGTTCAGCGCCTTTTTGCTCCGGTATTTGCGCAATTCCCGGACGATATCTCCGCGCCTCGCATATTTCTCCAGCAATTGATTGACGGACCCGAGCTGCGCTTGAAACGAAGCCGCCGCTTTATTCCCCGCAGTCAGCGAATTGTCCCGGAAGCGGTAATAATACAACGGCTGCGTGCAGATGCACATGGATCCGGCGGTTATGATGCATTCGAGCAAAAAGCGGAAATCTTCGCCGTAATGGAGCCCGTTCTTGTATTCCAGTCCGTTGTCCTTGATCAGCTTCGCCGAAATAATCGGGTTTAAGTAGCCGTAGTCGTCGCGGATCATTTTCAACGCATCGATTCGCGTTTTATCGGCAATCGGACCGATCACCCGCTCCCGCGATTTCAGATACGTCGACCATGGCTTGGTTTCTCCGTCCCGGATTAATAACAAGTCGTCCACCACAATATCCGCCTGGAGCTCGTTGGCGAACGACAGCATATGCTGCAGCCGGTTCTCTTGCCACCAGTCATCCCCGTCCAGCATGGCGATCCATTTCCCCCGGGACAAACGAATCGCCCGGTTTCTGCTATAGGACGGTCCCCGATTCGTGTCGTTTACAAGCAGCCGGATTCTGACATCGCGTATAGCGCGAACCGCGTCTGCCGTTCCGTCCGTCGAACGGTCGTCCACAATGATCATCTCGAAATCTTGAAACGTCTGCGCCAAAACCGAATGTACAGCCTTCGCGATATAAGGCTCCACATTGTAAGCGGCGATGACGACGGATACGGTCGGTATCACTTTCCATCCTCCTCACTGTTTCCCATGACGTGGCCTGCCGCCGACAGCCTGCTCAAATACGCGGGTCACCAATTGGGCCGCTCGTTCCCAGCTGTAATGCTCGACCGCATGCCGGCGGCACAGCTCACGAGACGGAAGAGCGCAGCCGCCCTGAAGGACAGCGACGATTTTGGCGGCCATTGCCTCCGGACTGCCGTCGGCAAACAGCAGCTGCGGGGACAGCTGCGACAAAATTTCATTCGTTCCGCCGCTGGGCGTGCCGAGCACCGGCGTCCCGCATGCGAGCGACTCGACCGTAACGAGGCCGAAGCCTTCAAGCGTCACCGTCGGTACGACGCTTACATCCGCCGCCTGATACCAGGCGACCAGCTCTTCATTCGATACCCGGCCCAGCAAAACGACCGTGCCGCTTAATTGATGCTCCTCGATCAATTGTTCCAGCTGGCTGCGCATCGGCCCGTCGCCGGCAATATACAGCACAGCGTGCTCCGCCTGACGCTTGACGCTTGCCATCGCCAGGATGAGGCGGTCGATTCCCATCCGATTGACCAGTCTGCGCGTGCAGAACAGCACCTGCTGCCGTTCCTTCAGCCGCAGCGATTGCCGCAGTTTGGCTCGGTCGTCCGCCGGCCGGAACCGGTTTAGATCCGCAGCGCCCGGAACGATATGGATACGCTCGCCGTCGATACCGTAATCATTCGCCAAAATTGTACGGAAATAGCTGCTCAGGACGATGAAGTGATCCGAACGGCGGTAAGACAACAGCTCGACCTTTTTCTTGATCCGATAGCGAAGGAGCTGTCCCAGCTGCTGCCCGCGGTCCTCCACTCGCGATTCCTGGGCCCAGGGGCCGTGGAAATGAGTGACGATGGGCACGCCGTCGGGAATCAGCTTCTTCGTGACCAGAGAAGTATAAAGGGCGAAATGCGGGTTGAACACATCCGGACGTTCCGCTGCCAGCTCTTGCTTCACCCGCTGCCGGAACGCGCGGGCTCTGGCCAGCGTGCTGCGAACGGTCGGTCCGTCAAACACGTCGTGGATATAAGGAGGCGCGCTCGTCTTGGTGCCGAATGCGGTCATAAGTCCCTTGATCGCATGCCCTTTTTCATGCATCGCCGCCAAATAGTCGGCAAAGTACCGGTTTAAGCCGCCCGGCGTATGATCGATCCAGCCCATGCCAGTCGCGAGAATATTCATAGCTTCCCCCTTACCGCCATCCGATTCTGCTTCGTGTAGGTACGGATATATTTAATAGAACCGCCAACGGTGCGCAGCGAGCTGCCGATGCCTCTGCCGCCCTCGGCCTTCATGCTGTGCAGCATCGTATGGATGAAGGCGGCTATTAAAAAACAGCCGGCTTTCAGCCAATTCCGCTCCGTAAATAAATACCGTTTGAAGGTCACGTACAGACGGGAGGTGGCAATATGCGGCTTGTAATAGTCGCGGTTGATTTCCGAAGGATAGTGGTAGTTCACCGCGTCTTTGGCAAGGACGATACGGTAGCCCCGGCGAATGGCGCGCGTCGCTATGTCCACTTCCTCATAGCCGTAAACGAGCTGCTCGTCAAACAGCACTTCATTAAATAAGGCCGCGGGGAAAACGGCGCTGTTGATGACAACCGTTTTGATCGCGTCCGTATCTTTATATTTTCTTTTTTGAAACCCGAGAAACGTCTGGTCATGCGGGTAAATGATCGTACCCCGTTTGTTTTCCAGACCCGTGACGATGATTTTGCCGCCGAACATGTTTTCTTTCGAGGCAAGCTCGCTTATGATCGTGCCGAAGAAATCGGCGGCCACCTCTACATCGTCATCGATAAACAAGAGGTGCGTGCCGGTGACAGCCCGGATCGCGTTGTTCCGGTTGGCCGACAACCCCCGCTTGGGACCGACGACATATTTGACATACGGGAACTTCGATTTCACCAGCCTGGAGGTCAGCAGATTCGTACTGTCGTCCGAAACGATAATTTCATGCACGCCGATATCGGACAGCTCTAACGACCGTAGCGCTTTGTGCAGATCGTCGGGCCGGTTTCTCGTGCAGATGCACACCGAGAAGCGGTAAGGGCCTGCCTTGGTACGAATGTTTCTCATATAGGACCTCCTGAATTTATCATGCTTCATGGGCACTGTTCGCACGCCTCCTGACCAGCTTGCCGATCATGCCTAAGCCATAGTGGACCAGTTCCTGCACATCCGGGTATCCGGGCATCATTTGCATGAACGACATGCGCTGGATCGTCACGTTGTACCATACGAGCCTGATAAGAAAAGCCATGAAATATCCGGCCAGCGTGGCGACAGCGGCTGCATTCATGCCCCAGACCCCGATGGTCAGCGACATCGTGCCCAGCGTCACGCCGACATAGACGGCGGTGGCGACCGTATTGTGCAGCGTCCGCCCCGTGCTGTTCAGCGCATTGCCGAGCAGATCGGCCAGCCCGCCGAACAAGGCGCTCGGCAGCAGCAGCAGGGCGGGCATAACCGCCGGCAAGTACGATTGCCCGAACAGGAACGGGATCAGGTAAGGCTCCGCCAGCCCGAGCAATGCCGCTCCGAGCGCGATGCTTAATGCCGTCATCCGAAAAAAACGGCATACCTTGGCATGCAGCTGAGCACGGTCTTCTTTGACCAGATTCGGCAGGCTCGTAAAGCCGATCGCCTTCGGAATGGCCCACAAAATCGCCGTCGCGCTGACGGCCGTCTGAAACAGAGCGAGCGCCGCGGGCGTCAATGAAAATAACAATATTTGCGTTCCGCTACCGCCCAGTACATTGATAACCGATCCGCCGTGGCTTCGCAGACCGTACCAGATTCCTTTCTTGAACAGCGGCATCCGGAAACGGCCGAGCGATTTCAAATATCCCCGTACCTGCCATAAATAAGGGATGACGTTGATCAGCGATATGGCGGCCGATGTGATCAAACATAAGCCGATGCTCAGCTCCCCGAAGAAGAAGTAAGCCGCCCACAGCGCCGTCAATACGGTTGGCACCCCGACACGGCAAAAATTCATCAGGGCGAACCGCTGCTCGGCGGCAAGTACGCCTGAGATCATGCTCGTCAGCGGACCGCCGAACGATACCGCGTAATAAATGTATGCCGCCGTCAGTTCACCGGGCCCGAGATGACCTTTGATCATCCAGCCGGCCAGCAGCATCACAATAATTACGGTGACAGCTCCGGTTATCGAAGCCCAGACCAGCAGAGTCGTAAACACATCCTTCCGCTCCGACTCCTTGCTTTTCCCCCACAGGTAGATCGCGGCGATGAAAATGCCGACATCGCATAATCCGAGAATGAATCCGCTCCACACTGTAATTCCCAAGTAAATGCCTCTATCATCGGGCGACAGTCCCCGCGATAAAATTATCGCGGATACGACATTGATTGCCAGCACTCCGAACATGCTGATCATCGTTTGAATCGTCTGCATGACAAAGGATGAATTGCGCAACCCTGTTTCGCCGTTATGTACTACCATAAGAAACCTCCGATAGAAAATGACCTTGCGTCTCGCCGATAGGCGTTTCAGGCTTGCTTGTCAATTGACCGCCATATTTCCTTCGGATACCGGTTTCGCTTTTCGTTTGGCTCCGCTGCGGCATACTTCGTGCAGTATCGATACCAGCTCTTCGCCAACGACGGGGTCCGCAAACAGCCTTACTGCCTCCGACCGCGCGGTTTCGTTAATCGCCTGCTTTCCGGGCGAGCGAAGCTCATGGAACAGCATGCGCACATGACGTTCAAGCTCATCCATATTACCGGCCGGAAATACCCGGCAGCAGGCCGGATCCACATCCTCAGCGGCGCCGACCTTATCGCTGGTTACAACGGGCAAGCCGCATGCCAGCGCCTCCCCGACCGTAAGTCCGAACGGCTCATAGTGGCTCGGCTGGATGAGTGCATCCGCCGAATGATACAGCCCGGCCATATCTCCGCCGGAAACTGAACCGATGTATGCCGCCACCTTCGGATTCAACCGATCCAGCAGGCCGCGGTAATTGGACCATAACGAATAATTGCCGACGATGACGATGCGGGCCTGATCGGAAATATCGTCCAGCCGATGGGACAGCTCGACCATCATCTCGACTCCCTTGCGGACAGCAAGCCGCGAAACGAACAGAAATGTGAGGCGTCCATCCGTTCCGGACCGGCTTCCTCCCGGGTTCGGATAATACCGTTCGACGTCGATCGGATTCGGCACTATATAGGCTACCTTCTCCGGAGCCAGGTTATAGTCCGTCCTCAGATCGTCGGCGAAGTTTTTGCTGATGCTCATAATGTAATCCGCATCCTTAATATGCCGCTTCTGCACAAAGCTTCGGGCCATCAGCAGCAACCGGATCGAGGAACGCGTAATCCAGGACTCCGATACTTTGGCGAGATGAGCCTCCTTCCGGTGCCATCTCAGCTCCCCGGCGGCATGTACCTCGGGATGCAGAACGATAGGCGGAAGCTGCTTTTTAAACCGCCTTAACGCATGAAGCTCGATATGGGAAAATTGATAGACCAGATCGTACGGCTTCTGCTTATGCTTGCGAAGCAGCTCCTCGGCAAGCTTCAGCTCGCAGCGCAGGTTGGCGAACTGTCCCGTGACGAACGCCATATAATTATTCCGGCTGTACCAGCGGTTCCACTGCCAGGAGGACGGATGGCAATGAAACGTCAAGTTGCCCTCTTTCTTGAGCACATCCGGCACCGACGCTTCCGTCCCTACAAAATAGCAGTCCACTTCAACGCCCTGTCTGGACAGCTCCAGTAAAAGCTGCCTGCCTACTCCTACGGCTCCCCCGTCATTGTTAGGCATAGGACCGATCCAAGCGATTCTCAATGGTACGCACCTTCCTCTTTCTCTTTTCGTAATGGCTTGTTCTTGTTTTGCAGCGGGGCGGACGTCTTATCGAGATAGCCGATCATCAGCCACAACGGCCCCATTATCGAATAATGGCCGCCGGTCAACCATTGACCGCCTTCGGCAATCAGGACGCCCAAAATAATCAAATGGCTAATATGTCCGAACTTGACCTGCCGGAATGCCGCGTACAGCGTCCGGATTATAATCAGGAAGTAGAGCGTGCCGCCCACGATTCCCGTAGCCATCAGCTTGTTGCTTAGATCGACCTCCGAGCTCAGTGCGGCGCCGCTGAACTTGGCGCCGGCAATCGTGGTGCTGCCCAGCCCATGGCCGAGCGGATTCAATAAGCCGATCTGGAAACCGTCCCGCATCAAGCTGAGATGGCCGTCAACGGTCGAATGCTCGCCGAAAGGATCCGTCAGCCCGCTGACCGAATGATAAATTAAATCATTATCCGTATTCAGCTTCGACATCCCGACGAACAATCCCGACAATACGGCCGCCGACAGCAGCGCGAGCAATACCTTATTTTTGGTGCTCTTCGTGCTCATTATGGTAATGACTGTCAAAGCGGCGGTTACCGTCACAATGACTCCCCGGGCCGACTCGATAAATAGCGCCGAGTACAGGAGTCCGAGGGCGAGCAAGCCGATCAGCTTCACCATGCCCGACCTGTGGCGGAGCACATATGCCCAGCCGATGATCGCCGCAATCCCCAAATAGTGGGCATATTCCGAGCCGCTGGAGAACGTTCCGATCGGTCTTGTGACACTGTACACCTTGAGCGCGGTAAACCCGGAAATTTCAATCCACTGCTCCTCGAACGAAGAAAAGCCGAACAAAAATTGCTTATATCCATACAGCGCAACGATAATGCCGATGACGAAAATGGTGGCGAACATTCGTTTCATCCAGGCCTCATCGAAATATTCCCGGCTAATAATGACAAAACAAACAGGTACGAAATAATAAATAACGCCGGCAAAGCCGGTCAACAGGCTGCCCTGCAGCGGATTGAAGATTTGCAAAAAATCGACCAGCATCATCCAACGGATCATGCGAAAAATCGGTGTGTCATCGGTGATTTCCTGACGGCCGATATACTTGGCATACAGCCACCGGGAAAACAGCACGAGCACAATAATCGGCTGCACCAGCAGCAGCGGGTCAATCGAGTTCCATCCGGCCAGCGGAATCAGCATCCGCCGGAATAATGCCAGAAACGGCATATAAATCATCAGCAAGTAAAGGACAATGATCGGTTGGCGCAGGCTGAAAGCAAATAAGAGCAATAAAAGGGAAGCGGCCAACAGCAGCCGTATATTGCTCGGGCGAATCGCCATCATGCCGAGCGCGTAGCCAAGCAGCAGCACGCAGCACGCGATCGCGAACCATTTGACGTATTTGTTGTCCAACCAATTTTTTTGAAGGATTGTATTCAAGCTTCAGTTCCCTACTTCCTTTGCCAACGGCTCCTGGACGGACGTTTGCCGTTTCTGCGGACCGCTGTTCAGATTCCCGAAAAATTCGGCCAGCTCCACGCTCAGACGCTCTTTGCTGAACGCTTTGGCCCGCTCCATGCCCGCACGGCTCAGCCGGCTGTAGAAATTCTTGTCGACAATCAGCTTCTGGATGGTCGAAGCGAGGCTGGCCGGATCATTCGGCGGAACGAGCATCCCATTCTCGCCGTGGACGATGGATTCTTTCGGCCCTCCCGCTTTTGTGGCGATCACCGCTTTCCCCATTGCCATGCCTTCGATAACGACCATGCCAAACGGTTCCTGAACGGATGCCTGCACTAAAATATCAAAGGACTGAATCCAGTCGGTCAGCTGATTTTGAAAGCCCACAAAGTGCACTTTGTCGGCAATTCCGGCTTTTGCCGCCTGCAGCTTCAATTCGTCCGGATATTCTGGCTCCGAATGGTGGCTGCTCCCTACGATGACAAAATGGGCGTTCGGCTGGACTCTGGCGACGAAGGCTGCGGCATCGATGAATACGTGTACGCCCTTCCAGCGCTGCAATCTGGCTATAATGCCGACAATGCTGGCGTCGACCGGCAAACCGAGCTGCCGCCGGACCTCTTCGACCCGAGGCGCCGCCTGCGGGTTGAATGCCTCCAAATCGACCGAAGGGTAGATGACCCGGGTCGGCAAGCCGGGGTTGATCCGGTTGATGGCGTGTTGGGCTGCCTGGGACGGACAGCATACCGCTTTCGCGGGAATGCGGGCAAGCAGACGCTCCGCCTTGTCATCCTCCTCGGGTATTCCATGCTGGTACCAGACGGCATTCACCTTCGCGGCCATTGCCGCCGGCGCCGCATATAAATGCGCCTTGCTCATCCAGGACATGACAAGGTCGATCTTCTCCCGCTTCATCCATAAATAGATGGAAATCAAAGCCGAGGCATATCGGTGCAGCTGCCTGAGCTTTCCGACCTTTAAGACGAATACGGGATAGCCCAGTGCTTTCACTTCATCCACCAATGGACCCGGCTCAAAAAATACGACCGTATAATCGATCTGGTGCTGCAGCTTATTGGCGCGCAGCAGATCGAGCAGCATGAACTCCGCTCCCCCGTGCAAACCGGCCAAAGGCATAATAATGCCAACCTTCATCGCGACTCCCCCTTACTCAGTGTCCGCCATGTCCGTATTCCTTCCACTCTTCCGCGCATCGAAATCAGCCACTTCCTGTTCGCCGTATGCCCGCTTGCCGGCAGCAAACGAAGCCATTGGAAAAAGCCCGGCGAAGATGTCGACCCGACCGCCACGGCCCAGATCAAATAAAAGATCCGCTTGAGCGTTCCCAAATTTCGCAGCAGCACATAGGTTTCATTGTGAACCATATTGAAAAAGGCGACCGTGTTAAACGTATTTCTCTGGTCCTCGTCGAACCGGGGAGCCGGATAATGGTTCACCGCCACGCGGGGATCGTACAGCAGCTTCCAGCCCGCTTTCTTCACAGCCATGCTGAAATCCATATCGTTGTAGACCTGGGCGCCGCTTCCTTTCAGGCAAGTTTCGAAGCGGATGCTGCCGATCGCGCTCCTTCTGTAGCTCATGTTCGCTCCCTTCAGCACGTCGACCTCGCGGGCCTCTCCTATACCCAGATGGTGGTTGCCGATGACTCTGCCGAACCACTGAACTTTGCCGACCGTCCGCTTCGAGCCCGTCTCCATCCGGCCGTGATGATGGACCCAATCGCGGCCGCCGACACCGCCCAATTCCGGGTCGTTGCGAAAATGCTCCTCGATGTTGCGCAGCCAGCTGCATTGCGGAGCGGTGTCATCATCCGTGATCGCAATCAGATCGCCCCTCGCCGCCTCGAGTCCGGCATTTAAAGCCGCCACGACGCCGGGCACCGCCGTACGAATGACCGTTATCCAATCATGTCCGGCATACTCCCGGCTTAACAGGGATAACGTTGCTTCATCCGAGTCGCGCGCGATGACTATAACTTCATCGGGCATACGGGATTGATTCAGAATCGCCTGCAAGCAGCGATGCAAATCATTCGTCCGTTTATAAGTCGGGATGATTACCGAAATCACAAGCATCGAACCACCTATGTTTGAATTTCCGGAACACCGGAACACGGATTCGCGGATACCGCTATTGCTTCAATGTTTTAACAAGACGCTTCGCTTCTCCGAAAGGAGTGTCGATCGATTCGTAGAGGCATACCGTTAGCGGATATTCAAACTGCTCCGTACGCAAACTGTTGAAATTGATCGTCTGCCAGCCGCTCGTCAGCCGGCTCACCCCTGTGAACGATGTACTTTCCGCACCGAGCACGCGGCCTTGCGAGTCTATAATTTCCACCTTCATTTTGGAAAAGTTTTGATCGATTACGACATTGTCCAGACGCGCGATATCCAGGTTAAGCCTCAGCTTGTACGCGTAGGTCAGGCCCGAGCTTGAGGGCAGCAGACTGGACCCGAGCGACCAGTCGAGCAGCTTCACCGTAAACGGATAGAACGGCAGCGCCTGATCGTCCACTTCCTTCTGAACGCTCGTCTGGAAAACGGCGATCGGCACGTTATACGGCGCGACCGATTGACTGTCCATCATTTTCATAATCATACGGTCACCCGATTCGCTGTCGGGCACATTGAACGAATAGCTGATGACATAGCTTAAATTCGGTACGAGCGTCTGTACCGCCGTGCTTTGGCGCGTACCCAAATAGTTGTGGCCGTCGCTCCCCGTCAGCTCCGCCGTAAATCCCGGAACCGGCAGCGGGTTTTCGCTGCGATTTTCCAATTTGTACTTGGCGATAACGGTTTTATAGCCGTCGCCTTCGGCCTTGTGCATATGCAGCTCGACCAGCGATACGTTCACTTCGGGCCTAATGAGCTTGTTGTACGGATCGAATTTGATCGGCTTGCCGGTCTGGTACGGTTCAGGCTGTTCCATAACGCCGGACAGGTTAATATTGGCGGGCAGCTGGATGCTGATCCGACCGACGGTGTAATTGATATTCGTTTGGATCGATTCTGCAAACAGCTCCGGCGTCATAACGGTCAAGCTGGTCAAATCGACGTTATTTTCCGTCGGGATCGCATAATAGACGAGCTGCTTTTCGCCCGGGTCAAGCGATACGCTGTCCTGCCCGAGCCGGCTGCCGGAATACATCTTCTTATCGGTTTTGCCGCTGATCGTAAAGCCGGGCAGCGTTTCCTTCATCGAGCCTTTATTTTCAACCAGCAGCACGACGATATTGACAAGTCCCTGCTGGGTGTTTTGACGGATCACGTTAACCGGCGTGTATTCCAATGCGGAGGAAAGCACAGGAATTTTAAACGGCTCGCCCCATTTCCTGGCCGCGGTCATGTCCGCAGAAGCCTGGGCGCCTTTCCATTCAAGCGACGATACGGGAATCGTCAATACGATCGATTCCTTCCTCGGATACTCGAACTCGTCGACATCCGCCCAGGACAGCTCCCGCAAGGAGAAATCGTCAGCGCGGTCGACGACAATCATATAGCTCAGCTCGACGGTTTCCCTCGGCTGTATCGCCGCCGCATTAACCGTGCTCGGACGCAACGTATACTCGACGCCGCCTTCGGTTTTCATCCGGACCTCATAGTCCGGAACACGGGTGACGGTCGTGCCTGAATTGAACAAACGAACGACCGCGCCGATCCGGGTTCCATCCGCCGCTTTCTCGTTAAGAACGCTCTTCACCTGCGCTTTAATCGTCGTCGACAATTGATACACATCCGCTGCTTTTAAAATCGCGGGCACATCCTCCGCGCTTGCGATCAGCGGAGCCTTTACCGATAGCAACAAGGCTGCTCCAATGGCGACTTTGGTGAAATTTCTGATCCAGCTTCTTTTCACATCTGCCCCTCCGATACTTATTTTGATCCGCCCCCGGCAGGTGGTGTCACTTTCTCATTCGGCTTCAACTGGTTTTGACCGGATACGACGAGTTGCTCTCCCTCTTTGACGCCGGACAGCACTTCCTGGATCGGCTCATTCAGCCGGCCCAGCTCCACCCTGCGTTTCTCGGCGATATCGCCGTTCAGTACGAACACATAAAATACATCGCCTTCCTTGATGATGCTTTGCGTCGGAATGGCGACGACGATCTGTTCCTGCTCATCCGTCAGCTGCATCCGCACCTTCATGCCCGGCTTCAAGGCCATGTCCGGATTCGGCGCCTCGAGATTAATTTCGTACGCCTTGGCCTGCGGATCGATGACGCTGGCAAGATAGCTGATCTTGCCTTTTGATTTCTGCGACGATTCGGGCAAAAAGAACGCCAGCTCGCTTTTGCCGCGAACGAATTTGGCCGCTTCCACGGGCAGGAAGCCTTTGATTTTAACCGGATTCAGCTTTTCAATCAGCCCTACCGGCGCGCCGGCGGCCAGCGTCATGCCCATCTGGATCGGCAGCTCCGTCAGCATCCCGCTGACGGGAGCCTTCACTTCAAGGGAGGCCAGCGCCTCATCCGCCTGCTGCAGCGAAATTTGTGCGTTGTTTAGCTCATTGTCGGACACCGGCGACGTATTGGCCGGACCCATCGTTTTTTGCTGCTGCTTCAACAGCTGCAAATCGAGCTCGGCATTTTTCAGCTGCGTTTGCGACTGGTAAACCTGGAGCTTCGTCGCCAGGCCGTGATCGTAATCGTTTCTCACCTTGTTATGCGCTTTTTGCAGATCCGCTACGGTTTGCTCCAGCTTGGTGATCGAGTTTCGCATATCGCCGACCTGCTTGTCGTAATCCTTTCTGGCCCGCTCCTGCTCACGCTTGCCCCGATCCAGCGCCTCCTGCGCGCTTTTCAGGTTAAGCAGCGCTTTTTCCCGCTGTACCTTCAATTCCGAGGAATTCAGCTTGACGATCACCTCGCCCTCCTGAACCACATCGCCCCGCTTTTTCACGATTTGCTCAATGTCCCCGCCCGCTTTGGCATTGACGTTAATTTGCACGGAGGACATGACCTCGGCAGCCTGCTCGAGCGGATCGCCGATTTTTTGCTTGCTGATTTTTTCCGTTTTTATCGCTTTGGCCTGCTGCTCCTGCGACGATTCAACCGGATTTTGCAGCAGTACGTTCATTTGCGAGCAGCCGGCGATCAGGGCGGCGCTAAGCGTCAATATGCCGGTTGCCGAAACCATCGTCCGGGTCAACGAATGTTGTCTCAATCGAGCTTTTCTCATTGCGCATATTCTCCTTATTCATATACTTGAAGGATCGGACCGACGCGCATCATAGCCCTGCCTAACCGCCTCAATGAGACTGTTGATTAAAGGGCGGGAACGGGCTTCGGAGAGGTCTTCTCCAAGCCCTTTTCCCTATTCATCGACAGTCTCTCAATAAGCGTTGTTAGGGAAAACGATGATCCACACCGTCTTCAAAATCAGCTTCATATCAAGCCATATGCTGCGCTGCCTGATGTACGCCAAATCCAGCTCTACCATCTGCTTGAAGCTGAGGCCGTTGCGGCCGCTAACCTGCCACAGCCCCGTACAGCCGGGCGTCACGAGCAGCCGCTGCCGGTCATAGCTCGTATAGGACTCGACCTCTCTGGGGAGCGGCGGCCTGGGACCGACCAGGCTCATCTCGCCTTTCAGCACATTCCACAACTGCGGCATTTCGTCGATGCTCGTTTTTCGGATAAATTTGCCGATTCGCGTTACGCGCGGATCGTCCTTCATCTTGAACATCGCCCCGTTCATTTCGTTTTGCGAAAGCAGCTGCTGGAGCAGCTCCTCGGAATTGGCAACCATCGATCTGAATTTGTACATATAAAAAGGCTTGCCGTTTTTGCCGAGACGAATTTGTTTAAAAAAGACGCTCCCTTTCGGGTCCTCCCACTTAATCAGAATGGCAATGACCAACAGCAGCGGAAAACAAAGAAGGATACCCGCGATCGCGCCGAGGATATCCATTGTTTTTTTAGCCAATAAGTAATATTTGCGGTTTGCCATTATATCGTTTTCAGGATAATACCGTGCCGCTTTCAGCACTTCCGCTTCATTCGTAAAGTTGGCCATACCTTTCCCTGCACTCCTTCTATCCGATTACCCGCGGCATGGATTGATTTTCCAGCATTTTCTCCATTGCATAAATAAGCGGCCCGCGCAATTCTTCATTTCTCATTGCAAAATCGAGCGTGGTCAATATAAACCCGAGCTTCTCGCCCACATCGTATCGAACGCCCTGAAAGTGGTAAGCGAACACCTGCTGAATCTGGTTCAATTTCTGAATCGCGTCCGTCAGTTGAATTTCTCCGCCCGCGCCTTCCTCCTGCAAATCCAAAAACTGATATATTTCCGGCGTTAAAATGTAGCGGCCCATAATCGCGAGATTCGACGGCGCTTTGCCGATCGGCGGCTTTTCCACAAAGTTGCGGACCTGATACAGCTTGCCGTCTTTGGCAAAGGGATCGATAATGCCGTAGCGGTTCGTTTCGTTATCGGCCACGGGCTTCACGGCGATGACGGATGCGCCGGTCGTTTCATACTGGTTCATCAGCTGCTTCAGGCACGGAACCTCCGCCTGGACAATGTCGTCGCCAAGCAGTACGGCGAACGGCTCGTCGCCGATAAATCTTCTTGCGCACCAGATGGCATGACCCAGGCCCTTCGGTTCTTTTTGGCGAATGTAATGAATATCCACCTTGGAAGATCGCTGCACTTCTTCAAGCAGCTTCATCTTCCCCTTCTCGGCCAGATTCGATTCCAGCTCGAACGCATGGTCGAAATGGTCCTCGATCGCCCGCTTGCCTTTCCCGGTTACGATAATAATGTCCTCTATTCCGGATTCGACCGCTTCTTCTACGATGTATTGTATGGTTGGCTTGTCAATGATAGGCAGCATTTCTTTGGGCATCGCTTTCGTTGCAGGCAGGAATCTCGTTCCAAGCCCTGCTGCCGGAATGATGGCTTTTCTAATCTTGTACATGGCTAATCCTCCTAACCCGAAATAAATGAAATAAAAACGCTAATTATACTGTCTGATCCTGCGGTCACACAGTATAACTAGAATTTTTATTAAAATAATAGGGCATCTAACCCTCCCTCACGCCACACCCTTGACAATCAACGTCTAAGGTCTTGCCAACCCACAGCATGGCCGAGTGCCTACAGTGATAAAGGTACAGTAGACATTACCTGAACAATGCCCAATATGAATGAAAAGGGTATTAGTAATAGTAGGCTTCGGCGTCTTTGCTGTTTATTTTGTTGAATACGACACCCAGTACATGGGCTTTCACGTTGGTAAGTTCGTCTTTCACTCGTTTGGCGGCGGCCCGCTTTACTTTGCGGTATTCCACCACGAGCAGCACGCCGTCGCATTTGGACGCTACAATCTTGGCGTCGATCAAGCCGAGCGAAGGCGGCGTATCGATAAGAACCATGTCGTAGCCTCGCTTCAGCTCGGCAAGCAGCTCATCCAGCTTGTCGGACGCCAGCATCTCCGACGGACTTGACGGAGCGGGTCCGGTTGTAATAATCGACAGGTTGTCAATGCCCGATGCCTGAATGAGGCCGTCAAGCGGTCGCTGCCTGATCAAGCCATCCGCCAGCCCGAAGCCGTTGCTGTTCCCGAATGCCCGGTGAACGGCCGGCTTTCTGAAATCGGCGTCGACCAGCAGCACTTTTTTTCCAGCTCTCGCATAGGCGACGGCCAAGTTCAACGCAGTCGTCGTCTTTCCTTCATCCTGTTGAACCGATGTGACGGCAATCGTCTTGATCCCCCGTTCGGCGATAGCAAAATCGATGTTGATTCTTAATGTTCTGTACGCTTCCGCCGCAGCGGAATCGGGATGGGTCTGCATCAAAATCGCAGCGCTAGTTTCTTGTCGTAGCATACGGCGCTTCACCTACCTGTCTTCGGGATGCTCTCTTGCTTCGCTGCAGCTTCAATGCTTTTACTTTCGTGACGGGGATGACCGAAAACGTCGGCAAACCGAGCGCGGCTTCTACATCTTCCTTCGTTTTTAAGGTATCGTCGAGGAACTCCAGCAGGAAGGCGATGCCGACGCCAAACAATAGCGAAACGGCAAAGCTGATGATGATATTTTGGTTTGTTTTCAAATTGAGCGGCTGTGGATTGTCGTTCATTTTGGCTACATTCAGTATCGTGACATTATCGACCTTCATAATTTTCGGAATTTCCGATTTGAACACCTCGGAAACCGCATTGACGATTTTGACGGCTCTTTCGTAGGAAAGATCGATGGCCATGAGCGTCATGACCTGTGTGCCGTTCAAGGCGGAGACATTGATGCTTTTAATAAGCTGGTCTTCCGTCAAGCGCAAATCCGGGTACCGCTGGATGACTTTGTCCATGATCGCCGGCGTCTTAATAATTTCCTTGTAGGTGTCGATTAACGAAATGCTCGTGGATATGGCGCCGAAATCCATCTGCTCCTTGCCCAGCTGCCCCTGCTCGATCGTTTTATTGACGATCAATTTCGTTGACGCCTGATAAATCGGCCTTGAATTATAGTGACTGAATAGCGCTGTTGTCAGGGTAGAGACGACGACACACAGAACAATCAGCCAGAGACGTTTTTTCACAATTCTTACACAGTCTTTGAGCTCCATCATTAACCCCCCGTTTAAAAATTTGCTGTTCCCGCCCAGTGCTCGCGATACAATTTGTTATTACTGTGATACAATGTGTATCAATGTTCATAGACCTATATTAAGATACGTTATGTATCTTGTCAATCACTTTTTTTAAAAATGTCGTTTTTTGTGTTCCAAATTGTATCACAATTCACAAAACCATGTTCTATACCCTTCCTCATTTTTATGTTGCAAAATAGAAGATCTTGCGCCATCATGAAAAAGGTTGGACTATCCTATCTACAGGGAGCTGCAAAGGACTTGAACAAACGTTGGTATCATCATTTGCTGCTATCGTATTTGCCGGTGTTTTTTCTAATCACTTTGTCGCTTATTTTCATATCGTTCTATTCGATAGGCAAATTTACCGAGCGAGCGGCGGTCACGGCAAACTCGTTGTTTACGCAATATGCGATCCAGGTCATCGACAATTCGCTCAAAACGATCGATCAGAGTATGTACAAGGAGCTGTCGCGAAATGAAAAATTCAATTACTTTTTTTACAATGTGAGCAATAACAGCACTTACTATACCGTCTATGAACCGTCCCGGTTAATCAACGACATTATGTCGGGCAACAATCTGATCGATTCCATCTACATTGTGCGATCCATGGATAAAACCGTTCTGAGCCCGAACGGGATCATGGAGCTGGACCAGTTCGGAGACAGGGAGTACATTTACCGCCATCTGAACAATCCGCCGCAATTTACGGAAACGATAGACTGGTCGGCCAAAAGGGAGTACAAGGAGTTTCCAAACGGTACACCGAAGCAGGTCGTTTCCCTTGTATTCCGTACCCCGCTCGTTTCCGGAAGCCTGGGGCTGGTCGTCGTTAATGTCAGTATCGAAACGCTGGGGAAGCTCATTTCCGGCTTAAGCAGCTCGAATATCAGTTATATGCAATTGCTGGATAAAGAAGGAAACCTGATCAAGGGCGGAATTCCCGATACCGTTAAAGGCTATGCCCATATTGACACGGTACGGTCCGATTACTCCGGATGGACGATGGAGAGCACATTGAAAAGCGATACTTTTTTCAGCTTTGTCAACTCGATTTCCGTTGTTTCCGTATTGATTGGCGCTTTTCTGATCATATTGGGTGTGCTGTGGATTCTGTACGTCAGCAAAAGAAATTCCCGCCCTGTGGAATCCATTACCGAACAAATCCAGGCGGTACTGCAAACGAACGGCAGTTTTTCATTGAATAAAAAATCAAAAAACGAATTTCAATTTATTTCTTCCGCTGTGGAAGCCATGATTGATGAATTGCATCAATATTCGAAGAAGGATGTTGAGAACCTGGCCTATCGGCGACAGTCCTTTTTAAGGGAACTATTCGAATGGCAGCAGCCGATGACGATGGAACAATGGCGCGGCCGAATGATAGAGCTTGGTCTGCCTTATGAATTCACCAAGCTGACGGTAGGCGTTATCGAGATTGATAAATATTCGGGCTTTGTCAAGCAGTACTCGGTCAGAGATCAAAACTTGCTCCGGTTTGCGATGTTCAGCGCCGTGAAGGAAATGTCCGACAAGCATCAATTGACAAGTTGGTCGGAATGGCGGTCGGACTCCCATATATCGACCATTCATTACGGCGAGAGCGACCCGAACGAATATTACAAGCGCATCTTTCATTTTTATGAGGATCTTGCAGGCTGGATTCATGAATATTTGGGGCTGACCGTTTCAATCGGCCTCGGATCACCGATGTCCGACATCATGGACTTGAGCGAATCGTATGAACACGCGATGGAAGCGCTCGATTACAAATTAACGCTCGGGGACGGGCAAATTATCGAATATTTGAAAATTAGAGGCCGCTCGCAGGGTGAAGCGTACGATCACTTCCAATTGATCAGTCAGATTGCCCAGCAATACCGGCTGGGACAGAACGGATGGAAGGCGCAGCTTCAGCAGTTTTTTCAAACTGTACAGCAGCAGTTCATCTCGGATTCGGATTTTCAGCATCTGATGAATTATTTAATATTCCATTTGGATAAAGAAATGAGGAAGCTCCCGGCCGGTCAAGCGGAAAGATGGGTTGATGCGCATCTTCCCGAGCTGCATCGTCTTATGGAAACGGACGAATCGCTGAAAAATATATGCAATAAATTGGAAATGTACTTAAGTCATATATTCGACGAGCTGCAAACATTGCGGACAACGCGAAACAGCTACCAGCAGATGGAAGAAGTGAAAGGTTACATCGATCAACACTTCCATCAGTCCGACCTATCCCTGGATTACTTGGGCGAGAAATTCGGCATTGCCCCGAAGTATGTCAGCCAGCTGTTCAAAGAGGAGCTCGGCGAGAAGTTTGTAGACTATTTGGCGAAGGTTCGGGTAGAGCATGCGAAGCGGCTTCTTCAGCAGCCGAACGGCACCGTTCAGGAAATTGCGGAAAAAGTAGGATATGCGCATTCCTTTTCGTTTATTCGGGTGTTTAAAAAAATAGCGGGTCAAACGCCTGGCGATTATCGCAACGAATACGCCGATTCCGGCAGGACGAAAAATGAGGATAGCTGAGAAATGTGCATCGGACACCGCCTGACCTGCAGGTTATGCGGCGTCTTTTTTGTTTGCGTAAATGCGGCGGAATTCCGTGTCTGCGGCGGATTCTTGTTTATTTACGATGTCCCGCTTCTTGATTATAGTTTCCTTGTACGAAAGGCAAAGCATCCGAAGGAGGAAACAAGAGCATGAGTCAGACATCCCGAATGAATCTGCACAAAAGGGGAACCCAATTGGAAATATCGCTAGAGATACCTGCCGGCGTGCAAGAAATCGAAGTACGCATTTACAGCGATCGGAACAACCCGGTTAGCAAATTAAGCGATATTTCGCACCGCCATCCGGAGCGGGAACAACTGCTGGCGCAGCCCAAGACAGCGGGTGAAGTATTGTTCCCTGTTATCGACTTGGAGTTGGAGCCGGCCATGGCGGCTGTCGTCACGTTCCGTGCCGACACCGAAGGCGAATATGTGATGAACGGCGCCTTCAATAAGAGGAAAGAGCCGCTGAGCCGCGAAATTGAGATCGACGCGAGCGTGCTCGAGCATTGGGAAAACAGTTTATGGGTGAGCGGCCAGTCTGAAGTCGAGCGGTTCATTGTGAAGCAGACGTTCAGAGTGAATGAGCGAATCGGTTTCCGGCATACGTACTGGCTGCTCTCCGAGGATTGGAATGGCACCGTGGAAGTTTACGGAACGTCTTCCGACGGAACTCAATTGCTCGCCCGGGCCGCGTATGAAGGTCCCAAGCTGCAGCAGGCGGCAGCGGTTTCCCTCATCGAAGGCGACGCGTGGAACAGCGAATTATTGTTAAGCAAACTGGATCTGGCCTTAACGTATATCCGAAACAGCCAGAACCGCAATCCGCGAAGCCCGTTTTACGAAGGATTGTATTTGTTTTATGACCACGACGCGAGAACGTACCGGTCCCCGAATTGGATCTGGAGCTGGGGTCCCGCCGTTAAGCTGCTCGTCGAAAGCGACAAGCTTGCGGCATTTGCCGGTCAAGGGCTGCTGCAAACCGCCGAGCAGATCGGCCAAACGAGCCTGCTGTTCCGGAAACAGCATCTTGCGCATCCGGCCCATGGCATTACGACATCGCGCTGGAAATATGGCAGCCAACTCGAGTATGGCGTCGTCGAATGCCATTCGGCGGCCGATGCGAATTTTTTATCCGGCTGGGCGTGGATTCCGCTTTTCGAAGCGACCGGCAATCGCGATTTCCTGAATGGCGCCGCACAATTGGCTTTGTCGACCGAAGCGCTCATTTCGGAATTCGAGATCGCTCCGATGGATTACTTGGAGGAGCCCAAAGGATGGACGAACTGGTCGATCGACGAGATCGGGTTTTGCACGGAAGGCTTATCCGAGCTTTACCGCGTAACCGGAGACGAGCGGTACAAAAAAATCGGCGAAAATTGGATCGATAAAGTATTGGATAAGCTGGAGCGTCCTGACGGCTTATGGGACCGGTCCTGGCTCCGCAACGAACGCATGCGGTTAACATGCGAATATATGACGCGCGGACTGGGCTGGGGAATGGAAGGCCTGATCGCGGCGCATCGGCTTTCCCCTTCCGGCAAATACCTGGAGAAAGCGATCAAAATGGCCGAGGCCGTCATCGGCATGCAGCATGAATCCGGATGCTGGGCGCATTATTGCAATCAGTCTCTGGAGGCTGCGGGAGCCGGCGAGAAAGCGACCTCGTTATGGAGCCTGCTCCTGTACCGCTTGTTCCGCTTTACGAACGACAAGCGTCACCTGGAGGCGGCGAGAAAAGCGCTGCAGTGGTGCTTAACCAATGTTTACGAAGGCGGCGACCGGGAAGGCTTGGGCGGCATTATCGGCTGCACGGTGCAATCCGGGGTCGTTTATCGTCAATGGTATCGGCTGTCCAATGTGTATACGTCAGGATTTTTCGGATTGGCCATTTTGGAAGAATTGAAGCTGCGCGAACATTAATACGATCCAGGGGGAGTTTTCAATGAACAAGAAACGTTTCAAGCGCCGTACCGCGACCGCTGCAGCTATTGCCGCAGCCCTGCTCGTCCTGTCGGCATGTGGAGCATCGTCTAAAAACGGCAAAGCCGGAACAGGAGCTGCGACCGACGCCAAGAAGAATGGGACGATCTCCGTATCGTTGTACGATCGCGGAATTACGCCGCCGGACGCCGGAACTCCGGAGAAAAACAGCTGGACCGAGTGGGTGAACAAAAACGGACCGGTCAACGTCAATTTCGTCACGATCCCGCGCTTCGAGTCGGTGTCCAAATTTAATGCGCTGTTTGCTTCAGGCGATGTTCCCAACTATATTCAGGAATTCGACGTTTCTTTCCGAAACCAACTGATCGCCCAAAAGCAGGTCGTTCCTCTGGACGACTTGATCGACAAATACAGCACGACCTACAAAGCGCTCATTCAAAAGTATCCGCAAATCAAATCGTTCGGGGTAAAAGCGGACGGCAAGCTGTACGAATTTGGCCGGATGGGCGGCGTCCGGGTCAACGAAGGTTTGTTGATTCGGGCCGATTGGCTGAAGAAACTAAACCTTCAGGTGCCCAAAACGACCGAAGAGCTGTACCAGGTCGCGAAAGCGTTCGCCGAGAACGATCCGGACGGAAACGGCAAGAAAGATTCGCGCGGAATGTCGTTAAGCCCGACCGCGCCTCAGCCGGGCAACGACAAAATTGTGAACCAGATGTTCCAAAATGTAACGTGGGTTGTCGAAAACGGCGCGCTGATCCGGGATTGGGACCGCTTGAAGGCGGCGACTCAATTTAAAAAAGATTTATACGAAGGCGGTGTGGTCGATAAAGATTTCCTGGCCGACAAAAACGGGGAGAAAAGCCGTCAAGATTGGATTAACGGAAAATTAGGCATCTGGGGCCTCAACAACGCTGCGGAAAAATATGGTTTGGACGCGTTTACCGAGCTGATGAAAAACAACCCTGACGCCGAAGTGATGGCGATCCCGCTGCCCAAGAGCCCGTTCGGGCAATTCAGTCCGGTGCCGGCTCCGCCGATCACCTACAACGGCATGATCACCGCAAACGCCAAGGACCCGGAATCCATAATTAAATATGTGGATTTCATGTCCGAGGATGCCACCATGAAAGCATTGAAGTACGGCGAAGAAAACGTGCACTATAAAATGTCGCCGAATGGCTGTCCGCAGACGATCAATGAAGACAAGTGGAAGAAGGAAGTTTCCTGGACAACCGATTTTCAGATGCTTTCCCACTTCTATCTGGAAGGTAAATGCGGCTTATTTTCAAGCCAATTGGATACGGGCAATCCTGTCAATAAAAGCTTTAAAGCGATCGTCGATCAGGCCAATGCCGCTTATTTGACAACGGAAAGACCGTTTCCCGAATTTATGCACCCGTCCTACTACCCTTCCTATCCGAAGGATTTGCAAATTATAGCAACGAATCTGGAAAAGCAAATTAACGATATGATGGTGAAAGCGATTGTAAGCGGCAATTCCTATACCGTCGACCAAGCGATTAAGGATGCGAAAAACGTCTGGGAAAAAACGGGCGGCACGAAGCTGGAAGAATGGTTCGGTCAATGGTACAAAGAGAACAAAGACAAATTGATGACGAAAAAAGAAATTTACGACTTGGTCCAGAAATAATGAATCGGGGGGCGACAAGCCCCCTTGGATGTAAAGTCAGGTGGGGTGAAGCGGTGTGACCAACACGAGTACAATGAACGCAATACGCAAAAATGCTTTTTTACTGCTGTTATTTTCACCTATTGCGATCTATTTTATCGTATTTAAATACGTTCCTATGCTCGGACTTGTCATTGCATTTAAAGACTATAATTTCATGGATGGAATTTCCGGCAGTCCTTGGGTAGGGTTGGACAACTTTCGAGCTCTGTTCGCCAATCCGCAGATGGTTATCATTATTAAAAATACGTTTGTGCTCAGCATTTTGAATATTGTAATCGGGTTTCCGTTTCCGATATTGCTCGCAATCCTGTTGAATGAGGTTAGGTCGCTCTGGTTTAAAAAATCGATCCAAACGATCGTTTATTTGCCTCATTTCCTGTCGTGGGTCATTATCGGCGGTATGGTGGTTACGATTTTTTCTCAGGATTCGGGCATCGTCAACGATTTTATTAAAAAATTTGGCGGGGAGCCATACCCTTTCTTGTACAAGGAAGGCTCCTGGATCGCTTTGTTCGTAGGCTCGAACATATGGAAGGAAATGGGATTTAGCGCCATTATTTATTTGGCTGCCTTGTCGTCCATCGATCCGCAGCTATACGAAGCCGCCAGTCTGGACGGAGCCGGAAAGCTGAGAAAAATGTGGCATGTCACGCTGCCCGCGATTGTTCCAACGATGGTCATTATGTTAATTTTGGGACTTGGCAAGGCGATGGAGGTCGGTTTCGATCAGGCCTTCGTGCTGCAAAATCCTGTCGTATCCGGCGTCGCCGAAGTCATTAGCACCTTTATATACCGCATGGGCCTGCAGGGCATGCAATTCAGCATGACGACCGCTCTCGGCTTATTCGATTCGGCAATCGGTCTTGTCCTCGTGCTCTCGGCAAACTACATCTCCAGAAAATTCGGCCAAGGCTTGTGGTAAAGGAGGCATCGCGATGAAAGATACAACGGGAGACAAAGTGTTCAATCTGTGCAGCTACATCATACTGCTGGCATTAGGGTTAAGCTGCCTGCTGCCCCTGGTCAATACTTTGGCGTTATCGCTTAGCGATACGAGCGGGATTATGTCGGGGAAGGTGACGTTCTGGCCTGTCGGCTTCAACTGGAAAGCTTATGATTCGCTGATCAACGGCACTTCCATCATCAGATCCTTTGGCAACAGCGTACTCATCACCGTCGTCGGCGTGCTGCTCAGCATGACGGCTACTATCATGGCAGCCTACCCGCTGTCCAAAAACCATTTCGTATTTCGTCGGGCCATCACGCTGGCCGTCGTCTTTACGATGATCTTCACCGGCGGGATGATTCCGACATACCTGGTCGTCAAATCGCTCGGATTGCTGAATACGTACGGCGCTCTCTGGTTTCCGGCATTGGTGAGCGTCTATAATATGCTGATCTTGAAAACGTTCTTCGAAAATATTCCCGTAGAATTGGAGGAATCGGCCAAAATAGACGGCGCCAGCGAAGGAAGACTGCTTGTTACGATTGTGATTCCGCTTGCCAAGCCCGTATTGGCCGCCCTCACCCTGTTTTACGGCGTTACGTTCTGGAATGCGTTTATGAGCGTTACGCTCTACATTTCGGACAGTACGAAAACAAATTTGATGGTCATGGTTCAGCAAATGGTGCAAAATCAACAGCTGATGACGCAGCTGGGTAATTTGCAGCCGGAGGATATGACGTCGATGACGCCGGAATCGATCAAATCCGCTGCGGTCATTATCCTGGTCGCCCCGCTGCTTGCGGTATATCCGTTTGTCCAAAAATATTTTGTCAAAGGCGTTATGATCGGAGCCATCAAAGGTTAACAGGAGAGATGAACATGAAAACTGCCGAGTTTGAAAAGCTGCAGCTATCGAATACCGTATTGGCTAACGATTATGTGCTGGAACATACGAAATATGACTATTTGTTTTTTAAAATTCCGGCGGAAGACTACGGGATGACCGAGACGGTTGCTTTGACGATGGATGTCGTCAGCGAAACCGCCGTCATCGCTTTGAACGAATATTTAAATCATCGAACGATGCGAATCAGCGGCCGGGATGTTGTCGTCCGATTCGATATCGCGGAATGCGAGTCCGGCGAAAACACGCTTGCCTTCAAAGGGCAAATCCATGTAAAACGCATTGATTTTATAACCGGAGGAAACGGCGGTGAAGCAAGTGAAACGGCGGAAGTCCCGCATCTGCCGCCTTCGGCCGATCCGGTCCATGCCGCAGCCCGGTTTTTGCTGAACGCGCAAATTCAAGGTCCCGGCAAATCGCCATTCCACGGCTCCTGCTATGCCATCTACGATTATACGAACGGTTGTCATCGGATGCCCTGCTGGCTGTGGAGCGATGCGCCTATCGTATCCGCAATGCTGAAGCTGGTTCAAGAAAACGTATACCCGGACATGAACGCATCGTTCGAACGGCTGGCGTTGGATATCGGGAAGGCGTTTCTCCGCAATCAAATAACCGATCCTTCCGATGAAGTATACGGCGCCTTCGTCTCGCGGCATCGTTATTACGGGAAAACGGCGAGGTCGTTCGACCGGCTGTTGGGGCCGAACGACACCTCGTTTACGGTGAAGTGGGCGATGCTGCCGTTGTACGAGCATACCAGGGACGAAACCTATTTGCACGCTTCGAAGATTGCGCTGGACTGGGTGGAACATATCATTGATACGCAGCCTTTCGTCCCGTCCCATTACTATTTCGAAGAAAAAGCGTGGGAAAATAAAGCGTTCGTGGATACCGGCTTTAATGTCGAAGGCTTTGCAGCGTACGATAGCCTGACGGGCGGCAGCTCCTACGACGCGGTCATTCGCTTCTGTATGGACCGGTTTATCGGTCAGTTCAGACTCGATAACGGCTACTACGGTCAAAACTACACGCCCGGCTCCGGCGTCGACGACAGGCTGTTCACGAGAGGCCATGCCTGGGTGCTCGAAGGGCTGGCGGCCTGCTGCAGCGCCAATGGGGACGATAAATATGTTGCGGAAGCGTTGGCTCTGTCCGAGAAGATGATCGAGAATCAAAATGCCGACGGCTCCTGGAATTACCTTCTGGGCTATTACGCTCCTGACCCGGCAGTCAAGGCAGGCTCGGGCATTTGCGAAAAAACGATTCCGATCTTCGCCTATCTGTTTCTGGAGCTGTACGCCATGACGGGCCGGAAGCAGCTGCTGGACTCCGCCGACCGCGCGCTTGCCTGGTGCGAAGCGAGCATGTCCGATGAAGCAGGGTCAGGTTACGGCGGTATTGCTGGCGCAAGCCTTGCTTCCGGAATTACCGGGCTGCCCTTCCTGAAAGTCGCTACCGGCTACGCGAACGCGTTCTATCTGCTTGCCAAACTAAAGCGCCGGGGAATTCGTTGAATGACGCTTTCTACGGAAAAAGACTCTGTCGCGAAATGAAGCGAGCAGAGTCTTTGCCTTTACACCGTCATGACTGCGCCTCTACGTAAACAACGGTGCAGTTCGGACCAATCCGGTTTATCCGATTACGACTTTATCGGGTTAAGACCCCACCTCTAAGGTGGGCCTTGAATCAGGTGGGGTAGAGCCCCCATCTGATTCCCCGATGTTCAGCAAAGCTGAACGAGTTTATTGCTTGCCTTCCACAAATACTTGGAACGTAACGCCGAACTTGTCTATTACGACACCGTAACCCGGGCTGAAAAACGTTTCCTGCATCGGCATAGTCACTTGACCGCCCTGCTGCAAGGCGTCAAATATTTGCTTCGCTCTTTCTTTATCGTCCGTCGTAATGCAAATGGTCACCTGGCTACCGCTTTGGTGCGATTGGCCCGGAAACGTGTCGGAGAACATGAGATCCGATTCGCCAATCTTCACCATGGCGTGCGATACGAGATTTTTAGCCTCTGCCGGTAACGGAAATTCCGGGTTTTCCGGCATTTCCCCGAAAGTTTGGTTAAAGAGGATTTTGGCATCCAGCGTTTTTTCGTAAAACTCAATCGCTTCTTTCGCATTTCCATTCATCATCAAATACGGAGTCAATCGCAATGTCATTGTAAATCCTCTCCTTTAAGGTTTGTCCGTTATCGGCATAGCTGCGTTTCCATTATGGCTAATAATTTGATTCGGGCGGTGAACCCGGATCGTTGTCAACGCAATCTACCCAACAACCAGTATTACCCATAATCCGATTATAAACCACGGAACGCATGTTCGCAATTTTTTTTTTTTCTTATTAAGAAAAGCTTCTGACCGAAGCCCTTCCGACGAAGATACATTCGTGTTTTAGATGTAGCTTTTCTTGCAATATCAGAATTGTTCAGCTCCGCTGAAAACTTATAAATTCTGATATTAAAAGAAATGCCTTCGGTGTCCTTTGTGCAGGATTTACGTTTGGGCGGATGGATGCGGGGTTGGCTTCGCCATCCTTCGCGGACGTACGTTTATCAAGTTCAAGATTGGCCAAGCAAAGTATAGAATCTTATACTTTCAACGCACGAAAAACCCGAGGCGCCGCCTCGGGTTTTTCGTCTTGGCATGCAATCAGGCATTGCCCGCCTTCGATATGACCGGTTCCGCCTTCTCTTCGAACTGCAGCCGGTACAAGCGCGCGTACAAGCCGTCCTTGTTCAACAGCTGATGATGCTTGCCCTGCTCGACGATCGCGCCTTGATCCATTACGACGATCAAATCGGCGTTCTGAATTGTCGACAGCCTGTGCGCGATGACCATCGTCGTGCGGTTTTTCATGAGCCGCTCCAAAGCTTCCTGCACCAAATATTCCGTCTCGCTGTCGAGCGCCGACGTCGCTTCGTCGAGCAGCAATATCGGCGCGTTTTTCAGCACCGCGCGCGCAATCGCAATCCGCTGCTTCTGGCCGCCGGACAGCTTCACGCCCCGCTCCCCGGTTTCCGTATCGTAGCCGTGCGGCAGAGCGAGAATGAATTCATGCGCATTCGCATCCTTCGCCGCCTGGACAATTTCCGATTCGGAGGCATCCAGCCGGCCGAAGGCGATATTATCCCGGATCGTGCCGGCGAATAAGTACGTCTCCTGCGGCACATAGGCCATACTGCTGCGCAGCTCCGCATTCGACAGCAGCTCGATCGGCTGCTGGTCGAGGCAGATCGTTCCCGAATCCGGTCTGTAAAACCGCTGTGCCAGGCTGAAAAGCGTGCTTTTCCCGGCGCCGCTCGGACCAACCAGCGCAACGGCCTTCCCTACAGGCACGGTGAGGCTGAAGTTGTCCAGGACGGTCTTACTGCTGTCATACCCGAACGTGACGTGGTGAAAATGGATGGAGGACGGCGCCATGACCCGGGAAGCGGATGCCGGAACCGACAGCAGACTGTGCGGTTCCGCCGGCTCGTTCATCACCTTCTGCAACCGTTCGATCGCGGCAATCGAGCGCTGGAAGCCGCCCCATAAGCCGGCCATCCCGGCTAACGGCGAGATCAGATACTGCATAAGGCTGACGAAAGCAAGCAGCGAGCCGACGGTCAAACTATTTTGCGTGACAAAGTAAGCGCCCAGACCCATGCTGAGCAAATACGCCACCGTACCGGCCGCGCCCGCCCCGACGCTGAACCAGCCCCGCAGCCTGGCCACTTTCAGCTCCATCGCCAGCAGCTTCTGGTTCCGATCCTCGTACTGCCGGTAAACCGGCTGCTCCAGCGTAAACGAGCGGATGACCAGCTGTCCCGCAAAAGCGTCGCCCAGAAAGCTGTTCACTTTGCCGAGATGGTCGTGAATGAGCCGGCTGTTTCTCCGCAGCAGCTTGCCCAGCACAGCGCCCGACAGCAGCGACAGCGGCACCAGAAGCATGCAGAGAAGCGACAGCTGCCAATTGATATGGACCAAATAAATAAACGCTGCGGCTGCCATCAACGGCAGACGCAGCATGCCGAGCAGACTGCTGCCGATCGCGCCCTCGATGCCGTTAACGTCATTCGTCAGATGGGAAACGAGCTCCCCGGAATGGTTGTTGCCGTAATAACGGGTCGGCAGGCGCAGCATGTGCGCGAACAGGTCGTTCTTCAGGTCACGCTTCACTTTTTCGATGGCGGTCGACGACAAATACGTGTTCGCGTACACCATCAGGCTGCTTACAATCGTGCTGCAAATCCCGACGATAATCAGAAACCGGACCCGCCCAAGGTCGCCTTTCACTGCGGCATCCGTAATATTTTGCAGAAACCAGGTAAAAAACAAGGCGGCGCCTATACCGCCGAACAAAAGCAGGACCAAGCCCGCATACGATTTCCAATAACGCGCCGCATACGGCAGCATAAACGCGAGCGGCTTGCGGAGTTCGCTAATCTCCAAATATTGCTTCAGGTTCCGCTGCATTTCGGTTAACAGATGCATAAGGTTACCTCTTCAATTTGAACTTGAGCGGCTCAAGGCCAGCATTAAGCGGCGGCATTTTCTGGCGATCCGCAAACCGTAGTGGATACAGAGAGACAGCGGCCGGACGTTGACCAGCAGCTTCGCGTACAGCTTCATCAGCGCGTGGTCGGTGCGGATCTGATGCCTCGCGCCCTGAATCGAAACCATCCGCCCGATAATCCGGTCCGCCGCGATGGGCGGGTCGATCAGTTTATTCGAGTCGCCTTTGCAAATATACCGGACTTCCCCGCCGACATCGGTCTTCGCCATAAACCGGTGACCGACCAGTTCTCCCGCATGCGAGACAAACAGCACAATATCTCCGGGCTGCAGCTCGTCCGGCACCAGCGGTTCGAACCGGCAGATCGACCTCGACCGGATCAAAGGGATCATGCTGACGCCGTTGGACGGAATTTGCAGATAGCCCCGGTTTAGCATGAGCTGCCTCAGGGCTTCTGCATTAATTTGCATGCTCGACCAATCCCAGTTTAAGCAGCTCCTCCAAAAAAGACTCGATGTCCTGCTCCGTCTCCTGCGCGGCGACGTCGTACTGTCTTCCCATTTCCTCCGCAAGCGCCTGCACCGACCGTTCCTCTTTGAGCAGCTCCCAGCAAAGACCGCCGACCTCATTAAGCTTGGTCACCGTATATTGGTCGGCATGCAAAATCATCCATTCATTTTCAACCTCGACCGCCTCGACGTTCATGCTCCGTCTGTATTGCTGGCTCATGAGATCTCCTCCCAAAACGAATTGTTTTTTTGAAAATGAAGATCGTACACGGGCACGCGCTCGACGAGACCCATGCACAGTTTGAACACCTTCTTCGTTTCCTCCGGGTCGTGCGCCCAAAAAAACACGCGCTGCATCAGCTGAAGCACCGATTCCGTCTTGCCTAGCGGACTTCGCTTATTGCTCAGCGCCTGGTGCAAAATTTGAATCGCCGCCAGCGGATACGGGCCGGCCAAGGCCGTCATTTCCGAATCGCTACGAAACGGCGAGTTGAATATGGTTGCGCCATCGGAGCCAAGCTTCACGATCGTCGCCTCATCCGACAGCACCGGCCGCGGCCTCGATAATATCGCCACCGTCGACTTGCCCGCACCGGAATGGCCGGCGAACAAGTACGCCTTGTCCCGTTCCATCAAGCAGGACGAATGCATCAGCAGGCCCCAGCCCCTGCGGGTAATAAAGGCGGAGTACAGGTTCACCATCGCATGCTTCAGCGCAAAATCGTCATAAACCTTAACGATCGCATGCTTGTAATCCGGGTCCGCTTCGAGCCGATAGTCGGCCCGCGTGTAGATGACGGATTCTCCGGTAGAGACGACATCGACATCATAACCGGCAAAAGGAACCCCGTATCCGTCCTCGATCCGGACCGTCAAGTCCGGCTCCGCCGCATCGTCTTCCTCCAACCGCAATACGCCGTATTTAAGCCACACGAACTCCTTGGCCATTGCTGAAGCGGTGCGAATGCCCAGCACATGCTCGGCAATTTGAATTTTCAGTTCCCACATCGGCCATCCCTCTTTTTTACGATTAATAGGCTTTTCTGATCGATTTCATCTGGTGCTTCCAGGTATCAAATATAAAATGCCGGAAAAACAGCTTGTATAAATAATACTGCTTCGTCTTGGCGCCCATTCTGGCGCTCCGTACCATCTCGTAGTCCCAATGCGTCTCTAGCGTGTCGAAAGGAAGCGGCTTTATTGCCTGCAAATGGGGAAACTGCCTGTAGACGATGGACAGCACAGCCTGAATCCGTCTGGACGTTTTATCGACCGTGGTCTGCTCCACCAGCTGCTTGTAATCGATCGAACCGCCCTTTGCGTGCAAAATTTGCACAATGTCGATTAAATACCGGACCGAATCCATCTGATGGCGCGCCCCGTGCAAACAAATAAAATAAAACGTGTGGAGCGGCGACAGCTGCTTCACATACCGGAAGTCGCCCAGCGGAACGGCCGAGCTCCAGAATGGCTCCGTGTGAAGGTTCGACCACTCGCGCTTATCCAGGGTCCAATGCAGCTCGGCCATCAAACCGTCCTTGTGCAGTCGGGCGTGGTGATCCTTCGTGATCTCGTAATCGTAGCCGTGAGACTCGAGACAGGCGATCGCCTCGTCGAGCCGGTCCGCCCGCACGAACAGATCGATGTCGCTTGTTACTCTGGCGGCGAAATGGCCGAAGTATGCTTCCGCAAAGCGAATTCCCTTGAGCGGGATCGCCTCCAGCCCATGGCGCTCGAACAGTGCCAGCATCTCCTGCTCCTTGTGCTTCATGAACAAGTTATGATAGGTGGCCCGGGCATGTCTGGCTTTCAGGCGACTCCCGAAAAACTCGGGCACCTGCTCTATCCGGCCGCTTGCTTTAAGCAAATGATACATTTGCGAGCCTATCGAAAAGAGCTCGATATCCCGCAAAATCGCCTCATAATCCCAGCCCGCCGCCGGAAACGGCTGCTCCGGATTATACAGGCATTGGAGCAATGGAATCACCATAAGCTTCCTCCAGTTATTATCAGAATCATGCAAGGAAAAACGGCTCCGCCGTCCTTAAGGACAAGCGCGTTTGTCAAGGTTGTGCGCAGCTTAGAAAACGGCTGCCCGCAGACCGGCCGACTGCGCCAGGCCTGATAATGTTACAATTCGTATCCGATCTATGTTTCACTTTAGTATACAATATGTATCATGTCAATCCTTTTTTTACACAAGGAAATACGGCTTCGTCCTTGAGAACGAACGCGTTTATCAAGGTTGTGCGAATCCAAGTATTAGAAACTTATACTTTTTATTCTACTGAAAAAGGAGAAGGGGCCGCAGCTCCTTCTCCCTCCATATGCCTGTCCCGCTCGTTTCGGTCAGTTTCCTCTCGGAAACCAGCCGCTTCCTCCGGGCAACACGCAAATCGGAATGTTGCCGTTATCGATCGTCGCAGGCTCATTCGGCGCTTTGCAGGATAAAAGCGTTTCAAACACAATGCTTTCATGACCTTTGACCACAGGCTTCAAATACTGTTTCTTCTCCACGTTAAAACCCTCTTCCTTATTGAATTGATGATACATAACGTATCAACAATTTGATTATATATACACGAGGGACAAAAGTCCACATGTTTTCAAAAAAAAATATAATCTCCGCCAAAAAGCTCGAAATTCGCGGTTTCCGGCGCAAGCCGACAATCGGTGCAGAATCAGCCCCCTTTAAGATCATTTGGCCTTTGATGGTTGGTCATGGAATTGTCGGGTTTCGTTTTCCATATCCATCACATAATCGATACTGACGGAAAAAAATTGCGTAAGCTTAATCAATGTGTCGTATGTAGGCTGTCTGCGATCGTTTTCATAATGTGACAGGGCTGCGCGGGTAATGCCAAGAATTCGGGCCAGCTCGCTTTGCGTCAAATTTCTGTCTTCCCTTAACCTGGAAATACGCTTTCCTAATTTCATAACCGTATGTATTACCTCCTTTCCTCAAAATATGCGCAAGCCTCACCTGCTTTTGGGACTACCGGCTTTTGCCTTCTGACTTTATCAGCTTGCCATCCAGTATATATTCTGCTCAAGTTAGATACGATTTGTATCACAAATAATCTAACTCGAGCCTGCTGTCCGCATTAGAGCTGCATATCCAATTGATTTGCCGGACGAACACCGGGATCATAAGCGGTATAGCTGTTCAAGGCCGCGGCCATGAGTCCGCGAGACTCACTCAGCTGCCGATTCACCGCAAACAGCAGCCATATCCGGTCGGGCCCGCCGATATCATACCGAACCCGGTAGCGGCAGCCTTGCAATTCCACGGAATCCAACCGGATTACCTGACTGCCGGAAAAGCGGATCGTGTTTGGGCCGGCCGTCAATTCAAACGATAGTGTCAAGCCCCGGTTAACCGGGAGTATCCATGGGCAGGAAAAGACCATTTCGGTCGGGCTGAGACTCATCACCTGCACGATTCCGTACCGGGATTGTACAGGCTTGCCGCACAGGCCGGTAATCGACATCCGGCAATCCAACAGCGAGAGCAGCCACTGCGTTACGGCTTGTCTGTCGCAGATTCGCATTTGCTTCACATCACATCTTCCCATATGCCGTTTTTTTATGTAAAATAAGTAGTAGCATGATACATTGTGTTAAAAATCACAAAATTGCATTCATTATAACAAAAATATGATACATAACGTATCGTGTCAAGTGGAGAATGCGTAATTTAACAAAATAATGCCGGAAACGATGGCCATTGGCAAACAGGTACTCGGCAAAACGACAACAACGATGGAATGATTGGGGGAATAAACATTATGAAATACGGGGAACGGATAGCGTCACTTCGAGAAAAGCAGTTTCTGACGCAAGAGGAATTGTCCAAGAAACTCGGCATAACGCGCGCTTCTTTGTCCCATTACGAGAACAACAGAAGAGAGCCCGATTATGATACCATTGTCAAAATTGCCAATTTATTTAACGTGTCTATCGATTACCTGGTCGGCCGAACGAACGATCCCCAAGGCGTGCTGGATGAGGAGGTTCGCGATTTTGTCGACAGTCTCGAGCTATCGGACGGCAGCATCCTTGATAAATTCGCTTTGACGATCGACGGTAAAAAATTGACGCCCGAGGAAGCCAAACGTTTCATCGCCTTTGTACGTGCCGAACGCATGATCAACAACGAATAGCCGCATATTTGTGCGAAAGCGTATCGCATAGGTTCAATGATGCCAACAGTCTGCCCCTTCAACGGATAGGGGTTTTTTTATTATCCCTTCCTTCCCTCCTCTTTTATGGGCTTTCGCACCTTCCGCTTGCCGCATGATCCTGTACCGAAACATGTCCTTTATCCGATTACGACTTTATCGGGTTAAGACTCCCACCTCTAAGGTGGGCCTTGAATCAGGTGGGGTAGAGTCCCCATCTGATTCCCCGATGTTCAGCTATGCTGAACGAGTTCACTACGTTTAGGGGGAACTGTCATCCAATGAGAACGATGAGTCGCTTTATCGTGTTGTTCTCCTGCTTGCTGATCGGAGCCGCTATTTACGCGCTCCAGCTGCGGCTCGACACCGATACGCTCGCCCGAACCAAGCCCGCGGCGGCAAACGAACCCGAGCCGATGCATCCGGCGTTAGCTTATTGGGAGCGTCAGCTGGCGGATGCGGCCGCCCGCAGCGAATGGCGTCAGGCGGCCGACTTGGCCAGCCGCAAGGCGGCCTATTTGCGCAGCGTCGGCGAGCAAGATTCGGCGAGCGCCGCGGATGAGCTGGGCAGACAGTACGCCGCCCGCGATTCGTCCGGTGAAGCGCCGGCCGTATTCGAGCCGGCCGGCGTCGAACTGCAAGCGGTTGCAATGGAACCGTATATCAGCGTCCCGGCAGGCGAATCCCGGCCGCTGGCCAAATTCGAGCCGCTCTCCGGCGTCTACCTGGGGATGCTCGGCGCCGACAAGCGGGTCGGCTTCAATATGAACAACATTGAGCAAGTCTACGGCCGGCGGCACGCGATATACTTGTCGTATGTCGGATGGCGCAAGGTGCAGTCCGACCCGGTCTCTTACTTTCCGCTCAAAACGGCCGAAACGGTAAAGGCTCTCGGCGGCGCCCTGCAAATCGGCTGGGAGCCCCGCTACGGGCTTGACGATGTGCAGGACGACGAGTATGTGCGCACGTTTGCACGGGAGGCCAAAGCGTCCGGTATTCCCGTGTTTTTGCGTTACGCTTCGGAAATGAACGGAGGCTGGGTCCCCTGGCATGGCGACCCCGGCAAATATATCGAGAAATTTCGCCTTATTCATAACATCATGAAAGAAGAGGCGCCGAATGTGGCGATGGTCTGGTCGCCCAATTTCATGCCGATGGACAACATTGACGAATATTATCCGGGCGACGAATATGTCGACTGGATCGGTTATTCGCTCTACGCGACCGGAGGCCCCGGCGAAAAGGCTGATGACAAGAGCGGATTTCTACAATCGTTCCAGCCGTTAAGCGGCAAATTTCCCGGCAAGCCGATCATGATCTCCGAAGGAGGCGTCTCGCATTATAATCTGGCGACCAATCAAAGCTACGAGCGCTGGGCGGAAGGCCAGCTCGGCGATCTGTACGGCTATTTAACACGGATGTACCCGCGCGTAAAGGCGGTCACCTATTTTAACTTCGGCAAGGAGCGCGCGCTGCGCAACAAAATGGAAGCGGTCTACGATCTGGGTGAAAATCCATTCGCCGATCTGCTCTACAAACGCTCGATCCAGCACGACCTGTACTTGTCCCGTGTCGAGCCAGGGGCGCGGACCGGGGAAAACATCGCCTACATCCTCTGGTCGCAGGCGGCCCGGACGGACGGTAAGCGCAAGCTGTTCACCCGCATTTCCTTCCCGCAGAGCAAGCAGCCGTTCGCCGTCGGCTATTATCAAGCCGGCAAGCTGCTCGGAATGGCCTACGAGCTGCCATGGGAGATTGAGCTGGACTTCGCCAAGCTCGATCCGAACCGGCCGCTGACGATTGCGGCGTTCGGCCGGAGCATGGAAAAGCTCGCGGAAACGAGCGTTCCGCTGCCGAAGTGAACTCGTTCAACTTTGCTGAACATCGGGGAATCAGATGGGGACTCTACCCCACCTGATTCAAGGCCCACCTTAGAGGTGGGGGTCTTAACCCGATTAAGTCGTAATCGGATAAACGCCAAAAACCTCGCTCGCCGCCATTGCGGAGAGTGAGGTTTTCCGGAAGCCGGCCGCTGCCGCGGGAAGCGCGACGCGCTATTTCCACAGCCGCTTTTCAAAATAGCATCTGACGCATTCGAACGCTACCCAGGCCGCCGCATCGTTAATCATCCGGTTGGTCTGCTCCGGCTCCAGCTCCACCTTTTGATGAAACTGATTTTCAAACGTATCCCTTATATAATTGCGCGTCTCTCTGACAAACTCCAGATAGGAAGCATAGTCGAACAAATAATCGTCCACCCTGTCGTGGCTTTGATTCAAAATCCAGGCCGATTTGCTGTCCGGAATATGGTACGTCTCCTTCAATAAATCGTTAACCCCATCCAAAATACGATTGTACTCAGCATCCGTTACCAAATCTTGTACCGTTGTCGTCATACGATTCGTCCCCTTTTGGATATTGATCGCACAGCCCTGCCGCCCTTTTCCACAACTCGGTGCTAATACGTACGGATGCAGTTTTGGAACCAGTGCGAAGATATCATAACCATAGCAAAAAATAAAATTTTACAGTTATATTTGATTGTGTCAAAATAGCACTGTATTGCGGTGTTTGCGATATGACCGAAAGGGGGGCGCTGCCGATGCTGCTGGCACAGTTCCAATTGGATAAAAATCCGTTTTATTTGGTTTATCGAGACTATAGCGAGAGCTATAAAGGCTTTTATCATTACCATCAGGGGATCGAGCTGCTGCTCATCCACCGCGGACGAGGACATGCCGTTTTGAATCAGAAAATGTACCATCTGGAAGCCGGCAGCCTTCTCTGCCTCCAGCCCTTTCAACTGCACCGGGTACATTTTGAGGCGAGCGAGGATTCGCCATATGAACGTACGATTCTTAAATTCGAGCCAACCGTGCTGGTCGCCGCATTGCGGATGTTTCCCGCCGCGAACCGTTTTTTCGAATATTTATGGAAAGGTAACTTGACCAATCAGGTCGTTTCGACCGGGGCGGCGGAAGCCTATATTATGCAAATCATCAGCCATTTTAAGAGCAAAAACCTGACGCTTACGGACGCCGAGTATTACGAAGCCGCCACGATGATGACGATCCAGGTGCTCGACTGCATTCGCAGCCTGTGGCGCGAGCAAGCGCAAACGGACAGCGCGGCAGCGCGTCCCGAGCGGCATTCAGAAAAAATTATGCAGTGGATCGAAGCCAACTACACCACGCCGTTCGATCTCGATAAATTAGCGAAGGAGCTTCATTTGTCCAAGCATCACGTCTCTCATCTGTTCAGCTCCGAAACCGGCAGCAGCATTACCGATTATCTGATGTCCCGCCGCATTCGCCAAGCCTGCTGGCTGCTGAACACCGAATCGCTCCCGATCGAGCAGGTCGGTATCCAGGTCGGGATTGCCAATTTTTCGTACTTTTGCCGGCTGTTCAAAAAGATTACCGGCTACACGCCGCTGCAGTACCGAACCTTATCATTCACGATCCCGCGTTGAATTCAAAAATCAGGGGGAGGGCCATTAAGATGCAAAAGCGGAATCAGATCGTTGTTGCCGTAAAGGGCATTGTTTTGCATAAAGGGAAGATACTGATTATAAAACGTTCGGAGAGCGACGCGGTCGGCGGAGGCACCTGGGAATGCGCCGGTGGAAAAATCGAGTTCGGCGAGGAGCTGGAAACAGCGCTGGTACGGGAAACGAAGGAAGAAACCGGGCTTGATATCCGGGTGGAGCAGCTGCTGTATGCCGCTACCTTCATCACCGATCCGGCCAGACAGCTCGTGCTGTTCACCTATCTGTGCAGAAGCGAGCGCGACGATGTGACGTTGTCCGAGGAGCATACGGCGTTTGAATGGGCCGACCGCGGCCGGCTGCGCCAGCTGCTGCCTCTCGATATCGTTCGCGATTTTGAGAAGCATCATGTGTTCTCGATTGCGAAATTGCAGTAATGACATCATGGTTAATCATTAACGAGAGCAAGCTCCGGCTGCCTTTCCGGGACCTGCAAGGCGCCGATATGATGAGCCGCATGTTATCCGGCTGTTCGGTCGGCTAATTGGCTGGCGGTTCGGATGACTGGTGTCCGGCTGTTCGGATGGCTGGTGTCGGGCTGTTCGGCCGGCTGATTGTGCGGGTTATTCATGCGATTATTCTTTTATCCGATTACGACTTTATCGGGTTAAGACCCCCACCTCTAAGGTGGGCCTTGAATCAGGTGGGGTATTCCCATCTGATTCCCCGATGTTCAGCAAAGCTGAACGAGTTCACTGCTTCTGCCTTGCCCATTCGCATTCATGGGAGCAGGAGCATAAAGCTTTTTGCACCGAGCACCAGGAGCGCTTGGCATAATAAATCGGCAGCTCCTGTTCCTTCGCCTGCTGTTTGATCACCTTGGTCAGGTTGTGATTGATATAATCGGTCAGCACCAGCACGGCATCGACCTTGTCCGGAATCCCTTTGCGGACCGATTGGCATTTGCGTCCGGTCATATGCATGACCTCGTCAAATCCGATGGAAGCGAGCTGCTCCGGCATATTCCCCAAATGATCGGCCCCTACCACTAAAATTGCAGGCATGTTCGTTCCTCCTCCAAGTTTTCCGCAGGAAAACTTTCTTCGTAGGCTTGGCTGAGTTTTGCCAGGGCAAAACCAGCTTCTTAGGCATATGTAAAAATTATCGCAAAAATACGGTATCGCAGGCTTGTTCAAAACGGAGGTTCGGATATTACGCGAATCTATGTAAGCTGCACGGATCGATAGCCGGAACCGGCGATGCTCATAGCCTGAGAATATCGTCTTGTAAATAAGACCGGCAATGCTCCAGCCGGGATACCGCTCCGGCAAACAATTTATGTTGTTCTCGCGGCTTATGAATAAATGATAATGGTTATCATTATCATTGTCAACCGGGATTTGTCCGGATCACGGCAAAAAACCTTCGAAGCCGCGTTCCGTGCGGTTTTGAAGGTTGGTTAGCCGTTTTAAAGTCATGTCGTACAGGGATGCCAGATTACAGTCCTTTGCCGCCTATTGGCTGCAATTTAATCGGCTCTACCCCGGCAATCAGCGGCATCGCCCGTTGAATCGCCGCTTTCGTTTCGTCCAGGCCGAGCGATGCATCATGAGCCGCTTCGTTGCTCCATACCTCCGTGACCCAGACGGTTTCGGGCTCGGTGTCCGATATGTTGACAATATACAGCTCGCATTCCTCGAACGCATTGGCCGATTCGGCGCTTTCCAATAACAGCTTGGCTAGAGCGTCGCGCTGCCCGGCGTGCGCGGTAAATTTAACATACATGCCGAATTTGCTCATTATCCTCACCCTTGCTTCGAATTTTTCAGCTTCCGTTCGATTGGAGCAGCCGCGCTGATGCAAAACGGAATCCCGCGTGCTTCCTCCAGCATACCATTACGGCTTGGCCGGTACAAGCAGACAGCCTAACCCAAGACGCGCCGGACGCGAGCAAAGAGCCGGCGACGGCACTGGTTCACGCCCCACAGCCTCCATCGTTAAGCTGCTGCCCGTCTTCGGCTCCTTTCAATTAACGACCACCCGTTCCGTCAGGCCGGCCTCATCCTCCATTAGCTGCGGCTTCGTCGGCCGCGACGGTATGTTTGCGGTCTCCATTCCCGCTCATCAAATACGGATACAGCAGCACCAAGCCTAGCACATAAAGGCAGAACGCGAAATAGGCGGGCAGCAAATGAACGAAATCCGTGTAGCCGATATGCCAATGTACGCTGAAGCCGGATGCAAAGCCGGGCAAGCCGCCGAGCAAAAACGTCCACCAGAGCCAGCGGCGACCCTGGTTTACGCCCCACAGCGCCGTCGTCAAAATAGCCAGGGCGTTGGCAAACAAAGCGCCGCCAAAGCCCGCCCGATCATGGGCAATCAGGGGAAGCAGCCGCTCGTTGATCGCCGCCAGCATTTCGGGCGACGCGCATAGAAACGCCAAATCCTGCGGCACGAATACATCCGTTATGCCTACAGCGGCAATAACTACCCCGCCGACGGCCAACGAGAAGCCAAGTATGACGAACATAAGCTGGCCCCACTGCGCCTGCTTCCACAAGCTGTCGTTGCGCACATTCGGCGGTTCGGAAGATGGCCGGTCGGCGCTTTTTCGCAGCGATAATATGAACATCGGCAGCAGCACGGCCGCGGCCAGCGCATGCAGAGGGTCCAGGTAGCCGTAGCCCAGGTAAAGAAAAAAGCTGCTGAATCCGACCAGACAAGAGGTCGTGAGCGCTGTTTTGGCCCAATGCAGCCCATTGCGCAAGCCATATCGGGACAGCTGAACGTATAGAATGCCGATCGAGATCATCGTTCCGGCCAAGGTTACCCGGTCGTGAGACATGAACGGCAGCAGGAACGGGTTGATCGCCTCCAGCGTCCCGGCGCTCATTCCGAGATAAGCAATATCATACGGCAGCACGACGCTCGTCGCTGCGATGATCCATGCCAACAGACCGCCGATGATCATGCCGACGCCCAGCAGGCACATCCACCCCCAATGCAGCCAAAAGGACGGCGTGTCAGGCTGTACGGACGAGCGGATATGATCATAGATGAACGCTTCGTTGACCCGCTTCGGCAGTCCCGGACCGGCGTAGACCAAGCCGCTGTGCAGCTGTACATAAGTCGCACCCGCTTCTCTCAAATCCAGCGCATCCTGCGGCTCATGGACCCCGGCTGCCGCAATGACGGGGATCGAAGCGCCGCAGCGTCTGCGGATCAGCGATAGTTTCGCCATGCAGCGCGGCTTGCCCGCCATGCCGGTCACGTATCCTTGATCCGTTTTTATCATATCGCCGATTACGATCCCGTCCCACCCGTCCAACCGATAGGCGTCGAGCAGCGACTCCAGCTCGGAGTCGGCGTAATCCGGCGTGATGTAGAGCAGCATCGGCTTCGCGTCCGGCAGCGATCGCCCGGTCTGGCGAACCGCCTCCAGGTACGAGGCCGTACGTTCGGCGGAGCCGGCGCAGCAGCCGTGCAGCTCGATACAGAAGGCCGCCGCATACGGCGCCAGCCGCTCCATCAGCAGCCGCTGCTCGTTTACCGCTTCCTCGGGCACCAGTCCCGGCGCGCTGCGGATGCGAAACAGCAACGGGAGGGAATGACCCTGATGCTTCCGCATCCTCCGGAGCGTGCTCTCCAGCCCTTCGTTTATGCCGTCGTCCGGATAAATGATCGCTTCATTAGGAATATCGCGCACAATCGGCCGGCTCGAAGCCGACCCCTCGACCGTAATCGGTCCGATCTCGATAAAGCCGAACCCGAACTGCGCCAGCGCCTGATGCGCGATGCCGCGAGTATCCAGCCCGCCCGACAAACCGACAGGGTATGGAATCGAAATTCCGGCCAGCTCGCTTGCCAGAATCGGTTCCGTCTCCATATGCCCCAATGTGCGGATGACCAGACTGCCGCCAGGCAGCCTGCTTAACCCGCCCATCGCGTTGAGCGTAAAATCCCGCGCCCAGGCGGAGGGCAGCCGAAACAGCAGCGGGCGGAATAATGTATGATATGACCAATCCGGCATCGTCAACCTCCCGAAACTATCGTTCATCGTTAAAATTGTCTCAGCCGCCAAGGATTGCTGCGCGTCTGGATCTAATTAAATATTCCGCAGCAAGCCCCGTCCTCCTTTGTTGAGGCTATGCAAACTCTAGATGTAAACTCTAGATGCACACCATCAGCTGCCGCGAAAACCTGCCCTTTTTTACATCACAGCGATCGATAATGAAAAAGCCCGCCTGAGCGAGGTCGTCATCTATCGTTTCCGTTGCGATAACGAGCACCCGTCGCGCCAGTCTCCGCGCTCCCCGGAGCATGTCCAGCCGCTCCTCCTGCGACAATACGGAGCAAAGATTGTACGGCAGATCGACCACCGCCGCGTCATAGCTGCCCTGCAGCGTTCTTATATCGCCGACAGCGACCGCGTCCGGGTCGTCCGGGTATCCGTAATGCCGCAAATTGACGCGCGCTCCGCGAACCGCGAGCGGGTTCAGATCGCGGCCGATCATATCGATGCCCATGGACAGCGCCTCGATCAGCACCGTCCCGATCCCGCAGCACGGATCGATCGCCTTCGCCCCCTGCGGCTGCGGCACGGCGATGTTGGCTGCCGCCCGGGCCACCCGCGTGCTCAGCGCCGTCGAATACGGCTGCGGCTTCGCGTTATGCCGCAGCCATACGGCTTCGCTGTTCCGGCATTCTCCGAACAGCCAGCGCCCTGCCGCGTAGGCGACGCCGAACAGCCGCTGCGGCCTGCGCATGTCGGCCCGGCCGCGGATGCGCGCGCCGAGCAGCCGCTCGATCCTGCGCCGCTCGTCATAGGCGGCAGCGGGCTCCGCTTCAACGTAGACGATTTTGAACGTTGCCGCTCCAAGCTCCAGCGCCTCCGCCTGCTGTGCCAGCTCGTCGAGGCTCCCGGCGCTGTACAGGACGTCAAGCCTCTGCTTAACGAAGGGGCTGCGGCTCGGATCGATGGCGCGTTCCGTCAGCAAGAAGCGGGCGCAGGGCTCGACGCCGAACAAAACGCGCAGCTCCATCCGGCACAGCTCCCGTTCATCCTCATGGCAGACATAGGTATATAAAAATGCCGGATGATGATCGCGGGAGACGTTATTCGGCCCTATCTTCCGCTTAACGTCCAGATCTTCTTGTTCATCGTCTGGTTCATCCTTTTTTCCACCGTCCTGTTGATCATTTTTTCCTTTGTTTTTACTATCGTTTTTTCGATCATCTTTTCCATCATCTTTATGATCGTCTTTCTTAGTGCCGTCCTTGCGACCTTTCTTTTTTTCGTTCCGTCCGTTCATCCGGCAGCTTCATCCCTTCCTGTCGGTTCCTTGCCGTATGCGGCTGTCTCCAGTTTACCATTACACGCCCGCAGAGGCCAAAACATACAGCCGCCGAGCCTACGGTTCTGTTCGAAGGCGGCCCGCTTTCAGAACCTGCTTCACGATACGAATTCGCTCCTCCAGACTCCCGTACAGCATCGTATAAGGCACTCCCCGCTCTTCAAGATCGGCAGCAATCCGCTTTTGAAAGCTGCAGCAACAAACCCGCGCCCAGCCAGTCCGCAGCGTTAAATTAGCCTTAGCCGTACAAAGACAACCGCGGCAATTCGCCGGTAAACCGGTACAGCTGTGCGGCTCGCTGGGAAAACTCATTGGACTTCTTCGGATTGCCCATCGCGTCCGTCACTTCCTCCAGAACGCCGCTGCGGCTCTGCGTCGACTTCATTTTGCGGATAAAATTGGATTCCTCGAAGTCCGGCACCACCGTCCGAATCACTTGATACAGCTCGCTTAGCGTAAATTGCTCCGGCAAAAATTCCTTGGCAATTGCCGTAATCAGCATCATGCGGCGGATTTGCTCCAGCGCGTCGAGCATGATCCGCCGATGATCGAAGGCAAGCTCCAACCGGCTCTCGACGATCTCCTTAACCGCGTACAGCCCGACTTCCGCTGCATCGTCCGCAGCTTTCCTGTACAGCAGCCGATCCTCGTGAACGAGCGCCAGAAAAGCGTGTGAAATCATCCATCCCCGCGGATCGCGTCCGGGTTCGCTGTACACGTTGAAATATTCCATATGGACGCCGTCCACGCCGGTTTCTTCACGTAGCTCCCTGCGGGCAGTGTCATACATCGATTCGGTTTCGCGGGAAAAACCGCCGGGCAGTGCGAGCATTCCCTCGAATGGCCACACTTTGCGCTTGATCAATAAAACTTTCAGCTCCCGCATTGGCAAGGATTTAGTCGCCTTCAACCGCTGCTCCGTCGTAATTGTAAAAATGGCGATATCGGCAGGCGCTCCGTCTGGCGTGCGATAGTTGCGGGCTGAATAATTGGACGCCGGGTCTGTTGTCATGTCGATCCCACCTTATATTCGTTTCGATATATTCATTATGATATTTTCAAATTATTTGTCAACTCTTTTCCTGGAATATACACGGCTCGCTTCCGTTACGTCATTGCCTGGATCCATCAGTCCTGCGGACGATTACATCAGAGCCATAGGCTCGTTATCGGTGGCAAACGTTATTCATGAAACGGTCTGCCGCCATATAACGACAGGATCGTCCCGCACTTTACCAACCGCAGTCGCAAACCTTCATACGTTTTGCCGCTTTGCCTCGAATGTCAGCCCAATCTCCTGCATTTTGCCGACTCCGTACACGATCTGCTCTTCCGTCAAATGAGGGAATCTGAAATAAGCGCCGCGGCGGATCGAACCGTCATGTGCGGCCTGCACCTCCGTATCGGACCAGGAAATTCCGCTGTCGAGACAAGCTGAGCGAAATTGGATATAGTCTTCCGTTGCCCCACGCCACCAGCCGAATAAATTCAACCCGACATCGCCTTCGACCCACGTAAACAACGATGAGAGGCGGCCGCTCAGCTGCTCGCGCAGCAGCTTGAATTTTCTGGCATGCACTCTCTTCATTCTCCTCAGATGGCGCTCATATTCCCCGCTCTGCATCCAGGCCGCCAAAGTTTTTTGCTCCAGCAGATTGCTTGGATACGGTTCAAACAGCGCCTTCGCCCGGGCAAACAGCCGGATCAGGGCCGCTGGCAGAACGGCATAGCCGATTCTGACATGAGGAAGCAGCGTATTGCTGAAGCTTCCCATATAGATGACGCGATCTTCCCGGTCCAGCACCTTCAGCGGCTCCAACGATTGGCCACGGTGTCGGAATTCGCTGTCGTAATCGTCCTCGATAATCAGCGAATTATGCGCGGAGGCCCAGGCCAGCAGCTCCTGCCGGCGCTTCAGCGTCAACACCGCTCCCGTAGGAAACTGGCGGTTGGGTGTGACAAGCAGCAGCTTCGCCTCCCAATCCTCCGGTATAATCCCATGACCGTCTATCGGAGCGTGCACACAAACCGCCCCCAAAGCCCGAAACGCTTTGACCGCCCCGGCATAGCCGGGATGCTCTACAACAACGCGGTCTCCGGGACCGATAAAAAGCTGCGCCGTCAAGGCGAGCCCCTGCATGGAGCCATTGAAGACAGCAATCTGCTTGGCGTCGGCGGCAATCCCTCTCGTACGCCGCAAATATTGGGCAATACTTTCTCTGAGACCTTCGTCCCCTAAGACGGATGTCCGTCCTCGCTGCACATTGCCGTCTGCAAGCTGTCTGGACGCCGCGTACAAGCAGCGATTCCATTCCTTGTCCGGAAACCACTTCAGATCAGGGCCGGATGCTCCGAAGTCGACGCTCCGCTTCCCGTCAGGCTTCGGACCCGATATTTCTTCTTCCTTCCAGCCGGTCAACTCATTCAGCCTTTGGGCCCAGTCAGCCAGCAAATAGCCATCGTCGCGGGAACATTCGTCCCGGCTCTGCCCGGGCGGCCGGAATAAAACGAAGGTTCCGCGGCCCACCCCGCTTGCGATGTACCCTTCGGAGGCCAGCATATCGTACACCTGGTTGACGGTTCCGCGCGACAAACCGTACATCGCCGCCAATTCCCGGCTCGACGGCATTCGGGTATGCACTTCAAGCACTCCCGAAACAATATAATCGTAGATGGCATGGTAGAGCGCAAGACGCTTCGTCGGATACTTGTCTGTATAAACGTGATAAGGAATATGGAATTGCATACGGAGTTCCGCCTCTAATCCAAATGGTCTAATAAAATTAATGTAAATTGGATCTTTTTAATTGTCAATAAGTGCAGTAATCTTGGGTTCAAAGCCTCCGGTTAGCCACAGAAGCTGCCTTCGCTTAATTACCTGAGCAGCAAGAAGCTGGAACAACCGGTCAGAGGAGGGAAGATCAATGAGAAGAAAAGAATTTGAAATGATGGATATCGGGGAAATTGGGCAATTCCTGCACGAAATGAGCTTTGGCATACTGGGAACGCTCCATGAGGACGGCTGGCCCGAGCTGACGCCGCTTAACTTTGTCTACTACAACAATCATGTTTATTTCCACGGCAGCATGGCCGGACAAAAAATGAAAAACATGAAAGCCGACCAGAGGGTTACGTTCTCCGTTGCCAAAGAATATTCCGTCATTCCTTCCTATTTCACCGACCCGATGCTAGCTTGTCCTGCGACATCTTTCTTCAAATCGGTACTCATTAAGGGCCATGCGGAGATTTTGTCGGATCTTGCGGAGAAAGCCGCGGCGCTTTCCGCGTTTATGCGCAAGCTTCAGCCCGAGGGCGGCTATGCTCCGATCGATCCGTCCGACCCCGATTATACCGGGCAGTTAAAAAGCACATCCGTTGTCCGCATTGTCATTCACGAGCTGTCGGCCAAATACAAATTCGGGCAAAACAAGCCTGCAGCCGAGCTTGAGCAAATCGCCTGCCAATTGCGGGAGCGCGATACGGAACTGGATGTGCAGACTTTGGCCATGATGGAAGCGTACTGTCCTCATCACCGCAAAAAATAGGAGACTGTCGATGAATTGGCGGAACCGGGCTCCGCAGCTCTGATTTAAAGCTGATCATCAAACAGGGTTATCCCGCAAACCGTTTAAAATTCAACGGCTTGAGGGATAACCCTAATTTCCCGCTGTCATCTTATCTTATGAGGCCGCATGTTTGCAGCACGAGCTTTTCCAATGAAAACACGTGAATTCTCGGCATAAATCGCGCCACGGTATATCGTTGGCCGAACCCGGACCGGCATCCCTCCCCCGCCATTTCAAAGTTCGGGCCGGCTCATGATATAATCGAACGAAAAGGAGGGTGCGCCGTGGCATTCGGAATTACAAGAGAAGAGCTTCAGCAGTGGAAGGACGCCGTGACCCGGGGCGAGATCGCTTTTTTAACCCATTACTGGATCGATCCGCGCTTTCCCGGCATGAAAACCGTCACCAAAGTGGGGTGCGCGCGGCCGGACGTATTATCGGACTGGTGCATCGCCAACGGGCTGAACCCGGCGTATATCCACCAACGGCCGCCGTTCCCCCACTTCGATCTGATCGGCAGCAAGCAAATCGAGATTTTGCAAAAAGAACGGCTGTGGCATCATCTCGAGAGGTTCAGGCTTACTGTTCCTCGCTAGGGACGACCATCGCCTTGATCGTATCGAACGATACCGGCGTATATTCCCAATGCTCGACACAAACGTTGACGTACTGGCCGCCCTCGTATTTTTGACTATGAATATGTCCATGCAGGTTGACATACGGCATATGCTTGTTCATATACATCGGCTCATGCGACATAAAGAAAAAACCGCCGTACACAATCGGGTGCTCGCTCACCTCGTCAAATCCGGCCGAAAGCCACCAGCTTCTCGTCCGGCCCCGGTCATGATTGCCCATGATCAGCGTTTTATAGCCGTTTAACCGGGAAACGACGGCCGATGTTTTCTCCTTGTTTAAGAAAGAAAAATCGCCGAGATGAAACACCTTATCCTCCTTTTGCACAACGGCATTCCATTTTTCGATCATGACTTCGGTCATCTGCTCGGCATCGGTAAACGGACGGGATTCGAAATCGATGATATTCGCATGTCCGAAATGGTGGTCGGAGATCACATATACATGGGGCATGGAAGCTTCCTCCTTTTTCGATGAACGATGGGAATGGGGGATTTGGAGTTGACTATTCCCCTATCCTATCCTCTTATTTCGAATCGGTGGCTTCAGGCCACATTTGACCGTTATACGACATATCCCAGAACATATATTCGTAGCGGGTCGTATTCAGAAAAATTTCCTCCAGACGGGCAAGCTCCGCATCGGATTTCCCTTCGGCCAACCGGTCCATCAATTCGATGCACCAGAGCGCGTGCGAACCGAATTCGTCCGAGCTGTAGGAACGCACCCATTCACCGTAAAACTCATGGTCGGCCGCGCCGGGGATCGCATTTAATTCCTTCCCGATCTCCCAGTAGCTCCACGCGCAGGGCAGCAGTGCCGCGGTCAACTCGGCGAGCGTGCCTTTCTGGGCGACATGAAGCATGTAGTGGGAGTATGCCAGCGTGACCGGCGACGGCTTCGCCTCCTCCAGCTCCTGCCGCGAGATGCCGAACTGCGCGGCATAGGTGCGGTGCAGCGACATTTCCCCGCTCAGCGTCGAGTCCAGCAGCGCGGCAAATTTACCCATCGTTGCGAGATCGTCGGCTTTCATCGCCCCCAACGCAAACAATCTGGCATAATCGATTAAATATAAATAATCCTGTATCATGTAAAAACGAAATTTTTCCTTATCGAGCGTTCCGCTGCCCAACTCCTGCACAAACGGATGCGTAAAATTTTGACGCCACTCCCGCTTATATTTGTCCACTAAATGTTCCGTAAATTTCACTGCCGTTACCTCCAATTTGAGCGATTGAATTTTTGACCCGATTTGATAACTCGTACAAGGATAAACGGCTTCGCCGTCCTTAAGGGACGAGCGCGTTTGTCAAGGTTGTGCGAAGCCAAGTATGAGAAACTTATACTTTTTATTCAACAAATAAATACCGCGGATTGACCGGTGTTTAAACCATTAGCTGCAACACTTTCAGGGCTGCGCATCAGGCTGCTTGGCCGTATGCGTCCAATCATAAATGAACTTGAGTAGCACCTTCGTGTACGTCACCAACTGCTCGATCGAGACCTGTTCGTTAACGGCATGCGCGTTGCGGAGATTGCCCGGCCCGTAGATGGCCGCCGGTATTCCGGCATCGCCGAACCAGCCGCCGTCGGTTACCGAGGGTGAAACATCGACGATCGCCTGCCGGCGGGCAACGCTCTCATGCGAGCTGATCAGCGCCCGTACGGCGGGATGATTCGGGTCCACCTCCAGCGAAGGGAAAATCTCGCCGCGGTCCTCGATCATCGACGATCCGCCCCACTCGAACTGCGGCGGATTGTCTCGCAGCCACACATCTCCCTGCGCCACCTTAAGGAGATGATCCTCGATTTCCCGCGCTACCTGCTCATATGTTTCATTCGGGTAAAAATGAACCGTAATCCACAGTCTGCATTCATCGGCGATAAACGCAGCGTGACGCCCTCCTTCGATGACGGCCGGATTGATCGTATTCGTCCCCGGCGCGTATCCCGGATAGCTTTTCATTACCGCCCAATGACGCTCCAGGTCCTGGAGCCCCTGGATTATTTTCATCATTTTCTCGATCGCGCTGGCGCCAAACAGCTTGCCGCCCGCATGCAGCATGCTTTTGCGGGTCCCGTCGTGATATGTCTGCCGGCTTTTGACCGTAACCCAGCCGGTGATGACGCCGCCTTGTCCCTGAATATGCAGGTCGCTCGTATCGACGACGACTGCGAAATCGGCGCGATACCCGCGTTTGCAACATTCCAGCGTCCCGGCCTCGCCCACTTCTTCGCCGATGACGGATTGGAAGGTCAAATCGCCCGGCAGCCGGACTCCCGCTTCATGCAGCAGCTGTACCGCAAACAGCGCACCTGCAAGTCCGCCCTTCATGTCGGCGGCGCCGCGGCCAATGACGACGCCGTCCCGGACGACCGGCTCGAACGGCCCCGTCTCCCAAGGCTCGTCTTGGCCGACCTCGGCCACATCCATATGGCCGTTGACGATGAGGCTGTTGTAGCGCTCCGACGCTTGTCCCTTCAGCACGCCTACCACATTGGGATCGCCGGGATAGACGTCCCACTTATCAATGGCGAAGCCCTTGTCCTGTAAAAATGAGGCGATAAACTGCTGCGCCTCCTCCGTGTTGCGGGCCGGCGGCGCCGGTGTCCGGAAGCGGATCAGCCGCTCCAGCAGCCCGACGAGCTCGTCCTGCCGCTGCTCCACTTGGCGGATTAACGTATCCAGCTTATGTTGCATGACTTGTTCCTCCTTCAAAACTGCTGCGCAAGCTCGCGAATACACGTAAAGAATGCTGCTTCAAGCTCGTGAATACACGTCCGCTGCGCGGGCGGATCATTTTTCCGATCACTCTTGTCTCCTGATTTCTTGAATGAAACCGCCCTGGCGGTTGAAATCCGGAGACAAAGGCGAACGCTGGCGCTTCTCCAGAACGATTCCGCCCTCTCCGCTTTGTATTCGTCAGATTTCCTTCGAGGATGAACACAAATAAACCGCTTCCCGATTGAAGCGGCAAACCGCACGGGCAGTCCCGTACCGTTACAGCCACTTCCCTTCGCCGGCATTATCCGGATCAGGTATTGAAGGGTTAAGACATGAAGTCTTTCTCAGCTTTGACAGCACCCCTAGTGTTCGTTCCATTATGTAATTGACTTGTACATTGAAATAGTATCATACAGAATCGGTTAACTCAAACGCGATCAGGCGATAAACTGTTCAATCTGCCTTTTATGATTATATTTCCCGGAAATCGGTCGGCAGTACGCCGACATACTTTTTGAACACCTGACTGAAGTGCTTCGGATTTTTGTATCCGACTGCTTCCGCTATTTCGTACATTTTCATGGTTGGTTCGTTCAATAGAAGTTCCTTGGCCATCTGCATGCGATACTCAATGACAAACTCAGTAAACGTCGTACCTGTATACTGCTTGAACAAATCACTTAAATAGCTGGCATTCATAAACAGCTTGTCGGCAATATCGCGTATTTGCAGTTCTTTTCCGTATCTGTCAAATATAATTTGCTTCACCTGTTCGATAATTTTACGGCTTTTTAATTTTTTGCTTTTTAAAATCATGACGGTCACATGTTCCATATTTTCCAAAAACCATTGCTTGACCATGTCCACACTGGAAAATCTGGCCAAATGGATATGTGCGTCCAAATCCAACTTGATGAGCTGGTCGAGGCTGTTGGTCATTTCAAGGTACAATCGTTTAAAAGCTGCCAGTGTTTGAGAAGAAATCATGACAAGATGATACAAATTGCTCGTTCTGTTCGAATCAAATATCACTCCCGCCAGTTCACCGGTTAACCGGTGAATATCTTCTGAAAGTCCCGATTTGAATGCAAACAACAATTTATGCTCCAGTGCATACGGGTATTGGAGCACATGATCGGGAACGTCCACATCGCGAAAGTGTGCGATTCGACTCCGAATTTTGAGTGCCCAATCATAGCTGCAGATACTCTGGTTGAACGTAGCCGCGATGGCGGTCAAGTTGGCGCAAACATCGCTGATCCCGAATGAAACGGGGATTTCGGTCAGCTGACCGGAAACACGCCGCAGTTTAGCTTCAATTTCATCCATATCCATATGTCCTTCAGATACCCAAACGATCAACACCAGCAGTCTGTTTTCAATCGAAACATCTTCAACATGATAGGGGGCTGAGCCCAATTCGGCAAATAACTTCCGGCGCAACTCCTCCCGTTCCTCATCTGTCAAAGAAAGCGAGTGACCGACCGTAACAATCAGCAGCTTCGAAAGCCGGATACCCACTTGCTCCAGCTCTGCTTTCATCTTCGTTTCTTCCACGCCGTATTCAAATAACAGGCGCGTCAATATCATTCGCGTCATCATATCTTTATTTTTCGTTAGCTGCTCCTGTTCCAGACGGCGTATCAGACGATCCTGGATCGCTTCCTCGACTTTTTTTATATTTTCGATCAACTCATCGGGATCGACCGGCTTCAACAAATAATTGACGGCCCGGTATTTGAGTGCTTTCTGGGCAAACTCAAAATCCGCATACGACGTTAAAATGATAATTTCGCATTCATATCCGCTGTGATAAATGCGCTCCATCATGTCCAGCCCGTTCATATCCGGCATTTTAATGTCCGTAACGACACAATCGACCGGTGTTGTTTCCAGAATGGACAACGCTTCATGGCCGTTGGCCGCTTTACCCGCAATGTGCCAATCGAACCCGGTGCGGCGGACGATGGTTTCAATTCCTGTGCATACCATGTATTCGTCGTCCACGATTAAAATGTTGATCGGTTTCTCCCCCTTTCCACCGGCTTCCCGCTACAGCAATTACCCCTTCAACGCTCCGGATGTAATACCTGAGATGTAATGCTTTTGAATCGCCAAAAACAGGAGGACGATCGGCAGCGAGCTCAGCACAACATTGCTGAATTTAGCGCCGATATTGGTTGAAAACTCGGTATCCAGCAAGCTGACCGCTACCTGCAGCACATATTTTTCAGGCGTATTGATCACGGTCAACGGCCATAAAAATTCATCCCAGGCACCAAAAAATATCATTAAGCCGATGGTTAGTAACGGTGCCTTCACAAGCGGAACGATGATCTGGACGAAAACTCTCCAACGTGAGCAGCCGTCGATAAAGGCCGATTCCTCCAGCTCCCTCGGCAAAACAAGGAAAAACTGACGCAAGAAAAAAATCGCGTAAGCCGAGCTGAGCGCAGGTATGATGAGCGCCTTATAATCGTCGATCCAACCGAAATCACGCATGATCATATACCTGGGCAGCAGCAGCACTTCGCCGGGAACAACCAGCATCGCAATAACCAACACAAACAGCAGCTCTCTCCCGGGAAACGTGATTCGCGAAAACCCGAAAGCCGCCATCGCATCAAATACTAGGCTCCCTGCGGTAATCGTAACAGCAAGGAATATCGTATTCAATAAATAGCGAAAAAAAGGCGTATCGAACAAAATGGTCCGGTAATTGTCAAATGTGAGCTGTTCCGGGAAAAACAGCGCTTTTCCCAAAATCGCATTAGGAGTCAAAGATTTCAAGATCACATACAAGAACGGAACAAGCACAGCCAGCGCCAGCGAAACCAAAATTGCATACTTTAAAGCAAGCAGGCCTTGTTTTAGAATCATCGCGGCTCAATCCTCATTTTTCATAAATTGATATTGAATAAATGAAATGCAAATTACGATAAAGAACAAGATGACCGCCATCGCTCCGGCAAACCCGAAATTGTTCATTCTAAAGGCTGTGCTCCATATATAATGGACGATCGTGCGGGTCGAATCGGCCGGACCGCCGTTGGTCATTACCATAATCGGCGTAAACAGCTTAATGCAGTTCATCGTGGAGACGATGATCACGAACAGCATGGTGCGGCGAATCATCGGCAGCGTGATATAAAAAAACTTTTGCCAGCTGTTACTTCCGTCGATTTCCGCCGATTCGTACATATCCTTGGGCACCTGAATAAGCGCGGCGATAAAAATAATCAAATACCAGCCCCATGCCTTCCAGATGCTGACCATGGCAATCGATAATTTGGCGATCCCGGGATCAGTCAAAAAATTTTGCGCCGGCAAATGAACATACGTCAGCAGACCGTTGATCACACCGGAGTTCGTATTGAGCATATCTTTCCAGAACATGCCGACGATGACGAAGGACATGATCACCGGAATAAAATAGACGGTGCGGAAAAATCGCAAAAAACGGACTCTTCCGTTCAGCAATACGGCTATAAACAAAGCAAGCGATGTTTGCAGTGGCGTGATGACAAGCGGAAAAAAAAAGGAGGTCCACAAAGTTTTCAAAAACAGCGGGTCATCGAACGCGCCGATGTAATTTTCCAGGCCAATAAATTTCACCTGTTCGATTCCTTCCACCGTGCGGTAACGATTTATGCTCATCCAAAATAAGCGCAAAGACGGATAAACCGTAAACAATCCCATGACGATCATCGCCGGTAAAATAAACAAATACCCGTCTCTGATTTGCATGATCTTCTGATAATTCAACCATGACGTTTTTCGTATCGCTTTGCCGTGTGTTGTCAATTTTGTCATACGCTTCACCTGACCCGATTTTTCAATATCGTCGTTTGGTACGGATAGGGAGCAGCTCGGAGCTTTGCGCTCGCTGTGCCGCTTCCCTCCGCTTCCATCCTTCTCCATTACGGAGCGTACTTTTTTAATGCCTTGTCGATATTGTCTGCCGCTTTGTTGGCTAATTCCCGCGGATTGCCGCCATAAGCGACCGCATTCATCATTTCGGCGAAAATCGGCGAAAGCTCGGCATAAGCCGGTGTAACCGGTCTGGCCCGCGCGTTGTTCATCAGCTCTTTGGCCAGACTCAGCGGAAATTCCTTCAACGCTGTATTCGAGTCCAGAGCGCTTTTGCGGGAAGGCATGTAGTTGAACATTTCCGTAAACTTCTTATGTCCGTCTTTCCCGGTAATCGCATTGACCACTTTCCAGGCCGCATCGGGATTTTTCGTTTTAGCGCTGATGCCGATATTCCAGCCGCCCGACGAACCATAATTTTTATCTCCTCGCGGCAGTGGCATCACTCCGAACTTGAGATCGGGGAACTTCGACTTATACGTATACGTGTTCGATATATTTGCAATAATCATCGAAATTTTGCCGGTCTCAAATCCTTGAACGATCTTTTCCAACGGCGAGATTTTGTACTTTTGGAAATAATCCTGATATTCCTGCAAAACCTGAACCGTTTTATCGCTGTTCAAGTATCCTTTGGCCGTCATAAGCTTCGGATCGAGCACTTCAGCACCGTGGTTCCACAGGTTGAGGAAATGGGTGAACGATGCCGATTCGCTGGTGTCATCCGGAGTCGTCCATCCGTAAGGAATCGCGCCGTACTGGGTTACCTTCCCGGATGTGTCGCGGATCGTCAGCTTTTTGGCCGCATCCAAATATTGTTCGAAGGTCCAAGCATCACTTACTTTTGTCGGTACATTCGTTATCCCCGCTTTTTCAAAATGATCCTTGTTGTAGTACAACACGACGCTCGATTCGTACAAAGAAGCTGCATATTTTTTGCCGTTATATGTCGTCTTGTCCTTGGAGGATTGCACATAATCATCGTAATCCTTATTGTCCCAATATTTATCGAGCGGCAGCAAAGCTCCGCCATAGGCATAGTTGGAAGTGTAAACGCCGTCGACATCGAAAACATCAGGAGCATTTCCGCCGCTGATGGCGATCCTCAGCTTGTTTTCATACTCCGCTCCGGGAATTAATACGATTTCCAAATCGATCTCCTTGGTAACATCGGCAAGAATCTCCGCTTTCACTCTGTCAGTATCGGTCTGACTTCGGCTCGTCCAATATACGAGCTTCGGCTTGGCGGCCGGAGCGCTTTTGTTGGCTTCCTGCTTGCTTTCGTTATTAACCGCTTTGGCAGATTCCGGCTTGTCACCCGAGCAGCCAGCCGTCGCCCAAACGAGAAACGTGACCATCAGCAGAGGCCAAAGCATACGCCGTTTGTTGCTTATTTGCATAATATCATCCCCCCGATTTGTTTTGCGCAAATAATTGCCTTTACAGCGATTCGAACACGACAGGTACAACTTGCCCCGTTTCTGCCGATGATTTGATCGCTTCATACAGAACCATGCTTTTATAGCTCTCGTAAATGTCCGATCTTGTCGTTCTGCCCTCACGTAGAGCAACGAAATAGTCGGCAAGCTCGGCGAGATGACCCGTGTCGTTACCGCTGTCGCCGTTACTGACGAAGGTGGGCGGCTCTCGCCACTCGATTGTTTTATCCTGCTCGGTTATTTTCCAGCACGAGGAGTTGTGTATCGTCATGAAGTTACGGCCGTACACGGAAATTTCCACTTCCTCCGTCGGAATGGCAAACGATCTGGCACAATTGAAATTGAACGATCCTACCGCACCGTTCACATACTTCACACTGACCGCATATCCATCCATCCCTTTGGCGAAGCAGAACACGGCTTGAGCGTCGCCGAACAAGTAGCCGGTCGCATCAATGCAATGAATCGCAAAGTCGAGTAAAAATTCGCTCCGCGGACTTGTGTTGGCATATGGCGCCGAGGCGTAGTCAACCGATAGTGAAACCAGCTCGGACGGGTCAAACTGGCTGAGCCAGTCCTTCGCCCGATTGTAGGCTGTGCTGTATCTTTTTTTAAATGCCGTCGTGCACAGTAATCCCGTCTCCTTGGACAATCGGGCCGTTTCCAGGGCAAGCCGGGCCGAAGGTGCAGGCGGCTTTTCGGTATAGACGGGAAAGCCGAGTCTGAGAATGGTCTGCGATAATTCATAATGTTGTTCGGGACCGACGCAGACAATGACGCCATCCGGCCGCTCGGCCGACAGCATTGCCTCTACTTTCGTATAGGCCCGGCCCCCGTACAAGTATGCTTTTTCCTCAGCCTTCCCCCGGTCCAGATCACATACGCCTGTTAATTTACCGCCTGCGGCGGCGATATAGGGGTAAATCCGCTTCGAGGCCAGTCGGCCGGCGCCAATTATGCAAATTTTCACATGCTCCACAGTCATCCTCTCCTTATACCCATGGTTGAATATGTTGTAGTGCCGCAGCCAAATACGCCAGCGTATTTTCTTTATCTTTCACTTCCATCTCCACCACAAAATGACCGGTATAGCCTGCTGTCCTCATCTGTCTGAACAGCCCCTGTAAATCGATTTCTCCGCTGCCGAAAGCAACCGATTGACTGCCGATCTGATCCTTAATATGTATCAGCGCTATCGAATCACCCAGCAGCTCAAAGCCTGCTTGCCAGGAAACGCCGACAGAATGGAAATGGCCGACCTCTAACAGCGTTTTCATCCGTCGGTCACCGATGCCTCGAATCACCTCACGGTAATCGTCCAAGCTAGCAATCGCGCTACCGGCATGATTTTGCAGCACAGGAACGATATCCAGCCCCTCTATTGCATCTAAAAAAGCCTTCGCCATCCGGATGTACAGCTCCCTGGTCTGCGCCTTGAACAGCACGATGCCGATCCCGAGTTGCACCGCAAAGGCAGCTGCCTGAACCACCCGTTCCAGTGATTCCTCTCGTTCGTCCTTGATCGGGGGCAAATGCATAGATACGTATTCGATTCCGTAGGCAGCGGCCAGCCGCGCATAAATCTCAGGGTCGGCGGTCACATCCACAGCCGATTGCGTCCAGCTTGTAAACAGCTCGAACTTTCGATAACCAATTCGGGAATAAGCCGCCAAAGCTGCCTCCAGCGTCAATTCCGGATTGCTGCAAGGGCTTACGGCGATTGGATTCATCCGCTTTCCTCCTTTCGATTTTATTGAATGCAACACTATTGTAACCCCTTTCATAAGACTCCAAAATAACGCTGAGATTGGAAAAGGATGGTCTATACCGGAAGTTTATTTAATTACGGGCAAGGTTAGCCTAACCGTAGTTCCCTCATTCAGACTGCTTTCAAATCGCAAATTGTGCGGGTCACCATAATAGAGCTTGATGCGCTCACTTACATTATGAATACCAATGCCTGTGCTATTATCCTTGCTTGACTCCAAATGGGATGTCAGTTGATTGATCGCATCCGCGGACATCCCATGCCCGTTATCGATGACTTCAATCAGAAGGAAGCCGCCCTGCAGATAGCCTTTGATCACAATCGTACCGTGACTCATCAATTTGAAGCCATGGATTACACAATTTTCTACGATCGGTTGCAGTATAAACTTGCTAATTTTCAGCTCTGACAGTTGCGGATCGATATCGACTTTCAACTCGATCGCTTCATCGAACCGAGACTGCTGAATTTTTAAATAATTCATGATTTGCGTAATCTCCTCGCGGATGCATACCGGCTTATCGTTCTCGTCAATATTGTAACGGAGAATTCCCGTCAGTGCCCTGACCAATTGACTTGTTTCTTTCTGCTCGTTAATGATCAGCTTCCAGTTGATAATGTCCAGTGTGTTATATAAAAAATGTGGATTGATCTGCGCTCGCAGAACCTTCAGCTCCGTTTCCTTTTGTCGCAACTCCGCCTCGTAAACTTCATTGATCATCCGATTGATGCCTTCAAGCATTTCATTGAATGTATGGTTTAGTTTCTCAATTTCATTGTACGATTGGTTATGCAATTGACCTTCAGTGCGCCGGGCGAGCGTAAAATTGCCCAGCATCGCCTGCCTCATCCTGCGTACGAGCTTGGTCAGCGGATTCGTAATACTGTGGGATAGAGCCGCCGCCAGCATTAAACCGATGCTGAGTCCAATGATATTTACGATGATAAACACATTTTGTATCTGGCGGAAGGGCGATACGATTTCGCTCAGCGGTGTAACGGAGATAATCGACCAGCCGGTATAGGCGGAACGATGGTGCGTGACCATTACCGAATTATCCACGATCTTGGTCGAACTTGCCTGGTTATTATCAGTCCTGATGTTATTCCAGTATTTTGGGCTAACCTGCAAACCAATCTCTGCCGTTTTGGTGCTGTACAGAATGCTGCCCCCCGCATCCACAAGGTAATGCTGCCTGTTTTTTCCGTCATCCAATATTTTCATAAAGTTAGCCAATTGGGTAAGCTTCAATTCAATGACCATATCTCCAATCGAAGTGAATGTATACTTATCAAAAACTTTTCTCATGCCCATATACGTCACATCTTTGGTCAACTCATGTTCGGTAACCGGACCGGCAAACAGCATATTGCCTTCCATATAAGAATCATCGCTTGTTTGTATTGCTGCCGATATCCGCGTGTCCTCTGCGGATGAATCGGAGTAGCTCCCATATTTATAAATTGACCGGCCATTTTTTACCAAAAATAAACTGTAAATATCATCCCTTGGGGCAGTTAACAGATTAAGGTATTTATTAATTTCCTGCTTGGCGCCTAGATTCATACCCCCGTTGTCATAATTCACCAGCAGGTTGCGCACATTATCATTCCACATTACAGTCTTCGATAAAGCTTCGACTTCCTTCATCCAGCCGTCCAGCTTGACGTTCGTTTGCTGAATGGTATTCAGCGCATAGTCGCCTACCAAATTTTTTGTAAAGCTCATCATATAGGCAAAGAGAATAATGCTGCAGGCGATAAAAATAAACACGATCAGCGTCGCATAGTAGGTAAAAATTTTGCTTCTCAGGCTGAGGGGCTGAAAATGACTCCAACGGGCCAATTTGATCACTGACACACCTTCCTTTCCGTGTAACGATTGTTTTTTATCCGATTACGACTTGATCGGGTTAAGACCCCCACCTCTAAGGTGGGCCTTGAATCAGGTGGGGTAGAGTCCCCATCTGATTCCCCGATTTTCAGCAAAGCTGAACGAGTTCACTACCATCATAAACGTATGATTATTCTAGATACAATCCGGAAATTGGAAGACTCACTGCATTTTATAAGCGATTTCCACACCGCCGATTCCTTTCACATTCTGCCTCGCAATCTTACTCACTTTCTCGCCCTTCTAATAACATAATTACATCAGAAGCCTGTGGCGACCATGAACTATAATTTCGCGATGGGCATCCGTCTACGGCCGCGAAAGCAATACTAAGGCTGTGGACAAACGGGGCTGTGGATATGTTTACAATTTAATTAAAACTATGCACAAAAGGGAGTTCCAATCTGTTTATACCGTGGATAATATTGTGGATAACCGATTGCGAAATGTGTTTCAACATCCTGCCGACATGTACGATATAAATCTCCCGGGTCAATTATATAAGTTGAACGAAAGAAACCCACATGCCTGTAAAGTAGCTAGAGCATACATATCCAGTAGATGATCCAGAGAAACGAAATTCCTACAAATAGTGCAGGCATTTTATCGAAATGGCTTATTCATAAGGAATTCCTGCAAATATGCAGGAGTTCTTACGGATTAGGGAGCGAACGCAGAAGGAAGCGGAGAAAACCTGCAGTTTCGCAGGAATTAAATCATGTGAATAGATGAGTAGAAGAAAAGATGTACAATTGCAGTATTTTCTATCATCCTTTCGCAATCGATTTCAATCGATTGGAATAAATTCTTTCCAATGAAAAGTTCAACATTACGCAGTGTTCATATAAATGAAAAAAAGCCGGCATCAAATCCGGCTCCTTCCTTCTATTTCAACTCCGGCAAGTCTTCAAAATCGCCGATGTCGACCAAATATATATTCGAATACGACGTCAGGTCCGATGTATACATAATCTGCTTGCCATCCGGCGTGAAGCGCGGATGCGGATGCGCATACTGGTCGTTGAACGTGCTGCGGTGCATGCTCAAAATGCGCGGTCCGGTATACGTGTCGCCATCCCGCTTAAACAGCATAATATACGGCTTCGCGTTATGGGCGAATGCGGAGGTTCCGTCTCCCACCATCAGATCGAGATCGTTGCTCGCAAAATGAGTGCTTTTGAACGGGAAATTATATTCCATCTGCTCGCTTCCGTCCCACTTGACGGCACCGAAAAAATTCGGATGCTGGTCGGGCAGCATCCTGCCATGATAGCCGATCGTTTCACCGTCGGCAAACCAATATTCGTGTACGACGGCGGCTTCACCGTTCTGCTCCCGCAGCTTCCACACCTTACCCGTATTCACATCCATTCCCCATATCCGCTGCTTCACCCGAATTCCCGGACCTTCATGGCAAAATGTCAGCAGATCGGGACGGGTCGGGCTCGTGTTCACGTGGCCCATATGGTTGCGATCCTCGTGCAGGACGTCCATTTTACCCGTGCTTACTTCAATTTTTACAATGCAGGAGAGCGGAAACGCTTCGTACAGCTCAATGAACCGCGAATACGAATAGCTGATCGACTTCTCGCCTTTCGGCTCGACGTCTTTCTTCCACTGAAGCAGCGTACATACATACTTGCCGTCGGCCGTTACGGACAGCGTATGCCTCGGCACAAAATCGTCCGGAGCCTCGTATAGAACGCGCAGCCGGTACGTGTCGACCTTCAGCTCGTACAGCTTCGTCTCCAGCCAAAAATAATAGGCATGATTGATCAAACTGTAATACCCTCTCGGCGTAATCGTCGTTTGCAAATCCGTCAACTGGGTTATAGTGGCCGTTTCCAAGTCATAGCGGAATACATTGGCCGAATTTTCCCTGTCGGAAAGAAATACGAACGACCTACCCTCGTTGAAGAAGCAAGGATCGGTAAAATACAGATGATGCGAATGACCCAGATAATTAGTGAGCTTCGTTACCGTTCTGCCGCTGACCGGATCTTTGTAGCGAAATACTTCATCCTTCCAAATACGTCCAACGCCCATTGCAACAGCACCTCCAAAAGTATATAATTCATCGGCGTTTAGCCGGCTTCCCAATCCACAGCAAAAGGCCGCTAGTCTTCTTGACATTCGGCCTCTTGTGCAACTTGATTTTTATTCGATTACGACTTTATCGGATTAAGACCCCCACCTCTAAGGTGGGCCTTGAATCAGGTGGGGTAGAGTCCCCATCTGATTCCCCGATGTTCAGCAATGCTGAACGAGTTCACTCCGTTATCCGTTAACGCAGCGATTCATAGTTAAGCTCCAGCTTCAAAAGCCGCTTCTGCTCGGCATTGCGATTGATCTCAACGCCGCGCATAATCATCATCTCCGCGTAGTAGCGCTTCTGCTCGACGATTTGCTCCGGCTTAAGCGCCGTACATTCTACGATTTCATCCATGACGATGCAGTCGTTATACAGCTGAACGTTAAAGTTATAATCGTCCGCAACGATGATGCCTTTGTCCTTCTCCAACTGCTGCACCATGAGCCGGAGCAGAGCCTGATAGGCAGGTGTGCCCGTGTCCGTATCCGGATTATGCCGCCGGATGTAAGCATCGATATGCCCGGCATAAGCTGCAGCCTCCGTCTCGGCATATTGAAGATCGTCCACCGTAAACTGCAGACGGTTAGCCGTTTGAATGAAATCTTGCCCGGTGACTACCGCTCTCCGCATGGACTCGACAGTCCCTCTGCAGTTGACAGGCGGCTCCGAAATCCCGGTTTGCCGGCTCACATCGTCCGGAGCGGCGACGGCAATCTCGATGGACGCGGATTGCAAGCCGGGCGAGGCCGCAGTGAATCGAATCGTGCCCGGCTTGCCGGCTGCACGGATCGGGACGCCTACAGGCGCATCGATATACATGGTTCCTTCCAGTTCTTCATGCTTGTCGATATCGGACACGTAGGTATCGGGTCCGATCAGCTTGCCGGGTCCCGATATCGTAAATTGCAGCTCGTTGGTCGCTCCGTAAACATGTATCCCGCTTTGATCGACAATATCCACGGTAATGACAGCAATCGCTTCCCGGTCGGCGGCAAGCATGCTGTGCGAGCTGCTGAGCGCGAGTTTGGCAGGCGGACCGGCCATGACGACGGTCGCCGAGACTTCCCGGTCTCCTTTAATCCCGTGTACGCTAAGCGTTCCGGCCCGGATCGGTATCCGTTCAAAAACGACCGTATGAAAATGCTCCCTGTCGGGGTGCAGCACTCCTGCCGGTTCGCCATTGATCCGCAGCTCGACGCTGTCGCAGTTACTGTTGACGGTAATATCTCTGTGCTGCCCGAGATATGCCGGCGTCCAGTCAAATGGATGAATATAGACCATCGGTTCGGATGTCCAGTTCGCCTGCCACAAGTAATACATCAGCTTGGGCACGCGATATGCGTCCACCCAGCCTTTAGGATTGATGTGAAGCACGGGAGAATTGACATATTCCCGGTCCGCTCCGTGATCCGCATACAGCCACATCACGCCGTTCATTTGGAGGCTCCCTCTTTGACTCGCCCCGTCGACCAGCGCGAGATCATGCTGCCACTTTTCATGACCGGTATGCTGCCCTCTCTCCGGCTCGAGATTTCTTACATCGGCGTTGTACCAACCGCGAATCGTACAGCGCAGCAGGTTTTCCATTTCCAGCTGCTCATGGGTATGAGGCTCATTCTCCCCTCGACCGGCCACATGGCGGTAATGAATAATACGTGTTGTATCCTCATCCAACGCCCAGCTGCCGTCTGCCGCATGATTCGTTTCGTTACCCATGCTCCACATAATAATGCTCGGATGATTGCGGTCCCGGCGAATCATTTCTTTGACCTGCTGCTGCTGAACGGCTTCGCCGAATTCGATATTTTTAATATTCGGCACCTCTTCGCATACGAGAATGCCGTATTGATCGCAGAGCTCGTATACCCGCTTGTCCTGTGTATAATGGCAGGTGCGCAAAAAATTATGGCCGAGCGCTTTCATATCCCGTATATCGGCCTCATGCATCCATGCCGGGATGGCATCGCCCAGCCAAGGATATTCCTGATGCCTGTTGGTTCCGTGAATATGAACGCATTCGCCGTTCAAATACAACCTCTTTTCTTCGTAATTCCACTCATACCAGCGAATGCCCAGAGGGCTTGCACAGGTGTCGACGATCCGCTCTCCATCCTTCACGATGGAATAGACGCGGTACAAATAAGGCGAATCCGGCGACCATAGACGAGGCCTTTCTATGCAGCCGCTCATTTGATCAAATTCGGCGATCTCTCCCGGAAAGATCGGCTTCGCGCTTTCCATCGTTTGCACAATGCGGCCGTCCGCATCCGTTATGATCGTTTCAACCGAACAGCGCTTCATTTCCGGATAATCGTTTTTCACATACGTTCGGACCCGCACCTGGGCCTGTTCTTCGCTGACCTCCGGCGTCGTAATGAAGGTGCCGCCTTCATGTACGGCGGATCCTTGGAACGGAATGTGCAGCCGGTCTTTGATCACGATGCGCACGTCCCGGTAAATCCCGCCGTACACGTTCCAGTTGCCTGCGGTCATGGGCGGAATCCGCCCGAAATCGTCGTTTCTCCGGTTCGAAACCTCCACCGCCAGCACATTGTCCCGGCCAAACCGAATCAGCCCGGAAACGTCCAACGAAAACGAAGTAAAGCCGCCCTTATGCTCCCCCGCATAAACGCCGTTCAGAAACACTTTGCAATATTTTTGTACGCCGTCAAATTCGATGCATACGGCTTTCGATTGATGCGCCGGACTGATGACGAACGTTTTCCGGTACCGGCCCCAGCCGTACCACCAATATTTGTCGTCCCGTTCCGAAGGATGCTTCATAAAAGGATGAAGCTCTCCTGTCGTCTCATACGTGCTCCACGTATGCGGAAGGGCAACGGGGACCCAGTCGGTATCGTCGAAGGCGGGCTCCCCGGCTTGCAATGGTTCGGAGGGCGAAGGATCGTACTTGAATGCCCAATCCGAGTTGATCGTTTTGACGGTGCGAACCGTCCGGTTTTCGTAACGAATCGCATGATCCATGACACAGCATCTCCTGTTCGTTTGCTAGGTTGCAAAAAATGATACCGCGACGGCCCTAAGGCCGTCACGGCAGCGGATGGACAGGATGGCGCCCGCTCGGGCGCCACCTTTTAACCGACGGACGGTTACAGTCCTTTTTTGTAAATATCGTTCACTTCTTTCAGCACATCCTCAAGTCCCATCGACTTGATCTTGCTTACCAGCTCGTCGTATTTGTCCAGGCCGTATTCGCCGATAATGATTTTGGCGATGTATTCCTTGCCTATTTTATCGATGTCCGCCGATTTCGCGACTGCCTTTTCGCTCTGCTTCATGAACGGATCGAGGTCCTGCAGCAGGCGGAACCCTTTGGCATTATCAAGGCTGCTCTCCAACACGGGCTCCGGCAAAGGCAGCTTCAGGCTGAACACGCTGGTCATCAGAGAACCGGGGTTGTACACCTTTTCCATAGCCGGCTCGAGCCATGTATACTTGTTGTTTTCGATTTTGTAGGTGACCCCTTCTTCGCCAAGCCTTCTGTCTCTGACGCCTTCCGGTCCCCATATATATGCGAATACTTGTTTGCAGCGATCCGGCTGCTTGCACGCAAAGGTTAAAAATTGAGCCGCCGTATAATTCGCTTTTGTCGAGTAATTAGCTCCGTATTTGCCGTTGATGACCGGAAGCGTCGTCGCTTCGGCATTCGGAAACTTGCTTTTCAGCTTGCCGAACGGCGGAACGATCCATTGCGCCCCTTTCCCCATCGTACCGACTTTACCGGTAACAAACTTGTCTTCCGCGGTGGTCGTCTTCTCCAGCACCCATTCTTTATCCAGCACGCCCTCGGCATAAGCTTTCCTCAACCAGGCCAGCGCCGACTTCATATCCTCGGTCAACATCCAGGCCGACTTAAGCGTCTTATCCTTGTCGTCCGCATAAAGCGCCAGATTAACAGGCGTCGTTGGAACGAACATCTGCCAGATCGGACCACTCCGTTCCAGCGTAGATTCCATCGTGAAGCCGAACGTATCGTCGACGCCGTTTCCGTCCGGATCGTTTTTTGCGAACGCTTTCAGCATGGCGTACATTTCATCGGGATTCGTCGGCGGCTTGATGCCGAGCTTTTTGGCCCAGTCGACCCGGTAATACATCGTATCCGGAACCGGCATCCATGTCGGAGCCGCATAGATTTTATCCTTGAACTTCCCGCTGGCATAATATTCGGCCGGCAGCTTGCTGAAGTTCGGATCATTTTTCACCATATCGTCAAGCGGAATAATCGTATCGTTGCTGACGGCGCCATAGACCATTTTGGCATCGCTCATTTCGATCATATCCGGAATCGTTCCGCCGGCCCAAGCTACGTTAAGCTTGTCATTATATACGTTTTTATCGACGATTTCGACCTGCAGGTCGACATTAAAGCGATCCTTTACTTTTTTCTGCAGCAGCTCGATGTTTTTGGGAGGAATTTCGCCCGCGGTTCCCCGGACCCACCAGCGCATCGTCATTGGACCGTTGTCTTTCTTGCCCGATGCAGCCTCCCCTTTCCCGCTGCCTGCAGCGTCGCCGCCGCTTCCACCGGAGCAGCCGGTAACTGCAAGGGCAAACGCAACCGTAAGCAGCGCCATACCTTTCCACGATTTACGCATCATTTTCATATACTCCCCTTCGTTTGAATAATATATTGCGGGTTACCGGCACAATGACCGGCAAACCGTTGCAACCGATAACTGTGTCAGCCTTTGACGGCACCGATCAGGATGCCTTTGGTGAAATGCTTTTGCAAAAAAGGATATACCAGAAGAATCGGCGCGATCGCGTAAATCGTCGTCGCCATTTTCAAATTTTTCCCCAGCTCCACCGTACTGCCGGTATTGTTTTCACCGCTGGAGTCGATCAGCAGCTCGCGCAGCATCACCTGCAGCGTAATATGATTGCGGTTGGTCAAATACATGACGGCGGAAAAATATTCGTTAAAATAGTCTACGGCGTAAAACAAGGCGACTGTCGCGATAATCGGCGCCGAGAGCGGAATAATAATTTTGAAAAAAATACCGACATCCGAGCAGCCGTCAATTTTGGCCGACTCGTTAAGCTCCTTCGGCAGATGCTCGAAATACGTCTTCATCAAAATCAGATTAAACGCCAAGGTCAGCTTCGGCAAAATAATGGACCACAAATTGTCGATCAGGCCGAGGTTTTTAATGAGCAAATAATGCGGCATAATACCTACTCTGAGAATCATCGTCAGCAGCACGATATAGGTGACGAGCCTCATGCCCATTACCTCCCGCTGAGCGAGCCCGTACGCCAGTGCGCCGGAGATGACCAGAGCCAGCAGCGTACCGGTTACCGTGATGAAGGCGGAATTTAAAAACGCTTTCTGTATGAGCGCATATTCCCAAACGGCCGTATACGCTTTAAACGTAATTTGCTGCGGAATCAAATGAAGTCTGCCCGTTTCCGCTGCGATCTGCGCGGGCTCCAAAGATAATGCGATGACATTCAAAAACGGAATGAACATGATCGCCGCCAATAAGATAAAACAGCATACATTCCATATGTCGAACGCCGTAATTCGCTTATTCATATTACTCGGCTTCCTCCTTCTCAGACGATCGATTGCCCTCTAATTTTTTTGACGATGTAGTTGGCGGCCAATACAAGCACGAGCGAAACGAGGCTGTTAAACAATCCCGCCGCCGTGGCAAACGCCAAGTCTCCCTTGCGGATACCGATCTGGTACACATAAGTGCCGAGCGTTTCGGAAATTTCCGAGACGACAGGATTGTACATGACGAAAACCTGCTCGAATATTCGCAAAATGTTGCTGATTTTTAGCAGCAATACGACCAGCATCGTAGGTATAAGGGCCGGGAACGTAATATACACCATCCGCTGGAAGCGCGATGCGCCGTCCACGATTGCCGATTCGTATTGATCCTGCCCGATGCCGACGATGGCCGCCAAATAGATGATGCTTTCCCAGCCGGCATTTTTCCAAATTTCCGAGAAAACAAGCACCCAACGGAACCAGCCCGGACTGGCCATAAAATAAATAGGCTCAAAACCGACCCAGGAGAGCAGTATGTTGACGACGCCCCCGTTAGGCGACAGCAGCGTGACGAATAACCCCCCGATAATAACCCATGACAAAAAGTGAGGCAAGTAAATGGTCGTTTGAACGACTCGGGCAAATTTCCGGCTGCGCAGCTCATTCAACATAATCGCGATGACCACCGGAACGAAAAAACCGATGAGAAGCTGCATTAGTGAAATAATAACGGTATTTTTGAACGCCTGAACAAAATATTCGCTGTTAAACAAATCGATAAAGTTTTGAAATCCGATCCACGGACTGTGCTCCAGGCCTTTAAACACATTAAACTTTTTGAAGGCAACCTGCAAATAATAAAACGGTACATAATCGAAAACGATAATTTGGAACAGGCCCGGCAGGACGAGCAGGTAAATAAATTTGTGCATGCTCACATTTCTCATGATGCGACGCAGCAGCGACGATCTTCCATTTATTCGCGGATTCAATCGGTTGTGCGCGTTGCTTTCTTCGGTCACTGCATTCAATCGTAGGTTCCCCCTTCTACCCGGTTGCTTTCTTGATTCGCTGTTGATGGTTCCATCTTGCAGCACAACCCGGTGCCGGAGCAACACGCTTTTTTTGTTGCGGTGTGATCTATTTTGCTCATCATGCGTAAGGAAAGCGCTTCCGAAAGGGTTTTCCCATATCATTCATCTTTTTTTACACCCGGCTTGCTTTTTTTGTTCTCCGGCTGTAATGCGGATTTTCCGGTCCGCAAAGCTTATTTTCATCACTTCATTGCAAAAAAAGATGGTGGCATTCCAACGAGGGGGCCGGTATGCTAGGGAAGTGCTCCATCATCTAACGGACAGGGGGTTAACGGCAATGACAACAAGAGGGCATCAGCCGCTGCAGGTCGCGGGATATTCGCAAGGCGGGACCGTTGTAGAGGGCGTTGCTTATTTTACGGCCAATTCGTTTCAAGAGCATCTGAATGAGGAAGGGCATCTGACGCGCATCGAAAAGCCTCTCAAGTACCCTTATGTGGTCGCTTTCGACACGGGCACGCTGGAGGTCATTCGAACGTACGATTTCGAGGACACCTACGACAGCAGCCCGCTCGTTTTGCCGAAAAAGGACGGCACCTGGCTTGTGCTTGCCCATGAGCACATCAATCAACGGACTGTCGCCATGAACCGGGATACGGGGGAGATCGCCTGGATCAGCGAAGCCAACCAGCCGGGCAGCATGTTTTTCGGCTATTCTTATTATGTGAAAAAAGACGGGACAACCTTGATCCTGGCCAACGTCCAAAACGGCTTGCATGCGATTTCGCTTGAGGACGGAAAAGAAGCCTGGTTCATCCCCGGGACCGGCGGGGTCACTCCTTGCGTGGATCAGGCCGGTGGCCATATTTACTGCCAATGGTCCGGTCGTTTGTCGAAAATTAATGCCGAAACAGGCGCCGTTATTCAAACCGTCGCCGTGGAAGAGCCTTCGTCCTGCGTGTCCTGGAATACCGTACTGGCTCACGACGAGCACGGGTACCACATCATTACATACTGGTACAGTCCCCGGCTGTACGGCTCGGCGATCCGGGTGTACGATGCCGGGCTGACGCTGCTATGGGAAAAGAGCGGCTTGTCCCTGTCCAAAAAAGCGACGCTCGCCTATCACGGCGGCTCCGTATTTGTGGGCAGCGGAGATCATTGGCAATCGTATTATTCGGAGCCGAACACCGATTGGAAAAACATTACGGCCTACCGCGTTAATAACGGGGAAATCGCGTGGAAATTGGATTTAAGCGGCTATCACTACTCCAATATACCGAACATCGTTTACTGCAACGGCATGCTGATTGCGGAAACGCAGACGAATATCAGGCCGCTCGGCTACCATTTGCTTGTCATGGACGCCCTCAACGGCGCGCTGCTGAAGTCGTACTATAAAGAGCTGCCGGCCAACAGCTGCGCGGTGCCGCTGCTGACTGGCGGCAAATGGTTCAGCGGCGATCTGGTTACGAACAGCGTGCTGGTCACCGAGCTCGGCACCGGCGGGCCGGCCGATTGGATCGGCGCTTACGGCAACGGGCAAACCAACGATATGTGCGTCGATTCGAAAGCGTTAACCGCGCTAAAATAATTAGTTAAGCAGCCGGAAGAAAGGCACCTTGCAAGCCGATTCGGGAACACCGGGAGGTATTCCGGCATCGACGGTTAAAGGTGCCTCTTTCGTATGCTCCTAATGGGCCGCATTGCCGGAAGCGCGGCCTGCTGCGCGGCATCCAAAAGCTCATGCCTTCGTTGTCCGGTACGATGCATCAAGGCGAAGCCTTCAGCGTTCTCCGGCTTATGCAGGACGCAGCGAACGCACGCTACCGGCGGCTCATTCTGTTGCGGTATTCCATCGCCGATACCTGGACATGCTTTTTAAACATCCTCGCAAACTGGTTATGATTGTTGTATCCGACCTTGCGGGCAATCGTCTCGATCGGATAATCGGTTTCGATCAGCAGCCGCTTTGCCTTTTCGATTTTGAACGCCGTCAAATACTCTTTAAAATTTTGCCCCAGCTGATCCTTGAACAACCGGCTCAAGTAGCCCGGCGTCACGTCCAGCCGCTCCGCCAGCTCGGCCAGGCTTGGGTCCTGGTCATACTCGCTTTCGATTATGTCCACGACCTTCTGCGCGATGATATGCAGACTTTGCCTGTCATCCCGCTCCGCATCCATCCGCTCCAGCATCCCGCAGAGCCAATCGGTCGCTTCGTCCACATTGGCAAACTCCTGTTCGAAGCGGGCGAATTTATGCTGCGCTTCCCCGAGAGGCCAGCCGTTCGCGGCGGGCGCCGTACGGATATGCTGAATGATGATATTGACCAGACTCCGGTAATGGAATACATAGCTGTCGGACAAATAACGGTTGTTTTTCAACACATCGCGCAGTTCCTTGACAATATCCGCAGCCTGCTTATAACGGCCGGCATCCAATGCGTTCTTGATGTATTCGGCATAATCGAGCTTAACCGGGTCGGCTGCAGGCTTGTCTTCCATTTCATGGCTGAAAATGACGACATTCGGCCCGAGCACGAACGTGTATTTCAACGCTTTCATCGCATCGCGAAACGATTCATGAAGACGATCCAGCCCGTCGCAAAGGCTGCCGACCACTATATCCGTCTGCAAACCGTACCTCGCAGCGAGGCTCTCATGAAATTCGTGACAATATCGTTTGAGCTCTTTCGGAAAATCAACAGCAAACCGCTCCCGTTCCCCGCCGAAGCTGACGATGCCGAGAAACCGGTTGTTTTGATCAAAAAATCCTGTAGCTTCCCCGGCAGCCGGCCATTCCCCGAAGAAATCGGAAAACGCTTTCGACACCAACGTCCGAAACGAATTATCATCGTCCGCGCGCCCAGTCTGCCCTTGCATAGCAGTGCCCGGACTTTGCCCGAACAAAATGACAAGCACAACATAGTGCGCCGCTACCGGCAGCCCGAAAAATGCGGCATACCGCTGTATATCATTCCTTACGGACGAGTCGTCGGCCGCAAGCCGGTACAAGAAATAATTTTTCAGCTCCGGAAGACTGTGCTCCCACTGCTCCTTGACGGCCGCTATTTCCTGAATTGCCTCGTTGATCTGCCCCAGCTCGTCTTTCCTCAACAGCAGCTGTCTTAACTTGCGCTCATTTACGGTTACGCCCCGCAGCAGGCTTCGTATGGAGCGGATCGGACTGTACAACCCTTGAGCCGTTCCCAATGAGACGATAACCGCGATGACCGCAAATAAGAGACAGGTGAGCATAATATTGCTGCGGATGACCAGCGATTTATTTTGCAGCTCGTCTACCGGAACCGAAGCCACATACTTCCAGCCGTTATATCCGGAGGTCGTATACGAAACCAGCCATTCCCTCTGATCTTGACCGATCAATTTAACCGAGCCTTCGGCCCCGTTCAGCCATGGGGTCTGGTTGGACAGCCTATCCAGCACATTCATTCCTTTTTTGCTTAACACAACGCGCCCGTTGTCGTCGAGAACCGTAATGTAGCCGGATTTGCGGATATAAATGTCTTCAATCAAGCGAAGCAGCTCTTTATTGTTCAGCTGGATGTCGATGAAGCCGTTAATTTGACCTTTCCCTTTATACAAAAACTTGATGAGCTGCACATTTTCCATTTCCTCGGCGAACAAGCCCTGCTGATAAGGAGCGAGCCATACCGAGCCGTTCTCGCTTTCCGACAGCCGTTCCATGTTGCGGATTTCCTGCTCCGTCATTTTCCGGTTAATGCCCGTATAAGCCGATACAAGTAAGCGGTTACTACTGCTAAAAAAATAAATGTTGCTGATGAACGGCGACCCTTCCATATACGCTTCCGTCGTTTGCGTCACCTTATTAATAATGTCAACGTCCTGATAATGCGAAATATTCAAATACTGATCCAAAAATGACTGGACCTCCGGATAGCGTACCAAATGATACTGCATTTTTTCGGTCGTTTGCAAAATCGTGTCGATGGCGACATTCGTCTGCTGCAATGTGCTTAAATTGGACTGTCCGACCTCGGCCTCCAAATTGCGCTTCGATACGTCGTAATTGATAAAAGATACCGCCGCCACCGGTATAATCAGCGCAAGAAGCAGCGGTATAAACAGTTTTATAAAGAGACCCCAGTTTCTGATTCTAAAATATTTCCATATTTTTCCCAAATGCAATTGCCCCCACCAAACGGTCTTTTAGCAAGCATACCACTACTTGGAATGAAGCAGCAACCATCTGATGTTAATATGCCCCGGGCTGTCTGCCGGATTTCAGCAATATCGCTGTTACCGGCAGCTTATGCCCCGCCGCCGTCCGTCGCGACTGAACGATAAGCGGTCGTTGACTGTAAGGGCGCCAGCCTGCTTAAGACTGCTTTTTATCCGGGTCTGTTCCATCCACCAGCTTGTCATAACGGCTGTACCGGCCGTCGACTTCCTCCGCCATTTCCCGGTACTGTCTCGTTTCTTCCACTACCGGGTCGATCTGCGCCTGAATACGGATTTCCGTTTTGATCGGCAGCCGTTTGCGGATCGCTTTATCGGCTTCCTCCGTCTGCATCTCGCCTTCGGTCAGCTTTTTTACCAATTGTTCTTCCAGCTCTCGCGCATCCAAATGTTCCAGCCTCCTTCAATCCATTTCATCTGTATTCTTTACTATCATACCCCGCTGCAGTTATAAATTTCAAACTTAAGCAGCCGGCGCCCCGCGGTATAAACGGCAGCGTCTTGGCACAGGATAAAACAGGTTGCATGAACTTGCAGGAGGCGGTGATTCCTATGAAAAAAGCTGACGATTTCCGCGAACAATCGAACGCGGCCGAGCCGGAGCAGCTTAACCGTTTGAACGATCCGTTCGATCAAGCGCCTACCGATATGATCAGCGAGGCGGTCGGCGAGATGATGGACAACATCGAAGAAGCGTTTACGGACGGGCAGGACGAAGATAGCCGGTAACGCCTGAGCGGCGCACAATATAATGATGAATCCCAATGCAATGTACAACGATTTCGGCGTATCAATAATTCCCATTTATGGATGATTAAATTGTAAAAACCGAGTTCATTATCGATTCAATTGCTCCATCGTCAACCCGTCTAAAAGCCGGTTATAATGCGAGGCTGCCAACCGGTTTCCTTGTCCGGCGGCCTCTTTTCCAATAAATGCGTGTTGAACGCTTTGTACTCTCCCCCTATAATGGAGTACCGAAAGGGGAGATACACAAATGAAGAACTGGAAATGGATCAGCTTCCTTTTAGTATTTTGCCTCTTGGGTATTGGCGGGGTAGGTAATCAGGAAGCCCGCGCAGCGGCTGTACTCAAGCCGGGAAGCGTAAGCGGCGACGTGTGGGATTTGCAATTCCGATTAAAGCTACTGGGCTATTATCAACAGCCCTTGGACGGCAATTTCGGTTATAAAACGCTTGATGCCGTCAGCAAATTTCAAAAAAATTACGGCTTATCCGTGGACGGTTATGCCGGTAACGATACATGGGCCGCTCTTAAAAAGTATTCGTTAAACCGCGCGGAATTAGACATCATGGCGAGAGCGATTTATAGCGAAGCGCGCGGCGAATCTTATGAAGGACAAGTTGCCGTCGGCGCCGTTATCATGAACCGGATTCAGTCCGATAAATTTCCGAATACGATTGAAGGCGTCGTCTTCCAGCCGGGAGCATTCACGGCGGTCGATGACGGCCAGTTTTGGATGACGCCCGATGCGACCGCATATAAGGCGGCCCAGGACGCTGTACGCGGATGGGATCCGACCTATGGTTCGCTTTATTATTTCAACCCGCGCACGGCTACGAGCAAATGGATTTGGTCGCGGCCGCAGACAACCCAGATCGGCAATCATATTTTTGCCATGTAACGAATCAAGCCTTCGAAACCCGTTAATTCAAACGGGCCGAAGGCTTTTTTCCTGCATATAAATCGTTGGAAACCTCGGGGCATATAAAAGCAAATGCAGATGAATATTTCGTTCCGATTCCCGACATGCTACAAATACGCAGCTTCTAGCCCAATCCGGAAGCTTGCGTCATTTTCGTTACGGTTGTTCGATATCTTGCCGCGCCGGCTTCGTTACATCCGCCTGCTTTAACAGCTCGCCTTTTTCCCAGCTTGAGAAATGGTCCTCCCATACGACATGGTACAAACTTTCTCTAACCTCCATAATAATACCCCTGGCCCCGTCCGGCGAAAATACGACATAGTCCCCGATTTTTAGCAAGCCGCTCACCCCAGTCTGAATACGATTCCATGACCACCTTTTGGGTATTCCCATTTAATGTTTTGGTGCGGGCAGCCGATGCGGCAGCTTCCGCATTCATGACAGCCCTCGTAGCCGACATGCATCCGGATATTTTCCCATTTGTACACTTCGGCCGGGCAAAAAATCGTACATATTTTATCCGGGCATTTGGTCGCGCAAATATCGGCGTCCAGCACCGTAAGATGCGACTTCGTATCCGCATTGAACCGAAGCAGGTACTGCTTCTCTTCGATTGTCTGGGCTTTCGCTTGATCGCTCATTATTTCATCACCTTCCATGCCCTGTACATGTCGCGGGCGATTTTCAGCTTCTCCTTGACCGTACCGATGTCGCGCCATATTTTTTTCTGCTTCTCCCGTTTGGATGTGCCGTCCACCGTAAACATTTGACTGGCCGCCCGGTTCATCATCGGGATGTACTGGTCGAAATATTGCGGGAATTTATCGAAATGATGCGTTGAATCCTTATACTTTTTCAAATCCTGGCCGACGAAGCTTTCCATTAGCCGCTTGCGGTAATGATCCAGCATCGTCTCGGAATAATCGCCGGCCTGCTTTGCCAACGCAATCGTTTCGGCTGCCAGACGGCCCGACGTCATGGCCATATTCGAGCCTTCCCGGTGAATGGCGTTGACGAGCTGCGCAGCGTCCCCGACAACGAGCACTCCGGCCGCCGCCACTTTCGGCATCGAATAATAGCCGCCCTCCGGGATGAGGTGGGCCAAATATTCCTGGGGCTCGCTTCCTTGCAAATAGGGGCGAATCATCGGATGGTTTTTGACATAATCGAGCAGTTCGTACGGTTTCAGTTTATGCTTGATAAGGCCCGAGAGTAAGGTGCCGACGCCTATGCTCAGCGTATCTTTATTCGTGTACAAAAATCCCGTGCCCAATATCCCTTTGGTCGCGTCGCCGAACAGCTCGATCGTACAGCCCTGGTTCTCCTCCAGGTTGAACCGGTCCTCGATCACCTTGCGGTCCATCTTTACAATCTCCATCGTCGCCAGCGCCACTTCATCCGGCTTGAACTCTTTATGGAACCCGAGCGACTTCGCCAGCAGCGAATTGACGCCGTCGGCCAGCACGACGACATCCGCATACAGGTCGCCGTCCGGCCGGTCGGTCCGTACGCCGACCACGCGTCCGTCCTCCGTGATGCACTCCAGCACGACCGTCTCATTGATCAGCAGCGCGCCCTGGTCGACGGCTTTTTGCGCAAACCATTGGTCGAATTTGGCGCGGAGCACCGTAAAGTTGTTATACGGCTCCTGTCCCCATTCCAGCCCCTTATAGCCGAAAGTTACCGCTGATTCTTTATCCAGCATCATAAAGCGCTGCTCCACAATCGGCCGTTCGAGCGGGGCTTCCTTATAAAATTCGGGAATGACATCCTCCATCATTTGGCGGTACAGCACCCCGCCCATTACGTTCTTGGAGCCCGGGTATTCGCCCCGCTCCAGCAGCAGCACCTTGACCCCGGCTTTAGCCAGCTCGTAGGCACAGGCGATGCCCGCAGGCCCCGCCCCAACGACAATACATTCGAATTTATCCGGCATGCCCGTCTTCCTTTCCGTGAAGAACATCGTTAAATTGTTCAATCAGCATAGGGACGATCTCGAATGCATCGCCAACTATGCCATAATGACAAGCTTGGAATATTGCCGCCTCCGGATCTTTATTAATGGCAATAATCAATCCTGAATTTTGCATGCCGACAAGATGCTGGATAGCGCCCGAAATGCCGATCGCAAAATATATTTTCGGCGTTACCGTCACTCCCGTCTGGCCCACCTGATGGTGATGCTCGATCCATCCGGCCTCCACCACATCCCGGCTGCCTCCGACGGCAGCCCCCAATACGCCGGCGAGCTGGTGAATGAGCTGAAACCCGCCCGGGCTCCCGAGGCCTTTGCCGCCGGCCACGATCACATCGGCTTCGTCGATGCGCACATGCTTGACGGTATCCTTGACAATGTCGAGCACCTTCGTGCGCACCTCATCCTCCCGCAGCGGAATCGATTCCGCTATCAGCCTGCCGCGGCGTCCCGACTCGGGAGGCAGCGCTTTCATCACCTTCGGGCGAACGGTCGCCATTTGCGGCCGGTACTTTTTGCACAATATCGTCGCCATAATATTTCCTCCGAATGCGGGTCGGCTGGCCAACAGCAAGCCGGTATCCTCCTCGACATCCAGTATCGTCGTATCGGCCGTCAAGCCGGTCGGCAGATCGGTCGCCACCGCGCTGGCGAGATCTTTACCCGTAGAGGTTGCGCCGTACAATATAATTTCCGGCTTATACTTTTGCGTACAGGCAAGCAGCGCTTTCATAAACGTTTCGGTGCGGTAATGTTTGAAAATCGGATCGTCATACAAGTAGACGACATCCGCCCCGTACTCGAACACCGTATCCGCCAGCGTGCCGACCTGATCGCCGATGACGACTCCCGCCAGCTCCGCGCCTCTTTTGTCCGCCAGCCTTCGGCCGGCACCCAGCAGCTCCAAGGATACCGGCGCAATATGCCCGTCCTTCTCTTCAATAAATACCCAAACACCCCGGTAATCGTCGAATTCCATCAAACGCCACCCCTAGCCTGGAACAATTCTTTTTTCTCCATGACAATGTCCAGCAGTTTTCCGACCTGCTCCTTTGCCGCACCTTCCAACATAGACCCGCCCTGCGGCTTTTGCGGCGCCCAAACCGATGAAACGATCGTCGGCGAGCCTTTTAGCCCAAGCTGCGTCCTGTCCACATCCTCCAAATCGCTAACAGACCAAATATGCGGCTGGTAAGATGCCGCCTTGATCATGTTGGGCATGGGAGAATACGGAACTTCGTTGATCTCCTTTTCGACTGAAAACAAACACGGCAGCGTCGATTGAACGACCTCGTACCCGTCCTCCAGCTTGCGGTGCACAACGGCGTACCCTTGCTCCTTGTTGATCTCTACGACCTTCTTGACCGACGTAAGCGGGGGCATATCGAGCCTGCGGGCGATTCCGGGACCTACCTGACCCGTATCTCCGTCGATTGTCATTTTGCCGCATATGATGAGGTCCACCGGTTGAATTTTCGCGATTTTGTCGATCGCCTTCGTTAAAGCATAGCTCGTGGCAAGCGTGTCGGCCCCGGCGAAAGCGCGGTCCGAAATCATATACCCCTCGTCGGCGCCGATCTCGATGCATTTTTTGATCGCTTTGACCGCGGGGGGAGGTCCCATCGTAAGTACAGAGACAATGCCTCCGTATCTTGTTTTGAGCCGTACCGCTTCCTCTACCGCATGAGCGTCGTACGGGTTCAAAATCGCCGGCGCGCTGGCTCGGTCCATCGTATTGGTCTTCGGGTTCATCTTGATGATCTTCGTATCCGGCACCTGCTTGATGCAGGCAACAATATGAAGCATCTCCAGCACCTCTTTACTCTGTAATCCGAAATGGTTGAATATTACAGTATATAAGGAAAATATAGAGAACATGCCTTTTTTGCCTGATTTAAACGCCGTGTCGATTGAACGCCTTGTCCGCAACCGCGGAGCGCCCGGCTGTAACCGTCAAGGATCCTTTTGAATATGAGTAATTAATAGGAAAAGCATACCCCCTCTCTTCTTCCAACGATCATCTTATGTAAAGGGGAGATTTCGAATGGATATTTTAAAAGAATTGGAACGATTCGGATGCGAGCAGCTCGTGATATGCCGGGACCCGGCCAGCGGATTGAGCGCTGTGATCGCCATCCATAATACGAAGCTGGGTCCCGCGCTCGGTGGATGTCGGATGTGGCCGTATGCGTCGGCGGAGCTTGCCGTCACCGACGCGCTGCGGCTCGCCAAGGGCATGACATATAAAGCCGCCGTATCCGGTCTGCGGTATGGCGGCGGGAAGGCCGTCATTATCGGCGATCCGGCTACGGACAGTAAAGAAGCGCTGTTTCGCGCGTTCGGCCGTTACGTTCAGCATTTGCAGGGCCGGTATATTACCGGGATCGATTTGGGGACGACGGTACAGGATATGGATTGGATTCAGATCGAAACGGAATATGTGACGGATGTCACCGGCTCCCTTGGCTCTTTCGGCGAATATACGGCCGAAATGACCGCTTATGGCGTGTTCCTTGGCATCAAAGCTTCCGTAGGCAACGTGTTCGGCTCGGAGATATTGAAGGATATGACAGCCGCCGTTCAGGGTCTCGGGAAGGTCGGCTTTTTTCTATGCAGGTATTTGCATGAAGCCGGCGCACAGTTGATCGTGACCGATATTCACGAAGGCAGGCTGAATCGGGTTGTAAGTGCTTTCGGCGCTCGGGCCGTGGCCCCGGCGAAAATATACGGGCAAGTATGCGACGTGTTCGCACCCTGCGCGCTTGGCGGAGTCATCAATGATCAGACGCTCGCGCTGCTCAAATGCAAAATTGTCGCGGGCGCGGCCAACAATCAGCTGGCTGAGGAGCGGCACGGCGACGCGCTGCACAGCCTCGGCATCCTGTATGCGCCCGATTATGTGATTAACGCCGGCGGCATCATTACAACGGCGGCCGACCTGGAAGGCTACGACGCGGCTTATGCGAAGCAGCGCGTCGCCCACATTTCCCGCACGATCGCGCGCGTATTTCATACGGCGGAAGCTCAAGGGATCGCTCCCTCCGCCTCCGCCGACCGGATGGCGGAGGAGCTGCTGGGGAAGGCCTGACGCGCGATGCGGGTTGGCGGGAAACGGGTAGCGGCACATCCCCCTTCTCTGGCGTACCCGGTAACGTCTCTCGTGTCCATAAGAACTGCAAAAGGACAAAACCGCAGCAAATAACGCTGCTTATGAGACTGTCGATTTGTATAGAAACAAGGCAAGCCGTTCCAATTGAAAAGTTGCCTTCCTACGCTCAGACATCTTGTTTTAAATTCCTTGATTATAAAAGGATTAGCGGTTTGGAATTTAAAGCCAAAACTCGCGGAAGGCAATCTTTTCACTTTCCACTTCTGGTTTCCACAGTTAATCGACAGCCTCCTTATGTCTATTACGCAAACAAAAAGACCGCGGCGCACCCCGGCATGCTTGGGCAGCTATGGCCCAAGCATACCGGGGTATATCCGCAGTCTTCGTATGCTCGCTTGCAGCTCGCCCAGGCAGCCTGCCGGGCCACATGGCGTCTGATCGTCCCGCCATGGGCGCAATTAACGCGCTTCAGCTTTCCGCACAGCGGTGCGCTTGGCTCCGGGGCAGACGGCGAAGCGCTATTCGTCCAAGCTGCTCTGCTCGATCCACGCCGTGCATTTCGCTTTCATTGCCGTCAGCGACGATTCTGCCGCCGCATGCTCCGCCTGAAGCTGCCGGGTGACGGACCTGATCTGATGAAGCGCCTCCAGCACTTGATCGTGCGCGTTTTGGATGCGCCCTTGGACGACCCAATCGACAATAAGCCCGTCAAACCAATAATCCGCCAGCTTCAGCAGACCGCTGATATCGATATGGATATCGACACTGCGATTTAAGTCGGCCAGCTCGCTGTGGAACCGCTGCATCAGCCGGTTGGCGTTGGAAATGTACTGCTTCGCGTCATCTACGTGGCCATGCTTGATATGCGTGCTGATCATGCCTCCGCCGCCCCACATATCCCACTTCCCCCAATTTTCAGCCTTGTCCAGGCATGCCGACGCATCCTCGAGCGCTGCCAGCACGCTCCGTCCGGCCGACAACGCTTCCCCGATTTCCATCACGTGCACGCTCTGGTCGGCAATATTCTCCTCCATTCGCAGAAGCTGGCCGGAGGAGTACGGGGCGGTACGCAAGGCTTGCACCTTTTCCGCCATCAATGCGTCGTATTCTTGTTCCGCACGGCCGTAATCCGCGAGATCGTTTCCAATCCCGATCAACTCCTTCTCCATAGCGGAAAGCGCCTGTCTCGCCTCCTGCAGCTTAAGCGCGGCCGCGAGCGCCTGCTGGCGCTCCAGCTCGAGCTGTTCTTCCTTGGTACGCAAAATCGTATGAAACAGATTAGCCAGCGACAGCCTCGTCAAGTTATCGACATCGAGCTGTTCGGATTCCAGCTCCACCTCCAAGCGAATAATAAGCTTATCTTGTTCCCGTATTGCTTTCTGCAGCTCGCCCTGCCTTCGTTCCGCCTTATACAGCCGGAATTTGCGTTCCTTCGCTTCCATTATGCGGCGGCGCAATTCATCAGACATGCCGTTATCCTCCGTTTCATGGTTTGTATCATCATGATCGTTCGACCTTTCCTTTTAATACGCTCCGGGAGCGGGCACAGTTGCGACGGATGCAATTTTTGGGCCGACAAAAAAACAACGGGATCATCGAAAAAGACTCGATCATCCCGTTGTGCACGACCTGACGCAAAGCGATATCCGGACAGCTTGTGCCGGATGCGGACGCCGCTGATTTGCGAATTTTCGTGTTTACCTGTCTGCCCGTCGAAACGGGATTGTCGCGAAGCCGGCCGGCATCATTTTGCCGCTTCGGTCTGTTCAATGGCCGCCAATACTTCCGCGACATGCCCATCAACCTGTACCGTACGCCATTCTTTCACCAACACGCCCTGTTCGTCAATGAAGAACGTCGAGCGATCGACTCCGTAAAACTGCTGGCCGTCCCGCTCTCTCAGCTTCCATACCCCGAACAGATTGCAGACCTTCTGATCCACATCCGACAGGAGCAAAAACGGAAGACTGTATTCCGCAATAAACTGATCGTGGGATGCAATATCATCGGGGCTTATGCCAATAATTTCGGTGTTCAACCCGGCAAACCGGCCGTTAAAATCTCTGAATTCGCATGATTCCTTGGTGCATCCGGGAGTCATATCTTTCGGATAAAAATAAATGACGACTTTTTTTCCTCTGAAATCGCTCAACGCAACTTCCTTTCCGTTCGTCGCCGGCAGCCTGAAATCCGGAACGGGTTGATGGACTTGGACATTGGACATCGTTCATTCCTCCTCATTGGAAAAGCCTACCTGTATCGTCTATGATTGCCGCGGCTTAGTCAAGCGAATTCGGATGCTTTCCAGCATGATTTTAATTATTTGTTGAATTAATTATTTAACCATTCTAGTATAACTAGTATATCAGTTAATCGATTTATAAATCGAAAGAAGCGGGTGAACCTCTGATGGAACAATTACGTCAAGGAAAAGTATCGAATCGCGATTATGCTTATGAAATCGTGAAAAGTAATATTTTAAATTTAAAATTGGAACCGGGTACGATGATTTCCGAAAAAGATATTGCCGAGAAGCTGCAAGTGAGCCGTACGCCTACTCGCGAAGCTTTTATTAAATTGGCCGAGGAAGATCTTATCGTTATTTATCCGCAAAAAGGCTCGTATGTATCATTGATCGATCTGGATCAGGTTGAGGAAGCCCGATTTGTAAGACAAAACATGGAGGTAGCGGTCCTTAAGCTCGCATGCGAGACGTTTACCGAAAACGATCTGCTCGAGCTGGAAGCGATTGTATCGCAGCAAAAGATATACAGCCAGCATAAAAATCATGAGAAGCTGCACGAATTGGACGAGCTGTTTCACCAAACGATTTTTGTTAAATGCGGTAAACAGCGGACATGGTCGTTCATACAACAAATGCTCAGCCATTACAAACGTTTCCGAAACCTGGTGCTTGCCGTTTATTTTGATTGGGAAACGATCATTTTACAGCATACCCGAATTATCGAGCATATAAGCGCCCGCAATTTCGAAATGGCCGAGCAAGAGCTCAGGCAGCATGTTAAATCGCGGTTCGAGAAGGAAGATCTGCTGCAGAAATACCCGAATTATTTTAAAGAAGCAACTGCGGCAAATCACTTGACCTTATGAAGTAAAGCGAAGACCCTCAAGAACTAAAAGAAAGGTGATTTTATGGCTTCCAGCTGGATTGACAAAAACATTCGCCATATCTTTTCGCTCCCTGCAGTATTATTTGTTGCGCTCATGGTTGTTTTTCCGCTCGTGTATACGGGATGGATCAGCTTCCATGAGTGGAGCATGTCGGGCACAACCCCGCCGAAATGGGTCGGATTCGACAACTACATGTACCTTTTGAAAGATTCAAGGTTTTGGATTTCGGCTTGGCATACGCTTTATTATTCATTCGGCGCAGTCATTGTTGAAGTTATTTTCGGAGTGCTGATTGCCGTTTTGCTCAATCGGAACTTCGCTTTCAAAAATGTTGTGAAAACGCTGTTTTTGCTGCCGATGGTATCGACTCCGGTTGCGATTGCGATGGTATGGATGCTCATTTACGAACCGACAGTAGGCTTTGCTAATTATATTTTAGGAAAAATAGGGATTTCCCCGCAGTTATGGCTGACTTCCTCGGATACGGTTCTTCATTCTTTAATGATCATCGATATATGGGAATGGACGCCGATGGTCACGCTGATCGTGCTCGCTGGAATGACAACGCTTCCCCATGAGCCTTACGAGTCAGCTTTAGTGGACGGGGCGACGCGCTGGCAAATGTTTTGGAAAATTACGATACCGATGCTTGTTCCGACCATTATTGTCGCCATGCTTCTCCGAATGATTGACGCTTTGAAAACGTTCGACATCATCTATGCGACAACGCAAGGCGGACCCGGAACCTCGTCGGAAACGCTTAACACTTACGGCCGTATTTACTGCCTATCGACGAGAACGGCAGCCTACTATGAGGAGGTATGATTCTGTATGACGCATTTGAATACATTGCAATCCGATCGGTTAAAGATCAAAATTTATGAAAGCCGCCAATCGTTGGGGCAGGCTGCCGGAGCCGAGGCCGCTGCCAGGATCAAGGAGCTTCTGCAGGCGAATGGGCATGTTCGGATTATTTTTGCCGCAGCGCCGTCACAAAATGAATTTCTGGAGACGTTGTCCAAGGACGAAGGCATTGACTGGTCGAAGGTGACTGCATTCCATATGGATGAATATATCGGATTGGCTGACGATGCTCCGCAGCGGTTCGGCTTGTTTTTAAGGGAACGTTTGTTCGATATTGTGAAGCCGGGAAACGTTCATTTGATCGACAGCAATACGGATGGCGAGCTGGAATGCAGGCGGTACGCCGCTCTGCTGCAGGAAGCTCCGATCGATATCGTATGCATGGGGATCGGTGAAAACGGCCATATCGCTTTTAACGACCCTCCGGTAGCCGATTTTCAAGATCCGGCGGTTATTAAAGCAGTTGAACTGGATGACGCATGCCGCCAGCAGCAGGTGAATGACGGTTGTTTTCCGGCGTTTGATGCGGTTCCGACCCATGCGCTGACGCTGACGATCCCCACCTTGCTGTCCGGCGCCCATTTATTTTGCATGGTTCCGGGAAAAACGAAACATAACGCAGTAAAGCTGACGCTGAACGGACCGATTACAACCGAATGCCCTGCCTCCATTTTACGTACGCATGCCGACTGCACTTTATTTGTGGATACAGATTCTTACGGAGACATTAAATGAGCGGCCATCCGCAGCAAATAGACGGCATTCACATTCTAACCGGCGAGCCTATTCGCCTATGGATCGATGCCATGGGGCAGATTGCAAAGACGGAACGGCTGACGCTTCAGCCGAACAACAAGCTTGACTGGCTTGCACCGGGGCTTGTCGATCTGCAAATCAACGGACATGGCGGAATCGATTTGAATACACCTGCTCTTACGGTACAGGCTGTGAAGGACATCACCCGCAAGCTGTGGCTGGAAGGGGTTACTACGTTTTGTCCTACGATTATTACCAATAATGATGATGCTATCGAGCAGATGGTACGCACGATCGCCGAAGCTTATTCATCGGACCCGCTCATCGCGCGGAGTATTGCCGGCATTCATCTGGAGGGCCCGTTCATTTCCCCGGAGGATGGAGCGCGGGGAGCTCATGGCAAGCAATACGTCAAGGCGCCTGATTGGGAGCTGTTTCAACGATGGCAGCATGCCGCGGGCGGCTTGATCCGAATCGTAACGCTATCGCCGGAATGGGACGGAGCTTACGAATTTATCGAAAAATGCGCGCGGAGCGGAGTCATCGTCTCCATCGGACATACGGCCGCCTCTCCCGAGCAGATCGGGCGGGCGGTTGCCGCTGGCGCAAGGATGAGCACTCATCTGGGAAACGGCGCTCATCTATGGTTGCCGAGACATCCCAACTATATTTGGGAGCAGCTTGCGCAAGAGGCGTTATGGACATGTGCGATCGCGGATGGCTTCCACTTGCCCGCCTCCGTTTTGAAAGTATTTATGAAGGCAAAGGGCGAGCAGCTGATGCTCGTTAGCGACGCCGTATATTTAAGCGGCTTAGCGGCGGGGGAGTATGAGACGCACATCGGCGGTACGGTTGTCTTGTCGCCGGAAGGCAGACTGCATATGGCCGACAATCCCGGGCTGCTCGCAGGCTCGGCGCAAATGCTGACATTTGGCATAGACTATTTGGTGCGCTCCGGGCTTTGCACGGAAGGGCATGCTTGGGAGATGGCTTCTATCCGTCCTGCGCGGTTCATGGATTTGCCGGTGCAGCACGGGCTGTCCGTCGGCGCTCCGGCGGATTTGGTTTTATATAACCGGCAAGACGGCCGCATCTCGATGCAAACCGTTATTAAAAACGGCCATAGGGTCGAATGCGGGGATCCAGGATGACCTTCAGCAATCTGCCGGATGAAGGCAAAATGAAGGGAGCCGCGAAACCCCCACTCCGATACGAAATTGCATGCCAAAAGCCGCTTCCATCCTCATTGATATAGTGATGTTGGAGGCGGCTTTGCATATTTTGGGGGGCTGTCTTACCGGTTGATACCGTTTGGGACAGCCCCTTTATGCTCTTTATTATATACGTTCAAGCTTGTTTCCTGCCCGGCTTCAGCCGATATAAACGACAGCCCCGACCCGCTGCAGCGCTTTGGGCAGCTCCGTTTGCAGCAGCCCGATCCGACCCGCCACCTTTTCCATCCGCTCCCCACCGTCTTGATCCAATGCCCACTGCTTCAGTCGGGCCAGCTCATCGAGCACTGCCGGCAAATCCTCCTTGGCGATCTCGATCCCGGTGGAGAACAGGGGCACCCACTGCAAGCCTAGCGCTTCCGCGGCAGGCTCCCAGCATTCCGCAAAAACCGCCTCCGCAGCGACGGGCACGCTGTATTGCCGTTCGTCATCATTGACGGGCTCGAGTATAAATGCGCTAATGGACATCAAGGTTTCCCCCCAAACAAAATGTTAAATGTGTAATCCGGAAATTCGGCTCTCAGCTGATTCAAGCTATTCTCGGCGGCGGCCCGGAGCTCCGGTGTGTCGCCGTCCAGCCGGAATACGAAGTCGCGGATCGACTTGATTTCCTGCAAATCGGGCACTTCGGAAGACCCGTTAGGCGTCGGTCGGGTTGCAGCGGCTTGTTCCATCAAATTATGAATCCGTGTCCGTGTCTTCTTGAGCAATTGATTGTCGGTAAATTGCTGCGGCGTCTGTGCAGGCAGTCCCGTTCGCGGATTGACGCGATCCAGCCCTTTGGCTGTCTTGTCTTCATAAAAAATGCGTTTTTCCAAATCGATTTCGTCGAATTCGCCAAGCGGACTCCCCCGATGATCGACTATTTCGACCTCGTTGTACTTTTTACCTGTCACCGCTGTCCTATCTTCGTTCTCATCATTGGTCTTATCCTTTTTCGGCTCATCTTCATCCGGCTTCTTGGGGTCGTTCGAATCGTCCGGGTGCTTGCCCGGACCTTTACCGTCATGCTTCGAAGGCTTGGAATTGCCCGGCATGCCGACATCCGGCTTGCGGGAACCGAGCTTATCGATGAGCTTGCGCACATAGCCGCGCGCTTTCTTCCCTGCCCATTCGAACGCTCTGCCAAAAGGAATTCGGCTCAGCACAATGCCTATGGCAACGGAGAGCGCATTTTCGGGCGTCAGCAGCTTCCTCGGGTCGCGAATATAGCCGGCGATTTCATGCCCGCTTCCGGCGATTCCCGTCGCTGTCAGCGCGATGCCGACGGCCGGCCAGAACCCGACGAACAGCAGCGACAGCGCAAGGGCGCCAAGCAGAATAGCGCCCTGCTCATACCATTCCAGCCGATCCCACCAATTTTGCATTCTATCGAACAAACAGGCAAAGCAAGCCGTTTCGCTGCCGCCCGAGTAGGCACCCATGCCTGCGAACAGACCGGCGGCAAGCAGTATCGCCGCGATGCCGATCAGCGCCTGACACAAAATTTTCACTCGCGCGCGGACAGGCTCCTGTCTTTCCGCCGCTTCTTCATTTCCGTATAACAAATTAAATCCGAGCTCCCGCCGTTCCCGGTAGAAACCGAGCCAATAACCGAATTTCCCGCGGTCCCGGAACAGGGCGCGGGTCATGTTCCGCAGTTCGGTAACCGGATTAAGCAGCGACTCGTTCGGCAGCAGCGGGAGACGGTGACGCGCTTGGTTCAGCGACCAGTAGTCGGCAACCAGCGCCCCTGCCAGCATGATGAGGAATATCGGCTGCGTGTTATATCCGCTGCCGGTCCAGTCATGAACGGTGAACAGCCACTTCGGCAATTTATGCTGGCCGTTATATGCCGCGTGATCCAGAATGGACCAGAGCAGTACGATTGGCGGGAACACAAATATCCATCCCGTCAGTTTGACCCGCAGCCGATAAGCAATTCCGCAGGCAAGCGCGATCATGGCGGTATGTACCGGATGGCCGACGGTCATCAGCGTAGGAAACAAGCTTTCCTCGAAACGCCCGGGAAACAGCGAAAGCAAATCCCAGTGGATCGTCTCGCCGCCCAGCATCGTAACGCTGTAGCCGAACTTTTGCGCAATGATCCCGGAATTCAGCCATCGGCGGGAGAGCTCCTCCATCAGTTGGAAGCCGACACCCGTCGCAGCGCCGATAAGCGTATAATCGCTCAGGCTCAAAGCGGAGGCGCGGCGCGAGAACAGCAGGAAGACGCCGAGCGGCAGGAGCTTCCACATCTCTTCGAAAATCGGCGTCATCACGGCAACGGACCAAGTGTCCGATGTTTTTCCGCCGAAGAGCCCGTGGACCGCATTGACCGTCAGCGTCGTGAACGGTACGACAAAGAAAACACCTGCCAGGACAAACAGAACGATAGGCTTCCACGCCATCGTTTTGCTTCGGCACAGAAACCAAAATTGCAATAACACATAGAATGACCACAAATATTGGACCATCATGGCACGTGATTCTTTAACGAAAATCAAGCTAATGATAAACAAGATCAGTGAAAGCAATGAGAAAATCGTATACGTTATCCGGATAAACGGATATTTCGCAATCCACGCCTGGCAAGTCCGGTAGACAGCTTCAAGCCGTTCCCGAATTCCGGTTCGAATGACCCATATCGTGTTCACTGCGGTCGCCTCCTTTGACAGCCGGCCCCGTGCGAGCGGGACGTCTCCCAAGACGAAACCGGCCATATTGGTTTACGATGTTCGGTGCGCACCGAAGGAAATACGGTATGTCGCCAATTTGCCGCAGTTTGTTATACAGGTGTAGTGTATCCGCTCCTTTTGGCACATTCGTCTGCAAATCAAACGGTTGAAAACCATGGTCATCGATCGATCGGAGCGGAGGCTTGAAAAGCTTCATTCGCAACATTATGTTATCTGTTACTTGCAGGTTAATAATATTATAGTCATTATTGGAAATTGTTACAAAAGTCGTTAGTCTCAAAATCCGATACATCCTATCGCGATGAAAAAAGCCTGGACCTATTTCGCAAGGTTCAGGCTGTAAAAGAGCAAATTTGGAACTAAAAACAAGAGTTAAAGGGCTGCCCCGGCTTTCGCGCTGTAATGACCTCCGCACTCCCCGCACGGCAGAGACGCTCGGCTATGGCCAGATCGATCCCGGCGCTTCCGCCCGTAACCAGCGACACTTTACCGCTCAAATTCAACTCATGGGACGTCATTTCGCCTGACCCATTCCCTGGCATAATCCAGCTCCAATTGATCCAGCTTCTGCAGCCTTTGTCTGAAATACGTGTCCGTGCTGAATTTCGCATTGACAAAAGCGCTTATAATATCTTTGGCGTGCCAAGGCCCGATAATTTTTCCCCCGAGACATAATACATTCACATCGTCGTGCTCTACGCCTTGATGCGCCGAATAAACATCGTGACATACGGCAGCGCGGATGCCGGGTATTTTATTGGCTGCAATACATGCCCCGAGCCCGGAGCCGCAGAGCATCATGCCCCGGTCCGCCTCTCCTTTTCGCACCGATTCGCAGACGAGTCTGGCGATATCGGGGAAGTCGATCCTCTCCGGCGTATATGCGCCGTGGTCGATAATTCGAATGCCGATGGACTCCATGTACTCCGTTAATTCCGACTTTAAGGCAAATCCGGAATGATCCGTTCCAAGAGCGATAATCATAGCAATCCCTCCATATAATTGTAGTTCCCCCAGTTTTCGACAATTGATCGACGGCTTCTATGAACAGTCGCTCCGCTTCGTCTTGCTCAGCTTACGACTTTCCGATAAACAACGACAAAATCCCGGCGGCAATAATCGGACCGACGGGAACCCCGCGGAAAAAGGCGACGCCCAGTATCGTTCCGATCATAAGTCCGGTCACGAGCGTCGGTTGATTCGTCATGACGACCAGCCCCCGGCCGCCCAGGTAAGCCACGCCGATTCCGACAGCGATAGCCGCCAGCGATTTCCAGTGCAGAAACGTTTGAAACAGCGACTGGAACGAGATGCTTCCGCTGGCGAGCGGCGACAGGATGCCGATCGTCAGGATGATAATGCCGATGGAAAGACCGTATTTTTCAAGCCACGGAAACAATTGATGCAGATTGATCACCCTTATGAAAAGCAGCGTCACCGCGGCGATCGTAATGGAGCTGTTGCTGCTGAGTATGCCAAGTCCGGCAAACACCAGCAGTACAATGGATGGAATGTCGATTTGCGGCATGTTGTTGGAGCTCCTTTACCATTTTTGTAAATTTCGAAGAGCCCGATCCGGCGGTATCCGCGGATAGCGGGAGCCGCCGGGGTTACTCCAGCGCCCCTTCGATGTTTTTGAACTGGTTGAAAAACATCCGGTAATACGTCCCCTGCTCTCGAATCAGCGGGTCGTGGCCGCCCTTTTCCACAATTTCGCCATGGTCGATTACCATGATCGTATCGGCGTCGCGGATCGTGTTGAGCCTGTGCGCGATGATGAAGCTGGTACGCCCCTGCATAATGTTAAGCAGCGCATCCTGGATATGCAGCTCCGTCCGCGTATCGATGCTGCTCGTCGCTTCATCGAGAATCAGGATGGACGGCTTGGCGAGGATGACCCGCGCGATAGCGAGCAGCTGCCTCTGACCTTGGCTCAAATTGCCGCCGTTTTCCGACAGCATCGTATCATACCCGTTCGGCAGCCTTTTTATGAATGCATCCGCATTGGCCATCGCCGCGGCCGCTTCGATCTCCCCGTCGGTCGCATCGGCTTTGCCGTAGCGGATATTTTCCTTAATTGTCCCGGAAAATAAATACGTGTCCTGCAGCACGATGCCGAACGCTTTGCGCAGGCTGTCCCTCGTATACGACTTAATATCGATACCGTCGATCCGTATGTTTCCGCTCGTCACGTCGTAGAAGCGAGTTAGCAAATTGACGATCGTCGTTTTGCCTGCGCCGGTCGGCCCGACGAGCGCCGTACTGCTGCCTTCGTCCGATTGGAAGCTGACATTCTTCAATATCGGAACGTCCGGTCTGTAGCCGAAGCTGACATTATCGAAGACGACATGGCCCCTCGGGTTATCCAATACAATAGCGTCCGGCGCATCCTCGGGCTCCTCCTGCTCATCCAGCACCTCGAATACCCGCTCTGCGCCCGCGATACCAGATTGTAAAATATTGTAAATATTGGCAATCTCATTCAGGGGTCTGACGAACTGCCTGGAATAGCTCAAAAAGCTGGCTATGATCCCGACGGTAATGAGGCCCTTTACTGCGAGCACGCCGCCGACGACGGCAACGGCCGTAAAGCCGATATTGTTAATGACCGCCAGCAGCGGCATCAAAAAGCCGGACCAGATTTGCGCTTTCAATCCGACCTCGCACAGCTTGCCGTTAACGTCGTCGAACTCCCGGATCGCCTTGTCTTCGTGGTTAAACGCTTTGACGACCTGAATGCCCGAAATCGTCTCCTCGACATGACCGTTCAGCTTGCCGAGCTGCACCTGCTGCTCCTTGAACAGCACGCTCGTTCTTTTCGTAATCGTCCGGGCCAGCAAATAGACCAGCGGCACCGTAATCAAGCTGGCCAGCGTCAGCAGCGGGCTGAGCCAAATCATCATGACGAGCGAACCGACAATCGCGATCGAACCGGACATCAGCTGGGCGATCGATTGGGACAACGTATTACTCACGTTATCGATATCATTGGACAAGCGGCTCATAATTTCGCCGTGACGGCGGGAATCGAAATAAGCGAGCGGCAGCTTTTGCAGCTTTTCGAACAGCGCCCGCCGCAAATGCATCACGATCCGCTGCGACACGCCGGCCATCAGCCAGCCCTGCAGGAAGGTGAGCATCCCATCCGCAATATAAGCCGCCGCCAAAGCGATGATCATGATTTCCAGCAGCTTGAAATTAACCCCGCTTCCATCCGCCATCGCATCGATGGAAACTCCGATCAAATATGGAGCCGACAGCGTAAGGGCCGAGTCGATCAAAATAAATAAAAAAACGACGGACAGCCATTTCCGTTCCTTGCCCATATAAAACCATAACCGCTTCAGCGTTCCCTTGAAGTTTTTCGGTTTGGCGACCGGTCCCCGGCCCCGGCTGCCGAACCCTCCACCCGCTCTTCCCGGTCCGGCAAGCATCGGAATGTCCGGCTGGCTGCTGCGCGCCTTCGACTGTTCGTGCGGCTCAGACATGTTTCTGCATCTCCTTCCCGACCTGCGACTGAAATATTTCCTGATACACCGCACAATCCCGCATCAGCTCGTCATGGGTGCCCAACCCGACGATTTGCCCGTGATCCAGCACCACAATTTTGTCCGCATCCATGACCGATGTAATCCGCTGCGCGATAATGAGGCAGGTGAGACCCTTGGCATATTTTTTAAGAGCAGCCTTAATATTCGCCTCCGTCGTCACATCGACCGCGCTTGTGCAATCGTCCAATATCAATATTTCCGGTTTTCGCACCAGCGCTCTTGCTATCGACACCCGCTGTTTCTGGCCTCCGGAGAAGTTAACCCCCTGCTGCCCGAGCACTGTGCTATATCCCTCCGGGAACGAGGAGACAAAGTCATGAGCATCGGCCATTCGGGCCGCCTGCTCCACTTCCTCGAGCGTCGCATCCTCCTTGCCGATCCGGATGTTGTCCAGCACCGATCCCGTAAACAGCACCGTTTTCTGCGGAACGACGGCAATCTTATCGCGCAGCTTGCTCGGGTCCATCGTACGGACATCGACGCCGTTCACTTTGACCGTGCCCGAGCTTGCATCGTAAAAGCGCGGGATCAGGCTGACCAGACTGCTTTTGCCGGATCCGGTCGAGCCGATAATGCCTACCGTTTCTCCAGGCAAGCATGTTAAAGTAACATTTTTGATCACAGGGTCTCCCGACGTGCCCGCATACGAGAAGCTGACCTGCTCCAAGTCGATCCGCCCTCTCAAGCTCGCCGGCCGTTCAGGCATTACGGCCTCGCTCCACACCATGCTGTTTTGCTGCGCGAACACTTCGCCAATACGGCCTGTGGAAGCCTTCGCCCGTACAAACATATTGAACACCATCGAGATCGTCATCAGCGCGAACAAAATCTGCGTCATATAGTTGACGAATGCCATCGTCGTGCCTACCTGAATTTGCCCGTGATCGACACGAATGCCGCCCAGCCAGATGACGGCGACAATACCCATGTTGACCGACAGCGTAATGCCGGGGCTGAAGATGGCCATCGCCCGCATCGCAATTCTCGATCTCGCCTGATATTCCTGGTTGGCGTCGTTAAATTTATGTATTTCATAATCGAACCGGTTAAATGCCCGTACCACCCGAACCCCGGACAAATACTCGCGCATGACGCCGTTCACACGGTCAAGCGCCTTTTGCACCTTCATAAAAAACGGAAAGCCGATTTTCATATTCAAAGCGATCAGACCGCCGACAATCGGGACGACAAAAAGGAAAATCATAAACAAGTGAGTGTCCAGGCGCGCCGCCATAATCAAGCTCCCGATACAGAGCAAGGGCGCTTTGACAAAAACGCGCATCAGGCCGTTTACAAAATTTTGCACCTGCGTCACATCGTTCGTCAGCCGTGTCACCAGCGACGCACGGTCGAACCGGTCGATATTTTCGAAAGAAAGCGTTTGTATTTTTTTGAACAAATCGCTTCTCAGCTCCGCCCCGAACCGCTGCGATACTTGCGTGGCCACGATATTGCGCGCCGCCGCAGCTATGGCCCCCATCGCCGTAATGAACAGCATCAGGCCGCCCATGCTCCACACGTAATTCATCTGTTTGTTCGCGACACCCACGTCCACGATTTTGGCCATGATCGTCGGCTGCAGCAGATCGCACAAAGCTTCGCCCGTTAAACAGAGAAAAGCAAGACAAAAGAGCTTCCAATACTTGCGAATATACTTGTTCATAAACAGCATGGCGGTTCCCCCTGGCTGCCCGTTCGACACGGCTATAGTATGAATTAGGATTCAAGCTAATCTTACTAGAACCGCACGCAATTAAAAAGACTATTTTGCATAAAAAATAATGCCCGCGCCCAATGCCGCGGGCAAAGCTGGGCGTTTCCTCCCGCGTTTGACGGAACAAAGTCATTCAAAAGCCATCCATGCCGTCGTTCGGCACCATGGATGCTGAAAATGGGGTGGCGGCTCATGAGTTTGGCGTCACCTCTACGTCTGAGATGCAGCGCTAGCTCGCGTCCTCCAGCGTGAATATCGGCTCACGAGCTTAGCGTCACCTCTACAAGGCGCGTTCGCCCGGCCGTTGCGCCGCGGCGCTATGAGATACCTTTATTTGCCTCGATTTCGCCGTTTTGGCATTCCAACGGACCTGAACGTCGTTATTTGGCTTGCCAGCCGCCCGTTGGCCCCTTGTTCTGCGAAATAACTTTTCCTGGAAGACTGTCGATTAAAGGACGGGAACGGGCTTTGGAGATGACTTCGAAGCTCATACACGTTTTATTGCATTGATTTCATTATACTTTTCGGTAACAATGCAATAACCTGTCCCCCAAAAGTGACGCGATGCTTTGTAGTTAATTCCGATTACTTTTGGGGGAGCCCCCGTAATACGACTCGCCCTGAAGCCATTCTCCAAGCCCTTATCCCTATTAATCGACAGTCTCCCTGGGTCCGTTAGCTGCAAAACGCTGTACGAGGCTAACCAAAAAAATATAGCGGCAGCTGAGGACTTAAAAGCATACAGTCCCCGGCTGCCGCATCATTTTGCGTTCGGCATGTATTTCAGAGCAGTTTAGAGCACTTGCGATTCAATACCCGAGCGCGGCAAGCGGGCTCCGCCGTCCGGGCTTGCCCGTTCCCGTATACAGCCTAAGGCTGCTGCCAGCGCAAATAAGGATAGCTTCCGTTTATCCCCCAGACAGGCGAGCCGCCCTCGAACACCCATCCGACGAATGAGGCTTGTTGCATCATCTGGCTTGTTGACAGCGCAGTTCCTTTGTCCGTGTCGTTTTGACCGGTCACATTTTGATCGTAGTAGGAAAATGTTACGGAAGCGGAACCGTCCATGTATCCAATCAAGCCGCCTCGGATAAGGCCACTGCTAGCAATGGCTCCTGCAGCATAAGATTCGCGTACGGTACCGTTGTTTCTCCCTGCAAGGCCACCTACTTCAGTCGATCCGCCCGTCACGCCTGCCCGCGAGTAAGATTGCGAAATCGTACCATAATTTTCTCCGACAAGCCCGCCCAGACTGATGCCGTTCGATATAACCGTACCGGTAGCGTACGACTGGGTAATTATACCTTCATTGGATCCGACAAGCCCGCCGACAGATCTGGATCCTTCAACTTTCATATCGGTAAAGGAACGACTTACGATAGTCCCGCCAAACGTCCTGCCCATGAGTCCTCCCGTATAAAAGCTGTTTGTGCTTTTCGCATTGCCCTTCGCATAGGCGTCCTCAACAGTACCGCCTTGGGCGGCCCCGATCAATGCACCAACATTGAAATCACCTTCCACGTCTACATTCTCAAGCCCGATGTTGCCGATCCAGGCGTTGCCCGTAATGCTTCCGAACAAGCCGATATCCGAACTTGTGGCACGATGGATCGTCAGTTCGGTAATTTTGTGGCCGTTTCCGTCAAACGTTCCTTTAAATGGTTGTGCGGCCGTACCTATCGGCTCCCACCCGCTGCCTGCGGCGTAACCGTTCAAGCTGATGTCCGCCCCGAGAATGAAGTGCCCCGACAAATAGTTGCGTACGGCATTCAGCTGTTCCGGCAGCGTAATGATATATGGCAGCGACTCTGTACCTTCTCCTCCTGAGAACGGGGCCTTCACCTGGAACGGGTCACTCGTTACTGCGGTCAGACCGGCCCCTGTAAAGGAGAGCGTCACGTCAAGAGACACGCCGTTCAGGCCGAGATTCGTGAATGTCGCCACGCCGTTCGTTGCGTTGATCGTAGCCGTCCCGGTCAATGTCGAGGCTCCGCCCGCTACCACAGCCGTCACTGCTTGGCTCGCGTTCGTCGGATTGGCATACGCGTCGACAATCCGGACGACCGGCTGATCCGTGAGCGTCTTGCCATCGACCGCGCCGGACGGCTGTGTCTGGATCTTCAACAGCGACGGATTGGCTGCCGTCACCGTGAATGTGAGCTGCGCTGCCGTTTGAACGATACCGTTGACCGAGAACGTCAACGTTTGCATCGCAGCGCCGTTCAATACCAGCGGGGCTTCCGCCACCCCGTTTGTAAATTCGATCCCCGCCTGTACGGTGGCAGCTGTGGCCGTTATCCCGCCCCAATTGCCGAAGCTGCCGTTTGGAGCCGGTTCAAGACCGGATACGGCGATCGTCCTTAAGCCGTTAAAGTCGATATCCGTCTCGCCATCCGATTTTTTAACGACGAAACGGATCGTATTCGCCGCCCCCGCAACCGGCACAATCGTGTCGGCAGAAACTGCAGCCCGGTACGTGCCGACCACTACGGATACCGGAATGTTAACGGAATGTCCGCCATAAGACGCTGCGATCCGTGTCGAACCTGTACCCACCGCTCTAACGATACCACCCGTCACGGTCGCAATCTGCTCATCGCCTGACGACCAGACGGCTTCTGAAGCGGCATCCTGATCTGTTCCATCACTCCATCGGGCTTTCAATTGGATTTCGGCTGTCGCGCCGAGACTGGCAAGCTGAATGGAGACCGGGGAGTAGACGAGTCCGGTCACGGTTTTTGGCCAGCTAACAGTCGGTGACAAGCCTTCCACCAATGCGATGCCTTCGGCAAATTGCAGCGTGTACGCCGTATTGTATGCGGCATTAGCCAATTCTGCCCGGTACCAGTCCGCCCCGTTCGGTTCATACACGCTCACAGTCACGCTGCTGATCCCGGAGACACTGACGCCCTCCTGCAGCTTGCTTGCCGATGCGTGATCCACTTGCAGCAGCACTCGGCCTAATTCGCCCTTGACTATCGCCTTCACTGCTGCTGGTTCCGGCACTTCCGGTCCCGGCTCATCCGGCTTCGGCCAGCTTACGGTCAGCGTCAATCCTTCCGCAAGCACAATGCCTTCGGCAAAGTGCAGCGTATACGCCGTGTCGTACACGGCATTAGCCAGCTCCACACGGTACCAGTCCGCACCGTTCAGCTCATACACGCTTACGGTCACGCTGCTGATCCCGGAGACGCGGATGCCCTCCTGCAGCTTGCTTGCCGAAGCGTTGTTCACTTGCAGCAGCACCCGGCCAAGTTCGCCCTTGGCGATCGCCTTCACCGCTGCTGGTTCCGGTACTTCCGGTCCCGGCTCATCCGGCTTCGGCCAGCTTACGGTCGGCGACAAGTCTTCCGTCAACGCAATGCCTTCGGCAAATTGCAGCGTATATGCCGTGTCGTACGACGCATCAGCCAACTCTACCCGGTACCAGTCCGCCCCGTTCGGTTCATACACGCTCACGGTCACGCTGCTGACGCCGGAAACACTGATGCCATTCTGCAGCTTGCTTGCCGAAGCGTGGTCCACTTGCAACAGCAAAAGGCCCAATTCGCCTTTGGCGATCGCCTGCACCGTTGCCGGCTTCGGCACTTCCGGTCCGGGACCGGGGTCAGAGTCCGAGTCCGAATCGGAGCCCGAATCGCCGCCGGACGACCTCGAGGAACTTCCTGCCGTCAATCCTTCCCTCATCTGAACCGTACCAGGCCCCGTAAAAGTCACATCTCCATGAATGACGGCTTTCACGACGACGGTGCTGGCCGCCAAATACACGATCAAGCCTTTGACGGACTCACCGATCTCCAGCGTGTCGATACGCCCTTCCAACAGCTCCAGACGGATGTCTCCCGCTTCGGCCTGGACGTGCGAAAAGCTCCCGCTCATCTGTACGATAGCTCCGCCCGGAATTGTATCGGCAAGGTAAACAGCTTCAAATCCCGAACCTGCCAGGTCCGCTTCCTCCAAAATTGCGCCGGAGTCCAGCGTCGTTCGAGCGATGCTGCTGCTTCCTGCGGCGACTACACGGACTTTGCCGTCGGATTTGTTTACCGTGACCGCAGCGGCTTGACTGTCCGTCAAGTAGACGCTGTTTTCCCCGCCGCCGAGGATCGACAATTCGCCCTTGACGGTAACACCCTGCAGGTGGACTTCTCCGGCCCCGACCGATTCGGCAATCGTCAAGCGGCCTTCAACGACCGTATTGCGCAGCGTAACCCCCGATCCGGATATGATCACATCGCCGCCGATCGTCTCCATGCCGGTGGCCGGCCCATAGTCTCCGGCGCGATCAAAGACCCGCGTCGTCTCGCGCTTCACGGAAGCGGATAAACGATCCAGCATAACCACCGCCTCCGCCCGGGTTATCGGCTTGGACGGGCCGAACGTACCGTCCGGGTACCCGTCCAACCATCCGGCGGCCGCGGCCGCTCCGACGCCGCCCCGGCTCCACTCGGCGATCGGATCTGCGAACCGGCCGACCGCCGCGGCGTCGTCGGTCAGCTTGCCGACCCTGGACAGGATAACGGCCGCTTCTTCCCGGGTAAGCCGGTTCTCGGGCCGCATCGTGCCGTCCCCGTATCCGCTCATATACCCGGCCCGAACGGCGGTCGAGACGTCCGCCGCATACCAATCGCTGTCGCGCACATCGGCGAAAGCAGTATCGGATCGCCCTTCATAACTGAACAGACGGTTCACCAGCTTCATCCATTCGGCACGCGTAATCGCCGCGTCAGGGCGCATCGTACCGTCAGGATACCCGCTGATCCGACCTTGTTCCACCCATACCGACAAAGACCTTTCAGCCCAATGGCCGATAATATCCGATTGCTTCCCATCTGCATTCGCTGTCCCCGGGTAAGACAATGACGAGACGAGCAGCGCCCAAACCAATAACCCTATCCACCACCTATGTAGGTTTCTTCTCCCATTCACTGTTGCAACTGATCCCCCTGTCGTATTTTGTCCTGATCAATCTATGAGACAATATGACTCGTTTTCATTATAAATTAGTTCGAAAGAATAAAATATATCTTTTTGGCGAATAATAGGTGTTTTCCCCACAATTCGCCACCTTCCGCTAATTGCCAAGAGTGAACGGCTTCGCCGTCCTTCGGGGAACGAGCGCGTTTATCAAGGTTGTGCGAAGCAAAGTAGTGAACTCATTCAGCTTTGCTGAACATCGGGGAATCAGATGGGGACTCTACCACCCGATAAAGTCGTAATCGGATAAATCTTATACTTTCAACAAAAAAAAGATCAAAACCCGCTCTAATAAATTGCAGGATTTGACCTTTTATCTCTAATGTTATCATTATCTGTGATGTCTGCCGCTTTCTGCCCGGCCTTCTACCTGCCTTCGAATTCATAACTGGGCATATCGTCAATATAGACGCGATGAGAAAAATCGCTGCCTTAATTATTTCTTCTGCCACGACAATGAAGGCACGGGCCGGCCCTGCTCCGAGTACTCGATCAGCTCGGCCAGCCGCCTCAGCTTCGTCTCTTCCTTCTTGGCGCTGACGATTTTCCAGATCGCCGTTTTCCGGTACCAGGCGGCCTGCGTCTGAAAAAACGCCCAAGCCTTCGGATTGGCGCGGAACTGCCGCTCGTAAGCCTCGTCCAGCTCGGCGGCGCCCTTCTGCTCATGGGCATAAATGGCCGACTTATTTTGTTTGCGGCCTTCGAATGCCCGCAATCCTTCCGGGCGCATCAATCCAAGCCCGGTCAGCTCCTTCACCCGCTCGATATTGACGGCGCTCCATATGCTGCCGGGCTTCCGCGGCGTAAAGCGGATCATATAGCTGGATTCGTCGATGCTCTTGCGGAGACCGTCGATCCAGCCGAAGCAGAGCGCTTCATCCACCGACTCCGGCCAAGTCACGCTCGGCTTGCCCGACCCTTTCTTATAATAGCCGACCCATTGCTCCGCAGCTTGATCGTGATGCGCCTCCAGCCAGGCGCGAAATTCGGATGGCTCTGTGAAAAATAAAGGATTCATCCAGACGACTACCTCCGTTTCTTCTCGAAGTCAGGTGCATAAACGCCCGCCGCGCAGACGGATGAACGAGCTCTCATCATTTGTTATCCCATCGGGACGGAGTGCAAGCCGCATGTCAGGCGCCCGCCCGATTCCGGTCCCGTCTCCGCCAATCGGCAGCAACGCTTTTTATTGCGTCAGCCAGCAGAATAACCACGCCGATATTGATGGCTTCGTCAGCCATGTTCAAAATACCGCGGCCGAATTGAAACTTAATAAAATCGGTCACCTGGCCGAACAGCAGCCGGTCGATTGCGTTTCCTATTGCACCTCCGGCCAAAAACGCCGTTCCCGCCTCCACCCATCCGCCCTTCAAGTTTCCCTTACGGCGGGAGTACAGCAAATATCCGACGAATAAAACGGCGGGAATTATAAAATAACGGCCATAACCTTGAAAGGTGCTGCCGGCCGCTCCGCTGTTCTGATAATGCGTGAAATTCAAAATACCATGCCAAATGACGATCGATTCGCCCACATCCATATGCATGCGAACCCATAATTTGAAGCCTTGGTCGATGACGGTGACGAGGATGACGACCCAGTAAAACATCCGCCTGCCTCCTTCTCAGCTTGTCCTTCCATTATTATAGCAAGGCCGTTCGCCATGTGCATGTATGGCAGCAATTGTAATAGAAATGAAATCCAATTTTCATCTTCCTTTAATGATTGAGGTCTATACTAATATTCGACCCCCTTTTTTGATATATATAAATTGACAGGCCCGCAGCCCGTTGCTGCGGGCCTCTTTTTTTGCCAGACGGTCTGCTGCCCGATATCCCCGTTAAAGCGGATCGAGCCGTACCGCCGCCTGCTTGCCGCTGAGCTGAATGCCCGTTTGCTTCCGCCCTGCCCGATTTAAATCGCGAATGAGCGCTTCAAGCAGCTTCTTCGCCTGCTCGCCTTCTTTGCCGCGAATGTTAACGACAAGCTGGACGGCATCGCCGGCGTTTAATATGCGCTCCGCCTGCTGCCTTTTCGTATCATAATCATGCTCTTCGATTTGCGGGGTAAGGCGGATTTCCTTCAGCTTCGGCTGGCGCTCTTTTTTGCGCAGCTGCTGCGCCTCCTGCTTGGCCGCGCCGGCGCCGATAAGCCGACAAGGCGGGGGACTGCTCGTCAGGGACGTGCAGACCAGATCGACCTTCAGCTTTTTGGCCATGGACAGCGCTTCGGCCGTAGGCACAATGCCCAGATCCTCGCCGTCGATACCGGTCAGTTGTACCTCGGCCGCTTTAATTTTTTCATTCATGATCATTGTTTACGCACCCGATCTTTCATATAATGGAATGTTAGAAGATTATATTAGATATTACCGTTCAGAAGGAGTTTTTTCAAATGAGCCGCAAAGAATTGGAAGAGCAGATTATTCGCAACTACCAGCGCGACGAGCAGATGATGATTCTTGTTTTTGCCCAATGGTGCGTCAACCACGATTTGGATCCGGCCGAGCTGTATGTAAGGGCATATCCGCAGCAAACCGTCGGTCTCCCTTTGCAGCAGGCTATCGAGCTGACGGTGCCCAAGGAGGAGTCCGGCGATATTCCGAATGAAACCTTGCTCGGCGTCTTATCGTTGTTCGGCAACGAAGAACTGGCCAGTGTCGTCACCGAAGAAATCGACAAACGGAAGCGCAAGCCTAAGCCGTAACACCTGTTTGCGCAGTCGGCGTAATGCCATCCTCTAGTTCAAATGCACCATTGTATGGCTTCGCATCAACTTTTTTACGGTTTTTACATACCCATCATCTTAAATTTGATGCAGCTTGCGAATATTATGGTTAAGTATTAAGGATAAGGGGTGATTTTGAATGAAGCCTGTCTCCAACCGGTATACGCGGGAGGAATTCATTATTCCATTGGATCAGGGCCAGCTGTATAAAGGCAAAGATTTATCGCTGAACCGGATCGTGTTCATTTACGCGGTTCCATATCAAAGCCAGTCGTTGGCCGAGGCGTATTTGCAGGCGATCGGGGGCTCGGCACAAGTGACCAACAACCCCCAGTATATGCATGTATTCGATGTCGAAATGGACCATGATTACATTTATGTCATCATGAAATATATAGAAGGACAGTCCTTGCAGCAGTTGATCCGCACTCATACATTTACGTTCAGGGAAGCGGCGGCATTCGTAGCCGGCATCGGTCATACGTTGGCCGAGATCGCGGTCGAACGGCCTTTGAACTTTTCCATTCAACCGAGCAACCTGTGGATGACCGATCAAGGGCAGCTGACGATCGTCAACACATGGGACACGCATAGCGGGAACCGGCGGCTGGTCCAAGAGCTGAGCGGCCTGTTCTTCCGTCTGTTGACGCGAAGAGAGCAGGTGCCCTCGGATATTGAATCGCTCCGGCACGGCCTGCAGAGCTCGCCGATCCTGAATGAGCTGCTCGAGCCGCAGAGACGCGCGGCGGTTGAGACGATCCTGCATGCTCATGATGAACGCATGTCCGCGCTGGCTTTTATACAAAGCATTAAGGAGCTGCCGGAGGCGGTGCCAACGGATGATCATGTGAACGGCCATGACCATGTATCGGCGCCGGACGAAAATGCGCAGTCCGCAAACAGTATGACTCGCCCGGAGGAGAAGTATGTATTCGAATTGGAGGCGGAGCTCAGATACCGGTCCCGGAATGCCACTCCCGGCGAGGAAGAAGCGGACCGAACCCGGGCCATGCCATCGCTGTTGAGCCGGACGCTGTTCGGGGCAACCATGTGGAAGCGGCTATCGATCGGGCTTTCTTTGGCCTTGCTGGGCGGCGCGGTATTTGTCGGCGTGTTCGCTTTCCTCATTGATAATACGGGACGTAAAGAAACCGCATATATGCCGGGCGGTGCCGCCTCAGGCAGGCAGCAGCCTTCCGAAACAGAGCAGCAGCCAAAACCCGAAGATAACCAGCCCGCTAAGGAGACTGAAGCGACGAATAACGGCGGCGACAGCAGCGTCATTATTCCGGTACCGGCGCTTACGGGTTTGACCAAAGAAGCAGCGGAGAAGCAGGCATTAGCCTCCGGGCTGCGTTACACGTATTATTTAGAGACCAATCAACTAGCCGCGGGCACGGTGTTCAAGCAGGAGCCCATGCCAAACGAGCAGGCGGCCAAAGGCAGCAGAGTAACATTTTGGATCAGCAAGGGCAATCCTGCCCCCTGATTTTTTTTTGCGAAAAATGTTGCACTAGAGAAACTTATTTGTATATAATAAAAATAAAGGTGTGAGGTAAATTTTTATTGCCTTAAACAATAATTTAGTCATCAGACAACTTTTGCCGCAATATGCTGAAGCATGCGGAAAGAGCGTTGACCTGGGAGAAGGAGTGCAGTAAACCATGAATGTCATACGGGTACATGTCTATACGAAGCTGATGATGGTGCTGATTGCGGCGGCTCTAGTGATTACGGGCTGCTCCGGGCAAACCGGCAGTGAATCGGACGGAAAATTGAAGGTCACCGCCACAATCGGCATGATCTCGGATGTTGTGAATCAAGTAGGCGGCAGTCATGTACAAGTAACCGGCTTGATGAAATCGGGCGTAGATCCTCATTTGTATAAGGCGTCTCAGGGCGATGTCAAGAAGCTGGAGCAAGCGCAAATTATTTTTTATAACGGCCTTCATCTTGAGGGTAAAATGATTGAAATTTTCGAAAAAATGACCAGCGTCAAGCCGACCATTCCCGTATCCCGCAACATTCCGGAAAAGGAGCTGCGCGGCTGGGAAGACGGCGAGGCGTCTCACGACCCGCATATCTGGTTTAACGTCAAGCATTGGATATCGGCGACGGAGGTGATCCGCGACGAGCTGGCCAAGGCCGATCCCGCTCACGCGGACGACTATAAAGCCGGCGCCGCGGCCTATATCAAACAGCTTGAGGAGCTTGATCGGCATGTGCGAACGCAGATCGCCTCGATCCCCGAGCAGCAGCGGGTGCTCGTCACCGCTCACGATGCGTTCGGTTATTTCGGCGACGCCTACGGCATCCAGGTGATGGGTTTGCAAGGGATCAGTACCGCGTCGGAATACGGATCAAAGGATGTCACCGATTTGCGGGAGTTTCTCGTATCCCGCCAAATTAAAGCGGTGTTCATCGAATCGAGCGTTCCTAAGCGGTCCATCGAAGCGGTGATCCAGGGAGCGAAAAAACAGGGCCATGAAATTAAGATCGGCGGCGAGCTGTTCTCCGATGCGATGGGCAAGGAAGGTACGCCGGAAGGCACCTACCTCGGCATGGTCCGCCATAATGTCAATACGATTGTAAATGCGCTGAAATAGAATTGCGTGCCGTGTACCCGAGAAAGGGATGCTGTACGCGTATATAAAAGGAGTGGGGCCATATGAGTTCTGTAAAGCATGTACCGTTATCGATAGATCAATTAACCGTAGCTTATCAGCAAAAGCCCGTTCTGCGCGATATCGAATTCGTCGTTCCCGAAGGCAAGCTGATCGGCATCATCGGTCCGAACGGCGCCGGTAAATCGACGCTCATCAAAGCGGCGCTCGGTCTCATTCCGCGGGTGACGGGCACCGTTACAATCTACGGCAAGCCTTATGCCGCACAGCGCAAGCTGGTCGGCTATGTGCCGCAGCGGGAATCGGTCGATTGGGATTTTCCGATCAGCGCGCTCGACGTCGTCATGATGGGCCGATACGGTCATTTGGGCTGGCTGAAGCGGCCCGGCGCCAAAGAGCGCGGGATTGCGATGGAGTGCCTTGAGAAAGTTGGCATGAGCGACTTCGCCGGCAGGCAGATCAGCCAGCTGTCGGGAGGCCAGCAGCAGCGTATTTTTCTTGCGCGGGCGCTCGCTCAGGATGCGTCGCTGTACTTTATGGATGAACCGTTCGTCGGCGTCGATGCGGCAACGGAAAAAGCGATCATTACATTGCTGAACGAATTGAAGAAGCAAGGCAAGACGGTGCTCGTCGTTCATCACGATCTGGCCACCGTGAAGGAATATTTCGACTGGGTGATGCTGCTGAACGTCGAGTTGATGGGCATCGGACCGACTTCCGACATTTTCACCCGAGAAAATTTGCAGCGGACCTACGGCGGCCGCTTAACGCTGTTATCCCGGGACGATGATGCCGTCATCGTCAGCGCGAGGTGAGCCCGATGATGAATATAAACTGGCTCGAGCTGTTCCGCGATCCGAATACGCAGTGGATACTGCTCGGCAGTGTGCTGCTCGGCTTGAGCAGCGGCGTGCTCGGCAGCTTCGCTTACTTGCGCAAGCAGAGCCTGATGGGCGACGCGCTCGCGCATGCGGCTTTGCCAGGCGTCTGTATCGCCTTTATGCTGACCGGCTCGAAATCGATCGTCTTCTTCCTGATCGGAGCCGCGGCAGCCGGAATTATCGCCACCTTCGGGGTCGGCTTCGTGACAAGAAATTCGCGGATCAAGCAGGATTCCGCGCTCGGTATTGTACTGTCCGTGTTTTTCGGCCTGGGCATCGTGCTGCTGACCCAAATCCAGCACAGCGACAGCGGCAACCAGAGCGGACTGGATAAATTTTTATTCGGGCAGGCCGCCTCGATGGTGCAGGCCGATGTGGTTATTATGGCGATTGTCGCGGTTGTGCTCGTGTTCGCATGCGCGCTGCTGTTTAAAGAATTCAAGCTGCTCAGCTTTGACCCCGGGTTCGCCAAAGGACTCGGATTTCCGGTCGCCTTTCTCGACCAGCTGCTCATGTTCCTGATCGTGGTTGCCGTAGTCGTCGGCATTCAGGCGGTCGGCGTCGTATTGATGTCGGCGCTGCTGATCACGCCCGCGGTATCGGCTCGCTACTGGACGGAAAGGCTCGGCGTCATGGTCGTACTGGCCGGCTGCTTCGGCGCCGTCAGCGGCTTTGCCGGCACATTGGTCAGCACGACGGCGAACAATTTGCCGACCGGCCCGCTCAGCGTGCTTGCGGCAACGTTCTTTTTCATTGTTTCCGTCGTCTTCGCGCCGCGCCGCGGCGTGCTGTCGAAGCTGCTGCAGCGGCTGAGCGTAAAACAGACGGTCATGCAGGAGAAGCACGCCGCCATCCGCACCGTGCACGCATCGGCCGTACAGCCGAGAGAGGAGGAGGCTTAACATGAGCGACTTCTGGATATTGCTGACCGCGGCGCTTGTCGCCTGCTCGTGCAGTCTGCTCGGATGCTTTCTCGTGCTTCGCAAAATGGCCATGATCGGGGATGCGATCAGCCACTCCGTGCTGCCGGGCATCGTCATCGCCTTTTTGCTGAGCGGCTCGCGGGATTCGATCTTCATGCTGCTCGGCGCCTCGGTATTGGGACTCATTACCGTATTTCTGATTCAGCTGTTCCAGCAAAGCGGCGTTCAAGCCGACGCCTCCATCGGGGTTGTGTTTACCGCCTTGTTCTCGGTCGGCGTCGTGCTGGTCAGCTTGTATACGCGTCAGGTCGATCTCGATCTGGACTGCGTGCTGTACGGCGAAATTATCCGCGTTCCGTGGGATACGATTACATTCGCCGGCATGGACATCGGCCCTAAAGCCGTCTGGACGCTCGGACTGGTCCTGCTGCTCAGCTCCGTCGTGATCGGCCTGTTCTACAAGCAGTTCAAAATCTGCTCGTTTGACCCGGCCATGGCCGCCGCCGTCGGCATCCCGGTTGCGCTGTTCCACTATGTGCTGATGGGACTCGTCTCGGTGACGACGGTCGCCTCGTTCGAAAGCGTCGGCGCGATTCTCGTCGTCGGCATGCTGGTCGTCCCGGCGGCGACCGCCTACCTGCTGACCGAACGTCTGGGCGTGATGATCGCCTACAGCATGCTGGTCGGCGTGATCAGCTCCACCGCCGGTTATTACGTCTCCGTGCTGCTGGACGCGTCCATCGCCGGCTGCATCATCTGCGTCGCCGGCGCGCTGTTCGTGCTCGCGCTGCTGTTCTCGCCAAGCCACGGCGTAGTGTGGCGCAAACGGAAGCAGCGCCGCGGCATGGCGGCCGACACAGCATCACATGCCGCCGGATAAAAACGAAGCCTCCGACACCGGCTGCCAGGCCGGTTGGAGGCTTCGTTTTTTCACTTCAATTATCGCTTCAAATAGCGGTCATAAGAAGCCTGTTGAATTTTCAGTACTGCGTCTATGCCCATTTTATCAATTTGCTTCACATAGTCATCGAACTTGCTGAGCGGCTCGGAGCCCATAATAAATTTGTTGATCATTTCGTCCTTATAGGTCGTAATCTCCGTAAATTTGGAGTTTAGAACGTCACGCTCCGGCTGCTTGAACGAAAGGGTAACCGGGTACTTTTCTTTAATAAACGGTGCAACGGAGTCGCGGATTTTTGCCAGTTTAGGCGGCACCATCGCGTTTTCGTAACGGATATCCCAAGCGTAAGCAAACTCGCGGTGTCCCAGCTCATACATTTTGATTAACGGGGAGTTGTTTTTGTCTTTCATGACCAGATCCGTATATTTCGGCTCGTTATTTTCCATTGTATACGTTTCGCCAAGCTTTCCGAAATTCATTGCAAGCTGCCCTTCCGGACTGTAGAACCAATCCTGCATTTTGGCGATTTCCGTTTTTAATTTCGACTTGGAGCTAATCGCGAAGCCGTTTTTAATGAGTGTTTGCTGGCTTTTGGTGTAAGGAGCGCCGGCAGGACCTTGCAGCGGCGTTAAGCCGTTCATGTTCACCTTCGGATTCGCTTTGGCGACCAGCTTCTCAAGATAATCGACGCGCGGGAACGAATCGAAGGTAGCGCCGGACACTTCATTCGTAAACCGGGACTCCCAAATTTTCTGATCATTCGTTATATATTCCTTATCGATTAGCCCTTCACTGTAAAGCTTGGCTGTAAAAGCAAGCGCATCCTTTAATCTCGGGTCGGTGTATGTGTATTTAACTTTACCGTTATCTACATAAAAGTCCTCTTCGAATGAAACGCCGAACGGCTCGACAAACGGCAGCAGCCCTTTGATTTTGTTGCGGGTCGTAAATGGAATTTCATCGTTTTTGCCGTTGCCGTTCGGATCCTTCTCCTTAAATGCCTTTAATACTTGATAAATTTCCTCGGTTGTCTTTGGCTCCTTCAAGCCGAGCTTCTCCAGCCAATCCTGGCGGTAAATGACCAGATTAATCGTTTTGACCGCCGAAATTTGCGGGAAAAAGTAAATGTTGCCGTCGTCGGACTTGATATCTTTCAGGATGGCGGGGTTTTGCTCCAATATTTTTTTAAAATTCGGCATATGCTGGTCAATCAGCTTGTTCAACGGCTCGAATACTCCGTTCTCCCCGCCTTTGTTCAGCAAATCGGGGGTCGCCTCCATCAAATCCGGCAGCGTCCCGCCGGCCAGCGTCAGATTGAACTTTTCGATATAGTCGTTGTTATCGGTTGGCGCTTTCAACCATTTGAAGTTGACATTGGTCTTGTCGACAATCGGCTTCATCCAGAGCAGATCGTTCGACTCAACCGATTCCGGTCTTGGCCTCATAAAGACGCTGACCTCAATTTTCTTGTCCAGTACCTTTCCATCCGCATTCGCTGCCGGCGCCGGCTTGCCTGCTTGATCGCCCGCCTTCGCCTCCGGAGCCTTGGCCGTTTTATCCTGCCCTTGCCCGCCTGTCTGACAACCGGTTAATGCGACCGAAACGACAATCGCGCCCGTCAATCCTTGTGCCCATCGTGTTTTTTTCATATTGACGCCTCCCATTTCATTTGTATATCCATCGAGGGACTGAGTCCCCGGATTTCAGCAAGCATCTGCTGCGCTACCCTTTAATCGAGCCCATCATCGACCCTTGGACGAAATATTTTTGGATGAACGGATAGACGAGCAAAATCGGCAGTGTCGCCACAACCAGCGTCGAATATTTGATCGATTCGCTGATCAGATTTTTATCGTCGAACACGTCCACCATGACCTGATCGGTCTGATTTTGAATGACGATGGAACGGAGCAATATTTGAACCGGAAACAAATTTTCATCATTCAAATAAATCATCGCCGGGAAAAAGCTGTTCCATTGGTTAACGGCATAAAATAATCCGATCGTCACCAGCGAGGGAACCGACAGGGGCAGTATAATTTTCGTCAAAGTCTGGACCATGGAGCAGCCGTCGATCTTCGCGGCATCCTCCACCTCTGTCGGAATCTGCTCGAAAAACGTTCTTTGAATAAACACGTAAAACGAGGTGATCGCCGTCGGAATGACGATCGCCCAGATCGTATTGCGCATTTCCAGCGCGTTGACGACCAGAAAGGTAGGGATAAGCCCACCTCCGAACAGCATCGGCAGCAGCACGATCGTCGTCATCAGCTTGCGGCCCGGCAAATCCCGTCTCGACAGCGGGTAGGCGGCGCAAATGGTCAGTACGAGGCTGATCGCCGTACCCAGCACCGTGTAGGTTACCGTATTGATATAAGACCGCCCCAGCATCGGAAACTCCAGCACTCTGCGGTAGGCCTCCCACTGGATCCCCATCGGAATGATCCCGATTCGTCCCTGTTGGATATACAATTGATCGCTCAGCGATGCGGCGACGACATATAAAAAAGGGTACAGCGTTATTACGACAACGATGCCTAATGCGATTGTGTTAAAAATCCGGAACGCCAGTCCACCCAGCGTCATGCGCCCGAATGTCATCCTTTTTCCCCTTTCTACCACAAGCTCGTTTCCGAATACTTTCTGGCCAGTTTATTGGCAACCATAATCAGCACCAGCCCCATAACCGATTGAAACAGCCCGACGGCCGAAGCAAAGCTGTAATTCGCATCCAAAATCCCTCTCCGGTACACATAGGTGCCGATTACATCCGCCGTCAAGTACGTATTCGGATTATAAAGAAGCACGATCAGCTCGTATCCGACTTCCAGCATGTCGCCGATTTTCAGCAGCAGCAAAATAATAATCGTCGGCGCGATCCCCGGCAGCGTAATATGCCATGTCTGTTTCCAACGGTTGGCGCCGTCTACCCGCGCCGCTTCGTACAGCTCCGTATTAATGCCGGTTAATGTGGCAAAATACAAAATCGCCGACCATCCGATCGTTTTCCATAAATCAAGCGCCGTGTAAATGCCCCAGAAATAATTCGGGTCGAGCAAAAAATTGGTCCGTTCCATCCCCAGCTTGACGGCAATGTTATTGATCAGCCCGACGCTCGGCGATAAAAAGGTGACCGCCATGCTGGCGACAATGACCGTCGATACGAAATGGGGCAAATAACTGATCGTCTGCACCGTTCGCTTAATAATGGAATTGCGGACCTCATTGAGCAAAAGCGCGAACACGATCGGCGCCGGAAAGACGAAAATGAGGTTCAGCAGGTTGATCATCAATGTGTTCCGAAGCAGTCTGCCGAAATAAACGGAATTGAAAAAATCGATGAAATGCTTCAATCCGGCCCATTCGCTGGCAAGAATCCCCTTATAAATGTTGTAGTCCATCAATGAAATGATGACGGCCATAATAATCGGAACGTATCTGAAGATCAAATAATAAAGCAGCGGCGCCAAAAACATTGCATAATACGGCAGCGCCTTTCTGAACGCATACCGCCGGCCTGCCGACTTGCGCACTCCCGCTCCGGCAGCGGGCGACGGCTCCGCGGCCAGCATCGAAGGTTTAGACAATGGATGACTCTCCTTTCACGGTTTTCCTTGATTCGGACTTGTCTTGAATCTATTCAGCGGTCAACCGGGTCAATAGCAACGGGAATGCTGCCTGCCCGGTTCCGCCCTCCTAATGTATCCGTTTTCAGCTTTTTCGTATATCGATGATTTATTGGAATCATCGTCTTTTTTCATGATCGCGGGGATTCATATTTTGAGGTCCATCGGCATTTTATCGGATTGATTGGCGAGGGGACGGATCAATCAGCTTGCGGCGTCCGGCGTAGGATTTACGTTTAGCGTGGGAGGGATGGATGTGGGGTTACAGCCGTTGTTTAAGTCGTGCTCCTTCGATTAGACTAGGCAGGGGGAACACGACTTCAAGACGGCCCGCAAACTTTCCAGTCGAGTAGGCGGGGCCTTTCCTTCCGAACATTCGCCGGCTTTTCTCGCGCTTTAGTCGCTGTTCCACTGCTTGTAATTGCTCAACTACTGTTTTCATAGAACATCACCCGCCAATAAGCATTATCCTTATATTTTCGACGAGTGATGGTTGGAAATCCTTCCCGGACAAGCTCAGTAGCCGAAAATCCGCCACCGGTACTTGGTTTTGAAATATTCATAGGATTTCCCGTTTAACACGGATTAAAGCAAAATTAAAGAGCATGAGCTCAATACAGTACCGAACTCATGCTCTAGAAGCTTCCTAACTATACAGTGTCTAACTTTTAGGAGTCACTTTACGGGCAAGCTATAAACACTCATGCATCGGGATGATTAAAAGAAAAACGGGCTAAAGAAAAACGGAGACTCAGAAATCGCGAGCAAATCAAAAAGTGCTAGCGGTGTGAATGGGTTGAAGAACGGTGTGAAAGCACTTGTTCTTATCGGCTTCTTATTTGAATGAAGATAAATTTCCTAAGACTGAACCGTCCGGAACATTTGCTGCTTATTGTAATGAAAGTACAATGATTAAAAGAATAAAAAGAATCAGGAAAAGTAAGATCGCAGCAATGATTGTCATGATAACACCTATAGCGGGCGATCCCCGCATATTCCTTTCATATTAAAGTGTATACTATTATTCTTTTTTTGATCACTTACTTTCATTTTGAAGAAAGGATCCTGCTGTAAGCAAGATCCTTTTGAATATTGCTAGATAAATGAACGAGAAACAATGACCAGCAAAATGAAAAGCACCAAAATCGTACCAGTTGACGTAAAGAATCCACCACAGCTACCTCCAATTCCCCCCGTTCCTATTCCCATGGCCTCCACCTCCTTTCTATTTAGCTTGTGTATTTTATGGACTTACTGTGCTTAGTGATTGGACGGTTGCATTCATTGAACCGTCTATTTGTCATTCTGACTCAAACAAAAAAGCCCTCAATCACGATATAGAGGGTTTAAATCATTTCTTACTGAGGCGATGGTCATGGATCTATGCAATTAGGAACACCCTTAGTTGGGCTGACGGGTATGATATTTCAATAGAACTTCTGTTCTGCTCTTCACATGCGAATTGCGGAGGCACTTCCGGATCTCCATCGCTTAGAATGAATGGCTTCGGTTTCTTTTTCTTTCCCGGTTTTCTTTTCATGAATACCAGTAACATGGTCGATTGTCCTCTCTAGCACTGCCCTTGGGACTTGTCAAACTAACGGCTATCTTCCCCGGTCGCCTGCCTGTACTGCCCCGGCGTTATCCCTTCATACCGCTTGAATACGCGGATAAACGTATTGGCATTGGTGAACCCGACCCGGTCGGAAATATCGGCCACCGTGTCATTCGTCTGACGCAGCAGCGTCTTGGCCTGTTCGACCCGTCTCGTATTAATGTAATCGACAAAATTCATTCCGGTAATGTCTTTGAAAATACTGCTCAAATACGACGGCGATAGGCCGATCTGCTCGCCGAGCGTAGCCAGTGACAAATCCAAATGGTAATTATTTTCCACATACGATTGAATTTGCCCGAACAATTTGGCGGATTGACCCTGCTTTTTCTGCTGAATCCATTCGCTGATTGTCCGGAACGTCGACTCGATGAACGACTGCTTGTCCTGCAGCCGGGTATGCTTGTTCAATTCCTTGTACAAATCGAAGGAGGCGCCAAAGATCGCCTCGGTTGTGGACTGAACCTCATAGATCGTCCGGATGGCGGTGCCGACCAACGCCTGAAACAAGTTGGCGATCATTTCAGGCGTAAAGTCGCCTTCCTTCAAATTTTCACCCCAGATCGCCAGCAGATGCTGACGCAAAGCGTCGAGGTTGCCCGTTTTGACACCGTTGATCAGCTGTTTCTCGGTGTCGATCGAATAGATCAGGGAGCGCTCCGAGGGCTTGTTGACTTCGTCGACGAAGATAACGCTGCCGTCGCCCTTGACCACTTTATACCGCAGTGCCGACAGGGCTTCCACATACGATAAAGGCACCTCCTCGGCCGTCCTGTATAAGTTCCCGATCCCTACCGTAAAGGTCCGGGCGTGCTCCCGTTCGAAATAAGCTTGGACTTTGCGGATAAAGTCAACGATCATTTCAGGTTTCGGGCTGCCATAGTCCAGATTAAGGAGTGAAATGATTTTGTCGTTGCGCTTGCGGATCGAATAGACAGCCATCGGGGCTTCCGCGACCGATTCGGCGGCCAGCCTGTCGATCGTCTCTAGTACGTCATGCGGATACGGACCGATTTTGTCGTCAAGCGTAAAGCCGACCGTCTCGAATACAACGACCTGGAACGAATCGCAGCGGAGCTCCAGCTGGATTTGGACCGTAAGCTCCTGCAGCTTTTCGGACGCTACCCGTCCCTCGATCAAATCGTAGACAAACTTTTGCCGCAGCGCCGGAAGATTTTTCTCGAAGGAGTCCCGCAAGCTCTGGTTCTCGTAGTATACATAGTTGATAATCCGGTCGATGAAGCCGAGCTCGTCTTCCTTCGAAGGGCCCGGCGCCTGCTCATCCTTGCGGCCGATCAAGCCGATGTAGCTGACAATTTTATTAATCGGACGGTAAATGCGATTCGTTAAAAAGTACGACATCACGAGACCGCCCGCCAGGCACAGCATCGCTACAGCCAGAGTGAACTGGCGGATTTTGTTCGCTTTTTCCGTAATGAAGGCCGTCGGTACGATGCTTATATACTTCCAATCGTTGATTTTGGAGGAAGTAAATACAATCTGATACGAAGTCCCGTCTATTATTTCGGTTAAGTATCCCTCTTTGGCGCCAATTTGCTTCACTTTGCCGGTTATCGGCCCTTTGACGGCATTGATAAGCTCGTCCTGGTCGCTGCGCACCTTGCTGTTGAACAATACCTCGCCCGAGGCGTCGACCGTATAAATAAACGCCGGGTAAGGATCGCTCACCCTTTGCACCATGCTGGAAAAATCATCCGTCTTGATGTTGAGGTACAGTACGCCCATCGGATTGATCTCGCTTAAAGGCACTGTCCGCGCAAATGTGACCGCCGAGGAACCGATACCGTAGGAAAGCGTCTCGAACCGGCCGACCGGCTTCAGACCGTAATGGCTTTGACTTGCCGCATGCCAGTCGACCGACGGCTCCGTCTCATAAATATGTTCGTAATAGTAGTCGATGTTGTATTTGGATTCGTGGTTGATGACGATCGGATAGCGGTAAAATTGAATCCATATATCGGAGATGAGCGTGTTCGACAGCTTGACGTTTTTTAAATATTTAATTACGTCAAGAAACAGCAGCTGGTCGAGATCCCAGGTCGTTTCCGACAAGTAAAGCGCCCTTCGAACTTGGGATTGCAGCGAAATCTGAAACGATAAATTATCGACGGAGGCAAGCGTCGCATCGATGTTATCCCTGGCCTGCTCGATATATTTATTATTCGATTTGACGACCTCCTCGACAAGCATGGACGAGGATTGCGTATACGAAACATAGCCGAAGGACAGGATGGCGATCAGTATGAACAGGTTGAACAGGAACAGCATTTTGACAAAAATACTTTTTTGTTTATAAACCTTCAAGCTTTGCGGAATCAATCTCACACCGCAACCCCCTTGCTAACTATTGCCGAACGATGCCGTGTTGACTGCCGGTAAACGGTGGTAGGGCAAGCCATGGTGCCACTCTACCGAATGTCAGGAGAGAATGCCTTGTTTATCCGATTACGACTTTATCGGGTTAAGACCCCCACCTCTAAGGTGGGCCTTGAATCAGGTGGGTAGAGTCCCCGTCTGATTCCCCGATGTTCAGCAAAGCTGAACGAGTTCACTATTTATGTACACGCGTTCACGAAAACTTATTACGTATTCGACTTTTGATGTCCAATCCCTGCTCGTTTATACAAAATAAATCACACCTAATCGCATCGTCCTCTCCCTGTGCTTGCTGTTAAGAAAAAAAACTGCCGGATTACCGACAGTATCTGTTATCTGTTGTAGTTGATTGAAATTTGCTTTTCAAATGCGAATGCCAGGCAGGTCATGACCGCTTTTTCTTCTTGATCGCTTCGCTCTGCTTCATAACCGTTTCGATTTCATGATGAAGTTTGTCCATATCCTTGAACATCTGCTGAATCTGTCTGTTTGTCCTCAAATGCTCGATCGCTTTCTCATAGATGAGTTTCACTCGGTTTCGCCCCCACGCAAGATGATGCTACAGTATACGGACGAAGCCTTCGCCGCGTATCCGCGCATGTCAGGATCGGCCGCCCGTTTACAGCAGATCGCATCTTGTGCCGTTGATGTAATAGCCGTCCTCGCTGTATACCTTGAAGGCGATTTCCAGCTCGTGGACACCGGCCAAGCGCACATGCTCCGTCAATGAGCGGGCGACACGGTCCCTTGTTTCCGGTCCACGCTCAAACCAGGCGACCTCGATAAACGGATACGTACCGACACCCTCCCCATTAAACAGGGAGACGGTCTGGATGCAATCCAATGTAAAATTATCGGTTCCGCATTCGCAGATCAGCGCCAGCTCCTCCACTAAAGATTTGCTGATCATACTTATGCGTTCCGGGGAAATCCCTCTTATTGTCAGTTGGGGCATTTGATTCCGACTCCTTTTCCATCCATTTATGTCTATCATAGCATAACGGTTGTCCGATCTGTACCGCCGGCGGCGCGCGCGGGCCGACAACTCGCCGGACCGCGGCGGAGCCGCCTTATAGCAAAAATTTAAGAGCGACGATGGCAACGGACGCCTGAAACAAAATTTCAAACCACATTTTGGATGGGGCGTTCAGCCTCTGGATGAGCTCGTAGACCGATCTGGCGATAATGATGATCAGCGCAATCTGAAAAAGCAGCGTCGGGATCATTTTCACAGCCTCCCTATTCATTCGTCATCGTAATATCGTATGGGAGGCAAGGGCGAATCATGCAACCTTCACAAAGTTTTTAGTTGACATTGACACTAGTGTCAAACTTTAAAATAAGGCTGAAGGGAGGGATTCACTATGAAGGAAGACGGCCAAGGCATGAGTGATATTTCAGTGAAGAATAGGAGCTTGGCAGCGAATGAAAGCCGAACAGCCGTAACGGTCATCGGCTTGGGTATGATGGGCTCGGCACTGGCAGAGACATTGCTGAAAGAGGGCCATCCGACGACCGTCTGGAACCGTACGGCCGGTAAAGCCGATGCGTTGGCGCTGCAGGGAGCCGCGGTCGCCGCCACAACGGCTGAGGCCATTGCAGCCAGTCCGATGCTAATCGTCTGCGTGCTGGATTACAATGCCATGCATGAAATCCTTGAGCCTGCAGGCCATATGTTGATAGGCAAGACATTGGTAAACCTCACCAATGGCACGCCTGCCCAAGCCCGCAAGGCAGCTGCATGGGCGGCCAATCAGGGCGCCGATTATATTGACGGCGGCATCATGGCCATTCCCCAGATGATCGGCAGTCCGGGAGCGCTCGTGCTGTACAGCGGTTCGCCGGATGCATTCATGAGCTGCCGGCTGACGCTGGAGAAGCTCGGAAGAAGCAATTATCTTGGGGAAGATGCCGGTCTCGCGCCTCTCTATGACCTGGCTCTGCTGAGCGCCATGTACGGGATGTTCGGGGGATTTTTCCAAGCGGCCGCCATGGTACGCTCGGAAATGATACAAGCAGCTGCTCTCGCATCTCTGGTTGTTCCTTGGCTGCATGCCATGTCGGCGGCTCTGCCCCGAATGGCGCAAGCGATAGACTCGAATGACCATGCGACCGATGTTTCCAGCCTGCATAAATCAAGCAGGATTCGTGAATTTCATGGATGCATGCCGTGAGCTAGGCATAAGCGCAGATCTCATGAAGCCGATTCATAATCTGATTGTTCGCGGAGTCGCGGAAGGCTACGGTGCCGACGGCCTCTCAAGGCTGGCGGAGCTGATTCAGAAACCGGAATCGACGGTGTGATCGATCGATTCGCTGTATCGCGGTGAAACAGGGTGGACATATGACTATAGGGAGGCATTTCCATTGTTAACTGATAACCAGGCTCAACGAGAAAGCAAAAACGTTGAAACTCCGGCAGCTATCCGAACTCCGGTGACCGTGCTCGGCCTTGGCCCGATGGGACGGGCGTTGACTCATGCGTTGCTGAGGGCCGGTCATCCGACGACAGTCTGGAACCGCACCGCCGGTAAAGCCGATACGCTTACCGCGCAGGGTGCGGTCCTCGCGAAGACTGCTGCCGAAGCGGTCGCTGCAAGTCCGCTGATCATCATCTGTGTGCTCGATTATGACGCAGTGCGCGCAATTCTGGATCCATTAGGAGGCCACATGAAAGGCCGCATTCTGGTAAACCTGACAACCGGTACGCCGGAGCGTGCGCGCCAAATGGCCGAGTGGGCCGCGGAAAACAACATAGGAGGGTATCTGGACGGAGCTATCATGACACCAACGACAACGATCGGTCACAACTCGGCCATCATCCATTACAGCGGACCGGAAGACATCTATATGGCACATAAGGATACTTTATCGAGCTTGGGCGGAACGGCCGTACACCTCGGAACGGACATAGGCCGCGCTGCGGCTTATGACGTGGTGCTGCTGGATATTTTCTGGACGTTCATGAGCGGCTATATCCATGCGCTCGCCCTTGCAAAAGCGGAAAATATCGACGCACGCGAGCTCGCTTCACATGCCCAGGGCATTATTGGCATCCTGCCTGATATTATGTCTGCTATAGCCGATCAGGTCGACGAAGAGTGCTATCCGGGCGACGAGTCCAATCTCGTCTCGGCTGCCGCAGGCATGGAGCATATTATCCAGGCCGCACTTGCCCATGGTCTTGACACCAGCGTGCTGGCCTCGGCGAATGCCATCGCCCGGCGGGCAATCAATGCCGGCTACGGTACAGACAGCTACGCCCGGCTGGTGGAGACGACTCGTCATTCGGCGGTGCGACCCGGTTGAAATAAACAACGGGAGAGCCCGGTCCTCGAAGAGGACCGGGCTCTCCCGTTGTTTTATTGAGGTCTAGTACGGGGATGCGGCGCGTTCAGGTAACGTCTCCATCTGAACGCCGTTCTTTCATTTGCTCAATGCGTTGGTCCAAACGCTGCTGTACGGCAGCCAATGCGCGAATTTGTTTGACGATCTCATCCCTTTTTTGCTCATAGGCATCAAGCATATCTTCGCAGAACTCGTCCGTACCCGCAACATCAACATAAGCATCATGGCATAGTAATATTTCCAGAATCTCATCCGTCGTCATTCCAAGTCCCAAATATATTTGGATCGTCTTGACACGTTCGATGGCAGATTCTTCGAATTCGCGATAATTGTTTTCAAGACGTTTGGTGTCAAGCAGTCTTTTCTTCTCGTAATGTCGGATCGATCGGGTGCTGACACCGGTTGCTTTAGCCAGTTGACTAATTTTCATGACAATGTCCCCTTCCAATACCAAGATTCATCTCTTAATTGTAATGCATTGCATGAGAGAGAATCCACTTCACTGGACAGCGGTTGTCCCCAAATGTGCATGTGAAAAGCCGCTTCCATCCCCACTGATATAGTGGTGTTGGAGGCGGCTTTTCATATTTGGGGGGACTGTCTCACCGGTTGATACCGATTGGGACAGCCCCATGTGTAATTATTCCTAATTTAATTACGGACGCCTGAGCGCCAACCGCTTAACATGGGACCTGGATGTTCTTTCTGATGTTATACCGGCCGTAAGCCGGCATCAGTCCATCAGCTGGCCGCCGTTCACTTCTATAATTTCGCCGGTTATATAATCGGCATACGGCGATGCCAGGAACAGCGCTGCCCCCACCGTTTCCTCCGGCGTGCCTTCGCGGCCCATCGGAATGCCGGATAATGTTTTCGCCCGAATGTCGGGAGGCGTAAACCGGTCATGGAACGGCGTTGCGATGATGCCCGGCGCGATGCCGTTAACGGTGATCTTGTACTCGATAAGATCCTTGGCCATCCCGCGTGTCATCGTGCTGACTCCTCCTTTTGCGGCGCCGTAAGCGATCGAGCCGAACCCGCCGCCATTCCGGGCGGCCACGGAAGTCATGTTAATGACGCGGCCTTTGTCGGAACGCTTGAGCAGCGGCAGCGACGCCTTCGTCACGAGGTATACCGACTTCAGGTTGACATTCATGACGCGGTCCCACAGCTCCTCCTCAAGCTCCTCCAGCCGCACTCTTTGAATCAGCGCGCCGGCATTGTTGATCAGCACGTCGATACGCCCGAACGTTTCGTCGATGCGGGCCGCCATCGCTTCAACCTGCTGACGGTCGGCGACATCCCCCTGCACGAGCAAGCATTTCCGGCCCAGCCGGTTAATTTCCTCTTCCAGCTTGCGCGCCTCCTCAACGCTCGCATTGCAATGAATAACCACATCCGCTCCATGCTCGGCGAACGCCAGCGCGGCTGCGCGGCCGATCCCTGTGCTGCTTCCGGTAATCCAAACGACTTTATTTTCAAAATGGTACATGATGATGCCTCTCCTTCCGGTATTTTCGATTTCCTCAAGGGACAGGCGCGCCGGTCAGGTTCCCGGATGAAAACCGATCCCGCCAAGCCGGCGGCTTGTCCGAACCACACGACGCGGCTACAGTTTGGCGGCCTCGGGAACTCTGCCCCGGCGCTGCTGGTTTTCCGCGGCCAGATCGTACGGATATGTCACAGGCAGCTCGCTTACATCGTTTAATCGGCTCAGCTGCTCCTCCGTTAACGACCAGCCGCCCGCTCCCAAATTGTCCTCAAGCTGAGCCGTATTTCTCGCTCCGATAATCGGCGAGGTGATGACGCTGCGGCTCAGCATCCAATTCAATGCGACCTGTGCCGGCGACTTGCCTGTTTCATCCGCCACTCCGCTCAGCGTATCGATAATATTCCACGTAAACTCGTTGTTGTAGCGCTCCCACACTTCCTTGTTCGCTCCAACCCGCGTATTTTCGAGCGGTGTCTCCCCACGCTTGAATTTACCGCTCAACAAGCCGCCGCGCAGCGGACTCCATGGAATAACGCCAAGTCCCTCGTGCTCGCACAATGGCAGCATTTCGAATTCCGTCGCGCGGCACAGCAAATTATACTGAGGCTGCAGGCAGGAGAACGGCTCCCAGCCATGCTGACGGGATGTATAGATCGCCTTTTGCAGCTGCCATGCCCTGTAATTGCTCGCTCCGATGTAGCGGACAACGCCTTTGCGCACAAGATCGTTCAGCGTGCTGAGCGTTTCCTCCAACGGCGTTGCCGCGTCCCAGGCATGAACCTGAAACAAATCGATGTAATCCGTACCCAGACGGCGCAGGCTGTCTTCGACGGAGGCAAGAATATGCTTGCGGCTTAAGCCCATATCGTTCGGCCCGTCGCCCATGCCGAATCGTACCTTCGTCGCGACAACGAAATCGTTCCGATTGTTATTCTTCAACCAGGCGCCGACGATTTCCTCGGACAAGCCTTGAGAGTACACGTTGGCCGTATCGATGAAATTGCCGCCGGCTTCCTTAAACCGGTCCATGATGCGAAAGCTCTCCTCACGATCCGCCGCCGCGCCGAAAGTCATGGAGCCCAAGCACAGCTCGCTTACCTTCAGCCCTGTTTTCCCCATAAAACGGTAATTCATAAAGAACTCCTCCTCATTATAACCTGGTACCGCTTCCAGCCGTTTACGCCTACCGGCCTCTAAAGTAACCGCCACTAATCCATTATATATAACAAGTCTTCATTCAGGTAAGAGCTTACTATTTTCTAAGCTACTGAACTGCAGGTAAGTAACCATCGGCAGCTTACACCCGGACAAACCCGAGTTCTCGGACGGACGGCGTAAGGCCGCAGCCCGTCATTAGTATCGCCCGCGCCTGCAGCAGCATACCCGCGCCGCAAAGCCGAACCCGGCCGTCATCGGCAACCGTTTCCATTCGTCTGCCTGCAATTTAAGATGCAATCCGGCCGCCGATATGGTATAGTGCTATAGATAACTGAAGAAGAAAAACCGGAAACGGCTTGTCCGTCCGGGAGAGGTTCGCGAACTCCCTCTATAAAAAACTAAGAATAAACGTTACCCATGTATCGTTTTTTTCACGTTCTTTAGTTTACGGCGGAGCCAAGTTCCGGCAATCGCATTCTTCTTTTGGGCCCGCGGCGCAGTCCGCAAGAAAAGAGAGGGGATACCACATGACCACGTCCAACCGCGACGAAAATTTGAGCGATCTGACGCTGCTAGGGAATCAGCAGACGCCTTATATTTTCTCGTACGATCCGAAGGTGCTGGAGGCTTTCGACAACAAGCATCCGGACCGTTCTTATTTCGTTAAATTCAATTGTCCCGAATTCACCAGCTTATGCCCGATTACCGGACAGCCCGATTTTGCCACGCTCTACATTTCCTACATTCCCGATATCAAAATGGTGGAGAGCAAGTCGCTCAAGCTGTATTTGTTCAGCTTCCGCAACCATGGCGGCTTCCACGAGGATTGCGTCAACATCATTATGAACGATCTGATTGCGCTGATGAATCCGCGGTATATCGAGGTGTGGGGCAAATTCACCCCCCGCGGCGGCATTTCCATCGATCCGTACTGCAACTGGGGACGCCCCGGCACGAAGTATGAAGCGATGGCCGAGCACAGGCTCATGAATCATGATCTATATCCGGAAAAAGTGGATAACCGGTAAGGAGCGACCCTCATGAGATCGTTCCTGATTGCCGCTTATTTGCTGAGCATCGTGCTGGCCAACGTGCTGACAGCCTCCTTCCAGCCGCTGCAGCTCGGCGTCCTGATCGTTCCTGTCGGCTCGTTTCTGATCGGAGCCACCTTCATTTTGCGCGATTTGGTGCAAAACGTCATAGGACGGCGCAAAACGTACGCAACCATCGCCGTGGCGATGATCGTGTCGGCTATTACCTCCAACGTTCTCGGCGACACATTGTGGATCGTAACGGCGTCCGCCTTCACGTTCATGCTGTCGGAAACGACGGATACGGAAATTTACACCCGGCTGAAGCTGCCGATGGCGCATAAAGTGTTCTACAGCGGCTTTGTCGGAGGCATCGTCGACAGCATTGTTTTCATCATCATCGGCTTGTCCCCGTTTGGCGCAGGCGTGCTGCCATGGGATGCGGTCATCTATGCCGTGCTCGGTCAAATTATCGTGAAAACGGCGCTCCAAAGCGCGGGCGCATGGCTGATCGCCTACAGCGCAAGATCCGGGAAAAGCCGCTCGTTAAAGGTTTGACGGCATCGGCCAGTTGAAACAAGCATCGCGCCGGAATGCGAATTCAGGCACGATGCTTGTTTGGGTGTCGCGAGAGCGCGATCGATTCGCGCACGGAACGGCTGCGCGGGGGCAGGCGATTGTACTGAACAATCGCGCGTACTTGGCGCATAGATAAGTTCCGTCAGCAGTTGTTAAAGATGCCTTCGATCCGGCGGTAAACCGCGGTTTCGAAGGCATCTTTCGTTTATCCGATTACGACTTTATCGGGTTAAGACTCCCACCTCTAAGGTGGGCCTTGAATCAGGTGGGGGAGAGTCCCCATCTGATTCCACTACTGAACAAGTTCACTTCGAGGCAAGCTGCAGCGTCTCCCGCTCTCGATGAATCGCTTCCCGGCTTAGCCGGCCGCCGCCCCTACTTCGCGAAAAACCGGGCCGACAGCAGCGCCCTCTCCAGCCGCTTCCACTGCTCTTCCGTCTTGACCGCATCGTTGATGCGCAGGCGGAACGTATAAACGATGCCGTTTTGGGCAAATACATATTCATGCAGCGTGTAAGGCACGTTTTTGCTTTTGTACTGGGTGGCAAAGCGTTTGGCCGTCGTCTCGAACAGCGGCTCGTCGGTCGCCGTATATTTGTAATTGGCGTCCGTCTCCGCATTTTTCTTATACTCCTGCTCAAGCCGGTTAACGGCTTCTTCCAGGGAGATTCGGTCATCCGCCGTTACCGACAATCCGCCGCCTTCAAACGTGAACTGTTTCAGCGCTGTATCGACCTCTCCCTGGTTGCCGTACCATATTTCCGGAACTTGCAGCGAGTAGCCGTATTTTTTGTTCGTATAGGCTGCGGTACGGTTTTTATCCATCAGATCGTCCTCATCCTGGATGAAACCAAGCGAGCTGTTGACCGATTCCTTCGAAAAGCGGGCCGATTTCGCAAAAGAACCGATAATCTCGTCCATACTGCCGGCGGCCGCCTTCGGATATGAGAAGCTTATTTCATACTTATATTTGTCCTTCAAAACGTACAGCACATGGTGTTCGTACCACTTGTCCCCCATCGTGCTCGCATACCGGTTCTCGAGGGCCGCAGCACCGCCGACGACGGTTTCCTGCACGCCGCGCACCTCGCGGTAGTCTTCGGCGTAGATACCGGTAAACAACCGCTCCTGTCGGCCCGCCCAATCTTTCACCGTATCTCCGGATGCCGCGGAAGTGACCTGCAGCGATACCGACAAATCCCCGTCCTCGCTCGCGTAAGTCAGGTACTGTCCCCACTCCCGCTTGCTCCAATTCGTCGGCAAGTCAAACGACAATCCGTATTCCGTCGTAACCGTATTGTCCTGTTGATAAGCCGAAATATTTTTAAGCGCCGGATTGTTGTTATCGAATTTCAGGACGAATGTATCGAGCAGATCGAGATAGCTGTTGCGCTTGAACTCATTGGCGTAACTTTCTTCCTTTTTTATAACCATAATGACGTAGTAAATTTTATCTTCCTTCAAATAGGCGCGGATTTGATAATATTCGCCGCCTTCCTTCCTTTTGCCGACCATCAGCGCATAAGGCTGCGGAGCCTGATCGACATACCGCTTTTCGAGCACCGTATCGTTCGATTTGCCGCTTACCTTTTTCAAAAGCCCGAACGGCGACAAATCCTCGCTCTGCTTGTCCTGCACGATAATATTTATGGCGAACTCGCCCTTGGCGTCTGCCAGCACAATGTTGCCGCCATCCGGGGACTGGCTCGCTTTGACGAGTCCGGCCGGATATTTCATCGACCAGCCGAAGTGGCTGTCCCCGATCTGCGTCTTGCCCTGATCTGCGTCAATATAGGAGCCGTCGCCATCCTGCACGATTTTGGCATCCTTCGCACGCTCTTCGCCCAGCACAAGCTCCGTACCCTTGGACGAACCGCCCGCCTGCAGCGTGAGCCGAACTTTCTGCCCCGGCAAATAATGGGTCAAGGCTTCATTATATGCCACCAGATTGCCCGTCTTTAATTCATCGATCGCGAGCAGCGTATCTCCCTGCTTCACCCCCGCCTTGGCAGCCGGTGAATCCGGTTCCACATAAGTCACTTCCAGACCGTTGCCGGAAGGCAGACCGACTACCGCTTCCCAGCTCTCTCCGAGCTCGAGTCCGAGATAAGGACGTTTCACTTTTCCATATTTATGGAAATGATCCAGCACATATTGCACCGTATGGACCGGTATGGAGAAGCCGAGGCCATCCACGCCGTACTGTACGTATTTGAGTGTATTGATGCCGATGACCTGCCCTTTCATATTGACGAGCGCGCCCCCGCTGTTGCCCGGGTTAATCGCCGCATCCGTCTGGATCAGCTGATATTTGGATTGAACGGAACGGTCCATGCCGCTGACAATGCCGGATGTGACCGAGTTGCGCAGCGCAAACGAGAGCGGCGTGCCGATCGCCATGACGGGCTCGCCGACTTTAATGTCGGTTGGCGAGGCAAATGTCGCGGGTGTCAGACCGAGCGCGTCGATTTTGACCAGAGCGAGGTCGCTCTCCTCGTCATAGTGCGTCGTTTTGCCCGGATACGACCTGCCGTCGGCGGTCACCACGTTGATGTTGCGCATATTTTTGACGACATGCGCATTCGTCAGGATCGTCCCGTCGCTTTCTACGATGACGCCCGTTCCGTGGGCCAGATCGTAGCGGTTCCGCTCCTTCGTATCTTTGCCGCTGACCGGCTTGCCGATAATGGCAACGACGGAGGATGTTGTCTTCTCAATGACTGCCGGAATCGCCGTCTGGCCGCTTGACGTATCCGCATAGGCCGCCCCGCCGGCAACCGTAACGAATAATAGGATCGCCGCAGCCGCGCTCAACAAGCTCTTGCCAAGAACCGTCCGTTTTTTCAATTCGCATTTCTCCCCATCCATAGTTTCCCTTATACGCCCCTAAAATCTACCATACCGTCTTGGTCTGTGGCAATCAAATATTTTCATAGAATCGATTCGCCGGACTTTTCCGTAAGCGGAGTCATTCGCGTGTGATATAATCATAAAATGAAAAGATTGACAGCTAAGAAAGGCTGATGAAAACAGTACGATTAAAATGAGGTGTGCGGACTTAATGAACGATGAATTGAATAAAGCTAAAGCCTCGCCGGACAATCCGCTCCTGGCCCGCGTCGAAGCCTTGGAGCAAAAGGTATCGAGCCTCGAGCGGCAGCTTCATATGCTGCAGCAGGAGGGAGCCGCCACTGCCCGGCCGCCTGCGGTCGGGCCCGGCGGTGCATTTGCCGAAGCTGAAGCGCCGGTACATGGAGCGGCGGCCGGTACGGGCATGCCGACGGCTTCGGGCGTACCGGATCCATCGAAGGCAGCGGGTGCGACAGCCGGTACGGAAGCTTATAGGGCGTCGGACGTACCGTCGGCGCCGGGTACGACGTACATTCCCGGCGCATCGACTGCCCCGGGTGCGCATGAGCAGCGGCCGCAGCCCCCGCTGCAGCCGCCTCCCCCGGCGCCGAAGCCGAAGCCGGACTGGGAGCATTTGATCGCCCGTGTCTGGCTCCCGCGCATATTTATCGCCGTACTGCTGATCGGCGTCCTGTGGGGCTTTACCGCCGCCGTCAGCGCGGGCATCATTACCGAGCCGATCCGTTGTTTGCTGGGCGTCGCGGCTGCAGGCTTTATGTACTGGCAGGGCGAAGCCCAGTCGCGCCGCGGCAGGCCGGCACTCGGCCAAGTGCTGCTCGGGGGCTCGATCGCCGTGCTGCTGCTCGCCTTATTCGCCGCGCATATGCTGTATGCGCTGATTCCGGCTTGGCTCGCCTTCACGTTATATGTGCTTGCGATCGGTGCGGGCCTCCGGACCGCGCTGCGCCAACGTTCACAGGCGCTGACCGTCATCATGATGCTGGCGGGGTACTTGGTGCCGTTCCTGGTGGACAGCGCCAAGCCGGACATACGAATGTTCATTGCCTATGAAACGGTGTTCTCGATCGCGATGCTGCTGCTTGCTCACCGCTTTGCCTACAGAGCCGCATACTGCACGGCCTTTGGCGTCCTGCATGTGCCGCTATTGATCGGCATGATCGGGTTCAGCCATGGAGACAGCCGCTATCCGGTAATGCTGGCGCTGCTGCTCCAGCATGCCGTCATGTTCGCGCTGTCCGTCTTCCCCCGGGAAGGCCGCAGCAGGGCCCATACCGTGCCCCTGTTTCTCGGCTTTACCTTGACCGCAGTCTGGATGTTCGGCTTGTTCGCCGACAAGGACCCGTTCGTCTACCGGCTGGTCATTGCGGCATGCGCCCTCGTCTACAGCGCAACCGCATATGTGCTGCTCAAGCGGAAGCAGCAGGCTGCCGTCTATATGGCAGCCGCCACCTTCGGCTGGTTTCTATGGATCGTGCATGTGCTTGAAGCCAGCAATCAAACCGCCGCCGTGCTGGTCGAGGGCATGCTCGCGATCATGCTCGGCGTCGCGTTCAAAAGCCGGCTGCAGCAGGCGACAGGCATACTGGCCTATGTATTCGGCATATGCAGCGTAATTTTACATCCGATCAGCCGCATCCCTTCGGCGGAAACGTTCGCCTGGCTGGTGCTTCTGGTCTCGGTAGGCGCGCTGTACGCCTTTCTGAAACGGCTGCCGGAGGGCACCGCCGATGGTTATAAACGACGCAAAAACAGCTTGCTGTGGGCCGATTCCGTACTCTTTCTTATTTTTATCTCGCAAGCGACAGATTCGTTGACAAAGGCGTTGTCTTACGATATGCAGCATCTGCTGCTGTCGGCCGTGTGGGTTCTTTACGCAATTGCCGTCATTATTACGGGCGTCGTCGCAAGCAAGCGGAAGGTGCGTCTGGCCGGGATTCTGTTTCTATTTTTGACGCTGCTGAAAATTATTTTTATCGATCTACCCGACGTGTCGGCTGCGATCCGCGCCGTTCTGTTTATCGGGCTGGGAAGTATCGGGGTGGCGGTATCGCGTCTGTTCTACAAGCGCAAGGAATAGCCGTGGACATTGACTTGCAGAGTTCAGGATGAAGCAACGTCCGGAGCCCGCAAAAAGAGACTGAAAAAACGAGAAGCCTGCTGCGCGTTGCAGTAGGCTTCTTTCGTTAGGCGGCGGTTTTAGTGAGGGTTCGTATTGACCTCGAAAATCCACACTCTGCCCCGTATGTCAATGCCGAAATCGAATCCTAGCGCCCCTATACCCGGATAATGTTTTTCGAGCAGAAAGGTGCATGTCCGCGCGACGCCCCGCATCGTATCCCTTTTACCTTTGACCCGTTTTGACGGGAAGGTGCGCCGAAGCGCATATGTGCCTTTCAGAAGCGAGCCTCCTCGGCACAGGTTAGTGACAAACAGCCCGGGACGGGCCAAGCGACCGACGATAGCCGTTATTTTCCATGACTTTCTCGATTTCACCATTTTTACGCGGTAATCGATCGGCCTTCCGTTAATTGTCGTAAGCTGAATGCCCTGTTGCAGCATAAATTTGTGTCGTCCACGAATCCGTCGGAGAGCTGCGGCAAGCTCGTTCCATGAATGCACATGACACTTTTTCCCATAATAATGGTAGAGGTAGCCGCCTGGCGTCTTTTGAATTTTCACGACACGGGATCCCCCTGTTCCGACAAAAGGCTTTGCCACAACGAAAGGATACCGATGGAGCATATCCCGCAAGCCGGAATCGCTGTAACGCCGCATAGCCGGGATATGTTTGGCGACACCGCTATGCTTCAGCAGGATGGTGAACTTCGACCATTTGTTGGCAACCTGTCGCATAATGTCGTCCCTCCTCTCTGTTCATGCAGCACGCATTATAGAGTATTCAGACAACTATGAAACCGTGTGCACGTATGTCCCTATTCCCGCCCCCACACCTCGCGGAGCGCATCCCGGAACAACGCGTCCCATTCGTCATCCGGCAGGCTGTCGCCCGCAGGTGCCTGCCCGGCCGCCGATTCGAGCTCGGTGATGTGCCTCTCCAAATAATCGGCAAGGATCTTCCTTGCCGGCTCCGGTCCATACGTATCGCCAGCCTTTTTGCGGAAGACCAGCGTCTCGATCTCCCGTTTCACGGCCGGCTCCGCCTCAAGCGCCTCAAGCAATGTACCGAAATCGACCGGCGGCGGACCACCTGTCTCCAGTGTCCATCTGCATGCAAAAATAGGCCGGAACGCATTAATATACGTTTTGATATGCAGTTTGTCGCTTCTTAGACAGTCGCGGAAATTTCGTTTGGCCATATGCAGATAGTGGAACACACCCGAGCGTGGCGAAAAGGCGCGCGGAGCCAGCTCGCGGATGCGCGGCATCACCGTATACGGTTCCATATAGATGACCGGCGAAAGCAGCCATTCAAACAGCGGCGGATTGGATTTGCGGAACAGATTGAGCGCTTTTTTCAAATCCCAGCCGTGAATATCCAGCTGCTTGCTGACGGGACGCTCGATGACATCCGGCTTATCAAAAATAGACAAGTACCAGTCGGTCGGCCGCACATACACAAACCGGACGTCGTAATCGCTATTCTGCGACGCCAGTCCCCACATCCGGCTGCCCGCTTCGCAGGCATACACGATCCGCACCTGCTCCTCGCGCTCGATGCGCAGCAGCTTCTCCCGGATATTCGTACTTTCGGACATTGCGATCCCTCCCTTCACGTACGATTTCTTTTTATTGTGCCCAACCAAGCCCGCTGCCCAAAAAAGTCCGCCCGTTTTCCACAGCCATCTTAGTGAAAAAATCCCCGCCGCGGCAAAGGCCGCGGGCGGGGATTACATTCGATTGCCTGCTATTCGCTTATCGTGCTCGCTCAGCCCAACGTTTCGGCGCGGAGCTTGCGCGCTTCCTCGATTTGATTATAAAAATCGGGGCTCGCGCTGAGCATCCAGTTGCGGTGCAGCACCGCCGTTTCATCCTGCTCCAGCTCGCCGTACGGCCAGCCTTCGCCGATGCCTTCGGCATAATCCTTCATGAGCATCAGAAACGCGTTGCTCCATGCCCGTGCGCCGCGATTGTGCGGCACCAGCGGGTAATACTGGTCATATGCCGAACGAATGACTGCGTGAACAACCTCCTGCAGTACGCCGGGAATGTCGGCCTGCTCCAGCTTCTGCGCGAGCGCTTCCGGCAGCTCCGGCTCGTCGGTCGATGCATGTCCCTCATATTCCTCCTGCGTAACGACACCTTGCTCCTTGGCCATCCACAGCTTCATCCGGTCCAGCGCAGGCTTGTACGACGCGGGAACCGATACGGTCAGCTCCGGCTTCGGATCGTCAAGATTGATCACGAACGACTCGCCCATCTTCGCGATGCGCGCGTTGCCGCGCACGCCGAGCCATCGCAGCGCCAGCAGCGCATGCGTTCTGACCTTGCCGTCCACCTCTTCGCTGCGGCAGACGCGGCGCAGCAGCCGCTCGCTTCGCGGATCGGGCAGCATGCACAGCAGCCGGACTCCCGACAGCACGGTCTCCGGATCGCTCAGCCACACCTGAGCCAAGGCAAAGATCGAATCGACCGATTCCGTCAGCAGCCAATCGAGTTCCATCTTGCGCTCGGCGAACTCCTCGAGGCTGAGCATCCCTTGGCTTTTCAGCTTCTCTTCGCCGTGCTTGGCCACCAAGTCGGCGTAAGCCTGCTCCATATCGTCGGCCATCTTCGCAAACGTCTGCCGCTCCTCGGCATTCGCGCCGAAACGGACGGACATCGCCCGCACCCATTGGCCCAGCGCCTGCGGGCTGTTCTGAAACATCATCAGTGCGAAGGTAACCATATCTTTGTCATAAGGCAGCTGCTGCTGAAGCGCGAATCTCGCCAGTACGGTCTGCGCGTCATATTCTTTACGCATCAGGCTCATCGCCAGCACAAGCCCGTTCCAGGCGTTGCCGTTTAAATTATTTTCAAGAATCGCGCGGTAAAAGCAAAACGCTGACGCTCCGTAAGAATCATTTTGCAAATAATGGCGGCCTAATCCGCCCATATCTTGACTCATTCTCTGCTCAACCCCCGTGTTGATATTAAGTCAAGTATACATCACCGACGCGCTATTCAAAACCTTTTATTTTTTTATGCAGCGTACGGTATTCGTTCGGCGAAACGCCCTCCACCTTTTTGAAAACGCGAAGAAATGTCGTACGGCTGTGGATGCCCACATTTTCTGCAATATCGTTCACCCGCAGCTCCGTTTGCGCCAGCAGCTCCTTCGCTTTTTCGATACGTACCCGATTAATATAGTCGGTTAAATATTCGCCTGTTTTATCTTTGAACACCCGGGATACATATTTGACGGAAACGCCCATCCGATCGGCAATTTGCTCCAGCCCGAGATCCTGCGTGTAATGCTCGCGGATGTACTGCTCGATGAGCGATACGAGGCTGCCCGATTTCTGCCCTTTGCCCGGTTTCGTCAGCTCGATGATCCGGGTGAAAAATTCGCAAATCGCAAGCTCCAGCTCCTTCGTGCCGAGGAACGATTCGTCGAATGCGCGGCTGTCGAACGGAAGCTCGCGTTCCAGCTCCAGCTGCGAGACGCTCAACCCCTTTTCCGCCAAAAACCGGATGCCGGTCACATACATTTCCTTGAACAGCCGAAGCATATGCTCATACGAAATGCTGCGCTGCGCATTGCTCTCCGCAATATCCGCCACAACCTCCCGTACGGCCGGCACGTCGCCCAGCTTCAGGAAGTTCAATATTTTTTGCTCGTCATGGAGCGAATACCGGTAGCTGTTCTCGATCGACATCTGGTTGGAATCGACAATTTGAAACCGCTGCTCTTTATCTCGCTTGCTGACCGCCGTCATCGCCTCGTTATAGGATGCCCCGATATCGTTCGCGTCCGTATAAAACTTGCCGATGCCGATCGTCATATCGTAATACATGCGGATATCGTATTCAAAGATGGCCAGCATTCGCTGGAAAGCCGGATGCAGCAGCCCGGTTTCGTGCGGACCGTCGATATTGATAAGGCAGACGAACACATGCTGCCGATGCTCCAGGATGTAGCAAGGAGCCTGGCTGCCGAGCAAATTCCATACAATCTTTTTAATGCCGTTAATAATCGGACCGCGCTCCGTATCTTGAATATCTTTGTAAAACGCTTCCTTAAAGTCGAAAAATACGGTGCAGCATACAAAGCCCGACCGATTGAAGCCGAAATCGGCCTTCAGCGTCTCGCGCAAAATTTCTTCCTGATTGATCGTATGGCCTTTCAGCAAAAACAACAACGAATACTCCACATACTCGCTCGTCTGCTTATCGTATTTCACTTTGTACTCCTCGCGACTGTGAGACATCCGGTCAATTCCGCGCCGGATCAGCTCGAATTCATTGAAAGCCGCGCCTGCCTCATGCTCATGCTCGCCGCCGGACGCCGGGACGTTCTTCCTCTCGATAATATCCCGGATATTGCGGATCGGATTGTAGATACGGAGGCTGAACATGAACGAAAACAAAATCCCCATCACCATCAGCACCACGCACAGCAGCAGCGTCATCTGCAAAATGCCGACCGTATAATGGTTGAACTCGGCCAACGGCGTAAACGAGTAATAGCTCCATCCGTACGAATCCGACTTCACCTGGGCCGCCGCATACCGTCTGCCGCCCACCTCCAGCTCCTTCGAGCCGTCGCTCCCTTCAAACAAAGCGTTCAAGCGGTCGGCCGTCAACGAGCCGTTCGGGTTCAGGTAACCGTTGGCATCATACAGTGCATTGCTGTTTCCGTCCAACACGATAAATCCGGTCGAGTCGAATACGGCGCCACCCTTCAACGTCTTTTCGATCGTCTGAACGGCGATATTGACGACCATAACGGCGATATGATTGCGGATCCGGTTCGTCATCACGACGGGAATAACCTGCTTGACGTTTACTTTTTCCTGAACGACCCGGCTCGCCGGCAGCAGCTCGATGCTTTTGTCCGAGCTCTGCTTGCTCATCCAGTAGCCGGTGTCGTATTTATCGTATTTATACATGTTGCTGAAAAACGAATCGAAATAATTAACCCCGCCGCTCACATATACATCCTGGTTATCGGTATAAACGAACATGGAGTCGGCAAAATGGCTGATGATGTTTTCATTGCGCAGCAAAATGCGAGGAAGCCGCCACAGCTCGGCTCTAACCTCGAGGCTCTGCATCTCTTTAGGCATAAGGAGCGTCCGCACCGTCTCGTCGTACAACAAGTTGACGCCGGTTTCCTGCGTCGTTTTCAGATACGAATCGACCGTTTTGGCCGCGGATTCCAGGTTCGTGGAAATGCGCTCGTTAAATTCATTTTTCATGATGCGGACAGAATACGCATATTCCGAGACGCCGATAATGACAATCGGAATCAAAAGAGATAGGAAATAGCATAAAATCGTCAGGAACAGCCGGTTTGGCTTGCCGCGCATTCCGCTGATTTGCTTGATCCCTGGCATGTTCATCGCTATTCCTGCCTTCTTTCCGTTTCTATGATATCCGGACGATCTTGACCTGTCCCATCAAACCGTACGGCTGCACGATATAATCGGGGGTGAAAGTATGACCTTCCGATCGGAACGAGCTCCAGCTTGTCGTCGCGGTTCGGCCGCGCGCTTCGTGGAACGGGCCGAACATGTTGCGGGGGCTGCCCATCACTTCGATCTCCAGCCGGTTGACGCCCTCGTTCAAATAAGCAGTCAGATCGACGCCATCCGCCGCCTTCCATGGCACATGTCCCGCCGTTATTCCGTTAACCCGGATTTCAGACGTAACCGCGGACCAGTTGCCGAGCCGCAGAACCGCCTTGCAGCCCGCTTCATGCCGGTGCTCGTATTCCGCATAATAAACGATGCTGCCGTTGTAATGGTAGTAGCCCTGCAGGCACCAGTCGCCCGCACGAAGCGTCTGCGGCTCGGCGATGATCCGACGTTCCGGGCTCACGCCGAAATCGCCCGTCATGTAACAGTCCTCCAGCTCCATCGACTGCCGGTATGCGCAGGACAGCTCCAATTCATTCGTGCCCCGGCGCAATCCGGGCAGCGGTACGCGATCCATCGACCTGTCTACGAACCAGCCTTCGGGAGTAGACTGTACCGGCTGTCCGTTCAAGCGGATAGCGAACTGTTGTGCGCCTTCGAGCACAAGATGAATGCCGGAATCCGGCACATCCTGTACCTCGAAGCTAAGCTTCAGACCGACCGGCGTTCCATCCTGCGGATGCGGCTCGCCGATCCATTTGTAACGCTGGGTAATCCCGTTATAGTAAACTTGGCGCATGCCGAGCGCTTCGCGGATTTCGCGCTGGGCGGCCCAGATTTCCATCTCCCCCGACCATGGCGCGCCGTCGATACGGTAAGCGCAACTGTCCAGCGTGAGCACATTGGGCATCGTACGGCTGAACCGGAATACGGGGCCGAACGCCGCATATATATCTTCATCATCGCCGGCGCTTGACGCCGAAGGCTTTGGCCTCACAGCCGGGGCAGCGATCGCATCCTGGTCGGACGGCTCCGGGCAGATGACATACAGCTTCGAGTCGGCCGGTCCGAAGCAGGCATCAACCTGCAGCAGACCGTCCTCGCGCCAACATTCCACCGGCTGAATGCGGCCGGTCAAGGCATCCCATTGCTCGATGCGTACGGTGCCGGCCGTTTCCAGCCGAATCTGAATCCGGGCATCGACCTGCTTATGCCTATCGTTGTTGACAACGAACAGCGTGTATCCCTTGCCGGTGTCCTTCAGCAGGTACAACAGCTCGGGCGCCTCCGTCGCATAGCGGCTGCGGAGGCTGACGGCGCGCGGCTGCAGCCGTTCGAGCGCGGCGACTAGCCCGTCCGCGCTGCCGACCGCCGTTACGCCGGGATGGGCGTAGAGCTGCGCCGGCTCTTCCGACGGCCGGCCTTCGATCATCGTCGGCGCGGGCGTCATGACGATGGCCCGGCCGCCGGCGTCGAGAAATGCGCGAAGCAGCTCAAGCGTGCTGCGCAGCATCGTACGGACCGGAGGAATGACCACGGTCCGGTAGCCGGCCAGGCGGACGAACAGCTTGCGGCCGCTGACTGTGCCCGTCTCGGCCATAATCGTCTCATCGCCGAGATCGAAATCGTAATGCGCGCCAAGCAGGACGCGCAGCAAATCGTTGAACTCGTAGCCGTAGCGGTCGATGCCGGGAATATCTCTGTCCAAGCCGCGTCTCGCGGCTCCGTACGGGTCCGTGCCGAGCATCGACCAGGCGGTCGACGCCGGATGCAGGACGAGGACGTCCCGGACAGGCGTACCTTCCGTCATCACCGCGCCGATCCGGGCGAAGTAGTCTTCGATCAGCCGGTTATATTTCCACCAGGAGGTCTGGTAATTAAAGACCGGCGGATAATCTCTTTTGCGGCAGCCTTTGAGCGAGTAGAGCGCCAGATGCTGCGATCTCAGGTTGACGCCGAGCACATACTGCCAGTCGCCCATCCATTTTTGCCCTTCAAATGTAAATTCCCAGCCGGTACATCCATAAGTTTCCGAAATGACGAATTTCCGTCCGTATTGATTCGCCACGCTCGTACATTGCTTCACCGTCATATGCTCGTCCGTCTGTTCGCAGAGCATATCGATTCCAGGAACATGCTGATAACGGTAATGAGGCATCACGGCACCGCCAACCCGTGTAGCCACGCCGAGCGCGCTTTCCCACAAGTAATGGCCGGTAAAGGCGAGGCCGTTCTCTTCGCACCAATCGCCCAGCTGCTTCGTGAACGATTCGCAGAACTTGTCCGAAACCGTCCGCCAGAAATCATGCCGGGCCATGGAAGAGAGGCTCCCGTTGAAATATAGGTAAGGAAGTACATCTAGAATATCATAACCGCGCCGCTCCATAAAATAATCCGGCAGCGATAACGTCCACGGCACCCAGCCCCGGCCCGGAGTAAACCTGCAGTGTCGATCATGGACGCCCGGCTCATCGGTGAATATGCCGGTAATGGACCTCCCGAACTGATCGCCCACCTCCGCTTTATACGCTTCGTAGGTCGAGTCGATGAACTTGCGGACGGTATCCGCATTCATACTGTCGGGCGGCGCTTCGCCGTTAAACCATTCGCTCGGTGCGGACACCTCGATCCGGAATACGAGCAGCGCTTCCCCGTCCGGCAGCTCGGCCGACCTCGACGCCGTCAACGGCAGCCTGCAGCAGTCGAGCAGCTCCATGCCGTCGATGCTCGCTTTAAAGACGGCAACGACGCGCCCGTCATCCTCATAGGCGGCGTCTCGGCCGACGACGACTTCAACGGTCAATCCTTTGGAGCGGTATTCGTCGCCAAGCGCAGGCACGCTGCCGCCCGCGGAGCCGGACGGCCAACGGTCCTCGTCATACAACCAGGCTTGCATGCCCAGCTCCCCGGCTTTGGACACGGATTGTTTGACGGCGTCCATCCACGCTTCGCCGAGATAGGGCGTCTCCAGCCCGTCACGGGAATGCATGAAAAAACCGCCCATACCGTGGCGCTTCATATCTTCAATCTGGCGGAGCAGCTCGTCCCGGTCCAAATCGTCGTTCCATGCCCAAAAAGGAACGGACCGGTATTCGGCCGGGGGCTGTTCAAACTGCGTCTTCAATCGGGAATACGATGTCATCGCGATTGCCTCCCTGCTTAGGTAAGTCGTTTTCAAAAACAGCTTCGAACACGCCATGACGGCCCGCGGATCGGCTTATCCGGCTGTGCGGCGGCCCAGACCGCCCGGTAACGAACCGAAAGAGTCTGCAACCGAACGGACCGAGCCGCTCGCTGCCGTCATTGCAAAGCCAGTCCATGGGACGACTCCTAGCTGCCCAGCTCCGCCTCGTTCTCGACTTCCAGACTCCAGCAGACGATCCGTTCCCGCTTCCAGGTGTAGGTCACATAGATGCGGTTGCCGCTGGCGATGACAGCCGGATACGAATATTCCCCCGGTTCGACGGGAATGGTGTAGGAGCGGTATTCCGCCTCCAGCACGAGCAATTCTTCCCAGTTCTCCCCGTTATCCCTGGATACGCTGAGCAAGAGCGGCATGCGCGGCCCTCTGTACATGCCGACCGGATTGTAAGCCAGCACGAGCGATCCATCGTCCATTTTGGCCAAATCGATCCCGCTGTTGTTGTTGGGCAAGTAAGTCCGATAGGCCGGCGACCAGGTTTGACCGGCATCGGTCGAATCGCTGCGATAGATGAAGCCCGCCGTACTGCGCATCAGCATGTGCACATGACCCGGCTTCGATTCCCAAAGCGTAGGCTGAATGAGCCCTTTGCCGCGAATCGGCCGCGGCTGTCCGGCACCGCCTCCCTCCGCATCCATGCCGCGGTTAACCGGCACCAGCGCGCTGCGGGTCCACGTCGCGCCCTCATCGCGGGAAATATCCGCGAAGCAGTCCCACACATCGCCTTCGATCGATGCCGGAGCCAGCCAGGTGCCGTCCTGCAGCACGATCAGCTTGTTTTTGACCGGCCCCCGCCCGCCGATATCGCCCGGCACCAAATCAACCGGCCGGCTCCAGGTAGCGCCGTTGTCATCCGACACGACCACTCTTGTATGCCACGCCGGAATCGGATGGGCGACCTTGTAGTGTAGCACGATTTGGCCGTCGTTCTTGCGGAACAGCACCGGGTTCCAGTGTACGAGCCCTTCCTCGTCCGCGGCTACATACGGCTTCGACCAGACGCCGTTCGTTCTTCTGGAACACCAGATGCCGACATCCGGATTGCCTTCCTTGCTCCCGGCAAAATACGCGACGAGCAAATCCCCGCCCGGAAGCTCCACGATCGTCGATGCGTGGCAGTTATGAAACGGACGATCGTCCTCGAACAAAAATTGTTTGACCTGCTGCTTCAGCTTCATTCCGTCACTCTCCTGTAACTATAATGGGTACACCCTTTATCAGCTATAATCGGTACCGCTCTCTATATTGGCAGGTCAGCGCGTACAGCTGCTCGATCTCGCGGCGGTTCGAATACGTCAGCAGCCGGCTGTCCTTGCTTCTCGTATGCAGACCGATCGGCAATCCTTCCAGACGCAAATAATATTTCGCATTGACCGGATAATACTGGCTTTCGATCACGGAAGACAGGCCCAAAAAATGCTGCAGCTTCTCCGCTTCTACCGGCCGGTCGAGATAATGGCGAGTTAACCAGACGTACAGGTCGGGATGAAAATTGCCCATGATGCCGCTGTAGCCCTCGATGCCGATTTGCAGCGTTTCCAGCAAGGTTGCCGTGTTCGCGTTATACAGCCGCAGCCCCCCGCCCCGGACCGCGTCCAGCTTGCTGCGGATCCGGTCGGTATCGCAGCACGTATCCTTCAAAAACGTAAACCGTCCGGTCGACTCGCACCATCGCAGCAGCTCCGGCGAGAGCAGCCGTTTGTACGGGTACGGGCATTCGTAAATGCCGAACGGCACATCGGGAACGGCCGCAAGCAATTCCTCCGCATGACGCTTCCATACGTCATCGGATTCATCCTGCCTCGCCAGCCGGTTGCTGACCAGCACGACCGCCTGGACGCCGGTTTCCGCCATCGCCCGCAATTCGGTCCGCTGATCCTCAGTCGAGTCGGAAATATGCCCGGAGGCGATGACCTGAACCCTCCCCCTTGCTTTCTCGACGACAAACCGGGCGATCGCGGCCCGTTCCGCAAGCGTTAAATAAAACATTTCGCTGGATTGGCAGACGGCAAAAAGCCCGGCAACCCGGTGACCGATATACCATTCGATCATCCGTTCCAGCGCATTGTAATCCACTTCATTCGAATCGGTGAACGGCGTTACCATCGTAGGCCATACGCCTGTGGCAATCGGTTGAATCCGCATATGTGTACAATACCTCCATTTTCGTCATTCCGTCGGCCGCACAAGCCGCCCCTTGACACTACTCACGACGCTTGCTTCATTATGGCACCGGTTGAGTCCGCATCCGTTTTCGCTGTCTTCGTTCTCATCATTGTGCCGGCCGCCGCCGCAAGCCGGCCCTGCGTGCAGCACGCCGCGCCCGCCTCCGTTCGGTCATGGCACGGCGGTGCGGCCTGCGCTTTTTTCGTGTCCCGATGCACATCGGACGGCGGACGCCGCGGCAACGCTTATTTTTTCTGCTTCAATCTCGCCAAGGCATCGTTGTATATTTTCTCCAGCTCCGCTCCTCCGGTGTCGCGGGCTTTTTTCATCACGGCGTCGTATTCGTCGATTTTTTTCACGCCCATAATAAATTTATCGTATTCCTGCTCCAGCATCGTATTCAGCGGCGCCAATATTTCTTTGACCCGCGCGGCTTCCTCTTTCGTTAAAGGAGGGTCAATGTACGGATCGTGATACGCTTTATCGTCGGCGATCGTTTTCCAATATTCCTCATGCACCGGACTCCAGCTGCCCGTCAGCTTCTCCACCTGCACCTGCGGGTCCATATTGGCAAACCATGGCGTAAAGCTCAGCTTGCCGGAGCCCAGATCGGAGTACATGGCATAGAATGGTGTCGGCTGACCGTCCTTGAACTTCATCACATAGTCGGCATTCAGCTTCGGTTGGCCTTTTTCATCGAGCGTATGATGAACACCTTCAACGCCGTAGCTCATCAGATTCGACGCTTTCTCCGTGTACATCCAATCGAGCAGCTTAATGAGCGTTTCCGGGTCTTTTGCCTTGGAGCTGATCGCGAACATCTTGTCCGTCAACGTCGTTGCGTAAAATTCGGCTCTGGCCTGGCCCGTCTTGTTCGCCGGAGTCGGAATGATCTGGAATTTGCCGTCCGGCACCGCCTTCTGCAGCTGTTTCGTGTAGTCGAGCGCGAACCCGCTGTTGTCGAAAAAGAAAAACGATTTGCCGCTGGTCAGCTTCTCGGTCCACTGCTGCTGCGTAGCGACCGCATAATCTTTGTCCAGCACGCCCATCGAAAACGCTTTATTGAAATAACCGAGCACCTCTTTGAACTGCGGCGTCGCCGGGCCGTACACGTACTGGCCTCCGTTCAAGTCCTTGTCGAAGTAAATGCCGTTGCCGCCGCCCACGCCCGAGCCTAACGGATACGCCATCGTTTTAAACAGCTGATGAATCGGTCCCGAGCCTTTGCGTACGGAGAACGGCGTCGAATCCGGATAAAGCTTTTTCAGCTCGGCCAGTACGGTCAGCAGCTCGTCGAACGTTTTCGGCACAGGCAAATTATGCTTTTGCAGCAGATCGGTACGGATGACCGGGCCGAAGCCGTTTTTCAACTCGTTGCGCCCGATTGCCGGAAAGCCGTACAGCTCCCCGTCCGCCGTCAGCTTCATAATATCCGGGTACTGATCCCAAAACTTTTTGAAATTCGGCATCATGCCTTTATTCATATATTGCAGGAGCGGGAGGAATACGCCGGTGGAGCCAAAATTGTTCACGTCCGACATGTCGATCTGAATGATGTCCGGCAAATTGTTGGTCGCGAGCAGCGTTTTCTTTTTATCGTTATAATTGCTGTTCGGAACGGTTTCGAACTTTAGTTTGATGTTGGTCTGCTTAAAAATTTCCTGCTGTACGAGCGCAAAGTTTTTCACCGGCTGGTTCGGATGCTCCGGAAACGTAACCTTCACTTCCCGCTCCTTCTCCGACAGCTTGCCGGATCCTGCGGCATTAGCCGGAGCATTCCCCGACCCCGAATTTTCGGATGAAGCCGCTTCCTTTCCGCCGGAGCAGGCGGCCAAGCTTGTCGCCGTCATAACGGCGCATAATGATACGGACAATCCCTTTACCCATATTTTGGTCATGTAAAGACCCTCCCTTGTTGTGGTTATAGCCGAAATCCGGAATTGCCGCCCAACCATATTCGCTGTTATCCGCCATGCGGATGGAACGGCTTGCTGAGACTGCAGATAAACGGCGGGATCAGGCAGTGATATGACTTCGAAGCTCAAACACGTTTTGGTGCCTTGATTTCACATCGATAGTACCTCGCTCGCGGTTAACCTCCCAGACATTCCCCCTTCGATCGACTTGCCGAACTTGACCGCCTCACCGCCGCACTCCGGATATTATCCCTTGAGCGCCCCGATCATCGCCCCTTTGACAAAATACTTTTGCAAATACGGGTACACGACCAGGATCGGCAGCACGGTAATAATGATGACGGCAAATTTGTAATTGGTCGCAACGACCCGGAAATTCGACGACGCGCTGCCGATATCTGCGGTCTGGTCGGCAAATTCGCCGGCTATAACGATATTGCGAAGCAGCACCTGAACCGGAAACTTATCGCTGTCGTTCAAGTAAATGAGCGCCGGGAAAAAGCTGTTCCAATGATGCACCGCATAAAACAGCACCATCGTCGCCATGACCGGCAGCGATAACGGAATAATGATTTTCAACAGCACCTGAATTTCATGGGCCCCGTCCAAATAAGCCGATTCCTGCAAGGCCATCGGGATGCCCTCGAAGTACGTTTTCATAATAATCATATTGAACGTGCTGATGGCCGGAGGGAGCACAAGCGCCCACATCGTATCGATCAGCCCGAGCTTCTGCACGACCAAATATAACGGGATCAGCCCTCCGCTAATAAACATCGTTAACGCTACCATAAAAATAAACACGTTTCGGCCGTAAAAATCTTTTCTCGACAGCGGATAAGCGCAGAGGGCCGTCATGATCACGTTAATCGTCGTGCCTGCCGTCGTATACAGCAGCGTGTTGCCGTAAGCCTGCCACATATGCGGATTTTTGAACACGACCTTGTAAGCGTCGAACGTGATGTCCAGCGGAATCCACTTGACTACGCCCCGCGTCACGAGATTGCCGTCGCTGATCGAGACGATAAAGATATAGTAAATCGGATACAAAGTGACAAATACCAGCAGCATTAAAATCAAAATATTGATGTTGTCAAAAATTTTCGAGCCGAGCGACGTATGCTTGTTCATCGCGCTGCAACCTCCTTTTAGCCTACCATAGCCCGGTTTCGCTTATTTTTTTGGAAAGCCGGTTCGCCGATACGAGTAAAATCAACCCGATCACCGCCTGGAACAGCTCGACAGCGGTCGCGTAACTGAAATCGCTGCCCAGAAGTCCTCTGCGATATACGTAGGTAGAGATGACGTCGGCCGTTTCATACGTCGAACCATTGTACAGCAAAATAATTTTCTCGTAGCCGATCGACATCAGCTTCCCGATATTCAAAATGAGCATAATCGAGATCGTCGGCGCGATCCCGGGCAGTGTAATGCTCAGCAGCTGCTGCCACCGGTTGGCGCCGTCGATTTTGGCGGCATCGTATAATTCCTCATCGACCGACGTCAGCGCAGCCAAATAAATGATCGAGCCCCAGCCGACGCTCTGCCAAATGCCCGAGGAGATAAAGATCGTCCGGAACCATTCCGGCTTCATCAGAAAATGAATCGGTGTACCCCCGAGCCATACAACGAGCTGGTTGATCAAGCCGTCCGTCGTCAGGAAGTTGACGATCATGCCGCATACGACGACGGTCGATATGAAATGGGGCAAATAGCTGACGCTTTGCGCAAATTTTTTCAGCCGTTGGCTTTTTAATTCGTTCAGCAGCAAAGCCAGAATGATCGGCGCCGGAAACGCCCAAAACAGCTCATACACATTAATAAGCAGCGTGTTTCGCACCAGCTTCCAGAAGTAGGGGTCAACCAAAAATTTTTTGAAGTTGACGAAGCCGACCCATGGGCTGGCGGTAATGCCCCGAACGATGTTGTAGTCCTTGAAAGCAATGATGATACCGTACATCGGCCAATAATGAAATAGCACATAGTAGCAAAAGGGCAGAAAAAAAATGATATACAGGTAGCGGCTCCGCTTCAAATTACGCAGAACAGGGTGCGCCTTGTTTCGCGGAATGCCGGCCGCCTGCTGCACATTGGACTGATGGATAGGAATCCCTCCCGGATGACTAGTGTTTGCGATTGCTCCCATACTTCTCGGTACGTCGCAACCGCTTCCGTAGTTCTCATTATAGAGAATCGTTTTTCCGGTTGAAAAGCACCGATACGGATATCCATGATGCAGATTTCGCACAAAATGGCCGTTGATTCATATTTCCCAGCGGATGCATTTATCGCACAAACAGCCCGCAACGCCAGTCAGGACGCGGGTTTGTGAGGTGTGCCCGGCAGCGCTGCGGAGTCTTGATGTGCAGACCCATACGTCGGTGCGCGGTGAGGGACGGGTGTGGGGTTCCAGTCGTTGTTGAAGCCGTGTTCCTTGGATTAGACTAGGCGGCAGGAACGCGGCTTCAAAGGCGGCTTGTAAACTTTCCAACCCACATCCATTCCCTCAAGCAACGAAAAAAACCTCTTTGCAAAGCAAGCCTGCATCGGCAGACTGGCATTGAAGAGGCTTCATCCGGTTCTATGATCGGACGGTTAAGGAGACAAAACCAGATCGCGGGGCAGCGGCGCAATCAAGCTGTCAGGTTCTAACGTCTTCAGGACATTGGCATCCGGTTCATACTTGGTTATTTTTTGTGCGACGGCTTCACCACGGCATACCAAAAAATGGTAGTAGGCAAAATTGACGTCTCCGGTCGATTTGTACACGTAATCAAACCAGCCATAGCAGCCCATCGAGTCGGCATGCGTCGTCCCGGCGCTAACCGTGAGCGCCCCGCCGAACAGCAGACTGACCGCCAGCGTCAGCCTGACGGCGCTGTTAGCAAACAGTTTTTTCACCATTTGTTCCTCCTGACCTTGTATAGGAATATACAAATTGTACCAAATTTTATATATATCCCTAGATTCGAAAGGACTAGTCCGCGCCCCGAATACGCAAAATGATTCCTTATACCTAAAACCAACGATTTTTACAATAAATACAGAAATTATACAGCTTCATACACCTGCTCATACTGTTCTTTCCCAATGCTTCCTAATCTCATTGTCGAATGATGTTCTTTTACAGAAAATATAGAGCCCATTTCTCAACTGCCCCCGCGAATCCGCTCGAGATACGGCCGCGTAGCTTCCATATCCGGCGCCCGCCCGGCGCAGAGGAGCGCCAGCCTGAACAGCCCCGCCAGCGTCTCCATCCGCTGATTGCCGGGCTCCGGCAAGATGCCGAACCGGTCCCCGACGAACCGGATGAGCGGCGGACTTTTTCTCGACACGCCGCCGGATACGATGATTTTACGAACGGGCGGCTGCCCGGCATTCACTTTCATGTAGGCGTCATAGTAACGTTCCGCCATCTGACGGTAGCAGTGAAGAAACATCTTGCCGATATGAAGCTCGGAAGGGGTAACCAGATGGACGCTGTTGCGCCCGGCCGGTTCATGTCCGTGTCCGTCAGGCTGCGGCTGCCATCCGGACGCCAAAGCTTCGGCGGTTTGCTGGCCGATACGGTCCCATAGCGCAGCATCGCCCATGTCCGAATGAAACACCGACCGTCCCAAATCGCGCAACCAGTCAAACAGCAGCTGGAGGTCTTTGCCGGAAGGCAGGTCCGTGATTGTAAGCAGGAAGTCGTCCTCAAAAAAGGGCCGCGTCTGAAAAGGGCCGAAGATTAAGCCGGACGCTACCCGACTGACCTGCGCGCCCGTGCCTACATTGATCGACAGTTCGTCCGTTCTGCCTAGTCCCAAGCCTAAAATCGCCGCCTGCTGGTCGCCTGTCGCCGGATAGACCGGGATGCGCATCGGGCCGCAAGTATACGTTCCGCAGCATTCATTTTCGCGGACGATGGCGGGAAACCGAATAAACGACAAGCCCAACGATTCGATCAGGTGACGGTTCCAATCGCCCGCGGCAAGATCGACCAGCCCCGTCGCGGCCGCATTGGTCAAATGACATTTATGTGCTCCTTCGGTCAAGGCATCGACGATATAATCACCCAGCGTATGAAACCGGTACGTTCGCCGCGGATCGATAACACCTTGGCGAAGCAGGGTGTAGAGGGAGTACGCCGCATGACCGGGATCGGGCCGCATCCCGCTATTAAGGATGGCATCTTCGCCAATCCGCAGCGCGGCATCCTCCATATAGGTGATCGAGCCTCCCGGGATGGTCCCGATCGCTCGCGTATCCTGCCATGAAACAAAGGGCGTTGCCGGGTTTCCCGCTCCATCCGTCAGCACGAATCCGTGCATCTGATTCGTTATGACGATCCCGTCCAGCCGGCCCGCCGCCTCGATGTAGCCGCCGATCATCGCACGTACGCTGTCCAGCCAAAGGGCCGCATCCGTTTCCTTGATCCGGGGATCGGCATGCTTCAGCAGCGGAGGAGCCTTAAATTCCCGAACATCTGCAATATGTAAGCCCGACAAATCAAGCAGCGCAAACTTCAAAAAACTCGAACCCATATCAATACCAAGAAAATTCATCGGACCGGATCACCCTTTATGTCTTAATTGCCGCTCCGGATCGCCCTGGAGAGAAAGACTTGTCTGCCCACCGTCATGCCGCTGCTTTATCGCAGCACTATTCCAACTTATCAGTTGATTATCATTATATCAGTTTATTTCAGAAGGCTGTAGGATATTGTAAATCGGGTAAATTGCGTGCAGCTCCCAGCGCATTGCGGCGCTGCGCGACGGCGGTCGGCCACAGCCCAAAAAAGCTTTTAGCCGTAAGGTCCGACTAACCCGATCAATCCTCATGCTTTGCCGTACGGCATAACGTTTTTCCGGGTCTAACATAAAGGGCTTCTGCCGCTTTTTCCTGCTCCGGCATACCGGATTTCCGCGAAGTCCCGGTTTCGCTGCCGGCAACGGTCAAGAACGGATCAGATGTTTGGCTACGAACCATAAATTTGCCGGCCGCTCCGCGATACGCCGGGTGAAATAGGGGTACCACTCGCGTCCGAACGGTGTATAAACGCGAACCAAGTATCCGGCACGTGCCAAATCCCGCTGCAAATCCCCGGCAATCCCGTACAGCATCTGAAATTCAAACTTGTCGCGGGAAATGCCTGCCTGGCGGACAAATGAAAGAACTTGCTCGATCAGCTCAGGATCGTGAGTCGCCACGGCTGCATAACCGCCACGGCTCAAATGCCCCTCTACCATCCGCATATAGGCCGCATCCACCTCGCGTTTATCGGGATAAGCGAGCTCCGGCGGTTCCCGGTATGCGCCTTTCACAATTCGCAGGTTCGTGCCTCCGACCCCAAGCTGTTCGGCATCCCGTTCGCTTCGATACAAGTAGGATTGCAGGACAAGTCCAACCCGCTTGGCGCCATAACGCCACAATAGCGACCGGAATATGTCGATCGTCGGTTGAGTGACCGAGGAATCCTCCATGTCGATCCGCACAAAATTACGGCATGCGGCGGCTTCGTTGACGATCCGCTCCATATGACGGAGGCAGAGGGCGGGGTCGAGCTTCAGCCCAAGCTGAGTCAGCTTGACGGATACGTTCGCCTTTAGCTTGCGCCGATCGATGGCGGGAAACAAACCGCCGATCATTGCGGCCATCTCCTCCGCCTGCTCCGCGTCCAGCACGTTCTCGCCCAGAAAGTCCAGCGTAACGTGCAGGCCTTCATCGTTCAGGCCCTGCACCTTATCCAGCGTTTCCGGCAGCGTCTCAGCCGCGATAAAACGGCCGACGCCGCATTTCATCCCGTAGGCTGTAAATAGCCGGCGTAGCGGAGCGAATTCCGCAACAGTCAGAATCGATTTGCGAAGCAGCCTTCCTCCCACGCATCCCACCCCCTGAAAGGTTCCATCCTGATAAAACGTTCGCAGGCTCAACCCGCAATTGCAGTGCCCAAGTAACGTTCCATTCGCTCGCACTGCTTTAGAAGCGATCCGCTAGAGCCGTTCCGACGTCAGCTTGGGCTGAGTGAACAGCAGCAGGTAATCGGGGCCGCCGGCCTTTGAATCCGTGCCCGACATGTTGAAGCCGCCGAAAGGATGGACGCCGACGATCGCTCCCGTGCATTTGCGGTTAATATACAGATTACCGACGGCAAAAGCTTGCCGGGCGCGCTCGATATGGACCCGGCTGCGGGTATAGACGGAGCCGGTCAGCCCGTAATCGGAGTCGTTAGCGATACGAAGCGCATGCTCAAAATCATGCGCCTTGGCAACCGCAAGCACCGGGCCGAATATTTCCTCCTGCATAATTCGCGAGCCCGGATCGGCATCCGCCACGACCGTCGGCCGGATGTACCAGCCGTCGCCCTCAGCCGGACCGCCTCCGGCGGTAATACGGCCTTCGGTCCGGGCGATGTCGATATAGCCGCCAATGGAATCATAAGCGCTCTGATTGATAACAGGCCCCGTGCTGCATGTGAAATCCTGCACATTCCCTACTTTCAGTCCATCGGCCAATTCCGAACACCGTTCCAGCACGGCGTCGTACACATCGCTGTGTACGATGGCGCGCGAGCAGGCCGAGCACTTTTGGCCCGAGAAGCCGAAAGCCGATGTCACAATGCCCTGCGCCGCCTGCTCCAAATCGGCATCGCGGTCGACGATAATCGCATCCTTGCCGCCGAGCTCGCCGACAAACCGTTTCAGCCAACGTTGACCTGGAGCCATACGGGAGGACAGCTCATGCAAATACAAGCCAACCTCCTTCGAACCGGTGAAGCTGATGAACCGGGTCAAAGGATGAGCGGCCAAATAGTCGCCGATCTCCCGCCCGCTGCCGGGCACCAGCTGCACCGCCTCGGCCGGAATGCCGGCCTGAATCAGCAGTTCAACGAATTTCACCGCGATGACGGGCGTCAGGCTGGACGGCTTCACAATTACCGTATTGCCGGCAACGAGCGCAGCCGTCGTCATCCCCGCCAGAATCGCCAGCGGGAAGTTCCACGGCGCGATCACAATGCCGACGCCAAGCCCCAGGTAATCCAGCCGGTTTCGCTCTCCGGACATCCCGGTCAGCTCCCGTTCGCCCCTTTGTGCGAGCTGCAGCATCTGCCTGCCGTAATACTCCAGGAAATCGATCGCTTCCGCCGTTTCCACATCGGCCTCGACCCGCACCTTGCCCGCTTCCACCATCAGCCAGGCGGAAAATTCGTGCTTCCGCCGGCGCAGCTCGGCCGCAGCCCGGAACAAACAATCGGCGCGGGTTTCCGTGCTTACCGCCGACCATGCAGGAAATGCGGCATGCGCCGTCTGTATCGCCTGCTCGGCAAGGGGAGTATCGGCCATCAGCACAGTCCCGACGACCTGCTTGTAGTCGGACGGATTTACCGATACTATGCGCCGTTTCGTTTCTATCGTCTTGCCGCCGATCATCAGCGGATAATCCTCGCCCAGCTGCAGGTTCACCCGCTTCAACGCTTCCTGAAGCCGACTCTCCTCCGCCGCAGCGCTAAAATCGGTAAAAGCTTCCGGACGATAGGGCATCATCATGTCATTGGACTCCTTTCAGTCAGTACGAATTCCACCCGGTCCGCCGCCCAATCGATTTCATCTTTCATAATCGTAAGCGGGGGTGCAATCCGAATCGTATTGATATGGGTTTCTTTGCACAGAAGACCAAGCTCCAGCAGGCGATGGCAATAAGGTCTCGCCTCCACGTCCAGCGGCACCGTACTGCTCAGCCTGCCGGATCATCGATTCGGAACGATTGGCACCGTCCAAATGGATCGCCTCCTTTTTCTCCCGACAGCCCCTTACAGCATCATCTCATCCGCCTCTTCTTCCAGCTTGAGAAATTGCTGCCCATTTGTAAAAGTTAGGTTAAGTTTGCGGACGTTTCATTCGTTTAAGTGAAAAGACTGAAATTTCTGACTTATACCTCCATCATATGCCGCCCGGTCCGGGTCCGTTCATTGTACGGCATCTGCAAAGCAAAGAACCGGTTGCCGCCGCAGCAGAACCGGTTTCCATCAGCTTCATCGCGCTATCCGATTATTTGTGAAACGACTGCCAAAACTCCCCCTGTACCGCGATCAGGCTCATAATTTCCGTGAACGGAATCGTAAATGTCGGGAACCCGGCCACATACGGCGCGATCTCGTACGGATAAAAATACAGATGCAGCGCATGATCGGTAACGTAAAAAGGCTGGTTCGGCTTGATCCCTTTATAGCTGCCGGGGAAAACATAGCTGTACTGCGGGTCCTCCTTGATCTGCCTGCCGACGATATCGCTTAGCACCTGGACATAATTGCTTCCCGGCCTGAATAAATCGTTCAGCGTATACGTATGGCCATTCGCAACATTTACATGGACGTGCATCTTGCCCGGCATGCCGTGGGCGGCCCCGAACGGAAAGTTGTACGAATTCAGCTCCAGTACGAGCAGATCCTGCTTGAAGAAGGCGACCTCGAAATCGCCGCTGTACGAAGAGTCGAGCTGCGTGTCGGCCGGTACCGGCTTGACGTTCGACTTCTCCTTAAGCAGCTCGTTCACCCTCTGCTGTGCAGCCTTATCGAGCATTCCTTCCAGCTGCGGATAATAAACGAGGTAATCCCGGTTCGGCTTATATTTGATTTCCTTCACTTTGTACGTAAGTCTGAGCGGTATAACGGTATTTTGCTGCCAAACGATGCGCCCGGCACGATTGAGGTACGTAAGCCGCTGATCGATATTGGCTTGTATCAGCGGATTTTGCCAGATCAAGGTGCCGCTGCCCTCGACCTTTGGAAATCCGTATGCCGCTTTCCCGCTGCGGTCGATGAAATACGTCTGCTTCCCGTCCGTTACGGAGGCAAGCCCCTTCCGGAAATCCGATACGTCGCGGTACACGAAATCGCTCAGCAGCTGTCCGTTCGTATCCGCTATAGCAAATATGGAACCCATATAAGGCTTGTCGGCATGAATCGCCTTGCCCAGCGCCAGCCGTTGTTCGCCCAGAATCCGGATTTCATTATAGGACGGTTGGATGATGTAGCCGCCTTGTTTGTCGATCAGACCATAAGTCGCTTTATAACCCTCCGCCGTATTCACGACCGCACGGCCATCCTGAAACGGCAGCGCATCGGTAAAAGCGGGCTGAATGACGACGGTTCCTTTTTCATCGATATAGCCGTATTTGCCCTGCGCTTTTTCCTGGAAAGACAGGAGGCCGTCGCCAAGCGGACCGACACTTGCAAAAGGATATACGGCCAGCCGGGCGCCGTCCAGTCCGATCAGCGCGTATTCGTTGTCCTTTATTTTCACGACCGCCTTGTTCCGGTCAAAATCGCCCGCTTCCACAAATTGCGGCGCTATCGCTTCGCTGCCCTGCAAATCCAAATAGCCGTACCGGCTCTGCCCGCCGGACTGGATCGAAAAGACCGCGCGCCCGTTTTTGTAGGAACCGATGTACCCATACGCTTTGCGCGTCACGAACCGTCCTTTTTCATCAATTACCCGGAAGCCTCGATTGTCGATAACGACGGCGCGCCCTTCCGAAAACGGGCTGATCGAATTATAAACCGGTTTCGCCACATACTGTCCGGACGCATTAATCAAACCGTTATGCCCGTGTGCCTGCACTACCGCAAGGCCGTTTGTTTGAAAGTCGAACGCATACTCATATTGAGGTCGAAGCGCCATTGCGCCTTTGCTGTCGATAAAGCCCCACCTGATCCCGCTCGTCGTTTTGACCGATGCCGGAAACAGCGATACGGCCCGCGGCATGTCCTTGAGCATTTCCGGATTTACGACAGCGCTTATCGCCTCGTTCGAGCTCATGTTGATCTGCGCGTCCAGATCGGCGAACGGGTCGGCGTGCAGATTAGCGTTCAGATTGGCAAATGGATTTGTTGGCATATTGGTATACAAATTGTTATACGTATTCATATACATATTTGCATACGGATTCGTATACATATTGGTATACACACTGGTGTAAGGACTGTCGGGTGGATGGGAAGCCAATTCCATGAACGGAACGGAATTCGGAACGGCGTTCAAAACACTGTTCGGATTGCTGTCCACACCGGTCTCCCGCTCCGCGGATGTGTCCGCCTCCAAGCCCGCGGTCGCGCGGGCCGACGGAAGCTGCGCCTCCAGCTCCTGCCACTGCGCCTCGGTCGGGTAAGGCTTGTTTAAGCTTCTTCCCTTTCGGATCGAGGCGGCCGCTTGCTGCTGCATGCCGGATTTGAGCTGGGCGTCGGCCAAATAATACCAATAAAAGGCGTAATCCGGATGCTGACGTACCTGCTGCTCGTAATAACGGACAGCCTTCGGAAAATAATATGCGTACGCATCGGGAGCAGGAACGAATGCACCGTTGCGCCATATGACCACCTGTACCCTGTAAGCTTCCCCCGTATCATGCTGCCATAGCGCGATTTCCGCCTGGCCCTGTCCTGCGGCACCGGGCATATCTTCGACCTCGATGTAGCTGAAATTCGTCTCCGGCGGCGCGACGTCCCGCAACCCATTGTTCGTTAATTCATATATGGACAGTGTCGACCAGATGGAGCCGACCTGCCAGCCGACGACCAGATTCAATCCGCGCTTGCCTGTGATTGGCGCTGCGATCAATAAACTGACCCGGTAGCCCGGTCCTTTCACATTCGCTACCGGCTCCCAGCGATTCCCGCTATGCTTCAGCATGATCAAATACAGGGCTCCTTGCAGTCGATACACCGCAGCGATTTCAATATACCCGTCCCCATCCAGATCAGCCGCATAAACCGCCGGTTGAGGAATAGGCTGATCCAGCACCGCCAGCTCCGCGCCTTGCGGCAAATAATTGCGGACCAGCTGGATTATCCGCGATTGATTGGCAATCATTCCTGCACCCCCCTTTAAAGAGTCGCCTCTATCATATTAGGGACGGGACGATTTTATGCCAATCTCTCGCCTTAAAACCGTCCGAAAAAACGGGCCAAAGCCAAAACTCGCCTGCAAGATCATTCCCTATTTCCATTTCATTGGGTTTATCTCGGATGTTATTTGGTTCAACTTATATAGTTCCATGCATCCAACCATCCGTTATAAAAAGCGCTGACGCTTTCATAGCGGTCGGCCCGGTCGGGCGAAGCCGCCTTGCGCGCGACCCGGTACAGCGCCTCCGACGCTCTCCAATCGGCCAGCTCCCGGCTGCCGTCCGACAAGAAGACGAATGCCGCCGCCCCCATCGTAAACACGTTCGTCCGGCTGTCGATCAGACTGCCCCGTACGAATTCCTCCGGCGCCATAAATCGGCTGGAGCCGTATAACCGGTCCATTTGCAGTATAAAAGGCCCCGGCGTATAGCAATCGAAATCGCATAAATGAAGCTCATCCCGCTCAAAATCGTAAATCATGCAGCCATCGTAAAAATCGACCGCGATATAACCCCCGCTTTCCAGGTCAGCGTGCAGTTCATATATCGCGGTCAAAGCGGCGACGATCTTCCCGACCGGAAGCTGGCGAAACCGGAAATGCGGGGATTCAGGCCGATCCCGTCCCGCTTGGCCCGGAAAATCGGGGGTGCTCAGCACTTCGCCGCTTACCCATTCATAGACAAGCGCATAGCCGTTCCCCGCCTGGAAAGCGTTCAGCAGCTTCGGCAGCAGCGGGTGCGCGATAGCGTTGTTGAAGGCTTCCGCTTGTTTCAAAAAGCCGACCGCCTCCTCGCGCTCCGCGTATTTGACGAACAAGCGCCGTCCCTCCTGCAAGACGCCGTATGAAATGCAGCCGGAATCCTGTTTATCGAATATACGGAACACGGTACCGGATTCCGTTAAGAAGGAGACGATATCCGCATCGATCCGTTTTACCGTCAACAATGAGGGTTTGTTTGCTTTCATCCGGATGCCTCCCCGGGGCTTGCGGCCTGAGCAGCTTTGGCTGCTTTCGCATGAATAAGATAGTAGACCGATGTGACCGGTATTCCTAGTTCCGTACGGTAGCGATCAAACTGCTTCGTTACTTCCTCCATATAACGTTCCCGAAACGTCCGGGTAACGGCTTCGCTTTGCCCGAAGCATTTCAGGACCGCCACATCTTCAGGCGTGGGCAAATATCCCGTTTCGCGCAGCTCGCGAAATTCCGTCACGAGCAAGCCGCTTCCGGCGAGCCGTTCCCGGATCAAGTCCTTGATCGGCGTTCCTTGTGGAGCCGGGGCGAACAGGCCAGGAAAATAGCGGGCCAGATGGTGATCCGCATCGGGATTGTCGCCCGGATGAAGCGACAGCACATCCGCTCCCGGTTTCAGAATTCGCTGCGCTTCCGGGTACCAGCTGGTCGGACCCTTCTTCGTGTAAGCCATGTCGAACTCCTGATCGGCAAAAGGGAGACCTTGATGCGTGCGCCCTTGAACAAATCGGACATTCGGCTTGCGGTTCCGGTTGGCAGTCGCGATAAAGCCCTCCGTCATGTCATAGCCAACCGCTTCGTCAACCCGATCCGCCCAGCGGTTCGTATACGCTCCGTGTCCGCAGCCTACATCGAGCGTCTTGCCCCGGACGATCCCGGACAGCGCTTCTGTAAATATAGCCTCCGCTGCATCTCCTTCAACGACGTAGTTCCATGGATATTCATATTTACCCGTCTGTGCGGCAAGCTGGTCGCACCACGGCTTCGATTGAGGCTGCAGCCAATCGGGATGCAGCGCAGTATCAGCAAACAAAATCCGTCCACCTCCAATTAGGTTTCGCCGGCCGGCATCCATAAACATAACGGAATTTTTTGCCAAAGTATAGACTTATAATTGCCGGTCGGCTATAATATCATTATAAGGAGCCCGAAAAAAGGCCCCCTCTATTTAAGAACACCCATAAATCAGCAATTCAACCGACACTACGATGGTGTCTTTTTTTATGGGCAATTCCGAAATTACGCTAGCCCGCGCAGGAGTGAAGAACATTGGAATTTATATTGGATCAAATGGAAACGAAGGTCGAATTTTTCGAAGCTTACGATTTGAAAACGCTGGAGAAGAAGCTCGAGGAGCAGATCGGCAACAATAAAGCGCTGCTGCTGGATGTCCATGCCGTGCAACACCAGGTGACATTCGATCCGAACCGGAACAAGCTGCTTTACACGGCGCTCGTCCACTACAAACTCAAATCATAGCGAAGCAGGCTGCCGGCAGCCTGCTTTTTATATTCCGAATGGAGCGGATCATGCGTTGGTCATAATTTGGTCAGCGGTGCCGTCTATACTTAAAGTCGAATCATGTCATTCGATGCCAAAACAGTCTGGAGACAGCCGCTTAAATTGTTAAGGAGGGGGTTCCCTTTGATTTTTCGTATCCCGTTAGGTGAGAGGTCCGTTCCCGTCATTTTGTTGGATATCGCCCGTCCCGATGCATTTTTTAAAGAGCTGACGGATAAACTGCATGTAAATTTAAACTATATACACAAAAAAGATGCCCGTATTCCGGACGAGCTGGACGTCATTTCGATCAATGCGCAGCCGGCCGGCTGGGAGACGACTTTATATTTCAGCGATCAGCTGGAGGAAACCGTTACTTTCTGGATTCATTAGCCTTCTCGGCTTGTTTCCATCGCCGGTACCACTCCGTAATTTCCGGTCCGGGTACGGCCCCCGCTTCCTGTTGCAGCTTTTCCGCCAAATAGTGGAATTGCAGCTCGACGGATTCCGCATCCTTCCGTCCGGCATAAATGCGCATCAAGGCGAGGCAGCTGTCCTCCAGCAGCGGGTCGAGCCGCTGCATCCGGTGATACACCGCGAGCGCTTCCGTTTCCATTCCTAGCGCGCAATAATATTGTCCCAGTTGGCTTGCGTGCTGCATCCAAAGCGCCTTGAGCCGCTGACGCTCGAGCTCCGCCCAACTATAATTGTCGTCTTCGAAATAGGAGCCTCTGTACCGGTCCAGCACCTCCTGATGCCGGGCTGCGCTTTCGGATGAAATGCGGGGTAACTGGCGAAGCTGTTCTTCCCATTCGGTCACATCGATCGTCAGTTCGCGGGTTTCCATAATATAGCCGAAGTGGGAATAGCCGATTGAAATATATCTCTCCCCGAGCGATTCTTTAACGATTGCGCGTATCCGGTGGATGCTCGTGTGCAGATTGGCGCTGCCCTTCTGCTCGTCCAACTCGGGCCACAGCAGCTCAAGCAGTGCATCCCGACTGACCATGCGCTGCCTGTGATGCAGCAAATAAGCGAACAGCTCTTTGATTTTGGCTGTCCGCCACTTCAATCGTTCCGGTTCTTCATCCGGCTTCTGGAACTGCAGCATACCCATGCATAGAATCCGGAGCGTCTCTTTTTTCGTCCGTCCCGGATTGGACGATATTCGGCGGCGAAGTCTTTGAACCGTTTGGTTCAGGCGCTCGCGGGTCAAAGGCTTCAATATATAATCCAAAGCTTCCAGCCCGAACGCTTTAAGCGCATACTCATGATGGGCCGTGACAAAAACGATTTCCGTTTCGGGTGCGATCGCGCGTATACGTTCGGTTGCCTGAATGCCGTTCATTTCGGGCATATGAATGTCGAGAAACATGACGTCGGGCCGAAGCGTGTGAATCTGCTTGACAGCTTCCTCCGCATTCATAAACGCCCCGACCACTTCGCAGCCTTCCAGCTCGCCAAGCAGCTTCTTTAGCTGGACAAGAGCCAAGCGTTCATCGTCCACCAATACCACTCTCATCCAAGCACATCCTTCGCCATCAATGATTCGTCTGACCAGCGTCTGACCAACCTGTTACCCTCCATTATATCGTAACTTGGCGGTGGAATAAATTTGGAAAACTTACCGACGGAAAAGTTGAAACAATTTGCTGTTTTTATGTCGAAGTAGGACGGTATGATGATGACAAATCGAAAAGATTATAGGGTGCTTCTCACCACCGGTATATTTGTGCTTTTGCTGACAGGCATTCGCATACTGTGGTATCAATTTCAAGCCGTACCCGATCAGCCTGCTGCAGTTCAAGGCGTGCTGGATCTGAGACATGCGAACATTACCGATGAACGCGTTTTCAAGCTCGACGGACAATGGGAATTTTACCCGAATCAATTGATCATGCAGCCTGAAGGCGGCGCGATTGCTGTACATGGACAGCCGGAATCCATTCAAGTGCCCGGCAATTGGGGCGCCGTTCTGTCTCCCGGGACACACATGCAATACGGCTATGGCTCGTACCGGCTGCGCGTGCTGACCAAGCCGGATGACGGCAAGCTGTACAGCATCCATATTCCCGAAGTAATAGGAGCATCGGAATTGTACGTGAACGGTCGCCTGCTCGGGCATTCAGGCCACCCTGCGGCGAACGAGGAGGAGTACAGGTCCCGGAATATCCCTTACGGCGCCTCTTTTGCAGCAGGCGGGGACGAAATTGAAATCGTCATTCAAGCAGCCAATTTCGACAATGGCATAAGAGGCGGCATTTTCAAATCGGTCAAATTCGGATCTGTCCCTTCTATTGCTGGAATGAATTGGTGGTCTATTGGCGGCCAGCTGGCTGTTTGCATTATTTTGCTGATGCACGCTATCTATGCCTGCAGCGTATATGGGATGGGCGTCCGTAAAAAAGAGCTTCTGCTGTTTTTTGCGCTGGCGACGAGTATGATCGGAGCCGTGCTGCTGGACGATGACAGACTGCTGCTGACCTGGCTGCCGCTCAACTACGGTTGGGGCGTCAAGCTGATGCACTTATTTTACATTGGTGTATCCGTCTTTCTATGCCAGTTCGCCAAACAGTTTCTCATTCGATACATGGCGCCGGGGACTTATCGGACGTTTACTCTGATATGTATTCTGTATGCCGCGGTCATTCTCGTCACCCCGGTCAAATATATGTTTTATATAAAAATATTGGTTGTTTTCATTTTTTTGTATGCCGTGGTTACCGTCCCCGTACTTATGTTTCGTTCTGCACTGAGGAGCGGTGAAGACGGCCTATTCTTAATGCTCGGCTCGATCGGCATTATGTTGAATTCCGTTTGGGGGGCCATCAAAAATTTATTTTGGCCGGATGCCGGCTTTTATCCGATCGATCTGACGATCGCCTTTATCGCTTTTGCCTTCTACTGGTTTAAAAGCTATTATATAACGTCCTCCCGGACGGAGGAGCTCACGGTTGAGCTTCAGGCGGCCAACAAGCAAAAAGACAGCTTCCTGGCCAATACGTCGCATGAGCTGCGCAATCCGCTTCACGGCATTCTGAATATCGCCCAATCCGTATTGGATAGCGGCAAAAATCTTCAGGACGAGAAAAACAGAGAAAGTCTCGCGCTGCTGATTTCTGTCGGCAAACGGATGTCTTACATGCTGAACGACCTGCTCGATTTGACCCGTCTTCAGGAGAAACGACTTCGTCTGAATTTGCTGCAAGTCCGGATTAAGGCAGTCGCTTCTTATGTCATCGAAATGCTTCAATTCATGACCGAAGGCAAGTCGATCCGGCTCGTTAACGCGATACCGGATACGTTCCCCGCTGTTATGGCCGACGAAAACCGGCTCGCGCAAATTATGTTCAACCTGCTGCATAATGCGGTCAAGTACACGCTGTCCGGATCCGTTTCGATCCATGCGGCGGCTGTGGACGGCGTTGCGTTCATTCGGATTACGGATACGGGAATCGGCATCGACGAGGAAACCCGGCAGCGCATTTTTCAGCCTTATGAGCAGGGGGATCCGGAAATGCTGGGCGGTTTAGGCGAACTTGGCCTTGGGCTGAGCATTTGCGAGCAATTGGTCGAATTGCACGGCGGAACGTTGGAGGTCGCGTCCGTTCCCGGTCAAAGCTCTGTTTTCACCTTTACGCTGCGGCTATCGGACACGGCCCTTTCTCCAGCGGCGGCCATCGGCGGGGAAGCGGCTCCGGCTGTACGGTATAACGAGGCGGCTGTGAGCCGCGAGTCCGCGGCGGCCGCAAGCGCATGGGAAACCGCCGGGATTGTTCATGGAGGGACGGAACGGCGGCGCATATTGATGGTCGACGATGACGCGGTCAACCTGAAAATATTGGTCAACATGCTGTCTGCGCAGCAGTACGATATCGCCACGGCCACCAGCGGCATGGAGGCGGTAGCGCTGCTGGATACGGCCGAGTGGGATTTGATCGTGACGGACGTGATGATGCCCCATATGTCGGGGCTTGAGCTTTCCCGCCTTATTCGGGAACGGTATTCGTTATCCGAGCTGCCGATTCTGCTTTTGACCGCACGCAGCCAGACGGAGGATGTATACGCGGGCTTCCTCGCGGGCGCCAACGACTACGTCATGAAACCGGTGGATGCTCTTGAATTGAAAGCCCGGGTGAATGCGCTGACCGATTTGACGCAGTCGATCCGGGAAAGGCTGCGCATGGAGGGCGCGTGGCTTCAAGCCCAAATCAAGCCTCACTTTTTATTTAATACATTAAATGCGATAGCCGCGCTTAGCGAAGCCGATACGGAACGAATGCGGTCGCTGATTGAAGTGTTCGGCCATTATTTGCGGGCCAGCTTCGATTTCCAAAACTCGGAACAGCTCGTTCCGCTCGAGCATGAGCTGGAGCTGGTTCGCTCGTATTTGTTTATTGAAAAGGAACGCTTTGAGGACAGGCTGCGCATCGTCTGGGAGGTAGATGACAACCTCCGGCTGCAAATCCCGCCGCTTTCCATCCAGCCGCTGGTGGAAAATGCGGTCAGACACGGCATCCTGAAGCGTTCCCGCGGAGGAGAAGTCAAAATCCGGATTACCAGCTATGGGGACTATGCGGAAATTGCCATCGAGGATGACGGCGTAGGCATGGACGAGGATACGCGGGAGCGCTTACTGGATAGGCGGTCCGGCCAGCCTCAGGGCATCGGGCTGCTCAATACGGACCGCCGTTTAAAGCAGGTTTACGGCAATGGCCTTAAAGTGCGGAGTATCCCCAATCAAGGAACTACAGTTGCTTTTCACGTAACCAAATAACAACAGGCTGCCTTATCGGCAGCCTGTTGTTATTTGGGGTGCATGCCTCCCGCCTCTTACCAGCGATCGGGACCGGACAGCTTGCTGTTAAGCGCATGACTTAATGATCGCGCACCGCCGCGTTCCCCGGCTCCGTCTGTGTCCCCGTTGTCCGCAGCTCAACCAACCCCCGCGATAACGGAAGTCCGATAACGGCAAGTGCAATCAGGCAATAGAACAGCCAATGGAAGTCCGGTATGACGCTTACCATGACGGAAGCGGCCATCCCGCCGATATAGCGAAATGTAGAGAAAATCCCCGAAGCTACGCCTGACATTTCCTTCGGTACCGCCTGCATCGACGCGGTCTGCATGGAAGGGGTTCCGATTCCCCCGCCAATGCCGCCTACGAGCAAAACAACCGCTATGTACATAAACGACGGGAGCTGATAAATGCCTAAATACCCGAGCGCCGCTGCCCCGGAGATCAGAAACGACAGCAGCACCAGCTTCGTCTTCCCGAGCTTTTCGGTTAAGGCGCCGCCGAACCAGGAGCAGGCGGACATCGCCAGCGAGAATATAAACAGCAATATACCGACGGCTTGCACCGGAAAGTGGTATGTTTTCTGCAGCAGTACCGGCATGACCAGAATGGTGCTGTACATGATCGCATTGCTCAGCAGAATCGACAAATTGGCGCTTGCGAACATCGGAACTTTAAAAAGTGCGAATTCGATCAGCGGCTCCCGGCAGCGCAGCTCCTGACGGATGAACAGGATGGCCGTAACGGCCAGCGCCGCCACCGTCCACACATTGGCGTACTCGGGATGCGTCACGCAAAGAGTCAGCAACGTCAGACCGACGGTCAAGTATACCGAGCCGAGAATGTCCAGCGAAGCTTCTGCGTTTTTGCGGGTACCGGACGGCAAATACACATAAGCGGCCGCCAAACTGAAAAGCGCGAACGGCAGGTTGATCCAGAAAATGGACGTCCACCCGAGCGATCCGATCAGAATCGAACCGATCAGCGGGCCGATCGCCGCGCCGAGTCCCATCAACAGCCCGAACGTGCCGAACGTCGAGCCGAGCTTCTCCTTGGGCACCACATCGCGGATTAATGCGCTCGCATTCGGTGCGGCAATCGCGCCGCCGATGGCCTGCAGCGCCCGGAAGACGATTAGCCAGAGCAGGCTGAACGAGAGCATGCACGCGGCCGCCGCAATCAGAAACAACAGCATGCCGAGCAGAAACATCGTCCGCTTGCCGTACAAATCGCCCATTTTTCCGGCAATCGGCTGTACGGCCGCCATCACGATCAAGTAAATCGTAATGACCCAGGATGCCTGCCCCAAGGTGACCTGGAGCGCCTCCGCAATCGTCGGCAGTCCTACCGCTATCATGGTGGAATTGACAGGAACCAGGAAGGTTCCCGTCAATATGGATAATAGGACGAGCCGGTAGCTACGACGATTGGCCAAAATGAACAACTCCCCCGGTTCCGTCCACCGTCACACTGTCGCCGTCCTTCAGCACGGTCGTCGCGATTTTCGTTCCTACGACAGCGGGCAGCTTGTATTCCCTTGCGACTGTCCCCGCATGCGACAAAATGCCTCCGGCATCGGTGACGATCGCTCCCACGACGGAAAACAGCACCGTCCACGGCGGCGTAGTCGTTTTGCATACGAGCACATCGCCCTGCTTGACCTTCACAAAATCTTCCGCACTGCGGACGACTTTCACCGTTCCTGTGTAAACGCCCTGTGACGCGGCATAACCGGTGAAAGTCTGCTCCTTCTCCCGGATTTCCGGCGGTTTGCCGCCAAAAATGCGCTCCAGCCCCGGGTCCGCCGGGCGTTCGGGCGGCTTGCCGTAGAACGGCGCGGCCTGCTTCTGCTGGTTGGCGGCATGCTCGCGCCTCCGCCCCTCTACCGTGGCCTGCAGCGCCGCTGGAGCGGACAACGCATCCAGCAGTTCATCCAGATACAGGAAGAAGATGTCCTCCCTGTCTTGGACGGCGCCGTGCTCGACGAGAAGCTCGCCGACCTTTAACAGAAACAATCTGGACTTGGCCGGAAGCATCGCATCGATATAGAAATGGTGATCCTCATCCAAACCCCAGCTGTGGAGCGCCCATTCATACAGCTGTAAGAATGACTGCTTCAATTCGCCTTCCGGCATTTTGTCCAGCGCTGCCGCTGTCCGCGCCTCCCGTTCCCGTACCGTCTCGGCATACTCGCGGTCGAAATCGTAGCTTTTCTGCGTATAGGAGGCAATGATGCGCAAAGCATGCTCCGGATTTTCCACCCAGGTTTCGTCGCAAAATTCATGCGAATTCGACGAACGGTAACCGTATACTTCCAACACCTGCCGCAGCCGCTCCAGCAGCTCTCGGCCAGCCTCCGAGCGATCCAGCAGCACCCTGTAGCCCGATTCCGCCGGACTGGCGAAAACGGCCTTCGTTTCCGGCGACCGGTTCGCCTGTTCGGCCAGCTTCCACAGCTCTCTGTCGGTTTCGAGCGACTTGTTCATAACGCCGGACAGCATATCGTAAACAACGGCGGTATTCGTTTCACCGGTTAATTGGCCGTACATTTGCTCCAGCACCAGGAACGAGGTACGCGGCAGCACAATTTCAAAATGAAGCTGCCACGCCCTGCGGTAAAAATCGTGCAGCTCCCTGACTTTGTCCCGCGCTTCCGCCAATGTCAGCGGCTGCTTGCGGTAGTCGTCCAAACGCCGGTAAAACGGCAAAAACTCGTTGTCGACATAACCCTGCAGCGTCTGCTTCAATACCGGCAGCAGCGGTCCCACCACGCTCTTATGCTCTTCGAAACGCTGCTGCGGATCGGCAGGATAGGGCACCGTGTCCTGATAAACGCGGCCGTCCGCCAGCTTGAAGCGAAATTGCAGCATCGGCAGCTTCAAATTGTCAAAAGCGAGCTTCGTGCCTTCCGTAACCGCAGGTACCATAAAAGAAGCGAATAAGGGCGTTAACGCATGGGCCAGATGGACATCGTCCTGCACCCAGAAGCTTTGCTGTTTGTCTTCGTCGTTAAGCATGAGCGTACTTTGAAACGGCGTTAGAACGGTCATAATAAACATGTCCTCCTTTATAATCGGCAAAATGGGTGAATGAGCTTACGGGTCTTGCGGGTCGTCGGGAATGCATGATCTTCTTTTTGAATAGCGCTGGAAGCCTGGATAAGGTGTCTTGTGGTCCATCTCCGGTTCGGTGTCCGGTACATTATCTGGTTCGATATCAAGGTGTCAGGCTCGATATCCGGTTCGGTGTTTGGTTAGGCATTCCGTTCGGTGTCTGGTTGGATATCCGTTCGGGGTCCTGTTGGATGGTTTGACGTCCGGTTCTGTGTATGGTTTGGCGTCTGGTTGGATGATTTGGCGATGCGGCGTCTTGCTTAAGCGTCTTGGTCAAATGGTGTCCAGATGAAGGTCAGAGGCTCAGTGTCCGGTTCGGTTGGCAGTTCGGTTGGCGGTTGGAGTTGTGATTGGATGGTTTGCGGATGTGTCTGATAGGCCAATGCTCGGAACTATAATCCACCCTCGTGTGAGGCATATATGCTTCCGGATAGATGCGATGCGCTAAGCTGTAATGGGACGGGCTTGAAGAATATAGACGCGGCTGTCTTTGACGGCAAATTCGATATCGACCGGCATCCCGAAAAACGCCTCAATCTTCTGCGTCTCCTCAGCCAGCTCCCCGATTTGCGGATCGGTCAAGCAGAATCGATTCTGCTCCTCTTCCGTTGTCTCCTGCTCCACCGTTTCCTTGGCTGCGGCAACAATCTTCATCTCTTTCAAACCCAGCTCCTTGCGGATGCTGCGGTCCGTCTTGCCGATGTAATACGTATCCGGCGTCACAAGTCCCGATACGATCGCTTCGCCCAAGCCGTAGCTGGCGTTAATAATCATTTCGCCCCGGTCCTTCGTCACCGGATTCATGCTGAAAATAACGCCCGACACGTCCGCTTGCACCATCTGCTGCACCAGCACGCCCATCGGCAGGCTGCTGGCATGGACATCGACGTTTTTTTGCCGTGCGTAGCCTCTCACCCTCGCGGAAAACAGCGATGCCCAACAGCGCTTCAAGCTTTCCAGCAAATGCGGCAGATCGGTCACGTTCAAAATCGTCTCGTATTGGCCCGCGAAAGAAGCTTCCTCCAAATCCTCGGCCGAGGAGGAAGACCTGACGGCAACGGCGACCTGCTTTTCCTGACTTTGCAGCTGCTCGAACGCGGCAACGACCTCATGACGAATTTCAGGCGGCACCGCAGCATGAATAAACCGGGTTTCAAGATCGGTCATCGACTCATCCGGCTGCAGTCCATTGTCCGTCAAAAAACGGTCCAGAGCATCAGAGGTCACAATAAAACCACCCGGTATTCGGATGTTGTGCCCGGTCAATTTGGCCAGCTGCAGCGCTTTCGATCCGATGCGTTCCAGCTGTTCGTGACAGGCTTCATGCAGAGAGAGCGTGTACATATCCGGATCACCTCTTTACAAAATATTCACATTCCTTATAAATATATCAAATCCTCCTCATTTGTTAATATTTTGTAAAGGTTTTTGCAAAAAAATTTCATTGCCGCCCCTTGCTTTGGTGATTTAGTCGGGAGATCAACGCCTGGTGCCGTTATCGAAGCATCCCAAACGAAACAAAACCATGCATTCCCATTGAATGTAATCTCCGCACATAAGTAAACCTCTGTCGAGACCTATCCAAGATGAGCGACCGCGATTTAAATGTAGGTTTTCTTGAAATGATAGAATGCTTCAGCTCCGCTGAAAACTTATACTTTCTATCATTATAAGAAAAACCCGGCCTTCAGCGGGGTCACTGAAGAACTTGTGTTTTCTGGTGAGCAGCCACTAAAGATCAAAGCAAAAGACGACCATTATCCAGATTTTTGGATGAAAGGTCGTCTTTATGCTGTTCTTTTGCCTTCTCCTTGAAGTACCCGCTTTTATGAAACGTATTTAAATTCTTCATACACAAAGGAAAAGTCAACGAGCTCATTGATTTGCCGCAGCATATTATCCTTGGGAATCATAGGACTTTTTCAGTGGCCCCCGATGCGGATGAAGGCTCATTCCCTTCTGCATGGGGTTTGGCGGCTAAAGGTTCAACATGTTTCTTTCAACTGGACGCCCGGTGGGAGGACGCTTTCGATATACCCTTTAAGCGGCTCCCAATCCTCGCCGAGAATCGCGATCAGACCGCTGTCCTCGCGCGAGCGGATCAAACGGCCCATCCCTTGCTTGAGGCGCAGCAGCATATACGGAAGATCCACCTCCTCGAATGGGGATGCCGACGCTTGCCGTTTGGCCATAAACACCGGGTCCTGCGGCGGAAAAGGCAGCGACCAGACGATCACATTCGAAAGCGACGGCCCTGGTACGTCCAGCCCTTCCCATAAGCTGATCGCGCACAGCACGCTCGGCTCGTCGTTTTGAAAGTCCGCAATCAAGCCGCTTATTTCCTGATCGCCCTCGAACATCAGGCGCATGTCCGCGCATTCCGGATAATGGACGATTTCTTTTTTAAACCGCTGCAGCTCGTCTTTGGACGGAAATAAGATCAACGCTCTGCCGCCCGTTCGCTCCAGCAGCCGGACCGCCGTTTTCATTTTTTCCGAAAAGGTTCCTCCATAGGACCATTTGGGCGCAAACACATCCATCTGATGCTCGTAATCGTAAGGAGAGTCGACGGAAAAAGACAAGTGGTCCTCGATGCCAAGACTATCGACTACATAATCGAATGAGCCTCCCACCGATAATGTCGCCGAGGAAAAAACGATCGGGATGCCGGACCGGAATACGCCCTCGCGCAGCACCTCCTTGACCGTCCTCGGCATAATGACAAGAGTCTGCCCGTTAATGCTATCCGTTGCCCAGCATACGGGCGAATCTGCATGCCGGAACAGGCCGAGCGCCTTCTGCATCATTTCGAGATGCTCTTCAACGATGCGCAGCTGATATTCGTTCAGCGTGAACAGCGCGCTCTCGAACACAAGCTCCTCCTCGATTCGGGCGAGCAGCTGTTGAAACTCGTGAATTTCCCGAAGCAGCCGCTCGTTCAGAACGACTTGCTTCCGGTCGGAGCCGGGGATCGGTATGCTCTGCCGCTCCAGAACGTCGAACATCGCTTCGCTCCGCTCAATCGCCTCATCGATGATCAAAGCGAGCGACTCCCGCACCTCCCCTTTCAGCAGTCGGGTAATCAGTTCTTCAAATACGATATGCTTCAGCTTGTAAGTCAAAGCCTTCTGCGCGGCGGATTCGAGCAGATGTCCCTCGTCGAACACGACGGCGCAATGCTCCGGCAGCAGCGGCAGCTGGCCCTCCCGCTTTCTGCCTTCCAGCGTCCATACGTGCTCCATATAAAAATCATGCGAGCAGATGATCAGATCGGCCGCCCGCCTGTAATGATCGCGCGACAGCGTCTGCCCGCAGCGGTGCCGCTGATTGCAGACAAAGCAATCCTGAAACGCATCCCAGCTGATCCGGTTCCACTGCTCGTCGTTCAAATGCGGATACTGCTTCCTGTCCCCGTAGGCATGGAACGATTGCAGCGCTTCATAAGAGTGAACAAATTCCGGTAAGCTTTCATATAGCTCCATGTACAGCATGGTCTCCTCATGTCCAAGCCTCGCTTCATCGAGCTTGCGCAGACACACATACTGGTCGGGAGACTTGCCGAGCCGGGCGTCGATCGCCAATCCCAGATGGCGGGCCAGCTTCGCAACGTCCCCTTCGGGTTTCACCAGCTGCTCGATCAGCGACTCATCCGCACAGGCGATAACCGCAGGCTGCCGCTTGTAGCGGGCCCAGCAAACCGCATAAAGCAAATAAACAAGCGTCTTGCCCGTGCCTACACCGGCTTCCGCGAAAATCGTCCGCTTCTCGGCAAACGCCCGCTCGAGCTGAAAAGCCATATAAATCTGTTCGTCGCGAACCTCAAAGCCGGCTTCCGGCAGCATATCGTAGAACACATCCGCCACCCATTCGCCTGCCTGTTGGATGAACGGCCGGGAGTGGTCGTACGTAAAAGGATATCTCTCCACTTGAAAAAGCGCCTCCATCAAATCAAATTCCAAAAAGTCCGTAGCTGCGGTACGAGTACGGATGAACATTTAATTATTGCATGGCCGCTCCATAAAAGCAAAACATTTTATCGGAACCGAGTCGGCGCAAAAAGCCAGACAAGCCGGAACGTCAGCTAAAGCTGAAGCTCCGGTTGACTGGCTTTTGGATGGTTGGGCTGCATTGGATTACGTTAGTTTGCGTTTCGTTACGCGTTGCTGCTTGCGGAATTCGGGTAAATATTGCTCTGGCCCGTCAACTTCTCGAGCTGCCTGCAAATGTCGTGCTGCCACTCCGTATCGCCGCAGATGGAAGCGGCCAGCGACAGGTTGTAGAGGCCGGATAATTTCCGTGCATAAATAGCATTATAATGCAGACAAGCCGATATTTCGGATTGCTCGTCTTCTGTCAAATCCCGCTGCCGGCTGATCGTCCACAGCTCGGCCAGCCGCCAATGTACAGGCAGCATATTTTTCTCCCCCATTCGTGCCGCGTTTTATCCGATTACGACTTTATCGGGTTAAGACCCCCACCTCTAAGGTGGGTCTTGAATCAGCTGGGGTAGAGTCCCCATCTGATTCCCCGATGTTCAGCAAAGCTGAACGAGTTCACTAGTCAGTATGGGCAATAAAACGGGCATTTAGACCCGGCGGCGCCCGGTGGGGCTGCAGCTTCGCTAAATACGGCCCTTTACCGGTTCATTCCAAATGAGGACGAACAACCGGCCGTTCAGCGCCGCAGCATGCTCCGGTGAAGAGCGAACTGAAAAAAGAAGCCTGGGGCAGCGATGACTTGACACGAAACCAAATGGTTTCGTATAATAAAATTCGAAACCATTTGGTTTCATAATTATCCATTGGAGGTTTTCTTATGTCACATAATGATCACGCCGCATTGCCGGATATTCGCCGCACCATTTTGCTGAACGCGCCGATTCAAAAAGTATGGGACACCGTGTCCACGTCAGAAGGCATTGCCGCCTGGTTTATGCCCAATGATTTTCAACCGGTGCTCGGCTTCGAATTTTCCATCAACGCGGAGCAATACGGCACTTCTTATTGCAAAGTGACGGAGCTCGACCCTCCTTACCGACTCGCTTTTACATGGGGGAAAGACTGGGGAATTTCGTTCGATTTGAAGGATGTCGGCGGCAAAACCGAGTTCACGCTTACCCATGCGGGTTGGGGAGCCGAACAGACTACCGAGTTCGGGGAGAGCCACAAAGTGGTCCGCGACAGAATGGATCACGGCTGGGAAGCGTTCGTGCTTCCGCGGCTTGCCAAGCTGGTCGAAGCCTAATATGGCTGACGCCTCGCCCAAGCATGATGTGTTTCAAGCGATCGCCGATCCGACCCGGCGCCAGCTGCTGAAGCTGCTCGTCGACAAAGAAATGGCCGTCACCGTAATCAGCGGCCATTTTCCGATGAGCCGTACGGCGGTATCCAAGCATTTGCGCATTTTATCGGACGCCGGGCTTGTCAGAGAGCGGAAGGTTGGCCGCGAAACGAGGTACAGCCTGCAGCCGGAGCCGCTGCTCGAGCTGAAACGATGGCTCTCCTACTACGAACGCTTCTGGGAAAACAAATTGAACGTGCTCAAGCATTTGGTTGAAATTGATTCCGAAACCGGTACGGATCGTACCGGACCGAATCGCCTTAAAGACGATCAAACCCCGGACTAAGTCGAATAGGCGGCGCATACGGCAGACAGTCCCCTTAAGCGACGCCTCAAGCAGGATACTGCCAATGAGCGGCTGCAACTACAGGCGTTATTGAGACGCTTGAATGACTGAATTCCAAGAGATGCGCTCCCAGGCAACCGGCCGCCGCCAAATTGAAGAAGCTTTCCATGCCGCAGGCTGTGCGGACGGAAAGCTTCTTTTTTTAGTTGAGCTTACGGCTCGCCAAGTCCGGCTCCGGCGGGTGGAGTGGCCAGATGGAACGCTTTGTTATCGTTCACCGTTACCTGCTCGACGATCCCGTTCGCACCGTTTGTGCCGTTCGCATTCACCCAGCCTCTCGCCAGCAATGAGGCCTGCCCCGAGTTTACTGTAATTTTACCCAAGTAAACCCGTTCGCTGCAGCTTTTATGATTGCCGAAATTGATATGATACGTCCCCGTGGCGTTCGCTTTCAGACGGAAGGCCGTACCGGGCACAATACTGGACTGGATCTCACGGTAGGAGGAGCCCTCCGCATTGAACGCCGTACCATCCAGATTGTAAAAGCGCACGGTCAGATCGGCGGCCGTATCCGCAGCGTTGGACAATTGAAACGAGAAATCAAGCGAATTTTCAGCGCTGCAATATGAGTTCATCGGGATTTGAAACGCCATTTCGCGGGACGGCGTCTGCCGCTGCTGCGCTTCGGCCTGTCCGGAGGCCGGAGGCTCGACCGCCCGGGCCGGAACGATAAACACCATGCTGAGCGCAATGGCGGGGATAACAGCTTTTTTCAGTATCGTTTTCATTATGAGCTCCTTTAATCTTATGAATTTATCATGTCGGCTTATTGCTGCATATAACCTGACCTACTTACAACTGTAAAGAACATGAAGCGGATTGTCTATAGTTCGCGTGAACCGGAACTGTGATGCGACAGATGCGCCCCGTCATGCATGCGGCACCGGCAAAGCGCAAATAACCGGACCTTCGCGGCGCGGCTCAAGACAGCGCTTTGGAGGTCCGGTATTCTTGCGGCGTAAGCCCGAAATGCTTTTTAAACACTTTGTTGAAATAATTCGGATTTTGATAGCCGATTTCAAGCGAAATCTCATATATTTTCATCGTGCTGAGCGTCAGCAGCTGAACCGACTTTTCCAGCTTGAGCCGGGTCATATATTCACTTATATTCTCGCCGGTTTCCAGCTTGTAAACGCGCGATAAATACGCCGGATGCAGCCGCAAATGATCGGATATTTCCTGAAGCGAAATGTTTTGCGACAAATGGGCCAGCATATACTTCTGCGCCTGCATCACGATGCCCGCGCGGGCCGTCCGCGACTCCTGCAGCGCGTTAACCCGGAACTTGTCGAACACATTGCGCACCCATTCCCGCAAATGCTTGACCGTGTTGGACGGGATCAGCTCTTTTCCCTTCACGTAATCCTCATCGATCAGATCGGACAGCTTTTTCCCGTTCTTGTGGGCAATAAACGAGAAGGAGGAGAATATAAAAAAGAACGCCTCGGTTATATGCTCATTCGACTCGGCCCAATACAGCTCCAGCTCCTCCAGCGCCGCCTCCAGCTTTTTCTCGACGGCCTCCCAATGTCCGGCCTCCATCAGATGCATCAGCGTCGGCGGTTCGTAAAGCCGGTTCAGCATATGAATATCGACCGTATCGGACGTGTCCATCGTATAGACCGGAAGATCCCGCTCGGTACCGAACCGTCTCCGGAATACGAGCAGCAGGTTGTTGTACATGCCGGTCATCGAATCCGGGAATACGCCCCATTGACCGACCAGCACCGATATCCGCTTTTTCAAAAATTGCTGCACATTCAGTTGGAACTGATTGACCAGCTTTGCCACCAATAGCTCGCGCGGCTCCGGCAGCTCGCCCCGCTTCGGAATTAGCGCCAGAACGAGATAATCGTGGACGTCTATGCACTGCCATACCTGGAAATGGCTTTCGAACGTTTCCGTCGCCAGATTGCCGATGGCAAACTCCATTAACGACATTTCGAACGGATTATAGTCGGTGAAATCTTCTTTGTAGCGGACAAGCGCCATTAAAATGTCGTCGCCGCAAGTGACCGGCACCTCCAGCAGATTGATTTTTTCCTGCAGCTTATCCGGAGACAACCGTTTTCCTTGCAGCAGATCGTGAAGAAGCTCTCCCTTGAGCCGGGGAAGATGGTCACGCAGCACCTTCATCGCACGCTCGTATGCATCATTCCTTGAACTCTCCTGCTCGATTTGCCCGACGACCTCCTGCACGCAGACCATCAGCTCTTCATCGCTGACCGGCTTCAGCAAATAACCGCTGATATGGTTCTGGATGCCGATTTGCGCGTATTCGAATTCCGCATGGCCTGACAGCAGGATGCATTTGGTCCGTTTCCACCGTTCCTGGACGGTCGCGACCAGATCCAGTCCGCTCGCCACCGGCATATGGATATCGGTGATTACGATATCCACCTCATGCATCGTCATCATATCGATCGCTTCTTTGGCGGAAAACGCTTTGTGCACCGTTCCGATGCCGATATCCGCCCATGGAATCGTGACGGCCAACGTTTCGACAACGCTGCTTTCATCATCGACCAGCAATAGATTATACATTGTCGTTCCCTCCGTCCCCATCGACTGATTTACCCCAGGAAAGGACGACCCGCAGCCCTCCCAGAGGGGAGGCGTAAAACTGCAGCCCTTCCTGTCTGTTGAATTGATACAGCAGACGCTGATGCACGTTCCACAGCCCGCAGCCGGACTCGCCGTCCAACGGGCGGGAAATACGCTCCCGCAGCTCTTTGACCTGCTCCTCCGAAATCCCGTTCCCGTTATCGTCAATCATGATTCTGTAGTCGGCATCCGTCTCTATGCCTGCAATGGCAATAATTCCGTAGCCTTCAATGCCGCCGATCCCGTGGATAATCGCATTTTCGACAATCGGCTGGATCAGCAGCCGTGGGATTTGACTGTCCAGCATTGCTTCGGGAATGTCGATTTCATAATGAAACCGTTCCATGCGCAAATTTTGAATGTCCAGATAGCTCTGAACGACCTTTATTTCTTCCTTGAGCGTCGTCAAGGTGCTCTCCAGCTTCGTGATATAGCGGTAATATTGCGCCAGATTCAGCACCATCGCCGTCGCGGACGACTTGTCGTTAATCGCGATCATATTTTTGACGAAAAACAGGCTGTTATATAAAAAATGCGGGTTGATCTGCGATTGAAGCTGCTTCAGCTTAACCTCGCGAAACCGGATATTTTCCATGTATACCGTCTCGATCAGACGTTGAATTTCGGCCGCCATCTCGTTAAACCGGTAAAATAAAAATTCGAACTCGTTTCTCGGCTTGTAGTTGAGCCGGTACGAATATTTCCCGCGCTGAATGCCCTGCACGCCCTGCAGCAGCATGCGGATCGGCGCCTGCACCTGCTTGTACAGAAAAAAGGCGACGACGGCGCTCAAAGCGAGCAGCAAGCCCATGGCGAAATAAAACATATTTCTCGTCTGGAAGATCGGATACAAAATTTGATGAAGCGGCATATAATCGACCAAATACCAGTTCAAGCTGTTATTACGCAAATAATTGACGATGTATTCTTCGCCGTTCAGCTTCAGCAGCAGATGTCCGTCCGGCCCTAAGGCCTGTCCGTCCAGATGGGCCGCGATCCGCCTTACCATGTCCGCATCCGCCCCGACACTCGTCAGCGCCTCGGATCCGGCTTTGTACAGAAACGGTTCGCCCTTGTTTTCGTTTTTGAAATCGGACAACAGGGTAACGATATTTTGCTTGGAAAACCGGACCTCGATTAACGATTCGGCATCCAACGGGTTTGTATAGGAAATGAGCGGACTCAGCACAAATTTGGAAAAATACGACTCTCCCGTATTGGCGGGGTAATAGTTCCAGCTCGTTGTCATATGGGTCTGCAAATAATCCGGATCGTAGACGCCGGAGTAATCGTTGGAATATGCCTGCCTGAGCTGGGGCAAATAGATCGAGATCCCGTTCATCCAGCTGCTTGTCGCGCTCAGCAAGCCCAATTTCCGGACAAGCGACTCCTGCAGCTCCAACTGCTTGATCGCATCCAGCTGATCCGCCCCGGAATCGTTCAGCTGTTTAATCGCCGGATCTTTGCTGACGATGATGGACAAGATCGACAGCTGCTGCATCGTATTGTCCATTTGCGAGGACAGGATGAACAGCCGCTTCAGGCTCGCCTCCTGAATTTCCTTCTCAATAACCGTGACCGAAGTGACATGCGAATAACTGTATAAAATGACCGCCGGTATGAGCAGCAGCAAAATAAGCAAAATAATTTTTTTGTACGTGGTCCAGCGATACGGCATGATGTCTCTCCCCCGACGCAAACTACCTAACCTACTATACCGTAAAACGGTTGCCGGGGAAACGGACGATGCAGGCTGGCCTTCCTAGCCTTTGACGGCTCCTGCCGACAAGCCGCTGACGATATATTTCTGCATCGTTAGCGAGATGATTAACACCGGCAAAGTAATAATGCAGGCCGCCGCCATCAGCGCTCCCCATTCGATCGAAGTGCCGGAGATAAAATTAAATACGGCCAGCGGCAGCGGCTTTGTTTTTTCCCCGGATAAAATAAGCGAGAACATGAAATTGTTCCATGAGAAAATGAATGCCAGTAGCGACGAGGTCACAATCCCCGGGGCCGATACCGGCAGCACGATCCGTGCGAACGTACCGATTTTGGAACAGCCGTCCATCCACGAAGACTCCTCCACCTCGGCAGGAAACGATTCGAAGAACGGAATCATGACCCACATAATAAAAGGCAGCCCGATTACCATATGGCTCAGGACCAAAGCGGCATACGTATCAACCAGATGAAGCTTGTTGAACAAAATGTACCACGGCACCAGGTAAGTGATCCCCGGCAATATTTTGGCGGTCAAAATCGTCAGCGAAAAATAGTTCATCCGGTGCCTTGCGATCGCGTAAGCAGCCGGAAGACCCAATGCGAGCGCTCCAAGCGTCGACGCAATGGCGACGATAAGACTGTTCTGGATAAAACCGAGAAAATTATAATCGCGGAATACCATCAAATAGTTGTCGAACCCGGCGCTGAAGGCCAGCCATCGGTTGGAGGCGAGAATTTCGACCTGCGTTTTGAACGACGCGGAAAGCATCCACAAAAAAGGAATCGAAAAAACCGCGATCAGGAGAAGCGTTAACATGGCATAATACATTCGCAATCCGATATGAGTTTTCGTCGCGGTATTCAATGCAATCCACCTAACCTTTTCTTCAGAGCGATAAATGCCAAAATAACGGTCATAATGATCAGAAAAAACAAAATCATCAGCGCCGACGCCGAGCCGAATTTAAAATAATGAAAAGCTTCGGTAAAAATCATCAGGTTTAACGTTTCCGAGGCGTAATCGGGCCCGCCCTGGGTGGTCGCATAAATCGTATCGAATGTTTTCAACAAATCGACCAGCCGCAAAATGACCGCCGTAATAATGGTCGGCGTCAGCAGCGGCAGCGTAATGTGGAAAAACTTTTGCATCGGGCTGGCGCCGTCGACGCTGGCCGATTCGTACGGATCAGCCGGCAGTGTCGTCAAGCCCGCTACAACGATCAAAATAATCATCGGCGTCCACTCCCACACATCGATGAGAATCAGCGACGGCAGCACCAGGTCGACGGAGCCGAGCCAGGCAAGCGGCTTGAGGCCTGCCAGCTTTAAAAACTGGTTCGCCACCCCGATGGACGGTTCGTAGATTAACAGCCACACGAGGGCGATCGATACAGGCGTCGCGACCATGGGCATCATCAGCAGCGTCTTCGCCCATTTTTGGCCTTTAAATTTGCGCGAGAGCAGGACGGCGATCAAGACGCCCAGCACCGTTTCGATGACAATGCTCGCGCCGGTATGATAGAAGGTCCGCCCTACGGATGACCAGAACCGCCCGTCGGCGAGCAGATGGGTATAATTGTCGAGACCGACCCACCGGGGCGGCGTCGTTACCGACATGCTCCATTCATACAAGCTGATTCTTACCGTATACGCGATCGGGAAAGCTACCATGACCACGATAAAGATGACGGCGGGCAATGTGAAAATCCATTTGAGATGTCGATCCATCCATGCAAAAATCATGAGGTCACTCCTTTAAAATAAGCAGGCCGAAGGCGAGCTTCGGCCTGACCGCTTTCGATTGTCCGTTTCGTCCGATAAGCTTGTGTCCGGTATGGCCGGTCCGTCTATGCTTCGGAGCACCGCCCTTTGCGCTTCGGGTTAAGACCCCCAGCTCTAAGGTGGGCCTTGAATCAGGTGGGGTAGAGTCCCCATCTGAATCCCCGATGTTCAGCAAAGCTGAACGAGTTCACTTCGTTTTATCTTTATCGATGATCGCCTGCAGCTCGGCGTTCGCCTTGTCTGCGGCCGCTTTGATATCTTCGCCCAGCACGGCCTTGACGACGATGCTTCCGACCGTGTCGCGGGCTTCGCCGACGCTGATCAGCTGAGGCACGTTATGGCCGATGCCGATTTTCATCGTTTCTTTAATCGTTGCCGCCAAATCCTGCGGATACGTTTCCGTGCCCTCTTTCTTCTCCCATACGGAGCTTCGTGTGCCCGGAACGCCGTTTCTTTGCACCTTAAGCACATTTTCCTTGTTCGTCGCCCATTGGATAAAGGCCCAGGACGCATCCTTGTTCGGCGTCTTGGAGTTAATGCCGAGCGACCACGCCGCAACGTTGAACGGCTTCATGCCGTTCTTGCCGGCGGGAAACATCGCAAAGCCGACTTTATCGCTGATGAGCGATTTTTTCGGATCGGTCACGTTCTGGTATACGGATGCGACCTCGGTATAAAATGCCGCCTTACCCTGCGCGAAAATGCCGGCAGCCTGCGGCCACGCCATGTTCAGTACACCCTGCGGGGCGTAATTTTTAAGCAGATCGGCATAAATTTGAAAGCCGCTGATCGCCTCCGGCGTATTGACCGCAGCTGTCGCCCCCGTCGTGAAGTCGCCCTTCATGAAGTCGCCGCCCTCGGCAAACAAATAGGAGGACACCCCTACGACCAGCGCATTGCGCTCGCCTCTGGCGACGAAGCCGTTCAGATCGTTGGCCGGATCGTGTACCTTTTTGGCGGCTTCCTTCAATTCGTCGAGCGTCTTGGGAACGGAAATCCCTTTTTTCTCCAAAATGTCCTTGCGGTAATACATCACGAATTGATCCGAGAAAATCGGAATCCCCATCAATTTGTTGTTGGCCATATTTTCATCGACCGCCGATTTCACGAAATCGTTGAAGTCGTAATTCGGATCTTTTTTCACGTAATCGTCCAAAGGAGTCGTCCAGCCGTTTTTGGCGTATAAAATTTTGTCCATATACGGACGGAACATAAACACGTCCGGCGATTCGGAGGCGGAAGTAAACTGCACGGCAAGCTTCTGCTGCAGCTGGGTATCCGAAAAGCCCTGAATATCGACCTTCATCCCCGTCGCGGCTTCAAATTCGGGCAAAGCGCCCTTGATCGTATCGGTCCAAGGATGGCTCTGGACGAACACGGTAATTTTTTTACCCTCGAAAGGCTTGGCCGTCTTGCCGGCTTCCTTGCCCCCGGCTTGTCCGGACGCACCACCGCCGCATGCCGTAGTCAATAGCAGCGCGGAGGCCGCACAGGCGATCATGCCTTTTTTAAACGTTTTCATTTTATCGGTTAACCCCTCTCTTGTTTTGCTCCCTCCCTTTCATGATAGTGCGTCGAAATCCAAGTTGATATAGAAAACATTTAACTATTCCCTACTCTTTTTTAACTATTGGAGTCCGGTTTACGGTCCGGCGCCGTATCTCTCCGGCTTGTCCGTTAAAAGCTTATACTCCAAACAGCAAACGAAAAACAGCGCGGCCATCGGCCGCACTGCCTTGAAACGTAAGCGATTCAAATAAAATGATCCAACCACGCATTCCATCAGCTCGAAGGGCGTATCGCCGCGAAACATACCCGGCCCGCGCCCGGCGTCTTGCCCGCCTTTGCAATCGGAACGGAGCCGCCCTTCCTGGTTGAACGGCGCTGCGTGCGGCCGGAGCCGCCGTCCGCGCACCCGGCCGGCTCTTTACCCGATGGCCAGCACCACAACGGACTTGGGTGGCAGCACCGCTTCCAGCTCTCCGCTGCGCCAGGCGGCGCCGCGGAATTCGACCGGGCGTACCGCTTCGGCTCGGTCGAACGTATTATGCGCGTTCGGTTCGTCAGCGGTAAGCATCGTTCCGGCTAGCGCCGGCTGTCCGTCGACCCCGTGCAGACGCAGCTGCAGGCGCGCTTCGCTGCGGTGATCCAAATTGCACAGGCTGACGTGAATCCGGCCTTCGCGGTTTTTCGATGCCGACACGCTCACCTGCCGTACACTCTCTCCGTTCCACTCATAAACGCCGCAATCCGCATGAACGGGCAGCCGCTCCGCATCGTGGTGAACCTTGTACATATCGAACACGTGATACGTCGGTGTGACGATCATCCGCTCCCCTTCCGTCAAGATCATCGCCTGCAGGACGTTGACGGTTTGGGCGATATTGGCCATGGTTACACGATCGCAGTGGTCATGAAAAATGTTTAAGGTCACCCCTGCCGCCAGCGCATCCCGCAGCGTGTTCTGCTGGTATAAAAATCCGGGATTCGTTCCCGGCTCGGGATCATGCCACGTTCCCCATTCATCCACGATAAGCCCGATTCTTTTGTCCGGGTCATAGCGGTCCATAATCATCGAATGCTTGCGGATCAGCTCGTCCATCACAAGCGCCTTCTGCATCGTCGCGAACCATTCCCGCTCCGTGAAATCGGTGGCAGAGCCTTTCTCCTTCCACGTTCCCGCAACGGTGTAATAATGCATGCTTAGCCCGTCCATATGCCGCGCCGCTTCACGCATCAGCACTTCCGTCCAATTGTAATCGTCGACGTTGGGCCCGCAGGCAATCCGGTAAATCCGGTTTTTGCCGAAATTGCGCACATATGTTTGATACCGCCGGTACAGGTCGGCGTAATATTCCGGCCGCATATTGCCGCCGCAGCCCCAATTCTCATTGCCTACGCCAAAATAGGCAAGCGCCCAAGGCTCCTCCCGGCCGTTCTTTTTGCGCCAATCCGCCATAGGCGACTCGCCGTCGAACGTCATATATTCGACCCATTCCTGCATCTCCTGCACGGTACCGCTTCCCACATTGCCGCAAATATACGGCTCGCACTCGAGCAGGCTGCACAGCAGCATAAACTCATGCGTGCCGAAGTGATTATTTTCGACGACTCCGCCCCAATGCGTATTGACCATCCGCTTCCGCGATTCGCGGGGACCGATGCCGTCCTTCCAATGATACTCGTCGGCAAAGCAGCCGCCGGGCCAGCGCAGGACCGGAATCCGGATTTGCTTAAGCGCTTTCACGACATCGTTGCGGATTCCGTTCGTATTGGGAATGGGCGAATCCTCGCCGACCCAGATGCCCTCATATATACAGCGACCGAGGTGCTCGGCGAAATGACCGTACAGGTTACGGTTAATCGTACCTGATGGCGTGTCCGTATGAATGACGATTCGGTTCATATTCATTTCTCCTCTCCTGTCTTGGAAATAATTGGACTACTATTGCTAGCGTACTAAATTGTACGCCGTCTGTCGATCCTCATTGCGTAATAGGGCAGATCCGACAATCATGAGAGACTGCAGCTGCCCGATACGGCACCGGTCAAGCGTTCGATCGGCGTTTTTTGATCAAGGCTATAATCCAATAAATAACCGGGAGGCACTCCACCAGCATTGCAAAATTCGGCCACGATTTAATGACAAATTTGCCCAGCTCAATCATATTTCCCACCATGTGCATCGACAGTCCGATCATGATCGCGCCGAACGTAAATGTGAACGGTCTCGTATCTTTAAGTCCTAACAGCTGTATGGGTATCAAAATGGAAATATAGAGCAGGATGCTTATTTTGACCAATATGCTGGCTGTCCAGACGGCTACCAGAAACGGGTCCAAATTTTCCAAAAAGTCACCGATTCGTATGAACCGGACCACCTCCAAAATCGGATACGACATCTGGGCCGATAAATGCGCGCCGAACAGCAGAAGACACAGAACAAACACCATCTCGATAAAAACGACCGTAAACAACGTAGACCACAATATCGAACGGTACGTTTTTTGCGAATTGGCAATATTGGGGAAGATGAACAGGACTAAAAACATTTCCCCAAACCAAGGAATAAACGTGTACGACGAGGCGAGAAATTTCCAGTCATACAGATGCGTCCACAACGCAGCGGCCCGGTCGCCGTTGAGCTCGTTGCCAACCAGCATAGGCGCGATTGCAATAACGCCGAAAACGATGAAAAAAAAGCCGGAGGCGCAGCGGAAAATCGTTTCGAGGCCTGAACGTACGGCGATGGCTGCAGAAAATCCCATTAGAGTGGCGATCATCCATGAAGGCGTCGTAGGCAAATAAATTTGTACAAGGAAATCGGTCAGTTGACGCAGCACGATGCTGGCCAGATGTATAAAAAAGAAGCTCGTGCCGACCATCATCACGATGTGGAGCCACCGGCCGAGCAGTTCTTTTCCATAATGGACGATAAATTCGTTCTCCCTTTGCCTGCCCAGCGCGACGGAAACGTAGGTAATGAGCAGACCGCCGGCAGCGGAGAAAAGAATGACCAGCCATCCGTCATACTCGGCCTTTGAGAAAATAAGCGCCATTAAAAACCCGGTTGCCGTTGAGAAATGAAACATAATGATTAACAGGCCTAGCTGAAGCTGAGAAATCCGCTGCATCATCCGTCATCCCCTTCATCGAACGTAAAGCTGTTTATTTCCCGAACGTGAACACGGCTTCAATTAACCGGTTCGGACTTGGAAAGCGCTGAAGCGAATAAATCAACATCAAATACAGGAAGGCTGCGGCCCAGAAACAGCCGACGATCCAGAAGGTCCTTGTTTTACGCCGGCGACGCTGCAAAAAATTCCATTCGTAGCAAGCAATCGCCGCGAACACCAAAGTAATGATAACCATAAATAACCGCCTTTACTGATGCTTTTGCATGATCGGATTTTTTTCGACGCCCGTTCTTCGCACAAGAATTTTCGCTTCCACGTTGAATTTCACGTTCTTATACTCGCTTGGCCAGCGATCTTTATAAGTATCCCATATTTTTGGAAAATTCCAGTCGATATATTGTCCGAATCCGAATATATCCGCGCCCATTTTTTGCGACTTCTTGATGACATGATTGACCCTCCCCGTCAGCTGCTTGGAAAGCATCTCTTCGATCCGGAGAATTTCCTCGGGTTCGGTTAAATCGATATTGGACTCCGACGATACGATATCGTCCTCGGCCTCAATCTTAATATCGAAGCGGATCTTCCCTTGATCCTTGACGGGCTTGATGACCGTTTTCGAATTGAGGATCAGAAAGCTGATGATTTTGCCATCCGTCGGCGATTTCAACGAAATCAGGGAGCTTTTCATTTTCCCTTTCACCCAAAGCACGGCTCTCATGTCTTTCACATCGAAGGTCCCGACCATTTTATCTTTTTTGAAAACAGCCGCGCCATCCGTTCCAACCCACGTAGACATCTTTCCTTTCTCGCTCACCATTTTCTCCTGCCCGATGGTCAGCAGCGCGGTCACCATATCCCCGCCCGATGCCGCCGACTCCAGAAAATCCTTGATGCTCGTATCGATCGTCACTCTTCTCTTCGCAAATTCCCGAAGCACCTCAGCCGGCATTCGTTCGAAAACGGGCGTTAACTCGGAAATGCTTTTACCTTGTCCCGGAGCCACCATGATGTAGCTTTTGATATGAAAGGTCGGTTCGCGCGATATGAATTCGAGCACGGCGCCAATCCCCGACTCCGCCATTTTTCTGCCAACGATGACAATTCGGCAGTGCCCCCACGATATTTCCCGGGTCAGATCGGAGCGGATTTTCCGTATGGCCACAGGGATGTTCTCCGCTTTTTTAGACACAAGCGCAAACGGATTCCCGCCACCGCCGCCTCCGTCCGTTGTGTTGGAGTGTCCCCCCGTCGCCAACCGATTGGCCAGCGGAAAACCTAAAGAAACCTCGTAATCGCCATTGTCCAGACGGTCGATGTACATGCCGGTCACAAAGGCTCGGTCATTGACCTCGATCCGCGACCAGCAGCCGGTAAGCAGAAGCAAACAGCAGACGGGCAGCAGAAGCCGTACGTTTTTTGATTTATGCGAATTTCCCATATTAATCACCATCGTCCTCCGGAATGACCGGCCTTGTCCGGTATTTCATCCGCTGATCGATTTTCGTTCCAAACAACTGCGGCCGCTTTTTCATCATCCACCAGGGAACCCGAACCAATACGTCCTTCCAGTCGCCGAATACGATAGGCGCTGTAGGCGACAGGTACGGTGTGCCGAATGAGCGGAGCGATACGAGATGAATATAAATCCACAGGATGGCAATGATCACGCCGTACAAACCGAAGCTCGCGGCCAGAAGCATAACCGGAAAACGGAGCAGCCGGAATGTCAGTCCAAGGTCAAAATGCGGAATAATGAACGAGGCGACTCCTGTAATGGAAACGACGATAACCATAGGCGCGGAAACAATTCCGGCTTGAACGGCCGCCTGGCCGATGACCAGTGCCCCGATGATGGATACGGTCTGCCCGATCGGTTTCGGAATCCGCAAACCGGCCTCCCGAAGCGCTTCAAACGTAATTTCCATAATAATCGCCTCGATAATCGCGGGGAACGGCACATTCTCCCGTGCCGCAGCCACAGTGATCAGCAAATTCTGCGGCAGCATCTCCGGGTGAAAGGTTGTTACCGCTATATAAACCGATGGTAGCAAAAAAGAGACCAGTAAAAAGAAGTAGCGTATCCAACGGATCCAGGTAGCGGCAACATACCGCTGATAATAATCTTCCGCCGATTGCAGCAGCATGTACAGAGTGACAGGGACCATGATGGCAATCGGCGAGCCGTCCACCACCAACGCGATTCTGCCTTCAAGCAGCGATGCGCTCAACGTATCCGGCCGTTCCGTATACTGCACCTGGGGAAAAGGGGATAACGGATTATCCTCAATAAACTCCTCGATATAGCTGCTGCCGAGTACCCCGTCCATGTCAATCCGGGAGATGCGCGCCTTCAACTCCTCGACAAGATACGGTTTGCAGATGCCCTCGATATAACATAGGGAAACGGCTGTTTTCGTATAGACGCCGAATTCATAATGCTCTATTTTCAAAGCCGGATGCTTAATTTTTCTGCGAATCATCGTAATATTGGTGGATAGATCCTCGATGAACGCTTCCCTTGGCCCGCGAATAACATTTTCGTTATCGGACTGCTGGATGGATCTCTTGTCTATTTGCTTGAGCGGAAACAACAAGATGCGCGGCTCGTCATGAATCAGACAAACGACTGTACCGTCGAACAATGAATCCAGCGAGCCGTTCATCGTGCCGGTCTGCACGGACAATATGGGAAGCTGCTTCAAGTCTGCGATTTTATGCACCAGCTCCGGCCCGGATTCCGCGGTCACCTCAAACATGAGCGGCGTCAATACATGCTCCTGCAGCAGCTTTTGATCCGTCATATTCTCGATATAAATAAAGGCGCAGGGAATGTTCCCGGGCAGCTGCACCTCATGAAACTGAATGTCCGAGGAACGGCTCAGCTGTTGGCGAAACCATGCCACTCTGGAGGCGATATCGTATCCGATGTTCGGCTCTGCCGGAGCCGGGTGGGAGGATGACGATGGCCCGCCTAAACTTACTTTGCGCTGTTTCATGAACCATTTGAAGGGCAGCATCTCACACCTCGGCAGGTAATTTTTATATAGAATTCCATGATTCGCTAGCGATTATGCATAGACATCCCATACCGGGCGGCGAAACATCCGTTAAATCCGCAGATGAATGAACGGCTTCGCCGTTCTTTGGGAACGAGCCCGTTTACCAAGGTTGTGCGAAGCAAAGTATAACGTCTATACTTTTCAACCAATCGAAAAACCGCCAGGCAGGCCTGACGGTTCGGCAAAAGGTTATGCGTTTTTGAGTTTCGTTCTTGTCACCAATACCCCACAGTCCCCATGAGGTTGCCGAAGAACTGCAGAGACAGACTTTGGAGATGACTTCGAAGCCGATTTCGTGTACCATGCACGGACGCATTCGCCGGCTCATTAGCCTTTAGCGCGAGCGTTATGTTTGAAACGATCTGCTAGTTGAGACGGCGGATCGGCGATCCGTCCAGGTAGGCGCGAATGTCTTCTACCGCATCTCCGTAAAATACGCGGTAATTATCCTGCGTCACATACCCGAGATGCGGCGTGGTCAGCAGATTCGGCAGCGAGCGGAAAACGTCGTCGCCGGGCAGCGGCTCCTTTTCGTATACATCGACGCCTGCACCGGCGATCCAGCGGTTTTGCAGCGCTTCGATGAGCGCGCCGCGGTCGACGATCGGAGCACGGGACGTGTTGATCAAATACGCCGACGAGCGCATTCGTCTGAGCTCCGCGGAGCCGATCAGGCCTCTCGTCCGCTCGCTGAGCACAAGATGAATGGAAACGAAATCGCTTGTTTCCAACAGCTCTTCCTTGGAGACTGCGAGACGGACTCCTATTTCATTGGCCCTTTCCTTCGTCAGATTCTGGCTCCATGCCGTTACCTCCATGCCGAATGCCAGCCCGATTTGCGCCACGCGGCTGCCCAGCTTGCCAAGACCGAGCAGGCCGAGCCTTTTGCCGTATAAATCCGCTCCAAGCGTCGATTGCCACGGGCCAATATGCTGGACCGCCTGATGCTCCTGCACAAGGCGGCGGGCAAGCCCGAGAATCAGCGCCCAGGTCAGCTCCGCAGTCGGCGATGTGTTGCCCGACGTACCGCAGACGATTATACCTTGCGCGGCAGCCGCTTCGAGATCGACGGACGCGTTCCGCATCCCGGTCGTGACCAGCAGCTTCAGGCGCGGCAGGCGCGCTAAAAGCGGGGCGCGAAACGGAGTCCGTTCGCGCATGATGACCAGCATATCGAACCCGCCCAGCGCAGCGGCGAGCTCATCCTCATTGTCGATATGCCGGTTGAACGTTTCAACCTCCACCCTGTCGGCGATTGACGACCAATCGGCCATCGTCAGGGCAACGTGCTGGTAATCGTCAAGTATCGCACAGCGCAGTTTCATCCATGCTTGACCTCCTTCATGTTTGGATAATTTCGGAGAAGTACCCATCGGACGGATCGGAAACCATCTCTTCATCATGTCCAGATTACCATAAAACCGGTACGGAACAACCGTTTTTTGGCCGTTTGGCGCAAAAAACAATCCCGCTCCGTCCAAGCCTCAAGCTGATTCCCTACAAATGGACAGCTAAAATCATCGCTAGCATAATGTCCAATATCACCTCGAGCTTCTGAATGCTTTTATATTTAAGCCGGTCTGGTTAAATGATCGGCTTCGCATTATAATAAAATCTAGAGACGAAGAACGTCCCGCTCCATTCCTTCGCGAATGGTACCGGGACGTTCTTCTTTAATTCGGGAGGGATGCCGGAGATGAATGTCGAGGAGGCGCATGCTGCATTTATCCAGTACCACTTGCAGAGAAGAACAGGAGAACGAAAAGGCCGTCTAGAGAGGGGGCACCAAGAAGCCGAGATATTGTTTTGCCGCAATATATGGTGGCCTTTCCGAGGAAATTTCGACGATTTGCATCCGGAATTCGAAGTGCTCGATTGGCGCGGCCGATCCTATTTTTGTGATTTCGCCTGGCTGACGTTGGCGGTGAAGCTGATCATCGAAATCAAAGGCTTCGGTCCGCACGTTCGGGATATGGACAGACAAAAATATTGCAATGAACTGAACCGGGAAACTTTTTTATCCGCACTGGGTTTCCAGGTGATTTCTTTTGCTTATGACGACGTCGCTTATCGTCCTGAACTATGCATCACGCTGTTGCGCATGATTCTTAGTCGCTTTCAGTCGGAATCTTCTCCTGTCAGCCTGAAAAGCGTAGCTGAGCAAGAAATCATTCGTCTCGCCTGTAAACTCGCTCGTCCGCTGCGCCCCATCGATGTAGAGACTCATTTAAGCATCAATCATCGCACAGCCGTTCGAACGCTGCAATCGCTCTGTACGAAAGGCTGGTTTTCTGCTGTAACCGGAGCGGAAGGCAAACATGTCGTTCGGTACGAGCTTCAACGAAGCGCGATGCAGCTATTATAGAAAACCTGCGATCGTACATCTTTTTATTTTTTTGTTTATCCGCCACGTATCAATCCTGCAAAAATACATTTTTTCACAGCTCAATCTCAAGTTCAGACAGCAATAGCATGAATTTCATGTACAATTGCAGGCTTTCCTTTCAAACATGCGGTTTTGATTGAAAATAACTGCACATACGCTGTTTTTATCAGCCGCTGAATTTAAAAGGCGACAAAAAACGCCGCTATGATAACGTAGCGACGTTTTTTTATGGAACCTAGAGGGATATGGAAATCCTGATTTAACTTATGGAGAAGAGTACTGACGATCCTAGCGGTGATTTCCATGCCGTTATAAGCACGTGAAAATAGGTTCGACGATTTCGAATAAAAATTAATTTTACCGCATCTGACCATAAAGTCGAGAAATTTTAAGGGGCGCACGAACGCCCCCTGGTGTCTCCCTATACAATCCCCAAACACGATACGAATACACCGGTTTGGCGTTCATGACCAGCGCGGGGGCCGCTTAACTCGGCCCCCGCCCGGCGTACTTTCAATGTCATTCCTTTACCAATTGCGGTAATTTCGATCGGCTTCGCGTCTCCTCGAATCATGTGATGACTATTCGATCTTCATGCGAAGCTGCTTATCCCCGATCATGACCGGCTCCATCTCCGGCTCTGCGGCGTACCGGACGCGGCTGAGCAGTACACTTTCCTGCAGCACATGATCGAACCGTTCCAGCGCTCCCTGCAGCTCATTGTCGGCATCAAGAACGAGATGGATCCGCTTTTCGATCGGCAGCCCGAGCTTTTTGCGGTAATCCTGAACGGCACGGATCACTTCGCGGACAAGCCCCTCCTGCTCCAGTTCCTCGGTAATAACCGTATTTAACGCCACGATCATCTGATAGCCGGAGGCCGACGTATAGCCTTCCTTGGCCTGCTTTTCCGCCAGCAGCTCGTCAAGGGTAAGATGGAGCTTCTCGCCTTCAACCGTTACGTCCAGAAATCCGTCGGACACTGCCTGCGCTGCTTCGGCAGCCGACAGCTGCTTCAACCTGCTTTGCACCGGGCCGACGAATTTGCCGTATTTTTTGCCTGCGGCCTTCAAATTGAGCTTCAAGCTGTAACTGACGAAGCCGCTGTCGCTGGCCTCGACTCGGATTTGCTTCACGTTGACCTCATCCCGGATGATTTCCTCGAACCTGTTCAAATTAAACTCGCGGCCCAGCGAAACGAGCAGCTCCGACAGCGGCTGGCGGTTCTTGATCGCCGTTTCGTTGCGGATGCTGCGCGCCAGCTCGACGATCTGCCGGGCCGCCTCCATGTCGCGCTCAAGCCCGGCGTCGATCACACTCTCGTCCGCTTTCGGATAATCCGCCAAGTGCACGCTGCCGTCGCCTCCGAGATTGCCGTACAGATCGTCGGCAATCAGCGGCGCGTAGGGCGCGACCATCCGGGCCAGCGTCAGCAGCACGTCCCGCAGCGTCTGATACGCCGCGGCTTTGTCCGCGGTCATCCCGCTGCCCCAGAAGCGGTCGCGCGAACGCCGGATGTACCAGTTGCTCAGCTCCTCGACGAACGATTCGAGCCGCTTCGCCGGATTCATATAATCGTTGGCTTCCAGCCCCGCAACGACCTGCTGCAAAGTGCTGTTCAACCGCGATACCACCCAGCGGTCCAATAAATGGCCGGACGGCCGGCGCGGATGTTCTTCCGGCTTATAGCCGTCGATCGTCGCATACAGCGCGTAAAAAGCATGCACATTATGAATCGTATCGATGACCTTCGACTTCGCTTCGGCTACGATCTGTCTGGAAAACCGCTTGCTGTTCCAAGGAGCGCTGTCGGCGAGCAGCGCCCAGCGGAAAGCGTCCGTGCCCAGCTCCTCGATAATATCCCAAGGGTCGATGACGTTGCCTTTGCTCTTGGACATTTTTTGCCCGTTTTCGTCCAGAATATGTCCGGTCGAAATGACCGCCTTGTACGGAAGTTGACCGGTGTACAGCGTGGACACGGCCAGCAGGCTGAAAAACCAGCCCCTTGTCTGATCGATCCCCTCGCAGATCATATCCGCCGGATATTGATCATGGAACAGCTCACGGCTGCCGAACGGGTAATGATACTGGGCAAACGGCATCGAGCCGCTGTCGAACCAGACGTCGATCACCTCCGGCGTTCGGGTCATCACGCCGCCGCAAGAGCAGCGAAGCTCCACCTGATCGACATAAGGCTTATGCAGCTCCAGCGCATCGCCGATCGGCTGCACCGCCTTTTCCTTCAGCTCGCGGTAGCTGCCGGGCGCGCACTCCGAGCCGCAGTTCCGGCATATCCAAATATTGAGCGGTGTCCCCCAATACCGGTTTCGGCTGATGTTCCAGTCAACCAGTTCCTCTAGAAACTTGCCGAAGCGTCCTTCGCGGATATGGGCGGGATACCAGTCGATGCGGCTGTTGTTTTCGATCAGCTGCTCCTTGACCGCTGTCGTCCGGATGAACCAGCTCTCCATTGCATAATAGAGCAGCGGCGATTTGCAGCGCCAGCAGAACGGATAGCTGTGCTCATAGCGCTCCTTGGCGAACAACAAACCGCGCGCGGACAAGTTTTTGACGATGTCGACGTCGCAATCCTTGACGAAGCGTCCGGCAAAATCGGCGACCTGGCTCGTATAGCGGCCTGCCAAATCGACCACGTTCACGAAATCGAGCCCGTGCTCGCGAACCGTACGGTAGTCGTCCTCGCCATGCGCCGGGGCGATGTGGACGATCCCGGTGCCGCTCGTATCGCTGACATAATCCGCGTCGACTACGATATGACCTTTGTCCGCATGGATGTAGCCGAACGGCGGCTCGTACGGCGTACCGACGAGCTCCGCTCCCTTATGCGCGGACAGCACCTCGTATTCGCCCTTGAACACTTGCTCCGCCAAATTTTTGGCTACGATGTATACTTCCCCGTCATGCCTCGCCTTGACATAATCGAGCTCCTTGTTAACGGCAAGCGCCACATTGGCGGGCAGCGTCCACGGGGTCGTCGTCCAGGCGAGAAACGCGGCGTCGCCCGCTTTGCTTTTGAATTTCACCGTGGCGCTCAAATCTTTGACATCCTCGTAGCCTTGCGCAACCTCGTGCGAGCTGAGCGTCGTCTGGCAGTCGGGACAGTAGGGGCTGACACGATGTCCTTTGTACAGCAGCCCTTTGCCGTGAATATCGGATAAAATATGCCAGACGCTCTCGATGTAGTCATTCGTAAGCGTCACATACGGATCATCCATATCCGTCCAGTAACCGATCGCCTCGGTCAGCTCGCGCCATTGCCGCTCGTATTCGAATACGCTGCTTTTGCACTTCTCCACAAATTCGGCAATCCCGTAAGCCTCGATCTCCTGCTTGCCGGAAATGCCGAGCTCCTTCTCCACGCCCAGCTCGACCGGAAGCCCGTGCGTATCCCACCCGGCTTTGCGGACGACGCGATAGCCGGACATCGTTTTGTACCTGCCGATAAAATCTTTGATCACGCGCCCCAGCATATGCCCGATATGCGGCTTGCCGTTCGCCGTCGGTGGTCCCTCGTAAAAAACGAAGCTCGGCTTTCCCGAACGGTTTTCGATCGATTTGCGAAACGTATTATCCCGCCTCCACTGCTCCAGCACGCGCAGCTCGCGGGCTCTCGCCTTTTCTTTGACATCTACTTTTCTCATGGATTTCATTCCTTTCCCCGGACTCATTTTCGGCCTTAAAACCGAATGCAACACGCGTAAACAAGGATAACGGCTTTGACTGGAAAACAAAAAAATCCCGCCCCGTAAGGGACGAGATTGGACTCGCGATACCACCCTAATTCCGTAACGACCCTCATGACGACGATCTTACGGCACTCCACTACGTACCATCATACGCGGCCCTTGTAACGGCGGGATCCCGGGGCGGCTTACACGAATTCAACGTTTCAGCCTTCCTTCTCGGAGAGGATATTCGGCCAAATCTTGAACGTCGGCTTTCAGCGCAGGGCCAACTCTCTGGGGATCAAGGGGTTTAGCGTACTCGTTCTCGTCAATGAATTTGATGATTGCATTCAGTTAATACATTTTTACACCAAGTCGCGTCGAATGTCAACCGGGCATTAGCTCAGCGCGACGGACCGGCCGGTCCCGCCTTATCGCAAACAGGGCCAGTTGCAATTTCCGACACGTTAAAACCGCTTTGACACGAGTCCCATCACATTTCGACTCCCTGGCTGCAAGCTAATCGATCTCCGCGGGCAAATGGTAAAGATACATGTCGAGGCAGTCGGTATGCGCCTTCAGTACCTCTATCGTTTTGACATGCGGCAGCGGGTAAATACCCGGATAATCCACTTCGCCGAAATGCGCTCTTACCGGAAAAGCAAGCTTCTCCTCCATAATCGAAAACTGCGCATCCACTCCATCCTTATTGCCGCGCGCATCCAAACGTATCCATTTATGACGGCTCGACATGTAAACGGCATTTAAAGCGTGCACGCCATAGCCCGTCTCGGGTGTATCGCCCAACGTTAGCCGCTGGTAGCAGAAGCCCGTTGGAATCCCCATCCCGCGAAGCATAGCCGCCAACAAATTGGCCTTCGCATAGCAGATGCCTTCCCCGAAGTTCAATACCTCCGAGGCTTTGCGGGTCACTCTCGTGCTCTGAATATCCCAGGAATGCGCGATCTCATCCCGTACGAATTCATAAGCGGTCCGGATCAACGCCGTTTCGGAAATCGACTTGTCAAGCAGCTGCCCGATCTTCGCCCTGACCATCGGATGGCTATAATCCATCTCGTCCGTTTCTTGCAAAAAATCATTCAAATGGCCGGATTCAATCATAGCTGCCCTCCCCCTTCACGGCATGAAGCAAATGCAGCAACAAGCTTTTCTGAACGTGCATGCGGTTCTCGGCCTGCTCGTAAATGACGGACTGCTCCGATTCAATCAGTTCTTCCTCAATCTCGAAGCCTGGATGAATCGGCATATCATGCATAATGTAAGGCTTATTGCCCTGCAGCTCCCGCCTGTTCAGCTGGAAGGGCAGCATCGTCCGCAGCCGCCGGTTTTTCTCCTCCTCATACTGAGGATCGTTGAAAAATTCCATATCCACCCACGTATCCGTATAAATAAAATCCGCTTTTGAAGCAACGTCCGCCAAGCTGTCCGCATGCCCGATCCAGCCGCTGCGGGAGGCGGCCTGCATCAGCTCCTCATCCCATGAAGCTTCGTTCACGATCGGGGTTACGAGCAGCAGCTTCACGCCCAGTGTCATGCAGCCCGCAATCAGCGAATTGGCCACATTGTTATGAATGCCGACATAAGCCAGCGTCACGCCCGCGAATGTCCCGCGCACCTCATATATCGTCATAAGATCGGCCAATGCCTGGCACGGATGGTATTTATCGCAGCAGCCGTTAATAACCGGAACCTGCGAATATTGAGCCAATTCCAGCAAATCCGAATGCTTCTTTAACCGGGCCATAATGACATCGCAGTTTCTTGACGCATATTGCACCTCGTAGCGGATCGGCGAAATGCTGAAATTGCTGGCTTCCCAATCCATCGGTACCGCGTAACCGCCCATCTGATGCATCCCCGACTGGAAGGATAAATAAGTGCGGGTGGACGTTTTTTGAAACAGCATGAGCAGACCGCGTCTTTCGCAAGCATGGTAATAATGCTCCGGGTTTCGTTTAATCTCGATGCCTTTACGGATAATTGAGTATAGAGTCTCCTTGTCGAGTTCTTTTAAAGACAGCACATGATTCAAGCCTCTCACCTCTTTTGTATTTTTATTCATTTAAATGAATATAAATACAATAATTAGAGGAAGGCGATATGTCAATAGCTTTCTGAGTCACCTGACGGAAAAGGTTTGCGTCCGAAGGTCAAGATCGGCAGAGTAATGTGCGGAACTTCCTTTTCAATTGAAAAAAAGAACCGTCGCCGTCACATTCGTGACTTGAACGGTTCTTCACGTTAGGCGGCGCCCTTGCCATGCGGCTGCACCGCAATGGGCAATGGCCTTGTCCGCTATGCTTGGAGCTCGCTCCAAGGCTGCCGGACGGCCGTTACGGTTTCGCCCGTTTCGATTGCCTGCGCAAGCAGCAGGCCGAGGTAGTGATCCTGGGAAGCGTCAGGCAGCCCGTAAAATCCGGGACCGCCCGCCGCATACTCGCCCATCTTGCTTAATGACGTGGCAATCGCGATCTCATCATCAAACAGCCGCGCCGGGGTAAACGGATTGTCGTACATCCATCGTTCCCCCGCCATGATGCCGCGGAGAAAATGGCCTTCCAGATTGCCGTTCTCGCCGCGGTTGATCCGTTTTATATCCAACTGCACCGGCGTCGCAAAGTCGGCCAGCATTTTTACATGGTCATCGAATATTTCGCCGCGCACGCCGCGGGCCGAAATGTGATTCGACCGGATCCAGGAGCGATGCTGGTCGCTCGTAAAGTCGTAAATGCCCAATTTTTCGCCGAAGTCGACCCAGCCGATTTCCCGCTTCGACGTGACGATTTTTTCTTCGACGGGCGGGCCTTGCCGGTTAGGTCCCGACACCCAGGGCGATTCGAACCGCATCGCGCGAATTTTCGCTTCCTCGAATCCGACGCCCAGCAGCTTCCGGATCATATTCATCCCATGATATCCGTGGGAGACGGAAACCGTTGCCTGGGTGACCTCGCCGATCATGCCGCCATCAATCATCGCCAGCTGCGCCGCATGCACAGGCTGAAAATGATACTGCTCCGCCACCTGGATCCTGGCGCCTCGCCGGGTCAGCTCATGAAGCGCCAGCAGCCCTTCCAAATCGGGTGCGGGCGGCGTCTCCGCAAGCGTCGGGATCCCCCTTTCCGCGAGCTCGAACAAATATCCCGGGCATGCCGCCGCTTTGACCGACACGACGACGAAGTCCGGCCGCTCCCGCTCCAGCATGCTGTCGAGTGTGCGGTAGGTGGACACATTCCATGTCCGTTCCAGCTCCCTACCTGCCTCCTCGTCCCGAACGACCATGCCGGATACCTGAAAGCGATCGGGCAGCGCCTGCGCGATTCTAAGAAAAAACGCCGAGCGGAACCCGCCGCCGCCGATAATACTAAATTGCATAGGCTTACTCATCATGATTCACTCTCCTCATTCATTGCCTTTGCCGGTTTCGTCCGGCTGTGAAGCCCGCGAACAAGGCGGACGCGCTCCTTTTTCGCTACACGCCCGGCTGCTGCCCGCCGTCGATTACGATCTCCGTACCCGTTATCGACGGAATGCGGTCGGAGACGAGCAGCAGCGCCATCGCTGCGATTTCGGACGGATCCACCCTATGTCCGAGCGGAATGGACGCGCTGATCTCCGCCTTCTGGGCGTCGACGGTAATCCCTTTGGCCGCCGCCTGCTGCTCCGCCAACCGTTCCGCCCTCTCCGTAGCCGTCGTGCCCGGCGAAATCGCGTTAATTCTTACGTTGGATTTGGCCAATTCCTTGGAAATCCCTCTTGTAAAATTAAGCAGCGCCGCATTGGCGGTGCTGCCGGTAAGGAACGCTGCGCTGGGCGTACGTCCGGCTCCGCCGACGATGTTGACGATACGTCCGTCCCCTTGCTTGATCATAAGCGGCGCCGCTTCCTTCACCATCCGGATGTAGCCGAGCAGCTTCAAATTCCAGGTTTCCACAAACTCCTCCTCGGGCATCTCGAAAAACGAGCCGGCCTTCGCCGCTCCGGCGTTGTTAATTAAAATATCAATCCGTCCAAAACGTTCCAGCGCAGCGGAAACCGTACGCTTCGCCGTTTCCGGCTCGCGCATGTCGCCATTCACCGTCACGATGCGATTCTCCTCTCCTGCAGGGTGCCCCTGAACAATCGCTGCTGCAGCCTGCTGCATGCGGTCGGGATCGCGCGCCACCATGACGACGGAAGCTCCCTCCTCGAACAGCCCTTTGGAGCAGGCTAATCCGATTCCCGCGCTTGCCCCCGTGACAATAGCAATTTTACCGGCTAATCCCAAGTTCATTGGCTCTCCTCCTAAAAGTTTCGTATTGGCGAAACAGACTTCGTAAGCGTTTTCTTTGCTTGGTATTCTTGAAAATTTGAGAAGTGCTTTCTTTATTATACAACCTTACCCATGAACCGGAAATAACTTCCTTCTACTTTTCGATGTATGCTTATGCTGCGAGTTCGCGTTTAAGCGCTGAACCGACCGAACTTGTCTATGATTCAGGAACGGGTAACGCCATAAATTGATCTTTTATCCGCTTAAATACAATGAAATGTGTCGAAATCGTGGAAACTCATTCACACGTTGGACAAAAATGTATTGGAAAAATGCAACATTTTGACTGAACCGGAGTCTAACTATTTGGAACGTTGTTGAAAAAAGGAGAGTGATGCTGTCAAAAATGTCATCAAAAAGCCAGGTATAAACGGCTTCGTCGTCCTTAGGGACGAGCGCGTTGTCTAGGTTATGCGAAGCAAGCATAAAAACTTATCCTTTCTTTGCAACTGAGCAAACGCGGAATTGCATGCCGCATGTCGTTGGTAGAAGCTAATTGTTCATAAGGATTGCATCACAATGATTACTGCTTAGAGGTGAACGATGAAGTTAAGATTGATATGGAGATCCGCACTATTATCGCTGCTGCTCATAGTCTTTATGGTACCCGCCCTGGCATTCGCAAATCCCCAAGCTGCTGCGGCCGGCGTGCCTTTATTTTTAAATGGAAAACAATTAAAACCGGAGGTCGCCCCCCGGATCATTAAAGATGTGACCATGGTTCCCGTCCGAATTATTGCCGAGGAGCTCGGCTGCAAGGTCACATGGAGTCAAGCCGCGCAACAAGTAACGATCACCAAAGACGCCATGAGCATCGAGATGGTAATCGACCAGCTGTCGGCCAATGTGAACGGAGTCTTGAACAAGCTGGACGCCGCGCCGCTGCTGATCGAAGGCAACACGCTGCTGCCGGTCCGGTTTATTGCCGAAAATATGGGCATCGAAGTGAATTGGAACGATGTGCAGCGCGCCGTTTATTTGACGGCGAAGCCTGCCGCAGATCCCGGAGAGGTAACGACGACGCCTGGACAAGCCGGAAATCCGTCGGACAAGCCGCCTGCGAACGGACCTGCTGCGGATGTCAACGGGAAGCCTCTGCCGGTCATTAACAAGATCGATATGACCGCCGAGCGATTGGTCATCACGGCCGACGCGGGAGAATTAAAGCCGAACGTGTTTCCTCTGCGCGCACCGGAACGGATTGTAGTCGATATTCCCAATGCCGTGCTGGATCCTTCGCTGTATAAGAATGAGGCCGCGAAAAGTGGAGAAACTGTATCCAATAATGTATATGTCACGAATGTCCGGTATTCCTTGTTTAATACGAATCCGTCGACCGTCCGGATTGTGCTCGATATGAAGGAACCGGTTGACCTGATGTGGGAGCCCGGGCTGAACGCCGCCTCGCTTGCCGGTATTTTCAAGAAAGGCACCTACAAGGTTGTCATCGATCCCGGACACGGAGATCAAGATCCTGGCGCCAAAGCCGTCAACGGCAGAAGCGAAAAAGAATTCAATCTGATGATGGGGCTGAAAGTGTACAACCTGCTCCAGCAAGAACCGCAAATCCAACCTTACCTGACGCGAAATGACGACACCTTCGTACCGTTGGATGATCGTGCCCAGTTTGCAAACGATCGAAACGCCAATGTTTTCGTATCCATCCACGGCAACAGCTACTTATCGACGTCTACAGGAACGGAGACGTATTACTACAAATCGGACAGCGTTGATTTTGCCCAAATCATGCATAAGCATGTTGCGGGTGCGACCGGGCTTCCGGACCGTGGGGTGCGTCAACAGCCTTTCCGCGTGGTAAAAATAACAAATATGCCTGCTGTGCTGCTGGAAGTGGGGTACCTGTCCAATCCGCTGGATACCGCATCCATGTTTGACGACGCATTCCAGAACAAGGTTGCCGCTGCAATCGTGGCTGGAATCAAAGAGCAGCTTCATATTCAGTAAGACAGAAAAAAGGTGGTGTTTCGATGCATAAGCATACCATTCGCAGTTTAATTATTATCGGCGTGGTCGCTCTCGCCTTGTCCGGCTGCGGCCAAAAACCGACCGACAGCGGTCCTGCCTCCCAAGGCTCGACACCTCCGGCAAACGGGGGCCAAACGGCTCCCCCCGATCAAAAGCCGCCTGCCGAGAAGGAAGCCGTATCGCTGCCGATTAAAGCTTACTTTGGCGACGAGCAGGCAACGAAGCTTGTGGAGAAAGAGGTTACCATCTCTTACAAAGATGAAAAGGACAAGTACATGGCCGCCCTCCAGGCGCTGAAAAACGTCCCGCAGGACGGCAAGCTCGTTCCTCTCGCCGGAGCTCTCGGCTTTAAATCGGCCGAGCTGAAGGATAAGAAGCTGAACGTGGACTTGACTGTATCCGGGGAAGGCCGCCTTGGAGCCCCAGGCGAAAAAATGCTGCTGGATGCCATTCGGCAAACTTTGTTTCAGTTTAAGGAAGTGGACGCCATCGATATTTTAGTGGACGGCAAGCCTGCCGAATCGCTCATGGGCCACATGGATTTGCCGCATCCGATCAAACGGGAACAGCCGTAACGGAAGCCGGGGAGGAAGGACAGCAGGCATTTTCCTTCCCGTCCGTCATCGCTCTTCAGCGAAACCGCTGTCCCGCCGCTTGTATGCCCAATCCCGCATTTGCCGGGGTTGGGCGTTCTGCTTTTTTCACCTTGAATATTCCTTGTCCCGCTGTTCATGCTGTCTTGTCGGCATCCGCTTCCTAACGTTTGAGCCCCTCCTGTGGTCATGAGTCCGTTTCCCTACCGTTCGCCCCCTCTTGTTGCCATACACTTCCCTACCCGCTGCTCAAATGCCTTTATATTGTTATGCCCTCCATTCCCGTACCAGTCGCCAAAAACTTCCACTTTACACCGAACATATGTTTGGTATAATAAGGAAAAGCACCCACTTTTAAGCTGGAATGGGGGTCCCTATTTGATCGATCACGACCGGTTGTTCAAGGAGTTGATACATACTTTTTTCGATGAATTCATGGCGCTCTTTTTTCCGCAAATTTATGAAGCCATCGATTTCAATCATGTCGTTTTCCTGTCAGAGGAAGTTTTCACCGACATCGTCGAAGGGGAGAAGCGCCGAGTCGATATGTTGATCGAAACCAGGCTGAAGGAGCAGCCGGCCTTGATCATCGTTCATCTTGAAGCGCAAGCCTACTATCAGACCGCATTTGCCGAGCGGATGTTTGTTTATTTCAGCCGCCTGTTTGAAAAATACCGCTGCCGCATTTTGCCGATCGCCGTATTCAGCTACGATGCCGCGAAGGAGGAACCGGATGCGTTCCGGCTTGAGTTTCCCTTTATGCGTGTGTTGGACTTTCAGTTTAAAACCGTGGAGCTGCGTAAAAACAACTGGCGTGATTATATCAAGCAGGAAAACCCCGTTGCCGCTGCGCTTTTAAGTAAAATGGGATATAATGAAGATGAGCGAGTGCAGGTGAAAAAGGAGTTTCTCCGCATGCTGATCCGGCTGGAGCTTGATCCGGCCAAAATACATTTAATCGCCTGTTTTTTCGATACCTATCTTATTTTGAACGAAGCGGAAAAGCGACAGCTGCATAAAGAAATAACGTTATTGCACCCGAGGGAGGAGGAACGGATCATGGAATTGAAGACGGCCTGGGAAGAAGACGCCGAGCTGGCGGGTAAGCTAAAGGGCAAGATCGAGGGCAAGATCGAGGGCAGACTGGAGGGCATGATTGAGCTTATCCGCAAATATATGGCCGCGCATTTCGGGGAAAGCCTGCACGACATCCACGATCAATTAGCACAATTAACGAATTTGGAGCTTGTCGAACAATTGGCCGACCGGCTGTTCAGAGCTTCCCGTCCGGACGAGGCGCGTAAACTTGTTGAAGACACCTATGAAGCGCAGCAAAAGCTGAACAGACAGTAAATAGGGAGTCTGTCTGGTTCCCTTCACTTGGGCGAACTTTCCGTCAAGCCGAACCGGATCAGGCGCCAAAAACGCTGAACCAAAAAGAACCGACCCGAAGGCCGGCTATAATGGCATACATTTATTTTCAAACCCGCTATCCTTTGATTCTGATCGTATCTTTGCGCCGGTATACGCTAAATATGACTCCCATAGCGGCCATTTCGACAAGCAGATGACTGCCTCCATAGCTGACAAACGGGAGACTGGCTCCCCCCAGGATCGGAAGAACACCGAGCGACATACCGATGCTCCATATAAATTGGACCATGAGCAAAGCGGATAAGCCGCTGATAAGCAGCTTGCCGTACCCGTCCCTCACCTCGACCAAGATGCGCAGAAGATGAACGGCGAACCAGACGGCGCACGTGACGATGACGCCTCCGGCCAGCCATCCCATACTATAGATGAGATAAGTGAAAATCGTATCCGAATGAATATAAGGCAGCTTTTTATTTACGGCAGCGAACCCATGGCCCCACCAGCCGGCGGAACGGATTGCATCGTCGATTTGGACGTACATGTATCCCGCATCCATAGAATGATCATATCGGTGAAAAAAAGCCTCCAGCCTCATTCTCCCATATCCCGACACAATATATAGACCTCCTATCGCTCCAAACACCAGCGCCTGCGACCCGGCGGCAAACCATCCTGTACGCACTGCGCATAGCAGCAGCAGGTAAGCCGAAGCATAGATCAGCAAGGAAGACATAGAAGGCGCTATCAAATACACCGATGCAGGAATGAACACGAACAGCAGATGCTGCAGAGCCAGCGACCTTTTGCTCGAATCCCGGTTGTGCAGCGAGCCTGCGGCGGCCAGTATGAACAGAAAAGGGCTCACATTTATCCAATCTATAGAAACGGGCCCGAAATACAAATACCCTTTCATTCCATTGACTTGAGGCCCCCATACAATTGCTGCAAGCGAAACCAGCAGCGTACACGCATAAATCGCCCATGAATAATTCAGCAGCTTCCGGTAATCGAAGAACAGGAGCAGAGCCATAATAAGAAGACCTATCATCGTAAATTGAGCTTTTCTCAACAAAAAGTGGAAGGAAGCAAAAGCTGAATTCTCATTGGTGGCATAAGCGAGCTCGACGGCGTACATAGCTACCAGCGAGATAACGAGCAAAACGGCTACCCAGCACACAAGCCCCCACGGGATTCTCGGTTTATGTACTTTATTAAGCTCCCGTCCCACCGCTTCAGGGTCGCCCATCTGGCGAATCGCCCATTGTGCTGCGGCCTCCTCGTCCCAGCCTTCCCCCCGCTTCGCGTGAACGAGTTCTTCCAGATGGCCGGCCATCTCCTGCCTGATCTCCTTGTGCAGCTCTCTCGCTTTGACACAGCCGCACACAGAAGACAAATAATCATCGATCAGAGGGTGGTTGTCGCTTGCCTTCATCCTTGTCCCTCCCCGAGCACACGATCTACCGCATTTCGGAACAAGCGCCATTCCTGCTTTTTCTCCAGCAGCTGCCGCTTTCCGCTATCCGTCAGGCGGTAATATTTGCGTTTGCGGCCATCGGCCTGCTGCCAATACGATTCGACCCACCGTTCCGCTTCCATTCCATGAAGAATCGGGTACAGCGTCCCTTCCTTCAAGTTGAACGTCCCGTCGGAACTTCGCTCCAGCTCCTTGATCAATTCGTAGCCGTACAAGTCCCGACGTTCCAGCAAAGTCAATATAAGCGTTCCCGTACTTCCCTTCAGCAGTTCTTTGTTGACACTCACGTTTAGCGGCACCCCCATGTGATCGGATAGCATTTTACATAGTCAATCTATGCATCGTAAATCTATGTATATATTAACAAAGTTTTATTCAGAGTTCAAACGAAGCCTTACAGGATGGATGCTTCCTGTTTACTGGATGCGGTAGGCCACGTCTTTTCTGGCTTGATGCCCCGGCCCGGTGTGGCAAGGATAAGCCGCTTTGCCGTCCTTAAGGACGAGCGCATTGTTGTTAAGGCTGTGCGAAGCAAAGTACAGTAAAGCTCAGTAAAGCTCAGTAAAGCTCAGTAAAATACAGTACAGTACAGGCATCCATACTTTCCGTACAATCCAGACAAACAAAAAAGACTACCACCGGCAGTCTTCCCGTTGCTGTTTTCTGATACTAGGCGCGTGCCTTGCCCAGCAAAAATTTTTTGTTGCCTTTCTTATGTACAACCGGCACGTGCTTGTAGCTGCGCAGCATTGGACTATTACATAAAGGACAATTAGGCGAAGCTTCCGTCACGAACTCCTTGCGTGTCCAGGCTTTACACTCCGGCTGCTTGCACTTCCATATTTCGATTTGCTCCAGCTCTTGCTTCTGTTCCTCTAAAATCGTAGTTGCCATTTCCAATCAGATCTCCCTGCGTTTTTTCTAGACTACTTATTATTATACAGAAGACGAGGATTGGCAAGCACTAATTTCGCGCTGCCGGCTTCGGCATGGCGCTGCACCTTGAAAGGCCTTCCGATTCGGTTCATATGCAGCTGCAATCGATAATGTTCGACAGCGCGATCCATTGGAGACCGACTAAAATACGCCCGCTGAACAGATCGAATTTATGGATATATCCCGTTACGGTACGGGCTTCCGTAGGGTGAAACAAGTTAAGGCTGACTTCGAGCCTGCTTTCGAACGCTTCCTGCAGCACCCGGTTAATATCCTCCAGCTTCTGCTCGTCGAGAATCGGCATCGTGCGAACGTCGAGCTCTTTATTGTGGCGGTTGATCCGCTCCTTATGCTCGGGCAGCATCATCCTGCTGCTCTCCCATAAGCCGTTGCCCTCCAGTTTTTTTCTCATTATTTCCAGTGACCTCCGATCATTTGGCTTCTTCTTTCCGCCTGCCCGGCCCGGGTTAGCGACGATGCGCGCATGATGGCGGTGTCACCAAACCGGTCGCGGATCGAATCGGTTTCCCGCTCCAGCTGCCGCAGCCGCTCGCTATCGTCGAACAGCGTCAACTGGTACGTATCCGCCGGAACGAGCGATGAGAGCGTCACCCCGACTTTGCGGATAGGCGAGCCGTCCCAATGCTTCTCGAAAATCCGGTGTGCGGCCCCGTACACATGCTTCGTAATATCCGTCGGATCGGGGAGCTTCGATTGGCGGTAAAAGCCGGTCGGCCGGTCAAAGTCAGCCCCCTGCGCTCCGGCGGATACCACCCAGCCCATCTGGCCCTTGCAGCGGCAGCGGCGGCATACGAGATCGGATAATTCGAGCAGCACGACGCGCAAATCTTCCATCGTCCGGAAGTCGACGGGAAGCGTCATTTGGTGGCCGATCGCCTTCTGCACGATCGCATGCGTGAACGGATTGACCGGGGCGTCGTCCACGCCGTTGGCGATTTTCCACAGCATTTCCGCGTGAATGTCGCTCTGCCGCCCCATCCGCTTGCGCATCATGATTTTCAGCTCGTTCAGCGGAATCCGTGCCAAATCGCCGATGCTGCGGATATTCATCCGCTCGAAGTGGGCCATCATGCGGGAGCCGATCATAAACATTTTGTTCAAAGGAAAGTCCCACAGCATCTTGGGCATATCCGCCCTGCTCATCTGGCACAATCCTTCCGCGTTCTTCTTAGCTATATTGTCGCAGGCCATCTTAGCGATTACCTTGTTTTCGCTGATGCCGATGCGGGTGTAGACGCCGGTATCGTTCAGTACCTTGGCCTGGATCGCTTTAGCGATTTCCAGCGGGCTGCCGAACAGGCGGACGCTGCCTGTCAGGTCGGCGAACTGCTCGTCGATCGAATACGGTTCTACCAGATCGGTGTACGATTCAAGAATTTCCGTAATTTGCGCCGACACGTCGATATATTTCTGCATGCGCGGCTTCACAATAACGAGATCGGGACATTTGACAATCGATTCCTTGACCGATTCCGCGGTCGTAACCCCGAACTTCTTTGCGATCGGACATGCCGCGAGAATGATGCCCCGCCGCTCCTCCGGGTTGCCGGCCACGACGAGAGGTTTGTTCTCGTACTCGGGATGCGCCGCCTTTTCCACGGAAGCATAGAAGCTCTGACAGTCCGCTAAAAAAATAACCCTTTGTTGTTTGCCGCCCATTGTCATCATCCACCGTCCGTTAAGGTAATCCCCCAATATTGACTGCCTTTCTTTAAAATTTCCGTCCGTACCTTCTCCCACTGAAGCAGCAGCTTATGATCGTAGCCGCGGCATTTGAACCTGGCCTGTATCCCCTCGGCGACGCGCGCTTCCTCGTAGATGCGGATGCCGCGCTTTCTCAGCTCCGCCTTCAATTCCATCAGTTCGGCATGAACGCCGTCCTGCGCCTTGCCGAGGCTCAGCGTATAGAGAACGTTCAGCTTCAGCTTAACCTGCTTGATCCGGTTCATATCCCGCTGCAGCACATCGAGCATGACCGGCAAAATAATACCCATTTTGACGAACTGCAGCTCTTCGGGCGTAAGCAAAGGCGCCTGCTTCATAGAGCAAGCTGTTCTTTGGGCATAATAGCGAGGATGCAGCTGATTTTGAACAGACGCGGCGCTTTCCGTTCGTAGCAATAAGCGGCGACATGGTCGCAGCGGAGCGAACGCAGCCGCACAAGCCGCTTGGAAAACTTCCCGCACCGGTCCATATAGATGATTTCGACCGTACAGCCCATATATTTTTGCAAAGCATCGCTCATACTCAATCACCTCAATGCGAACTTATGTTCCCTTTTTTAATTATATACCGAACAGCCTGTTCTTATGCAAGTGGTATTTATATACATTTACGTTTTTTTAGATTGGCTCGTCCAGGCGCCGGGAAATGCCAAAAACCAGGCAAAAAGGCAAAAAAAAGAAGCCGCAAAAACGGCTTCTTTGCCGGATGCTGCCGAGTCGACAACCGCGAAAAAAAGAAGCCCGAAAACGGCTTCTTTGCTGGATACTATCGACAAGCAATGCGCTTCTCCCGCGCGCATTGCTGCGCGGCCGATGGCCGGCCCATGCCGCGCCTTGTGGCGGCATGGCCGGTTAGCCCCCGCGTCCCAATGAGAGTTTCAGCCCGGCGCGACCGTTCATTCGCCAACAAAGGCAAGGCCGCTGCGCATGCTCAGCCCCCAGCCGAACATGACCTCGCGGCTCGTAATTTCCGCGCGGCTCGTGTTCTCCCCGGCCCGCCAGAGTACGGGAACGCCCGCAAAGTCGGGACGGATGCGCCCATCGCTATCCGGCGGTCCCCAGCCCCACTCGCCCCGGTACACTTCTTCGCCGTTGACCCATAGCCGCAAAGCGTCGCTGAAGCCGAAGGTCAGCCTCGTTTCCTGCGCCTCCGGCAATTGAAACGCGCAGCAGGCCTGCACCGAGATGTCACGGGCGGATGCATGGAGCCGGTTCACGTTCAACGTTCCGTTTTCTTCAACCGATGCCCGGACCCAGCGGTCTTCGGGCTCGGGCCACTCTCCGAGCGGATAAGGCTTGGATACGCTCCATTCGGTGACAAACCCATCGGCGGCCAACCGTTTCAAATCCGCGGCTTCGCTGCGGGCAGACGCCGCAGGCTGCATCGCCTCCGCGCGGAGATTGCGGACATAGCCGGGCAAATAGCCCCAAACCCCGATCCGGCCGGCAGCCCGTCCATGCTGAAGACTTGAAATGACGAGCTGAGGCTCTGCGGCTTCTCCCACGCGGATGGCGACACGATCGGGCTGTATTTCCAGAGCAAGACGGGTCCATTCGCCGGGGCGAAACGGAGCGGGCGCCTGATAGCGGGGACCGTTGTAAATTTGCCATGTACTGGAGCCGTTCATAATCGGGTCGTACTGAATTTCACCCAAGCCTCCGTCAATCCCGGGCGACACATACACGAGCTCATAATTGCCGGCGTCGCGGGCGCCAAAAGCAAGCCCAACGAAGCCGTACGGTCCCGGGCAAGCGATTTCCGCCTCCAGACGGAAGCAATCGAAGCCGGGAGCGAGCTCGTCGCGAAGCAGCGCCGGCACAGCCCGCTCATTTTTATCGAAATAGAGCGCTTTGCGATCGCGCCATATCCCGGGGCAAGCCCCCGAGTCGCCCAGATCAAAATCATTCCTCTCTTCCGATAGCTCCCACACCAGCTCGGTCATACCTGCACACCTCTTTCGCTAAATTAGGTTCCAAATTGAGCTTCTGCTCCGGTACAGCTGTCCGTTCCTGCAGCGTACACCGATCTCCGGCAGCTATCCGTTTCCGCAGCGTGCCGGCCGGACTGTTAAAGGTCGAAGCTGACATTTTGCAAGCCGTGATAATAATTGCCCCAACGGGCCGCAAACTGCAGCGCGCAGTACTCAGGATCGGTCACGCCCTGCGGATAATACGCTTCCCAGCCTTGACGCCACAGCCGCTGCTTGCACGCCGAATCCGTTACGACCTCGATATCGCCGACAAGCAGCAGGCCGGAAAAGCGCTCATGATCATAAAAATAAACGCAGGCCCGCGGATCGCTCCTGAATTGGGAGACCCGTTTGGAAGACGTATTCGTGCTGAACCAAATGTTATTGATGCCCTCGGCCTCGATTTTGAACATCGCCTTAATATTCGGGTACCCGTCCTGATCATTTGATCCGACCATCGCGATTTCGGAGCGCTCCAGCAGCCCCGCCGATTTTCTCAAAGCTTCCCCCGTACTCATCGGGCGGATTCCGTTCATCGACAGCTTTTGGGCCGATTCGATTCCTTTCTGAATAACGGTTTCATTTTTCATAAAAAATCTCCTGTCATTCGGCTTCGCGCTTCGACAAATTGTTGAAAATCCGTTCGAGATACGCTTCGAATTCATCGATTTCTTCCGGTTGAAAGCCTTCATAGTATAGCTCGGTCATACTTAAGGACACCTGCTCGTAAGCCGCCTTCATCTTTTTGTTCTGCTCGGTAAGCCGAATGAGTACCTTACGCCGGTCGTCATCCGGAAAAATGCGGATCAGATGGCCCGTCTCCTCAAGCTTATCCAACATGCGGGTCAGCGTCGATTTGCCTAAAGCCGTTCGTTTGGCCAGCTCCTGGATCGGAATGTCGTCCTTCTGCCATAGAGCGAACAAAATTCTCCCCTGCGCGGGATTAATATCGGTAATACGATAGTCCTTCAGCTTTTTGGCAAAAATGCGCCCCGACAATTGATGTATTTTCGAAACGAGAAATCCGCCCTGACGCAGCTTGCTCATAGCCTGTCAGCCTCCTTTCCGCCTCCATAGGAAAAATATGTATTTGTATATAGAATAGTTGTATGTCGTACTATTGTCAATTATTGAATCATTCAGCATGGAAAAAACCTGTGCCGCCGCCTGTGTAAAGGCCAATAGTTCGCGAGAATGATGGCATTGGCCGGGACGGCATCGCGCTGTCTCAGTCTGCGGAGCCCGGAGCATGAAGGCGCACTATTTTCATCGGAGGAGCATTAGGCATGTCCGGCCGGTTTGGCTTATACTTAGAACAAGGTTCCCCGAAAGTAACGTAAGCTCTGAAGCCTATTCCGAATACATTTGGAGAGCCCCGGTTATCCGCAAACGAGAAAAAAGGAGGTGCGAGCGATGTGCGGACGCTATACGATTACCGTGACGCTGGAGGAGCTGATGTTCCGCTTTCATCTGGAGCTGCCGACCAGCCGGTACCATATTCCGAGATACAATGTGGCGCCAATGCAGATGGTTATGGCCATTATTCATGACGGGGAACGCAACCGGATCGGAGAGCTGCGCTGGGGGCTCGTTCCTTCGTGGGCGAAGGACGAGAAAATGGCCGCTTCAATGATCAACGCCCGTTCGGAGACGCTGCAGGAGAAGCCGGCATTCAAGAACCTCATTCAACGGAAGCGCTGCCTCATCCCCGCCGACGGGTTTTATGAGTGGAAAAAGGAAGGCGCCGCCAAGCAGCCGATGCGCATCGTCATGAAGGACCGGCGGCTGTTCAGCATGGCCGGTCTGTACGATACATGGCTGAGCGGCGACGGACGGAAGATCAGCACCTGCACGATCATTACAACCGAGCCGAACGAGCTTATGGCGCCGATTCACAACCGGATGCCGGCGATTCTGCGTCCGGAAGACGAGTCGGCATGGCTGGACCGCCATACGCTGGATGCCCAGCAGCTGATGCCGCTGCTCCGGCCATACGATGATGCGGAAATGACCGCCTATCCCGTGCCAAACGCAGTCGGCAATGTGCGGAACGATTCCGCCGATTGCATCGCCGACATCGGTGAGGCTCCGCGCTTATTTTAAAAAGCGGCGAACCGCAGACCGGAGCTACTGAACGGACGAAAACGCCGGACCCATGGGCCGTTCGTGTGAACGTTATGTTTGAACGACCCGCTAGAACGGCAGACGGCCCGGCTTCCGTACCGATTGACGGCGCTTCGCATCAAGCCGGTACAGTACCCAGCCGCTGATCAGGCCGGACAAGCCGGCGATGCCGAACACCGTGTAAAACGACAAGTACTCGACCAGAAAGCTGCCGCCGACGGTAATCGCCGAAGATACGACGAGCGTAAACAAAATATTCACGCTGACGTACATGGGCAGCTTTTCCCTCTGCACATTGTCGATTATGAAGATGCCGCTGCTCAGGTTGTAGCCGCATAAGCCGAGACTGGACAACGCGAACGCGACGTAAACGACCCACAGCTGCGGGATGAGAACGGCCAGCAATCCGGCCAAACAGCCGCACGCGGCGGAAATGACGAGAATCCAGCGATGACCGAGCTTATCCGACAGCAGACCGAACACGACGTTGCCTACAATGTTGATGACGCCCGTGATCGCCGTGAACAACGCAATCTGCGGTCCCGCCGCATGAAAGGAACGGATCGCGTACAAAGCGTAATACGCCAGGCTGACGTGTGAAATCACCATGAAGGAAAAAGCGGCCACAATGCTTCCAAATCGCGGATTGGACGAGAAGACAGCCGGAATCGCTTTGAAATATTGCAAATAGTTAATTTCGAACTTGGTCACCTGGTCCGGCTCCTCGCGCATAAGCGCGAAGACGAGTACATCCAGCAGCAGAAACGCGATTCCGATCGAAAACAAAAGCGTGTAATTATACGGAAAGGCGACATGCTCCAGTACGAACGCAATCCCGTACGCGGAGCCGAGCGCAAGCAAGTTGCCGATGCCGCCGCTGTACCCTTTCAGCCTTCCCCGTTTTTGATCCGACACCATTTTGGCAAACAGGCTCATATAAAAAGGCGAGTACGCCCCGATAAAAAAGCTGAAAACCGCCCAGCCCGCCAAAAATAGCACAACCGCCACCTGCGGATGTGAAACCGCATACAGCGGAATCGTTAAAACGAACAGCAAAAACAGCAGCCGCTGGAGCAGCAGGATGCCGACAAACGGTTTTTGCTTGGACGACAGGTTCATAACCTTCTTGGCAAAAATCGGCTGGGACACAAAAGCGCCGATCGAAACGAGCGAATTCGCAAGGCCGATCTCGAACGTGCTCGCCCCCAAATAGGACAAGTAATACGTAATCACCGCATTGACCGATAAAAAGGTCATCGCGTTCGTGAACAGCACCGCGTCCGAAAACAGCAGCATATAATTTCTTTTCCGATCGTCCACCGTCATGTCCCCTTCTCATGGGATAATTGGGCCTGCCCCGGACCGAAGAAAGCGGTCGATTGCAAGCGATACCGCCTTAAGCAAAAACCTGCCTTATCGCATAGCGGGGGCAGGCTTTTCCATTATAGCAAGCGGACGGCTCGTATGGGAATATGAAAATTATCATCGGGATGATCCTCGCATAAATCCGTCGGCCGGGGCTTCTTCCGCGTGCAGCCGCGCCAGAGCGTATCTGCGAACAGAAGCAGTTAGTAGACGTGCCGAATCGTCGCGTTATCGGGTGACAGCATCGGATGCGTATAACGGCAGTCGATCGCATTCGGGGTTTTCTCCTGCATTCGTCCCACCTGCATTCGTCCCGCGGCATTCGCCCCGCTGTATTCGTCCCGCTGCATTCGTCCCGCTGCATTCGTCCCGCTGCATTCGTCCCGCTGCATTCGTCCCGCGGCATTCGTCCCGCTGCATTCGTCCCGCTGCATTCGTCCCGCTGCATTCGTCCCGCTGCATTCGTCCCGCCCGTCTCACGCGCCTGCCAAGGCGGCACGCCGAAGCGGCGCCGCCCTTCGTGGGCCGCGCCGCCATGCAAGCGTATAAGTGGCTTTCGCCCCCTTGCCTTATGCTGATGGGCAGCAAACCGGCGTCTTATCTCGCCGCCGCTTCGGCATGAAGCGGTGCTTCATCCAAGAAGCGTTCGCAGTCGAGCGCGGCCATACAGCCTGTTCCCGCCGCGCTGATTGCCTGGCGGTACCGGCTGTCTTGAACGTCGCCGCAAGCAAATACGCCGGGAATGTTCATTTCCGTCGTGCCTGGTTTGACAAGCAGGTAACCTTGCTCGTCGGTGGTCAGCTGACCTCCGAGAAATTTGGTGTTCGGCGTGTGGCCGATAGCAATGAACACGCCGTCGGCTTCGATGATCTCCTCGAGGCCGGTCTCGTTGTTTCTCGCCTTCAGGCCGGTAACGCCGCGTTCGCCGGCCATGACCTCAAGCGGTGTCCGATCCAGGCTCCAGCTGATCTTATCGTTGGCGCGGGCGCGGTTTTGCATAATTTTCGAAGCGCGGAGCTCGCTGCGCCGGTTGACCAGCACGACCTCCGAGGCAAAGCGGGTCAAGTAATTGGCCTCTTCCATCGCCGAGTCGCCGCCGCCGACGACAATAATTTTTTTGTTGCGGAAGAAAAATCCGTCGCATGTCGCGCATGTGCTGACACCGCGGCCGACGTTTTCCTTCTCGCCGGGAATCCCCAAATATTTGGCCGAAGCGCCGGTGGAAATAATCACCGATTCCGCCTGAACCTCGCCCATTCCTTCCACCGTCAGCGTAAACGGACGCTGCGAGAAATCGACCTGGTTCACCCAGCCGGATCTGAACTTTGCGCCGAACCGCTCGGCTTGCTTGCGCATATTATCCATCAGCTCCGGACCCATAACCCCTTCGGGAAATCCGGGGAAATTTTCGACCTCCGTTGTCGTCGTAAGCTGGCCGCCCGGTTCCGGCCCTTCAATGACGAGGGGCTCCAAGCCCGCTCTGGCCAAATAAATCGCGGCTGTCAATCCTCCCGGCCCCGTTCCGATAATGACGGTTTTGTGCATCATGGTTCCCTCTTTTCTTTATTATAGTTAGACTAAGTCTAAATCATTTCGTACATGAATCATACCACCCGCCTTCATTTGCATCATGAAGACAGGATGAAGATCGCGTGAAGATTTCATGAAGCCGCGGCATTTCTCCCACGCTGCAAGCCGGATGGGGAAGTCATCAGGCTGCTATCCTGCGGCTGCCGCATCCTAAGAGCGGCGACCTGCCGTCAGCGGTCGGAGCGCCTGCTCCGACTTCCGCTAAAGCCGAAATCCCCGTCGGAAGAGATGCTTTCCTCTCTCCCGACGGGGATTTCACCGCACCGTAAGGTGCCGACGCGTTTAGCCTGCTTGCTCAACATCTCATTCTCGATTACCCGTTCAGTCTGCCTGCTTTAGCGCTTCAATCTCGAGCGAAACCTTCACCTCGTCGGCGATCAGCACGCCGCCGGTTTCCAACGCGGCGTTGTAGGTCAAGCCGAAATCGCTCCGCTTGATCGTTCCTTGTGCGCTGAAGCCGGCTCTCTCATTGCCCCACGGATCTTTGCCAGAGCCTTCGAACGTTACGGAGAACGTTTCGGGACGGGTAACGCCGTGCAGCGTCAGATCGCCGCTCACCTCGTATTCCCCTTCGTCCGTTTTCACGATTCGGTTCGATTTGAACGTCATCTTCGGATACTTCTCCACATCGAAAAAGTCAGCCGTACGCAAATGCGTATCGCGGTCATTGTTGCGTGTATCGATGCTGGCCAACTCAACGGCGAATTGAACGTCGGCCGAGGTCAGATCATTCGGATCCGCTTCAATCTCCGCTTCAAACGTGTGGAACGTGCCTTTTACTTTTGCGATCATCATATGCCGAATTGTAAAGTCAATGCTGCTATGCGTTGCGTCTACCGCCCATTTCGATTTAGCCATTTTGTTATCCTCCCCATAATTAACAAGATTAATTAACTTACTTTATTATATTAACTAACAATAGTTTATTATAAAAACGAATCGTTTGTCAATGAGATTTTTGGATGATTTCACCATATTTTTCATCTTTTTGTTAAAACATGCTCCAGTCCAGCTTGGCTGACAATGTTTCCAGCAAATGCACCCCGGCGACACTGTTCCCTTTGGGATTCAAAGCAGGACCGATGACGCCGATGCCGTACCGGCCGGGCACCATCGTCAATATTCCGCCGGAAACGCCGCTCTTGGCCGGCAAACCGACGTTAATCGCGAATTCGCCCGACGCATTGTACATGCCGCAGGTGACCATAAATGTTTTGGCGATTTGTACGTAACGGCGCGGGATAAGCCGCTTGCCGGTTAAAGGGTCGGCTCCGCCGCAGGCCAGCACCAAAGCCATTCGCGCCAGATCGGAGCAGGTCGCCTTTACCGAGCAGTGGCGAAAGTAGACGTCCAGCACGTCCTCCACATCGTCGGCAATCACGCCGTTCCCTTTTAAATAATAAGCAAGCGAACGATTATGATGCCCTGTCTCCGATTCCGAACGGTAAACATCGATGTCGTAGTCCAATGTGTCGCTGTTCGCCAGCTCGCGGAAAAATCGCAAAATGCGCGCCGATTTTTCATGCGGACTGTCTCCGCCGATCATGGAAGAAACGGCTATCGCTCCGGCATTGATCAAAGGGTTGAACGGAATGCCCGGCTCGACCAATTCCAACTTCAGCATCGAATTAAAATTATCCCCGGTCGGCTCCATGCCCACCTTGGCGAATACATGCGCCTCGCCGTGATCCATCAACGCCAAAATTAACGTAAACACCTTCGATATACTCTGCAGCGTGAAGCCGAAGCCGCAATCGCCCCCCGATACCGAATCGCCCGAGGCGCTCATGATGAAGATGCCCAACGCCTCCCGCGGCGATTTGCTCAGCTCGGGGATATACGACGCCACCTTGCCTTCGGCGGTCAGACGGCGGCTCGCCTCCACCCATTGCGGGAGCAGCCGCTTGATGCGGTCCAGCTCCAGTTCTCCTGTAGACAATGGTTCATTCCTCCCTTCCCCTTATGTCCTCTATTACCCATTACGCCCGCTCATCCGCAACGGCAAGCCGTTCGCGAAACCAGGCAGCCGCTGCCTCCGCCTCCGAGGCTGTCAGCTGGTGGCCGAACCGTTCCCAATGGACCGACACGGATGCCCCGGCCGCGCCGAGCAGCTTGTGCAGCTCCTCGGTTTCATGCGGCGGACAGATCGGATCGTTCGTCCCGGCTCCAATAAATACCGGCAGCCCCGTTAAATCCGGCAGCGTCAAGCCTCTGCGGGGCACCATCGGATGATGGAGGATGGCGCCCTTGAAGACATTCTCATAATGAAACAGCAGGCTTCCCGCAATATTCGCCCCGTTGGAGTACCCGACGGCTACCAGCTTGGCGCGGTCAAACCCGTACTGATCGGCGGCAGACCCAAGAAAGTCGTACAATTCCTTCGTGCGGAAAATCAAATCCTCCTCGTCGAATACGCCTTCCGCCAGCCGCCGGAAGAAGCGCGGCATGCCGTTTTCCAACACGTTGCCCCTTACGCCGAGAACGGACGATCCGGAGGAAATCCGTTTGGCCAGCGGCAGCAGATCGCGCTCCGTCCCTCCGGTCCCATGAAACAGCACGAGCGTCGGCGCTTTCGGATCGGTACCTTGTTCGAATATATGCCTCATGATTGTTTTCCCTCCAGCGCTCTTACCTGAATCGGCAGCAAGCCCGCTTCGATTGCCGCGCGGTTCGGCTCGAACCATTCCGGCAGCATCAGCTTTTCGCCCAACGCATCCGGCGCTTCATCGTGTGCAAACCCTGGAGGATCCGTAGCAATTTCAAATAGTATGCCGCCGCCCTCGCGAAAATATATCGCGTTGAAGTATTGGCGGTCGATGACCGGCGTCGGCTTCAGGCCGTTCCGTTCGACGGCGCTCCGCCATTCCTCATGCTCGGTGAAATCTTTGGCGCGCCATGCGATATGATGAACCGTTCCGGCTCCGCCGTCCCCCCAACCGATCCCGGCGAGCGGAACGTCAATGAGATTGCCGATCTCGCCTTCGGCCCGGTAACGGGCATAACCGACGTCTTCCCCGACTTTGGCCAGGCCGAGCACTTTCTCCAGAACTTGTATCGTTTGCTGCGGATTCACGCTGAACAGAACGGCTCCGCCGAACCCTTTGATCGCCTTGTCGGCCGGAACGCCGCCGAACGACCATTCGCTGCTGCGTCCGGCCTCGCGTTCCACGAGCTCCAGCCGCAAGCCTTCATTGTCGGAAAACTGCAGGTATTGCTCCGAGAAACGGGCCGCTTTCATGACGGAAATACCGAAGCTTCTCAGGCGGTTCTCCCAAAAACCGAGCGAGTCCGGCGGCACGACATACGTTGTCACACCGACTTGACCGCCGCCAATCCGTCCTTTCCGTGAATTCGGCCACGGGAAAAACGTGATGATCGTGCCCGGGCTCCCCGCCTGATCGCCAAAGTAAAGATGGTACACCTCAGGTGCGTCGAAGTTGATCGTTTTTTTCACGAGCCGCAGTCCCAGTACGCCGGCGTAAAAATCGACGTTCTCCTGCGGATTTCGGGCAAAAGCCGTAATATGATGGATGCCTGCTGTTTGCAATGTTGGTAAGCTCATGTTCATCTCTCCTTTAAAATGAATATTTTATTTAAAAATATCTTAAAATTAAGATATATGACAAATTTTTTTACCTCTCCAATGATCGGCAGCGGCCTTTGCTTGCAGGTTCACCACCATCCGCCTACCCTTTCTCGGCCCCTTTCCCAAGCTTCTTTAACAGCTCGGCAGCCTGCCGCTTCTCCTCCGTCGACAAAGCGTCCATAACCGAATGGATGAGGGCGCTATGCTCGGGAAAAATACGGTCGAACAGCTCGTTGCCGGCGGCCGTTATTTCCGCGTATATGACCCTTCGGTCCTCCTCGCACGGCACCCGCTTCAGCAGCCCCTTGTTCTCCAGCTTATCTATATTATATGTTACGCTGCCGCTCGTAACCAAAATCTTTTCGCCGATTTGCTGCAGCGGAATTCTTCCTTTATTATACAGAAGCTCGAGAATTGTAAACTCGGAAGGCGACATGCCGTGCTGCTTCATGTCCTTTACCGCGTGATCCATAATCGTCTTGTACGCCTTGGAAAGCACGACGAACAGCTTTAACGTCACCGCCTGGTCCTGATCTGGTGGATTCGGCATTTCATTTCACCTCCGCTCGATACTTCAAATTTAAATATCTTAAATTTAAGATAATATATTTTCACGCTGCTGTCAATACCTCCGCTTATTTTAAAATCGGCGGCTTCACGAGCAGCTCCTCCAGCACGTCCTGAATGCCGCTGCTGTCCATGGCGGGCAGCAAGTAACGGCGGTTACGATCGGGCGCGGTCGTCCATTTATTTTCCCCGTCGTCCGCGACTTCGATTCGCCCGTTCGGACTCGCCTGCCAATGCCCGGCAAGCCCGCGCACGCCGTACAGCACAGCGGTTAAGTCCCAGCTGCTCCGGCTGCCCCCTTCCCCGACGAACAACCGGTACGCCTCGCGCACCGGGTTATGCGGCGGCGTTTCCCGAAACAAACGGCCGCCGGTCATTATCTCGCTGCCGATCTCGTAGCCGCTGAACATGATCGGCGTCGGCCAATGTCCGGCCACATGCCTGGCGGACACAGCGTCCATCTGGAAGTTCCACTCCGCCCCCGCCGGAAACGCGCCCCCCATGACGACCAGCTCCGCAACTTTGCGCGCTGCCAGCTCGACTCCGCTCAGCGGACTGATTGCGTCCGGCCCGGAATGAAGCAGCCCGCTCAAATTCGGCAGCGGTCCGATCGCAACGATGACGATGCTGCCGTCGGGCTCCGAAGCGAGCAGCTCCCGGAGCAGGGCGACCGCCTCCTCCGGCTGCTTGCCTTCCGCATATGCGTTCGGATACGTTTCGCCAATATGCCGGTCGTACTTTTGATACGGCTGGCCGTCGAGAAAGCCCGGCTCCTGCAGCGTGCCGATCCGGATATCCGGCCTCCCGTAATACCGGTTGATAGCATCGATACAGCCCGCCCCCCATGGGCTTGACGTACAGTGCGTAATGCCCGCAATTTCCGCCTCCCCGCGGTCCGCCAGCGCATGCAGCACCGCGAGCGCCGCGGCATCGTCACAATCCGGCCCCATATCGGTATCCAGTATAATTTTCACAGGTTTGCTCATAAACAGCCTCCTATACGATGGGTTTTGCTGCCATATTATTAATAAGGGCCATTGATGTGCCCGTTGAAGTTGTGCTGTTCCCGATGCACGCCATGGCCGTCCAACCGGCTTACCCTTTCATAGCGCCGCCGACCAGCCCTTTAATGATGTGCTTCTGCATCACGATAAAAAATACAAGTATCGGCAGCAGCACCAAAACGGTTAACGACATAAAGGTCGGCCAATCGACGCTGAACTGCCCCCGGGCCTGGTAAATTTCCAGCACCAGCGTCGCTTTTTTCCGTGAGTTCAGAAATAGCATCGGCGCGAGAAAATCGTTCCAAATCCACATCGTATGATAAATAACCGCAGTCGTCGTAATCGGCTTCAGCAGCGGGACGATGATCCTCCAGAAGATGCCGCCGACCGAGCAGCCGTCAATGATCGCCGCTTCGGACAGCTCCTTCGGAACAGTCCGCATATAACCCATAATAAGAAAGAATGAGAATACCGAGCCTGATGTATAGAATACAACCAGCCCGCTCATCGAATTGACCAAATTCAAATCCCGCATCAATTCAAACAGCGGAATGAGCGTCGCCTGAAACGGGATCAAAAAGCCGCACAGCAAATAGTACATCGCCGCCTTCATCAGTCGGTTCGGATTAAATACGATGGGATAAGCCGCCATGGCGCCGATCAGGACGATCAGCAAAACCGAAGCGGATGTAATAAACAGACTGTTGAAAAAGCTTTGAAACACCGGCGTCTGCGCAAACACCTGCCTGTAATTGTCCAGCGTAAAGGCAGTCGGCAGCGACAGCGGATGCTCGTTCGCATCCATCTGCGTCTTGAACGTGTTGACCGCCATATAGTAGAACGGAAACAGCATGATCAGGCACAGCGGCAGCATCAGCACATCGAGGAGCAGCAGCTTCCTGTTTTTGTTCATTGCAGGTTTTCCTCTCTTTTTTGCATTTTACCGAACTGCACGAAGGTGATAAGCAGAATGCACAGAAAAAAAATGATCGACATCGCCGAAGCTTTCCCGTACTGCAGCTCCGAAACGCCGCGCGTAATAATAACCTGGGTAATCGTATACGTCTCGTAGCCGGGTCCGCCTTTCGTTAAAGCGAACGGAATTTCGAATACTTTCAGGCTTCCGGTAATCAGCAGCATCACGCTGACCGTCATCGCCGGAGCCAGCAGAGGAAGCGTAATGAACCGGACTCTCTGCCATCGGCTCGCCCCGTCGATACTGGCCGCCTCGTAATAATCTTTCGGTATCGATTGCAGGAAGGCGAGATACAAAATCGCGTGCCAGCCCGTACTGGACCATACGTGGACGATCACCGACGAAATTTTCGCCAGCAGCGGGTCGGACAGCCAGGCGACGGGCTTCATATGAAACAATGCGTTCAATATCCGGTTGAGAACTCCGGAAGAAATCGGGGACAATATAAATCCCCATATATACCCGAGCAGCAGGCCGCTTGGGATGGATGGAAAGAAGAATACCGCCCGCTGCATATGCTTCGTATACGAATTCAAATCGAGCGCCAGAGCGAGCGGGATCGCCAGCAGCGTAATAACGGCGACCGAGAATACCGTATAAAACAGCGTAAACAGCAGCGCGGCGACAATGGCGTCGTCACGGAATACAAGCGCGTAGTTGCTGAAGCCGACAAAGGACATTTGCCGGCTCATTCCGTTGAAATTGGTCAGGCTGTACACAAACGTTCTGACCATCGGATAGACTGTGAACAGCGTGTACGCGACAAGCGCGGGAACGAGAAACAGACCGTATCGAGCATGTCTGGACAGCTTCGCGTTGAGCATCATTTTCCTTCCATTTCCTTAAATTTTTTATCGAGCGACTGCGCGGCCTGCTCCGGCGTTATTTTATTCAGCAGCAAATCCTGCAAGGAAATAATATATTGGTTGCGGAGCGCCTCGGTATGCTTTCTCCATTCCGCCATCGGGATGTACGTCCGGTTGTTCAGCAATCCTTTGTAAGCGATTTCAAGCGAAGGATGAACCTTATGCTCGTAGCCTTTGGCCGTAATGATCTGGCCTGTTCCATCATTATACGCCTTCAGACCGTCCGGGCTGGCCAAATAATCGAGAAATTTCAGCGCGGCGTCTTTATTTTTCGTCTTGCTGTTCACGGCGTAGGCAATGCCCGGCGCTCCGAAATAATATTCGCTGCCCGCCTTGAGCCCGGGAACCGCCATCATGCTGTATTTCAGATTCGGATTTTGTTTGTCGATCGCCCCGTTGTTCCAGGGCCCGCCCAATATCATCGCCGTCTTGCCGGCGGAAAACTCGCTAATAATTTGGTCGCCGTTCAGACCGACCATGTCCGACGTAATGTAGCCCGGCTTCACCATGCCCTCGTACCATATTTTAATCGGCTCGGTCCAGCCGTCGGCGTATTTCTTTTTGCCGTCCAGCACCTCTTTGTCAAAATTGGCGTTTTGCGTCAGCGTCTGCGAAGCGAACAGCGAGGTGACCATATTGACCGCCGCATCCTGCGTATTGTTCAGCATCGGCGTGATGCCGGCGGCTTTCAGCTTGGCGGCGGTATCGATAAGCTCCTGCCATGTTTTCGGCTCGCCCGCGATCCCGGCTTTGGCGAACAGATCTTTATTGTAAAAAATACCGCCGACCCACGAAGACTGGGATAAAGCGTATACCTTATCGTCCTTCGCATAAGCCCGTTTATTGTTGTCCGCGATGCCCTTCATGAACGGCTCGTTCGTCAGCTCCAGGACATAGCCGCCGTCGATCAAATCGCGGTTTTCCAGTGCCATAACGAACAGATCGGGACCGGCGTTGGTCAGCAGCAGCGTTTTCAGCTTTTCAACGTAATCCTTGACAGGCGGCGCATACTGGAAGTCGAACGTAATATTCGGGTATTTTTGCTGGAAACCGTCGACGACCGGCTTCATCTTCGATTCGTTTTCCCATGACAAAATGCTGAGCGTCACTTTATCCCCCGCTTTCGGCGCACTGCCTCCCTGCTCCCCGGATGTGCTGCAGCCGACCGCAGACGCCGCCAACAGGCTTGCCGCTATTGGCAAAGACAAAAGCTTTTTCATTCTTTTTACCCCTTCCTATATGTGAAAGTGCTTACAAGAATGATTGTACGGAATGCGAATCCGGAATCCCATTGATATTATTGATTAGTTGTTGAAGATTGTTGCGCATGGCTGCGCTTGTAGTCCGTCGGACTGAGACCGTAATATTTTTTAAAGACGTTGCTGAAATGGCTCTCATCCGGGTATCCGACCGTCAGCGCGATATGGGCGACTTTGTGAGGGGTATACAGCAGCAGCTCGGACGCTTTCTCCATGCGCACGCGGGTTACGTATGACCAGTAGCTGACGCCGAACTCGCGTTTGAACAGCCGGCACAGCTGGTATTTATTCAATATGAACTTAGCGGCCATCGTATCCAGCGATAAATCGCCGCTAAAGCTTGTATCGACATATTGTTTAATGCGGTGAATCGTCGCTTCCGCGGAAAAAGCCGGCTGCACCCTGCCGCGGACGATCTCCTGCAGATGCCGCACAAAATGCGACTGCAGCCCGTGCAGCGTCGGCTGCGGCTCCAGCTTATCGCAGGGCGGCTTGCCGCCGGCATTGGCGTGCTGATCCTTTAACATCATAAATAAAATATGATGGCAGATCGCATACACGGCTGCGGGCGCGACCCGCTTGCGGCGGAAGCCGGCGAACATGGCGTCGACGGCCCGTTCCAGCGCGGGCGCCGAATAGTCGAGCTCCAGCTTGCCGGTCAAGCCCCGCGCCAGTTCATCCCGCTCCTGCCCGCCGATCGCCCCGGTCAGCGGCGTTTCGGCATACTCGTACGCGCCGATGCCGTCGTAGAAGCCCGCTTCAGCCGCGGCTTCGCACTGCTGCAAGCCCGTTAATAACAGCTCCGCCTGCCGCTGGACACGGCTGATGCCTATGATCAGACCATCCCGCGCCATGCTCCGGCAAGCGCGGAGCGTATCCCCCGGGTCGTCCGTGCCGGGTATGCCTTGAATGATATAGGCGTCGGTCCGGTTGAGCCGCACGACGAATTGATTCGGCATGGCCGGAAGAGGCATCCCTGCGGCATCGCCGACGCCGTCCCCTTCCCTGTCTGCCGCAGTCACAAACAGGCATACGTACGCGCCGATGCCGGACGCCCGGAAGCCGCCGTTGATCGCCTGCAAGGCGGCTTCATCGACCGCCTTGAGTCGGCATACTCCGGCGATCGCGCTTTCCAGCCGATCGGCCGCTTCCCGCCGCACCTCGCCGCCCAGCGCCCCGACCGACTCGATGACCGCCGCAGTATCAATCGGCTTCAGCAAATAATGCCGGACGCCGAATTTCATCGCGTCGCGGGCATATTCGAACTCGTCGTGGGCGCTCAGTATGATCGTCTTCGGCTTGCGCGGCAGCGGCTCCAGCTGACGCAGAACGCCGATGCCGTCCAAAATCGGCATTCTTAAATCGAGAATGAGCAGCTCCGGCTCCAGCTCCCGTATCCGCTCGACCGCCTCTTGTCCGTGAAAGGCATGATGCACTTCGGAAATGCCAAGCGATGTCCAATCGATCATTTTGTCCAAAAATCGATGGGTGGACGGTTGATCGTCGGCAATCATCAGCTTCATATAGTCCCGCCCCCTCTCCATGTCACTGGCCGACCGATTCGGGCAGCAGCATATATACGCTCGTATAAGCGCCCTTTTGGCTGCGAATCCGTATCCCGCAGCCTTCGCCGTATTTTAAGCGGATTCGGTGGTTCACATTATCCAGTCCGATCTGTCCGCCGCTTTGGAACGATGATTCATGAATACGCCGGCGCAGCCGCTTTAATTCGGCTTTTTCCATGCCGACTCCGTTATCCCGGATCGTGATGAGGACCCCCCGCTTCACCGGCGTGATCCGGATGCAAATTTCGCTCTCGTAAGGGGCTTCCTGAAAGCCGTGCTTGATACAGTTTTCCACGATCGGCTGCAGCAAAAGCTTCAATGTCTTATATTCGTATACCCGCTCATCCGGAATGTCGTAGCGCACCGTCAGGTTGCCGCCGAATTTTTGATGCAAAATAAACAAATAATCTTTCACATTGTTCATTTCCTGCCGAATCGTAACCATTTCGTCCGCATGATTCATCGAATACCGGAGCAAATTGCTTAAGGATACGATAATCCGGTTCGACTGCTCGTTGTTTCCGTACACGATCTCCGTTTGCAGCAGCTGCAGCGTATTGAACAAAAAATGCGGGTTAATTTGCGATTGAAGCGCTTTAAATTCGGTTTCCTTCAAGGTGATTTGCGAAATGTAGTTTTGATCGATCAGCATTTTGATTCGGCCCATCAAATCCTCGAACTTGCTGCCGATCTGATTAAGCTCGGTATAACGGTAATCGTACTGCCGGATCAGCAAGCTTTCATTGCCGGTTTTATCCAACGTTCGCAGCAGCTTCATCACCGGTCTGGAAATCCGGATCGTGATCGCTACGCCGAGACAAATATTGAGCGCAAGCCCCAGGTACAAAATGTTGAGCAGATTTTGGCCGAGCGGCTTCGTATGCTCTCGGATTTCCGACATCGGCACGGCCGAAACGAGCTTCCAATCGCCGATCGCCGTCGGATGGTAAATGACCAGATGATCCTGCCCGTCGATGCGGGTAATGAACTTGTCGGCGCCTTCCCGCTGCCCGCCGGTCAGGGCGAACCGCGACCCGATCAAGCTTTTATTTTTGTGAACGATGATCTGCTCGTCCCTGTCGATCAAAAAAATGCTCCCGCCGTACTCGGACGCGCTCAAATCGAACAAGCGGTTGAGATGCTCCAAATCGATATTGCATACGATCGATCCGATGGCCTTTTGCTCGCGATTGAACATGGGGATGGCTACGGAAAGCGTCTGCTGATTGAATTTCGACGTATAGTCATCCAGGTAATAGTCCTGCTTATGCAAGCCCAGCGTAATGAAGCCGCTCTGAGGGGAATCCATCGCCTTATGAAACCACGGCTGCTCCCTGTACTCGTAATCCCACTTCAATGTCCGGCGTCCGTCGAGATTCATAATGTAACCGTTTGCGCCGATGATCAGAATGTCGCCGATCAACGAGGAGCTGATGCTTCTGGCGGCGTCCGTGACGATCCGCTCGTGATTGATTTTCTCGCCGCTGCTCATCCAGTGAAACGAATTCAGCAGCGCGATGACCGACGCGTTCGTCCCCATCAGCACGAGAGACCGTTTTATTTCCTCCAGATTGAAATTGAGGCCTACCGTCGCCTGCTCCATCACTTTTTTGCTCGAATGGATAACTTCGTCGGTGAACATGTCGGTTGTATCCCTGAAGGTTAAATAGCCGAGGCTCGAAATCAGCAATATGTTGGCGGCCAAAAAGGAAACAAGCATAGTCCGGACGATCGACCTTTTGAATAGCGTCAGTTTCAATGCTTTGGATACATTCAGCATCGTTTTACAACCTTCCAGCTGCATTTTTAGAGATATTACCTTAGTTATAAACGCGAACGCATGGAAGAGCAAGCGGTTATTTACTTACGGGACAGCGCTTAGTCGCAGCGTTTAGGATTTTTTACCAAACATGGAAGGAATAAAAAATAAGCGGGCGTACTGTCGACAGTTGGCAGGATTACTGGCAGCCCGTATCGAAATAAAGAGAAATGACACCTAATCGACAATGGGGATGACTTAATGAATAATTTAAAGGACATTATTCTGCAGTTATTTTTTGCTCTTGCTCCTTTTGTCGCTTACAATATATATTATCGGGACAAGCTGAGAAACTACAGCCGGTCTTTTATTATTCTCGTCAGCTCCGCCTGCTTGCTGCTCTCGATGGCTTTCTCCTCCAGCGTTGTCGACGGAATATTTTTCGATATCCGGTACGTCATTATCTTTTTCGGGATTGTGTACGGAGGCATTGAAACCGCTCTTATACTGCTCTTCGAGTTTGTCGTTTGCCGTATTTACGTCGGCGGCGAAGGCATGTGGGTCGGTATCTTCATCACGGCTCTCATTTTTTTAATCTCCTTAATCATTAACCATGTTTACCAAACCTCGTCCCGCAGATCGCTCGTTATTTTTACGGCCGGCCTCATATTCTCGATACTCCCGTATGCCCTTACGTTTGCCTTTTACCCCCACTATGTCATTCAGCATCTTGCCTTCCATATTATTGTCATCCCCGTGCAAAATTCGTTGGGCGTCTGGCTGCTCATGTCGCTGTTCAGCAAGTCGGTTGCCGACAAGGAGCTTTACATCAAGCACGCCTACAATCAAAGAAGGGACACGATGAATCAGGTGGCCGCTTCGCTCGCCCATGAAGTGCGCAACCCGTTAACGGCTGTGAAGGGCTTTTTGAAGCTGATCGGCGAAAAGCCCCAGGACCCGCACAAGATCAAAGAGTATATCGGCATCAGTATGGAAGAAATCCAGAAAACCGAATCCGTTTTGCGCGAATATTTATTTCTCTCCCAGCCCCCTGCCGTAAGGAGGGAAGCAATCGACTTCTCGGAGCAGCTGCGGGTATCCGCCGAAGGAATGGCTTCCTTTGCCGCCGTACATGAGGTGGAGCTGGAGGTGCGCAGGCCCGATCTGCCCGTATGGATCGTGGCCAATGATGAGGAAATGAAGCAGGTACTGACTCATTTTATTAAAAATGCGGTTGAGGCCTGTTCGGGCGTTCCTTACGGCAAAGCCGTCTTGACTCTGCTCATGGACAAAACGCATGCCGTACTCACGATTAAAGATAACGGAAGCGGCATGAACGAGGAGCAGATCAGCCGGCTCGGTTCAATTTATTTCTCGACCAAATCCAACGGCACGGGACTCGGACTGACGTACTCGTATCAGGTGATTCATGCGATCGGCGGCGATATTACCGTGACCAGCAAACCGCTGGTCGGCACCAGGTTTACGATCCGCCTCCCTCTGCGTTATGAAGAATAAACGGCTTCGCTGTCCTTACGGGATGAGCGCGTTTGTCAAGGTTGTGTTTAAAACCGGCAAAAAGCAGTCCTGAACCGGAATCCGGTTTAAGACTGCTTTTCTTTTTATATCTCCTCCGTACTCGGTGCCCGCTAGCTTAGCCTACTCATCTTTGGCATCGACAATGATTTTCCAGGCGCTGCCGATCGGCGGCAAGCTGCGGGTCAGCACAGGCCCGTACACGCCGACGACCTTCGTTCCTTGCACGAGCTTGCTGCGGTCGACGGCTTTTCCGCTCATGTTAATGACCGGCGTTTCGTCCGTCAGGCGCAGCACGACTTCGCCCGGAGACTGCTCGGTTAACCCGCTGCCCTCAATGACGAGAGAGACGGCTCCTTTCTCGTCACGGCGCACCTCGCTGATTTCGCCTGCCGTACCGAGCGCATCGGCGGATTTCATCGGTTCGTCCAGCACCGTAATTTTATAGGTCGGCGTTTGCGGCGGCAAGCTGAGCGTTGCGGCATTCGAATGCTCCGCTTCCACGGTCAGCCCGACATGAAGGTCGGAGAACGCCAGCTTGGCGCCGTCCTTCTTTTGAACCACCGTGTCTTCCCCGATATTCAGCACCATGCCATTCATGCCGGTACCCTGAATATGAACGGAGCGGTACCGGTCTTTATAGGTAATGGCCGTAACGACCCCCGTTGTCCGGCTATTTTTTTGCCCTTCTTCCTCCGTAATGGACACCGTGCTGCCTTCCGTTACGGCGAATCCATGAAGCACTTTGTTTACAAAGGAAGCGGGCACATACAGCTTGTTATTCACCAGGGCGGGCACCGTGCCCAGCGAAGTAAGCATCCGGTTAATCGTGTAACGGTCCTCGCCCGTCGTTACGGTCGTAAACAGCTGGCCCTTCTGAATGTCCACCGAAAGCGTTTCTTGCTTCCACGTCAGCGTAAATCCGAGCTTCTCCGCGACAATTCGGAGCGGGATCATCGGTTCGTCCCCGTCGGACGTCAGGTAGCCGGTCTCTGCGACAGGCTCGCCGTTAATTTTGATCCGTACGGGAGCTTGCTCGGATTGCGAAGCGGATGGCGACAAGGCCGCCGGCCCGGGATCGCCGTTCGTCGAAGCGTATGCCGCTCCGGCCGACATCAGGGTAGCGGACAGCGTAAGTATGGCCAGACTCTTTTTCAACACAGATTTCATTTCGAACATCTCCTCTTCTCTCGTTGTCCTATTTGCTTGGCTGCTAACTATTTGACGCTGCGGGGCCGAATTATGTTGCACAAGCCGGACTTATAAGCCGAAGCACTTTATCCAAAAATTGTAACGTCATGCGTTTATGGGTATAATAGAATTTGTCGAAATTTCGGACAGGAAAGGATCTGAACACATGGCTAGAAAAGTGTACGGTAAACAGCCCGCCATAGATGAATCGGTCGAGACAGAAAAAAAGTCGATGATTTTTTGGCTGCTTATCGGGTTTGTGCTGCTGTTTTTATTTTGGGCTCCGTTTCAAAAAGGATTGTTTAACGGCAACACGTTTGATTTTGAACGGCCGATTTATTCTTCCCTGGTATGGTCTTCCATTATATTTCTTTTGTTATCCATTCACTTCTTTTTCCACTGGAAGCTGCGAGATCATCGGGATGCGCTCAGCTTTCTGGTACTCTTGATCCCCTTCACCTATCTGATATCGCTGTTTTTCGCTGCCTCGCATCATTATGCGATCAACATGCTCTATATTCAAATGTTAAACGCGGTTTTTTTTATTCTGGGCGTTTATTTATGTAAAAATAAACTGGGATTCAGCCTCATTACCGGAGCGCTGATCGCCTCGGGTTATGTTGTGGTCGTGTTCGGCTTGCTGAATTTGCTCGGAAACGGGAAGCTTGCCGGCGCTTTGGTCGGCTGGTTTGCCGATACGGTCAACGGAGCTTATGTCAACGCGGTGATGGTGGACGCCAACGGTATGCGCCTGACCTCCGTTTTCCAATACGCCAACAGCTATGCGGCCTTTTTGATCGCCATACTGCTGCTGGCTTCGTTCTATGTGGTTACATCCCGCAAATGGTATGCAATTGCCGTTCATGCGCTCATGACGGTACCTGTGATCGTTTCCTTCTGGCTTACTTTGTCCCGGGGCGCACTCGTCATTTTGCCTGTCGTGCTGCTCGTGGTATTATTTTTCCTGAATTTGCAGCGGCAGATCATGCTGCTTCTGCAGCTTGGTCTCGGATTCGTGGCATCGCTTGCCGTGCTCGGTATCATTACGGATGCGGCGACTCAGCTGCAGCAGCAGTATTCCGCCTCTTTATCGTCGCAAGGCTGGCTCTCCCTGCTGGTTGCCTCGGCCGTTTATACCGTCATCGCGGTGCTTCTCCAGCTGTATATCGCGCCGTTTATTCAGCGCAAGCTGCAGCGGTTCGAAGGCCGCAAATTTGCACCCGTCGTTCTTCCGTTAGCCGCCATCGTCGTCGGTCTGATCGGAGCGGTTTTACTATTCAGCGATACCGGTTTGAAAAACCTGCTGCCAAGCAACATCCAAACGAGGCTGGAGAACATTAACTTCGCCCAGCACAGCGTATTGGAACGCGGCACCTTTTATGTCGACGCCATTAAGCTGTGGAAAGATTATCCGGTCCTTGGAGCCGGCGGCGGCGCTTGGGCGGCCCTGTACGAAAAATATCAAAACAACCCGTATGTCAGCCGGCAAGCGCATAATTTCTTTTTGCAATACCTGGTTGAAACGGGGATCGTCGGCCTGCTCGTGTTTCTGGCTTTTATCGCTTCCATTGTGTATTTCTTCATCAAAAGCTATATGAAAGCCTCCCAGGAGCAGCGGGACCGCTATCTGATTTTTTTCATCGTGATGATTTCGCTGCTGATTCACAGCGCGATCGACTTTGATTTAAGCTACGTTTATCTCGGGATGCTCCTCTTCCTTTCGCTGGGAGGGATGCTTTCCTTCACGGAACCGGTACCGCTTAAGCTGAAAAGCGAGCATTGGGGATTCCATAAAACGTACCCGACCGTCATGCTGCTGCTCGCGATTGTGATGTTCTTTTTCTCGGCCCGGCTGCTGAGCGCCAATCATTCGTTCACCGCATTTATTAACATGCTGGAAACGAATCAAAATTACGATGAGCTCGCGGTACCGTTGAACAAAGCGATCGAGCTGACGCCCAACCATCCCGATTATGTCGTCGGATATTTTAACGGGTCTTCCTTCATTCCGGGCAAAGCTTCCATTTTGGACCAGCTGTATACGCAGACGAAAAACGAGCCGTTTTTCACCGAGTCGGAAAGCCTGATCAACGCCTTGAAGCGAAAAGAGCCCCATAATCGCGCCGTATTGATGGAGCAGCTTACTCATTATCAAATGAAGGGACAGCTGCAGCAGGCTCTCTCCCTCGTCAATTCCGAGCTGCCGAACTACCCGTGGCAAATCGGTCTATACGAAATCAGCATTTCATTATCGTCGGATCTCGGGAATCAAGCAAGACAAAACGGAAATCGCCAGGAAATGGACAATTATTACAACGGTGCTCTGAGCTTGCATCAAACTGTGTTGAACCGCATGGAAGAGCTGAAAAGCTTGCCGAAGGAGCAAAATCAGGGGCAAGAATTTAATGTCACTTCGAAAATGGCTTATGCGTTAGGCCAAATTTATTTCAACCGCGGAGAGTTTAAACAGGCCTCCGATACGCTGAAGCCGGCAATCAGCGATCAAATGGACGATCCGTTGAACCTCGCAACGATCCGCTATTATTTGGCGTCGTTGAGCAAGCAAAATCAAAGCGATCCGGCTCTGTACGATAAACTGATTGCCAAAGATCCGAACGAGAAGCAGCAGATCGAAGCGCTTGTTTCGTCGGCAAACGCCAGCCCGGCCAAATAATCGGCTGCCCGCCCGGCCTAAAGCGGACTGCATGGAGCCTCTCGCATAAAAGCTAGTAAAGAGGCCTTTCAAACCCGCATTCCCATGCGGCGTTTGAAAGGCTTCTTTGACGTTCTCTACTTCAATAGCTTGACGAGGTCTGTGGATAAATAGAATTGTGGATATGTGGGTTATTTGAACAAAGCTATGCACAGTCTTAATCAGGGTTATGTTGATTTGTGGATAACATTGTGGACAACTGCCGGTTACTGCGATATGTCCTGCCGACCGAAACGGTGCGAAACGATTTAAATGCCTTGTTGATTTTTTTCCAAATCCGGGTATAATGATAAAAAGCCATTTTCCAAAAACCGGCTTTCGCTGTCCTCAACGGATGCGCGCATTTATCGAGGGCTGGCGAAGCCAAGCATACAATTCAACATTCGATGATTGGGACAGTAGCTGTCGGCAATAGTCGCAAGCGAGCCGGGAGAGTGAGAGCCGGTACGGAGCCAGCAGCGAAGCGGACCCATGAGAAGATCCTCCGAAGCCTCACAGTAGGAAGATCCGGCCGACACCGTTATGTCCTGAGTGGTTAAACTTCGGTTTAACAACAAGAGTGGTACCGCGAGCGCCTCAAGCCTTCGTCTCTTATTGGGATGAAGGCTTTTTTGCATTTGATCCGCGCCATGAATAAAGGAGGAACCGCTATGATCAACCCTTTCTTATCCGCTCAAATCAACGCCGCCGGGCTCGTCCTGTTCGACGAGCTTGGTCTGCCCCGGCCGGAAGACGGCTCCCTGCATGTTATGATCGAGCAGCCGTCCCATCTGGAACACGGCGACTATTCGACCAATATTGCGATGCAGCTGGCCAAAGCGCTGCGCAAACCGCCGCTCGTCATCGCGGAGCTCATTCGGGCCCAACTGGTGCGGCAAGGCATGGCCGGACGGCTGCTGAGCAAAATTGAGGTCGTCCCGCCGGGCTTTATCAACCTGTTTATCGACTGGGAGCAGTGGGCCAAGCATCCGCCCGTTCCGGATGCATCCCGGGACGCCGCGGAAAAGGTCGTAGTCGAGCATACATCGATCAATCCGAACAAATCGGCGCATATCGGGCATTTGCGCAATTCGTGCATCGGCGACACGTTAGTGAGACTGCTGCGGCGGACCGGCCGCCGGGTCGAGGTCCACAACTACATCGACGACCTCGGCAATCAGCTGGCCGATACCGTGGTCGGTCTCCTTCACACGCCGCTGCACAAGGAGCATGTCCGTTTCGGCGACTACTGCTGGGATATTTACGCTGCGGTCAATCGCGAATACCGGGTTCATCCCGAGCTGCAGGAGCAGCGCACCCGCGTTCTGCACAGTCTGGAGGAAGGCAGCGGCAATACCGCATGGATCGGCATGCTGGCGGCGGAACGGATTGTCCGCGAGCATGTGGAGGAAATGAAGCCGTTCGGAATTGATTTCGACCTGTTGGTCTGGGAAAGCAATATCGTGAGAGAAGGGTTCTGGTCGTCCGCGTTCGAGCTGCTGCGGCGTACCCCGTTATTTGTGAAGGAGACGGAAGGGAAGCTGGCGGGCTGCTGGGTGTTAAAGCAGCCTGACGCGGACAATGCCGATGAGGATTCGGCGCATAGCGCGGATAAAGTGCTGGTGCGCTCCAACGGCATTTTGACGTATACCGCCAAAGATATCGCCTATCACCTGTGGAAGTTCGGCCTGCTGGACAAAGATTTTCGATACAAACCGTTTGCGGAAGGCTTGTGGACAACGCATGCGGACGGCTCCGGCGGGCTATTCGGCCGAGCCGATATGGTCATCAATGTGATCGACCACCGGCAGCAATATCCGCAGGCGATGGTGAAGCAGGCGCTCGAAGCGCTGGGCTTCGGCGAACAGGCCGCTAAGCTGCGGCATGTCAGCTATGGCGTCGTAGCCTTGAGCCCCGGATCGGCGGCCGAGCTCGGCATCGACACATCGGACAATAAAGCTTCGTACGCCATGTCCGGGCGGCAAGGAATCGGCATTAAAGTTGCCGAGCTGCTCGATTTGATGGAAGCGGTCGTCGACAACAAGCGCTCCAAGGATAAACCCTTCGCCGTCCCCCAGGACGAGCGCTTTGGTCAAGATTGTGCGAAGCCAAGTATAAAGACTTCTACTTCCGCTGCAACAGACCCAACCGGCATATCCAGCCGGACGATCGCCGCCGCGGCGATCCGCTACTACTTGCTCCGGTTTAACCTGCACACGGAAGTCGTGTTCGATTTGCAGCAGGCGACGGAAATTTCCGGCAACTCGGGCGTATACTTGCTGTATTCATACGCACGCGCGGTCAGCGTGATCAATAAAGCCGGGCAGGAGCCGCACAGCTCTCCTGCGGTACCGGAACATTTTCCCGAGATGGAGAAAGCGGAATACGCATTGCTGCGGCACATCGCGAACTGGCCCGATACATTGGCTGCCGCGGGCAAGGAGCTGGCGCCGCATTTCGTTTGCAGCTATGCGTTTGATTTGGCAACGCTGTTTAACAATTTTTACGCCGCCTGCCCGATTCTGAAAGCGGATGACGAACGGAAAAAGTTCCGTGTCTGGCTGACCTCCGTGTTCAAAGAGACGTTGGGCGATGCGCTGCAGGTGCTCGGCCTGCCGACTCCGAGCCGGATGTAAAACGCGTAGCGGCAATGCCGGATGGAGTTATCCACAACTTACAGCAGAGTCCGGCCAATTTCGCATCGCGCGCAGCTCCAGCGCATGGTATGGCGTTGTACGGCGCCAGCCGACCCCATGCAATCCCGGTTGTGGATAACTAAAAATGTGGATATGTGGACTACACTTTTAAAACTATACCCATTGCCCGATCTTTATTGTTCATTTTGTGGATAAAGTTGTGGGTAACTATTAATTGCCGCGGAAGCCCCTGCTTGCAACAGACCGCACTGCTGCGCATCTGTCCCTGCGCAAACGGCGAAGAAGCTCCCGAAACCTCGCCGGATGGCGGGGTGACAGGAGCTTCTTATTTTGTTCGAGCAAAAGGCCTGAGGCCGAACCCGTCCTCGCTTACGCCAGTCTGCCGGTTATGAGCCTCCCGTCAGCTTGGAGATCGGTCCGGGAGCCGCCATCGGCTTGCCGATCCGTTCCGGCTTCGCTTTCTTCTGACCGGTCGCCAGCAGCACACCGCCCACGATCAGCAGCGAGCCGACTGCCTGCACAGTCGTTACCGGCGTCCCAAGGAGCAGGAAGCCGACGATCATCGCCACAAACGGCTGCAAATTCAGAAAAACGGCCGCTTTGCCGGCTCCGATCCGCTTGAGCTGCACGTTCCAGATCAGCCCGCACAGCCCTTGCATCAGAATCGCCGTCACGACGAGCAGCACCCACGCCCACGGGTGGGAACTGACATTCGTGATCGGCTCTTTGACGAGCGCGACCGGTATCACCATACTGGAGCCGATGACGGTCGAATACACAGTTGCCGTCAACGGATCGATCCGCTCGGTTAATTTTCGCATAATAATGATGGAGACCGCGAAGGTAAACATGGCCAGAAACATATAGACAATGCCAATGGAAAGCTTAATGCCTCCGGATTTGCCGACCACGAAAAAAATACCGACGATTGCAAGCACCGATCCGAACACCATTCGCCTTGTAATCGTTTCTTTCAAAAACACTGCAGCCAGCACGGCGACGGTAATCGGCGCCAGCGACGTGATCAGCGCGGCCGTTGTCGCATCGACCGTTTCAAGCCCGGTAAAAAAGGCCGATTGATTCAGCAGCGTGCCGATAAACCCGAGCGGAATGAGCCATAAAATATCGCGCCGGGTTAAATACCCCAACTTTTTGAAGCTCCATCCGTAACCGATTAAAAATAAAGAGGTAGCCGACAACCGGATGGCGGAAAGCAAAATGGGCGGAAACTCCTTGATCAGGATGGAACCGAACACAAAATTGCTTCCCCAGCAGCACACGCAAAAAAGCAGGAGTATATATGACCTTACCATCTACCGTCTCGTCTCCCTTATCTCCAAACATCCACTCACCTAAGCATATTACTCCTCTCCGGTAGTTCTGTCGAACAAAGGAAAGCCCCATGGAAAGCGGATTCGGCACAACGTTTAACCTTCATGCTCCATTATCTCCCTGATACGGAGTTTTACGCCAAACTTCTCCCGTTTCCACCTTTATTTCCGTTCTCTCCGCATGTTTGGCGGCATCGACCGGTACGCCCCTTTCCGGCTCTCTAGCAATCCCACCGCTAAACCGCATCAATCAACCGCGGATCCATTCCTCAGGTGGGCCAAAATTAAAAACAGCCGCTCCCCATATCCGATCCATGAGGAGACAGCTGTTCCGTTGTCGCTATACAGCCGTTCGTTCTAATTGTCTTCCAATCGCTTCATAAAATCTTCGACCGCGCTGTAGCCCTGCTGCTTCAAATACCAGTTATTGGCCGCCGCTTCGACCAGTCCGGCCACGTCTCTGCCCGGCTGAAGCTGAATTTCAATATGCGGGATGCGGACGTCCAAATAATCGGTAAACTTTTGCTCCAGCTCCAGATCGTTGTTCAGCGCGTTGTCCTGCCATTTGGTCAGCTCGATATCGAGCACAATCCGCGTCTCGTCCTGGAACGCTCTTCTGCCATAAAGACGGGATACGTTGATCAGACCGATGCTGCGGAGCGCAAGAAACTCTTTGCTTTTTCCGTTATGCGTACCGATGATCGTCTCGGGACTCGTCTTTTTCAACACCACCATATCATCGGCTACAAGCCTGTGGCCGCGGCGGATCAGCGTATGCGCAGTTTCGCTCTTGCCGACGCCCGATTTGCCGCGAAGAATGACGCCGATGCCCGACACATTGACGCAGACCCCATGGATCGCGATTTCTTGGGCCAACGCTTTGGACAAGTAATTGTCCATCAGATCGGAAAACTTCGAGGTCGATTCATGCGTCCGCAACAGCGGAATGCCTTCTTCCTCGCAATACTTGTTCAAATATTTGAGCCCTTCCTGATTATGTGTCACCACAAAGCAAGGCGGGTGATATTTAACCACATTGCCGATTCTCAGGTTGCGTTCTTCCTCGGTCTGCTTATGCAAATACGTAATTTCCTTCCTGCCGAGCACCTGCACATGCGCATGCGAAAAAAAATCAAAATAACCGGTAAACTCAAGACCCGGGCGATGAGTCTTAGGCTTGGTTATCACCCGGTGCAGCTCGGTTCGGCCGGCCAATACCTCCAGTGAGAAACGGTTCACTAAATCTTGAACAGTAACAGTCTTGATCATCATCGCCTTCTTTCCCTCATCAATCTGCTCCGACACCATTACATTCTACATCCGAAGTCATTATCCTTCGCATGAAAGTGACAATTGCAGCAACCATATCATTTTCCCAGCAAAAGCGCGCAGCAGCCTCGCATTCGCTCAAAGGCTCTCTCGACCAAAACAATATGGAATATGATGAACACATTAAAAATTCAAATGCAAATACATCCTAAACGAAACATCGTTTTCCACAGCTTTCGTAATTTTGCTCCTAACTTTATCATTGATACAGAAGGTGATTTTAAAGCTGCTCAATTACAATCTGGGCATAGTGATATCAAAACTTTATGGAATCATTATGTCAGCAAGCAAAGAGATGTTACACAATCAGCTGGCTTGTTATTAGATGAAAAACTGGATCAGGATGCATTTAATAAACTTACATACGACGAAATGAGGCAATTATTAAACGATAAAAAGAATGGTGTTAGAACACAATTAATAAGGGAAGCATCTAAGCTTTTAAAACAAAGATAAGCGGAATTGATTATATTAATCCATTTAGATCATATTCAAAATATAATCCTCCTAATTCTATAGACCTACTATGTCGAATGGTGTTATAATATTGGAAAAGTTTGGGAGGATGGGATTAGTCTTGAGAAAAATTAATGTTCTATTATTCGTATTATTACTGTTAAATGTATTACCAACCAGTGTATTTGCAGAAACGGAAATTCCAATCAAAGTATTATTAAATGGCAAACAAATTCAATTTACAGAACAACCCATTATTCGAGACGGAACAACCTTGGTACAGTTCAGGCCAATATTTGAAAACCTTGGTTTTACCGTCAAGTTTTTTGATCATGGCTTTGGGAAAACAGTAACTGGATACAGGGCAAACGATGATTTACAGATTCTTTTGAATATTGGCGATAATAAAGCAAATGTTAGAAACAAGGTAGTGAACCTAGAAGTCGCACCACAAATCATTAACGAAAGTACATTTGTCCCATTGAGATTCATTGCTGAATCAAGTGGTTCTGAAGTTGTATGGAACTCAGATGATAGATCAATACAGATTAGTACCCCTCAAGAAAAAGATAATAATAAAGAAGAAAAAGGTACTAATAAAGATAGTAACAATCAAATGTTTAATCTATCAGATGATTCAATCAAAGAGGCAATTAGAGAGGGAGAAAATGGCCTCGATAATTTTACTAAAATTGAGAAACAGTATAAATTAAAAATACTTGAAAATAAGTTAACGGTGAAAGAACCTTCTATTACTGTCACAACGCCTTACTTAAATATTGTTATGTTTTCATATTTAAAATCATCCGATTATAAAACATTTACATTCGAAGAAGCTAAAAAAATTGCAAGTGTCACAGAACTTGGTGTAAGTATTAATGCTTTCGGTGAAGATATGAAATTTACTCAAAATGTCAACGTTGTGATTAAACAAGGTTCTAAAATAATTCAACCAAAATATATCTTAGGCAATGATAAATTAGCAAATTTTACTGCAACTTGGCCTAAATCTCCGGCTTTTAAAAGTACAATAATGGGATACTTCTCACTAGATGAATTAGACCTATCGAAAGAAGCAGAACTTATATATTTACACAATGGGAAAGAAAACTCGGCAACGTATAAATTAGAATTTAGCAAATACAAATAGTTTACGATATTCCTAAAGATACCTACTATAAATTAGTAGGTTTTTCTTTGTTCTCAGACTCATCGGGCACATACTCAATTATATCTGATACATTAATAATTCTTTTCCCCTCTGACTTAGCAATGCGGTTAATTGTAGCAATAATTGAATCAAGTGTATCCAATTTAATTGCTTTTGATTGATCATGTGCCATTTCATAAAGTGTTGCAAGCCTTATCTTACCTTCTACAGACAATTTATTTCTTGAAATATTTAATTCATCCAGTGTGGATTGTAATTTGAATTTGATTGGCATTAAACTTCATTCCTTTACTTTAACTATTGAAATATATATTATCATATTACGAAAAAAGTGTATACTCAAATCGGTCATATCTATTTACGTACATACGTAAAGGGTGTATACTTTAATTGTGATTATCAATCATATCTAAAGGAGATGTTAAAATGACGTTACTAAAAACAACAAAAGTTAAATCAGTCAATGTTGAAATGGTTTTTTCCGGTGAAGGTAAGAACAACAGATTCGACCTACATATCAGACAACAAGATAAAGACACCTTCGCAAAGTCGATATCGAAAAAAATCATCGCGACCTTCCTTTCACCATACGTTTAGGAATCGGCACGGTTGCACAAATCTCATCGTTTAACGGTACAATTTCGTGAACCCGGGCAACAACTCCTGCTTCAAGACAAGCTGCTTTCCGCAGCCGTCTATTTGAAATGAGACATACATATGAGGTATACTATATAAAATTGAATGAACGACACCATGCCGATGAAGAGCATCCAACTCCGAGGCGTTCCCGTCAAGGAGATCATCTCCCTAAGTCAACCGGATTCCGCCCGTTATCGCGGAACCAAAGCGGATCGAACGGCATCGTTGTTCGGTCAAGTTGGGTGGCACCGCGAGCACAAGCGCTCCTCGTCCCATACGGATGAGGGCGCTTTTTGTCTTTTTATCATAAAAAGGAGCGTGGTGCACATGTTGGACATTCGTTGGATTCGGGAGCATGAAGAAATGGTACAAAGAGCGGCTGAGCAAAAGGGCATCCCCCTTTCCGTTGCCGATCTGCTGGCTTTGGATCAGGAAAGGAGGCTGCGGCTGCAGGAGATCGAACGGCTGCGGCAGGACCGGAACAAGCAATCCGGACATATGAAGCAGCTGATTCAGCAAGGGAAGCAGGATGATGCGGAAGCAATTCGGGCAGCTGTCAAACAAATCAACCATACGTTGGCAGGGCTGGAAGACGAGCTTGCCCGGCAAGAGGAGGCGTTTCAAAGCCTGCTGCTTCAGGTGCCTAATATCGTCTCCCCGGACACTCCTTTCGGCCGTTCGGATGCGGATAATGTGGAGATTCGGCGGGTCGGCGAGACGCCCTGCTTCGGCTTTCAAGCGCTGGACCATGCGGCGCTCGGCTCGCTTCACCGGATTATCGATATGCCGCGCGGTGTGAAAACCGCCGGCACCCGCAATTATTACTTGCTGGGAGCCGGCGCCCTGCTTCACCGCGCCGTGCAGCAGCTCGCTGTCGATCTGCTGCTTCGCAAAGGCTTTACACTGCTCGAAGTGCCGCTATTGGTCCGCACCGATGCGCTGCGGAACACCGGCTTTTTCCCGACGGGGCAGGATCAGACTTACCGTGTTGCGGAGGAGGACAAATGGCTGGTCGGCACCTCCGAGGTACCGCTTGTGTCCTATTACAGCAACGAGATCGTCGATCTGCCGCAGCCGATCAGGCTGGCTGCCGTTTCCCAATGCTTCCGCAGCGAAGTCGGCTCGGCTGGCAAAGACGTTCACGGACTGTACCGGGTGCATCAGTTCGCCAAGGTGGAGCAGGTCATTATATGTCAGGCCAGCCTGGAGCTGTCGGAACAGCTGCTCCAGGAGCTGACCGCTAATGCGGAAGAGCTGCTGCAGCGGCTCGAGCTGTCTTATCGGGTGATGGCCGTCTGTACTGGCGACATGTCGCAAAAGACGTACAAACAATATGACCTCGAATGCTGGATGCCGAGCCGGCAAGCGTACGGCGAAACGCATTCATCGTCCAACCTGCTCGATTTTCAGGCGCGCCGATCCAACATCCGGTACCGCGACGAGCAGGGCCGGCCGGTATTTTGCTATACGCTGAACAATACGGCCGTCGCCTCGCCTCGCATTTTAATTCCTCTGCTTGAAAATCATCAGGAGGAGGATGGATCGATCCGCATCCCCGAGGCGCTGCGGCCTTACATGAGCGGGCTGGAACGACTCGTTCCGCCGAAGGCCGATTAAATGCGGCTGTCGTGCGAGATGCAGCCATTCCAATGATTTGAATATAAAAAGACGCCTTCATCCCACTTATATAGCGGTTTTGGAGGCGTCTTTGTCCTTGCACAAGGTTGGAACTGCTCTCTCACTCTGATACCTTATTGGAGCAGCCCCTTTTCTTATATCCGATTACGACTTTATCGGGTTAAGACCCCCACCTCTAAGGTGGGCCTTGAATCGGGTGGGGTAGAGTCCCCATCTGATTCCCCGATGTTCAGCAACGCTGAACGAGTTCACTCAGCGGCATCCCGCTTCTGCGCATCCCCGCCGCTGTTCGCTGTTTACACCCTGCCGGCGATAATGTTCCTCGCGATCCACACCCCTGCGGCGCCGGCTTGAGCCAGCCCACGCGTGATGCCGGCTCCGTCTCCTCCGCAGTACAAGCCTTTGATTTCGGTCTCGAACTGTGCCGTCAGCTTAGGCCGGGCCGAATAAAACTTGGCTTCCACGCCGTAAAACAGCGTGTGCTCCGAAGCAATGCCGGGCGTTACTTTTTCCAGCGCCTCGATCATTTCGATCAAACTTTTCATCGTGTTATATGGCAGTACCAGCCCGAGATCGCCGGGAACCGCTTCTTTCAGCGTCGGCTCCAGGAAGCCTTCCTTGATCCTGCTTGGCGTGGATCTTCTGCCCCTCATGATATCGCCGTACTTCTGCACGATGACGCCGCCGTTCGACAGGTCGTTCGCCCGCTGGCATATTTCCCGCGCATACTCGTTCGGCTTGTCGAACGGCTCGGTGAATTTATGCGACACCAGCAGGGCGAAATTCGTATTCGTCGAGCCGAGCGCCGGATCCTTGTACGAATGGCCGTTAGCCGCCATCACGCCGCTGTGATTTTCCACCACCACATGGCCGGACGGGTTGCTGCAAAACGTTCTGACCTTCGTTCCGACAGAGGTGTTATATATAAATTTGCCTTCGTACAAATGCTCGTTAATTTCCCGCATCACAACATCGGAGGTTTCCACGCGCACTCCGACATCCACCTGGTTGTTGGACATTTTCAGCTTTCTTCGCTTTAAAATGTCCGTCAGCCATGCAGAGCCGTCTCTCCCCGGCGCAATGACTACATGGTTGCTGAAATGCGTATCCCCGTTTTTCAGCTGCACGCCTTGAATCCGGTTGACACCATCATTTTTTACCGTAACAATGTCATCCACTTCCGTTTTGAACATCATATCGATCCGCTCTTTTAAATGCTCGTAAATCGATTTTAAAATATCCAGATTTTGCTCGGTGCCCAGATGTCTGACCTGCGCGCGAAGCAGCTTCAAGCCGGCGGCATAGCCGCGCTGCTCGATTTGGCGGATCGTGTCGGTGGTCGGGTCCGTAATCGCCGGAGTCGCTCCGTGCTGCAGGTTGATCCGATCGACGTAGCGAATGAGCTCCAGCACCTGGGAAGGCTCCAAATAATCCGTCATCCAGCCGCCGAACTCGGTCGTAATATTGAATTTTCCGTCGCTGTACGCTCCGGCACCGCCGAATCCTCCCGTAATCGAACAAGCCGGCAGGCAGCCTGCATATTCCTTCTTTCCCGCGGCGGGAGGGCACAGTTTGATTTTCTCCTCCAAAATCGGGCATCTGCGATGATAAATGTCCAGTCCTTTATCGATCAGCAGCACCTTGTACGCAGGCGATTTCGCGATCAGCTCATAGCATGCAAATATACCCGCCGGTCCGGCGCCCACTACAATCACATCGTATTTGCTCATGCTTGTTTGGCCTCCATTGCTCATATTCGCTGTACCCTACCCGCACGCAGCCGACAAAAAATTCCTAACCGCAAATGGGTATGCTTGAACAGCATCCCATTCATAGTTAGGAATTTAACGGTTCCTTCTAGAAACCCTCAAACCGTATTATTGAGGATATATGAACGGAGTTACGTTTTTATTTTACAAGACAAAATGTATATTAAAGCAGTTTCGTTCGAATGTCAATAAATATATTTCGTATTTTCCGCTCGATGAAGCCCATTTTATATTAATATTCATTGTTTTTTCGTCAAAATCCGAACATTCCCATTCGACACTGACACAAACAAAAACAGATACATCCATCCCATGTTCCTGTTCCCGTCTTCATAAATCTTTTCTCTGAAACAGCCACATACCGCCTATAAAAATAATTACCGTATATCCCGCCGCATACATCAAAAAGGGGTTGGACGGAATTTGCCCCATCGCAAACGGACCCAAAAACCGGCCGATTTGGATAATTTGATCCATCTCCCGAAGCGAAAACAGCTCGGCCAGCATCCGGTTTTGCAGCGAATCGGCGGGCATCACGAGCGACATCAGTCCTACAATGGTGTTAAGCTGCTTGGTGGCAAGCTCTTCAAGCCTATAGGTCGAGCTAACCTTGTCGATCATGCCGCCCAGCCAGCCGGCGCCGTACAGCATCGTCATGAATACGCCGTTGCCGACCGCCGACAGGAAGCAAGAGCCCAACATCGATACCGAAACAAGCAGCGGCACGACAGACGCAAACAACAAGAAGGCGCGAATTAACGCCCCGGCATCGTTAGGAATCGTCGCATGGACACCGGTTATGAACAGAATCGAGCCGAACAGGAGCGCCGCGTACAAAATGCCCATCGAAACATAACCGATCCAGCGGCCGGTATACCAGCCTGCCCGGGTCAGCGGCCGGGGAAGAAGCGCCTGCAGCACCCCCTGCTCGGCTTCGCCCGCAATTGTCGAAAATGAGCTGAATATAGATAGAAAGGCAAGTACGAACGAAGCGAAAAAGAAGCCCAATGACAGCGTTGCGACTCCGGCCTGATACTGCTCCAGCAAATATTGCGTGCTGGACGGATCCAGCCTCCCGAGCGTCCTGTCCAGTTGATCTCCTAACGTTTTGGCTACAAACCAGAACGCGATCAAAAAAATGACGCTCATCAAAAGAGTCAGCATCAGCACCCGCTTACGCAGCAGCTCTTTCCAGGTCATCCATGTAATGATCATCATGCCTTTTCCCCCCTGTGGCTCCTCCCGGCAACCGCGCCGACGAACCACTCGTCCAGCTTTCCTGCCGCCTTCTTGACTTCGTACAGCGTCATGCCTTGTTCAATAATCAGATGGTTCAACCAGCCGATCTGTTCCTCCGTCTCGATTTCGGCCTGCAGCCATATGCTTCCGTCTGCCGGATCGTGTCCTTGCTCCGAGTGAATGTTTAATAACAATCCTGTCGACTCCCGCAGCCAGTCGAGCACCTGCGCCTCGAAGCCGCCGATCCGCAGCAGCCAGCGCTTCTTTTCCTGCAGCACATCGGATACGGAGCCGCATTCAAGAATTGTGCCGTTGTTCAGCAGCGCCACCCGGTCGCACAGCACCTCCACATCTTCAAGCAGATGGGAGTTCAGGAAGATCGTCTTTCCTTCGTTCTTCAACTGAGCGATAAGCATTCTTACTTCCATCCGGCCCACCGGATCCATTGCCGAGGATGGCTCGTCCAGAAAAAGCAGCGGCGGATCGGACAATAGCGCACAGGCCAGTCCGAGCCGCTGCTGCATGCCTTTGGAATAATGCTTCACGCGGTCTTTGCCGCGGAGCCCGATCCCTACATCATCGAGCAGCTTGCGGATGCGCGTCTGCGTCCTCGTATCGGATGGCTTCCAACCGCATAATTGAGCGTGCAGCCGGAGCACCTCTTCCCCGCTGAGCCACTCCTGGTACCGGTACAGCTCAGGCAAATAGCCGATGTGCCGTCTGGCTTCAAGCGAACCGATAGGGCGGCCGTATAAAACGGCCTCCCCTCCGGTTGGTCGGATAAGACCGACCAGCATTTTGACGAATGTGCTCTTGCCTGCTCCATTAGGGCCAAGGAAGCCGAAGACTTCCCCTTCTCCTACGGTTAGGCTGATCTGTCTGCATCCCCGTCCGTTGCCGTAATCTTTGGTTAGTCCCCTGGCTTCGATGGCAGCATTCAAGAACCGATCAACTCCTTGATTTTAGCTATCAATATATCTTGATTCATCACTTTGCCTCCGGCTCCGAGCTCATACAGCATCCCGTTTTGCACCCAGTTGGCCATGAAGTAAGGATACTGCTCGCTTCCCTGGCTTTTCACAAGCACCGTAATACCGTTGACCTTCACCTGCTCCATCTGTTTGTTTGCGATGATCGGCAGCGGAACGGAACCGCCGCTCAGCATATTCGCCGTTTGCATCGATTGCTTCAGGTTTTCCGGCAGCAGCGGGAAATCGAGCACCGCCGCCATCGCTTCCGTCAGCGGGATGGACGGATCGACCGTAATTTCAGGTACCGGCTGCTGCGATATCCAAAAGTTGGATTCTTTCGTATTCGATTCGGCGCCGTTGAGGTTGAAATGTACGCTGGGCCCCATCTCCAGCGTGATCGGCTTGCCGCTCACCGAGTCAGGCAGCAGCTTTTTGGCGCCGAGACGCTTCATAGCTTTGTTGACTTCGTCTACATTCATCTGGAAAGTGATCGTATTGGACTGGGAAATGGCGTCAATGTGAACGGTCTTGGCGTCAAGCGACTTCGGTAAAGTCAGTTTGCCATTCAACAGCTTGTTTGCTTTTTCAAACGTCAGCGGTCCATCCACCTGCGGGCCGCTCTTTTGAGTAAACGTACCGAATTTGTTGATCGACTCTCTCGTTTTGTCGTCTTGAAACGCGCCGTTCAGGATCATCTGCAAATCTTCCTTCTGGACGACCGTCATTTCCTGCATGCGAAATTTGTGAAGAATGGCCGCCAATGCTTCGTTGCCGGTCGTCGTGCCGATGGCAATGATCAGAACGGCCGCAGCGGCCGCAGTTCCAATCAGCTTGCGGCGCTTGCGGAACCAGCCGGCGAAGCGCTTCTCTCCCTTGACGGAGGCTTGCCCGGCCGTCTCTACGGAAGCGCCGCTTAAGTCTGCCGCGCTCTGAACTGCCTCAACAGCCGGTTGATGCGTCTCGCGCTGCGGCTCGGGCTCAAACGGCTGCTCCGCCAAGCGGGCAGCGGCCCCGGCGCGCTCCATTTGCGCCCAGCGCAGATTGCGCGGTTCCTTGGCCAGCTTGTCCTGAAGCTTGGCCCATGCCCGATCCGTCAATAGTTGCTCTTCTTCCTTATGTTCATTTGACAATGGTCATTCCCTCCTATTCAAACTGTGCGTGCGATTTCGCATGTCGCTTCAGCTTTGCGGCGGCGCGATGAATGAGCGTGCCTACCAGCGGCTGTCTGACTTGCAGCTGCTCTGCGATTTCCGCGTAGCTGTAGCCGGAATAGCGGAGCAGCAGCAATTGACGGTCCCGTTCGGACAGCTCGCCGAGCCACTGCTGCACTTCCTCGTGATCCAGCTTTTGCAGGACGGCCTCTTCGCCCGACGGTTCTTCACCGCCCAGCGACATGACGTGACGCTCCTGTTTTTCCTGCAAAGAACGCTCCCGCGATTTTTTATTTAAGTAATCGTAACCGATTCGCGTCAATACCCTGTGCAGCCACGCCCCCAGCACATTCAGATCGTCCGGCGGGTTGCGGTACAGCCTGAGAAACACTTCCTGCGCCAAATCCTCGGCAGCCGCTTCGTCCCGGACCAAGGCAATCAGTTTGCGCCTAACCGTGGGATAATGGGTATAAAATGCGTCTCGAAATAATTCAGATTCCGGAATTTCCAATGCATTGTCCTCCTTTCAGCTGCAGCTATTATATAGACGGGAGATAGGCGTATTTTGTATCAAGGTTGATAAAAAGGATGATATTTCTATCATAATGTCAATCCTATTATGAGCCAAATGGACAAAAAGCACTAACCTCCAGTCAATGCCCGGATTGTCCTATAAAATCATGAAGATGCGAATCCATATGATGCAGGGGAGCCGAAGGTAAAATAAAAAGATTGCCTTGATCCGGCCTTTCTGGTCAGATGCAGGCAATCTTTTTCATGTTTGAAGCAATGGCTGTCATAAGGACGGGATTTATCCGATTACGACTTTATCGGGTTAAGACCCCCCACCTCTAAGGTGGGCCTTGAATCAGGTGGGGTAGAGTCCCCATCTGATTCCCCGATGTTCAGCAAAGCTGAACGAGTTCACTTCGATTTTTTCTTTGCTGCGGATCTTCCCTGCTTTTTCGGATCGTCAGACGGCGGCGCGGCATGCTGAGAACCGTTAGGCTTAATGGAATCACTCATGTTCAAACGCTCCTTTCCTTGCGGATTTTGATTAGTTTTCTCCAATAGTGAAGAAACTAACCAGATCGTGCCTCATGCGTCAAAGCGCGATGCAGCGGTGTAGTATATAAAAAAATAGACTGCCGAGATTTTCTCGACAGCCTGGGCACTACTTTCGGATTTATCCGATTACAACTTTATCGGGTTAAGACCCCCACCTTTAAGGTGGGCCTTGAATCAGGTGGGGTAGAGTCCCCATCTGATTCCCCGATGTTCAGCAATGCTGAACGAGTTCACTCCGCGGCTTACGCCGGCTTATATTTGTTAATCATCCTAATGATTTAAAGCGTTAGGCGATTCATCAATGCGGTGCCGTCTGATTCGAAACCGGATGGTCCGAAGGTGCTTCGATATGCGATGCAACCGATGCGGAATAGACGGGCGCCGAGGCCGCACGCTCTTTTTTCAGCTCATTGATCTGCCTTTCGAGCTGCTTGTTGATGCGCTTCAGCTTAAATTGCTTGATCATGCCGATCAGTCCGACAATCAGGCCGCCGAGCAGCGTGGAGCCCAATATGATGACAATGAGAGGCAGCTCCGTATCGACTACGACAAAATGCACCAGTACAGGGGACGTATTGATGGCGGCAAACATAGCGGTAATCAGAGCGATAAGCAGGATGCAAATAAACATCCACAGCGTTTTCATAAAGAGTTTCCTCCTCTCAAAATAACACCACCGGTAAACCGGATGCTCCATCTGCCCGGGACAATATCAGGGAAAACGTTCGCGATTGCCTCCCTGATGCCGTCTCCTTTACTATATCATTACCATCAAAAAGGAAATTTAAATCATCCCCGCTCCCACCGGCACGGCCCGCAAATCAAAATGCCCAATTGCCCTGCTTGAACACAGGCTCTTCCTTTCCATCGGCAGTTACTCCGAAAATGTCCATTTCCGCAGAACCGATCATAAAGTCTACATGGGTGATGCTCGTATTCAAGCCTTTTTCCTTCAGCTGCTCCTGTGTCAGCTTCTTACCGCCCTCAAGGCAAAACGCATAAGCGCTGCCGATAGCCAGATGATTGGAAGCATTCTCGTCGAACAGCGTGTTGTAGTATAGGATATTGGACTGCGAGATCGGAGAACGGTGTGGAACAAGCGCCACCTCGCCCAAATAGTGCGAGCCTTCGTCCATCTCCACAAGCCCCTTCAGCGTTTCCTCGCCTTGCGCCGCGCTAACGCCGACAATGCGCCCGTTCTCAAACGTAATCGTAAACCCGTCGATCAGATGCCCTCCGTAGCTAAGAGGCTTGGTGCTGGATACTTTGCCGTTGACGCCGCTGGCCAGAGGCGCGGTAAACACTTCCTCGGTCGGCATGTTCGCAACGAACGCATGACCCTGCTCGCTGATACTGTCTGCAGCTACCCAAATATGGCCTTCGGGAAGCTCGATAGTCAAATCGGTGCCGGGGGCTATGTAATGCAGCTTCTTATATTTTTTCGCATTCAAATAATCGGACTTGCTGTTCAACGTGTTAATATGCTCTTGCCAAGCCTGAACCGGGTCCGGCTGATCGACGCGAACCGTCTTGAAGATCGATTCCCACAGCTTGGCGACCTGCTCCTCCTCCGGAAGTCCGGGGAATACTTTTGCCGCCCAGCTCTTCGACGGAGCCGCAACGACGCACCAGCTGAATTTATCCGACTGCAAGTATTGGCGGTATTTGGCCATCGCTTTGCCGTATGTCTTCTGGTAGTTGACGATTCGCTGCTGGGCGACGCCCTTCAGCAAATCGGGGTCCGACGATACGACACTGACGACCGCGGCGCCTTTCTCGACCAGCTCCAGCATTTCGCCCGCATACCATTTAGGCTCTTCCAGAAACGATTCGTCCGCCGCCAAGTCATAGCGCAACCGGGAAACCGTATCGTCGGTCCAGTTGACCTTGACCAGGTAGGCGCCGGCTTCATAAGCTTTTTTCGCGATCATGCGGACCAACTCGGCCGCATCGATCGTACCGTTGACGACCAGCGTCTGTCCTTTCTGAATATTAACGCCGATCTTCACGATCAGCTCGGCATAGCTGCTTAACGACTGTTTGAAATCCGGCATGACGGTCCCTCCATAAAATGGTTTTTCTATTCTATTGTAAAGCAAAATGCTCAACAATAGTATATCTGCATCCGCATGCAATTAGACATGCCGTTTTCATCCGGTCGGATTTGCTCCTCCGGCCCGCCATTCCATCAGCCAGCAGTCGCGCTTCTCCCCCTCGTGCCATTCCTGCGCGGGCAGCAGCCTAACCTTGCGGAAGCCGCTGCGTTCATAGCAGGCGATGGCCCGTTCGTTCCACGCCTGCGGGTCCATCACAACCCGCTCCGCGCCATGCTCTTCCTCCAAATAGCGCAGCATGGAGCTCATCAGCTGCTTACCGACTCCCCGGTTCCAGTAGGCCGGTTCGCCGATAAACTGATCGCAGCCAAAAATTCGCTGCCCGCCGTATTCCTCAAGGCCATAATAGTCTCTGCCTTCTTCATCCAGCAAATAAAATTGAATATAGCCGATCGGCAGTCCGTCATACTCCACAATACAGCGGTTCAAGCGGTCCTCCTCCGGATAAAAATGCTCCTGCACCATTTCCGGCGTATGGGCCCGGTCCCGACCTGCGTAATAGCGCAGCAGCTCCGGGTCGTTCAGCCACCGGTGCAGCAGAGCAGCGTTGGTCCTGCCCAGTCTGCGCACGGCCAACGGATTGCTGCGGTACAACACGGAGCTTGCGCCTGTGGACGCATATTCCATCAGGAAGGAGCGATCCTCCGGATAGCTGAGCTTCAGCTCCCCGATCTCCCCGGCCGTCTTCCAGCCGATTTCGTAAATGAGCCCGTCCGGATCGTGCAGCGCCGGATGGCCTCCCGTCAATTCAGCCTCGTAATATTTAACCTTGTAAAGCGTTCCCCGGCTGATGCCGCTTTTTTCATGCAAATAGGCGCCGATCTTCGCCTCATAACCCGTCTCCTCCCACACTTCGCGGGCACAGCAGGCTTCGTACGTCTCATCGGGATTCGCTTCGCCGGACGGAACCGACCACCGCTTCTCCTCCTCCGGCCTTCCTTGCAATATCATCAGCAGCTGCTTGCTGCGGTTCACGCACATGGCCGCGGCGCCTCGCCATACCGTCACCGTTTCCACACTCCCATCCAGTATATTTCATTAGGCTGATTATACCATCATATTGAAAAATATGTCAGAAGCAAGGGGACGATGCGGCCAGTAAAGCTTCGTGAAGGGCGGTGGAGGGAGGCTGTTGATTCATTGGGGGAAACGGTCTTTATTCCTTTGAATCGGCAGCCACCGGTATGTGCCATAAACGTTGGAAACCCTCATGGAAGGCAGCCTTATTCAAGCTTCGCCATACGGGTTTCGGCTGTGCGTGCTGTGTCGGCATGAGGCTGTAGTCTCGGGCCTATCCCTGCGTCCCGTCTGACCGGGCGGCGGCAGCGGTTCGCCGTTCAGGATGATATGAGGAACGATCGATGCTTTAAGCGATGCGGCGACCGGACAATATTGATCGCATTCCAGCTTAACCGCCTGCCAGATGCGGGATGGAGCGACCTCGCCTTCGACACGGAAGGTTAGATGGACTTCCGTTATTTCGTGAGGAATTTCCTCGGCGCGGCGGCCGACCGCGGTAATCTCCAACGCTTCCAAGGATTGGCGCATTTTGTCCAGCAGCTTCGTGACTCCAATCCCGATGCAGCCGACAAGACCTGTCAGCACCAGCTCAAGCGGGCTGTTGCCGGAGCCCTCTCCTCCCTCCGGCATGCCGGCATCAATCATGACAGGGCAGCCGCTCGGGCCTTCGGCCTTGAACCGGCGCTTGCCCAGCCATTCCGATTTTACTTGTACAGGTTTCATCGTTGGTCCGCCTCCCTGTTCCCGATTTGCCGCCGGCCGGTATGCCCCGTTGTATCGATGCGTCCCAATCATGCAGAAAAATCGGCATACTCCCTGGTCCAATACGTGAGCCTGCTTCTCCGGAACGATTCCGCCCTCTCCGCTATTTATTCACGGACTTCCAAGGGTACGGGGCAAATAGTGCTGTTAATAATTTTGCTTTTCAAAATATCCTTCCACGTAAGCCTTCCAGGAATGCCTGGCCTGCCCAACATACTCGTACCGGTCAAAAATATCGCCTTGCCCTAACATCCGCGGGTCACCGGTTTGTTCAAGCTTGGCCTTCAGCTCCGTCCACAAGCTCTCCTTTAACGACCCATAACCGGCAGCATCAGCTAAGTTATACATACATTCCGGATCGTTCTCAATATCGTACAGCTCCTCGGCGGGGCGTTTGCCGAACGATAACCGGTAATAATAATCATCAAGCGCTTCATCGTGCTGACGAATGATTAAATCTTTCGTCGGCGAGCCGTCAACATTGGTAAAACCGGTTTCCGGATTGCCTGCAGGCCACAGCTCCGGTTTGAAGTTGCGGACATATAAATACCGCTCCGTACGAATACACCGTACCGGATAGCCGACATCTCCTTCAGTTCCGACGTCATGCCGCTCCTTGCCCATAAACACCCGGTTCCGTTCAGGCTCAACCCGGCCCGAGCATGCCGATTTCAACAGACCGACCAAGCTTTTGCCTTCCATCTGCTCATCTGTTTGCAGCCCCGCAGCGTCCAAAATTGTAGGGGCAAAATCGATAAAGCTGACGAGATCGTCTACCTTGCGGCCCGCAGCTGCCTCCTTCCCCCAGCGAATGGCGAGCGGGAGCCGGAAATCCTGCTCATACATTTGCCCTTTCACTCTCGGGAACGGCATGCCGTTATCCGATGTAACGATGATCAGCGTATAATCCAGTTCCCCTATGTCCTCAAGTTGCTACAGTATAAGCCCAAGGTGACGGTCAAACCATTCGGTTTCAAAAGCATAGTCCAACAGATCGCTTTTTACAATATCATCATCCGGCAAGTAAGCGGGAACGTCCACATCCGCCAATTTCTTGCCGGCCCGCAAGCCTTCCCCCGGCTTATAGTGCCGGTGCGGCTCATGACCCCCATACCAGAAGCAGAACGGCTGTCCCGCCTGTCTGCTCTCCAGAAAAGCTTTAAAATTAGCCGCATAGTCTTTATCGCTGATCAGGGTCTGTTCCGGAGGCTCCAGAAAGCAGCCGTTGAACTCGGGTCCTGCCGGATTCCGAACGAAGCCGCCGCGCTTCCAATCCCCTGGCCCCCAACCTTTGCCGGTATAGCCTACCGCATAACCGGCTTCTTCAAGGAGTTCGGGGAACACCTTGAATTTGCATGGAAAAACACCAAAATGATTGCACGCTTCCTCCAACTGCCACGTATGCATCCCGGTTAATATGCTTGCCCGGGAAGGCGCGCATTTGGGATTGGTCGTAAATGCGTTGTTGAATAAAATCCCTTCCGCCGCTATTCGGTCAAAATGGGGCGTGTTCACGAACTTGTGACCGTACGCACTCATATGGGACGCATCATCCGCTATGGCGAACAAAATGTTAGGAATGCGGTTTGCCATGATATCGCTTCCTTTCTTCCCAAGACTGTCGATCTGAAGCCATCCTCCAAGCCCTTATCCCCTTTTAATCGACAGTCTCGGGCGGTTAAGTGGGATTCAAGTCGGTACGGTTGTTCACCCAGGCTCCCTCGGGAATGGGCACTTGCCCTCCCCGAAGCAAAGGATCATCCGTACGTTCCATCCAACGCTGCAGTCTTTCCGACAATTCACCGGCAATCGCCTGGTAAGCGGGGTCGTCGATCAAATTGTCGCGTTCAACCGGGTCGAGGTACAGGTCGAACAGAAGCTTCTTCTTGCGACGGCGCTCGCGGATCCCGTATTCGACCAGGAACCGCTTGCTAAAGCCGTCATCGATATTCGGCATGACAAGCTCATCGTGATCGTCGTAAAAGCTGATTAGCTTATACCGTTTCGTACGGATGCAGCGCATCGGCTCATAAGCTGCGTGATAGGTTACCTCGGCGAACAGCTCACTGCGGATTTCGTCGGCACTGCCTTCAAGCAGAGGCAGAATCGATTCGCCTTGCAGCCATTCCGGCTTCGCCAGGCCGAGCAAATCGCACAGTGACGGAAACAAATCAATCTGCGACACGAGCGAATCGATAACCTGTCCCCGCCGCATTCCCGGAATATGCATAATAAGCGATACCCCGATACCGGTATCATACAGGTTGCATTTCATATGAGGGAAAGCAATTCCGTGGTCCGTTGTGAAAATAAAGATCGTATTGTCCCACAGGCCGGACTCCTCCAGCGCCTGGCGAACGATTCCGGCACAGCGGTCAACAACGCCGGCGGAAGCGATGAACCCGGCCATATCGTCGCGGTTTTGCGGCGAATCGTACATCGGATGGGGCGGCATGACATACCGCGCATCAACCGGATGGCTTGTATCCGGAAAGCTGCCGGCCGCCCGGTGTGTATTAAACAAGCCGACGGAGGCAAAAAACGGCTTGTCGTGACGCTCGCGGATAAAATCCGCAGCCAGCTGCGCCGCCTTCAAGTCTCTGGCCTCCGGTGCTTTCTCCGTGTTCAGCGCGCTAAGATTGCGCGTATAGCCGAGCAGATCGACTTGCTCCGCGGCCGCTTCGTGCTGCACCCCGCACAAGGCCGTTTCGTAACCGCAGCGTGTAAGAAACGAGGCAAGATGCTGCGTATAGTCGTTCATGCGGAAGCCGCGGTGGGCAAGGCCGGTCATACCGGCGGAATGGGGCGCCATACCGCTCAACAATCCGGTACGGCTCGGCGAGCAGGTTGGTCCGGCGCAGAAGGCCTGACGGAATAAAATGCTGTCCTCCGCCAGCTGCTGCAAACTCGGCGTCGATACGGGATAGCCGTAAGGCTGAATATACCGCCCTGTATCATGTGTATGGAAATAGACAATATTCATCTCATGCCTCTCCTTTTAGCTTCAGTAATATGTCCGGCAAAAGCCGGTAAATCATAATTCATGCAAACCGCTCCTTGCAGGTCAGGGGATGGCTTTGAAGTTTCACCCGAATCAATCCGCCGGACAAGCTCCTGAATTAATTTTTCTTATACCGGTCGTACGCCTTCTGATAAATACCAATAAATTCGTCGGACCCCATCTTTTTTAATGTGCTTACGTAATTATCATAAGCCGATAGCGGGACCGCGCCGGTGACAAACTTCACTCTGGATTCCGTTACGTATGTCGTAATGTCGCTCGACAGCGCGTTCAACCGGTCCTGCTCCTCCTTCGTAAATAAGAAGCTGGGGAAAATGTCCTTCGGAATATCGGGTTGAAGCAGCTTTGCGGACGCAAGCGCCGACGGCAGACTGTTGCCGGTCTTGTCGAACTTTTCGGTGATCAGCTGCGGAAGTCCTCCTCCCGGCCACGGAGAATATTGCCCTATCGCTTGATCCAATGACAAGCCTTTCGGATTTTTGGAAATCAGCTCCTTATACTTCACATTCCCGTCGGGCAGCGTTTCATACGTCTCGCCTTCAATGCCCATGCGGAAAAATTTCGAGCCTTCCTCCCCGTAGAAGTAATCGACCCAACGGATCGTCGCTTCCGGATGCTTATTGTTTTTAGTTATGGCAAATGTACCTTGCGTCTGTGTCGTCGGGTTCACCGGAGAATACATGTGATCGCCGTTAGGTCCTTTAAGAGCGGGCAATGACACGTAATCATCCTGATATTTGGGCCCTACTACGTTCGGATTGGAATAGTTAATGCTGCCGACCGTTCCCTCCGTACCTTTAGCCAAAAATTGCGGAAGCTCCTGCGTAAACACTTCCTTGTCGATCAAGCCTTCCTTGTACAGCTTGTTCATGTATTCAAGCAGCCCTTTATATTGCGGATCCATCGTATAGAAACGGATTTTGCCGTCCGGTCCGATATCGATATTGGCATTTTTTTCTCCCGCCGTTCCGAGACCCCACGCACCGCGCAAGCCGGCCCATAGCGGGAACGATTTATCACCGGACCATGGAATCTCGTCAGCCATGCCGTTGCCGTTAGGATCCTTTTCTTTGAAAGCTTTTAATACTTGGTAATATTCCTCGGTCGTCGTTGGAACGGACAGCTTTAATTGATCGAGCCATCTTTTATTGATAAATGGCTTATTGCCGATCCGCGGAGCCAAATAATCCGCTACCTGCGGCAGCGTATAAATATTGCCGTCGGGAGCCGTTATACTTTTTTTGACCTCGGGATATTTTTCGAACAAAGCTTTCAGGTTGGGAGCATATTGATCGATAAGCTTGTTTAGCGGCAGCAGAACGCCCTGCGATCCGTAATTGACCTCGTCATAAGGAGTGAGCTTGGCCCTGTAAAACATATCGGGCAAATCTCCTCCGGCCAGCGCGATGTTGCGCTTCTCTTCGAACGCGTTATCCGGCACAGTCTGCCAGTTGATCGTAATATTTGTTTTTTTGGCATACTCGTTCAGCACCTTCATGTCTTTCCATTCGCCATGCGTGGAAAACTTGGCGCCCATAGCGGTCAGCGTAATCGGGTTATTCACAACCGGAAAACCGCTTGCATTAACCTCTTTGGCCGATTCGGACGGTTTGTCCTGATTGGCGGCCGTATTGCCTGTTCCCCCGTCCGAAGAACAAGCCGCCGTCGCAAGCAAAAGTAAAGATGCCGTACCGAGCATCACCGGTTTCGTTCGCATTTTCATTATATTTTTCTCCCCTTCGTTTAAGAAGTACATACTACCCTTTCACAGCCCCGATCATCACACCTTTGGCAAAATAACGCTGCAAAAACGGGTACAAGCATAAAACAGGCAAGCTTGAAACGACAATGACCGCATATTTTAAACCTTCTGCAATCATCGCTTGCTGGGCCATCGTTTCCGAATCCGTCTCCATCATGTTCTGCATCTGGTTTTGAATCAGCAGCTCTCTCAAAAACATCTGCAGCGGATATTTGCTCCGATCCGACAAATAGATGAGCGCTTGAAAATAAGAGTTCCAATGTCCGACGGCATAATATAAAGTGACAACTGCGATCACCGGCATCGATAGCGGGAGCACAATGCTTCCAAGCAGCCTGAAGTTGGAACACCCGTCGATAAACGCGGATTCCTGCAAATCGTTCGGAATCGTATTTTGAAAAAAAGTGCGCATAATGATCAAGTTCCATACGGAAACCGCTCCCGGCAGTATAAGCGCCCAGAACGAATTGACCAAGCCGATATTTCTTACAATCATATAAGTAGGGATAATGCCGCCGCTGAAAAACATCGTAAACGTAATGAACAGCATGATGGCGTTGCGCCCGGCCAAATCTTTTCTCGATAGCGGGTAAGCGCCTGCTACAGTTAAAGCTAAATTGACAAAAGTGCCGATAATCGTATAAAGGATGACATTGCGGTACCCGATCATGATGTCTTGATTTTGAAAGACCCGAATATAAGCGTCGATGCTCCAGCCTTCCGGCCAAAACCATACTTTTCCCTGCAGCACCAACATGGAATTGCTGACGGATGCTATTACGACGAAGTACAGCGGGTACAAAATGATTAACATAATTACGCTCAGTATTAACATATTGAAAAAATCGAACAGGCGGTCGCCTCTGCTTAGAGGTGCTCCTGACATGGGGGTCCCTCCTCCGAGTTTTGCTTTAGCAAAAACTGCCTCGTAAGCATTTACTGAGTTTTGCTTTAGCAAAACTTGCATCGTAAGCGTTACAGAGTTTTGCTTTACCACAGACTGGTTTTGCTAAGTCGTTTGGACAAACTGTTGACGGCGATCAGCAAAACGAAGTTAATGACAGAATTAAATAGCCCGACGGCAGCGCTGAAGCTATATTGGGCTCCGAGAAGACCTTTTTTGTACACATAAGTCGATATAATTTCCGATGAATCCATGTTTAGATCGTTCTGCATCAGAAAAACTTTCTCGAAGCCGACGCTCATTAACGTTCCGAGATTAAGAATGAGTAAAATAATGGCGGTCGGCAGCAAGCCGGGAATCGTAATGTGGACAATTTTTTGAAACTTTCCGGCTCCGTCTATAACGGCGGCTTCATACTGCTGCGGATCAATGCCGGCCAGTGCAGCGAGATAAATGATCGAAGCCCAGCCCATATTTTGCCACACGTCCGAAAGCACGTATAACGGTTTAAACCACCCCGGCTCGCTGAAAAAAAATATACGCTCCCCTCCGAACAACGCGATGATTTGATTAATAATCCCGTTGCGCGGAGACAGAAAGGTCATCATCATCCCTACCAGCACCACGGCCGACAAAAAATGCGGAGCGTAGGTGACCGTCTGGACCGTCTTTTTAAATCTGGAGCCGCTTACCTCGTTGATCATAATTGCTAGCAGAATCGGCATAGGGAATCCGATTGCCAGCTGCATCAGACTGACCCCCAATGTGTTGGTAATAATCCGGACCGCATAATACGATTGAAAAAACTGCTTGAAATGTTTCAAGCCGACCCATGCGCTTCCCGTAATTCCTTTGGTAGCGGTAAAATCTTTAAAGGCGATCTGCAGACCGTACATCGGCGCATAGTGAAAAATGATAAAATAAGCAAGCACCGGCACAATTAACACGTACAGCTGCCAGTTGGCCAAAATCGTTTTGACCGTTCGGCTGCGGGCAGACCGAACGCGGGGCAGCGGCCTGTTTGACGTATTCGCCGAAGGCATGACATCCATCCACTGTTCCTCCTTTCATTCATGATTGTGTTCAGCATACAAAACACAACCGAAAAGAGGCTATAAGCAATACCGGTTCTGCATAGTCAGTCTTTTACATCGCAATTTCCGCGATCGTCTATTTTTTACATTTGCTCTTATATCCCTGGTCATTTTCAGGCTTTGGCGCGAAGCTTACGGTACTGTTCAGGCGTCACGCCTTCTGTTTTCTTAAATTTGCGGATGAAATTGGATACATCCACATAGCCGACTTCTTTGGTAATTTCCGATAAATTCAAATGTTCCGAAAGCAGCAGCTCCTTGGCCTTATCCATCCGCAGCAAATCCAAATAACGGATCAAGGAATAACCCGTCTGGTCTTTAACAAAGCGCGTAATATAAGAAGAGGACAGACCGAAACGGTCGGCAATGGTGTCCAGCGTTAAAGAACTGTTCATATAATGCTCCTGCAAATATTGTAAAATGTCATCGCGCAGCTTGAAATTGCGGCTTTCCTTTCGCCCGGAAACATGCTCGCATAAGGTTCTGCAAATGCCGGACATTTGCTTTTCCAGCTCATCAATGGTTTCCGCATTATGCAATTTTAGCGAGTCGGATTTTTGCTGCAGCTCTAACTGGCCGCCGGGAAAAACCTCGTCCGATACCTTCATAAGCAGATGAAGCAAGCCGTTGCACGCCAATTGAGCCGCTTCCGGTGTAACCGACAGAGAGCGAATGGAGCCGATAATGCCGCGGATGCTGCGTTCGGCCTCATCGGTATTTCCTTGGCGGATGCTTTTCAGCAAGTGGTCCTCCAGTTCGTGAGGATAGGCGTGCTTATGCTCCTCAAAAAGCGGCTGCAAATTGTCGTAAAACAGCACCTGATTATTTCCTCTAACAAACCGGTAAAGCAAGGCTCTGCGAGCCTCCTCAAAAGAAACTGCGGCAGAGCGCAATTCATTGTATATTTGTCCGATCCCGATACTCAACGTAAATTTGTAGTGCGTATTAAAAAAGGTTTGAATATTCGTCGAAAAGACTTGCAGTCGGCTCTTATAGCCTTCCGCATCGCGGATATTTATAATAAGAGCGATGCCGCGGTCGTCCAAAATGCTGACGCCATAGCCCCGGCCTATTTCCATTGCGAGCTCTTCAGCCGCGTTAAGAATGCTGAACTTGAACAATTCCTGCATCGAACCCGGGTATAATGACTGAAAGCCTGCATAATCGTCAATCACCAATAGAACGCTTACATAGCTGCTGTAATCGAAACGAATGTCCGCTAGCTCCAGCGTATGCTTCAGCTCGTCCTGCTGCTGGAATTTATTTTTCAATAGAGACAGGAGCACATTTTCACGGATTAGCCCTCTCTTGCTCTTCAGCTTGGCCATCATGCTGTCTTCCCCGGAAACCTCGCGGATCGCATTGGATAAATAAACAAGCTCGTCCATCGCAGCCGGAGCCTTCGTTCCGTTATTCTTTTTATCGGAGAAAAGCTGAACGAGCTGGCGCAATTTCCGGTAGTTGCTATCGGCCAAAATAAAAGAGGCCGCGGCTCCCAACGCAAGCAAAACCAACAAGATGATGCCGAACAAGCGGCGGTTCTGCTCCACCTTCTCAAGAAACAAGGAGGTCGGTACCGTCGTAATAAAGCTCCAGCCGTTATAGGTCAAGCCCTGGCGTATAACGGAGTAAGTAACGCCGTCTATCGATTTGGCCGAAATCGAATCTGCCTTGTCCTTGTCCGGCATAGCAGAAGCAATCTGCCCGTTCAGCTCCGGCGCTTGCTCCGTCTGAAATATGACATGGCCCTGCTCATCAACCAAATAAAGGGAAGAGCCCGGACGGCTTACCAAATGCTCGGACATCGACTGCAGCATTCCGGCATCCAGCATAAACATAACAACCCCGTAAGGCTTGCCTGAATAAGCAGGAAGCGGGTACATATAAGTGGCAAACCGCGATTCCTGCGTCCCGTTGGAAATAAACACCTTCTCTGCCGGCCGAATAACCGGCCCGTTCAAGGAACGTATCGTATCGCTTAAAGGCGCATGGCCCCAATTGTCAAAACGGTATATATTTTTGAAAAACTCGGTTTCCTCATAAACGCCGGTAGCGGAAAAAATCCGGTTATTATCGCCTGCGGCATAATTCAGTACAATATTATGGACAAATGAATTGCTTGTACGGTATTTATTCAGCTCGGATACGGCTTGGTATGAATCATACCCGATCTGGGAAAGTGAATACGGAGTGAGGAGCGGATTGGTTGAAATCTGCAGCGCGATCCGTTGGAGCTCTCGCAAACGCGTATCCATCGTATCTCGGATTTGCGCCACAGCAGAAAGTTGAGCTTGCTCGACTTCCTTTTGCAGTGCGCTGATGATGTTGACATAAACAACGCTGCCGATGACAAGCAAAAAGAACACGACAAGGAAAAGATAGGGCAGGAAAAGCTTGTAAAAGCGGACAGATCTCCTGTTCGAGCCTAAAAATCGGGGGATGACGTTCAGCATGACTTGCCTCGCTTTCCGGTTCGGTCCATTCAATTTCAACAACTACAATAAATAGTAAAGGAACGGACAGTTTATATCAATTAGCAACCGGAATATGCACGGAAAATCGGAGGCGGGCTCTAAATTCGTGAAGCGAGAGCGAAGGTGTTAAAGAAACCATAATAGGTTGTGATATACTCTAAAGGTCTACATCCCTAACATGTGCTTGTTACAACAAAGGTTTCCGGTGAATCGATGTATCGGTTCGCGGGAATCGTTGTATCAACCACCCAAAAGCGGCACACCGATCAAGATAAACAGCAACCTAATACCAGGGGGAATTATGCATGCAGTATAACTTTGACGAAATTTTAGACCGGCAAGGTACGAACGGCAGCAAATGGGAGCAGGCGGAGGCGATCTTCGGGGAGCCCGATTTATTGCCGTTATGGGTGGCGGACATGGATTTCCGCGGGCCCGAGCCCGTTCTTGAGGCATTGAAGCAGCGGGCGGAGTTGGGTATTTTCGGTTATACCCATCGTCCCGATTCCTTATATGAGGCCATTGCCGAGTGGGTGGAACGAAGACATCAGTGGACGATCGACAAACAGTGGATTTGCTGGTCGCCTGGCGTCATTCCCGCCTTGGCCGCGTGTGTTCAAACGTTTACCGAGCCGGGCGACCGCATTATTATCCAGCCGCCGGTTTATCCACCGTTCTTTCATGTCGTTAAGGATCACGGCCGCGAGCTGGTGACGAATCCGCTGCGCTGCACGGACGGCCGCTACGAGATCGATTTTCAAGATTTGGAGCAAAAGTTCAAAACAAGCGGCGCCAAAATGCTCATTCTGTGCAGCCCGCATAACCCGGTCGGCAGAGTATGGAGCCGGGAGGAGCTGCAGCGGCTGGAATCGATCTGCTCGGACTACGGCGCTCTGCTCGTTTCCGATGAAATCCATGCGGATCTCACCTATCCGCCTTACCGCCATACGCCGTTCGCGTCGCTGTCCGGCCGCGCCGCCGAGCGGACCGTCGTCTGCCTCGCGCCAAGCAAGACGTTCAACCTGGCCGGGCTTCAATCCTCATACATCATCATCGCGGACAAGGAGCTGCGGGAGGCATTCAACAAAGCGATGGCCGCAGGCCATTATACGATGAGCAATACATTCGCGATAACCGCCTCGGAAAGCGCCTATCGCCATGGCGGAGAATGGCTGGATCAATGCCTCGCTTATATCCGCGCCAATTTGGAATATGCAGTCGCGTTTATCGGGCAGCATATTCCCGAGATTCAAGCGACCGCGCCCGAGGGCACTTACTTGCTGTGGCTCGATTGCCGCGGTTTAGGTCTTGAAACGGCCGAATTGAAAGCCTTTATGCTGAAGGAAGCGCAGGTCGCGCTGAGCGAAGGCATAAACTTCGGGCCGGAAGGGGCCGGATACATGCGGCTGAATGCGGCCTGCCGCCGGGCCATGCTGGAAGAAGCGCTGCTTCGTATCGCGGCTGCGGCGGCGGCCAGACGCTCATAATCCAATTATGAAGGCTAATCCTAACGTCGTATTCGCGTTCCGAATTTTCACTCCGACATGATATTTAATATAGACCTCCAGCCATCGAGCGCTGTGAAACGATCAATTCCTTGGACGGACTGATCGACGTCATGTCGGAGCGAGCGGTATTTGGTTCGTACCCAGGCGACCGGCGAATATTCGCCGGTCGTTCACATAACCATTTCAGTAAACCATTGAATCTGAGCCATCTGTCTCAGCTATGCAGCGTGCACCCGGCTCATTTATCCAGCTCGACCTGCAAATGGCAATCCGCTTCTTCGCCGCGCGCATCCGAAGCCGGACTGAAGCCGTCCATGCTCATTTGGAAATTGGCGATGCGATCCGTCAGGTCGGGCTGATCGATCATGACCAGCTCGGTGCGAAATTGGCCGTCCTTGAGCTCGACGGTGCGGATAGCGGGAACATCGAGACAGGCCGCCGTTTGAATAAAATGCCAGTTTTGCTGCCGGATGATCGAGTTGACATGATTATGCCCGCAAAAATAAAAGCCCGGCCCTTTTTTCTGCTGCAGCAGCCCCTTAATTGGATGCTCCGGATGAATCGACAACATATCGTATATGGACAGCGCGGTTGTGTCATAAACCGGATGATGAGCGAAAATGAGCACCGGTTTTTCCCCTGCCTGCTCGAGCTGAACCCGCAGCCACTCCGTCTGCTCGCTATCGATTTCCCCGCCCCAATCGTTCGGACTCTGCTCTTTCGTGGAATCGAGAATAAGCAGCACAGCTTCCTCCGTGTCGATAGCCCGGTAGCGCTGCTGCCCCGTTATGGCCCGAATGTCCGCCTTCGGAATCGAATTCGTATCATGATTGCCCAGCACATGAATGAAATCGCGTCCGCTGTCGCCGATCCGGCCTAGCACATAGCGAAATTCCTCAGGCACGCCTTCGTTGGTCAGATCGCCCAGCGAAATATGAAACTGCCCGTCCGTGCTTAAAAAGCTGTCGAGTATGGCCGAATATGCATGTTCCCCGGCCTCTTTCACCTCTGCAGCGCCGTTCTTCATTCGCGAATAATGAAAATCTCCCAATAGCACCAGCTTCACGGCCCATACCTCCTGTTTCTCCGGCAAACTCTGCCGCTTGTAATCCACTCATTTCTATAAGCATATATTCGGCCCGGGCATGAAGAAGTCCTGTAAAAATGGAAAATTTCCATTCTTCTTTGCAGTCCAAGCCGAAGCTCGGCACTTGTTTCGCAGGTTCCGTTTAAGCGGCCCGCGCGCGTGAAATAATGGTAGCTGAGAGGAGGGAGTTCCGTTCATGCTGTTCACTTCATTAAAACCGATGCTTCCCGTCTGGGGCGAAGCGCCCTTCGACGACGGGGCGTTCTTGTTCGAGCCCAAATGGGACGGTGCCCGAATGCTGCTTCATAAGCGGGAAGGGAAGCTCGAAGCCTACACCCGCAGCGGCATGGCGGTTGCCGCCCAATTTCCGGAGCTGCGGGAAGCGGCAGGGCTGATCCGTGCCAATTCGGCCATTCTCGATTGCGAGGCGATCTGCATGCGGGACGGCCGTCCCGTCTTCGACGATATAATGTACCGGCTCCGCCTGGGCCGCTCCGATAAAATTGCGCAGGCGCAGCGGACGAAGCCGGCCGCCTGGGTCGTATTCGACGTACTGATGAGCGGGGACGCACAGCATTTGAACGAGCCGCTCGCCGACCGGAAGCGCCGGCTGGACGAGCTGCTGCTGCCGGGTCCGGTACTGATCAAAACCATGTATGTGGAAAATCAAGGGAAGCCGCTATTTGCCTTAACGGAACGGCAGCGCATGGAGGGCATCGTCGCCAAGCGAAAAACGTCTTTATATATGCCTGACACGCGGAGTCCGGACTGGTTAAAGATCAAGCACCCGCAAACCATCGACACGGTCATATTGGGCTATAGGAACGACCCGTTTGCGCTCATCGTCGGCCTGCACTTCCGTACCGTCAAGAACAAGCCTGTAGCGACCGTCGAGGACGGCCTGCTGCCGGAGCACCGGGAAAGGCTGCTGGACGAGATCGCCGGGCAACCGATAAGGCAGGAAGACGGCCGCTATTGGGTAGAGCCGAAGCTCTGCTGCCGGATCGAGTATAAGGACCGGACGGATGCGCATCAGCTGCGATTTACCCGGTTCATTGCCTTCGTACTGGATAAAAAAACGGACGATTGCGTGTGGGCTTACTAACCCGCCGTCGTCCATTTGGCGGCGGGCTCCATGAAAGCGAGCTTATGCTTGATCAGCCAAATCCTCGTTTGACTTCGGAATATTTTTAAGCGGGTACAATTCGATATCACCTCGCGGCCATATTACTTCAGAATATTAGGGATGATTCCGTTCCGCAATTGAAAAAACCGGAAGGGCGTACGCCCGACCGATTTCTCATTGAACTTCCTTTTCATCCACCTGAGTAGTTCCATGCAGCCGATTCGTCCATGTCGAATGCTGCGAATTCGTTTCTGGTATCTCCATTGTACTTGACATTGGCCGCTGAATTTATATAACTCCGCTCAGGAGCCTGCGGGGGCGCCGATCAATCTCGTCTTTTTCCAGCGGCCGAACCGGTAATATAAAATGTTCAGCGCCGCGGCGATAAAGAAACTGATCGGAAAGCTCCACCAGATTGCGTCGAAGCCGTAGCTGTGGCCGAAAAACGAGGCCAGCGGATTACGGACGAACAGCAGAGCGATACCCGAAACGATGAGCGGAACCATGACCGCGCCCGATGACCTTACGACACCGGCAACCACGTTGAATATACCGAATAAGATAAACGACCACAAGGTGATATTGTTAATATGTACGCCCATATCGACAGCTGTGCCTCCGGTCGGAAGAAACAGGCTGACCGCTTGTCGGTTGAACAGATGGATCACGGCTACGATCAGCCCCGTAAGTCCTACATTAAACATGACCCCGGTCCATGTAATCCGGTGAACGCGGTTCCAGTTGCCTGCGCCGATATTTTGCGCGGCCATCGAGGTCACCGCTCCTCCGATCGCCATTGCCGGCATCTGCACATAGCTGGAAATTTGCATCGCCACACCGAAAGCGGCGGCCGCCTCGGACCCGTAGCTGTTTACCAGCTGGATGAGTATCAAATTGCTGACGGAAACGACAACCATATTCAAGCCCATCGGAAGACCCTTTTGAATAAGTGCGCGGATGATCGTCCAGTTCAACGTCAGCATGTGCAGATCGTTTCGGGTAATGCGCAAAAAATATTTTTTATGGTACAGATACCATATCAGCAGCACGAAGCTGATCAGCTGCGAAATGAAGGTGGCGAGCGCCGAGCCGGATATGCCCATTTTCGGAAACGGCCCTATACCTTCGATAAGCAGCGGGTTAAGGATAACGTCCAGCGCAGCAGACAGCAGCAGGAAATAAAATGGCGTTTTCGCGTCGCCAGAGCCGCGCAGAACCGCCATAACCAGATTGTAGCCGAACATAAACGGCACTCCGGCGAAAATAATCTGCGTATAGGCGACAGCCAGCTCAAGCGCGTCATGCGGCGTGTTCATCCATAATAAAATATCCCGCGAAAAAATAACGCCGATCAGGCCGACCACGATCGATAAAACCATGAAAAATACGGTGCTGGTCCCGACCACCTTTTTGGCTTCTTCCACCCGCTTGGCGCCTAAATTTTGACCGATCAAAATAACCGCCGCCATGGCGATTCCGAATATGGCGCTGATGAGAAGGAACATGATGATGTTGGCGTTCGAGGTAGCCGCAAGCGCCTGTTCGCCTAAAAATTTGCCGATCCAGACGGAATTGATAGAGCCGTTCAAGGTTTGAAGAATGTTGCCGAGCAAAATCGGCAGCGAAAATAAGAAAAGCGTCTTGCCTATCGGGCCTTCGGTGAGCGTTGGCTTTGCAGGTTTGGACTTTGACGGATCCATAAATAGGTACTCTCCTTTACAACAGGGTGTTATCATTTCGATATGATGATTTCTATTATAGCCACAGATCAGGGCAATTGGAATTTTTGCCTTTAAAAAAAAGAACGCCGATGCATGCTTGCACCGGCTTCCTTCATGCGGATCTTTCGTTTTCCCGCCATATACCGATTTACACGATTTCAACAGCCGCCGGAGGCACATGCTGCAGCCCGCAGCCGGATGGAGGGCCGGAACATGACTAGATTTCCATAATAACCGGCAAAATCATCGGCCTTCTCCCCGTTTGTTCATACAGGAACCGCCCCAGCGTCTCTTTGATATGGGATTTGATCGTGCTCCATTGGTTTACGTTTTCCGCCTGCAGCCTGGTGACGACATCGGTCACCATCCGGTTCGCCTCGTCCAGCATACTTTCCGACTCGCGGATGTAGACGAAACCGCGGGAAATCAGGTCGGGGCCGGAGACGATCTTGGCTTCCGTCTTGCTCAATATCGTCACCACGATCAGAATGCCGTCCTGCGACAAATGCTTGCGGTCCCGCAGCACGATGTTTCCTACGTCGCCGATGCCCAAACCGTCTACATGCGTATTGCCGGCCGTTACCTTTCCGGCCAGCCGAGCGGCTCCGTCGCGAATTTCGACGACGTCGCCGATATTGATGATGAACGTATGCCCCGGCTCGACGCCCACCGACTCGGCCAAATACCGGTGCTGCTGCAGCATCCGGTATTCCCCGTGAATCGGGATAAAATAGGTCGGCCGCATAAGGCTCAGCATTAATTTCAGTTCCTCCTGGCTCGCGTGCCCGGAAACGTGCATGCCGGTGACGGAGCCCGAGCCGTAGATGACGTTGGCGCCGAGACGGTATAAGTCGTCCACGGTGCGGGCGACATTTCGCTCATTGCCCGGAATCGGCGTCGCCGAAATAATGACCGTGTCGCCGGGATGGACCGAGACGTGACGGAAATTGGCCCGGGCCAGCCGGGACAAAGCCGCCATCGGCTCGCCCTGGCTGCCCGTGCAGAGCAAAGCGACCCGGCTGGACTCAAATCGGTTGACCTCCGCCGGCTCGATGATCATGCCTTCCGGAACGTTCAAATAACCGAGCTCGGAGGCGATGGTGACCACATTCACCATACTCCGGCCGAGCAGGACCAGCTTCCGGTCGGTCACGAAGGCCGCATCGACCACCTGCTGAATCCGGTGCACATTGGAAGCGAAAGTCGAGATAAACACCTTCTGCTTCGCCTGGCGGAACGCTTCCTCAATATGCATGCCGACTACCCGCTCCGATGGCGTAAAGCCGGGACGCTCCGCATTCGTGCTTTCGGACAGCAGCGCCAAGACGCCGTTTTTTCCGATTTCCGCCATTTTGTGCAGATCCGGATACTGTTCGTTGACGGGCGTCAAATCGAATTTGAAATCGCCCGTATGCACGACCGTGCCCTCCGGCGTATGAAAGACGACGCCCAGGCAGTCCGGGATGCTGTGGTTTGTTTTGAAAAAGGTGGCGCTGATTGAGCCAAGCGTGACCTTCGATTCGGAATGGATCAGTACCTGCTCGGTTTCTCTAAGCAAACCGGCCTCCTTCAGCTTGACGTCGATCAGACCGAACGTCAGCCGGGTCGCGTACACCGTCATCGGGAGCTGCCTTAAAATATAAGGAAGTCCTCCGATATGATCCTCGTGGCCGTGCGTAATAATAATGCCCCTTACTTTATCCCGGTTTTCCAGCAAATATGTAATATCGGGAATAATCAAATCGATGCCAAGCAGCGATTCGTCGGGAAATTTGGAACCGCAGTCGATGACTACGATATCATCCGCATATTGCAGCACATACATATTTTTGCCAATCTCATTCACGCCTCCAAGGGCGAAAATGGACAGTTTCTGATCCACAGACTTGCTCAAGAAATATCCCCCCGTCGGTAAAAATGCCAATATATTCATTTTATCCCGGACCGGAAATTTTATGATGGCCGCATCGAAACCGACAGTGCCGCTCGCCAATCCGGTATCAACGGTAATGCTTCGTCGTCATTCGGTCCAAGCTTTTAAATTCATAGCCCTGTCCGCGGGCGTCGTCAATAATTTGCGCGAGCGCCTGCGCATTATCGCTCGATACGGAATGGAGCAGGATAACCGCTCCCGGATGAAGCTGGTCCATTACGCTCTTATAGGCGAATTCCCGCCCCTTCTGCTTATTCGTTTCCCAATCGCGGTAAGCGATGGACCAAAAGACGCTCGTATACCCCTGCTCCCGGCTGAACGCCAGTACCTGATCGCTGAAAATTCCGCGGGGCGGCCGCAAATACGGCATCGTCTGCTGTCCCGTAAGATTAGCTACCGCTTGCTTCACCTTTTCGAGCTCCTCCTTCATCCGGCCCGTCGAAATTTGACTCATATCGGGATGACTCCATGAATGGTTGCCGATCAAATGACCTTCGCTCACCATCCGTTTTGTCAGCTCCGGCTGGTCTTTAACATAAGGGCCGGTAACGAAGAAGATGGCGGGCACCCCCTTCTCCTTCAGCACGTCGAGAATTTGCGCCGTATATCCGTTTTCGTAGCCGTTGTCGAAGGTTAAATACAGTTCTTTTTGCGTCGTATCCCCGAGAAAAACCGCTTCGTGCTTTTGCATAATCGCCATGAAGCCTTCTTCCGCGATCGAGGGCAGCTTGCCGCCCCTGCTTTTCTTAAAGCCGAAATGATACGGCTGGGTACTTTCGGCATAGGCCGAGCCGGAAACGAGCAGCAGGCTGAGCATCAGCATAACAATCACCTTCAAGTTGCGCGCCATAACTGGTTGTTATCTCCTTTCATCTGTAGAAGTGCGAATGCGGCGAGCATTCCCGATGCGTTGCTTCCATCACATGCAAACTGTAGTTAAATTTCCCGCGACCGGACCGTTTTATTCCGGCGCAAACGAAGGTTACAAGAGCTGCGCCTTTCTCAAGGGGCGCTTGGGCAAAGTCGGGAAGCCCAGTATAAACGGTTTCGCCTTCCATGAAAGACGGGTGCGATTGTCAAGGTTGGCACGGCAAAGGTTAACGGACAAAACCCGGCCGTCCTCGAATCGGGACGCCGGGTTTTGACGAAGCTTTTACGTTATAATTACAATAATTGACAGGATTGCTACTGCGAAGCTTTCGGCTGCGAAACCGCGTTCTGCCGTTCCATGGCATGCAGCTTTTCCACTCTGCGGCGGAACTCCTCCGCCGTGCTGAACTCCGCATTCAAAAACCGTTCGAGCAGCTCCGTCACAAGGACGGGCCCGATAATTTGCGCGCCGACGCACATGACATTGACGTCGTCATGCTCTACGCACTGGTGGGCGGTATAAATATCGTGGCATACGGAAGCCCGGATACCCGGAATTTTGTTGGCGGCAATGCACGCTCCTACCCCGGTGCCGCATACCATAACGGCCCGCTCCGCCTCGCCGGACAGCACAGCCGCGCAAACGCTGCGCGTAATATCCGGAAAATCGACCGGATTGCTGTCGTACGACCCGAAATCCTTAACCTGATGGCCCATTTTCTCCATCGCCGCAATAACCGTTCCTTTCAACGGAAAACCGGCATGATCGCCTCCGATTGCAATTTTCATCGTCGAATTCCTCCCATTTAAATAGATTTGAAACTATCTTAAAGTTTAACTTGGTTTAATTCGCTTTTCGGTTAATCGTTTAATTAGCAATCATAAAACTGTTGCGAAAAATTTAAGCCTGACAGCCGCAGGATTGTCTTATGATGAGCTCAGGCTCCAAATACGTGATTTCCCGCCTTGCCTGCCGGTTGCCGATTCTCTCCAGCATTAAGCCCGCCGCCAGTACGCCCAGCTGATAAGCGGGCTGTCTGACGGTTGTCATCGGCGGATCTACAATTTCCGCCCAATCCGGATCGTCGAAACCGACAATCGCGAGCTGCCCGGGAATACGCAGCTCCGCTTCCTTTATATATTTATATGCGCCCAATGTCATCGAGTTGTTGGAAACAAACACCGCATCCGGCTTCGTTTCCTGTTCCATCAGTTCCTTCATGCTTTCATAGCCGCTCCTGATGTCGAAAAGCCCTTCCTTCACCAGCTGCGCCGACTCGGTTATCCCGTAATCTTCAAGCGCCCTTCGGTAGCCGGTCAGGCGATCATTGCCCGTGCTAATCGACAGAGGTCCCGTGATGATCGCGATGGCGCGGCTGCCATGCCGGATCAAATGCTCCGTGGCCGCATACGCTCCCTGTATATTGTTCGTCATAATTACATCGGAATTCAAAAATTCCGGGCAGCGGTTCAGAAATACGATCGGTACCCCGGCCGTACCGAGCGAGCGGAAATATTCGCCCGAGTTCCCGGCCGATGAGACGATCAATCCGTCCACCCGTTTGCCGATAAGCGTCTCCAGATGGCTGCGCTCCTTATCCGTCGAGGAATCCGTGTTGCAGAGCAAAATATTATAGCCGCTCCGGGCAAGCTCCGCTTCGATGCCGCGCACAGCTTCCGTTAAAAACGGGTTGGCGATATCCGAAATAAGCAAGCCGATGATCCGGGATTGCTGTACGCGCAAGCTCTTGGCCACACTGTTGGGCTGATAATTCAGCTCCGCCACGGCCGCATTGATTTTGTTCGTCACTTCTTCGCTTACATATTTCGTCCGGTTCAAAACATTGGAGACGGTAGCCGTCGAGACGCCGGCCAGCATAGCCACCTCTTTAAGCGTCGCCCTCTTCAATTAGCATGTTCACCTCCTTTAATTAAACGATTAACTTGATTGTAGTCATTCAATCGGCCGCAAGTCAACGATGAAATTTATTTACCTGCCGAGCTTTTAGCTATCAAACACGCAAACCGATTGACGTTGAGAAATTACCCGGCAGGAAACTTTTTCATGTATAATGAAGAAAGCCTGTCTTGTAAGCGATTGCGAACTTATTTTTCGTTAAGGAGTGGTGAATCATGATTTACCGCAGTTTCGGAAATACGGGATGGCAAGTTTCCGCTATTGGCTTGGGTACTTGGAATATTGGCAACCAGTGGGGGGAAGTCGATGACGCGGCCTCCTACGCGACGATCCGCACCTCGTTGGACCATGGCGTCAATCTGTTCGATACCGCCGAATCGTACGGCATTCCGAACGGCTTGTCCGAGCAGCGGCTCGGGAAGGCGCTGGCAGGCGAGCGGCACCGCAATTATATCGTTTCCAAAATCGGCAACTTCGGCAAAAGAACCGGCCAAGGCGTGCCCATTACGACCCCCGACATGATCCGCTTGTGCGCGCATGCTTCTTTGCACCGGCTGAGAACGGATTATTTGGACGTTGTCCTGTGCCATATCGGAGATATCGAAGATCCTTCGGTTTTTCTCGAAGGCTTCGAAATATTGAAGCGGGACGGCGAAATTAGGGAATACGGCATTTCGACCGACCGTCTTGAAGTACTGAAAAAGTTTAACGCGAACGGCAACTGCCGCGTCGTCGAAGTAGACTACTCCTTGCTGAACCGTGCGCCGGAGCAGCAATTTCTCCCTTACTGCGAGGAGCACGGCATCGCGGTGCTCGTACGCGGACCGCTGGGCATGGGCCTATTGTCGGGGAAATATACGGAGGACACGGTATTTACCGATACGGTGCGCTCCAAATGGAGCACGGACGATGCGGAGCGCGAGAAGTACGCGGGACGCATCCGCAAAATGAACGAAGTCAAGCAAGCGCTTCATGACGGCGAAGATATGGCAACGGCTGCGCTGCGCTATGTCATTTCCCATTCGTCGGCCGCCGTAGCCATTCCGGGGGCGAAAAATCCGCAGCAGGCGGCCGCCAACGCCCAAGCCGGCGAAGCGCTGTTTACGAAGGAGCAGCTCAGCCGCTTCGACCGGTAGGCGGGAGGCGGTAGTTAAGCCGGTAAACGGTTAAGCTTGTAAATAGTCAAGCTTGTAAACGGCAGGGGAACGGACTTTACATTATGTTAAAAAGTCTAAAATAGGGCTTTCCAAAAAGGGTAGCAACCGGTGAGACAGCTCCAAAAAATAGGCAAAGCCGCCTCCAATACCACTATATAAGTGGAGATGGAAGCGGCTTTTTACATGCGAGCGCTAGAAATAATCCGATTGCGCTTCGTCATCGGCGATGCTTTGCAGGTCTGCTGCCGTGACGCTGACAATAGGGTAGCTGCGCAGCTGGGACAGACGCAGCGCCTGCTCCTTGATATATTTCGGCGAGCCGTCCTGTTCCTCGTCATACAGCAAAATCATCCCGTCCGAATTGCGCAGCAAAAACTTGTTCTTCTCCTTAAACTGCCATGGCCCGTCATATTTGCTTTTCGATATGCTGTTTACATAATCCGCCTGCTTCAGCACGGCCTGGTACCGGCTTTTTTTCTCGTCGCTCCAATTTTCCTCCTGGTCCAGAAAAGGGGTGATGACCGCCAGACGCAGCTGACCGTACGTCTCTTTCAGCTCCAGCACCGCTTCCGCCGCCCACAGCTCGACCCCCCATTGTCCGCTGACGATAACCCATTCCAAACCGTCGTCGATCAGGGCGATGACTTGCTTGGTGACAGCTTTTTTGATAATGTCGATCCCTTTATGCTTCAAAGAAAAAATACCGAGCTCCGACGCTTTGTATCCCATAATGAGCACTTTGTGCACCCGCTCGCCGCCTCCATCCTTCCGCACGGCCGTTCAGCCTTCAGCCGTTCTACCGCCTCATCATTTTGCCGTCCAGCTTCAATCATTGCCGCTATCGATTATATCACAAGCTTACGGCACCGCTGTAAACTTTCGGAATTCGGGTATACGGCCGATTTCAACTAGTGCTATAATACCAATGAATTCATTAACGTCATTTATAATCAGACAGGAGAAAATTGTTGTGATTTACACCATGATGAACGCATCCAGACCGTTTCTTTTTACGCTGCTGGTTGTTTCCTTTGTGCTGCAAACTTTGACAGGCTGGCAATGGCTGCTGGGTGTCGAAGGCACGTTGGCGCTGCTCAGCTTGCTGGTCTCATTGCACGCCGCCCGGAGAATGTTTCAAATTGTCGCCGCTATTTTCCTTACCGCCGGGATGTTCTGCGTTGTTTGGGCGGGTGTGCCGCTTGCCCGGTTTCCTTACTTGATGACCTCCAACGTCATGCTGATTTCGCTGTTGTACATGCTGCCGTTTATTAACCGCGTCATTCGAATCGGAGGGTACGACCGGCATTTGAGCCGATGGCTTAACATACGATCCGGCCATCTTGGACATTTGTATATCCGTTCTTTAGCGGTCAGCTATTTGCTGAGCCTCTTTTTGTTTTTTGCCGCAATTCCGCTGCTGTACCGGGTGCTGAGCAAGCATCTGCAGGGGCAGGACAAGCATCGGGTAAACCGTTTTATGAGCATGTCGATTCTTCGCGGATTCGGTATCGTCGCCGTCTGGAGTCCGGTCGAGCCGCTGGTCGCAACAGCCGTGCTGATCACAGGAGTTTCCTACCTGTCCCTGCTGCCCTGGATGCTCGGCCTTTCCGCCATTCTGCTTGCGGCCGGCTCGCTGTGGGGTCTGCAATTCCGTAAAATCCCGCTGAATCATCAGGATGACGGTACGCCGCAGTTGGCTCCTTCGTGGTCCAAAACAGGCGCGTTTCTGCTTGCCCTTGTGCTGCTGATCGGCTCGGCCTTTGCGCTGCAAACCGTTCTCGGCATTTCATTTTTTGCGGCGATGACGTTTGCCTTGCTTCCGTTCTCCCTGTTGTGGGCCGTGATTTTGCGGCGCTTCAACCGTTTTATATCGACCTCGCGGAAGCAGTGGAAACACAATGTAAACGATTTGCGTCACCTGCTGGTGCTGTTTTTATCGTTCGGCTTTTTCAACAGCGCAGTCTCGAAAACGCATTTATTTCAGCTTATGGAGGGGCCCGTTCAAGCGATATCGCAATGGCCTGCTCTGCTGTTCGTCTTTATCCTTGCGGCCTGCCTCATTTTGCCGGTGATCGGCGTGCATCCGTTGGTCGTAATGAGTTTGTTCGGATTCTTTTTACAACCGATTTTGCAGATCATGAATCCGCTCAGCATTGCGATTCTCCTGATTACCGCGTGCCTGTGCTCATCTTTTATGGGTACTTTTAACTCGACCGTGACGATTATGAGCGGCCTGCTTCAAGTAAATCCATACCGGATCACGATGTGGAACCTCGGCTTCGGGCTTGTTTTCGGCGGGATCGGCGTCATTGCCGCTCTTTGCTTGCTGTAATTCGACAGAAACACGGTCGGAGACAAGCCGTGAGGTATGTCGCCGGACGGTCTTTTAAGATGCTGACAGGGAGGTATATAAGGCATAATTCCAGCCCCGTCTCAAAAAAATTATGAGTTCAACGGCTCGCAACCCGTTCATAAGAAAAGGGCGACCTCCCGGTCACCCCAAAAAATAGTATTATGACAAAAATAAACGGTACGCCATTCTCGAAGGACGAGCGCGATCGTCAAGGTTGTGAAGTACGGTGCCGGACGAGACCGCTATTGAAGACGCTCCTGCAGCCTTCATCCGAGCTTCAACGCCGCATGCTGACGTCCTACCGACCGATGCGAGGCAGCAAGCGGTTTACAAATATGGCTGAACCCGAGTACGGATTCGCTCCAGCCCTTCCCACATATCGCCGGGTCCGTCATAAATGAGTACCATCGCGCCTTGAAATCCGTCAGCTTTCACCGTTTCCAGGCAGCGCGAAAATTCGGCCTCATCGGGAAAGCCGTTGTCGTCGTACTGGGCCTTGGCATGAACCGATACGCTGCGGGGCAATGTCGAAGCAAACTCCTCGTATTTGCCGGGCAATTGAAAATTGCCGAAATCCGTAATAAACCCTACCTCCGGTCCGGCCTGCTCAAGCAGGCTCACGCAGCTCGCTGCGGTGGACGTCAATGCGCGGAAATTTTCGCTAATGACGCGCACGCACCGTTCGGAGCCGTATCCCGCAAGCTCCGATAATGCGGCGGCGGACTGACGGATCGCCTCCTCATCGGTCGGCTGGGCATCGCCCGCAACGATGCGGATTTGCTTGGCGCCTGCATGCGAGGCAATATCGATCCAGCTTCGGATCAGCGCCAAATCGGCTTCGCGCCGGACCGGATCGGCCGCCGTCAGGTCGCCGTAATCAAGCAGCAGCGTATCGAATGAAATCGCAGCCGCCGCAAAAGCTTCCCGAAGCTGCCGCAAATAGTCCCGCTCGGTTGACGGAAAATGAAAATGACATACTTCCAGCGCTTTGTACCCCCGCCGGGCCGCCTCGCCCGGCAGCTCAAGAAGCGTCAGCACCTCAGGCTGATCCTTCAAAAGGGTGGTGTGCTTGTCGGCGTCCGCATCCCATTGTATCAGGCGAAGCGGGCCGAGCAAGCGATGCAGACTCCATGTGCTTACGGATAAATAAGGCATCGGTTATTCCTCCTTCTCCTTAACGGCATCAATAAATGACTTGTGATGCAACCATCATCCGTGCTGCAAATCAATTCGCCGCGATTGCATCGAACGTACTCATCATAGCATAATCGTCCGCAGCTGTGCGATTTCATTTCGGTCGGATCGAGCAGTACTGCCAAGTCAGTCGCTGGCTTCGAGCAACACAGCTCCCGTATATATAAGCTTCGCTCAACGCTCCAGCTGCCGCAGCTTCAGCCGAACCTGCTCAAGCCCCGGGTTCCGCTCAAGCAGCCGCTGCAGCAGTGCCCGCGCATCCTCCTTTTTGCCCGTAATCAGGGCAAGATCGGCCAGCGCGGCATCCGATTTCCACTGCGCAATTTGCGAATCGGCCGGCGTCGGGCCGCGGTACGTCTGGAACTGCTCCTTGGCGCCGCGCAGCGATTGCTCGGAGCTCTGCAGCAGCCGGACCGCCTGCCTCATCTGAATTTGCGCCAAATAATACATTGCGTCCGGAAAATTCGGCGCTGCCGCAAGGGCGCGCCTGCAGGCCTGCTCGGCCAAGTCCAGCTCTTTGCGGGACAAATACAGTTTGGCCAGAAACATTTGAATGTCGAGCGTCCGGCCAAACCGCGGAAAGGCCGCAGCCTTTTCCTCCGCAGCCAGAAACAACTCCAGCGCATGATCCGTGTTTCCGTAAGCCCAGCTTTCCCGGCCGTAGTAGAGAAGCCAGCCCGGATTGTCCGGCTCCTCCGCCACCATTTGCTCGAGCAGCCGCAAATTCCTCTCGAGCTTCCGTTCCTTTTGTACGATCGAAGGCTCGTAGCCGTCATGATGCAGCCGAATACGTACGGACTGGCGGTAGGTGTCGCTTTCCAATACTCCATCCCCGGCGATCGCAATCTGCTCGTGAACCCGCCCTTTGAAGCATAAGCCGCGCCGGGTCGGAAACATGCGGGCTTGCGTGAACTCGTCCGAGACGGCTCCGTTGATCTGATTCATCTGCCAAATCAGCAGCACTGGCGGAAGGTCAAGCCCGTCAAACAATCCGGCGACTTCCCGAACCGTATGCTTGTCCTCGGATGCAAGGTATTCATCGGCATCGACCCACAGCACCCAGTCGCTTTCCACATGCGAGAGGCCTCGATTTCGCTTGTCTGCGAAATCGTCCCGCCATTCCACATCCACGAGCTTGGCGCCCGCAAACCGCCGTACAAGCTCCGGCGTACGATCGGTCGAACCGGAATCGATCACGACGATCTCGTCCACCGCTCCGGACAAATGCGAAAGACAGCGTTCAATCGAACGTTCGCTGTTATAAACGAGAACGGCGGCGGCGACCGACACCTTCTTTACCCGCAGCAGTTCGTGGATAGACGCTCTCTCCGGCCCGTCCGGGACGTTCTTCACCGCCTCATAAACCGCAGGTACCCAACCCGACTGCGGGTCCAGCATCCAGGCCCGGTCAAATACGCGCCGCGCCGCTTTGCCGCAGCCTTGATGCATCAAGGCTTCGCCCAAATATACCCAGGCCTGCGCCAGCAGCGGATCGTTCCGCACCACGCCGGCCGCCATGATCTCCGCATCTTTGTAGCGCTTCAATTTTAATGCCTGTACGATCGGTTCGAGTATAGCTTGCCGCAATAGATTCCCCTCCGCATGAACATCCGTATCGCTGTGAACCAAACAAGACCAACGGCGAGGTTGGCCTTGCAAATTCCGAAATAAACGGACCAGCCTTACCGGTCAGTAAGTGATACCGCCGTCATAGAAGTTAAATTTGACTTGCTTGCTTGCGGCTTCGACAGGTCCTGGATTTTCGTTAGCAATAACGGTGATGGTAGTCGTGCCGACACGATTGTCTTTCCTGTCCAGCGTCAGCCAGTTTCCATAATTGGCAGCATTAATGAAATAATTACTGTCTATACTCCCGGACGATACGGCAAACGACGGCGAGCTGAAGATATAGCCTGCAAATATATCGGTATAGCTCAAATCAAACGAACCGAAAGAAGTAACAGAGTCATACACGTAGTATTGATTCAAGTCGTACACCTCGACCGTAAACGTATCTTCCGTCGAAGCGTTCAGGCTGTCCTTGGCCGTGACTCGAATGGTGGCCGTCCCCGATCCGGTGCCGTTAATTTGGAAACTGCCGTCAGCAAGAGCTGCGGTGCTAACGACACTCTCCCCGCCCGGCAGCACTTGGACGGAGTAATTCAGTTCCGACTGATTCGGATCGCTGTAATACAAGGTCGGATCCAATAGAAGCGAACGACCCGTGTTCAGCATTCTTGCGTCAAACGGAATATTGCCCGTCGGAGGATCGTTGACGATGACCTGAAACGATCGGTTTGCCGTCCCGCCATGGTTATCGCTCACTGCAACCGTGACCGTAGCCGAACCGTAATTCACACCCGTCAGCTTTAGCGAGCCGCTAGCCAGTGTAACGGACACGATATTAGGATCGTCCGATACGTACGAGGAGAACGTCAGGCTGTCCGAGTCCTCATCGATGAACAAGTCAGTCGCACGAACGGTGGTCGAATAAGTTTTTTTCACCATTGGGGTCGGGAAAAGCTCGTCAGGCACAGGAACGTTATTGAGTACGTCGACGGTGAACGTATCCGTGACGCTGCCGCCAAAGCTGTCAGCCGCTTTCAACGTGACCAGATTCGTGCCTCTCGGCAAACCTGATATATTTGCAGCCGTTATGTTTCCGGTCGCGAACGGCGTGACGGTCAGATCGCCGCCCAAATCGGTAATCGCCGAATAGTCCAGCATGTCGCCGTCGGGATCCGTAAACCGGCCGGTCAAATTAACGAATGCAGAATGAGTATGATTAATCGTTTGTAATGGGATGGGCGGTGGGAGCAGCACCGGCGCACGATTGGCAACGGTCACGCCGAAGCTGGCCGATGCCGATGCGCCTGACGTATCGGTAGCGGTCAAGGTCAGCACGGTAGTACCCCGCGATTGCGGCATGATCGTTAATTGTCCGCTGGTCATGCTCGTTGTCACGATGCCCGCCGGTGCATTCGATATGGTGTAGAATAGCTGATCGCCATCCGGGTCGTAAAAGTAGCTGCTGAGCGGAAAGGTTATGGGCTCGCCCAGCGTCGTCGTTCGCGGTTCGATGCTGCCGGCCACAGGCGCATGATTTACATAGGTCGCGTTCGTAACCGTAACGCCGAAGCTGCCTTGGGCCGTCCCGCCGCGTCCGTCATAGACGGACGCGGTAACCGTCGAAGAGCCCAATTCCGCCCCGTATATGCTGAGCAAACCGTTATTTTGCGATACTTGTATGTAATTGCCTGCCTGTGACAGCTGAACCGGATTAAAGAACAGCTGATCCCCTGCGTCTTCATCCGTAAAAGAGCTGCGTAAATCAACGGCGGCATACGTTCCTTTCGTTACGGAAACTTGCGAAATGGAGTGGTTCCACACCGGAGCATGATTCGTCGAATCCACGACCGTCAGCGGGTAGCTGTTGCTTGCCCGTCCGCCGCGGCCGTCGTTGACGGTCACTTTTAAAACCAAGGAGCCCGGCTGAATGCCGGTAAGGGCGATACGGTTATTTATCAATTGGGAAGTAACGCTGCCGGTAGAGCCAAGGCTGAATGTTTCGATGGTCAGCGCGTCGTTGTCGGCATCCTCGAACAACTGCTCGGGTGCTATGAGGACCGTCTCGGATTTGTTGACGGACAATGACAACATTTTTGAGCTCGGCGGCGTGTTAGGCGATGCTGAAGCCGTCTGCGGCGATATAAAATGAAGCAGCCGATTCACGGCCGGCCGGTCCACCGGGTGGCTGCCGACATAAGCCGTAACCTGTCCGATACCGACTTTGCCGCTCTGGTCGCGGCCAAGCGCCTCCGGCAGGACGGAAACCTCGAACGTATCCGTCACGCTGCCCGAGCCGGTCGATGTACCCGTTACGCTTACCGTTGCCGTACCCATCCGCTCATTGTTCAGCGTGAGCAAATTGCCGCTGACGGATGCGCTGAATCCTTGCAGTTGGCTGACGGATGACGTATAGGAGCCCGCCCCCTCAAAATATTGGCCAAGATCGATCGTCAGCGGCTTTCCTACACTTGCCTGCAGATCGGGCAGCGGACTTTTGACGAACGGCGCCTTCAAAAGGGCAACCGGCGGGGAAACGTCATTGGCATACGAACTCGTCTGCGGAAGCATATAAAACAAGGGATTCATCACAAGCGAAGCGGTCAGCAGCTTGGCCAGCTTCTTACCGGTACCGCCCCTTCCGGGCTTGTATTTCCTTTTCATAAATCGGGATTCACCTCTACGATCAACAATTTTTCCGAAAACATTCCGTATACTTCAGTTTATCATAGCTATCCGGTCCAGAGTTGTGTTTTTTTACACGAATCCGTATATTTTTACACTGCTCGACAAAGGAGACTGTCGATTAAAGGACGGGAACGGGCAATGGATACGACTTCGAAGCTCAAACACGTTTTATTGCCTTGATTTCATTATACTTTTCGGTATCAATGCAATAAAAAACTCGCCCTGAAGCCATTCTCCAAGCCCTTATCCCTATTAATCGACAGTCTCCAAAGTTCCGCTATAAGAAATCCTCTATCGAGGTTTTTCCAGGATGAGCGACCGCGATTCAAATGTAGGTTTTCTTGCAATATCAGAATTGTTCAGCTCCGCTGAAAACATATAAATTCTGAAATTATAAAAAAACTCCTGATCGGGGTACTTTCGACGAAGATACATTCGTGTCTTAGCGGTAATTTTTCTTGAAAGATCAGAATGCTTCAGCTCCGCTGAAAACTTATACATTCTGATCTTATAAAAAAAGCATCCCGCGGACTGCTGTCCAAGGAATGCTAGATTTCACCTGCGCTTAATTCAACAACCAGCAGCCAGTAGACCGTTTTCACGGGAACGTACGAAACGGCCCAACAGGATTCCCGGAAACGCCGGCATTGCGGCTGCATTGCGTTGTAATCGTTATGTTCGACTTGCTGTTTTAGCTGTGACATCCTGCATGTGTATTATGTCGCCTGCGTCTGCAGCCTGATCCACAGCGTTTTATTGCGGTACTCCTCTTCCTGCCCCAGCTCCCTGCCGAACCAGTCCGGCGCTTCGAACGATTGCGCGGCCTGCAGGTCGGGAAATTCCGCCTCGACGACGATCAGATCGATCTGCTTGTATTCGTCAATTTCATACAGACGGCCCTGCTGCTCAACCGTCGTCCGGATTTTCTCCAGCGGCACCAGCTTTGTATTGTCCAATAACTGCCGGTACACCTGCTCCGAAATCGGGTACTCGATCTCTTCCCTGACCAAGCCGTGCCCCGCTTTAAACGTATGTGTATATTGCGAGCGGCCATCGTGATTGATGAGCTGCCGGACGCGGATTTCCTGATCGTCGGAAAAAGCCAAATACGTCTGGTAAATATGCTGCCGCGATACCAGGACGAGCTCATGGCGCTCAAGCTGCTTGGCCGGAAAAGCGTGCAGTAAAAATTTTCTTTCGATTTCCTTGCCCACGATGCGGCGAACCTCCCTTCAATGCACTGCCAAATCTGATTTTAGCATAGCGCTTGAAAAGGGCAACTGTTACTATCGGATTATTGCCGTCGTACCGGACCGTATCAGCCGGAAAATGGTTCTGCGACGCGCGAATTTCAAAAAGCGCCTTCTTCCTGCCCGCACAATCTGTTATGATAATACCCGGAGAGAGGGGAAGACACCATGCGAAGTTATTTAATATTAACCATGTGCGGACTGTTCCTTATTCAATATTTCGTTCAGCTGCCATGGCTTGAAAATATTGTCATTGTGATGACGCTGGCGGCCTTTGCCGGGAGCGCGTCAAAGGCAAACCCGATGGCCCGATGGTTCGGCATCAGCATGATGGCCGTCGGCATTGCCGTCGAGCTGAGCAAAGGGACCGGCCTTGCGGGCATCCGTCAAGGAATTTCAATGAATCTGCCGCTGCTCACGCTGGTTATCCTGGTTCCGCTGCTGTCGCTGCCGTTAAAGCTCGGAGGCTATTTCGAGGCGATCGACACGCTGCTGCGCCGGTTGAAGCATCAGCCGCGGAAGCTGTTTGCCGGCATTACGGCCGTGTTGTTTATTTTAGGACCTATCCTGAACCTCGGCTCGATCCGCGTCGTCGACGAAATTTTAAAAAAGCATAGCCTGCCGCCCATGATGCTCGCCAAAAGCTATCTGGTCGGCTTTTCGACGACGATGCTTTGGTCCCCGTACTATGCTTCGGTTGCGCTCGTGCTGTATTACCTGCACATTCCCATCACCGAATATATGGCGTACGGGATCGGATTGGCGCTCCTGTTCGTCGTGATGGGCAATATCCTTTTTGCGTTCTGGGCGGGCCGCCATCTGCGGCACAACGACCACCCGGAGACCGCCGCCGCGGCGGAAATGGAGGAAGATGCGGCGCAGGACTCCGGCATGTACCGCAAAAAGCTGGCAAGGCTCGGCCTGATTGTCATCGGGCTGATGGGCATCACCTTCCTGCTTGAATTTGCGACCCATTGGTCGATGCTTGTCCTCGTCAGCCTGCTGGCGCTTGCTTTTCCATTGCTGTGGGCGGTATCTACACGCGGCTGGAGCCGGCTCGCGCCGATGCTGGTTTCCTTCCGGGACCATTCCGTGCCGTTCATGAACAATGAAATCGTGCTGTTTACAAGCGCGGGGCTGCTCGGCATAGCGCTGCAGGGAACCGCCTTCGGCAACGGGCTCAAGACGGTTTTGAACGGCTTGGCGCATCAATCGTTCTTCTTATTTGCGCTCTCGGTCGTCGCATTCATTGTCGTCGTCACCTTCATCGGCGTCCATCCGATGGCGACCGTGACAACGCTCGTGACGCAGATGAATGCGCATGACCTGGGTACGACCAACATCGTGCTGGCCATGCTGCTCATGCTTTCCTGGTCCATTTCCTCGACCGTCAGCCCGGTCAATCCGTTAAACCTGCTGGCGAGTCGGCTGTCCGGCACCTCGGGACTGGAGGCCGGACTGCGCGCGAACGGGCTGCACCTGCTGCTGGTTACGGGGCTGGGCCTGCTGATCATCACATGGATTCATTAGCTCGCGTCGGGTCCCCCATGTGATTTTTGGACACTCTGGCTGTCCCTGTTCACTTACAACGTGTCCCCCGGTGCGAATGAATCAGATTTAGGGGTCCGCCGAGCCGAATATAACCGTCTTTCCATCCGGAAGATCCTTCTGTTGTTGCACGTAACTTCATCCCCTTGTCATGCGTCTATATAGTAATACTTATAAGAGGCGGCGATAGAATGAGGTTAAAGAGACAATTGATTGCTGCTGTTCTTGCGGGCAGTATCGGCTTCATTGCTTCTTCCGCGCATGCGGCAAATTCGGTTTCAGTGAGCAGAGTCCCTTTTCCGGTTGAACTGAACGGCGTTACGATCGACAATGAAAAAACGCGGTACCCCTTGCTGCTTTATAGAGACGTCACCTACGTACCGATGACTTGGGAATACGGCCAAGCGCTTGCGCTGATCGTAAGCTGGAGCCAGGAAAACGGTCTCGCGATTATAAAATCGGCACCGAAAGGAATTGCCGTTAATCCTGAGAGCTCTTCAAAGGCGGAAAAGCCGACGCATGCAACGATTCCGATGTTCCCTGTATCCGTAAATGGAAAAACGATCGACAATTCGAGCGAACCGTACCCATTGCTTGTTTATGAAGACATCACATATTTCCCTCTCACCTGGAAATTTGCACATGACGAATTCGAATGGGAAGTAAACTGGGATAGCAGCGGGGGACTCCGAATCGGAACGGATCAGGTTCAAATATTGCATAACATCATTTATGATGATGATCGCTATCTTTACCTGGATACGACAACCGCCGGACTCCTGAAAATATCGAAGGACCTGCAGCATGATCCGGCGGCATTAAACGAAGCCGAGGCAGCGTCAATCAAGGAGCTCGCTCCTCAAGCAAGCGGCGCAATCATACTTCCCTTCGAAGCTGATGCAGGGAAAAATATTGAGCGTGAAGGTAACCTGATACGATATCACGGCATCGATCTTATGGACCTGGAAGCTCTGAAATCGGCAGGTCATCCTGTCATAAGCAAAGCGCTACATATTGGCAACGGTATGGATCTGGTCGTGGTCGGCGCTCGAAAAGACAGCGAAAACTCGGAAAAGTGGTGGACCCTGCTGCCCGAATACCGCTACTTTATCGTTAAAGACAGGGCAGCTAAACAAATACCCGGGATGACCCAGAGTCCGACTCGTATAATCCGATCGTCCGACGGTTCGGTTTGGCTTGTCAGCGATTCGAATTTCGGTACGTGGAGACCGGCTAATCCGTATTCGCAGATCGCGCTTATTGAAGCAAACGGGGACATCCATGGGCTTAACGCCGAATTCAACGCTTTTGACATTGAAATTACAGCTCTTCAAAACAACAAGCTTATGATCCGATCATCCAATAATCGCTTCTCGCCGACCATGGTTAAAGAGAAAGACGGCTTTTACTCAGTGGACACATCCTTTTCGGTCAAAAAACTGGCGGATCATATTGCCTACTCGGCATATGAAGACCGGAACGGAAACACTTATGTCGTCGATAAAAAAAATAAAATAAGCCTGACAAATTCAACCCGAAGCGGACGATGGTTTGATTATGTATTGAATCATTTATTTATTGACTTGTCTGCGCCTTAAATTGCGGCTTTCCGGCTTCCATCGAAAAGACGGCAAGCAAGCTGAAAGCCGGAGACTTAGCCGGCAGCCCTCGCACAGCTCATTCCGTCGTCTGCCCGCCCTCGGACTTGGGTATGAAATGAATGACCAGATTGCCTGCCAATATGACAGCCGCCAAAAAATAAAAGGCCGCGGCGTAGGAGTAGGTTTGCGCCAAATAGGTGCCGATGATCGGCGAAGCGGCGCCCATCAGCGATTGTATGCCGAACAGCAGGCTCGTTGTCGTTCCCGCCACCCGCGTGTCGGTGCTCTCCATCGCCCATGCCTGCAGCACCGGGCGCATTGCGTACAGGAAAAAGCCGAGAACGGCAATCGTGCCGATCAGCAGCCAGTCGTGGCGGATCAGCGATACAATGACGAGCATCGCCGATGTAATGACCATTAAGGTCGTTAAAATGTTCCGCGGACCCGACCGATCCGCCATTCTGCCCACGATCGGCGCGGCAATCAATCCTCCCGCTTGCAGCACGCCCAGCGTCATCCCGACCCAGAATGCATTCAAACCGATTTGCATCGCTAAATATAAAGGCAGTAAAATCATGATCCCGCTTTGCGCCATCGCCCGGATGCCGCTTAGCAAAGCGATCAGCACAACGGTTCGGTTGCGCAGCAGCTGCTTGACCCCTTGCATGTAGTCCTTGAGCCCGCCGCCATCGCTCTGTGCACGCGCTTTCAGTTTAGACGACGTATCGACCGTCATATTGCGCAGCGTAATCAATATAAACACCGCGAAAAACACGCCCGGAACGAAGTTCCAGTATATAATTTCCTGCCATGTGTAGGTGACGATCAGCGCGCCGATGACGATCGGCGCCACCATGTCCCCGAGATTGGAAGCCATTGCGTGATAGCCGAACGTCAAGCCCCGCTGATCCGGAAAGCGAACGGATAACGTAGTGTAGGAGGCCGGATGCCAGAACTCGTTGCCGACGCCCATGATGATAAATAAAATCGCGAACATCCAATATTCCTGAACAAAGCCGATAAACAGAAACGGCATGCCGACCATAAACAAAGAAGCTGCCATAAACAAATGCTTTTTCCTCGACATATCGGTTACCGCACCGATCGGCATGGTCAACAGCGCATTGACCAATGACCTTAACGTTATTAGCAGTCCCGCCTGTGTGATCGAAAACTGGTAGGCTATGACAATATAAGGCAGTAAAATGTACATGGAGGACGGATACCAGTGAGTGAACGCGTGTCCGATACAAATCCCCCAGAACGGCCCGTCTTTATACGGGTTTCTTTTGACGAATCCAGTCTGCGACTGCTGGTCCTCCGTAACTGCTGTACCACTCGACATCGACATACGTTAGCATCCTCGCCTCTCCGACTGTAGTTTGAAAGCCCGGCGAATCCATGCCGCTGCGCGGAAAGGGTCATGGTTCCGCCTGCCGACCGGACTATCGTCCGTCTCCATTTAACGTCCCGTTTTTCCATCGTACCACAGAATGATGCCCTTGTAGCGTACAATTAACGAGTCCGGTCTATAAAAGTTTTTCGGAACGACCGGCGATTCGCCGCTTACTCAACGAGTTTCTTGGGCACCAGTCCCGGCGGGCATTCATACACTAAAGGCGAACAATTCATGCTGCTGGTCGGCAACGTCGGCATTAACCGGATCCGGGCGAATTGCTCCGATTTCAAGGGGCTTAGCACTATTCACCCAGATTGTGTATCAGCCGCATGCATTCGAAGCGACGATTCACGGATATTATTATCAAACGTTCTAAACAATCGCGAGGCACCACAAACAAATAAGGGGCTGTCCCATAGGGGTATCAACCGATAATACAGTCCCAAAAAATAGGCAAAGCCGCCTTCATACCACTATATAAGTGGGGATGGAAGCGGCATTTTACATGTAAATTCATAGTCAGGTGTTAGGAGATCATTTCGATCTCGTCGATTTTCCACGGGCCTGTTACGGACGTCCGTTTCATTTGAAAAATGACGGTAATTCGCTCCTCGCGGAGGCCTTTCCGGGTAATCCCCACCTCGACCGGAATTTCGACGGCGGTCAGCTCATCCGTCTTGGCTTTAGAGGCTTTGAGCTTTTTACGGATTTTTGTAATTTCATCCGGATTGCGCATCAGCGTTTCCAGCTGCATATGCCGCTTATTCGTGAAGCTGATGTTTTGCAAATACGAATGGTCCAGGCTGAACGAGTTAAAATAAGCATCCACGATCTCATAAGGCGTAGCCCGGGCGAAATACGTTTCCAGCTGCCCCCCTGCTTTAAAGACCATCAACTGATGCTCGGGATCGACCTTGCGGGAGCCATGCGTCGTGCTCCCCAGAAAATGAATGCAAAAATGTCCCGAAAAGTCGTTATCAGGGATGCCATCGCCGCCGTGCGGCATCCCGTGCATGGAAGCGGCGAGCATCCGGTCGCCGGCCTGCACCAATATAGCCTTCCGCTTCCAGCTCCATTTGCCGTTGTAAATTCGCTTCATGACCGCCGTGTCCGCCTTGGTCAGCGGCTGCACATCCGCATGCTGGCTCCCGGCTCTCCGCTGGACGTTGAAGCTGAGCCCGGATTCGATGTCGACCACTTTAAACTTCATTTTTTTCGGCAGAAGCGCCCTCGCTTCCTCCCAAGGCACAATCTGCCCGTAGTGAACGGACCGCAAATATTCGGCATATTGGACGAGCTTCGCTTTTACCTTGGGCTTGAGCTCGATCCTTTCATTGGTTTGCTCGTTGTATAGCATACCTTCGCGATCCAGCCGGTAAGTTACTTCGTTTCCGTTTACCTTCAAGGCGACGACAGTGTCGGTGTCGGGGATGAAGGGCGCCGGCGTACGTTTGCTTTTACGGTCGAACCGGTCGAATAATTGATTGTTCGTTATTGTCAGACGGGATTCGAATTCCGATTGCGGAGAAATTTTCACGGACAATTCCGTTATCATTTCAGGAGCCGCAAGAGCGGAATGGCCGACCATCATACATATCAAGAAAGAAACCGCCAGGCAAACATAACGTTTGTCGATAGGAACCATCCCTTTTCCCGATTAATTTGTCCGAATTCATTTTCTGTATAAAACGGAATAATCATGACAAGAAAATTCAGGAAGCTTCCGGCGGCGATTTGCTCTTCCCTGACAGAACCATGTAAAATAGTTGCTGACAGCGCATTCAACGCTGCCATTTCAAATCACGAGGAGGAATCTGAAGATGAAGCTGATTTATCACGGTCATTCCTGCGTACAAATTACCGAGGGCAGCCAATCCGTTGTGATCGACCCGTTTTTGAACGGAAACCCTGTCGCCGTTACGAAGGCGGAACATATTCAGGCGCAATATATTTTGCTTACACACGGTCATGGCGACCATATCGCCGATGCGGAAACGATCGCGCGCGCTAACGACGCGACCATTATCGCCACTTACGAGCTGGCTACATATTTTTCCTGGAAAGGGTTGAAAACGATTGGCGTCAACATCGGCGGGACGGTCGATCTCGGCTTCGCCAAAGCCAAAATGGTGCAAGCTTTTCACAGCTCGGGCATGGTTATCGAAGAAGAGCAAAAGATCGTATACATGGGAATGCCGGGAGGCTACCTGCTGACCTGGAACGACATCACGCTGCTGCATGCCGGGGACACGTCTTTATTCGGAGATATGAAAATAATCGGGGAGCTGAACCGGATCGACTACGCGCTGCTGCCGATCGGAGACTTGCTGACGATGGGTCCTGCGGACGCATTGATCGCGGCTGAATGGCTGCGGGCCAAAGCGGTCATTCCGATCCATCACAGCACATTCCCTATGATAGCCCAGGACGCCGCGGCTTTCGCCGGACAGCTGAAAGCAAAAGGGATCGCGGGATTCCCGATGAAGCCCGGTGAGGAAATCCCGCTCGCCCGCCTTTAGGCAGCGCCTACCGCCGCCTTGCGTGGCTTGCGGTTGACCAGGTAAATGCTGATGACGATGAGAATCAGGCCGGCCAAAAGATACAACGTAAACGGCTCGTGCAAAAACAGCGTGCTGATCAGAATGGCGATTAGCGGAATCAGAAACGTGTACGAGGCCACCTCGCTCGCTTCGCCCGCGCCGATCAGATGATAGAACACAAGCCAGCCGGCCGTGATGACAAAGATGGATATGAACAGCAGGCATGCGATGAACGGCGCGCTCCAGACGACGCTCGACCAGCTTTCGACCTCGGTGCCGAGTGCCGTCATCAGCATGCCCCCAATGATCAGCTGCACCGTGACGAGCCAGATCGGGTCGACGCTGCCGCCTATTTTTTTCACATACAGGGTGCCCAGCGCCCAGCTGAGCGCAGACCCGACGGCAAGCCAAATGCCGATCGCGGATATATGGCCGGACATGCCGCCAACGCTAATGACGGCGACGCCGGAGAAGCCGAGAATGAGGCCGGTAAATTTCAGGCCGTTCATCGCTTCCCCCATCCAGAGCCACGAAAACAAACCGACAAGCACCGGCTGCAGAAAGACGATCGCCGCGAACAGCCCTGCAGGCATATAATTGAGTCCGATCGTCTGCAGACCGTAATATAAGATGATGTTTAACAGGGACGAAAGCACGTACATCGGCCATGTTTCCTTAAACCGCAGCTGCTTGTAGCGGGGAAGCGCAACAACCAGCAGCAGCAGTCCGCCCAGCAGCGTTCTCATTCCCGAAAACAGCACCGGCGGCGTGTAAGAAAGAGCGATTTTCGATAAAGGCCAATTGATCCCCCAAATTAATACGAGAAATGCGATCAGCAGCGCAGTACGCGTCCGGGAAAGCTTTGCCATGCCGTTCCACTCCTTTGTGACAATTAAAAAGGCTGCACGCAGCAGCCCTTTCGTATGATGATGCCCAATGACTTCGGGCACGATAATTCCGCAATCTATACTTACTTGCCTTTCATCCATTCCGGCTTGGAGAAGCCTTTGAACTGCTCATCGATAATTTGCTCGAATTGCTTGGACTGGATCGTTTCCTTCAAATCTTTGCCAAGCTGCGTATCCACGTCCTTCGTGTTCACAACCAATACATTGCGGTAGTTTTCCGCCATATTTTCCAGCTTCAATGCGGATGTCAGATCCATCTTCGCTGCAAGAGCAAAGTTGCCCGGAACAAGGGCCAAATCCGAGCTGTCGACCGTTCTTGGCAGCTGGGCGGCCTCAAGCGGCTTAATGTTCAGCTTCTTCGGATTGTCCTCGATATCTTTCTCGGAAGCTTTCGCCGGGTCCACATCTTTCTTGATTTTCACCAGGCCGATATCCTGAAGCAGAACGAGCGAGCGGGCCAGGTTGGCAGGGTCGTTGGCGATCGTCAGCGTACTGCCTTCTTTGATCTCGTCAACCGATTTGAATTTCTTCGAGTACAGACCCATCGGAGCGGTCGGCACACTGATTAACTCTTTCAAATCGAGCTTGTTGTCTTCGGCGAATTTCTTTAAGTATAGCACATGCTGGAACAGGTTGGCATTCAACGAGCCATTCGCAAGCGCCTTATTCGGCTGCACATAGTCGTTAAACTCGACCACTTCGATCGTGTAGCCTTTCTTTTCCATAATCGGCTTGATCGCTTTGCTGACCATATCGCTGTACGGCCCGGCGGTTGCGCCGATTTTCAACGTTTTCTTCGGTTCTTCCTTCACGGCGCCGCCTGCCGCATTGCTTGGGGTGTCTGACGCTTGCGGCTTCGTGCCGCAGCCTGCGGCAAATACGGCAAAAATCAGAGTTAGCGCCATCAGGATCAGTAAGTTCTTTCTCATGTTTCGTTCTCCCTCTTTTTCTTTCTGTATTATTATTTAACGCTTATCGACTTTCCGCGCGGCCCAATCTCCGATAAGCTGAATGATCTGGACAAGCGCGATAAGCAAAATAACCGTTGTAAACAGCACCTGGTTGTCGTAGCGATAATAGCCGAACCGGATGGCGAGGTCGCCGATGCCGCCGCCGCCGACCGTACCGGCCATAGCCGAAAAGCCCAGCAGGCTGATTGCCGTAATGGTCAGCCCGGAGATGATGCCGGGCTTCGCCTCGGGCAGCAAAACTTCGCGGATGATCAGCCACGGCCTGGCTCCTGCCGCCACGGCCGCCTCGATGACGCCCTTGCTCACCTCGCGCAGGGACGCTTCCACCAGGCGGGCATAGAACGGCACAGCCGCCACCGACAGCGGCACGGCCGCGGCCGTCGGGCCGATCGTCGTGCCGAGCATCCACTGCGTCAAAGGCAGCAGCAGCACCAGCAGGATGAGAAACGGAATCGAGCGGATCACATTCGACAGGACGCCCAGCAGCAGATTCACCGGCCGGTTTTCGGCAAACAGGCCGCGGTCGCTGATGAACAACAAAATACCTAAAGGAATCCCGACGATGATCGCAATCAGAAGCGATAAACCCACCATATATAACGTTTCATAAAAGGCCTTCAGCATATCCGGCAGCAATTGAACAAAATCAGTCATGGTTTACGACCTCCACTGCGCAGGATTGATCGACCAAATACGTTAAAGCCCGCTCCACTTGAGCGGCATCGCCGGTGACCTCCATAATAAACGTACCGAGCGGCTTGTCCCCGATGTAATCGATTTTACCGTGAAGAATGTTTGCATTCACCGGAATCTGCTTCAGCATATCGGAGATGATTGCCTGCTCCGCCGCTTCGTTGCGGAACACCACCTTCACAATCATGCCGTCCGGATTCCGTCTGTCCCACAGCTTTCGGGGCAGCTTGAACTCTAGCGTATTTTGCACGAATTCCTTGGTCAGCGGCTGTTCGGGATTGGCGAAAATATCGTACACCGCGCCCTCTTCAATGACGCGTCCATTATTCATAATAGCCACATGCTGGCACAAGTCCTTGACGACATCCATCTCATGAGTGATCAGCACGATCGTCAAGCCCAGCGATTGGTTGATTTCGCGCAGCAGCGCCAAAATCGAATGCGTCGTCATCGGATCGAGCGCCGAGGTCGGCTCGTCGCAGAGCAATACCTGCGGATCGTTTGCCAGCGCGCGGGCAATGCCGACCCGCTGCTTCTGGCCGCCGCTCAGCTGGGCCGGATAGCTGTCCGCCTTGTCGGACAGCCCGACAAGCTGCAGCAGCTCCCGGACGCGGCCGCCGATCTCGGAGGCCGGCTTATCCGCAGCCTTCAGCGCGAAGGCGATATTATCAAACACCGTTTTGCTGCTGATCAGATGAAAATGCTGAAAGATCATCCCGATCTTTTGCCGCGCCCGCCGCAGCTCCTGCTTCGAAAGCGACGTCAGATTAACGCCGTCCACCCAGATCTCTCCGGAGGTAGGCGTTTCCAGCAGGTTGATGCAGCGCAGCACCGAGCTCTTGCCCGCGCCGCTGTATCCGACAATGCCGAATACTGTGCCTCTGCGGATCGTCAGACTGACGTCGTGGACACCGGTGACTGACCCTGTTTTCGTTTTATATTGTTTATTTAAATGTTTCAGCTCGATCATCTGCGTCCCCCCGCACCTGCACAAAAATAATATTGAAGATAAGGCTCCGAGCGGAAACCGGTTTGGAAAATCGCCAGGACAAACGGCTTCGCCGTCTTTAAAGGACTGGCCTGTTGTCAAGGTTGGCACAGTAAAGGTTAAAACTTATACTTTACAACAGATAAAAACACCTTTTTCCGTATGAAAAAGGCGTCACCTTTGCAGCTTACTCTTATTCGCAAGTTTTATTTTTACCAATTAATAGGATAATTCGTAAAATAAGGTGAACACTTTATTAAGGTAAAAGAATAAATAAATCATACTGTTTTACTCGGATACTGTCAATGCGGGAAATGTTTCAAAATATTGAACAATGGTAAATACGGATAGCGGAGCTCGTAGGACGATATGCCCTTGTTCGAGCAAACCGCGGGACGCGCTTCGGAACTCTGTTGGAAAATGGACAAATATGTGAACCGATGTCAAAATGAAATAAAAGGAAGCTAATATCATGCACGTCAAAAGCGAGTGGGAAAAATATACGGTGATAAAGGAGCTTTCAAAACATGCGGATGAAGTCTGATCCCGCCGTTAACTCGAAACGCGGCAAGCCGGACCGGATTCTCGGTCCCCGCGAGCTTAACCGGGCGCTGTTAGCCCGGCAATTTCTCATCCAGCGGGCGCGGCTGTCCGTCGCCGATGCGCTCGAGCATCTGATCGGGCTGCAGTCGCAGGCGCCCCTGCCGCCTTATATCGGCTTATGGACGCGGCTCGACGGCTTCACCCACGATTCCTTGTCAAGGCTGATGCTGAATCGCGACGCCGTCCGCATTGCACTTATGCGCTCTACGATCTTTCTTGTTACCGCGCGCGACTGCTTAGCCCTTCGGCCGCTGCTGCAGCCCGTGCTGGACCGGGGCTTTAAAGGCAATCACGGGCGAAAGCTGGCCGGGGCAGATCCGCATGCAGCAGCAGCTGTCGGAAGGGAGCTGGTCGAGGAGCAGCCGCGGACGTTCAACGAGCTCGGCCAGCTTCTGCAGTCGAGGTGGAGCGAGGCCGACCCGGCGGCCCTCGCGGCCGCCGTACGCACGCTGGTGCCGCTTGTCCAAATTCCGCCGCGCGGCATTTGGGGCCAGGGCGGCCAGGCCATGCACACATCGGCCGAGCATTGGCTCGGAAAGCCATTGGCTGCCGATGTTGAAATAGATGCGCTGATGCTCCGCTATTTGAGAGCGTTCGGCCCGGCAACGGCTGCCGATATGCAAGTATGGTCGGGTCTGACCCGCATCCGCGAGGTGACGGAGCGGCTTCGCCCGCAGCTGCGCACGTTTGCCGATCCGAACGGGAACGAGCTGTTCGACGTACCCGACGCCGCGCTGCCCGATCCCAACATGCCCGTTCCCGTGCGCTATTTGGCCGAGTTCGACAACATGCTTCTCTCCTATCAGGACCGCAGCCGGATTATTGCCGACGAAGATCGGAAGCGGGTTTTCACCGTCAACGGGATCATTCATGCGACATTTCTCGTCGACGGCTTCGTGCACGGCATCTGGAGTATCGAACGGCAAAAAAATGAGGCGGTTCTTATGATCGAACCCTTCAAGCCGTTGGCGCCGAACGAAAAAGAGGCGCTCATCGAAGAAGGCGCCAAGCTGCTCGATTTCGCCGCGGCGGACGCCGGCGATCGGGATATCCGGTTTTCGCCCCCGGCCTGATCCGCCCCCGATCCGTTTACGGACTATTCAACAAGCAAAACCCAATCGAATATCCGCAGAAATTTGCTGCGTATCCTTTCCTGGAAACAAAAGCCGGCTGCCTCTCCCCATCGGGCAAGAGCGCGGCCGGCCGCTTAACTGAACAATTCCGTTTTCTCCACCATCTGCCCGATCGCGTTCATCGGATGCAGCTTGCCTTCATATGCGAAGGAGGCGATACCGGTTTCTTCGGAGACGACGAGCACAAGCGCATCCGTCCGCTCGGATAAGCCCATTGCGGCACGATGGCGGGTTCCCATTTTTTTATGCCCATTCCATACGGACGATACAGGCAGCACATTGGCTGCGGAAACAATCCGGTCCTCCTTGATCCACACTGCGCCGTCATGCAGCGGGTTGCCAGGATAGAAGATCGATTCCAGCAGCGAGTGGCTGAGAGTCGCCGCTATCGGAATGCCGGAATGAATGAAGGCTTCAAGCTCATCGCTGCGCTGTATGACGATTAACGCGCCGTGGCGCCGTTCGGCCAAATGCTGAATACCGACGGATAGCTCTACATAGCTCGTCGTAAACGACGCCAGGTAGCATTGCAGGTAAAAGGAAGCGGCGATCGATTCCACCGATCGGAATGCTTCTTTCACATCGTCAAGTTCCGTCAGCAGGCAGTATGCATCCTGGTCCAAATGGTCCAGACTGCGTTGAATTTCATCCCCGATATGAGTTAGTTGCTGTCTTAGCTGTACCTTTAAAGCAGAAGCATCGCAGTGGGTAGACTGCATCCGGCGAACACCTCGGATCATTCAGGATAGTCGGGTCGAAAGCTGTTACATTTCCACGTCGCTTGCCAGAATGCTTTTCTTTTTCATAATGCCCGCAATAAAGCTGAGCGCGAGAATCAGAATGGACAAGCCGAGCATCGTCCCGGCAATGGGACGCTCGAAGATGGCAAGCAGGTTCCCTTGGAACATCGTTAACGATTGCAGCAGCGAGCTTTCCATCATTTTGCCCAGCACAAACGTTAACACGATGGGCGCCATCGGAATATCGAGCTTTTTCATCACATAGCCCAATATGCCGAACGCCAGCATCACTCCCACATCCCAAAGGCTGTTGCTTACAGTATACGCACCTACGACGGAAATAATAAGGATCACGGGAAAAAGCAGCTTGAACGGCACCATCGCAATCTTCGCCCAGACGCCCGCCATGGGCAAATTCATGAATAACAGGATCGCATTCCCGATAAACATACTGGCGATAATCGCCCATACGAATTCGGGGTTGTTATTGAACAAGGTTGGACCGGGGGTCAATCCATGCATAATAAACGCCCCCAGCAGGATGGCGATGGTCGGTGAGCTCGGAATTCCCAGCGTAAACAGCGGGATAAGCGCCCCGCCGCAGTACGAGTTGTTGGCTGTCTCCGGTCCGGCCACCCCTTCAATCGCTCCCTTGCCGAAGCGCGACGGGTCTTTGGCCAGCTTCTTCTCCAGCGAATACGACAAAATCGCCGGAATGACGGAGTTGGCCCCGGGGATGAGTCCGGTGATAAAACCGAGCACGGTGCCTCTGCCAATCGCCATGCTTGTCGGTCTCCATTCCTCCCGTTTGGGGAGAACGCCTTTTACCGCTGCGATCTTTTCCGACTTATAGCTTTGTTCGGCTGTTATTAATATTTCGGACAGGCCGAACAACCCCATCGCCACCGTCACGAAATCAATCCCGCTCATCAGATGCACTTCCCCGAACGTAAACCGGAGCGAGCCCGACATCGGGTCCATGCCAATCAAGGCCAGGTTCAAGCCGATAACGGCCGATATCATGCCGCGGACCAGCGATTTACCCATCAGCCCGATCACCATCGTCAAGCCTAGCACCATCAGCGCAAAAAATTCCGGCGGACCGAATTTGAGCGCATACTCCGCCAGCGGCGGACCGACAAAGGCGAGACCGAATAAAGAGACCGTACCGCCAATAAACGACCCGAGTCCGGCCACCCCAAGCGCGGTTCCGGCACGCCCCTGCTTCGCCATCGGATGCCCGTCCAAACAGGTAATGACCGAGGCGGCCTCGCCGGGTGTATTAATGAGAACGGAGGTGATCGTTCCCCCGTACATAGCCCCGTAATAAATGCCGGATAGCATAATAATCGCCGATACCGGCTCCATGCCGAATGAAATAGGCAGCAGCACCGCCGTTCCGGTTGTCGGTCCCAAACCGGGCAGCACGCCTACCAGCATACCGATCGTTACTCCGATCAGGCAGTACAGCAAGTTTGACAGTGACAACGCGGTTGCAAAGCCCGCGATCCATTGCTCCATATATGATCTCTCCTTAAAAACCTAAGTCATTGACGGGCAGCGGCACGTCCAGCAGCGTCTGAAAAATGACGAATGTAATCAGCGCAATTGCGAACGAGATGCCCAGAGCCTTGTACCATTTGTACTCCCGGACCAGGAGCAGAAAAACCAGCAGCGTTCCGGCAATGACAAAGCCCGCGAACGAAACGACAACGATGAAGATGACAAAGGAGACCAAAATGGCGACCACATTGCCAAGGCCTCTCCCTTTCGGAATAAGATCCGCGATCCGGAACACTTCTTTTTTGACCGATTCCGCGATGTACAGCAGCGATAAAATAATGAGCGCACTGCTCAGCCACAACGGGAATAATCCCGGGCCCGGACCGATGGAGCTTCTATAGTCCAGTGACAACGACTGCCAAAACATCGTACAGCCGAGAAGAAAAACGAGAAAACCGAACCACACGCCTGCATTTTTCACCATCAACTTCATCCTTCCTCCGTCCGGTCATCCGGTATGTCCGTCTGGGTTGACCGGACGCGCCCGGACGCCAGCTTTTTTATGAACCGCTGCAATTCCCAAGACGACGAGTACAATTCCGCAAACGGTTTGGATATCCAGGGGCTCCCCGTTCACGAGCCAGACGGAAAGCACGCCGATGACCGGAATAAATAATAGCGTAACCGACGCCCGGCCGGCTTCGACTTTGGACAAAATGTAAAACCACAGCACATAAGCAAGAGCAGAGGCGATTCCTCCGGCAAAGACGATATAAGCCAGCGAGGCCCAGTTCCAAATGATCGTCTGTCCCTGCTCGTAAAAAAGGGAGATGCCCAGCAGAGCCAAGGCACCGATTCCCATTTGATAGGCGGTAAATTGAAATTTGTCACTGCCTTGCAGCCTGACTTTAATGATCAGATTGGCGACAGCCCAAGCCATCGCCCCCGAAATAACGAGCAGCTCGACGATCAGCTCCGCGCCCTTCCATTCCATCTGCAGGGGATTGATCTTCATAACCAGAAACAAGCCGCCGATGCCTAAACAAAGTCCGACTGCCTTGTTCCAGGTGAGACGCTCGCCAGGGATAAGAAAGTGTGCCATGACCGTCAGCCACAACGGCATCGTAAAGCCGAGGATGCAGACGACGCCCGCATTCACATATTCAAGCGCAGGCTGATTGACCGCGTAAATCCACGTCGTTTGCAGCAGACCGCAAACCGTGTACCACTTCCAGTCCGACTTCTTCGGCAGCGGGACCCGCTTCACATACAAAATCGTGAATAATATGAAAGCGCCTACAAGGAAGCGGATCGCCGAGAACATCACCGGAGGAAAGTAGTCTACCGCCGCTTTCATGACAGCCCAGTTCGAGCCCCAGATCAAACAAAGAATAGCGATCAGCCTGTTCATCGGCCCGTCCTACTTCTTGGCGAGTCCCAATGCCGGAATTAGTTCGCCGAACGATTTGTCGCTCTCTTCCATTAATTTCCCGAAGCCCTGATGATCCTTGACGACTTGACCGAGGCCGCTTTTCTTCATATAGTCCTTAAACTCCGGATCTTCGGCCGCCTTCATGAATCCGTCCTCCAGCACCTTGGCGATATCGTTCGGCGTATTTTTCGGAACCACTACGCCGCGCCATGGGCCCAGATATGTAGGCTTAATGCCGGTCTCTTCCTCCAGCGTCTTCACGCCGGGAAGCGCATCCGACGGCTTGCCGTCAACAATCGCAAGCGTTTTCAGCTTTCCGCTGTCCACATGCGTTTTCACCTCGGCCGGACTGACGGGCACCGCATCGATATGGCCGCCCAGCAGTGCGGTAACGGCAGGCCCAGCGCCGTCGAACGGAACGTGGTTGAATTTCGCTCCCGTTGCTTTCTCAATTGCCGCGCCGGATAAATGCCAGATCGAGCCGGGTCCGGAGTTGCCGAGCTTCACTTCGCCCGGATGCGCCTTCACGTAATCCATAAATTCTTTGGCGGTTTTCCACTTGGCATCCGCTTTGACGGTAATCGCCGACGGATCGAAGTTAATTTGCGCAATCGGCTTGAACTCTTTGTACGTGATCGGAGTTAAACCAAGATGGTGCAGCGTGGCCAGCTCGACCGTAACCATCGTTACCGTATATCCATCAGGCTTGGCATTGGCGCCTTCGACGAACCCGACCGCACCGCCGCCGCCTGTTTTGTTCACAATCGTAATGGACTGGCCGATTGTCTTTTCCGCGGCTTTCGCCAACGCCCGGGCCGTTGCGTCCGTTCCTCCGCCGGCTGCGTAGGGGACAAGCAGCGTGATCGCCCGTTTCGGGAAATCGGGCTTCGCCGCCGATTTTTCCGTCTTTTTGCCGTCGGCCGGAGCCCCCCCATTGGCAGCCTTGCTGCCGCCTCCGGCACCGCAAGCGGTTAATGCGAGCATGCTGATTACCGCAGCCGCCCCTACCCATTTTTTCCATAAACCTTGTTTCATCGAATACTCCTCCTTCTGCCGCGTTCAATGGTTTAGTCTAACTAAGAAACGAACATTGTCCTGTATGATAACAAGCTCTGGCTGCAATTTGTTTTATATTATCAAACAAAGTTACGATGAAAGCGTTTGTAAAAGAAGCCGGCTTGATGACGTGCACTCAGCGATTTTGCTCCCGGCGTCACGAATTGTTCGTCTGCCATCGGTTATGGCGGACAGCTCACCCAAAGCATTGGTTCGATATCGCATCACCTCCCCCTGCGTCTTTCGTTTTGGAAGCGCATATTCATTTATTTGTTCCAACGCGCGCGAGCTTCGCGCGCGTTGTCGCCGGATGGCGGCCAATCGAACCTTTCGTTCCGAAGTCTCACCATGCCGCAGGGGCAACAGGCTCCGACAGCACCTCGATTTGCTCGTTCGCCATTGCTTCGGGCAGCAAGCTTTCCGAAATCCAGATTTCCTTCAAATGCAGCGTATTGGGAATGCGCACGAGCCGGGCCTTGCTTATATCTTTGGCATTGCATGTTTTGATCGCCGCTTTGACGGCCAGCTCCGCCGTTTCCAGTACCATCGGGACTTTGATAACGTCGATCACCGTACTGGTCAACGCGTTGGCGTACCCTTTTTCCCATTCGATCGCATCGAACGCTTTTCTCGTCGTCATATCCGCCATTCCCAGGCCGTTGGCATTGCCGTGCGTTTTGTCCGTCAGGCTCAGCACCGCAATTCGGACGACCTCCGGACCTCCGCTGGCATAAGGGGTCGCGTAACGGCCAGTTATATTCGGATCCATGCCGTCGCCTGAAATATCTTTGCCGATTTCGTCGACAACCAGTACGTCAATCGGATCGAACAGCAGCTTCGGCATCAGCGCCTTCGCTTCCAGGAGCAGCTGAGGCTCCGTCTCCTCCAGCTTTTCGGCGGGGACGGCAACGATTTTGGCCGGTCGGTCATAAGCATTTTCCAACGTTCCCAGTCCGAAAATAACCGGCGCCTTCGCCAATACTACCTTGGCCATTTCGGGCACATGCTCTGCCATATATTTAAAGCTGTAAGCGTGAGCCGCTTCCGCCCCTTTTTGCTTGCCGAGGCCGATCGTGATCATTTTCATCAGACCGCTTTCCACCGGGCCGCGGAACGCCGTATGCGGCTTAATGCGGTTAATGACGATGATTTTGTCAGCTTCATACGCGTGCTTATCCGTGTAGATCGGAAGCCCGTTCGGCAGCCGCCCGACTTCCACCACTTCCATGCTGGCGACGATCGGCGCTCCGATGAATGCTTCGGTCACGCCCAGCTGTTCCAATACGTCGAGCTGTCCTTCGGCTGTCGCGCCTCCATGACTGCCCATGGCCGGAACGACAAACGGCTCCCCGCCAGCCGCTTTGACCGCACTGACCATCTCTCTCGCCAATACCGGGATGTCGGCCACGCCGCGGCTGCCTACGGCAATGGCCACGCGGTCGCCCGCTGCAACGCGGCTCATGACGCCCGCTTCCTGCAAGGCCTGGTGCACGGCGCCGGCTACATCTTGAATTTCAGGCGCATCGAACTTCTGGCGCACTTTGACCATACGGGGCAGGGGGATATCCTCGAGCAATTGTTCAATGATCGTCATTGTTTCATTCCTCCACCTTTAGAAAAATTTTCGCGTTGCGCACGCTGCCCTGGAGCAAATCCTGGAAGGCCTGGTTCCCCTCGTGCAGCGGACGGATTTCCGACCAGCCGGTTTCGTCGATTTGTCCGTTGACGAGCAGCTGAAGCGCGTCGTGGAAATCTTGCGCCTGATAGCAGAACGAATGCAGAATGCTGATTTCGCTGCGGATACAGACATTAACGGGAAGCTGCGTCTGGTCGATGCCGAGACCGATATTCATCACGGTGCCTCCCGGATTGACCAGTTCGATCGCCGCCGAACGCGTCGGCTGGTAACCGACCGCATCGATCACCACGTCGATTCCCGATGGTCCCATCGCGTCCCTGATCTTTCCGATATATCCCGGTTCGGCCGGGCTGATCGTGCCATAAGCCCCTAACCGCTTCGGCGTTTGCAGACGAGCCTCGTTCATATCGACGACAACGACCCGCGATGCGCCCAAAATCCGGGCGACAAGAAAGCTGAGCAATCCGATCGTGCCCGCGCCGATCACAACGACGTTGGCAAACGGATGGTCGGCCATCGCCCGCCGCACCGCCCGCAGCGAGCAGGCCAGAGGCTCGGTCAGCGAGGCACGGAACGGGTTGAGTGTCTCCGGTATGATGTGAATCGAGGCGGCCGGAACGTTCACATATTCGGCAAAAGCCCCCGGACGATGAATGCCGACGATCGACCGTTCCTTGCACAGCTGCACCAGGCCTTTGCGGCAGGAGTTGCAGCGACCGCAGGAGCTCAGCGGATTGACAACCGCCTTTTGACCGGTCTTAAGGCCTTGAACCCGGGAGCCGACGCCTGCAATCGTACCGCTGAATTCATGTCCCATGACTAGCGGAGGCACCCGCAGGCTGTTATGGCCCAAATACCCTTCCAGCTCGGAGCCGCATATGCCGACCGCATCCACCTTCAGCAGCACTTCCTCCTCGGCCATGACAGGCTCGACCCCTTCTTGAATCTCCATCATTTCCGGTCTCGTCCATACCAAGCTTTTCATCCCGATTCTCCTCGCCCTCTTCAATTTGAATGCATTGTCAATTTTATATGATACCGCTTACAAAATAATGACCCCCGGGCTATTCCGGAGCGTCCGCCGCACCGCCTTTTCCGGAAGTCGTGCTCAGTTTGCTGAATGCCCACATGATATGTGCCCTGAAGTCGGCTTTCGCCCGGTCGATATCACCCTGCTCCAGCACTTCAATAAGCCTCTTATGATACTCGTAATCATCTCGGCCGTCTTCAATCGTGCGCGGATGCATATAGGCGATAAAGCGGTGAATATGATTGTTCACCATGCTCCAAATCCGGTTGTACACGGCGATTTGCCCCCACTCGACAATCGTCCAATGAAACTGAAGATCGAGCGCGGATGCGGCTGCATGATCATGAGGCGCGCCATTCGTCTTCATCCGTTCCACGATATCGTACAGCTCTCCGAAGTGCCTTTTCGTTAACGAAGGCAAAATATGAGCGATCACATTGGCCTCGATCTCCGCACGAAGCGTGTACATATGGAAAATTTCCGAAATATCGATTTCGGTAACGAATGCACCGGTATATTTGACCGATTTGACGAGCCCTTCCTCTTCCAGCCCCCGAAGCGCTTCCCGGACAGGCACTTGGCTGACGCCGAGACTTTTCGCCACTTCCGTCTCAATAATTCGCTCGCCCGGCTTGAGTTGATTGGAAATGATCGCATCCCGAATAGCTTGCCTGACGGTATCCTTTAACGAAGCCGCTGAAACTTGCCCGGAAATACTCACGTTCCACCTCCTTCGTCCTTCAAACGGTTTGCTATGATTATATATGAAACGATAAATTATATATCACAGGTCATATTATATATAATCCTGAAAGATGGCGTCAATCATTTTTTTTAGATGGTTTTCCATGCAAAACCTCACTGTTTCGCATCCGCTGCGGCCGTACCAGTTCCGCCTGCATTAATTCGCATGGCGGTGCTGCATGAAAAAGGACGCCCTCACTTCGTCAGCCGGCAGCGGCTTGCTGAAATAATAACCTTGAATTTCCTTGCAATTCTTATCCAGCAAAATATCGAGCTGTTCCTTCGTCTCGATCCCTTCGGCGATGACCTCCATATTCAAATGCTGCGCCATGGAGATGATCGTCGATACGATCGCCTTGTCATCGTCGTTGAAGGTGATATCCCGAATAAAGGAGCGGTCGATTTTCAGCTTATGAATCGGAAACAGCTTCAAATAGTTGAGCGAGCTGTAGCCCGTGCCGAAATCGTCCAGACTAATCCGCACGCCGATTTCGTTCAAATCATGCAAAGTGCCGGTCGAGACATCGGCGTCCATCATCATGCTTTCCGTGATCTCAAGCTCCAAATATTGCGCCTCCAGCCCCGATTCTCCGAGAATCCGGCGAATATAGCCTGCCAGATTCGGCTGATGGAACTGTTGGGTGGACAAGTTGACCGATACGGGAATCAGCGGGCCGCCTGCCGCCTGCCACTCGCGCATTTGCCGGCATGCCTCAAGCATCACCCAGGTTCCCAATTCGTAGATCATCCCCGTTTCTTCCGCAATCGGGATGAACACCCCTGGCGACAGCAGCCCCCGTGTCGGGTGTTTCCAGCGGGTGAGCGCTTCGACGCCGACCAGCTGCTGGTCCCCCGCCCGGAATTGCGGCTGGTAGTAAAGCACAAGCTCGCCCCGTTCGACTGCTTTGCGCAAATCGCCCTCGAGCTCGATTTTTTCCAGCAGCTGCGCGTCGAGCTCCGGCGAAAAAAAACGGAACCCGTTTTTACCCTGCTTTTTCACCTCGTACATGGCCGTGTCCGCATTTTTGAGCAGATCGACGGCGTCCCGGCCATGCTCGGGGAATACGGCGATGCCTATGCTGGCCGTCACATAAAAGTCATTGTCCTTCAGCCGGTACGGCAGTTGAATCGTCCGGATGATCCGTTCGGCCAATACGGACGTTTCGTCCCCATCGTAGCGGCCGTGGCAAAGCAGCGTAAATTCGTCTCCGCCGAGCCGTGCTACCGTCACGTCGAACCCTTCCGCGCTTTGCCGGATTCGCCCGCTGACTTCCTTCAGAAACAAGTCCCCGTAAGTATGGCCCAGCGAGTCGTTGATCATTTTGAACCGGTCGATGTCGAGGACCATAACGGCAAACTGCCCCGGTTTGTCTCTTCTATCCTCAATGGTTTCGGAAATCGCCTGGTTAAACATTCGGCGGTTTGGCAGCCCCGTCAACTCGTCGTGAAAAGCAAGATGTCGAATTTGCTCCTTCGCCCGTTTCTCCTCCGTTATATCCTTGGCAATGATATGGTTGCCGACGACCTGGCCGTCCACCATGACCGGAACGATCACGACGCTCAGATCGACCCGATGCCCGCCGCGATGGGCAATCGCCGTTTCAAAGCTTTGCCTTTCGCCGCCAAAAGCTTTCATAAACCGCTTCTGCGTCCGCTCCCGCTCCTGCTCGACGATAAGCGAAAGAATCGCGCTCACCGGTTGATGATAAAAGCGGGCGGCATCGACTCCGGTCATATTTGAGGCGGCCCTGTTAAAGCCCGTGACCTGTCGGCGGAGGTCCACCGAAATAATGCCGTCCTGATTATGCTCGTACAACGATTTGTACCATTTCTCGTTCTCCAGCATTTCCGTGTCTTTCAGAGCAAATCGTCTGGAGATAAATACGGCGAGCAAAAACAATCCCAATGTACACAAAACGCCGGCCGAAATAAAATAGGGAAGCAGCCGATGATCCAATGTCATACTTACGGACAGCGGCGGTTTTGCCTCCGGACGAAATTGCGCTGCCCCCATGCCTGTGTAATGCATGCCGGCAATGGCCGCGCCCATCACCAAACCGCTTGCCAGCTTCTTCAATGCGCCCCCCTTCCCGCCTCCCTTGCGGAAGTAAAATGACAGCCACAATGCGGCGATAGACGCACCAATGGCGGTCGCTATGGAAAGCGTGAACAGCAGCGGATCGTACGTGATTTCGATCAGCATCGCAGCCATGCCGATGTAATGCATCGAGGCGATGCCCGCGGCAAGCAGCATTCCGCCGACCAGCAGCTGCCGCAGCGTCAGCTCGTTCCGTCCGACCACATATAAGGCAATAAACGAAGCCGCAATTGCGGTGACGACCGAGATAAGGACGATCATGAAATCGTACGCCACCGGGACAGGCAGCGTAAAAGCAAGCATCCCGACAAAATGCATGGACCAGATCCCCGTGCCCATCGCGACGGCCCCGAACAAGAGCCATAGCCATCTGCCCGTCCCTTTGGACAAGCTCACCTTTCCGGCCAAATCGAGCGCCGTGTAGGAGGCTAACACAGCAATCGCATAAGAACACCCGACAGCGATCGCATCAAACGAACCATGAATATGCTCCAACCTGCTTCCTCCCCATATTCCAACTTGCCGATCAATCGCCATGGATCGCGATTTCTGCATTGTTCTAGTATATCGGTATTTTCGGGTCCGTTTTGAACGGATTGACGCCGCTATTTTCAGTTTTTTAATCTTTTTACGCGCTGGAATCGTCCGCTTCGCAGGCGACATTAACGGCGAAGCAATGCCGGCTCGCCACAAGCTGAATCCACAAGGATAAACGGCTTTGCCGTCCTTAATGGACGAGCGCGTTTGTCAAGGTTGTGTGAAGCCAAGTATGAAAAACTTGTACTTTCTATTCAACTGAAGAAGAAGCCGGGGGCAGCATCCCTCGGCTTCTTCTTTAGTTTTCGTGCCGCTACCCGCACGAACGGCGGTTTTCGCCCATGTACGGGCTTAATCGGCTCGCTCCCGCGGATGTCAAGCTTCCGGCAAGCATGGTCGGTCGGGCCAATTTCGGACATTCCCCGGCCGGATGCGCAGCCTTTCCGGTATTCCCGCTTGCTCTATCCCTTCATTTGTCCGCGGAAGGCGTTCGGCAAAATACCGGTATGCGCCTTGAACAGCTTGCCGAAATAATTTTTATTCTCGTAGCCGAGCATTTCGGCAATTTCCTCCACGGTTTTGTCGGTAATTTCCAGCAGCTCCTTCGCTCTCATCATTTTCATCCGGGTGACGTATTCGACGAAATTTTCCCCGGTTTCCCGCTTGAACAACCGGCTCAAATAGCTCGGATGGAGATGGAGATGCTCTGCCGCGTCCTCGAGCGAAATTTTCCGGTCCAGATGATTGTATACGAACCGTTGGCATTCCAAAATTTCGCGGTTGTGCGACTCGCGGTACACCTGTCCCGCCCACTGGATCGCCTGCCGCAAATAATCTTTCAGCCACAGCTCCAGCTCGCGGATCGACGTCAGCTCAAGCACGTCGTGATGCAGCAGCTCCGAAGCGAAGGTCGACTGGTAATGCTGCAGCGATTTCAGACGCATTCGGACGTCGAGAATCATTTTGAGCAGCCATTCCTTAACCTCCATCGGCCGAAAGCGGTGATAGTTAATATAGTCGATCCACTTGGACACGTAGGCGTCGATCATATCCGTTCGTTCCTCGAACACGACGCGCCGGAACTCCTCCAGAGCCGGCATGTATTGGGCAAGCAGCTGGTCCCCTTCCCCGAACCCTTCGCGGACATGCTCCAGCTTCATGACGGATGACTCCGGCAAATAAAACCGCAAGCTTTTCGCTTCGGCCATATGGATCAGCTGATCCTTCAGCGACCGCGCGTCCTTCGACGGAGCGCCGGTCAGAAACGAGAACGGAACCTTCGCATATTGCAGCAGGCAGTTCTGAATTTCGCGCAGGCTTTGCTCGATCTTTTGGCTGTTGTTGACATGAAGCTGCGAGTAATGCGGGAACAGCAGCACGATTTCACCCATATCGTACGTGAACAGCGCGGTCTCCTTCTGATCGGCGAGCAGCTCTTCCACGATGTTTTCAATCGTATACATGAACAAATCCTGCGACTGAAACCGGTCGCCGGCTTCCCTCAGCCTGTTCGCGTAGCCGAACACCGGCAGGACGGCATGCTGTCCCAGCCGGATACCGTATTCCTCCGCTTTCCGGCTCCACTCCGCCGGATCGAGCAGCGGCTCGTTCACCGTGCTCCTTATAAAATGACGCTTGGACGCGCTCCGGTTCTGCTCGGCTTCCCGTTCCAGCTTGCGGCTCTTCGACTGCAGGCCGGCTTCGGCATCGAGCTGCTCCTTCAAACGGGCGAGCACCTCGGTGATGTTATGCGCGTTCATCGTTTCCTTCAGCACATAATCGCTCACCGCCAGCTTGACCGCGGCCTGGGCATACTGAAAATCGTCGTGGCACGATAGTATGACCACCTTCAACTCGGGATGCTCCGCCCGCAGCCGGCCGATCAACTCAAGACCGTTCAGCTCCGGCATGCCGATGTCGCTGATCAGCACGTCCGTCCCGCCGAGACGCGCCGCCTCTAGCGCTTCGATCGGATCCTGGTAGGTACCCTCCAATTGAAAGCCAAGCTCCTCCCACCCAATCGAAGTCGTCAAAAATTCAAGCACCGGCAAATCATCATCCACGATCCTGACCGAATACATCTTGTCCCGCCTCCTTTGTCCGATCGGGGAAGCGCAGCACGATCCGCACGCCCCGATCCGGCTCGCTTTCGATTTCATAATCGAATCGGTCGCCATATATTAATTGCAGCCGTTCAAATACGTTGCTGATCCCGATGCCGGATAAAGACTTCTTCCCGTCATCCGCATCCGCGCGCCGGAACGATTCCAAATCGGCGCGAAGCGCGGCAAGACGCTCCTCCGGCATGCCGATGCCCGAATCCCGCACCTCCACCTGCAGCCTGCCGTCCTCGCACCGCCGCGTCGCAATGACGATTTCCCCGGATTTGCTTTTCAATCCGTGGATATAGGCATTTTCGATGAGCGGCTGCAGGATGAAGCGCGGCACTTCCAGCATCAACGTATCGGATGCGGCCTGCACGCGCAGCACGACCCGGTCGCCGTGCCGGGAATTGAGCAGCCGGATGTAGTGCTTGTTGATCTCGATTTCTTCATGAAGCGGAATAAATTCGTTGTTCCGATTGATCGTCATCCGCAGCAGAGAGGACAGCGAGCTGATCAGCTCCGCATTATCCTCGTCTCCTTTCATCATGATTTTCAAGCGGATCGAATTCAACACGTTGAACAGGAAATGCGGATTGATCTGCGCCTGCAGCATGGCGAGCTCCGCCTTCCGCTTCAGCTCCTGCTCGCGGCGGTTCTCCTCGATCATCCGCTCAATGCGGTCGATCATCCGGTCGAACACGTAGCCGAGACGCCCGACCTCATCTTCCCCGCTGATGTTCGAGCGCTCGCTGAGCTGGCCGGATTCGATGCGCACGACGGTCTGAACAAGCCGGGCGATCGGCTGGGTCAACGTGCGCACTATGTACAGTACGATGACCGCGAACAGTACGAGAAACAGCAGCTGGATCAGGAAATCGACACGCCGGAATGACTCGATCTTTTGCGCCGCTTCCTTGTAGGGGCTCATGCTGACAAGCTTCCATTCCGGCGTTAATTGCTCGCTCAGCATAATGTATTCCTCCCCGGCCACCTCCAAAAACGAGACGCTCTCGTCCGTGGGCAGCCGGTCGAAATACGGGAACGCCGTCCCGATATTATCGTAGTTTGGATCGACGACAATACGGCCCTGACGGTCGATGATCACCATCAGCTCATTCGCCTTGTACTGGCCGAGCAGCTTCTGGATCTCATCCATTTCCAGGCTGACCACGACATAGCCGTATGTGGCCGAGTTCGTTCGCAGCGGCTTGGCCACCGTCAGCAAATAGGGCTTCTCCGCCGCCTGCAGGTCATAGTTCGGCTCCGCACCGACCCATTTGACGTTATAGCCGGTCACCTGCTCCAAATCCCGGAACCAGCTTTTCTCGAAGAAAGATGTCGGATCGAAGGCAAAGGTCGTATATGACGCGACGTACTGCTGGTTGGGCAGCAGCACGGTCACATATAAATGCCCCAGCGAATTGATGACCGTATCCAGCCGCTTCGAGATCGTTTTCTTGTAGGCGAGCACATCGCCTTGGGCGGAAGAGGCATTGACCCGTCCCAGCTCCCGGATCGACAGCTGCAGCTCCTCGTCGAACTGCACGAAGTTCATCACATATATCATATTTTTAACCTGTTCCGATATAAACTGATTGACGATTCGCATCGCTTCCTGGGAGTTTTCCGTCACCTGCGTTCGAACGACCCCCCTCGTGAACAGATTGGATACATTCATCGATACGAGCGACGGCAATACGAGGCAAACCAGGATGGTCAGCACCAGTTTATGGCGAAGCGATAACGCATGCAGCCAGCGCGGCATTGTACCCGCCGCCTTTCCTGTTGAAATGAGAAAAAGAGGAGACTTTCGCCTCCTCTTGCATTATATCAGCAAACCGTCCGAAGTTCGATCTTGCCGGCCGCTTTCCATAATGCCATTATTTGTTGCTTTTCTTGATATCTTCAATTTTCGTTTTAGCGGTTTGAATCGTTTTATCCAAATCCTGCTTGCCGGTCAAATACAGCTCGACCTGGTTCAAAAATTCTTTTTCCTGCTGCAGTGCATACGTAGGAGGAATAACCAGCTTCGTCGCTTTGTTCACTTTCAGCGTGTTCAGCAAGGACTCTTTGTCGATCAAAGCGGATTGCTCCGGTTTGCCCGTGCTCAAAATCGCGTCGACGTTTTTGTTCAGATCCGCTTTTTTCCAGCCGGAGAAAAACAGGCCTTGCGTTTGAATACCTTCGGTTGTATACCATCTGACGAAATCATAAGCTTCCTGCTTATGCTTGGAGGATGCGGCTACGCCCATGAAGTCCGCGCCGACCAACGTGTAGCCGTTCGGATCCTTCGCGTCCGCCTTCGGATATGGGGCAAATACCGTTTTGAACTTGCCGTTCAGCGCCAATTCGCCTACCATCCAGTTGCCTGTAGCCAGCATAGCCGATTTACCGCCGTAATACACATCGCGGTAGTTCATTTTTTGCGATACGACTTCATAATAAGGAACCGATGTTTTGTCCACGTTTTCCATCTTGTTGCGCAGTTCCAGGGATGTGCGGACTTTCGGGTTGTCGATATTTTCCGAGCCGTCGGATTTCACGATATACGAGTTGTCGACATCGTTATTTTGCAGCAGCTGCGCGTAGTCCTTCCATGTGTGGAAGTAGGAGCCGTACGTTTTGCTTGGACCGTCTCCCTTGGTCAGCTTTTTCGCATATTCGGCGTAATCGTCCCAGGTCCAATCGGTCGGAACCGGCAGCCCTGCTGCGTCCAGCTTATCTTTGTTCAGCATAACGAACCATTCGATCATTTTGCCGGGCAGCGCATAATATTTGCCGTTCACGGCCGGGTCGATCTTGTATTCGTCTTTGACGACCACGTTATCTTTTTTCAAATAATCGTCAAGCGGCTCCAAAATGCCGGCGCCGACGCGCTGCGCGAAATCGGAAGCGCTCGAGTACATGACGACGTCCATTTGATCGCCGGAAGCGGCCAACAGGTCCAGCTTCTTCATCCCTTCCTGGGAATCGCCTTTCTCAGACATGCTCTCATAAACCACTTTCACGTTCGGATGCGTTTTGTTGTAAGCTTCTACGGTTGCGTTCCAATTGCCCTGAGGCTCGGTATACCAACCCTGCACCTTAATCGTGACCGGCGCATTGGCGGAGCCAGCCGCGCCGCCCGCGTTATTGCCTGGCGCTGCGTTATCTTTGCCGCTGCCGCAGCCGGCGAGCGCTGTCGTTGTCAACAGGACACCGCTTAGTACGAGCATACTTTTTTTCATATAAACCCCTCCGTATCGGAATTGTAGTGTAAATTTTTTGTAACCCTTTACAGACTCGATGTTATCAGATGCCCGAATCGGACATCAGTCAATTTTTTAACCTGTTGCACTCTTTTTTTGACTTATTGCAGAAATCGTACCAAAATGCCAAGCCCTTAGCCTTTGACCCCGCCCATCGAAATCCCTTCGATAACATGCTTTTGTCCGATAATGAAGATGATCAGGAGCGGCAAAATGGCGGAAACCATACCTGCCATAATCAGGGAGTATATAGCCCCGTTCAAATCGGCAAAAGACTGGATGCCTAGCTGAAGCGTAAATAAATCTTTCGTTTTCAGGAAAATGAGCGGATTCTGGTAATCGTTCCATGTCCAAATAAAGCGCAAAATCGCATATGTGGCAATAGCCGGACGAACCAGCGGCGTACAAACGGAGAAGAAGATACGGAAATGTCCCGCTCCGTCGATTTTAGCCGATTCGATATATTCGTCGTGAATCCCCATATAAAACTGCCGCAGCATGAACGTGCCCAGCACGCTGAATGCGCCAAGCAAGACAAGGCCGAGATGGGTATCGAACAATCCGATCCAGCGCATCAGCAAAAATTGCGGCACCAGAATCGCCTGATTCGGAATCATATAGATGACAAGCACGAGAATGAACAGCGCATTGCTGCCGCGGAACTTGATTTTCGCGAAGGCGTACGCCGACATTGCGGCGAACAGCACCGACAGCACCGTCGTTTCGACCGTTATCTTGATGGAGTTCCAATAGTAAAGCGGAAATTTGGTTGTCGTCCAGACGGTCGTATAGTTTTCAATCGCATTCCAATGCTTCGGAATCCATTCGATCGGAAAGACGAAAACGTCGGTTTCCGGCTTCAACGATGCGGAAATCATCCATAGAAACGGCGACATAAATAGGATACCCAAACCACACATAATTATGGTAATTATCGTTTTTTTCCAAATCTTCATATCGGGTCCCCTCCTTCTCTGTTTAATAATTGACCCATTTACGTTGACCGTACCACTGGATAAGCGTAATCAACAGAACGAAAATGAGCAGTACGATGGCCATTGCGGAAGCGTAGCCGGTTTGCAGATTGATGAAAGCTGTTTCGTAGAGACGGTATACGACCACATTCGTCGAGTTGGCGGGTCCGCCGCCGGTTAGCACGGCGATAATGTCGAATACTTTGAACGAGCCGATAATGCCGGTAACAAGCAGAAAAAAAGTCGTCGGCGACAACAGAGGCACCGTAATGCTGAAAAACTGCTTCCACTTTGAAGCGCCGTCGATGTCCGCGGCCTCGTACAGATCGTTCGGAATCGACTGCAGGCCGGCCATGAAAATAATCATGTTGTACCCGATGTTTATCCATACCATAAGCCCCATTACACAGTACAGCGCAACGTCGGCGTCGGCAATCCACTTCGGCGGATGGGCCATTCCAAGCGACATGAGCATCTGGTTAACCGGTCCGTAGGTCGGGTGGAACAGCACCTGGAACACGATCGCTACGGCGACGATACTCGAAATGTACGGAATGAAATAAATGACTTTGAACAAGCCCTTCAAATAAACCTTCTTATCGATGACTACCGCCAGCAGCAGCGAAACCGCTAAAGTGACAGGCACCACGATGATTAGAATGACGTTATTTTTGAGCGACAGCTTAAATACACTGTCATGCATAAGCTTGACAAAGTTGTCGAAGCCGAGAAATTTCATTTTGGAGAAGCCGGCAACAAAGTTCCAATCCGTGAAGCTTAGGAAAAAGGAGGCCAGGATCGGAAACAGCGTCAGCACAAATAGTCCGAGCAGCATCGGGCTTACGAATAAGTAACCCGCCAGATCCTCGCGCCACTGCATAGAGCTTCTTTTTTTATGGCCTGCCGTTGGCAATGGTTGTCCGCCCGATTGTGTATCAGTAGCCATGAAATTCACCCCATGTCGTATTTTTCTCTAGTCTACCCTTTGCATTGGCGGGACATAAGAAATAAAATTAACCGATTTGAATAAAGTTTTAACCTTGGGTTTGGAAGGTTTGGTTGTGTCAAAGGCCCGATCGGCGAAAAAAAAGGCCGTCTGCATTGCGAATTTCTCGCGTTACGCAGACAGCTCTTTGGATTGGATGTATAGACCCTAACCTGCCGGTTTGGCCCTTGATGCTCTCAGCACGACTGACTCAACAGTTCGACAAACTTAATATCCGCCGGCGCGAACTGGAATTCTTTCAGTTCTTTTATCCGAACCCAGCGGTAATCATCATGATCGATCAGTTCAATCGTTCCACCGGTAAATCGCGCCCTATAAGCAATCAGATGAATATGGAGGTCGCCGTAGCGGTGATCGTTCGTGCTCAATTGCTCGTAGGGCGCGATCTCGATCCTCATCTCTTCCATCAGCTCCCGTTTCAGGCAGGCTGCGGGATCCTCCCCCTCCTCCAGCTTCCCGCCCGGAAATTCCCATAACCCTTCTTGAGACTTCCCTTTGCGGCGCCTTGCAATCAGGATGAAGCCCTCGTCATTCTCAATAATGGCTGCTGCGACTTTGATCATGTCGGGCATGCGTCAATCCGCAATAGGCCGCAGGTTGAAATCGGAAAATTCCCGCGTCAGAAAAAATTTGTATTTGTCGCCGCGGTAATAAGAATTTTTATATTCAAGCGGCTGCTGCTGATCATAAACGATGGAGGTGACGAGCAGAATCGGGGAGCCGACGGCAATTTTCAATATGCCTGATAAGTTCTCGTCAGATACGGTCGATTCAAACGTCTGCTCGACATGCGTAGGAGCGACGGCCGTTTCCATGTACAAATCCAGGGTAGAGAACGGAACTTTATGGTCGACAGCCTTTTGAGCAGATTCCAATATGCGTTGACCGATGTGCATACTGAAATAGCTGTCATAATAAACAACCGGCTCCTCATTGCCGAACCCGATCAGTTGAATATTGGTGATTTGCTCAAGCATGCTTACATTTAACAAACGGGAATAGAACAAATTATTAGGGATCGTTTCCGCTTTATACAACTGGGTGGAAGCCATAAAGCCCTGCTTCACCAAGGTTTGCTGGAAATTGTTGATGTTGCTGAGCTTTTGCTCGATTTTCGTGCCGGCTACGTAGGTTCCTTTCCCCTGGGTCCGGTAGAGCAGCCCTTCGTTTGCGGCGGCGGCGATCGCTTGGCGCACGGTAATTCTGCTGACGCCATAGGCTTCGCACAGCTCCCGTTCGGAAGGGATTTGTTGGTCCGGCTCAAGCTTCCCTTCATTGATCTGCTGCGCGATCAAATTTTTTAACTGCTCATATAGAGGAATCTGAGTATTGCGATCCAACAATGGATTTCATCTCCTTTATAAGTTGAAAAGAATATATAGGTTTTTATACATTGCTTCGCACAACCTTGATAAGCGCGCACACCCCTATGGATGGAGAAGCCGTTTAACCCGGGCTATGACAGGTTATATCATTTGCATACTACTATATTATGAAAAATGAAGCGGATTTGCAAACTATTTCCTTAATTTAACTGAAAACAGATGCGTCCCAAAAAATAATGTCACCTATTGTAACATAAAATCCCGCTCATTATTTGTAAGCGATGTCAATTTCCAATGAAAGCGCAACCTAATTATAAATTGAAATTGATTGTAAGACCGTTGGAAGAATATCTCACATTTTTATGGTTGACATTACATGATATTACCAGTAATATGTCTTTATCAGCACAAAATATTAATTATCGATTAGGGGGATTCGGGTGAAAAAAATTTCTCGTCTGCTTACATCTTCTTTACTGGTATTAAGCTTGGCTGTCGGCTGTTCGAACAACGGTTCCAAAAGCACTGATAATCCAAATGATAAGGCAAGCACCGCTTCAACCAATGAAAGCGCTTCTGTACTGGTCGGGATTAAGGGTCCGGTATTGAGTTTGGATCCTGCGAATTACCGCGACCGCTTGACGGAATCCGTACTCAGGAATGTGTTTGACGGTTTGGTAACGGTGGATGAGAAAGGGGTTATTAAACCGGCCATCGCTGAATCGTGGGAAAATACGACCCCGACGGAATGGGTGTTCAAGCTTCGAAAGGATGTCAAGTTTCATGATGGGACCGCTTTGAAGGCGGAGGATGTCAAATTTACGTTCGACCGTATTTTAAAAGAAAACGGCATCGACGGAAAAACATCACCGCGCAAGGGCTTGCTGGAAGGCGTCAAAGAAGTGCAGGTTGTGGATGACTATACAGTCAAATTTGTATTGAACAATCCTTGGCCGATCCTGCTTACGATGCTTCCGCTGCAGCAAATTATACCGAAGGCTTATGCGGAGAAAGTCGGAGATAAAGGCTTGGCGGAGAAACCGGTCGGCGCGGGTCCGTTCAAGCTGGTCAAAGCCAAGATGGATGAAAGAATCGAGATGGCCCGCTTTGACGACTATTACGGCGGCGCGCCCAAAATTAAAAATTTGGCATTCGACGTCATCCCGGAGGCTTCGTCCCGAATAGGCGCGTTAAAAGCGGGCGAGGTGCAGCGGATTCACGATTTGTCCCCTTCCCTATCCAAAACGCTGATGGCCGATCCGGAAATTGATGTCAAAACCGTCGAAGGTACGCGGGTGTACATGCTGCAGATGAATGTGCAGAAAGCTCCGTTCGATAATGTCAAGGTTCGTCAAGCCATGAATCATGCGGTCAATATGGATGCCATCATCGATAAAATTTTGAACAACTATGCGACCCGCCTGGCCGGACCGATGCTCAGCAACGCATTCGCCCTCGATACTTCGCTCAAACCGTATGAGTACAGCCCTGAAAAAGCGAAGCAGCTGCTGGCGGAAGCGGGATACCCGAAGGGATTCCCGGTCGTGATCGATTCGGATGCGAACAACAAGGAAGTGGCGGAAGCCGTAGCCGCCCAACTGCGCGACAGCGGAATCGAAGCGAGTACCCGCGTATGGGACGTCGGCGTATTGAAGCCGATGCTGCTTAAGGGAGAGCGGCAGATGTTCATGGGAGACTGGGGCAATTCCACGCTCGATCCGTTCGATTTCCTGAATCCTAACTTTATTACGAAAGACAGAGCCAATTACAGCCAGTACAGCAACCCGCGCGTTGACGAACTGCTGAAGCAAGGCGCAACCGAGATTGATGCGGAAAAGCGCAAAGCGATTTATAAAGAAGCGCAGCAGTTGATTTATAAAGATGCTCCGTGGGTGTTCGGTTTCTCCAAGAAAGAAATAGAGGCCGGGGTTAAGAAGTTGCAGGGCTGGTCTCCTACGCCGGACGGAAGCTTGTACATGTCCAAAGCGAGCGTCAGCAAATAACGGAGGGGGAATCATTCCCCTTCCCCTTCCATTAAGAAAGGAGTGAGCTAGCGTATATGCGCTCTGTCAAGATTCTGGAACGTATATTGGGAACAATCCCCATTATGATCGGCGTAGCCTTGGTTGTATTTATATTTATGCGGTTTACACCGGGCGATCCGATCGATTTGATGATGGGCAATTCGGGGAATGTCAGCCAGCAGGAAGTGGATAATCTAAGGGCGCAGTTTAATCTTGACCAACCGATCTACGTCCAGCTCAAGGAATATTTGGGCAATCTTGTGCAAGGCGATCTGGGCGAATCTTTCAAAAAGCGGAGACCGGTCGCGGAGCTGATCGGCGAGACGCTGCCTGCGACCATCGAGCTTGCTTTGGCCGCTTGTCTGTTCTCCATGATCGTGGGGATTCCGATCGGCATTTACTCGGCGTTGAAACAGAACAGCCTTATCGATAGAGCCAATATGGGAACCGCTTTCTTGGGTATATCCATGCCCCCGTTTTGGCTAGGCATCGTACTCATGTTTATTTTTTCGGTTTCTCTGGGATTCACCCCGGTTAAAGGAAGGCTTGATTTCGGAATCGATATTCAGCATATTACCGGTTTATACATGATCGACAGCGTATTGACGGGCAATTGGGAAGGCTTCAGAAACGCCTTCATGCATTTGCTGCTTCCGGCAGTTACTTTAGGCGCGGCGATGGCGTCCATTATTTCCCGCATTACGCGGTCCAGCATGTTGGAAGTATTGCAAATGGATTATGTCACATTGGCGCGGGCCAAAGGGTTAAAAGAATCGAAAGTGATTTTGAAGCATGCGCTGCGAAACGGATTGATCCCTACCGTAACGGTGATCGGCCTGGAGATCGGGGCTCTGCTGGGCGGAAATATGATTGTGGAAACGGTATTCGGATGGCCGGGGCTCGGAAGGCTCGCCGTAGAGAGCATTTTTAACCGGGATTATCCGCTCGTTCAAGGTGTTGTCATGTTTTATGCTTTTACATTCGTGCTCGCCAACTTAATTGTAGACGTCGTTTATACTTATTTAAATCCGAAGCTGCGCATGTAACGATTACCGACGGGGAGGTCAACAATTTTGAGCACTAGCAGGTATGCTGAAACGAACGATGCGGGACTGAGCCTGTCATCCGGCAAATTGACGAACTTGCTGAACGGAAGCAAAGATTTTATCAAAAGATTGTCCAAGCATCCTTCGGCAATGAGCGGCGGGATTATTATCGTTATCTATATTTTGGTCGCCGTTTTTGCGCCGGTGATTGCCCCGCACAGCCCCTATGCAGGAGATTTGGCGGACAGATTGAAGCCTCCCGCATGGATTGAAGGCGGCCAGTGGAGCCATTTATTCGGGGCGGACGAACAAGGAATGGATTTGTTATCCCGTATTCTTTACGGTGCCCGTATTTCCATTGTGATCGGATTGCTGGCAACCGCGATCTCGATTGCCATCGGTACGGTACTGGGTTTGATCAGCGGTTATTACCGGGGTTGGTTTGACACGGTTGTTTCACGGTTTGCGGATTTATTGCTTGCATTCCCCTTCCTTATTTTTGCCATTGGAATGATGGCTTTTTTGGGGCCGGGCTTTAACAACTTGATTCTCGCCTTAACGTTTAAAGGATGGGTAGAGTTTTTCCGGATTATTCGCGGTGAAGTCATGGTCGAAAAAACGAAGGAATATGTTGAAGCCGCCAAAGCTCTTGGCAGACCGGGCATTGCCATTATGGTCAAAGAAATATTGCCTAATATTATTCATTCGGTTGTCGTACTGGGAACGCTCCGTTTCGGTTACATGATGATTATGGAAGCCTCTTTAAGCTTTCTCGGGCTGGGCATTCAACCGCCTACACCCGCATGGGGCTCGATGATTGCGACCGGACGTGAATATATGCTGAATGCTTGGTGGGTTTCGACGATACCGGGCATCTTTCTGGTCATCCTTGTATTGAGCATCAATTTGTTGGGCGAAGGATTGCGCGATATTACGGATCATCGTTTAAAAGCGAAATAATGGCAGCGGGAAAGGAGGCCGGAATATGCTGGAAATTAACAATTTGACGATTGGATACGCGACTGCCGGCGGAGTTGTTAAGGCCGTGAATGAAGTCAATTTTTCAGTCAAGCCCGGACAGATTGTCGGCCTTGTCGGTGAATCGGGCTGCGGCAAGAGCACTGCGTTGTTCTCCATTATGGGATTGATTAAAAGTCCCGGTAAAATCGTAGGCGGCGAAATCATTTATAACGGCCAAAATCTTGCCAATAATACAGCCGAGCAATGGAGAAACATTCGGGGAAAAGAAATCGCCATGATTTTTCAGGACCCTATGACGACGTTGAATCCCGCTTATAAAGTCGGCAATCAAATCCGGGAAGTGCTGCAAACGCATCGCGTCATCGAACCGAAGAAAAAGGGCTGGCTGCAGCGGTTCAACCTGAAGCAGCAAGAAAAGGAACGGGTTCTGACCTTAATGCGGGAGGTCGGCATTTCGGCGCCGGAGCAGCGCTATGAGTCGTATCCGCACGAATTCAGCGGCGGCATGCAGCAGCGGATCCTGATTGCAATGGGATTGGCCTGCAACCCGAGCTTGCTGCTGGCGGATGAGCCGACGACAGCGCTCGATGTGACGATCCAGGCGCAAATATTGGATTTGCTGAAGCGGATCAATAAAGAACACGGCACAAGCATGATTATTGTGACGCATGATCTGGGGATGGCGGCGGAATTCTGCCACGAAGTAGCCGTCATGTATGCCGGGCAAATTGTGGAGCGCGGGCCTACGGACCTGATTATTGAAAATCCGAAGCATCCGTATACGCAAGGACTGCTGAAATCGATTCCGCACATTACGAATACGCGGCAAAAGATAGAGCCGATTCCCGGCACCGTTATCGATTTGACGAAGCTGGGCAACGAATGCGCCTTTATGGCCCGCTGCCCGCATGCGGGAGCGGCCTGCCACAAGCATATATCCATGACTCAGATCAATGAAGAGCATCAAGTCCGTTGTGCATTGTACGAGAGAGGAAGTGAAGCCAGTGGCCTCCAGCAAGCAGCCGGTCACCTCTGATATTGGCGGCAGCAGTCGGCAAGAGCCGTTAATCCGTGTACAAAATGTAAAAAAACATTACAGGCAGAACGCCTCCTTCCTGGAGAAGATGTTGGCGCGCCAAAAAGACAAGGTCGTCTACGCCGTCGACGATGTCAGCTTTGACATTTATCCGGGTGAAACGTTGGGGCTGGTCGGCGAAAGCGGCTGCGGTAAATCGACGCTCGGACGGACGGTCATCCAGCTTCACGAAGCTACGGAAGGCCGTATATTGTACCGCAATCAGGATGTTTCCAAATTGAGCGGAGACGATCTGCACAAATATCGGCAAAAAAATCAAATTATTTTTCAGAATCCGTATGCTTCCCTGAATCCCAGAAAAACAGTCCGCGACATTATTAAGGTGGCGCTGGTGAGCAGAGGCATCACGAAGCATTCCGATCAGGAGGCCGAGCTTAGGCAGCTGATCGAGCAGGTCGGCTTGTCGCAGCGTCATCTGGACAATTATCCGCATCAGTTCAGCGGCGGGCAGCGCCAGCGGATCGGGATTGCCAGAGCTTTGGCCATGAAGCCCGATTTCATTGTCGCCGACGAACCGGTGTCCGCACTGGATGTATCTGTCCAAGCCCAGATTGTCAATTTGCTGGAAGAGCTTCAAGAGCAGTATGAACTCACCTTTCTGTTCGTAGCGCACGACTTGAGCGTCGTTCACTATGTCAGCGACAGAGTGGCCGTCATGTATTTAGGGCAGCTGATCGAATTGGCGGAGACGACGGAGCTGTTTAATAACCCGCAGCATCCGTATACGCAGGCTCTGCTGTCGTCGATCCCGGTTGTGAACAAAAGTGAAAGAAGAGAGCGAATTATTTTACAAGGCAGTGTCTCGACTCCATTGGAGCAGCCTAAAGGATGTTTGTTTCAAAACCGCTGTATGCACAGAATCGGCGATATATGCAGTCAGGAAAGACCGAAATGGGTGGAGCATAACGGTCATGGAGTCGCATGCCATCTCATCCGCTGAGCCGGATGAGTCTCCATGGCGCAGACATCCAGAGCCGGGCGTCTGCAAGCCGGGATCGCGCAGCGGGAGCCTCGATGGTCGGGGGCATTCTGCGAACTGTACTTTTGCGGCATGAAATCTATGGCATGAACCTGTCTGAATTGAGAATCTGTGGATGTTAAACCAGGGGTTGACAGGCGGGAAAGAATGAGCTAGGATTGGTGCATAACAACTGGTTATAACAAGTAATAACAACTTAGTGAGGTGGATACTGCAATGAGCACAAACAAACAACTACGCATCATTAGTCCGAACGGTCACCTGGGCTTTGCTCCTACAAAAGAAGAAAGCTTCAAGCTGGGGGCGGCAACGAAGCCGGATTACTACTGCTGCGATTCAGGAAGCGACGATATCGGCCCCGCTCCGCTTGGCGCGGACAAATCGGTCGGAATGTACGACTGGCAGGTGCATGATTTGGAGCTCATGCTGCTGGCGGCCAGAGAGCAAGGCGTCCCGATGATCATCGGTTCGTCGGGAGATACAGGCTCGAACAGCCGCGTTGATATGTACGTGCAGATTATTAAAGATTTGGCCAAGAAGCATAGTCTGGCGAACTTCAAGCTGGCCTATTTTTACTCGGAGGTGGATAAAGAGTATGTCCGCGGCAAAATCCGGGACGGCGTTCAGATTGAAGGATTGGATGGCAGAAGCAGCCTGACACTCTCCGAGCTCGATAAGACAGACCGGATTGTCGCCGTTGCCGGCGTGCACCCGTTCATCAAAGCGTTGGATATGGGAGCGGACGTCATTATCGGCGGACGTTCGAGCGATGCGGCCATCTTTGCGGCCCCTGCCATTCGCGAAGGTTACCCGGAGCATCTGTCCTACTATTTGGGCAAGGTGCTGGAATGCGCTTCCTTCTGCGCCGAACCGTATGCAGCCAAAGAATCCGTGATCGGAACTATTTCGCATGAAGATGTAAAAGTGACGGCGATGCACCCGGATCAACGTTGTACCGTAGCTTCTGTCGCAGGACACGCGATGTATGAAAGATCGAACCCGTTCTTTGAATATTTTGCCGGCGGTATGCTGGATATGACCAATTGTCATTATGAGCAGTACGATGAAAAAACATGCCGCATTACCGGACCCGAGTTCGTTCCCATCGACGGCAAGATCAAGGTTAAGCTGGAAGGCGCGGGCAAGGTTGGCGAGAAGTACATCGGTATTGCCGGAATTCGCGATCCCTACTCCATTAAACATATAGACAAAGTAATCGAATGGTCTAAAAATCAGGTGGCCGAGATGGCTGCAGGCAGAGAATATTTTATCGATTATAAAATTTTCGGCAAAGACGGCGTCATGGGCGAGATGGAGCCGGTCAAAGATTTTAAATCGCATGAGCTTTGCGTAGTCGTTGAAGGCGTAGCCGAGACGAAGGAACTGGCCGAGCAGGTTACTTTGATGGCTACCCGGCAAATTTTTTATGCCAGACTTCCCGAGGTGAAAGGTACGGCGGGAACGGCCTCGTTCGTCGTGGATGAAATGCTCAGATGTACGCCTGCGTACGAATGGACGCTGAACCATGTCATCCCGGTCGACGATCCGCTGGAGCTGTTCGATGTACGCATGATCGAGGTTGGCAACTAACAGGAAGAACATTACGGGAGGGAATCACCTTGGAATCCAAGAAACTGATTGATTTGGCAAAGACGATCCGCAGTAAAAATGCCGGTACCGATAAAATCACCTTCGACATCATTTTTCGCGAACGTCAAAACTACGAGCTGGTCAAAAACAGCGGACGCATTACAAAAGCGGCGATGGCCGCCCTATACAGCTTGCCTGAAGATCGAATTTGCGATTTTGTGGAATACGATCCTGCATTCGCCATTAAATTTACCATATACCGTTCTGCGCCAAGCGGCAGCCCCGGCGAGAGAGACATCTTCGGCTGCCAGCAATATGCTCCGCTTCTGGATATCGAAATACCTGTGAATTAAATTCAATTTATATTTGGAGGGAATGTCCATGTCATTCATTCAAACACAAGCAGGTTATAAGGTTGTTGCACATCCGGGTCATAAGCGTCTGTACCACATCGAGCTCGACAACGGCGTTATTCGGCAGTTTTTACAGGAATACGGTACGACAAACGTTCAGCATCTTGAATATACCCCCTACTTCCGCTACATTATGGCAGGCAAGCTGCGCGAATTGCTGGGGCACAGCTTTCTCGAAACCGTGCGCGGCATCTTGAATGACCGTGAGTCCGGCGGCTTTACGATCGGTGTTCAGGGACAAACGGCGAAGCTGGACGATTATGTGAAGTTCGGCACTGCCGTTTCCCACCTGGTCGGTCCGGCCAATTTCGACGCGATGTCGGGTACGTACTATGCGAGATTTGTTGTCAAAGACACGGATAACAGCGATTCGTACTTGCGTCAGGCATACCGCTTGTTTACTTTGCATACGGACGGCACTTTCGTCGATGAGCCTACGGACTGGCTGCTGATGATGAAGATGGAGGAAAGAAATGCGGTAGGCGGCGAATCGCGGCTGCTTCATCTCGACGATTGGGAGGAGCTGGATCAATATGCGAACCATCCGTTAGCCAGCCACAAGTTCACCTACAAATCGCCGTCGAGTAAAAATGTGTCGCAAACGGTTCATCGTGAAACCTTTTTCAAAGTAAACAATAAACCGTGTATTTGCTTTATCGACCAATTCGCTTATCCTGAGAGTATAGAACAGTCCGAATATTTGATGAATATGTCCGAGGCGCTGGAAGCCAGCCCCGCAACCGGAGCTCTCTCCCTGCCGGAAGGCGATCTGGTCATGCTGAACAACCTGTTCTGGATGCATGGGCGCGCGGCGTTCGAGAAGAACACGGAGCTGTACAGGGAATTGATGCGTATTCGCGGGGAGTTCGCCCGGTCGTAACATTATTTACAAGTTGGAGTTGATGGGGATGTATGATTACATCATCATAGGCGGAGGGATCGTAGGTCTCTCCACCGCGATGGCTCTGTTAGACAGCGATCCGAATTTGAAGCTGCTCGTCATGGAAAAGGACGACACTTGGGCCAAGCAGCAGACCGGCCATAACAGCGGCGTGATCCATTCCGGTATTTATTACAAGCCGGGGAGCTTCAAAGCCAGATTCGCCCGAGAAGGCAACTTATCGATGGTCGAATTTTGCCGGAAATACGGCATCGAGCATGATTTATGCGGGAAAGTGATTGTCGCTACTCATAAAGAAGAGCTGCCGCTGTTGAATAACTTGTACAAGCGGGGCATCGATAACGGTCTCGCTATTTCCAGAATCAGCACCGAAGAGCTCGCAGAGATCGAGCCTCATGTCCGAGGGCTTGGCGCGATTCGCGTGCCTGCGGCGGGCATCGTGAATTATAAGCAGGTATCGGAAACGTTCGCGGCGATTATCGAACAACGGGGCGGCGAGCTGCTGCTCAATACGAAAGCTGGACGCATTAAGGAAAGCGGCGATCAAGTCGCGATCGAAACGAACCGCGGATCGTTTACGGCCAGGAAGATGATCAATTGCGCAGGGCTCCATAGCGACCGGATTGTCCGGAGCACAGGCATGGTGCCGGATATGAAGATCGTCCCTTTCCGCGGCGAATATTATGAATTGGTTCCGGAGAAACGGCATCTGGTCAAGCATCTGATTTATCCGGTTCCCAACCCTTCGTTCCCTTTCCTCGGCGTTCATTTTACAAGAATGATCGGAGGGCATGTGGAAGCGGGGCCGAACGCCGTCCTCAGCTTCAAGCGCGAAGGCTACCGGAAAACCGACTTTTCCATCCAGGATTTTGCCGAAACGATGAGCTACCCGGGCTTTTGGAAGCTGGCGGGGAAGTATTGGAAGGAAGGGATGAATGAAATGGTCCGTTCCTTCAGCAAAGCGGCTTTTGTGAGCAGTCTTCAGCAGCTTATTCCGGAAATCGAAGGCAAGGATCTCATCCCGGCTCCGGCCGGGGTAAGGGCTCAAGCCTTAAAACCGGATGGCGGTCTGGTGGACGATTTTCATATTGTTCACGGGAAAAACAGCGTCCATGTCTGCAATGCCCCGTCTCCGGCCGCTACAGCGTCAATCCAGATCGGCAAGTTTATAGCCAACAATCTTCATTATTAGCTGCCGGACGTCATTTCGCACTCATTATTTATTTTACGGATCGTCGTTGTTCAAGGAAAATAAAGTACTGGACAGAAAACAGCGGAAGCCTGGACGAGAAGTCCTAGACTGCCGCTGTTTTGTTGAACAAACGTTCTCCCGTTAGTGCAACAAAGCCCCTGATTTCAGTCCCGTTGGTTCAAAGCTGTTCTTTTCATGTGGTTATTCATTACGAAACCGTAGTTTTAACTTTCTTACATGAGTCTCCATTATATCATCCATACTGACATGATACATATTAGCCAGAATAATCAGGTTGCTGAGTACATCTCCCAGTTCCTCTGTCAGTTCCTGCTTTAATTCCTCTGTTCGTTTAGTTGTTTCGTCGGGACGATCTCTACCGATTTCTAGAGAACGAACCACTCTTGCGACTTCTCCTGCCTCTTCCATTAAAAATCCCATTCGAATGAATGGACCATAATCTGCCCATCCCCTTTTTTGATAAAAGTTTTCTACCCATTGTTGAAATTCCTTCGTATCCATCTTTTCACTTCCACATCTATATGTAGTAACATATATATAATATCACAACAACATATAGTAGAAGAGGATAGTATGAGAAAAATTTTTTCAAAAAAAGGATTTGTGGAGACTACTATTTCGGCAACTGGCAAGCATATCGGAAATTCCCGATGAAGCCCCTCGTCAGAGTCTCAATACGGTTATTGATTCGTTGTTGAAGATTTCGCCGTTGTCACGGAAGCCGAAGCTTTCATAAAGCTTTTTGGCAGCGACGTTATCGGGTTTATAAGGGATCCAGCAGTAATGTGCTTGCCCTGCCGGAAAGGTGCGGATAAATTCCAAGATTTTTTTCATGGCTTCCCAACCATAACCCCGGTTCTGGTATTGCTTGTCAATCATCAGTCGCATGATGCAATAGTTGTCATCTGCGATTGACGGTTCTTCGTATCCGGTGATTCCATAAGCCAACATAACAAAACCAACCGGCTGCTCATCCGAGTAAATTGCAAACGGAAATGGATGTCCCCCGTTGGTTGCAAGGACATAGCACGAAGCCACACTTGACAGATTGGACGCAACAAAGCGCCGTTGTTCTTCAGCCCTACGCTCCAAAACCTCACCATTCTTCAAATGTACGACTGCCTTCCACTCCTGGTCGCCGGGACGCACCTTCCAAGCTAATTGCCTCCAGTTAGAGTCGAAGTTGACAGTAAACGGTTCCACGTAATTGGTGTATACCAGTTCGCCATAACAATAAAAAACGACAAAGTCGATGGTTTCCGGATACAGGCTGGCGAGACGAACCCAACGCTGTCCTTCAAATTCCATCTCCGGCTCTAGACCTTGCAGGTAGAATCGATCTCCTTCTGAAATAGCAAATGCAATTAGTGGTAACCGAGTTTTCCCTGTTATTTTTTGTGAATATAGGAAATTAATTGTATGCTTTCTTCTTATTTTTTTGCTGATTAAAAGGCTATAATTACACTTATTGGACAACTCTAACTGTAATGGAGTCGTCAATAATTAAGTTTTTAAAAGGAGAACCGATCCAATGGAGGCTTCATTATTGAGTGCTCTGGGAATTTCGTTCCTGCTTGTTGCCATATTAACCCCTTTATTAATTTGGGGGTTACGCAGTTTGAATCTAACGCAACCAATTAGGGCGGTGCTGCCTCCGGAACATCAGGCCAAACGTGGCACTCCACTTATGGCAGGTATTATCCTACTTGTTGGAGTAGTAACATCGATGTACTTCCATCCAAAACCATTGGTTCTTTTTATTGGAACAACTTTTGCTTTATTTAGTCTATTAGGCTTTATGGACGATTTTAAGAAGGCAGCTTTTCAGGACCCTTCAGGTATATCCGGGAAAACAAAACTGATATTTCAATTCGCATTTACAACCATTTTGCTTATTGTACTTCTATTCCAGTTCAATTTAAGTTCAGAAATTTTTGTATTGAAGGGATTCTCAATCAACCTGCCAATTTCCGTTTATCTAGTTCTAACGATGTTATTTATTGTAGGGTCAGCCAATGCAATAAATTTTACGGATGGGCTCGACGGACTACTTATAAATGTGGCAATTCCAACATTCTTTTTCTTCTTTGCGATATCGGAGAAAATTGAAGTCCAGAGTTTTTCACTAGTGATGATTGGCAGTTTGTTAGGGCTATTTATATATAATATTTATCCTGCGAAAGCATTTATGGGAGATACAGGCTCTCTTGCGATTGGAGGATCTCTCGCCTTTTTAGCTGTTATAGAAAAGGTCGAGATTTTGATCCCCATATTATTTTCGGTTTATCTGGCCGAGCAGTTATCCGTTATGCTGCAAGTATGGTATTACAAGAAAACTAAACTGAGGATATTTAGAATGGCACCCATTCATTATCACTTTAGCTTGAAATATGGATGGAGTGAAAATAAAATCGTCATGGTTTTTGGATTCATCTCTTGGTTATCAGCATTCATATCCTGGCTTATATGGAAGTACATATTATAGTGTAAAATGACCAGAGAGCGCATTAGCTTCTATGGTCATTCTGCTAGACCAGAACATGTCCGGTGAAAATAACGCAATTGACTGACGCTTTATTATTCAACTATCGTATCCGTTAGCGTAATGACCTAGCATTTTCTATGACCGGTTAATTCAGCATTTCTTTAAATTCCTTATGCATAACGTTACTTTTTCAAAAAACGCATACAGCGGCGCAGCCGGCGAGCATTCACGTTTGGGCGCTGAGCGCATATCCTATCGGGAAAGGATTTTGATTCGCGGAGGCATCGACAGTGGGATACTACGTAACGGTAGAGCCGGGGGTAAAGCTCTACGTGGAAGACATCAACCCGGCAGGAAGCAAGACGATCGTGTTTCTTCATGGCTGGCCGCTCAACCATGACCAGTTCGAATATCAGTTCGACGTACTGCCGGGCATGGGCTACCGCTGTATCGGCATCGACTGGCGTGGCTTCGGCAAGTCGGATCGGCCCTACGGCGGCTATAATTTAGATCGGCTTGCGGACGATATCCGCGCCGTCGTCGAGGAGCTGCAATTGAAAGATTTCGTGCTCGCCGGACATTCAACCGGAGGCGCGATCGCGATCAAATACGTCGTACGGTACAATGGCGGCGGCGTATCCAAGCTCGTGCTGATCGACGCAGCGGCGCCGCGCGGCTTCACCAAGGAGACGGCCGCACAGCTGCTGAAGGAGACGTTGAACGACCGGGCGAACATGATGCTCGGTGTGACGGACATTTTCTTCTTCCGGTACATCACCAAGCCATTCTCGGACTGGTTCAATCGGATGGGCATGCAGGCCGCCGGCTGGTCGACGGCCGCGATCATCGTCATGCTGCGAGACTTCGATTTGAATGCCGACCTGTCTCGCATCCAGTTGCCGACGCTAATCGTGCATGGTATTCACGACCAGGTCATTCCGTTCAGCCAGGCGGAGGAGATGCATCGGAAAATTCCCCATTCGCGGCTCGTGCCGTTCATGTACAGCGGCCACGGCTCGTTCTACGACGAACGCGACAAGTTCAATCAGCTGATGCGGGAGTTCGTAGGGACTGCGCGGTGATGAACGCCTCACCGCAGGAACCGCAAGAGCATGACGACAGGCAAGCTGAGAAAACGACAGCCTTTATGCCGGCTGCCGTTTCTTCGAGTTTATCCGATTACGACTTATCGGATAAAAACAGCTGCCCCAGCAGCTGCTATCGTGCTATCGTTCTTCGTAGCTTAATGTAGGGAGTCCCTATTTGCCGCAACCGGTCGCCGTAGTAAGGTATGATTTAACCCCTCTTCCCTTCGGGATCGAGGGCTTTTATTTTAGAGTAAAATGCCAAATAGACGGTTCAATGAATGCAACCGTCTACTCAGCAGTTAGAAAGGAGGGGGTCAGCTGGGGATGACCTTGATCATATCTTATGTAAATCTTACAAATATGGAACGATATATATTCCCTTACAAAAGCCTGATTTTCTGAACAGTCCAATCTCGAAACACCATAAATCCATAAAATACACAAGCTAGATAGAAAGGAGGCTGAAACTATGAGCGATTTGGGAGGTATTGGACGTAGCTGTGGCGGTTTCTTTACTTCAACTGGTGTGATTCTGGTGTTGTTTATTCTCCTTGTTATCGTTTCCCGTTCTTGGATCTAACAATGTGAGTAATAGTCATGCTACGAGTCATTTTATTAGGGGATAAGGATATAATTAGTTACGGATATTAAATCACGATACCCGTGTAATTAATATCCTCCGCACCCTCAAAACCCTCTTTCCTTCGGGAGAGGCCACTGAAAAAGTCCGTATCATCTATAAGAGGTACAGTCCCTCAAGAAAATTGAGCAGGCTGTGCCTCTTTTCGCTTATAATTAAAGCATCATGAAGAGCGGGTGATCGAATGATTCGGCAACAACAATTAATGGTTTTAAGTCCATATGCAAGGTTATATGACATCGTCGTGCCAAAGGACAATATGTTGCGCCAAATCAACGATCTGGTGGACTTTACTTTCATATACGATGAATTGAAAGATAAATACTGTTTAGACAACGGTCGCAATGCGATCGATCCGATCCGCATGTTCAAGTATCTCCTATTAAAAGCCATATTCGAGTTGTCTGACGTAGATATCGTCGAGCGCTCTCGGTATGACTTGTCGTTTAAATACTTTCTCGACATGGCGCCGGAGGACCCGGTCATCGATCCGAGTTCGCTGACGAAATTCCGCAAGTTGCGGTTA